>CAVUME010000019.1:0-20833 GCA_963742395.1 uncultured Solirubrobacteraceae bacterium | reverse complement strand
AGAGCCGGCGCCCGGCGCCTCTAGGCGCTCATCCGAGCCCCGTCCTCGTCGTGAGGGCGGGGCTCGGATTGACCCCCGCCATAGGACCCCCGGCCAGACCCGCCCCAGCCACGCGGCGCTACTGTCAAGGGATCGACCGGGAGCACTCCCAGCCCGACCTCCGCCACCTAACTCTTCACGGTCACCGCGTTGCCTACCGGCAGGCCGGCAACGGCCCGACGATGGTGCTGATTCACGGGATCACGGGCGACTCGAGGACGTGGAGTCGCGTGATGCCCTCGCTGGCGCGCCGTTTTACGGTCATCGCGCCGGACCTGGCGGGTCACGGCGGATCGGACAAGCCCAAGGGCGACTATTCGCTCGGAGCGCACGCCAGCGCGATTCGCGATCTGCTGCTCGCGCTCGGCCATGAGCGCGCGAGCATCGTTGGGCACTCGCTCGGTGGAGGCATTGCGATGCAGTTCTCCTACCAGTTCCCCGAGCGCTGCGAGCGGCTCGTACTGGTCGACAGCGGCGGCCTCGGGCGCGAAGTGAGTCTGCTGCTGCGAGCCGCCACGCTGCCCGGCTCGGAATTCGTGCTGCCGTTCCTCGCAGCCACCCGCCTGCTCGATGCCGGTGAGTTCGTCGCCGGGCTCCTGGGCCGGGTCGGCCTGCGGGTCCGCACCGACCTGGAGGAGATGGCGCGTGGTCACGCGACGCTCTCGGACGCCGGGGCCAGGGCGGCCTTCGTGCACACGCTCCGCTCGGTCGTGGAGCCCGGCGGGCAGCGCGTCGATGCCTCCAATCGCTTGTACCTCGCCCAGCACATCCCATTCCTGCTGCTGTGGGGTGCGCGCGACTCGATCATCCCCGTCTCACATGGTCGCGCGACGCACGAGCAGGTACCCGGCAGCCGCCTCGTGGTCTTCGACCGGTCCGGGCATTTCCCCCAGCTGGACGAGCCCGAGCGTTTCATCGACGTGCTGGTCGACTTCATGGACTCGACCGAGCCCGCGGCGCTCGACGCCGAGCGCTGGAGCGGGCTGCTGAGCGCGCAGAATTCCTGATCGTCGAGGCCCTGCCGAGCTCCGATCGGGCTCGCCTTCGCCTGAAAGATCCCGACCGTCAGTCCCCAGCCCAACCCCTACTCACACAGGTCTTGGCCTTCGCGCTCGACGGTGTTCGAGTCTTCGTTGCCCTTCCGATCCCTTGCGCGTACGACGAAGTAGTAGGTGTCTTCGACCGGGAGCTGGGCGTGTCGAACGACGTAACGCCGGGAGCCGTCGTGTATGTGGGCTGCGAGTAGTTCTCGCCGCCCGGCGTGGTCGCCTCATACACGTTGTAGACGATCTTGCGCCGGGACGTTTTGGCCTTGGCGGCTTCCCATTCGAGGTGGTAGCTGGTCGTCTCGCCCTCCCTCACCGGGCCGGGGATGCATGTTGTGGCCCACTTGAGACCCGCGAACTTGATGCGGGGCTTCTTCATCGCTTGGGTTGGCGAGCTGACGACCAGCAGGGCCGCAATTACCGCCAAGAGCAAGGCTGCTGCCGAACGGCGACGAGAAGCGAACATCGGCCCTCCCTCGTTGAAAGCGCTCCAGTGCCCACAGCCTAGACCCGTGGAGCCCGGCCGTCCAGGTCCTCTCCACTCGCCGGTCACGTCCCGCACGTCCGGCGTGCCGCCCAGGAAAAGCCCATGTCTGCAGGGCTTCTGGGGTGATAGTGGAGACGGCGGGAATCGAACCCGCGCAAGGTTTCCTCCGTTCGTCCGCTCCTATGGGGCGGTCCGTACTCGGACTCACAGTCCGTAGCGCCTCGGTCCGGCGAGGAGCTCGCGCTCGGCTTCACGCGAAAGCAAGAGCGTCGTGGGGGCCACGGGCGGCGCCGCCCGCGGTCATCGTTCTGTCAGCGCGAGCCGAGCTGCGACCGCGGCGGCTTCGCCACGGTTGCGCACACCGAGCTTTGCCAGGATCGCGGCGACGTGATGGTCGACGGTCTTGCGCGAGACGACGAGGCGTTCTGCGATCTCGGCGTTGCGCAATCCTTGCACGAGCAGCTCGAGCACCTCGAGCTGTCTTGCGGTCAGCCCCGCGGGGTTCTCGCGCGTGGCGCGCCGCGGCCCGCGCGGCAGTCCCTGCGCACCACGCTCCCGCAGCCGCCGCGCGACGATCGCGACTGCGGCGCGGGCGCCCAGCTCGCGGAGCATCTTGTGGGCTTCGCGCAGCGCCTGCTCGTCGTCCGCGTCGGCGAGCGCGAGCGCCGCTTCATACGGGCACGAGCGCTCGCTCCACCAGCGTGCGGCCTGCTGCCAGTCGCCTTCGATCTGCCAGCACCGGGGTGGGGTCATCTGTGCAGGCGGCGACTCGAGCAGTCCCGCACGCCAGCGCCAAAGGGCGAGCTCGCCGAGGGCGTACGGTTCGTCAAGCCTGGCGGCCAGCTCAAACGCGTCGTCGGTCTCCTGCGCGATCGGATCGTGTCTGCCCTCCAACCAGGCAGCCTCCGAGCGGGCCGTTGCGATCGGAGCGACTATGTGGAGCTCACCGACGGTGCGAGCAATCTCGAGCGCCCGATCGAGCAGCAGCCAACTTCCCGGATCGCCGCGGCGCGCGCGCAGCAATCCAAGGGTCCGCAACGCCCGGAACTGCGGTCGCAGCACGCCTTTCGGCGGCGCCGCGATGACTTCAGCAGCAACGTCGGCGGCTTCGTCCCAGTTGCCTTTCATGAGCGCAGACACCCCCCGTGCGGCCTCCAGGTAGATGAGCCATGCCTCAAGGCCGTGGCCACTGCAGTAGTCGCTGCCGCGACGGACGTAGATATCGAACGCAGCCCAGTCGTTGAGGCGCGAGAGGCCATGCACGAGGTTGACGTATGCGCGTCCGGCCTCCTCAGCCAGCCCTTCGCGCTCGGCCAGCAACAGGCTCCGCTCGAGCTCGCGGCGTCCCTCTACGAGGCCGCGCGAGAGCGCGGACGTACCCATGTTGTTCAACGCAGCGACCTGCACCTCGACGTCGCCCGTCTGTTCGGCCAGTGTGAGTGCGCACTGCGCCGCCGCGCTCGTCGACTCGACCTCACCCGCCAGCATCGTGAGCTGCGAAAGGACGGCGTATGCCCGCGCGAGCTCGCGGGGGGCTGTCGTCTGCTCGAGCAGAGTGATTGCTTCGAGCGCCGCGCTGCGTCCGTCCTCGCCATGACCGGTGCCAGCAAAGAGCCGCGCGCGCATGCGCTGTGTCGCACCCTGCTTGACCAGGTCACTGCCGGTCCGTCGCAGTGCAAGCGCCTCATCGAGCGCGTTCAGCGCCTCAGCGCGCATGTCCGTCAGGAAGCACTCATCGGCGAAGCGCTCGAGCAACTCCGCGCGCACATCCGACGAGAGGCCGTCGGCGAAGCGCAGCGCACGCGCATACTGTTGCTCGGCCTCGCGATGGGCTCCCAGCGCCGAGGCGTGCTCGGCGGCTGCCGGCGCATAGCGCAAGACGGCCTCGACGTCGACGGCGGCCTCGGCGTGGTGGGTCACACGGGCAAGGTCCGGTACCCCCACCGGGGGTTCGGCGAGGACGGTCAATGCGCGGCGGTGCAGAGCGAGCCGCTCATCCGGTGCGACCGACTCCTCGATTGCCAGGCGCGCGAGCTCGTGCCGGAAGGCCACGCCGACTGCGTCGGCGCGCAGCATCCCCGAGGCGAGGCACTCCTCGAGAACGCCGGCGGGCGGTTGCAGAAGGGCCTCGATGAGCCAGGTCTCGGCCCGCTGGGGCACGATCGCAACCGCATCCAGCAGCGAGCGCGCCCACGGACTCAGCCGGGCCGAGCGAGCGAGCACGGCGTCGCGTACGGTGTCGGGTATTCGCTCGTCTGCGGCGGCGAGTGCCTCGGTGACGAAGAAGGGGTTGCCCCCGGTGCGCGAATACAACAGCTCGTGGTCGAGCGGAGAAGACTCCGCCAGCAGCTCGACCGCCGACGCAGAAAGCCCCTCGACGTCCACGCGCGTCACCGCTTCGATGCCGGCAAGGTCTCCCAGCACGAGCCGCAGCGGATGTGTCCGCTCGAGCTCCTCATCACGGTAGCTCGCGATCAGCAGCACGGGCACGGTGTGCGCGCGCCGACTCACGATGCGCAGAACGTCCAGCGTCGCCTCATCGGCCCAGTGCACGTCCTCGATCACGAGCACGCCCGGCGCGATCGAGCCCAGCTCGTCCAACAGCGCGGCGGCCACCTCGTGCGGCTTGGCCGTCTCCTCGATCTGCGCGACCAACGCACCGCCGCTCTCGCGCGCTACGTCGAGTAGCGGCCCCAGCGGACGCGGTGTGAACAGTGGATCACAGCCGGACCACAGCGCTTGCACGCTTGGCGGCAGCTCGGCACAGAACTGGCGCAGCAGCGCCGTCTTCCCGATTCCCGCTTCCCCACGAACCAGGACGACATGACCGCGGGCATCTTTGCTGACCGCAGCCAGGCAGCCCTCGAGCACCGACATTTGCTCCGAGCGCTCGAGCAAATCGGTCGTGCGGGTCACCCGCGCCGAACCGGCTTTTCGTGGCACATCGGAATCATGCTCCGCGCCCGCTCTCACGGCAACCTGTTCGCCCACGACGGCGTCGAGCGGTGCCGCGCGATGGTACGGCAGCGGGTCGATCCCGTTAACGCCGGAGGGCGGCCTCGGACGGAGGCCGCCCTCCAGGCGTTGACCCTGGAGCGCTCAGCTCGCCACCAGACTGCGCCGGTGCGAGCGTCGCCGAGCGTTCATGACCAGGCCACCGCCCGCAGCCACGATTACGAGCATGCCGGCCGCTCCGATCCCGGCGTCCCCCCACTGAAAATCACCGGACTGGGAGGTCGGCGTCACCGCTTCCACGGGGAGGGCGCTCTGGCCCGTGCCCGCAGAGGACTCGCGGTTGATCATCGCCGACGCGCCCGCCGGAGCCAGCGCGGCGAACACGGCGGCGGTGAGAAGCATCTTCTTGATTGGGGCAAACATCGTTCTTCCTCCAATGGCCAGATGGCCTTCAGGCGTAGAAGTAGGGGTCGAGGACGCTCACTTCCGTGATCGAGTCAACCGGGAGATCGTTCAGAGAGGCGGCCTTGCGGATCGCCTCGGGGCTGGGCCCGTCATAGACGCAGAACGTGCTGCGCTTGTCGTCGCTCACGTAGGAGTGAACCCACGTCACACCCTCGCCTGAGTTTCGCTCCACCACCGCCCGGCACGTGCTCGCTCCGCCGTTGGCGATCGGGATCTGAAGGCTGCCGGGGAACGTGCGCTGAACCATGTACCTGGGCATTTCGGTCGTCTCCGTTCGTCGGGTTTACGTCCAAGCGAAGGCGAGAGTAAGCGCGCCAGGCCGGGCGCGCATCGGCCGCAGTACCTATATTGCGCACCGCGGCTACCCATCTTTCAGAGCAGCCCTCCTGACCACTGCGGCGCCGCCGTCGCGCGAGGCGAGCAGCGATCATCCGTGCTGCTGCTTCGCGCGAAAAGCAGCACCCTCGCAAGCGTGCCGATTCGTCGCGAGGGCTCGCCGGCCTGACCCGAACCCTCCCTTCCGCGCAAAGCCATGGCTACGCCCTATCGACACAGAATCTCGAGGATCAGAAAGGAACTTCTATGCAAGCCATCGCCGTCCGCGACCGCGACGCCAGTCTGGCTGGGCTGTCCCTGACAGACTTGCCGTACCCGCACGCCTCCGAGAACGACGTCATCGTGCGCGTGCATGCCGCTGGGTTCACTCCGGGGGAGCTGGCCTGGGCAGGGACCTGGACTGATCGGAGCGGCCGTATCTCCGGACTGACGGCATGGCAGGCCCTGTTCGACCACGCCCACCTCCTCGCCGGACAGACCGCACTGATCCACGGCGCGGCGGGCAGCGTCGGCTCGACCGCTGTGCAGCTTGCGCGTCAGGCCGGCTCCCGAGTGATCGGAACCGGCCGGGCCGCCGACAGGGACCGTGCGCTCAGCCTTGGCGTCGAGGAGTTCGTGGACTTGGAGACCGACGGCCTGGAGGGCGCCGGCGAGCCCGACGTCGCACTCGACGTGATCGGGGGTGACATCCTCAAGCGCTCGATCGCGCTCCTACGCGCCGGCGGCACGCTCGTCACCACAATCGAACCGCCCACGATCCAGCCCGAGAACGGGCGAGCGACCTTCTTCGTCGTCGAAGCCGATCGCTCCCAGTTGGTCGAGCTCGCCCAGCGACTGCGCGACGGACGGCTGACCTCAAATGTGGGGGCCGTGCGACCGTTGACCGAAGCGCCCGCCGCGTTCGGCCCCAACGCTCGGCATGCGTCCGGTAAGACGATCATCCAAGTCATCGAGGGCTGGTAGACGGCCACGAGCGACCATGCCGCCGGCTCTGATCGCGAGGCTATATAGGGCTCAGGAAACTCAAAAAGCCTACATTTCCAGGCAAAATGTGGAGACGGCGGGAATCGAACCCGCGTCCGTGACCGCGTCAGAGTGGCTTCTACGAGCGTATCCGGCGCTCTGATCTCACCCTCCGCTCGCCACGCCGGCGGGGTTGCGAAGGGCCAGCCTCCTGAGATTTCCCCGCATTGGCGGAGGCGGACCGCCGCGGGTTAGCCTGCTATCTGATCCCGGTTTTCTCCGCCGCAGGCGAGCGGGGGCCGAGACCTCACGGCTTAGCTATTGACTAAGCGGCGAGGGCGTACTCGTGAGAGTCCGCACTTATGGTTTTCCGGGGGTTTTACGAGGCCTCCCGGAACCTCGACTCGCGACCACCCTCACGGAACCAGCCACGTCGAAGCCTGTCGTCCCCAAGGGTGTATGTCTGCTCCGAGTCTAGCGGCGCAGGTGGAGGCGCAGGTGCGCTGCGCCCGCGCGGGCACGCCCGCGGGACGGACGCGTGGGGCCCCGAGCGCGGCGCAGCATTGTGCGCCCCGGCGTCACCGGGGCGACTTCCTGAGCGCACAAAAACAGACGCGGCCCCGAGCCAGTTCGAGGGCCCAGTCCTCCAGGCTGTTAGGCCCTTCGGCGCTGGGCGGCGCGGCCTCACACCTCGTCGGCCTCGCTCTTCTGTCTAGCCCGGTTCCGCGTCTGGGACGCAACCTAGATGTGCCCTGGGAC
This sequence comes from uncultured Solirubrobacteraceae bacterium, assembly GCA_963742395.1. Lineage (GTDB taxonomy): Bacteria > Actinomycetota > Thermoleophilia > Solirubrobacterales > Solirubrobacteraceae > Palsa-744. The sequence continues at coordinate 13,783 of CAVUME010000019.1, read as the reverse complement.
GTGGTCAAGGGGCGCGCTCACCTCCTCCCCGCACCGTCCGCAAAAAGTCGTCGCCCGCAGTCGTGGCGGACCCGGAGGTGCTCCCGTCCAGGCCCCGGCAAAGTCGCTCTCAGCCCCCGCGAAGTCCCGGCGAGGCCGCTCGAGCGCTTGCGAAACCCCTGCGACCTTGAGGAAGCCCTTAGCGAGCCTGCGAAGATGGTCTGGATGGACAACGAGGATCTGACGATCCCGACCGTGCCGGGCGCGCCCGGAGTGGCGCGAGCGACCCAGACGTACCCGACATGGGCGACCGTGCCGGCGCCGGCGCAGAGTTCACAGACGCTCGCAGCGCTGCCTCCGACCGCGGGCGAGCGCCCGGAACAGGCCTTCGGGGCCCCACGCCAGCGGGCGGGGGGTGGCATCCGCAAGCGCCTGAGCAGCGTGGCCGCCGCGATCCTGGCGGCGGTGGCCAAGTTCTGGGCTGCGATCAAGGGCGTGATCATCCTGCTCCCGAAAGCCAAGCTCCTGACCACGTCGGGCACCGCGCTGGTGTCGGTGGCCGCCTACTCCCTGTTCTGGGGCTGGACCTTCGCCGCCGGTTTCGTGTTGCTGATCTTCGTTCACGAGATGGGCCACGTGATCCAGCTGCGCCGCGAGGGCATCAAGGCCAGCGCACCGATGTTCATCCCCTTCATGGGGGCGGTCATCAGCGCCCGCTCGCTGGGCGACAACGCCGTCGCCGAGGCCCGCGTCGGGCTGGCCGGACCCGTATTGGGGACGCTCGGAGCGGCCGCCTGCCTGGCCATCGGCGAGGCCACCAACAGCGACATGCTGCGGGCGCTCGCCTACGTGGGCTTCCTGCTGAACCTGTTCAACCTGCTGCCGGTCGTGCCACTCGACGGCGGGCGCGCGATGGCGGCGATGTCGCCGTGGATGTGGTTCCTGGGCTTCGGCGTGCTGGTGGCGATGGTGCTCGTCGTCCCCAACCCGATCCTGCTGATCATCGTCGTGTTCGCCGGGTACGAGACCTACCGCCGCTGGAAGATGCGCAAAAGCGGCTCGCTCGAGCAGGCCGCCTACTACCGAGTCGCGCCTCGCCACCGCCTGATGGTGGCCAGTGTCTACATCGGCCTTGTGGTCCTGCTCGCGTTCGGGATGCACGAGGCCCACGTGCTCTCCACGGGCTCGCACAGCTTCAGCTCGATCTAGCCGGACGCCGTGCGGAGGCAGACGGGCGCCATCTAGCCCCCGCCCCGCCGGGACGGCACTCGATCTAGCGCCGGGCTTCCCTGACGGCGCGTTCCATCTCGCGCTTGGTCTCGCGCTCGCGAATCGTCTGACGCTTGTCGTAGAGGTCCTTGCCGCGGGCCAGGGCGATCTCGACCTTGGCGTTGGAGCCGGAGAAGTAGATCCTGGTGGGGACGATCGTGAGACCGCGCTCGGCGGTCTGTGCTCCGAGCCGCTCGAGCTCGCGGCGGTGCAGGAGCAGCTTGCGGGGGCGCTCGGGGTCGTGGTTCTCGCGCGAGGCGGGCGCGTAGGGCGGGATGTGAACCGAGTGCAGCCACAGCTCCCCGTCGCGGATCGAGGCGTACCCGTCCTTCAGCTGGGCTCCGGAGGTGCGCAGCGACTTGACCTCCGTCCCCTCCAGCACGATCCCGGCCTCGAGGCGCTCGCTGAGGTGGTAGCGGTGACTGGCGTAGCGGTTGGACGCCACGTCGCCGGCACCGATCTTGCGCTTGCCCTTTCCCTTTGCCATCGGCTGTCGCTGAGCCTAGATGGTTGATTGCACGGTGCTGCGCCGGCTCCTAGCCCGCCGGCGCGAGATCGACGCGGCCGCGGATCGCCTCCACGCGCTCGACGCGCACGCTCAACGGCTCGCCGAGCCGGATGCTCGAGCCGCTGCGCTCACCGCTCAGGATCGTGCCCTCCTCGTTGAGCTCCCACCAGTCCCGGCGGGCGCCGGCGGCGGCCAGCACCCGCACGGGGACCATGCCCTCGAACGGCAGCCCGGCCTGCGCCGGTCGGGCGGCGGAGAAGGCCACGAACAGGCCCGCCGAGATCAGCCCGACCACCTCGCCGGCGAAGGCCCGCCCCGGTCCTTCGGCTCGCAGCAGCCGCTCGAGCACAAAGCAGCGGGCGACGTCGTCGGCGTCGCGCTCGATCGTGGCCGCCTCGCGCTCGCGCTCGGAGGTCCACTCGCCGAGCTCTCGGAGCTCCGCAGCCCGCGGCGCGTGCTCCTCCTGGCCGAGGGTGGAGAGCAGGGCCCGGTGGCAGACGATGTCCGGATAGCGGCGGATCGGAGAGGTGAAATGGCAGTAGGTGCTCGTCCGCAGGCCGGCGTGACCCAGGTTGGCGGGCGAGTAGTAGGCCTGCTTGAGCGAGCGCAGCACGAGCGAGCCGAGCGCGATCCGCCCGCGCCCCGTTCTGCGCGTGTGGCGCTCCACCGCCTGGGAGATCTCCCCCACGAGCTCCCCCGCCTGGGATGGCGACATCGTGTCGGGCAGCGGCGGGGTGGGGACCTCGAGTGAGGCCAGCTGGTCCACGAGCCGCACGATCCGGGCCGGGTCGGGGCGCTCGTGGACGCGGTACAGGCACGGGGTGCCGCGGGCGGCCAACACCGAGGCGACGGCTTCGTTGGCGGCGATCATCAGGTTCTCGATCAGGCGATGGGACTCCGTCTGCACGCCCGGCTCGATCGCAACCGGCTCGCCGTGCTCGTCGAAGCTGAACTGCGGCTCCTGCGATTCGACCTTCAGTGCCCCCGCGCGCTCGCGGGCCCGTGCGAGCGCCGCGGCCGCCTCGCGGGCGCAGGCCAGCGGCTGCGCCCACACGTCCTGTGGGTGCTCATCGCCGGCGAAGATGCGATCCACCCCGTCGTAGTCCAGGCGTGCGTCGGATCGGATCAGCGAGCGGTAGAAGGCGCTGCTGCGCACCCGCCCGCTCTCGAGCTCCAGCTCGAGCTCGATCGTCACCGCCAGCCGCTCGGCGCCGGGGAGCAGCGAGCAGGCGTCGCTGGAGAGGGCGTGCGGGAGCATCGGCTCGACCGCTCCCGGGACGTACACGCTCGTCGCCCTGCGCCGCGCCTCGCGGTCGAGCTCACCGCCCTCGACGACGTGGGCGCAGACGTCCGCGATGTGCACCCAGAGCCTGCAGGCTCCGTCCGTGGCGGCTTCGGCGGAGATCGCATCGTCGAAGTCGCGTGCGCTGGCGGGGTCGATCGTGAAGGTGGCCAGCGAGCGCAGGTCACGCCGCTCGCCGGCTGACCGCGCCGCCGTGCGCGCCGCCTCGCGCGCCTGCTGCTCGAGCTCGGCGGAGAACGTCCTGCGCAGGCCACGGTCGAGCATCAGCGCCTCGATCACGTCGCGGGCCCTGTCGGGGCGGCCGATCCGGCGCAGCACGCGGGGGCCCGAGCCCCTGCGTCCGCGCGCCTGGACGAGGACGATGTCGCCCGCCTTCGCACCGGCGCCGGCGCCGCGGGCGGACCCCACCACGACGCCGGCCGCAGCCCCCCGCCGGCCGGGCATGCGCCCGGGGTCCTCGCCCGCGAACATCCGCTCGGCCGTCAGGAAGCGACCGCGCCGTTCGAGCACCGCCACGTAGGTGCCGGGACCGCGCGCCGAGCCCTGCCTGAAGTCGCTCGCCCCGCCCCGGGGCCCGGCGCTCACCTGACTTTGGCAGCCAGCGTTTCCAGCGCCACCTTCAGCCCTCCGGGCGCGTCGAGGCCGCTCTTGACGAGCACTTCGGGCTTCACCCCGGCCCCCTGCCGGACCCCGCCGCCGCCGAGGTTACGGCCGTTGGGCGTGAAGTACTCGCCCACCGTGATGTCCAGGGCGCCGCCGTTGGCGAGTTTCTCCTCCTCCTGGAAGACGCCCTTGCCGAAGGTGTGGCTGCCGACCACGGTGGCACGACGGTGGTCCTGCAGGGCGGCGGTCACGATCTCCGCCGCCGAGGCCGTGTTGGCGTCGACCAGCACGACCGCGGGGATCGCGGGGCTGATCGCCCCGCCTGTCGCCGTCAGCGTCTGGCGGGGCTGGGTGCGCCCGCTGGTGGTCACGATCACGCCGTGGGGGATGAAGATGCTGGCGATCAGCTGGGCCTCCTCGACCAGCCCTCCGCCGTTTCCGCGCAGGTCGAGCACGATCCCGCGGGCGCCTTCCTTGAGTGCCCGGTGGACGGCCTGCGCCACTTCCACGTGAGCACCCGGCGTGAACGAGGCGAGCGCGACCACGCCCAGCTTCTTGCCGTGGAAGGTGTCGGTGGCCGACGCCACCACCGGCTCGGACACGATCGCCCGCGTGATCCTCACCGTTCGCGGGGACGCGGGGTGGGTGTGGCTGCCGTGGGGCCCTTCGATCTGGAGCACCACGTCGGTGCCCGGCATGCCCTTGATCAGGGCCACCGCCTGGTTACGGGAGAGCCCCTGCAGCGGGCGCCCGTTGACAGCCACGATCACCTGCCCGCTCTGCAGGCGGGCCCGCGCCGCGGGAGAGTTGTCGAACACGCGCGCGATCTCCAGGCCGTGGTGCATGTCGCCGACTTCCACTCCGATTCCGGCGAAGTGGGGCGGCAGGTCGAATTCCCGCAGTTCGCTCGGGGTGAGGTAGTGCGAGAAGCGGTCGTGCAGCCCGGCCACCATGCCGGCGACGGACGCGTTCGACAGCTGCGCTTCGGAGATCGGCCGGTAGTAGTCGTTGGCGATCCGCTTCATCGCTTCCTGGACCACCACCTTCTGATTGCTGGCGCCGGCGAACGAGCGCATGAACCCGGGTAGGTCTTCGGGGCGCCCGCCCAGCCAGATGCCCAGCAGCAGCACCACGATCGCGACGAGCACGCCCGCCAGCCAGCGGGCACGGCGGGGCTTGCGTTCGGGGGAGGTGCGTGCGGGGGCGTCCATCTCCTGGCGTTCCAGCGTAGTCGAGCGACTGGCGGCCTTCGCCACCAGGAACGACACACCCGGGTGCTCTAGGGTGGCAGGCGAATGGCGCGCCTGAGCACGAGCACCGTCCCCCAAAACGGGATGCCGCTGCACCGCATCGAGCTGCCGGGCACGCGCGCGCTGACGGTGCTCCTGGCGTTCGACGCCGGGGCCCGCAACGAGCGCCCCGAGGAGAACGGCATGGCCCACTTCCTCGAGCACCTCGTGTTCAAGGGGGGCGAGAAGTACCCCACCTACAAGGACGTAAACGAGACCGCGGAGCGGCTGGGGGGCGTACTCAACGCCTACACCAGCCACGACCTCGTGGCCTTCCACATCACCGTTCGCGCCGAGAGCGCACCGGAGGCGATCGACCTGCTCAGCGACTTCGTCGGGCGTGCGCGGGTGGACGCCGAGGAGCTGGACCGCGAGCGCGGGGTCGTGATCCAGGAGATCAACCGGGCCTACGACCAGCCGTCGACCGTGGCCGAGTACCTGATCGACCGCGCCGCCTTCGGCGAGCACCCCCTCGGCAGGACGGTGCTGGGCCCCGAGGAGAACCTGCGCAGCTTCAGCCGCGAGGGGATCCTCGCCTTCCGCGCCCGCCGCTGGGGACCGGGCTCGGGGGGCGCCTTCCTGGCCGGCAACCTCGACCACCTGCCGCCCGATGAGGAGCTGCACGAGGCGCTCTCGCGCTTCGAGGCGCTGCCGGAACCGGACCCCTATCTGCCTGCCGGGGAGTTCGTTCCCGAGACCCTCGTCGAGGGGCGCGAGACCAACCAGTCACACCTGCGGATGATCTACCGGCCCGACGTGGACGTGGCCAACGAGCGCCAACGTGCGGCGCTGGTGATCTACTCCACCCTGCTCGGCGGATCGATGGGCTCACGCCTGTTCGAGGAGATCCGCGAGAAGCGCGGCCTCTGCTACTCGGTGTACGCGATCAACCACGCCTTCGCCGATGTCCCGATCCTGCAGCTCGGATCGGGGCTGGAGTCCGACAAGTGCGTCGAGGCCTACGGGCGCATGCGCGAGATCGTCGACGAACTCCGCAGCGAAGGACCGACCGGCGAGGAGGTCGCGCGGGCCCGGGCCTACGCGGCCGGGCGTCTGGTGCTGGCGTTCGAGAACTCGGGCGCGGTCGCCCGCTACGGCGCCACCCAGCAGATCGTGTTCGGCGAGAGCACCGATCCGGACGCGGCGATCGCGGCCCTGGACGCGGTCACCTTCGACGAGGTGGCCGAAATCGCTCAGGGCATCGGCGAGGAGCTCGCCGTCGCCTGCGTGGGCCCGCACACGGCCGACGAATTCTGAGCAGCTATCCGATCGCGACCATGCGGTCGATCGGCACACGGGCGCGCTCGGCGAGGTCCTCGGGGACCCGTACCTCGTAGCGCATGTGGGCGAGGGAGTCGCGCAGCTTGGGCAGCGTGATCATCTTCATGTAGCGGCAGGAGGCCTCCGCGTTGGCGGGGATGAAGCGCACCTGGGGAGCGGCTATCTGCAGCGGGTAGAGCATCCCCACCTCGGTCGCAACGACCGCCTCGCGCGGGCCGCCGTCGCCCTCCCCGGCGCCGCTTTCGACGGCCTGGGCGTGCGCCAGCATGCCGCCGGTGGAGAGGATGTGGACGCCCTCATCGGACACGTCCCCGGCCGCCACGTACTCCATCACGCTCGTCGAGCAGCCGCACTCGGGGTGCACCAGCAGCTCGGCCCCGGGATGGCTGGCACGCGTGGCTTCGAGGTCGGCGGGACGGATCCCCGCGTGGACGTGGCACTCGCCGTCCCACACGTGCATGCGCCGTCCGAGGACCTTCTCGACGTAGGCCCCGAGCCACATGTCGGGGCCGAACAGGATCTCGGTGTCCGGTCCGTGGGTGGCGTAGATGTGGCGCACCACCTCGACCGCGTTGGCCGAGGTGCAGCAGTAGTCGCTGAGCGCCTTCACGGCGGCCGTGGTGTTCACGTACATCACCACCACGCCCTGCGGGTAGCGCTCCCGCCAGGCGGCGAGCTGCTCCGCGTCGATCGAGTCCGCGAGCGAGCAGCCGGCGTCGAGGTCGGGGATCAGGACGGTCTTCGACGGACACAGCACTGAGGCGGTCTCGGCCATGAAGTGCACGCCGCAGAAGACGATCGTCTCGCCGTCGGCGGCCGCCGCCCGGCGTGAGAGGCCGAGCGAGTCGCCGACGTAGTCGGCCACGTCCTGGATCTCCGGCAGCTGGTAGTTGTGGGCGAGGATCACCGCGCCGCGCTCGGCTGCGAGCGCCCGCACCTGCTGCTGGAGCTCGGCGATCTCCCGCGGGGAGAGGCCCGCCGCGGGTGCTTGTGAGGGTGCCATTGGGAGGTTCATGGCAATGCCGTCAGCTGCATCGAGAGGTCGAGGGCCGGGGCCGAGTGCGTGAGTGCACCCAACGAGATCCATTCTACCCCGGTGAGGGCCACCGACCTGAGCGTCGCGAGCGTGACGCCGCCGCTCGCCTCGAGCTCCGCACGGCCTCCAACCTGGGCGACGGCGGCGCGGAGCTGCTGCTCGTCCATGTTGTCCAGCAGCAGCCGTGGAGCGCCCGCGGCGAGCGCCTGCTCGATCTCCCCGGGGTCCCGCACCTCGACCTCCAGGGTCCCCGCGAGCTCCGGCGCGGCGGCGCGTACGCGCTCGATCGCCTGCGCGATGCCACCGGCAGCGGCGATGTGGTTCTCCTTGATCAGGACCGCGTCATACAGGCCGAAGCGGTTGTTGTGGGCGCCGCCGGCGCTGACCGCAGCCTTCTCGAGCGCGCGCAGCCCGGGGGTGGTCTTGCGCGTGTCGAGCACCTTCGCCGGGGTACCCTGCAGCTCGCGCACGGCCAGTGCCGCCGCCGTGGCCACCCCCGACAGGTGGGCCAGGAAGTTGAGCGCCGGACGCTCTCCGGTGAGCAGCGCACGGGTGCTCCCGCGCAGGCGCAACACCGGGTCCCCCTGCTCGCGCCAGCGGCCCTCCGGGGCCTCGCGCGTGATCTCGAGGTCCGCGTCGAGCAGCTCGAAGGCCAGCTCCGCCGGGCGCAGGCCGTAGATCACACCGGGCTGCTTCTGGATGATCAGGGCCTCTGCCCGGGCCTCCTGCGGGACCGTCGCGAGCGTCGTCACGTCGCCGGCGCCGAGGTCCTCCTGAAGCGCCCCCCGCACGAGCGTGAGCAGATCCTCTTCCACCGCTTACTCCCCGGAGGCCGCCCGCTGCAGCAGCAGGGCGCGCACGAAGCCGTCGAGGTCGCCCTCCAGCACGCGCTGGACGTCGCCGACCTCCTCGCCGGTGCGGTGGTCCTTGACCATCGAGTAGGGGTGTAGCACGTAGGAGCGGATCTGGGAGCCGAAGTTGACGTCCTGGGCCTCGCCCTTCTCGCGCGCGATCTCCTGCTGGCGTTCGCGCTCCTGGCGCTCGAGCAGCTTCGCCCGCAGCATCGCCATCGCCGTGGCCCTGTTGGAGGACTGGGAGCGCTCGTTCTGGCACTGCACCACGATCCCGGTGGGCCGGTGGGTGATGCGCACCGCCGAGTCGGTCTTGTTGACGTGCTGACCTCCTGCACCCGAGGCGCGGTAGGTGTCCACCTGCAGGTCGTCCTCGTCGATCTCCACCTCGCCGCGGTCCTCCACCACCGGGGCCACCTCCACCCCGGCGAAGCTCGTCTGGCGCCGGTGGGCGGAGTCGAAGGGCGACAGCCGCACGAGCCGGTGGACCCCCCGCTCGGCGCCGAACAGGCCGTAGGCGTTCTCGCCGCTCACCCGGAAGGTCGCCGACTTGATGCCCGCTTCCTCACCCGGGCTGACCTCCAGCAGCTCGACCTCGAAACCCCTCCGCTCGGCCCACCGCATCAGCATCCGCAGCACCATCTCGGCCCAGTCCTGGGCGTCGGTGCCCCCCGCCCCGGCGTTGACGGTCACGAGCGCGTCGCCGGCGTCGTAGCGACCGGAGAACAGCCGCTGCTCCTCGAGCTCTCCCAGGCGCGACTCCACCGAGGCGATCTGCTCGTCGACCTCGGCCGCGACACTGGGGTCTTCGGCCGCCATCTCGGCCAGGCCCTCGAGATCCTCGACGTCACTGGCGAGCGTCTCGAAGACCTCCAGGCGCCGGCTGGCGCGGGCGTGCTCGGCGCTCACGCCGGCAGCCCGCTCGGAGTCCTCCCAGAAGCCCTCGGCGCCCATCTGCCCCTCGAGCTCCGATACGCGGCTGCTCAGCGTTGGCGGGTCAAAGATAGTCCGCCAGCAGCTTCATCTGCTCGCGGATCGCGGCCAGCCGCTGGGGGGTGGACTCGCTCGGGGCGGCGGTGGCCATGAGGGCACGCTAGCACCCGCTCGCCGGGCCCCGGTATCTTCTCGCGATGGCGGCCAGCACCCCGGAGGAGCTACCGCGGCTGTTCTCCGAGGCGGTCAACTCCGGCGACACCCGCGCGGCGCTGGAGCTGTGGACCACCGAAGCGGCGATGGTCTCCTTCGACGGCTCCGTGCTCGAAGGCCAGGGCGCCGTCGAGGGCGCGGTGCGGGCGCTGATCGAGGCGGGCACACGGATCGAGATCGACGTCGAGCGGATCGTCAATGCGGGCACGGTGGCGCTGGCATTCGGCAGGCTCACGATGAGCGGCACGGACGACGCCGGCCGGGCGTTCGAGCAGCAGAGCTCCTCGATGGCCGTATACGCGATGCAGGACGGGGGCTGGCGGGTGGCCCTCGACGCCCCCTGGGGGCTCCCGGGGCGCTAGCCGGCCCGGCCGGGCGAGGCGGCCCGGCCGTTGGTTTGCGACTCGCGGACGGGTCTCTGTCGGCGGGAAGGCTGCCCGGCGCTCAGGCGCCGTGGCACTTCTTGAACTTCTTGCCGCTTCCGCACCAGCAGGGGTCGTTGCGTCCCACCTGCTGGTCGTCGTCCAGCACCCGCTGCTCGATGACCGGCATCTCTTCGTCGGGTTCGTCGTAGACGGCCGCGCCACCAACACCCGCCGAGGCCGCCGCCGAGGCCAGCGCACCGGCTCCGGCCACGCTGTGGCCGCCGGAGTAGGACACGCGGCCGCCGCGGGTGGCGTTGCCGGAGGCCTGGAAGGAGGGGCCCTGGGGCCCGCCCCCGTTCTGCTCTTCGACGTTGACTTCGACGTTGAAGATCATGCGCGCGAAGTCCGTCCAGACGCTGTTCATGAGGTCGCCGAAGAGCGTGAAGGCCTCGTTCTTGTAGGCCACCAGCGGGTCGATCTGGGCGAAGCCGCGCAGGTGGATCCCTTCGCGCAGGTAGTCCATGTCGAACAGGTGCTCGCGCCAGCGTTCGTCGATGATCTGGAGCAGCAGGAAGCGCTCCAGGGCGCCCATAAGGTCCTCTCCGAGCGCCTCCAGGCGGGCGTCGTAGCGGCCCATCGCTTCCTCCACGATGCGGTCGGTGAGCCACGCCCGGTCGGTGTGCCCGGCGTCGAGTTCCTCGTGGGTCAGCTCCAGCGGGAACAGTTGCCCCAGCGACGTGAACAGGCCGTCGATGTCCCAGTCGTCGAGGAAGTCCCCGGGGGTGTACTGGTCGACCGTGCGCTCGATCACCTGCGCAACTTCCTGTCGGGCCTCCTCGCCCAGGCTCTTGCCCTCGAGCACCTCGTCGCGGTAGGCGTAGATCACGCGCCGCTGCTCGTTCATCACGTCGTCGTATTCGAGCACCTGCTTACGGGCCAGGAAGTGCTGCTCCTCGACCTTGCGCTGGGCTTTCTCGATCTGTTTGGAGAGCATGCCGGCCTCGATCGGCTCCTCGTTGCCCTCCTCATCCACGCCGCCGAGGCGGTCGAGGATCTTGTAGATCCGGTCGCCGGCGAACAGCCTCACGAGGTCGTCCTCGGCGGACAGGAAGAAGCGCGACTCGCCCGGATCGCCCTGGCGCCCGGAGCGCCCGCGCAGCTGGTTGTCGATGCGCCGGGACTCGTGGCGCTCGGTGCCGCAGATGAACAGACCGCCGGCCGCGAGCACCTGCTGGTGGGCCTGCTCGAGCTCCGCTTCGACCTCGGGCAGCACCTCCAGGACGCGGCGCTCGCGCTCGAGCGGGTCCTCCGATTCGAAGCCTTCGCGGGCCAGCCGCTGGGCCGCCAGGTGCTCGGGGTTGCCACCGAGCTTGATGTCCACACCGCGGCCGGCCATGTTGGTTGCGATCGTGACGGCGCCCGGCTGACCGGCCTCCGCGACGATGTCCGCCTCACGGGCGGCGTGCTCGGGCTTGGCGTTCAGCACCGTGTGCGGGATGCCGAGCTTGCGCAGCCGTTCCCCGAGCAGCTCGGAGACCTCGACCGAGATCGTCCCCACCAGCACCGGCTGGCCGTTCTCGTGGCGGGCGGCGATTTCTTTGAGGACCGCGTTCCACTTGCCTTCCCTGGTCTTGTAGACCTGATCGTTGCGATCGTCGCGGACCATCGGCTTGTTGGTCGGCACCTGGACCACCGGGAGCTTGTAGATCTTCATGAACTCGGTCGCCTCGGTCAGCGCAGTACCGGTCATCCCGGCGAGCTTGTCGTAGAGGCGGAAGTAGTTCTGATAGGTGATCGTGGCGAGCGTCTGGTTCTCCTCCTGGATCGCCACGTGCTCCTTGGCCTCGACCGCCTGGTGGAGCCCTTCCGACCAGCGGCGCCCCTCGAGGATGCGGCCCGTGAACTCGTCGATGATCTTGACCTCGCCGTCGATCACGGCGTAGTCGACGTCCCGCTTGTAGAGCGACTCGGCGCGCAGGGACTGGATCAGGTGGTTGACGAGGTGGCCGTTCTCGGCCCGGTAGAGGTGGTCGATGTCGAGGAAGCGCTCGGCTTTCTCGACCCCCTGCTCGGTGATCGAGACGGTCTTGTGCTTCTCGTCGATCTCGTAGTCGAAGTCCGCCATGAACTGCTTCTTCATGCGCGGGTCCATGCCTTCGGGGGTCTTCCCGACTTTCATCTGCGGGGCCAGGCGGGCGAACTTCACGTACAGGTCGGCGGCCTGTTCGGGGGCCCCGGAGATGATCAGCGGCGTGCGGGCCTCGTCGATCAGGATGTTGTCGACCTCGTCCACGATCGCGTAGGGGTGTCCGCGCTGGACCTTTTCTGAGAGGTCCTTGGCCATGTTGTCGCGCAGGTAGTCGAAGCCGAACTCCGAGTTGGTCCCGTACACCACGTCGCAGGCGTAGGCGGTCTGCTTCTCCTCGTAGGGCTGCATGTTCTGCAGCACCCCCACGGTGACCCCGAGGGCCTCGTAGATCGGGCTCATCCATTCGGCGTCGCGGCGGGCCAGGTAGTCGTTGACGGTCACCACGTGGACACCCTTGCGGCGCGGCTCGGCGTCGGGCTCGGAGGGGTCGGGCGGGTGCACCGCGAGCGCGTTCAGCACAACCGAGAGGGTGCCCGTCAGGGTCTTGCCCTCGCCGGTCTTCATCTCGGAGATGTGGCCCTCGTGGAGCGCCATCGCGCCGATCAGCTGGACGTCGAAGTGGCGCATCCCCATCGTCCGCTTGCCGGTCTCGCGGACGATCGCGAAGCACTCGGGCAGCAGCGAATCGAGGTCCTCGCCGGCGGCCCCCCGCGCGCGCAGCTCGTCCATCCGCTCACGAAGTTCAGCGTCGCTGTCGTGTTCGAGCTCGGGCTCGAAGGCGTTGATCAGCTCAACGCGCTTCTGGTAGATCTTGAACTTCTTGGCCTCGCCGACGTTCAGCGCACGGTCGAGCAGGGAGGGCATGGGCCAAGGATAGCTTCCGCCGGGGTAGCCGATCGCAGCCGCCGGCCGGCCCCGGCGGTACGGCTAGGTGGAGGGCAGGGGCCCTTCCTGGGCGGTCGCCCGGGCCGCCCGCTCGGCGGCCGCGTGGGCCTCGCGGCGATGGCGCAGTTTGTCGCGATGGCGCTTCACCTGGCGGGCGAGCTCGTCGACCATCAGGTTCAGCGAGTGCAGCATCTCCGGAGAGGCGTCGTGGGCGCGCAGCGTAACGCCCTTCAGGTAGAGGGTCCCCTCGGCGACCTGGCAGTCGGTGACGCGGGGATTGGGCTCCTTGAAGATCTCAATCTCGAGCCTTGCCAGCTCCGAGACCTGGCGGGCGACCTTGCCCAGGCGGCGCTCGGCGTGGGACCGCAGCTCGTCGGTTACAGGCACGTTTCTGCCCTTGATCTCGATCTGCACCTTGACTCCCTTCGGATCGGAAGATCTTTCTACGCCACGATGCTACGCCCGCCTTCGGCGAATGTAAATGGACCACGTGGACGGCTCTGGACGTCCGTCCCGAGCGTGCGAGAATCGCGGCGAGCATGCAGCCCGACCTGTCCTGGTCGCCGACTCCGTGGATCCTCGCCACCAGCGCGATCTTCATGGGGGTCTACGTGTGGCGCTGGCGGGCGGTCCGCCGCGCCGCCGGGCCCCGCCGTGCGGCGGAGGCGCCCGTCTGGCGGCTGGCCTGCGCGGTGGCGGCGCTGGTCGTGCTGCTGGGCGCCCTGATCTCCCCGCTCGACTCGCTCGCCGAGCAGCTCTTCTTCATGCACATGGTCCAGCACATGCTGCTGCTGGACATCGTCCCGATCCTCGCCATCGTGGCGCTCACGAAGGTGATCCTGCGCCCCCTCACGCGCTCGGTCTCGACGCTGGAGCGGCGCCGCCGGGCCGCTCGCGCACCCCGCCTTCGCGGTGATCGCCTACGTGGGGGTGATCTGGGCCTGGCACATACCGGCGGCCTACGACGAGGCCGCCAGGCACGAAGGCATCCACGCGCTCGAGCACTTCAGCTTCCTGCTGGCGGGCTCGCTGTACTGGTGGCACCTGCTGTCCCCGATCCGCGCCCGCATGCGGCTCGGGGGTCTCGGGCCGCTGGCCTACATGGGCTCCACCAAGCTGTTCGTGGGAGCGCTCGGCATGTTCCTCGCGTTCGCCCCGAGCACCCTGTACCCGTTCTAT
>CAVUME010000018.1:0-45631 GCA_963742395.1 uncultured Solirubrobacteraceae bacterium | reverse complement strand
CAGGACGGCTGCCACGGCCCTGTTGCTGGACGAGTCCGGTGAGGTGGTCACGGCCCCGAGCCGTCCGAGCCGCCCACGCTCCCGGCCCCGCCGGGAGGGCCGCTCGCAGGCCGCTCCGAAACGCTCCACGGCGTCCAAACGCGAGCCGGCCCCGGAGCCCGAGATCATCGCCTCGGCGCAGGAGGCGGTCGAGGACCCCGAGCAGGAGGTCTCGGCCAACGGCGACGGCACCAGCGATGGCCTACAATCCAAACCTCGGCGTCGTGGCCGCAGAGGCGGACGGCGCCGTTCCGCTGCCAAGGCTAAGGCCACGCCCGAGTAGGGGCGCGCCCTGACCGCCGCGGCGGCCCAGGCCACGCCAGCTCCCATCTCCCAGGACCCACGGAAACAACCATGTACGCGATCGTCAAGACCGGCGGCAAGCAGTACCGCGTAGAGCGCGGCCAGAGGCTGCTGGTCGAGCGCCTGCCGGTCGACGAGGGCGCCGACGTGACGCTCGAGCCGCTGTTGTTCCGCTCCGAGGACACCGTCTTCGACAAGGACGGCCTGGCCGGCGTCCAGGTCACCGCCAAGGTGCTCGAGCACGTCCGCGGGGAAAAGCTGCGGGTCGCCAAGTTCAAGCCCAAGCGCGGCTACAAACGCCGCACCGGCCACCGCCAGGAGCTCACCCAGATCGAGGTCGTGGACATCTCCCACGGGGCCAAAGCGGCCCGCAAAGCGCCGGCCAAAGCGAAAGCCGACGCAGAGGCCAAGGAGCCGCAGGCCCAGGCGAGCACGAAAGCGCCGGCCAAAGCGAAAGCCGAGCCGGCCGCGAAAGGCGCGGCCAAAGCGAAAGCCGAGCCCGCCAAAGCGAAAGCCGAGCCCGCGAAAGCCAAAGCCGAGCCCGGAGCCAAGCGGCCCGCGAAAGCCAAAGCGGAGCCGAAAGCGAAAGCGCCCGCCAAACCGAAAGCCAAAGCGGACGCCAAAGGCAAAGCTGAGGGCAAAGCCAAAGCCGCGGTGAAAGCGAAACCGGCGCCGGCCGAGGAGGACAAACCCGATGGCTCATAAGAAGGGGCTCGGATCGAGCCGCAACGGGCGCGACTCCAACGCGCAGCGCCTCGGCGTGAAGACCTTCGCCGGTCAGAAGGTGAGCGGCGGGGAGATCATCGTTCGCCAGCGGGGCACCCGCTTCAAGCCCGGCAACGGCGTCGGGATCGGCAAAGACGACACCCTGTTCGCGATCGCCGCCGGCACCGTCGAATTCAAGACCGGCCGGCGCGGGCGGACGGTCAGCATCGTCCCCGTAGCCGAGTAGCGCCCGCCCGCGGGCCGCCCGCCGGCCGCCGGCTATACCCGCGCCCGCCGCCGCCCGGCTGCCAAACCCCGCCCGCCGGCAAACCCCGCCCGCCGGCAAACCCCGCCTGCCGGCTACCCCGCCTGGGCGGTGGGGCGGATCAGGACCTCGTTGACGCTCACGTGCTCGGGCTGGTTGATCGCGTAGATCACAGCGCGGGCGATGTCGTCGTCCTGCAGCGCTTGCTGGGGGCGCTCCTCGAAGAAGGGCGTGTCGACCATCCCAGGCTCGATCGAGGTGACGCGGACGCCCTTGTCGTGGAGCTCCTGGCGGGCGGCCTCGGCCATCGCGGTGACGGCGTGCTTGGTACACGAGTACAGCGACCCCGGCAGCACCCGCCGGCCGGCGACGCTGGAGGTCAGCAGCAGATGGCCGCGGTTGGCGATCAGCTGTTCCATCGTGGCCCGGATCGTGAGCGCCGCCCCGAGCACGTTCGTGAGGACCATGTCGCGCCAGTGCTCGGGGGTGTCCTCGGAGAAGCCCCGCTTGCCGCCGAAGCCGGCGTTGGCGAAGGCCACGTCCACACGCCCAAACGCCTCCAGCGCAGCGGCCACCATCGCCTGTTGCTGCTCCCACTCGGTCACGTCACAGCGGACGGCGAGGGCGCGCTCATCGCCGCCGAGCTCCGTGGCCAGGTCCTGTAGGCGATCGGCCGAGCGGGCGGCCAGCACCACGCGCCAGCCCTTCTGGGCCGCCCGCCTGGCGGTCGCGGCGCCGATCCCCGATGAGGCGCCCGTGATCAGAAACACGCCGCGGTTCGAGGTTGCTGGGTCGCTCATCGCGCTTCGGCCTCCTTGGTCTCGAGGGTGGCTGCTCCGGCTGGGAGGCATCTAGCAGATTCGCTGCTCGAAGCCGTGCGCGGGCCTGTCACGATTGCTCGCAGGATGCTCCACGACCGCGCACGAATCCATGTCCAGGCCGGGGCGGGCGGTGACGGCGCCGTCAGCCTCCGGCGCGAAGCCCACGTGCCCCGGGGCGGGCCCGACGGCGGCGACGGCGGCCGCGGCGGCGACGTGCTGGCCGTCTGCGACGCCTCGCTGCGGGATCTTCAGAGCTACCGGCGCCGGGCCCGCTACCGGGCCGGCCGCGGCGGTCACGGCTCCGGCTCCATGCGCCACGGCGCCGACGGTGAGACGCTGCAGCTGGCGGTCCCTCCGGGCACGCGCATCGAAGCCGATCCCGAGGAGGACGGGCCGCTCGCCGGCCGCACCTGGGAGCTGCTCACGCCCGGCACAAGCGTGGTGCTGGCGCGCGGGGGCAGCGGCGGCGCCGGCAACAAGCACTTCGCCACCCCCACCCGGCAGACGCCCAGGTTCGGCGAGAAGGGGCTTGCGGGCGAGGAGGGCTGGCTGTCCCTGCAGCTGCGCCTGCTCGCCGACGTCGGTCTCGTCGGGCTCCCGAACGCGGGCAAGTCCTCGCTGCTGGCCCGCCTGACGAGGGCGGCCCCGAAGATCGCCGACTACCCCTTCACGACGCTCTCGCCGGTGCTCGGGGTGCTCGAAGCCGACGAACGTCAGCTCGTGATCGCCGACATCCCCGGCCTGATCGAGGGAGCCAGCGACGGCGCCGGCCTGGGCCACGAGTTCCTGGCCCACATCGAGCGCACGCGCCTGCTCGTGCACGTGCTCGACATCGCGCCGGAGCTCTCCCAGGGGCAGGGGGCCGACCTGCTCGTCAACCACGAGACGATCGAGCACGAGCTGGCCGCCCACGACCCGCGCCTGGCGGAGCTCCCGCGCGTGCTGGTGCTGTCCAAGTCCGACCTCGTGGACGAGGCCACGATCGAGCGCGAGCTGGCCATCTGGAGCGAGCGTCTCGGCCCCGACGTGCCCGTGCTCGCCTGCTCGAGCGCCACCGGCGCGGGGCTCGATCGGTTGGCCCGGGAGCTGCTGGTGCGCGTGCCCGCCGAGCCCGCCCCGGGCACCGAGGCGCCGGCCGAGGCTGCGCCCCGGTCTGGCGCCGGGGACGCTCACGAGCTGGCCGAGCACATGCTGTTCCGGCCCCGCCCGAAAGAGGGCTTTGAGGTGGAGCGCCTGGAGGAGAACGCCTTCGCGGTGCGCGGTCGCGGCATCGAGCGGCTGCTCGAACGCTTCGACCTCGACAACGACGAGGCGCTCGCCCACCTCGAGGACCGCCTGCGCAGCATCGGCGTGATCAAGGCGCTCGAGAAGGAGGGCTTCAAGCCCGGTGACGAGGTCGAGATCGCGGGCGTGACCTTCGACCTGGATCCCCGATAGCGGTGCACCGCCCCCCGGCAAGGGAAAATCCCCGCGCATGAAGCGGATCGTGGTCAAGCTCGGCTCGAGCGTCGTCGCCGACGGCGAGGGTTCGCTGCGTACCGACGAGCTGGCGTCGCTGTGCGACCTGCTGGCGGAAGCCCATCAGCAGGGAGCCGAGGTGGTGATCGTCACCAGCGGGGCGATCGCGCGCGGGATGCGGGTCATGGAGCTGCCCCAGCGGCCGACGTCGGTGGGCGACCTGCAGGCCGCCAGCGCGGTCGGGCAGGGCAAGCTCTACCGCGTCTACGACGAGCTGCTGCGCGAACGCGGGGTGACCAGCGCCCAGCTGCTGCTGACCTTCTTCGACATGAGCGCCCGCACCCACTACCTGAACGCCCGCCAGACGCTGAGGACGCTGCTGGAGTGGCGGGTGATGCCGGTGATCAACGAGAACGACACCACCGCCACGGACGAGATCTCCTTCGGCGACAACGACTTCCTGGCCGCCCAGGTGGCGGTCCTGATCTCCGCCGATCAGCTGGTCCTGCTGACCGACACCGACGGCCTCTACACGGCCGACCCGCGCCACCACCCGGACGCCCGCATCATCAGCGAGGTGAGCGACTTCACCAAGCTGGAGGACCTCGAGATCGGGCACACCACCTCGCCCCTGGGCTCGGGCGGGATGCGTTCCAAGGTGGTGGCCGCCGAGATGGCAACCGCCGCCGGCATCGCCACCGTGATCTGCAACGGTCGCACCCCCGAGGCGCTGGCGGCCGTGCTGGCGGGTGAGCGGGGCGCCGGCGCGGGGACGCTGTTCCCGGCCCGTGACGCCCGCTACAGCTCCTTCAAGCTGTGGCTGAAGTACGCCAAGCCCTCCCGCGGGACGCTGGTCGTGGACGACGGCGCCGCCCGTGCCCTGCGCGAGGGGAGCGCGAGCCTGCTGCCGGTGGGGGTGGTGGAGGTGATCGGCGAGTTCGACGCCGGCGACGCGGTCGAGATCGCGGCCCGCGCCGCGGATGGCGGGGGCCGGGGAGGGACGCTCGCGAAGGGGATCTCCAACTACACCGCCGGCGAGTTGCAGCAGGTGGCGGGGCTGAAGTCCGAGGCCGTGAGGGAGATCCTGCCGCGGGCCAGCGATGAGGCCGTGCACCGGGACTACCTCGTGCTCGAGTAGCGGGCGGCGTACCCTGTAGCGGAGATGGCCACCGCCGCCGCAGCCACCACCAGCAGCGCGCCGCCCGCAACGGCGGGCAGTGTCGCCGAGATCTGCGCCGCCGCCAAGCGGGCCGCCCGCGTGCTCGCGCAGAGCGACACCTCGCTGAAGGACGCGGCGCTGGCAGCGATCGCCCGTGCGCTGCGCGAGCGCACCCCCGAGATCCTCGCAGGCCAACGAGCGCGACATGCAGGCCGGCGAGCGCGACGGGATCGGCGACGCGCTGCTCGACCGCCTGCGCCTCGACGAGGGCCGCATCGAGGGCATCGCGCGCGCCGTCGAGGAGATCGCCTCGCTGCCCGACCCTGTGGGCGAGCTGATCGACGGGCGGCGGCTGCCCAACGGCCTCGACCTGCGCAAGGTCCGGGTGCCGCTCGGCGTGGTCGCGGTCGTGTATGAGGCGCGACCCAACGTGACCGTGGACGCCGCCGCGCTGGCCCTGAAGTCGGGCAACGCGATCGTGCTGCGCGGCTCGCGCACGGCAGCCAACTCCAACGCCGTCCTGGCCGAGATCGTGTCCACGGCCGCCGTCGCCGCTGGGCTCCCCGAGGGCTGCGTGAGCCTGGTGGCGGGCGGGGGGCGGGAGGAGCTGGCCGAGCTCGCGACCCAGACGGGCACCGTGGACCTGATCATCCCGCGCGGGGGAGAGGGCCTGAAGGCGGCCCTGCAGGCGGTCGCCACGGTCCCCGTGATCTATGCCGCCTCGGGCAACTGCCACATCTACGTGGACGCCGGCGCCGACCTCGGGCAGGCGCTCGCGATCGTGCTCAACGCGAAGGTCCAGCGCCCGGGCGTGTGCAACGCCGCCGAGACACTGCTGGTGCACGAGCGCCTGGCGGATGAGTTCCTGCCGCTGGTCCTCGAAGCTCTCGGCGACGCGGGTGTCCTGGTGCGGGCAGACGGTGACACGATCTCGCGGGCGGGAGGCGACCCCTCCGGCGGCTCCCAGCAGCTCGCCGGCGCGCTGGTGGAGCCCGCCAGCGAAGAGGACTTCGCCACCGAGTACCTCGCCCCGATCATCGCCGTCGCGATCGTCTCCGGGCTCGAGCAGGCCCTCGAGCACATCGCCCGCCACGGCAGCGGCCACTCCGAGGCGATCGTCACGCGAGACGCGTCGGCGGCGGCGGCCTTCCGCCTGGGCGTGGACGCCGCCTGCGTGTATGTCAACGCCTCCACCCGCTTCACCGACGGCGGCGAGTTCGGAATGGGCGCGGAGATCGGCAACTCCACCCAGAAGCTCCATGCCCGCGGGCCGATCGGCCTGCGCGAGCTGTGCACCTTCAAGTACATCGTCGAAGGCGACGGGCACGTCCGCTCTTGAGCGCGGCGCGGCGCCTCCGGCACGGATGTCGATCGGGGTCCTCGGCGGGACGTTCAACCCTCCGCACCTCGGACACCTGCAGATCGCCCGTTGCGCGCTGGTGCAGTTGGACCTCGAGCGGGTGCTGCTGATGCCGGCCCACCTGAACCCGCTGAAGCCCGCCGAGCACGACCCCGGGCCAGGGCACCGGCTGCGCATGTGCGAGCTGCTGTGCTCCGGCGAGGACGCCGTGCAGGCCTGCGCCGCCGAGCTCTCCCGCGAGGGCCCGTCCTACACCGTGGAGACCCTGCGCGAGCTGCACCGCTCGCACCCGCACGTCGGCTGGACGTTCATCGCCGGCGCGGACGCAGCCGCCACGCTGCCGCGCTGGCGCAGCCCCGCGGAGCTGCTCGAGCTCGCCCGCCTGGCTGTGGCCGGCCGCGGGCAGGACACCCGCGACCGGGTGCTGGCGGCGGTGGCGCAGGTGAGCGCGGTGCCCGAGGTCAGCTTCCTGGAGATGGCGCCGATGGAGGTCTCCTCCTCGCAGGTGCGCGAGCGCCTGGGGCGCGGCGAGCCGGTGGCCGAGCTCGTCGGCGAGCCCGTCGCCCGCTACATCGCCGAGCAGCAGCTGTATCGGGAGGCGGCGTGAGCGAGCGGGGCGGCGCTGTGATGGGGGGCGAGCGGCTGATCGAGGAGATCGCCCGTTACGCGGCCGACAAGAAGGCCGTCGACGTGGTCGAGCTCGACCTCCGGGGGTTGCTCGGCTACACCGACTACTTCCTCGTCTGCTCGGGTCGCACGGGACGCCAGGCGAAGGCGATCCACGACGGGATCCTCGAGGGCCTCAAGCACGAGCACGACATGCTGCCCCGCCGCGTCGAGGGCTCGCCGGGCGGCGGCTGGATCCTGATGGATTACCTCGACGTGGTGGTGCACATCTTCACGCCCGAGAAGCGCGACTTCTACCGCCTCGAGCAGCTGTGGGGAGAGGTGCCGACGAAAACGCTTGAACACACGGGCTAGACGGGCAGCGCCGGCTCGTCGGCGGCGCTATCTGTCAACGGCTCGGCGACGACGCGAGGCCGCGCCGTGAGGACCCGCGTTCTCCTGCGACACCGGCTACTCCTCCAGCCCCACGGCTTTGAGGGCGTCGTCTTCCCGAGTGAAGATGCTCCACTCGACGATCTTCGCACCGCGGACGGCGAACACGAAGGAGAATGGCATCTCGACCGCGACTCCGCTGTCCTTGCCTCGGCCGTGCTGGGTTGTCGTCACGAGCACTCGATCGCCCACGTCAACGACGCGGAGGACATCGAGATGAAACTCGTTCCATTGCTCAGGCCAGATGCCGAAGGCTTCACGCACTCCCTTGTGGCCGTACTGATGTCGGGTCACTCCGAGCAGCTCGGCGGGCTGGGTGATCTCGACATGCTCGTCACAGGCATGCAGCACACCTCAATGTCGCCTTCCTCAAAGGACCGGAAGGCCGCTTCCACAAGCTCGACGTTCTCCTGCGACACCGCCTACTCCTCCAGTCCGAGGTCAGCGAGGGCGCGGTCACGGACCGAGTAGAGCAAGAGCTTCGTGACCTTGCGGTCGCTGACGTGGAAGAGACACGCACCCCTGGCTCCTGTCGGGCCGACCTCGACTCCGCTGGTCCTTCCGCGCCCGCTAAAGATGTGCAGCACGAGGACCCGTTCGTCGTCAAGCTCGCGGTACTCCTCGGCGTCGGAGCGGAAGTCGCTCCAGTCATCCACGAACTCGCGCCAGCCCACGCCCATGGCCGGGATGCCTCGCGCCGTACCGGGCGAAAGCCCATCGACAGCAGTCCACTCGATGTCAGGGTGCGCCCACTCGACGTGGCGAAAGTCTCCGCGTTCCCAGTCCGCGTAGATCGAGCGCACAAGGTCCAGGTTCTCCGACATCGCCTACCCCTGGACTCCCGCGGCTTTGAGGGCCGCGGCGCGGTCTGTGAAGTCCTCCACCGAGGCGATCTTCCCCTCGCGGAACCGGTAGACCTCAAAGATGCCACCTGCAACCTCGACGCCGCTTGCCTTCGCATGGCCCGTGAACCTCAACAGGGCGATTACGACATCGCCGTACTCCCGGACGCTCTCGGCCCGGGTGGTGTAGTCGTCCGCCCACGCGTCAAGCCATTCCTCCATCCAACGACGCATTGCGCCGAGCCCCTGGCGCTCCCGGCTGTCGGTAAACGTCGGGACCGGGCGGTACACGATGTCAGGCGAGTAGAAGCTCAGCCACGCGTCAACATCACGGCGGTTGAACGCATCATTCGCACGACGAACAACCGCCACGTTCTCCGACATCGTCTACCCCCGTTCTTCGGCGAGGCGTTCGGCGACAGCACGGACCTCTTCGATGTCGGGGCCGGTAATCGCGCGCGCGATGACGCCGTCCACCCACACGTCGACCAGCGCATGCCGTAGCTGCACGTGACCGCTGCTGCCGACCAGGCGGCCTTGATGGCGAAGTATGGCGAAGGTGACGCCGTTGCCCAGATCCCGGACCTCCTCCAGCATGACCGAGAACTCCTCGTAATTCGCCAGCCAGTCTTCGACGAACACGGTGATCGCCCCGACACCCTCAAAGCGCCCCACAGCCGCCACGTAGACCGCGTCCGGAGCGTAGAAGCTCGCGAGAGTATCGACATCGCGACCGTCCAAGGCGCCGACCAGGCCGCGCACACGCTCAACCAGGTCGGGGGTCGTGGACTCCTCAGACATCGCCCGCCCAGTATCCCGTCTGCCGCAGGACGGTGCGAGGGATGCAGACACGCCCGCTCCCCTGAGAAGCCTGGAGCGCAGGCGAGGTCCCCACGAAGGCGGTCGGGGACACGGCGTAGCTCGTTGGCTCGGCTGTCCTAGAGCCCTCGCACCTCGACCGGCGTGAGCACCACTTCGGTCAGTTTGCCGTTGCCGAGCTGCCCATAACCGTCACGGCCCCCGACTTCTGCCCGCTCGGAGCGGGTTCGAGGTGGGCTCCCCGCGCTCTCGCCGCGGCTGCCTGTTGACCTCCGTCCCAGCGACCGATTAGGGTCGCCCGCGGGGGCCGGCGAACGCGCCGTCCGCGCCAGTCGCGGTGGTTCGCCGAACCCGCAACGTCCCAACACGACACCGACATGGAGGGGAGACCATGCATCACGCCTTCGCGCGGCCTCGACCCGCGCGCCTGCTCACCATCGCCGCCGTTCTGACGGCGGCCATCGCCCTGCTCGCCGCCACGCTCAGCCCGCCCGCTCACGCGGACGGCCCGGGCTCCGGGTCATCGTGGGTTGCCAGCCTCGGCGACTCCTACATCAGCGGCGAGGCCGGCAGATGGGCCGGGAACACGAACGAAAGCTCTTCCAAGGTCGACGCGCTGGGCTCCAGCGCCTACTACGACAACGCCGGCGGAACCGGCGAAACGATCGAAGGCTGCCACCGCTCGAAGTCGGCCGAGGTGTACATCGGCGGCGGCGTGAGCGGCGTCAACCTGGCCTGCTCGGGAGCCAAGACCTCCAGCTTCTCGACCGAAGGGCTGTTCAAGCCCGGCCTCGACTTCTACAACTCCGGCGGCCACGAAGGGCAGGCGCTGATGCTCCAGCACTTCGCCGCCGCCCACAACGTCAAGCTCGTGGCGATCTCGATCGGCGGCAACAACTTCAACTTCGCCGGCATCGTCCAGGACTGCATCGAAGACTTCCTGATCTCGCCCGAATGGTGGCCCGACTACTGCAGCGAAGAAGGCTACGTCACGAAAAACTTCAGCTCCTCGAACGTGGCCACCGTCAAGTCGGCGATCGCGGGTGCGATCAAGAACGTCGCACAGGCGATGACGAACGCCGGCTACGCGAGCTCGCAGTACTCGATCGTGGTCCAGAACTATCCCTCGCCGATCCCCAGCAGCAGTGGCTTCCGTTACTCCCAGAGTGGCTACACGCGCCAGTCGGTCGGGGGCTGCGGCTTCTGGAACAAAGACGCCAACTACGCCAACTCGACGATGCTGCCGACGATCGACAGCACCGTCGTGGGCGCGGCGGCGGCGAGCGGCCTCTCGAACGTCAAGACGATG
Organism: uncultured Solirubrobacteraceae bacterium; assembly: GCA_963742395.1. GTDB lineage: Bacteria > Actinomycetota > Thermoleophilia > Solirubrobacterales > Solirubrobacteraceae > Palsa-744. Next base: position 35,492 of record CAVUME010000018.1, on the reverse strand, counting down.
GAACTCTCAGGAGCCTTCAACGGCCGGCGGCTGTGCGAAAAAGGCGTCGGCCTGCTCGAGGAAGAGGGGCTGTCCAACTGGAAAGCGACTGAAGCTCCGAACAAGAGCGAGTGGTTCAGCCAGGTTCGTACCCTGACGACGCTGTTCGGACCCTACGAGCTCCAGGAAGACCTGCACCCCAACTACTGGGCGCAGCTGGCGCTGCGCAACTGCCTCACCCAGGCCTACAACGGCGGCGTGCCGCGGGGCGGGACGTGCACCATCTCGGCGAGCGGGCTGAACTCAGCCGGCGAGCCGAACATGTCCCTGCACTAGCGGCGCACATCCGGACAGCGAGGCCCCCCGGAGCGCGCCGGGGGGCCGAGCGTCCGCCAATTCGGGGCGCCACCGGCTGCGTGCGAGGCGCGTCGGAATCCGCTCGCCGGCGGGCTAGTGCGCCTGTTCGCCCGCCAGTGCCGGCAGCCGCTCGGCGGCGGCCCGGCGCGAGACGAGCAGCAGGGCGACTCCCTGGGTGGCCAGCGCGAGCGACGTCGCCAGCGCGAACGCCGCCCCCGTGGGGATGTGGCCGAGCGTCACGGCGAGGGTGAAGAAGAACAGGGCGAAGGCGGCGAAACCGCTGACCATCCCTCTCAGCATCGGCACCAGCTCGCCGGTGCCGCGCTGGACGTGGGTGAAGACGGCCAGCACGGTGGCGATGATCGGGAACGGCGCCAGCAGCCCGCTCAGCTGGGGGCCGAGCCAGCCGGCCACGGCCGTGAGGCCCAGCACCAGTGCCAGCGCGCAGCCCGCCCGCAGCGGCAGGTCCCAGCTCGGGTGCGGTGGCGGCGAGTGGGGCAGGGCGGGCGGCCGCGGCAGCAGCAACAGGCCCGCCGTCACCGCCGCCAGCGCCAACGGCAGCGCGGCCTGGACGGGGATGTCCAGCTCGCTGAACACGGCGGTCAGCGCGATGAACACCAGCCACCCGGCGAGCATCGTCGCGGCCCAGGGGAAGCGGGGCGCCAGACGTGCGTACACGACCACGAAGGCGATCAGCGAGACCAGTCCCAGCAGCGTGCCGGCGGCGGCGTTGGCGGCGAAGTGGCTGCCGTGGGCGATCGCGTAGGCGAGCAGGATCGGGCCCGCCACGACCGGCAGGCCAGCGACCAGGCCACCGACGCGCGCGCCGAAGCGCCGGGCCGCCAGCGAAGCGCCCACCACGAAGCTCGGCGCGAGCAGCACCTTCACCGCGATCAGGGTCATGTCCTGATGATGGCGTACCGCGCTTCAGGCGGCGAGTGGCTGCATGCGGCGGATGACCCTCTCGTCGCCGCCGAATTCGAGACCCTCCGAGCGCGCGGTGGCGAGATCGAGGCGTCCGCTGAGCACGCCGAGCAGCGTCTCTGGCGTGCCGCTGAGCCAGGCGTCCGGCTCGCTCCCGTCACTGGGGCGGGTCTGGATCCTGCCCCCGGCAGATCTCGAACACGACCGGCTCGTCGCCGGCGCTCAGCTCGACGGTGACCGGGGGCGCGTCCGGTTCGCCGTCGGTCAGGAGCATCGCGGCGGGCCACGCCAGCCAGCGGCTGCGGAACTGGTCGTCCTCGGACGGACCATCGGACATGTACGGCGCACCCCAGCGGCCGAGGGCGAGCAGCACCGGCTCCAGCTCGCGGCCGCGCTCTGTCAGTTCGAAGACGGTGGCCGCCACCGGCGGGGGTGCGTCGCGGCGGCTCACGAGGCCCTCGCGGATGAGTTCTCGCAGGCGGTCGGCGAGCAGGTTGGTGGCGATCCCCGGGACCCCCTCGCGGATGTCGGTGTAGCGAGCCGGGCCGCGGACCAGCATCTCGCGAACGATCAGCAGCGTCCAGCGGTCGCCGACGATATCCAGTGCCTTGGCTATCGAGCAGTACTGACGGTACGTTCGCATCGACCTGCACCTCCCCGCTGAGGTTTCCGTGCAATCGGACCATAAGCTCGTCCTATGGCCGCCCTTGATTCTCGCATCCCTGCTCCCCGGCACGTTCTGGTCGACCTCGGCACCGCCGGGAGGCATAGGCTTCAGCTCCGATGTGGTCTGACGCCGAGGACGAGATCATCGGGGGCGACCTCACGGCCGCTCTCGCCTACCTGACGCCCGCCGCGGGCGGGGTCGTCACGCCGGTGGCCCCGATCGGGCTGCGCGACCGGGCGGCGGGAACGGTGACGTTCACCACCTCGCTCGGGTTCGGGCGCAAGCTCGAGCGGATGCGCTCCAACCCGCGGGTGGCGCTCGCCTACCACGCCCGCGAGCACGGCTTCGCCGAGGGCGGGAGCTACGTGCTCGTGCAGGGCGACGCAAGCGCCGAGACGGACCCCGACCGTGACCTGCTCGAAGGGCAGATCGGTCCCGCGTCCGAGCGCTTCATGGGCCCGCCCAAGAGGGGTCTCTTCTGGGACCGCTGGCTCGACGCCTACTACACCGATCGGGTGCTCGTGACGGTCGCGGTCAAGCGCGTGATCTCCTGGCCCGATGTGGGCCTGGCGGGCGAGCCGACCGTGTCGGGCGCCCCGCTGGAGTCCTCGCAGCCCGCCTCCCAGCAACCGCCGGCGAAGGGGACGGGGCCGCGCGTGGACACCGGGCGGGCCGCCAAGCGGCTGCGCGCGCTGCCGCACGTGCTGCTCGGCTATGCCGGGGCGGACGGCTATCCGATGGTGGTCCCGGTGACGATCACCGCCGACGACGCCAGCGGGATCAGGCTGGACGGCCGGCTGCCCGCCGGCGGCCGCCGTGCCGGTCTGCTCGGCCACCGCTACGAGTCCAAGCTGATCGGCCTCGAGGCGCGCCAGTACACGGGCTGGCTGCAGGACGGCCTCTACGCCCCCCACACCGAGAGCGGCTTCCGTGCGCCCGCCAACAAGACCGTGCTGCTGCTCGCCAACGGCTTCCTGGCCAAACGCGGACTGAAGAAGGCCCGCGCGGCGCAGGCCGCGGCTCCCGCCTAGCGTCTCAGAGCGGCGGCTGCCCCGGGCGGGCCGCGAGCCTCATTCGGCCCGCACCGGGTTGGTGACGGTGCCGACGCCCTCGAGTTCGACCTCGACGGTGTCGCCGTCGCGCAGGAAGCGGCCCTGGGCGCCGCCGACGCCGGCCGGTGTGCCGGTGGCGATGATGTCCCCCGGCAGCAGCGTGATCGTGCGCGACAGCCACGCGATCAGCTCGGCCGGCCCGAAGATGAGGTTGGCGGTCGTGCCCTCCTGGAAGGGCTCGCCGTTGATGCGCGTGCGCAGCGTCGAGGTCGCCCAGGTCGCCCAGCTCGTCGAGCGTCACGAGCGCCGGCCCGCACGGCGCGAAGGTGTCGACCGCCTTGCCGCTCGTCCAGAGCGGGTTCTGCAGCTGCAGGTCGCGGGCCGCTGACGTCGTTGAACGGCATCACGCCGGCGATGTGATCGAGCGCCTCGCGCCTCGGGAATGGAGTGGCCGGGGCGGCCGATCACGAGCGCGAGCTCGGCCTCGTAGTCGACGTAGTCGGGGTGGGCTTTCGGCAGCACGATCGGCTGCGCCGCTGCCGATCAGCGAGTTCTGCGAACTTGGCGAACCACATCGGCGCCTGCGGGATCTCCTGTCCGGACTCTTCCGCGTGGTCGCGGTAGTTGAGCCCGATGCAGATGATCTTCTGGGGGTCGGGGACCGGGGCCGCGAGCGTCGCCTCGGACAGCGGGGTGCGCGGCGCGCCGGAGCCGGCGGCCCGCTCGCCGAGCTCCTGTCAGCGTGCCGGCGTCGAGCTCCGCCAGCAGCTCGCGCACGCCCGCGGGGGCGTCCAGCGCCGCGGCGGGGACGATCTCCTCGCCCACCAGCACGCCGGCCGCCGGCGCGCCGTCGATGATCTGGAGCTGACCAGTCGCATCGCTACTGCTGCCCCGGGATCTCGACCGGCTGCGCGGGGCTGAGCTGACCGGCCATCGCGTGGGCGTGGATCGTCCTCGAAGGGGGTCGCCCGCGGCCGCCTCGGAGGCGATCCGCTCGGGCTCGCACGAACACGCCGATCGGGTTGGCGTGGAACTCGGGGCTGGTGCGCATCCAGTCGCGCGAGGCCTCCCAGTCTCCGAACACGTCCACCTGCAGCTCGACGTGGTTGCCGTCGGGGTCCTTGTAGTAGTAGGACAGGGTCATCCCGTGGTCGATGCAGACGTCGGGCTCGATGCCGCGCTCGCGCAGGCGCAGGTAGCTGGCGTTGAGGTCCTCGAAGCGCTCGTACTCGAAGGCGCTGTGGTGCATCCCGGTGCGGGTGTCCTTGTCGGGGTCATCGACGAAGCCGGGGAAGGCCAGCAGCGCGATGCGGTGGTTGGCGGCGTCGTTGGTCAGCCACGCCCCGGTGGCGTCCTGGAAGGTCACCTCGGCGCCGACCACGACCGAGTACCAGTCGATCAGCTCCTGCAGCCGGGTCGTCTTGAGGTTGAAGTGGTGAAACCTGGGTCTGATGGCTTGATCGTTCATGAGGCGAGCCTCTCCTCGCGGTGGTCGGGTTCGGTCAAAGCCGCCCGCAGGCGGTGCACGAGCATGCACGTCTCGGCGGCCGTGCTGGCCGTTCCGAAGACGTAGAAGTCGGGGCGCACGAGCGCGATCGTGCAGCCGTGTGCCGCGAACCAGTCGCGGTAGATCCGCTGGCCCTCGTCGGCCTCCTCGAGCGCCACCAGGGAGCATTCCAGCTCGCCGAGGTACGAGCGGGCGTGGTCGTCGAGCAGCTCTCCCGGGTCGCCGTCGAGGGCGTACAGCGCGAACCCGGGGGAGAAGGTGTCTTCGATCAGCCGCGTCCCGGCGCCGGTACGGCCCTGGGGGAACAGCGAGCCGGCCGCCTCCTGGCCACCGGCGCCGTGGGCGCCTTCGTGGATGCCCGGACCGAGGTTCGGGGCCGGCGGCTCGATCGGCGGCGTGGTGGGATCGGCGGCCACGCTCAGGAGCACCTCGTCGCGGGCGGCGGCCTCGCCCCGGTCGCTGATGCAGATCACCTTCCCCAGCTCGACCGACATCGCGATCGCGTGCTGCAGGTGCCCGCGGCGCTCGCTCGTGTAGCTGTCGAGCGTGGACTCGCCGGCCCGTCCTTTGAGCACCAGGTCAAGATGCCACGAGAGCGTGAAGGCGTCGCGGATGCCCGAGCACAGACCCTGGCCGGCGAACGGCGGCATCAGGTGGGCGGCGTCGCCGGCGAGCAGCATGCGCCCCTCGCGCCAGCGCTCCGCCCAGCGGGCGCGGAAGGTGTAGACGGTGTGGCGCTCGAGCGCCACCTCGTCGGGCCCGATCCCGGAGCGAGCGAGGAGCTCCCACACGGAGTCCGGGTCTGCGATCTGCTCGGGGCTCTCTCCCGGCAGCAGCATCCACTCCCAGCGCCGCCGACCGGGCCCCCCGGAGACGAGCGTCGTGGGCCGCTCGGGGTCGCACTGCTGCAGGTTGACACCGGCGAGCAGGCTCGGGTCGCGGGGGATGGTGTCGGCGATCAGCCAGTCGAAGGCGAAGCCGAGGTCCTCCACCGGCGTGCCCATCCGCTCGCGCACGAGGCTGTTGGCGCCGTCGCAGCCGATCACGTACGCGGCCCTCACCTCCTGCTCCTCGCCGCTGGCCCGCCACCCTCGCTCCGGGTCCTCGCCCTCGCCGCGGCGCACCCGCAGGCGCACGTGCGAGCCGGCGTCCTGGGCGTCGCTCAGCTCCCAGCCCTGGTGGATCTCGACCGCTGAGATCTCCTTGGCCGTGCGGTCCAGCAGCTCCTCCAGCTGGGGCTGGCAGAACATCGTCGCCCCCGGCCAGCCCGATGGGCCCGGCCGGCTGCGGTCCAGCAGCAGCAGTGTCTTCCCGTCCGCGTTCTGCCACTCGTAGGTGGTCGCGGGCTCGGTGATCGCCTCCAGCTGCTCGGAGATCCCGAGGCGCTGGAAGATGCGGGCGACCTCGTCGTCGTAGTGCACCGCCCGCGGCCGGGGGTACAGGGCCGGCCAGCGCTCGAACACCCCCACCCGGTAGCCGAGGCGCCCCATCAGGATCGCGGCGACCTGTCCGACCGGCCCGTAGCCGACGACGGCGATGTCGTAGTCGAGCGACGGTGGCGGCGTGGTCGCGGGGCTCATCTCGGACCCACCCTAGTCACAAACTGATAAGTTTGTCAACTATGAGTAGTTCATCTGCTCGGTCGTCGGCAAAGCCCCCGTCGCCGGCAGCGCCGTCGGCGCCGGCGCCTGCCCGCGACCGTCGCGCCCGACGCCGGGACGCGACCCGCCGCAGCCTGATCGAGGCCGCCAAGAGGCGGTTCGCCGCACAGGGCGTGGAGAGCACGCGCATCAACGAGATCACCGAGGAGGCCGACGTCGGCTTCGGCTCCTTCTACAACCACTTCGACTCAAAGGACGCGATCGTGCAGGCGGTGCTCGCCGAGGCGGTCACCGCCCAGGGTGCCGAGCTCGACGCGCTCACCGCCGAGCTGGAGGACCCGGCCGAGGTCGTGTCGGTGGCGCACCGCTACTTCGTGCGGCTCGCCCGCGCCGACCCCGACTGGGCGTGGCTGCTGGTTCGCCTGGACGTCTCCCACAGCGTGATGCTGGACGCGCTCGGCCCGTTCGCGCGCCGGGACCTGGCCCGCGGCATCGCGGCCGGGCGCTTCCGCGTGGCCGACAAACGCACGGCCCTGTTCGGCGCCGGCGGCGCCCTGCTGGCGGTCATGCGGGCGGTACTCGACGGCCAGGCCCCCAGGCAGGCCGACCGCCACCACGCCGAAGGGGTCATGCGCCTGTTCGGCCTCTCCCCGGAGGAAGCCGCCGAGGTGGCCGCCCGCCCGATGCCGGAGTAGGGCCCTAGGCCGGCGCCGGGGGGTGTGCCGGTCGCGGGGGGTGGATCGGTTCCTGCGGCTCGGAGGCCGCCGCGGTGGCCACGTCGGAGGCGAATGTGACGCGTGCTTTGTAGAGCAGGATGCCGCCCGCGAGCAGCGCCACGAGCATGATCAGGAAGCTGACCTGCAGCCCGGTGGCGGTCCCAGTGCCGGGGGCGTGGGGGTGGGTGCCGATCGGGGCCTGCTGGGGCACGATCCCCTCGATCAGCTGCGACATGCCGCCGAACAGCAGCGGTGCCAGCGCCTGGGCCAGCGATCGCACGACCGTGAGGGCGCTCGACGTGCGTCCCCACAGGCCAGCCGGCACGATGTCCAGCCGCGCAGCCTGCACCGGTGGGTTGGCGGCGAAGATCAGCGCCGCGCCGGCGATCACGAACCACAGCGCGGGGGTGAGGTCCGATTTGAGCAGGCCCACCGCCAGCAGGCCCGCCGCGGCGATGTAGCAGAGGCCCGGAAACCAGACGCGGGCCGCCAGGTTGCCCCGCCTCAACATCCAGTCCCCGATGCGTCCCCCGACCACGGTCCCGATCACGGCCCCGACCACCAGCAGAGCGAGCACGAGCTCGGCTTCGGCCTGGCTGGCGTGGTAATGGCCCTTGACGAACAGCAGCGCGAACGTGGACAGCCCCGCGAAGTAGAAGTAGCCCAGCGAGGAGCCGAAGATCATCAGCCGGTTGGAGGGGATTTCGAACAGGTAGCGCACCGACCGCCACAGGCCCATCTGGCTGGGGTCCTCGTGCAGGACCAGGGCCGGGTTCGGGACCGCCCCCGCGCGTTCGGCGGCGTGGCGGGCGGCCTGGTGGCCGGGGTCGGCCTCCGGGCCCAGGTCCGCGTCGGGTGGCTCTCCACGTTGCGCCCGTTCCTCGGCCTGCGAGAGGGCTGCACCGAGATCCGTGGTCCCCACCTCGAGGTGGCTCTGGCCGCCCCGCAGCGGCTCCGGCACGGTCCGCCACAGCTCGCGGGCCACGAAGAAGCCGGGAATCGACAGCACCACGAAGGCGGCCTGCCAATGGAACGCGCTGGCCACGAAGCCGCTGATGATGAAGCCGAAGGCCGTCCCCGCGGCCTCGCCCACGAGGATGTAGGACCAGATCACCCCACGTTCGCTGGCCGGGAAGTAGTCGCCTGTCAGCGACGAGATCGCCGGCCCTGCGGTGGCTGCCACCGCTCCCAGCGCGAGCCTCGTCAGCAGCAGGCTCGAGAAGCTGCCCGCGAAGGCGCTGAAGAGCGTGGCCAGGCTCCAGAGGACGATCGAGATCGCCAGCAGCGGCATGCGCTTGGTGCGGTCCACGAACAGCCCCACGGGGATCGTGAACAGCGCCCCCACGAGCAGCGAGACCGAGCTCAGCAGGCCGAGGTCGGTGTTGTTGATGTGCAGCCCCGACTCGAGCTGGGGCGCGATCGCCCCGACCGTCGAGGCGTCGGCCCCGTTGAGCGCCAGCACGAGGGCGAAGAGCGTGATCACCCGCGCCCGTGCCGGCCCTCCGACGCGCTTGACGACCTCGCCCTGGGCCAGGCTCCACAGCCAGCGGACAAAGCGCCCGAACAGGCCCGGTCTCGGCTGGCCCACGCCCGAGGAGGACCGCTCGGCCAGCGCGATGGCTCGACCATCGCCAGCGAGGCCGGCGGGCACGAGCGGGTGGCCTGGAGGAGGCGCCATGCCGGCGCAGGCTTTCACAGCGGACGCTTAGTGGAGCTAGCCGGGCTCGAACCGGCGACCTTCGCGCTGCCAGCGCGACGCTCTCCCAGCTGAGCTATAGCCCCGGGATGGTGGCGCAGAGTTTAGCTGGCCGGTTCGTGGCCGGCCGGTGGTCGACGAGTGAGCGCCCGGCAGTCGGCGAGCGGACGCCCGGCGGTCGGCGAGCGGACGCCCGGCGGTCGGCGAGCGGACGGTCCGCGATCTAGGACTTCGGCAGGAACTCGGGTACGTCGAGCTCGTCCGAGGAGCCGTTGTCCGGCTGGCGCTTGCCCTTCTCGCCCCGCTTGGCTGTCGGGGCGGTGTCCGGGACCACCTGGTCCAGGCGGGCGGTCATGCCGCCGTGGGCGAGCCGCACCCCTCGCAGCAGGCGCTCGGCGTTGGTGTGCAGCGACTGGGAGAGCTCGTTGAGGTTGTGGGAGATCTCGGTGCCTTCCGTGAGCACCTCGTGGGCCACCACGTGCGCCTCGCTGGTGATCTCGCGGGCCTCGGTGCGGGCTTTGGCCAGCGCCTCGTTGGCCTGCTTCTCGGTTTCGGCCTTCGTGCGCGCAACCTGCTCGCGTTCGACGCGCAGTTCCTGTTCGGTCTTCTCGGTCAGCTCGGTGGCCACCCGCTCGGCCTCCTCGCGGGCGTTGCTGATCATCTTGTCGGCTTCGGCGGCCGCGTTCGCGCGCGAACGCTCGGCCTCGCTCTTGGCGGACGCCCGCAGCTGGTCGGACTCGGCCTTGGCCGACGCTCGCAGCTGGTCGGACTCGGACTTGGCGGCGGTCCGCAGCTCCTCGGTCTCGGTGCGGGCGGCCTCCCGCAGCTGCTCGGTCTCGGTACGCGCCGCCGTGCGCATCTGCGTCGCCTCGCCCTCGGCGGCGGCCCGCATCTCCTCGGCGTCGCTCTCGGCGGTGGCCCGCATCTGCTCGGCGTCCTGCTTGGCGGACTCGACCGCCCGCTCGGCTTCCGCTTCGGCGCTCCCCCGCACCTCCTCGGCCTCGGAGCGCGCCTCGGTGAGCTGGCGCTCGGCCTGCTGGCGGGCGTCCGCCAGCGCCTTGACGGCCTCGTCGCGGGCCTGCTCGAGCTCGCCGGTCATACGGGCGACCGTGTCGGAGGCCTCCGCGGTCATCGCCTCGGCCTGGGCGCGGGCGGTGGCCAGCAGCTCCTCGGCCTCCTCGTCGGCAGCCGCCACGCGGTTGTCCGCCGCACGATCGGCTTCGGCGATCCGCGCGTTGGCCTTGCCCTCGGCGTGCTCGCGGAGGTCTGCGGCCGCGGCTTCCGCGGCCGACACGATGCTCGCCACCCGGCCCGGAGCCGAGCTCAGCGAGTCGGGATCTCCGCCGTACTCGTACTCGCCGTCGGAGAAGTCAGGGTCGTCCATGCGGGTAGATGCTAGTCACCTGTGCGGGGGACTGTAAGCCGCCCCCCGACGAGTGTTCGGAGGGTGCGCGAAGGAGCGTTCGCGGCCCGCCCGGCGGACCGTTTCCAGGCTGCCCGGCGGGCTCTTCCCAGGGTCCCCGGCGGACCGTTCGCAGCTTGTGCGGTGGAGCCGTCGGAGGTCTGGCCCGGTGCGCTCCTGTACCCGTGGGCATGGCAGGAAAAGTGGGAAATTGGTCCTTGCGGACAGATGCGCGGTGGGCCATGATCGTGTTCGATGGAGCCCGTACGCGAGATACCCGAGCCCCGCCGGGTCGCGATCCTGATCTATCCCGGCGTCCAGAGCCTCGACGTCACCGGGCCGCTGGAGGTCTTCACGGGCGCCGACGCGCGATCTCGCATCTGGCTCGCGACGAGGGTGCCGCCAGGAGGGACGCCGCGCCGCCCCCGGCTACGAGGTCACGATCGTCGGCCGCGACGCGCCGACGAGCACCTCCAGCGGCCTGGCGATCGTGCCCGAGTGCAGCGCTCGAGGCGTCGCCCGCGGAGCTCGACACGCTGATCGTCCCGGGCGGCAGCGGTCACCGGCGGGCCGCGGACGACGAGGAGCTCGTGCGCTGGATCGCGCGCACCGCCCCGCACCGCCAGGCGCACGGTCTCGGTCTGCACCGGCGCCTTCCTGCTGGCCGCGCGCCGGACTGCTCGACGGGCGCCGCGCGACCACCCACTGGGCCTTCGCGCAGGAGCTCGCGCGAGCCCACCCGGAGGTCGAGGTCGACCCCGACCCGATCTTCGTCCGCGACGGCGACGATCTGGACCTCGGCCGGCGTGACCGCCGGCATGGACCTGGCGCTGGCGCTCGTCGAGGAGGACCACGACCGCGAGCTGGCGCTCACGATCGCCCGCCACCTCGTCCTGTTCCTGCGCCGTCCGGGCAAGCCAGTCGCAGTTCAGCGCGACGCTCAGCTCCCAGGAGCCCGAGCGCGAGCCGCTGCGGAGATCCAGCGGTCCGTGATCGAGGACGCGCCGGTGAGCACACGGTCGAGGCGATGGCCGCGCGGGCCCACATGAGCCCGCGCCACTTCGCCCGCGCCTTCCGCGCCGAGACCGGCGTGACGCCGGCCCGCTACGTCGAGCGCGTGCGCCTGGAGGCGGCCCGCCGGCGGCTCGAGGACGACCCGCCGAGCCGATCGCGGCGGTCGCCTCGCGGCTGCGGCTTCGCGAGCGCCGAGACGATGCGCCGCGCGTTCCTGCGGGCGCTCGGCGTCGGTCCCGCGGAGTACCGGCGCCGCTTCCACGGCGGCCCGCGGCGGTGAGGGCCCGCAAGGCGGCCGTGCCGCCGCGCCAAAGACACAGACAGAGAGGACAGGAGCACATGGACATCGCGATCGTGCTCTACGACAGGTTCACGGCGCTCGACGCGATCGGGCCCTACGAGGTGCTGAGCCGCCTCCCGGGCGCGCAGCGTGACGCTTCCTGGCCGAGCGAGGCCGGGCCCGGTGCGGACCGACAACGGCATGCTCACGATCGCTGGCCGAGCACGGCGCTCGGCGAGCTCGAGCACCCCGACGTCGTGCTCGTGCCCGGGCGGCCCCGGCGAGGTCGCGGCGCGCGCCGGCGAGCCGCGTGCTCGAGTGGCTGCGCGGCGCCCACGAGCACGAGCACCTGGACGACGTCGGTGTGCACCGGCTCGCTGATCCTCGCCGCCGCCGGGCTGCTCGAGGGCAAGCACGCGACCTGCCACTGGCTCGCGATCGACGCGCTCGCGGCGCTGGGCGCGCAGCCGAGCGAGCGAGCGGGTCGTCTTCGACGGCAAGATCGTGACCGGCGCCGGGGTGTCGGCCGGGATCGACATGGCGCTCGCGCTGGCCGAGCGGATCGCCGGGCGACACCGTCGCCCAGGCGATCCAGCTGGGCATCGAGTACGACCCGCAGCCGCCGTTCGACGCGGGCTCGCCGCGCGAAGGCGCCGGCCGAGGTCGTCGAGCTGCTGCGCGGCCGCAGCCGCTTCCGGCCGAGCAGCAGGCGCGGCGAGCTGACCCGGCCCGGCGCCCGACCTGCGCGGCACGCGGCGACCGGCTCCGCAGGCCCCGCCGGTCCGCACGCCGCTGGCCCGCAGGCCGCCCGATAACCTGCGAGTCCGGATGACCGAGCACCGCTACGACCCGCACGAGATCGAGCCGCGCTGGCAGGCGCTGTGGGCCGCGCGAGCGCACCTGGGAGGTGTCCAACCGCGACCCCGCCCAGGCCGCGGCTCGCGCTCACGCACCGGTGGCGTGACCGGCGCACCGGGCCCGGAGGCGCCCGACACCTACGTGCTGGAGATGCTCCCCTACCCGAGCGGCGAGCCCCACATCGGGCACCTGAAGTGCTACGCGCTCGGCGACGCGATCGCCCACTTCCACCGCCGCCTCGGCAGCCCGCGTGCTGCACCCGATGGGCTACGACGCGTTCGGCCTGCCGGCCGAGAACCACGCGATCAAGACCGGCGTGCACCCGCGCGTCTCGACGGCCGAATCGATCGCCTCCTTCCAGCAGCAGTTCCGCTCGTGGGGGATCTCGATCGACTGGTCGCGCGAGCTCGCCACCACGAACCGACCTACTACCGCTGGACGCAGTGGATCTTCCTGGAGCTGTTCAGGGCGGGGCTGGCCTACCGCAACGAGGCGGCCGTCAAGTGGTGCCCGAAAGACCAGACCGTGCTCGCCAACGAGCAGGTCGACGCCGAGGGGCACTGCGAGCGCTGCGGCGCGCGTGGTCGAGGTGCGCCAGCTCGAGCAGTGGTTCCTGCGCATCACCGACTACGCCGAGCGGCTGCTCAGCGACCTCGACGGGATCGACTGGCCCGAGCACGTCAAGACGATGCAGCGCAACTGGATCGGCCGCAGCGAGGGCGCCGAGGTCGACGTTCCGCTGCGAGGAGCTCGGACGTCGACTACCCGGTCTTCACGACCCGCCCCGACACGCTGTTCGGGGCGACCTTCTTCGTGATGGCGCCCGAGCACCCCGACGTGCTGCGCCTGGCCGAGGGCACCGAGCACGAGCAGGCCGTCGCGCGACTACGTCAACCACGCGCTCAACGAGACCAACGAGGAGCGCGGCAACGCCGAGAAGGAGAAGACCGGCGTGCCGCTCGGGCGCACCGTCACCAACCCCGTCAACGGCGAGCAGATCCCGATGTACGTCGCCGACTACGTGCTGATGGAGTACGGCACCGGCGCGATCATGGCCGTCCCCGCCCACGACGAGCGCGACTACGACTTCGCCGAGGCCTTCGGGCTGCCGATCCGGCGCGTGATCGCCCCGGCCGACGAGCCGGACGCGGGCCCGAGAGGAGCTGCCCTACACCGGCGACGGGCGTGCTCGTCGACTCCCATCCGCGACTTCGACGGCATGCCCAACCGCGAGGCGCTCGCGGCGATCGTCGCAGTGGCTCGACCGCGAGGGCAAGGGCCACGCGTCGGTCAACTACCGCCTGCGCGACTGGCTGGTCTCGCGCCAGCGCTACTGGGGCTGCCCGATCCCGATCGTCTACTGCGAGCGCTGCGGCATCGTGCCGGTGCCCGACGAGGACCTGCCCGGTCGAGCTGCCCGACATCGACGACTACACGCCCAAGGGACGCTCGCCGCTGGCGGCCGCCGAGGACTGGGTCAACACGAGCTGCCCGTCCTGCGACGGCCCGGCGCGGCGCGAGACGGACACGATGGACACGTTCGTCGACTCCTCCTGGTACTTCCTGCGCTACTGCGACGCGCGCAACGACGAGGCCGCCTGGGACCCGGCCGCGCTGCGCGAGTGGATGCCCGTCGACCAGTACATCGGCGGCGTCGAGCACGCGATCCTGCACCTGATGTACGCGCGCTTCTTCACCAAGGCGCTCGCCGACCTCGGCCACCTCGACTTCCAGGAGCCCTTCACCGGCGCTGTTCACGCAGGGCATGGTCACCAAGGACGGCGCCGAAGATGAGCAAGTCCAAGGGCAACGTCGTCTCGCCGGCGTCGATCGTCGAGCGCGTCGGCGCCGACACGGCCCGCTGCTACATCCTGTTCGTCGGCCCGCCCGAGCAGGACGCCGACTGGTCGGACGAGGGCGTCGAGGGCGTCCACCGCTTCCTCGGGCGGCTCTGGCGCCTGGCGGCCGAGATGGCCGAGCGGCCCGGCGGGTCCGGCCGGCCCCGTGAGCTCGCCCCAGGACCCCGAGGGCGAGGACCTGGCGCTCGCTGCGCAAGACCCACTGGGCGATCGACAAGGTCAGCGCCGACCTGCGCCGCTTCGCGTTCAACACCGCGATCGCGGCGGTGATGGAGCTGCTACAACGAATGCTCGCGGCTGCGCGACGACGGTCAGACCTGCAGACGCTGCGCTTCGCGCTCGCCACCGCCGCCTCGCTGCTGTTCCCGTTCGCGCCCCACGTGTGCGCCGACATCTACGAGCGGCTGACCGGCGAGCGCGTGTGGGAGCAGCCCTGGCCGGAAGCCGACGAGTCGCTGCTCGAGAGCGACGTCTACGAGCTCGTCTGCCAGGTCAACGGCAAGGTCCGCGACCGCGTCCAGGCCCGCACCGACGCCCCCGAGCAGGAGCTCAAGGAGCTCTGCCTGGCGGCCGCCAACGTGCCGCGCCCACCTGGACGGCGCGAGCTCGTCAAGGAGATCGTCGTCCCCGGCAAGCTCGTCAACCTGGTCGTGCGCTGATGGGCGCCACCCGCGCTTCGTGACGGCCCGGCTAGGCCCCCTGTACCTGATCCACGGCGACGACCACGGGGCCATCGCCGAGCGCCGCGCAGGGCTGCGCGCGCTCGCCGAGACCGAGTCCGACGGCAGCGGGCTCGAGCTGCTCGAGGGTCCCGAGGCGACCCCGGAACGCGCCGCCCAGGTGCTGGCCAGCATGACGCTCGCCCTCGGCCGCCGGGTGATCATCGTCGACGGCGTCGAGCGCTGGCGCGCAAAGGACGTCGAGGAGCACCTGCTGGGCGCGATCGCCGACATCCCGCCCGACACCACGCTCGCCCTGTTCGCCCGCGAGGAGTCCCGTGCGAAGGTCTCCGAGGCGCTCGTCAAGGCGGTCAAGAAGGCCGGCGGGCAGGTCGTCGGTGCAGGCGACGGTCAAGCCCTGGGAGCTGCCCGGCTGGGCCCGCGAGCAGGCCGAGCGGCTGGGCCTCTCGCTCGACAGCCGCGCGTCCAAAGCACTCGTCGCCCAGGTCGGCGAGCGCCAGCAGCGCCTGCTGCGAGAGCTCGAGAAGCTGGCGTTGGCGCTGGAGGATCCGGCGCCCGGCGGCGCGTCACGCGAGGTCGGCGAAGAGGAGGTGCTGCGGCTGTGCGCGCGTTCATCGGAGCAGCGCGGCTACGAGCTGGCCGACGCGCTCGTGGAGGGCGACCGCTCCGGCGCCCTGGCACTGCTGATCACCCTGCGCGCCCAGGGGGAGTCGCTTCCCGGCCTCATCTACGCGATCACCCGCAGGCTGCGCGACGGCGTAGTGGTCGCCGACAGGCTCGCGGCCGGGGAGGCGCCGGCGCAGATCAAGGACGCGCTGCGCCCGATGCCCCCGCGTGCGGCGGAGCGCTTCATCGCCGACGTCAGACAGAGCGACCCGGCCCGCCTGCGGGCGGCGCTGGGGGTGCTCGCCGACCTCGAGCTCGACTCCCGCGGTGGCTCGCCGCTGCCGTCCGCCCGCGGTGCAGAGAACGGCCTCGAGGAGGACTCGCTGGCGCTGCGCGCCGTGGAAGCGATCGCGTCCTGAGAGGGGCGCTACTTGCCGGCGAGCAGCCGGGCGGCGCGGGACTTCTTGCGGGCGCCGGTGTTGCGGTGAAGCGCGCCGCGCTTGACGGCCTTGTCGATCATGCTCACGAGCTCGCGGTGGGTGGCCTGTGCGGCCTCGGCCTCGCCGCCGGCGAGCTGCGCCTCCAGAGAGCGGAAGTGGGTCTTGATCGTGGAGGTGTAGAGACGGTTCTCCGTGCGCTCTCTGGCAGAGCGCAGAATCCGCTTCTTCTGGGAGTGGATGTTGGCCATGAAAAAACCGCCGCTGCGCCAGGCAAAACCAGCCCGGACGCGCCGCGCAGCGCCGTACTATAGCGGCCTTGTCCGGCCCGGCCGAAACGCATGTCGAGCTGGAGCCCGTCCCCGAGAGGCCAGAGCCGGGACGCCTCGGACGCAACACCGCGATCTTCACGATCGCCACCGCCATCTCCCGGGTCGTGGGGCTGGTGCGCGAAATCTTCTTCGCGGCCTACTTCGGCACCCACGGGCCCGCGTCGGCGTTCACGATCGCCAACCTGGTGCCCAACTTCGTGGCCCAGCTGTTCGCCCAGTCGGCTCTGTCGGCGGCGTTCGTGCCGGTGTTCACCGACCTGCTGCAGAAAGGCCGGCGCAAAGAGGCCCTCCGGCTGGCCTCGACGCTGTTCTGGATCATGCTGATCGCGCTCGGGGCGCTGGTCGCGTTCTTCATCCTCGCGGCCGGCGTGATCATGCCGATCTTCATCGGCCCCAAGTTCAGCAGCGAGCTCGTCGATCTAACGATCGGCCTCTCGCGGGTGCTGTTCCCGATCATCCTGCTGCTCGGCCTCAACGGGCTGCTCGTCGGGATCCTGCAGTCGTATGACCACTTCACGATCCCCGCCATCTCGCCGGCCGTGTGGAACGTCGTGATCATCGTCCTGCTGGTCGTGCTCGCGCCCCACTTCCACGGCGACGACCGGATCTACGCGTTCTCGGTCGGGATCCTGGTCGCGACGGTCGTGCAGCTGGGGATGTCGTTCGCGGCGCTCGGCCGGATCGACTTCCGCCTGCGGATCACGATCGACTGGCACGACCCGCGTATCAAGCAGGTGTTCATGTTGATGCTGCCGGTCGCGATCGGGCTCGGCATCGTCAACCTCGACCAGGTCATCAACGCGGGCTTCGGGAGCCTCGTCTCCGAAGAAGCGCCGCGGGCGATCGAAAACGCCTTCCGCGTGTACATGCTGCCCCAGGGCCTGTTCAGCGTGGCCGTCGCCACCGTCCTGTTCCCGACCCTGAGCCGTATGGCGTCGCGCCGCGACCCGGACGCGATGCGCAACCTGATCGGCAACGGGATGCGCCAGATCAACCTCCTGCATGATCCCCGCGATGGCGTTCCTGCTGGTGCTCGCCGAACCCGTCGTGCGCCTGCTCTTCCAGCGTTTCCAGTTCAACCACACCGCCACCCACCTGGTCGCGATCGCGCTGTTCTGGTTCGCCCTGAGCCTGCCGTTCGGTGGCATCAACCTGCTGCTGACGCGCACCTTCTTCGCGGTCCAGCGGCCGTGGATCCCGACGCGTCTCGCGGCGCATCAACATCGTCGTCGACGTGATCGTGAGCCTCAGCCTCTACAAACCGCTCGGCATCGCCGGGCTCGTGATCGGGACGGTCGCTGCCAACGCCGTGATGACCGTGCTGCAGCTGCACCGGCTGCGCATCGGCTTGAACGGTCGCCTGGACCTCGGGCAGACGGTCATGATCACGGTCCGCATCCTCGTTGCCTCGGCGCTGCTGGCGGGCGTCTCATGGGGGGTCTGGAAGCTGCTCGAGAGCGTCCTGGGCACCTCCCTGGTCGCGCAGATCGTGAGCGTCGGCGCCGCCGGGGTGGCCGGCGTGGCCGTCTACATACGCGCGGTGCTCGTGATGCACGTTCCCGAGGCGCACCAGGTCCGGCGCCTGATCCGCACACAGCTCGGGCGGGCGTAGTGACGCGATGAGGCGTGCCGCCGGACTCGCCCTGTTCGCCGCTGTCGTGCTGGCAACCGCCGCCTGCGGCGGCTCCTCCCAATCGACCGCGAGCCAGGCTCGCAGCGTGGTCGAACGTTTCTACTCGTTCATCGAGAGCGGCCAGGGCGCGGCGGCGTGCGATCTGTTGACGCCGGCGGCAAAGAAGGAAGTCGTGCGTCCGCTGAAGGGCCTGAAGCCCCGAGAGCAGCTCGACTGCCAGCAGTGGCTGCAGAGCTACTCCGAAGCGGTGAAGGGCGACGCCGCCTCCCTGAAGGCAAATGAGCAGCGACGAAGTTCGGCTCGGTGTCGATCGTCGGCGACCGGGCGGTCGTGGCCGTCACCGTGCCGCACGCGGGCCTGCGCGCGGCGCCACTCGTGGAAACCTCCGGCGGCTGGCGCATCAGCCAGATCGGCACCAGTTTCCGCAATCCCATCTCCGGCTGAGTCCGTCGGGCCCCGATGGCGGGGCGCGAAAGAAAGGCCGGACGAACCACTGGCCCGCCCGGCCTGCCGGTTGAGGATCACCGCTGCACTGCTATGCCCCAGGACTTAGTGTCAGTTGCCTGGGTGGCTTGACACTCCCGACCACCTGGACAGGCCGTCTCCCGAGGGGGACGCGTTGCCGCGGTTGGACCCGAGGGTCCTTGGTCGAGTGGGCGATCCGCCGGAGCGCAAACGCTAGCGCTTCCGGGAGCGGCTGTGGATGAGGGTGGCCACATACGCCTACGTGCTCGGCGGAGCGGGCGCATGGGGGCGCGGCACCGACGGGCGCGGCCTCGCGCGCGGGGTGTGCACCCACGGGCCCCGCGGGCGGCCATCTACGCTGTAGCGCGGGACCCATGGACCAGCAGCACATCCGCAACTTCTCGATCATCGCCCACATCGACCACGGCAAGTCGACGCTGGCCGACCGCATCCTCGAGCTGACCCACACCGTCGCCGCGCGGGAGATGCGCGCGCAGCTGCTGGACTCGATGGACCTCGAGCGCGAGCGGGGGATCACGATCAAGGCCCAGGCGGTGCGCGTGTTCTTCACCGCCAACGACGGCGCAGACCTACCAGCTGCACCTGATCGACACGCCCGGGCACGTGGACTTCACCTACGAGGTGTCCCGCTCGCTGGCGGCGTGCGAGGGCGCGCTGCTGGTCGTCGACGCCTCCCAGGGCGTCGAGGCGCAGACGGTCGCCAACACCTACCTGGCGGTGGAGTCGGGGCTCGAGCTGATCCCGTGCCTGAACAAGATCGACCTGCCCGGCGCCGAGCCCGAGCGCGTGGCGGGCGAAGTGAGCGAGCTGATCGGCGAGCCGCCGGAGTCGATCCTGCAGATCAGCGGCAAGACCGGCGAAGGCGTCGCGGAGGTGCTCGAGGAGCTGATCGAGCGCGTGCCGCCCCCTCGGGGCGACCCCGACGGCCCTCCGCGGGCGCTGATCTTCGACTCCGAGTTCGACCAGTACCGCGGTGTGATCGCCTACATCCGCGTCGTCGACGGGGTCTTCCGCAAGGGCGAGCCGATCCGCGCGATGGCCACGGGCACGGAGGCGGACATCGACGAGATCGGCTTCTTCAGCCCCCAGATGATGCCCACCGACCAGCTCGCGGCGGGCGAGGTCGGCTACCTGATCACCGGCCTCAAGGACGTCACCCAGCTGCGCGTCGGCGACACGCTCACGCGGCGCGCGAAGGCGGGTCGCCCGGCGGCGAAGCGAGCGAGGCCGCTGCCCGGCTACCGCGAGGTCAAGCCGATGGTCTTCTGCGGGCTGTTCCCGATCGACTCCGACGACTACCCCGACCTGCGCGACGCGCTGGAGAAGCTGGTGCTCAACGACGCGGCGCTGTCGTGGGAGCCGGAGACCTCCGACGCGCTCGGCTTCGGCTTCCGCTGCGGCTTCCTCGGCCTGCTGCACATGGACATCGTGCGCGAGCGCCTCGAGCGCGAGTACGACCTCGAACTGCTCGCGACGATGCCCTCGGTGGAGTTCGACGTGACGCTCACCAACGGCGAGGAGCTGGTCGTGCACAACCCCTCCGACATGCCCGACCCGGGGCGCATCGAGGAGATCCGCGAGCCGTTCATCCGCGCCTCGGTGATCACCCCGAAAGAGTTCGTCGGCGCCGTCATGGAGCTCTGCCAGGAGCGCCGCGGCGACCACGCCGGGATGCACTACCTCTCCCCCGAGCGCGTGCAGCTGACCTACGACCTGCCGCTCGCCGAAATCGTGCTCGACTTCTTCGACCAGCTGAAGTCGCGCACCCGCGGCTACGCCTCGCTCGACTACGAGCTGCAGGGGCTGAAGGCCTCCGACCTGGTCAAGCTCGACGTGCTGCTCGCGGGCGACCCGGTGGACGCGCTGTCGATGGTCGTCCACCGCGACAAGGCCTACGAGATGGGCCGCGACGCTGACCGAGAAGCTGCGCAAGCGCATCCCCCGCCAGCAGTACGACGTCCCGATCCAGGCCGCGATCGGCTCGCACGTGATCGCGCGCGAGACCGTCAAGGCCTTCCGCAAGGACGTGATCGCGAAGTGCTACGGCGGCGACATCACGCGCAAGAAAAAGCTGCTCGAGAGGCAGAAGGAGGGCAAGAAACGGATGAAGCAGGTGGGCCGCGTGGAGGTGCCCCAGGAGGCCTTCCTGGCGGTGCTCGAGCTGGGCGAGGACTGAGCGGAGCAGGGCGAGGGCCGGTGCGCTTGCTGTTCGTGTGCCTGGGCAACATCTGCCGCTCGCCCACCGCCGAGGGGGTGATGCGCTCGCTCGTGAGCCGCGAGGGACTCGAGGAGCAGATCGAGCTCGACTCCGCCGGCACGGGCGCCTGGCACGTCGGCAGCCCGCCCGATGACCGCGCCCGCCGTGCGGCCGCCGAGCGGGGCATCGAGCTCGCCGGGCACGCGCGGCAGGTGCGGCCCGAGGACTTCGAGAGCTTCGACCTGGTGCTCGCCATGGACCGCGAAAACGAGCGCCTGCTGAGAGGCCTCGCCCACGACGAGCAGGAGCGCTCGAAGGTGAGGCTGCTGCGCGAGTTCGATCCCGCCAGCGTCGGCCGCCGGCGACCTGGAGGTGCCGGACCCCTACTACGGGGCCGCGGGCGGCTTCGAGGAGGTGCTCGACCTCGTCCAGGCGGCCTGCGAGGGCCTGCTCGGCGGAGATCCGCAGCGGCGCCGCTGCGCGTGAGCCTGCCCGCCGGCGCCCGGCGTGCTGGCCGGCGTCGGCGGCGGCGACATCAACCAGGCCTTCCAGGTGAAGCTCGCCGACGGCCGCGAGGCGTTCGTGAAGACCCGCGCCGATGCCGCCCCGGGCGAGTACGAGGCCGAGGCCGCCGGGTCTGCGCTGGCTCGGCGAGCCGGGGGCGCTGCGGGTGCCCGAGGTGCTCGAGCTGGGAGAGCGACTATCTGGCGATCGAGTGGGTTCGCGCGCGGGCGCCTCGGCCGCGACGGCGAGGAGGAGCTCGGCCGGGGCCTGGCGGCGACCCACGACGCGGGCTCGCCGGTCTTCGGGCTGCAGGTGCGGCGCGCAGCCGGCGCGGTTCGGCTCGCTGCGGCCTGCCCAACGAGCCCGACCGACGGACTGGGCCGACGTTCTACGCCGAGCGGCGGCTGAGCGCCGCTGGCCCGGCGGGCGCGCGCGAGCGACGGCGCGCTGTCGGACTCCGGGGTGGAGGCGGTCGAGTCGGTGTGCGAGCGGATGGCCGAGCTGGTCGGGCCCGCCCGAGCCGCCGGCGCGGCTGCACGGCGACCTGTGGGCGGGGAACGTGATGGGCGACGCGGACGGGCGCCCGTGGCTGATCGACCCGTCCGCGTTCGGCGGTCACCGCGAGGTCGACCTGGCGATGCTGCGGCTGTTCGGCGGCGCCCTCCGAGCGGATGTTCGACGCCTACCGAGGAGGCCCATCCGCTGGCCGACGGGCTGGCGCGAGCGCGTCGAGCTCTACCAGCTGCTCGCCGCTGCTCGTGCACGCGCTGCTGTTCGGCGGCTCCTACCGCCAGGCCGCCGAAGCGGGTCGCGTTGCGCTACGCCGGGGGCTGACTCGGACGGATCGAGACCCGCCGCGCGTCGCGTCGTCACGGCCGCCGGCGGACGTCGGAGAGGTGCACATGCGCCCACGTACGCACGAGTCGCGCCGGCGGCTGTATCTGATGGCCCGGGTCGTGATCGCCCGCCACTACCGACAGCCGCTGACGCTCGCGCGCGTGGCGCGGGCCCTGGCCAGCTCGCCGCGGCAGATCCAGCGGGCCTTCGACGCAGTTCGGCGGGACGTCCTTCTCCGAGCAGCTGATGGAGAGGCGCCTGAGCGTGGCGGCCGACGTGCTGCTCGAGCAGCGCTCGATCCCCGTCGCCGACGTGGCCCGGCTCGTGGGCTACCGCCAGGGCTCGCACTTCGCGCGCGCGTTCCGCCGCCGCTACGGCGTCTCGCCGGCGGAGTTCCGCGAGCGCGCGGTCGTCGAGGCGGATCAGCCCGGCGCGAGCGTTACGCCGACCCTGGAATCGCTCGGCAGCCTCGTACCGGGCTTCGCCCGCTGAGCGACGACCGCGAGCCGGCTGCGCCCGCGGCGCTCCTCGTGGACCGTGCCGAGCCGGCAATCGGAGCGTTCGAGCGCCCGCCGGGCCGACTTCAGCGTGTCACCCTTGAGTTTCGGCACAACGCACCTCGGCGCTGGGCGATCCACCGCGGATCGTTCTCGCGCCGCGCGTTCGGCGGCTTCGCGACCGGCGCGTTCTCCCTGTTCGCGCAGTTCACGTTCATGTGATGCCTGGGCCGCCGCCTGCGCTGCCGCTTCCTGTGTACGTCGTGCCGCTTCGGCTTCCCGTTCGGCTTCGCGAAGCGGTGCTTCGGCAGCCTCGCGTTCGCCGCCTTCGCGCACCCACGGCGACTCTTCGAGTTCGACGGGTTTCCCGGCACCGCTCCCGTTCCCCAGACCGGTGTCCGGCGGTTCCGGAGAGGTCTCGATGATGCCGTAGGCGCTGTCGGTTCCGACGGCGTTGGTCGCGTAGACGTAGAAGTAGTACGTGTGTTCGGGCAGCAGTTCGGTGACCTTCTGGCTCACTTCCACTTCCAACCTGTTCGCCGGGATCGTCCCTTCGCCCTCGAGCTTCCAGCCGGCTTCCGTGGCCAGCTGGATCGAGTAGCTGGGTTTCCGATCCCTCCGGCCTGAGCTGGAAATGCACTTCGGCGGAGTGTGGTTCCTCTCCTTCGCTGCTGACTTCGCCGAGCTGTGGCCGCGACCCGGCGAGGGAGCTCGCCGTCACGATCCAGCCCAGGAGCGCGGCGGCGACAAAAGCCGCAAATACAAGCTGCGCCCAGCGGTGATCCCGCGCTCGTCCTGTTCCCCCATGCGCCGAAAGCACGGTTCGATCCTACGCCTGCGCGGGGCCGTCTGCTCTCGGCGGCGAGCGGCGGCCCGGCCCACTCGGAGCGGGCGACTGGTACAACGGACGAGATGAACCCCGACGGCGTCGCCGAGCTCGCAGGCCGCGTGGGCGCGAACGTCGCACGCGCCGTCACCGTGCAGCCGGCGGTCCTCGAGCAGCTGCTGGTGGCGCTGTTCGCCGGTGGCCACGTGTTGATCGAGGACTACCCCGGCGTCGGCAAGACCGCGCTCGCGCGTGCGCTCGCGGCTTCGATCGGGTGTGAGTGCTCGCGCATCCAGTGCACCGCCGACCTGCTCCCCTCGGACATCACCGGCGCGAACATCTACAACCAGGCCAGCGGTCAGTTCGAGTTCCGACCCGGGCCCGTGTTCGCGAACCTCGTGTTCGTCGACGAGGTCAACCGCGCGCCCGCCAAGACCCAGTCGGGGCTGCTCGAGTGCATGCAGGAGCGCCGCGTGACGGTGGACGGGTCCACGCACGAGCTGGCACAGCCGTTCATGGTGATCGCGACCCAGAACCCGATCGACTACGAGGGCACCTACCCGCTGCCCGAGGCGCAGCTCGACCGCTTCATGGTGAGGCTCACGCTCGGCTATCCGGAGGCTGACGCCGAGGCCGGCGATGCTCGCCGAGCACGCCGCGAGCGACCGCGTCCTGGAGCTGACCTCGGTGAGCGACGTCGAGGACGTGCTCGAGGCTCAGCTGGGGGTCGCGGCGGTACACGCCAGCGAGGCGATCTGCCGCTACGTCGTCGCGATCCTCGCCTGCACCCGCAACGACCCGCGGGCCGAGATCGGCCCGAGTCCCCGCGCCGGGCTGATGCTGCTGCGGGCCTCGATGGCCAGAGCGGCGCTGCGGGGCCGCGACCACGTGCTGCCCGACGACGTCCAGGATCTCGCGACGGTCGTGCTCGGCGCACCGCCTGCTGCTCGCGCCGGGGGCCGGCGAGACCGAGCGCGGGGCGGTGATCGCCGAGGCGCTCAGCCGCGTTCCGGCGCTATGAGGCGTTCGCTGGCCGCGGCGGCGCTCGGCCTCGCCTTCTGCCTGCTCGCCGCGCTGCTCGGCGTGCCGGCCTTCCTCGTCCCCGGTGTCGCGCTGGTGGTCCTCGCACTGGCCGCGCCGGTGGCCGTGGGCCTGATGTGCCGGCGTGTGCACCTGATCCGTGAGCCGCTCGCGCTCAGCGTCGAAGAGGGAGCCCGCGTACATGTGCGCACGCGCCTGGAGGGCCCCCGGGCGCTGCGCCACAGCGGCCGCTTCGCGGCGCTGGCCGACTCCGAGCCACGGCCGCGACGGCGCCATCAGAGCGACGCCCACGAGGTCACCGTGCTGGCCCGCCGTCGCGGGCTGCACGAGCTCGGGCCGTCGCTGCTGCGCTTCTCCGACCCGTTCGGGATCTGCGAGCGGAGCCTGCTGTCGGAGCCCACGCGCCTGCTCGTGTTGCCACGCGTGGAACGCGTCGAGCGCGCCGATCTCGCGCGGCTCGCCGGAGGGGCGACCGCGCGGCGCCTGCTCGCGGCGGCCGCAGGCGAGCTCGATGACCTCCGTCGCGCGGACTCCTACGCGAGCGCCGATCGCATCCACTGGCTGACCACCGCACGCACCGGCACGCTGATGGAGCGACGCCTGCGCCCCGAATCCGATGCCAGGCCGCTGGTGGTGCTCGACGGTCGCGACTGCGCCGGCGCGGACGCCTTCGACGCGGCGGTGCGTGCGACCGCATCGATCGCGCTGGCGCTGGCACGCTCCGGTGGCTGCACGCTGCTGCTGGCGCCCGAGCGCCGCCCGCACAGGCTCGACCGCACGCTCGCGTCGTGGCCGCGTATCCATCAGCGGCTGGCGCTGATCGAGCCCTCCGACACGCTCGCCTGGGACGCGATCCGCAACGCCTCCTTCGTGTTGTGGGTCAGCGCGAGTGCCGACGCGCACGCGCTCGCGCATACCGGGGGTGGTTCGTGCTTCGTGATGTCACCCTTCCCGCGCGCCCATACCGACGTGCTGTTCACCGTCGCGGGGTGCGCCGTTCAGCGCCTCGACCGGCGTGCCCGGGCGGCCGCCTAGATGAGCGCCTGGACCGAGGCCGGGGCCGCGCCCGTCGCCGTTCGCGGTGCGCGCGAGGAGGAGCGACTGGCTCCGCTGTGGGTGCGGCTGGTGGTCTTCTTCGCGGGCACCACGATGGCCGCGCTCGCCTACGTGCACCTGCTGCACGAAGCGCCAACGGAAGTGGCGGTGGCCGTTGCGGCCGTGGCGAGTGCCTGCGGTGGCGTCCTGTCGCTCGGGCTGGGGGCGGTCGGCCGGGCACGTTTCACGAGGACCGACCCGCGGCGGGCGCGAATCGCGCGGGCCGCCGTGGCCGTGGTGGTGACGTTGCTCGCGCTCGAGCTCGGCCTGATCGCCGTGGGCGTGCCGGTCCACCTCATCGCACCCTGGCACTGGGGGGCCCTCGGGCGCGCGGTGGACGGCGGGCTGGGGCAGCTCGGAGCCTGGATCTGGCCATACACCGGCGGCTCGGAATGGGCGCGTCTGTCGGTGCTGATGCTGCTCGTTCCCAGCACCACGCTGATGGCGCTGCTGTTCTTCTGGCCCGCGCGCGAGGGCGCCGGCGCGCGACGGCTCGGCGCCCTGGCGATCGCCGTGGCGCTGGCGCTGTGCGGCATGAGCAACACGCACGGCGGCGGCTGGCGCGAGCAGGGCCTGCTGCTTGCGGTGCTGGTGTTCGCCTGGCTGTGGCTGCCGACGCTGCGCAGCTCCGAACTGGGGCGGGCGCTCAGCTGGACGGCCGCCTGCACCGTGGTGGCGCTGATCGCCGCGCCGCTGCTGGGCGTCTCGCATGGCTGGATCTCCTTCGAGACCGCTCTGGAAGGGGGCCTCGAACTCCGCCCACCGGGGCCAGCCGGTGGCCGCCGCAAACGACTTCACCGGCACGCAGGCGATGCTCTACGGACCGATCGAGAAGTCGCGCTCGC
This sequence comes from uncultured Solirubrobacteraceae bacterium, assembly GCA_963742395.1. GTDB lineage: Bacteria > Actinomycetota > Thermoleophilia > Solirubrobacterales > Solirubrobacteraceae > Palsa-744. The sequence continues at coordinate 9,564 of CAVUME010000018.1, read as the reverse complement.
GGGAATCGTTGCTGACGGTGCAGGCGAGCGCCCCGCCCGGGCTGCTGCGCGTGACCTCGCTCGATCGCTTCGACGGGCTGCGCTTCATCCGCTCCGATACGCCCCCGGAAACGTCCGCCACCGACATCGCGACGGGCGCCGAAGCGAGCTGGTACGGCGGCGCGACGGTCACCGTCGGGGGACTGCGCTCGGACCTGCTCGTGGGCACCTCGGGCATCACCACACGCGTCACCTGGGCCGGGGGCCGGGCGCCGGCCGTGAAACGCGCGTCCGACGGCACGCTCTCGCTGCACCGCGCCGCCGGCCACGGGCGCGAGCTACACCGTGCGTGTCCTACACGCCCAAGCCGACCACGGCCCAGCTGCGCGCCGCGCCGAGCGCCTTCCCGGGCTCCTACCTCCCCTACACCGAGCTCGAACTGCCGCTCCCGTCGGCCAGCGCGCTGGCTGCGCCGCAGCTCGCGCGCGAGGCCGCCTCGGCGCCGCTGAGCGCCCAGCTCGTACGCGCTCCTGCGCTCGGGACGGGCGCAGAAGCCGCCGCCGGCGGGCAGTCTGCGGCCGCGGAAGGGTCGGCGGTCGCGCGGCGCATCCTCGCCTCCCCGTACGGGCCGATGTACGGGCTCGCCCGGCACCTGGCCGCCGGCGCCGGCTCCAGTTACGAAGTCGTGGCCCGTATCGAGCGCCACCTGTCCGCGGGCTACACCTATGACGAACAGCCGCCGCTCGTGCGCTACCCGCTCGAGGCGTTCCTGTTCGAAAGCAAGCGCGGCTACTGCGAGCAGTTCGCGGGCGCGATGGCGCTGATGTTGCGCATGGACGCCATCCCGGCTCGCGTCGGGGTCGGCTTCAAGCCGACCTTCGCCGGGGCGGCGAAGAAGACCGCGGTGGCAGCTCCGGCCTGGTGTGGACGGCGCTCCCGCAGGACGCCCACGCCTGGGTGGAAGTGTTCTTCAGCGGCATCGGCTGGGTGCCGTTCGACCCCACGCCGGCGAGCGGCAACGCCGGCGGTGGGGCCGGCAGCGCCGCGCTCGGGCGCCTGGCGCAGGAGGCGCTGTCCCCGAACGCCGGCTCCCCCGCGCGCATCACACACGTGAAGGTGCCGGTCACGCATGTGCGCAGCGGCCGTCACGGCGCTGGCTCCTTCGGCCTCGCCGCCTGGCAGTGGGCGCTGCTCGCGCTCGTGCTCGCCTCGGCGCTCGGGGCGTGGCTGTACGCCCGCGCCGCCCGTGGCCGCACTCGTGAGCGTGGTGGCGGCGCCGGCAACGGGGCGGGGGCGGAGGCCGCGGTGCGGGAGCTCGAGCGGGCTCTGCGCGGGTCGGCGTGGCCGCTGCTGCCCGGGATGACGCTCACGCAGGTGGCAGAGCGTCTGGAGCGCCACGCCCAGCCGCAGGCGGCGGCCTACGTGAGGAGGTTGCAGGGCCGGCGCTTCGGCCGCGCGCCGGCGCTCACCGCGCCGGAGCTCTCGGACGCGCGTGCCGAGCGCCTCGCGCTGCGACGTGCACTGGCCCGCGGGCGGGGACTGCGTGGGAGGCTGCGGGCGCTGCGCCTGCTGCCGCCGGGCGTCCCGAGCATCTAGCGGCGGCTCCTCCGGGAGTGGGCGCCGGAGCCCGTCCGGCCGATGCGGGTAGGGAAGCTAGCGTGAGAGATGTGCGGAAGGACACCCTGAGCGGGCGGGAGGACCCGCCGGAGACCAGCATGGGGGACGCGCAGGGCGCGATGGCGGCCCAGTCGAGGATGCTGCGCAACAGCATCATCAGCCTGGCGGTGTTCTTCGGGTTGACCGTGGGGCTGCTGCTGGCGGTCCCCGGTCTGCGCACGGCGGCGGAGAAGATCACCGACGCGCAGCCCGGCTGGATCCTCGTGGGGATCGTGCTCGAGCTGCTCTCCTGCGCCAGCTACGTGATGCTGTTCGACCTCGTGTTCGGGGGCCTCGCGCGGTCGCTGACCTCGCGCCTGTCGCTGGCCGAGCTGGCGGTCAACTCGGTCGTATCCGTCAGCGGCCTCGCCGGGATCGCGCTCGGCGCCTGGGTGCTGCGCACGCGGGGCTTCGCGGTCGAGCGGATCGCCAGGCGGTCGGTGTTGATCTTCGTGCTCACCAGCGCGGTCAACGTGGCGGCGGTGGCGATCATCGGGACGCTGATGTGGCTGGGGATCGTGCCCGGCTCGCAGGACCCGCTGCTCACGCTGCTGCCGGCGGTGGCGGCGGTGCTGATGATCGTGGTGACCCTCGGCCTCGCCAGCCGGGCCCGGCGTGCGGCGGCGTCCAGGGAGGACAAGGGAGGTCGGGCGGTGGTGGCGCTGAGCGCCATCGGAGGAGGGGTGCAGGACGCGCTCGCGCTCATCCGCCGGCGAGACCCGAAGCTGTTCGGAGCGGTCGGGTACTGGCTGTTCGACAACCTCGTGCTGCTGGCCGCGCTGGCCGCCTTCGGCGCCACGCCGAGCTTCTGGGTGGTGGCGATGGCCTACCTGGTGGGCATGCTGGCCAACTCGCTGCCGATCCCGGGCGGCTTCGTGGCGGTGGAAGGGGGCCTGGTCGGGATGCTGGTGCTGTTCGGCGTGCGCCCTGCGTCGGTGGCGATTGCGGCGGTGGTCGTCTACCGGGCGATCTCGCTGTGGCTGCCGGCGCTGATCGGGACGGTGGCCTTCGTCAGCCTGCGCCGCGAGATCGTGGCCCCGGCGGTGGCCGGAGCCGCGGCGGGCTACGGCGAGGTCGAGCCCGACCGCTTGATCGATTCCTGAAATTCGGTCTGTCTGAGGGTCTTCTCACAGACGTGGTGTGGGAGGTTCGCCAGCACCCTGGCCTCTTCCAGCCCGACCGGCCCATACACGCCGGGGCAGTAGACGGGGGGCGGAAGCGGGCCTTTGTTGGAGCCGGGGGCGTTGATCGGATACAGCTGCTGGCTGCCGCGCAGGGCGTGTTCGAAGGTGTCCGAGAAGACGTCGATGGCGACGTGGCCGGAGTACAGCTCGAGGCTGCGACCGCCGTCGTAGACCACCGCGGGGACGCCGCGGATGAGGATGTTGCGCTGGGATCCGAGGGCCTGGTTGGAGTGGCGGTGGTAGACGACCGTGGTCACCTGCAGGGGCAGCCGGCAGCTGCCGCCGCCGAAGATGCCTTTGCTCTGGACGCAGTTGCCGTAGTAGACGCTGTCCCCGACCGAGCTGATGTAGCCCGAGAGGCCGTCGACGGCGCTCAGCGGCAGGCCGCCGAAGTTCGGCCCGACCCAGTAGAGGCGGTAGAAGGGGAACGTCTGCGCGGACACCAGTTCGTAGCCGTGGACCTGGCTGGGACGGCTCGTGCCGCAGCCCGCGAGGGCTAGCACGACGAGCAGGATCGGCCCGTAACGACGGGCTGCGCCGGCGGCGCGGCGGCGGCCGGCGGGGAATCCGTTGCTCATCACCGTCATTATCCAGGGCGGTGCCGCGCGGCAGCACAGCTACTTCCGGGCCCCCCACCGGTTTAAGCAGACACGTATCCGCCATACCGGCGGAGGTGCCGAGGTCCGGTGGGGTAGCACACCGGGCCTCGGGTAATTCTTCTCTTGTGGAGCCCCAAGGTGCCGAATCGACGACCGCGGGGCTGACGCTGCAGTCCGCGGTGGCCACCCCCGCCGCGGCGGGGGCCGGGGCCGTGGGTACGGCGGGTGCGCTTGCGGGTGGCGCGCTCGGGGCCGGGGCTCGTCCTGCGGTGGTCGAGTGGCCGCTGCGGGCTCCGCTGCCGGCCGGGCCTGGTGTCACGGAGCGCCTGCCACTCGAACGCGACGCGGACCAGGTCGCCGCGGCCTCGATACTCGCCGCGCTGGGGGCCGTGGTGCTGCTTGCCCTGCTGACGGCGATCTGGCTGATCGTCGATCCGCGGACACCCGACATGGCGGCGGCCAGCTACCGCGTGAGCCTGTTCGCCAGCCACGGCTTCAGCGTGCTCGACGCGAACTGGTACGGCGGCCACGACCTGCCCGGCTACAGCCTGCTGTTCCCGCCGCTCGGGGTCTTGCTCGGTCTGAAGGCTGTTGCGGCCCTGTCGGTGATCGCCTCGAGCATGCTGTTCGCGCGCCTGGCGAGGTCGCTGTACGGGAGCGCGGCCGCGTGGGGAACGGCGGTGTTCGTGCTGGCGGCGATCGGAGACGTGTGGCTGGGACGGATCGCGTTCGCCTTCGGAGTGCCGTTCGCGCTCGGGGCGGCGCTCGCGCTCAGGCGCGGCCATCCGTTGTTGGGGGCGACGCTGGCGATGCTGTCGGCGGCGGCCAGTCCGGTGGCGGGGGCGCTGCTCGGGCTGGTGGGCCTTTCGCTGGCCCTCCACCAGCGCTCGGCACGACCCCTGCTGGTGCTGGCGCTGCCGCCGGCTGTGCTCGTGGGTGCGCTCGCCCTGCTGTTCCCCGAAGGCGGCTATGAGCCCTATCCGCTGCTCTCGTTCCTGGCCACGGCGGTGGTGGTGATCGTCTTCCTGGTGGCGCTGCCGAAGCAGTCGCGGGCGCTGAGGGTCGGGGGCTTCGTCTATCTGGCGGCCTGCGTGGGGTGCCTGCTCGTGCATTCCCCGATGGGCAGCAACATCGAGCGCTACGCCGTTCTGCTGGCCGGGCCGCTGCTGCTGTGCGAGTGCATGGTCGAGCGCGAACGGAGCCTTGCGCGGTCGGCCTGGGGACGGCGCTCGGTGCTGACGCCCGCCGCCGGGGTGGCGCTGACGGCGATCGGGGTGTTCGTGGTGTGGGGCCCGGTGAGGGAGACGCTGGCGGTGGCGGGGAGCGACGCCACCAGCCCCGCCTACTACGCGCCCGTGACGCGGTTCCTGGAGCGCCACAGCGCCGGCGAAGCGATCCGGGTGGAGGTGCCGCTCACGAGGACCCACTGGGAGACCGCGCTGCTGGCGAACAACGTCTCGCTGGCCCGGGGCTGGGACAAGCAGCTGGACGAGCGCTTCGACTCGGTGCTGCTCGACGAAGGCCTGGCGGCGAGGGCATACGAGGCCTGGCTGCACCGCGAGGGGGTCGCCTACGTGGCGCTCCCCGACGCGCGCCCGGACCCCTCCAGCGAACAGGAGGCGAAGCTGATCGAGAAGGGCCTGCCGTACCTGCAGAAGGTCTACTCCAACGCCCACTGGCGGGTCTTCCGGGTGCGGGGGGCCACGCCGCTGGCCTCCGGTCCGGGGCGGCTGACGAGGCTGGCCTACGACTCCTTCAAGCTCCACGCCCGCCACGCGGGCAGCTTCCTCGTGCGGGTGCACTACTCCCCCTACTGGGCGGTCAAGAAAGGGGCCGGCTGCGTGGCGCCGGGCCCCGGGGGCTGGACGCGGGTCACCCTCGACGGACCCGGCAGCGCGGTCGTGGAAGCGAGCTTCTCGTTCACGCGGGCGCTCGAAGGCGGGGCGGCCTGCACGAGCGGGGCCGCTCCCTAGCCGTTCTCTGGGCGTGCCCGCCCTGTGGCAGCCCGCGAGCTGCCTAGTGCTTCTTGGTTCTCGTGGTCGTGGTCGTGGTCGAGGTGGCGGCCGGCTTGGGCGCTGAGGCCGCGGCCGCCAGCGGTTCCATCCCGAACAGTCCCGAGTAGCCGGTCAGGTAGACGTTGTGGCCGTCGCTGACGGCGGGGTCGAAGGCGCCGGTGTCCATTTCGAAGATCTTGTGCCCGGTGGAGATGCCGAGGCCGTAGATGCGTCGCTGGCCGAGGTCGGCCAGGTACACGGTGCGGCCGATGATGGTGGCCGAGCCGGAGATCTTGCCGCCGGCCGGGAAGCGCCACGCGATCTTCCCGGTGCGGGCGTTGAGGGCGTAGAAGATGCCGTCGTAGGAGCCGAAGTAGACCGTGGGTCCGAGGCCGGGGGCGTTCGTGACGGCGGGGGAGGCGTACACGTAGGCCCCCGTCTGGACGGCCCAGTCGAGCTTTCCGGTGTCGGCGTCGTAGGCGTACATGCGCCCGTCGGTGTTGCCGAGGAACACGCGCCCGTAGAGGACCGCGGCGGTGGAGTAGAAGGTCCCGCTCCCCAGCAGGGCCCCTTCGGAGCTGCTGCGCCACAGCTGGCGCCCGTCGGACTCGGAGATGGCCTGGACGTGGCCGCCGTAGTCGCCGAAGTACAGGACCCCTCCGGAGAGGCTGGGGCTGGCCTTCACCGAGCCGGCCGCGTGGTAGGTCCAGATGACCCCGCCGGTGCGGTCGTTGAGCGCGTACACGGTTCCGTTCTGGGAGCCGAAGAAGAGGCGTCCGTGGTCGAGCATGGGCGAGGACTCGCTGGCGCTGGGAAGCCTGCGCGACCAGCGGATGGCGCCCGTCTGGGCGCTCACCGCCACCACCCGCCCGGGCGCTCCCGAGCGGCCGCCGTTCAGCAGCGTGACGTAGACGGTGTTGGAGGTGACGGCGGGGGTCGAGGCCGACAGCTGGCCGAGGCGGTGGGACCACACCGTGTGACCGGTCTTGGTGTCGACCGCGGTCAGTTCGGCGTTGTCGGCGAGCTGGAAGATGCGATCGCCGTAGATGACCGGCGGGAACTCGAGCAGGGCGCCGCCGTTGTGGACCCACAGCTTCCTGAACGGCGGGCGGACCGTTTCCGGGGCGGGGAAGAAGCGGGTGTGCTCCTGGGTGTATCCGTAGAACGGCCAGGCGAAGGGTTCCCGGCCCTTCTTCAGCGTGGGGGTGGGCTGGGCCACGAACGGGGCGTGGGGGTGATAGATGCTGCCGGTGCGGTCGTGTTTGTAGATCAGGGCGCCCGCGCCGACGGCGAGCACGAGCACGACGATCACCAGGACGATTGCGCGCCCTTTCCGCAGGCGTGCGCGTTTGTGTGGCGGCGGGCCGCTCACGGCGCTGCCTCGGTTGTCCTCAAGCGGCGAGCTTGCGAGGAGGTCGTTCGCCGTCGGCGGAGGCCACTGGGACGTGAGCCGGGAGGGCTCCCGTGGATCGCGCTGCCGGGGACCGTGGCGCCGGGAAGGCGCCCGCCGCCGCAACCGCCGCCGTCCTGCCGGTCGCCTCGGCCACGGCACGGCTCGGCGTCGCGGTGCGGGAGCGCGAACGGCCGCCGCGGGTACGCGACACGTGTGTCAGGGGCGCGCGGACTCCACGGGCCAGCAGGCGTACGAGCGCAAGACCGACGAGCCACATCGACGCGACCAGCAGTGGCGGCAGCGTGAGGCCGGCGACGATCGCGAGGACCGTGTGGGGGGCTGTGAGCGACCAATGCCACAGCAGTAGATCCCCGAGGGTCAGTGCCGGGACGGTGACCAGCGGCCGGCGGGACACGGACACACCGTAAACGGCAGGGAAGACGGACAGCAGGGGCGCCCGCCGGAGGCGAGGGAGCGCGGTGGGAACCATATGATCGGCGCCGGATGAACACAGTCTCCAGCCAGTCGGAGATCTTCGCGCCGGGCCTGCTGGAGGGGCAGGTCGCCCTGGTCACGGGGGGCGGGACGGGTCTCGGCAGGGCGACGGCGCTGGAGCTGAGCCGCTGCGGAGCGAAGGTGACGATCACCGGGCGCCGCGAGGAGGTCCTCAGGGAAGCGGCCGAGGAGTGCTCGCGGCTGGCGGGGCCGGTGGAGGCGGTCGCCGGGGACGTACGCGAGCCCGAGCAGGCGGCGCGCCTGATCTCCTCGTTGCTGGAGACGCACGGGCGCTTCGACCTGCTCGTGAACAACGCCGGGGGCCAGTTCTTCAGCCCGGCGGAGCTGATCGCCTCGAAGGGTTGGCAGGCGGTGTGGAGGCTGAACGTGGAGGGGATGCTCAACATGTCCGAACGGGCACACGAGCTGGCGTTCTCGAATGGGGGAGGGGGGACGATCGTGAACGTCACGCTGTCCCCCCACCACGGGATGCCGGGGATGGCCCACTCGGGTGCGGCCCGTGCCACGGTGGAGGCGCTGACGAAGGAGCTGGCCGAGCGGTGGGCTGGGGACGGGGTGGCGGTCTCGGCGGTGGCGGCGGGGGTGTTCGAAACAGACGTGCTGGCGAAGTACCCCGAGCAGGTGAGGGCGGGGATGTCCAGCACCGTTCCCCTGCAGCGGCTCGGCACCGTCGAGGAGCACGCCTGGCTGGTGACCCTGCTCGCCTCCCCGTTGGGGAGGGGCTTCAGCGGCTCGACGATCACCCTCGACGGAGCGCGGGACAACTGGTGGGGGGCGTGGCCGCCCCCCGGCCTCGTGGACGAGAGCGGGACCGTGCCCGTGGAGGAGCGCAAACGGGGCTGACGGTGACGGACGCCGCCTCGTGAGGGCGCTCGTCGGCCGGTCCGAACGGACTATGATCTCGCCCCGAGGGGCGAGCGGACGCTGCTCGCCCGAGGGGAGCTTGGGGGCCGCTGTTGGGTGTTCCCCAAACCCCACGACATCGATCGAAGGGGTGAACACATGTCTGGGACGATTGGGGGCGGGCGCAAGCCTGCCGGAGTACGTCTGGCCGGCGCGGGGGCATTGCTCGCAGTGGCGTTTCTGATGATGGTGGGGACGGCGTGGGGAGAAACGTCCACGACGATCTGCGTGCCCGAAAAGGTGGGGAAGCCGATCGTGTCCGGGACGAGCCTAGGGGGCTGCACGAAAAACAAATACAACCCTGTGAAGCTCCCCGGGCCCGCCGGCCTCGCGACGCTCGAGCAGATACTGCCGCACATCACTTTCACTGCGGCGGACGGTCCCAACATCCTGGAGTTCCACAACACGGACGTGCAGATCGTCTCGGGGACCGGGTCGGAGTGCAGCTTGAACGAAGAAGGCAACCTGATCGTCGGATACAACGAAAACCCGGGCGCACAGACCGGTTCGAACAACATCGTCATCGGCAGCAGCGGCCAGGAATTCACCAGCTGCGGCGGCATCCTCGGAGGTGAACACAATGGGGTGACGGCCCCGTTCGCCTCTGACACCGCAGGTCACGACAACCTGGCGAGCGGCGAGTTCGCGTCGATCAGCGGTGGTGAAGCCGGCACGGCCCAGGCCCGCGGCTCGTCGGTCACCGGCGGCCTCTCCAATTTGGCAAACGAAGTGGACGCATCGGCGAGCGGTGGCTTCCAGAACACAGCCGAGGGCCTCGACTCATCTGTGAGTGGCGGTCAGGACAATTTCGCCGCCGGGCAGGGCTCATCGGTGAGCGGCGGGATAAACAGCTCAGCCTTCGGAGTGTTCAGTTCGATAAGCGGCGGCGGCAACAACAATGCCGACGGCATATGGGCGTCGGTTACGGGGGGAGAACACAACGAAGCCAGTGGGCGGGGCGCGTCGGTCAGCGGCGGGGGTGAAAACGTCGCCAGCGGCAAACGTGCGTCGATCTTCGGTGGTCACGAACAGACGGCCGCCACCGAATACGAAGCGCTTCCCTGAGGAAGCTGCGTCTCCCGGGGCGGGCGGCCCTCGAAGGCCGCCCGCCCGTCGGAGGACGCGGAGCGAGCCGTCGCGATCCGGGCTGCCGTGGCGTCCTGTCGGGTTACGCGCCACGGCGGCCGCGAACGCGGCTTGTTGGCGTGTGTCCTTTCGGGGCGAACGCGGCCTGTCTGGGCAAACGCGGGCTGTCGGCGCACGGCCTGTCTGGGCGAACGCGGTCAGTGGTTCCGCGCGGTAGCCTGGGGACGATGGCCCTGTCAGACGAGCGCTATATG
>CAVUME010000017.1:0-29632 GCA_963742395.1 uncultured Solirubrobacteraceae bacterium | reverse complement strand
GAGGTCGGCTGTACTTGCATCGGGCGGTCCGGAGCCTAGCCGCGCAGCCCGATCCAGGGCGGAGGAGAAGGTGCCGCCGGCGGCTGGGGCCCGGCGGGCCGGACGCTAGATTGGCAGCTGACCGTACCGTGGCAAAGCTCCCCACCGGGCCCAACGCGCGCCAGTTCCTGCGATACGCATTGGTCGGCGCGACGCAGAACGGATTCAATCTCGCGCTGTTCGCGGCGATGGTGACGCTCGGGGTGGCGCTCGTGCCGAGCGCGCTGATCGCTGCGGCGGGCGCGCTCGCGCTCAGCTTCGTGCTCAACCACCGCTGGACCTTTCCCGGCACCGAGGACCACACCACCGGGCGGGCCGTGCGCTACGTGACGGTATGGATCGGGTTCATCGTGACCGTGATCCCCCTGCTGGTCGTGCTGGTGAAGGTATTCGGGATACCCCCCATCGTCGCCCAGGCGCTGATCATCTGCGTGGGCGCGCGACCAGCTACCTGATCCAGCGCAACTGGACGTTCCGGCCATCGCCCCCGCCGCCGAAAGCGCCCGCGGCCGAGGACCCGCCGGCCGCCGGGGACGTGCCGACCTCCGGGGACGTGCCGACCTCCGGGGACGTGCCGGCCGCCGGGGACGTGCCGGCTGCCGGGGACGTGCCGGGCCCTGTCGTGGTCGGCGCCGTGGGCGACTACACGCCGGTCGGCGTTGCCCGCCGCGCCCCCGGGTCCTGAGCGCGGATCAATCGCCCGGCGAGGTGGCCCGCGATCAGGCGGCCAGCGGCTTTGCAGCCGCGCCCAGACGTACCAGGATCGTGAACTCGAACAGCTCGTAGTCGTGCAGCAGCGCGACCGTTCGGGCGTAGCGCTCGGCGCACAGACGGAAATAGCGGGCGGGGTCGGCGTAGAAGAGATCCGGGCGCATCAACGGCGGATCGGCGTGGCGGGTGAGCATGTTGAAGGCGAAGCCCCGCCGGCTGCGCTGCGCGATCGCATCCAGCACCTCCAGCACGTACTCGGCCCAGCTCGCCTCGTCGGTATCGAGCCTGACGTTGAAGATGCCGCTCGCGAGGGTGTAGTCGGCGCCTCCGAGCTCGTCCCGCGAACTGGTAAAGCGGCGACGCGGATCGTGGATCAGGAGCCGGCCGCGTCAACCATGCTCGGCGCGAGGTCGAACCCGGTGTAGGTGAAGTCGCGACCTTCCGCGAGCAGCTGCCCGGCGAGCGCGCCATAACCGCAGCCATAGTCGATCAGCGAGGGCGGCGTGCCCCATCGACGACCTCGAGCAACTTCGTGAACCGGAGCCGCTGGGACTCGCCGGAGCTCCAATCCACCCCGGCGGGCGTCGGGCCGTGCTCGCGCAGACGCTGCGAGTAGTAGCTCGAGACGGCTCGGGTGATCTCAGAAATTGCGCAGCTCCCAGCTTTTTCGCGGGTGCACCGGCGTAGCCGCTGCGGCGAGCACGGTCCCCTCCTCCTGATCGGCGAGCACCAGGGCCCCGGCGCCGATCACGCAGCGAGGCGCGATCGAGATGCCGTCGCGGAGGGTCGCGTTCACACCTATGAAGCAGTTCTCACCGATCGTGACGTGACCGGAGATCACGGCGTGGGAGGCGATGAAGCAGTGGCTCGCTATGCGGCTGTGGTGCCCGATGTGGTTGCCACTCCAGAGCACCACGTTGCTCCCGATCTCCACGAACGGCTGGATCACGTTCGCCTCGAAGACGAACGTGTTCTCCCCAACCGGGTGCTCGCTCATCACCATCGCCCGCGAGCTGACGTAGGAGACGAATCCGTATCCGGCCTCCTTGCAGCGCCCGAATATCTCTCGACGAACCGTGTTGACGCCGCGAAACCCCGTCGCCACGAGCATGTCGACGCGGTCCGGTGGGTACTCGTCCGCCAACCGCTCGAACGCCACCAAGGGCAGCCCCGCGAACGAGTCCGAGTCGACGTAATCGCCATCGACCGTGTACGCGAGCACCGTACGCGGACTGTCGCGTTCAAGGTAGGCGGCGGCGACCTGTGAAACCGATCCCACTCCGAAGATCACAACTGGCTTCTCGCTCATCACTCTCCCTGCAGATAGGTGGACGCTTGAGGTCCCACGCTGAACAACAGATCCAGGATGCTCACGTGGTGCTCGAAGGGTGGATACAGCTGGGGATACTCGGGATACGGTCCGTACTCCATCCAGTGAACGGCGATCCCGGCCTGCTCGAAGACGGACTCCTCGAGGTAGGCCCTGGCCGCGGGGCCGCTGAGGTAGTCCGTGGCGCCCGCCTGCTGGCAGAGACTGACGAGCCGCTCGGTCTTCGAGCCCTGCGAGGAGTAATCGCTCGAGGATCGGACCGGTGTGCCGATCTGCAACAGCCCCGCCGAAGGCTCAAGAAGCGACGGTTGATATGCGAGAGATGATCGTCGCCCTCGCCACGGTAGGCCTCTTCGAGGGTCTCGCGATAGTACTCGAAGAAGGGCGCCGCGCCATACCAGCTCCTCAGCGAGCTCCAGTGGTCCTCGCCCCATGCTCGATCGCTCACGAGCGTCTCGTCGATCCGCTGCAGGTAGCGCCCCTTCACCATCACCGGGATCGTGAGCCAGCGCACACCCGATGGCGTCTTGAAGCGGTTGCGGTTTCTCCAGTCGCGCCGGGTGTACTGAACCTCGTCGTAGAGGATGAACTCGTCCACGCGGCGCATGACGTCGAAGTAGCCCTTCCACGGCACGTAGTTGGACTGCAGGATTGCGACCTTCTTCGCCACGTCAGCGCGCGTGCGCGACAGACGGCCCGGCTCTAACCTTGATGGGCTCGGTAGAGGCGCTCCTCGGTAGGGCGATAGTACTCGTCCGCACTCGTCACAACCCGTGTGTACCACCCGAGCAGCTGCTGGGTACGCGGCGGCTGCGTCGAGTATGAAGTCGTCGCCCAGCGCGCGGACGTAGTCGATCTGCTGCTTGAAGAACGAACGCGTGAACATGTGGTTTATGGCCAAGCGGTCATCGTCGGTCTGGTTGCGGCCCGAGGCGTGCCACAGCGTCGAGTCGAATATGAACATCGAGCCTGGTGGGCATTCGACCGCGACGGACCCGGCCTCGAGGAACTCCTGCGTGGGGCGCCCGGGCGCTGGTGGGTTCCGGGGACCACGAGGGTGCCGCCGTTACGAGCCGTGAATTCGTCGATCGCCAGCATCGTGTTGACCGACGCCATGTAGCCCTCCATGTAGCGCGGGAAGTCCATGTGGAACTTGAACTGGTGTATGGCATCTGCGTTGCCGCTGAACGGCGGCAGGATGAGGCCGTTCTGCAGATGCATCACGGCGGTGTCGGAGACCGTGTTGTCGACCACCGCGAGTAGCTCGGGTAGTTCGAGCAGCTCGGCGAAGACGGGGTCGTAGGAGAGCATCACCCTCATCACGCCGACCTCGCCGGCGCGATCGAGGCGATCCTGACCCACCTCTTCGAGCGTCCGGGCCTGCGCTTCGTACATGGCGGGGCGAATACGCTCGAGGAGATCGGGTGAGAGGACATCCGTGACGATCGCGGCACCGCCGTACTTGACGGCATCGAGGGTGTTGGTGAGCCAGTCTGGATCGTGCTTGGAGTTGATGAAGAGCATGGTCGAGGAATCTAGCGGACCAGGGAGCGCATCCAGACGGGTCAGAGCCCGGCTGCGGGCCCTGCTGGCGCAGGCTGTACGGCACGATCGGACAGGGGATCTCGCTAGGATCCGGGCGTGCCAAGATCTCCAGCGGAGGTGGTGGTCCGCCCGTTGATGAGCGTCGTCGTCCCAGTCTACGGCTGTGAGCCGTGTCTCGAGCATCTGCATGAGCGGCTCAGTGCGACGCTGGACGACCTCGGCCCCTACGAGATCGTGCTCGTCGACGACCGCGCCGAAGACGGCGCCTGGCCGGAGATCGAGCGCCTGGCGCGCCTCGACTCGGCCGTCCGGGGCGTCCGGCTGAGCCGCAACTTCGGCCAGCACGCCGCGATCACGGCCGGCATCAGCCGCGCGCGGGGCGAGTGGATCGTCGTGATGGACTGCGATCTGCAGGATCCGCCAGAGGACATCCCGCGCCTGTTCGCGAAGGCGCTGGAGGGGCACGACATCGTCTTCGGTCGGCGCACACACAAGCCCACGGGCCCGATGCGACGCTGGCTCGCGTGCGCTGTACTTCCGCTGCCTGCGGATCTTCACCGGGCACGCACCTGGAAGGCCAGTACGGGACCTTCAGCGTGATCTCGCGCAAGGTGGCCGACGCGTTGCTGGAGCTGCGCGACCAGGACCGTCACTACCTGATGATGCTCGCGTGGCTCGGCTTCGACGCCACGGCCGTCGACTACGAACCGGCTGTCCGCTACCGCGGCCGCAGTTCCTACAGCCTGCCTCGCCTGATCGACCACGCAGTCGACGGCGTCTTCTTTCAGACGACCGTTCTGCTGCGGTGGATCGTGTACCTCGGCTTCTTCCTTGCGGGTGTGGGCGGCCTGCTCGCTGCCTACTTCCTGATCGCCCGCCTGGCGGGGCACGCGTATCCGGGTTGGACGAGCATCGTCGACGTGACACTGGTGCTCTCCGGCTTCATCATCCTCAGCACCGGGATAACCGGTCTGTACATCGGCAGGGTCTTCGATCAGACGCGGGGACGCCCCGTGTTCGTGATCGACACCGTGACCGAAAGAGATTTCACGCCTGGGCCCCCGCTGCACGCCTCCACCGAGCGGGTAGGCGTCGGCAGCTCCGGGTTCTAGCCTTGCCGGGCTGGACCAAGTGCGGGCTGCTCCTCGCGGCGCCGCCGCCAAGGCCATGGAGCCGCTCCCACGCAGCTCTGCCGTGCATCGACCGCCGCCGGGACGGGATCATCGACCTCTACTACTCGCCCCGCGACGATCACGGCCGCGCCCACGTGGCGCGCGCCCAGCTCGTCGTGGACGAGATTTCGGGGGAGCTGTCCCTGGTGGGCGACGAGGACGAGCCGGTGCTGGCGCCTGGTCCGCTCGGCGCATTCGACGAGAGCGGCACCACCGTCTCCTGCGTGGTCAGCAGCGGCGGGCGGACGTTCCTCTACTACACCGGCTGGACGCTCGGAGTGAGCGTGCCCTTCTACTTCTTCGGTGGCGTGGCGGTGCGAAGCGGGGAGACCGGCGCCTTCGAGCGTCTCTCGGACGCACCCATGCTCGAGCGAAGCAAGGTCGATCCCTATCTGACCGCCTCGCCCTGGGTGCTGCCGGGCGAGGACGGGCCGTGGCGGATGTGGTACGTCTCGGCCGCGGGCTGGCGGATCCGGGACGGGGCCCCGCAGCACAGGTACAACATCCGCTACGCGGAGAGCGAAGACGGCCTCAGCTGGCGCCGGGAGGGCCTGGTCAGCATCGACTTCGCCGACGACGAGGAGTACGCGCTCAGCAGGCCGTGCGTGGTCCGCGACGGCGACCGCTACCGGATGTGGTTTGCCGCCCGCGGCCCGCGCTACGAGCTCGGGTACGCCGAGAGCGAGGACGGCGTCCACTGGACCCGCGAGGATGTCCTGGCCGGACTCGATCCCGCCCAGGAGGGATGGGACTCCGAGATGGTCGAGTACCCGGCCGTGTTCGACGAGGGCTCACGCCGATACATGCTCTACAACGGGAATGGCTACGGGGCCAGCGGCATCGGCTACGCGATCGCCGCGGCGCCGGCGTGATGCGGGCGCGAACCCGGGCCCGTGGCGCCGAGTGGAGCAGCGAAAGCCGGGTAGATTGTTCGGTGCCCACCCCGCGTACCACTGACCGGAGCCGGCGATGAGTGACGCAAGCGAGCAACTCGAGCACGTCCCCTTCAACCGCCCTTACGCCACGGGCAGGGAGCTGTCGGCGATCGCGGACGCGATCCTGCGCGGGGAGATCTCCGCCGACGGCGACTACAGCCGCCGCTGCCGCCTGCTCCTGCAGGAGATGCTCGGCGCACCCCAGGCGCTGGTCGTGAACTCGTGCACGGCCGCCCTGGAGCTCTGCGCGCTGCTGCTCGATATCGGCCCCGGGGACGAGGTGATCATGCCGTCCTACACCTTCGTCACCACCGCCACGGCGTTCGCGCTGCGAGGCGCCACACCGGTCTTCGTCGACGTCCGGCCCGACACCATGAACCTCGACGAGTCGCTCGTGGAGGCCGCCGTCACCGAGCGGACGGCGGCGATCGTGGCCGTGCACTATGCCGGCGTCGCATGCGAGATGGAGGCCCTGCAGGCGATCGCCGATGCCCACTCGCTGGCGCTGGTCGAGGACGCCGCCCAGGGGATCTGTGCCTCCTACCGGGGCAAGCCGCTGGGAACGCTGGGCACCTTCGGTGCGGTCAGCTTCCACGAGACCAAGAACGTGACCTGTGGGAGCGGAGGCGCACTCATCGTCAACGACGAGCGCTATCACGAGCGCGCGGAGGTGATGCGCGACAAGGGCACCAACCGCAGCAGCTTCATCCGCGGAGAGGTGGACCGCTACACGTGGACCGACCTCGGCTCCTCCTACGCGATCAGCGACCTCGCGGCCGCCTTCCTGTTCCCCCAACTGCAGGACAGTGCAGCGATCACGAGCCAGCGGCGGCGGTCGTGGGACGTCTACCACGAGGCGTTCGCCGACGCCGAGGCGGCGGAGCTGATCAGACGCCCGATCGTGCCCGCGAACGCGGGCCACAACGCCCACATGTACTACCTCCTGCTGCCGGGCCGGCGCGAGCGCGACCACCTCATCCGGGCGCTCGGCGAGGCCGACATCAACGCCGTCTTTCACTACGTGCCGCTGCACACCTCCCCGGCGGGCCTACGCTACGGGCGCCCCCACGGCACCCTGGCCGTCACCGAGGAGATGAGCGGACGGCTGGTGAGGCTGCCGCTGTGGAACGAGATGGGCAACGCGACCCTCGAGCGCGTCATCGACGCCGTGGGTGGGATCCTCGGGGCCTCCCCACAGCGCCCGCGGATCGTTGCGGGACGGACGATCGGCGCAGGCGCTCCTCGCAAACAGGAGGTCTCCGCCGCTCACCGCGCCGACACGGAGGTCCGCCGCGGCTCGGCCCGCCTCACCAGGTGAACCCGGCCGGCTGGAGCGAGGGCCCGAAGCGACCACAGCTCCCCGTCGGCGAGGTACACGTGTGGATCGCCCGGCTCGGCGGGATCTCCGATGCAGACGCGCACGATCTGCTCTCGGCGGACGAGCACGAGCGCAGGCGCCGGATCGTGGTGGACCGGCGTGCGCGGAACTGGGCACGCTCGCGGGCGATCCTGCGCGAGCTAGCCGGCCGCTATCTCGAGGCCGACCCGCGGTCACTGCGATTCAGGGCGGGCGCCCGCGGGAAGCCGGCGCTGACCGGCGATCCTCGCGGTCTGCGCTTCAGCGCATCCCACTGCGAGGAGCTGGCGCTTTACGCGTTCGCACGCCACCGCGAGGTCGGCGTGGATCTGCAGACACGGGTTCGCCGCCGCTACCTCGTGCCGATCGCACGGCGCGCCTTCGGCCCCGAGCGCGCAGCGGAACTCGCGCGACTGGACCGTGGAGCCCGGCGCGCCGCCTTCCTGACGGACTGGGTCCGCCACGAGGCGATCGCCAAGTGCCGGGGGTGGGGACTCGCGGGTCCCCCCGGTCCCGAGCAGGACGATCCCTGGACGATCACGCTGCCGGTCGGTCCCTGGGCGCTCGCGGTGGCCGGTGCGCCGGTCGAGGTGTGCTGTTGGAGCCGGACGTCAGCGGACGCCCCGGCGCTAGAAGATCCCGACGATGACCGTCTGGGTGAAGGATTTACCTTCGACCACGACGGTCAGAAGCACGTTGGCGCGGTGTCGCTTCCGTAACACCTTGACCATCTTCGAGGTCAGGCGGACGGGCACATGCGAGGTCGTGTTCGGGTTCAGCGAGAAGCCACTGCTGCCGACCTTCGCACCTTTGTAGGTGAGCGTGGCCGTGCCCCTGCACTGGGGCTTCTGGCGGCAGAAGATCGCCACCTTGGTTATCCGTGAATGGTTGACGCCGTCTTTCTGGGCGCTCAGCCGCAGCGCCGGCAGCGGCGGAGGAAGGCCTGCCGTTCCGCCTCCGCAGATGTGGGTCGCGTCGGACCCGGTCACGAATTCGACCTGGAGCATGAGTTCGACACCCGAGTTGACCGCAAAGCCTTCCATCGCCGAGGTTTCGCTGGGCGACATCGTGTCGCCGTTGTTCGTTCCGCCGCCCTTGATAAAGGAGTCCGACGTCGACCCCGGCACGGGTGCCAGTACGCGGTAGGGCACGCCGCTGCGGTAGTACTTTTCGACGAAGCCGCCCTCGTCGTTGAAGTCGATGAAGTCGCCCTGTTTCATGCACAGGTTGACCGGTTCGTAGGTGCTGACGGTCGAACCGCTGGCGCCGTTTTCACCGCACACCGGGACGTTGAACGGCTGCGAGGTGAGGTCCACCTTCGCGCCGCCTCCGGAGATCGGCGTGATGTCCTGGAGGTGGATCTGGGTCAGTGGCGCCGGCCCGCCCTTCGCCGGTTCGGCACAGCCCTCGATCTTGACCTTGCGGGCCTGGCCTTCGGCAGGGGCGCCGGCGACGCCGCTGCTGAGCCCGGTGTTCCAGATGGCCGTGTCAGCGCCGGAGTGGTAGGTGTGGATGCTGCCTCCCAGCGGAAGTTCCGGCCCCGGCGGCAGCGAGGTGTCGGTGCCGCGGTAGGTGAGGTTTTCGGTCGTGTTGTTGGTCGCCGCCACGGACAGGGGGCTGCCGAGCGTCGTGACCGCGGCGCCGGCGTTCGCGCACGGCAGCGCCAGGCACGCCAGCACGGCGCCCACGGCTGCAGCTGCTCTCAGACGACGCATCGGTCGCTCACAAACCCTCTAGCGGCATGTCGGGCGGGGAGCTTAATGGCTGGTGCCGATAGCAGACGCAGTTCCGAGCGCAGCGGCCGTTCGGCGACGGCCGGCGTACCGGGTTTTGCGGCCGGCGGAGGCCGTTAGACTGGCCGCCTTGGCCGGTGACGCCGACCCGTCGATCTTGCGAGCAAGCTCACTGACACGGCCGGCAGATCCGGCTGCGCCGGGCCGGTCCGAACCGACCACGTGGGCCGCACGGGCGTGGCCGGCGCTCGAGCGCCACATCGGATGGATCTCGGTGCTGCTGTCCCCGCTGATCGGGGTCCTGTTCCTGCGCGCGCCGCTCGTCAACGCGCTGCCGAACAACGACACGTGGTTCTACTCGGGCTACGGGTGGGCCCTGACGCACCACATCGAAGTCTTCGGATGGTTCTACTACGCGGACCGCTTCACGGTCATCCTCCCGATCGCCTGGTCCACCGCCCTGCTGGGACCGGTGGCCGGATACCTGGTGCTGCGCTACCTGCTGCTCGCCGCGACCGGTGCGGCGCTGTATCTGTGCTGCCGGCGCTTCACCTCGCCGCTCATCGCCGCCGCCGGAGTGCTCCTGCTGGCCCTCAACTCGTTCTACATGCGCCTGATGTTGTGGGACTACACGACCTTCATCGCGCTGCCCTGCACGATCGCCGGCGCCGCGCTGTGGTGGCTGGGCAAGAGCCGCGGGCGCGTGCTGGCCTACCGCGCCGCGAGCGGGGCGCTTCTCGCGGCGGCGATCTTCGCCAACCCCCTCTCGGCGCTCGCCCTGCCCCCGCTGTACGGCGTGGAGGCGATCGCCGCGCTGCGCAGCGGCAGGCGGGAGTTGATCGCGTTCGTCTCCGGCCTGCTCGTGTCGCTGGCTGCGGCCGTCGTGGTCTTCATCGCGGGATATCTCTCCTACCGCGCCTACCTCGGCTCGTTCCCGATCAAAGACATGTGGGAGTCGACACTCGAATTCGCCCGTTCCAACAGCCAGCTGTCGGCGCCCTTTGTGCACCCCCCAAGCGTGTGGCTGAAGACCGAGCCGCGGGTCTGGGGACCGGTCCTGATCTGCGTGGGCGTGGTGGTCGTGCTCGGCCCGGGCCTGCTGCGCAACACCTTGCGCGCGCGTGTGGCGCAGTTCGCGGTCGCGTACACGGCGATCTACTGGGTCTATCGCTTCGCGGTGACCTCGGCGGTGATCGAGACGTGGTGGGCCTACGGCATGACGGCGGCCAGCTCGGCGTTTGCGATGCCGGTGATGCTCGACGAGATCACGCGGCGCGCGATCACGCGGACGAGGCTGCTGATCGGGGCAGCCCTCCTGACCACAGCCATCACCGTGCTCTTGATCCGCAGCGCGAGGAGCCCCGCGCTGTCGGTCTACGACTACCTGCGCTTTCATCCGTTTCCGCTGCTCGCGGTCCTGATCGCCTGCTCTCTGGCCGCCGCGGGCATGACGCTGCTTCGCCGACCCGGCCTGCGGGTGGCGGCCCTGACGGTCTTTGCGGCGGTCGTGGCGGCCATCATGCTCACGCCCGCCGACATCATCGGCACGAACCAGACGGGCGAGTTCTCCCCCTACGGCGGGCTGGAGCTGAAGGCCTACGGGGCGGCCTACAAAATGGTGCGCCTGATTGCGTCCCGCGACCGTCCCCAGTCGCGAGTACTGCTGTGGGATGACCTCTACGGGCTCAGCGCGGTCAGCTGGGCCGACCTGCCCCATCAAGAGGGCGGGATCGAGAACGTGGAAGCCCCCGTCCCTCTCAACGAGTTGCAGCCCGGCGAGGCCGAACTGCTCCTCTACCCGACCACCAAGCGCGTGCTCGTACTCGGCCAGAGCGACAGCGAAACCCGGAGCACGTTGCCGGAGATGCGCAAGCTCGGCCTGCATCCCACCGTCGAGCAGAGCGGTAGCTGGGCGGGCGGCGCTCTGCACTACGCCCTCGTCGAGGTGCACCCGCCGGCGTGAGAAGCCTTCGGCCCGTCGGCGTGGCGATGCTCGTGACGCTCGTCGCGGGGCTCTCGGGTTGCGGCTACAGCGACGGCAACCCGCAGGCGGCCCGCGTGGTGGCGCGCGCCTATCTCGACGCCTACACAAAACGCGACGCGGCGGCCATCTGCCGGCTGATCCTGCCGCCGCTGGCCGTCACGTTCGCGGCGCAGGGGGGCGGCTCGTGCGAACGCCGAGTAGCGCCCACACTGACGGCTGGAGGGGGCCCCTTCAAGACGGGACGGGTCAGCGTCTCAGAACGAAACGCGAGCGTGCAGGTGCCGGGCGGTCCGGGCCACTATGTGGGGCTCGTGAAGTACGGCAGCATCTGGCACGTCTCAGCGAGCTGGCTGCTGCGCTGACTCGCGCTCGGGCACGAGCCCGGGCGACGGCAGCGGCTGCTCACACTCCAGCACCGCGTGCGTGTAGGGGATCCGCAGCAGGTCTGTCCGCACGCCGAGCGTAACCTGGCCGAAGGCCGTTTCGGCGAGCTCCCGGTAAGAGTCGGGCTCTCGCACGTGCTGCCCGCGGTCGCGCCGTATCACCGCCCGCGCAAGCCTCGACTGGGGATCGGTGAACGTGGGGTCGATCGTCACCATCCGCCCGCTGGGCGCGAGCGCCCGCGCCGCGCCGCGGAGCGCCTGCGCGGCCTGCCCATCATCGAGGTGGTGCAGGAATCCGACGCCGAGCACGATGTCGAAATCGCGCAGGTCGTCGTCGAGCGCAGTGGCATCCCCGGTGCGGAATTCCGCCGTACCCGGGAAACGCTCCCGCGCTCGATCGATGTAAGCCTGGCTGATGTCCACACCGACGTAGCGTACGCCGGCGGGTAGGTGGCTCCGAAGCTCGCCGGGTCCGCACCCCAGGTCGAGGATCCTGTCACGCTCGCCGGGGCGCACGTGGTGCTCGATCAGCGCGGTTCTCGCGCCGCGGCCGCCCACGAGCGCCGAGAACGCCTCGTAGAGAAAGGGGCGCGCCAACACCGCACGCACACCTGTGGATACCTCGCTCGCGCGAGCGGTGCCCGGAGGCGAGGCGGACTGCACGGCCAACACTGTAGCTTGGGGCCCGATGGCCGAGAGCCGAGCCTGGATGCCCCAGCCGGAGCGCCGGCTCGACGGCTGCGTCGTGTGCGAAGCGGCCCCTGGGGAGGCCGCCGGCGAGACGATCGCCCGCCTTGTCAACGGGGCCGCGCAGCGCAATCCGGGCAGCGATATCGCCGTCGCGATCAGCGGCGAGGAGCCGCCCGACGGTTGGGTGCAGGCGCTGCGCTGGGCGGTCGAGACGGAGTCGACGGCGGCCACGGCGAGCGCGCTTGCGACCGCCGCCACGGCGAGCGCCCACCCGACCGCGCCGGGCACGGAGGACGGCGAGCCCCCCGGGACCCCCGCCGGGCCTCCTCCCGCACCACCTCGACTGGCCCTCGTGGCCGAGGCGCGGCCGGAGCTGCCGGTACCGCGGGTGGCGCTCGCGGCCGGGCCGGTCGCTTACCTGGCGCGCGGCCCGTTCGACCTCCTCGGCGGGTTCGACGAGTCGCTGCCGACCGACGCCGGTGCGCTGGCCGACTACTCCCTGCGTGCGCGCGAGCAGGGTCTGGCGAACCTCGCCTCGTGTGAGCTGATCAGCAGCGGGGACCCCCTGGCGGCCCTGTCCGGGCCCGATCGCGCGGAGCTCGCGCGGCGCTACCCCGCCAGCTGGGCGGCGGCCTCGGACCCGCGCCCGGCGGCGATCGAGCGCGCGGTGCCGCAGGCACTGCTCGCCCACGGCGTGACGCTGACGGTCACGCTCGACGCGCGCTCGCTGTCCTCCGGCGCGGCCGGAACGCAGGTCTACGTGGTCGAGCTGATGCGGGCACTCGACGCGACCGGCGAGGTCCACATCAGAGCGCTGGTCGGCGACGACGGCCCACCCCGCCCGAGCTCGCGGAGCTCGAGCGGGTGCAATGGCTCTCCTATCGAGAGGCCCTCGGCGAGGTGGCGCCGAGCGACCTCGTCCACAGGCCCCAGCAGGTGTTCACGATCGACGACCTGGATCTCCTGCGCCCGCTCGGCAGCCGGCTGGTGCTCACCCAGCTCGACCTGATCGCCTACCACAACCCCTCCTACTTCGCCGAGATCGAGCACTGGCGCCGCCACGTGCGGGCAACGCGCACGGCGCTCGACCTGGCCGACCAGGTGCTGTTCCTGTCGGCCGACGCCCGTGACGATGCCCGTCGAGAGGACCTGATCGACGACGATCGCAGCTGCGTGGTGCCGATGGGCGTCGAGGCCCAGGTCCCCGTCGCGTCCGGTTCCGAGTGCCCGCCGGCGCTCGCGGGGCGCGGTCAGCCGTTCCTGTTGTGCCTGGGCTCGGACTACCGCCACAAGAACCGGCCCTTCGCGCTCGAGCTCACGCTCGCGCTCAGGCGCGAGCACGGCTGGGAGGGTCTGCTGGTGCTGGCCGGAGCCCACGTCCAGGACGGCTCGAGCGCCGCGCAGGAGCGGCTGCTCCTGGAACGCGAGCCCGGCCTCGCCGACGCGGTCCTCGACCTGGGTGCGGTCAACGGTGGCGAGCGCGAATGGCTGCTGTCGAACGCCGCCGCGGTGGCCTACCCCAGCATCGTCGAGGGCTTCGGGCTGCTCCCATTCGAGGCGGCGGCGGCCGGCACCGCCTGCCTATTCGCGCCCCAGAGCGCGCTCGGGGAACTGCTGCCGCCACAGACGGCCACGGTGCACGCCTGGGATGTCGCCGCCTCGGCGAGCGCGGCCGTCCCTCTACTCGCCGACGGGGAGCCCCGCGCGCGGCACATCGCCGCCATCCGCGAGGCCGCCCTGCGCTACACCTGGGCCACCTGCGGGGCGCTGACCCTGCAGGCCTACGAGCGTGCCCTGACGGTGCGGGAGCGATCGTCCGCCCGCGCCGCCTGGGAGGCCCAGGAGCGCGAGCGCGAAGTGGTGCGTCTGGACCAGGCGATCAAGGACAAAGACGTCGAGATGCGCGACTTTCGGGCCAGTCTCGGATCCGATGGCCTGGCGCTGGTGGGAGAGCACGGGGTGCTCTCGCGAGAGGATCAGCGGGCGCTGCTGGCGCTCGCCGCACGACCCCCTCTGCGGCGGGGACTGTTCGCCGGCCTGCGGGGCGGCTACCGGATCCTGCACCGCGACCACGGGTAGCCTTAGCCCGTGCCCCCAGGACCGATGAAGCGCCTTGCGCGGACCCTCGCCAAACCGATCGATGGGCGGGTCGGCGACATCAACCGCCGCATCGGGGAGGTCAACCAGAACGTCCAGGACACGTGCGGACGCCTGGACGAGCTCGAACACGTCGTCGGCGCCAACGTCGCCACCGTGGTCGAGACCAGCTCCTACCTCGGCGTCGAGCTGCGGCGCCTGAACGACGAGCTCGTGGCCCTGCGCGATCACGTCGACGAGCATGTGGCACAGCTGTCGGAGCGCGCATACGCGGACCGCCTCCAAGCCACGGCCCACGGGCCACTGGGCGAGCTCGATCCGACCCTCGCCGCGGCGATCAACTACGCCAACGGGCACACCGGCTTCGCCGCCCAGGCGGCAATGTGGTTCAACCCGCCGATCACCGTGGAGCTGGGCGAGGGGAGTGCCCGCATCGGCCAGGTGAACGAGCGCATCGTCGAGTTCCCGTTCGCCTTCGGCGTGCTCGCCCGGCTGGCCCCGGGGGCGCGCGTGCTGGACGTCGGCGGAGCCGAGAGCAGCTTCTCGTTGTCGGCCGCGTCGCTGGGCTATGACGTGACCGTCGTCGACCCGCGGCCGCTGCCCTTCGAGCATCCGGCGATCACCGGCGTCGTCGCCCGGCTCGATCAATGGCAACCACCAGCCGAGCCCTTCGACGGCGCCTTCCTGATCTCCACGGTCGAGCACATCGGGCTCGGCGCGTACGGCGAGGGCGGAGCGGACGGCGCCCCCGACAGCGGTGCCTCATCGAGCCGCGCGGGTGAGCAGGCGGGCAGCGACCGCGAAGCCGTGATGAAGATCGGGGAGCTGCTGACCCCCGAGGGGATGCTGGTACTCACCGTCCCCTACGGGCCTGCCAGCGTGGACGAGTTCGAGCGCGTCTACGACCGCGACGGGCTGGAGAGGCTGCTGGAGGGGTGGACGGTGCTCGAGGAACGCCTGGTCTTCCGCAGCGGAGAGAAGACCTGGACCCCGGGCGCGCCGGGGAGCGATGGCGCGGGCGTGGCGATGGTGCTCGCTTCGACCGCGCGGCGGCGAGGGCGGGCGCAGCAGCCGGGCATGAGCCTGCCGCAAGGCTCGGTCTGCCTGGACGCCCAGGGCGCACAGAGCCACGAACATCACGACCGCGGCATCGCCCGCTACATCGTCGAGCACACGCGAGCGCTCTACGAGGCCGCTCCCGAGGCTCTGCACTCGGTCCTGCTGAACCCCGGCCTGCCGCTACCGGGGTCGCTCGATTGGCTGCTGGGCAAAGGGCGTCTGGCATGGACCTCGGGCGACAGGCGTATCGCCCCGCGACCGGACACCGTGCCGGCGATCTACCACGTGATGAGTCCCTTCGAGCTACAGCAGCCCCTCGACGCGCTGTGGCCGTCGTGGGCTCGCGGCGCGGATGTGCACACCGTCGTGACGCTGTACGACACGATCCCGCTGGTGTTCCCCGACCATTACCTCGGGAACGCGGTGATCCGGGCCCGCTACGAAACGCGGGCGAGGCTCGTCCAGGAGGCCGACGCGGTGCTTGCGATCTCCCGGACGACGGCCGCGGACGCCGTCGAGCACCTCGGCGTGCCCGAGGAGCGGATCAGCGTCATCGACGCGGGCGCGACGACCAAGTTCGCGGCGATGTACGCCGGCGCCGAGGACGCCCGGCGGGTGCTCGAGGCCCGCTGGCCCGGGCTGGGTCACGACTTCATGCTGTATGTGGCCGGCTTCGAGTTCCGCAAGAACCTCGAGCGGGTGGTTGCCGCCTACGGACTGCTCCCGGCGCCCGTCCGCGCGGCCCACCAGCTGGTGATCGCGTGCCGGCTGTTGCCCTCCGAGGCCGAGCTGCTGGAGCGCTGGGCGAGGGACGCGGGGCTCGGGCCCGGCGAGCTCGTGTTGACCGGCTACGTCAGCGACCAAGAGCTCGGGGCGCTTTACCGGGCGTGCGGGCTGTTCGTGTTCGCCTCGATCTACGAGGGCTCGGGGCTGCCGATCCTCGAGGCGATGTCCTGCGGCGCCCCGGTCGCAGCCGCCAACACCTCGACCGGACCGGAGATCCTCGGCGACCTGCAGGCCACGTTCGACCCCTACTCGCCCGAGGACATCGCTCGCTGCCTGTCCGAGACGCTCGCCGACGAGCCGCTCCTGGAGCGGCTGCGGGAGCGCTCGCGCCGGCGCGTCGGGAGCTACACGTGGGCTGAAGTGGCCGCGGGGTCGCTGCGGGCCTATGAGCGGTTGACGGCGCGTCGGGAGGGCGGGAACCGGCGCCGCAGGGCACGCCCCAGGATCGCGCTCGTGTCACCGTGGCCGCTGGAACGCTCGGGCGTGGCGGACTACAGCTACCGCCTCGCGTGCGCCCTCGGCGAGCACGCCGATGTGGAAGTCGTCGTGGGGCAGGACCTCGACCGCTACCCCTCCCCGCAGGAGCCCGGCGTGTGCCTGGTCCCGGCGAGCTCCTACCCGGCCGGCCAGACCCTGCGCCAGCCCGACCGATTCGTCTACTGCATGGGCAACTCGAGCTTTCACGGCCACGTCTACGAGCTGCTGCGGCGCAGGCCCGGGGCCGTGCTCGCCCACGACGTGCGCCTGACCGGGTTCTACGGGTGGTTCTCCGGTCGCGAGCGCCCCGAGGATCCGGCGGGCCGGCTGGCCGAACGAATCAAGGCGCTGTACGGGACGCGCCTTCCGAAGAGCGCGCTGGCCGAGTCTCCGCCGAGCTGGCAGCGGCAGGCGTCGCTGGGGATCTACATGACCGGAGAGATCCAGGAGTACGCCGAGCAGATCTTCGTCCATTCACGCCACGCACGCGAGGTGCTCGAACTCGATCGGGCGGTACTGCAGCGGACCGTGCCCGTGGCCGTGATGCCCTTCGGCCTGCCCGTGGCGGTGGCCCAGCGCGAAACGCGCGTCGTGACCGGAGCTCCTCTGCTGGTGAGCGCGGGCGTGGTCAGCGAGGTGAAGGGCCTCGAGCTGCTGATCGCGGCAGCAGGGACCCTCGCCCGGCGCAGGAGCGGGCTACGGCTGGTGATCGCCGGGCCGGGCGAGCCCGCCGAGCTCGAACGCTGGCGGGTGCTGGCGCGCGAGCTCGCGCCGGCGGCCACCGTCGAGCTCACCGGACATCTCCCACCTGAGCGCTATGCCGAGCTGCTGGCGCAGGCCGACCTCGCCGTGCAGCTGCGTGCGCTCTCCAACGGCGAGGCCTCGGCGGCCGTGGCCGACTGCCTCGCGGCGGGCGCCCCCACGGTCGTGAGCGATCTCGGTTGGGCGGCGGAGCTGCCGGCCGGCGTGGTTGCACGCACTCCCCCGGACAGCAGCGCCGGTGCTCTGGCGGAGCTGCTCGACTCGCTGCTCGACGACCCGCCCGCGCGGCGGGCGCTCAGCGACGAGGCGCTCGAGTACGCGCGTGGCCACAGTTTCGAGAGCGTGGCACTGGATTACCTGCGCGCCCTCGAGCTCGTGTGAGGCCGTCTCTGCCGGCGGGAGGGCCGGACGCGCTGTGTACCCTCTGAGCGTGGACCGCCCATCCGCCAGCGACGCAACCCTTACGGGGCCGGCGAGCGTTCCCGCGCTCGTCGTGGACGGCGTCTCGAAGACCTTCGTACGCCCCGAGGAGCGGAGTCACACACTCAAGGAGCGGGCGCTGCATCCTTTGCGGCGCACCAAGCAGCACCGCTTTCCCGCGCTGCGAGACGTGTCATTCGCCGTCAAGGATGGTGAGTTCTTCGGCATCGTCGGGCGCAACGGGAGCGGCAAGAGCACGCTGCTGAAGTGCATCGCCGGCATCTACGGCGTCGACGAGGGCCGGATCTGGGTGAACGGGCGCACTGTCCACCTTCATCGAGCTCGGCGTCGGCTTCAACCCGACCTCGCGGCCCGCGACAACGTCGTCATCAACGGGATCATGATGGGCCTCTCACCGCGTGAGGCGCGCCGGCGCTACGACGAGGTGATCGATTTCGCCGAACTGAGGAGTTCGAGGACCTCAAGCTCAAGAACTACTCCTCGGGGATGCACGTGCGCCTCGCGTTCTCCGTCTCGATCCAGGTCGACGCGGACATCCTGCTGATCGACGAGGTGCTCGCGGTGGGCGATGCGTCGTTCGCGCAGAAGTGCTTCGACGTGTTCAACACGCTGCGCGACGCGGGTCGCACGATCGTGCTCGTGACCCATGACATGGGCCTGCTGAGTCGCTTCTGCCACCGCGCACTGCTGCTCGAGCGGGGCGTGCCGGTCCACCTCGGCGAGCCGCACGAGGTCGCCGACCGCTACCTGGAGATCAACTTCGGTCGCGATCCCGAGGCGACCGAGGGAGCGGACGCCGGCGACGACGCGACGCGCAGCGGCGACGGCGATGCCCGCGTGCTGGAGGTGTGGGTCGAGGACGAGCACGGCGAGCGCCCGCCCGCGCTGTCCCAGGGGCGACGGATAACCGTGAAGGCGATGGTGCGTTTCAGCGTCGACGCCACCGACCCCGAGGCGAGCCTGTACCTGCTGAACGAAGAGCACAAGGCGGTTCTCGTCACCACCACAGCACGCGACCACGAGCGCAGCGGCGCGTTCCAGGCAGGTCAGACGGCGTTGTTCTCGTTCGCCTTCGAGAACGTCTTCACCCCCGGTCGTTACAGCATTGTGCTGACGCTCGCCCACCGCGGCTCCGGACTCGACCTGATGGACCGCTTCGAGGGCACCTTCAGCTTCGTCGTGACCGGAACCAACGCGCTCGGCGGCGCGGTCGACCTGCCCGTCGAGGTGGGCGTGTCGGCGGTCGAGGCCTCCGACGTCCCCGGCACGCTCCTCAGCTCGCCTGAGGGCATCGTCACGTGAGCAGCGAGGCCGCCTTCGACACCGCCGCGCTCGGACGGCCGATCCGCGGTCCCCGCGCGCTGACGGGCGAGTGGTCGCGCTTCTGGCACCTCACCTACAACATCGCGCGCAACGAATTCAAGCTGCGCTTCTTCGGCTCGGTGCTCGGGTACCTGTGGCAGCTCATACGCCCGCTGTTGCTGTTCGGCGTGCTCTATGTGTTCTTCACCAAGATCGGCAACGTGAACGGCTCGCCGTCGCCCGGAGAGAAGCACTACGGGGCGCAGCTGCTGGGCTCGATCGTCCTGTTCACGTTCTTCCAAGAAGCCACCGCCGGCGCCGTGCGCAGCGTCGTGGACCGCGAGAACCTGGTGCGCAAGATCCACTTCCCGCGCATGGTGATCCCGCTCTCGATCGTGCTCTTGGCGAGCTTCAACCTGGCGCTCAACACGGTCGTGGTGCTGGGCTTCGCGATGCTCGAGGTGTAACGCCGATGCTCAGCTGGCTGGAGCTGCCGCTGATCCTCGCGATGCTGGCTGTGTTTGCCACCGGACTGGCGATGCTGTTGTCGGCGCTGTTCGTGAGCCTTCGTGACATCCAGCCGATCTGGGAAGTCTTCTGCCAGATCCTCTTCTACGCTCACCGGTGATCATCGCGGTCGAAACCGTGCGTGAAAAAGCTCAGCGAAACCGTCTTTCACCTCTACATGCTCAACCCGCTCGCGGTCATCTTCCAGCAGTTCCGCCACGCGATGATCACCCACGACGCCCTCAGCGCCGGCCAGGCGCTCGGCGGCTGGTCGGCGCTGCTGGGGCCACTCGCGATCGTGGCCGCAACGTTCGCGCTCGGCTTCTGGGTGTTCAATCGCTCGGCGCCCATGGTCGCCGAGAACCTGTAAGGGATGAGCAAGCGGCGCTGCAAGCCGTGGGAGCGCCGCGCGTGAGCGCACCGCAGGACGGCACCGACGGTAACGGCCTACGACCGGCACACGACGCGTTGGCGCGTGCTCGACAACACGTCGACGGTGGCCCGGCAATCGCATGGGAGGCGCCCTCTCGACATGGCCCGGGGGCGGCGCTCGCGCGCCGTGGACTGCAAAGGGTGCTGCGCCCCTACACGGCTCGTCAGACCCCGTTCGAGCTTTCACTCGTCGAAGCCATCGAGGCGGCGGGAAGAGCGGTCGACGCCTCGAATCTCACATCGCTGGCGATCCCGCTACCCGGCGAGGAGGTGATCGAGGCGGAGACGGCCGTCGGACCACTCTGGCTGCACCGCAACGACCAGGTCATGACTCGCTACCTTGCGACCGGCACGGTTTGGGAGCCGGCCCTGAGCGCGTTCCTGCAGCGCACGCTCAAGCGGGGGATGACCTTTGTCGACGTGGGGGCCAACGTCGGCTACTTCTCCATCCTCGCGAGTCAGACGATGGGTCCAGAGGGAAGCGTGATCGCGGTCGAGCCCCAACCCGGCACCGTGGATATTCTGCGCGCCAACCTGTGGCGCCATGGGTACATCGACGCGCTCGTGTTACCGGTCGCCGCCTACTCCCATTTCGGTCACCTCGAGCTCGTGGTGAACGAGGAAAACCGCGGCGGTACCGTGATGGGACCCGAGAACACCGGTGGCACGCTGATTCCGTGCGCTCCACTCGACAGTCTGCTGGGGGGAAGCGCCGTTGACGTTCTGAAGATCGACGCCGAGGGCTGTGATCACCTGATCGTCGAAGGAGCCTCACGCACCATCGCGGCGAACCCGGGGCTCGTGATCGTGGTCGAGTTCTGGCCCCGGGTCGAACTCAGGAACAGTGCGCCGACGGACATCCTCGGGCTGTACTGCGACACCGCGGGCTTCGACCTGCGACGGATCCAGCCTGACGGCTCGCTCCTGCCGATGACCAGAGAGGAAGCGCTGGCCCACCCCGAGGACTTCTTCGAGCTCGTGCTCGTCCCGGCTAGCCCGTGAGCATCCTCTGCGCCTGCTCGGGCGTCCGCGGCAGGCGCGGGGGCGCCACCCCGCGGCGGCGGTCGATCGGCTCGCGCAGACCGGCGGCGAGCGAGCGCAGCAGCCGCTCGGGGGTGGCCATCTGCTCGTGGCGGCCGACGTAGCGGCGCGGCTTGGTGGCGATCATGTTCATCGACACGCCGCCCCAGACGTTGTTCAGCCAGGCCAGATACACGCGCCTGGCCAGCCCCACGCGCCGCAGCGCGAAGGCCGCGCGTCCGAGCAGGTCGACCAGGCGCGGAACGTCCGGATTGGCGCTGTAGGCGGCGTCGCCGAAGAAGGGCCGGTAGTGGGGCTCGGTGACGTCGGTCAGGAACCCAGCCCGCATCGCCTCCCAGCGGTAGGCGAGCGCCCAGTGGGCGTGCTCATAGCCCTCGAACTGCTCCACTCCCTCGACGTTGACGCCGCTCGGGTCACGAGCCGTCTTGAGCGTCTCGTTGACCATCAGCAGCCTCCCGCCGGGGCGTAGCACGCGGAAGATCTCGCGGAAGGTCCGGCGCAGGCCCTCCGGGTCGTTGTGGTGCAGGACCTCGCAGCAGTAGACGTAGTCGACGCTGCTGGAGGCCAGCGGGATCGAGTCCATCGAGCCCAGCACCCGCTCGAAGAACACCCTCCCCTGCTGGAGGAAGTAGTCGGCCGTGTAGAGACCCTGCAGCTCGGCCGTGGAGATGTCCAGCGCGATTGCGCGCAGCCCGCGTTCGGCGAAGTGGTTGGCGGCCCAGCAGGTGTTGGATCCGACGTCGAGCACCGACTCCCCGGCCCGGAACGGAACCGTGGTGAGCAGCTGGTGCATCGAGCGCGCCTGCACGTACCAGTAGCCGTGCTCGACGTCGGGCAGCGCCAGCACGGTGTCGCGGCTCCATCCGCTGGCCGCCATCACCTGCGCGAAGCGCTCGAGGCCGGCGGCCTCAGCCAGGATGTGCGCCGGCGGGTCGTGCAGCAGCTCGGGGACGCCGCGCCGGACGGCGAACTCGCTCGCGCACACACGGCAGCGCAGCAGGCCCTCGCGCCACTCGCGCTCGTCGGTCTCTTCCGCGCACAGCGTCAGCGAGTGATCGCTGGCGCAGGCGGGGCACCGCAGCGCGGCGACGAACTCGCCCCTCACGGCGTCGGCTGGGCGGGCGGGCGCACCTCAGCGTGCCCTTCGCTGGAGGGCCGGCACCGCCTGGTGGTCCTCGAGCTTCATCGGCCGCGGCCGGGCAACGCCTTCGAAGAAGCCCTCGAGCGCGTCGATCCGCCGCTCCCAGGCGTAGTCCTGGGCAGTATCGATCCCCGACGCACCGAGCCGCCCGCGCAGCTCGGGATCCTCGAGCAGTCGCCTGAGAGCCTGCGAGACGACCCTCGCCTCGGGCTCGGGCATCAGGCAGTTGCCCTCGTCGACGCAGAAGTCGCGGTTGCCGTGCGCATCGGTGCAGACCACAGCCCCACCCGTCGCCATCGACTCCAGCGGCGGCAGCGCGAAGCCCTCGTGGGAGGAGGTCTGGATGAACACCGTGGCTTCGTTGAACAGCTCGTTGACGCGCTCGTCCGAGGGCGACTCGACGTAGGTGATCGCCCTCCTCGGCCGCCAGCTGCGGCTCGATCCCGAACAGGCACAGCTCCGGGCGCGGTGCCGGCAGCGCGCTCCAGGCGTCGATCGTCAGGGGCAGGTTCTTCAGCGGGTTCGAGCGCCCGAGCGCGAGCACCAGGTCCCGGCGGCGCTCGACGTCCGCGAGCGGGCGGAAGGTCTCGAGATCGATCCCGGGGGGATCAGCTCCGACTCCAGGCCCAGCTCGCGCAGCCGGTCCGCGTTCCAGGAGGAGATCGTCATGTAGTGGAACTCGGGCCGGTAGGAGTCGAGCACGGCGTGGCGCACGGACTCGTCGTCGGGGTAGTAGGAGGTCTCGATGTCCTGCACGAAGTACACGGGGATCCCGCGCAGGACGCTCGCCTGCCACACCGGGGCGGCGGTGTTCCACCAGGTGGCGACCTTGATCGCGTCCACCCCCGCCAGCTCCTGCACCAGTTCCTCGTAGTACTCGAAGCTGTGCACGGGCGCGCGCAGCGGGAACCAGTCCGGCTCGTCGCCGAGCGTGTACAGCGCGACCTCGTGGCCGCGGTCGAGCAGCCGGTTGAGGTGCTCGAAGATGTCCCGGTGGCCGCCGCCGATGCCGGTGTCCTCGGTCACGTACACGACCCGTAGCGCGCCCGTCGGGCGTGCGCACCTCGCGGGCGTTGAAGAAGTCGTCCCAGCGCTCCCAGAAGACCCGCTGGGAGGCCCGCTCGCGCTCGCCCACCTCGCTGCCGCGGGTGACCGACTCGTGGTGGTAGAGGCGCGCGGCCGGGAAGTAGATCACGCGCACGCCCGCCCGCCAGGCGCGCAGGCAGTAGTCGACGTCCTCGTAGGCCATCGGAAAGCACTCGTCGAGCAGCCCCACCCGCTCGATCGTCTCGCGCGTGATGTACATGCACGCCCCCGTCACGGCCAGCACCGCTCCGGCGATCCCCGCCGGACCCCAGTTCTCGGGCTTGAAGCGGTAGCGATGGTCGAACCACTCGGGCGCGCCCAGATTGCGAACGGTCCCCCCGAACTGGATGCGCCCGTCGGGATACAGCAGCTGGGCGCCGACGATTCCGGTGTCGTCCTTGCCCGAGGCGGCGTGCTGCAGGCACGCCAGCCAGCCGGTCGTGGCTTCGACGTCGGAGTTCAGCAGCACCACGTCGCGATCGGCGGCCGTCGCTCGCAGACCGCGGTTGACGTTGGCCGCGAAGCCGGCGTTGTGCTCGCCCGCGATCACCTCGATCCCGTCGATCTGGCGCAGCCTGGCCACGTGCTCGGGGCCGCTGGCGTCGTCGGCGACGATCACGCGGACCATCTCCGCCGGCACGGTTGCGCGGATCGAGGCGACGAGCTTCTCGACCTGCTCGGCGTCCCTGTAGCTCGGGATCACGACGTCGACGGGCCGGCCGCGCTCCTTGTACCAGGTGACCGCCCGGCGGTAGGCGTCGTGGCCGGTGGCGGAGCGCAGCCGCCGCCAGCGCCTGCAGCGGCGTGAAGCGCAGCGGGAAGGTGACGAGGCGAAACAGCAGCGTGCGCCAACCGAGGTAGTAGTAGGTGAGGTAGATGCGCCGCCGCAGACCCGCGAGCGGCCCGCTGAAGGAGCCGTCGAGGGCGCGCTCGGCGATCGACCCCGGAGCCGCGATCGGGGGCGTCTGCTCGCGACCCCTGTCGGCCCCGCTCACGAGCCGCCTCCGTCCGCTCCGGCTCCCGGCCGCTTTTCCCTCGCCGCCGTCGGGCCCCGGTCCAGGTGGAGCTCTGCGAACCCGGCTCGCCCCTCCAGGGACAGCCGTCGGCGTACCGCCGCCGGGAGCCTGTCCGCGCGCGACCCGAGCAGGGCTCCGCACTGGCGGGCCAGGTGATGGGCGGCGATCCCCGCCAGCGCGATCGGGCGACGTTCGCCGGAGTCCGCCGGTAGCTCGCGGCGGGCGGCGCCGAGCTCGCCGCGCAGCCTCCGCAGCAACTCCGCCGGCGAGGCGGGCTCGCGCCAGCCGTAGACCTCGCGCAGCGCCCGCGCCTCGTCGAAGGAGCGGCGCAGCTGCTGGGAGGTCGAGTAGTCGTGGGAGTGGGAGACGGCGGCGTCGGGCAGGTAGGCCTTCGCGTAGCCGGCTCGCAGCATGTCGATCGCGAGCACGCGGTCCTCAGCGTAGGAAACCTCGCGGAAGGGAGCTCCCAGCCAGGCGTCCCTCGACACGCAGCCATTGGCATCGGTGAAGAAGCCGCGCCGGCCGACCAGGGCGCTCACCGGCAGCGTGCCGAGCTCGTGCGGCGCCAACCGCTCCACCTGCGGGCGCCCGTCGGGGGACAGCGAGGCGAACCACCGCTCCAGCTCGATCCTCACCGCCGCCGATGCCCTCGGCCGGGGGCGATAGGGCCCATAGGCGAGGGCCACGTCGGGGGCCAGCTCGAAGCCTCCCAGCAGCCGTTCGAGCCAGCGCTCGTCGGCGGGCTCGGCATCCTGCGTCAGGAAGGCAACATGCGCCCCCGTGGCGTGCTCCATCAGCAGGTTGCGGGTACCGCCGTGATCGAAGCTCGCGGCGGGCACCTCCAGGATGCGCCCCCCGGCCCCGCGAGCGAGCTCCGCCGAGCCGTCGCTGGAACCCGAGTCGCACACGATCAGCTCGTGGGCCACCGTCTGGCGCCCCAGCGCCGCCAGCACCCCCGCCAGCGCGGGGCCGCCGTTGCGAACCGGGATCGCCACCGAGACCCCGCTCACGAGTAGTAGCGGGCGATCGTTATCGCCTGCCCGTAGAGGTCGTGCCCGAGCGCCAGGATCACCAGCGCGGCTCCCAGCGCCGGCCCCCAGCGGCGCCCGCCGGCGCGGACCGCCAGCGCCCCGATGGCGCCGTACAGGCCGAGCAGCGGAAGCAGGTAGCGGGCCTGCGCGAATTCCAGGCCGCTGGAGAGGTAGTGGCGGTAGGCCTCGATCCCGATCACCGCGCACAGCCCGGCCACGGCCCCGGCGTAGACGGCCAGCTCCCCCCACCGCCGCCGCAGCGAGCTTCGACGGCGCCAGCACTCAAAGGCGGCCAGCACCAGCACCACGATCACCACCACGCGGGCCACCTGGTAGAGCCAGTACGGAAAGATGTAGTCCTGCCAGCCGAAGCGGCCGAAGAAGCCCACGAACCACACCGGCCAGAACGGGTAGGTCGAGAACTGGGGATGCATCCACAGCCGTGGCAGGAACAGCTGCCAGGCGTGGCTGAGCTCTTCGGCGGTGCTGAACTTCTGGCCCACGTAGGGCGAGGCCGTGGTGGTACCGATCCCACCGGGAAAGAAGCCTCGACCCCAGACGTAGCGATCCAGGAGCGCGTAGATCGCGAAGGGCGCCGCGGCCATCAGAATCGCCACGCCCGCGCCGCGCAGTGCCCGGGCGCGAGGGGACTTCGCTTGCCACACCAGCAGGAGGAGCGCAAGACACGCGGCCGGAACGAAGGACAGCATCGTCAGCTTGGAGAGCAGTCCCAGACCGAGGAAGCCGCCCATCAGCGCTCCCGTGGCGGGGGTCAGCCCGCGTCTGAAAGCCCGCGCGACGCCCCACAGCAGGCCGGCGGCGGCGAGGTTCAGCAGGGCGTCGTTGTTCAGACCCCGGACATGAACCCGAACAGTGGCTGGAACGCCACCAGCAGCGCGCCCGTGGGCCACGCCCACGGCGCCCCCGGCAGCAGGTCGCGCAGGAACATGAACACGAGCAGCACCGTGATCGCTCCGAGAAGCGCCGACAGCATGCGCATGGCCGCGAGTTTGTCCAGCACCCGGCCACTCGGCATGAGCTTGTAGGGGATCGCCTCGAGCGCGTAGTAGAGCGGCGGGTTGCTGATCGCCGTGAGCGCCTGACCGGTGCCCTTCGCACTCAGTTCTTCCGCTTCGAGGTGTTCGATCGAGCGCTCCTGGAGGTTGGTGAGCGGCGCGGGGTCTTCGCCGTGGCCGATGATCCCGAAGGTGAGCAGGGCGTTGATGAGGTATTCCTCGCGGGGGGGTATGGGCGCGGTCGTGGCCACCGGCAAGGTCCCGTTTTCAGCCACCTGAGCGACGTACGCGTAGTGGGCGTTCTCGTCCGGAACCTGGAACGGGGGCACGATCAGCGACCACGCGAGGCCGTTCGCGAGGGCCACCAGCGCACACATCCAGGCCGCCAACGGCACCCGCCGCAGCAGCGCCCCGAGAGCCACGTGTGGGCGGGCCCGGCCCACGACCGCCCCCGGCGCGGGGCCAGCGGAGGTGCCTCCGAGCGCGCTCATGCGCTGCGCTCCGCCACCAGCACCGTCCGCAGCGCCAGTCCGGCGGCGAGGATCATCAGCAGGATCGCCGCCGGGGCGGCCCAGTGGCGCAGCAGCCGGGACTTGCCGATCGTCAAGCGGTGCGCGAGTGCGCCGATGAACGCGAACCAGGACTCCGACGAGCGCATGTATTCGAGGCGCACGCGCCCGCCGAGACCGCGGCCGTCGACCTGCACCGTGTAGCCGCCGGCCGGGACCGTCGCTCCGAAACCCACGGGTCCGGGCCCCAGGTTCTTGACGCACACGCTTGCCGCCACGTCCGTGCGCAGGGCCGGCCGCAGGGGCACGCTGATCCATCCCTCCGGCCAGCCCGCCTTCGACGTGCCCGCGGCGATCACGCGCCCCGAGGAGTCCAAAACGCTTGCCGCCAGCGCGGGCCCCGGTCCGCCTGCCGGCCCGGCGGCTCCGGCGTACAGACGCAGCGCCGAGGTGCCCTGTGGCACCGGTTCTCCCGGCACGCAGGCCGTCTGGCGCACTCCGAGCCCGAAGCTCCAGCCCCCCTATGGCGGCGCCGTTCGTGCCCGTGCGTCGCGGGGAGGACCGTGCGAGCGACGCGATCCCGACCGCCAGCAGGGCGGCGACGCCGACCACGACCACCACACGGGCCGGCGACAGGCTCACGGCTTCACGACCTCCACCCAGTCGCGTTCGCTGCCGCACAGGCTGCGCCATTGGGCCAGCGGCAGGGTCTGCGTGCGCTCCGGTTCCTGACGCTGGAGGGCGACGGCTCCGATCACCCCGTCCTGCCATTCGCCCGGGCCGAAGTGGCGGTGGCCCGCTTCGCGGACGACCTTCAAAGTGTGGTCGCCCGCGGGCAGCGGCAGGGTGGCGACGCGCTCCCACTGCAGGGGGGTGTTCGATCCGCTCGCAACCCCGACCAGACGGCCGTCGAGGTAGACCTTGATCGGCGCAGGGAAGTCGCCCTGGACCCAGACCGCGTAAGGCGCACCACCGCGCACCTCCAGTACCCCGGTGGCGTGCCCGGGCCCGTTCGTGGCGACCGCGCCGGCCTGGTTCGGGATCGATCCCCACGCGATCGAGCGATCGAGGGAGTACAGCGGTTCGTAGGACTTCAGTTCCGGCGTCACGGGGGCCGCCAGGCTGCTTCCCGCGGGCGCGTGGGCCACCATGCCCGCCAGCGCGGTGCAATCGACGGCGCCGGAGGGCGAGTACAGGCTCTGCAGGGGAAGGTGGGAGAGCACCTGAGGCTGAGAGACCTGGCGCCAGGCGAGGTAGTAGCGGTTCGCGTACGCCAGGCGATAGTTGGCGGGCGGCCGGCTGGCGGCCGGGGAGCGTCGATAGACGATGATCGGAAACGCCTCCACGAAGCCGAGCTGCTCTTCGTCGAGGTCGAAGTAGTCGCCGTAGAAGGGCTTGAACACGCGCAACTGGACCTGCCGCGGGGTCAGCGCCTCGAAGGGCACGTTGATGTGTGCTTCGCGACCGAAGTACTTCGCGTACTCCTCGAACTCGTTGAACAGCACGAGCCCTTCGCCGCGGAAGTGATGGCCCACCTGTGCGATCGCCTCCATCTGCGAGGTCGGCGCAACCCTGGCCCGTCCATAGGCGAGCACGTCGGAGGCCAGCACGGCGACGCCGAGCAGCGCCACGAGCACGGTTCCCGGCACGCGCAGGCGACCGGAGGCTCCCGCCGGCAACAGCAGCGCCGCCAGCAGGACCACGGGCGCGCCGATCGCGAGCAGCTTGCCCTGTGCGTAAGGGCTCACGCGGGGAAACACGATCAGCAGCACCAGCCCGACGCTGCCAAGCAGCACCAGCGGACCCGCCGCTCCACGCCGCAGGGCCCACAGCGCCCCCGGGACACAAAGCGCGAGCACCACGACCGTGGCGATCACCGTCAACGCGGCCGCGGGTTCGGGGATCACCGGGGCCCGGTATTCACCGGCCAGCCACACGCCACTGATCTGGCTGAGGGGCAGGGTGCGCGGAGCTGGCCGAACTGAACCGCGCCCACCCCGGTCGCGCCCTGTCCCGCCTGGGCGACGTGGAAGAACGTCGAGAAGCTCGTCAGCGAGGCAAACGCGAGCAGCACGAGCAGCGCGCAACCGGCCGCTATCGGACCGAGCCAGGAGCGCCGCGGGCGCACCCTGTGCAGGAACAGGAATGCCCCCGCCGCGAACAGCGCGATGCCACCGAGGAACGGCAGCGCGACCGCGCTGTAGAGCGTCAACGACGCCGCCGCCCCGACCGCCACGAGCGCCGCTCCCGCGTAGGGCCGATCGGTCGAGAGCGCCGCGTCGACCAGCGCCACCGTGCAGGCAAGGCCTGCGACCAGCCCGATCTCCTTGATCGACCCTTGCAGCGCGTACTGGTAGGTGAGGTCGGCCGCGGCCGCGATGAAGGCGACGGCGGCCGCCGTGCGGGCTTCAGCACGCGCGAGGCGATCAGCGCTACGACACGGCCGTGATCGCCGCCAGGCCGGAGATGAAGGCCGATAGATGACCGCCGAGGACACGTCCAGGATCGCGGCGTCGTGCCCAGCAGCGCCTGCGCCCCGAGCGGGTAGCCGCTGTTGAGGTAGGAGAGCAGGAATGCCGTTCGCCACTTTCGGGAATGTGGCCGAGCGTGGTCCCGAAGCCGCGGATGTGGGTCCGGAGCAGCATCTCGAAGGCGAAGTCGTTGACGAAGTCATACCCGGACCCTCGTCCACCGCCGTGGGCGAGCACAGGGGCGGCATGAACCCGACGCGAGTGCACCGCGAGGCCCGCGACCCGGGCCAGCTGGGATTCCTCCGTATGCGCGGACCCTCACGCGCGAATACGAGGCCGGCGATCGAGACGGTGGCCAGCAGCGCGATCGCGAGCGGATCCGGGACACCCGCGACGTCGCCGGGGAAGATCAGGACGATCGAGACGCACAGCCCCAGTGGCAGCGGCAGGGCATTGGCCGCGCGGATGCGCAGCACACGCTCAAGCGCGAGCCCGCGACCCAGGCTGCGCGCCATCGAGCGCGAAGCGCCGAGCGATACCAGTCGGTGGCGGCCCCGAGGCCGCCGCGGCCCGCTACCG
>CAVUME010000016.1:0-26210 GCA_963742395.1 uncultured Solirubrobacteraceae bacterium | reverse complement strand
CGAGCTGCCGGTCCAGCGAGCGTTCGCGTTCTACGCCCAGGCTCGCAACCTCGCGCTGATCACTCCGCCCTGGATGGGTTTCGAAGTGATCACGCCGGGGCCTATCGAGATGCGCCCCGGTGCACTGATCGACTACCGCTTGAAGCTGCATGGTGTACCCGTCCGCTGGCGCACGCGGATCGCGGTCTGGGAGCCACCCCTGCGCTTCATCGACGTCCAGGTGCACGGCCCGTACGCGCTCTGGGAGCACACGCACACCTTTGAGCGCGACGGCGAGCACGCGGTCGTGATCGGCGACCGCGTCCGCTACGCGATCCCGCTGGGCCTGCTCTCGGACAGGCCGCTCATGCGGCGTTTGTCAAGCGTGACCTCAAGCGGGTTTTCGACCACCGCGAGCGGGAGGTGGCAGAACGACTCCGACCGGAGCCAGCCGGTACGTGAGTGCGATCGTCTGGTTCCGGCGCGACCTGCGCCTGCACGAGCACCCAGCGCTGCGGGCGGCACTGGACGCCCCCAATCACGTCGTGCCCGTCTTCTGCCTCGATGACCGCCTGCTCCACGGGCGCCACGCGTCCGGCCCGACGAGTTCCTGCTCGAATGCCTCGCCGACCTCGACGGGTCGCTGCGCAGGCGCGGCAGCGGCCTCGTCGTCCGCCACGGCCCCCCTGAGCGCGAGCTCGCAGCGCTAGCAGAGGAGATCGGGGCCGAGGAGCTCCACTTCACCGCGGACACAACCCCGTTCGCACGGCTGCGTGGGGAGCGCGTGCGCAAGGTGCTCGATGCCACCGGGCTCACGCTTCATGGCCACCCCGGCCTCAGCACAATCGACAACGTTGGCGCACCGCGAACGCAGGCGGGCAAGCCCTACACGGTCTTCTCCGCGTTCCACCGTTCGTGGGAGAGAGAGGGCCGGCGCGCGGTGCTGGGCGCGCCGCGCCAACTGCCCGCGCTTCCATCGGGCCTCGCTAAGGGCGAGATCCCATCGCTTGCCTCGCTCGGCCTCGAGCAGGAGGTCGACGAACCCCCCAAGGGAGGAGAGCACGAGGGGCGCAAGCGGCTCGAGCAGTTCCTCGCGCGCGACGTTGCGGGGTACCGCGAGAACCGTGACGCGCTCTGCAGTGACTCCACCTCACGGCTGTCGCCCTACCTGCACTTGGGCTGCGTTTCCGCACGCGAGGTCGAGCACCGGCTGGAGTCCGACGGCGGGTCCGCCGCCTTCCGCCGCCAGCTCTGCTGGCGCGATTTCCACCACCACGTGCTGCTCCATTTCCCCCGAAACGCCACCTCTGAGTTCCAGCCGCGCTACCGCGGAAAGATCAAATGGAGTCGTTCCGAGCGGCGGTTCGTGGCGTGGTGTGAAGGGTGCACCGGGTACCCACTCGTCGACGCGGGCATGCGCCAGCTGCGGCACGAAGGCTGGATGCACAACCGCGCGCGACTGGTGGTCGGGTCATTCCTGACGAAGGACCTCGGCATCGACTGGCGCTGGGGGGAACGCCATTTCATGCGCATGTTGGTTGACGGAGACGAGGCCAACAACAACGGGAATTGGCAGTGGATCGCCTCGGTCGGGACCGATCCCCAACCGGCCTATCGCCGGATCTACAACCCGACGCGGCAGATGGAGGCGCACGACCCTGACGGAAGCTATGTGCGCCGCCACGTTCCGGAGCTGACACACGTTCCCGACGACTACATCCGCGAGCCGTGGACCATGCCGGCACGCGTGCAGCGCGAGGTGGGCTGCGTGCTGGGGACCGACTATCCGGAGCCGATCGTGGACCATGCCGACGCCAGGCGGCGGGCGCTCGAGCGCTACAGGATCGGCTAGGCCGTCGCTAGTCGCGTTGAACGGCCCAGAAGCCTCAGGTCTTCGACGGCACGATCAGGTACTTCTCACCCGTCGCCTTGCGCTGGTATCCGCGGATGACCTCGGGATCGAGGGCCTCTTCGAGCGAGATCTCGCGCGTGAATCTGCTCGCGAAGGTCGTCGTGATCTCGCGCGTCATTCGTTCAATGAGC
Source organism: uncultured Solirubrobacteraceae bacterium (assembly GCA_963742395.1). Lineage (GTDB taxonomy): Bacteria > Actinomycetota > Thermoleophilia > Solirubrobacterales > Solirubrobacteraceae > Palsa-744. The sequence continues at coordinate 24,188 of CAVUME010000016.1, read as the reverse complement.
TCCTGGCTGGCGTCCTGGCCGATCCGAGCGAGGTGGGCGCGGACGAGCCAGCCACCGATGCCCCAGGCCATGCCGGCGGCCCCGGCGATCACGGTCGTCGGCGCCGGGTCGAGCCGCCCATATATGTACACCTGCTTGTGGGTTGGCGAGCCGTACTGGGTGACCGGCGGGGACTTGGCCGCGAGAGCGGCCTCCATTGCGGCGAGGATCTGCCCCGCCAACGGGCCACCGCCAACCGCGTCGAACGCCAACGTCGCGCCGGCGTCGCCGATCTCGGCGGTCAGCTGCTCGCGAAAGTCCGCTGAGGTCGAATCGACCACGCGCTCAGCCCCGATGTTCTTCAGCAGGGCCGACTGCTCCTCACTGCGGACGATGTTCACGAGCTCGACGCCGTCCTCGATGCAGAGCTTGTTCAGCATCTGCCCGAGGTTGGAAGCGGCGGCAGTGTGCACGAGAGCTGTGTGACCCTCCAACCGCATCGTTGAAATCATGCTCAGCGCAGTCAGAGGATTGACGAACGCAGCCGCAGCCTGCTTCGGGCTCACGCCGTCAGGGAACGGGACGACGTCGCGGGCCGACAATCTGCGATAGCGGGTGTACATGCCTCCACCCCATGCCCCCACGACCTTGCCGAGCAGATGCTGCGCGTCCTCGCCCGCATGCACCACGGTTCCGGCACCCTCGACCCCCGGCGCCAGCGACTTGCCGGCGCGTGTGGCGGCGAACTGCAGGAGATCGGGTGGGACTGTGGCGGTGGCGAGGGGCCGTCCGACGGACGCCTCGGAGCTGAGCGTGGACACGTCCGCTGGGCCGAGCAGTGCGCCGAGGTCGGACGGGTTGATCGGAGCGCCTTCGATCCGAACGACGACGTCGTCGGACGCGACTTCGCCGATCGGGTCGTCCTCGAGCGTCAACCGGAGCTCGCCGTCAGGCGTGAGCAGCGAATGGATCGTCATCGTCGTGTCGTTCATCTGTTTGCCTCCGGGGCCGCCTTGATGTCGGTTTGGTGGTCAGTCCTCAGAGCTCGGCGGCGTGCCAGCCGAGGTCGAGCCCGTAGTCTCCCCCACCGAGGCCTCCCACCCCCGGGCGGCGGTCCGGCTGCGGGAGTGTTGGAGCGAGACGCCGTCCCTTGACCGATATCCTCTCCAGGCGTTGGATCGACGAGACACGCCGACGGTCGAGATGCCGATAAGGCGAGTGCAGTGTGTGCCTCGGCGGCCGTTGCGATCGGTCATGTTGGCAGTGCCGTGCGCAATCGTTCTTGCCAACATCTTCGGCGGCACCGGTCTGGCGTCCCAGTCGAGACGTGAAGAAGCACCGTGCTTGAAGCGCCGCCAGCTCCCCGCCTTCACGGCTTACAACCTCGGAAGCACGTTCGACGGCCTGCCCCTCGCCTCCGTGGAACGCTCCTGTTTTGCGCCGGGCCCGCTCGCGCACCGTGTAGGAGAACCGGCCTCTGTAGCCTGGACCTCTACCGCGACCTACGGCACGTGTACGCCAGAAGCGGGCAGCGGGGGGACCTGCGATCCGCCGCTAGAGATTCAGAGTTGGCCCGAGTGCGATCGCAACTTCAGCTCTTACGGTGTCATAGAACCGCCCCGAGCGCTGAGCCCGCGCAAGTCGTTCCTCCTGGGTGGTAGCCACAAGATCCCCACGGCGGCGTTCGAATTCGGGCGCCTCGGGGCGCGGCTTGAGATGTATACGGGTCACACGACCGTCGTGATCTTCTCCTATGGGAACCCCGACCCCCCGAGCCTCGCGAGGCGAGCGGCTCACGCACTCGCGCGGCTGATTGCACCCAAGCTCGCGGGCATATCGGCCGCCAGGTTGCGTGCCCTCGCAGTTGATCCGCGCCGGTGTCGGCGCTCGACGTCGAAGTAGAGGAGCGTCGCCGCTCAGCCGACTCGAGCGGCGCGATCACGGCCCACTGGAGCTGGCCGTAGAACCCAGCGCAACCCGCTGGTGCTGCCTGCCGCGCTCAGACGGGCCCAGAGGCGAGCTTCGCCTGCTGGGCGCGATCGGAGATTCGCACTACATCCCACGCCAGGCCGAACTGCGCCAATGCGTCGATGAGCCAACCGCCGGGATCGAGCTGCCAGCGGGTGAGGCCGTGGTGTGCGGAGGTCGGGAATGCGTGGTGGTTGTTGTGCCATGCCTCCCCGAATGTCGGTAGCGCGAGCCATGCGAGGTTGCGCGACTCATCGCCCGTGCGGAAGCGCCGGCGGCCGAAGAAGTGGCACAGCGAGTTGATCGAGAACGTCGCGTGGTGCAAAAACAGGATTCGCACAGCACCACCCCACAGCAGGCCCGTCAGGCCGCCGATGACCGAACCGGTCAGCGCCACTCCCAGGCCAAAGGGAAACGCGAGCCCCACGAGTACCCACAGCGGGAACGTCCGGTCGACGGCGCGAAGCACCGGGTCGGCGAGCAGGTCCTTCGTGTAGCGCTCGGGGTTCGCCCGATCGACGCCGCGGAACATCCACCCGACGTGCGCGTGAAAGAGCCCGCGGATGGCGCCTCGCCAGCCGACACCATGATCGACGTGCGGGCTATGGGGGTCGCCGGGCAGGTCGCTGAAACGATGGTGCTTTCTGTGGCTGGAGGCCCACTCGATCACCGGTCCCTCGACCGCAGCGGACCCCAGGACGGCGAACAGCGCCCTCACCGGCCGGCTCGTCTTGAAGCTGCGGTGCGTGAACAGGCGGTGATAGCCGACCGTGATCCCGACGCCGGTGAGCGTGTAGCTGATCGCCAGCACGACGAGGTCCTGCCAGTGCAGCGCGTTTCCCCAGGCGATGAAGATCGCGAGTCCAAGGAGCGCGAGCGGCACCACGGTCACGACCAGGTTGGCGAGACGATCAATCGTCTCGTGTTCGATCGCGACGGAGTCTCTGGCTACTTGAGTGGGCATCGGAGATCTCGAGGGAGCGCTCGGGCCTGCAGGCTGGTCAAGGCCGGCAGACCCGAATGCTCTAGATCCCGCGCCTAGACCAGCTGGACGTTGGCGGCCTTCGGTCCCTTGTCGCCCGCCTCGGCGTCGTAAGAGACCTTGGCGCCTTCGGCGAGCGAACGGTAGCCCTCGCCGACGATCGCGCTGTGATGGACGAACAGTTCCTTGGACTCATCGTCGGGCGTGATGAACCCGAAGCCCTTGTCGTCGCTGAACCACTTGACGGTTCCTGTAGCCATTTTCTTTCCTCCTGCGTCGATAGTGCTGCGGACGCGGAGATTGCTGAGCAAAGGCTACGAGCGCTGGCACTGCGATGTCGGGCGAAGCGCCCGACCTGATGTACCAACGCTAGCACGCTCGAGCGGGTCGACGTCAGGGAGAGTGCTCCCAGCCCTCCATCCGCGATCACGGCCGACCGAAACGACGCCATCGCCGAGCCGCTTCCCCTCGGGCGCCATCGCTCGCGGCCTGCCCTGGCCCGACCGCGAGCTTGTCTGGCTCGGGAACGAGCCCGGCCGTGGCGGGCCCAGGACCGTGCAACCGAGGGGCAGGAGCGGCAGCACCACGGTCGATCACCGCGTAAGCCGGAGCCCCTCTCCGGCAGACCGAAACAGCCGCGAGCAGCGTTCCTGCCAACGTGTCCAGGCAGTCGCCCCGCCTGGGCCGTGAGCGCTAAAGTCCCCCCGCAAATTCGTCAACGCCCACGCTCGCGCGGGCGTGCGCAAGCATCGGCCGAGGAGGGTACTGTGATACCGGCTTCAGTGCTTCGGAGTGGTTCTCCATTCGTGCGCCAGCGCACGCTCCGTGCAGTGCCTGCGGTTGCCGCCGCCGCACTGATCGCGTCGCTCGCCCTGCCCGCGACGAGCCCTGCCAATAAGTGCATCTACTGCAAACCGTCGAAACCGCCGGTGCCGACCGTGACCAGCGTGACCCCGAATTCCACCAACTCGATTGCCGAAGTCTCGGGGGAACATCTGGCGTCGGCGACGAAGGTCTTCTTCGGGTTCCACGAATCGCCGCTCGTCAAACACACCAAAGCCGGCACGATCGAAGCCAAGGTGCCCGCCAACTCCGCCGGGGGCTCGACTGTCTCCGTCACCGCCGTGAACGAACTCGGTGAAGTCGGCGCGACCACCGGAACCTTCACGTACCCCATCGCCGAAACGCAGCTTGAAGGCCCCGAGCCCGCAAACTTCTGCAACGACGGAATCGCCGAATGGTCAGAGCCCAACGGCTTCCTCGGCGACTTCACGGAGTTCAAGAACCAGCGCTCCATCGGCTTTGACAACGGGTCGCCGCAGCTCCTCGTCATGACGTCGTTTCTGAACACCGGCCAGGAAGAAACCGAAACCAATGGGCACGGCTGCGGGCCAGGCTCCGGCAAACAAGCGGACGAACACGTGGCGGGCGATCGCGGGCTTGCCCGCGCCACCCTCTACGTCTGCGAGCTCAGTAAGGAATACGAACTCGAAGAAGCCCAATACAAAAAAGAAGGGCGCTCGGTCCATTCCAGCGCCTGCACGAACTACGACAAGTTCGAAGGCCGCTGGGCCCCCGTGGAGGAACGCCAAAGTCAGGAAGTGAGCGTGGGCTCGCCCGGACCGGTGCGACTGGAACTCCAGACCGCCTTCCCCAAACCAAACGAAGCCTTCGGCCGCTTCAAGACCGGCGGCGCCGAAGACACGGTCTTCTCGGAACTCACCGTGAAAGTGAAATCGGGGAAAGCCGAAGCGACAGAACCGTACGTGCCGACCCTCGATCGCACACTCATGCTCGAAGTGTGTACCGACATGGAGTCAACACACTACAAAGGCTCACTGACGTGGTCCGGTCCGAATGAATATTGCGAGGATGATCGCTTCAACGCGATCGTGACGCCGATCGGTGCCGTGCAGCTCACCGCTCAGCCGTACTCGATCCTCTATCAGCCTCCAGGTGATCTGAGCGAAGCGACCGAGACCCTCGAAAACGCCTTTTCCACGAACTACAAGCTTGGCGCGAGCCAAGAAAAGAGCAACAGTGGCACCATCGAAAACACCCAGGGCGTCAAAGAAAGCATGGAATTCACGTTGAAGGGCGCCGAAGGCGAAGCCAGCGCCAACGTCTCCGCGACGCTCGGCCAAAACGATACCTGGTCGGACAACGTCAAGCAGGAACTGGGCACGAGCAAAGCTGCGACCGAAGAAGAATCGGCCTCGGCATCCATAAAGGTTTCTTCAGAAACGCCCACCCGCTCCGAACTTCTACCCGGCTCGGGCAAGGTGTGCACCGCTACAAAAGAAAACACCTTCGGGTGGAACTGCCAGGAACCGTCGACCCTGCCGTTTGAAAAAGAATACCTCGCACTTGGCCGGCAGCCATATCAGTTCGACAAATTCGTCTTCCTCGTCGCGCCTCTGTATGCGATCTATCAAGTCGGGAAAGGTCCCTACCAGATCACCATGTACGGCGCTGCGCCCGCGACCGTCTCCTTCCCCGAGTATGAACTTGAGTGGTGCGCCGAGTCAGCCGTCATCCTGAACGACGCGCATTGGTGCTCCGCCATTGTTGAAACGCAATACGTAACGGTCAAAAACGGCACATCGGAAACCAAGGCCGGGACCGCCACCGTAACGATCACCCCCGAAGAAGCGATCGACTTCCTGGAACTCGATCCGTTCGCCAATGCCGGTCAGGACGCGACAGTCCCAACGGAACGGGCGATAGAAGTCTGTTCCATATCGGAATACGGCCAGAAGGGAGAAGAACCGGATCCCAGCCCGCAGAAAGAAAAATGCGTGCTGAAAAACACGGAAGGAACAGGTTCCACGAAAACTTCGTCGCTGATTGAAACCGAAACCCAGGGAACGGTCTTCGGGACCGAAAGCTCCTTTGGCGTGAAGGCTGGGCTCGGCCTCGGGCCGGTGGGCACGGCCATCAGCCTCGGCTTGAACGAAGGCGAAAAGGCGAGCACGACGCAGACCCTCAAGCAGACGTATTCTGACTCGACCGCCGTCACCAACACGCATTCAAGGGAATTGACGGGCCTGTTGAAGGACGCGGACTCGCGCGACTGTTCGGGTTGCAAGAACCCGCATCTCCCGATACCCGTCAAGCCGAAAGCCAAAGTGCTTCTGGACCGCGACTTCGGGACCTTCATGTTCAGAGACCCGGAAGCACCGACGGTGCCCTCCCTGAGGGAACGGCTCAAACTGCCGGAAAAGCCGGCCAAACGCTTTCTCGGAACACTGCTTTCGAGCGTGCTGAAGGTCCTGCAGTTCAAACAGAACTTCGAAGATGTGCCCTCCGGGCTCCCGGGTGGAGGGGCCGCCGCATTCCTGGTGACGGGCGGCTTCATGGCGGCTCACGAACAGGAATTCCGGCCCGACGCGTCGTTCACCAGCGCGGATCTCTCGCACGCTCTCGACCACCTTGGACACCTTCCCGCCCGCACCGAGGTTGCGCTTCGCAAGGTCCGATATGAGGGCGCGCAGCCGGTGACGGAGAGCACCCTCGTCGGTGTCCTTGCGAAGACATTCTCGACTTCCGCGGGTACTCTGAAGCACCTTCTCGCGAGCGAACTCCCCGAAGGCAAGTACAGCGCGAAGAAGTCGCTGACCCGCATTCAGGCTGCTCCGGTGCTCCTGCAGGCTCTTACCACCGAGTGTCCGGAATCCTGTCAGAGCGTCCAGGCGCACATCCCGCTGGCGTCCACCCCTCCCCCACCGGCCCCGCCCACCGAATCGAAGCTCACGCTCACGTGCCCGCAGGATGCCTCGGTGGGTAACGCGATCGAAATCTCCGGGAGGCTGCAGCCGGGGCACCCGGGCGACGAAGTCGCGCTTACGATCACTCCGCAGGGATCGCCCGGGCCCATCAATCGCACGGCTACAACTGGTGGGGAAGGCGGGTTCGCCGGGATCGGTTTCGTGCCCAACGAACCCGGCGAAATCGCCGTGCAGGCGACCTGGGGCGGCTCGGCCCACACGACCTCGGCGCAAGGCCAATGCAAGGTCTCGGTTGCGAGTTTCTCGTTTGGTCCGGGCATGCCGATCCACGTCCCGGTCGGCGGTCAGATCGCGGTTCCCGTTGTGACCCAGCCGCTCGGCAGCGGCACACCGCCCGCTGTGAGCTTCTCGATCACCGGCCTCCCGCCGGGCGCGAGTGCCTCGTTCAGCCCCGAGCCCGTGACCGCAGGCGAACCGAGCAACCTCATGGTGCAGACGACCGCGGAAACCCCGCCGGGGAGCTACGCGCTGCTCGTCTCGGGATCCGGAGTGCGGCCGGCACCCTCGACCGAATACACGCTCGTGGTCGAAGGAGCACCGGGCGGAGGCTCGCCCGGCGTCCAGGGCCGCGCCCTTGCGCGCCCGGCGGCGGTCCAGCGCAGCTCGCGGCTCGTGGACGCGGGATTCCCCGCGGAACCTTCGCTCGTGAGGAGACCCCTCCCGAGATCGGGCTGTGGAACGCCGCTGATCCGCCGAGCGGGCGCGGTGGGAACGAGCGCCCTGGTGAACCCCGGTTCCCCGCTTGGCTCAATCAGTCGCGCGCCGTGCAGAACTCCGGCAGGGTTGGCGGGCCGTCGCAGTGTCCACGCCAGCCGGCGAACCGCTGCAGCGAAAGCCGAAAAAGTCAGCGTCTATGAATTCTGCCAGGAAGAAGTCTGCTTCAACCCAGAAGAACTGGCGATGTTCGTCGCCAAGAAGGGAAGCTGGGGGTTCATCGAGGGCAGCGAATTCGTGACCTACGGCACCACCCAGGTCGAGAAGGCCGACAAGCACACACTGTTCTTCTTCGGAACGCAGAGCGGTTTCGAATCGGGATGCCTCCTGTTGGCTTTCCCCGAAACGGGGGCCTACCGTTATGGCGAAGGCAGCTGCCCTGCCCAGGAACTCGCGAGCTGGGAAGCAAAGTTCATCAAGACCACAACGGAGCCTTAGACGGGGGGGCTGAGCGACTCGCGGAGGGGTGATGGCGCCGGTCTTCACCGGCGAATCGGCGGTGCCGGCGATCTGCCGGGCGATCCGTCCCAGAGCAGACATCTGAGTTCGCTCGTGCCCGTGTCGTAGGCGTTCACGCCCTCGGGGGGTCCGCCATCCCGGCTCGGCGAACTGGGAAGCCGTGGGTTCCACTGAGGAGCCCTGTGGGAAATCCCGGTCGGCTTGGCGGGCCACGGTGACGAGCTAGGACCCATGACCACCTCCGCGCTCCGAGGGCCGATGCCGACGAGGCTCGCCGGCACCGCTACCGCACCGACGGCTCGCAAACCCGCGTCACCGAAGAAGCACAGGATCAACGTGCCGATCATCGTGGGCACGCGGCCGGAGGCGATCAAGCTGGTTCCGGTGATCCTTGCTTTGCGTACGAATCGTTCCTTCCGTCCGATCGTCGTAGCAACCGGGCAGCATCAAGAGATGGTCCAGGAAGTCTTCGCGCTCGCCGGGATCGACAGCGACATCCAGCTCTGGGTCGGCCGCGGCCACCCCGAGCTCAACGAGCGGGTCCCGGCCGTGATGTCGCGGTTCGACGACTTCATCCGCGACCAATTCCTCGCCAGGGCGGGTGATTTCGCTACACCGGCGGAGATTGCCGCCGGCTTCCCCTCGGCGGTGCTCGTCCATGGCGATACGAGCTCGGCGATGGCAGCGGCGCTAGCGGCGTGCCATCTCCACATCCCGGTGCTGCACCTGGAGGCCGGGCTGCGAACCGGGGGCTCGATTCTGACGCCGTTCCCGGAGGAGCTCAACCGCCAGCTCATCTCGTGCGTGGCTTCCCTGCACTTCGCCCCGACCGAGGCCAACAAGGAGAACTTGATCCATGAGGGCGTCCCCTCCAGCCAGATCTTCGTGACCGGGAACACCGCAATCGATGCGCTGCACTGGGCGGCCGCCATGGACGGGACATTCGCTGACGCGCGGTTGCGGGCGCTGGATGAGAGCGACAGGCGAGTCGTCACGGTCACCGCACATCGGCGTGAGAGCTGGGCCAACGGCCTCGCCGGGATCGCGGAAGGCGTCGCGCGGCTCGCGGAGGCCCACGCCGACGTGCAGTTCGTGCTGCCGCTGCACCCCAACCCGATCGTGCGCGAGCAGCTCACGGGACGGTTGGACAACCTCGGGAACGTCCTCATCGTCGAGCCGCTGGGTTACGCGCAGTTCGCGCGGCTGCTCAAGCGCTCGCATTTCGTGATCACCGACTCCGGAGGTATCCAAGAAGAGGCACCCTCGATGGGCAAGCCGGTGCTCGTAACTCGGGACAGCACGGAGCGACGCGAAGGCGTCGAAGCGGGAACGCTTCGGCTCGTAGGCACCGACCCCGACCGCATCCTCAGCGAGGGTGAGCGTCTACTGACCGACCAAGCCGCCTACGCGAGGATGGCGCAGGCCAGCAACCCCTACGGCGACGGCCACGCCGCGGAGCGCGTGGTGGCGGCCCTCGAGTACATCGGGGATGCCCGCGCGGCGCCGGCTCCCTTCGGACCGGGTTTCGATCGCATCGCGGTCATGACCAACGCGGGGTACGCCTCGCACCTCGACGCCGCCGGGCGCGCGATCAGACCCCTCGCCGGGGCCGAGCCGGAAGACCGCGAGCGCCCGGACATCAGCGACCGCCGAGCAACCACGAGGCGACCTCGCGCGTCCGAAAGCTCGTGAGTGCAGTGAGCGTGCCGTTCCAGGGTCTGCCGGCACCGTGGATCGTCCTGTTTGCCGTCGCGATGACGCTGATCATCGCGATGCTCGCCTGGAGCGTCCTGCTGTTCGTGCGCGGTGCGAGAGAGCGCAAGCGCCCCCCCGATACACGCCCCCACGGCGATGACGACTTCCTCTGGGTATTCCTCGTGCCCGCCCTCGACGAGGAGATCACGATTCGTGACAGCGTCGAGCGCCTGCTCGCGATCGAGCTGCGACGACGCCTGATCCTTGTCATAGACGACGGCTCGAAGGACCGCACCCCTGAGATCCTGCAGGACCTCGCGCAACCCGACCTGCACGTGCTGCGACGGGAGTCTCCACACGCGCGAGAGGGAAAGGCCGCGGCCCTCAACGACGCCTACCGGATGCTGGGCGGACTGCTGGGCGAGGTCGACCACAGCAAGGTGATCGTCGCCGTGGTCGATGCCGACGGGCGCCTTGACGGGGGAGCGCCACGCTATGCGGCGGCGCACTTCCGCGACCCCGCCGTCGGCGGCGTGCAGGCACTCGTGCGCATCTACAACCGCCAGCGGCCGCTGACATGGCTGCAGGACGTCGAGTTCTCCGTCTACGCGCACCTCTACCAGGCCGGGCGCAACGCCTGGGGAACCGCCGGCATGGGGGGCAACGGCCAGTTCAACCGTCTCCAGGCGCTTGACCAGATCGCCGACCGTGGTGGCCCGTGGCGCGATCGCCTGACCGAGGACCAAGACCTCGGGCTGCGCCTCTTGATCGCCGGCTGGCAGTCCCGCCAGGATCTCCGCGCTGTTGTCGAGCAGCAAGGACCGACGAAGCTGCGAGCGCTACTGAACCAACGCACGCGCTGGTCACAGGGCAACCTGCAAGCCATGGGCTTGATCCCGGCGCTCAAAGATGCGCCGCTTCCACGCTCGGCGCGGGCAGACCTGCTCGCCTATCTGCTGATGCCTCTCTGGCAGAGCGTCATCGGCGTCACGCTGCTGGCAGCGATCACGCTTGCGGCGACAGGCGTCGCACCGTTCTGGGATGGCGGTCCGGCGTGGCAGATCCTGCTCTTCTACCTCCTCGGATTCGGCGCCACGATGCTCGGCTGCGTCGCGGCCCGAGCCGCATCAGGCTGGCGGGGCTGGATCGCGGGGCTCCTTATCGCCCAGGTTTACGCCTTCTACAGCTGGCTGCTCTGGCCGGTACTCGCACGCGCCGCGATGCGTCAGCTGACAGAGCAAAAGGACTGGTCAAGAACCCAGCGCGAGCCGCTGCCACTGCCCGCCACAGGGCCCTGAGGCCACCCCAGTCCGGGCTGCTCGACCCCGCGGCGCCACGGTAGGCGCCGCCCCATAGGCTGGCGTTGTGATCGGCCACTACGAGAGCTTCTTCACCGCAAGCGCGGGCGCTTCCGCTGCCATCTTGGGGTTGCTGGTGGTGGCCGTATCGGTCGTCAACGCGGACGACGAGAACCCCACGACGCGAGAGCTACGAACGGTCTTGGCCGGGAGCGCGTTTCTGGTGCTGGTGGACATCTTCTTCGTCTCGATCCTGGCGTTGACCGGAGGCTCGGTCGTCTTCGCTCTCTCAAGCCTCGCGATGGCGACCTTCGGACTGTTCGCCACCGGACAGCTGATTCCGAGGGCGAAGCGGGCCGGAAACTTCGCCGCCGGCTCGCGAGGCAGAAGGCTGAACCTCGCCTTCGCGTCGATCTCGGTCGGGGGCTACTCAGTGCAGCTCGGCCTCGCCGTGGCGCTGCTGGCGAACACCCACAGTGCCGCGTTGCAACGCGCTCTGGTGCTCGTCATCGTCGTGTTCTATGGCAGCGCCCTCGGACGCGCGTGGGAGGTCACCGGGATAACCCGCAGGGCATGAGGAGGACGCGCGGCGCCTCCGAGAGGTGAGCGGTGTGGCGGCGCGTGCTGTGCAAGTATTCACGCCGCTTCGGGATGGGGATGCCGTCGCCAACAGGACCAATCGCCGCCACACCGGTCGCTGAGCCGGCGGGCCTGGTCGCGCACTACGAGCGGGAGTTCATCCAACGGGTCACGGACTTCAACGACCCTCGCCAGGAATGGCGGCGCCTGGTCTCCGAGCTGCTCGGCACGTTCTTCCTGGTGCTCGCGGCGGCGGGTGGCGGCATGATGGGCCACGCATTTCCGGGCGCCATCAGCCATACGGACGCCGTGGTCGCGCCGGCATTGACGGTGCTGGCGATCATCCTGTTCATGGGCAAGGTCTCCGGCGCGCACCTGAACCCGGCGGTCAGCATCGCGTTCGCACTACGTCGAGACTTCCAGTGGCAGCGGGTGCCCGGCTACATCGTCGCGCAGCTGATCGGCGCGACCCTCGCGGCGCTCTTCCTACACGCGGTCATCAACGTTTCGGCCACCTACGGCTCGAACTATCCCGCCGCCGCCTACTCGGCGGGCGCGGCCTTCTGGATGGAGTTCATCCTGACCGTGGGCCTCGTCAGCGTGATCCTCGGGACCGCCTCGGGCGCCCAGAACGTGGGCCTCTTCGGCGCGATCGGCGTGGGCAGCTACATCGCGCTCGCCGGGCTCTGGGGAAGCCCCATCTCGGGCGCCTCGATGAACCCCGCCCGCACGTTCGGCCCCGACCTCGTCGGAGGGGACTTCTCGCACTACCTCGTGTATGTGGCAGGCCCCATCGCGGGCGCCGTTGTCGCCGTGGCGGGTGCGTTCGTGCTGCGTGGCCGGGGCGGCGGCGCCTCGGGCTCGGCCGCAGCACAGGGAGGGCTATTCACGGAGACCCAAGAGCCGCCGGCTTCAAACCTCCGTTCCCGCGTCGATCCACGCTGAAGGTCACTGCGCGGACGCGCGCTTGCGGCCGAAACGCCGTCCTATGAGTCGGCGTCGCTGATGAACCCGCTCTTGGCCTTGGTATACGCCATGCGATCCCCCCCGTAGCGGGTGGCGAGGTCTCGCTTCAACGCCGCGTAGTCAGCGGCGAGTTGCGGGTTGGTTCGCAGGCGGTCCCGAAAGCGAAGGCACCGGTCCATGTCCTCGCGAACATCGACGAGGTGCAGGTGGTGCGTGCGCTCGGTGGCCGTCGGGTAACAGAGGAAACGCCGGTGGACGAGGTCTGCGTTGAAGCGCGCGGGCAGCTGATATCCGGCGCTCTGCATGATGGTGGCGCTGCTCGCGTCCAGGTCCTCGACCAGCGCGATCATGTCGATCACGGCCTTGCCCGCGAGCCCACGAACGGAACTCGAACCGATGTGGTGGATCGGAACGCCGGGCAGCAGCGGGGAGAGCCGCTCTCGCTCCGCGACGAAGGCGCTCTGCCAGCGAGGGTCGTACTCGACGATCTCGATCGGGCCCTCACCGGCGCCCAGGCCGGCGCGGTCAGATGCCGCTCGGCTGAGCCGCTCCATTGACCGCATCGCCGCCACCGGATCTCAGGCCGTGTCCCGACGGCAGCCGATCTTGTGCGTCATGCCGCGAGGTTACCCCCTCGAAGGCCATCCAACCAAACGGCGGGGCCTCGCCGCGCCCGCGAGCGCGGTCGCGCAGCCCCTACCTCACTCCAGGTCGGTCACCGTGTAGACGTCCTTCTGGCGCAGGACGACCGGCGCATCGAGTGAGTCCTTGGAGTGGTGGTGGATCGTGAACTGGTCACGCCCGAGTTGAAAGATCGCCTCGACGACGGCTCCCCCCTTGGCATCCGACTCGCCGACGCGAACGCGTCGATCGGCGCCCAGGTAACGACATTCGATCTCGGCGATCCTGCGCGGGCGGACGACGCCGCCGGTACACGCCTCGGCTTGGTCGCGCAACGCCTGAAGCCGGGTGGCATCCACGGGCGACAACCTCTACACGCGGTAGGAACTGCGCCTGCGCCGCGAGGGGTCCGCTTCTCTCGGCGGGTACAGGGCGCGCTCCTCGCTCGTCATCTTCCTGATCACGAGCTTGCCCTGAGCGACCTGCTGACGGATCTCCTTGAGCTTCTCGTCGTGCCTTTCCTGCTGGCGAACCTGGTGCGGGCCGGGCATCTCTACTCCAGTCGTCGGGGTGCTCACATGGGACACGAACCAACCTTGGAGCGTGCAAAGTGGTACTTCGACTATAGGCCATGACAGACCTGCTGACGCCCGTTGCGCTGCTACGGTGACCAGCGTGGACGGCGCCGCCGTTCGCGGGGTTCTTGCTCCTGAAGGCGCATCGCGCGGTTGGGGTCAGTCGAATCTCCCCCACCGTAGGCTCGTGCGAGAACGTCGCCGGGCCGCTAGGAGCATCATATGCAGCAGTCCACTTTCGCCGACCTCGGCGTGTCCGAGCCTGTTTCCGCCGCCCTGCGGGCGCGCGGGATCGAGCGCCCGTTTCCCGTCCAGCAACTGGTGATCGGCGACGTGCTCGACGGGCACGACGTGCTCGTCAAGTCCCCGACCGGCTCGGGCAAGACGCTCGCCTTCGGGATACCTCTCGTCGAGCGCATCCAGCCGGGCTCGAAGGCCGGCCGTCAACCCGGAGCCGTGGGCGCACTGGTGCTCGCACCAACGCGCGAGCTGGCAACCCAGATAGCCGACGAGCTCGTTGCAATCGCGCGCCCACGCCGGCTTTCGGTCGCCGCCGTCTACGGCGGCATCGGCTTCAGCGGGCAGGTCAGAGCCGTGCGCCGCGCCGACATCCTCGTCGCCACGCCGGGCCGGCTGGGCGATCTGATCGACCGCCGCGCCGTGTCTCTGGGCGAGGTCGAGGTGCTCGTTCTCGACGAGGCGGACAGGATGCTCGACATGGGCTTCCGGCCGGTCGTGGACAAGCTCGTCGCGCTCACGCCCGCCGACCGCCAGACGCTGCTCTTCTCGGCCACGCTCGAAGGCGAAGCCGGGCGCGTGGGCCGTGCCTACACCCGCCGCCCCCGCACACACGAGCACAGGCCCTCAGCTGAGGCGCAGGGGACGGTCGAGCATCGCTTCGTGCGCGTGAAGCACGAGGGACGAACCGAGCGGCTCGTGCGAGAGCTGAAGGAGCCCCGACGCGGACGCACGCTCGTGTTCGTGCGCACCAAGCGCGGCGCCGACCGCCTCACCAAGCAGCTGACCAGGCACTCGATCCGCGTTGCGGCGATGCACGGCGACAAGTCCCAGGGTCAGCGCGAGCGCGCTCTCGCCTCCTTCGAGGACGGCCGCATCGACACCCTTGTCGCCACCGACGTGGCCGCCCGCGGGATCGACGTGAACGACATCACCCACGTGATCAACTTCGACCTCCCCGGCGCCAGGGAGGACTATGTGCATCGCGTCGGGCGCACCGCCCGCGCCGGCGCCAGCGGCGTCGGGATCACCTTCGTGCTCGACGAGCAGGTGCGCGACGCCGTCCTGATGAGCTCGGGCCTCGGGCTCGACCGGGAGCTGAAGGAGGCCGGCCTGCCCGTCGGAACCCCGGGCCGCCACACTGCGCCGCCGGCTGCCCGTCAGGCGCGCTCTCGCCGTCGGGGCCGCGGGAGATCTGCAGCCGGTCGCGCGCGGGTGCCGGCCCGCACCTGAGGACCGGCACCGCCGGGGCGGCTATGCCCGGCCGTTGCGCTCGCGATGCTTGCACCCCGGCCAGCAGCAGGGGCGACGTTGACCTTCTTCGAGCTCTTCCCGGGTTCGACGGATGCGTCGCTCTCGCGTGGTCTGCTGCTTGGCATCCTCGACCCAGCAGATGAACTCGTTGCGAGCCAGCGGCGTGATGTCCTTCCACACGTCGAGTGCTTCCGGGTTGCCCACCAGCGCTCCGCGCAGGTCTGCGGGCAGCTCGTGCACCACCCCACCCGGCACCTTCGGACTCGGCACAAGCCCATCCTAGAGGCACGCGAACGCGCGCCGGCGCCTCAGGCGGCGATCGCGAACTCGTCCTCGATCGCCCTGTGGACGGCATCGATGACGCCCGTGCGGGACTTCAGCTTCGTCGCCCTGTGAGCCTCGGCGTTCAGACCGGCCAGCTCACGAGCCGCCTCTTGCGCGGCTGGGGCGAGCTCCTCGGCCGCGACCACGCGATCGAGAAAGCCGGCACCGACGGCGTCGGCCGGCGTGTACATGGCCGCGCTGTTGACCGCGCGGTCGAACTCGGCCGGGGTCAGACGCGAGCGCGCCAGGTCGATCACGAACTGGGGCATCGTGAGGCCGATCATGACCTCGTTGAGGCCGATCCGGAAGGGACCGTCGACGCCGAGGCGCAGATCCGCGGGGAGCTGGATGAAGCAGCCGGCGGCCACGCCGTGGCCGGTGCAGGCCGTGATCACCGGACGGGGAAACGTGAGGATTCGCTCGCACAGCGTCGCGCCGAGCGTGAGCATCTCGGGTAGCTGCTCGGGAGTGTCGCTGAAGACCTTGAGGTCGAAGCCGCCCGAGAAGCGTCCCTCGCGGCCGGTGAGGATCACGATCGCGTCCTCCTCCTGGGCGCGGTCGAAGGCCGCGTGGAGCTCCCTCAGCATCGGCACGCCGAGGGCGTTCACCTTTCCGTCGTCCATCCTGATCGTCGCGATCCCGTCGCTCTGTTCGTATGCCGTCAGGTCGCTCATCGTGCCTCCGTGGGTGGTGGGCCGCGGATCCTAGCGTATTTCGTGACAGCGTCACGATATAGTCGTGAGGACGTGCCGCGGAGGAAGCTGAGGACCCCGGAGTTGAAGCGGCGGCTCACCGACGCGGCGGTCGAGGTGTTGTCGCGAGAGGGACCCGGAGGGTTCACCACGCGCGGCGTCGCCGGCGCCGCCGACACCTCCACCCCGGCGGTGTACGAGCTGTTCGGGGACCGGGCCGGGCTCGTGCGTGAGGTCTTCTTCGAGGGCTTCCGCGTGCTGCGCCTGCGGCTCGCCGCGACGCCGCAGACCGACGACCCGATCGCCGACCTGAGAGCGCTGGGGGCCGCCTACCGGAGCTTCATGAACGAGAAACCACAACTGGCGGGAGTGATGTTCTCGCGACCGTTCAGCGACTTCGATCCCGGCCCCTCCGAGCTCGCGGCGGGCAGATCCGTGAGGACGCTGATCGTCGGCCGGGTCCAGCGATGCGTCGACGCCGGGATGCTCGCGGGCGACACCACCGACATCGCCCACGGTCTCGTCGCGCTGATCCAGGGACTCGGGCAGGCCGAGATCTCCAGGCGCCTGGGAACCACGACGGAGTCGATCGACCGCCGCTGGGAGCTGGCGATCGACGCGATGCTCGCGGGCCTGCACGTAGACCAATCGTCGAGCACCCCCGGGGCGCCGTCGCGGGCTCCTTAGTGTGAACCCACGCGAGGCTCGGACGCGTCGCCGGGGGCAGAGCCGAGGCGATCGGCGAAGGCTTTCTCGACCGCGGGGCGTCCGCTCGCAGCAGAGCGTCCGGGAGGGCTCCGGCACTGGAGCCCGTCAGCCATCTGAGTGGGAGGAACCATGCCAACCGTTCACACGCACTACGTCACCTACGACCGCAAGGGCGGCCGTCGCCTGCACAGTGGGACCGCCACCGACGACATCGTCACCCCGCTCGTCACCGGCGCCTCCGACGGCGAACCGTACGAGGCGTGGGCCCCGCCCTCGATCGAATGGACCGACGAAAAGGGCAAACACGCCGCCGACTTCGCCTTCTGGTCGGTCGTCGGAGCGCAGGGCGGCGCCGCGGTCACCACCGAGCAGAGCCTCGACATCACCGTCGGTGACTCCGACGTCCAGGCCGCCGCCTGGTACCTGCCGGCGGGCGGCAACGGCAAAGGCGGCCCGGCCTTCTACATCGACGCCTTCGACGTCAACGAAGGGCGCTTCTTCAACGAGGACTTCGTCACCGTGAGTCCCGACGCGTCGCTGTCGGCGAACGCGAACGAAACCGGCGTCGTACCGACGGCCACCGCGGAGGACATCACCGCTGTGTCCTCGATCGAGGGCGTCCCGTTCCTCGACTGGACCGAGTTCACCCAGCCGTCCCCCCAGGTCGTGACCGGCGAGGACCTCCATGCCCCCGTCGAAGAAACGGCGGTCGCCTTCGCCTTCTATCAGACACCACCGAGCCCGGAACCGCACCGGCCGAGCGTGAGCGAGCTCGGCACCTGGGTCTCCTGGGGTGTGAAGGTCGACGGCGGCGGCCCCACCGGGCGAGGCCCGGTCGAACCGTGGAACCCCTTCGTCCTTCAGCTGGCGGCCGGACTGGCGCTCGCCGACACGGCCAAGCTCGTGTCACCCGAGCTGAGGGGTGCCGTGAGCGAGCTCGCCGCCAAGCAGGTGACGCTCGCCTCGCATCAGATCGCCGGCCACATCGGGAGCGGGGCAGCCGAGCAGGGCTAGGCGAAGCGCTCGTCATCGCCCGCATCTGAGGCGTCATATTTGGGTCCCGTCCGTAACAAACGGGCGGGACCCGGACATTCAGCCTTCATGAGCGACGACGAGCGGTTCGAGAGCCTCTACCGGCAACACGCCGGCACCGTTCTCAGCTACGCGCGGAGGCGAACCAGCGCGGCGGTGGCCGAAGACGTCGTCGCCGAGGTCTTCCTGGTGGCGTGGAGGCGGCTCGCGGAGGTCCCGAGCTCCCCGCGCCCCTGGCTGCTGGGCGTCGCCCGCCGCACGCTCGCCAACCAGCGCCGCAGCGGCATCCGCCAGGACGCGCTGCGCGATCGCCTGGCCGCAGACGACGCCGTCACCTCGCCGCCCGCGGACGGCATCGAGCGCCCGGTCCTGCGAGCCCTCGCGCAACTGCGCGAGAGCGACCGCGAGTTGCTCCTGCTGCTGGCCTGGGAGGGCTTGAGCACGAGCGAGGCGGCCGAGGTGCTCGGTATCCGGCCACGCACACTCAGCGTCCGTCTCCACCGCGCGCGCCGCCAGCTGCGGGTGATTCTCGAGTCCGCCGACGGGGCTCGGTTCGAGCGCCCGACCGTACAGGAGGCATCGCGATGAGCTCAGACGTGATCGACCTGATCCGCGACGCGAACCCGCTCCCGCAGGAGCTGCCGTCGCCCCCGATGAGCGAGCGTCTGTCGGCCCGCGGGCGCCGCGAGTCCCCGCCGCCGGCGCACCGCGCGGCGAATCCCCACGCCCGCCGCCCGCTCGCCCGCCCGCTGGCCGTCGGTGCCGCGGCGCTGCTCGCCGCGGTCGTCGCGCTGGCGCTGGTCGGCCTGCCCGGCGGCGGTCGCATCGACGTGGCGGCCGCGATCTACCGCGCGCTCGGGCCCTCGTCCGGCGTGCTCTACGTGGTCGACGAACAGGAAGCGCCCGGCAAGGGCTTCCGCCTGCTCGAGCGGCGCTGGCGCACGGTGGACCCGCCGCGCGAACGAAGCGTGATCGTGCAGAACACGGTCCAGCCCTCCGGACGCCATGTCAGCTGGAGCGGCGAAAGCGCCATCCCGGCCGGCGGCACCTGGTCGACGTGGTCCACGGCCCACCCGTCGCTTGTCGAAGTCACCCGCGCGCGAGGCATCCTCGTGAGCGACGACATGTCCGTGCTGCGGGCGGCATACCGTGCCGGGCGCCTGCACGTGGCCGGCAGGACCCGCGTCGCCGGAAGGCTCGTGTATCGCGCCCGCGTCACGCCGCCTCGCGGCAGGGACGGGAAGGCTGAACCCGACAACGTCGTGCTGTTCGACGCCAGGACGTTCGTGCCCGTCGAAATGATCGACTACGGCCGCTCGCGGCACGGCGGGGCGCCCGTCCCCACCTACATCGTGCGCTGGAAGGTGTTCGAGGACCTGCCCGCGACGTCCGACAACCTGCGCCTGCTCGTCCTGCGGCCGCACCCCGGCACGCGGGTCCGCGAACGCCCCTGAGCGCAGCACCGGCCCGAGGGGCCGAGCGCGCGCACCCGCGGACCAGCCGGGTAGTAACAACGGACCATTTCCGAGGCCCGGTCTGCCCCTTTCGTTACGGTACTCGGCTCGCAAGGAGGCCACGCGCGTCGAAGCGGCGGCGCGCCGGCCGACCACAACGCAAGGACGCCGTGTTCGGCGGCCCGACGCGAGACAACCATCATCGATTTGGGGGAACCACATGAGACGTAGACGGACGATGGCGTCACCGACCAGGCGCCGCACCTTCGTGGTCGCTGCCGCGGCCGTGCTCGGCCTCGCGGTCGCTGGCTGCGGGAGCAGCGGATCCTCGACGACGCAGAGCCAAACGACCGCGAGCGCACCGGCGAGTACCTCGACGGCAGCCGGGACGACGACCGCGAGCTCATCCGCGGGCGCCGGCGCCCAGTCGGGTGGCACCACGGCTCCCGGGACGAGCCTCGCGCTCGGGACCCCGGCGCTGGTCAACTACAAGCCGGGGGTGAACAACAACAGCCCCACCTACCGTCTGCAGGTCACCGCCGTCAGCATCCAGAAGGGATCCCAGGCCGAACTGGCCGGCGTGGAACTCGAAAAGTCCGAGCAGGGCAAGACCCCCTACTACGTCAAGCTGCGAATCCGCAACGAAGGAGCGGGCAACGCGAGCGCCGAAGAGGGCGTCCCGGAGGCCGGCTTCCAGGCGATCGACGACCGCGGGCAGGAGGGCCAGGAACTGACCGTGCTCGGCACCTACCGGCCGTGCCCTTCGGGCAACCAGCCGAAGCAGTTCACTCGCGGGGTGACCTACAACACCTGCTTGATCTTCCTGGTCGGAAGCGGCGGCTCGATCGTCAAGGAGCAGTGGATCGGCAGCGTGGACAAGTACAGCGAAAACCCGATCGTGTGGAAGGCGGGCTGAGCGGAGCCCACCGGCGCGTGCGGTGTGCGCGCCCGCCTTCGTGCGAGTTGAATCCGGCCCGGGCCGGCGGGCAACCCCGCCGGCCGGGTCCGTCCCCTACGGCGTCACCGCGGGCTGCGGCGGCGGGGTCTTGTAGAGCGTCTGGATCTGCAGGTAGGCGGCGATGGCCTCGGGGCCGAGCTCGCGGCCCAGGCCGCTCGCCTTCACCCCGCCGAAGGGGGCGGCGGGGTCGAGCGCGAAATGATTGACGCCGATGCTCCCGGTCTGCACGCGCTTGGCCACGTCGGCGCCGTGCTCCGGGTCGCTCGTCCAGACGCTGCCCCCGAGCCCGTACTCGGAATCGTTGGCGATCGCGATCGCGTCGTCCACGCCGTCGTAGGGGATCACCGACAGCACCGGACCGAAGATCTCCTCGCGGGCGATCGTGTGGGTGTTCTCGACGTCGGCGAACACGGTCGGCTGCACGAACCAGCCGCGCTCCATCGCCTGCGGTCGCCCGCCGCCGGCGATCACGCGGGCGCCCTCGGCGCGGCCCTTATCGATGTAGCCCTCCACGCGGTCACGCTGGCGCGCGCTCGCCAGCGGGCCGATCTGGGTCTCGGGATCCAGCGAGTCACCGACCTGCAACGCGTCCGCGAGCCCCGAGAAGACGGCCAGCATCTCGTCGTAACGCGCGCGCGGAGCGAGCACGCGGGTGCCGAGGTAGCAGGTCTGCCCGTTGTTCATCAGCGTCGCCGCGAACAGCGCTTCGCCGGCATCTGAGAGATCGGCGTCGTCGAGCAGGATCGCCGCCGACTTGCCGCCGAGCTCGAGCGTCACCGGGCGCAGCAGCTCGCCGCAGCGGCGGGCGATGCTGCGGCCTGCCGCGGTGGAGCCGGTGAAGGCGACCTTGTCGACACCGGGGTGTTCGACCAGGTAGGCACCCACCTCGCGGCCCGCGGGGACGATGTTGACGACGCCCGGGGGCAGCCCCGCCTCCTCCACCGCCTCGGCGAGCAGGAGGCTGTCGAGCACCGTCTCCGGGCTCGGCTTGATCACCGCCGTGCAACCGGCCGCGAGCAGCGGGCCGAGCTTGAACATGGCCAGCGCCTGGGGGAAGTTCCAGGGCACGATCGCACCGACCACACCGACCGGCTTGCGGCTCAGCAGGATCTCCCCTCCGAGCAGCCCCTGGCGCTCCTCCGAGAACGGGAAGTCGCGGGCGATGGCGGCGTAGAAACGCGCGAGCGCCGCCGGGAAGACCGCCTCGGTGGCCATCGCGATCGAGATCGGCATGCCGTTCTGGATCGAGACCCGGCGCGCGGTCTCCTCCGCGCGGCTTTCAAGGGCGCCGGCGAGGCGTTCCATCGCCTGGGCCCGCTCCTCGGCTGACCACGACGACCACCCGGTGGGGTCCTCAAAGGCGGCCCGGGCCGCTGCAACGGCGGCGTCGATGTCGGCGTTCGTCCCCTCCGGCACCGAGCCCACCGGCTCCTCGGTGCTCGCGCTGATCGCGGTGATGCGGTTCGAGCCACAGGGGCTCGCCCACTCCCCCCCGATGAACAGCTTGTCGCTCTCGATCATGGTCTCGGTGCTGCTCATCGGGATCCTCCTCAGGTATGGGCGCTGAAGCTGACCTGCATGCGCTTCACGCCATGGATGAAATTGCTGTGCAACAGCTCGGGTTCCTGCGCCTCGATGTCGGGCATCACGCGCAACAGCTCGCCGAAGATCGAGCGCAGCTGGGTGCGCGCCAGCGAAGCGCCGAGGCAGTAATGTGGCCCGCCGCCGCCGAAGCCCGAGATGGCGGTTGGGGTCGCGCGAGAGATCGAAGCGCCACGGGTCGGTGAACGCCCGCTCGTCGCGGTTGCCCGAGTGGTAGAAGAGCACGACCTTCTCGCCCGCCCGCAGCTCGCTGGCCGTGGATCTCCACCTCGCGCGTGGTGGTGCGGCGGAAGGTGAGCACCGGCGAGGCCCAGCGCACGAACTCCTCGACGGCCACCGGCAGCCTCGCCGTCGAGGTCCTCCATCAGCCACGCCCGCTGGTCGGGGTTGACGCGTCAGCGCGCGCATCGCGTGCGAGGTCGTGTGGCGGGTGGTGTCGTTGCCGGCCACCGAGAGCAGCACGAAGAACGCCGCGATCTCGGCGTGGGTGAGCCGCTCGCCGTCGACCTCGGCCTGCACGAGCGCCGGTCATCAGGTCGTCGCCGGGGTTCTCTTCGCGGTGCGCGGCGAGCTCCGTCGCGAACTGCGGTCAGCGTCCACAGCGCTTCGCCGAGCACCTCGATCGGGCGCGCGGTCGCCGAAGACCTCCGGGTCGGCCATCGACACGAGCAGGTCGGCCGCCGCGACGACCCGCTCGCGGTCCGGCTCGCGGCACCCCGATCATGTCCGAGATCGTCACCAGCGGCAGCCGCTTGGCGATCAGCTCGACGAAGTCGCCGCCGCCGGTGGGCGCCGCCTCCTCGACGATGCGCTTGGCGTTCGACGCGGATGCCGTCCTCGATCCGCGCCACCTGGCGCGGCGTGAACGCGGCCGACACGAGACCGCGCAACTTCGTGTGACGCGGCGCGTCCATCGCGAGGAACGACTGCGACGCCTCGAGGATCTCGGGCGGCGCGTCGCCGAACTGCGTGCCGTCGCCCGAGCAGAACGCTCTGCGGGTCGCGGGAGATGCGGCGGATGTCCTCGTAGCGGACGATCGCCCAGTAGGGATGGCGCCCCTGGTCGGGCAGTCCGAGGATGTCCTCGGGCGGCTCGTGGCGGGAGAGCGGCTGCTCGCGGCGCAGCTCCGCGAAGTAGCGTCGCGCTCCTCGGCCGGGTCGGCCCCAGAAGTCGAGGGCGCCGATGTCCACCTCGGGCGAGTGCGAAGCCTCCGAGACAGCCACGATCATCCCTGACTCTACTGAGTCTGATCGGGCTCCGAACGAGCGGTAAGGTGGCGCCCGTGTCGAGCGAGCCACGGTGTCGCGCGGACGAGATCCCGGTGGTACACACACCGCCCGGCGGATACGGCACCGCGTTCCCGAGGCCGATCCTCGCCGGGTGCACGGAGGAGATCGTCGACGGCGCGCCCGACCTGCGTGGGACCTGGGAGGTGACCGAGGTCGTGGCGGACGGTGGGGTCGTCGCAGACCATCCGGCGCTCGGGTCGGTGCAACGCATCGAGCAGTGCGCGGACCGCCTCGTCGTGACCGGCGGCGGGATCGTCCACGACATGCGCTGCGACGGCACCGAGGAGCACGGCGTACACGACGTCGCCGAGTTCGACATGCGGACCCGGATCACGGTGGTGGCGTCATACGAGGACGGTGTGCACGTGCTACGCCCGGTCGGCATCCCGATCGAGGTCACCCGCCGCCGCGACGGACCCGACATGATCTGGAACTACCTCGGCTTCAGCGCCCGGCTGCAACGCACCGGTTCAACAACAGAGGATGGTGAGTGATGACTGAAGAGCTGCCGGCCGGTCCAAGGCTCCCGGCCGCCGTCCAGACGCTCGGGTTCGTGACCCGGCACACGGCCTTCCTGGAGCGCTGCCGGCGCCGTTACGGCCCGGCCTTCACGGTGCGCGTCATCGGTGGAGGTCCGATCGTGATGATCTCCGACCCGCAGGAGATCAAGGAACTGATGACCGCCCCGCCCGAGGTGCTCCACCCCGGCGAGGGGGCGAAAGTGATCGAGCCGGTGGTCGGGCCCACGTCGGTGATCGTGCTCGACGAGGACGCCCACCTCGAGCAGCGCAAGCTGATGCTGCCGCCCTTCCACGGCGAGGCGCTTCAGCGCCTGTCGGGGCTGATCGACGAGTGCTGCGCCCGCGAGGTGGCATCGTGGCCCACGGGGGAGCCGCTCCCGCTTCATGCCCGCCTCCAGAGCGTGACGCTCGAGATCATCCTGCGCGTCGTGTTCGGCCCTGTTGCAAGAATGGCACTAATTCGGAGGAGATTCGGATTTGCTTGAAACTTTA
>CAVUME010000015.1:0-429689 GCA_963742395.1 uncultured Solirubrobacteraceae bacterium | reverse complement strand
CGGCGACGGGCTCGTGGCCTTCCGCCAGGGCCCGATCGGCAATGCCGCGATCGTGGTCGCGGAGGCCAGCGCGCCGCCCGCCCAGTTCGACGTGAGCGCACCCAAGGGCTGGATCGCTCCCTCGCGCGCGGCCGTCAACTGGAACCAGGCCAACAGCGCCGACGGCCCCCTCGCCTACCAGCTCGTGCTCGACGGGCATCCGGTGGGAGCGCCGTCGGTGGGCCACCGCGCGAGGCTGAACCCAAAGCTGCTCTCAGACGGCAAGCACAGGGTCCAGGTCCTGGCCCGCGACATCGACGGCCAGTCGACCCTCAGTGCACCGGCGGAACTGCTCATCGACGGGCGGCCACCGCGCGTGAGCTTCAAGCGCGTCGAAGGTGGCCTCGGGATCAGCATCCAGGTCAAGGATCCCTACTCGGGCGTCGAAACGCGGACGCTGCAGATCAGCTTCGGCGACGGGCGTCACGGCAACGGACACGCCCGAGTACGCCACCGCTACCTCCACGCCGGTGTCTACGAAGTGGTCGCCAAGGTGCGCAACAAGCTCGGCTTCGGGACCACGGTGCGACAGCTCGTGAGCGTGTCGTGAGCCGCCTCGTCCGATTTGCCCGGGCCTGCTCGCCGCACTCGCGGCGGCGACGGCGGCGGCCGCGATGCTTGACTGCGCCACCGCGGGCGCCGACGTGTTCGGGCCCACGACGCTCGCATCGAGCGGCCACCTGAGCGGTTCCTCCTACGTCCAGCAGGCGGAACTCGCGAACAGTTCGTCGTCTCCGGCAATGGCCGCTACGTGGCCTTCGACGGCGTGTTCGGCGGCAAACAGGGGGATCTTCCGGCGTGACCTCGAAAGCGGCGAAATCGCCGTGGTCGCCGAAGGCGACGCCGTGCGTCCCTCGATCAGTGCCGACGGCCGGTACATCAGCTTCACCACCACCGCGAGGCTCGACGAAGAGAACGACACCAACCGGGCTCCGGACGTGTACGTGCGTGACATGAGCATCCCATCGGCCGCGCCGTGCGGGTCCGATTGGGAACAGGAAGGCGAACAGTGCCCGTTCACAATCGCCTCCGCCGTCGATGGCTCGGCGCAGGGGCTCAGCTACGAATACCCGGCCGCCCTCTACGCGCCCGCCTCCCGAACCGGAATTCAACAAGGGGCACTTCGGCGCATTCGCCACCGGCCGCTCGGCACTCAGCGCGAGCGGGCGCGAGGTCGCATTCATCACGACGGCGGTCTCCGACCTCGACGGACCGGAAGGCGCGCCCCTGCCGCGCATGCAGGTGCTGGTACGCAACCTCGACACCAGACACACGGAACTGATCAGCACGACCTACAGCAACGGAACCCAGACCGGGGAACCGGTGTCCGGCGAAGCCGGGGCGGTGTTCGCGGGCTCCACCAAAGAGCCGCTTCCCTTCCCGGGCGGATACGGGGGCGCCGCGATCAGCGCCGACGGCAATACGGTCGCGTGGCTTGGGATGGCCGTCGGCCAGCAGGCCCCGTTCCTGTCCGGCGAAGGGCTCGGCGAAGGCTATACGGAGCCGCTCTGGCGCCGGGTTGGCGAACCCGGCTCCCCCACCCGGAGGATCACGGGAGGCTCCGACCCACTCGCCCCCGCGTGCCAGGCCAGCGGCGAGACCGCCGTACAGGTGCCGGCGAGCCTCTCCGATCCGTGTCAGGGACCGTTCGATACCACCGGCGGCCTGTCCGGAAGCCTGCCCGGGCTGTGGACGGGGGGACGCAGTGGAACTACGTGCCCCAACTCAGCGCCGACGGCAGCGGGTCGCGTTCCTCGCCACCGCCCGCTACATCGCCAGCGGCGAAGAACTGCGCTCGGCGGAAACGACGGACGACCTCTACACGGCAGACATGCAGGGCGGGCCCACGCGCGTACAGGCGACCCAGCGGCTCACCGAACTCGCCGGCGGCGGCTTCAACGACGCGGCCCGCACCGACCCGATCGTGGACCTCGGCGTCTCCCCGGAAGGGACCCAGATCGCGTTCGCGAGCGCGCGCACGATCTTCCCGCTCGGCTCGCCGGCGTTCGTGAGCCCGCCGGCGCCGACAGGCCGAGCTGACCGAAATGTACGACGCCGACCTCTCCAGCGACACGCTCACGCGGGTGACGCAGGGCTTCGAAGGGCAGCGCACCGAAGCTCCCGAAAGGCAGGATGAAACCGGCTCGCCCAGCTTCTCCGGCGACGGCCTGGAGCTGGCCTTCTCCTCGGCCGACGACGACCTCGTCTACGGCGACGGCAACGAGGCTGCGGACGGGTTCGTGGTCCCGCGGATCGCCTTTGCGCCGGTACCTACGCCGCAGGAGAATCGCCGGCGCCCGAAGGTCCGGCGCTGGCGCCGAGCTGGGCGATCACGGCAACCGCGGCCAGCCGTCGCGACGGAACGGTGCTGCTCTACGTGCAGGTCCCGGGCGCGGGCTCGCTCGCGGCGGTGGCCCACGCCACGGTTGCCGTCACGGCGCTCGCAGGTAAGACGGCGCGCTCCCGGCACGACCGGCGAGCGCGTCGCGCGGTTCGGGTGGCGGTGCGCTCGGCGAGCGTGGCGTCCCACACCGGCAAGGCCGCCGATGCCGGACCGGTGAGTCTCCCGCTGGCGCTCGCGAGCGCCTATGAGCACCTCGCCGAAGCGTCCGGCGGCCTCTACGCGACCGTGACCCTGCGGTTCTCCTCGCTGGGGCACGCGCCTCTCCAGACCACGATCCAGGTCACCTTCCGCCGAGCTCCACAAGGTCCTACACAGCCACCGGCGCAACAGGAAGCGCAAGTCATGAGGCGCACGCGGCGGGTGCTGGCACTGTCGCTCGCGCTTGCCGCGGTGCTCGCGGCGTGGGCGTCGGCCGCAGCGGCCTCCGAAGGAGGAGAAGGAACCGACGGTGAAGCCAGTTGGCGTCTGGAACAGCCCCTGCCGCCCGCCGGGCCGGGTGGAGTCGGGTCGGGTCCCGATCGGTCTCGGCCCGATCGGCGACATCGAGTTCTGGGCTCCGAACCGCGGGCTGTTGATCACGGCGGGAAACCCGCCGACGATTCCCGCTGGTCTCTGGGCCTACGACGGCAAGTCGTCGCACGGGCTGTCGCCAGATGTGTGCGGCGCGACAAACGGCCGGATCGTGTGGGTTGGACCAGATGAGTTCTGGACGATCTCCGATGGGCGCGCGGGACAGGCGGCAACGAAACCGGGCACTGCCGCCGCTCGCGGACAACACGCTGTGCCACTTCTCCGGCGGTCACGTCGTCGGCTCCTACGCCTCGCTCGCATTCCAGGCGAGCTCGTACCAGGCGATGACGGCCGGCGCTTGTTTCGGGCCCGAAGACTGCTGGTTCGGCGGCGAAGCCCTCCCGCCGCCTCAGGCAGGGGCGTTCCAGCTGCATTGGGACGGGCGCTCGGTCAGCGAGGAACCGGGTCCACAGGGTCACACCGTCGGCTCGATGGCCCACTTCGGCCAGCGGGTCTACGAGGGGGTGCAGATCGAACCGCAGGATCTGCTCAGCGAACCCGAACCGCCAACGGAACCGTCGCTCATCCACGAGATCGAGCCCGAAGGCGTGCTGCCGACCTTCATCTCGCTGTTTCCCGACGCCCCCCAGCTACCGAACGAACCGCGGCTGCCGACCTACGCCTCCGGCGAGACGCCCGAGGCGCTCAGAAACTACCCCCGCCTGAGCGCCGACGAACACGCCCTCTGGGCGGCGATCGATCCGACCCCCGAACCGTTCGAATCCTCCCTCGGCGAGGTCACGATCCTGCGCTTCAACGGCGAAGGCTGGAGCCAGCTGCTTGGCCCCGGCACCGACCCGGAAGACGAAAACCCGTTCACCAGGGAACGAGTCGCATCTCCCAGGAACGAACTCGTGCAGTCGATCGCCGCCGAGCCGCCCACCGCCGCCGAAGGCGAAGAAGGACATGAACACGCGTGGCTGGCCCTGGCTTCAGGTGAACAGCGGGGTGAAGGGTCGAAATCGTTCGCCACCGTGGCAAGGCTCTCGACGGCCGCCGCCGTGAGCCAGCACGAAGCGCTTCCGGACGGCGAAGAAGCTGCGCGGGGAGTCGGACCGAAGGGCTACGCCACGAAGATCGCCTGCCCGGCGCCCCACGACTGCTGGCTGGCCACGAGCGCGGGCTGGCTGTTCCACCTCGCCCCCGAAGGTGAACGCGACCTCCCCCAGGACACCGACCCCGCCTTCGCGGGCCTGATCAGCTTCCGCCCCGAAGACCAGGGGGTTCCACAGACGGTGCCCGACGCGCTCCCCGAAGACGACTCCGGCCTGCTCGGTGAAGTGCCGCCGCCGGTCGAATTCCAGGAAACGAAAGGCCAGAAGGAATCGAAGATCACGTTGCCGTTGCTGTCGAAGGTCCACTCGCGGCTGCGCGACGGGACGACGCTGGAACTGCGCTTCCACCTCTCCGCCAAGGCGCGTGTTCGGCTGGTCGCCGAACGCCGCAAGGTCGTGGCCAAGACGAGCTGGAAGACCTTCGCGCCCGGGATGCGCGAGCTGCTGCTGCGGCTGAACCGCAAGCAGTGGCCCACGAAGCTCAACCTGAAGACCAAGCTGATCGGCAAGCTGCCGACGAGCTCGCTGCGCGGCCCCGGTAACAACACCGTCACCACGGGCCTGATCGAGCTGCCCGAAGTGCCCTCCTTCGCCCAGCTCGGTGGGCTGTGAGGGACGCATCCGACGGCGCCGCTCGCCGGACCGGATCACGTAGCGCGCGCGTCAGGGGCCGCCGGCGGCTCGCTGTCCTGCTGGCGCTGCTGGTGGCCGCGCTGGTGGCGCTGTCGGTCGGGGTCCTGCCCGGCGGCGGCTCCACGACCCGCGCCGCGGGCGCGTCGGGGGCCGAAGAAGTGTCCGTCCAGACCGACGACTCGCTACCGGCCCGCGACGTCACGATCATCGGCTCATCGCCCGAAGAGGCCTCCGGCGAGACCTGGGGCGTCGGTGAACTGGGGCGCGTCAACTCCTCGCAGTTCGCGATCCTGCAATACACGGCACAGGCAGGCTGGAGCGTCGCGCCCGCGCCGGCGGACGCAGACGGAAATCCGCTGGTGGAATTCAGGCCGCTGAGCTCGCCCCTGATGGGGTCGATGACGCCGGGCGGCGCGGGCCTGCTGCTCGGGACCGCGATCGTCGGGCACAAACCGCACGACGTGCTGTTGCTGCGCAGCCCTGGCGCTTCGTTCGCCGAAGTGGCGTTGCCGGAAACAGGTCCCGAAGCGCTGATGAAAGCCGGCGAAACCCTGTTTGAACAGGGCCGCACGCCGCTTGCGGCGCCGCTCGACGAAGGTGCTCATGCGGGCGCGTTCGTGGTCCCCACCAGCCGCGGGGGAGGCGAAGAACACGTGCTCCATTACGACGGCACGCACTGGACCTCCGAAGCGATCGAAGTTCCTGCCTCGACGGCCGAAGAAGGTGGCGGCTTTCACGTGCTGGCGATCGCCGCCAGCTCGCCCACCAACGCGTGGCTGATCGCCCAGCTGTCCAAGACGAGCCGCGACGTGGCCCTTTTCCACCGCGACGAAGAACGTTGGCAGGAGGTCTCCCCGTCGCCGCTCACCGACCAGGGCGAGCCGTTCGCGATCCCGAACACGGGGGGCGGACAGCCCAACCCGACCGCCCAGATACTCACCGTCACCGCTGCAGGCCTGTGGGTCGACGGCGAACGCTCGGATGTTTCCTCGCGGGTGACGATGTACGTCAAGCCCTCGAGCGAAGGCGAAGGCGCGTCCTCGGTGGAAGTCGAGCACCGCGTGGTGTGGACCCGGGCGAAGGCTCCGCGACCTGTGAAGAACTTCCGAGGCGCTTCCCGAGGGGCCGTCGCGGAGCTTCGCCTGGCCGGGCTCCTCGGGCGAGGTCCCTACGGGCAGCGTGTCATCACGGGCTTCGGGGAAGGTGTCACGCTGCGCCTGGAAGGCGGCTACTTCCGCCGCATCCTGGCGCTCGGAGGCTCGGCGCCACCCAACGACGTCGGCGGCGGGTTCGGGGCCGGCTTCTCATCGCCGCGCGAGGGTTGGCTCGGCAACGACGAACTGCCCGTCCACCTCACCCTCAGCCCCGGGCCCGATCGCCTGCAGTACTACCCGGTCCCCTTCCGCTACGCCCTCGCGGCGGTCGCGCCCCAGCCCGGCGCGCCGCCGGGGGCGCTCTCCTCGCAGGCCCTTGCCGTGGGAGAAAACGGCGAGGTCGCGCGCTATCAGCCGGGGAAGGGCTGGCTTCCCGAAACCCTGATCGGCGCCGGCGGGAAACGCGAAACGCCGCGCTTGCGCGCGGTCGCCTGGCCCACGCCGAACCGGATCTTCGCCGTGGGGGACAGCAGAAAGCGCCCCCGCGACCTCAGATGTGGCTGTGGCGCGGGGAAACCGGGCTGTGGGAAAAAGACCCGGCGATGCCCGTGAACTTCCGCGGCAACCTGCTCGGGATCGCGTTCGACCCGGCCAACCAGCTCCCGGGGTTATGCCGTCGGGCAGCAAGGGGTCCTCCTGCGCTACGGCAAGAGCTGGGTCCAGGAACCCGAAACGGCATCCCGCCGCCGCGCGGGGGGCCAACTTCACCTCGGTCGCGTTTGCCGGCTCGGAGGCGATCGCGGTGTGGCGCAAGCTGATCCGCAGGGCCAGGCGAACGCAGCTACGCCGGAGGCGTGATCGTCAACAACGGCTCTGGCTGGCACGAGGACGACGCCGCCGACGCCGTGCTCGGCACGAGCGCGGTGCCGTGGGCGGTCGCCGGCCTGGCCGACGGCGGCGCGGCGTTCACCGCGAAGAGCCCGACGGGCGCCGGGGACCGCGACGATCTATCGAGCGCAGCGCGGCGGGGCAGCCCTGGCAGCGGCGTCACCTATCCCCGGGCGGCCTGGCGCCGGGGGCCGCTGGCGCTGTTCCGCGAAGGCGGCGCGCTGCGCGCGATCGGCTCGAGCGCCGAACCGCCGACGTTCTCGGCCGAAGAAGAATCGACGCCGCCGCCCGGGGCGCCGCCGATCCTGGTGAACGCCTATCCGCTGCCCAACTCGCTCATCCGCGGGGTCCTCCGCCAGACGCCGGCCGGCTGGAGCGACGAGGAGCACGAACTGAACGAAGCGCATGAAACGCCGGGCGACTACCGCCTCTGGGACACGGCCGACAGATCCCCGACCCTGTCGACGCCGTGCTGGTCGATCCGAGCGGCGGCCAGGGCTGGGCGGTCGGCGGCGTGGCCGACGCCGGGCATTCGTGAGCAGCCGCACCGCGCTCCTCGACCCGGGGGACATCTACCGCTCCGCCGAGCACGGCCGCGGCCGCAACCCGAAAGGGCGCCGATCAGAGGCACGACGGCGGGCTTCAGCGCCGTCGCGGTCGGCGGCGGCGCCGCGTGCGGGGCGCCGTGCGCAACCCGCTCCGACACCGGGATCGGCCCGAAGGTGTGGCTGCGGCGCGCGATTGCGCAGACCGAAGACATCCCGGGCTGGGCGCCTTCGTCTACACGGGCCCGGGCGTGACCGCTGCCGAACTTGCGGGCCCGCGGCTGTTCCCCGTGCCCTGGGCGCGGGTCGGAGCGACGCCGAAGTCCTCCGCCGGGCGGACCAGCCCGACCGACGCCTCGAAGCTCGCGGTCTGCACGGCGGCCGCGCCCACCGACCGCGAAGGCTCCGGTGAAGGCAGTCCGGCGTTCTACGAAGCCGCGTTCCGCGAAGTGCTCCAACTGCCGACCGCCGGGTCCGCGGGCAACAGCCTCTCCCCGTTCGAGAAATCGCCCCGGCGCAGCCGGGCCATCCGCTCCGGGGAGCTCGTGCGCGACCGCAGAAGGCCTGCGCGTGATCGTGCTCGACACCAGCCTGGCGCAGGCCGGCGAGCGCCAGCTGGCTCCCGGTGTGCTCGAATTCCTGAAGACCGAGCTGCGAAGAAGCCGGCGGGCATGGAAACGAACCTGCGCACGCAATCGTTGTGGGCAACGCCGACCTGCCGCGCGAATACGCCGCAAGGCCGAGCGCGGCCCGTCAGCTGGTCGCCACGATCGAAGAAGGCAAAGCGGCCGCGTACTTCTTCGACGCGCCCGAACCAGATGTCCAGGGACGCTGACCGGCGCGAGCTGCGGCACGAAAGCGTACGGCTCGGGCACGCTCGGCTACGTGAACGTCAGCCACGAAGAGCAGTCGGGGGCTTCATCGGCGCCAGCGGCTTCCTGCTGGCGGAAGTACTCGGCCGCAAAACACGAAGAATGCGAAAAACGCCAGATGCCCCGTTACGAACAGCGCATCCACCTGATCCCGAACGTCGAAGAACTCGCCGATCGAAGGCGAACAGGGAACGTTGCTGCGCCGCAGCACCGTCGCGTCCTTCGCGGGTCTCGCCAGGCGCCCGCGGTCCGGCAACCTCTCGTTCCACCAGCAGAGCGAATACGAAGTGAGCGCCGTACGTGGCGATCCCCGACATCTGCAAAGGCGCGCAATGCGCGTCCGGGATCGTCCCCGAATACAGCTCTCGAATCCTCCGATCCGCACTACGGCCAGTTCGTCAAGCGCAACCTCAACTCGAGCAACACGAAGGCCGTGGTGCTCACGACCCGCACGGCAAGCCGATCTCCGAAGAAGCGGAAGGCGGCAAACCTCGAGTCGGACCTCTTCTGTGCCTACAACGCGACGCCCGCGGGCGAACCGGTCTACGTGATCCTGAAGACCGGCAACCTGGAGTACGAGCCTGCCCGTCACGATCCAGGGCGGCAGCGTCCGTCGCCCTGCGGGACCGTGCCGCTGAGCGCCAAACCCGCCGTCGCGAAACCGGGTGTGACGCCGCCCGCCGGCGCAGCAGCCCCCGCCGGGCAGCAGCGCGCCGCCGGCCCAAGCCGTCAACGTCGCCGTTCGCCCCCGCCCGTCCCGCGCCGCCCGCCGCGCGGCGCAACCGGCGCCGCCACCCCGGCGGTCACCCTGCCTTCACGCTCGCGGCCGCCGCGATCGCCCTCGATCCTCGCCGTTCCTGCCGCTCCGCTCCCGACGCCCGCCCGGCCGACGCCGCCGAGCGGGACCTCGGCCGTCACCTCGCCGGTCGAGAGCGCCGAACACGAAGAGGAGAGCGAGGCCGCGCCCGAGTCGGTGTCCAACAAGGCGGTCGCCTACCGCAGCTCCGAACACGAGCCGAACCCCGCCTACATCCTCGGGATCATCGCCTTGGCCGCGCTCGCCGGAGCCTCGGCTCGCCGCCGTGGCAGGCGGAGCCCGCGCGAGGTGCGATTGGCCGAAGTCCGCGGGTCCTCCAGGCGCGGGGACGGCACGCGGCGCGGGCGCCGCTGGTGAACTGGGCGCCACGGATCTGGTGCCCCCTGTGGCGCCGGCGGGCTCGCAGCGTCTTCACATTCTCATAACAGGGCGTTTCACAACCTCGCAACAGGTGGGAGTGCCCCGTCGGTCAGAGTCACTTCCGTGGGCGCGCGCGAGGGGCGGAACTCCGGCGTGAGCCTCGGCGTCTCCCCACCCGGGAACGTCGAACGTGTCAGCCCGACTCGGAGGATCAAACTGAGATGACCCCCGTCCGAAGCCTGCGCGCCGCGATGTTCCTGTGCGCCTGCGCCTGCATCCTCTCGCTGCTGCTCGCGCTCGCGCTCGCGCCCCGCGCCACCGCGGCGGAAGCGCTGGGGTACGGCGAACTGACACGCTTCGGCGAAGTCGCCGCGGGCCGGGAAGTTGAAACCGAAAAGGGTCACCTCAGCGAAGCCAGGACGCTGGCGCTCGGCGTCGATGGACAGGAAGAAAACAGCGTCTTCGTGCTCGAAGAACCGAAGGCGACCAAGAAACTCGAAGAATTCGAAAAGCCGACGCTGACGCGCTTCTTCAGGCTGAAGAAGTTCCGGCTCTCGAAAGGCAAGTACTCCGAAACCGCATCGGTGGACTTCCAGGAGACCTCCCCGCACCTGACGCAGAGCGAACTCCTGGAACAGGCCAGGCCGGGCGTCAACGGGCTGGTCGTGGATCCGAGCAAGGAACGCGTGTACCTGCTGGCCAGCGACCTGCGCAAGGAATCCGACGGCTCCGACTACATCGTGGAAAGCGAAAAAGACGGGATTCCCAGCGCCTCCACCCTGTACGCCTTCTCGACCAAGGAAGAAGGCGAAAAACTGGTCCCCGCGAGCGGCACCACCGGCGGTGTTCTGGCCGGCGAATCCGTCCTGGCGCCCCAGTCGACCACGCCTGGCAGGGCGCTGCTGGCGCCCCAGGGGATGACGCTGGACCCGGCCACGGGCGAACTGATCGTGCTCGCCCACGTGGACGACAAAGCCACCAGCGCCGAAGACAACATCACCAGCCCCACCGACCACTACGTGTTCCAGCGGATCAAGCCCAACGGCGAACTCGGAGCCCAGTACGTCGACAGCACGAACAAATTCAAAGAAAAGTTCGAAAACTTCGTGCACGTGCCGACCTCGCCTGTGGTCATTCCGGGCGCGGGCGGCAAAGCCTCCGAAGAGCACGTTCTCGTCGACTTCGCGGGCCTCGCCGAAGTGCCCGAGGAATTCACCTCCTCGCAGGCGCCTCGTCTGCTGCCGCTCTCGAAACCGCTCAACGGCGAAATCTTCGGCCAGATAGAGCGCGGCCTGGAAGGCCCTGCCGAACGCAAGGCCGAACCCGAAAACCGCGAAGCCCGCGCACCCCAGGGAGGGAGGCTGACGGTGTCTCCGGAAGGGACCGTCTTCGGCACGACCAAAATCGGCCTCGAAACGTCCGGCAAGAGCGGCCACGAAGGCGTGCTGGCGTTCTCGGGAAGCAACGGCGAACCGATCGGCTGGACCGGCGGCAACGTCACGCTGGGCAACGGCGAAGCCAAGAACAAATGCGTGATCGAGCCGCTGAACCTCGGGCTCGGGGCGCTCGTGGCCGCCGGCTCCGGCGGCGACGTGTTCGTCCTGACCCCCGAATTCCTGCGCCAGCAGGAAGAAGAAACGCACATCGAAGAAGAAGAAAACGAAGAAGGCGAAATCATCGAACGAGAACTCGAACCGACGTTCAACGCGGCCGAAGAAAACGTCAAGAAAGTCCCCGGGATCGTCGAGTTCGGCCCCGGGGGCACGGGCTGCGCCGGTGCGACGGCGGAAGGCCCCGAAGACGAAGTGAACGGCTCCAAGGGAGCCACGGAAGTGCAGGCGGGCACCGAAGTCAAGTTCACCTCGGCGCTGAAACAGGCCGACGCCACCAAGGTGGAATGGATCTTCGAACTCGAAGGCAAACCCGAAACCAAAGAAACGGTCGTCCAGTCCGCCGCCGAACAGCGCGGCGGCGAAAACGCCCCGGAGCCCTACCGCGAACCCTTCCTGAAGCACAAGTTCACGACCAACGGGTCATACGTCGTGACGGAGAAGATCTACAGCGACGACCTCGCGGCTCCCGGTTCGGTGTACGTCGGCGGGCACCTGACGACCCCGGTCATCACCCAGACGCTGAAACACGCACTGAAGGTGACCCCGGGATCGCCGGTCGGGGACTTCACGATGACCCCGGCGCCCGGGAAGACGGGCGAAGCGATCAAGTTCGAAGGCAAAGTCAGCGACCCGAACGGAACGGGCGGGCAGCCGCTCGAATACGCGTGGAACTTCGGCGACGGGAACTCCTCGAAAGGAACCGCGAGCACTGTCACGCACTCCTACGCGCAGGAAAAGGAATACGGCGTGGTGCTCGAAGTCAAGGACAAACTCGGCAAGACGCTGAAGGTCGAACACAAACTGATCGTCAAGCTCGCGGAAACCGGCCCGACCGGCCCGACGGGCTCGACCGGTTCCACCGGCTCGACGGGCGCCACCGGAACCACGAGCACGACCGGAAGCACCGGGAGCGGGACGGGTCCCACCAGTGCCAGCGGCCCCACCGGCAGCGTTCTGTCGGCAAAAGCCTCGGTCGCGGGTAGCTCGCTGTCGGTGAGCCCATCCGGAAGCTTCTCCGTGAAGGTCAATTGCGCCGGCACCGGCAGTTGCGCCGGGTCGATCACGCTGAAGACGGCGAGCGCCGTTGTCGCCAGCAAGAAGGCGATCCTGACGCTCGCGAGCGGTGCGTTCACGATCACGGCCGGGCAGGTGAAGACGTTGACCCTCCACCTGTCCTCCAAGGCGAAGGCGCTGCTCAAGAAGACCCACTCCTTGAAGGTCAAGGCGACGGTGATCTCGCGCGACTCCTCGGGCCAGACCCACACCGTCGTCGCGACGCTCACGCTGAAGCTCGCCAAGCACCACTGAGTGAAGAAACGGTCGCGGTTCTGTCAAGCCCATGTGAAGGCTTGGGGACCAGAATCGTAACTTTCGCCTACGTCGCCAATGGCATCGTCTCTCATGCGGGGGCG
This sequence comes from uncultured Solirubrobacteraceae bacterium, assembly GCA_963742395.1. Lineage (GTDB taxonomy): Bacteria > Actinomycetota > Thermoleophilia > Solirubrobacterales > Solirubrobacteraceae > Palsa-744. The sequence continues at coordinate 417,387 of CAVUME010000015.1, read as the reverse complement.
GACGCTCCCGGATGGAATGGAACGGAACCTGCTACCAGGAGGTAGTCACCTGATGAAGTCCCTGTCAGCACGCCGGCTCGTACCGGCGTGCGCCATCACTGCGGCGTTTGTGGCAGCTGCCGCAGCGCCGAGCGTTGCGAGCGCCGCCCCGCATTGCTCGAAATCGGCTGAAGCCGCGATCCGCGGCAAAGGGTCCTCGGCGCAGAAGCTGCTCCAGAAAGAAATCTGGAACGTGCAGTTCAACACGTCGGCCAACCCGCTCGCCTGCAACGGGACGCAGGGCGAAGCCGGCACGCCGAAAGTGAGCTACGAATCGACGGGCAGCGGTGCGGGCCTGGAATCGTGGGGCATCGAACAGAAAAAACCGGGCGAACAGGAACTTTGGTTCGGCCCGAAGAACGCGTTTGTCGGCACCGGAATCGGCCCGAACGCGAAACAGGAGAGTGAAATCACCTCCCACACGGAAGGCGCAAAGGTCCTCACGATCCCCGTCGCCCAGCCGGCGATCGCGATCCTGATCCACCTTCCAAAAGGCTGTCTTGGCGTCGAAGGTGGACCCAAGGCCGGGACCATCGCGATCAAGCAGAAGACGCTCGAGCAGGTCTTCGAAGGCAAGAAGACCAAGTGGAGCCAGATTCTCAACAAAGCCAAGATGAAGGAAGCCACCAAGAAGTCGTGCGAAAAGACGGGCAAAATCACGCGCGCCGTGCGCGAAGACGGCTCGGGCACGACCGATGCCTTCATGAAATATCTCAACACGATCGACAAGAACAAGGCGGCTTACGAAGGTGGCAAGACCTGGAACCAGGAGGGTGAAGTCGCCAACAACACCGAATGGCCGAACCAGGCCACCGACCCCGTCCTCAAAGGCAACGGCGGTGGCGGCGTGGCGAAAGCAGTCGCCGAACACGAAGGCACGATCGGCTATGCCAACGTGGCGGACGCACGAGCGAACCTCGCGTTTATTCCGGAAACGGAAGAAAACGCCAAACACGAAAAAGGTAAAGGCGGCCCCGGCACACCCGTATTCTGGGCCGACGTGGAAAACGCGAAAGGCAGCTACGCGAACCCCTCGACCAACGGTGAGATCGCAGGTATCTCGAACTCCAACTGCGAAGAAACCGTGTACACGAACGGGTTTGGCAAGAAGCCCTTCCCGCCCCCGGGCGTCGAAGAAACGTGGAACGAAGTCAGCGTTGGGCTCACCCAGAAAAACTACGAGCCCTGCTACCTGACCTACGACCTCGCTCTGACGCACTACAAAGGCGCGAACAAAGGCGCGATCGCCGGCGCGGGCGAGGCGGAATCGGCCGAACCGACCGAAGAAGAGTCGAACCTCGTCTCCGACTACATCCAGTACGAGCTCAGCACCGGCACCGGTGGTGCTCAGGAAGCGGCCCTCGGGCAGGACTATCTGGGCGACCCGACCAACGCCAAAGCTGAACTCAACGTGCAGAAACTGGCGCAGGAAGGCGCTAAAAAAATCGGCTTCTAGCCAGCTCTAGGCCCGCGGCGGGAAGCCGCAGGTATTAGAGGCCGAGCACCGACCGGCCGGGAGGGTCAAGGAAGACCGCCCGGCCGGTTGCTTTGTTGTGGCACCGGGGATCGCGCGCGCTAGTCGTCCTGCGGGCGCGCGGGCGACTCGGCGATCGCGAGCTCTTCGAGCACCACGTCGGGGCCCTGCTCGGCGGCCAGCTCGGCGGAGGCCCCCAGCGTCTCCCACGGGCGCTTGACCGCCAGCCACAGGCCGCCCACGCCCAGCAGGGTCGCGCACAGGACCCAGCCGAGGGCTTCGGTGTCGAGGCCGACGTACTTCAGGCCCGAGGCGAAGATCACGAACGTGATCACCGGCCTCACGTAGCGGTCCGGGGCGGTCGAGGAGAACAGCGAGCCCACGAGCACGGCCGGCACGCTGCCGAGGATCAGCGAGAGGGTCACGCCAATTTCGATGTGACCGAAGGCCAGCGCCCCGAGTGCCGCCGCCGCGGTCAGCGGGACGGCCTGGGTGAGGTCGGTGCCGACGAGCTGGTTGGCGCCGATCGTCGGGTACAGGAACAGCATCAGGATGATCATCAGCGAGCCGGAGCCCACCGAGGTCAGGCCCACCACGATGCCCCCGATCATGCCGATCAGCACCGTCCGCAGCGGGCGCGGGACGACGTCCTGGATGAAGGCGTAGCGCCCCTCGCCCGAGCGCAGGTCGAGCGTGTAGCGCAGGACCATCGCCGCCGCCCCCACCAGCAGCGCCGCCCCGAGCACCGTCTCCACGTTCGTCTGGGCCGACTTGGAGTTGCCCATGACGTGCAGCAGATAGGCCCCTAAGAAGGCCATCGGCACCGAGCCGAGCACCAGCCAGCCCACGAGCTTGCGGTTGACGGTGCCTTTGCGCAGGTGGACGGTCGCTCCCACCGGGCGCATCACGACGGCCGCGACCAGGTCGCTGGAGATCGCGTGCGAGGGGGTGACGCCGAACAGCAGGATCAGCATCGGCGTCATCAGCGCCCCGCCGCCGGCGCCGGTCATGCCGACAAGGAAGCCCACCACGGCGCTCCCGAGCACGATGTAGGGATCTATATGCATGACTGGTCCTCGAGCCGGGTACATCTGAGCCGCATGTCGGACTCGTCATCCACCCGCGCTTCCTCTCGTCTCCCGAGCGGGCGAGTATACGGCGAGATCTTCACAAAGTCGAGGGGAATGGTCTTGGGTACGGGGATTCAGGGGATGAGGCGGCCGGCGCGCGGTCGCCGGCTGGCCGCCCGGCCGAGGGCTCCGGCAGCCTCGCCGGGGCCGCGGAACCGCTCCAAGCGGCCGGTTGCGCTGGTGGGGAGCGCCCGTTGGGGGCCCCAGAGCCGCCGCACCGGCCGAGACTTGTTGCCAGGGTGTTGCCGCTGGTGGGCGCGGACATACCGGGGTTGCGCTCGCTCGCGGCGGTGATTATGATGCGCGACGCGCGACGAGATTTGACCAATCTCGACATTTCTTGGGGTAATCCGGACGAGGGGCAGCGCTAGGGTCCGGGAGAGGCAAGGAGGCGGGGAGTAGATGAGTGTCGAGGCGGGGAGTGGGACCGACAAGGGATTCCTGAGTCCGCCGGTAGCGATCCCTCGTGGGGGGCTACTGCGCCGCCGGCGCCTTACGCTGGCACCGGGGATCTCCGAGGCGCGCGGGCCGAGCGCCTGTCTGCGCCGGGATGCGCTGTTCCGTCGCATGCTGCTGATCGCCGACCTGCTGGCGGTCGTCGGCGCCTTCGTGATGACGGTCGAGTTCTCCCACCGCTCGGTGGCGCTGACCTGGTACGCGCTCGCAGCACTCCCGATCGTGGTCGTCTGCGCCAAGCTGCTCGGCCTCTACGACCGCGACGAGGCCCTGATCCGCAAGACGACCCTGGACGAGGCCCCGAAGCTGTTCGAGCTGGCCACGCTGGTGGCGCTGCTGGGGTGGCTTGCCGGCGGGATGTTCGTGTCCGGGCACCTCGACCGCCACGAGGCGCTGTTCCTGTGGCTCTCGCTGGCCGTCCTGCTCGTCGTCATGCGCGCCGGGGCCAGGCAGCTGGCACTACGCATCGCGCCGATCGAGCGCTGCCTGTTCATCGGCGATGAGCTCTCCGCCGAGACGATCCGCTCGCGCCTGACCGGCCACGGCGGGGTCCGCGCCGACCTGGTCGCCCACCTGGACCTCGACAAGGTCGGCCCGTGGTCCACCGACAGCTTCTCCGAAGCCCGTCTGGCTGAGATCCGCGACCTCGCCCAGACGCTCGACGTGCACCGGGCGATCATCGCCCCCCGCAGCGTCGATGCGGGCGAGATGCTGAACCTGGTGCGGACCCTGAAGGCCGTCGGCGTTCGCGTCAGCCTGCTGCCCCGCCTACTCGAGGTGGTGGGCTCCTCGGTCGAGTTCGACGATCTCCACGGCGTCACCGTGATGGGGGTCCGGCGCTTCGACCTGACCCGCTCCTCGGCCCGCTTCAAACGCCTCTTCGACCTCCTCGGGGCCTCCATCGGACTCGTCGCCATCTCGCCCCTGCTGATCGTGATCGGGATCGCCATCAAGCTCGACAGCCGCGGCCCGGTGCTCTTCCGCCAGCTCCGCGTGGGCCGGCACGGCAAGCGCTTCTACATGCTCAAGTTCCGCACCATGGTCACCAACGCCGAGGAGCTCAAGGACGGCCTGCGGGACCGCAACGAGGCCCAGGATGGTCTCTTCAAGATCGCCGAGGACCCCCGCGTGACCCGAGTCGGACGGCTGCTGCGCCGCAGCGCGCTGGACGAGCTGCCCCAGCTGTGGAACATCGTGCGCGGCGAGATGAGCCTCGTCGGGCCCCGGCCGCTGGTCGTCGACGAGGACCAGCGCGTGGAGGGCTGGCACCGCCGCCGTCTGGAGCTGATGCCCGGGATGACCGGCCCCTGGCAGATCCTCGGGCCGGCCCGTGTGCCGCTACGGGAGATGGTCGCGATCGATTATCTGTACGTCGCCAACTGGAACCTCTGGAGCGACGTCAAGATCCTGTTGCGCACCGTCCCCCACGTGCTCTGCCGTCGCGGTCTCTGACCGGCGCCGGGGCCGCCGACAGGCGCCGTTCGCGGCGCTCACAGGGGGCTTGCGAGCCCTCCTCGGACCAGTCGTCGTACTGACTGCGACCCACCCGGCGCTGCTGTTCGTAGAGGGCTTCGTCACCGCGGGCCGCGCCGCGGCACAGGAGCACGACCATGGCCGCGGTCGTGATCCACACGCTTGGGATGATCAGCAGCAGCGTTGACATCGGGTCCTCCGACCTCCGCGGGTTCGATCGCTCCTCCCGCATCGGCCCTCTGGGCCGCGAGCTTGAATGCTCCGCTCAGGTGCGGCCGGAACTTCTAGTGAGCTCGAGCAGGGCACGCTCGATGCGCTCGCACACGAGTTCCTCGGAGAACAGCCGCTCGGCCTCCTCGCGGGCGCGTCCACGCACCCTGCCGGGGTCTTCCTGCAGGGTCCCGAGCAGCCGCTCGATCGCCGCGGCCATGCCGTTCACGTCACCGGGTGCCAGCACCGCGCAGACCTCCGGGGAGACCCCCTCGCTGGCGCCCACCTCGCTCGTGGCCACCACCGGCACGCCCGCGGCCAGGGCCTCGGAGACGGTCAGCCCGAAGGGCTCGTAGCGGCTCGCCTGCAGCAGCACGTCGCTGCCGTTCAGCTCCCCGGGGATGCGATCCGGGGGCATCGGGCCGGCGTAGGCGGCGTTCGGGGTGAGGTCCTCGAGCAGGCCGGTGTAGTCCGACCACAGGCTCGTACGCCCGATCACCCGGATCTCGGCGTCGACGCCGGTCTCATACAGGCGCCTGGCGATCTCGACCACGCTCTCCACGCCCTTGCGCACCGCCACCCGCCCGAGCACCAGCACCACCGGCGGATGCTGGGGCGCGCGCTGCAGGTCCACGCCCTCGAAGCGGCTCAGGCGGACCGGGTTGGGGATCACGACGGTGTTCTCCGCCGGGAAGCCGAAGTCGCTCACCAGGTGGTCGCGGAAGACCGCGCTGATGCAGACCAGCAGGCTCGCCCGCCGCACCAGCACGCGCTGGACCAGCGAGCGCAGCCACATCACCGCGATCGCCGTCGCCAGCGTGTAGGCGCGCTGGGTGCGCAGCGCCAGCCGGCGCTCGGAGATCAGGTAGCGGAGCTCCCCCTTTGCGTGGGCCTCGGGATGGATCACGAGCGGGACCCGGCGTCTGACGCTCCCCGGTAGCGAGAGCGTCTCGATGTTCGAGAACTGGTAGACGACGTCGAAGGGGTCCTGGCGGTGCAGGCGGGCGACCTCGCGGCGCAGGCGCAGCGAGGCGAAGCCCCGCGCCAGCAGCCCGCTCACAAAGGCCCCGATCTTGGTGCGCGTGTACCAGCCGCTCCAGCGCCAGCCCATCCCGCTCCAGACGATCGTCAGGTTCTCCAGCCCCTCCAGGCGCTCGGGTAGCTCGTGCGGCTCGCCCGCGAAGATGCACTGCACCCGGTGCCCGCGCGTGGCGAGGCCGTGCAGCAGGTCGGTGGCGACACCGGGCACGCCGCCGGTTTCCTTCCCCCGTGGCCCGGCGCCGAGCCAGGCGATGTGCAGGCGCCTCTCGGCCGGCTCGCTAGCCACGTCCATCGCCCGCCCTGCGCCCGCCGCTCCGGAGCGGTCTCGGACCCTGCTCGAGCGCCTTCTCGAGCTCCCCCTGCAACGCCCGGCGAAAGGCGGCCAGCGAGAAGCGCTGTGCGTTGGCGACCGCATCCTGGGGGTCGAACGACGCCTTGTCCAGGGCTTCGATCGCCCGCCGGAAGTCCTCCACGTCGTCCAGCTGCGCGAGCAGCCCGGTGCGACCCTCCACCACGGTCTCGAGCGCTCCCCCGGCGCGTGCGGCGATCACAGGCCGTCCAGCGGCCTGGGCCTCCACGGCCGTGATCCCGAACTCCTCCATGCCCGGGACCAGGACCGCGCGTGCGCTCGCGTACAGCTCGGCCAGCTCGCGGTCGTCCACCCGACCCAGGAAGCGGGCCTCCGGATATGCGCCCGCGAGGGCCTCGTGGTCGGGCCCGGAGCCCGCCACCGCGATCGGGGCCCGCGCCCGGCGGGCGGCCTCGAGGGCCACCCCGACGCGCTTGTGAGCGACGATCTCCGACACCAGCAACAGCTCGTCCCCAGGCACTCCGGGGGCGAAGCGGGTCGTCTCCACCGGCGGATGCACCACCGCGGCCTCGCGGCCGTAGAAGCTCCTGATGCGCTCGCGGGTGAGCAGCGAGTTGGCCACGTAGCGGTCCACCCGTTCGCTGGCCGCAAGGTCCCAACGGCGGATCGCCGCCAGCACTCCTCGCATCGGTCCCCTGAGGAGGGCCGGGGTCTCCGCGAGGGCACGCTCACGCTCGTGCCAGACGTAGCGGAACGGGCTGTGGCAGTAGCACAGGTGGACGGCGCCGGCAGGTGCCCGGATGCCATGGGCGAAGGCGCTGCTGCTGCTGATCAGGGCATCGCAGGGGGGGCACGGCAGGCGGCTCGCGGCCGCGGGGTAGAGGGGCAGCATGCGCCGGAAGTTGCGCTGGTCAACGCCCAGGCGCTGCAGCGGCGAGGTGGTCACCGAGCGCCCCTGAAAGCGCCACCCGAGCGCTTCCCGGTCGTACAGCAGCGTGAGGATCGGAGCCCGCTCGAACATGTCGCTGATGGCGGCGAACACGCGCTCGGCGCCGCGCATCACGAGCAGGTAGTCGTGGGCCACAACCACCCGCGCCGTCGGGGCTGCAGCCGCCTCTGTTCGGTCGCTGTCGCCGGGGTTCGCCGCTGTCGCCCCGCCCGGGGCGCCGGAGCCCCACGCGGGGAGATCGCTCATGCCGCGCAGGCTAGCTGCCCTGCGCGGGGGCCGGGGCCGCATATCCCGCCGCGCAGAGCCCGGTCGTCTCGCGGTGGCCGCGGGATGCGCCGGGGGGCGGGGGCGCCGATATGTTCAGGGCCATGTCCGACCAGATGCTGCGGGTGCTCGGCTGGCGCTCTCTGCTGATCCACGGCGACCCCTGCGTGCTCGACCGCTGGCTGTGGCTACGTTCGCGCCTTCGCACGGGGCCGGCACGGACGCTCGACGCGGGCTGCGGCAACGGGGCCTTCAGCATCTTCGCCGCCCGAGAGGGGAACGAGGTCCTGGCCACCTCGTTCTCCGCGCGCGAGCTGGACGACGCACGTCGCCGGACCGAGCTGCTCGGGCTCGGGGGGGTGGAGTTCGAGGTCCTCGACCTGCGCGACATCGACCAGCGCCGGGCCGAGCTCGGGAGCTTCGACCAGATCATCTGCCTGGAGACGATCGAGCACCTCAGCGATGACCGTGGCCTGATCGTCTCGCTGGCGGGCCTGTTGCGGCCCGGGGGGCGGCTGCTGCTGACCACGCCCTACGACCAGCACCGGCCGTTGTACACCGAGGAGCGTCACCCGAGCGCCGTCGAGGACGGCTCCCACGTGCGCTACGGCTACTCGCCGGAGCGCCTCGCCGAGCTGGTCCTCGAGGCCGGGTTGCAGCCCCAGCCGCCGGGCTTTGTCAGCGGCGTGGTCTCCCAGAGGCTGACGAACCTGATGCGGCGCCTGACGCGGCGCCTCGGGCGCATGCCCGCGTGGGCCCTGATGCTGCCGCTGCGCCCGCTGGTGGTGCTCGACCGCCCGCTGACCCGGCTGCTGCGCTACCCCTACCTGTCGGTCGCGATCGTGGCCACCCGCGGCGAGCGCTGAGCGGCTCCGGACCGGCCGCTCGCGGCAGACGTCGGAGACCGCGGCCGGGCCGCCTAGTGGGCGCCGCCCGCGAGGTGTGCGAAGTTGGGCCACAGGGAGAGGTCGAGCTCCGGGAAGTCGCCCATCAGGCGCACCACATCCTCGCTGTAGGCCTCGACGTAGGCCGCCCGCGTCGCGGCGTCGAGCTGCGGCTTCTCGTCGCGCCGGCGGGGGTGGGCGTCCAGGCCGCTGATCGGGGCGTCCTCGCGCACGCCGAGGAAGGCGAACGTCCGCCGCAGCTCGGCCTCGGGCTCGGCCGCGCAGCGCTCGTACTGGAGCACGAGCAGCCGGGAGCGGTCGAAGTGACGGGTGAGCCCGGACAGCTCGGCGTGGTAGAGGCCGCGCACGAACGCCGCCAGCGGGGCGTGGCGGCTCAGCGTCATACCGCGGCGTTCGGCCACCGCGGCGTCGAGGGCGAGGCCCGAGATCAGCCGCTCGACCGGGTCTCTGAGGATCATCAGCAGCCGCGCCTCGGGCGCCGCCCGGGCGAGCAGCGGCGGGATCCAGGGCGCGCTCGCGTACAGCGGCGTCCACTCGCCCACCTTCTGGCCCTGCGGGCGCGGGAAGTACTCGTGGTAGGCGGCGAGGTCGTCCTCACCGAACCCTCCTGAGTGGAAGCGGTCGAAGAAGTGGAGCTCCTTCATCGCCACCGGCCGGGCGATCTCCGGGTGGGCAGCGATCAGGTTGTACCAGCGGGTCGTACCGCAGCGCTGAAAGCCCACGCCGACGAAGTCCGGCGGGCCGGTGGCCCATCCCGGTGGCGCCTGCGGGGGGGCGGGAGGCATGTCCACCCCGCCGTTCGTATCGGCGGGGCCGACGGCGGCCTGCGCGGCCCCTCCGCCGCGCAACAGCCCTGCCAGGCGCGCCCGCGCGGACTGCCAGCGGCTCGCTCGTGTTCTGGGCGCTGGTGCTGGCATGCTCACTCGACTCGGCCCGCGGGCCGTCGGCATCCTAACGGGCGCGCCCCGGCGCTTTGGGTAGGCTCGATCCGTGTCCGGCCGGCCGCTGCGGCTCCTCTTCACGCTGCCGTGGGCGACCCGCTCGGGCGGCGCCGAGGAGATGCTCCAGGCGCTGGTGCAGGGCGGCCCCGCGCACGGCTACGAGTCGGAGCTCGTGTTCCTGCAGGAGGGTCCATGGCCCGAGCAGCTTCGCGCCGAAGGCCACCCGGTCCATGTGCTGGGGGCCGGCCGCGTGCGCGAGTTGCACCTGGGCGCCCGGGCGGTGCTGCGGCTGGCCCGCATCCTGCGCTCACGCCGGCCCGACGTGGTCGTCAACTGGGTGGCAAAGACCCAGCTGTACGGGGCTCCGGCCGCGATGCTCGCGGGGCTCGGCGACCGCGTGGTGTGGTGGCAGCACGCGATCCCCAGCGACCACTGGCTCGACCGCGCCGCCACCGCGCTGCCGGCGGCTGCGATCGGCTGCACCTCACACGCCGCGGCTGAGGCACAGCGGGGGATCCGCCCCACCAGGCCGATGTTCGTGGTGGCGGCCGGGACTCCGGTCCCCGAGCGCAGCACAGGCGACCGGGCGACGGGCTCGGCCGGGGTCGGAGACCCGCCGGCGCCGCTCGCAGAGCTGCCCGCGGGCACGTTGCTCGTCGGCCTGGTGGCCCGCCTGCAGCCGTGGAAGGGGCAGGATCGGCTCGTGCGGGCCGCGGCGTTGCTGCGCGAGCGCGGTCACAACGTCGACGTGCTGCTCGTCGGCGGCGACTCGTGGGGGCTGGCGCCGCAGTACGCGACCGCGCTGCCGAAGCTGATCGCCGAGCTGGGGATGCAGGAGCACGTCACGATGACGGGCGAGGTGGCGGACGCGGGGCCGTACATTGACCGCATGGACGTGCTCGTCAACGCCTCCGATCCCGAGCCGTTCGGAATCGTCCTGCTCGAGGCCATGGCGCGGGAGGTGGCCGTCGTGGCGGTGGACCGGGGAGGACCGCGGGAGATCGTGGACGACGGCAGGACCGGTGTGCTCGCGCGCTCGGGCGAGCCCTCCGCGCTGGCCGACGCGATCGAGCCCCTGCTCGCCTCGGAAGAGCTGCGGGCCCGCCTTGCGGCGGCCGGGCGTGAGCGGTTCCTGGCCGAGTTCACCGAGGAGGCCATGTGCCGGCGCTTCGCCGATGAGATGCGCTCGCTGGTGGCCGCCCGCGAGCCCACCGGGGGCGGGTAGCGCGATGGCCGTCGTGTCCGACCCCGAGCAGGCCGCGCCGGGCGGGGCCCACTCCAGGGAAGGCCCCCTCCACGTCACGATCGTGGCCCACGACATCGGGCCGGTGGGAGGGATGGAGCGGGTGCTCTCGGAGCTGATCCTCGGGCTGCGCGAGCGCGGCGTGGGGGTGAGCGTGATCGCCCGCACCTGCGAGCTACCGGCCGGCTCCGGGGTGCGCTTTCATCGCGTCCGGGGGCCCGGGCGGCCGTTCCTGCTCGCCTATCCGTGGTTCCTGCTGTCCGCCTCGCTCGTCACGGCCCGGCGTGCACGCGGCGTGCTGCAGGTCACCGGCGGGATCGTGCTCAACCGCGCCGACGTCGTCTCGGTTCACTACTGCCACCAGGTCGGGCCCGCCAACCCCAGCCGCGCGAGCCTCCTCTACCGGGCCAACATCCGCGTCGTGCGGGTCGTCAAGCGCCTGTCCGAGCGGGCGGCCTTCCACCGCAATCGCGAGGCGGTGTTCGCGTGCGTGTCGGAGGGCGTCGCCGAGGAGGTCCGCCGGCACTACCCGCGCCTGGCGCCGAGGGTGATCGCGATCCACAACGGGGTTGACCTCGAGCGCTTCGAGCCGGGCCGCTGGCGCGAGCAGGCGGGCGAGCGCCGCCGCGAGCTCGGGATCGACGAGCAGCAGCTGCTGGCGCTGTTCGTCGGCGGCGAGTGGGAGCGCAAGGGGCTGCGAGCGGTGATCGAGGCGCTGCCGGAGGCGCCCGGGTGGATGCTCGCGGTCGCCGGGCCGGGCGATCGCGCCCACTTCCAGCGCCTGGCCCGCTCCCTCGGGGTGGACGAGCGGATCCGCTGGCTGGGCGTGCAGCGAGAGGTGGCGCCCCTGTACGCGATGGCGGACGCGTTCGTGCTGCCGACGAGCTACGAGACGTTCTCGCTGGCGACCTTCGAGGCCGCCGCCGCCGGCCTGCCGCTGCTGGCCACGCCCGTCAACGGGATCTCCGAGCTGCTCGAGCCGGGGATCAACGGCTTCTTCGTCGAGCCTCGGCCCGAGAGCGTCGCGGGAGCCCTGGAGCGGCTGTCCGCCGATCCGCAGCGCAGGCTCGAGATGGGCCGGGCGGCGCGCCGGGCCTCGCTGCGCTTCGGTTGGGAGCGCACGGTGGAACGCCACCTGGAGCTCTACCGGAGCCTGGCGGGTGGGCGCCGCGGTACCCTCGCCTGAGGGGGCCATTCGCCGGCCGCCGAACGGCCGCCGCTGGGTGCGGGAATGCCGCACCGCTACTTGCGGATATACAGGGTCGGCCCGATACTCTTTAGACATCGGTTACGTCGGCCCGTACGATGGCCTTGCGCGCCTAAAAATGGACGCTGTTCATGAACGAAACCCCAAGTGCCACCGCGATCCTCGCGCCCATCTGGCGGCGCAAGTGGCTGATTCTGATCGTGGGGATAGTTGTCGCCGGCGGGACCTATCTCTACTACAAGCGCAAGCCGCTCACATTCCAGTCTGAAACCCAGCTCTACCTGAGCGCCGGAAACGAATACGTCGGCGAAAAAGGGGTTGCGGGGAAGGGCGCGTCGCAGACCGCGTCGGCCCAGCCGACGATCATCAACTCGATCGTCACCGAAGAAGCCCGCCACCAGCTCAAGGCGCAGCAGAACCACACCGCGAAAGTCGCCGCCAAGGGCAAGATCAAGGCCAAGGCGAACGAAAAGAGCCAGTTCGTCAACGTCACCACCACGGCCCACACGCCGCGGGCCGCCGGCGCTGCTGGCGAACACGATCGCGGCCGTCTACATCCGCCGTCAGCACAACCAGTACGAGCGCGGGATCCTCAACCAGCTGAGGATCGCCCACCGGCAGCTCGACCGGATCGAAACCCCGGTGGTCGCCACCAAGGGCTCGAAAGTGAGCGACTCGGCGGCCTCCCAGGGGAACGTGATCCGCGAGGCCCAGCTGCAGAGCCGCATCAACCAGCTCGAAGCCCAGCTGCAGATCAAAGGCGTCGAACAGCTCAAGCCGGCCAAACCGCGGGCCGCGCAGCTGCTCGGGCCGGCGCCGAAAAAGAACGCCGAGTTCGGCTTCGTGATCGGCTTGCTGCTCGCCTCGATCGCCGCCTTCGCGCTGGGACGCCTGGACCGCCGCCTGCGGATGCTCGGAGACATCGAAGCCGTGTTCCCCACGCAGATGCTGACCGTGCTGCCGACGGTCCGTCGGCCGGTCGTGGACCGCGGCGGGTATCCGTCCCCCTCGCGCCTGCTGCTGGAGCCGATGCGTCGCCTGCAGGCGACGCTGCTGCTCGCCGACGGAGCGCCGAAAACGAACGGATCCTCACACCCGGCCGCGGTGGCGCCACCGGCGCGGCGCCGGGGAGCTCCCGCTCCGCAAGGTCCCGCGCACGCTGCTGTTCCTCAGCGCCGAGGCCGGCGACGGGCGCTCGACCGTGATCGCCGACCTGGCATTGGTGCAGCGCGAAGCGGGCGAGCGCGTCGCGATCGTCGAGGCCGACTTCCGCCGCCCGAGCCAGGCGAGGGTGCTCGGTGTCCCGGGCACGGCCGGGCTCCCGGAGGTGCTCGCCGGAGCCCTCACGCTCGGTGAAGCGCTGCAGGGCGTGCCCGCGCCCCAGCCGGAGCCGATGGCCGCCCAGCCGCGCGGCGGCTTTGAAACCGCCACCATGCTCGCGGCCCGCGAGCATGGCGCCGTGGCGCTGCTGCCCAGCCGCGCCGCCGCCGTCAACCCGCCCGCGCTGCTTGCCAGCAGCGAGATGCACGACGTCCTCCACACGCTCGCCCAGGAATACGACCGCGTGCTGATCGACGTTCCCTCGCCGCTGGAAGTGAGTGACGCGATGCCCCTGCTGGCAGCCGTCGACGCGATCGTGCTGGTGGCCCGCGCCGGGCACACCCACGAGCGCTCCGCCCGGCGGCTGTGGCAGCTGCTCACCAACACCCCCTCCGCCCCCATCCTCGGTGTGGTCGCCAACGGGATCACCCCGCGCGAGATGCAGAAGTACGGGATCTCCGACCGGCAGCGGGCAGGGGCGGGGATTGGAAAGCCCGTCTGATCGGCCGATGAACGCGCCGCAGATGCGGCTGCCGAGCGGGGCGGCCGACTGGCATCCGGCCGTCAGGGGCCGGCGGATCAACGAGGGCGTGGCCGTGGCGCTCGCCGGGCTCGCCTGCGTGGCGGTCGCCCTCGGCATCGCGCTGGCGATGCCCAAGCCCAACTACCCGCTCGTGGTCGGCGGGATCGTGGGGCTGATCGCCGTGCTGGCGCTGGTGACGAGCCCGCGGCTCGAGCTCACCGTCGGCGGCCTGGTGTTCTTCCTCGGATGCCTCAACGGCCCGCTGAAGCTGATCAGCTCGACCGGGCGCGTGGGCTCGGGGATCCAGGACGTCCTGATCATCGCGATCGTCGCCGGGATGGCGATCCGTCACGCGTTGAGCGGCAAGCCGTGGAAGCTGCCGCCCCTGGCGGGCCTTGCGATCGCGTTTGTCGCGGTCGTCGCGCTCGAGGCCTTCAACCCGAAAACGCTCAACGTGCTCAAGGTCGGAGCGGGCTTCAGGGAGCAGCTGCAGTTCGTGCCGTTCTTCATCTTCGGCTGGCTGCTCGTGCGCTCCAAGCCGCGACTGCGAAGGATGCTGATCCTGTTGGGGGTGATCGCGCTGGCCAACGGCCTGGTCGCCACCTATCAGACCCGCCTGAGCCCGAAGCAGGCAGCCGCGTGGGGCGAAGGCTACGCCCACAAATTCGAAGGCAAGGCATCCCGCACCTACAAGAGCGAAGGCCAGGGGCGGGTGCGGCCCACGGGGCTGGGGGACGAAAGCGGAGCCGGCGGCGGCACGGGGCTGATCGCGATCGCGGGGATCTTCGCGCTGCTGGCCACCACGAGGCGAAAACGCTGGATCCTGGTGCTGCTGGCGTTTGGTGCGATTGCGGCGATCGCGACCGGCCTCGGGCGGATCGAGCTGGTCGGCGGAGTGCTGGCGGTGGTGGGCTATCTGCTGCTCACCGGCACGGGTTCTCGGGAGCTCAGAAGGCCGCTACGCTTGCTGCTCGTGACGCTGGCGGTGGCACTTCCATTCGGGTTCATCTTCGTCTCGGTACTCGGAGAAGGCGTCTTCTCGCGCTACTCGAGCCTGATCAACGGCGGCTCCTCGAGCGCGGGCTACAAGGAAGGCGAGGTGCTTCAGATCCCGAAGGAGGTGAAGGCGTCGCCCTTCGGGTTCGGTCTCGGGACGGCGGGGCCGGCGGCCAGCTTCGGCGGGAAAGCCGAAGAACTCTATGAAGGCCACAACGTGAACGCCGAGACGACCTACAACTTCATCATGAAGGAAGTCGGGCTGCCGGGGCTGATCATCTGGCCCGCCACGATCCTCACGATGCTGTGGCTCGCCTTCAGTCGCATCCGAACGCTCGTAGACCCCGAGCTGCAGCTGTACATCGCCGCCATCTTCGCGCCCATCTTCGCGATGTTCTTCATGTCCTTCGAGGGGCCCGTCTCCCAGAGCCAGGTGCTGGCCCCGTTCTTCTGGTTCGCCCTCGGCGTCGCCGCCTACTGGCTCGCCGGGCCCGGCTGGCAGGCCGCGCGGCGAAAGACCACGATCAGATCGGGTATGTCCGCCGTAGCGGCGGTGCCCTAGGAGCGGTGGGGGGAGGGGAACGATGAGGACGATGGACTTCCGCCCCGGCCGGGGCCGCGCACGCAAAAGGTCGGTGCTGGCCCAGGTCGAGCTGCTGATCGGCGACAGGCGCCGGTACGTCGGCGCGCTCGCGAGCCTGTCGCTGCTGTCGGGCTTCAGCGAAGGCCTGTTCCTCGCGGTCATCGCCCAGGTCGCCTACAAGATCGTCAACGGCAAGGGCGGCAGCTCCCGCGCCGGCCTGCTCCACATCGGGGCCTCCGTCAACACGCTGCTGTTGATCGCGCTCGGGCTGGCGCTGTTCCGGCTGCTGCTGCAGTGGCCGATCTCGGTGCTGCCGGCGAAGATCGCCGCCGACGTCCAGCAGAGCCTGCGCAAGCGGGTCTTCCGTGCCTTCAGCAACGCCTCCTGGGACGTGCAGTCGCGCGACCGCGAGGGCACGCTGCAGGAGATCATGACCAACCAGACCAGCCAGGCCACCGGCGGCGCGCTGCAGGCCACGAGCCTGGTCAGCACCTCGCTGGTCTTCGTGATCCTGATGGGCTTCGCGATCGCGCTCAGCCCGACCGCGGCGGGAGCGATCTTCGTGATCGCGCTCGCCCTGTTCGCGCTCATGCGGCCGATGCGGATGCTCGGCGCGCAGGCGCAGTCGCGAACTCTCCCGGGCGCAGGTGCGCTACGCGGGAGGCGATCGCGGAGGCCAACCGCCTGGCCGAGGAGTCGCAGGTGTTCGGTGTCACCGACGCCCAGTACAAGCGCATGCTCGGCTTCGTCCACACCTGCCGCAACCTCTTCTTCCGCACGCAGGTGATCGCCAAAGCGGTCCCCAACGTGTACCAGAGCCTGATCTTCGTGCTGCTCGTGGTGGGGCTGATGGCGCTCGTCGCCGCCGGGGCCCATCACGAGGGGAGGCTGCTGGCGATCGTGCTGCTGCTCTTCCGCGCGGCGCAGAACGCGCAGTCGATGCAGGGCGCCTACCAGTCTCTGCAGCAGTCGCTCCCGTTCATCGATCGCCTGCGCCGGGCCGAGGCCCGCTACCAGGACAGCGCCCCGGTGCGCGGGAGCACGCCGCTGCCGGAGATCTCCACGCTGGCGTTCGAGGACGTCTCCTTCGCCTACACCCCGGGGCGTCCCGTCCTCAGCGAGGTCTCCTTCGAGGTCGGGTCCGGTGAAGCGATCGGCATCGTCGGCCCCTCCGGCGCGGGCAAGTCCACGCTCGTTCAGATCCTGCTGCAGCTGCGTCAGCCGCTGGCCGGCCGTTACCTCGTCAACGGGCGTCGAGGTGCACGAATACGCCCCCGAGGACTGGCACCGGCTGGTGGCCTACGTGCCCCAGGAACCGCGGCTGCTGCACGCCTCGGTGGCGGACAACATCCGCTTCTTCCGCGAGCTCGACGACGAGTCCGTCGAACGCGCCGCCCGGCTGGCCCGCATCCACGATGACATCACCGGCTGGGAGAAGGGATACGACACGATCGTGGGGCCCCGCGCGGACGCCGTCTCGGGCGGTCAGCAACAGCGCATCTGCCTGGCGCGGGCGCTGGCGGCGCACCCCCAGGTGCTCGTGCTGGACGAGCCCACCAGCGCCCTGGACCCGCACTCGGAGGCGCTGATCCAGGAGTCGCTGACGGCGCTGAGGAGCGAGCTGACGCTGTTCACGATCGCGCACCGCATGTCCACACTGGACATGTGCGACCGCGTGATGGTGATCCTCGACGGGCGCCTGGCCGCCTTCGACACCCGCCCGGCCCTTCAGGAGCACAACCAGTACTACCGGACCGCGTCGCTGATCGCCACCAGCGCGGCGGGCGGCACGCTTCCTTGACGGCCGCCGAGGCCCGGGGCGGCGAGCATGGCGGGGAGGCTCTCGCAGAGGACCCGCCCGGTCGCGAGCATCCGCCGGCGCAGGACGGGTCGGGGCAGGGTACGCCTCCGCGGACGGTCGGCCGGCTGCCGGACTTCTTCATCGTCGGGCAGCCGAAGAGCGGGACCACGGCGCTGCACCACATGCTCCGCTCGCATCCGCAGATCTTCATGCCCGCGAACAAGGAGCCGTGGTTCTTCGCCGAGGAGCTGCTCGAGCGCACGCCTCCCCGGCCCGCCGGGACGCCGCGCTCGCTGGCGGAGTACACGGCCCTGTTCGCCGCCGCGGGCGCAGGAGCAGCGCGTGGGAGAGGCGTCGGTGCTGTACCTGTGGTCGCGCACCGCGGCGCAGGCGATCGCCGCGGTCGACCCCCGGGCGCGCGTCGATCGCGATCCTGCGCGAGCCCGCCAGCCTGCTGCGGTCCCTGCACCTGCAGTTCATCGAGTCCTACGTCGAGACCGAGCCCGACCTGCGCACCGCGCTCGAGCTCGAGCCCTCCCGCCGCGAGGGACGCAACATCCCCCGCCACACCTACTGGCCGCAGGCGCTCGCCTACTCCGAGCACGTCCGCTACGTCGAGCAGCTGCGCCGCTACAGCGAGCGCTTCCCGCCCGGGCACCTGCTGGTGCTGATCTACGACGACTTCCGGCGCGACAACGCCGCCACCGTGCGCACGGTGCTGCGCTTCCTCGAAGTCGACGACAGCGTGCCGGTGCAGTCCGCCGAGGTCAACCCGACCGTGGTGCCCCGCTCGCAGGGCCTACACGAGCTCCTGCACGCCCTCACGGTCGGACGCGGGCCGCTCGCGCGGGGCGCCAAGGCGGCGGTCAAGCGCGTCGTCCCCAGGAAGGTGCGCCGCGACGGCGTGCGGGCGGCCAAGCATCGCTTCCTGTACGCCGAGGCGCAGCCCCCCGACGAGGCCCTGATGGCCGAGCTGCGGATCCAGTACAAGCCGGAGGTCGTGGCGCTGAGCGAGTACCTCGGCCGCG
Organism: uncultured Solirubrobacteraceae bacterium; assembly: GCA_963742395.1. Taxonomy (GTDB): domain Bacteria; phylum Actinomycetota; class Thermoleophilia; order Solirubrobacterales; family Solirubrobacteraceae; genus Palsa-744. Next base: position 399,494 of record CAVUME010000015.1, on the reverse strand, counting down.
ACCTGGTGCACGAGTGGGGCTATGACGCCCTCGGGTGACGCACCGGACGGCGGGCCTGGGCGCCTGCCGGACTTCTTCATCGTCGGTCACGCCAAGAGCGGCACGACGGCGCTGTACCAGATGCTGCGAGCCCACCCGCAGATCTTCATGCCCGACAACAAGGAGCCGTGGTTCTTCGCCAGCGACATGCGCCCGCGCTTCCAGCCGCGCAAAGCCGCGCCGCTGCCGCAGACGCTCGAGGAGTACCGCGCGCTGTTCGCCGGCGCCCGCGAGGACCAGCGCGTGGGGGAGGCCTCCTCCTCCTACCTGTGGTCGCGGACCGCCGCCGAGGCGATCGCCGAAGTCCAGCCCGAGGCCCGCATCATCGCGATCCTGCGCGAGCCGGCCAGCTTCCTGCGTTCGTTGCACATGCAGCTGCTGCAGACCCACGTGGAGAGCGTGAAGGATTTCAGCGCCGCGATCGCGCTCGAGCCCGAGCGTCGCGAGGGACGCCAGATCCCGCGACGCTCTCACCGGCCACAGCTGCTGCGCTACTCCGAGCACGTCCGCTACGTCGAGCAGCTGCGCCGCTACCACTCGGTGTTCGCCCCCGAGCAGGTGCTCGTGCTGATCTACGAGGAGTTCCGCGCCGACAACGATGCCACGGTGCGACTGGTGCAGAACGAGCTCGGCGTGCTCCCCGGCGAGCCGCTCGAGCCCGTCCACGCCAACCCCAGCGTGCGCATGCGCTCGCAGGCCCTGGACGACCTCGTACACGCGGTGTCGGTCGGCAGGGGTCCGGCGGGGCGCGCCGCCAAGGGGATGCTGAAGACGCTCACCCCGGAGCGGCTGCGCCGCGAGGCGCTGCGCGTGACCCAGCAGCACGTCGTGCATGGTGCGCCCCAGCAGACCGACGAAAGCTTCATGAACGAGCTGCGCCGGCGCTTCAGGCCCGAGGTCGAATCGCTCAGCGAGTACCTCGGGCGCGACATGGTAAGCCTGTGGGGCTATGACCGCCTCGACTGACGCGCTCGTGTCAGCCGCCGCGCGCGGGCAGAGGGTTCCCGACTTCTTCATCGTCGGGCATCCCAAGAGTGGGACCACCGCGCTGTACGAGATGCTGCGGGTCCACCCACAGATCTTCATGCCCGCGGTCAAGGAGGCACGCTTTCTGGCGAGCGACCTGCGCGCGATGGTGCCCTCGTCGCCCAACCAGCCCCAGAGCCTGGAGCAGTACCTGGCGCTGTTCGCGCCCGCGGCGCCCGGTCAGTGCGTCGGGGAGGTCTCGCCGTCGTACCTGCGCTCGCGCGAGGCCGCGGGCGCGATCGCCGCGCTGCAGCCGAACGCGCGCATCATCGCGATCTTCCGGGAGCCCGCGAGCTTCGTGCGCTCGCTGCACCTACACCTGCTCGAGGAACACGTCGAGACCGAGAGCGACCTCGCCACCGCGCTCGCCAACGAGCAGCTGCAGCGCGCCGGGCAGCGCGTGCTCCGCTACACCGACCACGTCCACTACACCGAGCAGCTGCGCCGCTACCACGAGCGCTTCGCCCCGGAGCAGGTGCTGGTCCTGATCTACGAGGACTTCCGCGCCGACAACGAGGGAACGCTGCGCCGCGTGCTGCGCTTCCTCGACGTGGACGACGAGGTGGCGCTGCCGGCGGTCGAGGCCAATCCCTCCTACTCCGTGCGCTCCCAGCGCCTCAACGGCGCGGTGCACGCGCTCGAGGGCGGGGCCCCGGCTGCGCGGGCGATCAGGCGCGCGGCCGTCACGCTCACGCCCCGCCGCCTCCGTCGCGAGGCGATGCGGATGTTCCGCAGGAATGTGCTGTACGGCCCGCCCCCGCAGGCGGACGAGCGCTTGATGGCCGAGCTGCGGGAGCGCTACCGCCCCGAGGTGGAGGCTTTCGGCGAGTACCTCGGCCGCGACCTGTCGACCCTCTGGCGCTACGCAGGCGGCTAGGCCCGCGCTCCCGCGACTGGGCCCGCGGCTGCTCGGTCAGGCCCGGGCTCCCGCGGCTGGGGCCCCCCGCTGCTCGGCTAGGCCTCGGGCTTCGCGAAGATCAGCGCCAGCGAGTCGAAGCCGTGGCGCTCGGGGTTGAGGTTGTACTGCACGTGCCAGGTGTCGATCCCGGCGGCCGCCAGCACACGCCCGAGCCGGTCCAGGGAGTAGGAGCGGCGCATCATGTAGGCGTAGGAGAAGTCGACGGCGCTGAGGAGGTTGCTGGGGTTCAGGCGGTGGGAGCGGCGACGTCGCTTCCACGCGTGGGAGGGCGGGAAGGTCCAGCGCAGCACGCTTCGCAGTGGCCGCGGTGGGCGCACCACGACGTTGACGAACCCGACCCCGCCCGGTCCCAGCCCCGTGACCAGCTGCTCGAAGATGCGCTCGCCCTCACGTGTGCGGATGTGCTGGAGCACGTTGAGCGAGATCAGCAGGTCGTAGCGTCCGGCCAGGCCGGCCAGCTGCGGGACCTCGAGCGTCTCGAAGTTCTCGACGTTCATGCGCTCCGCGTTGGCGCGCGCGTCGCGCAGGATCGGCGCCGACAGGTCCATCCCGTAGACCCGCTCGCAGCGCTCCGCCAGGGGGACCGCGATGCGCCCCACCCCGCAGCCGTAGTCGAGCGCGGTGCGGCCGTCGAGCGTGGCACCGGTGGCCTGCTCGATCGCCTCGGCGATGCTCTCGACGCGCTTGGACCCGCGCCGCAGCACGTCCTCCTGTGTGGTGTAGCGGTCCCGCCCCCACTCGGTGTCGGTCCGGTACACCACGGCCAGGGAAACGGTAGCAGTCGCCGTGCCGCGCGCGAGCAGGTGGCGGCGAGCGTGCTTCAGGCCGGCGGCGAGCGTGCGCCAGGGCCGGCGTCGAGCGTGCGTCAGGCCGGCGCGAGCGTGCGTCAGGCCGCCGGCGGTTGGCCAGCCAGTTGACCATGCCGTCGGCCTCGACGAAGCGCGGCCCGCGTGAAGGGGCCCTCGCCGGTGACGGCGAAGACCGCGTAGTCGAGCTCGCACAGCAGGTCCCACAGCGCGCGCCGAGGTCGACTCGTAGATCCTGGCCGCCTCGGCGACGTGCTCGAAGATCAGCAGCGGCGCGCGAGCCCGACAGCAGCCCGCGGCCGCCTTCGAGGACCTGCAGCTCCGCCCCCTCCACGTCCACCTTGATGACCGCCGGGCCGAGGTCGGGGAGCTGCTCGTCGAGCGTCGAGACGCTCACGTCGATGTACTCCGGCGCGCCCCGCTCGTCGCTGATCTCGGGGTTGCGCCGCAGGCCGCTCCAGCCGTCGAGCTTCGTGAAGTGGCAGAAGCGTGCGCTGTCCGGAGCTCGCCCCGAGCGCCAGCGCTGCGGCAGTCCACCGTGGGCAGCTCGCGCTCGATCTCGGCCGCCAGCGCGGGGATCGGCTCGAACGCGACGTGCCGCGCCGCGGGGCGATGCGCACCGCCTCGCGGAGCACCTGTCCGCGGTTGGAGCCGACGTCGACGTAGGTGCTCCCGGCGTGCAGGCTGGCGGCCAGGATGGCGGTGATCGCGAGCGCTTCCTCTTCGGCGCGGCGCGCGCCGGGATACAGCGCGCCGACCAGCTCCGGGCGCCCGATGCGACGCGCGACGGCGCCCACGCAGCGGCGGGTGAAGGCGCGTGCGCTCACCGGCGCCGGTACGACCCCGCTCGGCCCGCAATCCGAGGCGCAGAGCGGGCGTGAGAGGCTGTTCGGGGCCCCAGATCGCTCGGTTATCATAGCCCGCCCATGTCAGCTCGGAGACTCAGTGCTGATGGTGATCCCGCGCTGGGTCAGGGACGGTGGGGTGGCGGCCCACATCGGCGCCAGCGCGCAGGCGCTGGCGGCGCGCGGGACGCGCGTGGCGATCCTCGCCGCGAGGGTCGAAACCGAGCTCGTCCCGCCCGGCGCGAGGATCTTCCACAGCCCGCGAGCTGTTCAACCGCGACGTCCCGGTGGCAGGAGCGCATCGGGGAGGCGCTCTCGTGCGAGCCGTCGATCGTCCACCTCAACCAGCTGGGCGACCCGGCCGCGGTCGAGTTCCTGCGCCGCAGCGCGCCGGTGGTGATCTCGGCCCACGGCTTCGTCGCCTGCACCTCCGGCGTGCACTACTTCCGCCCGGGGCACGAATGCCTGCGACGCCACGGACCGGGGTGCATACCCAACCTGCCTGCGCTGCGCGCCACACGCGCGACCCGCTGTCGCTGCGCGCGGGCCTATAGGCTCGCCGGGCCGCGAGCTCGGCGCTCGCTGCGGCTGGCCGACATGGCCGTTTCCTACTCGAGCGCGGTCGACCGGCACCTGGAGATCAACGGGATCGCGCGCCGGCGGCTGGTGCCGTACTTCCCGACCGTCGACCCCGGCGCAGCCGTCCGAGCGCGCGAGCTCGCCGCGGGTCGTGTTCGCCGGCCGCGTGGTGGCGCCCAAGGGCGTCGCGACGCTCGTGCGCTCGGCGCGCGAGGTCGACGCTCGCTTCGTCGTCTGCGGCGACGGCTGGCAGCTGCCCGCGATGCGACGCCTGGCCGCCGCCTCGGTGTGGAGGAGCGCGTCGAGTTCGCCGGCTGGCTCGAGCCCGAGTGCGCTGGCGCAGGAGTTCGCCGACGCCTCGATCGTGGCCGTGCCGTCGGTGTGGCCCGAGCCGTTCGGGATCGTCGGCATCGAGGGCTTCGCGGCCGGGCGCCCGGCCGTGGCCAGCAGGATCGGCGGGATCGGCGACTGGCTCGACGACGGCGTCTCCGGGCTGATGGTTCTCGCCGGCGACTGACGGGCGTTCGCCGCGGGCCCTGAACGAGCTGCTCGCCGACCCCGAGCGCCGCGAGCAGATGGGGGCGGCCGGCAACGCGGCGCTGCAGTCGAGGTTCACGCTCGAGCACCACCTGGCCGCGATCACCGAGGCGTACGCGGCGGCGCGCGAGGCGTGGTCGGGCGGCCGCGCCGGCCGCGCACCGGCCTGATGCCGCAGCATTCGACGCTAGACGGCGTCGAGCTCGACGAGCAGCCTCGCTCACGAGCCGGCCGTGCACGCGGCCGCCATGCGCCGGTCGTGGAAGGCGCGGCCGCGCGCGCCCGAGGGCCTCGCGCTCGAGGGTCGCCGAGCAGCCGTCCGAGCTCGGCGGCGAGCGCGCCGGCGTCGGCGGGCGACGACCCTGGCGGCGTCCTGCTCGCGCAGCTCAGCCCAGGTGAGATGGCCCGTCGATCGCCACCACCGGCCGCCCGAGGCCAGCGACCCGGCGAGCGTCCCCTTGCGCGACGTGGGCCCCGGCGAGGCCGCGCACAGCAGCACGGCGCAGCGTGCCAGCTCGTCTGAGAGCTCCTGGGCCGGCAGCCGGCCGCTGAACTCGATCGCCTCGCGCACGCTCCGCGCCTCGCGCCTGCCCAGCCAGGCCTCGGACGTCGCCGTCCCGGGCCCGGGCGCGCCGAGCAGCTCCAGCCGCACGGGCCAGCTCGCCGCGCAGCCGCGCGAGGGCGTCGAGCACGAGTCCCGCCATTGGCTCCCTCGTAGGCGTACCCGAACAGCCCCACCAGCTGCTCGTCGACCTGCACGGCTCGGGGCTCGGAGGGGGAAGGTTCGAGTACACGGGGGCGAAGGCGACCGGGCGGTGAGGGCAGCCAGCGGCGCGAGCGCAGCCACTCCACCCGCTGTTCGGTGGTCACGACCGCGGCTGCGCCGGCGCGCATCAGCGCCAGCAGCGCGGCGCGCTGGGTGCCGGCCCAGACGTACCCGCGAGGGCCGCCGCGGAGGGGGTAGGCGAGCTCGTGCATGAACGCGATCAGCGGCGCCCCCGAGCGCCGCGCAACGCGCAGCGCCGGGGCCAGGAACAGCGGGATCCCGCGGTGCGCGTAGGCGAAGCTGGCGTAGTGCATCACGAGCGCGCTCGGGCTGCTCGTCGCGCAGCGCTCCTTCGCAGCGCTCCGGGTCCAGGCCGTCACCTCCCTCCGGGCCGCCGGCAGCGCTCGTTGCTCGCGTCCGAGCCAGTGCAGCGAGCATGAGACCCCCTCGGCCGGCAGCGCCTGCGCCAGCAGGCGCGCGTGGTCGCGCATCCCGAGGTCGCCCCCAGCGACATTCCGAAGGTGGCGACGCGGGCCGTCGCGCCGCCGTCGCCCGCGCGCGGCCGCTCAGCCACGCAGCAGCTCCCCCCGGTAGGCGGCGTCGATGCTCTCGGCGAGCATCTCGAGCTCGCCGGTCGGCACCACCACCCCGTTCCTGCCGGGGGTTATCAGCTCCTTCATGCCCGTGTCCTCGCTGACGATCACGCGGCACCCCGCAGGCGAGCGCCTCGGCGGGGGCGTAGCCGAAGCCGTCCTCGTAGGCGGGGTGGACGCAGAGGCTCGCCCGTTGCAGGGCCGCGAGTGGGTCCCCCGGGGCGATCGCTGATGCGCGGAGTCCGCGGCGCGGGCACGCTCGAGGTGGCGGCGCATCGCGCGCGTGCTCCAGCCGCCGACCAGCACCAGGCGCATGTCCTCGTGCGGCAGACGGCGAACGCGTCCAGCAGCAGCGGCACCCCCTTGTGCACGAGCAGGCTCCCGACGTAGACGACGTCGAACGTGGAGGAGCGCGCCGGGCCGGTCCGGCGGGCCGGTAGCGGGGGTGCGGGGTGAGCGGGAAGAGCGACAGCGTGCGCTCGTCGTGGCCCTCGCGCAGGAACGACTCGCGGATGTACTCGCGAGGAGACGTAGATGCGCTCCGCGAGCTGGTACTCGCGCAGGTTGCGCCGCAGCAGGTGGGTGACCCAGGGTCGCTCGATCGGGTACTGCGCGTGGGCCTGGCGGTGGCGGGCGATCACCTGGCGGAAGTGCGAGTTGGCGGACACCAGCGCCGCGTGAGGGCCACCCCTCGCGCGGCTGGCCCGCCGCAGCTGCGCGCCGGCCGTGCCGTTGAAGGCGATCAGGTGCTCCGCGGCGCGGCAGCCGCCCCGCGGCCGCGGCGTCGAAGTCGACGCTCGTGGCCCACATCCGCCAGGCCCGCGAGCTGCGCGCCAGCGGGCTCGCCAGCGACGGCCGCGCCAGCCGCTCGCCAGCTCGACGTCGCTGTCGCGCGCGGGCTCGGGGCGCGCGACGGCGAGCGTCGCACGGCCGTGTTCGGCCGCCCGCCACGCTCGAGCGCGTCGAGGATCTCGCGCAGGTGACGGCCGAGGCCGCCGCTGTCGAGCGGGGCGGGACAGGACACCACCACCCGGCCCTCCGGGCAGCGCGTCGCACCTGCACGTCGGTCGGGCCTCTCGCCGCCAGCCGCTCCTCGAGCGGCGCCGGCGCGTCCGAGGCGGCGCTCAGCTCACTCGAGCGGTCATAGCCCCAGAGCGTAACCAGGTCCCGGTCGCAGGTATTCGCCGAGGCGCTCCACCTCGGGCGCGAAGCGTCCGCGCAGCTCGAGCATCACGCGCTCGTCGGGCGCTGCGGGCTCGCTGTAGAGCGCCCGGCGGGCCCAGCGTCCGAACAGCCGGCGCGTCCTGGGCGCCGAGGATGCCGCGCCCGCGGGCCGCCGCGGGAGCGTTCGCGCCGCCGCCGAGCCGGTGGCGCAGCGCGTCCAGCCGCAGCGAGCGGACCGCAACGCTGGGGTTGGCCTCGCACGGCCGGTAGCGCGACGTCCTCGTCGACCCCGAGGAAGCGCAGCACCGCGCGGACCGTGGCCGCGTTGTCGTCGCGGAAGTCGTCGTAGATCAGCACCAGCACCTGCTCGGGCGCGAACACGTCGTGGTAGCGGCGCAGCTGCTCGACGTAGCGCACACGCTCGGAGTAGAACAGCGCCTGCGGGCGGTAGCAGCTCGGCGGGATGTGCCGGCCCTCGCGCCGCTGCGGGCTCGAGCGCGATCGCCTGCGCGAGATCCTTCTCGGTCCTCGAGGCGGTTCTGGAGCAGCTGCAGGTGCAGCGAGTGCAGGAAGCTCGCCGGCTCGCGCAGGATCGCGATGATGCGCGCCGTCGGTGCACCGCTGCGCGATCGCGCCCGGCGGCCTCGCGCGAGTACAGATACAGCGAGGACGCCTCCCCCGGAAGCTGGTCCGGGCCGGGCCGGCTCGAACAGGCGCAGGTACTCCTCGAGCGTCTCGGGCTCGGGCACGCGCTGCCTCACGCGCGGGCGCAGGTCCGCCGCGAAGTAGCTCGGCTCCTTGAAGTCGGGCAGGTAGAGCTGGGGGTGGCGCTTGAGCATCTCGTACAGCGCCGTGGTGCCGCTCTTGGAGTGCCCGACGATGAAGAAGCCGGGCAGGCGCGCGCTCGTGTCGGTGGCGCGCGGCTCAGTCGAGGTCGTCATAGCCCCACAGCGCGACGAGGTCGCGCTGCAGGTACTCGCTCAGCGCCACGACCTCCGGCTTGAATCGACGCCGCAGCTCCGCCATGAACTCCTCGTCGCTCCTCGGGCGGCGCGGCCGAACACCGCCCGCGGCACGAGCGAGTAGAAGTAGCGTTCGCGCATCGCCCTGTGTGGTGAGCGCCTTGCCGCTGCTCCGCAGGCCGCGCCACAGCGGGTCCTGTCCGCGCCTGAGCTTGCGCCGCCAGGTCTCGACGCGCGCGCGAGGGGCGATCGTGGGGTTGGCGTGCAGCGGCTCGATCGGCACCTCGCTCGACCTCGAGGAAGCGCTCCACGCGCGCCAGCGTCCCGGCGTTGTCGTCGCGGAAGTCGTCGTAGATCAGCACCAGCACCTGCTCGGGCGCGAACACCTCGTGGTAGCGGCGCAGCTGCTCGACGTAGCGCACGCGGTCGGAGTAGATCAGCGCGCTCGGCCAGTAGGAGCGGCTGGGGATGTGCCTGCCTTCGCGCCTGGCCTGGTCGAGTTCGACGCGCCTCGCGGAAGTCGTAGACCGACTCGTGGCGGTTCTGCAGCAGCTGCAGGTGCAGCGAGCGCAGGAAGCTCGCCGGCTCGCGGATGATCGCGATGATGCGCGCGTCCGGGCGCACGGCGGCGATGCGCGCGGCGGCCGGTGCGCGACCACAGGTAGGAGGAGGAGGCCTCGCCGCGCAGCTGCTCCGCGCGGGCGCCCTCGAACAGCGACAGGTAGTCGTCCTCGCTGATCGCGATCCGGCCGGTGAAGCTGATGTCGCGCTCGCCCGAGCGCTGCGGGTGCGGGTTGTCGCGCGAGAAGTACCACGGCTCCTTGCCGGCCCCGCCTTTGTACTCCGGCATGAACACCTGCGGGTGGCGCCGCAGCATCTCGTACAGCGCCGTGGTGCCCGCACTTGGCGTGCCCGACGATGAAGAAATCGGGCATCCGCGGGTCGATCGCGGGGGGCGTCGAGGATCGCATCGCGGAGGCGCTCATCGCGAGCTGAGTGTAACCGGCGCCGTGCGCCGTCCTGTCAGCCTGCGGCGGGTGCTCCGCGGGCACCAGATCCCACATCACCTCGGCCGTGTGAAAGGCCCCCGCGGCGAGTGCCTCCCGCGCCGCCAGACCGAGGCTCAGCTCATAGCAGCCGATCGCCTGCAGCTTCACGGCGGCGTCCTCGGCGTCGAGGTGCGCGACCCGTGCCTCGTGCAGCTGCGGCATCTCCGGGACGTCGGTCAGGAACGCCTGCCAGTAGGCGTCCACGTCGCCCGTGCCGTGTGGCCCTCGCGCCGCCCACCCAGGCCGGCCAGCCGTGGGTGACGCAGTAGGGCAGCTCCGCGTACAGGGTCACGGGCATGCCCCGCTGCAGCAGCCGGCGCGCGCAGCGGCGCGCGAGCACGTGGTCGACGTGGCCGCCGATGCCCGCCGGGCGCGTACACACGCGAGGCTCGCGGGACGCTCTCCGCCAGTGCCCGCCCCACCGCCGCGCACGCCGACCGCGTCGGGGCCGGCGCGCTGCTGGATCTCCGGCGAGCTCGAGGTTGTGCGCACGGCGCCCGACGAGCGCACAGCGCGCGTGCGTCCTCCGCGACCCGCGCACGCGCCCGCTCGCGCGAGTCGGCCAGTCCCGCGAGCGCCTCCCACGGGCCCCTGCGTCCCGGCTCGGGCGAGGCGCGGCGAAGACGTTCACCACGCTCAGCTCTCCGCTCGCGCTGAGCATGCTCCAGCAGCTGAGCACCGCGTCGTCCCAGTGCGGCGAGAGCACCAGCGCGGGGAGCCTCTCGGATCGACCTCGACATCGGCCCCGCCGCCGCCGGGGCCGCCTCGCTCGAGAAGTGTTCGGGAGCGCCGCACGAGCGAGGCGGGCGCGCTGCGCAAACGGCGTTTCGGAGGGGTCGTCATGCGCGGCTGGGCGGCAGTATATGTGCGTTTTTGGCACACACCCCGTTGGTAGACTCGGCCGCTGCGATGCACACGGCTGAGGACTTCTCTTCGGATCCATCCGCCGTGCGGGGGAGGGTGCCGGACTTCTTCATCGTCGGCCATCACAAGAGCGGCACCACGGCTCTGTATGAGATGTTGAGCCAGCATCCGGAGATCTTCATGTCCGACATCAAGGAGCCCCGTTTCCTTGCCGGCGACATGCGTCCCCGCTTCACCCCGCCGCGCGGCCGGCGCCTGCCGGAGACGCTCGAGGAGTACCTGTCACTGTTTTCCGACGCCTCACCCACGCAGCGCGTGGGCGAGGCCTCGCCGTCGTACCTGTTCTCGCCACACCGCGGCCGCGCGGAAATCGCACGACTGCAGCCGGCGGCGCGCATCATCGCGATCTTCCGCGAGCCGGCCAGCTTCCTGTACTCGCTTCACCTGCAGCTCCTGCGCAGCCACGTGGAGTCCGAGAAGGACCTCCTGAAGGCGATCGCGCTGGAGGGTCCCCGCCGCGAGGGCCGCGAGATACCGCGCCGCTCCCACCTGCCCCAGCTGCTGCAGTACTCCGATCACGTCCGCTACGCCGACCAGCTGCGCCGCTACCACGAGCACTTCCCCCCGGAGCAGGTGCTGGTGCTCGTCTACGAGGACTTCCGCGACGACAACGAGGGCACGCTGCGCGAGGTGATGCGCTTCCTGGAGATCGACGAGGAGCAGCCCGCTCGAGCGCGTGAACGTCAAACAGACGACCACCACGATGCGCTCCCAGCAGCTCGACGACCTCGTGCTGTCGCTGACGCTCGGGCAGCTCGGCTCGCTCACGCCGCGCCCGCGCGGCGCTGAAGGCGCTCGCCCCCCGCCGCGTGCGGCGTGAGGCGCTTGCGGCTGCTCCGCCGCCGGGCGCGTGCTGGGCCAGGCGGCCCCGCCCGGAGCAGGAGGCGATGGAGGAGCTCAGGCTCCGCTACCAGCCCGAGGTGGCCCGGTTGAGCGAGTACCTCGGACGGGACATGCTCGCCCGGTGGGGCTACGACTCGCGAGGCGACCGGCTCGCGCCACGCCGACGCGGGGCGTGATGGAGACCGTCGTCTTCCAGCGCCACTTCGAGCGCTTCCAGGGCGGCCACCTGAAGGTCTTTCACTACTTCGAGCACGTGCGCAGCTCGCCCGCCCATCGCGCCCTGATCCGCTTCTCCAGTGACTCCTGCTGGGGTCCGGAGAACCCGTGGTGGCCGTTCGCCGGACGCGGTCCTCGCGCCCGATGACCCGACGGTCGGCGACATCCGCTTCCTGGCCGGAATGGACTGGCGCGCGGTGCCCCCGGAGCAGCGCGAGGACCCACCGGTGCCGGTGATCAACCTGATCCAGGGCTTTCGCCACACGCGCCCGCAGAGCCCCGCCTTCGAGTTCCTGCGCCACCGCGCGATCCGCCTGTGCGTGAGCCCCGAGCTCGAGCAGGCGCTGAACGAGATCGACATCGTCCAGGGGCCGGTGATGACGATCCCGATCGGGCTCGACCTCGAGCGCCTGCCGGCGCCGCGCCCGCTCGAGCAGCGCGAGCTCGACTGCCTCGTGCTCGCCGTCAAGGCGCCGCGCCTGGGCGCCGACCGTCGCGGACGGCCTGCGCCGGCGCGGTCACCGGGTGACGCTCGTCGATCGGCTGATGCCGAGGGAGCAGCTGATCGAGGGGCTGGCCGGCGCCCGCGTGAGCGTCCACCTGCCGGTGCTCGTCGAGGGCGCCTACCTGCCGGCGCTCGAGAGCATGGCGCTCGACACGCTCGTGGTGTGCCCCGACTGCGTCGGCAATCGCTCCTTCTGCCGCGACGGCGAGACGTGTCTCGTGCCCGAGCGCACGCGAGGCCGCCCTGCTGCAGGCGGCCGCGAGCTGCTCGCGGCCGACCCGAGCAGCGCCGCGGTGCTGCTCGAGGGCGGCCGTCGAAGAGGTGCAGCGCCACGCGCTCGCGCGAGGAGCGCCGCACGTTCCTGGAGATCCTGGGCCGCGTGCCGGAGCTGTGGCTAGCATGAGCTTCCCGCCCCCGACGGCGGGCATCACGGGATAGGCGGCGACAGGAAAGTGCTCTACATCGTCACGGTGCACTACCGCTCGCCGCGGTGGATCGAGATCCAGCACCGCTACCTGCGCCGGCACATCCAGGTGCCGTTCCAGGTGTGGACCTCGCTGGAGGGCATCGACGCGCTCCTACGGGCGCTACTTCGATCGCGTCCTGGAGCAGCAGGGCCTCCACGCCGCCAAGCTCAACCACCTCGCGATGGAGGTCACCCACGTGGCCGCCGAGGACGACCTGCTGATGTTCCTCGACGGCGACGCCTTCACGATCGCCGACCCGATGCCGCTGATCGAGGAGAGCCTGCAGCGGGCTCCGCTGCTGGCCGTGCGCCGCGCCGAGAACGTGGACGAGCCCCAGCCGCACCCGTGCTTCTGCGTGACGACCGTGGGTACCTGGCGCTCGCTCCCCGGCGACTGGACAGCGGGTCCGACCTGGACCGGCGCCCACGGTCAACCGACCAGCGACGTCGGCGCCAACCTGCTGCGCAAGCTCGAGCTCTCACAGACCCCCTGGGTGCAGGTGCTGCGCTCCAACCGCCGCAACCTCGACCCGCTGCACTTCGCCATCTACGGGGGCGTCGTCTACCACCACGGCGCGGGATTCCGCGCGGGCGAGCTCAGCCCCGCCCACCGCGACCACGCGCCGCCGGCCCCGCCGCGGCCCCGAGCTTCGCGCCCGCGAGGCCGCTCGCGCGCCTCTACGGCGGCCTGCGCTGGCGTCGCTGGGAACGATCGACGAGCGCCCGCCTGGCGCGGGAATCCGAGCGTGTCTACGACGAGATCGCGGCCGGCGGGGAAGGCTGGCTGACCGAGCTCGCCTGACGGCGAGGGTGCCTCAGCCCGCGCGCAAGGCGCTCGAGCGGCGCGAGGCGATCTCGTAGGTCAGCGGTTCTGAGACCGTCGCGTGCAGGCCCCGCGTCCGCACCACGACCCGCACCGTTGCCGGGCCGGAGACCGAGAACGAGTGCAGCAGCGTGTAGGTGCCGTCCAGCTGAACCAGCCCGCGGGCGATCGGGCGCCAGACTTCGGGCCGGCGCCGGCTCTGGCGCTGGAGGATGACCCGCGCGCCGGGTACCGCCGGGGTGACGATCCCGTGGAAGGCGAGCGCGGTCGCCGTCCCGTCGAGGCGAGCGCGGCGTGTGGCCAGCGGCAGCTGGGAGCCTCCGGGGCCCGGGCCCGTCAGGCTCACCGCGGCGGCCGACACGACCACGCGGGTGCGCGGCGCTGCGCACCCCGAGCGCTTCGGCCCAGAAGCTGCTCACCCGTTCCAGCCCCGCGGCGGTCGTGAAGCTGAAGTCGCCCGCTTCGTCGGTGGTCGTGCTGCCGGCGAGCGTGAACCCCCGGCGTCCCGGCCGTGCGCTGCTCGATCGTCACCGTCTGCGGCGCCGCCGCCGGCGGCTCCGGTGCAGGTGAGCGTTCCGCTTCAGCGTCGCCGCTTCACCGGCGTGCAGCGACGGGGAGAGCGGGGATGAGCGTGATCGAGCACCCGTCCGGCGTCTGCGCTTCGCCCGCGCCGGGTGCCGGCACTTCGCCGCCTCCGGGCGCCGGCGGAGCGGCTTCGGTGAACAGGCGGCGGGCCGCGTGGGCGCCGGCGGTGCCGGCGAGCGACAGCACCAGCACGAGCGCGAGCGTCGCGGCGCGTCCTGCGTAACGAGCGTCCACATGGGCCCATCGGCAGCCGCTGGGACGGGCTTGAACCCCGCGCTCCTCGCTGGTACGGGTTTGGACCCGCGCGGCCGTCGGGGCGGGCGCCTAGCCCCGGCCGCCGCCAGGGCCTGCTCGTAGACCTCTTCCAGGCGGCGGGCGATGACGTCGGGGTGGTAGGCCGAGATCGCCTTCCGGGCCGCGCCCGACAGACGCTCGCGCGTGCGCCGGGGTCCTCGCCCGAGCTCGCGCATCGCCGACGCCAGGCGCCGCTGGTCGCCCATCCGGAACAGGCGCCCGGTGCGGCCGTCCTCGATCACCGTGGCGGGCCCGCCCTGGTCGGGGGCCAGGACCGTCAGTCCGGCGGCCATCCCCTCGAGCACCACCGTGCCGAACGGCTCCGGGATCGTCGAGGCGTGGACGAGCACGTCGAGCCGGGCCAGCTCGGCCCACATGTCCTCCTGGAAGCCGCGGAAGCGCACCCGCTCGCGCAGGCCGAGACTGTCCGACCAGCTCGTGCAGGGAGCGCTCATAGTCCTGCTCGCCGAACATCGGCGAGCCGATCAGCACCGCGCTCTCGCTGTCCGCCCGGGAAGGCCTCGGCGAAGGCCCGCAGGAACAGGTCCTGGCCCTTCCAGGGCGCGATCCGGCCGAGCATCCCGAAGGTCGTGTGCGCCTGCGGCGAGCGCGGCAGCGGCGACGGCTCGACCGACCGCCGGGATCACCCAGCTGTGCGCGGGGGCGGTGCCGTCGAGCGTCGCCAGCGTGGCGTCGGAGTTGGCGATCACGGCCACGGTCAGGCGCCGGACGAGCGTCCGCACCAGTCTCACGGCGGCCTGGCGGGATGTAGTCCTCGGCGACCCGGTCGCGGACGTGCCACACGACCGGGACGCCCGCGAGCCGGGCCGCGAGGCTCCCGTACACGCCGGCCTTCAGCGAGTTGGTGTGGACGAGGTCGGGCGACAGCCGGCGCAGGCGGCGGGCCAGGCGCAGCGTGTAGGTGGCGGTGCTCCAGACGCTCCCGAGCGCTCCCGCTCCGGGTCGCACCTGCTCGCGGCGCAGGTCGCGTGCGGCGGCGGCGATCGGCATCACCTCGACCGACACGCCGGCCTTCACGAGCCTGTCGGCCAGCGGGTCCGTCCTCGCCGAGGATCACGTGGGCGTTGACGCCCCGCAGGTGGGGCAGCAGGCGGCTCAGCTGGATCTCCCCGCCGGACAGCCGGGCGACGTGGTCGAGGTACACGACCCGCGGCCGCGGGTCGGGCGCGCGCTCCAGCAGCGAGCGGTACAGCGAGCGGTGGCGGTCGGCCACCGCCGCCCAGGAGTGATCCTCGGCGAAGCGCCGCGTGCGCTCGCGGCCGGGCAGCTGCCCGCCGGCGGCCTGCTGCAGGCGCGCGGCCAGTGCCCCCGCGTCTCCCGGCGCGACCACCAGCGAGCGGTCGAGCTCGAGCGCCGCCTCGGCCAGCCCGCCGACGTCGCTGACGACGCTGGGGGTGCCGCAGGCGGCGGCCTCCAGCACCACCAGCCCGTAGCCCTCCAGCGCGACCGTCGGCACGACCGCCACGTCGGCCGCGCGGTAGGCGTCGATGAGCTCGGCGTCGCTGACGCGGCCGAGCACGCGCACGCGGCCCGGCCAGCGGCGCGCGCGCCGGCGCGCTCGCTCAGCTGCTCGCGCAGCGGGCCGTCGCCGATCAGCAGCAGCGTCGAGCCCTCCGGCAGCGACGCCCTCGAGCTCACCCCAGGCGTCGAGCAGCACGTCGAGCCCCATGCGCGGGACCAGCCTGCGCGTGCACACCGCCACGAACGCCTCCGGAGCGAGGCCCAGCTGCGCCCGCGCCCGCCCGCGGTCGCCGGGGGTGAACAGCTCGAGCGACACCCCGGGAGCGAGTACGTGCACTCCCCAGGGGCGCACGCGGTAGCGCTCCACGAGCACCCTGCGGAAGGCCGAGGACAGGACCACGTGGGCGTCGATGCGGGCGTGCACGCGCCGCTCCAGGGCCGCCCGCATGCGGTGGCGCAGCCGCGAGCTGTCGCCCGCGACGACGTTCTCGTCCGCCCACGGGCCCTGGAAGTGGAACACCTTGGGGATCCCGCCGGTGCCCCCGAGCAGCAGCGGGGCGGCGGCGTACAGGGCGAAGTGGGCGTCGAGCAGCTCGGCGCCGGCGCGCGGCGCGCGCGGCTGCCCGCCGGAAGCCCAGCAGCCGCCGCGGCAGCGACGCCTGCGGCCCGGCGATCACCGCCACCGACGGGGGCGCGTCGTCGGCCGGGCCGATCACCACGCCGCGCGCGTCCTGGAGCTGCTCGAACAGGGCCCGGTAGTAGCGGTTCAGCCCGCCGAGCGTGGCCGGGAACCAGCCCATTCCCAGCATCAGCACACGGGGGTCGCGCTCGGGGCGCCCCTCGGTCGAGGGTCCAGGCGTCGCGGGGCTGTGGCTGCTGGTCTCCGTCACCTGGCTCGTCCTTGCAAAATCGGGATTCGCGCCGTACTGTAGGAGGCGGGCGCTGCCGTCGGGGTTTGGGGACCTCGCAGACGCGCCAAAACAGCAGACCGGCGCTCTGCGCGAAGCGCCTTCGACCACCTGCACCCGAGACCACCAGCACGGATGCCCGACATCACCGACCTCCTGCGGCAGCACGCGCTGTGGGCGCCTCTACATGGTCTCGCCAAGCTCTACAATGAGCGCATCCGCGAGGGCGATGGGGCCATCCTCGAGGGCCAGCGATGACCGGTACCAACGGAACCTCGGGCACTAACGGAAGCCGCGGCTTGCCGGCGGGCGAGCACCGCGGGGCCGCGATCGTCGCCGAGGAGGCCAGGGACGCCTTCCGCCGGCTGACCGAGCGGCCCGCCGACCTGCTGCGCTTCGCCACCGCGGGCTCGGTCGACGACGGCAAGAGCACCCTGATCGGGCGCCTGCTGTACGACAGCAAGCAGGTCCTCAGCGACCAGCTGGCGCACGTCGAGCAGACCAGCCAGCGGATGGGCCACGACTTCCTCGACCTCTCGCTGCTGACCGACGGCCTGCGCGCCGAGCGCGAGCAGGGGATCACGATCGACGTCGCCTACCGGTACTTCGCGACCGCCCAGCGGCGGTTCATCATCGCCGACACCCCCGGACACGAGCAGTACACCCGCAACATGGTCACGGGCGCCTCCACGGCGGACCTCGCGATCGTGCTGGTGGACGCGCGCAAGGGTGTCGTCGCCCAGTCCAAGCGGCACGCCTTCATCAGCTCGATGCTCGGGATCCCGCACGTCGTGGTGTGCGTGAACAAGATGGACCTCGTCGACTACGACGAGGGCGTGTTCGACACGATCGTGGAGGAGTTCGACCGCTTCGCCGCCCGCCTGGAGATGCCCGACGTGACGTTCATCCCGATCTCGGCGCTGCTGGGCGACAACGTGGTGGAGCGCTCCGAGGCGATGCCCTGGTACCAGGGCCCGCCGCTGCTCTACCACCTCGAGCACGTCCACATCGCCTCCGACCGCAACCTGATCGACGTCCGCTTCCCCGTCCAGTGGGTGATCCGCCCGCCGGCCAGCAGCGGAATCGACTACCGGGCCTACGCCGGCCAGGTCGCCGGTGGAGTGATCCGTCCCGGCGACGAGGTCGTGGTGCTGCCGAGCGGCCAGCACTCGACGGTGGCCGGGATCGACACCTACGACGGCCCCGTAGAGGAGGCCTTCCCGGCGATGTCGGTGGCGATCCGGCTGGGCGACGACATCGACGTCTCCCGTGGCAGCACGATCGTGCGCAAGCAGAACCAGCCCACGGTCTCCAACAGCTTCGAGTGCCTGCTGTGCTGGATGTCCGAGGAGCCCCTCAGCCCGCGGCGGCGGTACGCCGTCAAGCACACGACCAGCAGCGCGATGCTCGGCGGGGTGGACGTGCGCTACCGCATCGACGTCGAGACCCTGCACCGCGACGAGGCCGCCGAGACGCTTCACCTCAACGACCTCGCCCGTGTCCACATGCGTCTCAGCTCGCCGCTGGTGTTCGACTCCTACCGCCGAAACCGGCTCACCGGCAGCCTCATCATCATCGACGAGGCGACCAACGAAACGGTCGCGGCCGGGGTGATCCTCGACACCGAGGTCGAAGGCCCCGCGGCCACCACCAAGACCGAGCGCAGCCCCAACGTCCGCTGGCAGGGCTCGCGGATGACCCGCGAGCGGCGCTGGACGATGCTCGGCCACACCGGTGCCACGGTGTGGTTCACGGGCCTGCCCGGGGCCGGCAAGTCGACCATCGCGGCGGCCGTTGAGGAGCGCCTGATCGCGGCCGGCCATCCGTCCTTCCTGCTCGACGGCGACAACCTCCGCCACGGGCTCAACGGCGACCTCGGCTTCGACGAGGAGGCGCGCACCGAGAACGTGCGCCGCACCTCACACGTGGCCAAACTGCTCGCCGAGTCGGGGTCGATCGCGCTCGTGAGCCTGGTGAGCCCGTACGCCGCCGACCGCCGGGCGGCCGCTGCGCTGCACGGCGATGCCGAGCTCGGCTTCCTCGAAATCTTCCTCAGCGCCACGCTGGAGCTGTGCCAGGAGCGCGACCCCAAGGGCCTCTACGCTCGCGCCCGCTCGGGCGAACTGGCCGGTATGACCGGCGTGGGGGCACCGTATGAGGTGCCCGCCGAGCCGGACCTCGTTCTCTGCAGCCAGACCGAAACGGTCGAGGAAGAGGTCGACCGCGTGATCGAGCTGCTCATCGAGCGGGGCCTGATCCAGCCGCTCGGCGGCGAGTAGCGGCCGCCGCCCGGTCCTCCGGCGAGCGCACCGGCACGAGAGCCCGCCGGCCGGCGCCAGGCAATGCCGCGGGCGCTCAGCCTTTGTGCTTGGAGGGCGCGGCCTTCAGCGAGACCGACGAGCTCGCGCCCGACTGCAGCGGCTTGTTGCGCAGGTCGACGAAGGCGCGGTAGTGGCCGCTGTGCGCGACCTTCACCACCACGCTGAAGCGGGACATCGTCCTGGTGGCCTTCTCGCGCGATGGTGCTGAACTGGGTCACGAAGCGGCTCGTGCGTTCGGAGGTCTTTTCGGTGTTGCCGGGCCGGGCGGCTTTGCTCAGCTGGATCAGCACGTGGGCGCCGGTCACCGACGGCGTGATCGTCCCGTACAGGCGCACCAGCCCCGGGGCCGAGCTGTGGCGTACATGCAACGACACGATCGGGGTCACCTGCTGCTTGATGACGCCGCTGTACTGAGGCCGCGGGCCGGTGGTGATGATCCGGAACTCGGCGCTCGTCTGCAGCGAGGAGAGGTGGAAGCTGAAGGCGCCGGTCGCGCTCGTGGTCACCGGCGAGGTGACGGTCGTGAATTCCGACAGGTACGGGAACGCGGTCTCCTGCAGCACGAGCCCGAGCCCGGCGCTGCCGATACCGCTGACGGTGCCGCTCAGCTCGAACGAGTGCTTGTACGGGATCGGCGCCAGCGATTTCGGCATCTGGAACTTCACCTTGCGCGACTTCGAGCCGAAGATGCGGTCCTTGCCGACCCGGGCGTTCCCGTTGGAGGCGGTGTTGTAGGCGACGACCCGGTAGTGGTAGCCGGGCTGCAGGCCGCCGGTGATCTGGCCCACCTTGATCCGCGTGGTGGCCGCCGGCAGCACCTGGGGCGGCGTCGAGGAGCCGTAGGCGGTGGTCGGCCCGTACTGGAAGAAGTAGGTGGTCGGGAGGCCGTGGGGATAGACGGTTCCCTCGAGCTCGGCGGTCGAGCCGCGTACGTGGGTGACGCCACCGGTGGCCACCTGTGGCGGGCCCGTCGACGCCGCCAGCGCCGACGGCAGCCAGGACGCGAGGGCGACGCACGTCACGAGGACGGCGATGATCGCGCCGGCCCGGCGGCTCCGCGGTGCTCGCGGGCGCAGGCGGGGCGCTTGGCTGTCGTTGACGGTCATCGCTGAGTGAGCGCTCGGAGGGTCGGCACGGGCCTGCCGTACGGTGATGGAACACGCCGGTCCGGTCAAGGATGCGGTGGCCCCAGCCGGCGGGCCCGCCGAGCGCCCTTCACAATTTGATCACGCCGTAGGCCGGCGGGCGTCCGACCATACGTTACGAGGAGCCGTGCGCGCCTACAGCGTCGCTCGCCCTCGACCACTCGATCAGAGGGCCCGCGTCCTGTCCACCGAACCGTCCACCGAACCGCTCGCGCGCGAGGCCCCAGGGGCGGATCAAGCCGCCGCGCGCTGCCCGGCGTGCAACGGCCCGATAGCAGCCGACCAGCGCTATTGCCTGGAGTGCGGAGAGCGCCTGGCGCCGATCAGCGGCTTCCTGATGGGCCGTGGCTCGCAGCCGACCCAGGAACAGCAGACACCCGCCGCACCGCCCGATGCGCCGCCGGCGACGAACACGGCGGCGGCGCCCCGCAGCAACCTGCTCGGCGTGCTCGCGGGCATCGGCGTGCTGCTGCTGGCGATGGGCGTCGGAGTGCTGATCGGTCGCGCCGGCAACTCCCGCACGGCGGCCAAGCCGGAGGTGATCACCGAGGCGGCCCCGACGAGCGGGACCGGCCCGGGCGCCACCGAAGCCGCCTTCACCAGCGACTGGCCGGCCTCGCGCAGCGGCTACACGGTGCAGCTGGGCACGCTGCCCTCGTCGAGCACGGTGGCGGCCGTTACCGCCGCCAAGACCGCGGCCACGGCCAAGGGGGCTCCTGCGGTCGGAGCCCTCGCCTCCAGCGAATTCGCCGAGCCTCACGTCAGGGAGCTACGTGATCTACTCGGGCGACTACCACAGCGCCGCCCAGGCACGGAAGGCGCTTGCCCACCTGCGGGCCAAGTTCCCGGCGGCGAAGACGATCCACGTCTCGGGCGGCGGCTCGGGCGCGGGCGGGTCCGGCGGGTCGGGGAGCTCCTCGAAAGGCGGCTCCTCGGGCGGGTCCTCGCACGGGGGAGGAAGCCTCAATCACCCCGCACCCTCGTCCGCACTCAAAAGCCTGAAAGGCAAAGGCAAGAACTACGTGGAAGCCTCCAAGAACCTTCCCAACGTGGTCGAAACGGGATGAGCTCCCGCGCCGCGCCGGTGGGAGCGCTAGGCGGATGGGGCCCCTGCGCGACTCGATCGACACCCGCCTGTCGCTGGAGCGAAGGCGCGAGGCGCTGTCCCAGCAGGTGGCGGAGCTGCACTGGGACCTGGGCGGCCTCACCTATGAGATGGCGATCCGCGACCACTTCCGTCTCGACGTGCTCGTGCGCCGCGCGGCGGTGCTGCAGGAGCGCGACGCCGAACTCGCCGAGGTGGAGCGGCTGCTGAGCTCGCCCGAGGAGCTCGCGGGGGCGCGCTGCCCGGCCTGCTCGGCTCCGCACAGCCGCGGCGCCCAGTTCTGCTGGCAGTGCGGCGAGCGGCTGATGGAGGAACTGCCCAGCTCGCTGCGGCGAGCGCTCACAGAACGGCCTGTGAGGCGGCTGCCGCGACCGACGCTGGAGGGCGTGCGGCTGCCGCCGCGGAAGGTGATGGCGGTGCTCGTGCTGGCGTTCCTCGGCTTCGGCGTGCTGATCGGCCGGGCAGCACGAAACTCCGTCCAGGAGGCCGCGCTGGCGGACGTCGGCGGAGCGGTGAAGGTGTACGTGCAGCCGAGCTCTCCGGCGCCGGCACCCGCCGCCCAGGCGCCGACGCCCGAAGAAGCGCCGCCGAGCCGAAGCGGCGCCGACTCCCGAAGCGCCGCCCCGGCCGCCCGAGCTCCGGCTCCGCCGGCGCCGGTGGGCACCCGCACGCCCCGGCCGCGGCGAGCAAGCCCGCCCCCAAGCCGGCGCCCGCGAAGACGCCGACGACGCTCCCGAAGATCAAGCACGTGTTCCTGATCGTGCTCTCCGATCAGTCCTACGCCGGCGGTGTTCGGACCGGAATCCCAGGCCCACTACCTGGTCGGGCAGCTCGAGCCCAAGGGCACGCTGCTCGCGCGCTACGACGCCGTGGCCCACGAACAGCTTCCCGACGAGGTGGCCCTGATCAGCGGCCAGGGGCCCACCGCGCAGACGGCCGCGAACTGCCCCTCCTACACGCCGATCGAACCCGCGAGCGCCGGCGCCGACGGGCAGGTCCTCGGTCAGGGCTGCGTGTATCCGGCCTCCACGCCGACGCTGCCGGGCGAGCTCGAAGCCCACCACCTGCGCTGGCGGGCATACCTCGAAGGCCTCGGCGAAGGGCCCGCACCCGTGTCCGCCTGCGCACACCCGGCCCTGGGCCAGGCCGACCCGACGACCCCGCCGGCCGAAGCTGCCGCCGGCGCACCCTCCGGCGCGAGCGCACCCTCCGGCGCCTACGCCACCTACCGCAACCCGTTCGCATACTTTCAGTCACTGACCGCCTCCGGAGCCTGCGCGCGCTCGGAGGCGGGCATCTCCAAGCTGAAGGCCGACCTCGTCCACCCGGCCAGCACGGCCGAGCCTCTCCTACATCGTCCCCGGCCTCTGCCACGACGGCGATCCCACGCCCTGCGCACCCGGGGCCGTGGCCGGGCCGGCGGCGGCGGATTCCTTCCTGCGCCGGGTCGTGCCGGAGATCCTCGCCTCCGGCGCCTACAAGCAGAACGGACTGCTCGTGATCACCACCGACGAGGCTCCCTCCAGCGGCGAATTCGAGGACTCGAGCTCGTGCTGCGGACAGCCCGCCTTCCCCAACCTCGGCGCCCTCGGCCTGAGCCCGAGCGGCCGTCCGCGTGGAGGCGGCGCGGTCGGCGCGCTGCTGTTGTCGCCCTTCATCAAAGGCCCCGCGAGCAGCGCGGAAGAGTACAACCACTTCTCGCTGCTGGCGACGATCGAGGACCTGTTCGCCGTCAAGCGCCTGGGCTACGCCGGCCTCTCGGCCGTCACGCCGCTGGCGCCCTCGATCTTCACGGCGAGCGGGTAGACCAGGTGCTCGGGGGACAGGTCCCCGAGCGTCACGGGCCGTCGCCTGGAGCTCTCGCGGGCCAGCACGGACTCCAGCGCGAGCATCTCGCGCGGGCGCTGCAGGGTCGCGGGGTTGAGGTCCACGCGCAGAACTCCGCCGGACAGCCGCCCGCCGGCCCGGATCAGCCACGGCGCGAACGCGTCGCCCAGCCGTCCCCTGGGGCCGGCTCCCCAGGCGGGCGCCAGGCCGCTGTCGTGGCTCTCTGCACAGGCCGGCCCGGCAGACGCGGTGCGCACGTGCAGCAGCGTCGCCCACCAGCGGAAGCGCCTGGGAGCACCTTCAGCAGCTGGCGCGTGTAGGCGTAACCGGGGGCCACGAAGCCGTCCGGCTCGATGCCCGAGAGCTTGAGGACCCGCCAGCCGGCGTCGACCACGCGGCGGGCCTCGCGCTCGTCGAGGCCGGCGAACTCGCTGCGCCGGGAGCGCAGGGCACGCACGCCGCGACCGTCGGCGGGGTCGGCCCCCAGCGGCTCGTGCCGGAAGCCGTTCTGGGCGATCGCGTCGCCCGCGCCGCGTCGCTCGCGCAGCCAGGCGCTCATCTCCGGGCAGCGCTCGCCGAGCGGATGCAGGTCGCGGGCCGGGATCACGAGCAGCGTCACGCGGTCGATCCCGTGGTCGTCGAGCCAGTCGCGGATCAGCGCGCAGCGCTCCCAGGTCGCGGGCTCGACGTCGTGGATCGCGACCCCGATCACCCCATCCGGCTCGGTCCTCTGGGACATGCACACACGGTTCTCCGCAAACAGCGATCGCGTGTGACCAAGCGGCGACGATCCCGTGAACTCCTTGTGAAGATCCTCACGAGCCCCGGCCTGGACCGGCGGGTGGCGTGGGGTGCAGTCAATAAGCTGCGCGGCGATGACGATCGCCGCGACCACGACGTTCGCCGTGACCGTCATGGGCTCCGCGCTGACCTACTTCCAGGCCGTGGTGCTGGGGATCCTGCAGGGGATCACCGAGCTGTTCCCGGTCTCGAGCCTCGGGCACACCGTCCTGTTTCCGACCCTGTTCGGCTGGAACCAGCTCGTCGACGCCCAGTCCCAGGAGCGAGTCCTTCTGGCTGGCCTTCGTGGTCATGCTCCACGTCGGCAGCGCCCTCGGCCTGCTGTTCTACTACCGCCGCGACTGGGTCGAAATCGTCGGCGCGTTCTTCAACACGCTGCGCACGCGCCGGGCCAAGACCCCGAACGAGCGCCTGGCGTGGCTGATCATCATCGCCAGCATCCCCGCCGGTGTCTCGGGCTCGTGTTCGAGCACCAGCTGCGCACGCTCACCGCCAAGCCCGAAGTCGCGGCCATCTTCCTGATGGTCAACGGCCTGCTGCTGCTGCTGGCCGAGCGCTTCCGGCGCAAAGCCGAGGTGCGCGAACTGGCGGTCCGCGAGGGGGCCAAGCCCGATGGCGGGCGCGAGCTCGACACGCTCGCCTACCCCGAGGCGTTCGTGATCGGCACCGCCCAGTCGGCGGCGCTGGTGGCCGGGATCAGCCGCGACGGGATCACGATGGGGGCCGGCCTCGGACGCGGCCTGGACCACAGCGACGCGGCCCGCTACGCCTTCCTGCTGGCGACCCCGATCATCCTCGCGGCCGGGATCTTCAAGCTCCCCGACCTGCTCGGGCACCTCGGCAACGGGATCCGCGGTCAGGCCCTGGTGGCGTGCATCACGGCCGCCATCACGGCGGTCTTCACGGTCGCCTTCCTGGTGCGCTGGTTCAAGACGAGAACGCTGGTCCCGTTCGCGATCTACGGTCTCGTGTTCGGCGGGGCGATGGTCATCTACACGCAGACCTGAGGTGGACGACCCCGCCGAGACCCAGGCCAGCCAGCTGGCCTCGGGCGGCGCCTCCAACGAGGAGATCATCGCCGCCACCCTCGCCGCCGCCCACCCGCAGCCCGGACTGCGCTGGCTGGACATCGGCTGCGGGCGTGGGGACCTGCTGCGGCGCGTGCGCGACGAGTGGGCGCCGGCGCAGCTGCGGGGGATCGACTCGCTCGACTGGCTCGACGACGACCTGCGCGGCGATGTCGACTTCGAGGTGCGCCGGGCCGAGCAGCTCGCCGGCTCGCCGGCGGCCGATCGCGTGCTGATGGTCGAGGTGATCGAGCATCTCGAGGCCCCCTGGAGCGCCCTGCGGGCGGCTGCCGGTGTGCTCGCTCCGGGCGGCTGGCTGGTGCTCGAGCACGCCCAACCTCGCCACCCTGCGGCACCGGCTCGAGCTGGCGAGAAAGGGCACGCTGACAAGCTTTCGCCCCGGGTATGACCCCCACTTGTCGCCTGCGCTGCCGCACGTCAGCGCCCGCATCCTCGGCGAGGAGGGGCTGCAGGTGGGGGAGCCCGGCTACGCGGGCGCCGACGTGATCTCGTTCAGCAAAGGGCGGATCTGGCCGCAGTCCGTGCGCCGGCGCTACCCTCGACTGGGGTCCGTGTCGGTGATCCTGGCGGCGCGCAGGCCGCCCGCCTGAGCCCGATCCGCGTTCCCGCGCGGCCCGCGGTCGGCCCCCGCCGAGCCCTGGTCGTCAGCGGTCTCGCGCATCATTGAACTGCACACCTGCCCATGCCGAAAACCCCGCCGAAGATGTTCGAGACCCGCAGCCAGGCCTGGCGCGAGGTCGGCCTGATCCGCCAGCTCGACCGTCGCGCGGTCAAACGCGCGCGCGTCGAGGTGCTGCTGCTGGTGCCGCTGTTCGTGGCCGTCGTGGTCTTCTACGACAACCGCGTGAGCCTGCTGGGCACGACCCATGCGGCCGCGCCACGGCCATCCGGCCCACAAGGTCCTGGAACCGGCGCTGGAAACCACCGTGACGGCGATCGTGGTCGTCGCGCTGGTGATCCTCGGCTGGGCGATCGCGCGCGCGCTCGGTCGCGTCCTCGGCCCGCCCCTGTTCAGCCGGCTGGACCCCGCGACTGCCGGGACCGTCGGGTTCCTCGTGCGGCTGGTGACGATCCTGGTGGCGGTGATCGTGGCGCTGCGGGTGGCCGGCATCCAGGCCCGCACGCTGGCCCTCGGCGGCGCCTTCACGGCCGTGATCCTGGGCCTGGCCGCGCAGCAGACGCTCGGGAACCTGTTCGCCGGCACGGTCCTGCTCAGCGCCCGCCCGTTCCGCGTCGGCGAACGCGTGCGTCTGCAGGGCGGGCCGCTGGCCGGAACGCTGGAGGGGACCGTCAGCTCGCTGGGCCTGCTGTACACGACCTTCGCCACCGGCGAAGACGTGATCATGGTGCCCAACAGCGTGGTCCTGAACGTGGCCGTGCTGCCCCTGCACGAGCCCGACGGGGTTGACCTGCGGGCCCGCCTACGGGCCGGGATGACGCCCGGGGACCTGCAGGAGCTCCTCGAGAGCGAGCTCCAGACGCCGCTGCGTGATGCCCCCCGGATCACGCTCGAGGAGCTCGACGGGGAGGAGGTCGTGGTGCTCATCTCCGCAACGCCGCGGGTGGCCGCCGAGGGCCGTCAGCTGGCCAGCGAACTGCTCGACGTCGTCTCCCGTCAGACGCGTTCCTCCGAGGCCACCCTGTAGCGCAGGAACAGCCACGAGCCCGCGCGCAGGACGCCGATCAGCTCGGCGCCCAGCGGCGGCTCGAGCTCGATCCCGGCCAGGATCCGCAGCGCCTCCCCGGCCTCCGGCTCGCCCCCGGCCAGCAGCGGCGAGAGCGACAGGAACAGCTCGTCGACGAGCTGCTCGGCCAGCAGTTCGCGCGCGAGGTGCGGGCCGCCCTCGCACAGCAGGCTGCGCACGTCGTAGCGCAGCCGCAGCTCGGCCAGCGCCGCCGGCAGGTCCAAGCGGCCGTCGCGCTGCGGGCGCAGATACTCGACCTGGGCGGCGACGGGCGGCAGGCTGGCCATCGAGGCGGTCAGCACCACGACCCGTGCCGCCTCGCTCTGCAGCAGGCCGATGTCGGGCGGCAGCTCGAGCCGGCCCGAGACGATGCACGCCAGTGGTTCCTCGGGCATCCCGGCCGCGAGCCGCTGCCGGCGCACATCCTGATCGGGGATGATCGGCCCGTAGCGCTCGGCCCGGATCGTGCCCGCCCCCACCAGCACCCCGTCCACGGCGGCGCGCAGCCCGTGGAAAAGCTCGCGGTCGGCCTCGGAGCTGATCGGTCCGGAGCGCCCGGAGAAGGTGGCGCGGCCGTCGAGCGTGCTGACCATGTTGAGCATCACATGCGGACGGGCCCGCTCGGAGCTCGGGCGCTCCCACAGCCCCATCCACCGCACCAGCTCGTCGACCGGCGCGGGAGTGCCCGGCGGGAGCAGACGCTCCAGCGTCGGCGGCGCGGTCTGTGCGGGATCCTCGGCCGACATCACGGTGCAGCCTAGAGGCCGCCGGAGGGCGCTGTGGCGCTCAACAAGTCGACAACATCGCCTCGCTGGGACGTGCTACGGTCACGGCGAATGGTCGGGCCCAGGAGGTCCGGCGAAAGCAGTGCAAGCGCTCGCAGGTCGAAGCTCGTGAAAGCATCCTCCGCGTAGCAGCCAGCACAGACACGGAGGATTCAGCACAATGCCAACCGGCACCGTCAAGTGGTTCAGCGACGACAAGGGGTTTGGTTTCATCACCCCCGATGACGGCGACAAGGACCTGTTCGTACATCACACCGGGATCAACGGCGAGGGTTACCGCTCGCTGCAGGAGGGCTCAAAGGTCTCCTACGACCCGGAGCAGGGCGAGAAGGGCCCCAAGGCCGTGAACGTCCAGCCGATCTAGGCCGCCAGGCCATCAGATCGCAACCTTGGGGGCTCGCCACGGCGGGCCCTCGTCATTTGAGGACGGGTATCGTCGGCCGGGGCACCACGGCATGAGCGGCGAGGCGACCAGCATCAAACTGCGCCGGCCGGCGCCGCTGTCCGCGCCGCGGCGGCTGCGTTCGCGACGTCGGGATGGCGACGGCCAGCTGATCCGCACGCGCCTGGACGTGCGCGTGGCGGGGGTGATGCTCGGCGCGATCGTGGCGCTGAGCCTGTTCATCGTGCTGATCACGGCGAACCGGCCGAGCCTGCTGGCGCCGACCACCCACACCGGCTTCTATCCGCACTGGATGTCGGGTCCGCTCGGCGGGCTGCTGCCGGGTCTCACGGGCAACAGCACCACGCTGCGCTTCATGTTCACCGCGGCGATCGTGGTGATGTTCATCGCCTACGTGTGGGTGCTGCGGTGCGCGCCGCGGGTGCCCGTCGGCTGGGTGGTGGGGGCGATCGTGCTCGTGCACGCGATCTTCCTGATCTCGCCTCCGCTGGCCCTGACGGACATGTTCAACTACATCAACTACGGGCGCATGGAGGTGGTCCACAACCTCAACCCGTACACCACGATCCCGGTGCTGGAGCCGCACACCGACCCCAGCTATGCGCTCAGCAACTGGCACGAGCTGCTGAGCCCATACGGACCACTGTTCACGCTGCTGACGTTCGCGGTCGTGCCGCTCGGCGTGGCCGGCTCCTTCTGGGCGCTGAAGGGGATCCTGGTGGCCGCCAGCCTGGCGATCATCCTGCTGGTCTGGAAGTGCGCCCGCCTGCTGGGTCGCGAGCCGGTGGGGGCGATCGTGCTGGTGGGGCTGAACCCGATCGTGCTCGTGTGGGGGCTGGGGGCCGGCCACAACGACTTCCTGATGATCCTCTGCATCATGGTCGGCTTCTACCTGCTGCTGCTGAGCAGGGCCTTCGATCAGACGGAGGAGGCGCTGCCGCGCCTCGCTCGCGCTTCGGAACTGTGGTCGCGTCTCGCCCGGCTGCCGGATGCGGCCCGCCACTGGTTGCTGCCGCTCTCGGCTCCCCAGGTCGGCGCCGGCTGCGCCTTCGTGGTCGCCGCCGGGATCAAGGCCTCCGGGGCGGTCCTGATCCCGGTCGTGCTGGCGGCGCTGCTGCGGACGCCGAGGGCGCTGGTCCAGGTGCTGCTGGGGATGCTGCTCGCGGCCGCGGTGGTGGCCTTCTCCAGCCTGCTCGCCTTCGGCCTGCACATCCCCGACCTCAGCACCCAGGGATCGCTGGTGACCGGCGAGAGCATTCCCAACCTGATCGGGCTGGCGATCGGGGCCGGAGGCGAGAGCGACGCCATGCGCAAACTGCTGGTGGCGGTGCTGCTGGCGAGCCTGGTGGGCTGCTGCTGGCTGGCCTTCAGGCGCCGCGAGGCGATCACCGCCGCCGGCTGGGCGAGCGTGGCGCTGCTGGTGACGCTCAGCTGGGTGCTGCCCTGGTACGTGCTGTGGGTCCTGCCGATGGCCGCGCTGTCGACTTCGGTGCGGCTGCGGCGGGTCTCGCTGCTGCTCGGCGTCTACCTGATCATCGCCTGGGCTCCGGTGAGCGGGCTGCTGTGGAACGCGATCCACTTCTATCCCGAACGCACCGCCCTCGGGCGTCTGCACCAGCGGGCCGTCAGGGAGCTTCTGAACTGAGGATGTCGCCTACGAACGCGCCCACGCGACGCACCTGGGCGTCGCGGTCGAAGGTGGACCTCGCCACGCTCGCCGCCAGCGCCGCCTCCCGGCGCGCTTGCACCGCCGGGCGCTCGAGCCCGTCGAGCAGCCGAGCGAGCGCCTGCACGTAGGTCTCGCTCCACGGCGAAGGCCCCGGCAGCCGCCAGCAGAAGCCCTCGTCGAGGTCATAGGCCGCCGGTATCTGGGAGGTGACGATCGGCAGGCCCGCCGCCAGGTACTCGCTGAGCTTGGTGGAGTAGCGGAAGGCGCCCACGCGATCGACGCTCTGCGGCAGGCTCGCGAGGTCGAAGGCGGCCAGGAATTCGCCGACCTCGTGAGGCTCGACGCGTCCCGGCATCAGGATCCGCGAGCCGAGCTCCTCGCCGGCGAGCTCGCGCAGGGGCTCGCTGCCGGGGCCGTCGCCCACGATCACCGCCAACAGGTCGCGACGCTCGCTGGCGCGGACCGCCCGCACGAGCTCGGCGCCATAGGCGTAGCCGATCCGCTTGCGCCAGTTCAGCGAGCCGACGATCCCGGCCACGAGCGCGTCCGCGCCGATCCCGAGCCGCTCGCGAATCCGCTCGCGGGACCCGGGCGGAGCGCCCTCGCGGGCCCAGCCGGCGGCGGTCATCGCGCGGGGTGCGCCAAAGCTCAGCGCCCTCCCGGCGAGGTAGGGACTCCAGCCGATGTAGCCGGCGCAGCGGCGGCACAGCAGGCGCTCATAGGCGCCGCCCAGGAGGCCGGCGGCGTGTGAGCTGAGGGCCAGGTACGGGCCCACCGCGTCGCCGCTGGAGACCACGTATGGGATCCCGCGCAGCGTCCTCAGCGCGAGCACGCACACGCCCCCGGCGATGCCGGTGCCCTCCATCACGATCAGCTCGGGGCGGGCACGGCCGGCTCGGCGCCACAGGTTCGAGCGCGGCGCGCAGACGGTGGGCGCGGTCGAAGTCGAGCTCCTCCGCGCCGAGCGGATCCAGCAGCTCGCGCAGGCGCCGGGCGTCGAGGTGCCCCGCGCCCTGGGTGGCGAACGCCAGGATCGCTGCGGGGGTCTGGGGTGGCGCGTCCTCGCCCGTCACCGTGGCTAGCCGTCCTCGTCGGAGCGCGGGGGCCGGCGGATGTGCTTGCGCTCGGAGGCCCGGCGCTTGGCCGCCAGCCGGCGCTCGGCGGAGGCGGGCGTGGGGCGGGTGGGCCGGCGTGCCCGCGGCTGGCTCAGGCCGGCGGCGATCCGCTCGCGCAGCCGCTCCAGCGCGAGCTCACGGTTGCGGGCCTGCGAACGGGCGTCCTGGGCGACTGCCACCACACGTGGGCCAGCCCGCCGCAGCAGGCGCGCCCGCTGGGAGTCGCTGAGCGTGCGCGAGGCGTTGACGTCGAAGACCGCTTCCACGCGCGAGGCGGTGACGTTCGCGTGCTGGCCTCCGGGCCCGGACGAGCGACTCGTGCGCAGCTTCACCTCCTCGAGCGGGATGCTCAGCCGCGGCTGCACGCGCAGCCCGCCGCCCTCAGCCCCGGCCACGCCCGCCTCAGGCCTCCGCGGGACCGCTACCGAGATCGTGCAGGGCGCGGACGCGGTCCTGCTCGCCCTCCGGGACGCGCCCGTCGCGCCCCACATACCCGTCCTTGCCGCCCGCGCACAGATACACCGCGTCCTGCTCGCCGAGGTTGCGGATCTGGCGCACCGTGGCGGCATCGACGCGCGCGAGCCCGCCCTCGCCGAGGGTGATCGTGGAGCCGTCGCCGAAGACCATCTCGATCTCCCCCCGGTGGACGAAGTACAGCTCCTCCTGGGAGTCGTGGTAGTGGAAGCCGGTCTCCACGCCCGCGGGCAGGACGAGCGCGTTCACGCCGAAGGCGTTGACGTCCAGTGCCCGGCGGACCTTGCGGAAGCCGGGGCCGTCGCCGAGGTCCTCGAGCCCGCATGCGGCCCAGCCCTCACCCCGCTTGACGGCCGGGTACTCGTTTGACGCCTCCATCTGCCCTCCTCGGTCTAGTGGTCGGCCACCCGGCCCCCGTCGGGGGCCAGCGCACGGCCCTCCTGGGACCAGCGCAGCAGCCCGCCGGCCATGGAGTATGCCTCGAAGCCCGCAGCACGGAAGGCCTGCGCCGCCATCAGCGAGCGGGAGCCCACGCGGCAGTAGAAGATCACCGGCCGCTCCTGCTGCAGCGTCCCCGCCTGAGAGCTGAGCGCGGTCAACGTGATGGGACGCGTGTCGGGGATGTGGCCGGCCTCGTGCTCGTAGGGCTCACGCACGTCGATGAGCTGCAGCTCGGGGTCCTGCGCCAGCCTTTCGGCCACCGCCGATGGCTCCAGTTCGATGTCGCCGGAAGCGCTCATGTGCGCCCGAGGCTAGCGGGGCGGGCGGGCTCTCCGGAGACGCCGTGGGGCGACCCGGAAGGCCGGCGGCGGTCGGTGGGCGCGGCGGCGGGGTCTTGCCACTAGGATCAATGAACTGGCATGCAGGCGGTGGGCGACCTCTACACGATCCCCCAGGAGAACCTCGACTTCTGCGCGATGATCGGCCAGCTCGCGCGCGAGCGGATCGCGCCGCGGTCGGCCGAGATCGATGAGCGGGCCGAATACCCGTGGGACATCCGCAAGCTGCTTTCCGAGCAGGACGTGCTCGGGCTGCCGTTCCCGGTCGAGTACGGGGGCACGGGCACCGGCACGCTGATGCTCAACATGGCCGTCGAGGAGCTCGCCAAGGTCGACGCCTCCTGCGCGCTGATCCTGATGGTCCAGGAGCTGGGCACGCTGCCGCTGCAGCTCTACGGCTCCGAGGAGCTGAAGGAGCGCTGGCTGCCACGGTGCGCCAGCGGCGAGCTGTCCCCGGCCTTCGCGCTGAGCGAGCCCGAGGCCGGCTCCGACCCCGCCGGCATGAAGACGACGGCGGTCAAGGACGGCGTCCGAATGGGTCATCAACGGGACCAAGAACTGGATCTCGAACCTCGGGATCGCCGACTTCTACATCACCTTCGCAGTCACCGACCGCGAGCAGCGGCGGATGAGCGCCTTCCTGGTCGAGGCCGACCGCCCCGGCTTCAGCGTCGGCAAGCTCGAGCACAAGCTCGGGATCCGGGCCTCGCCCACCGGCCAGCCGATCTTCGAGGACGTGCGGGTCCCGCAGGAGAACATGATCGGCGAGGTCGGCAGGGGCCTGTCGGTGGCGCTCGGCACGCTCGAACGCACCCGCCTGGGGGCCGCCGCCCAGGCTGTCGGGATCGCCCAGGGGGCGACCGACTACGCCGTCGGCTACGCACGCGAGCGGCGCCAGTTCGGCCAGCCGATCAACGAGTTCCAGGGCATCCAGTTCAAGCTCGCGGACATGGAAACCAGCACCGCCGCGGCCCGCGAGCTGCTCTACAAGGCCTGCGCGATGGCCGACCAGGGCCACCCTCAGCGTGGCAAGTACTCGTCGATGGCGAAGGTGTTCTGCTCGGACACGGCGATGGCCGTGACGGTCGAGGCCGTGCAGGTCCTCGGCGGCTACGGTTACGTCAAGGAGTACCCCGTCGAGCGGATGATGCGGGACGCCAAGATCACCCAGATCTACGAGGGCACCAACGAGATCCAGCGGGTCGTGATCGCCCGCACCCTCAAATAGCTCCTCACGCTCCGATGCGCGCCTCCAAGCCACCGACCCCCACGAGCCCGTTCAGGCGTGTGGGGGTTGCCGCGATCATCGCCATGTCCGTCGGTCTGGTGGTGCTCGTGGTCGGTCAGGGCTTCAGCTCGATCGGCGTCGTGAGGGCGCTCGAGGACATCGCCCTGGGCGTGCTTGCTGGCCGCCGTGCTGATGGGGTTGGTGGCGTTCGTGGCGGTCAGGATGGCGGGCTGGCGCGACCCGGAGTCCGAGAGCGAGTTCGACGAAATCGTGCGCAACGCCGAGCTGCTCGCCAGCCAGGGCCTGGCCGTGGACCCGGATGAAAGCGAGTTCATGGAGCTCGACCCGCTCGACGACCGCGACTTCGAAGAGCTCGTGCGTGACGCCCTCGACGATCTCCCCGACCTGCTGCGCAACGCCCTCGCACCACGTCGCGGTCGTGATCTCCGACGGCGGCCGCCGGCAGGGCGCCTACGGCCTCTACGAAGGCGACGGCGCGACCCGCGACCACCACCACGACCGGATCGTGATCTTCCGTGACACGCTGCGGCGGGACTTCGGGCACGACCCCGAGATGCTGCGCGACCAGGTCACGCGCACCGTGCGCCACGAGCTCGCCCACCACGTGGGCTTCGACGAGCTCGGCGTCAGTCGCCTGGACCTGTGAGTCCCGAGCAGCACGTCGGCTCGAGGCCCGAGCAGGCTGCCGGCTCGCAGGATCTCCCGGGCCGGCTGCCGGACTTCTTCATCGCCGGTCATCAGAAGTGCGGCACCACGGCGCTCTACCTGATGCTCGGCGCCCACCCCCAGATCTTCCTGCCGGTCGTCAAGGAGCCGCGCTACTTCGCCTCCGACCTGCGCTCCACCAGGCGCCCGCTCGCGCGCCCCCGGGCCAGCCCGCGAACGCTCGAGCAGTACGCGGCGCTGTTCGCTGCCGCCACGCCCGGGCAGGTCGTCGGGGAGGCCTCGCCGCAGTACCTGCGCTCGCGCGTGGCCCCGGGCGCGATCGCGGAGGTCGCTCCCCGGGGCGAAGATCGTCGCGATCCTGCGCGAGCCCGCCAGCTTCCTGCGCTCCTTCCACCTGCAGATGGTCTCCAGCGGAGTCGAGAGCGAGCGCGACTTCGCCAAGGCCCTCGCGCTCGAGCCCGAACGTCGCCGCGGGCGGCGCATCCCGCGCGGCTCGCACAACCCGGCCTCGCTGATGTACTCCGAACACGTGCGCTACGCCGAGCAGCTGCGCCGCTTCCACGACGCATTTCCCGGACGAGCAGATGCTGGTGCTGATCTACGAGGAGTTCCGTGCCGACAACCAGGCCACGCTGCGCACGGTGCTGCGCTTCCTGGGGGTGGACGAGCGACCAACCCATCGCCCAGGTCGACACGCGCCCGGTGCGAGGCGGTGCGCTCGGGGCTGCTGCACCGGGTGACCGCGGAAATGCGCCGGGCGCGCAAAAACCCGGCCGGGGCGGGGCGCCTGGCGCGTGCTGCCGACGCCGCGCTCCCGCAGCGGCTGCGCCAGCCGGCCGTGCGAGCGGGCTGGCGGAAGCTCGTGTACACGCCCCCGAAGCCCGCCGACCCGCAGCTGATGCTCGAGCTGCGCAGGCGCTTCAAGCCCGAGGTGCTGGCGGCGAGCGAGTACCTGGGGCGGGACCTGGTGGCGCTCTGGGGATACGAGAACATCGACTAGGCTGCCGCCAACGGATCCCAACGCGAAGGAGAGCGCCGCACATGCCTGAAGCAGTGATCGTCGATGCCATCCGCACGCCCATCGGGCGGGCGGTCAAGGGCTCGCTCAAGAGCGTCCGTGCCGACGACCTGGCGGCGATCCCGCTGAAGGCCCTGATCGAGCGCAACCCCAGCCTCGAGCCGGGCTCGATCGTCGGACATCATGATGGGCTGCGGCTTCTGCGAGGGCGAGCAGGGCTACAACGTCGGGCGCGTCGCGGGGCTGCTGTCGGGGATCGACCACCACGTTCCCGCCTGCACGGTCAACCGCTTCTGCGCCTCCTCGCTGCAGACCACCAGGATGGCCCTGCACGCGATCAACGCCGGCGAGGGCGACACCTACATCGCCGCCGGTGTGGAGGCCGTCTCGCGTGCCGGCCAGGGCAACCAGTTCGAGTTCAACCACGCCGTGGACGGCTCCGAGGGCTCCGCCTACAACGTCTACATCCCGATGGGCCTGACCGCCGAGAACGTGGCCGAGCGCTGCAACGTCAGCCGCGAGTCCCAGGACGAATGGGCCGTGATCAGCCAGTCCCGCGCCGTCGAGGCCGTCGAACAGCGGCCACTTCGACAAGGAGATCGTGCCGTCACCGTGCCGGCCCACCGCGAGACCGACAAGGAGGGCAACGAGGTCGACGTGCCGGAGACGGTCGTCAGCCGCGACGACGGGCCCCGCGCGGGCACGACGCTCGAGAAGCTCGCCGAACTCAAGCCCGTGTTCAAGCCCGACGGGATCGGTCACCGCCGGCAACGCCTGCCCGCTCAACGACGGCGCCGCCGCGCTGCTGATCATGTCCGAAGAACGCGCCGAAGCAGGCGGCTTCAAGCCGCGCGCGCGCATCATCGCCTCCTCGGTGGCCGCGATCCGCCCGGAGATCATGGGCCTCGGGCCGATCCCGGCGATCCAGAAGCTGCTCGCCGACACCGGCAAGACGATCGACGACATCGACGTCGTCGAGATCAACGAGGCCTTCGCTGCCCAGATCGTGCCCTGCAAAGAGGAGCTCGGCATCTCCGACGAGCAGCTCAACCCGTTCGGCGGAGCGATCGCGCTCGGCCACCCGTTCGGGATGACCGGCGCGCGCATCATGACGACGC
This sequence comes from uncultured Solirubrobacteraceae bacterium, assembly GCA_963742395.1. Lineage (GTDB taxonomy): Bacteria > Actinomycetota > Thermoleophilia > Solirubrobacterales > Solirubrobacteraceae > Palsa-744. The sequence goes on along the minus strand of CAVUME010000015.1, from coordinate 363,915 downwards.
TGCTAAACGACCTCGAGACGACGCGGCGGGACGCTCGGGATCGAGTCGATGTGCGTCGCCGGCGGGATGGGCATGGCGATGCTCGTCGAACGCCTGTAGGCGTCCGGCGGCAGGCGCACCCGGCCCGGCTCAGCGCGGCGGCATGCGCAGCGCGGGCCCGGCTCAGCGCGGCGGCATGCGCAGCGCGCCGTCGAGCCGGATCGTCTCGCCGTTGAGCATCCGGTTCTCGACGATGTGGCAGGCCAGCGCGGCGTACTCCGAGGGCGCTCCCAGGCGCTGCGGGTAGGGGACGCCGGCGCCGAGCTTCTGGCGGGCCTCCTCGGGCAGCGCTCCGAGCAGGGGCGTGTCGAACAGCCCGGGAGCGATCGTGTTCACGCGGATGCCGTACTGCGAGAGGTCCCGTGCGGCCGGCAGCGTGATCCCCACGACGCCGCCCTTGGAGGCCGAGTAGGCGATCTGGCCGACCTGGCCGTCGAAGGCCGCGATCGACGCGGTGTTGACGCATACGCCGCGTTCGCCGTCCTCGAGGGGATCGGTGGCGATCATCGCGGTGGCGGCGTAGCGGAGCACGTTGAAGGTCCCGATCAGGTTGATCGAGATGATCGTCTCGAACGGCAGCAGCGGGTGGGGGCCCTTCGAGGAGGCCACCTTCTGGGCCCAGCCGGTGCCGGCGCAGCAGATCGCGATGCGCAGCGGACCGCCGGCGGCCGCCGCGGCCACGGCGGCCTCGACCTGGCCCTCCTCGCGCACGTCGCAGGAGACGAACTCGAGCCCCAGCTCAGCGGCCAGCTCGGCGCCCTTGTCGGCGTTGACGTCGGCGATCGTGACCTTCGCGCCGCGCTCGTGCAGCGCGCGCACGGTCGCCTCGCCGAGGCCCGACGCGCCTCCGACGACGATCGCCGTGCTGTCCTCGATCACCATGACGGCGGCAGCCTACAGGGGCTTTCGCGTCGCCGCGGCCTAGGCGTCGTCCACGCGCGGACGGGAGAGCGTCAGCGCGAAGCGCTCCTGGGGGTCCGTGAACCAGCCGGCGAGCTCCAGGCCGGCCGCGGCGAGGTCGCCCTCGATGCGCTCGGGGGTGAACTTCGCGCTGATCTCCGTGCGCAGCTCCTCGCCCTCGTCGAAGTGGACGGTCATGTTCAGCGCGCCCACGCGGGAGGTGAGCTCACGGCGGGCCCGCAGGCGCATCTCGATCCACTCCTGTTCGCGGTCGAACAGCGCCACGTGGTCGAAGTCGGCGGGGTCGAACTCGGCCTGTAGCTCGCGGTTGAGCACGTGCAGGACGTTGCGGTTGAACTCGGCAGTGATCCCCTGGGAGTCGTCGTACGCGGCCTCCAGCGTGCCGGCGTCCTTGACCAGGTCGGTGCCCAGCAGCAGGTGGTCGCCGTCGCCCAGCAGGCGCGCGATCTCGCGCAGCACCCGCCGCCGCGAGCCGGGCGGGAAGTTGCCGATCGTGCCGCCCAGGAAGGCCACGATGCGCGGGCCCGCCGCTGGCGGGACGTGACGCAGGTGGCGCTCGAAGTCGCCGATCACCCCGTGCACCCGCAGGCCCGGGTACTCCTCGACGAGGCTTTCGGCGCAGCTGTGGACCATGCTCTCGGTGACGTCCACCGGGATGTAGCGCTCGAGCGTGCCCGCCGCCTGCAGCGCGTCCAGCAGCACGCGCGTCTTGGCCGCCGTCCCGGAGCCGAGCTCGACGAGCTCGCATCGCGCCGGTCAGCTCGGCCAGCTCCCCGGAGCGCTCCTCGAGGATCGCCCGCTCGGCGCGGGTCGGGTAGTACTCGGGCAGCTCGCAGATGCGGTCGAACAGCTCCGCTCCGCGGGCGTCGTAGAAGTGCTTCGGCGGCAGCTCCTTGAACGGGCGCGTGAGGCCGTCGAGCACGTCCTCGGCCAGTGTCCGCTGCTCGGCCTCGTCGAGGTGGCGGTCGATCCGGATCGGCTCCTGCACGAGCGCGGCCTGCTGTGGTGGTTGCATCATCCCTCCCTTGCCAGGCGCACGCCAGCGAAGATCTGGCGCCGCAGTGGTAGGTCCCAGTTGCGGAACGTGGTGCTCGCCACCCGCGGGTGGGTGGCCCAGGAGCCGCCACGCAGGACGCGGTAGTCGCGTCCGAAGAAGACTTCCGAGTACTCGCGGTAGGGGTGGGCGCGGAACCCGGGGTAGGGGCCGAAGGTGGACGCCGTCCATTCCCACACGTACCCACGGCCGCCGAGCAGTGGTGCCGTCGGCTGGGTCGAGGTCGCGGCCCTCTCCCACTCGGCCTCCGTCGGCAGGCGCGCCTCGTGGGCGCGGGCGAAGGCCTCGGCCTCGAACCAGGAGACGTGGCACACGGGGGCGTCCGGCGCACCCGCTGCCACGGCCGGATGATGGGTGATGTCGAACTCCTCCTTCCAGGCCCAGCCCTCGTCCGACCACCACTCGCGCCGCACGTAGCCGCCGCCCTCGCTGAAGTGCATCCAGCTGGCGTTGGTGACCGGCAGCCGGGCGATGCCGAAGGCGTCCACGAAGACCTCGTGGCGGGGGCGCTCGTTGTCGTAGGAGAAGCTCGTCCTCGCTGGCCCCCATCTGGAAGCTCCCGGCCGCCACCGTGCTCCAGCCGGGGTGCTCGGAGGGGATCCCGGCGGCGGCTCGCCCGCCGGCAGCAGCCCGGCGATCGCCATCGTCTGGCGCATCGTCTCGCAGTGCTGGAGCTCGTGGCGCAGGACCATCTCGCAGATCACGCCGTCGCCGGTGCCCGTCCGCTCGCAGCACCTCGACCGTGCGCTCGCGCACCGCGCGCAGGTAGGCCCGCGCCTGGTCGGTGTCGAGCAGCTCGGCGTCGGCGCGCGCGGCGCGGGGGGTCTCGAAGGCGTCGTAGGTGCTCGCCAGCTCTGCGCGCAGCAGCTCCCCGCCGCCGTGGCGGTGGCCGATCCAGAGGTCCTCGTAGGCGGCGATGTGCGCCAGGTCCCACACGAGCGGGCTCATGATCGGCGAGTGCACCTTCGCTCAGCTGCTCCTCGCTGCAGCCGCCGACGAGCGCGAGCGTCTGCTCGCGCGCCTGCTCCAGCGCGGCGAGCATCAGCTCCGCGTCGGTGACGGTGGGATGGGCGGTCGGCGCGTGGACTGCCATGACTCGCTGGCGCCCCACTCTACTGGGGAAGTCCTCCCGTCAGGGGGTCGCGTGCCCGGCGCCGGTGTCGTTCCAGCTCGAGATGACCGTCGTGCCGTGTTCGTGGCCGAGCGTGCAGAGAGCGCCGGTGGACAGCGCCAGGCGCCCGCCCTCTGCGGCGGCGAGGGCGATCCAGCGGGCTCCCAGCACGCGCAGCAGGTGCCCGTGGGAGAAGATCGCGGCCGGCCCCGGCTCCCGCGTGAGGGTGGCGATCACACGGTCCGCGCGGGCCCCCACCTGGTCGGGACGCTCGCCCCCCGGGCAGCCGTCGCGCCACAGCACCCAGTCGGGCCTGCGCTCGTGGATCTCCCTCGAGGTCAGGCCCTCGTAGTCGCCGTAGTCCCACTCCAGCAGGTCCTCGTCGGGGCGGGCCCGGGCGCCGAGGCCGCACAGCTCGCAGGTTTCCCGCGCGCGCCGGGAGGGGCTCACGAGCACGAGCCCGAAGTCGGTGCCCGCCAGCCGGCCCGCGAGGCTGCGGGCAGCCGCCCGGCCCGGCGTCGGTGAGGGGAATGTCGGTGCGGCCGGTGTGGCGCCCGGAGAGGCTCCACTCGGTCTCCGCGTGGCGCACGAGCAGCGCCGCAAAGGGCGCTCCCACGGGGCCGGCGGGGGAGGGGGCGGGGCTCGCCGCCGCGCTCACCGCGGTGTGGCGCCGGCGGGGCGGCGGCGTCGTCGCTGATCACCGTCAGACGCTCGCGGCGCAGCAGGCTCGCCGGGCACGCTGGCGGTGGGCTCTCCCAGCATCGCCGCGAGCGCGTCCGACTTCGAGGCGCCGGTCGCCACCAGCAGACATCCGCGCGGCGGCACGCAGCACCGGCAGGCTCAGCGTGATCCGCTCGCGGCGGCGGCTTGGGCGAGTCCTCGACGCCCAGGCACAGGGCCCGCTCCTCGGCGAGCGCGGCCGAGCCCGGGAACAGCGAGGCGACGTGCCCGTCGGGGCCGATCCCCAGCACCACCAGGTCGAGCGTCACCATCCCGTCCGGACCCGCCCCCAGGCGCTCGCGCAGCTCGCTCTCGTACTGCTCGGCGCCGGCGGCGGGGCCGAGCTCGCCCTGCATTCGATGCACCAGCCGCGCCGCGATCCCGGCCGGTCCGAGCAGCGTCTCCTCGCACCAGCCGGTAGTTGCTCTCGGGGTCGTCGGGGGCCACGCAGCGCTCGTCGGCGAACCACAGCTCGGTGTCTGCCAGCGCCTGGGGGTCCTCGCCGAGCAGGCGGTAGGTGCGTTCGGGCGTGCCCCCTCCGCTGAGGGCCACGTGGGCCACGCCGCGCTCGGCCCGCGCCTGCTCGACCACGCGTGCGCACGTGGGCCGCGGCCCGCGTCGGCGACCGACTCGGCATCGGGGCAGCTCGTCAGGCGGGTCATGCTCGTCCGGGCCGCCGCTCTCAGCCGGCCATCGCCAGGGCGGCGTCGAGGGCGGGCACGTAGGTGGGGTCGCGCAGCAGCGCCTGGCGGATGCCCTCGCCGAGCACGCCGCCCTCGCCGCGGGAGGCGCCCGGGAGCGTCCAGTCCAGCTCGCCGCCGTCGGCCTGGCGGGCGTGGGCGCGCAGCCCGCCGGAGCCCCGCGGACGAGCCGCAGCGAGCGACCGGCGGCGGTCTCGATCGAGACGCTCTCCAGCCCGGGCACCATCAGCTCGGGTGCGGCCTGCAGCTGCAGCGCGACGTCCTGGCGGTTGGCGTGGGCGCGGCCGCGGAGCGCCTGGCCGTGGGCCAGCAGGGTGGCTTCGCGCCACCCGAGCCGCGAGGCGAGCCAGCCCGTCAGCAGCAGCGCCGCGGCCGTCGAGGCGGGGTGGTGGCGGACGGTCAGGTCGGTGATCGTGAGCAGTTCCCGCCGCCGGGTCGGCGGATCGAAGATCGCGGCCACGCGCTCGCGCCAGGGCGTGCTGCGCAGCCACGCGAGGTCCACGACGTAGGCCTCCTCGCCGAGCTGGCGGGCCCACTGCAGCGCCTCGGCCGGGGTCGGGCTCCTCGACCGAGTCGAGCAGGACCGCCTGTGACAGGGGGAGCAGCTCGGAGAGGACCTCGCGGTGGCCGTGTGGGGACCACAGCAGCGTCGGCAGGTCGGTGACGACCAGCGGGTCGGCGATCGTGAGCAGGTCGTCGAGGTGGACGTCCCCCAGTTCCACCACCACGGTCTCGCGCAGCAGCGACAGCTCTCCCGGCGAGGAGGCGCCGTCCCTGGAGATCGTCACGCGCGCGTCGAGACTGCGGCGGCTGGGCTCGTACGACAGCACCACCATGCGCGAGGCGTGGTAGCGACCGACGCCGCGCAGACGGTTGGCGATCTCACCCGTCCACGCGCGGTCCACGAACGCGATCATGTTCAGGACCCTCGCCGGGCACGACCTGGTCGTCGTGCGTGTGGGCCTCGACCAGCAGTTCGCGAAGCGCGGCTTCGATCGCGTCGGGCGTCGTCGCCTCGGCGCTCCAGACGGCGTCTTCGGTAGCCATCAGATCGCGCGCCAGCGGTCCTCGGCGAGCAGTAGCCGGTTGGCCTCCTGCGGGCCCTGGGAGCCCGCTTCGTACACGGGCAGCGGCTCGCTCGAGGCCGCCCACGCGCTCACGATCGGGTCGCACACCCGCCACTGCGCCTCGACCTCGTCGTTGCGGGTGAAGAGCGTCGCGTCGCCGCGCATCACGTCCGCGATCAGCCGCTCGTAGGCCTCCGGCGACTGCGACAGGAACGAGGAGCCGTACTGGAACTCCATGTTGACCGGGCGGATGATCATGCGCGTGCCCGGGATCTTGGCGCCGAGGCTGAGCGACACGCCCTCGTTGGGCTGGAGCGTCAGCACCAGCTGGTTGGGCCGCACCCCCAGCGAGCCGTCCTGGCTGAAGGCGAGGTGGGGGACCGGGCTTGAGCGTGACGGCGATCTCGGTGACCTTGCGCGCCAGCCGCTTGCCCGTGCGCAGGTAGAAGGGCACGCCCGCCCAGCGCCAGTTGTCCACTTCCAGGCGCAGGGCGGCGTAGGTCTCGGTGTGGGAGTCCGCCGGCACGCCCTCCTCTTCGAGGTAGCCGGGAACGTCTTCGCCGCCGGCGTGGCCGGCGCCGTACTGGGCCCGGACGGCGATCTCCCGGACGCTGCTCGGCCGACGGTTCGGGGATCGCGTGCAGGACCTTGACCTTCTCGTTGCGCACGTCTTCGGCGGTGAAGCTGCCGGGCGGCTCCATCGCCACGTGGCAGAGCAGCTGCAGCATGTGGTTCTGGATCAGGTCCCGCAGCGCGCCCGCGCGGTCGTAGTAGCTCGGCGCGCGAGCCGATCCCGATGTCCTCGGCGGCGGTGATCTGGACGTAGTCGATGTAGTTGCGGTTCCACAGCGGCTCGAACATGCCGTTGGCGAAGCGGAACGCCAGCATGTTCTGGACGGTCTCCTTGCCGAGGTAGTGGTCGATGCGGAACACCTGCGACTCCTCGAAGATCGAGAGCACCGTCTCGTTGAGCTCGCGGGCCTCCTGCAGCGTGGTCCCGAACGGCTTCTCGATCACCACGCGCACCGCAACCGCGCTCGTGGTGGTCGAGCTCCGAGCGGCCGAGCTCCTTCACGATCACCGGGAAGAAGCCCGGCGAGGTCGACAGGTAGAAGAGCCGGTTCAGCGGTTCGCCCGCCTCGCCTTCGAAGCCGTCGAGGAGCTCTGAGAGCCGCTGATAGACCGACGCGTCGTCGAAGCTCCCGGCCACGTAGCGGACGTTGTCGTGCAGCGACTCGAGCACGTCGGGGTCCGGCCGACGGCGCGAGAAGCGCCGGATCGCCTCCACGCATTCGTCGGCGAACTCCGTCGTCCGTCCGCTCCCGGCGGGCCACCCCGATCACGTGGAAGTGGCCGGGGAGCACCCCGTCGTGGGCGAGGTTGTAGAGCGCGGGCAGCAGTTTGCGCCGCGAGAGGTCGCCGGTGGCGCCGAAGATGACCAGCGAGGCGGGGGCGACCGGCTGGCGCTCGAGGCCCGCCGTCAGCGGGTTGTCCTGCTCGACGCCGGCCTGTCCCTCGGCGGCGATCGCCATCAGCGTTTCGCGCTCTTGACGGCGTGTCCGCCGAACTGGTTGCGCAGCGCGGCCAGCACGCGGTCGGCGAAGTCGCCGTTGCCCCGCGAGCGCAGGCGCGCGTACAGCGAGGCCGTGATCACGGGCGTGGGCACGTCATGGTCGGTAGCGTCCTGGATCGTCCAGCGTCCCTCGCCGGAGTCCTCGGTGTAGCCCTCGATCGCTGCGAGGTCGTTGCCGTCGGCTTCGAAGGCGCGGGCGGCGAGTTCGCACAGCCACGAGCGAACCACCGAGCCCTGGCCCCAGAGGTGGGCGATCTTGGCGTTGTCGAGCTCGTACTCGCACTTGTCGAACACGTCGAAGCCCTCGGCGTAGGCCTGCATCAGCCCGTACTCGACGCCGTTGTGGACCATCTTCACGTAGTGACCCGCGCCCGCCGGGCCGAAATGCAGCCAGCCACGCTCGCCGATCGCCGCCCGGCTCTGATCGTTGGTCGGCGGTGCCAGCACGTCGAGGATCGGCGACAGGCGCTTGACCGCCCGTTTGGCTCCTCCGACCATCATGCAGTAGCCCACTTCCAGGCCCCATACCCCGCCCGAGACCCCGACGTCGACGTATTCGATGCCGCTGCGTTTGAGCTCGCCGGCGCGCCGCTTGTCGTCGGTCCAGCGCGAGTTGCCCCCGTCGATGATCGTGTCGCCGCGGTCGAGCAGCTTGGCGAGCTTGTCGACGGTCTCCTGGGTGGGCTCGCCGGCCGGGACCATGATCCAGACCATCCGTGGCGGCTGCAGCTTCTTGACCAGCTCGCGCAGCGAGCCGGCGCCCGACGCCCCGTTGCGCACCGCCTGGGCCACAGCCTTCTGGTCGAAGTCGAATGCGACCACCTCGTTGTCGGAGTCGCGGCGGATGCGGTGGACCATGTTCCCGCCCATCTTCCCGAGTCCCACAAAGCCGATCTGCGTCACAGGCCCTCCTTGATCGTCGCGGTCAGCGAGCGCAGCGCGCCCGCGGGGTCATCGCCGGTCAGCCGCACTCGCTCTGCGGGCCGTCCGAGCGAGCGCAGGGTCTGAAGGTCGCCCGTTGCCTGCGCGTTCTTGAGCGTGGTGAAGGAGTAGGGGGCGCCCGGGATGTCGACGTCGACGGGGTCGTCGTGGAGGATCTGCAGGAAGCGCCCGATCTTCGGCCCGCCCTTGTGGAACTGGCCGGTGGAGTGCAGGAAGCGGGGTCCGTAGCCGAACGTGGTGGTGGCGCTGCCGGCCGCACGGATCAGCTCGCGCAGCTCGCCGGCGGCGCGATCGAACTCGCCCGACGGCCGCACGTAGCCCATCAGCGCCACGTATTCCGGCGCTCGCGCCCCCAGCAGCAGCGAGCTCACGGTCGCGACCTCGGCGTCGGCGATCTCCGGCAGCTCTCCGCTCTCGGCGAAGCCCTTCAGCACCGCGTTGGTGGCGTCCTTGGCCTGCTGCACGTTGGGCTGGTCGAAGGGGTTGATCTGCAAGCCCCAGCCGGCCACCGCGACCGCGAGCTCGGCCAGCAGGAACACCCGTCCGAGGTCGCCGGGCCCGGTCGTGGGGATCGTGATCACCGGGTGGCCCGCCGCCGCCAGCGCGTCAACCCGCTCCTGCACATCGGGCTCGGGGTGCCCGCTGTCGGTCAGGTGGGCGAACACGCGGTCGTCCCCGTACACCGCCGGCTCGCCGAGGGGCTCCTCCGCCACCGGCAGGATCCCGCGGCCCTGCTTGCCCGTGGACTCCGCCACCAGCTGCTCCAGCCACAGCCCCAGGCCCGGGCAGGGTCTCCGCGATCACGAACGTGAGCTTGTCCCGGCCGCTGCTCGCGAGCGCGCTCAGCGCGGCCCCCAGCCAACAGGCGGCGTCGACGCCGGCGGCGTTGCCCTGTGCCCAGTCCGCCGTCTCGAGTGCCGTGTCCCAGGCGGCGGGGGCGCCGTCGCAGCAGCGTCCCGGTGTCGATCCCCGCCAGCGCGGCGGGTACCAGCCCGAAGGCCGACAGCGCGCTGTAGCGCCCGCCGATGTCGGGATCGCCGGCGAACACCCCCCGGAAGTGGTGGCGCTCGGCGAGCTCCTGCAGGCTCGGTGCCGGGGTCGGTCACGGCCGCGAAGTTGGCTCCCGTCTTCGACGAGCGCGAAGAAATGCGCGAACAGCGAGTTCGGCTCGATCGTGCCCCCTGACTTGGAGGACACCAGGAACAGCGTGCGCCGCGGGTCGATCGCGTCCTGGACGGCACCGATCTCGCCGGCGTCGGTGGAGTCGAGCACCCACAGGCGGGGCCTGTCGCCGCGAGGCGTGAATGTGCGGCGCAGGACCTCAGGGGCCAGCGAGGAGCCGCCCATTCCGAGCACGACGGCGTCCTCGATCCCGTCGGCGGCGACGCCCGCGGCGAACTGCTCGAGCTGCTCGCGCTGGGGTGCCATGCGTTCGGCGATCGTCAGCCAGCCGAGGCGGTTGGCCACCTCGGGAGTCCCCGCCGGCCCCCAGATGGTGGCGTCGCCGCGGCGCAGGCGGGCGGGGATCTCTTGCGCCACGAGCTGCTCGAGGCACTCCTGGACGGCGGAGCGCAGCGGACCTGGGATGCTCGCAGTCGCGGTCTGCGGCGCCTGGGTCACGGCTCGATCGTAGTGACCTGCGCCACGGCGTCGCGGCTCGCGTCCGCGTGGGTGGTTCGGGCGAAGCGGTCGGGGTGACCGCGCGAGGGTGTGGTACAAGCTGCGCCGATGACTCCCGTCTCGCGCCAGCTGCCCGATCGCAACCTCGCGCTCGAGCTCGTCCGCGTCACCGAGGCGGCCGCCCTCGCCGCGGCCCCGCTGGTGGGCATGGGCGACAAGGAGGCAGCCGACCAGGCCGCGGTCGACGGCATGCGCCACATGCTGCATTCGGTGCGCATGGACGGAGTGGTGGTGATCGGTGAGGGCGAGAAGGACGAGGCGCCGATGCTCTACAACGGCGAGCAGATCGGCGACGGGTCCCCGCCGCAGGTGGACATCGCCGTGGACCCGCTCGAGGGCACCACGCTCGCCGCCCACGGGATGCCCAGCGCGCTGGCGGTGATCGCCCTCTCGAGCCGCGGCACGATGTTCGACCCGGGCCCGTGCGTGTACATGGAAAAGATGGCCGGCGCCCCCGACATCGCCGACCTGCTCGACCTCGACCGTCCGCTCGGGGAGACGGTCGCGCTGGTCGCCGAGCGCAAGGGCTGCCCGATCGCCGACGTGATGGTCGTGGTGCTCGACCGACCCCGCCACGAGCAGGGCATCGCGGCGATCCGCAGCGCGGGCGCGCGCGTGCGGCTGATCGCCCACGGGGACGTCTCGGCGGCGCTGCTGGCGGTGACCGAGCGCTCGCCCGTCGATCTCCTGTGGGGCATCGGCGGGACGCCCGAGGGCGTGATCTCGGCGGCCGCCGTGAAGTGCCTCGGGGGCCAGCTGCTGGGCCGGCTGTGGCCGCGTGACGACGCCGAGCGGGACGCCGCCCGCGAGGCCGGCTACGACCTCGAGCGGGTGCTCTCCCGCGACGAGCTGGTCAGCGGCGACGACGTGTTCTTCTCCGCCACCGGCGATCACCGACGGCGACGTGCTGCAGGGTGTGCGCTACCCGAGCGTCGGCGGAGCCACGACCGAATCGCTCGTCACGCGCTCGCGCTCGGGCACCATCAGGCGCATCCGTGCCACCCACGACCGCGCCAAGCTGCGCGCGATCGGGGCCGAGGTCAGTCACTGATCCGTAGCCGGCCGACCCGCGACTCGGCGAGGTCCAGGCGCGTGAGCGAGCGCAGGAAGCTGTACGTCACGATCACGTGGATCCGTGACTGGGTGATGTTGTAGATCGTGCGGCTCAGCCCGGAGGCGATCGACGGGTAGAAGTTGGCCACCGCGACCTCCACGTGCAGGCGCGTGCGAGGACCCGCCGCCGTCGTCCCCCGGCTGGGCGGCGCACCTCGATCTGCAGGTAGCCGCCGCCGTCGCGCCCGCGCTTGGAGACCAGCAGGCCGCTGGAGATGCGCCAGCGGACCAGCCCGTGGGAGGCGTCCATCTCGTACTCCGGGGCCCGGAAGGTGAGCAGCCGCAGCGGAGCCGCGAGGAGCACCACCGAGCGCTCCTGCTCGGTGTAGCGGACGTGGATCAGGCCGAGCGTCACCCGCGCGAGGAAGCGCCAGTAGGTGCGGGCCAGGCGCTCGAGGTGCATCGGCGTCCAGATCTCCTGCGAGCGGCCTCGCGGTCGATCAGCAGGTCGGCCTTCTGGACCGAGGTGACCGCTTCGGTGGCGGGGTCGACAGAGGTCTCGTTCTCGAGCTCCACGACCTTGGCGCGCCGCGGACGGCGCCGAGAGGCTCGCCAGCGCGATCGCGACCGCCGCCAGCACCAGTCCGCAGAGGGCGACGACGATACGGATGGCGAGCATCTCGGGTGGGCAGTCTCGCACCGCCCGCCCGCGGTGGGAGGGCGGAGATGCGGGCCATCGGCTGGGCGTGCGTCGGCGACTGCTGATATTCCTCGGGCGTGACCGAGACGCAGGGCTCGAATCCCGCTCCGCGCGTCCCGCGCGCTCGCCGAGCTGCCCCTCGAGGGCTGCGCTCGCGCGCCGTGAGCAGATCGCGGGGCGCTGGGTGGTGGCGCTGGTCGGCTCTCGTCCGCTGGAGGATCTCGCGGCCCTGCCACTCCAGCTGCTCGCCGGACGGGCTCCCCAGCTGTGCGGGCTGCTGATCGAGGCGGTTCGCTCAGACGCCGCGCTCGAGCGCCTGCGCGGTGCGGGCCGCGAGACCCCCGCCGGCGAGGTCCCACGGGCGAAATCCCGCGGACGAGACCCCCGCGGGCGAGGCCCGCGCGGGCGAGGCCCCCGCGGGCGATGTGGACCCGGGTGAGCTCGCCCTCAGCGAGCTGACCGGAGCGCGCTCGCCGGCCGAGCTCGTGGACGCCGTCGAGCTGCTTCGCGGTGTGCTCGGCGAGGCCCTGCTCGAAGCGGTCCCCGGGCTGAGCCCCCGCCAGACGGCCGACCTCTGCGGACGAGTGGCACACGTGTGCGCCGTGGCGCTTGCCGGTGCCCTGCCCGGTGGCGGGGAGCGGGGCCCCCGAGCGCACGCCGAGGGCCGGCGCGAGAGCGACTCGCCTGCAGGGCCGCGGCCGGCCGCCCTTTCCGGCGCTCCGCCGCTGATCGTCGATGAGCTCGAGAATGTCCCCGTGACGCGGCCGGAGGGCGCCGTCCCGCGCCGGGACCGCGAGGACGGAGCGGCGATCGCGATCCGCGACCAGCGCGGCGAGCACGCGCCGGCGGAGTGGCTCGAGGCGATCGCCCGGGAGCTCGAGCGTCACGAGCCCGAGGAGCTGCCGTTCGCGGTGCTGCTGGTCGAGCTCAGGGATCTCGAACGGCTGCGGCTGCAGAGCACGCCGGCGCGTCTGGCGGCCGACCTGGCCTCGCTCGAGCGGGTGCTGTCGGAGAACGGCTCGGTGGTTCGCGAGCGTCCCGGTCGCTTTTGGGTGCTGGTCACCCGGGGCCGACCGGCGCGGGGCGCGGGCACTGGCGGAACGGCTGCACGCGGCGGTGGCGGGTGCAGGCGGCGGCGAGCCGCTGCGGGCCCTCGTCGGCATGGCCGTGTACCCGGCCGACGGCCGTCACGCGGCCGCTCTGGCCGCTCACGCGGATGTGGACCTGATCGCGGCGCGCGCGGCCGGCGCTAGCCGCCGACGGCGCTCTACCTGCCTAGCCGGCGACGGCGCCGCCGGCGATGGGCGCCGTGAGCGCCCCGGCGGGGAGCCCGAGGGTGGGGACGTTGGGAGCGGTGCCCACGACTTTGGTGCCGATCCGGACCGTGTCCGAGACGCCGAGGGCGGCGGCCGCACCGGCCGTCAGGTCCCATTCGGCGATGTGGCTGTAGGGGCCACGGTCGAGCACCGGCAGCACCACGGCATGCCCGGCGTAGGTGACCTTGACGAGCGTGCCGCAGGGAAGCGTGCGGTGGGCGACGCCGACCACGGCCGGGGTGAGCGTCTGGCCGCAGGCCGTCTTGTGGCCGTAGAAACCGGGACCGAACCAGGTCGCCACGCCCGTGGTGTGGACCTGGTCGGCGGCGTGACCGGTCGTACCGGCGAGCGCGCCGCCGGTCGAGGCGGCCCCGGCCTGCGAGACGCAGGAGAGCCCACTCGCCGCTGCAAGCAGCGCGAGCACGGACAGGATGAGTGCGGTTCTTTGCCTCACTGTGTCTTCACGCGCCTACGGGGTGAGCTGACGGGCTCGCGCGGCACATCTGTGCGGCGCTACGGTCCACTCGGACCGATTCGCCCCAGCGGATCGCTCTGTGCGACCCGCAATGGGTCCCCCGCCCGCCGTGCATGGGCACGACGGCTCGGCGTGGCGCGAGTATATATCAGCCGCCGCGCGCGACGGCGCGACGAGCCTGGTCCGATCCCACCAGGTGGGGCGCTAGTGGGGAAGCCGCGAGAAGAGGTCCTTCAGGACCCGCTCGCCCGCCGACACCCCCGCCCTGGCCACCTCGCCGACGATCTCCACGGCGCCGGCGAGGAGCTCGGCGCCACCCGGGGGCGGACGGGGTCGGTGGTGCTACGGGACGTTTCGCTCTCGAAGCCCTGACGCGGCGCCGAATCCGCCGGCTTGGGCGGGACTCGCTTGGGCGCGGTCATCTGCGCGTGGCTTGGCGCTCTTGCGGGGTTTGCGCGGGGACGCCGCCCGGGTGTGCGGCAGTGGCGTCCGCGCCCTGCGCCTTCGCCGTGCCCCGCTCCGAGGTCGTCGGCGCCCTTGGCCTTCGCCGCGCTTTGCGCGGTGGCGTCCGCGCCCTTGGCCTTGGCAGCGCTCGCGGCCCTGGCGCCGGCGCCCTTGCGGGCGGCGCCGGTGCTCTTGGCATCGGTGACCCTGGCGGCCGCGCCGTTGGCCTCGGCCGATGCACGGCTGGCATCCTTGGCTGCGCGTCGCCCGGCCGTTTGCCCTCGCGGGAGGCGATGCGGCGCTCGGTCGTCCGCTGGGGACGGCTGCGCGGGAGGTTGGAGAGCACGCCCTCCTCGATCGCATCCGCGCCGGCGTGTCCGTTGGTCTCGGGTCTGGGCACGCGGACGTCCTCGGGGGTCGGCACGAGGACATGATTGCTTAAAGCCGGAAGCCGCATGGGGCACTCGGGGGGCCCCGGACGCCGTCCGGAAGCCCCATTGGGCGGCCTTTGTGGGGTGCGATGTCGAGCGCCATGCCCGCGGCGCTGGCGGCAGACGCGTTAGCATTGGCTCCTTGACGGGAACGCGTTCCATGCGCGGATGCGGTCGGCGCATCGGGCGGTGTGAGACGAGGACCTACGGAGACACTGATTTGATGCTGGGGAAGCGATCGCCAACCTGTCCATGAGCGAAGAGATGGAAACCCGAATGTCAGTCGTCGACCTGCAGGAGCTGGACGAGGTCAAGGGCCTGCTGGCCAAGGGTCAGCAGGTGGGCGTGCTCTCCTACGCGGAGATCTCCAAGGCGATGTCGGAGCTGGATCTGGACGAGGCCGACGTCGAAGAGCTCCACGGCTTCTTCGAGCGCGCCGAGATCGAGCTCGTCGAGGACATCGACCCGGCGATAGCCGCCTCGGCGCAGGTCGAGCGTGCGCCGGACAAGCGCGGGCGGCGCAAAGCAAAAACCGCGCTGGACCTCAAGCCGGACATGACGACCGACTCGCTGCAGCTGTTCCTCAAGGACATCGGCAAGGTGCGCCTGCTGACCGCCCAGGAGGAGGTGGACCTCGCCAAGCGGATCGAGCGGGGCGACCTCGACGCCAAGCAGAAGATGGTCGAGTCCAACCTGCGCCTGGTCGTCTCGATCGCCAAGAACTACCGCAACCAGGGCCTGCCGTTCCTCGACCTGATCCAGGAGGGAACGCTCGGCCTGGTCCGCGCGGCGGAGAAGTTCGACTACCGCAAGGGCTTCAAGTTCTCGACCTACGCGACCTGGTGGATCCGCCAGGCGATCGCCCGGGCGCTGGCCGACAAGGCGCGCACGATCCGCATCCCGGTGCACGTCGTGGAGAAGCTCAACAAGATCGGGCGCGCCGAGCGCAAGCTCGTCACCGAGCTGGGCCGCGAGCCCACGGCCGACGAGATCGCCGAGGTGACCGGGATCGACCCCGAGGAGGTCGACTCGATCAAGCGCTCCGCCCAGGCCCCCGTCTCACTGGAGAAGCCGGTCGGCGACGAGGAGGAGTCGGAGTTCGGCCAGTTCATCGCCGACGAGCGCGCCGAGTCCCCCTACGAGCGGGCCGCGGAGATCCTCACCAAGGAGGCCCTGCGGGAGGCCCTCGAGAACCTCTCCTACCGCGAACGTCGCGTGCTCGAGCTGCGCTACGGGCTCGGCGGAGAGCACCCGCGGACGCTCGACGAGGTCGGCCGCACCTTCAACGTCACCCGCGAGCGGATCCGCCAGATCGAGAACCAGTCGCTGAAGAAGCTGCAGAGCCTCGCAGAGGCCCAGAAGCTCCGCGACGTCGCCTGAAAAGCCGTCCCGCAACCTGGGCGCCCGCGTCCATGACCGTTGCAGGCACTCAAGAGCCGGCCCGCCGATGCCGATCAGCGGAATATGTTCGATGTCCACGCTGGCCCTGCGTGAGCTCGTTGCCAAAGAGGGCTCCGACCTGCACCTGAAGGCCGGCGCCGTGCCCCTGTTCCGCGTCCACGGTGAGCTCACCGGCGACGACTGCCTTCCCGGACGAGCTGGGCGCGGAGGACACCGAACACGCGCTCAAGACGATCCTCCTCCAACGACGGCAAGCTCGACGAGTTCGCCGAGGAGCACGAGGTCGACTTCTCCTTCGAGATCGAGGGCGTCGCCCGCTTCCGCATCAACGCCTTCCGTCAGCGCGGCCTGATCTCGCTGGTCTGTCGCGCGATCCCGCACAAGATCCTCACGATCGAGGAGCTGGCGCTGCCGCCGGTGATCACCGAACTGGCCGAAGAGGAGCGCGGGATCATCCTGCTGACCGGCACCACCGGCTCGGGCAAGTCGACGACGCTCGCGGCGATGATCGACCACATGAACCACACGATGAGCAAGCACATCGTGACGATCGAGGACCCGATCGAGTTCGTGCACGCGGACAAGCGCTCGGCGATCAACCAGCGCGAAGTCGGGATGGACACGGCCTCCTTCAAGCGCGCCCTGCGCAGGGTGCTGCGCCAGGACCCCGACGTGATCCTCGTGGGCGAGATGCGAGACGAGGAGACCGTCGGTACCGCGCTCTCGGCCGCCGAGACCGGTCACCTCGTGCTCTCCACGATCCACACCGTCGACGCGACCGAGTCGATCAACCGCCTGCTCGACTTCTTCCCGCCCCACCAGCACCAGCAGGCCCGCAGCATGATCGCCGGCACGATCAAGGGCGTCATCTCCCAGCGACTCGTCCCGGGCGCAGACGGCGGCAGGGTCGCGGTCTGCGAGATCCTGCGCATGACCGGGCGCGTACGGGACATGATCATGGACCCCGAACAGACCGGAAAGCTGGTCGAGGTGATCTCCTCCGGCGGCTACTACGGCATGCAGACCTTCGACCAGGCCCTGTTCGGCCACGTGAAGGCCGGTCGCGTGACCTTCGAGGACGCCTACAAGGTCGCCTCGAGCCCCCACGACTTCAAGCTGCTGATGCAGGCCGACGGCCGCCGCGGTACCACGATGGACGACGTCGCCGCCGCCGAGGCCCAGCGCGACGAGGCCGCCAGCCCCGCCACCACTGGCTGAGCCTGCTCCCCCCGCCGGGGCCCGGACGGTGTCTCCGCCGTCGGCTGTCCCGTCACTTCAGTTGGTAAAGTAAAGGGACATGGCGCTAGATGAGACGTGTCCGGTGTGCATGACCGCACAGATCGTGTGCGGGAAGTGGACGCTGCTGCTCGTCCGCGATCTGGCCGAGGGCCACTCGCGCTTCTGCGAGCTCGAACGCTCGCTCTCCGGGATCAGTCCGCGGACCCTCTCCCTGCGCCTGCGGGCGCTCGAGGAGGAGGGCATCGTCGAGCGCCACACCTTCCCCGAGGTACCGCCTCGCGTCGAGTACGCCCTGACCGAGAAGGGCCTGGCGCTGTTGCCGATCATCGACGACATGCGCTCCTACGGGGAAGCAGTGGCTGGGAGCGGAGTGCGCCGAGCGCACCGCGACCGGCGACGCGCTCGCGGTCGCCTAGCGTCGTCTCGGCACTGCAAGGCCGACTGCGCTCGGCGGGAGCGGCAGGAGGGCCAGGCTCCGGGCCGAATCAGCCCTGCATGAGCTCCACCTCCATGCAGGCTGCGCTGAGCGCCCACCTCGAGGAGGCCGCCGGCTTCCTGCAGGCGGAGTTGGCCGACGGCGCCGAGGTGCCGTTCGAGCTCGAGCGCCGCGGCGGGCGCCCGGGGGCGCGCCGGCCGGCCCTGTTCTGCTACCGGCCGCTCGTCGGCGACTTCCTGCGCGAGCGCGCCGAGAGCCTCGAGCAGCTGCCCACCCACCGCCAGGCCGTGATCGCGCTGGCGGACTTCGACGGCCTCGACCGCTACCTGCTCGACCACGGCATCGAGCCGGGCGAGGCGGGACCCCGCGGGCGCCTGCGGGAGGGACTGCTGGCGCTGATGGAGGACGCCTTCGGCGAAGGCGACGACTTCGAGCTCGCGCCCGAGCGGCTGCAGTCTGCGCTGGCCTCGCTGCAGGCCTCGCACCGAGTCGGTCCGCAGCGAGGTGATGGTGCTCGCGCGGCTACGTGGCCTGGCCATCGCCTCGCCCGAGCTGGCGCTGGCGGACGGACTCGAGATCGTGCGCGAGGAGGCGCTTCCGGGGCCGCTGCCCGACATGGGAGCGAGCTTCGCGACCGAGGCCGGTGAACCGGTGTTCGTGCTGCTCGCCTGCGAGGCGGAGGACCCGCGCCGGGCGGTTCACGCCGCCCGCGGCGTGCTCGCCGAGCTGCTGCGCGCGCTGCGCCTGTTCGGCGACGGGCGCATCGCGCTCGACCCCCTCGGCTGGGTCAGCACCGGCGGCGGCGCCTGGCGGGCGCTTCAGCTTCCGGGCGGACCTGCGACGGGGCGGCACGCTGCTGCTGACACCCGACCAGGAGGACGAGCTGCGCGCCTTCTGCAGCCTCGTCTCGCGCCGCGCCTTCGACGGCGGCAGGCTCGACTGGGCGCTGGCGGCGCTTCGAGCTGGCCTGCGAGCGCGCCGGTCGGACTCGATGCGCTGAGCGACAACCTGCTGGCGCTGAGCGCGCTGCTGGAGGACGAGGGCGCCGCTGAGGGCCTGCTCGCCAGGCGCCTGGCGGCCCTCTGCGCGCGCCCGCGAGGACGCCCCCGAGCTGGCCGCCCGCGTCGAGCAGGCGATCGCGCTCGAGCGCTCCCTGCGCCTCGGCGCGGCCCATCCCGGCGCACACGGCGAGGAGTTGGCCCGTGAGGTCGCCGAGCATCTGCGGGCGCTGCTGCGGGACGTGATCTGCGGGCACCTGCCCGAACGACTCGGCGAACTCGCCGACAGCATCATCGCCGAGGCCGCCGCGCCGCTCCCGGCGGCCCGAGCAACAGCCCGGGCAGGACCCTGCTGGCGCGCCGTCCTTCAGCCCGCCGGCGGAGTCCGACGGCGACGCTCCCGCCGAGGACGCCGTCGAGCAGCCCGGCGCCTACGCGCCGCTGTCACTCGAGGAGATATTCAGCAACGCGGCCCAGTCCGAGGAGATCCTGGACGTCTTCATCTAGCTGGGGGACGACCACCATGGCGGTGCCGTCGAGCTCGGAGGAGAGCCGCTCGATCGAGTCCCGGTCGCGCCTCGCGAGCACGTCGAAGTCGGCGAGGTTGCCCGCCAGTCGCTCCGCGAGCTGGGGATCCAGCTCGTCGCCCAGCAGCGCCGCGACCTCCTCGGGCGCGTGTCCGCCGAGGCCGTCCAGGTGGGTGCGGTTGACCACCAGCCCGTCGGCCGACATCCGCGCCTCGCGCAGGCGCGTCGGCCAGGAACAGGGCCTCCGCGACGGGGTCCGGCTCGGGCGAGGTGACGATCACGAACGAGGTCTCGGGCGCCCGCAGCAGCGCCTCGACCTCGCGCGTGCGCTGTCCGAAGCCCTCGATCACGCTCGACATGGTGCGGAAGAAGCGCGACAGTTCGCTCAGCATGTTCACGCCCGTGACGCGGGCGAAGATCGAGAACACGAGCGCCGTGCCGCGTCCGAACAGCCGCGCGGTGAGCCCGCTGGGAGCGAGGAACACCTGCAGGGCCCGTCCTTCGAAGAAGCCCAGCAGCCGCCCCGGCGCCTCCAGGAAGTCGAGCGCGTTGCGCGAGGGCGGGGTGTCGAGCACGATCACCTCGAAGTCGTGTTCCTCGTACAGCTCGTACAGCTTGGCCACGGCGCTCAGCTCCTGCGACCCGGCCACGGCCGTCGAGAGCTCCCTGTAGATCGGGTTGGCGAGGATCTCCTCGCGGGCGCTGTCGTCGCTCGCCAGGCGCATCACGACCTCGTCGAAGGTGCGCTTGCGTGTCGAGCATCATCGCCCACAGCTCGCCCCGGCCGTCAACCCCTGCCCCGCGCAGCGCCACGGGGTCGATCCGGCTCGGCTCGCTGGAGAGCCGCTGCAGTCCGAGGGCCGAGGCCAGGCGTTTGGCCGGGTCGATCGTGACCACGGCCACCTTCTTGCCCTCCCGGGCCAGACCGAGGGCCAGGGCGGCCGAGGTGGTCGTCTTGCCGACGCCCCCGGCGCCCACGCAGACCAGCACCCGCTTGCGTGCCAGCCGCGCCGCCAATCCGGCGGACCTCGAGCGGCGGGCGGCGGCCATCGCGCTAGAGAGTAGTGGCCGTGCAGGAATAGGTCCCCGGGCTGCGAATACCCAGCGGACGGCTACTGCAGATCAATCGAACACCGGGAGCCCCCGTGGAAGGTAAGGCCAAGGTCATCGCGTTCGCCAACCAGAAGGGTGGTGTGGCCAAGACGACGACGACCCTCAATCTCGCCGCCGCATTCGCGGAGGAGGGACACCGTGTCCTGTGCGTCGACATGGACCCGCAGGGCAACCTCACGATGTCCCAGGGCATCGACCCGGACACGCTCGAGCTGTCGATGTACGACGTGCTCGTGCACAAAGTCTCGGTCCGCGAGGTGATCCGCAAGCGCGAGATCGACATCGCCTGTGCCTCGATCGACCTCGCCGGGGCGGAGATCGCGATGTCCACCATGATCGGCCGCGAGCGCGCCCTGCAGAAGGCCTTCGAGCCGATACTCGAGGACTACGACTTCATCTGCATCGACACTCCCCCGAGCCTCGGGCTGCTGACGATCAACGCCCTCACCGCCGCCGACAAGGTGATCGTCCCCGTGCAATGCGAGTATCTGTCGATGCGGGGCCTGATCCAGCTCCAGAACACGCTTGCCATGATCCGCGAGAATCTCAACCCCGGCGTCGACATCGAGGGTATTCTTCCGACGTTGGTCGACTCTCGGACCATCCACGCCAAGGAGGCGATCGAGATTCTCGAAGAAAACTTCGGCGATCGCGTGTTCGCCTCGCGGATTCGCAAGACCGTCCGCTTCGCGGAGGCGCCGGTGAAGGGAATGTCGGTGTTGAAGTACGAGCCGGACGGCGTCGCCGCCCAGTCCTACCGGCAGCTCGCGCAGGAGGTCCTCGCAAATGGCCAACCCTAAGCGGGCGAGCATGCGGGAAGGCCCGCTTGCGGCCCTGTTCCGCAAAACCGAAGAGGCCCAGGGCGACGACCCGGAGCAGCCGGGAGCGCCGCAGGACCAAGATCTCGGACATGACCACGGAGACGCCCTGAACGAGCCCGACGTGCGGCTGCGTTCCGAGGCCGAGGACGCCCCCGCCGTGGAGCGGCCCGTGGCCGCCCGAGGAGCGCCCCGCCGTGCAGGAGCCCGCGCCCGCGCGCGAGCGCACGGGTGCGGAGGAGCGCCCGGCCCCGCAGGAGCGCCCCCGGCGCAGCCCCGCGGCGCCGCCCAGCAGCGTGCCCCACCCGGCGCTGAGCCCAGCGCCCCAGACGGTGGCCGCCCAGAGCGTGCTCGCCCCGAGCCTGAGCCTGCCGACGCCCCAGGACCGCCTGCGCGACGCCTTCTCCTCCGAACAGCAGGCCGCCCTCGGCGGAATGCAGGTGGGCCAGCCCCTGATCCGTGTGGTCGGCGTCGGCGGGGCCGGCGTGAACGCCGTCAACCGCATGGTCGAGGCACAGGTCGGCGGGATCGAGTTCCTCGCCGTCAACACCGACCTCCAGTCCCTGCAGCAGTCCACGGCCGACCTCACGGTGCACATCGGCGCCGAGCTCACCCGTGGCCTCGGCTCCGGCTCCGATGCCGAAGTCGGCCGCCAGGCCGCGATGGAGGACTACGACCGCGTGAAGGCGATGCTGAAGGGCTCGGACATGATCTTCATCGCCGCCGGCGCCGGCGGCGGGACGGGCACCGGAGCCGCTCCGATCCTGGCCCGTATCTCCAGGGAAGTCGGCGCCCTGACGGTTGCGATCGTGACCAAGCCGTTCCAGTTCGAGGGCGCCCGGCGCAGCGAGCAGGCCGAGCGCGGCGTGCGGGCGCTGGCCGAGGAGGTCGACACCCTGATCGTGGTGCCCAACGACCGTCTGCTCGGGGTGCTCGACCGCCAGACCGCGATGGTCGAGGCCTTCCGGGTTGCCGACGACGTTCTGCGCCAGGGCGTCCAGGGCATCTCCGACCTCGTCACGCTCCCGGGCCTGATCAACCTCGACTTCGCCGACGTGCGCACGATCATGAGCGGCGCCGGCAACGCGCTGCTGGGGATCGGCATGGGGATCGGCGAGAACCGCGCCACCGAGGCCGCCGACCACGCCATCTCCTCGCCGCTGCTGGAAACGTCGGTCGACGGCGCGCGCTCGATCCTGCTTTCGATCACCGGCGGCACGAGCCTGTCTCTGTGGGAGGTCAACGAGGCCGCCAAAGCGGTCTCGCAGGCCGCCCATCCGGAGGCCAACATCATCTTCGGGGCGATGGTCGACGACAAGCTCGACGACCAGGTGTGGGTGACCGTCGTGGCTACGGGGTTCGCAGAGGACCGCCGCCGCCCGGCCACCCGCCTCAACGAGCCCGCGGCCGGGGAGCTGAAGGTCGCCCGCGCCGCTCCCGCCGGCCCACCGCGGCAGTCGCGCCGTGGCGGCCTGGCGGTGGACGAGCTCGAGGTCCCGGAGTTCATTCCGAACTTGTAGGCGAGGTCACCGCGGCATATGGGCGAGGCTGAGCGCGGGGTCATCGCCGCCGGGCACCCGCTGACCGCCGATGCCGGGGCGCAGGTCCTGCGCGAAGGCGGCAACGCGGTGGATGCGGTCGTCGCCGCGATGCTGACGTCGTTCGTGGCCGAGCCGCTGCTCACCGGCCTCGGGGCCGGGGGCCACATGCTGGTCGCCGGCGGAGATGTTCCCGCGGCCCTGCTGGACTTCTTCGTGGCGGCCCCCGCGTCCCCCTCGGAGGGCCCCCAGGGACAGGTGTACGCCGAGCTGCTGCCGATCGACGTGTCCTTCGGGGACGCCGAGCAGGTGTTCCACGTCGGCCCCGCCTCGTGCGGCGTCTACGGCACGCCCGCCGGCGTCTGTGAGGCGGTCAGGCGTTGGGGCACGATGCCCCTGGAGTTCCTCGCCGCGCCCGCCGCCGCGCTCGCCCGCGACGGAGTGGCGCTCAACGCCGGCCAGGCGTACGTCGCCGAGATCCTCGCGGGGCTGCTGACCTCGACCCCGGAGTGCGCGGCGCTGTGGGCCCCGGACGGGCACGTCCTGCGCGAGGGCGAGGTGCTGCGCAACCCGGATCTCGCCGACGCGCTGGAGCTACTGGCAAGCGAGGGTCCCGACCCCTTCTACCGCGGTGCCATCGCCGACGCCGTCGCCGACTGGGTCGGGGACCGCGGCGGGCTTCTGTCCCGCGAGGACCTGGCCGGCTACCGAGCGGTTGCCCGCGAGCCGCTGCAGCTGCGCTATCGCGATCGCGAGATCCTCACCAACCCGGCCCCTTCCGCCGGGGGCACCCTGATCGCCTACTCGCTGGCCCTGCTCGACCGCGGCCCGAGCCCGCCGCCCCTGCCGGCTGTCGTCGAGGCGATGTCCGCCGCCCAGGCCGAGCGCACCCCCGAGTTCCTCGAGGGACTGCAGGACGACGGCTACTCCGAACGCTTCCTCGCGCAGCGGCTCGGCTCGACGACGCACATCTCGGTGCTCGACGCGGACGGCCGTGCCTGCAGCGCGACGTGTACCAACGGCGAGGGCTCGGGCGTGGTCGTGCCCGGCACGGGGCTGCACCTCAACAACGTGATGGGCGAGGAGGATCTCAACCCGCTCGGCTTTCACCGTCACCGGCCCCGTCAGCGGATGCCGAGCATGATGGCCCCCACCGTCGTGATGCGCGAGGGAGAGGTGGAGCTGGTGCTCGGCAGCGCCGGCTCCAACCGTATTCGCTCGGCCCTGCTGCAGACCATCCTCGGCGTCGTCGACCACGGGCTCGGCGCCGCCCCGGCCGTCGGTGCCCCACGGGTGCACTTCGAGAACGGGGTCCTGTTCGCCGAGCCGGGCATCGACCTCGAGGGCCTGCCGCCCGAGCTTCAGGTCGTGCGCTTCGGCTCCCGCAACCTGTTCTTCGGAGGCGTCCAGGCCGTCCTGCGACGGGGCCGGCAGCTCGAGGGCGCCGGCGATCCCCGCCGCGGGGGCGTGGCGGTACAGGCCTGATGGCGCTCGGGCGAAGGCTGGCCGTGGTCGGCGCCCTGCTGGCGGGCGCGGGGCTGCTGGGTGGCTGCGGGGGCGTGTCGGCGGGGGACATCTTCATCGTCACCCGCACGGGCTCCACGCCGAACGCCCGTCTCACCCTGCTCGTCGACGAAGAGGGCAACGTCCACTGCAACGGGCGCCCGGCGCGGCACACGCTCAGCGACGCCGAACTCGTGCGCGCCCGCGGGATCCAGGAAGACCTCCAGAGCCTCGCCTCCCAGAACGCCACCCTGGCGGCCAGGACGGGCTCGGTGATGAGCTACGGGGTGCGCGACGAAAACGGCACCGTGCACTTCGCCGACAACTCCGCCGCCCAGCCCAAGGTCCTGCACGAACTGGCGCTGTTCGTCCTCAAGACCGCCCAGCAGGTCTGCGGGCTGCCCGAATAGAGCCCCGCCCGCCCGCCCCGTCCGGCCGGGCGCCGCCGGCGCCCGTCCTCAGGCGAAGCGGACCTTGCCGTTGGAGAGTGCGCGTGCCTGGGCGCGCTCGAGCGTTTCCAGGCGCTCGATCGCCGCCGACAGCAGCATCGCCAGCAGTCGCAGGCGGGCGTTCTCCGAACGCAGCTCGAGCAGCTCCTGCTTGGCCTCCACGCCGAACTCGACGGTGGCGGCCATCGCGTAGGCGTCGAGCTCGAGCAGCTCCTCCTCGCTCAGCTCCCGATCGGTGGCCTGTGCGACCAGCTCGCGGTAGAGCTCCCTGGCGGCGGTGCCGGTCTCTTCGTCGGGCTCCTCCTCGATCTCTCCCAGGAACTCGATCTCGCCGGCTGGGTAGGGGAGGTCGTCCTGACGGCTGAGCAGGCGGAACGGCCGCGTGCCACGAGCGAGGATGTTCATGCTCCCGTCGTCCATCTGCTCGAGCACCTCCTCGACCTCGCACGCGCATCCCACCGGCTTGAGCTCCTCGTCGGAGAGCCACACGATGCCGAACTGGCGCCCCCGTGTGCCGGGGCCGGCCTGTAGGCAGCGCCCGATCATCACGCGATAGCGCTCCTCGAAGATGTGCAGCGGCACGCTCTCGGTCGGAAGCGCGACGATGCCCAACGGGAACAGGGGGAAGTTCCGGGCCGGCCGCGAAGCCATCGACCCCGATTCTAGGTCCAGGCCCGCTTCAGCGCTGCGGCTTGCGGGCGCTGAGCATCAGGTTGTAGAAGGCGCTCGCCGGCAGCAGCGACTCCAGCAGTCGCCGGTCCAGCTCCTGCAGGACCAGGTAGCCGCGGTAGGCGTACTGGCGCCAGGCCCACGGAATCTCGGCGGGGTCGGCGCTGTGCTCGAGCGTGCGGTTCACCCACCCGAACCAGTTTGCGACGAGCTCCTCGCCGCTGATCCTTGTGCGCTCGAAGCCGGCGTCCTGTGCCAGGCGCGAGAGCTCGCCCGGAGAGAACGCGTGCACGTCCACGACCGGCTCCAGCGACTCCTCCGAGCTCGCCGGCGGCGGTGCCGCGGCGGGGCCCGCGCGCAGCGCCATGCGCCACAGCGGCGCGAGCGTACGGCCAAGCGCCTTCGGCACCCCGGCGATGCGGTCGCCGTAGAGGGAGGGCTCACCGGCGAACAGGAGCGTTCCTCCGGGCCGCAGCACGCGGTTGAACTCGTCAAAAGCCCGTGGCAGGTCGGGGATGTGGTGCAGCACGGCGTGACCGAGGACGAGGTCGAAGCTCTCATCGGCGAACGGCAGCTGCTCGGCGTCGGCGGGCTGGGTCGCCACCTCGAGCCCCAGGCGCTCGGCGTTCGAGGCCAGCGTCTTCAGCATCCCCGGCGAGATGTCGCTGCAGGTGGCGTTCTCGATCAGCCCGCCGAGCAGCAGGTTGAGCGTGAAGTAGCCGGTCCCGGCGCCGATCTCGAGCGAGTCCCGGTAGCGCGCCTTCCCGCCGCCCAGTGCCTTGCGGAGCTTCGTGAGGACCTGTTGCTGGCCGGTGTCGCCGAAGTCGATCCCCCACTTGGAGTCGTAATGGTGCGCGGCCGCGTCGTGGTAGCGGGTGTTGGCGTCGCGGATCTCCTCAGCGCTGGCGGCGGGCGGCACGGCCCGCACCTTATACTCGCCCGCCGTGCCAGCGCCTCGCACCGAGCCGGAGGCTCGCGAGCGCTCCGCCGCGGGTTCGCCGGCCACCTACGTCCAGCGTGACCAGCCCGCGGGGGTTCCGCCGCTCGAGCTCACGGGGGAGCGCACGCTCCCTGACGTGCCGGCCGAGAACTACTGGTTCCGCCGCCATCTGGCGGTGTACGAGTGGATCGCTCCCCGCGTGGCCGGCGCGACGGCGATCGACATGGCCTGCGGCGAGGGCTACGGGGTCGGCGTGCTGGCCCGCAGCGCGGCGGCCGTCACCGGCGTCGATGCCAACCCGCAGGCGCACGAGCACGCTCGCCTGCGCTACGCGGCGCCCAACGTCAAGTTCGAGCGCGCGCTCGTGGAAACCTACGCCGAGCCCGCCGACGCGGTTGTGTTCCTGCAGACGATCGAGCACCTCCAGGACCCCGGCGGGGTGCTCGCCCATTTCCGCTCGCTGGTCGGGCCGCAGGGCACCGTGTACGTCTCCACCCCCAACGTGCGAACGCTCGCGCCGAAGGGGGCGAGCCGCTCGGACAATCCCTGGCACGTGCACGAGTACCGCCGTGAGGAGTTCGAGCAGCTCTGCCGGGACGGCTTCTCGCGGGTGCAGCTGTACGGCCTGTTCCATGCCCGCAAGCTGCGCGTCCACGAGCTGGCGCTGCGCTGCGGGTGGGACCGCGTGCACGCCGCTCTGGGCCTCACCGAGCGCTTCTACGCGCGCTTCACCCCGGCGATCAGCGCGCGCGACTTCGTGCTGCGCGGGGCGGAGCAGGCCGACCTCGAGCGGGCGCTCGATTTCCTCGCGGTGTGCCAGGCGTAGGCGTCCGCGCTCGTGAGCAGGGCGCGCTGGCGATCGTCCTGCACACCCACATGCCCTACGTGGAGGGCTTCGGCACCTGGCCCTTCGGCGAGGAGTGGCTGTGGGAGGCGATGGTGGGCTCCTACCTGCCGCTGCTGGACCTGCTCGACGGGGGTGCGCCGATCACGCTCTCGCTCACCCCCGTGCTGTGCGACCAGCTCGAGGCTCCGGGCATCGCCGAGCGCCTCGGGCGCTTCGTCGAGGAGGTCCGTCGCGGGACCCACGAGCGCGACGCGGCCGGCCTGCGGGAGGGCGGACACGAGCAGCTGGCCGTCGAGCTCGAGCGCGCGTGGCTCGACTACAGCGGGGCACTGGAGCGCCTGCACGAGCGCTCGGATGACCTGCTCGGGGCCCTCGGGGCGCACGTCCGCTGGACCTCCTCGGCGACCCACGCGATCCTGCCCCTGCTGGCCACCGACGCGGGGGTGCGAGCGCAGCTCGCCAGCGGCATCGCCTCGCACCGGCGGCGCTTCGGCGCCTGGAGCGGCGGCTTCTGGCTGCCCGAGTGCGCCCACGCCCCGTGGCTGGAGGCGACCCTGGTGCAGGCGGGCGTGAGGACCGTCTGCGTCGAGCTCACGAACGCCTTCGGGGAGGGCTCATGGGAGCACCTGCAGCCGCTCTCGGGCGAGCGCGGGGTGGTGATGGTGCCGGTCGACCGAGCCACGATGTCGCTGGTGTGGAGCGATCAGGGTTACCCCGCCGGGGGCGCCTACCGCGACTACCACCGCCTCACCACCTTCCACCACAACCCCTGGAACAACGCCGGCGGGGCCTACGAACGCGACGCCGCCCTGGCCCTCGCCCGCGCCCACGCGGCCGACTTCGTGGCCCGCGTCCGCGAGCGGCTACACGAGGCCGCCCGGACGGCTCCGGGGCCGTTGCCGGGCGGGGGGCTGGTGGTGTGCGCGCTCGACACCGAGCTCCTGGGGCACTGGTGGTACGAGGGGGTGGCGTGGCTGGCCGCGGTGGTCGATGAGGCCGCCAGCCAGGGCCTTGCACTGGTGGCGCTCGACGACGCATCCGCGCTGGGCGATCCGCGCCCGTTGCCGCAGACGTTGCGGGAGGAGTGGCGGCCCACCAGCTGGGGTCACGCGGGGGATCTGTCGACCTGGTCTGAGCCGGGCGTCGCCGAGCTCGCCTTCGGAGCCCGGGCGGCGGAGCTGGAGCTGCTCGGCGCCGGTCCCGCGCTGCCGGTCTCGGCCCTGCGCGAGCTGCTCGCGCTGCAGTCCAGCGACTGGGCCTTCCTGATCACCCGCAAGCTGGCCGTCAGCTACGCCCGGGAGCGCTTCGACGGGCACCGCCGCCGGCTGGCGCGGGCGCTGTCAGGCGCCGATCCCGCCGCCGTCGCCGGCGCCCTGCGCAACATCGCCCCCGACGCCCGCAGCTGCGACCTCGTCGGGCCCTGACCGCGGCTCCCCGGGCGGCCGCGGCTCCTCGGGCGGGCGTCTGAGGACGACCAGCGCGAAGCTCGTGAGGGCCGGCAGCGGATGCTCGACCATCACCCCCACGAAAGCGCTCTCGGCGGCCGACAGCGGCTTGATGCGGCGGTAGAACGCGTGGCCGAAGTAGCCGGTGTAGCGCTCGATCGAGAAGCCCACCGAGCGCAGCCGCGCGAGCTGGGCGCGCGAGGGGCCGCGACACCACGAGTAGTAGGGGCGGAACTTCGCGTGACGTGCCGGGCAGGCGCGGAACAGGACCCCGCTGGACAGCGCCGGAGGCAGCATCCTGTTGAGCAGGAACGGCAGCGCGTACAGCGTGGGGAACATGTGCACGGCCGTACCGCCCGGGCGCAGCAACTCGAACACGTGGCGGTGAAAGCGCTCCCCGTCGCGCACGTGCTCGGCCGTCCAGCGGCTGAAGACGGCGTCGAAGGGGCCGTGTGCCCGCGCCAGGCGCTCCACCGCGCTCGCGTCGAGGATGTCCGCCTGCTCGCGCCGGTAGCCGTCCGGCGCCCGCTGCAGCTGCTCGTCGGAGACGTCGGTGACGACGTAGTGCAGCCCGGCGCGGTCGACCTGCGGCAGGCCCAGCATCGGTCGCGCCCCCCCGCCGACGTCGCAGATGCGCTTCGCGCCCGCGTCGAGCAGCTTGCGCACCTCGCCCCAGAGGTCGGCCTCGGCGGCGCGTGCGCGGTTGTAGGAGACCGGGTCGGTGCTCATCGCGAGGGTCCGTAGGGTGCCACTCCCGGCGAGGGTCCGGGAGGGCCGCCGCCGGCAGGGGTGCGCACGGGCGTCACTCCCAGCGCAGCGTGCGAGGGGTCTCGCGCATGCGGATCACGCGCGCCGGCACGCCGGCCACGACGGCGTTGGCGGGGACGTCCGTCGTCAGCACCGCGCTCGTCCCCACGATTGCGTTCTCGCCCACGCTGACGCCGCGCAGCACGCAGGCTCCGTAGCCGATCCAGACGTTGTGTGAGACCCGCACGTCGCGCTTGTAGATCCCCTGCAGGCGGACCGGGCGATCCACCTCGGTGACGCCGTGGTCGAAGTCGATCAGCATCACGCGGTCGGCGATGATGCACTCGCGCCCGATCGAGACGTGCTGGAAGGCCGAGATCGTGCACTCCTGGCCGATCACGGTCTTGGCGCCGATCTCGACCTCGCCCTCGTGGACGCGCAGCTTGCAGCCGTGTCCGACCCATGCCCAGCGCCCGATCCGCAGCGTCGCGTTGCGCCCGATCTCGAGCTTCACGCGCGGGCACAGGAAGCAGATCCCGTCGGTCTGCAGGCGCCGGCCGAAGCGCAGCTTGAGGTAGGCCAGGCGCGCCAGCAGGAACGCGTAGGACGGCGTCAGCATCCCGTTCGCCCGCATGAAGCGCAGCAGCGTCAGCGGCCCTCCGTGCAGGGGCGCGGGCGCCAGCCGCGCAGCGGTGGCGTGCTGGTCCTGCCCCGCGGGGGTCCTCAGATCTGCGACCTGCGCCATCGGCGGCAAATCGTAGAGGCCCGGTCGCCCCCGGGTGCCCCTGCGATGATTGCCCGCTCGATGGAGGACCCCACGCTCGCCCAGCGCCTGCTCGACGGCGACCGCCGCGCGCTCGCCCGCGCGATCTCGCTCGTGGAGGACGACCGGCCCGAGGGCTGGAAGCTCGTGCGCGAGGTCTACCCGCACACCGGCGGGGCCACCGTGGTCGGCTTCACGGGCCCTCCCGGGGTCGGCAAGTCGACCTTGATCGGAGCTCTCACGGGCGCTCGCCGGCGGGCCGGCAGAACTGTCGGGGTGCTCTCGATCGATCCCTCTTCGCCGTTCACCCAGGGGGCTCTGCTGGGCGACCGTATCCGCCTCACCGAGCACTTCCTGGACCCCGGCGTGTTCATCCGCTCGATGGCCAACAGGGGGGCCCTCGGGGGTCTGTCGGAGGCGGCGCTGCAGGCCGCGCTGCTGCTCGACGCCGCCGGGCGCCAGGACGTCTACATCGAGACCGTCGGCGTGGGCCAGGCCGAGGTCGACATCATCGATCACGCCGACACGATCGTGCTGGTGCTGATGCCCGGGTCGGGCGACTCGATCCAGGCGCTGAAGGCAGGCGTGATGGAGATCCCCGACGTGATCGTGGTCAACAAGGCCGACCATCCGCTCACCGACACGATGATCCGCGAGATCCGCAGCGTGCTGTCGCTGGCCAACCTCGACGGCGCCGAGCGGGGCGGCTGGAGGGTCCCGATCGTGCGGACCGAAGCCACCCACGGGCGCGGCGTCGAGGAGCTGGTGGAGAGGCTCTCCGAGCACGATGAGCACCTGCGCGCGGCCGGCGAGCTCGAGCGCCGCCGTGGGCGTCATCTGCGCAGCGAGGTGCTCTCGATCGCGGCGGCGCGCATGCGCCGGCGCCTGGAGGAGGAGCTGGGCGAGGACCCCCGCTTCCAGGGGCTGCTGGACGAGGTGCTGGCGCGGCGGCTGGATCCCGCCAGCGCGGCCGCGGCGCTGCTGGAGTGGCAGTACGAGGCCTAGCGGGCGGGCCCCGGCCCGCGGCTCCGCGGCGCCCGTGCCCCGAGCGCGGCGGGCTCCTTCCGGGCTCCTAGGCCCCGAGCGCCCGGGCGATCACCATCTGCTGGACCTCGTCCGTTCCCTCGCCGATCGTGAGGATCTTGGCGTCGCGGTAGAAGCGGCACACGGGGTACTCCTCGATGTAGCCGTAGCCGCCGTGGATCTGGACCGCCTCCTCGCTGCAGCGCACCGCCAGCCGCCCCGTCTTGAGCTTCGCCTGGGCGGCCGTGAGGCCGAAGTTGCGTCCCGCGTCCTTCTCCAGGGCGGCCTTGTAGACCAGCAGCCGGGCGGCCTCGATCTCGGTTGACATGTCCGCGAGCTTGGTCTGGATCGCCTGGAACTTGGAGATCGGCTGGCCGAAGGCGCGCCGCTCGCGGGCGTAGGCGAGCGCCTGGTCGAGCGCTCCCTGGGCGAGGCCGACGCCCATCGCGGCCACCCCGATGCGGCCGATGTCGAGGATCTGCAGGAACTGCCGGAAGCCGGCCCCGCGCTGGCCCAGGAGGTTCTCCTCGGGCACGCGGCATTCGCTGAACGTCAGCGGCCTGGTGTCGGACGCGTTCCAGCCCATCTTGCGGTACGGCTCTCCCTGCTCGTATCCGGGGGTCCCGTTGGGCACGATGATGTTCGATATCTCCTTCGCGCCGGCGTCGTCCTCGCCGGTGACGGCGGTGATGGAGACGACGCCGGAGATGTCGGTGCCGGCGTTGGTGATGAACTGCTTGGCGCCGTCGATCACCCATTCGCCGTCCTGCAGGCGCGCCCGGGTGCGCGTGTTGCCGGCGTCCGAACCCGCCTCGGGCTCGGTCAGCCCGAAGGCACCGAGCACCTCCCCCGCGCACAGCCGCGGCATCCACTCGCGCTTCTGCTCCTCGTTGCCGAACAGGTACACCGGCTGGGTGCCCAGCGAGGTGTGCGCGCACAGCGTGATCGCGACCGAGGAGTCCACGCGCGTCAGCTCCTCCACGGTCAGCGCGTAGGCGAGCGTGTCGCCGCCGGCGCCCCCGTACTCGGTCGGAAACGGGATCCCCATCAGGTTCAGCGCGCCGAGCTTGCGCACGATCTCATAGGGGAAGGACTTCGTGCGGTCGAGCTCCTCCGCCACGGGAGCCACCTCGCCCTCGGCGAACTCGCGCACGGTGCGCCTGATCAGCTCGTGGTCGGGGGAGAGGTCGAAGTCCATCGCCGCGGCTCAGGCGCAGTAGGAGCGGGCCAGCTCGACGAGCAGGCGCACGCCGTATCCGGAGGCCCCCTTGCCGACGTACGGGCGTCCCAGCTCCCAGGCCGAGCCGGCGATGTCCAGGTGCGCCCACGGGACCTCGCCGACGAACCTCTGCAGGAACGCGCCGCCCACGATCGTGCCCGCCTTGCGCGCTTCGGGGGCGTTGTTGAGGTCCCCGAAGGTGCCCTTGATGAGCTCGTCGTACTCCTCGTGCAGGGGCAGGCGCCAGACGATCTCGCCGCTGCGGTCACCCGCCTCGACGATCCGCTCGGCGAGCTCCTCGTCGTTGCTCATCAGGCCGGAGTAGGTGGAGCCGAGCGCCACGATCACGGCGCCCGTGAGGGTCGCGAGATCGACCACCCGCTCGGCGCCCTGCTCGATCGCGTGCCACAGGCAGTCCGCCAGCACCAGCCGCCCCTCGGCGTCGGTGTTGTTGACCTCGATCGTGGTTCCGTTGGCCGCCGTGACGATGTCGCCGGGCTTGACCGAGCGGCCGCTCGGGAGGTTCTCGGTGGCCCCCAGGACGGCGATCACGTCAAGTGGGAGCTCCAGGCGGGCGATCGCTCCGATGCCCTCCAGCACGCTGGCCGCGCCGGACATGTCGAACTTCATCTCCGACATCTTGGCCGACGGCTTCAGCGAGATTCCGCCGCTGTCGAAGGTCACGCCCTTGCCCACCAGCCCCAGCACCGGCCCGCTCGCGCCCGGGCCGCGGTAGCGCAGCGTGATCAGGGCCGGGTCCTCGTAGGAGCCCTGGGCGACGGCCGCGAAGGCGCCCATGCCGCGTTCGAGGATCCCGCTGCGGCCCTCGACGTCGACGCTCAGGCGCTCGAGCTCGTCCGCCAGCGCGGTGGCGTGCTGGGCCAGCGCCGAGGGGGTGAGGTCGTTGGCGGGCCGGTTTTGCAGGTCCCTGGCGCGGTTGGCCGCTTCGGCCACGACGGCCGCCTCGGCGACGGCCTGCCCCAGCTCCGCCGGCCCTGAGACGACCAGGCCCTCGAGCTGCTTCGGGGGCGCGTCCCCGTCCTCCTGGGAGGCGGTCGCCCCCTTGGCCTGATCGAAGCGGTAGTCGGCCAGCACGGTGCCCTCGACGAGCCCGGCGGCGATCGCCGGCGCGGCGTCCTCCGCAAGCAGCCAGCACAGCTCTCGGGTGGAGATCTCCCGCGCTCGTCCGCAGGCGGCCGCGGCCGCCACCCGCGCCCGCTCGGCGTCGAAGCGCTCAGCCGCTCCCAGGCCCACGATCAGCCAGCGGCGCCCGTCGGCGTGGGCCAGAGCCAGCGCCCCGAGCGAGGTCCGGGCCTCGTGCGAATCGAGCAGCTCGCCCACCTCGGCGGGGGCGTTCGCGGGTGCCTCGGCACCGTCGAAGACCCCGACGGCGATCGTGTCGGAGTCGCCGGCGCCGGGCGGGGTGGCGATCGTGCTCACGCGCATCGGTGGCCCGGGACGATATCCCGGCGGGGCGGCGGCCGGTGTGCCGCTCCGACCGCGTCCGCGGGCGGGGGCGCACACGGGCGTCCACTACCATCCTCGGCAGCCAGCGCAGGCAACGACTTCCAGGAGGCCCAAGCTTTCATGCCCAACACCGTGATCCTCGGCGCGGCCCGCACCCCGATCGGCAAGATGGGCGGCGGGCTCTCGACGCTGCCCGCCCCGGAGCTCGGCGGACTGGCGATGTCGGCGGCGCTCGAGCGAGCCGAGGTGGAGCCCGAGCAGGTCGATCATGTGGTGTTCGGCCAGGTGCTGCAGGCGGGCCAGGGCCAGATCCCGTCGCGCCAGGCCCAGATCAAGGCGGGCATCCCCAAGGAGATCTCCTCGGAGACGATCAACAAGGTCTGCGCGTCCGGGCTGCGGGCGAGCGTGCTGCTCGACCAGGCTATCCGGGCGGGCGATCTCGAGGTGGGAGTGGGCGGCGGCATGGAGTCCATGTCCAAGGCCCCGTACCTGATGCCCGAGGGCCGCTTCGGCTACCGCATGGGCGACGCCAAGATCCTCGACGCGATGGTCCACGACGGGCTCACGAACCCGTTCTCCGGCAAGCAGATGTTCGTCGAGGCGACCGAGGTGGGAGAAGAGCTCGAGATGACCCGCGCGGACCTCGACCGCTGGGCGCTGCGCTCGCACGAGCTGGCGCTGAAGGCGATCGACGACGGCCGCATGTCCGAGGAGATCGTCGCCGTCACGATCCCCAACAAGAAGAAGCCCGACGACCCGACGGTCGTCGAGATCGACGAGGGCCCGCGGCGAGGATCCTCGCTGGAGGCGCTCGCAAAGCTCCCCGGCCTGATCGGCAAGGAGGGCTCGCACACCGCCGGCAACTCGCCCGGTGTCAACGACGGCGCCGGGGCGCTGGTGCTCGCCTCCGACGAGTGGGCCGCCGCCAACGGCAAGCAGCCGCTCGCAGAGATCGTCACCCACGCCCAGAGCGCAAATGACTTCGCCTACCTCGCCACGACTCCCGCGACCGCCGCCCGCAAGGCGCTCGAGAAGGCCGGCCTGCAGCCCGGCGACATCGATCTGTGGGAGATCAACGAGGCCTTCGCCTCCGTGACGCTGAACTCGATCAGGATGCTCGGCATCGACGAGGACCGGGTCAACGTCAACGGCGGGGCGGTCGCGCTGGGACACCCGATCGGCGCCTCCGGGGCGCGCATCCTCGGCAGCCTGGTGCTGGAGCTGCGCCGCCGTGGCGGCGGGCTCGGCTGCGCGGCGATCTGCTCCGGCGGCGGACAGGGCGACGCGCTGATCCTGCGGGTCTAGTGCTCCAGCAGCCGGCCGACCCGG
The DNA here is from genome assembly GCA_963742395.1 of uncultured Solirubrobacteraceae bacterium. Taxonomy (GTDB): domain Bacteria; phylum Actinomycetota; class Thermoleophilia; order Solirubrobacterales; family Solirubrobacteraceae; genus Palsa-744. The sequence continues at coordinate 329,217 of CAVUME010000015.1, read as the reverse complement.
GGGAGCCGGGGGAGTCTGCGGTGCAGAGCCTGCGCGGGGCGGCCTTCTTCGACCTCGACAAGACGCTGATGGCGGGGTCCTCCGGGATCTTCTTCGCCCGCGCGGCCTATGAGACGGGGATGATCTCGCGCTCGCGACTGGCGAAGGACGTCTACGAGAACGTCCGCTTCCGGCTGCTGGGCTCCACCGACGACCGCGCCGACATCGTCCGCCAGCGGGTCGGCGAGATGATCGCCGGCGTGCGCGTACGCGACCTCGAGCGACTCTCGCCGCGGGTGCTCGCCGGGGTGCTCCCGCGCCTCTACCCGCAGATGCTCGAACGTGCCTATGCCCACCAGGACGAGGGCATGCCCGTGTACATCCTCACCGCCGCCTCGCAGGAGATGGCGGATCTGCTGGCGCGGGTGCTGGCCTTCGACGGCGGCCTCGGGTCGCGCTCGGAGGTGGTCGACGGCCGCTACACGGGCCGGCCCGCAGGGCCCTTCAACTACCGCGAGGGAAAGGTGCTGGCGATGCGCGAGCTGGCCGACCGCGAGCAGCTCGCGCTCGAGCACTCCTACGCCTACTCGGACTCGGAGTCCGACCTGCCGATGCTGCGCGCCGTCCGCCACGCGGTCGTGGTGAACCCCGACGCGGCGCTGCGCCGGATCGCGCTCCAGGAGGGCTGGGAAGTGGTCGAGCTCGATCGCCTCGGGCGGCGCCTGAAGGTGCTCGCCCTGCTCGGCGCCGGGACCGCCGTCGCCTCGCTGTGGCGGGTCGTGTTCGATCGCGGCAACGGCTCTCGGGAGCGCTCCACCGGCTCCTCCAACGGCCGCGTCCGGGGCCTGCGGGCGGCCGGCTCGGTACTTCCCGGGCGGGCTTCCCGCGGGGGTGGGCGCGGCCGCAGGGGCTGAGCGGCGCGGTCGCGCCGGCGGCCGGTCTGTCGGGTGCCGGCGCGAGGGCGGCGTGGTTGCCCGGCCGCGTGGCTGCCGCTACGCTGCTCACCGCGCGGCGCCCATCGCCTGAGCGCGCGGCACCGCCGCGCATCGCACCGAGTCATGGCCTCCAACTCCACACCGACGCAGGGCAAGATCCGCGTGGTCGTCGCCAAGCCTGGCCTCGACGGCCACGACCGGGGCGCGAAGATCATCGCCCGGGCGCTGCGCGACGCGGGCATGGAGGTCATCTACACCGGCCTGCATCAGACGCCCGAGCAGATCGTGGAGACGGTGATCCAGGAGGACGCGGATGCGGTCGGGCTGTCGATCCTCTCGGGCGCCCACATGACGCTCGTGCCGCGGGTGCTGGAGCTGCTGCACGAGCAGGGCGTCGATGACGTGATCATCACGGTCGGGGGGACGATCCCGGCGCAGGACATTCCCGAGCTGAAGGCGCTCGGTGTCGCCGAGGTCTTCACTCCGGGGGCCTCCACGCAGTCGATCGTGGACTTCATCCGCGAGACCGCCGCCGCCCGCAGTAGCTGATTGACTCGTCAGTCAACTTCTAGCGGTAGGATCCCACCCACCCCAATCAAGGAGCCCTGCAGAACATGAAGATTTGTGTCCTGGTGAAGGAGGTTCCCGACGCGGCGGTTGAAAAGCGCCTGGACCCCAGCACGGGCCGGATGGACCGCAGCGGCGAGAAGAACCTCAACCCCTACGACACCCACGCGATCGAGGCCGCGATGCAGATCCGCGAGGGCGGAGCCGCTCCCGTGGAGGAGATCGTGGCGGTGACGATGGGACCCGACAGCGCCGTGCGGGCCCTGCACAAGGCCGTCTCGCTCGGCGCCGACCGCTCGATCCACCTGTCCGACCCGATCCTGGCCGGCTCGGACGTGGCCGCCACGGGGTACGCGCTCGCGAAGACGCTCGAGCGCGAGAGCCCCGACCTGGTGCTGCTCGGTCAGCAGTCGGACGACGGCGAGTGCTACACGATCGGCGCGGTCGTGGCGGAGCACCTCGGGATGCCCTCGCTCACGCAGGTGATCAAGATGGACGTCGCCGACGGCGGCGTGCGCTGTGAGCGCCAGGCCGAGTATGGCTACGACACCGTCCAGGTCGAGACGCCGGCCGTGATCTCGGTCGGAGACGCGATCAACGAGCCGCGCTATCCCTCGCTGAAGGCGATCATGGGCGCCAAGAAGAAGCCGCTGCAGGCGATGACGGCCTCGGAGGCCGGCATCGACGCGGGCAAAGTCGGGGGCGATAACTCGGCCGCCCACTGGACCGCCGCCAAGGCGCCGCCCGCGAAGGCGTCCGGCGAGATCATCGAGGACGAGGACACCGGCGAGACCGTCGAAAAGATCCTTGCCTGGCTCGACGAGCGCAAGCTCATCTAAGGAGGCCTCAAAGCTGATGGCGAACATCCTCGTTTACGCGCTGCACTACGAAGGCGCGATCAACAAGAACTCCCTCGGAGCGGTGTCCGAGGGCGCACGGCTGGCCGCCGAGATCGGCGGCGAGGCCCACGCGATCCTGCTCGGCGAGAACGTCCCCCGCGACGTCGCCGCCTCGCTCGGCCGCTACGGCGCCAAGAAGGTGCTCGTGGCCGAGGGTCCCGAGGGGCTGGCGCAGCCGCTCGTCGACGCGATGGCCAAGGCGATCACCGACGGCGGCTACTCCTACGCCCTGTTCGGCGGCGGCCTGCTCGGCTTCGAGATCGGCGCCGGCCTGGCTGCGCGCCTGGGCGCGGGCGTCGTGATGGAGGTCACGGCCGTGCGCGCGGAGGGCGGCAAGCTGATCGCCGAGCGCCCGATCCTGGGCGACTCGGCCATCTCCGAAATCGAGTACCGCTCCCCGGTCGGGATCGTGATCGGGCGCCTGAACGCGTTCGAGATCCGCGAGACGCGGCGACGCCGACGCGCCGTCGAGGAGCTCAGCTTCGAGCTCAGCCCGCAGGCGACGAAGGCGAAGATGCTGACCCGCGGCGAACAGCGCGGCGCCGACGTCGACATCGAGGGCGCCGACATCCTGATCGCCGGCGGCCGCGGCCTCGGCAAGGCCGAGGGCTTCCAGCTGGCCGAGGACCTGGCGGCCGCGTTCGGCTCCAACGCCGCCGTCGCGGCGACGCGTGCGGTGGTCGACGCGGGCTGGTACCCGTACGCCGCCCAGATCGGTCAGACGGGCAAGACCGTGGCTCCCAAGCTGTACCTCGCGGCCGGCATCTCGGGCGCGATCCAGCACAAGGTGGGTATGCAGGGCTCGGAGAACATCGTGGCGATCAACAAGGACGCGAACGCCCCGATCTTCGAATTCTCCGACCTCGGCGTGGTCGGGCGACCTCAACAAGATCCTGCCCAAGCTCACCGATGCTGTGAAGGCCAAGAAAGGCAGCTGAGGTATGGCCCACACCGGCTCCGCCAACGGCAAGGTCTCCCCGGCGGCGTTTCCGCCGCCGGTCGACTCCCGCAAGGAGTTCGTCAAGCGGGGCCTGGACCCCGAGGACGAGCTGATCGAGGTCGGCGTCGTGATCGTCGGCGGCGGCACCGCCGGGCTGGCGTGCGCCAACCGGCTGCTGCAGCTGCTGGCTGACGACCCCGAGATGATGGAGCGGCTCGGCGAAGTCCCCGTGGCCGTGGTCGAGAAGGCCAAGACCTGCGGCGGCCACAACCTCAGTGGCGCGGTGATGCGCCCGCAGCCGCTGCAGGAGCTGTTCCCGGAGATGACCCGCGAGCAGTGGCGCGAGGAGGGCTTCGCCTTCGGCGAGGTCACGAAGGAGTCGGTCTACATGCTGACCAGCTCCAAATCCAAGCTCCCCGTGCCGATTCCGGCGGTGCCGAACTTCAAGAACCACGGCAACGAGGTCGTTTCGGTGTCCGCGCTGGCGCGCTACCAGCAGCGCGAGGCGGAGGAGGCCGGTGCCTACATCCTCACCGAGACATCCGCCACACAGCTGGTCGTCGAGGACGGGTCGCGTGGTCGGCGTGCGTTCCGGCGACAAGGGGCGCGGCAAGGACGGCGAGCCGCTCGGCAACTTCGAGCCGGGGACCGACATCAAGGCCAAGGCGGTCGTGCTCGCGGAGGGCTGCTGGGGGCATCTCACCGGCGCCGCGATCCAGGAGTTCGACCTGGCCGAGAACCGCGAGCCGCAGGTCTGGGAGCTCGGCGTCAAGGAGGTCTGGAAGGTCCCCAAGGCGCTCGACCGCGTGATCCACACCTTCGTCCAGCCGTGGCCGCTGAAGGTGGCCGCCAAGTACGGGCAGCTCGGCGGCACCTGGATGTACCCGATGAAGGACGAGAAGACCGGCGAGGACCTCGTCTCGATCGGCTTCGTGGTGGACCTCAACTACCGCGACGCGACGACCTCCGCGCACGATCTGTTGCAGACGTTCAAGACGCATCCGCTGGTGAAGGACATCCTCGACGGCGGCGAGCGCGTGGCGTGGGGCGCGAAGGCGCTCCCGGGTGGCGGCTACTGGTCGATGCCGAAGCTCTCGATGCCGGGCGCGGTGCTCGTCGGGGACGCCGGCGGGATGGTCGACACGGCGGCGCTGAAGGGAGTGCACCACTGCATCAAGTCGGGGATGCTCGCGGCGGAGTCGATCTACGCCGCGCTGAAGCGGGGAAGCAGCGACTTCTCCGACTACGAGGACGCGGTCGACCGCTCCACGATCGGAACGGAGCTCTACCAGGTGCGCAACACCAGGCAGGCCTTCCAGAAGGGCTTCCTCGTCGGCAGCCTGCTCGCGGGTCCGTCGATCATGTCCAAGGGCAAGGTCCCCCCGGGTCGCCAGCAGTGGCACCGCGACGACGCCGAGCCGGTGTTCGTGGGCAACACCAAGGACCGCTACCCCAAGCCCGACGGCAAGTACATCTTCGACAAGCTCTCCTCGGTGTTCATCACCGGCAACGCCACCCGCGACGATGCCCCCAACCACATCCGCGTCCAGAAAAGGGTCCCGCGCGAGGTCGCCGAAACATGGCGCTGGATGTGTCCGGCAGGCGTATACGAGATCCCCGAGGACGCGCCCGAGAAGGGCGAAGTGGACGTGATCGTCAACTACACCAACTGCGTCCAGTGCGGGGCCATCACCGCCAAGGGCGGGCGGTTGACGACACCCGAGGGGGGCGATGGGCCCCTCTACCAGGTCACCTGATCGTCCTGTTTGCGGGCGGGCCGCGAAACCCCGCGCGTGCAGGCGTGTTTAGCGTTCTGTAATGAGAGCCCTCGGCCCTGCCACCGCGCTCGCCCTGACGCTCGCCGCGACCGCCGCCCCGGCGGGCGCCGCCGTGCGCTTCCACGACCCGCTGGTGGTGCACCACACCACGCCCGCCCCCGACTCGGCGAACCTCGAGCAGTGCGTCAGCTCCCCCGAACAGGAAGCGCGGGCGGCCACCTTCTCCGGCGAAATGATCGGCATCCCCGGCAGCACGCGGATGGAGATGCGGATCGACGTGCTCGAGAAGGCCCCCGAAGAAGAAAGCTACCGCCGCGTGAGCGCACCCGGCCTCGGGGTGTGGCGCAGCCCGGCCGCGGGCGTGAAATCGTTCCGCTACCTCAAGCAGGTGACCAACCTCGCCGCCCCCGCCTCCTATCGGGGCGCCGTGCGCTTCCGCTGGTTCAACGCCCACGGCCGCCAGATCGGGTTTGCCGAACTGCGCACCCGCCCGTGCGAAGAGACCGTCGTCTCGCCGCCCTCGCAGACCGGCGTTTCTCCGTCCTCACCGCCGAGCGGTGCCACGCTAAACTGAGCTTGTGAAGGACAAGATCCACCCCCAGTACATGACGGCCCACGTGCGCTGCACCTGCGGCAACGAGTTCCTCACGCGAGCCACCCAGGACGAGCTGCACGTCGAGGTCTGCTCCAACTGCCACCCGTTCTACACGGGCCGGCAGAAGCTGATGGACACCGGCGGACGCGTCGAGCGCTTCCAGCGCCGCGTGGCCAAGGGTCGCCAGCACTCCGCCCAGGCCAGGTCCGCGCAGTAGGCCGATGTCCACGGTCGCCGCGGCGCGCGAGCAAAGCGGCGAGCTGACCGCACAGCGTGACGCGCCGCTGGGCGGGCAGGCCGTGATGGAGGGCGTGATGATGCGCGGCGTCGGCAACTGGGCCGTCGGCGTGCGCAAGCCCGTCCCCGGAGCTCCCGAAGGCTCGCACCTCGGCGAGGGCGAGATCGAGGTCAAGTCCTTCCCACTGGACTCCGCCATGCGCCGCCACCGCGCCCTGCGGCTGCCGATCATCCGCGGTGTGGTGGCTCTCGGAAGCTCGCTGGCGATCGGCTTCAAGGCCCTCGAGATCTCCGCCAACGCGCAGCTCGTCGAAGAACCCGCCGGCGAGGGCGCCGAGCACGGCGACAACGGTGCGCAGCCCCACAGCAACGGCGCCGGGCCGCAGGGCGAGGGCGCCGAGCACAGCCACAACGGTGCGCAGCGCCACAGCAACGGCGCCGGGCCGCAGGGCGAGGGCGCGGGCGCCGCGAAGGAGCCCGAAGAGATCCCGCGGGTGGTGTGGCTGGGGACGATCGTGGTCGCGCTGGTACTGGCGACCGTGCTGTTCTTCGTGGTGCCCGTCGGCATCACCAGCCTGATCAAGGACCAGCTCGGCTCGCCCGTGCTGTTCTGGCTGGTCGAGGGGCTCATCCGGACGGCCCTGTTCCTCGGCTACATGTTCCTGCTCTCGCGGGTCAAAGACCTGCGGCGCGTGTTCGAGTACCACGGCGCCGAGCACAAGACGATCTCCTGCTTCGAGGCCGGGCTGCCGCTGACCGCCCCCAACGCCCAGCGGTTCTCGCGGCTGCACCCCCGCTGCGGCACCAGCTTCCTGCTGGTGGTGATGATCGTCGCCATCTTCGTGTTCGCGCCGATCGGCCTGCCCGCCTGGTACTGGCTGGTGCTGACGCGCATCGTCGGTGTCCCGCTGATCGCCGGCATCTCCTTCGAGCTGATCAAGTTCGCCGGGCGCAATCGCAGCCGGCGCTGGGTGCGGGCCCTGATGTGGCCGGGGCTCAAGCTCCAGCTGCTGACCACGCGCGAGCCCGACCTCGGCCAGCTCGACGTCGCGATCGCCGCCCTGCAGGCGGTGCTGGCGCTCGAGAAGCCGGGCGAGCTCACGGCCGAGGACCTGGTGGGCGTGGAGGTAGTCGCCTAGGCATTGGTCGAGGAACTCGTCAGCCAGATCGAGACGAGCTTCAAAGAGCTCGAAGAACAGATGAGCGACCCGGAGGTGATCGCCGACCGGGAGCGCTACGCGGAGGTGGGCCGCGCCTACCGGCAGCTGCAGTCGCCGGCGGAGCTGGCCAGGCAGTGGCGGGCGGCCACCGACGACGCGGCCGTGGCCGAGGAGCTGCTCGCCCAGGACGGCGACGACGCCGACACGCGCCGGGAACTGCAGCAGGCCCGCGAGCGCGCCGAGGAGCTCGAAGAGGACATCCGCATGGCGATGGTCGAACGCGACCCCAACGACGAGAAGAACGTGATCGTCGAAATCCAGGGCGGGGCCGGGGGCGAGGAGGCCGGCCTGTGGGCGGGGGACCTGTACCGGATGCTTACCCGCTACGCCGAGCGGCGCGGCTACCAGGTCGAGGACATGGACATCGGCGACGGCAAGTACACCTTCGCGGTCAAGGGCAACGACGCCTACTCGGTGTTCAAGTTCGAGGGCGGAACCCACCGCGTCCAGCGCGTGCCGAAGACCGAGTCCCAGGGACGCATCCACACCTCGACCGCCACCGTCGCGGTCCTGCCCGAGGTCGAGGACGTGGACGTCGAAATCAACCCCGCCGACCTGCAGATCGACGTGTACCGCTCATCGGGCCCCGGCGGGCAGTCGGTCAACACCACCGACTCGGCCGTGCGCATCACCCACAGGCCCAGCGGCATCGTGGTCTCGATGCAGGACGAGAAGTCCCAGCTGCAGAACCGTGAGCGCGCGCTGCGGGTGCTGCGCGCGCGCCTGTACGAGCGCGCGCTGGCCGAACAGCAGGCCGAGCTCGCCGCCGACCGGCGTTCGCAGGTGGGGACCGGCGACCGCGCGGAGAAGATCCGCACCTACAACTTCGGCGAGAACCGCGTCACCGACCATCGCATCAAGCTCACCGTCCACAACCTCGACCAGGTCCGCGAAGGCGACCTGGACGCCCTCACCGAGGCGCTGCAGTCCGACGAGAAGCGCCGCCGGCTGCAGGCTCAGACGGCGGCATGAACGCCGCCGCGGCGCTGCGCTCGGCGACCGGCGAGCTGGCGGCGGCCGGCTGCGATGCGCCGCGCCTGGACGCGGAGGTCCTGCTCGCCGACAGCCTCGGGGTGCCCCGCTCCCGCCTGCACAGCGAACCGGAGCTGGTGCTCGAGCCGGCCGTGCTCGAGGGCTTCGAGCTGTCCCTGCGCAGACGCTCGGCCGAGCGCGAGCCGGTCGCCTACATCCTCAGCCGGCGCGGCTTTCGATCGCTCGAGCTGACCGTGGACGCTCGCGCTCTGATCCCGCGTCCGGAGACCGAGCACCTGGTCGAGTCGGCGCTGGGGCTGCCGGCCGGCTGGCGGGTGCTCGACGTGGGCACCGGCTGCGGCGCGGTCGCGCTCGCGCTGGCCGACGAGCGGGCGGACCTCGTGGTCCACGGCAGCGACCTCAGCCCCGCGGCGCTGGCGCTCGCGGCCGAGAACTCGGCCCGCCTCGGCATCCACGTCGAGTGGCTGCACGCGGACCTGCTCGAGGGGGTCGAGGACCGCTACCAGGCCGTTCTGGCCAACCTTCCCTACATCGCCGAGGGCGAACGCGCTAGCCTCGCCCCCGAGATCTTGCGCCACGAGCCACACGATGCCCTTTTCGCCGGTGCGGACGGGCTGAGCGCGATCCGCCGGCTGGCGGCCCAGCTGGCGCTGCGCCCGAGCGTGCGCTTCACCGCCCTGGAGGTCGGGGCCGGGCAGGCACCCGCGGTCGCCGAGCTGCTGCGCGGCAGCGGCTTCGAGGAGGTCCGCAGCGAGCGCGACCTGGCCGGCATCGAGCGGGTGGTAGTGGGCGAGCGGGTGGCCGTGGGCGAGCGGGTGGCCGCATGAGCGTCGCCCTCACGGGCGAGGACGCCGTGCGCCTGCAGGGGTGCGTGGCCGCCGGCGGGGTCGCCGTGTTCCCCTCCGACACCGTCTACGGCGTCTGCTGCGACCCCGATGACCACGAGGCCGCCCGCCGCATGTACGGGCTCAAGGGACGCCCGGCGGCGCGCTCCTGCGCGGTCATGTTCTTCTCGCTCGCGCGCGCCCTGGAGCAGCTCGACGACCTCACCGAGCCCGAGCGCCTGGCGCTGGAAGTGCTGCTCCCCGGACCGCTGACGCTGCTGCTCGCCAACCGCTCGGAGCGCTTCGGGGCGGCCTGTCGCAACGACCCCACCACGCTCGGGCTGCGTGTGCCGCGGCTGCCCGCGGGCCTGGCCGCGCTCGAAGCTGTCGAGTGCCCGATCATGCAGACGAGCGCGAACTTGTCAGGGGAGCCCGACGCGCGCAGCCTGCAGGAGATCCCCCGCGGCCTGCTCGAGGGAGCCGACCTGGTGCTCGACGGCGGCGAGCTGCCGGGCCGTCCGTCGACCGTCGTGGACCTGCGCGACTTCGACCAGCAGCGGCGCTGGCACGTGCTCCGCGAAGGCGCCCTGCCGCGCGACTCGGTCCAGCAGATGCTCGCCCCGCTGGCCGCCTGAGCGCCCGGCCCGGCGCCCGCGCCCGGGCCCTCCCGGGACCCTGATAGCCTCCCTGGCAGCTGCCGCAACTGGCGTTTGTGAAGGTGGAATCGACCACCGGGGAGCGGCCAGCGAGTTAGCCGCGCGCCTGGGCAATTCCGATTCAACCGCCTGCCTGAGGAGAGCGCCGATGACCGAGCTGAGCACCGACTACTTCAACCGCCCCCTCGAGGAGGTGGATCCGGAGATCGCCGAGGTCCTGCGCGGCGAGCTCGAGCGCGAGCAGGGCACGCTCGAGATGATCGCCTCGGAGAACTTCGTGCCGCGGGCCGTGCTCGAGTGCCAGGGCTCGGTGCTGACCAACAAGTACGCCGAGGGCTACCCCGGCCGGCGCTACTACGGCGGCTGCGAGTGGGTGGACATCTCCGAGCAGCTCGCGATCGACCGCGCCAAGGCGCTGTTCGGCGCCGAGCACGCCAACGTCCAGCCGCACTCCGGCTCGCAGGCCAACGCGGCCGTCTACCACGCGCTGCTGGAACCCGGGGACACGATCATGGGGCTCTCGCTGGCCCACGGCGGCCACCTCACCCACGGCATGCGCCTGAACGTCTCCGGGCGCCTCTACAAAGTGGTGGCCTACGAGGTCGATCGCTCCAGCAGCCTGATCGACATGGACGAGGTCGCCCGCATCGCCCGTGAGGCGCGGCCGAAGCTGCTGCTCGCGGGCTGGTCCGCCTATCCGCGCCAGCTCGACTTCGCCCGCTTCAGGGAGATAGCCGACGAGGTGGGCGCCCTGCTGATGGTCGACATGGCGCACTTCGCCGGCCTCGTCGCCGCCGACCTGCACCCCAACCCGGTGCCGCACGCCGACGTGGTCACCACGACCACCCACAAGACCCTCGGCGGTCCCCGCGCGGGGATCATCCTGTGCCGGCAGGAGCACGCCAAGAAGATCGACTCGGCCGTCTTCCCGGGCCAGCAGGGAGGCCCGCTCGAGCACGTGATCGCGGCCAAGGCCGTGGCTCTGCGGATCGCCGCCTCCGAGGGCTTCCTGGAGCGTCAACAGCGCACGATTGCCGGCGCCCAGGCGCTCGCCCGCGAGCTCTCGGGAGCGGGGGCCGGGGTGCGGGTGCTGACGGGGGGCACCGACGTCCACCTCGTGCTCGTGGACCTGCGCGACAGCCAGCCGCCGCTGAGTGGCCGCGAGGCCGAGGACCGGCTGGCGGGGATCGGGATCACCGTCAACCGCAACGCGGTCCCGTTCGATCCGCGCCCGCCGCTGGAAGCCTCGGGCCTGCGCATCGGCACCCCGGCGCTGGTCACGCGCGGCTTCACGGTGGAGGACCTCGAGGAGGTCGGGCGCATCCTCGCAACAGCCCTCGGCGCCGAGCACGATGCCCGCGAGCAGGAGCTCGCGGCCCGTGTTCAGGTGCTGGTCGAGCGCTATCCGCTGTACGAGTTCCTGGGTGCGCCCGTACGCGCCTGAGCGGCCGATCGCCCCGCACCGCTCCGGGGCCTGCGATGCTTAAGCAGAGCGATGGCCCACCCGACTGAGCTCGACGCGCTTTACGCGCTGCTGGTGGCCGCGGCCGTGACGGCGCTCCTCACGCCGCTGACGATGCGCCTGGCACGGCGACTGGGCATGATCGACGAACCCCGCGAGCGGGGCCTGTCGGAGCGCCCCACGCCGCTGCTGGGCGGCCTTGCGATCTTCGGCGGAGTGCTGGTGGCGGCGCTCGTCTTCCTGCCGCGCGGGTACTCCAACGAACCCAACCTGTGGGCCGGCGTGCTGCTCGGCGCGGCGATCATCACGCTCGTCGGCGCGCTCGACGACCGCCTCGATCTGCATCCCGTGCTGAAGCTCGCCGGGCAGATCCTCGCGGCCGTCGTTGTGGTCCACTTCGGCGTCGGCGTGAGGGCGGTCACGCTGCCGTTCTTCGGACACATCTCGCTGCCCAACGCCGGCATCACCGACGGCGGCCCGCTGCTGACGGTGGTGGGGCTGGTGGTGATGATGAACGTCGTCAACTTCTCCGACGGCGTCGACGGCCTCGCGGCCGGCGTGTGCGCGATCATCGCCGCCACGATGGCGGTCATCGCCTTCGACCTCGGCCGCCCGCAGCCCGGCGTGCTGGCGGCCCTGACGGCGGGCGCGGCGCTCGGCTTCCTGATCTACAACTTCCCCCCCGCGAAGAGCTTCATGGGCGACTGCGGGGCCAACCTGCTGGGCCTCTTGATGGGCGTGATCGCCGTCGAGGCGGCCGTCAAGACGGCCGCGGTCGTGTCGCTGGTGCTGCCCCTGATCCTGCTCGCCGTGCCGTTCCTGGACACGACCTTCGTGGTGCTCAAGCGCCTGAAGTACCGCCAGCCGGTGTACCGCCCCGACAGCGAGCACTTCCACCACCGGATGGCGCGGATCGGCTTCTCCAGCCGCCGTACGATCGCCTACCTGTACGCCTGGACGTTGATGCTGGCCGGGCTCGCCCTGGCCCTGCGCTTCGTCCCCTACAGCGACCACAACGGCCACTACAACTTCGGCTGGACGCTCGTGATCCTCGCCATCGGCCTGGTCGTGGCGGCTGCCAGCGTCTACCTCGTGTACGTGCTGGAGATCCTCAAGTTCAGGCGCCTGGACGCGATCCGCCTGCGCCGGCTGCGGCCCGGGGCCTCACCAGCGGAGATCCATCTGGACGTCGTGAAGGACTTTGAAACCGGTGAGTTCGAGGCGGTGACCAACGCCAGGGACGCGCAGGTGGACGTGTTCGACGGTCCGGTGCGCCGCGGGGCTCAGCAGCGGATCAGCCAGCGGCAGGTGGATCAGGATCGCGTAGGCGCAGAACAGCAGCGTGGCGGCACACAGCCGCCGGTCCCCGCCGAGGGCCGCTAGCGGCAGCAGCCAGATCGCGTACCAGGGCAGCAGCCAGGCCGTGGACACGAGCAGCGCGAGCATCGCCCAGCCGGCCATCACGCGCCAGTCCGAGCCGCGGACGGTGCGCCACATCGTCAGCACGAGCACCACGCCGAAGCCCGCCAGGTAGAGGTGTCGCCACCACGTCGGCGTGCCCGAGAGCCCGACCAGGCGGGCCGTCTCGGCCGGCACGCTGTGGGTGGCCACCAGCTGCTGCTGCTCGCCCACCGCGTCGATGAACCCGAGCGTATGCGAGCCGAAGCCGATCAGCCCCAGCGCGGTGAGACCGGCCAGCGCCAGCAAGGCGGCCACCAGCACGGCACCCCGCTCCCGCCACCGCCGCGGGGCGAGCACCACGAACGGCAGCACCACGCCGGCGGTGATCTTCACGCCCACCCCGGCGACGACGGCGACCGCGCTCTCGCGCAGGCCGCCGCTGCCGACGCCTGCAGCCGCCGCGTCCGCGGGCCTCGCGCGCGCACGCGCCTGACCGCGCGCAGCCAGCGCCAGCGCCGCCGCCAGCGAGGCCATCACGAGCGTGTCGTTGTGGGCCCCGCCGACCGCCAGCTCCAGCAGCACGGGGTTCAGTCCCACAAACGCCACCGCCCACTTCCACCGGCGCCCCAGCGTGTGGGCGGCGTAACCCACCAGCGCGATCGCCCCGAGGCTGGCGAGCGCGGCGATCGCCTTCAGCGCCCACAGGCCGCCGGCCAGGCCGAGCGGCGCGAGCGCGTAGCTGCCGAGCGTGAACAGGGGGCCGTAGGGGGAGTGCTTGAAGGGCCAGCCCACGAACGGGAAGATCGCGTCCCCGGGTGCTTCGGCCGGGATGTGCGAATACGGGTCCAGGCCATGCAGGGCCCCGAGCCGGGCGTAGCCGAGGTACCCGAACACGTCCTGGGAGACGAGTGGCGGCCCCAGCAGCAGGACCACGTGCGCCACCACGATCGTCGCCACCAGGGCCCGCGCCGGCAGCGCCCAGGCGCACGCGAGCACGATCAGGTAGCCGGCGCACATGATCAGGTTCAGGGTCTGGAAGCCGTGGCTGCCGAGCGGGGAGGAGAGGCCGCCGAGCGGTCCCGCCAGCCACGACGGCCAGCCCCCGGCGCGGGAGGGGACGTACTGGGTGGGCGCGCTGGCCGCGCCTGCGCACAGCAGCAGCACGCTCGCGAGGATCCCCAGCAGCCCGATCGCACCCAGCACCCTGGCCCCGCTCGGGGCACGTACCGCTCCCGCCGAGCCGCGATCCCGCCCGCCGCGGCCGGCGACGCCCGCCGAAGGTATCGGGGTGGCCGCCTGCAAGATGTCCATTCTGCCCCCTACCCTGGCGCCGCAGGGTCCTACGCTCACGCTAAGGTTCTCTTTAAGCAGCCAGGCCCCTCACTGACGGGGCGCAGCGCGCCCAACCAGGGCGCCGGACAGCTGGCCGCAGTACGCGGGGCCCGCACCGTTCATGGCACGCCGCATCGACAAGCGCTCACCGAGTTCGCCCCTACCCAGGCGGCGCGAACGCGTGCTGATTTTGTCAGCCGACGTGGGGGAGGGCCACGCCGCCGCCGCACGCGCCCTCGCCGAGCAGATCTCCGGCTCGCCCCACCCGGCCGAGGTGACCGTGATCGACGGCCTCGCCGCGATGGGTCCGTTCGTGCAGCCCGTGGTCGAGGACGGCTACCGCGTGCAGCTGCGGTTCATCCCCTGGACCTATTCGATCGTGTACTGGCTGCTCGAGCACGTGCCGCCGGTTCGGGGCCTGGCGCGGTGGCTGCTGTGCCGCTTCGGCTCGCGCCCGCTGACGCGCAAGATCGCCGAACACGAACCGGATGTGGTGGTCTCCACCTACCCCGCCGTGACGGTCGTGCTCGCCCGCCTGCGGCGAACGGGGGCCGTGAAGTGTCCGACCGTGGCCACGATCACCGACCTCACCGGCCTGTTCTTCTGGGCCCAGCCGGGGATCGACATGCACCTCGTGATGTACGACGAGTCGGTGCCGTCGGTCGAGCGGATCGCCGGCCGCGACAGCGTCAAGCTCGTCAGCCCCCTGATCTCGGCCGAGTTCCTGCAGCCGCGCTCGCCCGTCGAGGCACGGCGCTCACTCGCCCTGCCCGAGGAGGGCCGCGTGGTGGTCGTCTCGGGCGGAGGCTGGGGGGTGGGCGACGTGGCCGGAGCGGTGCGCGAGTTCACCCACCTGCCCGAGGTCGCGGCGATCGTGTGCCTGGCGGGGCGCAACGAGCACCTCGCCAACCGCCTGCGCAAGGACTTCGCCGGCGACGAGCGCGTGCACGTTTACGGCTTCACCGACCGCATGCCCGACGTGCTGGCGGCGGCCGACGTGCTCGTGCACTCCACCGGCGGGGTCACCTGCCTGGAGGCGATGGCGGCCGGAACCCCGGTCGTCTCCTACGGGCTGCCCGTGGGCCACGCCCGCATCAACACCCGCGCGATGGCCGCGCTCGACCTGCTGCTGCTGGCCAACGACACCGACGAGCTACGCGAGCACGTGTGCGCCAGCTTCGCCCGCGCCGACGCGCCCAACGGCGCCACGGTTACCGCCACGCGCCCGCCGGCGGCCTCGCCGGTCGAGGCCGTGCTGGGGGTTCCCCGGCGTGTGCGCCCGATACCGCGCTGGCAGCTGCGGGCGGTGGCCCTGGCGACCTGGGCGGCGCTGCTGTTCGTGGTCGGCTCGTGGGTGATGTCCACGGACGAGGTCACCTCCGTCGCGGCCAAGGTCCTCGACGTGCACGAACTGGCTCACGTCAGCACCGACGAACCGGTGGTCGGGATGGTGGTTCGCGCCCCCTCGCCGCAGCTGGCCGCCGTCGCCCAGCGGCTGGCCGAGGGCGGACTGCACGTCACGCTCGCCGACGACGCCAGCGTGCCCAGCGAGCGGCGGATCTCCTCGGTGCGGGCGCTGGGCGACGAACTGCTCCCGGAAGTGCCCTCCTCGGCGCCGCTGCGCTGGCTTCGCACACGCCACACGCTCGGCTCCCAGGCGCGCGCGCTGGGCATACACGGCCGCTACTTCTACCTGCGTCCCCGCAGCGGCCTGTCGGTCGGCCAGCTGGTGCTCGGCCGCACCGCCGGCGCGACCCCGGTGAAGGGTGCCCTGCGGGTGCCGGCCACGGCGCGGCTGGGCCGCCGTCAGCTGCGGGCCGGCGACGTCGTGGTGGTCGAACTGGACGGCTCGGCCGCCTCCTTCGCGGGCCTGGAACGCATGGCCTCCACGCTCGAATCCGAGGGGCTGAGACCCGAGCCGCTGGGCTCGCTGGAGCGCTCTCCGGCGGTCAGCGCGAGCAGCAACGGCGAGCGCACGAGCATGACGGCGCCCGCCAGCAGCACCGCCAGCGACAGCGCCAGCGGGATCCCGCCGAGCGGCGTGTCCGAGAAGCGCTCGCCCAGCAGCAGCGGCGCCAGCACCACCGGCACCAACGTCTGAGTCACGAACACGACCGGGGCGACCTGGATCGCGGGGCGTTCGCTGCAGCGCGCTCATCTCGCTCAGCAGACCGACGATCGAGGCGAGCAGCGTCGACAGCGCCCACAGCCCGGCGGTGAAGGTGTGTCCGGTGGTGAGGTCGTCGGAGGCCAGCTTGGTGGCGATCCCGCTCCACGCGAACGCGAGCCCGGCGGAGAGCATCGTCAGCTCCGGCCGCGGGTGCCCGATCAGGCGCAGGCCGTAGGGGATCAGGCTCGCCAGGCCGAGGACGACGAGCACGAGCGTGATCGTCCCCTCCTCGGAGGTGTGGGTGTGGGAGACCGGCGGAGCGCACAGCGCGGCCCCCACGACCCCCAGCACGATCGCCGCCATCGCGATGTGCTCGGTGCGCCCGGCGTGCTCGCCGAGCATCCGTTCGGCCACCACCAGCAGCACCAGCAGGCCCATCGCCAGCGCCGGCTGCACGACCACCAGCGGCGCCAGCGACAGCGCCAGCACCTGCAGCGGCCAGCCGAGCACCGTCAGGCCCGTGCCCAACAGCCACCGCGACCGGCGCAGCAGCCCGAGCAGCAGCGCCGCGCGCAGGTACTGCTCGCGGGGAGCCTGCTTGGCGTCGGTCGCCTGGAAGGCGATCCCTAGGCTGTAGAAGATCGATGACCCGATCGCGGCCGCGATCCCGAGCGTCAGATCCAGCATGAACGAGATCGATCATCGCAGCCGCGCAGCACCGATCACGGGGGTGCTCGCCGCCGGGGCTCTGGCGGGCTACGCGCTCCCGGCCCTGGCCGGGCTCTCCCGCGACGACGGCCGTCCCGTGCTGCCGCGGCTGCGGGCGGCGCTCGGCGTCGAGGATCGCACCCGCAGCGGTGGCGGCTTTCACCTCACCTTCGACGACGGCCCCCACCCCAAGGGCACCCCGGCGGTGCTCGAGGTGCTCGCCCGCCACGGCGTGCGGGCGACCTTCTTCCTGGTCGGCGAGCAGGTCCGCCGCGCCCCGGCGCTGGTCGGCGAACTGCTCGCGGCCGGGCACGAGCTGGGCCTGCACTGCGACCGCCACCGCAACCTGCTGCGGCTCTCTCCGCGGCAGGTCCGCGAGGACATCGCCCGCGCGGAGGACGCGATCGGGCAGGCGGCGGGGCGTTCGCGTGACGCTCTACCGCCCGCCCTACGGCGTGCTCAACACCGCCGCCGTGATGCTCGCCCGCCGGCGCGCCTGGCGGACCCTGCTGTGGCGCCGCTGGGGCCAGGACTGGGAGGCGAGCGCCACCCCCGAGGGGATCGCCGAGCGGG
The DNA here is from genome assembly GCA_963742395.1 of uncultured Solirubrobacteraceae bacterium. Lineage (GTDB taxonomy): Bacteria > Actinomycetota > Thermoleophilia > Solirubrobacterales > Solirubrobacteraceae > Palsa-744. Next base: position 312,008 of record CAVUME010000015.1, on the reverse strand, counting down.
TCTCCCGGGCCGCCGCCCCGGGCGACGTGCTGCTGCTGCACGACGCCGACGACTACTCGGCCCCGGATTCGTGGCGCCGCACGGTGGCAGCGCTGCCGCTGGTGCTCGAGCAGCTCGCCGGCGACGGGCTGGCGCCCGCGCCGCTGTCAGTCTCCGGCCGTTCGCCCCGCCGACGGTAAAATCGCTGCTTGGCCGCGAGTACCCTGCAATCCGGCGCTCCCGTTGCCGTCAGCGTCGGTTCCGCTCTCCGCGCCTGAGGTAAAGCGCTCCCGCTGGTGGGTGGAGGCGATGCTGATCGTGTGGCTGGCGTGGGTGTACGACGCCACCACCAACCTCGCGCCGGTGCGCGTCCATGTCGCGCTCGCCCACGCCCGCGGGGTGCTGCGGGTCGAGCAGTGGCTGGGGATCGACGTGGAGCGCTCGCTGGACCACTGGCTGGCGACCCACCACACGCTCGGCTCTGGTCGTCTCGGACTACTACGACAACGCCCACTTCGTCGTCACCTTCGCCGTGCTCGGCTGGCTGTGGTGGGCGCGGGCCGAGATCTACCGCCCGTTGCGCAACATGCTGCTGCTGTGCAACGTGCTGGCCTTCGTCGTCTTCTGGCGCTTCCCGGTCGCGCCGCCGCGGATGCTCGGCGGCTTCGTCGACATCGTCGCCTCCAGCGGCGCGATCGGCTCCTGGCACGGCCACAGCGGGCTCGCCTCCCACGCCAACGAGCTCGCCGCCCTGCCCTCCCTGCACCTCGCCTGGGCCTCGTGGTGCACGCTGGCGGTGTGGCGGGCAACCCGCCGCGTCTGGGCGCGGGCGCTGGCGACCGCCTACCCGTTGCTGACCACCTTCGCGGTGCTGGCGACCGGCAACCACTTCGTCCTGGACGTGCTCGCGGGCCTGCTCACGTTCGCCGCCTCGGTGGCCATCGTGGAGCTCGCGGAAGCCGCCCTCGCGCGCCGTCGCGAGCGCTCCGCGAGGGCCGGCGGGACCCACGAGAGGGTACGCGCGGCGAGTCCATAAAGACCCTGGAAAAGCGCCCTCTCCGGGCGCGTACCCGTTGTCACAAAGTTGTTACGAAGTCCCGGAACGGATAGACTGGACAGCGCCGCCAGAGAGGTACTCGAGGGAGCATCTTCGACGGCCCCCCTTCGGGGAGCGCCTGGACCCTCGCGTCTGTAGGGTGGCCCGACCCATGCAAGTTAGCCATATTCAGGACGATCACGCACGCGTGCCCGCAGACGGTTTGGGCCGGCGGATCCTGGCCAACCTCGACCTGGTCGTGCTCGTCCCGGCGGTCATCATCGCGCTTGCGCTCGGTGCTCCGACGTTCGGAGTGCTCGTCGGCGCGGGGGCGTGGCTGTTGCAGCGTGTGGCCGCCGTGGTCGACCGCCGCGTGATCAACCGGGCGGCCGAGCCGGGCTCGCGGCTCGGGCTGAACTTCATCGACTCCTTCGCCCGCATCTGGCTGCTCGCCGGCGGGATCGTCGTGGCGGGCGCTGTCGGCAGCCACGAAGACGGTCTCGCAGCGGCACTCGTGATCCTCGTCGCCTACTCGATCGCCTTCGCGGTGCGGATCGGTAAGGGGCGGGAGGCAGGTCCCGGTTCATGAGCGCCGTCGCCGGAGCCCCACCGATCACCCCGCGCCCGGCCGGCCAGCCGCCCGGGGCCGGGACGCCGCCCGCCGAGAAACAGGGCATGAGCCAGGCGCGCAAGATCGGCTACGCCGTCCTCGGCGTGTGGGTGGGCGGGATCGCGCTGTTCGCGATCCTCTTCGGCGTCGCCGCGCACAAGGCTCCCGAGGTCGCCAGCAACGTCTTCACCCCGATCGACGAGTTCAAGCTCGACACCTGGTTCAAGCTCGGCCCGATCGCCTTCAACAAGGGGGTCCTGTACCTGCTGCTGGCCGCCGGCATCACGATCGGGCTGATGACCTACATCGCCAAACGCCTGAAAGAACGCCCCGGACGCCTGCAGGTCGCCGTCGAGTCCTTCTACGACTTCACCCGCAACATGACGAGGGAAAACTTCGACTCGCGGATGGAAAAGAAGTACTTCCCGCTGATCGCGACGATCTTCGTCTTCATCCTCGTCTCGAACCTGATCGGCTACATCCCGCTACCGGTCAACTCGACCGAGAAGTTCAGCCTTTTCGGCGCCCACCTCCCGTCTTTCCAGATCTACGCGGCCGACACGAACGTCGCCTTTCCGCTGGTGCTCTCGCTGGGAGTGTTCGTGCTGTTCATCAACGAGGGCGTCAAACACCATGGGCCGATCGGCTACCTGAAGAGCCTCATGCCGGGCGGTCTCAAAGGGCCGATCGTGCTGCTCATCTTCCCGATCGAGATCCTCTCGATCTTCCTGCGCCTGATCTCGCTCACGGTCCGGCTGTGGGCCAACCTGCTCGCCGGCCACCTGCTGATCGCGTTCATGGGAGGTACGCTCGGGGTGCTCGTCGGCCTTCAGCTCGTGTCCTGGTTCCTGCTTCCGTTCGGGATCGCGATCTTCCTGTTCGAGGCCGTGCTGATCGCGGGCCTGCAGGCCTTCATCTTTGCCATCTTGACCGCCATCTACATCGGCGGAGCGGTCGAGTCCCACTAGAACGAAAGGAGCCGACGATGCTTCACGCACTCAATGCAGTATTCGCGGCGACGGGGGAACCCATCGAATACGGTAAGGCCGCGGGCCGGGCGATCGCGCTCGGCGTAGGTGCCGGCGGTGGCGCAGCGGGCGCGGGCGCGGGCATCGGCGCGGTGTTCAACGCCTCGATCCAGTCCAAGACGCGCCAGCCCGAGCTGCGGGCCGACATCGAGCGCGACCAGTGGCTCGGATTCGCCCTGACCGAGGCGGTCTTCTTCTACGGCTTGGTAGGCGGCTTCATCGCCTTCTTCCTGTAGGCCGCCATGTTCGCCGCCGCCCTCACCCCGATCGCCAACGGCTCGTTCCTGATCACCCCCAACGTGGGGATCATGATCTGGACGATCGTGGTCTTCACGATCTCGTTCCTGGCCCTGCGCAAGTGGGTGTTCCCGCGCATCGGCGAAGCGCTCGACGAACGGGCGAAGAAGATCGGAGGCGAGATCGACGCCGCCGAACACACCCGCGCCGAGGCCGACAAGATCCTCGAGGAATACCGCGAGCGCCTGAAGGAGGCCCGCGCGCAGTCCGAAGAGATCGTGCAGCGCGCCCGGCAGACCGCCGAGACCCACGAGCACGAGTCCAGAGAGCGTGGCAAGGAGATCCTCGCGGAAGCCGCCCAGCGCGCCGAACGCGACATCGAGGTGGCCAGCAAGCGCGCCCTCGACGACCTGCGCCGCGAGGTGGCCGACCTCACGATCCTGGCCACCGAGAAGGTCACCCGCAAGTCGCTCGACAGCGACGACCAGCGCCGTCTGGTCGAGCAGGCGCTCGACGAGCTCGACCTCTCCGGGCTGTCCTCGGGGGCACGCAACAACTGATGGACGAGCTCGCCCGCGTGTACGCCCGTTCGCTGTTCGAGGTCGCCCTCGAGCAGGGCAAGCTCGACGTGCTCCGCGAACAGCTCGGGCAGCTCGCGGACGCCCTCAACGACAACCGCCAGCTCGCGGTCTTCTTCTTCTCGCCCTACTTCTCCACCGCGGAGAAGCAGGAGGCGCTCGGGGGCGTGCTCGACGGCGCCGACGCCTCCTTCCTGAACTTCCTCTCGCTGCTGATCGAGAACCACCGCATGCCCGTCATCTTCCGTGTCCGCCAGCAGTACGAGCGGCTGTGGGAGGAGGAGAACCGCATGCTCCCCGTCGAGATCACCAGCGCCGTGGCACTCGACGAGAAGACGACCGAGGAGCTCGGTCGCACGATCGGAGAGCGCGCCGGGCGCCGCGTCACGCTCAGCTCGCGCGTGGACCCCGACATCCTCGGCGGGATCATCCTCAGGGTCGGCAACTCGATCCTCGACGCATCCATCCGCAACCGGCTGGAGCAGCTGCGCAGGCACGTTGCCCAGGCAGCCTCCTAGGAGAAAGACCATGCAGATCAACCCCGACGAGATCACCTCCATCCTCAAGAGCCGCATCGAGGGGCTCGACAGCGGCAGCGCCGAGCTGACCGAGGTCGGCACCGTGCTGTCGGTCGCCGACGGGATCGCGCGCCTGCACGGGCTGGAGAACTGCATGTCCTTCGAGATGCTCGAGCTGCCCCACGGCGTCACCGGACTGGCGCTGAACCTCGAGTCCGACAACGTCGGAGCCGTGCTGTTCGGCGAGTGGGAGCGGATCTCCGAGGGAGACACCGTCAGGCGCACCGGCGAACTGCTCGACATCCCCGTCGGCGAGGAGCTGCTCGGGCGTATCGTCGACCCGCTCGGGCGCCCGCTCGACGGCAAGGGCGAGGTCAACACCACGCAGAAGCGCCCGGCCGAGTTCAAGGCCCCCGGCGTGGTCCAGCGCCAGCCCGTCAAGCAGCCGATGCAGACCGGCCTGAAGGCGATCGACGCGATGATCCCGATCGGCCGCGGCCAGCGCGAGCTGATCATCGGTGACCGCCAGACGGGCAAGACGGCGATCGCGATCGACACGATCATCAACAACAAGGACAGCGGCGTGATCTCGATCTACGTCGCGATCGGCCAGCGCATGGCGACGGTCGTCGGGCTCGCCCAGACGCTCGACGAAAACAACGCGCTCGACAAAACCATCATCGTGGCCGCGCCCGCCGACGAGGCGGCGCCGATCAAGTTCATGGCCCCCTACGCCGGCTGTGCGATGGGCGAGTACTTCCTCTACAAGGGCCAGGACGCGCTGTGCGTGTACGACGATCTCACCAAGCACGCCTACGCCTACCGCCAGATGTCGCTGCTGCTGCGCCGTCCCCCCGGACGCGAGGCCTACCCCGGCGACGTCTTCTACCTGCACTCGCGCCTGCTCGAGCGGGCGGTCAAGCTCAACGACGACCTCGGAGGCGGCTCGCTGACGGCGCTGCCCGTGATCGAGACCCAGGCCGGCGACGTGTCGGCCTACATCCCCACCAACGTGATCTCGATCACCGACGGGCAGATCTTCCTCGAGTCGGCGCTGTTCAACTCCGGCGTCCGCCCCGCGATCAACGTCGGCATCTCGGTCTCACGCGTGGGCGGGAACGCCCAGATCGGTCCGATGAAGAAGGTCGCGGGGCGGATCAAGCTCGAGCTCTCCCAGTACCGCGACCTCGAGGCCTTCGCCCAGTTCGGCTCCGACCTCGACGCCGACACCCAGCGCACGCTGGCGCGCGGGGAACGGCTCGTGATGACGCTCAACCAGAACGAGCGCGAGCCGCTGCCGGTGGAGGACCAGGTGATCCAGATCTACGCCGCCACCAACGGCTTCCTGGACCGCATCAACGTCGAGCGCGTGACCGAGTTCCTGACCGAGCTGACCGAAGGAGCCCACTCCCAGCTGACCGACGTCCGCGCCAAGATCGCCGGCGGCGACTGGTCGGAGGAGACCCAGAAGCAGATCCACGACTTCCTGGAGCAGTTCTCGGCCGACTTCGGCTTCGACCTCGACGAGGAGGGCCAGCCCCTCGAGGAGGCCCACGCGGCCTGACCGGCCGGGTTAGCTGATGGCTTCACAGCGCGACGTCAAGACCAAGATCGCCTCGGTCAAGAACATCCAGAAGATCACGCGGGCGATGGAGATGGTGGCCGCCGCCCGGCTGCGGCGCGCAGAGATGCGGATCGAGGCCCTGCGCCCCTACGCCGACGCGCTGCGGCGGATGACCCGCCAGGCCGCCAAGGCGGCCGGCTCCGAGGCGCTGCGTGTGCCCCTGCTGGCCGAGCACGAGCACGTCGAGCGCGTCGGGGTGCTGCTGATCACCGGCGATCGCGGTCTCGCCGGGGGCTTCAACTCTCAGATCATCCGCGCCGCCATCCGCCTCGGCGCCGAGATCTCCGACGAAGGCCTCAAGAGCAACTGGTACGTCGCCGGCCGCCGCGGCGCGTCCTCGATGAGCTTCCGCGGCTATGAGCTGAGCGGCACCTACACCGGCTTCTCCGACCGGCCCGCCCACGCCGACGCACGTTCGATCGCCGGCGATCTCGTGAGCGCCTACGTGGACGGTCACGTGGACCGCGTCGAGGTCATCTACAACACCTACATCTCACCGCTGACACAGAAGGTCACCCAGGAGCGGCTGCTGCCGCTCTCGCAGGCGACCGTCACCGGCGAGCCGGATGCCGAGCAGGGCGCCGAGCCGTCCCGTCCCAGCTCCGCGACGGGCGATCAGGGCGCCTCGGGACGCGAACCGCGCGAGCAGCCCGCCGCCTCCGCGGCCGTCGACTACGAGCCCGACCCCGAGAAGATCCTCCACCGCCTCGTGCCCGACTACGTCGAGCTGTCGATCTACCGCGCCCTGGTGGAGTCCACCGCGGGCTTCTTCGGCGCGCAGATGACCGCGATGCGCAGCGCATCCGAGAACGCGGGGGAAATCATCACCGACTACACACTGCAGATGAACCGTGCCCGCCAGGCCGAGATCACCCAGGAGATAATGGAGGTCGTCGCCGGCGCGGAGGGTCTCAGCTGACGCGCGCGAGCTGATCGCCCGCCACGACACGACGATCGAGAACAGGAGAAAGCACATGGAGTCCAGCACCACAGCAGCTCCCAGCGGCAGCGCCGAGGGGACCAACGCGCAGGGAAAGCGCAACCTGGGGCGGATCGAGGAGATTCAGGGCGTCGTGATCGAGGCCACCTTCCCGGAGCGACTGCCCGAGATCAACCACGCCATCACGATCCAGCGCACAGCCTCCAACGAGGAGGAGGAGGCGGCCGGCGTGAGCGCCAGCTCGGGCGGCGACCTGCTCGTCTGCGAGGTCCAGCAGCACCTCGGTGACGACCGCGTCCGGGCGGTGGCGATGGACACCACCGACGGGCTCGCCCGCGGGCTGGAGGTCGTGGACACCGGCGCTCCGATCTCGGTCCCGGTCGGCGAGGTGACGCTCGGCCGCATCTTCAACCTGCTCGGTGAGCCGATCGACCTCGGCGAGCCGCTGCCGGCGGACGTCGAGCGGCGCGGGATCCACCAGGATGCGCCCCGCGTGGAGGACCTCTCGCCGGCGGTCGAGATGTTCGAGACCGGCATCAAGGTCGTCGACCTGCTCGCCCCCTATGCGAAGGGCGGCAAGGTCGGGCTGTTCGGCGGCGCCGGCGTCGGCAAGACCGTGCTGATCCAGGAGCTGATCCACAACCTCGCCACCGAGCACGGCGGGTTGTCGGCCTTCTGCGGCGTCGGGGAGCGCTCCCGCGAGGGCAACGACCTGTGGCTGGAGATGAAGGAATCGGGCGTGATCGACAAGACGATGCTCGTCTTCGGCCAGATGAACGAGCCCCCCGGAGCGCGTATGCGCGTGGCCCTCTCGGGTCTGACGATGGCCGAATACTTCCGCGACAAGGGCCAGGACGTGCTGCTGTTCATCGACAACATCTTCCGCTTCGTGCAGGCCGGCTCCGAGGTCTCGGCGCTGCTCGGGCGGATGCCCTCGCAGGTCGGCTACCAGCCCACGCTGGAGACCGAGATGGGCCAGCTGCAGGAGCGCATCACCTCCACCCGCGAGGGCTCGGTGACCTCCGTGCAGGCGATCTACGTGCCCGCCGACGACCTCACCGACCCGGCCCCCGCATCGGTGTTCGCCCACCTCAACGCGACCACGGTGCTGTCGCGGGCGATCTCCGAGAAAGGCATCTACCCGGCGGTGGACCCGCTCGACTCGACCTCGACGATCCTGAAGGCCGAGATCCTCGGCGAGGATCACTTCCGTGTCGCCAACCGCGTCAAGGAGATCCTGCAGCGCTACAAGGAGCTCCAGGACATCATCGCGATCCTCGGGATCGACGAGCTCTCCGACGAGGACCGCCTGACGGTCAACCGGGCACGGCGCATCGAGCGCTTCCTCTCGCAGCCCTTCTTCGTCGCCGAAGAGTTCACCGGGACGCCCGGCGCGTACGTGAAAATCGAGGAGACGATCCGCGGCTTCGAGGAGATCATCGACGGCAAGCACGACGAGGTCCCCGAGAGCGCGTTCTTCCTGAAGGGCACGATCGACGAGGTCGTCGAGGCGGCGAAACGGTAGGGGAGACGGATGGCGCACAGCAAGTTCCCCGTCGAGGTCCTGACCCCCGAGGGCGAGGTTTTCTCCGAGGAGGTCGAGATGCTCTCGACCGTCACCGCCATCGGCTCGATCGGGATCCTCGCCCGCCACGAGCCGCTGCTGGCGCTGCTCGAACCCACCGAGCTGCGCCTGTACCGCTCCGACACGGACATCGTGCGCTTCGCACAGGCGGAGGGGTACCTGCAGTTCGTCGACAACCACGCGCTGGTGCTGGTCGAGGAAGCCGTGCGCCCCGAGGATCTGGACCGCGAGCTGCTGCAGGAAAAGCTGAGTGGGGCCCAGGCAGCGGCCGAGCGCGCCGACGAGGGCACCGAGGAGCGCGCCCGCGCGCTGCGCGAGATCATCCGCTGCGAGGCGTTCCTCGCGGTCGGAAGCTAGCCCGGCGGCCCGGCCTATCGGCCCGGCCCGATAGCGTCTGCAGGGCGATGGACGGATCGAATCCGGCAGCGGCCCATTTCAACAGCAAGCAGCCCGGTTGGTTCACCCGGCGCGTGTTCAACCCGTTCATCGGGCTCTTGACCCGGCTGGGCCTGCCGATCGCAGGGTCGCGCGTGCTCGAGGTCCGTGGGCGGACATCGGGGCAGCCGCGCCGCACCCCGGTCAACCCACTCGACCTCGACGGACAGCGCTACCTGGTGGCCCCGCGGGGAGACACCCAGTGGGCCCGCAACCTCCGCGCAAGCGGCGGCCAGGGCCTGCTGCTGTCCCGCCGCCACGGTGAGAGCTTCACCGCCGTCGAGGTCTCCGACGCCGAGAAGCCCGACATCCTGCGTGCCTACCTGAAGCGCTGGAAGTTCGAGGTGGGCGTCTTCTTCGATGGCGTCGGTCCCGACTCCTCCGAGCAGGAGCTGCTGGCCGCGGCGCCCAAGCACCCCGTCTTCAGGCTCTCCAGCAACGCCCGATGAGCGACCCTGGGCGCCGCGAGCGCGAGCCGATCGCCGTGATCGGAACCGGCTATGTGGGACTGGTCACGGCCGCCGGCTTCGCCGAGCTGGGCAGCGAGGTGTGGTGCGTGGACATCGACGCCGAGAAGGTCGCCCGGCTGCGGGCGGGCGAGACGCCGATCTACGAGCCGGGGCTGAAGGAGCTGCTGGCCCGAAACCGCGAGCGCATGCACTTCGACACCGACCTCGACGGGGCGCTCGCCGCCGCGCGGCTGCTGTTCGTGGCCGTCGGCACCCCGCCCACCTACTCCGGCGACGCCGACCTGTCGGCCGTGCACGCGGTCGTGGAGGCGATCCCGGCCGCCGAGAACCGTGCGCTGGTGATGAAGTCCACGGTCCCCGCCGGCACCGGGGCCACCCTCCTGCGCGCCTTCGCCGCCCAGGACAAGCAGGTGCTCTCCTACGTCTCCTGCCCGGAGTTCCTCAAGGAGGGCTCGGCGGTGGGTGACTTCATGAACCCCGACCGCGTCGTGATCGGCGACCACGGGGGCTGGGCGGGCGACGCCGTGGCCGAGCTCTACGCCCCCCTGCCGGCCCCCCTGGTGCGGACCGACGTCGCCAGTGCGGAGATGGTCAAGCTGGCCTCCAACGCCTTCCTGGCCACCAAGATCTCGTTCATCAACGAGATCGCCAACGTCTGCGAGGAGACCGGCGCCGACGTGGTCGAGGTGGCGCGGGGGATGGGTCTCGACGAGCGCATCGGAGCCAAGTTCCTGCAGGCCGGCATCGGCTTCGGCGGCAGCTGCTTCCCCAAGGACGTGGCCGCGCTCAAGCAGCTGGCGGGCAACTCCGGCTACCACTTCCAGCTGCTCACGTCGGTGATCGAGGTCAACGAACTGCAGAAGCGCCGCGTGGTGGGCAAGCTCCAGCGCCACCTCGGCTCGCTCGCCGGCCGCCGCGTGGCCCTGCTGGGGCTGGCTTTCAAGCCCGACACCGACGATATGCGCGAGGCCTCCTCGCTCGTGCTCTCCGCCCGGCTGCTGGCCGACGGGGCCAGCGTCAGCGCGTATGACCCCGTGGCCGAGGAGCAGGCGCGCGAGCTGATGAGCGGGATCACCTACGCCGCCTCGCCGCTGGCGGCGCTGGAGGGCGCCGACGCGGCCGTGCTGGTGACCGAGTGGAAGGAGCTGGTGGGGCTCGACTGGGGCGAGGTGGCCGGCGCGATGGCGGGCGACCTCGTGATCGACGGGCGCAACGCGCTCGACCCGGCGGCCGTGCGTGCCGCCGGCCTGCAGTACGAGGGCGTCGGCAGGCGGTGATCGCATCCAGGCGGTGATCCTCGCCGGCGGCGAAGGCACGCGCCTGCGGCCACTGACCTCGAACGTCCCCAAGCCGATCGTGCGGCTGGTGGACCGGCCCTTCATCTCGTTCATGCTCGAGTGGCTGCGCGGCCACGGGGTCGATGAGGTGATCCTCTCGTGCGGCTTCATGGCCGAGCGCGTGCGCAGCGTGCTGGGCGACGGCTCGGGGCTGGGGATCCGCCTGCGCTACGTGGAGGAGCCCGAGCCGCGGGGCACGGCAGGGGCCGTGAAGCTGGCCGAGCCGATGCTCGACGAGCGCTTCCTGATGCTCAACGGCGACGTCCTGACGGACATCGACCTCGGCGCCCAGATCGCCCAGCACGAGGCCACCGGCGCCCGTGCCACGCTGGCGCTGGTGGCGGTGGACGACCCCAGCGCCTACGGCCTGGTGGTGCTCGACGAGCAGCGGCGGGTCAGCGACTTCGTCGAGAAGCCGAGCTCCGGGAGGCTGCCCTCGAACCTGATCAGCGCCGGCGCCTACGTGCTCGAGCGCGAGATCTTCGAGCTCGTGGCCCCCGACCGCAAGGTCTCGATCGAGGGTGAGATCTGGCCGCTGCTCGTCGGCGACGGCCTCTACGGCTTTCCCTCGGAGAGCTACTGGATGGACATCGGCACGCCCGGGCGCTACCTGCAGGGCACCTTCGACCTGCTCGAGGGCAACGTCGCCTCGGCCGTCCGCGAGCGCCTCGGCGAGGGCTGGCTGGCGATCGACGAGCAGGCCCGGGTCCATGGCCGGGCGATCCCCCCGGCCCTGATCGGCCCCGGATGCGAGGTCGCCGAGGGGGCCCGCGTGGGCAGCCTGGTGGTGCTCGGCCGCGACGTCAGCGTCGGCGCCGGCAGCACGGTGGAGCGCTCAGTGGTGCTGGACGGGGCCCGCATCGGGGCCGGCTGCGAGCTGCGCGACTGCATCGTCTGCGCCGGCGCGCAGGTCGGCGATTCGACCAAGGTCACCGGTGGCGCGGTGCTCGGCGAAGGCGTCAGGATCGGGGCTGACAACGTGGTGACCCGCGGGGCGCGTATCTTCCCCGGGGTGGATCTTCCGGACCGCGGGCTGCAGTTCTAGCCCGCCGATGCCGATTCCCACCTGCAAGGTCCCAACCGAGCACCACGGACGAGGAAGGCAACGATGGCAGCCATCACCCCCGACGGCAAAGCGCAACCGCACCCAGGCGGCGTCAGCGAGCTGACCCGCGCGGCGATCGCCACGGTCGACATATCCGACCAGCTCGCCGACGTCCTCGCCCTGCCCGAGCACCTGCGCGACGCGCTGTGGCGGGCCGAGTCGGCGATCATGGAGGAGCGCGACGCTCCCGCCGGCATGGTCGTGGCGGGCATGGGCGGCTCGGCGATCGGGGGCGCGCTGGCGCGCGCGGCCCTCGGCGACCACTCCACGCGGCCGATCTTCGTGACCCGCGGCTACGGGCTGCCGACCTGGACCACCCCGGACACGATGGTGCTGTGCGTGAGCTACTCCGGCGACACCGAGGAGACGCTCGCCTGCTACGAATCCGCCGGCCTGCTGGGCGCCAAGCGAACGGTCGCCACCACCGGCGGTCGCCTGGCCGAGATGGCCCGCGCCGACAACGTCCCCGTGATCCCGCTCCCGGGCGGCCTGCAGCCCCGGGCGGCGGTCGCCTACATGATCGTCGCCTCGCTCGAGGTGGCCGCGCTCTGCGGCGTCGGTCCGCGCCTGACCTCCGAGATCGACGTGGCCGCCTCCCACACCGAGCAGCTGGTGGCCGAGTGGGGCCCGGACGCGCCGGAGGACTCGCTGGCCAAGAACGTCGCCCGCGGCCTGCACGGCACCACCCCGCTGATCACCGGCGCCGGCCTGACGACCCCGATCGCCTACCGCTGGAAGACCCAGATCAACGAGAACGCCAAGCAGCTGTGCTTCTCGAGCGAACTCCCCGAGATGGACCACAACGAGATCGTCGGCTGGGAGGGGGCGGCCGCCCAGGGTCGCTTCTCGGCCGTGTTCCTCGACGACTCCGACGCGCATCCGCGCCTGAAGGAGCGGATGGCCCTCAGCGAGAGCGTGATCGCCCCCAACGCGGCCGCCAGCTATCGCCTGGAGACGCGCGGTCAGACGGGCATCGAGCGGGTGGTCTCGCTGGTGCTGCTGGGCGACCTGGTGTCGATCTACCTGGCCGCCCTGCGCGGGGTCGATCCCGGCCCGGTGCGCGTGCTCGACGAGCTCAAGGCCGCGCTGGCCGACCGCTAGGCCTTGTGCTAGCGTTTTTCGCGGCCGAGGAGCGCTGCGACGGGCTGCGGTCCGCCACGCTCGGCCGCCCACCCTGCAGCAAGGGCGCTCTCCTAAGTTCACAGGAGGTTTCTCCGTGTCAGCAATGACCACCACGGCCGCCCGCACCGCCGACTTCAAGGTTGCCGACCTCTCCCTCGCCGACTTCGGGCGCAAGGAGATCACGCTCGCCGAGCACGAGATGCCGGGGCTGATGACGTTGCGGCGCGAGTACGGCGACGCCCAGCCGCTGAAGGGCGCCCGCATCACCGGCTCGCTGCACATGACCGTTCAGACGGCGGTCCTGATCGAGACGCTCACCTGCCTGGGCGCCGAGGTCCGCTGGTGCAGCTGCAACATCTTCTCCACCCAGGACCACGCCGCCGCGGCGGTGGCCGTCGGTCCCGAGGGCAGCCCCGAGAGCCCCCGCGGCGTGCCCGTGTTCGCCTGGAAGGGCGAGACGCTCGAGGAGTACTGGTGGTGCACCGAACAGGCCGTGCGCTGGCCCGACCCCGAGACCGGCGAGACCTCGCTCGGGCCGAACATGATCCTCGACGACGGCGGCGACGCCACCCTGCTGGTCCACAAGGGCGGCGAGTACGAGCGCGCGGGCTCCGTCCCGGACCCCTCCAGCAGCGACTCCGAGGAGTTCGCGATCGTGCTCGGCCTGCTGGGCCGCTCGCTCGGCGAGGACCCCCAGCGCTGGACCCGGATCGGCGAGAGCCTCATGGGCGTCACCGAGGAGACCACGACCGGCGTGCACCGCCTCTACCAGATGGTCGAGCGCGGGGAACTGCTGTTCCCGGCGATCAACGTCAACGACTCGGTCACCAAGTCCAAGTTCGACAACCTCTACGGCTGCCGGCACTCGCTGATCGACGGCATCAACCGCGCCACCGACGTGATGATCGGCGGCAAGGTGGCCGTCGTGTGCGGCTTCGGCGACGTCGGCAAGGGCTGCGTGGAGTCGCTGCGCGGCCAGGGCGCCCGCGTGCTGGTCACCGAGGTCGACCCGATCTGCGCGCTGCAGGCGACGATGCAGGGCCTGCAGGTGGTGCGCCTGGAGGAAGTGATCGAGACCGCCGACATCTTCATCACCGCGACCGGCAACCGCGACATCATCGGCGCCGCCGACATGGAGCGCATGAAGCACCAGGCGATCGTCGGCAACATCGGCCACTTCGACAACGAGATCGACATCGCCGGCCTGGCCCGCGTGCCCGGGATCGAGCGCGTCAACATCAAGCCCCAGGTCGACAAGTGGGTGTTCCCCGACGGGCACGCCATCATCCTGCTGTCCGAGGGCCGGCTGCTGAACCTCGGCAACGCCACCGGGCATCCGAGCTTCGTGATGAGCAGCTCCTTCACCAACCAGGTGATCGCCCAGATCGAGCTGTTCACCAAGAACGAGGAGTACGAGAAGCGCGTGTACGTGCTCCCCAAGCACCTCGACGAGAAGGTCGCCCACCTGCACCTGGAGGCGGTCGGCGCAAAGCTGACGCGGCTGAGCGAGGAGCAGGCGGCCTACATCGACGTCCCCGTCGACGGTCCCTTCAAGCCCGACCACTACCGCTACTAGCCGACCCCCCGGCGGCGGCGATCGGGAGGCTCTCCAGCCGATGCGTGCGATGGTCCTGGCGGCCGGCCTCGGCACGCGCCTGCGCCCGCTGACCTACGAGATCACCAAGCCGATGGTGCCGGTGCTCGACCGCCCGGTGATGGAGCACATCCTCGACCTGCTCGACAGCCACGGCTTCGAGCAGGTGATCGCCAACCTGCACTACTTCCCGGACACGATCCGGGAGTTCTTCGGCGAGCGCCTGTCCTACCACCACGAGCCGGAGCTGCTGGGGACGGCCGGGGGGGTGCGGGCCTGCTGCGGACTTCTTCGGCGACGAGGCCTTCCTGGTGATCAGCGGCGACGCGCTGACGGACATCGACCTCGGCGCCTTCGTCGCCCGCCACCGGGCGGCGGGCGGGATCGCCACGCTGGCCGTCAAGGAGGTCGCCGACACGCGCGAGTACGGCGTCGTGCTGCACGACCGCGAGGGGCGGATCACCGGCTTTCAGGAGAAGCCGTCACCGGAGGAGGCCCTCTCGCGGCTGGGCAACTGCGGGATCTACATCTTCGAGCCGCAGATCTTCGACTACTTCCCGCCGCGGGACTTCGTGGACTGGGCCCAGGACGTGTTCCCGACGCTGCTCGAGAACGACGTCCCCTTCTACGTGCACGAGATCCACGACTACTGGAACGACGTCGGCTCGCTGGCCGAGCTGCGCCAGGGGACCTTCGACGCGCTCGCCGGCGAGCTGCGGCTGGCGCTCGACGCCCGCGAGCTGGCCCCGGGGGTGCTGGCCGCGGGCGGCTCGGAGCTGCCCGCCGACACCGAGTTGGACGGCGCCGCCTGGATCGGCCGCGACGTCAGGATCGGCTCGGGCGTGCGCCTGCTCGGACCGGTGGTGCTCGGCCGGGGCACGAGCGTGGGCGCGGGCTCGCAGCTGCGCTCGAGCATCGTGCTTCCCGGCACCGAGGCTGCCCGAGGGGTCGATCACGATCGACGCGATCCTCGGCCACCAGGGCATCCTCCAGAGCCTGCAGGACTAGACGGCGCCCGGGGCGCGGTCCGCCCGGCCCGGCTGCAGCTGGGCGGGCGTCTCCTGCC
This sequence comes from uncultured Solirubrobacteraceae bacterium, assembly GCA_963742395.1. Taxonomy (GTDB): domain Bacteria; phylum Actinomycetota; class Thermoleophilia; order Solirubrobacterales; family Solirubrobacteraceae; genus Palsa-744. The sequence continues at coordinate 296,744 of CAVUME010000015.1, read as the reverse complement.
CCGTCTGCTGACCCGCTGCGGGAGCGTAGTCGTCCTCCACCGGTTCGAGGCGTTCGCGGCGCTGCTCGGCGCGCTCGGACTCCGCCAGCGCTCCGAAGAACAGCACCACCAGCGCGATCCCCATCACCAGCGACTGCTCGACGGCCATGATCAGCCCGGCGATCGACTGGTCCTCGCCGGCGGAGATGCCCCACACGCGGGGCTGGTGGGCGTAGAACGGGTACAGGGTGCTCGGGGCGAACGCGAGGAACATGCCGAGCGCTCCCACGAACAGCTTGGTGGAGCCCATGTAGGCGAGCGGGCCCAGACCGCCGAGCCGCATGCGGGCGCGGATCGGGGACAGCAGGTGCCACCAGTACAGCGAGCCCGCCAGCAGGAAGCTGAAGTGCTCGAGCGCGTGGATGCCTTCGTGCCTGGCGGCCTCGTCGTAGGCCGCGGGTATGTGCCAGGCCCAGATCACCGCCCACGTAGAGCGATCACCGCGAAGGCGGGGTGCGCGAGCGGCCCGGCGCGCCGCTCCAGCGTCGAGACCGAGCGCGTGAGCGGGCGCAGGATCACCTTCGTGAGCGCCACGATGGCGAGGATCGGGACGATGTCCAGCAGCAGCATGTGCTGGACCATGTGCATGAAGAAGAGCTGCTCGGCGAGCGAGTCGAGCGGCGAGATCAGGGCGCTCAGCAGCACGACCAGCGCCGCCACCGCGCAGGCCAGCCGCCAGACGGGCGCCTCCGCCGCACGGCGGGGCCCGGCGGCGCGGCGGACCGCCCGCCAGCGCCACACGTAGACCCCCATGAAGATCGCGCTGGTGGCGAGGATCCACGGAGTCGGCGACCAGGACAGGTCGGGCTGCATGCTCGCCGCGATTCTCGCACGCTCGGGACGGACGTCCAGAGCCGTCCACGTGGTCCATTTACATTCGCCGAAGGCGGGCGTAGCATCGTGGCGTAAAAGACTTCCGATCCGAAGGGAGTCAAGGTGCAGATCGAGATCAAGGGCAGAAACGTGCCTGTAACCGACGAGCTGCGGTCCCACGCCGAGCGCCGCCTGGGCAAGGTCGCCCGCCAGGTCTCGGAGCTGGCGAGGCTCGAGATTGAGATCTTCAAGGAGCCCAATCCGCGCGTCACCGACTGCCAGGTCGCCGAGGGGACCCTCTACCTGAAGGGCGTTACGCTGCGCGCCCACGACGCCTCTCCGGAGATGCTGCACTCGCTGAACCTGATGGTCGACGAGCTCGCCCGCCAGGTGAAGCGCCATCGCGACAAACTGCGCCATCGCCGCGAGGCCCACGCGGCCGCCGAGCGGGCGGCCCGGGCGACCGCCCAGGAAGGGCCCCTGGCCCTCCACCTAGCCGTACCGCCGGGGCCGGCCGGCGGCTGCGATCGGCTACCCCGGCGGAAGCTATCCTTGGCCCATGCCCTCCCTGCTCGACCGTGCGCTGAACGTCGGCGAGGCCAAGAAGTTCAAGATCTACCAGAAGCGCGTTGCGCTGATCAACGCCTTCGAGCCCGAGCTCGAACACGACAGCGACGCTGAACTTCGTGAGCGGATGGACGAGCTGCGCGGCGCGCGCGGCCGCCGGCGAGGACCTCGATTCGCTGCTGCCCGAGTGCTTCGCGATCGTCCGCGAGACCGGCAAGCGGACGATGGGCATGCGCCACTTCGACGTCCAGCTGATCGGCGCGATGGCGCTCCACGAGGGCCACATCTCCGAGATGAAGACCGGCGAGGGCAAGACCCTGACGGCGCACCCTCTCGGTCGTGCTGAACGCGCTCGCGGTGCACCCGCCCGACCCTCCGAGCCCGACGCCGAGCCGCGCCGCAAGGGCGTCCACGTGGTGACCGTCAACGACTACCTGGCCCGCCGCGACGCCGAATGGATGAGCCCGATCTACGAGGCCCTCGGGGTCACCGTGGGGGTGCTGCAGAACATGCAGCCCTACGAGGAGAAGCAGACCGCCTACGCCTGCGACGTGGTGTACGGGACCAACTCGGAGTTCGGCTTCGACTACCTGCGCGACAACATGGCCAAGGACCTCTCCGAAAAGGTCCAGCGCGGGCACCCCTACGCGATCGTGGACGAGGTCGACAACATCCTGATCGACGAGGCCCGCACGCCGCTGATCATCTCCGGGGCCCCCGAACAGGCCGCCGACCTGTACGTGAAGTTCGCCCGCCTGGCCCCGCAGATGAAGGTCGGGAAGACCCCCGAAGGCATGGACCCGCGCATGAAGAAGCAGTTCATGGCGGACTTCGACTACGAGATCGACGAGAAGCACAAGACCGTCTCGATCACCGAGCAGGGGGTCGAGAAAGCCGAGCGCTTCCTCGACATCGACCACCTCTACCGGGCCGAGAACGGCCACCTCGTCAACCACCTGATCCAGTCCCTGCGCGCCGAGTCGCTCTACAAGCGGGACGTCGACTACGCCGTGATCGACGGCGAGGTCAAGATCATCGACGAGTTCACCGGCCGCATCCTCGAGGGGCGCCGCTGGTCGGAGGGGCTCCACCAGGCGGTCGAGGCCAAGGAGCACGTGGCGATCCAGGAGGAGAACCAGACGCTCGCCACGATCACCTACCAGAACTACTTCCGCCTCTACGACAAGCTCGCCGGGCATGACCGGTACGGCGCTGACCGAGGCGACCGAGTTCATGAAGATCTACAAGCTCCCGGTGGTCCAGGTGCCGACCAACAAGCCGATGGTCCGCGACGATCGCAACGATCAGGTCTACAAGACCAAGGAGGGCAAGTGGAACGCGGTCCTCAAAGAGATCGCCGCCCGCCACGAGAACGGCCAGCCGGTGCTGGTGGGGACGATCTCGGTCGAGGTCTCCGAGCTGCTCGGCGAACGGCTGCGCAAGCTCGGCATCCCGCACACGGTGCTGAACGCCAAGCCCGAGCACGCCGCCCGTGAGGCGGAGATCGTCGCCGAGGCCGGTCAGCCGGGCGCCGTCACGATCGCGACCAACATGGCCGGCCGCGGCGTGGACATCAAGCTCGGCGGCAACCCCGAGCACCTGGCGGCCCAGCGGCTGGCCCGCGAAGGCTTCGAATCGGAGGACCCGCTCGAGCGCGAGCGGCGCGTCCTGGAGGTGCTGCCCGAGGTCGAAGCGGAGCTCGAGCAGGCCCACCAGCAGGTGCTCGCGGCCGGCGGTCTGTTCATCTGCGGCACCGAGCGCCACGAGTCCCGGCGCATCGACAACCAGCTGCGCGGGCGCTCCGGGCGCCAGGGCGACCCGGGCGAGTCGCGCTTCTTCCTGTCCGCCGAGGACGACCTCGTGAGGCTGTTCGCCGGCGACCGGATCTACAAGATCCTCGACCGCCTCGGCGGCGTCGACGAGGAGGGCAACGAGGAGCCGATCGAGGCCGGCATGCTCTCCAAACAGATCGAGAAAGCCCAGCGCAAGGTCGAGGAGCAGCACTTCCTGGCCCGCAAGCAGGTGCTCGAATACGACGACGTGATGAACGAGCAGCGGCGCGTGATCTACGCCTACCGCGACGAGGTGCTCGAGGGCAAGAGCCTGGGCGAGGAGGCCCGCCAGCGAAGTCGCGAGGTGATCGAGCGCACGGTCGACCAGTACACCCCCGGGGACTTCCTCGACGACTGGGACATCGACGGCCTGTTCACGTCGCTCGGGCAGCTGTTCCCGCTGGAGCTGACCGAGCGAGGAACTCGACGCCGGGAGCACCGACCGGGCGTGGCTCACCGACCGCATCGTGGAGGAAGCGATGGGGCGCTACGACGCCCGCCTGGAGGCGCTCGGAGAGGAGCTGATGGGCGCGCTCGAGCGCTTCCTGCTGCTGCAGATCATCGACGAACGCTGGCGCGAGCACCTGTTCGACATGGACTACCTGCGCGAAGGGATCCACCTGCGCGGCTTCGCCCAGATCGACCCGCTGGTGGCCTACAAGAACGAGGCCTTCACGCTCTTCGGCGACCTCATGAACAGCGTCTGGACGGACTTCGCGCGCATGATCTTCAACGTCGAGGTCAACGTCGAAGAGCAGAACGGGGCGGGCCCCAGGGCCCCTCCTTCCAGGCCTCCGGCAACGCCACCCGCGGCGGCCGCGTGTCCTACTCCGGCGGCCACAGCGTGGCCGGAGCCGGTGCGCTGGCCTCGGCGGCGGCCTCGGCGGGCGTCGGTGGCGCGGCCGTCTACGACGAACCCGACGAAGAGATGCCGGTCATCGAGCAGCGGGTGCTGGACGACGACCAGCAGGTCGGACGCAACGACCCCTGCTGGTGCGGAAGCGGCAAGAAGTTCAAGAAGTGCCACGGCGCCTGAGCGCCGGGCAGCCTTCCCGCCCGACAGAGACCCGTCCGCGAGCGCAAACCAACGGCCGGGCCGCCTCGCCCGGCTCGGGCCGGCTAGCGCCCGGGAGCCCCCAGGGGCGTCGAGGGCCACCCGCCAGCCCTCGTCCTGCATCGCGTATACGGCCATCGAGGAGCTCTGCTGCTCGAACGCCTCGGCCGGCGTCGTCCGTGCCGCTCATCGTGAGCCTGCCGAATGCCAGCGCCACCGTGCCCGCATTGACGATCCGCTCGACGTCGATCTCGATCCGTGTGCCCGCCTCGATCAGCGCCCGCACCGCGCCCTCGACGGCGCCCTGGCCTTCGAGCACGGAGCCGTCGAAGGAGACCATCGCCGCTTCGGTGGTCCACAGCTCCAGCGCCGCGCGGGTGTCGCCGGAGTCGACCGCCTCGGAGAACAGCCGCGGTAGTTCCTCCGGGTGCTGGCCGCCATCGCGAGAAGATACCGGGGCCCGGCGAGCGGGTGCTAGCGTGCCCTCATGGCCACCGCCGCCCCGAGCGAGTCCACCCCCCAGCGGCTGGCCGCGATCCGCGAGCAGATGAAGCTGCTGGCGGACTATCTTTGACCCGCCCACGCTGAGCGAGCCGCGTATCGGAGCTCGAGGGGCAGATGGGCGCCGAGGGCTTCTGGGAGGACTCCGAGCGGGCCGCCGCGGTGAGCGCCGAGCACGCCCGCGCCAGCCGGCGCCTGGAGGTCTTCGAGCACGCTCGCCAGCGACGTCGAGGATCTCGAGGGCCTGGCCGAGATGGCGGCCGAAGACCCCAGCGTCGCGGCCGAGGTCGACGAGCAGATCGCCTCGGTGGAGGCGCGCCTGGGCGAGCTCGAGGAGCAGCGGCTGTTCTCCGGTCGCTACGACGCCGGCGACGCGCTCGTGACCGTCAACGCCGGGGCGGGGGGCACCGACGCCCAGGACTGGGCCGAGATGGTGCTGCGGATGCTGATGCGGTGGGCCGAGCGGAGGGGCTTTCGAGGTCGAGCTGCTGGAGGTCAGCCCGGGCGAGGAAGCTGGCATCAAGTCGGCGACCTTCCGGGTCAGCGGCGAGAACGCCTACGGCCTGTTCGGCGCCGAGCGGGGGTCCACCGGCTCGTGCGGCTGTCGCCCTTCGACTCCGCCCACCGGCGCCAGACGAGCTTCGCCGGGGTGGAGGTGGCGCCGGTGGTGGAGGACCGCGGCGAGGTCGAGATCGACGAGGACGACCTGCAGGTCGACACCTACCGCGCCTCGGGTGCAGGCGGTCAGCACGTCAACAAGACCGACTCGGCGGTGCGCATCACCCACCGGCCCACCGGGATCGTGGTGCAGTGCCAGAACGAGCGCTCCCAGTCCTCCAACAGGGCCACGGCGATGGCGATGCTGCGGGCGAAGCTGCTCGAGCGCCAGGAGCGCGAACGCCAGCAGGAGATCGCGCGCGAGAAGGGCGAGGCCCAGGACGTCAACTTCGGCTCCCAGATCCGCTCCTACGTGCTACACCCCTACTCGATGGTCAAGGACCACCGCACCGGCGAGGAGGTCGGCGACGTCCAGCGCGTGCTCGAGGGCGACCTCGACGGCTTCGTGCGCGCCCTGCTGCTGCAGCGGGCGGCCTCCGGGGAGTAGCCGGTGGAAGAGATCTCCTCGCGCTCGTGCGGGCGCGCTTCAGGAGGACCTCGGCGCCGGCGACGTGACCACGCTCGCGACGGTCCCGCAGGAGGCCCGGGCGGAGGCCCTGATCATCCAGAAGCAGCCCGGTGTGATCTACGGCCTGCGCCCGGCGGAGCTGGCCTTCGAGCTGCTCGACGCGGACCTCGAGATCACGCGCGAGGCCCCGGAGGGCCGCTGGCGCGAGCAGGGGGACCCGTGTTGCGCCTGCGCGGGAGCGCCCGTGCGCTGCTCACCGGAGAGCGTACGGCGCTCAACTTCCTGGCCCACCTGTCGGGGGTGGCCACGCGCGGCGGCGCTGGCCGTGCGCGAGCTGCAGGGCACCCGGCGAAGGTGCTCGACACGCGCAAGACCACCCCCGGGCTGCGCGCGCTCGAGAAGGCTGCGGTCAGCGCCGGCGGCGCCCACAACCACCGCTTCGGCCTGTATGACGCGGTCCTGATCAAGGAGAACCACATCGCCGCTGCCGGTGGCATCGCGCAGGCGATCGAGCGCGTACGCGCCGCCGCGCCGGAGCTCGCGGGGACCCTGGAGGTCGAGGTGCGGGACCCCGGGGAGATCGAGCAGGCGCTCGCCGCGGGCGCTCCGCGGCTGCTGCTGGACAACATGGACGAGCAGCAGCTCCGCGCCGCCGTCGCCCAGGTCGGAGGCCGTGCGGAGCTCGAGGCGAGCGGCGGCGTCACGCTCGCGACGCTCAGGTCGGTGGCCCTCACCGGGGTAGAATGGATCTCGTTGGGTGCACTCACGCACTCGGCCCCGGCCCTCGACCTCTCGATGCAGCTGACGGCATTGCCATGAACCTCCCGATGGCACCCTCACAAGCACCCGCGGCGGGCCTCTCCCCGCAGGAGATCGCCGAGCTCCAGCAGCAGGTGCGGGCGCTCGCAGCCGAGCGCGGCGCGGTGATCCTCGCCCACAACTACCAGCTGCCGGAGATCCAGGACGTGGCCGACTACGTCGGCGACTCGCTCGGCCTCTCGCGCCGGGCGGCGGCCGCCGACGGCGAGACGATCGTCTTCTGCGGCGTGCACTTCATGGCCGAGACCGCCTCGGTGCTGTGTCCGTCGAAGACCGTCCTGATCCCCGACCTCGACGCCGGCTGCTCGCTCGCGGACTCGATCGACGCCGAGCAGCTCGCCGGCCTGGCGGGAGCGCTACCCGCAGGGCGTGGTGGTGATGTACGTCAACACCACCGCCGCCGTGAAGGCGCTCAGCGACTACTGCTGCACCTCCTCCAACGCGGTCGAGGTGGTGCGCCACATCTACGCCACCCACGGCCCGGACACCGAGATCCTGTTCGGCCCCGACATGTGGCTCGGGGCCTACGTCGAGAAGGTCCTCGGACGGCGCATGCACGTGTGGGACGGCGAGTGCCACGTCCACGCCGGGATCCGCCCGGCCGACCTCGAAGCCACCCGCGCCAGCCATCCCGGGGCCGAGCTGCTGGTGCACCCCGAGTGCGGCTGCTCGACGAGCGTGATGGAGTACGTGGCGGCCGGCGACGTGTCCGACGAGGGCGTCCACATCCTCTCCACCGGCGGGATGCTGGCGCACGCCCACGCCGTCGAACAGGCGACGCGCCGGCGGAGGCGACGGCGCCCCGCGCGAGGCGGTCGTCGCGACCGAGGTGGGGATGCTCTACCCGCTGCAGATGGCCGCTCCCCAGGTGCGCTTCATCCCCGCCAACGCGGAGGCCTCCTGCCGCTACATGAAGATGATCACGCTGCCCAAGCTGCGCGACTCCCTCGCGCACATGCGCTTCGAGGTACGGGTCCCGGAGGACCTCGCCGAGCGCGCCCGCGTGCCGATCGACCGCATGGTCGCGATCGGCTAGCGCCCGCGCGGGCGCCGTCTCAGAATTCGTCGGCCGTGTGCGGGCCGACGCAGGCCACGGCGAGCTCCTCGCCGATGCCCTGGGCGACTTCGGCGACCTCGTCGAAGGTGACCGCGTCGAGCGCCGCGATCGCCGCGTCGGGGTCGGTGCTCTCGCCGAACACGATCTGCTGGGTGGCGCCGTAGCGGGCGACCGCGCCCGAGTTCTCGAACGCCAGCACCAGCCGCCCGGCCGCGTAGGCCCGGGCCCGCGCGACCTCCTCGCCGGTGGGCCCTTCGCTGCGCAGTTCGTCCACGATCTCGCGCATGCGCCCGTAGGCCTCGACGCACTTGTCCGACTCCAGGCCCGACCCGAGCTGCAGGATCGGGACGTCGGCGAACGCGTGGTTGATCGCGTACACCGAGTAGCAGAGCCCGCGCTTCTCGCGGATCTCCTCGAACAGGCGTGAGCCCATCGAGCCGCCGAGCAGCGTCGAGTAGATCACCAGCGCCGCCCGCTGGCGCTGGTCGGCGACGTCGACGTCGGGCCGGTAGATCATCCGCAGGTGCGACTGGTTGGTCTCGCGCGCCTCGACGAGGATCTCGGGCTCGAACTCCCCAGCCGGCAGGTAGGGGTCCGGTTCGGGCAGCGCCTCGAAGCGCGAGAGCGCCTCGTGCAGCTCCTCGTCGGGCGGCAGGTGGTCGAGGTTGCCGGCCAGGAACGCGCCGCCCGAGCCCGGTCCCCAGCGGCGGGCGCGGAAGGCGAGGATCCCCTCGCGGGTGAAGCCGCGCAGGTTCTCCTCGGGGCCGAGCACGGTGCGCCCGAGCGGGTGCTCGCCGAAGGCGGCGCGGTCGATCAGGTACTCGGCCACGGTCGACGGCTGGTCGTAGGCGCGGTTGATCTCCTGGATCACGACCCCGCGCTCGCGGTCGAGCTCCTCGGCGTCCAGCCGGGCCCGCCCGACGAAGTCGCTCAGCAGGTCGATCGCCTCCGGCGCGCTCTCGGCGCGCACGGTGATGTGGAAGGCCACGAGGTCGTGGCTGGTGTAGGCGTTGAGCACGCCGCCCAGCCGCTCCGCGGTCTCGTTGACGTCCTTGTAGGTGGGGTACTTCTCGCCCCCCTTGAACACGAGGTGCTCGAGGAAGTGGGCCATGCCGTTCTCCTCGGGGCGCTCGTTGCGGGCGCCGGCGTCGAACGCCAGGAGCACCGTCAGCGCGCGCGTGCCCGGCAGCTCGATGCGGTGCAGCGGCATCCCGTTCTGGGGGACGGTGCTCGTGCTCAGGCGGGCCATTCGCCTGCCACCCTAGAGCACTCGCCGGGCCGTCGGCGCCCTCGTTGGTGGCGAACGCCGCCAGTCGCTCGACTACGCTGGAACGCCTCCAGATGACGTCCCCCGAACGTAAGCCCCGCCGCGCCCGCTGGCTGGCGATCGTGCTCGTCGCGATCGCGGTGCTGCTGCTCGGCATCTGGCTGGGCGGGCGCCCGGAAGACCTGCCCGGGTTCATGCGCTCGTTCGCCGGCTCCAGCCAGCAGGAGGTGGTGGTCCAGGAAGCGATGAAGCGGATCGCCGGCGACTACTACCGCCCGATCTCCGAATCGCAGCTGTCGAACTCCTCCGTCGCCGGGATGGTGGCCGGGCTCCACGACCGCTTCTCGCACTACCTCACCCCGAGCGAACTGCAGGAATTCGACCTGCCGCCGCACTTCGCGGGGATCGGGGTCGAAGTCGGCGACATGCGCCACGGCCTGGAGATCTCGCGCGTGTTCGACAACTCCCCGGCGGCGCGCGCGGGCCTGCAGAGCGGGCAGGTGATCGTGGCCGTCAACGGGCGTCCCCTGCAGGGGCTCTCCCGCAACCAGGCCACGGCCCTGATCAAGGGCCAGCCCGGCACCGACGTGGTGCTCCAGATCGAACGCCCCAAGGGCAGCCACGACCAGCGCGCGCCGCTGCGGACCGTGAGGATCACGCGCGCGATCGTGTCCGAGCCGGTGGTGGCCTCGGCCACGGACACCTTCCACGGCAAGAAGCTGGGCGTGGTGGCGCTCGCGTCGTTCACGCCCGGCGCCCACGTGGAAGTGAGTCAGGCCGTCCAACAGGCGCTCAAGGAAGGCGCCCGCGGGATCGTGCTCGACCTGCGTGGCAACGGCGGAGGCCTGGTCGAGGAGGCGCAGCTGATCGCGAGCATCTTCGTTCCCCACGGCGTGATCGTGAGCACCAGTGGGCGCAACCAGCCGCGCCAGACGCTGTCGGCGACCGGCGGGGCGATCAGCCCCAAGATCCCCGCGGTCGTGCTGGTCGACTCCAACACCGCCTCCGCCGCGGAGATCGTGACCGCCGCTCTGCAGGACCACCGCCGCGCGACCGTGGTCGGCAGCCACACCTTCGGCAAGGGTGTCTTCCAGGAGGAGGAGAAACTCGCCAACGGCGGCGCCCTGGACATAACGGTCGGGGAGTACTTCACGCCCAACGGCCGCAACCTCGGAGGGGGAGGCGTTCGCCAGGGGGCGGGGGTGAAGCCCGAAGTGCTGGTCAAGAGCGGCCTCGACGGGGCCGAAGGGCTGAAGGTGGCGCTGGAAACGCTCGCGGCCAAGGTCAGGTGAGCGCCGGGCCCCGGGGCGGGGCGAGCGACCCCCCGGGCGGGCGGGCACGCGACCCGGGGACGTATGTGGCGGTGCTCGAGCGGCGAGGGCGCTTCCTGACCGCCGAGCGGTTGTTCGCAGGCGAGGACCCCGCTCGTGTGCCCGGCCGGCGGGGCGCCTCGGCCGCCGTCGTGGTGGGTTCCACGCGCGGCGGCGGGGGAGACGCGCGGGCGGGTGACATCGTGCTCGTCCAGCCCCGCGGCCGCCGGGGCTCGGGGCCGCGGGTGCTGCGCCGCATCGGCCGCCCCGACAGGGCCCGTGACGTGATCGAGGCGTTGATGCTCGACCGTGGCCTGCGGCGCGGGTTTCCGGCGGAGCTCGAGCACGAGGCCACGGAGGCGGCGCGTACGGCCTCGCGATCGACCGCTGAGCGGCGTGACCTGCGCTCGCTGGCCACCTTCACGATCGACCCCGCCGGCGCCCGCGACTTCGACGACGCGATCTCCGCCGAGGCGGCGACGGACGGGGCCTGCCGGATCTGGGTGCACATCGCGGACGTCTGCGCCCACGTCCCCGAGGGCGGCGGGCTGGACCGCGAGGCCCGGCGCAGGGCCACCAGCGTGTACGTCCCCGGAACGGTCGAGCCGATGCTCCCGCACGCGCTGTCCAGCGACGCCTGCTCGCTGATGCCCGGCGCCGACCGCCTGGCGGTGAGCGTCGAGCTCGAGCTCGAGCTGCGGAGCGGGCGGGTGCGCAGCAGCGCCTTCTACCGCTCGCTGATCCGGTCTGACGCACGTCTGGACTACGACGGCGTGGATCGCATCTTCGCGGGCGAGGACCGCGCGCAGGAGCCGTGGGCGCAGCCGCTGGCCCAGGCGCGGGCGGCGGCCGCGGCGCTGGCGGGAGCGCGTGAGCGCGCGGGCGCGCTGAAGGTCGAATCCGAGGAGCCGGAGTTCACCTTCGACGAGCACGGCGAGCCGGTCACGATCGAGCCCCGCGCGCAGACGGAGTCCCATCGCCTGATCGAGAACCTGATGATCGCCGCCAACGAAGCGGTCGCCGCGCAGCTGGCCGCCCGCGGCACCCCTTGCCTGTACCGCGTGCACGAGCGCCCCGAGCCGGCGCGGATCGAGCGGCTGGTGGAGCAGCTGGCCTCGCTCGAGGTTCCCACCCCGCCGCTGCCCGAGCCGATGTCCTCCTCGCAGGCGACGGAGCTCGTGGGCGAGATCAGCCAGGCGGTGGAGCGCTACACGCGCAGCACCGGGCGCGGGCGGATCGCGCTCGGCTCGCTCGTGCTGCGCTCGCTCAAGCAGGCCTACTACTCGCCCGTCAACCTCGGTCACGCCGGCCTGCGGGCGAGCACCTACTGCCACTTCACCTCGCCGATCCGTCGCTACCCCGACATCGTCTGCCACCGGGCGCTGCTCTCCAGCATCGGCCAGGAGGAGCACGCGCCGCGGGCCGCGGAGCTGGGCGAGCTCGGCGAGTGGACCTCCGAACGCGAGCGCGAGGCGTCGACGATCGAGCGCGACGCCGACGACGTCGCGCGCTGCTTCCTGCTCGAGCGCCTGCTGCGCGCCGAGGGATCCGAGCGGAGCTTTGCCGGCGAGGTGGTCGGGCTGATCTCCGCGGGTGCGTTCATCGCCTTCTCGACCGCCAGCCCGCCGGCGCCGAGCTGCCGTTCGAGGGGATGCTGCCGGTGACGGGTGCTGGCCGCGGCCGCCGCCCGGCGCAAGGACGGCCCGGGCCCCCGACCGCGCAGGCGAGACCGCGCCCGTCGCGCGGCGGGCGCGGAGACGGGCGCCCGGGACCGGGCCGGGACTGGTGGGAGCTCAACGAGGAGGGCACGATCCTGCGCGGCGAGCGCAGCGGCTCGAGCATCCGCCTCGGCCAGCCCCTGAGCGTGCGCGTGGAGCGCGTCGAGGCGATCCGCGGCCGCGTCGATCTCGCGCCCGCGGGCTAGAGCCCGCGCCGCGGCCTGGCTCACGACGGCTATGGCAAAGGGCAAGGGCAAGCGCAAGATCGGTGCCGGCGACGTGGCGTCAAACCGCTACGCCAGCCACCGCTACCACCTCACCGAGCGCCTCGAGGCCGGCATCGTGCTCGAGGGGACGGAGGTGAAGTCGCTGCGGACCTCCGGGGCCCAGCTGAAGGACGGCTACGCCTCGATCCGCGACGGCGAGCTGTGGCTGCACTCCGTCCACATCCCCCCCTATGCGCCCGCGTCGCGCGAGAACCACGACCCCGAGCGCCCCCGCAAGCTGCTCCTGCACCGCCGCGAGCTCGAGCGCCTCGGCGCTCGCAGACCCAGGAGCGCGGCCTGACCCTCGTCCCCACCAGGATCTACTTCTCCGGCTCCAACGCAAAGGTCGAGATCGCACTCGCCCGCGGCAAGGACCTCTACGACAAGCGCCAGACGATCCGCGAGCGCGAGACCAAGCGCGAGATGGAACGCGCCGTCAGGGAAGCCCGCCGCTAGATCGAGCTGAAGCTGTGCGAGCCCGTCGAGAGCACGTGGGCCTCGTGCATGCCGAGCGCGAGCAGGACCACCAGGCCGATGTAGACGGCGGCCACGATCAGGCGGTGGCGGGGCGCCACGCGGTAATAGGCGGCCTGCTCGAGCGAGCCGCTTTTGCGGAGCTTCCAGCGGCGGTAGGTCTCGAGGCCCGCGAAGAAGACGATGATCAGCAGGATCGGGTTCGGCACCAGCAGCACCATCGCCACCAGCACGCCGAAGCCCAGGAACCACATCCACGGCGACATCGCCGCCATCGCGCGCCCGCCGTCGAGGGGCACGACCGGCAGCAGGTTGAAGAGGTTCAGGAAGAAGCCGACGTAGGCGAGGGCCCGCAGCAGGTCGCTGTTGGTGGCCTCGCCGATGGCCAGGCAGACGGCCGCCGCCGAGGGTGCCCAGGATCGGTCCGGCGAGCCCCACGCGGGCCTCGGCCGCGGCGTTGTCGCCGAGCGAGCGGGCGCTGATGACCGCGCCGAGGAAGGGGATGAACATCGGCGCGCTCGCCTTGATGCCCTCGCGGCGCAGCTGGATCACGTGACCCATCTCGTGCACGAAGATCAGCACCACGAAGCCGACCGCGAAGGTCCAGCCCCAGAACAGGGCGTAGGCGGCCACGGACACGAGCGCCGTGCCGGAGGTGGTCAGCAGCTTCGCCTTCGGCAGCAGCAGGATCACGCCTTTGATGGCGGCCCAGAACTTGGCCACCGCCGCCACGATCGCGGCGGCGATGCTGCCGAGCCGCCGGCGGATGCCGCCGCCGGTCCCCGGCGTGGGGCGCCGAAGGCCTCCTCGGGCCGCTCGCCGCTGGTCGGTGGCAGCGCCGGAAGCGCGTGTGCGCCCTCGGCCGGCCGAGGCCACGGGCTCGGCGTCGGGTACGTCTGTGCCGCTCGCGCCACCGCGGGCGCGCTCGGCGCGGTCGGGATCGTCAGATCCTGAGTTGTCCATCCAGACCATTTTCGCAGGCTCGCTAACGGCTTCCTCAACGTCGCAGCGGTTTTGCAGCGCCGACGGCGGCGTCCTCGAGGGAGCCCGTTCGGGCCGTCAGGATCTCGGCGATCCTCCCGCGGCGACTTTTCGCGGAGCGTGCGGGGAGGACCTGCGCAGGGCCCCTTGACCGCGCTCCGGGCCAGATCTAGGTTGCCTCCCAGACGCGGAACCGGGCTAGACAAAGAGCGAGGCCAACGAGGTGTGAGGCCGCGCCGCCCAGCGCCAAGGGGCTTAACGGCCCGGAGGACTGGGCCCTCGAACTGGCTCGGGGCCGCGTCTGTTTTGTGCTGCGCGCCACAGCGCCGTGCCGCGGTGCGCGCCGCGGCGCCGCTAGACTCGAAGCAGACATACACCCTTGGGGACGACAGGCTTCGACGTGGCTGGTTCCGTGAGGGTGGTCGCGAGTCGAGGTTCCGGGAGGCCTCGTAAAACACCCGGAAAACCATAAGTGCGGACTCTCACGAGTACGCCCTCGCCGCTTAGTCAATAGCTAAGCCGTGAGGTCTCGGCCCCCGCTCGCCTGCGGTGGGGATAGCCGGGATCAGATAGCAGGCTAACCCGCGGCGGTCCGCCTCCGCCAATGCGGGGAAATCTCAGGAGGCTGGCCCCCCGCAACCCCGCCGGCGTGGCGAGCGGAGGGTGAGATCAGAGCGCCGGATACGCTCGTAGAAGCCACTCTGACGCGGTCACGGACGTGGGTTCGATTCCCGCCGTCTCCACTTTTCGGCTCTGTAGAGCCAAGTCAGCCGTGCCGTCCAGCCTGGCACGGTCCGGACGATGGGGAACTCTCCGCGCGCAGGCGCGCGCCTGACGCGCCGCGTCGAGCGCCGCGGGCTTGGTCGAGTCCATGAAGTCGACCAGCACGTCGATGAAGCGCTCCGGCTCGTCCAGCTGCGGAAAGTGCCCGGATTCGGCGAACAGCTCCAGGCGGCTGCCGGGTACCTGTTCGTGCGTCGCGTGGCCGTGCGAGAGGGGGATGATCGAGTCGCGCTCACCCCACATCAGCAGGAACGGGATGTGCTGTGCCCGTACAGCCGATCGGGGCCTCGACGCGCTGCCCGACGGGCTACGCGTGCGCGCGGAGCGTGTGCACGAAGGACGCGCGGGCTCCGACGTTCGAAAGCGTCGCGTGACGACGTGCCATCTGCTCTTGGCGGTGACGGGCGCGCTGGTCGACCCGGGCCAGCGCCAGGCGACGAAGACCCCGGCATCAAGTACGCGGATGGATGCGAGGAACAACAGCACGAACTCCGGCCCGGCAGCGTGGCGGCTCGCAGTAGCAGACTCACTTCGCGCCCGAGGCCGCCGCTGTCGACCAGTACGACCAGCTACCAGCGCTCGGGGAACTGGTAAGCGAACTGCATCGCAATGCCGCCACCGAGCGAGTGCCCCACGATGCTCGCGCGATCATGGCCGAGCGCGAGCAGCAGATCGCGAATCGCGCTGGCGTGCGCGCCGAGCGAGTAGTCGCCCTTGGGCTTGTCCGATCCGCCGTGACCCGCGAGGTCCGGCGCGATCACTGTAAAACGGCGCGCGAGCGAGGGCATCACCCGACTCCACGTCCTGCGTCGGCCGTGATCCCGTGAATCAGCACCACCGTCGGACCGTTGCCGGCCTGCCGGTAGGCCACGCGGTGACCGTGGAGGGTTACGTGTCGGAGGTCAGGCTGGGAGCGCTCGATCGATCCCGTGACAGTAGCGCCGCGTGGCGAGGGCGGTCTCGCCGCTGGGTCCTCCCTGAGATCCGAGATGAGGCGCTGAGCATGACCGGGCCTTCCGAGTGGCGCCGAGCCATGGCGGCGTCGGGTGGAATACGGGCGAAACATTGCGTGGGTTCGATTCCCACCGTCTCCACTTTTTCACCGGCCTGGAATGAAGAGCAGCGCTCGCTCCGGCGAGCGTGAGAGCTGCGCAGCCGCACGAGCCCGTGACCCGCGGCCTGAATGCGAGGATTGTCGGATGGCCGCTGACGAGCGACTGCGTGCTGGCCGTCTGGCGGCGCAGCGGCTGACGCCGGCAACGGCGTGCACGAGTGCCGAGGACGCGGCGGTGGCTGTAATCGGCGTCCAGGCTCAGGATCTGCGCGCCGCGGCTCTTGCACTGCGCTCGCGCGTCCCCGGACTCACCCGAAGCGACGTCCGCGCCGCGCCGCTCCTGCGCACCTGGACGGTCCGCGGCACGGTGCACCTGATTGCGGCGTCCGATCGCCCCTGGCTGCATGCACTATTCGCCAGTCGAAATGTCCGCGTCGGCGCACGATCGCGCGCTTCGGCATCGTGGAGGAGGTACGCCTACGCGGGGCGTCGAGAACTCTGCGGCGAGCATCCCCGCGACCGACCGTCGCTGCTGCGCGCGCTGGTCGAGCGCGGCCACCCGTCGCTCGAGCAGGGTCCGATCAACACACTCGTTCCCGTGGCTCTCGACGCAGGGGCTCATCGTCACCGACACTGCCGGACTGCTGCACGCGGCCGATCCGCCCCCGGCGGTCGACGTCGACGAGGCACTCGCGATCCTCGGCGCCCGCTACCGCGCAGGCTACGGCCCCTGCGACGCAACCGACCTCGCGAAGTGGTCCTCGCTGCCCATCACACAGGCGCGCCGGGCGCTCGAAGCAGCCGGACCGCCGAGCGACGTTGACCTGCTGCCCACCGACACACGGCGCCCTGTGTGACGCTCGCCGCCTTCGACACGCTCCTGCTCGGCTACGGCACTCGCGACCACTTCGTCGTCGCCGAGCACGGCCACATCCTGACGGGCGACGAGATGCTCGAACCCGTCGTACTCAATCGCGAAGTAGCAACGGGTACTTGGTGCATCAAGAAGGGCCGTCCCGGCCGGCGTGGTTCGCGCGGACCACGCTCGCTCCGGCGCTCGCCGGCGAGACTGCGGACATCGAACGCTTCCTCGCCTCGTAGGTTCGATTCCCGCCGTCTCCGCTTCCGACCTCTGCCCGCCGAGCCCCGCCCTCACGACGAGGACGGGGCTCGGATGAGCGCCTAGAGGCGCCGGGCGCCGGCTCTCGCTCAGCGCACGCGGTGGGCCCGGGCTGCGGTCTTGAACGCGACGGCCTGCGAGAAGACCGTCCTGGTGCGCCCGGAGAGGTCGCTCTCGCCGATCTGGATCTTTGCGCTGAGCCCATGGAGGCGGGCCACCAGGACCCGGCCGGTGCGGTTCAACGCGATCCTCACCGACTTCGTCTGCCCGGCCGCGAGCGAGACGCTGGTTGTGCCGAGCACCACCGTCCGGTGTGAGCCACCCTTCTTTCCCGCCGCGCTGGCCGCCACGAGGCGGTGGCCGTGGAGCGTCTCGACGACGCTCAGCTTCAACGTCAGGCGGCATACCGCTCCTGTTTCGCCGCCGCAGGTCACCTTCACCGCGGCCGTCGAGCCAGAGGAGGAGGGCCCGATCACACCCACGCTGCCGACTGCCGTGGTCCCGGGGCCGGCCGTCGTCCCCGGCGGCGTGGACCCGGGCTCTTCAGTAGTCCCCGGCGGCGTCGATTCGGGTTCCGCGGCGGTCGTCGTGAGCGTCCGGTCGGCGCCCGTGAAGGTGCCGAAGTCGGTGCTGGCGACCGCCCGGTAGTGAATCGTCGTCCCCGCCGGCAGCCCGCTCAGCTGCTCCGCGAACGCGGTCGCGCTGCCCGCCGGTCCCGTCGTCTGGCTCGCCGTGGTCTGGCCGTAGGCCGTTGTCGTCCCGAACTGGAAGGACACCTTGACCGTGGCACCCTGCGGGTTGACCGTGCCGTTCACGGTCGCCGAGGATCCATCGACGGCACTCGCGTCACCGGTGACGGGAGCTTCCGGCGAGTAGGCGTCCGCGAACAGCCCGCGGGGGCTGGTCCCGGCGGTCAGCAGGAAGAACGGCGTCCCGAGGGCACCGCCCTGGCAGGCGGCGCCGTCCATGTTGAACGGAGTCGCGATGCAGGTCGAGGAGATCGGCTCACGCACGTTGGCCTGTGCCGTCGGCGTGAGCGTGATGTCGCTCTGATCCAGCACGAAGGTGGCCGGGTTGGCGAAGTGACCGGTGAACGCCTTCGTGGTCCCTCCGACCTCCTGACGCCAGGTGACGTACGGGGTGTGGCCCGAGAACGTGATGTCGGGCCGCGTGGCGTCGCCCGTCCCGGTCGAGATCGGGGCGCCGCCGTTGGCGAGTTCGAAGTGCGCTTCCGCGCCGCTTCCGACGAGGTGAGAGACGAACACCTGCTTGACGCCGTTGACCTCCTCGTCCCAGGTGACCCAGGGCGAGGTCGGGTTGGCGGGGTTCATCGTGCCGCTCGCCACCCGCGGGTCCTCCGCGTTGGCGTTGATGTTCCTGTTCAGCGAGCAGCGCACCTCGGCCGCGCCGGATTCACCGCACGGTCCCAGATGGTTGGTGCCGCTCGTGTCGAGGATGCCGCTGAACGCCTGGCCCACGGCGACCCAGTGGAAGCCGCCGTTCGCGGCTTCGCCGTCTTTGACGCCCTTGGCCGCGAACACCATTTCGTTGGAGTGCAGGCCGTTGGTGCTCGGGCCCTTCTCGTACCACACGATCCACGGCACGCTGTCGTTGGTCCCGGTGAAGGCGATGTCGGGCTCCACGCCTTCGCGCGAGGTGTCCACGTTGAGGCTCGGGTCGGTGCCCGAGCGCGGGACGCCCGTCTGCTGCCAGCAGAACCCGCCGATCGCGGGCACGTGGCCTTCTACGGGCACGCCCGCCGGCGTGACGCCGTCGCAGTTGGCCATTCCCGGCCCGAGCGGCCTCTCGGCGAAGATCTGGTCGACC
Source organism: uncultured Solirubrobacteraceae bacterium (assembly GCA_963742395.1). GTDB lineage: Bacteria > Actinomycetota > Thermoleophilia > Solirubrobacterales > Solirubrobacteraceae > Palsa-744. The sequence continues at coordinate 278,136 of CAVUME010000015.1, read as the reverse complement.
CCTTCGAGGCCGGAGAACTCCTGGAACGTGACCCACGGACCGGGCTTCGACGGGTCCGTCGCCGAGCCGCCTGCGATCGACGGGTTTTCGGCGGCCTGGTTGGTGTCGATGTTCAGCGACGGGACGGGCACCGAGCCGCCGCCCGTGCCGCGGCCCTGGCCGCCGAAGATCCACTTGCCCTGGTTGGCGCCACCCGTGTTGTCGAAACGGCTCGCAAAGATGTTGTCGTTTTCGAAGTTCGTTCCGCTCGTGTTCTCGTACCAGGTGGCCCAGGGCACGGTGCGTTCGGTGCCCGCGAAGTCGATCGAGGGCGCCTCGCCGTTCTGGCCCTGGTCGAAGTTCAGCGAGCCGCTGAACTGCGGCGCGGCGCTCGAGCGTCCGCCGACCGTGCCGCTGCCACGGGTCGTCCACGAGCCACCCGCGAACGAGCGCGCGAAGATCTGGTCGTGAGAGCCCGCGGGCTCGGTCTGGCGCAGGACCGCCCACGGGACCGCCGCCTTGCCGGCCGTGAGGGCGCCGCCGACGACATCCGCGTTGGCGGGGTCCTCGCCGCTGATGTTGAGCGTCTTGTCGATGCCGGCGGCCTTGTCGTCGTTGACCTGACCGCCGGGCGGCAGGCCCTGGAAGCCGAACGCCGATGCCGCCGCGGCGAGCGGCACGAACGCGCCGACCAGGCCGCGTGTGATGGATGTCTTGCTGAACATTGAGCCTCCCTCTGTTTGGGATTGATGGAGACCCGTACGGGCGCGACCGCGGAACGGTTCGCGCGGTGGCTCAGCGCTCGGCGCGGATGGTGCCGAGCAGCACGCGTTCCCCGGAGGAGGCCGGGTTGCCGTCGGCACGCTGTCGCGTCACCGTCAGCACGGGGAAGGCGGGCGGGGTAACGCCCGCCCAGAGCGTCACCTTGCGGGCGTCGTTGAAGGTCCCGACCGGCACCAGGGCGCCCGCGGGGCTCTTCAGCCACGCCTGGTAGTAGCGGCCGTTCGCGAGCCGCGGGAGACCGCTCGCCGACAGCTGGATCCGCCAGCCTGAGGTGGTTTTCGTGAACGTCGCGTTGCCCTGCGCGGTCGGAGCCAGCGCGGTGCCCGCGACCGTCGCGGCGAACTCCGGTGTGGCCGAACCGCCGCCCCCCGAGACCGCGACGACGACCGCGACCAGCGCTGCGGCGAGGGCGCCCAGGGCGAAAGCCGGAGCTCGCAGCCCGAGACGATCGGCGAGCGCCCGGCGCTGCGGACGGGCGGCACCGGAAGCTTCGCGCCCCCGGCCGGCGCGGGCCCTGCCGGCCTCCTGCGCCACCGCCGCGACGACCCGATCCTCCAGGCCCGGGTCGGGCTCGACCCAGGTCGCGTCCGCCTGTAGGTGCCCGCGCAGGCGATCGAGCTCGGCGCGCTCGGCCGCCGTCAGCGGGCCAGCGTCCTCGCCCTCCAGATAAGAGATGCGGTCGTCGTCGCGGCTGGACATCAGAGATCCCTGGTCTCCTTACGGTAGGCAAACGCCATTCGGTTCACTCCTTCAGGTGCCCCAGCAGCTCCGCCAGGCGCCGGTGGGCGCGGAACGACCGCGACTTCACCGTGCCCGGCGCCACTTCGAGCCGCGCGGCGATCTGTGTGTGGGTCAGGCCCTCGAAGTGCTGCATCCTCACGACCTCCAGCTCATCCGGCGGAAGCTCCTGGACCGCGCGCCGGACGTCCCAGGCGTCGGAGAGCGACTCGACGGACTCGGGACGGGACACGAGAGCGGGATCAGACGGCGGGGCCGACTCGATCGAGGTGGCCGTGCGGCTCGCCTCGATCCGGTACACGTCGATAGCAGCCCGCTTGGCGATCGTCGCCAGCCACGGCCCCAGCTCGCGCCCGGTGTCGATGCTCGCGGCGGCGTGCCACGCTTTGAGGAAGGTCTGCTGGGTCGCCTCCTCCGCGAGCACTCCGTCTCCCAGCACGCGATAGGCGATCGAGTACACCAGCCGGCCGTACTCGCGGTAGACGATGCGTACGGCGTCCGGGTCGCCGTCGCGGAACTTCCTGCGCAGCCGGCGGTCCATCCGACCGGCCTACGGCGACACCACGACGCGACCGACCTTCACGGCGCCAACCTATCCGAAGTACCGCGGCGCGCTTACCTCAGCCCGCCAGCGACTACTTGCGGACGCGGAATCGCAGGATGGTGGCGCTGCGCGACCGCGTGCTGCTGAGCGGTTCCAGGTCGATCCGAGGCAGGCTCGGCGGCGAGAGTCGGATGCCGTTTCCGAGCAGTACCGGCAACACGTACACCAGGATCTCGTCGACGAGGCCGGCCTGCAGGCACTGGGCGGCCACGTCGGCGCCGAGGACCTCCACGTCCTTGCCGCCTGCGGCACTGCGCGCCGTGGAGACCGCTTCCTTGATGTCGCCCGAGAGGTACGTGATTCCCGCAGTCGGTGGCTCGGGTGGCCGATGGGTGAGCACGAACACCGGTCCCGAGAATGGGTAGTCCACGCTGCCCGGCTTGTCGGCCTCCATCCTGGCTCCAACGTCGGCGGTCCGCCGGCCGACGAGCATGGCTCCGGTGGCCGCTGCGATCTCGTGGAAGTCGTCCGGGTCGACGAAGTCGGCGAGCTGGCGACCGGCTCCCCAGTCCATCACGTGGCCGGCGGCGGCGATGAAGCCGTCGAGCGACATGCACCTGTTGACGACGACCTTGCCGTGTCCGCTGCTCGTGTCGGTCACTTGCTCCTCCTAGGCCTCTGGGACATCTTCGTGGTCCCGTCGACCGCGGCCACGCTCGCGGGAACTTTTCGGGCCCGCCCGGACAATAGGCAGCAATGGGCTGCCCCGCCGCCGAACCCGGATTGCCCGGCAACGAGCCGTCCGACGGCGCGCGGCCCGACGACGCGCGGTCCGACGGCGCGACGATCGCCGACTCGTTCGAGCGCCCCGAGCAGTTCGGGGCGATCTTCGACCGTCACTACACGGCCGTACACCGCTACCTCGCCCGCCGCACCCCCCGCGCCCAGGCCGACGACCTCGCATCGGCGACGTTCGTGATCGCCTTTGAGCGCCGGCGGGCCTTCCGGCCGCAGTCCACGAGCGCGAGGCCATGGCTGTACGGCATTGCGACGAACCTGCTCCGTGAGAGCGGACGGGCCGCGCGCCGGGAGGGCGAGGTGGCGCTTCGTCTCAGCACCGAGCTGTACGCATCGGCCGGCCACGACGGCGCGCCCGGGCCCTCGACCGAGCGCCTGTCGACGGCACTCGCGGCGCTCGAGCCGGGCCAGCGCGACGTACTCCTGCTCTACGCGTGGGAGGAGCTCTCCTACGAGGAGATCGCCGAGGCGCTCGAGATCCCGCTCGGGACCGTGCGCTCGCGGCTTTCGCGGGCCCGCTCATACCTGCGGGCCGAGCTCGCCCTGCCGAGGCTTGCGAGCGATCCACCGAAACCCATCGACACCGGGAGCACGAGATGAGCGACGAGCTTGACCTCCTGAGACGACACCGGCCCGATCCGCCGGGGCCAGGCGAGGCGACCATCGTGGCCGCCCGCAGCCGGCTCGAAGAGACGATCCGGGCCTCGGGCCCAAGCCCGTCAGCCGGAGCCGTGCGGGCGCGCCGGTCCGACCGCATCACGCAGGGGCGAGGTCGGGGACGTCTGGCCCGGGTCTTGCTGGCGGCAGCCGTCATCGGGGTACTTGCGATGGGCGTGGCGCTTCTGCGTTCCGGTTCCGGCGCTCCGCCCGCACAGGCTGCCGGCGTGGTTCTCGAGCGGCTCGCGCAGGCGGCTTCGAAGCAGCCTCCCACCGTCCCCGGTCCCGGCCAGTACCTCTACACCGCCTCACACGCGCTGACCGGATCCGACACGGTCCTGCGCGGCGGTCGCTACTGCCAGGCGCGATTCATGCAGTACCGCGAGAACTGGATCGCGGTGAACGGCGAAGGGCTCATCCGCGAGACCAATGGGCCCGCGCAGTACGCCACCAAGCAGGAAGCGGCCGCCTGCGGAGCGATCCCGCAGGCCACCGGCACGAGCAACAGTTGGGCCGCCGCGCACTGTATGTCGATCGATCCGATCCCGCTCGCGGGCCTGCCGCGCAACGCGGGACGGCTGCGCGCCCGCCTGCTGACGGGCAAGGTCGAGGGCGGTCCCCCCGGTCCAGCCGAGGCCTTCACCCAGGTCGGCGACCTGTTGCGCGAGACCGACGCGCCGCCCGCGCTGCGGGCCGCTCTCTACCGCGCCGCGGCGGGACTGCCCGGGGTCAAATCGCTCGGCACGGTGCACGACGAGGCCGGGCGCAGCGCGGTCGCCCTCGCGATCGACACCCACGGCGTCCGTCACGAGCTGCTGTTCTCGCTCGGCACCGGCCTGCTGCAGGCCGAACGCGACGTCCTCGTCGGACGTGTACGTGGCACCCACGCGCCGCTCGGCTCCACGCTCGACTGGTCCACCTACTCGGTTCCGAAGGTCGTCAACAGCCTCCCCGCCCCCTCACCGCTGCCGCTCACGCCGGCGTGCGTGCGGGGTGGCGAGAGAGGCCTGCCGGTACCCGGGCAGCCCGACGACAGCGTCATGGTCGGCACCGGCGGCCCCGCGCTCGGGCGCGCGCACTGAGCGGCGGCGCTCGACAGCCCATGCACGATGAAGCGCCGGCGCCCGCCCGTCAGGCGCGGTCGAAGCGCCCGCGTGAGGTCAGGGGCGTCTGCTGCGCCACTTCGGGGAGGTACTCGTCCAGGAATACGCGCGCGACGAGCTCGTGGCGGGACGCCACGCCGAGCTTCTCGTAGAGGCTCTTGACGTGATCCTCGACCGTATGGGGCGACAGCACGAGCGCCTCGGCCATCTCGGCTCGCGAGAGACCACGGGCCAGCAGGGTTGCGACCTCGCGCTCGCGGGCGGTGGCGCCGAACGCCTCGAGCCGAAGCGTCGCCGACTGCGCGCCGCCGGCCCGCTCCAGGACGATCGCCACACGGCCGTCAGCGGGCGGGCCGGGGAGCGACGCGTGGAGCGTGATCCAGCCGTCGCTGCCAGGAACCGTGACGACGTTTGACCCTCCCTGACCGGCCTCGGGAGCGCTGCGGACGAACGAAGCCAGCGCAAGCACGGGCGAGGCGATCGCATCCTCGGCATAGGCAGGCTGGTCGGGGAGCATCGAGGCGAGCAGCTCGCGCGCCGGTGGCGTGATCAGCTCGACCTCGTCCTGCGGTCCGAGCACGACGAGCCCCGGCGCTTCCACACCGCTGACCCTTCGCGCCGCGTCGAAGCGCAGCGAAGCGCGGATACCCCGTGCGATCGCACCCGCGACATTCGCGAGCGCGTCCGCGTCGCGCTGCTCGAACGGGCCACTGGCGGCGCGACGCGCGATGTGCACGGCTCCCCACACACGCCCCCGGATGACGAACGCTGCGCGCAGCTCATGGGGGATGTCCGCCGGGAGCAGCAGGTCGCGATAGCGGGCGCTGCGCTCCGGGGCACCGCGTGTGGTGTGGCCGAGGATCCCCACCGGGGTCCTGCGCGCGGCCAGCTCGGCGAAGGTGTTGACGTCCTCGATCACGTACTCGCTCCGCAGGAGCAGTTCCCCGGCGGCCTGCGTCTCATCGGCCGCGAACACACCCCGCTCGACCAGCTCGTGTGGCGAGTCGCTGGTCATCAGACGCGTGTGCGGATCAAGCGTGTGCCAGCAGCTGGCGTCGTTGTCGATGACCTTCCGCAGCCGCGGCGAGAGCTCGGCGAAGAACTCCTGCCGTGAGAGGCCCCGGGAGCCCAGCAGCTCGACCTCCTCGACCAGGCGCTCGAGCGATCGTTCCATGCGCGCCAGTGTGGCACGGGGTGCGAGAAAGATCCCCGCTCCCGGGGGATGGTGCGCGGGCGTCGTCGCGGTCACGCTGCAGGCATGGAATCGACCACTGAAGGAGGCACCGTGCCGAGCAGCTCGCAAGAGACACCCGTTGCACCCATCGCCCTGGAGCCCGGAGGGGGAGAGCCCCTCTGGTTCTTCGGTGGACTCACCACCATCAAGGCCGACGGCGCCGAGACTGGCGGTCGCGTGCTGGTCACCGAGCAGCTCTCACCGCGCGGCAGCGGCTCGCCGCTACACGTCCACCACAACGAGGACGAGTGGTTCTACGTGCTCGAGGGCGAGCTCACGATCTGGGTCGACGGCCGGACGGTCGTGGCTCCTCCCGGCGCGTTCGTGTTCGGACCCCGCGACGTCCCGCACACGTTCGTCGTCAGCTCCGAGCAGGCCCGCTTCCTGCTGGTCACCGAGCCGGCTGGGTTCGAGGGCTTCGTCCGCGCGCTCGCACAGCCCGCGACCGCGCCGGAGATCCCACCCGCCCCGACCGCGCCGCCGGACATGGAGCCGGTGCTACGCGCTGCCGCCGATCACGGGCTCGAGATCCTCGGCCCGCCCGGCATCCCCGCGTAGCCGAGACCCGATCGAGCCGAGGCGCCTCGACAGCCCGGTGTGCCGGCCGCGAGAGCTGCTCAGCGGGCCACCTGCGCCGGGCTGAGGGTCTCGTTCAGCCAGCCGATCATCGTCGGGAGCACCTCGGGGAGGGATGCCTGCACTGAGGCTCGCAGGTCGGCGTGACCACCTGCGGGGTCACCGGGCAGCACCGGCAGGACATAGATCGGGCTCTCGGTCAGGGGCTAGGCCGTTGTACGGTATATCGCCTGGCGGTATTGTTGTGCGCGTGACCAGCTCGACGCCGCTCCGTGAGCCCACATTCCTCACGCTCGCCGCGCTGGGTCCCGGTCCGCTCCACGGCTACGGGATCATCAAGGCGGTCGAGGAGATGTCCGACGGTCGCGTACGCCTGCGCGCCGGCACGCTGTATGGGGCGCTGGAGCGGCTCGAGTCGCAGGGCTACGTCGCCTTCGACGGAGAGGGCTCGGAGGGGGGCCCCGCACGCCGTTACTACCGGCTCACCCCGGCCGGCGAGCAGCTGCTCTCCGGCGAGGCCTCGCGCTTGGCCGCGAACGCGCGGATCGCCTTCGCCCGCCTGCAGGCGGAACCATCGTGAGCGCCCAGGAACGTGCCGTGCGCCTGCTGGCGGACCGCATCGAGGCGCACGACCCCGGCTACGGGCGCGAGATCGCACTGACCACGTCCGAGCTGTGCCGCGGGGCGAGCCGCCCCCGGCAGTGCCTCGAGCTGCTCAGCCTGGCGGCGTTGGTCCTCAGGCTGCGGGCCCGCGGGTGCGAGCGACCGGACGCGGTGTGGCGCCTGGGTCTCTACGCCGGCGCCGTGCTGCTGCTCGGCGGATTGGCTCTGCAGAACGCCGTGGCGGGCGCGGCCGATCGGGGGAGTCTCGGCCTGGCGGCGATGCTTGCCTTCTCGACCGCCTGCGCGCTGAGCGGTATGCGCCGCGCGGCCAGCGCGCTGGTTCTCGTTGCGGCTCTTGTCGCGGCCCTATGGGTGTTCGACGGCGTCCACGCCGGCGCGTTCCTCAGCGCGTGCGCCGTCGTCATCGGCGGACTACTCGCCGGCGGACATCACCTCGAGCGACGCACCGTCCCGGTCGCGCTCGCCCTCTGCATCGTGCCCGCCGGGCTTCTCCTGGGCCTCGTGATCGGGACGTCCTCCGGCGTGGCGGCGAGCGTGCTGGTGTTCGCGTGGATCGCTCCCGTGGCCCTGTTGCTCGCGGGCTGGTTCGATCCTCGACTGGCGGCGGCGGCGACGACGATCGTGTTCGCACGGCTCGCGGCGAGCGGGTTCGGGGAGCTCGGCAGGGCGCTGGCGGTGCTGCAGGAGCACGGCGAGCGCGACCTGCTGCTGCGCTGGCTGGCGATGGGCAGCTCGGTTGTCGCGGCCTGGCTCGTGACCCGCCGCTCGATACGCCGCACGGCGCGCCTCTGACAGGGCCTCGACAGCTAGTCCGGTAGACGGTATAGTGACTACCGATCTAGTCAACGTCTCATGGAGGCCCATGTTGTCGACGCACTCTCCCCAACCCGCAACGAGCCCGGCGAGCAGTCCCGCCGTCGCTCGACCGTCCCGCCTCCGTTCTCGGACCGCGGCGCAGTGGTTCTGCCTGGTCGTGGGCGTGCTGCTCGCGCTCCGCGGCGCCCAACAGCTCCTCGCCGGCGCACATTTCGGTATGCCGGGAGAAGGCTGGCGGGCCACTCAGCAGCTGTTGTTCGCGGCGGCGCTCCTGTTCGCACAGCGCACGGCCCGAGGCGCGCACCTCGTGCTGATCCCGTTCGCCCTCTTCTACACCGTGGTGGCGTTCGTGGGCGACATCAACGGGCACGAGGCCTTCGGGCTGCTTCCGATCGACACGCGCGACAAGTTCGTCCATCCCCTCTACGCGGTGCTCGCCATCGGGATCCTGGCTGTCGGCTGGCGACGGGCCCGCAAACGCAAGGCGGGCGACCCCCCGGCTTAGGGCTGGTGGGTCACGAGCGCCCGAACCAGCGCGCCCGGCGGACCGCTCCGAACTGCTCCTTCTCGGCGGCGAACTCTCGCGAGGGCTCGTTGCGCCGGGCGTCCGGCGCATCGCCGCGAAGGAAGTTGACCTCGACCTTGCTGACGAGCCCGCCGCCGAACTCGGCGTAGCAGACGCCCGCTCCCTCGTACGGCGCCGGCGGCTCGGTGCCCGCGATCGTCGCGGCGATGTCGTCGGCGACCACCCGCGCGGCCGCCTCGGCGAAGATCCCCGCCTTGGGGACGTTCCGAGGGCCGCTGCAGACGTCGCCGAGCGCGTACACGCCGGGGAACGTGGTCCTGAGGTTGGACTGGTCGACCGGCACCCAGTTGTTCTCCACCAGGCCCGAGTCCGCGAGCACGGCCGGGCGCGCGGTGGATCGGGATGCCGACGAACAGGTCGTAGGGCAGCGTCTCGCCGCTGGCGAGCTGTGCCGTCCTGGGTCGCCGGGTCGATGCCCGTGACCAGGTGCTCGGACAGTTCCTTTACGTCCGCGCGCGGCGAGCCCGTCACGGAACATCTGCGAGACCTCGCCCGTGACCGGAACCGGGCGCCCCATCGGGAACGTCGTCGCCATCTCCACCGAGTCGCGGATTCCCTGCTGCTTGAAGTGCTCGTCGAGCATGAAGGAGCCCTCGAACGGGGCCGGCGGGCACTTGAACGGCTGCCCGAGCACCGACACGAGCACCCGGCCGCCCTTGAAGTCGCCCAACGCGTCGCGCAGCCGTTCGGCGCCGGCGAGCGAGTAGTACTCGTGGCCGCCCTCCCGCAAGCCCGGCGTGGCGGCGAAGTCGTAATCGGCGCCGAGCGCAACGACGACGAAGTCGGCGTCGTAGGAGCCGGCGTCGGTGGTGACCCGGCGTGCGGCCGGATCGACGCCCGTCACCGTCTCCTGGCGGAACTCGACGCCGTCCTTGACGAAGTCGCGGTAGGGAAGCTTGATCTCCTCGGCCGACTGGCGGCCGAGCATCACCTCGAGCTTTGAGAAGCCGAAGAAGAACGACTCGTTACGGTCGATCAGCGTCACCCGGACGGCGTCCGCGCTCGTCTCCGACAGCCGGGTCGCGAGCTCCAGTCCGCCGAACCCGGCTCCGAGGATCAGGACATGCCTTTGCACGGGCGGCACGCTACTTCACCGCCTGCTTGCCACGCGGCCGGGGCAGCCGGTCGCACCGGTCGCTCGCGGCCGGATAGCGTGCAACCGGCATGGGGCGGGGTGCGCTCAGGGGCGTCGTTGTTCAGATCTGGCGCAACCATGCCCTGAGGCGGCTGCTGAGCGCGTATGCGCTGCTGGTGATCGCGGAGTGTGGTGAGTGGCTCGCGTTGATCATCTTCGCGTACGCCAGGGGCGGCGCCTCCTCCGCGGCCATCGTGGCGATCGTGCAGCTGGTCCCCTCGATGCTGCTCGGGCCGGTGATCACCGCCCATCTGTCCCGGCTGGGCGCCGCGCGGCTGCTGCGGATGGGTTACGCGGCTTCGGCGGCGACGCTCGCGCTCTGTGGCGCGGCGATCCTCGCCGACGCGTCCGTCGTGGTCGTGTACGGCACGGGGATCGCCTTCGGGCTGGCGCTCAGCGTCGCCCGCGCGACGCACCCTGCGCTGCTCTCGCAGGTCGTGCGCCACCCGGATGAGCTGACCGCGGCGAACGTGGCGACGAGCTGGTGCGAGGCCATCGGAACGCTCCTCGGCCCGGCGCTCACGGGCGTGCTCGTCAGCGTCAACGGACCGGGCCTGGCCTGCGCCGTGTTCGCCGGACTCCTGCTGGCCACACCACTGCTGGTCGCCGTCGGTCCGATCTCGGTCGTGGAGCCGGATGAGGGGGCCGAGGAGGGCGCCCTCGGCGAGCTGCTCGCTGCCGCGCGGGTGATCGCCTCGCGCCCGAGCACCCGCTCGCTGATCGCGTTTCCCGTCAGCTCGGCGGTGATAGAGGGCGCGATCGACCTGCTGGTGGTCGTGCTCGCGGTTCGCGTGCTCACGCTGGGGTCGGGCGCCGCCGGCTTCCTCAGCGCGGCCTTCGGCACCGGCGGGCTCGTCGGTGGCCTGGCGGCGATCGTGCTCGTGGGGCGCCGTCTGGCCACGCCGCTGATGGTGGCTGCGCTGGTGGGGGCGCTCGCACTCGCGGCGCTGGCGCTTTCCTCGACCGTGATCGTCGCCGTCGTGCTGCTGGCCGTCGTAGGCGGTGCACGGACGGTTCAGGCGATCGCGGCGCAGACGTTGCTCCAGCGCTCCACGCCCCTGGAGGTGGTCGTGTGCGCGTTCTCGCTGGTCGAGTCACTGCGTGACGCCGGTCTCGCCCTCGGCGTACTGCTCGTGCCGCTGCTGATCGGGATCGGCGGCGCCAATGCGGCCTTCGTCGGCCTCGCGGCCTTCGTCCCGGCAGTCGTGCTCGTGACCGCCAAACGCATCGTCAGGATCGACTCCGAGGCGACGATCCCCGTGGTCGAGATCGGCCTGCTGCGCAAGCTCCCCATCTTCAGCGCCCTGCCGGCCGCATCGCTGGAGACGCTCGCCCGCGAGGCGGGTTATGCGACCTTCGCACGCGGGACGGCCATCATCACCGAGGGTGAGGAGGGCGACAGCTACCACGTGATCACCCACGGTGGGGTGGAGGTCACCAAAGACGGCCGCGAGATCAGGCAGATGGGGGTGGGGGAGGGGTTCGGCGAGATCGCTCTCCTGCACGCGGTGGCTCGCACCGCCACCGTCCGCGCGATCGAGGAGACCACCGTCCTGAGCGTCGGGCGTGAACCCTTCCTGACGGCCATGCAGGCCAATCCGGCGAGCCACGCGGCGGGCATGCGAATCGCCGCCGAACTGGTAGAGCCCGCGGGCTGACCCCGGCTTGATCCGCGTCTGGCGCGCGGCGTTACTGGCGATATGCTCGACCCACCAGGACCGCTCGGGGGCGGTCGTTCGAGAGGGAGGTTCCAGATGCCCGAGCTCACCGATCTGCAGCACCGGACGCTGCGAGCGGTCTGCGACACGGTCGTCCCGTCGATCGCGCGCGCGGATGACCCGGACGGCTTCTTCGCCAGGCGGGCAACCGACGTCGGCGCCGATCAGGCGCTGCTGCTGGCGCTCGACGCGCTGCCGCCCGAACAGGCCGCCGGAATGCTGCAGTTGCTCGACGCGCTCGCCGCCCAGGGCTTCAACGACGCCAGCCAGCTCTCCCGCGAGCAGCTGTTCACGAACGTCTCGCTGGCCTCGACGGAAGCGGCCGTCGGCATCGCCGCGCTCGTCGGTCTGACGCTGCTGTTCACCTACGGGAACGTGGATCCCGAGACGGGCAAGAACCCGGCCTGGGCGACGTTCGGCTACCCGGGCCCGATCGCGGCTCCGAACGCGGGCGCTCCCAGGCCGATCACGCCGATCGTCCCGGACGGCGACACCGTGATCGAGGCCGACGCGGTGATCGTGGGCTCGGGCGCGGGCGGCGGCGTGATAGCCGCCAAGCTGGCCGCGGCCGGCCTCAGCGTGGTCGTGCTCGAGATGGGCGGCTACCACACCGACGCGGACTTCAACCAGCTCGAGCTGTGGGCGTGGCAGAACCTCTACTGGCGCGGAGGCCCGACGCCGACCGCCGACATGAACGTCACCCTGCAGGCCGGCTCCGGACTCGGCGGCGGCACCGTCATCAACTGGACCAACTCGCTGCGCACGAAGGACTGGGTGCGCGCGCCAGTGGGCCGACGAGTACGGGCTCGAGGACGTCGCCACGGAGGCCTTCGACCGCCACCTCGACGAGGTCTGGGAGCGGATCAAGGTCAACGACGAGTGCTCGGAGTACAACCGGCCCACCCAGGCCATGCAGCGGGCGGCCGAGCGGCTCGGGCTGGTCGTTCGCGAGGATCAACCGCAACTGGGACCCGGCCAGGCACGACCCGGCGATGGCCGGCTACATGGGCTTCGGCGACCTCTCGGGCGCCAAGCAGTCCACCGACCGCACCTACCTGCTCGACGCGGTCGAGCACGGCGCCCGGATCATGGTCGGCGCGTTCGTGGAGCGGGTGCTCGTCGAGGACGGCAGGGCGGCGGGCGTGGAGGCGCTGTGGAGCGATTCGGCCGGGGCGAGCGCCCGTGTGACCGTGCGCGCGCCGCGGGTGGTGGTGGCGGCCGGCTCGCTCGAGTCGCCGGCGGTGCTGCTGCGGTCGGGCATCGGCGGCCCGGCGACCGGCGAGTACCTGCGCCTGCACCCTTGCTACGGCCACGCTCGGCGACTACGGCGAGGACATGCAGGCCTGGTGGGGCGCGCCCCACACGGGCCTGATCAACGAGTTCGCCAACACGGGGACGGCTACGGCTTCCTGATCGAGGGCGTGCAGTACACGACCGGTCTCGGCGCCTCGGCGCTGCCGTGGACGACCGGCGCCGCAGCACAAGGCGGCGCTGGCCGACTTCCGTGACGGCGGCCACCTTCATCGGCCTCGTGCGCGACCACGGCCACGGGCGCGGTGACGATCGACGAGCAGGGCGGCGCGGTGCCCTGGTACGCGATGACCGACCCGCGTCGACCTGCGCAACACGCCGCACGCCCTCGAGGTCCAGATCCGGGCCCACGTGGCCGCCGGTGCGCGTCGCGTCTGGCTGCTCGCCCAGGGCTCGCCGGAGTGGCGGGTGGGCGACGACCTCGACGCCTTCATCGCCCGCGTGCAGCGGATCCCGGCGCGGGCCGGCGGCCTGCGCATGTTCGCCGCCCACCAGATGGGCTCGTGCCGCATGGGGCGCGACCCGCAGACGAGCGTCGCCAAGCCGAGCGGCGAGCTGCACGACACGCCCGGCGTGTGGATCGGCGACGCCTCGGCGTTCCCGACGCCTTCGGGCACCAACCCGATGATCACGATCATGGCGCTCGCCTCGCGAACCGCCGAGAACATCATCGAGGCCGCGGGGACCGTCGCGACCTCGAGCCGACAGGAGGTGACGGCATGACCACGACCCCGACGCTGATCCAGCGCGAGCAGCTCTACATCGGCGGCGAGTGGGTGAAGCCCGCGTCGCAGGCCACGATCGAGGTCGTCAACGCGGCCACCGAGGAGGTCATGGGCAGCGTCCCGGAGGGCACCCCCGAGCGACGTCGACCGCGCCGTGGCGGCCGCGCGGGCGGCCTTCGAGGACTGGAGCGCCACGCCGCTGGAGGAGCGGGTCGCCCTGACGGCTGCCGATCTCGCGCCGGGCTGCAGGAGCGCCAGGAGGAGATCGCGGGCCTGATCGCGCAGGAGCTCGGGTCGCCGATCACGCTCGCGATGATGATCCAGGCCGGCCTGCCGATCATGGACTTCGGCTCGATGCAGCACCTCGCCGAGCACATCCCCTGGGAGCAGCAGATCGGCAACTCCCTGATCGTGCGCGAGCCGGTCGGGGTGGTCGGTGCGATCACGCCGTGGAACTACCCGCTGCACCAGATCGCCGCCAAGGTCGCGCCGGCGATGGTGGCCGGCTGCACGGTCGTGCTCAAGCCGAGCGAGGTCACGCCGCTGAACGCCTTCGTGCTGGCGGAGATCTTCGACGAGGTCGGGGTCCCGGCGGGCGTGCTTGAACCTCGTCACCGGCTACGGGCCCGTGGTCGGCGAGGCGATCGCCGCCCACCCGGGCGTCGACATGGTCTCGTTCACCGGGTCCACCCGCGCCGGCCGGCGCGTCAGCGAGCTCGCCGCGGCCACCGTCAAGAAGGTCGCCCTCGAGCTCGGCGGCAAGTCCCCGAACATCATCCTCGACGACGCCGACCTCGAGAAGGCCGTCGTCAACGGGATCCAGAAGTGCTACCTGAACTCCGGCCAGACCTGCTCGGCGCTGACCCGCATGCTCGTGCCCGCGCGAGAAGCTCGAGCTGGCCGAGCAGATCGCCGCCGCGGCGGCCTCGCAGACCGTCGTCGGCGAGCCCTTCGACGAGGCCACGCAGCTCGGCCCGCTGGTCTCCGACGTCCAGCGTGAGCGCGTCCGCGGCTACATCCGCCGCGGCGTCGAGGAGGGCGCGAAGCTCGTCTGCGGCGGCGCCGAGCCGCCCGAGGGCCTCGACCACGGCTACTTCGTGCAGCCGACCGTGTTCAGCGACGTCACGCCCGAGATGACGATCGCCCGCGAGGAGATCTTCGGCCCGGTGCTGGCGATCATGCCCTACGAGGACGAGGAGGACGCCCTGCGGATCGCCAACGACAGCGACTACGGGCTGGCCGGCGGCGTCTACTCGGGCTCGGAGGAGCGCGCCAAGGCGCTCGCCCGCCGGATGCGCACCGGTCAGGTCGAGATCAACGGAGCGGCCTTCAACCCGCTGGCGCCGTTCGGCGGCTACAAGCAGTCCGGCCACGGCCGCGAGCTCGGCCCGTACGGGATCGAGGAGTTCCTCGTGCTCAAGTCGCTCCAGCTGTAGATGGCGAAGGTCTGGTTCATCACCGGAGCCTCGCGGGGCTTCGGGCGGGTATGGGCCGAGGCGGCCCTCGAGCGCGGCGACAGCGTCGCGGCCACCGCTCGCGATACGAGCACGCTCGAGGAGCTCGCCGCCAGATACGGGGAGCGCCTGCTCCCGCTCGAGCTCGACGTCACCGACAAGGCCGCGATCGACCGCTCGGTGGCCGCCGCCCACGAGCGCTTCGGGCGCCTCGACGTGGTCGTCAACAACGCCGGCTACGGCCAGTTCGGGGCGATCGAGGAGGTCACCGAGGAGGAAGCCCGCCGGCAGATCGAGACCAACCTGCTCGGGCCGCTGTGGGTGACCAAAGCCGCGATCCCGATCCTCCGCGAGCAGGGCTCGGGACACATCCTGCAGGTGTCGTCCATCGGCGGCGTGCTGGCCTTCCCGATCCTCGGCCTCTACCACGCCTCCAAGTGGGGACTGGAGGCCTTCAGCCAATCGCTTTCCGAAGAGCTGGAGGAGTTCGGCGTCAAGGTCACCATCATCGAGCCGGGCGGCTACCGCACGGACTGGGCGGGATCATCCGCCGGCCGCAGCCCAGAGCTGCCGGTCTACGACGGCGTCCGCGAACGGCGCTTCCGGAGGCTCGGGCCTGTCCGCTCCCAGCCGGGCGACCCGCAGGCAACGGGCGCGGCGGTGCTGGAGCTCGTCGACTCCGAGGACCCTCCGCTGCGCGTCTTCTTCGGCAGCAGCGGTCTCGAGATGGCCCGCCGCGAGTACGCGGGGCGCCTGGAGAACTGGGAGCGCTGGAACGGCCTCTCGGTCCGCGCCCAGGGCGAGGCGCAGGAGCCCTGAGGGCGGACGGCCCGCGAGCCGCAAGGGCGGCCGCCCGCGAGAGCCGCGACGGCGGCCGGCCTGCCCGGAGCCGCTGCACTGCGTTGGCGCGACTCACAGCACGAACGGGACCAGCATCTTCGTCCTGGCCCGGTAGATCGGGTACTGCCTGGGGAAGGTACGCAGCAGATTGCCTTCCTCGACCCGTGCGCTGTGGATGAAGTAGGCGCCGATGAGGACGCAGGCGATCAACCACCACAGGCTGATCGCCAACCCGGTACCGACCATCGCGACCAGGATGCCGGTGTAGATCGGGTGGCGCACGAAGCGGTAGGGGCCGTCGGTCACCAGCTCCGGTTCCTGCTTCTGGGTCATCGGCATGCCCCAGTTGCGCCCCAGGTGGATCCGTGCCCAGACCGCCAGCAGCAACCCCGACGTGAACACGATTGCTCCGATCACCCCGAGTACGAGCTCGTGGTTGACGGCGTAGGAGGTGTTGCCCCCCAGAACCCGCGCCAGGATGAACGCGAGCACGACGATGCCGATCCCGGGCGGTCGTCGCCGCCGGCTTCCCGAGCTCTGCTTGGCGCCCGTGGCCGCGAGGAGCCAGTAGATCCAGAAGACGACCCAGCCGATCCCGATCGCGATCGCGATTACGTGCATCCCCCAGCTGGACTAGCAGATGGGGACGCGGGGTGGGGCGACGGGGTGTCTGGGGTGGGGCGACGGGGTGTCGAGTAGCGTGCTGCCCTACTGACAAGCTCGAACGCGCCCGGCGGGCGCGAGAAGGGGGATGGGCCGATGGCACTCGGGTTCTACTTCGTACACAAGGGCTTCACGCCGGAGAAGTACCAGCAGGCAATCAGCCAGCTGGAGGCGGCAGGGGCCGGCGCGCCCGCGGGGCGCAAATACCACGTCGCGCTGGAAAACGACGGGGAAATACAGGTGTTCGACATCTGGGACTCGCAGGAGAGCTTCGACGCCTTCGGCGGGACCCTCGTTCCGATCCTCGAAGGGCTCGGGGTCGAGCTCTCGCCGCCGATGGTCGCGACCGTCCACAACGTGATCGAGGGCTGACCCGCCTGCGGCTGAGGCGCCGCCGCGGCCTATTGGCGCGTGGCGGCGCTCTCCCCTGAGCCGTTGCCGTCGGCTGCCGCGTCCCCGGTGGCCGAGTTGCCGTTGCCCAGTGGCGGCGAGGCCTCCTCGGAGTGGGCTCGCTGGTGGGCCTCGTGGTCTCGTAGGACGGTCTCGGTGGCGGCCGCGACGTCGCGCTCGGGGCGGGGCCCGTCCCAGTCCAGGTACCAGTGCCTGGTCACGCTCAGCAGCCAGGTCTCGCCAGTCGGCATCACGCTGAAGCGGGTGATCGTCCGCTGCTGGCCGATCTGGTCGCTGTAGAGCAGTTCGAGGGTCAGCGGCTCGTGCGCCTCGATCGCCTCGGCGACCTCCGCCCGTACGCGGGTCGTCGGGGTTGCGAAGGGCTCCCTGCCACATTCCGACGTCGCCGGAGGGGACGTACAGATCCCGCGTCTGCATGCGGAAGTCCTCCTCCGGAGCATGGGTGGGCGAGGTGCCCGAGTACAGCAGCCCGGCGTGGATCGTCCAGCCCTGACAGACCCCGATCCCGCTGCCGACGTTCCTCAGGCTGGCGGCCAGGTAGACGCTGCCGTCGATGTGCTCGGCGGCCCCGTGCCCGCCGCGTCGCCCGGACCCAGTGCTGGTCCACGAACATGATCTTCTGGGCGGGGTCGTCGAGACGGGAGGGGACCAACAGCGGGCGGCGCTGCTCCTGCAGGGCGGCCTCGGCGATGCGGGCCGAGCGGTTGGACGAGCGCACCGACGCGAAGGTGGCGATCGCCAGCACGAGCGTGCCGGCGCCGGTGGTCATCGCGGAGACGGTCGCCCAGTCGGTGGCGAGCGGGAGCATCATTGCCAGTCTGCCAGGAGTTTCCCGCTCTTCGGCCTCGCCGAACGGCCTTTCGCGGAACGGTCCTACGCCGCGGCGGGCGCTGCTAGCCGGCGGGGGTGATCTTCAGCGTCCAGCCGCTGTCGCTCTGGACTTCGAAGTTCGCGTAGCTGCCGGACGCCAGCGAGGCCGTGCCCTTGTGGCCTTCGGAGCTCAGCAGTTCCCCGTGTGAGCTGGTGATCGCGAAGCTTTCCCCTTCGCTGGTCCAGCGCAGCGTGGACGGACCGGTGACCTTGACCGTGCCGAGGTTCTTGCTGCCGCGTCCCGCTGAAGCTCTGGGCTTCACCGCCGCTTTCGCCTTCGCCTTCGTTCGCGGGTTCCTGCTTGACCGTCACCGTGTGAGTGGACGTGACCGTCTGGGTGTGCTGGACGGTGGCGGTGGTCGTGTGGGTCACGGGCGGATTGGTGGCGCTCGTGGTCGTGGTGCTGTTGGAGCTTTTGCCGATCGCCAGCCCGCCCCCGAGTCCGACGATCAGGGCGACCGCGGCGATCAGGGCCAGGCCCCAACCCTGCTGCCACCACGGTCCCCGGCGGGGGCTCCTCGGAGCCGAGCACTTCGGTGGGAGGTGCCGCGGGAGGGGGAGGCACCGGCGGAGGGGTCGGGCGCCGTGGCTGGATCGGGTCGCTCATCGATGTTCATCCTTCCAGGATCGAGACCCGAGACCCGAATCCCGGCCTGCAGCCTCGTCCGAGCCACGGTGCCCACCCGCGGAGCGCGTGGCTCCGGCCGGACTGTCCGCCGGGTGCTCCCGTGGCGTTCTCAGCCGACCACCATCAGGCTGTTGCCCTCCGGGTCGCGCAGCCAGAACAGCGGCGGCACGGGGTCACCCATGCGGCTGACCTCCGCGTCGACGTCCACGCCTGCGGCTTTCAGCTCGGCGTGGAACTCGTCGATCTGATCGGTCTGCAGCCCGATTCCGGTCTCGCGCCCGCCGGTCGGCTTGCCCTCGGGCGGCGGCGCCAGGGCGATCGTGGTTTCGGCGTCCTCGAGTGCCACCTCCACCCAGCGGTAGCCGTTGCCGAAGGGGATGTCGGTGCGCTTCTGGAAGCCGAGCTTCTCGACGTAGAAGGCGATCATCGCGTCCTGGTCGGAAACCGGGATCACGATCGTGTTGATCTTGTTGATGCGCGTCTTGGTGCTGGTCACTTGGCTCTCCTTGTGGGGGACGCGCCCGGACGACGCCGACTGAGACGGCTCGAGCGCGGGAAACTCATCAGAGCCTCATCGTGCCAGAAGGTCTTTCCGCCGCGGACGCCGCCCGAACAGGACCGGCAGCGCCGCGGCGATGTCGGCCTGCGACTCGATCTCAGGCACCCGTCGGTCAGGCACCCGGCCCCTCCGGCTCGATGTTCTGGTTCAGGCGCAGCACGTTCGTGGGGTCGTACTTGCGCTTCAGCGCAGCCAGCCGGTCGTAGGTCTCGTCTCCATAGGACGTCCGGGCGGCGTCGGTGTCGCCGAGGAAGTTGACGTACGCGCGGCCCGTCGAGGCGTCGTCGCGCGGCCTCGATCACCGCCCTGGCCCACTCCCGGTGCGCTGCGCCGGCCTGCGGGTCCTGCCAGCCGGTGACGGCGTTCAGCACGAACGGCATGCCCGCGCTCGGAGAAGGCGGTCTCGCCTTCGCCCGACGCGTGCCACGGCCCCGCCCATCTGGTGGACGTGGATCTCGCACTGCGGTCCCGGCGCCGCCAGGTGCAGCTCGCGCAGCGCTCGCGATCAGCTCGTCGTCGAGGCGCGCGAGGTTGGTCGCCTTGAAGTAGGCGCTGATGCCCTTCGGCCACAGCGGGTCGAGCAGCGTCTGCATCGCCATGTAGGGCATCGGCCCGAGCAGATCGGCCACCGGCTCGGCCGCCTCGCGGAAGCCGCGCACCTGCTCGGCCGCCTCCTCGGGGTCCCCGGCCGACACCGCGATCAGGGCGATCACCTTCTGCCCGTGCCAGCTCTCCGGGATCACCGGCAAGGGCGGTGCCGTCGTCAGGTTCAGCGCCGCGGTGATGTCATCCGGGACGCCCGGAGCCCAGTCGCGGAACAGCCGCATCAGCTCGACGTCGTGCTCGGCGGAGAAGAACATCGGCCCCGCGTAGACGAGTGGTCCGACCGGCTGCAGGTCGAGCTCGAAGCGGGTGACGATGCCGAAGTTGCCGCCGCCGCCCCGCAGGCCCCACAGCAGGTCGCTGTTCTCCTGCTCGCTGACGTGCAGCAGGCGGCCGTCGGCCGTGACCAGGTCGGCCGCGCGCAGGTTGTCGCAGGCCAGGCCCTGCTTGCGCATCAGCCAGCCGATGCCGCCACCGAGCGTGAAGCCGGCCACGCCGGTGCTCGACACGAGCCCTCCGGTCGTCGCCAGGCCGTGGGCCTGGGTCTCGTGGTCGACGTCGGCCCAGGTCGCTCCGCCTCCGACCTGTGCGCGTCTGCCGCGCGGGTCGACGCGCACGTCGCGCATCGCCGAGAGGTCGATCACGAGGCCGTCGTCGCAGGTCGAGAACCCGGCGATGCTGTGGCCGCCGCCGCGAACCGCGACGGTCAGGTCGTTGCTGCGGGCGAAGCCCAGCGCGGCGACCACGTCGGCGGTCCCGCTGCAGCGCACGATCACAGCCGGGCGCCGCTCGTCGTAGACGCCGTTCCAGACCCGCGACGCCTCGGGATAGCCCTCCTCGCCGGGGCGCAGGACCTCACCCCGGATCGTCTCGCGGAGCTCCTGCACCGTCGCCTCTCCGAGTGTGGTTGTCATGGTCGCGCTCATCGATGCCTCCGTCGGTTGGTGGTCGTGGCAGGTGCAGTCCTACGAGGTGCCGCTTTGCGCCGGCTTTGCACCGTCTTTGAGTGCATTTGCGCGTGTCGCTCGACGGCCGCGGCGCCGGCCTGGTCGCCGGCCGCCAGATAGCCCTCGCGGGCCTGCTCGAAGAGGGCGCCGGCGCGCGCCTGTTCGCCGCGCGCGGCGGCCACCTGTGCCTGCATCGCGATCGTCACGTCGATCCATCCGCGCCGTTCGGTCGTGTCCACCACGACACGCGCCCTGTCGAGAGCCTCGCTTGCCTCCTGCAGGCGCCCGCGGGCCAGCTCGAGCTCGGCCGTACGCCACAGCGAGCTGACGAGCCCCCACCTGTCCCCGGCGCGCCGGAACAGCTCGCGCGCTGCTCGCAGCTGCCGCTCGGCCAAGCTCGAGCTCGCCGCCCTGGATTCCCACCAGCCCGAGACCCACCATCGCCATCCCGGCTCCGCGGCGGTCGTTCAGCGCTCTGCGCATCTCCAGGGCCTGCTCGAGGCACTCCTGTGCCAGCGCCGTCGAGCCGGCCGCGAGCTCGAGGTAGGCTCGGCCGACGAGCACCGCCGCCAGACCGCGCCGATCGCCGCTGCGCTCGAACAGGCCGCGGGCTTCGTCGAGCAGCCGGTGCGCCGCCGCGTGATCTCCGCGCAGGCGGGCGATCGTGGCCTGGTTGGCGAGGACGTAGGGGACGATCCCCTCGAGCGAGAGCTCGAAGAACGGCGCCAGGGTCTCCTCGAACACGACCTGGAGCGCCGGCGACGTGGCGGCGTCGCCGGGCCGCGTCTCGGAGATGTTCAGCGGCGAGAGCATCGACCCCGAGCCCGCCCGCGAGCGAGCGCAGCGACTCGGCGGCGTCGCGATCAGCTGTTCGGCTCCCGCGAGGTCGCCGGCGCTGCGTCGGGTCACGCCGAGCGAGTAGACCGACACCGCCTCCTCGGCCGCCGGCCCTCGCCACGGGCGAGGCGGCGGGCCTGCTCGAAGTGCTTCGCGGCGGAGAGCCGGGTCGTCGCGCCCGATCGCAAATTCGCCGAAGCGCTGCAATGTCCGCCACCGCAGGCTCTCCATCGGCGGCTGCTCGGCGATCGCGTGGGCCTCGTGCACGTGCGCCTCGCCGCACGCGAGCGCGCCGGCGCGGTAGTCGATCGCGGACACCGCCAGCAACGCCTCGGCCCGCTCGCGGGTGGATGCGCGGACCCCCTCGAGTGCTTCCAGAAAGCGGCTGTGCGCCTCCTCGAGATCGATCCGCCGGAGCCACAGCGGCAGCAGGGCCACGCAGAATCGGAGCTTCTGGTCGGCTGACAATGGGCCGTGGGCGGCGCGCAGGTTCGCGACCTCACGGTCGAGCTGGCCGCGCCCGGCCTCGCGTTCGGCCAACGCCAGCGACCAGAGCGCATGCCGCCGCACGAAGCGCTCCCGCTCCCCGGCCTCGAGGAGGCGCTCGCCGGCGAACAGGCGCACGCTCTCGAGCAACTGGTAGCGCGGTACGCGGTGCGGCCCCGTCGGTGCTCACGAGCGACTTCTCGACCAGCCGCGCGAGCACGTCGGCGATCGCCTGCGCCGGCAGCTGCTCGTCGGCGCACACATCCTCGGCCGCGGCCAGCTCGAAGCCGCCCGCGAACACGGACAGGCGTCGCAGCAGCACCTGCTCGGGGACGGTCAGCAGGTCGTGGCTCCACTGCAGCGTGGCGAGCAGGGTCTGCTGGCGGGTGGGCGCCGGGCGCGAGTCGGTGCGCAGCAGCCTGAAGCGGTCGTCCAGGCGCGCCGCGAGGGCGCTGGTTCCCAGCCCGCCGAGCCGCCCCGCGGCCAGCTCGAGCGCGAGCGGCAGGCCGTCGAGCCGGAAGCAGATGCGCGCCACGTCCCGCGCGTTCTCGTCGTCGACCGCGAATCCCGGCACGGCCGCCGCCGCGCGCTCGGACAGCAGGCGCACGGCCTCGTAGCCCATCAGCTCCTCGGCGGCGTGGCCACGCTCCGGGTCCGGGATCGCCAGCGAGGGCACCCGGAACACGACCTCGCCGTCGACGCGGAGCGGCTCGCGGGTGGTGGCGAGGATCGTCAGCCCGGGCGCCGCCCGCAGCAGCTCGTCGCACAGCGACGCGCTGGCGCTGAGCAGGTGCTCGCAGTTGTCGAGCACCAGCAGCGCACGTCGCGGAGCGAGGAACTCGACCACCGCCTCCAACAGCGAGCGTCCGGGAAGCGTCGCGACTTCGAACACGGCGGCTGCGGCGTTCACGACGAGGTTTCCCTCCTGGACCCCGGCGAGCTCCACGAACGCGGCTCCGTCGGCGTACTCGCGCTCGTCGCGGTGTGCGAGCTCGAGCGCCAAGCGTGTCTTGCCGGCGCCGCCTGTGCCGGCGAGCGTCAGCAGGCGGGTGCCGCGCAGCAGCGCGGCCAGCTCGACGAGCTCGTGCTCACGCCCGACGAACGAGCTGGCGTGGGTCGGGAGCGTCCCGATCGGGGCTCGCCCCGGAGCCAGCAGCTGCGAGCTCGTGTTCCAGTTCGCCTCGCAGCTCCTCGAGCTCCTCACGCCGCGCGCCCGCCCAGTCCTCGTAGCGGTTCTCCGGCAGCAGCTCGCCGGCATAGATGGCCAGCGTCGGCGCGGTAGGCGCCCGCCGAGCCCGCCTCGCGGGCCTGAGCCGCCCCGCGCTCGAACTCGTCCACGTCGACGGTCGCGTGCAGCATCAGCAGCGCCTCGCGCAGCTCGATCGCCGTCCGCGCCGAGCACCCGCCGTGCGGCGTGCACGACCTGGTTGAGGTTGTTCGCCGCGGCCGCCGGATCGCGGTCGGGCCACAGCGCCTCCATCACCTGCTCGCGGTGCATGCGGTGGCCGGGCGCGAGGGCCAGCATCTTGACCAGGTCGCGACCCTTGCGCAGGCGCCAGGCTCCGTCCGGCGAGCGGCTCGCCGGCGGCCGCCGCGGCAAAGCCGCCGAGCAGCGTGATCGAGACCTCGACCTTCGTGGCGAGCTGGGTTGCGCTTGTCGACTGCACGCGTCCCCCGGTCGCCGGTCACACAGGGCCTGCGCCCGATCTGACACCGGCGACGCCGGGGATCAAGGTTATCCCCGCCGGCTCCCGGATGGACCCCGCGCCGGCACCGTGGTCCGGCTCACCCAGCGCGACCGGCTAGCCTCGGCGCGGGCCCATGGCGATCTCGCTCTCCTCCCGCGACTCGTTCCTGTCGATCGCCAGCGACGGCTCGCTGCTGTCGATCGGCTCGGTCGGCTCGGTGCTCTCGATCGGCTCGATCGGATCCGCCTGCTCGGCCTTCTCGGTCGCCTCTGCCGGCTCGCTCGGGCTCGCTGTTCTCTGCCGGCTCCGCGTTCTCGGCCTTCTCGGCCGGAGCCGAGGACGTCGTCTTCGGTCGCCCCGCCCTCGGCGGCCGGCCGGCGCGTGCCGCCATGGTCCTCGCGGTGGCGGTGCTGGTGGTGCTCGTACGCGGCCGCTCCGGGGACGCAGCGCAGCGACTAGCATGGCCGTCCGCGGGCGACGCGTCCGCGGCGAGATGCCACTCCCGGCGAAAGGAGCGAACGATGGCGCTGACCGCCACCAAACCCCACGGTGAAGCCCACGGCGTCGACGGCCTGACGGCGCTCAAGGACGAGATCGTCGGCCCGAGCGAGTGGCGCGAGGTGACCCAGGAGATGGTCAACACCTTCGCCGAGCTGAGCGGGGACGACCAGTGGATCCACGTCGACGTGGAGCGCGCCGCGCGCGAAAGCCCGTTCGGGACCACCGTCGCCCACGGCAACCTGACGTTGTCGCTGATCGACGGCCTGCGCCGCGACCTGACGACCTTCAGCGGCTTCAAGCTGGGCGTCAACTACGGCTGGAACAAGGTCCGCTTCCCGGCCCCGGTGCCGGTCGGGTCGACGCCTGCGCTGCTACGCCCAGATCGTCGAGGTCGACGAGGTGGGCGGCGGCTGGTACCAGGTCGTCACCCGCTTCACCGTCGAACTGCAGGGCGGCGAGAAGCCCGCCTGCGTGGCCGACAGCGTGGGCCGCGTGCTGGTCGACGACGGCGCCTGAGCGGGCCTTCACAGCAGCGCCGCCGACTCTTCTTCGAAGGCCAGCGCCAGAGCTTCATGCAGCGGCGCCCGCTTGCGCAGCGCGTCCTGGGCGCCGTACCACCAGAAGTAGCCGCCCGGCGTAGTAGGGCAGCTGGGGGTTCAGCGAGTAGGCCCAGTGCATGATCTGACTCGCCTGCGAGAGCGTGCGCCTGCTGGCCGGCCGCGGCAGCCCGACCTCGCCGAAGCCGAGCAGCGCGTGGGGGAACACCGCGTGTAGTTCCTGCAGTTCCGTCGCCAGCTCGATGGCGCTCGGCTCGACGCCTCCGCACTGGGTCGGGTAGTAGGACAGCAGCACGTAGTCGAGCCCGTCGGCCACACTCGCCGGGATGTAGCGATGGGCGTACTGCAGCGGGGTCGGCTCGGCTTCGCCGTCGCCGCAGTGTTCGGGACCGAAGTCGTTCTCGTACAGCGTCAGCGCCGTCCGTCCGCCGGCGGCCGCAACGACTTCATAGGCGGCATCGAGCTTTTCGGCGACCGTAGCCGGGTCCCCGGTCCAGTTGCCGTTGACCTCGTTGCCGACCTCCCAGATCGCCACGTCTCCCGCCAAGCGCCTGCACGTACGATTCGGCCCGCTGGCGCATGCCGGCGGTCGAGATGGCCTGCTCGTCGGAGGAGTCCAGCAGCTCGCCCATCACCTGCCCGACGCCCGCGATCCTGGCCACGGGCGTGGCGTAGTAGCCGGCCGGTTCGTGCACGTCGAAGTACACCCGCACGGTCGGCGGCTCGGGCAGGGTGGCGAGCGTGGAGAGCATCGGCGTGAGACCGTTGACGTGGTCGACGGTGACCCCCCAGAGGGGCGACCCGGGTAGCTGGAGCGGGGGCGGAGGTGGCGGGGGCGTCCTGCGGGCCGCCGCGGGGACGGCGGCGGCCGCCGACATCACGGCCGCCCCGAGGGTTGCGAGCAGCGCAGCACGCATGCTGGACATGCAGGTGAAGATAATGCCGCGGTGCTGATCGAGGACGCCCACGAGGCCGATCTCCCGGGCATCCTGGAGATCCTCAACGAGGTGATCGCGACCTCGACAGCGGTCTTCAGCGAAGCGCCGGTGACGCTCGAGGAGCAGCGCGAGTGGCTGGAGCGCCGGCGAGGGAGCGGCTTTCCCGTGCTCGTGGTCCGCGAGGGGGACGCCGTGCTCGCGTATGCGAGCTATGGCGATTTCCGGCCCCACTCCGGCTATCGCTCGACCGTCGAGCACACCGTCCACGTGGCCCCGGGCGCCCGACGCCGGGGGATCGGCCGCGCGCTGGTGGTGCGCCTGCTCGAGCTCGCCCGCGAGGACGGCCGCCACGTGATGGTGGCCGGCGTGGACGCAGCCAACACGCCCTCGATCGCCCTGCACGAACAGCTCGGCTTCGTCGAGTCTGCGCGCATGACGGAGATCGCGAGGAAGTGGGACCGCTGGGTCGATCTGGTGCTGCTCACGCGGCGCCTTTGAGCTCGCGCGTCCTTCGAGGCGGACGCGGGCGCCTGTCAGCCTCAGGCCGCCGGCACCGCGGCGGGAACGCGGGCGGCGCAGTGGCGGATCACCTCGGCGCAGGCCGCCGGGTCGTCGTAGAAGGGGACGTGCCCGGCGCCCAGCGTGACGTGCTCGGCCCACGGCAGCATCGCCCGCGCGCGGGGGGCCTGCAGGTGATAGGGCAGCAGCCAGTCGCGCTTGCCCCAGGCGATCGTCACCGGCGTGCTGCGCAGCTGCTGGGGAGAGTCGAAGCTGTAGTCCGCGAAGGCGGCCAGCGTCCCCTGCAGGGCGGGCGCGGCCCAGGCGTCGCGCAGCGTCGCGACGGCCTCGTCGGCCGGCAGCCGCTCGGGGTACCCGAAGGTCTGGGTGAACAGCACGCGCCGCCCCAGCTCGGTGCGGGCGAGGGCTGTCACCGGCGCCCTCAGCGCGCGATGGAGTGAGGCCGAGGAGCAGCAGTGAGAAGCGGCAGTAGCGCACCTCGGCGGCGCTCCAGAAGCCGATCGGCGAGAACGCCGTGGCCGAGGCCGCGGCCCGGCGGCGGGCCAGCTCGAGCGCGAGGCCGCCGCCCATCGAGTTGCCGGCCACGTGCGGGCGCTCGAGGCCGAGCTCGGCGAAGAACCACTCGAAGGCGTCGACGTAGGCGGGGATCGTCGGCTCGATCGCCCGCCGGCAGCGGCGCCGAGCGGCCGAAGCCGGGCGTGTCGCAGGCGATCACGTCGAATTCCGCGGCCAGGCGCTCGATCACGGGCTCCCAGGCCTGCCAGTGGTGGCCGACCCCGTGCAGCAGCACCAGCGGCGGGCCGGAGCCCGTGCGGTGGTAGTTGATCGCGAGGCTCACGCGCGCCCGCGGATCAGGTCGGCGGCGCGCTCGGCGATCATGATCGTCGGCGCGTTCGTGTTGCCGCCGACGATCGTCGGCATGATCGAGGCGTCGACCACGCGCAGCCCCTCGAGGCCGTGGACGCGCAGCTGCGAGTCGACCACGGCCTGCTCGTGGGTGTCGCTCATGCGGGCGGTGCCGACTGGGTGGTAGATCAGCATCAGGCGCCGGCGCAGGTCGGCTTCCAGCTGCTCGCGCGCCTGTGCCTCGGGGCCGGGCTTGAGCTCCTTGAGGACGACCTCGCGCAGCGGCCCCTGGGAGGCGATCTCGCGCGCCAGCGTCATGCCCGCGATCATCGACTCGAGGTCATCGGGCTCGGACAGCGTGTTGGTGATGATGCGCGGCTTCGCCAGCGGGTCCGACGAGCGCAGCCACACCTGCCCGCGGGCCTTCGGCGACACCAGCACCGGCGCGATCACCGCGCAGTGCCCGTCGTAGGTCTCGGCGCCGTGGTCTTCGAAGTAGGCGGCGCCCATGTGGAACTGGATGTCGGCCGCCGGCAGGCCGCCGCGCGTGCGCGTGAAGGCCACGACCTCGGCCACCGTCGAGCTGAGCTTGCCGGTCCGGCGCAGCAGCCACTCCGCCAGCGGGCGCGGCTTGTCGGCGCCGTACAGCGTGTTCTGGTCGGAGACCTCCCACATCATCGTCACGAACGGGTGGTCCTGGAGGTTGCGCCCGACGCCGGGCAGCTCGTGGCGCACCTGCACGCCCGCGGCCCGCAGCTCCTCGGGCGCGCCGACGCCCGACAGCAGCAGCAGCTGGGGCGAGCCGATCGCGCCGGCGCTGAGCAGCACCTCCCGCTCGGCCCGCACGAGCTCCTCGCCGCCCCCGCGGCGGCGGGCCAGGCGCACGCCGGTGGCGCGGCCGTTCTCGAGCGCCACTCCCAGCACCGTCGCGCCCGTGCGCACCTCCAGGTTCGGGCGCGAGCGCGCCGGGCGCAGGTAGGCGTCGGCCGCGCTGAAGCGCTGGCCGTTCTTCTGGGTCACCTGGAACATCGAGACCCCGTCCTGCTCGGGGCCGTTGTAGTCGGGGATGTGCCGGATCCCGGTCGCCTCGCTGGCCGCGATCAGGCGCCGGCCCAGCGGCCGCGGCGAGCGCTGCTCGCTGACCCGCAGCGGGCCGCCGGCGCCGTGGTACTCGGAGGCGCCGCGGACGTTGTCCTCGGACTGGATGAAGTACGGCAGCACGTCCCGGTATCCCCATCCGGGCGCGCCCTGGGCCTCCCAGCCGTCGTAGTCGAACGGCCGCCCGCGCACGTACAGCATCGCGTTCATCGAGCTCGAGCCGCCGAGCGTCTTGCCGCGCGGGATGTACAGCTCGCGCCCGTCCACGTGGGGCTCGGGCTCGGTGGCGAAGTCCCAGTCGAGCTTGGTGTGGAACTGTTCCGGGAAGGCCGCCGGGATCTTGATCTTCAGCGAGCGGTCGCGGCCGCCGGCCTCGAGCAGCAGCACGCGCACCGAGGGGTCCTCCGAGAGCCGGTTGGCGAGCACGCACCCGGCCGAGCCGGCGCCGACGATCACGTAGTCGTACACGTGTCCGCCTGCTGCCGGTCGCTTCAGGCCGCCACGCGTTCGGGCAGCGGGGCGAACGTGAACTGCGTCTCGTCGAGCGACTCGGTCATCTGCAGGTACTCGCGCATGTAGCCGGGCCAGTTGGCGACGATCCGGCCCTGCTTCGTCGCGGTACCAGGACTCGCAGTCGAGCCACGCCGTGCCGGCGAAGCGCTCCTGCACCGCGCGGTCGCTGGCGGCCTCGACCTCGCGGCGCACCTCGATCGCCCCGGCCCCGCGGTCGCGCACGCGCTGCAGCGCCTGGCGCAGGTAGCGGGCCTGGGCCTCGAGGTAGACGATGATCGAGCCGCCCGAGGTGTTCGTGTTGGGCCCGTACATCAGGAACATGTTCGGAAAGCCGGGCACGGTCATGCCGAGGTGGGCGTGGGCGCCCTCGGCCCAGCTGTCGCGCAGGCTGCGACCGCCGGTGCCGGTGATCTCCATCGGGAACATGAAGTCGTTGGTCTTGAAGCCGGTCGCCCAGATCAGGCAGTCGACCTCGTGCAGGCGGCCGTCGGCGGTCCTCAGGCCCTGCGGCTCGACGCGCTCGATCGCCTCGGTCACGAGCTCGACGTTGGGGCGCTGCAGCGCGGGCAGGAAGTCGGAGCTGAAGAGGATCCGCTTGCAGCCGAAGGTGTAGTCCGGCCAGGCCTTGCGGCGCACCTCCTCGTCGGGGAGCTGCGAGCGCATGAAGGCCGCCGAGCGCAGCCCCATCAGGCGTCCCGCACGTGCGCGGGTTGCGGATGCACAGAGTCAGCGACTCGGTGTACCAGAAGACGAAGATCCGCCGCCAGGCCTGCAGGCCCGGGACACGTTCGAAGGCGGCCTTCATCCAGCCCGGATAGACCATGTTCTTGCGCGGCAGGAACCAGTTGCCGGTGCGCTGGAAGACGCTCAGCCGGCCGACCCGCGGGGCGATCTCGGGGACGAACTGGACGGCGCTCGCGCCGTTGCCGACGACCGCCACGCGCTTGCCCGCGAGGTCGTAGTCGTGGTCCCATTCGGCCGAGTGGAAGACTGTGGCCGGCGAAGTCCTCGGCGCCCGCCAGGTCCGGGACCGAGGGCTGGTGGAGCTGGCCGGTGGCGAGGACGATCGCGTCGGCCTCGTAGGTCTTGCCCTCGCTGTCGAGGACCGTCCAGCGGCAGCGCTGCTCGTCCCACCAGCAGCTGCTGACGGTCGTGTTCGTCCTGATCAGCGGCTCGATGCCGTGGTCGCGGGCGACGTCGTGCAGGTAGGAGTGGATCTCGTCCTGCAGGCGAGCACAGCCGCGACCAGTCCCGGCGCTGTGCGTAGGAGAACGAGTACAGGTGGCTGGGCACGTCGCAGGCGCAGCCGGGGTAGCTGTTGTAGTACCAGGTGCCGCCGAGGTCGCTCGCCTTCTCGAGGATCCTGACGAGCGGATCCCGTGGCGGCGCAGCTCGATCGCGGCCGCGACCCCGCCGAAGCCGGCGCCGATGATGATCACCTCGAGCTCCCGCGCCGGCGGGCGCCCGTTCCTCCCGCTTACCGCTTCCAACATGCTGGCCGCTGGCTCCTGTCTGCGCTCTCTCCGCGGTGAACCTTATGCGCTTTCGCGCGGCGGCGGAGGCGGCGATGCTCCGCGCCAGCCACTCGCTCGCGAGCGGTAGGTGCCGGGGGTCGATGTGGTGCGCGCTCTCGAACTCGTGGTAGGAGACCGACAGGCCCGCGTCGAGCAGCCGCTGGCGCGCCTCGCGGGCGAACTCCACCGAGATCACGGGGTCGCGGGTGCCGTGGGAGATGAACACCGGCAGCCCCCGGCGCTGCTCCAGCGCCGGCTGCCAGCCCTCGATCGTGGGCATGAAGCCCGAGAACGCCGAGCACCCCGGCGGGCGCCGGCCGGTCGCCGCCGAAGCCGAGCGCGTAGCTCATCACGGCTCCCATCGAGAAGCCTCCCAGGACGTGCGCTCGGGGCCGATCCCGGTCCGCTCCCAGAGCTCGTCGTGGAGCTCCGCCAGCGCGGCGTAGGCGGCCTGGAAGGTCGCCGGGATCGGGGTAGCCGACGCGCGGGACCAGATACCAGTGGTAGCCGGACGAGCCCTGCGGCTGCAGCGGCGCGCGCGGGCTGACGACGTGCAGCCGGCGGGCGGGGTCGAGCACGTCGGCGAGTCCCAGCAGGTCGAGCTCGTCGGTCCCGCGGCCGTGGTGGAGCACGAGCAGGCCCTCGGGTTCTCCCTCGGGCGGGCGCTCGCGGTAGTAGAGCGCGCTCACCGTCAGGCCGGCGCCGCGGCGGGCTCCTCCCGGGACACGTACGGGGCCAGCTCACGCCGCGCGATCGAGAGCTTGTGGACCTCGTCGGGCCCGTCGGCCAGACGCAGCGTGCGCAGGTGGGCATAGGCGCTGGCCAGCGAGAAGTCGCCGCACACGCCGCCGGCGCCGTGCACCTGGATCGCCCGGTCGAGGACCCTCAGCGCCACGTTCGGCGCCGCCACCTTGATCGCGGCGATCTCGGTGCGGGCCTGGCGATTGCCGACCGTGTCCATCAGCCAGGCCGCCTTCAGCGTCAGCAGCCTCGCCATCTCGATTTCGATGCGCGACTCGGCGATCCAGTCCTGGATGTTGGCGCGCGCGGCCAGCGGCTGGCCGAAGGTCACCCGCGAGACCGCCCTTTCGCACAGCGCCTCGAGCGCCCGCTCGGCCGCGCCGATGGCGCGCATGCAGTGGTGGATGCGCCCGGGCCCGAGGCGGGCCTGGGCGATCATGAAGCCGTCGCCCTCGCCGGAGATCAGGTTCGAGGCCGGCACCCGCACGTCCGCGAAGTCGATTTCGGCGTGGCCCTCGTGGTCGTCGTAGCCGAACACAGCTGAGGTTGCGCACGACCGTGACGCCGGGGGTGTCGAGCGGCACCAGGATCTGGCTCTGCTGCTTGTGGGTCGGACCCTCGGGGTTGGTCTTGCCCATCACGATCATGATCCGGCAGTTGGGGTGGTAGGCGCCCGAGATCCACCACTTGCGTCCGTTGAGCACGTACTCGTCCCCGTCGCGCTCGATCCGCAGGGCGATGTTGGTCGCGTCCGAGCTCGCCACCGCCGGCTCGGTCATCGCGAAGGCCGAGCGGATCTCCCCGTCGAGCAGCGGCATCAGCCAGGTTTCTTTCTGGGCCTCGTCACCGAACTGGTGCAGCACCTCCATGTTGCCCGTGTCGGGGGCCGAGCAGTTGCACGCCTCCGAGGCGATCCGCGAGCGGCCGAGGATCTCCGCCAGCGGGGCGTAGTCGCTGTTGGACAGCCCCGCGCCGTGGTCGGCGTCGGGCAGGAACATGTTCCACAGGCCCGCGTCGCGGGCGGCGCCCTTCAGCTGCTCCATCACGGCGGGCTGGTGGTGGGGATCGCCGGACTCGGCCAGCTGCTGCTCGTACACGGGCTCGGCCGGGTAGACGTGCTCCTCCATGAAGCTCTGCAGGCGTTCGGTGAACTCACGGCAGCGCTCACTCGGCTCGAAGTCCATCCTCTACTCCTCTCTCGGGCGGCAATGTGCTTAGGATCATCCCCGATGAGCGCAGAGGGCGCCAGCTATCGCGACGCGGGCGTCGACTACGACGCGCTCGACGCCGCCAAGCGCCTGGCGATGCTGGGTGCCCTTTCGACCTCCCCGCTGCTGGGCGCGCGCGGCGGACGGGCCCTCGACGCCTCCCGCGGCGAGCCGGCGTTCGTGTTCGAGCTCGGCGACCACGCGCTGGCGCTGGTGCTCGAGGGGCTCGGCACGAAGTCGCTGATCGCCCGCGCCGTGCTCGAGCAGCAGGGCGTCAACCGTTTCGCCGACGTCGCCTACGACGCCATCGCCGCGATCCTCAACGACCTCGTCTGCGTGGGGGCCCTGCCGCTCGTCGTCAACGCCTACTTCGCCACCGGCGACTCCGCCTGGTACGAGCACCGCGAGCGCTCGACGGCGCTGCTCGAGGGCTGGCGCCGCGGCTGCGAGGACGCCGG
This sequence comes from uncultured Solirubrobacteraceae bacterium, assembly GCA_963742395.1. GTDB lineage: Bacteria > Actinomycetota > Thermoleophilia > Solirubrobacterales > Solirubrobacteraceae > Palsa-744. Next base: position 245,930 of record CAVUME010000015.1, on the reverse strand, counting down.
CTGCGTATGGGGAGGAGGCGAGTCGCCGTCGCTGCCGGGGATGCTCGCCGGGCAGGAGATCGAGCTCGCCGGGGCGGCGGTCGGCGCGCTCCCGGACGGGGTCGCACCGATCCTCGGGGCGGAGCTGGCCGACGGCGACGAGATCGTGCTGGTGGGCTCGAGCGGCCTGCACGCCAACGGGGCCTCGCTGGCGCGGCTGCTGGCCGAGCGCCTGCCGCAGGGCTTCGCCACGCCGCTGGCGTCCGGAAGGACCTTCGGCGAGGCGCTGCTCGACCCGACCGTGATGTACGTGGGGCTGGTTGCCGAGCTGATGCGACGCGGCGTGGCGGTCAGCTACCTGAGCCACGTCACCGGCCACGGGCTGCTGAAGCTGATGCGCCCGAGCGCCGCCTTCACGTATCGCATCACGGACCTGCCCGAGGTGCCGCCGGTGCTGTCCTTCCTGGCCTCCGAGGCGGGCATGGACGCGGCCGAGGCCTACTCGACCTTCAACATGGGGGTCGGCTACGCCGTCTACTGCCGGGCGCGGGCAGGCCGGCGCGGTGCTCGTCGCCGGCCAAGGACCTCGGTCTGACGGCGATGCTCGGTGGGCGCGTCGAGGACGGCCCGCGGCAGGTCGATGCTGGAGCCGCTCGGGCGTCAGCTACGACGGCTCGCGCCTCGAGCTGTCGGTCAACAATGGCTGAGCGTCCGCAAATGGCGGTTCAAACTTGAAGGCGCTGGGTAGGGCGAATAGTGTTCATCGACAACTCGCCACGTTCCCCGGTCGTGGGGATCTCGATGTCGCCGGACCGTCAAGGTGCCGGAGCTACCCGGATCGAGGCGGACCTGTTCATCAACAGAGGAGAGACATAGATGCGCAGAGCATCCTCAGTACTCGCCGTGCTCGTCGTCGGCCTGCTCGCATTGCCGGCCGTTGCCGGGGCGGCCCCGACGGTCAAATTCAAAGCTGAAGCCGTGCCGATCCCGGGAGTCCCCCACACGGGGAACATCCTCGGCGCCGGCGCCGCGGTGCACGCCGAATACCAGATCGAAGGGACCGAATACGGTGGATTCCCGCCCCCGATCGTCGGCGTCAACTTCTACCTGCCCTCGGGCACCAAGCTGCACACGACGGGCTTCCCGACGTGCGCCAAGACCGTGCTCGAACAGACCGGTCCCTCGGGCTGCAAGAAGTCCTCGGCAGCCGGCCCGGTCGGCAACGTGCTGGGGATCGTCTCCTTCGGCTCCGAACGAGTGGAAGAGGCGGCGACGCTCGAATCCTTCTACGCCCCCGGCGGCGGCCTCGAGTTCTTCACGAACGGCCACTCGCCGGTGTCGCTGGAAATCCTGTCGGCCGGCAAATACGTGAACCTCGGCGGCGCAGGCGGCTTCGGGCCGGAGCTCATCACCGAAGTCCCGCTCGTCTCGACGGTGCCTGGCGCTCCCTACGCGTCGGTCAAGTCGATCAACGTGAGGGCGGGCTCGGCCTACAAAAAGGGCAAGGAATGGGTCCCCTACGGTCGCGTTCCGAAGAAGTGCCCGAAGGGCGGGTTCCCGATCAAGACCGAAGTGATCTTCGACGAAGGCGGGGCCAACCCGCCGGTGCCCGAGCCCGTGACGGCCACGTACAAGGCGCCGTGCCCCAAGAAGTAGGCGATTAGCGCGCCTTTTTCGCGCGCGAGGGCGTAAGCTCGAGTAGTGCAGAACCAGACGGGCGGCCCCACCACACGGTGGGGCCGCTCGCGTCTAGACCGCAAGGAAGGATGAGGGTGAGGAAGGAGAGGCCGGGGGGGAGGAGAGCGATAGTCGGGGTGGCGGGAGCCATGGGCCTCGCCGCGCTGGTCGCCGTCGTGCTGCTCGCGACCTCCGCCGGAGGCTCCAACAACTCCTACACCGTGCGCGCGATCTTCGACGACGCGGCCAACATCATCCCGGGGGAGAACGTCGACATCGCCGCCGTCAAAGTCGGCACCGTCAAATCGGTCGAACCCACGCCGACGGCCAAGGCGGCCGTCGTGCTCAGCATCGGCAACCCCGGCTTCCAGAACTTCCGCAACGACGCCACCTGCACGATCCGCCCCCAGGGCCTGATCGGCGAGAAGTACGTCGACTGCGTCCCCACCCAGCCGCGGGTCGAAGGAGCGCCGCTGCCGCCCCAGCTGAAGAAGATCCCCTCCGGCCACGAAGGCGCGGGCCAGTACTACCTGCCGGTCACCAACACCCACAGCCCGGTCGACCCCGACCTGCTGAACGACATCAACCGGCTGCCCGAACGCCAGCGCTTCACGATCATCATCAACGAACTCGGCGCCGGCCTGATGGGCCGCGGCAGCGACCTCAGCGCGGTCATCCGCCGCGCCAACCCGGCCCTGCAGGAACTCGACGACGTGCTCAAGATCCTGGCCGGCGAGAACAAGGTGCTCGAAGAACTGGCGGTCAACTCCGACAAGGCGCTGAAACCGTTCGCGGCGGTCCGCCAGCACGTCGCCAAATTCATCGCCTCAAGCGAAAAGACGGCCGTGGCAGGCGCCAACACGCGGGCGGCCCTGGCCCGCAACCTGGAACTGTTCCCGACCTTCCTCGAAGAGCTCGTGCCGGCTGTCGAACGGCTCGGGAAGTTCGCCGAAGCGACCACGCCGACGATGCAGGACCTCGGCCAGGCTGCGCCCGGTTTGAACGAGGCCTTCACGAGCATCCCCGGCTTCTCGGCCAGCTCGGAAAAGTTCTTCAAAAGCACTGGCGCGACCGCGAAGCTCTCCGGCCCGGCCCTGGTGGCCACCAAGCCGCTGCTGGCGCGGCTGAAGAAGCTCGGCGGCGCGGCCCTGCCGGCCTCGACGAACCTCGAAGGGCTGTTCGGCGGCTTCCGCAACACCGGCGGGCTCGAGCGCCTGCTCGACTTCATCTTCCTGGGCACGGGCGCGGCCAACGGCTACGACTCGCTCGGCCACTTCCTGCGCACGGAGGGCCTCGGCACGATCTGCACCGAATACAAGACCGCGCCCACCAGCTCCTGCGCGCGCAAGCTGTTCTCGACCGGGTCCTCATCCGGGACGGCCGCGTCCGCGTCCGCGTCCGCGTCGGCGGCGGCCTCGGCGTCGAGCGTCTCGGCCGGCATCGACCCGTCGACCCAGGGGGTCGTGATGGCGCGCACGCTGGCGGTCATCAAAGGCGACACGCCCGAACAGGCGATCGCCGAATACCCGGGTGAAGAAGGGTCGAAGTCGGCGACCGGGGCCTCGGCCCACGGCGGCGGGTCTTCGGCGTCCAACGGCGCCGCGCACGGGGCGCAGGCGGGCTGGACCACCCTGAAGGGCGCCGTCGGAGCCTCCGAGAAGGAAGCCTCGGCGGGACGGCTGCTGCTCAACTACCTGCTCGGCGGTGAATGATGGCCATCACCCGGCCGCCCACACCGCCCTCCGTTCCCCCGCCCCCCGAGCAACCGGCGGTTCCGCCTCTCGGACCTCCGCCGCGGCGTGTACGCAGGCCCACGACGCTGGGGCGGGCGCTGCCGGTGGCGGCGCTGGCGGTGGTCGTGCTGATCATCGCCTACCTGATCTTCAGCGGCTCGGGCACCACCACCTACCAGCTGATGCTGCCCAACGCCTACCAGCTCGTGCGGGGCAACACCGTCCAGGTCGGGGGCGTGCCCGTGGGCAGCGTCACGAACATCGTCCTGACGAAGAACTTCCAGGCCAAGGTCACGATCCAGGTCAAGTCCTCGCTGGCGCCGCTGCACCACGGCACGATCGCCGAAGTGCGCACGCCTTCGCTGTCGAGCGTCGCCAACCGCTACGTAGAGCTGACCCCGGGGCCGCAGAGCAGTCCCGCCTACCCGACCAACGCGCCGCTGCCGGTGACGGTGTCGAAGACCGTGACCGATCTCGACGAAGTCTTCAACACCTTCAACCCCAAGACCCTGAAGGGCCTGCAGGGCTTCCTGCAGGGCAGCGCCGAACAGTACGCCGGCGCCGGCCGGGAGCTCGGCCGCGACACCGAACTGTTCTCACCCGCCTTCGCGGCCACCGACCACGTCTTCAAGCAGCTGACCCTCGACCAGCCGGTGTTCACCAAGTTCCTGCTCGAAACCGCCAAGGCGCTGACGATCATCGGCGCCCGCCACGAACAGCTCTCGGACCTGATCGAAAACGCCAACACCACCTTCAAGGCCGTCGGCGACCAGCAGAACGAACTCAGGGAAGGACTCAAAGAACTCCCCGAAACGCTGCACCAGGGCAACAAGACGTTCACCGAACTACCGCCCACACTGGCCGCCCTGGAAGAACTGGTGATCACCTCCAAGCCGACGACCAAGTCGCTGACGCTGCTGCTCGAACGGCTGCGCCCGCTGGTCATCACGGCCACCCCGGTGGTCAAAAACTTCGCCCTCAGCTTCAGCCGCCCGGGTAAGAACAACGACCTCACCGAACTGGCAGAGGCGATCCCGGGGCTGGCCAAGGCGCTGGAGACGGCCTCGCCGGCGACCGTCCAGTCACTGAAGGAATCGATACCGATCACGGCCCCCTTCGGCCCCTACTCTCCCGACCTCGCGGGGACGCTGCGCTCCTTCGGGCAGTCGGCCTCCTTCTATGACGCCGACGGGCACTACGCGCACGTCGCGCCGGTGTTCCCGAGCTTCGCCCTGGGCGAAAACAACAACCTCACGCCGAGCAGCCCGCAGAGCGCCCTGGCCAACCTCAAAGGCGGGCAGCTGCGGCGCTGTCCGGGAGCCGCCACCGAACCGGCTGCCGACAAATCCTCGCCGTTCGTGGACGGGAACCTGCTCAGCTGCGACCCGACCGAGGTTCCCTGATGGGGCGCCGCCGCAGCAGCTCGATCGCCGGCAGCCCGCTGCTGATCGGCGCCGTCACGACCCTGATCGTGGTCGTCGCCGTGTACCTGTCCTACAACGCCAACAACGGGCTCCCGTTCGTCCCCACCTACAACATCAAGGTCGAACTGCCGCAGGCCTCGGGGCTCCAGGACGGCAACCAGGTGCGTCTGGGCGGAACCCGCGTCGGCACCGTCAGCGCGCTGAGTCCGCACCTGAACGCGGCGACCGGCCACACCACCGCGATCGCCACGCTGAAGCTCGAAAAAAAAGTCGAACCGCTGCCGGCGAACACGACCGCGGCCGTGCAGTCGGTCTCGACGATCGGCCTGAAGTACCTGGAACTCAACGCGGGCAACTCCTCCGCGACGATCAAGGGCGGGCAGACGATCCCGGTCAGCCAGACCCGTGAACCGGTGAACATCGAAGAACTCTTCAACATGTTCGACAAGCCCACGCGTACGGCGATCAAGATCAACACCAACAACTTCGGCGACGGTCTCGCCAGCCGCGGCGTCGGGCTCAACCAGGTGATCCACGAACTGAAGCCGCTGGTCACCAACGCCGTGCCGGTGCTGCACAACCTCGCCTCGCCCCAGACCGGGCTGCACGAGTTCTTCGTGGCGCTCAACAGGTCCTCCGCGGAGACCGCTCCCGTGGCCCAGCAGAACGCGAACTCCTGGACCTACTCCGACAAATTCTTCACCGACTGGGCGAGCGTGTCGCGGTCGATCGAAGAAGCCAACACCGGTGGCCCGCCCTCACTGGAACAGGCGATCTACTCGCTGCCCCACGAGGCCAAGTTCTACGAAAACGCGACCCAGTTCATGACGCTGCTCCACCCGAGCGCGAAATCGCTGGTGAAAGTGGCGCCCGAACTCGGCCACGCCTTCAAGGTCGGGACCACCAACCTCGCCGCCGCCGTCCAGCTCAACAAAGCGCTGCTCGAATCCTCCCAGGCGCTGGCTGAATTCGGGGCCAACCCGATCGCCACCGTGGGGCTCGAAGAATTCACCAACACGCTCGAAATCGCCAACCCGCTGCTGGCCGGAATCGCCCCGAGCCAGGCCTACTGCAACTACTGGACGCTCGCCTTCCGCAACCTCGCGAGCCTCGAGACGGAGAACATCGGCATCGGCACGCTGGCGCGTGCCGGCTTCATCCTGGCGCCGTCGGGACCCAACAACGAGGGCTACCCGGCGTCGGCACCGGCCAACGGGGCCTCCGAAGAAATCGAAGCCTTCACCAAGAAGGTCGTCGACAAGCACAACAACCACCTGCACGCGAACATGTACCCGAACACCGCCGGGCCCGGCCAGCCGCAGGTGTGTGAAGCGGGCAACGAGAACTACATCCCCGGCCAGACGACGATCGGCAACCTGCCCGCGGCCGACATCACCAAGAACCGCGAATTCACCACTCGCGAACAGAACGTCTACGGCGAAAAGTACCCCGAAGCCACGCTCAAGGCGCTGGGGCTCGCGAAGCCGAAGTCGTCCTCGAAGTCGAAGGGGACGGGTTGATGAAACTTCGCTGGCGCCGCCACGACGAAATCCCGGCCGCCGAGCTGAGCCGGGTCAACCCGATGCGCGCCGGGGTGATCATGCTCGTCGCGATCGCGGTCGTCGTGTACTTCGGCTTCACCAAGAAGATCCCGTTCAAACACGGCTACACGATCCACGCCGAGTTCGCCTCCGCGCTGGACGTCCACCCGAAATCCCCGGTGCGGGTCGCGGGCGTGAACGTGGGCCAGGTCACCTCGATCAAGCGCGAGGGCAACACCGGCCTGGTGACGATGGAAATCGAATCCAAGGGCCTGCCGATCCATTCCGACGCGACGATGAAGCTCCGCCCCCGGATCTTCCTCGAAGGCAACTGGTTCGTGGATCTGCAGCCGGGCAGCCCGTCTGCGCCCGAACTCCACTCCGGTGCCACGATCCCGATAACGCAGACCGCGGACCCGGTGCAGATCGACCAGCTGCTCGACGCGCTCAACACCGACACGCGCGAAAACCTGCAGCACTTCCTGATCTACTACGGCCAAGGTCTCACCGCCCTGCCGGGCCCCAAGGAAGACGCCGAACAGGAACCCGACGCGCGCGGCCTGAACGCCGCCCAGGCAATCAACAAGACCTACCGCATCGCACCCCCCTCGCTGCAGGGCACGGCCGTCGTACAGCAGGCCTTCGCCGGAGTCACCTCCGACGACCTCTCGAAGCTGGTCGCCTCGATCGGCAAGGTCACCGCTGCCCTGAACGTCCACGAACAGGCGCTCGGCGAACTGATCGGCAACTTCAACACCTTCTTCGCCGCCTTTGCGGCCGAATCGAAAGGCCTCACCAAGCTGGTCTCCGAACTGCCCCGCAACCTGCACAACATCACGGAAGCCTTCGTGGCGCTGCAGTCCTCCTTCGGGCCGACCCAGACCTTCGCCCACGACATCATCCCGGGCGTCAAGCTGACCAACGCGACGGTCGCCGCGACGCTGCCGTGGATCAAGCAGGTCGAAGCCTCGCTGGGGCCGAACGAACTCGGTGGCGTGGCGGCCGGGCTGGTGAAGGCGGTGCCGCCGCTGGCCCAGCTCGAGGCCGAACAGGTGCCCTTCTACACCCAGACCGACCAGTTCAACAAATGTCTCACGAACGTGCTGATCCCGGCCGGCGACACCAAGCTGCAGGACGGCGCCGCCAGCTCGGGCGTCGAAGCCTACAAAGAATTCTGGTACAGCCTGGTGGGCCTGAACGGGATCGGGCAGAGCTTCGACGGCAACGGCACGCGCACCAAGTTCCTCATCGGCAACAGCGGCCAGACGCTCCGCTCGCAGCCGACCTCGATCCTCGGCAGCACGGCGAAGGGCAACCGCCTGCTGACACGCTCGCCGCTGACGCCGCTGGGGACGCGACCGGCGTTCCCCGCCGAAGAGCCCCCGTATGAGCCGAAAGTGCCCTGCTCCACGCAGAAGCTGCCGGAATTCAACGGCCCGCTGGCGAACGGACCCGCGGACGGGACCGGCTGATGGCGCCCGAACCAACGCCACACCCGCACGAGGGCACCCGCGGCGTCCGCGAGCAGATCGAGCGTTACCGCTCCTCCTTCATCGCGGTCGTCACGATGATCCTGCTCGCCGCCGCCGTCGGCGGCTACATCCTCGCCCACCAGAACCTCCATCTTCCCGGATGGGTGCCGGTGCTGGGCAAAACCACCTACACGCTGAAGGCCCGCTTCCAGACTTCCCAGGCGGTCACGCCCGGCCAGGGCCAGGCCGTCACGATCGCCGGCGCCAAGGTCGGTGAAGTCGCGAGCGTGGAAGTGCTGGGCGGCGTATCCACGGTGACGATGAGGGTCACCCCCAAGTACGCCCGCTTCTACAAGAACGCGACCATGCTGGTGCGCCCCAAGACGGCGCTGGAGGACATGACGATCGAGGTCAGCCCCGGCACGCCCGCTGCGGGCAAGTTGCACAGCGGCGAAACCCTGCCCATCGAGCAGACGGCGTCGAACATCGACTTCGACGAATTCCTCGCCGGACTGGACACGGAAACGCGCTTCTACCTGCAGGCGCTGCTGGCGGGGGCCGGCGAAGGCCTCAACCACAACGGCAGGGCGCTGTCGGCGACGCTCAAGCGCTTCCTTCCGACCACCCGCCTGGGCACCGAAATCACCCACGAGCTGCAGCGCCGCCACAAGAACATCGCCCAGTCGATCCACAACTTCAGGCTGCTGGTGGAAGCCGTCGGCGGCAAGGACGAACAGCTGGCCGAGCTTGTGAGTGCCTCCAACGCGGTGTTCGCGACCTTCGCCAAGGAGGACGCCGACTTCCGCAAGACGCTGCATCTGCTGCCGGGAGCCCTCGAAAAGACGGGCAACGAACTGGCCAAGGTCAAGACCGCCTCCAATGCGCTCGGAACGACGCTGACGAAGCTGGAGCCGTTCGCCAAGGCGCTGGCGCCGGCACAGAACGCCACCAAAAAGCTCTCGCTCGCCACCACGCCGATCATCAAGAACGAGATCCGCCCGTTCGCGCGGGAAATCCTCCCGGTCGTCAACGAACTCGAGCCCTCGACCGAAGACCTCGCCAAGGCCTTCCCGAAATTCACCGTCACCTTCGGGGTCCTGAACGAATTCTTCAACGAGCTCGCCTACAACCCGGGCCCGAAGAAGGCCGGCTTCCTGTTCTTCCTCGACTGGGGCAACCACGACCTCAACAGCGTCGTCAGCAGCTCCGACGCGAACGGGCCGCTCGGACGCAGCCTCGTGTACTTCAACTGCGAAGTGCTCCCGATCCTCAAAGGCGTGGCCGAAGTGAACCCGACGGTGAAAGTGCTCGTCGGACTCCTGCGCCCGCCGACCAAGCCCGAATGTCAGGCGGAGGGCCTGCTCGGCACGGGCTCCACGAAAGCCAGCGCCGCGAGCGCCAGCGCCGCCTACAGGCACGCCGCCGCCGGCACCGCCGCCGCCGGATCCGGCGCGTTCTCCTTCCCGCTGCACAACACGAGCTTCTCGCAGCTGACGCCGGTCAAGGCCGGCAGCTCGAGCGCGACCACACGGGCGGCCCGGCGCTCCGGCGGCACCGCGGCCCGCCCCTCCGCCTCGCACTCCACCGGCACCGCGGGCGCCCGCGCGAGCAAGACGGGCAGCGGCACCGGAGGGAAGGGCTAGGCGATGCAGAAGCGCGCCCCCACGCTCGGCAACATCTTCGTGATCATCCTGTTCGCGCTCAGCTGCTTCGGGCTGCTGCTGTTCCTGTGGGAGTCCTTCGGCGGGCCGCTGCCACTGAAAACGAAGGGCTACCGCTTCACCGTCTCGTTCCCGCGCACGCTCGTGCTCTCAGAACAGTCCGACGTGCGCATCAGCGGGGTCAACGTCGGCCACGTCGTGTCGCTGAAGCTCAACAAGCACGGCTCGACCGACGCGACCATCGAAGTGGCGCACCAGTACGCGCCGATTCGCGCCGACACCCACGCGATCCTGCGCGTGAAGACGCTGCTCGGCGAGACCTACGTGCAGCTCAACCCGCAGGCCCAGAAGGGGCCGTTCCTGCCCGACAACGGGCACCTCGCCGACGCCAACGTGGAACCCACCGTCACGCTCGATGACATCCTCGCGGCGCTGGATCCGCAGACGCGCAAATACTTCCAGGTGTGGCAGCAGTCGGTGGCGGTCGCCATACACGGCCGCGGTGAACAGATCAACGCCGACTTCGCCGTGCTCGAACCGTTCGTCGAACACACCAACCGCCTGCTCACCATCCTCGCCGGCCAGGAAGGCGCCCTGCGCGAGCTTGTGCACAACACGGGCGTGGTGTTCAACGCCCTCGCCGGCCGCGACCACCAGCTCGAAGGGCTGATCGTCAACGGCGAACACACCTTCCACGCCGCCTCGGATGCGAGCAAGGCCTTCGCTCAGGCGTTCCGCGAACTGCCGCCGTTCGAGCACAACTCGAAGGTGGCCCTCGAAGCGACCGACAAGTTCGCCAAGGTGGCCAACCCCTACTTCGAAGAATTCACCGGTGCCGAGCGTCAGCTGTCGGCGCTGCTGAAGGCCGCCGAACCGTTCGTGCCCCAGTTCAACAACTTCCTGACCTCGCTCGGCCCGCTCACGAAGGCGGCCAAGGTCGGCCTGCCGCAGGTGAAGACGACCCTCGACCTGACCATCCCGATCCTCGAAAACCTGCGTCCGGTGCTGCACAACTTCGATCCCTTCCTGCAGTTCACGGGCGAGTACGTGCCCGAGGTGCAGGCGTTCTTCGCCAACCTCACCAGCGCCACCCAGGCGAGCCTGAAAAACGGCAACCTGCCCGAACCGGCGTACACCAAGAGCCCCAAGCTCCACTACCTCACGACGATGTCGGTGCTGAGCCCCGAAAGCCTCTCGGTGTATCCCTCGAAGGTGGAAACGGGCCGCTACAACGCCTACCCGCTGCCCGGCACCTACGCGCAGCTGGCAAACGGGCTACCCGTCTTCCAGGCCACCAACTGCACGGGCGGGGCGCCGTCCGTCAGCGGCCCACCGAACGAAAGCACGGGCATCACCGAAGAACTGATCCAGCAGATCCAGCAGTTCAAAGTCGCCAACGTGCCCGAAACCGCCAACGACGTGCCGGCGCCGGCCTGCAAGCAGCAGGGCCAGTTCAGCTACAACGGACAGACGAGCCAGTACCCGCACGTGGTGTACCCCGAAAAATGAGCGCCACCGACGACTTCCGCTACCACGCCGCCGACCTCGACCTGCTCGGGGACCCCGACGACGAGCGCTGGTCGATCCGCTGCCTGGACGTGCACAAGCGCCTCGGCGGGGTGCCGGTGCTCAACGGCCTCAACGTGGCCTTCCCCGAGGACACGATCACGGTCGTGCTCGGCCCCTCGGGGACCGGCAAGAGCGTGCTGATCAAGCACCTGATCGGGCTGATGTTCCCGGACTCGGGCAACATCGTCGTCAAAGGCCTGTCGGTGCCGACCCTGACGATGCCCGACCTCCTGGCCCTGCGGCGCAAGATCGGTGTCCTGTTCCAGGACGGGGCCCTGTTCGGCTCGATGTCGGTGTTCGACAACGTCGCCTTCCCGCTGCGCCAGCACACGGACCTCTCGGAGAGCGAAATCTCCGAACGCGTCTCCCAGCATCTGGCCGACGTGGGCCTGCAGGCGGCGATCGACGACGCCCCCTCGCAGCTGTCGGGTGGGATGCGCAAGCGCGCCGGCTTCGCACGGGCGCTGGTGATGGAGCCCGACGTGGTGATCTTCGACGAGCCCGACTCGGGCCTTGACCCGGTGCGCACGGCCCTCCTGTGTGAGCTGATCCAGGAGATGCACTCGATCTACAAGGGCACCTACATCGTCGTCACCCACGACATCGCCTCGGCCCGGCGGATCGGCGAGTACATCGCCCTCCTGTGGCGGGGACGGATCGTGGAAGCGGGGGACGCGAAGCGGATGTTCTCCTCCGACAACGAATTCGTGCGCCAGTTCCTGAGCGGATCCGCGGAGGGACCCCTCACGATGGATTGACCCGCGGGCGACCCTATGCGAACATATGTTCGTATGGTCGTGTGCGTACACCTCCCGCGTTTCGAGCTCCTGGTGGCGGCCGGGGAGGGCTCTCGGGTGGGTCCCCAGACGCTCCGCGGGCGTCCCCTGGCGGTGGCTCCGCTCGCGTCCGTGAAGAGCTCCGCCGCCAGCGGGGCGACCGGCGTGGGGGAGGTCTCCCAGGCGGCCGAAGCGAACGGGGTGAGGCGGGGGATGGCGCTCGGCGAGGCGCTGGCACGCTGTCCGGAGCTGGTGCTGCTGGCAGCCGACCCGGTGAAGGTGGCCGAGCGGTGGGAGGCGGCCCTGCAGGCGCTCGAGGCGATCGGGGCGGCCGTGGAGCCGGCGCGGCCGGGGCTCGCCTACTTCGAGGCGGATGGGCTCAGGGCGCTCCACGGCACGCTCGCCGACACGCTCGAGAGAGGCTCGGGGCGCGATCTCCGAGCAGGTGCGGATCGGGGCGGCCCCGACGCGCTTCTGTGCCCTCGCGTGCGCGCTCGCGGCCCGCTCGCGCCGGCCGCTGGTGCTCGAGGGCGATCACGCCGGCCGCTGGCTGGCCACACAGCCGGTGGGGCTGCTCGGCTACCGCGAGCAGACCGCGGTGCTCCTCGAGCCGCTGGCCCGGCTGGGCGTGCGCACGCTCGGGGAGCTCACCCGCCTCGGGACGGGGGGCGCTGAGCGACCGCTTCGGTGCGGCCGGGGTCCTCGCCCACGGGCTGGCCCGCGGGTCAGGACCGGCCGCTGCGGCCACGGCGACCCCAGGAGCGCCTGGAGGAGTCGCTGGAGGTGGGGGATGCCAGCAGCGGCCTGGCGCTGGGGCGGGTACTGGGGGTGCTCGTCCGCCGGCTGCTGGCACGGCCCCAGCGGGCGGGACGCTCGCTGCGCACGGTCGTGCTCTCGGCCCAGCTGCTCGCCGGGGGCGGCTGGCGCGAGCGGGTCGTGTTCCGCCAGGCGCTGGCGGACGTGGAGCGGATCAGGCTGGCGCTGTCGGTGCGCCTGCTCGCGCTCCCGGGCCCAGCCTGCAGGCTGGGCCTGAGCGTGGAGTGCTTCGGGGCGCCGATCGCCGAGCAGGGGGTGCTGGAGGACCGTGACTCCCATGTGGCCGGGGCCCAGCGAGCCGCGCGGGCCGCCCTGCTGCGGGAGGCGCTGGCACAGGTCCGCTCGCTGGCCGGGGCCCAGGCGGCCCTGCGCGTCGTCTGCGTCGATCCCACCTCTCGTGTCCCCGAGCGGCGGGTGGTGCTGACCCCGATCCCCGAATGAGCGCCCGTGCGCTGAACCGCCCCCGCCCCGCCCGCGTGCGCTGCGGAGGCCCGCAGCCGGTGGAGGTGGACGGCGAACGGGTGCAGTCGCTGCGCGAGTCCTGGCTGGTGGAGGACCGCTGGTGGACGGCCGAGCCGCTGCGCCGTCGCTACTGGGAGCTGGTGGGGGTGGGCGGGCGCAACGTCGTCGTCTTCCACGACCTGAGCTCCGGCGGCTGGTTCCGCCAGCGCGCCTGCAGCCGCCCGCGGATGCCGCCGCCGACCCCTCCATACGCCGAGCTCCACTGCCATTCGGCCTACTCCTTCCTGGACGGGGCCTCCCTCCCGGACGAGCTCGCCCAGCGCGCGGGTGAGCTCGGCTACACCGCCCTGGCGCTGACCGACCACAACTCCGTGTGCGGCTCGATGGAGCTGGCCCAGGCCGCTCCCGAGCACGGGGTGAGGGCGATCCAGGGCGCCGAGGTGGACGTCCTCTGCGGCCAGGGGCCCTCCCATCACCTGACCCTGCTGGTGCGCGACGGGCGCGGCTGGAGCAACCTCTGCCGGATCCTCACGCTCGCCCACGCCCACACCCGCGAGGGCGGCTCTCGCAGGGATCTCGGGCGAGGCCCACGTGGACGTGCAGGTGCTGCTCGACCACGCCGGGGGTCTCGTCTGCCTGAGCGGCTGCGCCTCGCGCTCGGCGCTCCTGCGCCACGCCGGCGCCGCCTCGGCGGGTCCTGGAGGACTCGACGAGGCCCTCGCCCGCAGGCTGCTCGACGGCTTCGGCCCGGAGGGCTTCTATGTCGAGCTCCAGCGCCCGTTCCAGCGCGACGACCGCGCTCGCAACCGCGCCCTGGCGGCGCTCGCCGGACGCCTTTCGGTGCGCTGCGTGGCGACCGGCAACGTCCACGCCCACGCCCGCTGCCGGGCCGAGCTGCAGGACGCCTTCGTGGCGCTGCGCAACCACGCCACGCTCGACGCCTGCGAGCCCCTGAGGCGGGGCAACCACAGCCACGTGATGAGCTCCCCGGAGGCCATGGCACAGCGCTTTCAGGAGCATCCCGAGGCGGTCCGGGAGACCCTCCTGCTGGCCGAGCAGCTGACGTTCGATCTGCGCAGGGATCTCGGCTACCGCTACCCCGGGGCCGAGCAGCAGGGCGCCTCCAGGCGCCTGGCGGAGCTCTGTCGGCAGCGCCTGTGGGAGCGCTACGGCGACGGCGCCCCCGCCGGCGCCCGGGCGCTGCGCGACGAGGCCCACGCGCGACTGGAACAGGAGCTGGCCGTGATCGACCACCTCGGCCTGGCCGGCTTCTTCCTGCTCCACCACGACATGATGGAGCTCGCAGGAGAGGTGGCCCTGGAGGTCCGCGGACCGGACTCGGTGCGCGCGCTGCTGGCGGCGGGCCGCGGGCGTGGCTCCTCGGTCTCCTCGCTGGTCTGCTACCTGACGGGCCTCTCGCACATCGACCCCGTGCTCGGCAGGCTCGCCCTGGGGCGGTTCCTGCACGAGGACCTCCACGGGCTGCCGGACATCGACCTCGACTTCCCCCGTGACGTCCGCGAGCGGCTGATCCCCCGCGTGCACGAGCGCTACGGCCACGACCGCTCGGCGCTGGTGGCGGCCTTCCCGACGTTCCGCGCCCGTGGGGCGATCCGCGAGCTCGGCAAGGTGCTGGGGCTCCCCCCGGGCGAGATCGAGCGGGCGGCACGGGGCGCCGACCCCTACGCCTCGGCTGAGGGCCTGCGTCTGCACGGAGCTCCCACGGGCGCCGGCCGCACCCCCGACGGTGCCGGGCGGTACCCGTCAGGCCCCGCTGCGCTGGCGCTGGCTGGAGCGCCTGGTCGAGCAGGCCTATGGCCTGCCCCGGCACCTGTCCCAGCACTCCGGCGGGATGATCGTCTCCACCAGGCCGCTGATCGACTGCTGCCCGGTGGTCCCCGCGGCGATGGAGGGCCGGCAGATGGTCCAGTGGGACAAGGATTCCTGCGCCGACGCCGGCTTCCTGAAGATCGACCTGCTCGGCCTGGGGATGCTCTCGGCGGTCGAGCGCTGCGTGGAGGAGGTGGAGCGCGTGCGGGGCGAGCGCATCGACCTGTCCCGTATCCCCTTCGACGACCCCAGGACCTTCAGGGCGATCCGCGCCGCCGACACCGTCGGGGTCTTCCAGATCGAGAGCCGTGCCCAGATGCAGTCGCTGCTGCGCACCCGCCCCATGGACCTCGAGGACCTCACGATCCAGGTGGCGATCGTGCGCCCGGGGCCGATCCAGGGCGGCGCCGTGAACCCCTACATCGCCCGTCGCCAGCGCCTGCGCGAAGACCCCTCCTACGAGGTTCCGTTCGATCACCCCGCGCTGGAGCCGGTGCTGCGCGAGACGCTCGGGACGATCATCTTCCAGGACCAGGTGATGCAGGTCGCCGAAGCCTTCGCCGGCTTCGGTCCCGGGGAGGCCGACGGCCTGCGCCGGGCGATGAGCCGCAAGCGCTCCCACGACCGCCTGCTGCGCCAGCGGGAGCGGTTCGTGCAGGGCGCGATCGGCCACGTCGGCGCCGACCGCGCCCTCGCCGAACGGGTGTGGAAGATGGTCGAGGGCTTCGCCGGGTTCGGCTTCCCCAAGTCCCACAGCGCCGCCTTCGGGCTGCTCGCCTACCAGTCCACGTGGCTGCGGGTCCACTACGCCCCGGAGTTCCTGTGCGCGCTGCTCAACGAGCAGCCGATGGGCTTCTACGCCCCCGACAGCCTCGCCCACGAGGCCCAGCTGAAGGGCATCGAGCTGCGGGGGGTGGACGTCAACGATTCGGAGGTCCAGTGCACGGTGCAGGAGGGCGCCGTGCGGCTGGGCCTGCGCTACGTCAAGGGAGCCCCCGAGGCCGAGCTGGCCGAGCTCGTCGCCGAGCGCCGGCGTGGAGGTCCCTTCGGAGACCTGTCTGAGCTGGCCGCCCGCACGGGGGCCAGGCGCACGACGCTCGAGCAGCTCGCCTGGGCGGGGGCGTGCGACAGCCTGGCCGAGGACGGCCAGCGTCGCACGGCCCTGTGGCAGCTCGGGATCGCGGCCCCCGCCCAGGACTCCGCCGACGAGGCCGGGACCCGGCAGACCCAGCTGGCGCTGCCGCTGGAGCTCCCCCCGGCGCCCGCCCTGCGCCCGCTGGGGCGCTGGCAGCGGCTGATCGCCGACTACTCCGCCACGGCGGTCACCCTGCAGGAGCACGCGCTGGCGATCCTGCGTCCCCGCCTGACGGTGCCGATGCTCGCCACCAGCGCCCAGCTGGAACGCCTGCCCAGCGGCGGTGAGGTGGCCGTGGCCGGCCTCGTGATCGCCCGCCAGCGCCCCGCCACCGCCTCCGGGACGATGTTCCTGCTGTTCGAGGACGAGTTCGGGACGATCAACCTGATCGTTCCCGAACAGGTGTACGAGCGCCACCGCCAGCTGGCCCGCACCGAGCCCCTGCTGCTGGCCAGGGGCCGCCTGGAGCGCACCCAGGACCCCACCCCGCTGCACGGAGCGCCCGCCGCCGCTGCCGAGGACGGTCTCGGCCCCGAGCTCCTCCGCCCCGTGATCAACGTCGTCGTGCGCGAGCTGGCCTCGCTCGAGCGCTTCCTCGCCGGTGGGCTGGAGGGGGCCGAGGAGGGTCAGGGCGCGGGCGTGCGCCACCTGCACCGCCCGCCCGCAGGTCGGCGCCCGCAGGCCGAGGAGCCGGGCGGGGAGGAGGTTGCCTCGAGCATGCGCGCGGCCGGCCCCTCGGTACAGAGCTTCGGCATGGGCCGCCGCCGCTGAAGCGCCCGCGGCGCGTCGTGGGCTGCTGCGGCTCAGGAGCCGGGGACGGAGAAGGCGAGCGTCTGGCCGTCGGGGTCGCCCACCAGCAGCCTGCCCTCGAGCTCGCGCGGCTCGTCGCCGCGGTCTGCCAGGCGGCGCTGCAGCTCACCCAATGCCGCCTCGTCGCCCAGCTCGAAGAGCACCTCTCGCAGCCCCGGAGCGGTGTCCGGCGAACGCGGGGCACCCGCGCTCTGCCAGGAGTTCAGGCCGATGTGGTGGTGGTAGCCGCCGGCTCCGAGGAAGACGGCGGAGGGCAGCCGGGCCTGCTCGTCGAAGCCGAGGTCCTCGCCGTAGAAGCCCCTCGCCGCGCCCGACGTCGGCGACCTTCAGGTGCACGTGTCCGACGCCCGTCTCGGAGGCGATCGCGTCCGCCGGCTCACCGGTGGACTGGGCGAGCAGGTCTTCGAGGTCCAGCGGCAGCGTCACCATCTCCACGCCCCCGTCCGGCGTACGGGCCCAGCGCTCGCGGGGCCTGTCGGCGTAGATCTCGATCCCGAGGCCGTCCGGGTCGCTCAGGTAGACGGCCTCCGAGACGCCGTGGTCGGAGGCCCCCTCCAGCGGCCAGCGGGCACGGGCCAGGCGCCGCAGCGTGTCCGCCAGCGCGGCCCGGGAGGGGTGCAGCCAGGCGACGTGGAAGAGGCCGCTGGCGCCCGGTGAGCAGGACCGTGGGCTGCTCGATCCGGGTCAGCACCAGCGCCGGCTGCCCACCGTCGGTGCCCAGCAGCGCCGTGCCGTTCTCGCGCTCGATCAGCGGCAGTCCGAGCGCCCGCTCGTAGAAGTCCGCGCTGCGGTCGAGGTCGCTCACGCCGAGCGTGACGGAGCGGATACGCAGGGCCGGGTCGATCCCGCTCATCGCCCTCAAGCTTACGCCCGCGGACGCGTCCCTGGGGCCCGACGTCGCCGCGCGGGGCCGGCGCGTCACGAGGCTTCCCCGGCAGTTCGCTCAGGCGCGGTAGAGGACCAGCTTCACGTGCTTGCAGCCGACGAGCTTGAAGCGCCTGTTCTCCGGCAGATAGCGCACCACCAGCGTCTTCAGCCCGGGGCCGTTGCAGTACACGGTTCCGTAGCCGTAAACGAGCGCGACCTGGTCGTTTCCGGCCCCGGTCCAGATCACGTTGTGGCCGTGACTGGCGTAGATGAAGTCGTTGCCGGTGCCACCGTGGAGGTAGTCCTGCTGGGATTCGGGCTGCCCGCTGGGCTGGAAGTCGCCCCAGATCACGTCCCCCGCTTCGCCGGCCCAGATGGTGTCGTTGCCGTTGCCGCCGAGCAGCTCGTTGTGGACATGCGGCAGGCCTCGCAAGGTGCCGGATTGGTTGAAGCGGTGCTGCGCCAGGTGCTGGATGTGGGGCCAGCCGGCGTGGCTGGCCTCGCCGCGGGCGCCGGCGGCGAGCGCGCCCACGGCCACCGGCACCGCGAGCGCGGCAAGCCGGCGGCCAGCGGTGGCCCGGCGGGTCCTCAAGCGCGTGGGAATCGACATCCGGGCAACTGTAGGAGCGAAGGCGGCGGCGCCTGGGGCGCCAGCGGTGCGTTTGCGCAGCCTCGCGCAGGTTCGCGTGCATCGCCGTAGACGGTCATCGGACCCCGCTCGGCGGCCCGGCCCGACATCGCTACTCATCCCTGAGCATTGACGCACGCCCCCGTTTCTGGCAAGGTCAGAGGTCTAGCACCGTCGTCTGGGAGGGGCTGTCGGCTGCACGCCGGCCATTGTTCGTTTCCTGTCCGGATTCGTGGGGCCTCCGGCACGGTGTCTTTAGAGCAACCAAAGGAGCGGACGGAGACATGAGGCGGATCAAGTTTCTCGGGCTTGCGGGGGTCGTACTGGTGGCGGCTCTCGGCGTGCTCACTGCGACTGCCAGCGCCGAACCGGTGCCGACGTGGTTCGAATGCGCCAAGGGCGTGAAGAACGGCGAAAAGAAGTACACGGGCAAATACACCACCAAGACGTGTGCCCCTGAAGCGAGCCCGACCGAAATCGCGGCAGGCAAGAAGAACAAGTACGAACTCAAAGAAGGCGTCGGCAAGGCCAAGGCCTTCAAGGGCAAGGCCAGCGGATTCATGGGATTCAAGGTCAAATCCCCGCAGGGCACGTTCCCGATCGCCTGCGAATCCGTCAAGGGTTCCGCCACGCCCGCGATGCCGAATCTCGAGAAGAACGTCACCTTGACGCTCGGGAAGTGCGAATTCGTCGGACACAAGTGCTCGACCGTGGGAGGAAAGGGCATCGAAATCAAGGGTGAAGGCGAACTGGGCTACGTCGAAGGATCGACAAAGGTCGGCCTGGAGATCAAAAACGCGCTCGGCGAAGAATCGAACATCGTCACGTTCGAATGCGGTACGGAAAACACCGTGAAAGCCGAACTGTTCGGAGCAGTGATCGGGGTGGTGGAAGGCGACGTCAACGTCGTCAACAAGGAATCAACGCTGACCTACCTGGCCGCGGAACAGTACGGCAAGCACCTGTTCCAGGCCACGGAATACGAACCGTCCGTCAACATCGTCGGGTTCTCGCCGGAGGGCGAAGAAGCCAGCGCGTGCTTCGCGTCGGTCCCCAAATCACCAGCGGAAGAAGCAGCGCAGACGAAATGCCAGGAAGAACACCCGCCGCACGTCATCCGCGGCGAATACTGCGGAAAATTCGTCCAGGGTGTCCTCGGCGCGGAATGCACGCCGGCGACCTACACGGGCCTGACCGGGTTCTCCGAAAAACCGAAAATCGGCAACGTCCCCGCCAGCCCCCTCGTGATCGCGAACAAGGGCGAAGCGCTGGAGATCAAAGCCTAGGTAGCGCGGAAGGCCCGAGTGCCAGAGGCACGGCCCGAGCAGTCTCGGGCCGTGCCGTCGGGAATCGAGAGCGTGGGGCCCGCTGGGCCCCACGCTTTTTTTATTCTCAGCCGGCGCGACGCGATAACGCCATCGCCTAGTCGTTCAGGCCCGCGGCAGCGAGAGCCAGTCGGCGTCGCCGAAGTCCTGAGCGCGTGGCCAACCCTCCTCGGAAGCTCACGAGGACGGCGGACGGAACCGCGGTCCCGATCCCGCTACCCCTGGCACAAGCGCACGGCCTCGAGCTCTCCAGACGCGCGCATCCGAGCTCTTGAGCGGAGGGGCTACACGCCCGCTCTCGCGTCCTACGAGTGCATCACAGCAACTCGGGTCCCACCTCCACCGGTCGCTGCCGCGGCAGCGACCGTACTGCGCGTCGCCAGTCCGGACGCTACACCCCGCTCGGCGTCCGCCATTTGGTGGACGTGGGCTGCTGCGGGAAGGAGTTCGGCGGCGGTTTCAGCGGCATGTTCGGTTCGCACGCGCCTTCGCTGGCTTCACCCTTCGAGACCGTGACACGCGGAGTTTTGCCCTTGCTGGTGTCGCCTTGGACGAAGTTGAACGCGCTCGTCAGATCGCCGGCGTTTTCACGCCGCCAAGCGCTGAGGTTGGGCACCTCGACCCCGAAGCGTGTCTCGAGGAAGCGCAGCAGAGAGGTGTGGTCGAAGGCGTCCGAGCAAAGGAATCCACCGCGGCTGTAGGGCGAGAGGACCAGGAGCGGAACGCGGAATCCGAACCCGATCGGGCCGTTGATCCCTTCCGAGTTGTTCGAGATGTCGGGTACCGTGAGGTACTCGTCGGGGGTCCCCGGCGGGGGCGTCGGCGGTACGACGTGGTCGAAGAAGCCCCCGTTCTCGTCCCACGTCACGAACAGCGCGGTTTTGTCCCAGACTTTGTGTTTGTGCAGGTACTTGATGACGTTCTGCACCGTCCACTCGCCGACCGTCGCGGAGGAGTTGCCGGGGTGCTCGGTGGCTGCGAGTGACGCGTTGATCCAGGAAACCTGCGGCAGTTCGTTGTGCTTGAGATCGGTCAGGAGGTCCGAGGGGTAGAGCGGGTCGAGGCCGAGTTTTTTCAGCTGCGGGTTGGATTGGAAGTTTTTGAAGAATTCGAGAACGTTGTCCTCGGAGCCGAGTTCGTTGCCGTTGTAGACCTTCCACGTCACACCGTTGGCCGAGAGCTGCTCGGGCATCGTCGTCCAGGTGAAGCGGCCCTTGAGGAAATCGAAGTCGACGAGCGTCTCGACGAGCGGCCCACCGTTTTCGCCGTTCGGATCGAGCGTGCCCGACATGCTGTAGAGCCGGTTCGGGTAGGTCGGGCCGATGACCGAGCAGTAGTAGTTGTCACAGATCGTGAAGTTTTCGGCGAGCGACCAGTAGAACGGAACGTCCTCGCGTTCGTAGTAGGCCATCGTGGCGGCTGCGGCCGCTTTACCGTCGTGGGCCACGTGCGCGGTCACGAAGCCGTCCATCTGGCCGTTGTTCCAGGCTTTGTGCTGGGGGCCCCAGGAGTGCGTGAGGTCCGGGAAGCACGCCTTGCCGGCCCCCATGCTGCTGGGAGGGTGGTAGGGCATCAGGATCCCGTCGAACCCTTCTTCTTCCCAGCCGGCCTGTTCGAAGCGGCTTTTCGGCGCCGTCGGGTCATTGAAGCCCCGCACCCCGGGAAGCATCCCGAAGTAGTGGTCGAAGGAGCGGTTCTCCTGGATCAGGATCACCACGTGCTCGATGTCGGTGAGTTTGCCGGGCGGCAGCTTCTTCGCCATGGCCAACTGCAGGAGCGGGTCCGCGGCCATCGCCGCCACCCCCGCTCCGGCACCCACCTGCAGCAACTGCCTCCGCGTCATCCCCGACATCGCACCCCTCCGTTCACTCCTCGACAGCCCTCGAACCCGTCGACGACGGGTCTCCCGAGTGCCCGGGATCGTACCACGGGCCCACACCGTGTAAAGGCGTTGTCGTCGCCGCCGGAGGCCCCTGGTGACCCGCGCTAGGGTGCTTGACCGTGCGTCTGCGCAAACTCGGCTGGAGCGACCTCGAGGTCTCCGAGATCAGCCTCGGGTCCTGGCTGACCTACTCCGGCGGGGTCGAGCGCGAGCAGGCGCGGCTGTGTGTGGATGCGGCCTTCGAGGCCGGGATCAACTTCATCGACACGGCCAACGTGTACGGGCGCGGGGCTTCCGAGACCTTCCTTGGGGAGGTGCTCGCCGGCCGCGAGCGCTCCTCCTACGTGCTCGCCACGAAGGTCTACTTCCCGATGTCCGACACCGACCGTGGGCTGTCCTCGGCGCAGATCCACAAGCAGGTCGATGCCTCACTGGAGCGCCTCCAAACGGACTACGTGGACCTCTACCAGTGCCACCGTTACGACGACCAGACGCCATTGGAGGAGACGATGGCGGCGCTCAGCGAGGTCGTGCGTGAAGGCAAGGCCCGCTACATCGGCTTCAGCGAGTGGCCGGCCGAGAGGATCTCCGAGTCGCTCGCGCTCCCCGGCGTCGAGCGCTGGACCTCGAGCCAGCCCCAGTACTCGATGCTGTGGCGGAGTCCCGAGGCGGAGGTGATCCCGCTCTGCGAACAGGAGCAGATCTCACAGATCGTGTGGTCGCCGCTCGGGCAGGGGGTGCTGACGGGCAAGTACCGTCCCGGCCAGGCGCCCCCGGGCGACTCGCGGGCGGCCAGCGAGAGCATGAGCACGTTCATCGGCCGGCTGATGCAGGACGACGTGCTGCAGGCGGTCGAGCGCCTGCGCCCGGTGGCCGAGCAGGCCGGCCTGACGATGGCCCAGCTCGCGCTCGCGTGGGTGCTGCGGCTGCCGAACGTGGCCTCGGCGATCATCGGTGCGAGCCGCCCCGAGCAGGTCCACGAAAACGCCGCCGCCTCCGGCGTGACGCTGAGCGCGGACGTGCTCGAGGCGATCGACGCGGCGCTCGGCGGCGCCGTGGTGCGCTGAGCGCCGGCCGCCGCCGGCGCTCAGGAGTCGCCCGGGACGAGCACCGCACGGATCCGGAGCCTTACGGTCTCGCCGACCAGTGCGTCGCCGTAACCCGCCACCGCCGGGAAGCGCAGGCCGTAGTCGCCGCGCGCCAGTGTGCCCTCGCCCCGCAGCACGACGACGTCGTCCTGCCCCTGGGACCGCTCAACCTCGACCTCGAGATCCAGCGGCCGGGTCGTCCCCCTGATCGTCAGCTCGCCCCGAAGCCGGAAGGCCCGCCCGGCGGGCGCGCTCGCGGGCCCGGCGGCGAACCGCATCTGCGGGTAGCCGGCGGGGTCGAAGAACTCCTCTGACGTGCGCAGGTAGTGGTCCCGGCGCTCGTCTCCGGTGTCGACGCTCGCGACCTCGACGGTCCCGGCGGCGGTCAGCCGGCCGCTGTCGACCGTCACCGTCGCCGCGAAGCGGGTGAACCGGCCGCGTACGCGGCTGAGCCCCAGGTGTCTGACCTCGAAGCCCACCTCGGAGCGGTCGGCGTCGAGGTGCCAGTCGCCCGCTGCTAGCGGCTTTCGGCGCGCTCCCACGAGAACCCTCGCACCGCCAGAAAGATCCCGATCGCCCCCCACAGGGCGAGCACCGCGAGGCCGTCGAGGTGATCGCCGATCGGCGAGCCGGTCACCATCGCCCCGGAGAGGCCTTCGATCAGCGGCAGCAGGGGCAGGGCGTCGGCGATCGTCTTCAGGAAGGCGGGCGGGTTGCTGGCGTCGAAGACGAAGAACGACAGCAACAGCACCGGCAGGAAGACGGCATTGACGTAGGCCGCGGTGGACTCGAAGTTGGGGATCGCGTGGGCGAAGGCCACGCCCAGGGCGGCGAAGGCGACCACCCCGACGAGAACCCAGGCGATCAGCGAGAGCCACTCGGGCGGCCAGCCGAGGCCGAAGAACAGGCGCCCGGCGAGGATCACAAGCGCGATCTGCAGGGCCGTGTTGGTGACGGCGTTGGCGGCCACGCCGCCGAAGTAGGAGCCGGTCGGCAGCGGAGCGCCGCGGATCCGCTTCAGCACCCCCCGCTCGCGCAGGTAGACGATGTTGTAGGCCAGCGCGGTGAAGGTCGTGGACATCACGCTCATGCCCGCGATCGCGGGCAGCAGCTTGTTGAGGTCCTGCTGGCTGCCGCTGAGGATCGCGCCACCGGCGAACAGGAACAGCAGCGGTAGTAAGAAGTTGAAGAAAGCGGCGCTCGGGTTGCGCCAGAACATGTGCCGCTCGAGGCGGTACTGGCGCCAGCCGAGCCGCAGCGCCTCACTCATCGGAGGTCAGCTCCAGGTAGACGTCCTCGAGCGTGGGTCGCGCCACCGAGAGCTCCTCCAAGCGGCCCCCGCCGGCCAGCGCCTCGCTCGTGAGCTGGTGCAGAACTGTGGTGGGGTCGTCGGTGTCGAGCTGCACCAGCTCGCCCCCTGAGACGCGGTAGGCGATGCGGTAGTTGGGTGCTCCGGCCCCGAGCTCACGCGGGTGCCCGTCGGCGAGGATGCGGCCGTCCTTGACGATCGCGACGCGGTCGGCGAGCTCCTGGGCCTCCTCCAGGTAGTGGGTGGTGAGCACGATCGTCTTGCCGAGGTCGCGCAGCGAGCGGATCGTCTGCCAGGCCGAGCGCCGGGCCTCGGGGTCGAAGCCGGTGGTGGGCTCGTCGAGGAAGATCAGCTCCGGATCGCCCACCAGCGCGATCGCGAAGTCCAGCCGGCGCAGCTGGCCTCCGCTGAGGCGCCGGGTGCGCGTGTCGGCCTGCTCGGCCAGGCCGGCCAGCTCGATCACCTCCGCGACGCTACGGGGGTGGGGGTACAGGCCCGCCCAGTACTCCAGCGCCTCGCGCGGGGTGATGTGGGGATAGATGCCCCCCGACTGCAGCACGATCCCGATCCGCCGGCGCAGCTCCAGCGGGCGGCGGGCCGGGTCGTGGCCGAGCACGGTCACGGTGCCGGCTGTGCGGGCCCGGTAGCCCTCGAGGATCTCGACCGTCGTGGTCTTGCCGGCGCCGTTGGGGCCCAGCAGCCCGAACACCTCGCCGCGGGCGACCGTGATGTCGATCCCGCGCACGGCCTCGTACTCCCCGTAGCGCTTGGACAGGCCCCTCACCTCGATCGCGGGGGCGTCACTCACGATCCTGCTGTGTGGCTGGACGGCGCGGGCGGTGTCCGCTACCAGTGCACGCCCCTGGTGAGCGTCGCCATCGCGATCTGCTCGAAGGAGACGTGCTCCTCGGTCTCGTGGTGGTGGCCCTTCGAGGCCGCCGAGTCGGGGAACACGCGGTAGGCGAGGTGCAGCAGGCGATCGACCGCCCCCGGGTTCAGCGAGTAGGCAACTTCGCCGAACTTGCCGATGCGCGTGCCCATCTCCTTGGGCCGGCTGCGCATCGCCTCGCAGATCATGTCGGCGGCCTCGTCGGGGCTGATCGCGGGGAAGGCGTCGTACATCTTCGTGGGCGCGATCATCGGCGTGCGCACCAGCGGCATGTGGATCGTGGTGAAGGTCACGCCGTCCCCGATCACCTCCGAGGCCACCACCCGGCTGAAGGCGTCCAGCGCGGACTTCGAGGCGACGTAGGCGGAGAAGCGAGGCGGGTTCGTCTGCACGCCGATCGAGGACACGTTCACGACGTGGCCCGAGCCGCGCTCGCGCATGTGCGGGAGCAGCCCGATGATCAGCTTCACGGCGCCGAAGTAGTTCAGCTGCATCGTCCGTTCGAAGTCGTGGAAGCGGTCATAGCTGAGCGCGATCGAGCGGCGGATCGAGCGGCCCGCGTTGTTGACCAGCATGTCCACGTTGCGGTGGTCGGCGAGCAGCCGTTCCAGCAGGCGTTCGATCGACTCCATGTCGGAGATGTCGGCCGCGTACACGTAGGCGGTCCCGCCGGCGGCCACGATCTCCGCCCGCACCTCCTCGAGTTTCTCGACGTTGCGAGCCACCAGCAGCGGCACGCCGCCCGCGGCGGCGACCTTCAGGGCGGTCGAGCGGCCGATCCCCGAGGAGGCGCCGGTGATCACCACGTGCTTGCCACCCAGCGCCTCTTTCAACGTCCTGCCGCGGCCGGAGTCGGTGTTCATCTCGCGCTCCCAGTACTCCCACAGGCGCCCGAGGTACTCGTCCAGCGGGGGCGGCTGTTCCAGCGGCGTCCCGGTCAGCGCCTGGGCCGTCTCGCGGGTGCTGAAGCGCGGCACCAGCTCCATGTGCTCGAGCACCTCTTCGGGGACGTCGAGCTCGCGCAGGGTGAGCGACTTCAGCTGCCGCCACGGAGGCAGCGACAGGGCCAGCCGCAGGGGCCACTTCGGAATCGGGTCGGTCAGGCGTTTGTCGATGCTGATCGCGAAGCGGGGTGCGCGCGCGATCGTGGCGATCTGGTTGATCACGTCGTCCACCCGCTGGGGGCGTGGGTCCACGAGGTGGAAGGCCCTGCCGTCGAGGCCGGGCTCGTGGGCGATGTGCTCGAGAGCGCCGGCCACCCAGTCGACGGGCACGATGTTCGTGTAGCCGAGGTCGGGGCCCACCAGCGGCACCCACTCGGGCAGCAGGTGGCGCAGGCGCTCGATCGCCTTGAAGAAGTAGTAGGGGCCGTCGATCTTGTCCATCTCGCCGGTCCGCGAATCACCGACCACGACCGCCGGGCGGTAGG
This sequence comes from uncultured Solirubrobacteraceae bacterium, assembly GCA_963742395.1. Taxonomy (GTDB): domain Bacteria; phylum Actinomycetota; class Thermoleophilia; order Solirubrobacterales; family Solirubrobacteraceae; genus Palsa-744. Next base: position 219,628 of record CAVUME010000015.1, on the reverse strand, counting down.
TGCGCCAGGGCACGTAGGGCTGTTCGCGCACGATCCGCTCGGACTCGAACTTGGTGCGGTGGTAGGGCGAGGGCAGCCGCTGGCCCTCGTCGAACATCTCCTCGGTGAAGACGCCGTGATAGGTGCCCGCAACCGCGATCGAAGAGACGTGGTGCAGGCGCTTGGCGTCGATCGCGCGGGCGAGTTCGACCGCGTGCGTGGTGCCGCCCACGTTGACGGCCGTGTTGCGCTCGGCCGGGGCCGTGAGGTCGTAGACGGCGGCCAGGTGGAACATGTGGCTGACCTTGCCCCGCAGCTCCGCCACCTGCTCCTTCTCGACCCCGAGCAGCGGCCGGCGCAGGTCGCCGACGACGGGCTCGATGCGGTCGCCGGCGGCCGGGCCGACGAGCATCGTCCAGCGCTCGATCAGCTCCTCCAGTCGGCCCCTCGCGCTCTCCCGCATGAGCACGTAGATCTTGCCCTGGCGGTTTTCGAGCAGGCGCTCGATCAGGTGCCTGCCGATGAAGCCAGTAGCGCCGGTGACGAAGTAGGCCATCCCGTCCGAGAGCCTACCGCCTACGCGCCCGCGCCAGCGCCCCCGCGACCCTCCCCGGCGGCGAAGCGGGCGGCGCCGCGGGCACCGTCCTCGAACACCTCCGGCCCGGCCCGGGACTCGAACTCCAGGCCTTCGGCGAGGGTCAGCCCGAGGCCCTCGATCGCCGCCCGGCGATCGGCCAGCATGGTCGCCTGGGGAAAGCCCGCGAGGCCCTCGGCCAGGGCCAGCGAGCGCTCGAGGTGCGCGCCCGCCGGCACGACCTCGTTCACGAGCCCGATCGAGGCGGCCTCCCGGACGTCGATCATGCGGCCGGTGAGGATCAGATCGAGCGCGCGGCCGAGCCCGACCACATGCGGCAGCCGCTGGGTGCCACCGTCGATCAGCGGCACGCCCCAGCGCCGCTCGGGAAAGCCGAGCGTCGAGCCCTCCGTGGCGATCCGCAGGTCACACCACAGGGCGAGCTCCAGGCCGCCCGCCAGGCAGAAGCCGGAGATCGCCGCGATCGTCGGCTTGGTCGGCGTCAGGCGCGTGAAGCCCATCGGTCCCTCGGCGCTCATCAGGCGCTCGCGCATGGTTCCGGTGGCCTTCAGGTCAGCGCCCGCGCAGAAGGACACCCCGCCGGCGCCCGTGAGGATCATCACGCGGGCGTCGTCGTCCTGCTCGAAGCGCAGATAGGCCTCGTGGAGCGCCGCCGCGGTGGGGCCGTCGACGGCGTTACGGCGGTGCTGGCGGTCGATCGTTACGACGGCCGCGGAACCCTCGCGGCGATAGCCGACGGCCGGGCTTGCGGCCGCCGCCTGCTCGGAGTCGCTCACGCCATGGCGGCGGCTACCAGCCGCCGTGCCACTGCGTGCCCATGGCTTCCTTCTCGGCAGCCTTGCGCCGGTCCTTGCGTTTCTCGAGGCTGCGCTGGAGCATCGTCATCAGGAACACGAACAGGACGAAGCCGCCGATCAGGATGAAGCCCGCGTCCGTGACCACTTTGTCGTTGGTGGCGCCGTAGAAGCCGCGGCCGTCGTTTTCGGCGCTCGCGACCGGCGCCAGCACGAGCGTCGCAAGCGTCGTCAGGAGGATCAGCTTCGGCAGCGGTGAGCGGATCATCGGTGCGCGGTGATGCTATCTCAGCCCGGCCCCGGGTCGGGCGGGGCGCGTTGGGGGCGACCCGGTGGGGGCGAACGGGGGAGGCTCTTACCATCACCTGTCGATGGCCCTCCTGACAGCATCGGACCTCCGCAAGGACATCGCCGGGCAGCCCCTGCTGCGCGGCGTCTCCTTCAAGCTCGAGCGCCGGGAACGGCTCACGCTGGCCGGTCGCAACGGGGCCGGCAAGACGACCCTGCTGAGGATGCTGGCGGGGGAGACCTCGATCGACGGCGGCGAGCTCAGCGTCGCGAAGGGCATGAGAATCGCCCTGCACGACCAGCGCCCGCCGCGCGAGCGGGGCGGGACGCTGCAGGACTACCTGCTGTCGGGCTGCGCCGAGGAGCTGGCGATCGAGGCCGAGCTGGCGAAGCTCGAGCGGGCGATGGCCGACGGCGCCGGCGACGAGCCCACGCTCACCCGCTACGCGGCCGCGCAGGCACGACTGGAGACCCGCGGCGGGTACCTGTGGCGCAACCGGGCGGGCGACACGGCCCACGGTCTCGGCTTTCGCGACGACGACCTCGGCCGCAGGCTGGACACCTTCTCCGGGGGCGAGCTCACGCGGGCCTCGCTGGCGCGGGCGCTGGCCACCGGCGCCGACGTGCTGCTGCTCGACGAGCCCACCAACCACCTCGACATCGCTTCCCTGGAATGGCTCGAGCAGGCGCTCGCGGGGCTCGATGCGGCGGTCGTGCTGGTCGCCCACGACCGCTGGTTCCTGGAGGCGGTCGGCACCGCCGTGCTCGAGCTGCGGGCCGGGCGGTCTCGCTTCTTCGCCGGCAGCTGGCACCACTGGCGCCGCGAACAGGCGGCCCACGAGCTGTCGTTGGGGCGGGCGATCGCCGCCCAGCAGGCCGAGATCGAGCGCACCGAACGCTTCATCGAGCGCTTCCGCTACAAGGCCACCAAGGCCCGCCAGGCGCAGTCGCGGGTCAGGCGCCTGGAGAAGATGGAGCGCCTGGAGCGCGACCCCCGCGACGAACGCGGGCTGGAGTTCGCCTTCAAGGCGCCGGAGCGCTCCGGCCGCGTGATCTTCGAGCTGCAGGATGCCCGCGTGGAGGTGGGCGCGGACCCGGCCGTGACGCTGCTGCGGCACGCGGAGCTGTGGCTGGAACGGGGCGAGCACGTGTCCCTGGTCGGCCCCAACGGAGCCGGCAAGACGACCCTGATCGAGGTCCTCGCCGGTCGCCGCGCGCTGCCCGAGGGCAAGCTCGCGGTGGGCCACAACGTGACGGTCGGCTACCTCTCCCAGCACGCCGAGGAGCTCGGCGCGGGAGGGCAGCCGGAGCAGAGCGTGCTGGAGGCCGCGGGGCGCGCGACCGGGCTGACGCCGGGCAAGGCCAGGGCACTGCTCGGCCGCTTCCTGTTCTCCGGCGAGGAGGCCGAGAAACCGCTCGCGGGGCTCTCCGGTGGGGAGCGTCGGCGCCTGTCGCTGGCCGTCCTGGTCGGGGGCGCCCACCCCCCGAACGTCCTGATCCTCGACGAGCCCACCAACCACCTCGACATCGACAGCCGCGAGGCGCTCGAGGATGCCCTGCGGGCGTTCCCCGGGGCGATCCTGCTCGTCTCCCACGACCGTGCGCTGCTGGACGCCGTCGGCATTCGCACGGTGGCCGTCGAGGACGGCACCCTGCACACCTACCTCGGCGGCTGGGCCGAGTACGCGCGCCTCCGTGAGGAGCGCCTGGCCGAGGGCGGGGCCGGTGCCGAGGGCGGGGCGGGCGCCGACGGCGGGTCGCGCGGGATGGCCGTCGGTGCAGCGCGCAACGGCGCCGGCGGGGGTCCCGCGGCGGGCGCCCCGGCTCCCCTGCGCGGGGCCCGAGCGGCGGGCGCGGCCCAGACGAAGCCCGAGCCGAAGTCCAAGCCCAAGCCGAAGGGCCCGTCCAAGAACCGGCTCAGCGCCCAGCAGAAGGCCGAGCAGGAGGTGGAAGCCGCCGAAGCCTCACTGGGCGAGCTGGAAGCCGAGCTCGCGCAACCGGAGGCGTGGGCCACGCGCTACGAGTCGGCCAAGTCCGAGGCCCGCCACACGGCCGCCCGCCGCGCGGTAGAGGCCGCCTACGAGAAGCTCCAGGAGCTGAGCGAGGACGGCTAGCCTTCCTGATGCCATGAAGGCCGCCCGCAACGTCGCCATCATCCTCGCGATCGCCGCGGCCGTGTACTTCATCCCCGGGAGCGGGCGTGCCACCAGCACCGTGGAAGCGGTCATCGGAGTGGCCTTCGGGTTCGCGATCGCGGTTCTCGGCGTGCGCCTCTACCGCGAACACCGTGTTGGGATCCACAGCCTCGGGGACCGCCATCGGGCGCTCCTCTACGGGGCGATCGCGGTCGGTGTGTTCGCCGCCGAGGCCCGAGGCCGGATGTGGGAAACCGCCCTCGGCGAGCTCGCGTGGTTCGTGCTCATCGGGGTCATCATCTATGCCCTGATGGAGGTCTATCGCTTCTCGCGAACCTATTGACGATGGACGTGACGGATGACGACTCAGCTCCGAAAGGTGTACGCGCGTGGTGGGCGTCTCCCCCGCGGACCGGCATGCGGCGCATGATCGTTCCCTGGGAGTACCGGCACCTCCGTGGCTGGGCACGCGTGCGCATTGTCAGCGGTGTCGTGTTGGCCGCCCTCGGTGTCGTCACGCTCTCCTTCGGTGGCAACGAATCGAAGACCTACGGGTGGACGATGATGTTCCTGGCACTGGCGGGCGCAAGTTGGGCGTTCGCCTGCTGGGAGCTGAGCATCGCTCGCTCCGAAGCGTCCGGGCACTGAGTCTTCGCGTTCAGTGACCGGCGGGCGGGTCAAAACGAATCCCGGCCCAGGCGCTCGCCGCTCCGTAGTCCGCCGTCGGCACACGCGGGCTGCAGACGGATGACGCGCGGCGGATGGACACCTAACGTTGCGCCATGGTTCGCTGGATTCGGCATTTGAAGCAGTCGCGGAGCCTCATCGCCGCCGCCGTCCTCGCCTCGCTGCTTCTCACGACGTCTGTTGCCGCGGCTCCCCGCGTCAAGGGCATCTACGGCGGGGTGATCGTTGTCGGTCGGGGTGTCGCCGGGGCCAGGCTGGGAATGACACGGGGCGAGGTGATCGCGCGCCTCGGACCACCCGTGAGCGAGATGCCCAAGCTGGGCATGAGCTACGAGGCCCTCCCGCCGAAGAACCCGCACGGGCAGTTCGACATCGCCCTCCAGCGGGGGCGTGTCCGGATGTTCATCGTCTCGCCGCGGAGCACGTGGCGCCTGGCGAACGGGATCAGGATCTTCTCGAGCGGCGCGATCGCCCGTCTGATGCGGCGGTACGGCCACCGTCTGAAGCCGACCCGGATCGAAGACGGCGAGCGTGTCTATCGCATCACCGAACGGTACCTCGGCCGCACCGTCTGGACGGAGTTCTACGTCGAGCGTTTCGGGCCCAAGGCGAGCGTTTACGGCTTCGACCTGCTCTTTCCGCTCAAGCCCTGAGCGCCCCGGAGCGAGGAGGGGGGCTCTCTTCACGGGTGCGTGTCTACCGCTTCTCCCGCACCTACTGACCGGGCGCCTCCTATCCTCGTGCAGGCATGGCCGCGACCGACGCCCCGACGCGCGAGGAGGCCGGCGGCAGCCTGCTGGAGCAGCGCCGCTCGCTCCCGGACCAGCCCGGGGTCTACCTGTTCAGGGACGGCTCGGGGCGGGTGATCTACGTCGGCAAGGCGAAGTCGGTGCGCAAGCGCGTCGCCTCGCATTTCTCCAAGGCCCAGGTACCGAGCAGCCCGGGCCACGCCGAGATGATCGCCGCGGTGGCACACGTGGAGTGCGTGGTGGTGGCGACCGAGGCCGAGGCGCTACTGGCCGAGCAGAGCTTCATCAAGCAGTACCGGCCGCGCTTCAACATCCGTCTGCGCGACGACAAGTCCTACCCGTTCATCGCGATCTCGCTGGACGAGGACTTCCCGCGCGTCTACTTCACCCGTGAGCGCCACCGCGGCAACCGCGTGTACTTCGGGCCCTATTCCAACGCCAAGCGCGTGCGGGCCACGCTGGAGGTGCTGGCGAAGGTGTTCATGTTCCGCTCCTGCACGGGCCCCGAGCCGGGTCGGCGCAGCGGCAACCCCTGCCTCGACTACTACATCAAGCGCTGCGAGGCTCCGTGCGTCGGGTACGTCACCCGCGAGGAATACCGCGAGAGCATCGAGGGGGTGATCGACTTCCTCTCCGGGCGTTTCGCCAACATCGAGCGCGAGCTCGAGCGGCGAATGCTGGAGGCGGCCGCCGAGGAGCGCTTCGAGGAGGCCACCCTGGAGCGCAACCGCCTGCAGGCCGTGCGCTCGCTGCTCGAGCGCCGGCGGGTGGCGGGCGCGTCGCCGAGCACCTTCGACGCGGTCGCCGTGGCCCTCGACGGACGCGACGCCAACGCCCAGGTCTTCCAGGTCCGCGACGGCATCCTCAGCGACCGCCAGTCGTTCTACCTCGAGAACGCCACCGAGCGCGAGCCGGCCGAGGTGGCCGAGGAGTTCATGCTCCAGTACTACGCCGGCGGAGCCGCGATCCCGGCGCTGCTGGTGCTCGGAAAGGAGCTGGCCGGCCGCGACGCGCTGCGCGACGCGCTCGCCAGCCGGCGCGACGGACCGTTGGAGATGCGGGTCGCCGAGCGCGGCGAGAAGCGGCGCATCCTCGAGCTCGCCCAGCGCAACGCCGTGCTGGCCCTCGACCAGGAGCGGCTGAAAGCGGAGCGCCGCCGCCAGACGCGCGTTGAGGCGCTCGAGGGCCTCCAGCAGGCGCTCGGACTCGACGCTCCCCCGATCCGGATCGAGTGCTTCGACATCTCCAACCTCGGGGGCACCCACACGGTCGCCTCGATGGTCGTGTTCGAGGGCGCCGCGCCGAAGAAGTCCGACTACCGGCGCTTCACGATCCGCACCGCGGCCGGGTCCTCCGACGACTACGCGGCGATGGCCGAGGTGCTCTCCCGGCGCTACGCCCAGTGGCAGAGCCAGCTCGAGATCTCGCCCCACGACCCGGCCTACGACGCCAGCTTCGCCACGCTCCCCAACCTCGTCGTGATCGACGGGGGCAAGGGCCAGCTCGGAGCGGGGCTGTCGGTGTTGGGGGGCTTCCGCGAGCAGGGCGTGTGCGTGATCGCGCTGGCCAAGCGGATCGAGGAGATCTTCATCCCCGGCCGCCGCGCCCCGCTGGTGCTCGACCACTCCACCCCCGAGCTGCAGCTGCTGCAGCGCGTCCGCGACGAGGCCCATCGCTTCGCCATCACCCACCACCGCAGCCGCCGCGACAAGGCCATGACCAGCTCGGTGCTCGACGAGCTGCCCGGCATCGGCCCCGCCCGCAAGCGCGCTCTGCTGCGTCACTTCGGCTCGACCGAGGCAGTCCTGGCGGCCTCCAGCGAGGCGCTGCAGAGCGTGCCCGGCCTGCCGCCGAAGGTCGGCCGCGAGCTGTATGGAAGCCTGCGCCGGGCCGGCTAGGACCACGATGGACGAGCCCACCGCCGCCCACCACCGGCACGGAAGATTGCGGCCCGCGTCCGCCGCCGACGCCACAATCAGCCAGAGATGGCCGTAATCAGGCCCCTGCGCTCAGCGAAATCGGCGGGCGGGCGGACGGGCGCGGCCCGGTCCGAGAAGCTCGTCATCCAGACGCGGCTACAGGAGCTCGTGGTGATCACGGGCTTCTCCGGGGCGGGCAAGTCGACCGCCATGAACGTGTTCGAGGACGCCGGCTACTTCTGCGTCGACAACCTCCCGCCCGAGATGATCCGCTCGCTGGTGGAGCTGTTCGTGCACCGGGGCTCGAAGGTGGAGCGGGCGGCGGTCGTCTCGGATGTGCGCGGCGGGGTCTACTTCGAGGCCCTGCAGGCCGTCGTGGACGACCTCGACGCGCTCGGCCTCAACCACAACGTGCTGTTCCTCGAGGCCTCCGAGCAGACCCTGGTGACCCGCTACAAGGAGACCCGGCGGCGTCATCCGCTGGCCCCGGAGGGAAGCATCTCGGCCGGGGTCGCCTCCGAGCGCTCGCTGCTGGAGCCGCTGCGGGTGCGGGCGGACGTGGTCATCGACACCACCGGGATGTCGGCCGCCACGCTGCGGGAGCGGATCGCCGGCGAGCTGCTGCCGCACAAACCGGGTCGCCTGTCGGTGACCTTCATGAGCTTCGGCTTCAAGCACGGGCCCCCGCGGGAGGAGGACCTCGCCTTCGACGTGCGCTTCCTCGCCAACCCCCACTACGAGCCCGAGCTGCGCGAGCTCACGGGCCTCGACCAGGCGGTCGTGGAGTACATCGCCCGTGACGGGCGTCTGGAGCAGCTCTATGAGCGGCTGTTCGCGCTGCTGGATTTCCTGCTGCCGCAGTACGTGGCCGAGGGCAAGGCCCACCTGGTGATCGCGGTCGGCTGCACCGGCGGGCGCCACCGCTCGGTCGCGATCGCCGAGCACCTGGCCGCGCGCTACCGGGGCGAGGGCGACCTCGACGTGGCGGTAGCCCACCGGGACATCGAGTCCGGGCGCCGCCGCGGCGCCTGAGGGTCCGGCCACCGTGGGGCCCGACGGCCTCGCCCCGCGCTCGCTGCCGACCTTCGGGAGCCCGCCCGTGGTCGGTTGATAGCCTCCCCGCGGCACTAGGGGCCGCAGGCTGAGTCTTTGGAGCCCCGACCACCCTGCCCCTGGAGAGAAGCTTGCCCGTACGCGTTGGCATCAACGGATTTGGCCGCATCGGACGCAACGCGCTGCGCGCCGCGGCTGCCCGTGGCGGGTCCTCGGAGATCGAGTTCGTGGCCGCGAACGACCTCACCGACGCCCGCACGCTGGCCCACCTGCTGAAGTACGACTCGATCCTCGGCCCCTACCCGGGCACCGTCAGCCAGCGGGGCGAGGACGCGATCGAGATCGACGGCCACGAGCTGAAGGTGCTCGCCGAGCGCGACCCCGGTGCGCTGCCGTGGGGCGAGTTGGGGGTGGACGTGGTGCTCGAGTCCACCGGCCTGTTCACCGACCGTGAGAGCGCCGCCAAGCACCTGGCGGGAGGGGCCCGCAAGGTCGTCATCTCGGCGCCCGCGGAAGGGCCGGACGCAACCGTCGTGTTGGGGGTCAACTTCGACGAGGTCTATGACCGCGAGAAGCACGAGGTGATCTCCAACGCCTCCTGCACGACCAACTGCCTGGCGCCGGTGGCGAAGGTCCTCAACGACACCGTCGGGATCGTGCACGGGCTGATGACCACGATCCACGCCTACACGGCCGACCAGCGCCTGCAGGACATGCCCCACAAAGACCTGCGGCGGGCGCGGGCGGCGGCGATCAACCTGATCCCCGCCTCCACCGGCGCCGCCAAGGCGATCGGGCTGGTGATCCCCGAGCTGCAGGGCAAGCTCCACGGCTTTGCCGTCAGGGCCCCGGTGCCGACCGGCTCGGTCGTCGATCTGACGGTCGAGTGCCCCCGCGAGACGAGCGTGCAGGAGGTCAACGACGCGCTGAGGTCCGCCAGCGAGAGCGCCCCGCTGAAGGGCATCATGCAGTACACCGAAGACCCGATCGTGTCCACCGACATCATCTCCTCGCCGTTCTCCTCGATCGTCGACTCCCAGCTGACGGCGGTGATCGACGGCACGATGGTCAAGGTGGTCGCGTGGTACGACAACGAGTGGGGCTACTCGAACCGGCTCGTGGACCTGCTCGGCCGCGTGCTGTAGAGCGCATGGCGTGAGGGGCCTGGATGATCTCGACGTCGCGGGCCGGCGCGTGCTCGTGCGGGTCGACTTCAACGTCCCCCTGGCCGAGGGTCCCGCCGGTGGCGTGACGGTCGCCGACGACACCCGCATCCGCGCTGCCCTGCCGACGATCGAAGAGCTTCGTGGCCGGGGAGCGCGGCTGATCCTCGTCTCGCACCTCGGCCGACCCGGCGGCCGACCCGACCCGGCGCTCTCGATGGCCCCGGTGGCGGCCCGCCTGACGGAGCTCTTGGGGGCGCCCGTGACGCTGGCCCCCGCGGTCGTCGGGGAGGCCGTCAGAGAGCTCTCCGAAGGGCTCTCCGACGGCGAGCTGATGCTGCTCGAGAACGTCCGCTTCGAGCCGGGCGAGGAGCGCAACGACCCCGAGCTGGCGCGTGAGCTGGCGGCGCTCGCCGACCTGTACGTCGACGACGCCTTCGGCACCGCCCACCGCGCGCACGCCAGCACCGAGGGGGTGGCCCACCTGCTGCCGGCCGCCGCGGGTCGCCTGCTGGAAGCGGAGGTGAGGAGCCTGTCGGCGATCCTCGAGCGCCCCGCCCGGCCCCTGCTGGCGGTGCTCGGAGGAGCCAAGGTGGCCGACAAGATCGCGGTCATCGACCGCTTCCTGGAGCTGGCCGACACGATCCTGATCGGGGGGGCGATGTGCTTCCCCTTCCTGCGGGCGGGCGGTCACGAGGTGGGCGCCTCGCTGTGCGCGCCGGATGACGTCGAGCACGCCCGCCACGCGCTCGAGCGCGCAGGCCTCGAGGGCACGGCCACGGTCGAGCTGCCGCTGGACCTGGTGATCGCCACCGAGCTGTCGGCCGAGGCCGAGCACCGCTTGCTCGACGGAGTCGATGTGCCGGAGGGCTGGATGGGCCTGGATATCGGCCCTCGCACCGTGACCGCCTACTCCGAGCGGGTGGCGGACGCTGGAACCGTCTTCTGGAACGGCCCGATGGGGGCTTTCGAGTTGGAGCCGTTCGCGGCCGGCACCCGCGGTGTGGCCGAAGCCGTTGCCGCCAGCCCGGCGCTGACCGTCGTCGGCGGCGGGGACTCGGTGGCGGCCCTGACGAGCGTCGGCCTACAGGACGCCGTCGATCACCTCTCCACCGGGGGCGGCGCCACGCTGGAGCTGATCGAGGGCCGCACGCTGCCCGGGGTGGCGGCGCTCGAGCTCGCGGAGCCGGCATCGTGAGCACGCGCACCCCGCTGATCGCCGGCAACTGGAAGATGTACAAGACCGAGCAGCAGGCGGAGGACCTGATCCAGGCGCTGCTGCCGCTGGTGTCCTCGCTCGACGGTGTCGACCTCGGCATCTGCGTCCCGTTCACCGACCTGCGGGCGATGACCGACAGCGCCCGAGGCTCGCGCGTGGAGGTCTATGCCCAGAACATGCACCACCAGCCCGAGGGTCCCTTCACCGGCGAGATCTCCGCACCGATGCTGGTCGAGCTCGGGGTCTACGGGGTCGTCCTCGGCCACTCCGAGCGGCGCGAGCTGTTCGGGGAGACCGACCGGGCACTGGCGCTGAAGGTCCCGGCCGCGCTCGACGCCGGGCTGGCGCCGATCCTGTGCGTGGGCGAGACCGAGCAGGAGCGCGACGAGGGGGCGACCGAGCGCAAGCTGCGCCACCAGATCCGGGAGGACCTCGGGGGCGTCCCCATCGAGCGCCTGCCGGAGGTCGTGATCGCCTACGAGCCGATCTGGGCGATCGGGACCGGTCGCGTGGCCAGCCCCGAGCAGGCCCAGGAGGCGTGCGCCTTCATCCGCGCGCTGATCGCCGACCGCGGCGCCGACCCCGGCGCCGTGAGGATCCTGTATGGCGGCTCGGTCAAGCCGGAGAACGCCGACGAGCTGCTGGCGCTCGAGGACGTCGACGGAGCGCTTGTGGGCGGGGCCTCGCTCGAGGCGCGGTCGTTCGCGGCGATCGCGCAGTCGGCCGCTGCCGCGGGTCCGGGCGCGAGCCGCTCGTGACGCTCCCGCCGGGGCCGCCGACGCTCCCCGCCCAGCGAGCCTGCCTGGTGGTGCTCGACGGCTGGGGGCTGGCCGAGCCCGGCCCCGGCAACGCGATCTCGCTGGCCGAGACGCCGGTCTTCGACGAGCTGTGGGAGCAGTACCCGCACACCACCCTGCGGGCCTGGGGACGCTGGGTGGGGCTGCCGGAAGGGCAGATGGGCAACAGCGAGGTGGGTCACCTGAACCTCGGCGCGGGCGCGGTCGTGCGCCAGGACCTGGCGCGCATCGACGACGCTCTTGCGGACGGATCGCTGGCCGCCAGCCCGCTGCTGCGAGAGGCCTTCAAAGACGCCGAGCGGGTCCACCTGATCGGGCTGGTGTCGGACGGCGGCGTGCACTCCTCGCTGGAGCACCTGCGCGGCCTGGTGGCGGTCGCGCGCGAGCTGGCGGTGGCGGACCTCGTGATCCACGCCTTCACCGACGGGCGCGACACGCTGCCCCACGCCGGGATCTCCTTCCTACGCGAACTCGATGCGCTTCCCGGCGCCCGCGTCGGCTCGGTGGTGGGCCGCTACTGGGCCATGGACCGCGACCGCCGCTGGGATCGCACCCAGCGCGCCTACGACCTGCTCGTCCACGGCGAGGCGCCCTACCGCGCCGAGAGCGGCGCCGACGCGGTCCGGGACGCGTACGACCGTGGCGAGACGGACGAGTTCATCGAGCCCACGGTGGTCGACGGGGAGGCCCGCATCCGCCCGCAGGACTCGGTGCTGGCGTTCAACTTCCGTCCCGATCGCATGCGCCAGCTGACTCGTGCACTGGCCCAGCCGGGCTTCGGCGAGGGCGGCGAGGATCTCCCGGGCTGGGAGGGGAGGGGGGGCGCTGCGCCGCTGGAGCGCTACACCACCCTGACCCGCTACGAGGAGGACTGGACCTACCCGGTGTTGTTCGAACCGGAGCGTCCGGGGAGCACCCTCGCGGGCGTGCTCGGCGACGCGGGAGCCTCGCAGCTGCACGTCGCGGAGACCGAGAAGTACCCCCACGTGACGTACTTCTTCAACGGCGGCGAGGAGGCCCCCGAGCCGGGTGAGCGCCGCGAGCTCGTGCCCTCGCCGCGCGACGTCCCAACCTATGACCACAAGCCGCAGATGAGCGCACCCGAGGCGGCCGACGCGTTCGTGTCCGCCTGGCGGGCGGACGCTCCGGGCTTCGGGATCATCAACTTCGCCAACGCCGACATGGTCGGCCACACGGGCGTGATCGAGGCGGCCGTGGAGGCTGTGGAAACGGTCGACAGCTGCCTCGCCGAGGTGGTTGCAGCCGTCCACGAGAGCGACGGCGTGTGCGTCGTGACCGCCGACCACGGCAACGCCGACCACATGCTCGAGCCCGATGGTTCGCCCAACACGGCCCACTCGATGAACCCGGTGCCCCTGATCGTGACCAGCCGCGCGCGCAGGCTCCTGCCGGGACCGGGGATACTGGCCGACGTGGCCCCGACCGTGCTCGAGCTGATCGGCATCCCGAAGCCAGCCGCGATGACCGGTCACTCGCTGCTGGAGGATGCCTGATGTCGCGCGCCCTTCTGGGCATCTCCTTCATCGCGGCGGGCGTCAACCACTTCCGCGCGCCGCGCTTCTACGAAGCCATCGTGCCGCCGAGCCTGCAGTCGCGCAGGCACGAGGTGGTGGTGGCGAGCGGGATCGCCGAGATCGTCGGCGGCGCGGCCGTGCTGGCGCACCCGACCCGGCGCCTGGGCGGGCTGTGGCTGATCGCGGTGCTCCTCGCGGTGTTCCCCGCGAACCTCTACATGGCGCGCGAGCCGGAGCAGTTCGACAGATACCCGCGCTGGACGCTGTACGCGCGGCTGCCCTTCCAGCCGTTGATGGTGTGGTGGGCCTGGCGGGCCACGCGCTGAGCAGCGCGATCGCGCAGCGGCCCGCTCTCTGACAGGGCACGAGCGTGTCGCAGGGGCGCGCGGCGATGGGCGGGATCGCCCACGAAAGCGCTCCCGACGCTGCTATGTTCGAGGAGGAGAGGGAGCCTGGAGAGGCCATCCGTTGTCAACCGCGACCGACGTCAACCTTTCAACTCAGGGCCAGGACCCGCTCAGCTACGGGGAGCTGCGAGCCTGGCGGGGATTGCTCCGCGCACACGCTTGCCTGGCCAAGCGGGTTGACTCCGAGCTCGAGCGGGCCCACCACCTGCCGATGACCTCCTACGAGGTGCTCAACCACCTCCACGAGGCACCCGAGGGACGGATGCGGATGTGCGACCTCGCCGAGCAGGCCCAGCTCTCGCGCAGCGGCCTGACGCGCATGGTCGACCGGCTCGAGCGCGACGGCCTGCTGTCGCGCTGCACCTGCGAACACGACGCCCGCGGCGCCTACGCCTGCCTCACGGCCGGCGGACGCGAGCGCCTGGAGGCGGCGCGGGGGACCCATCTGGCGGTCATCCGCCAGCAGTTCCTCTCGCACTTCAACGAGGCCGAGCTGGACCTGCTGGCCGACATGTGGGAGCGGATCGCTCCCTGCAACGGCCACCCGGACGCCTGACTCTCACTCCCGGCTCATCCCTCCGCCGCGCCCCGGCTGGAGGGCTCGGTTGCCTGCGGATCGCCCGGCGGTTTGGGCGCTGGACCGTGGCGTCGGGTGCGCCGGTGCCAGGCCAGGAAGGAAACGATTGCGATCACCACCGCGATCAGGCCCCACAGACCGAAGGCTTCGAGGGCTCCTTTGGCCGAGCTGCCGAGGACGTAGGCGATCGTCCCCACGATCACCGCCCAGCAGATTCCGCCGAGCGCGTTCCACACCACAAATGAGCGCCAGGGCATGTGTGTGGCCCCCGCCAGCCAAGAGGCCCACACCCGCAGACCGAGCACGAAGCGCCCGAAGAAGACCGCCTTCGCACCGTGGCGTTCGAAGAACGGCTCGCCGCTGGTGAGTACCTGCATGCGCCCGCTCTGGAAACGCCCTGGACGTTCCAGCAGCCAACGACCGCCCTTGCGTCCGATCACGTAGCCGATGTTGTCCCCGACGATCGCGGCCGTGGCGGCAAGCGCGATCACGACCTCGATCTGCAGCGTCCCCTTGCTCGCCAGCAGGGCGGCCGCGATCAGTGCCGTCTCACCCGGGATCGGCAGGCCCGAGGTCTCGGCCATCACCAGCACGAACAGCAGCGGGTAGCCGGACACCTCGACGAGGTGTTCGACATCGAGGATCGCTGCGAGCATCGCCAGAGCCATCACATCCGTCTCCCCTCAGCATGGCGCACGGCCGGCGGGCGGCTGGAGGGCACGGCGGGGGCGATGCCGCGAAGCGCCCGTTCGCGGCCCCGAAAGCGGCGCCCTACTGCGTGTTTTCGGCGACCAGCCGCTTGAGTTCCTGGGTGCTCTTGTGGATGTCCGAGTAGACCACGTTGCGCAGCACCACCTTGGTCGAGCTGGGTCCGGTGGCCACGATCACGGCGGCGACAGCCGCTGCGATCAACAGCACCACGGCCAGCACGAGCACCACCCGCGAGCCGCGGTTGCGCCGCCGGCGCGCCGCCGGAGCGCTGCGGGCCGGGCTCGGGGCCGCCTGCTGGCGGGGCGCCCCGCGGCGGGGACTGCGCTTCTGCACGGTGGCCCCGGCGGCTCCGCGGGCGCCGCCTGCGAGCACGCTGGTGGCCTGGGTGGGGGGCGAGCCCGTGTTGCGCGGGACCTCGCGCTGGGGCGGGATCTCGCGGGCGCCCTCGTTCAGCGCGAGGCGCATCTCACGGGCGGTGGTGTAGCGGTCACGGGGGTCCAGCGCGAGCGCGATCGCGACGGCGTCGGAGAGCTCCGGACTGACCGCGGCCACCAGCGTCTCGAGCTTCGGCGGGTGCTCGTTCTGCTGCTTGAGGGCCAGCTCGGTGAGCGAGCTGGCCTCGTAGGGAAGCCGGCCGGAGATGAGCTGATAGGCGACCACCCCGAGCGCGTACAGGTCCGCGCTGGGACCCGCCTCCTCGCCGCGGGCCTGCTCGGGGGCGAGGTAGGCGGCGGTGCCGAGCACCGAGCCGACCTGGGTGATGCTCGACTGCTCGGTCGCCTTCGCGATCCCGAAGTCGGCGAGCTTGACCTGGCCTTCGCGTGCCCGCAGCAGGTTGCCGGGCTTGACGTCGCGGTGCACGACACCGTGGCGGTGGGCGTAGTCGAGCCCCTCGCAGGCCTGTTCGATGATCGACAGCCCCTCGGCGACCTCGACCCAGCCCTCGTCGCGCAGGATCTCCGCGCAGGAGGAGCCCTCGATGTACTCCATCACGATGAAGTACTGCCCCGTTTGCTCGTCGGTCCCGGAGTCGTAGACCTGGACGACGTTGGGGTGCACCAGCCTGGCGGCTGCCTGTGCCTCACGCTGGAAGCGGGACACGAAGGCCGGGTCGTCGGCGAGGTGCTCGGCCAGCAGCTTCACCGCCACCTGGCGCTCGAGCCGCAGGTCGAGCGCCAGGTGGACCGTGGACATGCCGCCGAAGCCGAGCCGATCCTGCAGGCGGTAGCGGCCGGCGATCTCGACGGCGTTCATTTCGACCCTTCAGGAGCCCCGGCCCCGCCGGCCGCGCCGCCCGAGCCCGCTTCTTCGCTGCCCAGCGCTTTTTCTTCTGTGCCGCCGGCGCCGGTCGGACCCTGGGATTCGCCCGGGGCGGGGGTCCCACCGCCGCTGCCCGTGGGCGTGGTGGTGGGCGGAGGAGGCGTGGTGGTGGTTTTCGGCGCCGCGGGGGTGGTGGTCGTGGTGGTCGTTTTCGGGGTCGTGTTCGTGTTCGTGGTCTTGGTTGTGGCCGTCGTGTTGGTCCCCGAGCCGGGGGGCTGGGAGCACAGTTCGTGGGCCCGGTCGCGCAGGTTGGCGATGCCCTGTCGCAGGTTCGCCCGCAGCCCGTGGTCGAGGCTCGAAGGCAGGCCGCGGAAGTCTTCTTCGGTCTTGGCGAGCGCGGCGTCGGTGGCCGAGCAGTTACCGCCGCCGCTCTGGGCCGCCTGCAGGACGGTTTCGAAGTCGCCCACCAGCGGCGCCGCGTTGGCGGATGGGATCAGGCCCTTGCCGGAGCTGCCGCAGGCGGCCAGGGCGACTGCGGCGGCGAGCCCGAGCAGCCCCGCCGGCAGCGCCCGCGCGCGGTGCCTCGGGCCCGTGGCGTGCACCCGTCGGCGGCTCATCTCACTGACCGTACTCCAGGCGCTCGGCGAGCGAGTCGGGAAGCCGCGCCGCGCGGATCGCGGCGGCGGCGCCGTCCACGTCGTAGGGCACCCGGTGGAAGGTGGCGGCGAGGCTGTCGAGGTCCAGTGCCAGCCAGGCTGCACGGGGGTCGCCGTCGCGTGGTTGTCCCACGCTGCCCGGGTTCAGCAGCCATTCGCCCTCGCCCAGGTCCAGCACCGTTCCGTCCGGCCGTGGCTCGCCCGTGGCCAGCTCGCCGTCGTGGCGCTCGAAGGAGAGCGCCACGTGGGAGTGGCCGATCAGGCAGATGCGGTGCTGCTGGACGTCCAGGCACAGGTCCGCCAGCAGCGTTGAGAGGACGTACTCCCAGACCGGGTCGCGAGGGCTCGCGTGGTAGAGCCCGACCGTGCCCTCGCGGGCCTGGGGCTCGAGGCCCTCGAGGAAGGCGAGGTTCTCGGGTGCGATCACGTCGCGGGTCCATTGGGCGGCGAGCATCGCGCCCCGCGAGAACTCGTCCATCGGGATCCCGCCGGTGACGGCGAGGTCGTGGTTGCCGGCCAGGCAGACGGCGGCGTGCTCGCGGGTCAGCTCCACGCAGGCGTCGGGATCGGCCCCGTAGCCGACCAGGTCTCCCAGGCACCACAGCTCGGATGCGTCGGAGTCGGCGATGGCCTCGAGCGTCGCCTCGAGCGCCTGACGGTTGGCGTGGATGTCGGAGATGACGGCGAGCTTCACGGATGCAGGGTAGGAGTGGGTTCGGGCGCATCGCCCGGGCAAGGGGCCACAGCTGGCCGGAGCCGGCGCCCCGGCGGCGCGATCGCGGCTACTGCTCGGGCCCGGACGCGGCCTCGCCGCCGCCGTACTCGGGAAGGTTCTTGATCCCCTCCCGTGTGCGCCACTTCGAGTAGTTGTCCTCCATCGCGTCGATCAGCTCGCGCATGAAGCGGGGCGACAGGTTGACGCGGGACACCACCACGCCCGGGACCTCCTCGGACTCCACCTCGTGGTCCACACGGGCGAACGTCACGGTGAACTCGTAGTCGGAGTGGCTGACGTTGGCGAAGTTCGCGTATACGCCGCCCATGATCTCGGGGGACAGATGGATGTTGATATGGCGCTCTGCGCCTGATTCTTGATCGGTCACGCAGCTAGTATCGCAACCGGCCCACTCCCACCCGATGACACCCGACGACAGCTCCCACCAGCAGCCCGGGGCGGCGGAGCCGCTCGGTGTCCTACGCGCGGAGCTGCTGGCGGCCGTGCGCGAGGTGGCCGGCGGCGGGGCCGAGGCGAACGGCGAGGACGGCGGGCAGGATGGAGCCGCCCGGCTGCAGGCGCTGCTGGCGCAGGACGGTCCGGTGACGCTCGAGCGCCCCCGGCGGGCGGAGTTCGGGGACTACTCGACCAACGCCGCGCTCGTGCTGGCGCCCGTGCTGGGGTCGAAGCCGAGGGAGCTCGCCGAGTCGCTCGGAGGGGCGCTGCACGAGCGGATGCCGGGGGAGCTGGAGCGCTTCGAGGTGGCGGGCCCCGGCTTCCTGAACCTGTTCCTGTCCGACGCCTGGCTGACGGCGGCGCTCGCCCGGGTGCTGGCGGCGGGCCCCGGTTACGGCTTCGGGGGGGTTCCGGCGTCGCAGCGGATCCTGGTCGAATTCGTGTCGGCCAACCCGACCGGGCCGATGCACGTCGGCCACGCCCGCAACGCCGCCTACGGGGACGCGCTCGCGCGCATGCTGGCCGCCAGCGGCCACGGCGTGGAGCGTGAGTTCTACGTCAACGACGCCGGCTCCCAGATCCGCCGCTTCGGGGAGTCGGTGAGCGCGGTGGCGCGCGGCGAGGAGCCGCCCGAGGACGGCTACCACGGGGACTACGTGGCCGAGCTCGCCGAGTCGATCCCCGGCGCCCGGGAGGGCGACCCGGCCGACGTCGGCCGCGCTGGCGATGGCGCCGCATGGTGCAGAACATGCAGGACGTGCTGGCAGCCTTCCGCGTGCAGGCATTCGACCACTGGACCTATGAGAGCGAGCTGTACGAGGGTCAGCCGAACCTGGTGGAGCGCACGCTCGCGACGCTCGCCGAGGCCGGGCACACGTACACCAGCGACGGGGCGTTGTGGTTGCGGAGCACCGAGTTCGGCGACGACAAGGACCGCGTGCTGGTGCGCTCCAACGGAGAGCACACCTACTTCGCCTCCGACATCGCCTACCACCAGAGCCGTCGTGAGCGGGGCTACGAGCGCCAGATCGACATCTGGGGAGCCGACCACCACGGTTACCTGCTGCGGATGAAGGCCGCCTATGCGGCCCTCGGGGGCGATCCCGAGCAGCTCGAGCTGCTGATCATGCAGCTCGTGCACCTGCTGCGGGGCGGCGAGCGGGCACAGATGTCAAAGCGGGCGGGGGAGTTCGTGACGCTCGAGGAGCTCGTGCGGGAGATCGGGGTGGACGCCGCCCGCTGGTATCTGCTGGCCCGCTCCCACGACACGACCGTGGACCTCGACCTCGACCTGGCCCGCGAGCAGTCGGCCGAGAACCCCGTCTACTACGTCCAGTACGCCCACGCCCGCATCGCGTCGATAGTGGCCAAGGCGGGGTCGGCACGCCTGCAGGAGGCGCTGGCGGCCGCGGCAACGCCCTCCGATGCACAGCTGCATCCCGCCGAGCGAGCCCTGATCGAGCAGCTGCTGGCCTTCCCGGGCGAACTGGCCGAGGCGAGCGAACGGCGGGCTCCCCACCGCCTGGCGGCGTACGTGCTGGAGCTGGCCCAGGGCTTCACCGCCTTCTACCGCGACTGCCGCGTGCTCGGTGCCGAGCCCTATGAGCTCGAGTCGCTGCGGATCGCCCTCTCGGAGGCCGCCCGCATGACGATCGCCAACTGCCTCGGGCTGCTCGGCGTGAGCGCGCCCGAGGAGATGTAAGCGCTCAGTCGAAGCGCGAGAGGTCGGCCTCCAGGCGCGAGGCATCGCCCGCGCTCAGCGGCCCGGCGCGGTCCTCGGTGTCGCCCGGATCTCCGCCCCGCCGGCGCCACCGCAGCAGCAGGGCCGCGAGCAGCGCGAGCAGCACCGCCACGACGGCCACGGGGACGAGGTACACCGTCAGGTCGAAGCCGCTGGCCGGAGGCAGCGCGAGCACCGTGGTGCCGTACTGGCCGACGAGCGCGTGCTTGATCTGGGCTTCGTCGCGGCCTTCGTCGATCAGTTCCCGGATGAAGGCCCGCTCGCGGTCGGCCTGAGGAGATTCGGCGACGTTGAGGGGGATTTTGCAGGTCACGCACATCACCTGGCGTTCGATGCTCGTCAGCGAGGCCCGCGCCGGCTCGGCCGCGAGCGCGTCGGCGGAGAACAACGCGAGGCACACGGCGAGGAGCGTCAGGCACATCGTCGACAGGGCCAAGGCGCCCGTGGCCCGGATCGCGGCGTGGATCGCGGCGCCGGAGCGGGAGAGGCGGGGAGCGGCGGAGCTCATGCGCGCTGGGCCAGCGCCAGGGCGTGGTTGAGGAAGCCCTGGTCGATCTCGCCGCGGGAGACGGCCACGATCCGGCCCTGACGGTCGATCACGAAGCTCTCGGGCAGCTGGTCGGTGCCGTATGAGTGGGCGAAGGAGCCGGTGTTGTCGCGCAGGTTGGGATAGCTGAGGTGGTAGCGGCGGACGAAGCTGCGCGAGTCGGGGGACGCGTCGAGATAGGTGATCCCCAGCACCGTCCCGCCGCTGTGGCTGAGCTTGCCCTGGGTACGCTCGAGCAGCGGCGCCTCCTGCTCGCACGGTTGGCACCATGAGGCCCAGAAGTTCAGGATCACGACCTTCCCCCGCAGGGAGGCCAGTGAGCTTGTGCCGTGACCGCCGAGGACCGGCAGCAGGGCGGAGGCGTTCGGCGCCGGCGGGTAGCGACCCGTGGCCACCAGCTCGTCGAGCGTGCGGCTGGCCGCCTGGTGGGAGACGCCGTAGATGAGGAGAGCAACCAGACCGGCCCCCGCGAGGGCCACGATTGCAGGCAGGATGCGGCGTTTCACTGCGGCACAAGGGTAGTGACGCAGCCTCGACGCCACGCCGGAGCGAGGCGCGTGGGGCAGGCAGCGGGCCTCCCGGGACCCCGGCGCGGGGGCCCCGGGAGGGGGGTCGGCGGCCGCCGGGGAGGGGGGTTGGCGGCCGGCCCCGGTGGCTCGTTCTAGAAGGCCGGCGTCAGGCGGCCTGCAGTCGTCGCCGCGGGGCGGCGGGGGAGATGAGGCCGAGCTCACGGTCCGCATCGGCGTCCTCGACGGCCCACACCAGCCGCTCGATCACCTGGAGACTGGAGTGCCGGTTCTCGAGGTGGACCTTCTGTACCTGCTCGTCCATCAGGATTCTGTCGCCGGAATCGTCGGTGACTACCACGCGAGCCATATGCCCGTCCTTCCGTGTTGTGGTTTGCGCCGCTGGCGGGCGGATTTCCCGCAGCGTCCGGGAACCAAACATCGGAACGGCCAGATGGATGGGTCTCTAACAGGATCTTCACGTTGTGGCCGATGGCTGATGCGGGCCACAGGCGCGGCACGACTCTGCTCGCGGCTCTCAGCGGAGCACGGCGCTCAGCAGAACGGCAGCTCGTCGAGTAGGCCGGTGACCTCGAGGGTTTTTTCGGCCGGCGCCGACATGCCTCGTTCGATCACGTAGCCGCAGCCACTCTCCTGGCAGATCTTGCGCCCGCTGAGGAGGGCGTAGATGCCGGAGGAATCCATGTGGCCGACTTCGCGGAGGTCGAGCATCACGCTGCGAGCTCCTTCATCGCACGCCTGGCGAAGGGCCTGGATGAGGTCCTGCGAGCTGACGAGGTCGAGCTCACCGCGAACGTTGAGCCTGCGGTGCCGCATCGGACCCTGGAACTCGATCTCGACGATGCCCTCCACGTACCGATTGTTACCCGCTCTGGGCGGATCGCTAAGCGAGAAGGACGTTCGGATCGGGCCACGCGAAACGCAGGCGCCACGGGCTGCGGTTCAAGCGCCCGGGGTCGCCCCCGGGAGGGAGGGTCGGGGCGCGCTCGACACACGTCCCGCCCAGGGCGCCGTAGAACGCCTGGCCGGCCGTGTTCTGCTCCAGGACCCAGAGGTGGAGGCCCTGTGTCGGTGCGCGCTCGAGCACAACCTCGGCGGTGCGGGACATCAGCTGCGTGCCGACCCCGCTGCGGTGCAGCGAACGGGAGACGTGCAGGTTCTCCAGCAGTGCGCCCCAGCTCGCGTCCTCGCCGAGGATCGTGTGGGCGAAGCCGACGATGCCCGCGCCGGAGTCGGCCACGAGCGTACACGCGCCCGCCGGTGGGGCCTGCAGCCGCGCGGTCCACACAGACACGCGGTCGCCCAGGACGTCGTTGTCGAGGAACGCGTCGGAGTAGGCGCCCCGGTAGTGCTCCTGCCAGCTGCGGGCGTGGAGAGCGGCGATCCCGGGGGCGTCGGCTGAGGTCGCTTCTCGATATTCCACGGCCCGACAAGGCTAAGCGGCCCTGCCCTGTTTGCCGACAGGGACCCTATGGCGATCCGTTGGCAGACGTT
The DNA here is from genome assembly GCA_963742395.1 of uncultured Solirubrobacteraceae bacterium. Classification (GTDB taxonomy): domain Bacteria; phylum Actinomycetota; class Thermoleophilia; order Solirubrobacterales; family Solirubrobacteraceae; genus Palsa-744. The sequence continues at coordinate 197,624 of CAVUME010000015.1, read as the reverse complement.
CGCCCTCTTGGCGGTGCTGCTGGGCGTGGGCCTGGTCGCGCTCCTGCACCCACGCCCCCGCGCCCAAGAATCCGAAAAGAGCGAACCCCCGTCCTACTACGAACCGACCGCGGCCCAGGTCGCCCGGGCGTTCGCGGCCCTGCACACACCGAGGGGCTTCGCTCGCGGCACCGAACACTGCGCGAACCAGCTGTGCTTCAGCCGCCGGGCTTCGCGGGTCCTGTCCCTCGCCGGCATGCGGGGTTGGCTCGCCGAAGCTGGTCTCGCGGTCGACGTTGATTGGAAGCCCACCCCGGAATGCAGCGCCGACCGGATCGGGCACAAGCACTTCCACCACTTCAGCATGATGCAATGCGTTGCCACTGCCTCGCTGGGAAAGACCGTCTTCTTGGCGCAGCTCAGCTCGCTCGTCGCGGTACGAGCCGGCCGCTTCCATGGAACGTCGAGAGAACTTGGGAAGCCCAAACAGGGGCTCGGAGGCACGGAAATCGTCCTGAGCGACTTCGGTGTGCCGACACCTCTGGCCGTCAAGTACGTCCGCGAAGCCCTACGCCATGATCCGGAAGATCTGCGCGGCCTGCCGCTTCTGGGGGAAACGGTCGAACGGGCTCACCCGTGAGTCACTGTGAGGTGCCTACTCCTCCAGACCCACGACCTCGAGGGCCTCGCGATACGAGGTGTAGCTCTGCAGCTGGATCGCCTTGCCGTCGTGAATCGTCCACACCTGCCCGATGTGTTGCTCGACGTGAATTCCGGTGAAGCGACCCTTCGCACTGAGGCGTAGGGCGACGACCACCGAGGTGCCCGCCTCGCGGAAGCCCGTCGGGTCGAAGCGGATCTGATCCATCGCCTCGCGAAAGGAGTCGAAGTAGCGGCGTACTCCGTCGTGGCCCCGATAGGCGTCGGGCTCCGGGGAGAGCTCGGGGCCCACGGACGTTTCGAACCCGGGATCCAGCAACGCGAGCACCCGCCCCATGTGCCCGCTGTTGATGGCCGCATTCACGCGCCTGACGATCTCGACATTCTCCTGGGGCATCCGCTACCGCATAACGCCCGGACCGGCAAGGACGTGAGTCGCCTACTCCTCCTCAGCCCTGCCGCCCGCAACGCCTCGGCGTGATCGAGGAAGGAGTGCATCCGCGAGATCCTTTCGTCGCGAAGGTCGTAGAGGATGTCGAGCGGCGCGCTGACCGGTACACCGCTGCCGAGTCCACGCGCCTGGAGCCGGCCTTCCCACAACACACGATCGCCGAGATCGCGATAGCCGTCGGCGAGCGCCAGGAACTCGTCCCACGCATCCCTCATGCGCGCGAAGTAGGTGTCGATTCCCTCTCGTCCCCAGAAGACTTCGCCCTCGACCGCCGCCATCGATGTGATCCACTCGAAGTCCGGGGTCGTGACCTCGGCAAACGCATCGACATCGCGCTCGTTGAAGGCCTCGAGGAGACGCTTGACGATCTCGACGTTCTCCCGCGACATCGCGCACCCAGTATCGCCCATCGCAGACCGAGAGCTTGGGCCGCAGCCGCAGGAAGTAATCGACTCCGGCCGGCAGGGCGAGGGCCCATGCGGCGCAAACGGCCGGGGCGTATGCCCTGCAAACATGGGGAATCCCCGACCAGGCTAAGCTCTCGGGGCATTTGCATCGCGGCGATAGCTCAGTTGGTAGAGCGCAAGCTTCCCAAGCTTGAGGTCGCGGGTTCGAAGCCCGTTCGCCGCTTCATTGAATACCTGCTAATCGGCTATCTTCGATCCGTGCTGCAGGTGCGCGCCGAGAATCCCCGCGGCGTCAAGGACCGGCAAACGGTCGACCCGACCGCAAGGGCCGGGTCGACCGGGTACGACGCGCTGCTACGGCGCGGCGGCTCTCCTCCTAGCTGACGTTCAGCATCAGCGTTGCGGTTGCCGAGTCCTTGCCTTTCTTCTTCGAGTCGCTGACCGTCACGCCGATCGAATACGACCCTGCGGCGAGTTTCGTGCTCGGGGTGCCGGTGATCATCCCCGTTTTGCTGTTCAGTTTCAGGCCTTTCGGCAGTTTGCCGACCTTCTTCCACTTATAGGGTGGGATTCCGCCTGACGCTTTGAGTTCAGCTGTGTAAGGCGTTCCCCGTTTTGCTTCCGGCAACGACGTGGTTTCCACTTCCAGAGGCTTCAGGAAGCATTCGGAGGCCGAGGTCGAGCCGGTAGCCGCAGTTGTGTCTCCAGCCGGGCACTGAGTCTCCGCGGTCGAACCCGAAGAACTCACGTAGAAGCCCTTCTGTGCCAGCAGGCACGAGGACCCACCGGCATTCGCCTGGTAGGAGCCTGCCGAGCATTCGGTCTGGGCCGTCTGCCCCGGCGAGGCGACGAAGTGCCCCGCTTCAGCTTCCAGGCACGCAATCGCGCCTTTGCCTGGCTGGTAGGAGCCTGCCGGACACGGGGTCTCGCCCGCCTGCCCAGGCGTTGCGACGAAGTGCCCCGGGAACGCTTCAACGCACGATTGTTCGCCTTCACCTTCCTGGTAGGAGCCTGCCGGGCATGGCGTCTGGGCCGTCTGGCCCGGCGAGGCGACGAAGTATCCGGCTTCCGCTTCGGGGCAGCCGGCCGCGCCTTTGTTTGGCTCATAGGAGCCTGCCAAGCAGGGGATCTGGGCCGTCTGCCCGGATTCGGAGACGAAGTTCCCCGCTTCTGCTTCTAGGCACCCGGCCGCGCCTTTGCTTGGCTGGTAGGAGCCTGATGGGCACGGGGTCTGGGCTGCCTGCCCGCTCGTTGCTACGAAGTTCCCCGCTTCCGCTTCAAGGCAGGAACTCGCGCCTTTGTTTGGCTGGTAGTGGCCGGCCGGGCATTCGGTCTGCGCGGCCTGCCCGCTCGTTGCCACGAAGTTCCCCGCTTGAGCTTCAAGACACGAAGTCGCGCCTTTGTTTGGCTGGTAGTGGCCGGCTGAGCATTCGGTCTGCGCGGCCTGCCCGAACGTTGCCACGAAGTGCCCCGCTTGAGCTTCAACACACGAAGCCGCGCCTTTGTTTGGCTGGTAGTGGCCGGGCGAGCATTCGGTCTGGCCCCCCTGCCCGGACGAGGCGACGAAGTGTCCCGCGCTTGCTTCCAGACACGAAGCCGCGCCTTTGTTCGGCTGGTAGTGGCCGACGGAGCATTCGGTCTGGGCCGTCTGCCCGGTCCCGGCGACGAAGTGCCCGGGGATTGCTTCAAGACAGGAAGCCGCGCCTTTGGCCGGTTGATAGTGGCCTTGGGGACATAAGATCGGTTCTCCATTGGCTGGACCCGGGTCAAAGGTCCCTGGCGGCGATTCGGTGCAGGCGGCGGCGCCAGTGTGGCTCCAGTGGCCGGAACCGCACGGGGTCTCTACGGTCGATCCTTGATTGGGCACGAAGTAACCCGGTTCGGCTAGAGGGCATGCCGCGAAGCCGAAGCCCGGCGCGTACGTCCCCGGGGTGCACAGAAACTGGTTTTCGCCGTTCGCGAAGTGCCCCGGTTCCGCTTGACGGCATTCAAGGATGAAGACGTTGAAGTGTTCGTAGTCGCCCGGAGGACAGGACGCCGCATGCGCCGACTGCGCGCGCCCGGCCAGGGACATGCCCAGGAACATTGTGAGCGCAAGCGCTGCGATGGGCAATCGCCGCGTAACGAACCGGGACGGCGGTCGACCGGCACCGACAGATTGAAAAGCTGCCCTGAGTCTCATCTCCAGCCTCCTGTCTCTTGCATCGAGCACTGAACCGCTGGTCCGTGTGCCCCCTGTCCCCTCACCCTGCCTTCGGGCTTACCGTTTTCGCTGGTGTGATACGTGTGGTGCGTGGGCCTTGTTGCGGTCCTGGGCCCTCACGCACGAGATCGCCGAGTGCTCTTGTTCATCTCGAGAGCGAGACTACGCTTGGGCGCTGCCCCTGTCTGTGATGTTCGTCACGTGCCGACGATGCGAAGCGCATCGACGTGACCCAGCTGAGGGAGATCCTTGAGTACGGCGCGCCGCCCCTGAGACGCACGACCACACCAACCTCGAGCGGCTGCGTGACCGACGGCTGGGAACAAAGAGGTCTGTCGCGGTCCGCGAGTTCGCGCTCGGCATCGAGGCCCTCGAGCGCTTCGTCCGAGAGGAGCCGCTGCGACGCGTGCACGAGTGCGTGTTCGGGGTCCTCGCGCTCGAGAGCGAGCCGGTAGATCCACGCCTATGAGGTCGCCAGGGCGGCTGAGCGCGGGTCGACGTCATCGCTTGTCGCAAGTCAGGGGGTGCGGGTTCGCAGTTGGTGGGCGGCACCGCGGATTCCACGTGGACTGTCGCGGCCGCTTCAACGCTGAGGCTTCCGCAGAAGCGAGAGGAAGGCCACCAGCGCTTTGAACTTCTGCGACGGGAGCGACCTAAACGACGGCATCGGCGGATCTGGGGCAACGAGGGCACGTTCGATGCGGGCCACCGAAAGCTGTGAGCCGATATAGGACAGGTCTGGGCCGGGTCCAGAATTACCGAAGCTGCCGATCATGTGGCATGCAAGACAGCCCGACCGTGCGACCACGCGCTTGCCGGCTTCCAAGCCCGGAAGCTCCTTCAGTAGTGGACCGTTCGCGGTGACCTTGCTTGCCTGCACGCACTTCGAAGAGGAAGGCGGTGTGATCAGCAGGTCGTCGCCCTTCGGGCAGTTGTGCTCAAGCTGCTCGACCTCTTGCTTCAGGTATTCCCGCGCCTCCTTCGAGACCGAAGGGCAAGGCGCAGAAGCTTCTTGGCAGTTGACGTTGATGCCGATCACAGTGGGTTCAACGATCACCTTCGTCGTCTGGCCCGTCCTCTTAGCGCCGCCGCAGCCCCAGAGTGTCAGCACTATTGCCACCGTCAGGGCCAGGCCCCGAGTTCTCATGACTCCGGGATACCCGCTTGCCGACTGTCGTTAGCATCGGTCGGGTGTCGCGCGCAGGCTCGACCTGCCTTACGAGCCCATCACCTCGGCCATGAACTCGTGGAACTGGAGAGTTTCGGCCCCGACACGTATCGAGAGCTCTCCCGGTAGCTCGATGTCGCCGCCGCCTCTGCCGAACTTCCCACGACTCACGGTTCCGAGCTCCTCTCCGTCATGCGGGCAGCGGTAAACAACGTGCGCTGTGTTGCGTTGCAGGTCGGCTTGGTCGGCCGTGATCGACCGTCCGCAGCGAGTGCAGGTGAACGTCAGGTCAGCCTCGCCGAGCCGCAGCGGGCGGCCTTTCTGCCTCAGAAAGTGGTTCAGAGACTGGGACGCGAGCACCCGCACTGGATTGTTGCGAGATCCGGTGCCCGCGGCAAAGAAAGCCGATCGCTGAGGGGTGCGCGTCCGGTGGCAGCTCCGGCGCTGGCTGGCGATCATGAGGCTTAGCGCGGGATTCGCAGCTCCGGGAGCGGGAGGTGTCCTAGGAGTCCACGCGAGAAGTGTGCCCGCAACGACCGAGAACCCCGGCCGGTGCGGGGGTTCTCAGACTCGTCGGGGGTGGTGGGGCTATTTGGCGGAGACGGCGGAAACGGAGATCGTGGGGGTGGACTTGGTTGTTTTCCCGGTCACCGGGACCGTGGCACCCGGGACTTTGATTGCTTTGACTTTGGTGGCGACTTTCGTGGCGTCGATTTCGATCTCCCACACGCAGCCGAGGTTTCCCGCTTCTCCTTGGGCTTTTTCCTCCTGGTCGTAGTAGTACTTCGCCCAGTCGTTTTCGCCTTTTCCTTCGGCCGCTTCGCCGGCTTCGTGCGAGCGTTCAGCACTGTGCCTGAGAGCTTCGCACTGCGCCGCTTTGGCTCCGGCGCTGATGGGCTTGGGCCTGGCCTGCGAGACGGCTGGGACTGCGGCTGCGGTCGCGAAGCTCACCGAAGCGACGAGGGCGATGAGCGTGGTGCGGGTCTTGGTGAGCATTTCGTTGCCTCCTGAAGGGCGAGTTGGTTTGTAAGACCATCCTCGCCCTGGGCAGCGCCACCGGAAAGGCATCCCAGGGGTAGGGCTTCCTTACCGCCGAGCCACCGCAAGCGCGGCAACTCTTGCTCGCGGCTGCCCCGATGGCGGGGCGCTTCATGTCCCGCTTGGCGGCGACAGCAGGCACAGGCTCACCGCCAGCAAACACCGACTGGCATAGACTCGCCGGCAGATGGGAGCGAGAAAGGCAATCGGGGCGGCGATTCTTGCGAGTCTCGTCGTGACCGCGCCGGCCGCCGCGGCCACGATCACCGTCAACACCACGGCGGACCGGCTGAACGAAGGGTCGGAATGCTCGCTGCGAGAAGCGGTAGCGACCGTGGACGGGACCGGACACGGGAACTGCGGCACGGCGAGCCCCAGTGGCAACACGATCGTGCTCGGCGCGACCACCTATGCGCTGACGCGCGAGTTCTTCCTCTTCATCGGCGGCCCGCCGCCGGGTTGCATCTCGACCTCCAAACCCCGGCCGTCGGACAACAGCTGGGGCGAGTTGTCTGTCTCGGGCTCCGTGAAAGACCTGACGATCGAAGGTGCCGGTCCCGGCGAGACGGTGATCGAAGCTTGCAGACTCGGCGACCGTGCGCTGCAGGTGATGCCCGAAGCGAGCGTGACGCTGAAGGGAGTGACCATCACGAACGCCAACGCGCAGGGCGGGACCGGAGGCAGCGCCGGCGTCATCACCGGGAGCCAGGGCGGGGCCGCAAACCCCGGCGCGGATGGTGGCGCGATCCTGAATGAAGGAAACCTGACTCTGACCGACACCGCGATCACCGCCAACCACGCTGGCTTTGGTGGTACGGGCGGCAAGGGCGGTCCGCTCGGCGGTAGCGGCGGACCAGGAGGCGGGGGCGGCAGTGGCGGCGCAATCGCCTCGACGGGCACGCTGACGGTCAGCGAATCGACGATCAGCGAAAACAGCGCGGGCAACGGCGGCGGAGGCGGTGAAGCGACCGCGGGCAGCACCGAACTTGGGGAGAAAGGCAATGGCGGTTCGGGCGCAAGCGGCGGCAATGGCGGCGGAGGGGCTGGAATCGCAGACCTGGGGGGAACGGCGACGGTCGAAACGAGCACCATTAACGCGAACACCGCCGGCAACGGTGGCGCCGGCTCGTCGGGCATGAACAGCTCTGCAGAAGAAGGCAACGGCGGGAGCGGGGGCGAAGGCGGCTTCGGCGGGAACGGAGCCGGCGTCGCGATCGCAGGATCGATCATCAAACACGCGGCGCTGCAGGCCACGGACGACACGATCCAGGGAAACATCGCGGGGGACGGAGCGAACGGGGGCAACCCGGGTGGCGCCGCGAGCGACCTCTTCCAAGCCGGCAAACCCGGCAACGGCGGCAACGGCGGCTATGGCGGCGGGGTCGAGAACCTGTTGGACGTGGTGACCCAACTCGTGAATCTGACCATCGCGGAAAACTCCGCCGGACACGCCGGACTCGGCGGTACAGCGTCAGCCAATTTTCCGGCCGGCACGAACGGCACGGCCGGGCATGGTGGCGGTGTATACGGCCTGTCCTCTCCGCCCACGCTCCAGAACACGATCCTGTACGAAAACGAACCAGGTGGCGACTGTCGCGGGGCGATCGTCGACGGAGGGCACAACCTCGTCTTCTCGAAGCCGAGCCTCAAAGGCATCGTGACCGACCCATGCGTTTTCTCTTCCGCCACCGGCGAAGATCCGAAGCTCGCGCCGCTGGCCGCCAACGGCGGTCCGACGCAGACGATGCGCTTGCAGGCAGGCAGCGCAGCGATTGATCAGGTGCCGGTCTTCGGCGCCGGCTGTCCGCTGACCGATCAGCGCGGCGTCGGTCGCCCAGGCGGCGACGCTTGCGACATCGGCGCCTATGAGGTCGTCGCGCCCGCGATCGCGAACGTCGAGGCAAGCCCAACCGGCAGGAATAGCGCGACACTGTCCGCTACGGTCACCGCCAACGCTCCCGGTGCGACCGTCCAGTTCCAGTACGGGACGACGGCCGGCTACGGCTCCAGCACGACAGCGCAGTCGGTGTCTGGACTCAGTCCGGTCGCGCTGCTCGCACAGGTCTCCTCGCTCTCGCCCGGGACCACCTACCACTTCCGCGTGATCGCGACGAACCCGGACGGAACGAGCACCAGCGTGGATCGAACGTTCACAACCGCGGCGAGTGCGCCGGTCTTCAAGGCGGCGAGTGCCCCGGTCCTCACCAACGTCGCTCAGTCGAACCGCAGATGGCGGGACGGCACGCGGCTGGCGAGCTTCGCACGCAAGGCCAAGCGCCCCCCGGTCGGAACGACGTTCTCCTTCACGCTCAACGAGGCCGCGAGCGTGAGCTTCTCGTTCACTCAGAGCGTGGGTGGGCGCAAGCTCAAAGGTAGGTGCGTGGCGCAGACGAAGAACAACCGCCAGAAGCACGCTTGCAAACGCACGGTCACGCGGGGCGCGCTCTCGTTCGCCGCCCACGCCGGGACCAACAAGGCGATCTTCCAGGGGCGCATCTCGCACGCACCGAAGCTCAAGCCCGGGACCTACACACTGGTGATCACAGCCAAGAATTCGGCCGGGCAGCGTTCGGCGCCCGCACGGCTCAGCTTCACGGTCGTTGGATAGGGGAGAGCGGCAACAGCGACCCAGCCAACGCTGAGCGTCTCCACCGCACGCGCACCTATGAGTGCCGTCCGAGGTCGCGCTTATGCGTTGAGACGTCTGCCACCATGGGGCGTGTGCCGGGAGTTCCGCGGGCAGTCGCTGTGCTCGCGACCGTAGTGGTCGTGGCAGTCGCGGGTGGGGCGACGGTGGCGTTCGCCGCTGCTGAAACACCGGCGCAGTCGCCCGCGGGGCGGTCTCAGATCGCTCTGGAAGCAGCGGTATCGACGCTGCGACTCGTCAAGCCCGCGCGAAGCTGGACTCGTCTGCCGGGCGTCCCGGGCCGCGAGCGGCGGCTGATCGGCTCAGGTGCGACGGAAGACGACAACCTGAGCCGCGAAGAACGCGGGAAGCTCGAGACGCGCGCGACGCTCTGGGCCACGAGGTCGACGCCGCGAGCGATCCTGGCCTACGTCCACTCGCGGCTGCCCCGAGACGCGACAGCCCAGGGGGAATCAAGCTCCGGGACCTCGTATACGCGTCCCGGCCCGCCCGGCCCGCACACGAGCGAGGAAGTCGAACGCAACTACAAACCCGATGTCTGGAGGCAGGAATTCACGCTTCCCCCGGTGAGCGACGTGTTACGTCACCAGGCGCTGACTGTGTGGGTCGCGAAGGCGAAGCACGGCCGATTTGTAATCCGCTTGGAAGGCAGCGCGGTCTGGGAGGGACTCCGGCCGAGCTATTCGCTCCTGGGAGCTGATGTCCATGTGATCACGATCACCAACACGTTCCCAGCCTCACGCAATGTGGGTCCGAGTCCGGCGGTCGTGTCCAACCCGTCCCTCGTGCAGGAACTCGTCGCGCTCGTAAACGCGATCCCGATCTTCGAACACAAAGGCGCAGTGTTCAGCTGTCCAGAGCTGCAGCCGAACCCCGGAAGCTTCGTCGCGACGTTCGCCGAACAGCCAGGCGCCCCCGCGCTTGCGACTCTCGAAGGCGAACCCTATGGGTGCGGTGAGAGCTTCCTGCCGATCATCTCGATCCCGGGGCATGCTCCGCTCGAACTGGACGTAGAACCGCCGCTCACGAAGATGATCAACAGGATCGCGGGCCTGCACCTACCGAATGGTTGAACGCTCAGGAGTGATGACAATTCGCCAATGCGTTCGCGTAAAAGCCCAGGTAGCTGCCCCAGTGCGCGTCCCAGTAAGCCGATTCGTGACCACCGGGCCAGACATGGAGTCGGACCTTCAGGTCATCGGCTTTGAGCAGCTCGGCGAATTCGGTGTCGGCCGAACGAAACGGGTCTTGGCTGCCCACGTCGAGCCACAGGCTCGTGCCCCGGTACGCGCCCCCGCCCGAGCGCGCGGCACCGATCACGTCATTGCGTGAGAAGTCTTCGGCGCTGTCGAACGCTCCGGTCGCGGTTTCTCCGCCGCTGCGCCACAGCGCCGCCGAGTCACCGCCCACAGCGCAGAATGCATCCGGATTCTTGAGCGCCAGGTCGTAGGCGCCGAAGCCTCCCATCGAGAGCCCGCCGATCGCGATCCGATGCGGATCGGCGTGCAGACGGCGGAGTGCTTCTGGGATCACTTCACGCATCAGGTATCGGCCCCACGAGCCGTCTGCGCGATCGTGCCAGTAGGAGTCTTCACCGCCATAGGGGAACACGACATCGGGAGCGTCCGAGCCGAGGCGTGCAAGCGCGCTGAACATCTCCGGGGCGAGGTTGGATTCCTCGTTCTCCCCCTTGCCGTGCAGGAAGACGAGCAACGGTCGCCGCGCCTCGGAACTGCCCGCTGGGATGACGCCGACCTGCGGGAGTTCCTGGTGAACGCGTCGGCCGGCGATCGTGTAGTGCACGAGATGGGCGCCATCGGTGTCCCGGCCCGCGTCGAGGACGAGCACGATCACGACCGCTACGGCCGCCAGCACGACGAGCATGACCGCCGCTACCCGGCGGCGCCGGCGCCGGTACGTCCTGCGGCGGCCGGGTGAGGACACGGTGCTCATGTTCGCCGATCGGTCCGCCCGCGGCGCGGTCGTGTGGGCTACCCGGCGACCGGGCTAGTCCAGGTCCCGTAGATCGCGGCTTTCATACGCGCCCCCGCGTGCCAGCTGTGGGCGCGCCTTCAGATCGAAGTACAGCAGCGCCAGCGTGAGCGCCGAGATCGATGCCAGGACGGTCGCGATCGCGATCCCGCCGACCACCGAGCCGGGGCTCTCGGCGCCCCCGAGTGGAATAGACGTCGCTCCCTGGAAGATCCCGTTGGTGACGATCCCGACCACGATCAGGAGGCCGAGGACGTGCCAGTAGTGGTTTTCGGTGAGCCGCCTGCTGCTGCGAAGCGCGTCCAGCCACCCAACTCCCTCGACGGCGGCCGCCTGGGCCACCACTGCCCAAGCCAGAGTAAGCAGGATCCCGGGTATGACGAACGCCAGGAGACCGAGGAAGATCCCGATTCCCGACATCACACTCGCCGCGGCCACCACCGGAAGCACGCGAGCGCCCTTCACGGCGACCGGGCCGAACCTGGGACGGCGTCCTTCACCGACGAGGACGACCGCATGCATGTGGAGGGCCGAAACGAGCGGCGTTAGAAGTGAGGTCTTGATCAGCAGCAGGATCCAATCGACGCGTCCGAAGTGGCCGAGCGGGCCGGTGCCCGTGATCGCGAGCACCGCGAGCTCGTACGGCGCCATGACGGCCAGCGCCAGCGCCAAGAACAGGAAGGGGAACTGCCCGTAGAGGCGAGCCGTCGCCACGACGATCGCTCTGACCGACCGCTCGCGACCGAGGTCCAGTGCCCTCACATCTCGGGTACCCACGCCGGGGTCGTGCGGGTCGGCCACAGGGTCTCAAAGGTACCCCCAAGTCGATTTCGGTAACGGTTGCACGTTGGGGTGAAGCGCTCGGGCGCTTGCGCCTGCGCCAAGCGCTCGGGCGCTCGCGCCTGCGCCAAGATGGTCTCGCGGACGACGAGCTCGTCAAGTAGGGCGCGAGCGCCGCCCCCGCCTCCCCCGGCGGCCGGCGGCGCGCGAGACGGAGATCCACAGCAGCGCGGGCACGGCGACGGGAAGCAGCCACCACGCGTTGACCGACAGTTCCACGAGCACCGCCACCACGCCGATCGCGATCGCCACCCCGAGCGCCAGGCGCCAGTCGTCGCCGACGACGAACCGCCACACGGCTGTGGCCGCGCGAGCGAGGTGTCTCATCGGCGCACCGCCAGGTGATCGCCATCGCTGGAGTTGGGGGCCTGTGCGTGCCCGGCCTCCAGCGGGTGGTCCCGCGGCACACCCACACCCGCCGCGACCGGCTCCGCTCCGCGCAGGCTTTTGGCCATCGCCCACGCGCACAGCAGGACCGCGGGGATGATCACCAGCAGCGCCGCCTCGCCGCCGGGCCACGCGGCGCCCGCGCCCTCAGTGCTCCAGAACATTCCGAACGAGCTGAGCATCACGCCCACCAGCAGCTTCAGGGTGTTCTCCGGCACGCGGGCGAGCGGCACCCTGACGGCGGCTCCGATCGCGATCACGACCACCACGGCCACCGCGGCCGCCGCCGCGGCGAGGCCCAGGCGATGCTGGTTGGCGCCGACGGTGAGCACGATGAAGGCGACCTCCAGGCCCTCGAGCAGCACTCCCTTGAAGCAGACCGTGAAGGCGTAGCCGTCGAACGACGTGGTGGTCGGCACGTGTGCCCGCGCGGCCGCGGACTCCTCTTCGAAGGCGAGCAGCTCGTCGTGCATTTCCTTCAGTCCCGCCCAGCGCAGGACCGCCTTGCGCAGCCACTGCAGCCCGAAGATCAGCAGCAGGCCTCCGATCAGGACCCGCAGCGTGTCCAGCGGCAGCGAGGCCAGAGCGGGCCCGAGGGCGGCCACCAGCGCGGCCAGCGCGAGCACGGCGGCTCCTGCGCCCGCCAGCGCCGAGCGCCAACCCCGCGTGGTCCCCAGCGCGAGCACGATCGTCAACGCCTCCACCGCCTCCACGGCACAGGCCAGGAAGACGGAGATCGCTACGCCGAGCTCTGTTCCGGTCACGGCGGCGCCGCCGTCGCGCTAGGCGCGGCCTGCTGCGCGCCCGCATCCGGTGTCGGGCTGTCCGGGGCGCCCCGGCGCTGGGTGAAGATGAACCAGGTCGCGCCGGAGAGCGTCAGCAGGCACGCGACCCAGAAGTTCAGGCGCTCCCCGAGGATGTGGTTGGACGGGTCCACCCGCAGCGTCTCCTCGAGGATCCGGAACGCCGAATAGCCCGTCACGTACAGGGCGAAGATCCCGGGCGGACGGATCCTCCCCCGCAGCACCAGCCCGGACAGCACCGCCGCCAGCGCGAGGTCCCAGATCAGCTCGTAGAGAAAGGTCGGATGGAAGGTCGAGTAGGCCAGGTAACGCGCGGGGCGATGGGCGGCGTCGATTTCCAGTCCCCAGGGCAGGGTCGTGGGACCCCCGAACAGCTCCTGGTTGAAGTAGTTGCCGATCCGCCCGAAGGCCTGCGCCGCGAGGATGCCCGGGGCGGCCGCGTCGAGGAAGCTCGGGATGTGGACCTTGGCTTTGTAGAGCGGGATCATGCCGCCCAGGACACCGCACACGATCCCGCCCCAGATGCCGAGGCCTCCTTCCCACACGGCCAGCCAGCCGTACCAGTTGTGGGGCACTTCGTTCCAGCTTGTGATGTCGTGATAGAGGCGCCCGCCGAGGATCCCGGCCGGGACACCCCACAGCGCGACCGTCAGCACGAGATCGGGATCGCCGCCCTTGGCCCGCCACAACCGCCGCGCGATCAGCACCGAGGCGGTGATGCCGACGACGTAGCAGAGCCCGTAGAAGTGCACGAACAGCGGGCCGATGTGGAACCCGTTGACGGACGGGCTGGGGATGAAGGCCGGCATCGCTACAGCGCCAGGCTAGAGCAGCGGCCGAACGTCCTGCGGCGGGCGGGCGGGGCGCCCGGCGCGGTGGTCCGGGAAGGTGCGCAGGTCTCGGCGGACGTGCTCTAACCCCCGTAGGAGTCCGGCGCCGGCGGGTCGGCGCGGGTGTCCTCGATCAGCGCCAGCAGCTGCTGAGGGCTGGTTCCGCCGAGCACCCTCAGGCGGTGCATCCGGTAGGCGTCTTCGCTGCGGTGGGCCCACCCCGGTACGACTGTGGTGGAGCCGCTGTAGCCCGCCGCCTTGACGGCGGCGATCACGGCCGCGTTGTAATGGCCCGACGGGTAGCAGAACCAGTTGACCGGGACGTGGTAGCGCCGGCGCAGCTCCTGGCGGGTTTCCTGCACCTGTTCACGCAGCGCCGCGGGGCCCAGCGTGATCAGGTCGGCGTGGCTCAGGCCCTGGGTGTCGAGCTCCCAGCCGGCGGCGATCAGTCTCTGCACTTCGCTGCTGCTGAGCCCTCCCTGCGACGGTGGCAGGCCCGTCAACTGGATGTTCTCGTCGCCCACCCAGCCGAGGCCCTTCAGCACCGGCAGCGCCTGGGAGTACTGGGAGTGGTAGCCGTTGTCGAAGCTCACGACAACCGGCTTGGCGCCCAGCGGGGCGCCTTCCCGCCAGTTGGCCGCCAGCTGGTCGAGCGTGACCGCATGCCAGCCGGCCGCCGCCAGCGCGTGCATCTGTTCGCCGAACTCCGTGGGCGGGACGTACAGGCCGGGGAACGGCGCCCCCGCCGGCGGGGCTGCGATCACGTGGTACATCAGCACCGGCACGGTGGCGTTCCCGGGATGCCCGCTGGCACGTCCCGTGGTGCTGGGCCGGGTGCCGCGCCCACCGTTGGACGCCGCGGTCCCGCCGTTCGTTGGCGCCCACCCGGGCGTTGGTCCCCGCAGCTCCCCGCGCCGCGCCCTGACCGCCGGCCGGGGAGCCCCCGCCGCCCGATCCCAGCACCGCCGCGACCACTGCCGCCAGCACGACCACCGCCCCCGCGATCAACAGCCGCCGGCGCCGGGTTCGCGTCCGCCGGTCGGCCTGGCGTCGCTGCCGCAGGGTGTCGGCGTCGAGCGGCTCGTGCACGTCAGTCGCCGGCCAGGCTGGCGGGCAGCGGCTGGCCGGGGACCGGAGGATCGTCCGCCAGCAGCTGCGGGACCGTCACGGGCTTCAGCCCCTTGGCACGCAGTTCGCGGATGATGATCGGGAGCGCTTCGACGGTCTCGGTACGGGTGCCCCCGGCGTCGTGCATCAGGATGATCGCTCCCGGGTGGGCGCCCGCCAGCGCCCGTTGGACGATCGTGGCCACGCCCGGCTGCTCGTAGTCGTCCGTGTCCACCGACCACAGCACCATCAGCATCTTCAGCCGGTGCAATTGGGCGATCGTGGTGTTGTTGAAGGAGCCGTACGGCGGGCGGAACAGATCCGGGCGCGACGCCCCCTGCAGTTCGACCCGGGCCGCCTGTTCGAAGAGCTGTTCGAACTGGTCGTGTGCCGACAGCTGGGCCAGCGCGGGGTGGGTCTCGGTGTGGTCACCGAGCACGTCCCCGTCGCGTGCCTCCCGCCTGGCCGATTCGCCGAAGTACTGGAGCATGCGCCCGATGACGAAGAACGTGGCGTGGACCCCGTAGCGCTCCAGCACGCTCAACACGGCGGGCGTATACGGGCCCGGCCCGTCGTCGAAGGTGAGTGCGACCTCGGGCTTGCGGGCGATCCCTTCTTTGACGAAGGGGGTGTAGGCGAGCACCGCCGCGACGGCCGCCTGTTTGTCGTTTTCGGGTAGCGGGGTGGGGGCGGGATGCGCCTTCAGCGCAGACCCCGCCGTCGGCGCGTGGCTGGGCGTGGAGGTCGACCCGTGACCCTGGGACAGGGTCAGCGCGACGACCACGACCAACGCCACGGCGACCGCCACCGCCACCGCACGGCGGCGGCGGATCTGGACACGGTGCCCGCGCCCTCCTGCCTCGCCGGGCGGCTCGCTCGGTGGCGGCGGCCCGGCGGGTCGCGTGGCCGTGGAGGACACCCGGGCCCGCTCGTCGTCCTCGAAGTCCCAGTGCCAGCGGTCTGCCACTGCAAGCAGATGCTAAAGGGCGCCGAGCGGGAGGTTCACACCACGCTCACGGGCCCGTGAGCGGCGATCGTGACCTGGGCGCCCGCGGGCAGGGCCAGCTCGCCGTGCACCCGGGCCAGCAGCACCGTCAGGCGGGGGTCCTCCGGACGGATCCGCAGCAGCGCGTCGTGACCGTAGTAGCGGCACTCCTCGACACGGCCCTCCAGCGGACCGCCGGCTCCGCCATCGGCACCGGGGTCGGCGGACGAGCCGCCGGCCGGGGCCTCGCCGCGGGGATGGACCTCGAGCTGCTCGGGGCGCAGCATCACGAGCGTCGCGCCGGCCGCGGCGGAGGCGTCCTGGCCGCCGCGCAGCGGCAGCGGACCCAGCGGCGTGCGCGCCGTGGCGCCCTCGATCTCGGCGTCGATCAGGTTCACGGCTCCCAGGAAGCTCGCCAGCTCGTGGTCCACCGGCGCCTCGTAGACCTCGCTCGGAACGGCGTGCTGGACGATCCGACCGTCCCGCAGCACGGCGACCGAATCCGCCAGCGAGAGCGCCTCCTCCTGGTCGTGGGTCACGAGCACGGTCGTGGCTCCCTGCTCGCGCAGCAGCTGATGGACCTCCTCGCGGACGGTCTCCCGCAGGCTGGCGTCCAGCGAGGAGAACGGCTCGTCCAGCAGCAGCACGTGCGGCTTGCGCGCCAGCGCCCTCGCCAGTGCCACGCGCTGCTGCTCGCCGCCGGAGAGCTCGTGGGGGAGACGCTTGGCGAGTCCTGTGATGCCGACCATCTCCAGCAGGCTCGGCACGACCGCTCCGCGGCGCTCGCGGCGGGGCAGCCCGAAGCCGACGTTCGCCTCGACCGTCGAGGTGGGGGAAGAGGGCGCCCTCCTGGGGCACGTATCCGATCCCGCGCTTCTCGGGCGCGACGTTGACGTGCTCGTTCTCGAGCGTGCGGCCGCCGAGCACCACCTCGCCCTGCTCGGCGCGCTCGAAGCCGGCGATCACCCGCAGCAGCGTGGTCTTGCCGCACCCGGAGGGACCGAGCACGGCCGTCAGCGTCCCGGGCTCGCACGACCAGGTCGAGCCCGCGCAGCACCGGGCGCTCCTCGTAGCTCTTCCACAGGTCCTGCACGCGGAGCTGGCTCATCGGCGTCGCCTCCGCCGGGGCGCGCGCGGCTCACGCGCCGGCTGATCAGGTAGGCCGGCACGGCCGAGACCGCCACCATCATCGCCGCGTAGGGGGCCGCCGAGCCGTACGAGAGTTCGGAGGTGTAGGCCCAGAAGCGGGTGGCGAGCGTGTTCACGCCCGTGGGACGCAGCAGCAGGGTGGCCGTCAACTCGGTTGCCGAGGATATGAACACGAGCGCGAACGCGACCGCCAGACCCGGGGCGATCAGTGGCAGCGTCACGCGCCGCCAGACCTCGACCCCGGCCGGCTCCGAGCGAGCGCCCGACCTCCTCCAGGCGCTCGGGCGCCTGCCCATCGCCGAGCGCACGCCGACCACCGCCAGCGGCAGGAACAGGATCGCGTAGGCCACCACCAGCTCCAGCGTGCTCTGGTAGAGGGCGAAGGCGTGGTTGATCGTGAACGACACGAGCCCGAGCGCGACCACCACCCCCGGCAGCGCCATCGGCAGGTAGCTGAGCCGCTCCAGCAGCACCGTGAAGCGGTTGCGGTGGCGCGCGACGAGCATCACGACCGGCAGCGCGAGCGCCGTCGCCAGCGCCGCCGCGGCCGCGCTGTAGGCGGCGGTGTGACCGATCGCCGAGCCGACCGAGATCGCGGGCAGCGTGCTCGATGCCGCCCTGGATCAGCCAGTACACGAGCGCGCCGCCCGGCACGCCCGAGCGCGAGCGCCGCGACCGCCGCGAGGCCGGCGAGCGGCAGCGCGGTCAGCCGGCCCAGACGCACCCGCGGCGCCGGTCTGCGCGCGACCGCGGGTGCTGCGGCGCGCCTGCGCCGGTCCGCTGAGCGCCAGCTCGCCACCGAGCACGGCGACGCTGATGACCACCAGGACCAGCGACAGCACGCACGCCGCGGCGGTGTCGAAGCCGAGCTGGAACTCGCGTGAAGATCGCCACCGTGAAGGTGCGGTACTCGACGATTTCAAACGCGCCGTACTCGGCCAGCAGCGCCAGCGCGACCAGCAGGCAGCCTCCGAGCAGCGCCGGGCGGATCTGGCGCAGTGTGACCCTGGTGAAGGTGCGCCACGGCCCCATGCCGAGGCTCCTGGCCGCCTCCTCGAGGCTTCCGTCGAGGTGGCGCAGGGCGCTCGCGACCGGCAGGTAGACGAGCGGGTACAGCGACAGCGTCATGATCATCACCGCGGCCGGGTAGCCGCGCAGGCCGGGTGCGATCGAGACCCAGCCGAAGCCGATCACGAAGTCCGGGATCCCGAGCGGCAGCACGAGCAGCACGGCCCACAGTCCCCGCGCCGGCAGGGTGGTTCGCTCCACGCACCATGCCGCCGCCACCCCGAGCACGGCGCACAGCAGCGTGCACGCGACCGCCAGCCGGACGGTGTTCCACAGCAGCACCGCGACCGTGTGGCGCAGCAGCAGCCGCCGGACCTCGTCGAGGCCCGGGTGCAGGGCCTCCACGACGAGGAACACGAGCGGCAGCAGCACCAGCCCGGCGGCGATCAGCGCGCCGGCGAGCGTCCCCAGCGGCCAGCGCCCGCGCGCGGACCACGAGCGGGCCAGGCTGGGCGGACGGGGCTCGGTCGCGGTCGCGCTCACGGCGCCTCCCTACAGCAGTCCCACCTTCTGCTCGCAGCGCGAGGGCTTCGCTGCCGTCGCCGAGCTCCGCGGGGGTCAGGGACGCGGGCTGCAGTTCACCAGACGGGCGCAGACCGGCCGGCGGCGCCACCCCCGGGCCGCAGGGGGTACTCGTAGCTGTCGCTGTGGGCGATGCACCTCCTGCCCTTCGCGGCTGACGAGGAATTCCAGGAAGCGCTGCGCCGCGGCCTGGTGGTGGCTCGACTTCAGCACCGCGGCCCCGGAGACGTCGAGAGGTAGCCCGGGTCCCTGGGGGCGTAGTAGTGCAGGGCGGAGGACATGTGGCCGCCTTCCGCGCGTCGCAGGCGGTACCAGTAGTAGTGGTTGATCGGCCCGAGCGCGCTCTGCCCTGAGTTCACCTGGGCGGTGACGCTCTCGTTGTCCGGGCAGTTGGCGCCCGTTCGCCTTCAGCCCCTGTCAGCCAGGCTTCGGCGGCGGCGCTGCCCTTGTACTTGACGATCGAGGCGATCAGCGGCTGGAAGTCGGTCTCCGAGGGGGCGAAGGCGAGCTTGCCCTTGTAGCGAGGGTCGGCGAGTTCGAGGATCGAGCTGGGCAGCTGCGACGGCTTCAGCTGGGAGGTGTTGTAGACGAGCTCCGAGACGCGTCCGAGATCCCCACCCAGACGCCCTGGGCGGAGTTGTAGCGAGCAGGGACGGAGCTCAGCGCGGCCGGCGCGACCGGCGGCCAGCAGCCCGTGCTCGCGCAGCGCTTCCAGCGGCGGGCGTGTTCTCGGTGTAGAAGACGTCGGCCGGGGAGTTCGAGCCCTCCTGGACGATCTGGTTGGCCAGCGTCGCCTCGTCGTCGCTGCGCACGGCGGTCTTGATCCCCGTCTTGCGTTCGAAGGCCTTCACCAGCGTGGCCGTCGTCTGTTCGTGCTGGCCGTTGTAGATCGTCAGCGTGTGGCCGCCGGAGCTCCCCGAGCCGCAGCCGCTGAGGATGAGCGCGACGCACGATGCCGTCGCGATCGCTGCCGCCATCCGGCCCCCGGTCGGGATGAGCGCGGCGATCCGGGCGGGGGCTTTGGCGGCGGGCCGTCTTCAAATCCGATCTCACAGGTCGGGATGGGCGGGTCCACGGTACCACAGCAGTTAGGGTGCCCTAACTCGGGTCCATCCGGCCCCCGGCCGCCCTATGCGGAACAATCTCCGCAATGCACGTGACCGCCAAGGCCGACTACGCCGTACGGGCCGTCATCGAGCTGGCCGACAGCTCCCAGGAAGCGCCTCGCAAGGTGGACGACATCGCCACCGCGCAGAAGATCCCCGTGTCCTTCCTGGAGAACATCCTCACCCAGCTGCGCTCGGCCGGTGTGGTCCGCAGCCAGCGCGGTCCCGAGGGCGGCTACTGGCTGGCCCGGCCCGCCGATGAGGTCAACCTCGCACAGGTGATCCGCGCGGTCGAGGGCCCGCTCGTGGGCATCCGCGGCCAGCGGCCCGAAGAGATCGAGTACGTCGGCTCCGCCGAGTCGCTGCGCGACGTCTGGATCGCGCTGCGGGCGAACCTGCGCAAAGTGCTCGAGAAGGTCACCGTCGCCGACGTCGCCGAGGGCAGGCTGCCGAAGGACGTGGTGGCCCTCACGCGCCGTGAGGAGGCGTGGCGGTAGCGCTGGACGGGTAATGGGGTGGCAGCCGCGGTGTCGGGGTAGGTTGACATCGCGAGCTGATTTGTCCGTGAGATTGACAGCAGTCGGTACTCTGTCACGAGGCCAGCCAACCCAAGGAGCACTCGATGTCGACCCCCACCCTGTCCCCTGATTCCGACGTGCCGGCGCCCGAGCCGATCGCGGAGGACGCACCGCGCCCGATCGCCCAGGAGGCCGGCTTCTCGCTCGAGCTCACCCAGGACCAGAAGGACATCCGCGACTGGGTCCACGGCTTCGCGGCCGACGTCGTGCGCCCGGCCGCCCACGAGTGGGACGAGAAGGAGCAGACGCCGTGGCCGATCATCCAGGAGGCCGCCAAGATCGGGCTGTACGGGTTCGAAGGCCTGGCCCAGTTCTTCGCCGACCCCGTCCGGCCTGACGCTGCCGATCGTCAACGAGGAGCTGTTCTGGGGCGACGCCGGGATCGGGATGTCGATCATGGGCACCGCCCTGGCCGTGGCGTCGATCTTCGGGCAGGGCAGCCCCGAGCAGATCGGCGAATGGATCCCGCGCTGCTTCGGCACCCCCGACGAGGTCAAGGTGGCCGCCTTCTGCTCCTCGGAGCCGAACGCCGGCTCGGACGTCTCGGCCGTGCGCACCCGCGCCCGCTTCGACGAGGCGGCCGGCGAGTGGGTGCTCAACGGCCAGAAGGCCTGGGCCACCAACGGCGGCATCTCCGACGTCCACGTCGTGATCGCCACCGTCGACCCCGAGCTCGGCTCCCGCGGACACGCCGCCTTCGTCGTCCCGATGAGCGAAGCCAAGGGCATCTCGCAGGGGAGCGAAGGTCTCAAAGCACGGCCTGCGGGCCTCGCACACCGCCGACGTGTTCCTCGACGACTGCCGCATCCCGGCCGGCTACGTGCTCGGCGGCAAGGAGCGGCTCGACGAACGGCTCGCGCGTGTGCGCGAGGGCAAGCGCAGCAGCTCCCAGGCGGCGATGCAGACCTTCGAGGCCTCGCGCCCGACGGTCGGCGCGCAGGCGCTGGGGATCGCCCGGGCGGCGTATGAGTACGCGCTCGAGTACTCCAAGGAGCGTGAGCAGTTCGGTCGCAAGATCATCGAGAACCAGGCGATCGCGTTCACGCTCGCGCGCATGAAGCTCGAGATCGACGCCGCCCGGCTGCTCGTGTGGCGGGCCTCGTGGATGGGTCGCGCCGGTCACCGCTTCGAGAACGCCGAGGGCTCGATGAGCAAGCTCAAGTCGGGCGAGGTCGCTGTCTGGGTGACCGAGCGCGCGATCCAGATCCTGGGCGGCAACGGCTACACCCGCGAGTACCCTGTTGAGCGCTGGCACCGCGACGCAAAGATCTACGACATCTTCGAGGGAACCGCCGAGATCCAGCAGCTGGTGATCGCACGCGCGATCAGCGGCCTGCAGATCCGCTAGCCCCGCCGGCGGCCCGCGCGCTGGTGCGGCCGCTCGCCCTCCTGGCCGTGCTGCGCGCTGGGCGCGGCCTTCTGCGTGCTCGCTCAGCGCCTCGGGCCCGAGCAGCCGCGCCGCGGGCGCCGCGGCGAGCGCACCGCGGGCGGGGAGCTCGTCTACAGCAACCGGCCCGCCGACACCCATGGGCCTGCCCGTGGCCCTGTTCGAGTCCTACGCGATCGCCGAGTTCGGCGGCGAGGTCCAGCTGCGCGGGCAGCAGCCGCTCGAACCCGGTCGTGAGCGTGCTGATGGCGAGCTACGCCTGCCAGCACGGTGCGGCGCCGCGCTGCCGCACGAGTCCGGGGGCGAGCTTCAGCTGGCCGCTGACGCTCGAGCTCTACGCGGCGGGGCCGCGCGACTCCAGGGGCTCGCTGCTGGCGCGGATCACGAAGCGCTTCCAGATCCCCTACCGGCCCTCGGCCGCCAGCGCCTGTCCCGACGAAGGCTGGACCCAGGGATTCGGGGCCGGCTGCGAATTCGCCCAGCTGCACGCCGTCAGCTTCAGCCTCCCAGGTCTAACCCTACCGTCGAGGGTTATCCTTGGGCTGGGATTCGAAACCCAGGACTACGGCACCGAACCCGATCGGCAAGCCCGGCCCCTACGACGATCTGGGCGTGGCGGTGGCCGCCGACTACGTCTGCCGGCGCCCCCACGGCAGCCGCGATTGCCCGGCCGGCGGCTACGTCAACGCCGCCCGGACCGCTCCGAGCGTCGGCTCGGACCCGCTGCCCGACCAGGTTTACATAAGCACCAACTACGCGCCGCTGCCATGCGGGGGCCTGGCGGGATCCTTCGGCGTCACCGGGCCGTGCTGGACCCACGAACAGCCGGTCGTGGAAATCCGCGCCCCCGGCGCCTGATCGGAGCGGGCGAGGCCTGCTGTGGCGGGCGCGGCGGCTACCAGGCCTGGCCCGCACCGCAGTGGGGGCAGGTGACGCTCGTCGGACACCGGCGCCTGGAACCAGCAGCCCGCATCCGCACGTGTAGCAGGCGCTGTCGAGGGGCCCGCCGGCGTCGCGCACGCGCTGGGCGGCGTGGTCGCGGCGGGGGCGGCGCCGTCGCGACCTGGACGGCCTCCTGCGCCGCCGCGGCGGCGGCGCGGTGGTTGGAGCGGCGCAGGGGCAGGCGTGCTCGGGCAGACGTCGCAGACGGGTCATGGTGTCTGTCTCTCTAACGTCCGGCACCCCTCAGGGTTTCGCCCCTGCAGCGAGATTTCCTCGCTCGCGCCGCCGCCGGCGGGGCCGGGCGGCGGATGCGGCATCACGGCCGGGGCTGTTTGGAATACTGCTCGGGTAGATGTCCCCCGCGCGCAAGCGAACCGTGCGCCTGGTACTGGCACTGAGCGCCGCCGTGGTGCTCGCCAGCGCTCTCATCTACACCAGCTTCAGCGCCGCCAGCCCGGCGCTGACGCCGACCCAGCTGCTGCGCGAAGCGCAGCCCGGCCGCAGCTATCAGCTGACCGGCACCGTGGTCCACGGCTCCGTGCACCGCGAAGGCTCGGTGCTCGACTTCAGCGTCCAGGACCGGGCGGGGACGCGGGCGGTGGCGCTCGCCTACACGGGCACGCGTTCCGGACCCCTTCCGCGAAGGCCGCGAGGTGATCGTGACCGTCGCAGAAGCAGGGCTCGCGCTTCGTCGGCGAACGCGACTCGCTGATCACCAAGTGCCCCTCGAAGTACAAGACCGCTCCGCCGAGCGAGAAGCAGAACCTGTAGGTGCTCCGCGGTGGCGCCCCGCCCTGAGGTGCGCGCCCGCGCGGGCGGCTAGCCGCTGATGGCCGGGCTCGGCTTCTGCTGCCTGGTGCTGGCGCTGGCCGTCTGCGCCTACGGGATCGCCGCCTCGATCTACGGCGTCGCGCAAGCGGCGCCCGGAGTTCGCCGACTCCGGCCGCCGCGCGATGTACGCGCTCGCCGCCGTGCTGACCGTCGCCGGGCTGGTGCTCGAGGTCGCCTTCCTGCGCAACGACTTCGCCTTCAACACCGTCGCCGACACCTCCAGCCGCACCACCCCGACGCTCTACCGGGTGGCCGCCGTGTGGTCCTCCCAGGAAGGCTCGCTGCTGCTGTGGGCCTGGCTGCTGTCGATCTGGTCCAGCCTCGCGCTGCTGCTGACCCGCAAGCGCCTGCGCGAGGTCGCCGCCTACGCCACCGCCATCCTGCTCGGGCTCGGGGGCTTCTTCGTCGCGCTGATGGTCTTCTACGCGAACCCCTTCAGCACCACCCACCCCGGCCCCCGCCGAAGGCGTCGGCCTGGATCCGCTGCTGCGCTTCCCGACGATGATGATCCACCCCCCGATGCTGTACTCGGGCTACACGCTGTGCATGATCCCGCTGGCGTTCGGCTTCGGGGCGCTGCTCGCCCGGCGCCTGCAGGCCGACTGGATCGGGGCCATCCGTCGCTTCGCCTTCGCCGCCTGGCTGTTCCTGGGCATCGGCATCCTGCTCGGCGCCCGCTGGTCCTACGCCGAGCTCGGATGGGGCGGCTACTGGGGCTGGGACGCGGTCGAGAACGCCTCGCTGATGCCGTGGCTGACGGCCACCGCCTTCCTG
This sequence comes from uncultured Solirubrobacteraceae bacterium, assembly GCA_963742395.1. GTDB lineage: Bacteria > Actinomycetota > Thermoleophilia > Solirubrobacterales > Solirubrobacteraceae > Palsa-744. The sequence goes on along the minus strand of CAVUME010000015.1, from coordinate 173,770 downwards.
CACTCGCTGATGATCCAGGAGAAGCGGGGGATGCTGAAGGTGTGGAACGTGTCGCTGGTGCTGGCCACCGGCACGCTGGCCGTGATGGGGACGTTCCTCGTGCGCAGCGGGATCCTGAACTCGATCCACGCCTTCGGCGGCGCACACCCTGGGAGTGCCGTTCGTGATCCTGATCGGGCTCCTGATCGGCGCCTCGATCTACCTCGTGGTCTCGCGGCGGGACCTGCTGCGCTCGGAGGCCCGGCTCGACTCGCTGCTGTCCCGGGAGGCGATGTTCCTGGCCAACAACCTCGTGCTGGTGGCGCTCTGCTTCGTGATCTTCTGGGGCACCTACTTCCCGCTGATCTCGCGAGGCGATCTCCGGGCACGAAGCCTCGGTGGGGCCGCCCTGGTTCGACCGCTACACGGTCCCGCTGGCGCTGGTCCTGGTGCTGCTGAGCGGCATCGGCCCGGTGATCGCCTGGCGCCGGGCGACGCTCGCCAACGCGCGGCGCAACTTCCTCGTGCCGATCGCCGCGGCGCTCGCGACGCTCGCCGGGCTGGAGCTCAGCGGCGTCGCCCGCAAGCCCTTCGCGACGGCCATGTTCTGCTGCGCGGCGTTCGTGCTCGGCAGCGTCGGGCAGGAGTTCGTGCGCGGCATCCGCGCCCGGCGGGCGATCGCCGGAGAGCCGCCGCCGCGCGCCCTGCTGGCGCTCGTGCGCCGCAACCGCAGGCGCTACGGGGGCTACATCGTGCACGTCGGGATGGCCGTGCTGTTCGTCGGCGTGGCGGCCTCCTCGTCCTTCCAGCACGCGGTCGAGCTGGGGCTCTCGCCCGGCCAGTCCGCCCGCGTGGGTGCCTACACGGTCCGCTACGTCAAGCCGACCGCGACCGTCACCCCCGCCAACGACGCCGCCCACACCGGCGCGATCCTCAGCCTGGGTGCGCGCCTACAGGTGCTGAAGGGCAGACAGCACGTGGCCACGCTCGAACCGAGCGAGGGCTACTACCCCTCCGGCGAACCGGGACAGGGCACCGTCGGCAGCCTGATCGGGGGCCAGCCGGTGAGCCACATCTCGATGAACGGCGGCATCACCCGTGACGTCTGGAGCGCGGTGCGAGCCGGACATCGAAGCTCCCGCCCTGCAGAAGATCATCACCGCCGGTGACCGCACGCTGCCGCCCGAAGACGCGCTCGTCGCGCTCGGGGTGCTGGCGCGCGACTACCTGCAACACCCGCCCCCGGCCCAGTTCCACTTCATCGTCTCGCCGCTGGTCATGTGGATCTGGCTCGGCGGCCTGATCGTGCTCGCCGGCGGGCTGATCGCCCTGTGGCCGGCCCCCAGCACGCTGCGCCGCCGGGTGGCCGCCCTTGAGCGCCCGCGCGCGCTGCGCGGCCTGGCCCGCGTCTAGGCGGGCTCCAGCGCTCGGAATCCGGTGGATATCGGGATCGCGATCCTCACGCTCACGCTGCTGGCGCTGGTGGTCCGCTTCGTCGGCGCCCCGCTGTGGGCCCGTCGTGCCGCCCGGCGCGGACGCGGACGCGGGCGAGCGCGAGGCGCTGGAGGCGGCCCGCGAGGCCAAGTACCGGGAGATCCGCGATCTCGAACTGGACTTCCGCACCGGCAAGCTCTCGCCCGAGGACTACGAGACGATCAACGCCCAGCTGCGCTCGGAGGCGATCGAGATCCTCGACCGGCTCGAACCGTCAGACGGTCACGGCAGCGGCGCGGAGGACGAAGGCGGCGGGCCGGGGGCTGGGGCCTAGGCCCAGGGACGCTTGAGCAGGATGACCGCGTTCACGAAGAACAGCACCGCGAAGCGATCGTCCAGCGGTTGAGGTTGCGCTCGACCATCGAGCCGCCGCCGAGGGGGCCTGCTCCGGTGCCGACGCCGAACGCTCCGGACAGGCCTGCGTCCTTGCCCGAGTGCATCAGGATCAGCAGCACCAGAACCACCGAGATGGCGACCTGGATGATGGAGTCGATCGTTTCCACGATCCGTTAAGTTAGCGATCCCGGCGGGCAATGTGGCTCGAACACGTCCCGCCCGGGGTATGCAAGGAGGAATGGAGGGAGTTCCGGCGAACGGACGCGAAGAGGACCCAGTGCGACATTCCGCTCTTACGACCGCTACGGTGCACAGCCACGCCCTGACGCAGACGGCACCAAGGGGAGTCCGCCGGGGCGGGTAACGAATGCTTTACGTATTCCAGCGCATCTGCCGATATGACTTCGGGTGGGCCTCTCCCGGAAGCCTGCGTTAGCCAGGTTCGAGCACGATCATGGGAAGACCCGAGAGCGAACAAGCCTCAAGTAGCGCCGGCCGCGTGACGGCCGGTGCCGCGAGCTGGCAGCGTCGCCGGCTCGCACGCGCGCTGCTGTCGGCCCTCGCCGGCGGGGGGCTGACGGCCGCCGGGCTCGGCGGAGCCGCCGCCCAGAGCGCGATGGCCGCGGGCCCGCGTGCGTCGGCCGAAGGCCTCCCGAGCGGCGGCAGCATCCAGGCCACCGGCTCGGAAGGCACCGGCACGAGCACCACGGGCGCGCCCGAAACGAGCACCACGCCGACCACCACGAGCACCACCCCGACGACCACCAGCACCCCGACGCCGTCGCCGACGACCACGACTCCGCAGACGACGACCACGCCCCAGAGCACCCCCGCGCCGAAGCACAAGGCGAGCACGGAAGCGCCCAGCGTGGTGGTCAAGCGCAAACAGAAGTCGAGCGCCGGAGCCAAGGCGCGCAGCGAACAGGCGAACGCCGCCAACGCGAAGGCGGCGGCTGAAAAGGCCGGACCCAACGGCGTCGCCGCCTCGCCCCAGTCGGTGGCCGACACAGCCGCCCTGGAAGCGATCCTCAACTCCGGCAACGCCTCCGCCGCGGCCCTGAACTTCTACCGCGTGCCGCTGTTCCTGCTGCCGATCTACAAGGCGGCGGCGGTCCAGTACGGCGTGCCGTGGCAGATCCTCGCGGCGATCAACGAAATCGAGACCGACTACGGCACCGACCTGTCGGTCTCCAGCGCCGGTGCGGTCGGCTGGATGCAGTTCATGCCGGGCACCTGGCTGCAGTACGGGGTGGACGCCCTCGACGCAGGCTACGCGGACCCCTACAACCCCGTGGACGCGATCTTCGCCGCCGCCCGCTACCTGCGCGCCGCCGGCGCGGCCACCAACCTCAAGGACGCGATCCTGGCCTACAACCACTCCGAAGAATATGTGAGCTCGGTGCTGCTGCGGGCGAAGCTGATCACCACCTACCCGAAGGGCGTGGTCGCGACGCTGACGGGCCTGATCGACGGGCGCCTGCCGGTCACCGGCAAGCAGCTCTCCTGGACCACCCCGGACGGCAGCTCCTCGAGCAGCCCGAACGGCACCTCGAGTGCGACCGCCGGCGCCACCCCGACGAGCCCTGCGACCCCGACGACCCCCGAAGGCTCGACCACCGCGACCACCGCCGCGTCCACGCCCGGCTCCACCGCCCCGCCGACGCCGGCGGCCGCAGCGGCCGGCACCGGGAGCAGCCGCCCGCTGCAGCTGGCCAGCCTCGCCACCTCCCCCAAGGCCAGCGTGGTGGCCGTCCAGGACGGCCGCGTGATCGGCCTCGGGGCGTCACGCAAGCTCGGCCTGTACGTGATTCTGCGCGACGTCTACGGCGACGTCTTCACCTACTCCGGGCTGGGGGCCATCGCACCCACGTACACGACCCCGAAAACACCCGCCGCCGCCTCCAGCACGGCCGTTGCAGCCGCCGCCAGCGCGGCCCCGGCGCCGAAGGGCCCCGCCAGCGCGGGAACCCAGCCGCAGACGCTGAAGGTGAGCGCCCCGAAGCCCTCGAGCTCCGCGTCCGCGGCCAACAGCGGCAAGGTGACGATCACCCCGGTGGCCCCCGCGGGGGTTCCCGCCGGGATGGGCCGCGCACGCCTGTACGCGCACCCGGACAACCCCGACGCGCGCGCCGCGGTGGCCGCCAAAGCCGCCGAGCGGGCCCGCCAGGCACGCGCCACGGCCCACATCCCGCTGCGCAAGGGCTCGGTGGTTGCCGCCGGGACCGTGCTCGGCCAGGTGACGGTCGACCCCGAAGCCAAAGCCGGCAGCCTGCGCTTCGCGATCCAGCCCGCGGGTGACTCCGCCACGATCGACCCGGGAGCCGTGCTCTCCAACTGGGCGCAGCTGCAGGCGGCGCTGCACCCCGAGGGGGCAAAGGCCTCGAACCCGCTGCTCGGCGCGACCGCCAGCGACGTGCTGCTGCTGTCGCGCTCGCAGCTGCAGCGGGCGATCCTCTCCGACCCGGAAATCCCGATCTACGGGTGCGGCCGGCGCGACATCTCCGGCGGCCTGATCGACCGGCGCACGCTCGCCGTGATCGCCTTCCTGGCCCGCAGCGGCCTCGAGCCCACGATCAGCGCCCTGCGCTGCGGGCAGTCCGAGTACACCGCCGGCGGCGCGCTGTCGGCGGCCTTCGACGGCCGCCAGGTGGACATCTCGGCCATCAACGGCGTCAAGATCGCCCACCACCAGGGGCCCGGCTCGATCACCGACCTGACGATCCGCACGCTGCTGACGCTCCCCAGGCAGTTCGTGCCCCACGAAATCCTGAGCCTGATGCGCTACCCGCAGTCCTCCAACACGCAGGCCGACAGCACCTACTGGAACCACATCCAGCTCGTCTTCTCCTCCTCGGCGCCCGCGGCCCAGGCGGCCGGCGCCCAGGGGCATGGCTCGGGCGCGGGGCAACCTGCGACGACGAGTCTCGGCGGGGGCTCGCTCAACACCTCACAGTGGGAAGCGCTGATGGGGCGCATCCAGGCGCTGCCGTTCCCGTCGGTGCCGACGAAGCCCAGCTCCTCCGCGATCCCCGACCCGCGCCGACCGCACTAGCTGCCGGCGCCGGGCATGGCCAGCTTCGGGGGCATCGACCTCGGCGGCACCAAGATCCAGGCGGCCATCGTCGACGACGACAACAACGTGCTGGGTTCGGCCAGGCGCCCGACGCCGACCAAGGGCGGCCCCGAGGACGTGGCCCGCGAGATGGGCACGGCGCTGCGTGACGCCGCCCTCGCGGCCGAGATCGAGCCCGCCGAGCTCGCCGGAGTCGGGGTCGGCTCTCCCGGGACCGTTCGCGGCGGCGAGGTCATCAGCGCTCGCAACCTGCCCGGCTGGGAGGGCAGGTACGCCCTCGGCCCGGAGCTGGAACGGCTGCTCGGCTGCGCGGTGGCGCTCGGCAACGACGTGCGGGTCGCGACCGAGGCGGAGTTCGAGCTCGGCGCGGGCCGGCTCTACAGGTCGCTGCTCGGGGTCTTCTGGGGGACCGGCGTGGGCGGCGGGCTGATCCTCGACGGGAAGCCGTGGGTGGGCCGCGGGGCCGCCGGGGAGATCGGCCACGTGGTCGTCGAGCTCGACGGCGCCAGGTGCACCTGCGGGCGGCGGGGCTGCATGGAGGCCTACGCCGGGCGTGCGGCGATGGAAATCCACGCCGAATACCTCCACCACGAGAAGGGGCGCCGGACCGATCTCTTCAAGCTGATGCACGAGCGGGGCCGCACGCGGGTCACAAGCGGCGTGTGGGCCAGGGCGCTCGATCAGGGCGACAAGCTCGCGGTTCACATGATCGACCGCGCCGTGCGCGCGCTGGGCGCGGGGGTCGCCTCGGTGCTCAACGTGCTCGACGTCGAAGGCGTCGTGATCGGGGGTGGCCTCGGCGTGCGGCTCGGGCACCCCTACGCGAAGCGGATCGCCGAGGAGATGCTCCCGCACCTGTTCACCGACTACGACCCGCCGCCCGTGCACGTGGCCGCCCTCGGCGACCTCGGCGGCGCGATCGGCGCCTCGCTGCTGGTGCGAGAGCTCCCGGCCGACGGCGGCGCGGGCGCCGGCGCCTCCTCAGCGGCGGCGGCTCCCGGAGCCTGAAGCGGCCGTGGCTTGCCGGGGGCCGGCCCCCGGCGCGTGCGCGGGTTGCCCGCCAAGCGCGGGCACCGTGCCCTCTATGTTGGATCGCATGCTGTCGTTCTGGCCCTCGATCGTGCTGCTGTCGATCGTGCAGGGGACGCTCGTGGCGCTCCCGGCGCCGCTGCGCGACGGGCGCCTGACACGGCTGCGCAGCGGCCGCTGGGCGGCGATCCCGCCGCTGTCGGTGGTGGGCTTCGTGTTCGTCACGCGGGCCGCGGAAAACGCCAGCGCGGACGGTCTGACGTATCTGGCGCTGGTGGCCGTGCCGCTGCTGGCGGCGCTCGCCCTCGGGGTGCTCGGGCGCGGCGCCAGGGGCTGGGCGGCGCTGGCCGTGATACCGCTGTTCGCGCTCGCCTGGGCCGACCGCGGAGCCCTGCCCGGGCAGGCGGCGGCGCTGTGCCTGACGGGGCTGAGCTGCGTCTCGCTGGGCGTCCTGCTGGCGGCCGTCACCCCGCCCCGCTGGCTGGCCGGGGGGATCATCCTGATGGCGATCGCCGACGCGGCGCTGGTGACCGCCGACCTGCTGCAGCAGCCCAACAACGCGCTCAACGCCGCCCACCCGGCGGCGGGCCTGCCGCAGCTGCAGAGCGCCGTGCTCGGCTCGGCCGTGATGGGCTACGGCGACCTCTTCATCGCGGCCGCGCTGGGGGGCCTGCTGGCGAGCGAGTTCGGGCTGGCCGAACAGCTGCGCGGGGCCGTGCTGGTGGCGGCGCTGGCGATGCTGTTCGACCTCCTGTTCCTGGCCATCGACGAGCTGCCGGCGACGGTCCCGGTGGCGCTCGCGCTGGTCCTGGTGGCGCTCAGGCGTCGACGGAGAGGCCTGCAGCCGCTGCCGGCAGCGCCGTCTGCTCGCCGGCTGCGCCCGCCGCGGGCGGATCCTGTGCGCCACCCACTCGTGCCGTGATCGTGCGGGCGCCGATCTCGATGCCGGGGGGCGCGTCCACCTCGCGCCCGGAGTCCGCCCCGGCCTGCTCGAAGCGGCGCACCTGGGGCATCACGCGCTGGTCGAAGGACCCGACGGCGTCGTTGTAGGCGCCGACCGCCGAGTCCAGCTGGCGGCCGAGCTTCGAGAAGGGCTCCACGAAGCGGCCCAGGCGGTGGTGCAGCTCGCGCCCGCAGTCGGCGATCTCGCGCGCCGACTGGGCGATCAGCTCCTGGCGCCAGCCGTAGTGGACGGCCCACAGCAGCCCGATCAGCGTCGTGGGCGTGGCCAGCAGCACCTGCTGGGAGACGCCGTACTCGATCAGCGCGGGATCCTCGGCAAGGGCGGCCTGGTAGATGCCGTCGGAGGGGATGAACATCACCACGAACTCCGGTGAGAGCTCCAGCGCCCGCTGGTAGCCCTTCGAGGCCAGCTTGGTGATGTGCTCGCGCGTCTGGCGCGCGTGGCGTAGGGCGTGTATCTCGCGCTCCTGCTCGCCGGAGCTCTCGACCGACGACAGGTAGGCGTCGAGCGGCACCTTCGAGTCGACCACCACGACCTTGCCCCCCGGCAGGCGCACCAGCATGTCCGGGCGCAGCGCTCCGTCCTCGCCGGGGATCGTGTGCTGAGCCAGGAAGTCGCAGTGATCGACCATGCCGGCCATCTCGACGACGTTGCGCAGCTGGATCTCACCCCACGCGCCCCTGGTCGACGGGCCGCTTCAGCGCGTTGGCGAGGTTGCCCGCCTCCTGGCGCAGGGTTCCGACCCCCTCGCCCAGCGTGCGGATCATCTCCGCGAGCTGTCCCTGGGCCTCCCGGCGCTCGCGCTCCAGGCGCCCGATCTCGCCCTCCATGCGTGTCAGCTTCTCGGCCACCGGGCCCATGACGCCCTTGATCTCCTCGGTGTGGCGCGCCATCTTGCCGTCCGCGCGCTCCTCCTCGGAGCGGCGGGTGTCGTCTACGCGCTGGGCGAGCGTCGCTGCGGTCCGCCCCAGCACCTCGGCCGAGAGCGCGGCCAGCTGCTCGCGCGTGCGCTCGCGGCTGCGCCGCAGCACGACGGCGGCCACCGCTGCGCCCGCGAGCAGCCCGCAGACCAGCACGAGGGCGATCAGCATCCGATGCTCGCGTCCTGAAGCTCGTGCAGCATGGACCGACCATCCTCCCAGCCGGGGCGGATGGACCCGCTGGCCGCGGCGAGGCGCTCCGAGGCCGCTTGACCACCCCTGCCCACAGGTCTATCGTCAGGCTCGGACCTCCGGAATTATCACTGAAATACGGGGTCTACATAGAGGGATGAAACTGAGGGGGCCGTGCCTGCGGGCATGTCCCGTGAGTACGACTAGGAGGATCTACATGCAAGCCACGAACGGCTCTGCAAGCTCCCGCCGCATGCGCGGTGGGATGTTGGGGTGTGTGCTGGCGCTCGCGCTTCGCCGTCACGGCGCTGGTGCTCGCGCCCGCCGCGGCCAACGCGCGCAAGCCCGCCCCCGGCAAACAGGTGGCGCCCGAAACGAGCGACTACATCGCCCTCGGAGACTCGATCTCCTTCGGCTATTCCGCCGAACGCTTCAACATCCACCTCCCGACCGAGTCGCCGAGCTTCTTCGAAGAAGGCGTCGCGAACGACGCGGTGAAGCTGATCCGGAAGGCCGCTGGCACCAAGGCCATAACGCTCGTCAACGACGCCTGCCCGGGCGAGACGTCCAACGGGCTGATCGGCGAAAACCCGGCGCTCGGCGGCGAAGTCTCGACCGAGAGCTATGAAGAAGTCGAAGGCAAACCGAAAGAAAAATTCCCGGCGGGCGGCTACCAGGGCCTCGGCGACTGGCACCCCTGCAAATGGTCCTTCCGCAACCACCTGCCGTTGCACAACGGCGGGTACTTCAGCGGGAGCACAGAAGTCTCCGAGCTCGAAGAGGCGCTGGCCACGATCAAATCGGTCAACCCGGTCACCGAAGAACCGACCAAGGTGAAGGCGATCAGCCTCAACATCGGCAGCAACGACGAGCTCGCGGCGATCACGCAGTGCGAGGACGAAGTGATCCTCGAATTCACCGAAAAAGGCAAAAGCAAATACCCGGGCGCGACGCCCGAAGAAGCCATCTCGGCGTGCATCGGCGCCACCGCGACGGGCGTCACGGTGCCGCACATCATCAAAAACATCGAGGACACGCTGACGGTGCTGGAAGCCAACTACAGCGGGCCGATCATCGTGATCGGCTTCTACAACCCCGACGCGTTCGTGCTGACAGGGACCGACTTCCTGCAGTCACAACTGAACAAATCGATGGAAGCGCAGATCAAAGCGTCGAACCCGCACACGACGTACGCGAACCCGTTCCCGGTGTTCAACAAGAGCAAGGCCGGCAAGCCGGAAATCGAGCAGGAAGCGATCTGCAAGTACACGGAAATGTGCAACCCGAACGTGCAGGCCAAAGGTGGAAAACCGGAAGGCAAAGACGGTGATATCCACCCGAGCATCAAGGGCTACAAGGCTCTGGCGAAAGCTGGTCGCCGAGGCGTACGAAACGAACCCGGTCAAATGATCCGCTGAATGAGCCGCATCGTCTGATCGCTCAGGCCGATGGGGCTGAGCGTTAGCCGACTGGCTTACACGGGGCGTCCGGTCATCGACCGGGCGCCCCGGTTCGTTCAGGAGCGGCTCGGGCGGGGACGGCGGCCGGGCGGGCCGGGCGTGGATCCGCCGGCGCTCAGGCAGCCAGCGGCGCCAGCTCGCCGGGGAGTCGCCGGGCGGCCTCTTCGAGGATCCCGAGCATCGCCGGGGCGGCGGGCACGAGGCGCGCGCCGGCGGGGGCGAGTGCGATCACCGCGCGGGTGGGAGGAGCCGGGGCGAGGGCGCGGATGACGATGTCCTCGCGCACCACCGACAGCGCGAGCTGGGGGATCAGGGCCACGCCCACGCCGGCCGCCACGAGCCCCTGGACGGTCTGGTAGTCGTCGCTCTCGAAGGCCACCCGCGGGTCGAAGCCGGCGGCCAGGCAGCTGCGTACGACGTGCAGCGCGCAGGGGCTCGAGCCCGAGGTCTGCACCCAGGCTTCCTCGGAGAGCTCCTCGAGGCGGATCGAGGAGCGCCGCGCGAGCCGGTGCTCGCGGGGGAGGGCGAGGTGCAGCGGGTCCGAGAGCAGCTCCACGCGCGTCTCGCCCGGCGCCGAGAAGCGTCTGCCCGGGGAACTCGAACAGCAGCGCCAGGTCGAGCTCGCCGGCCCGCAGGCGGGGCAGGATGTCCTCGGGCTCGCCCTCGGCGAGCGTCAGCTCGACGTCCGGGTAGGTGGAGCGGAAGCGGGCGATCGCCAGCGGCATCAGGGTGGCGCCGGCGGTCGGGAAGGAGGCGACCCGCAGGCGGCCCCCGCGCAGGCCCGCGATCGCCGCGAGTGCCGCGTCGGCGGCCTCCAGGCGTCCGAGGATGCCCTCGGCGTGGCTCACGAGCATCTGGCCCGCGGCCGTCAGGCTGACGCCGCGCGGATGGCGCTCGAGCAGGACCATCCCGGCTTCGGCCTCGAGCGCAGCGATCTGCTGGGAGACGGCCGACTGGGTGTAGGACAGCTCCGTCGCCGCGGCCGACAGGGAGCCGCGGTAGGCGACCTCCGTGAGGATCCTCAGACGGGTCACATTAAGCATTAGCTGACCTTATAGCAGGCCTAAATACTCTTACTTGGACTGATGGCAGGAGCGTGCCACCATGGTGGCGAAGAAGGACGAGAAACCAAGACCACGAGGCGCCGGGGCGAACCCCCGACCCGCGCCGCAGAAGGAGCAGAGCAATGGCCAGCAAGATCATCGTTTCCTACGACGGGACCGCGAACGAGGACGACGCGCTCGCCCTCGGCCGCCTGTTCGCCCGCGCCGGCGCAGAGGTTGCGCTCGCCTACGTCCGCCACAACCAGGAGACCGTCTCCGACGCCGAGGGAAGGGAGCTGCTCGCCCGCGGAGCCAAGCTGTTCGGCGACCCCGCGGTGGCCACCTTCGTCGTCAACTCCACCTCGACCCCGGAGGGGCTGGCGGCGCTCGCCGAGGACCAGGGTGCCGAGATGATCGTGTTCTGCTCGGACTCCCACACGGCCAAAGGGCACGTCGGCGTCGGCAATTCCGCGCAGCGTCTGATCGAGGGCGGCTCCACCGCGGTGGCGGTCGCGCCCGCGGACTTCGCCGATCAGGGCCCCGGGCAGGCCCTCGGCACGGTCGTGGCGGTCAGCGACGGCGACGGCGGCGCGCGTCAGACGGCGGACTCACTGGCGGCGGCACTTGGCGCCACCGTGGCGCCGGTCGTCAACGACGACGCGGGCCTCGTGGTGCTCGACTCGCGCGCGGAAACCGAGCCCGGCAAGGTCTCGATCAGCTCCTCGGCCGGCTACCTGGTCGACGTCGCCCGCTGCCCGGTGCTGGTGCTGGCGCGCGGCCACGCGATCTCCTTCGGCGGGAGCTCCGCCGCTGCGCACGCCGCCTAGCGGGGGGTAACGCGCCCCTTTGAAGCGCCCGGCGCGGGGAGGACCGCGCTGGGCGCCCGTGCTCCCGTCCCGCGGGTCCGCGCCTAGCGCGAGCGGGCGGTGCGGCGGGCCCACAGGGCCCGCGTCAGCAGCACCGAGAAGTCGATCGCGCCGCCGAGGAGGTGGCCGAGCGGGCCCGTCCAGAGCCACGCCTCCAGGCGGCGCATCCTCGAAAAGCGAGCCCGTCCCGCCATCCGGCGCACGGTATCGTGGCGGCGTGGCAGTAGCGCTGAACACACGGGTCACCGAGCTGGCCGACTCGCGCGTGCGGGTCGAGGTGCAGGTGCCGCCCGATGAGATCGAGCAGCGCCTGCAGGTGACCGCGCGCCAGCTCGGACGCGACCTCAAGCTCCCCGGGTTTCGCCGGGGCAAGGTGCCCGCGCCGCTGGTGATCCAGCGCGTGGGACGCGAGGCGGTGCTCGAGGAGGCGGTCCGCGAGACGCTCTCGAGCTGGTACTCCGACGCGATCGAGAGCGCCGGGATCGTGCCCGTGGGCGACCCCAAGGTCGACCTCGGCGAGCTCCCCGGAGCGGGACAGGCGCTGAGCTTCTCGATCGAGATCGGGGTGCTGCCGAAGGCCACCCTGGGCGAGTATCTCGGGGTCGAGTCCCCGCGCCGCGAGCCGGCGGTGGACCCCGAGCAGCTCGACGCCGAGCTCGAGGCCGTGCGTGAGCGCCTGGCGCGCCTGCAGACCGCCGAGCGCCCGGCGGCGCTCGGCGACTTCCTCGTGATCGACTACCTCGGCCGCCTGGGTGGCGGGGAGGGCGCCGACGGGCAGGGCGAGGCTTTCGCCGGAGGCGAGGCACGCGACCAGCTCCTGGAGCTCGGCTCGGGCAGGCTGATCCCCGGCTTCGAGGAGGCGCTCGTGGGCGCCTCCGCGGGCGAGGCCCGCGAGGTGCCCCTGACGTTTCCGCCCGACTACCCCAACGAGCAGCTCGCCGGACAGGAGGCGAGCTTCGAGGTGACCGTCAAGGAGGTCAAGGCCAAGGAGCTGCCGCCGCTGGACGACGACCTCGCCCTCGACAGCGGCTTCGACGACCTCGAGCAGCTGCGGGGCGACATCTCCGAGCACCTGCTCGCGGCCGACGCGGCGACCGCCGAGGCGGAGTTCCGCCAGTCCGCCCTCGACGCGGTCGTGGCGGGCGCCCAGGTGGAGCTGCCCGCGGAGCTGATCGACGCCCGCGCCAAGGAGATGTGGGAGCGGATGCTGCATTCGCTGTCCCACCGCGGGATCACCCGGGAGGGCTATCTGCGCCTGAGCGGCAACCGCGAAGAGGAGGTGCTGGCGGAGCTGCACCCGGAGGCCGAGCTGGCGCTGCGCCGCGAGGCCGTGATCACGGCCGTGGTGGCGGCCGAGGAGATCAGCCCCGGCGACGAGGACGTGCTCGAGGCGCTGGCGGCGACCGCCGAGCGCGAGGAGGTCGAGCCGGCGGAGCTGATGGAGCGGCTGCGCGCCTCGGGGCGCCTGGAGGAGCTGCGCGAGGAGCTGGCTGCGCGCCAGGCGATCGACCTGATCGCCGAGCGGGCCAAGCCGATCGAGCCCGAGCGGGCCCGCGCCAGGGAGCAGTTGTGGACGCCGGAGAAGGCTTCGGAGGCCGGCGAGGGGGCGGGCCAGGCCGACAAGGCACCTGCAAGGCTGTGGACACCCGATCGCTAGCCTCTAGAGGAATCCGGTCGGCGAAGTGAAACAAAGGCGAGGATCATGAGCCCACTTGTCCCAATGGTTGTCGAGCAGACCTCACGCGGCGAGCGCGCGTTCGACATCTACAGCAGGCTGCTCAACGAGCGGATCATCTTCCTCGGCACGCCCGTGGATGACCAGATCGCGAACCTGATCGTCGCGCAGCTGCTGCACCTGGAGTCCGAGGATCCCGAAAAGGATGTCTCGGTGTACATCAACTCGCCCGGCGGCTCGGTGTACGCGGGCCTGGCGATCTACGACACGATGCAGTTCATCAAGCCCGACGTGCAGACCATCTGCGTCGGCATCGCGATGTCGATGGGGGCCCTGCTGCTGGCCGGCGGAGCCCACGGCAAGCGCATGGCGCTCCCGAACGCGAAGATCCTCATCCACCAGGTCTCCTCGAGCTTCCAGGGGCAGGCCACGGACATCGAGATCCACGCCAAAGAGATCATCGACGTGCGCCGTCGGCTGGACGAGATCATCGCCCACCACACCGGCAAAGAGCTCGAGGAGGTCCGCCGCGACACCGAGCGCGACTACTTCATGAGCTCCGAGGAAGCGAAGACCTACGGCATCATCGACCGGGTGATCTCCGAGCACTAGCTCAGAGGCCCAGGGCAGCACCGACGGGGAGACCGAGAGCGGAAATGGCACGGCCGACAGATTCCAACGAGCAGCTCCTGTGCAGCTTCTGCGGCAAGTCCCAGCGCCAGGTCAAGAAGCTGATCGCCGGGCCCGGGGTGTACATCTGCGACGAGTGCATCGACCTCTGCAACGAGATCATCGACGAGGAGCTCGCCGCCCCGCCGTCCTTCGACATCGAGAACCTCCCCAAGCCACGGGAAATCTACGAGGTGCTCGACGAGTACGTGGTCGGGCAGGACGCCTCCAAGCGGACCCTCTCGGTGGCCGTCTACAACCACTACAAGCGCGTCCAGATGATGATGTCCGGGGACTCGGACATCGAGCTGCAGAAGTCGAACATCCTGCTGCTGGGCCCGACGGGCTGCGGCAAGACGCTGCTCGCCCAGACGCTCGCGCGCACGCTCAACGTGCCGTTCGCGATCGCCGACGCCACCGCCCTGACGGAGGCCGGCTACGTCGGGGAGGACGTCGAGAACATCCTGCTGAAGCTGATCCAGGCGGCCGACTACGACGTCAAGAAGGCCGAAACGGGGATCATCTACATCGACGAGGTCGACAAGATCGCGCGCAAGGCCGACAACCCGTCGATCACGCGCGACGTCTCCGGGGAGGGCGTCCAGCAGGCGCTGCTGAAGATCCTCGAGGGCACCCAGGCGTCGGTGCCCCCGCAGGGCGGGCGCAAGCACCCCCACCAGGAGTTCCTGACGATCGACACCACCAACGTGCTGTTCATCTGTGGCGGCGCGTTCGCCAACCTCGACCGCGTGATCGAGCGGCGCATCGGCCACAAAGGGGTCGGCTTCGCGGCGGCGATCGAAGCCAAGGCCGAACGCGACGCCGGCGAGGTGTTCGAGCACTGCCTGCCCGAGGACCTGATCGAATACGGCCTGATCCCGGAGTTCATCGGCCGCCTGCCGGTGATGTCCGCCGTCCACCAGCTGACGCGCGACGACCTCGTCTCGATCCTGGTCGAGCCCCGCAACGCGCTCGTCAAGCAGTTCCAGCGCTTCTTCGCCTTCGACGGGATCGAGCTGGTGTTCGCCGAGGACTCGCTCGTGGCCGTGGCCGAGAAGGGGCTCGAACGCGAAACGGGTGCCCGCGGGCTGCGTTCGATCATCGAGGAGATCCTGCTCGAGGTGCAGTTCGAGCTGCCCTCCCGCCGCGACGTGAAGAAGTGCGTCGTGACGAAGGAGACCGTCGAGAAGGGACTCACGCCGACGCTCGTCACCGAAGCCGCCCCCGAGGAGCCCGAGGAGCGCTCGCTGCGCGAGGAGTCGGCCTAGGTGGCCGACGGCACGGCCATCCGGGCGGCTGGCGCCCGGCCGCCGGGCGCCGGGCGCTAGCATCGCCGCCATGGCAGGGTCCTCCAGCAGAGCTTCGAAGGCCGGTGAGCTGCTCGAGTCGCTGCCCCTGGCAGAGCTCGTGCAGGGGACGATCGCGGCCGCCAGCCGCTGGATCCGGCTCTCGGGCAAGGAGCGCGCGCGCTTGCTGGACCTCTTGATCGAGTCCAAAGGGGTCCCCACGAGGCTCAGCCCCAAGGAGCGCAAGGAGCTCCGCCGGCTGCTGGGCAAACTCGATCTGGGTGGGCTCTCGCGCGAGCTCTCGGGGCTCGCCAGGGACTGGCGTAAGCACGGCGGACGCAGGTTGCGTCGCTCGCGGTGAGCCACCCCGACGCGCGGAGCTAGTCCCCCGCCCGCGCGGCAGACGATGAACGCCAACGAGCAGCCCACCACCGCGGGGGCCGGGGCACGCGCCCGGCAGCAGCACGCCGAAGGCCAGCTGCGCTCCCTGGAGCTGTTCGGGATGCGCTTCGGGCTGGACCGGATGCGCCGCATGATGACCGCCCTGGGCTCGCCCGAGCGCTCCTTCGAGGCGGTCCACGTGCTCGGCACCAACGGCAAGTCCTCGACCACGAGGATGATCGCCGCGATCCTCGAGCGCCACGGCCTGCGCACCGGCGCCTACCTCTCGCCCCATCTCGTCTCCTACTGCGAGCGGGTGCTGGTGGATGAGCAGGAGATGGACGCGGACGGTTTCGCGGACGCCGTCTCGCGGGCGGCATGGGCGGCCGAGCGGGTCAATCGCACCCTCGCCGGCGACGACCACGTGACCCAGTTCGAACTGCTGACGGCGGCGGCCTTCTGGCACATGGCGCAGGAGGGCGTCGAGGTGGCGGTGGTGGAGGCCGGGCTGGGCGGCCGCTACGACGCCACCAGCGTGCTCGACGCGCCGGTCACGGTGCTCACCAACGTGGGCCTCGAGCACACCCGCTGGCTGGGGCCGACCGTTTCCCACATCGCCGAGGAGAAGGTTGCGGCGCTCGGCGACGGCGCCGTGCTCGTGCTGGGCTCGGAGCTCGACGGGCAGGCGCTCGCCGTGGCGCGGCGGGTGGCCGCCGAGCGGGGCGCGCGGATCGTGCAGGCGGACCGTCCCGAGCAGGGCCTGGAGCTACGCGCCCCGGGCGAGTTCCAGCAGCGCAACTTCGCGCTCGCCCGCGCCGCTGCGGGGGCGTACCTGGCGCACGCCGGCGTGACGGAGCGCGAGCAGGCGGTCCTGCGGGCGGCCGCCGAGACCGAGGTGCCCGGGCGCCTGCAGGTGCTGAGTGAGGACCCGCTCACGATCCTCGACGGGGCCCACAACCCGCACGCGGTGTCCTCGCTGCTGCGATCCCTGCCGGGGCTGCTCGGAGAGCGCCCGCTGGCGCTGGTGCTGGGCGTGCTCGACGACAAGGACGCGGTGGCGATGCTCGAACCCCTGCTGGCCCGCACGCGGCGGGCGTGGTTCGTGGCGCCGCCGAGCCCCCGCGCGCTGCCCCCGGCGACGCTCTCCTCGCTGGCCCGCCAGCTCGGCTTCAGCGCCGCCGAGTCCGGCTCGGCCACGGGGCCGGCGCTGGCGGCGGCGCAGCAGTGGGCGCGCGAGCACGACGGGGCGGTGCTCGTCACCGGCTCGGTGTACCTCGTCGGAGAGGTGCTCGCGGAGGGCCTGGACGGGTGAACCAGCAGGGTCCGTCGGTGCTGCGGATGGTCGGCCTGGTGGCAGGCGTGGTGGCCCTCGTGATCCTGGTTTTCTTCGCTGCCGGCTATGGCTTCGGCCGGTTGTTTCTCTAGACTTCGATGCCGTCGATGCCCCCGCTCGCCTACTTCGGGATCGAAAGCAGCGGCTTCAGCCTCGCGGTAAACCTGCTGATCCTGTTCGTGGTGGTCCTGTACTTCGCGCTGATCTACTGGACCTTCCAGGACGCACGGCGGCGGATCGCCGACCCGGTGATGATCGGGCTCTCGACGTTCGTGGCCTGCTTCCCCTTCGTGGGCCCGGTCATCTACATGATCCTGCGCCCGCCCGAGTACCTCGAGGACGTGCGTGAGCGCGACCTCGAGCTGCAGACCGCGGAGGCGCGCCTGGCGCAGGTCCAGCGGGGCCAGTGCCCCTACTGCGACTACCGCATCGAGCGGGACTTCGTGCGCTGCCCGAGCTGCCTGCGCAAGCTCAAGGAGCGCTGTGCCAACTGCTCGCGTCCGCTCGACCAGGCGTGGACCATCTGTCCCTACTGCGAGGCCGACGTGCCCGGGATCACCGCTCCGCGGGTGCGCCGCCGGCGCGGGGGGGCCGTCGAGGAGGAGCTGTCCCCGCCGTATGAGCCCGCGCTGGCCTCCGAGGAGCCGGCCACCGAGCCCGCACTGGCGAACGGCGACGCCCCGGCCGGCGCCGCCACCAGTCCCGCCGAGCGGCGCGCCGAACGGCGGGCGGCGGAACGCCGGGCCGGGGGCAGCGCGCGCACCGCGGCCGGGCGACCACGCCCCGCCCCCTAGAGTCCCCCGGCCGACACCGACCCCTTCGACCGCTATCCAGGAGCGCAGATGAACGTGCAGCGAACGCTGATCCTCGTCAAGCCCGACGCCTTCGCCCGCGGGCTCACGGGCGAGATCCTCGCCCGCTTCGAGCGCAAGGGCCTGAGGATCGCGGCACTGCGCTCGCTGACGCTCGAGCGGGAGCTGGCCGAACGCCACTACGCCGAGCACGCCGAGCGGCCGTTCTTCGGCGAGCTGGTGGACTTCATCACCTCCGGCCCGCTGGTGGCGATGGTGCTCGAGGGCCACGAGGCGATCGTCGCTGCGCGCCAGGTGATCGGGGCCACCAACCCGCTGGAGGCGGCGACCGGCAGCATCCGCGGCGACTTCGCCCTGCAGACGGGCGAGAACATGGTCCACGGCTCGGACTCGCCGGCCTCGGCCGAGCGCGAGACGGCGCTGTTCTTCCCGGACCTCGCCTAGCCCGCTGGCGGGGCCCCACCCCCTGGTACTGGCCTCGGGCTCGCCCCAGAGGCGGGCGATCCTGGAACGCGTCGGCGTCCCCTTCACCGTGCGCGTCCCCGAGGTGGCCGAGCTGGGGCAGGGCGAGGCGGTGGCCCTGACGCTGGCCAACGCGCTCGCCAAGGCACGCGCCGTGCAGAGGCCGCGGGAGCGCGAGACCGTGCTCGGGTGCGACACCGTCGTGACGCTCGACGGCACCGTGTACGGCAAGCCCGCCGACGAGCGCGAGGCGGAGCTGACGCTGAGGGCGCTCGCGGGGCGCACCCACGAGGTGGTCAGCGGGCTGGTGCTGCTCGACGGAGAGCGCTGCCGTGAGATCCACGCACACACGAAGGTCAGCTTCCGCGAGCTCGACGATCGCCTGGTGGACTGGTACGTGGGCCTGGAGGAGTGGCGGGGGAGGGCCGGCGGATACGCGATCCAGGGCGCCGGCAGCGCGCTGGTGCGCTCGCTCGAGGGCGACTACGAGAACGTCGTCGGCCTGCCCCTGGCGAGCCTGCTCGACAGCTGTCCCGAGCTGCTCACCGGCGGGTCCCCGGAAGCGGGTCAAAGATGAGAAATCGCTGCAAAAGGGCAACCATGCTGATCGGGACTCTGCAGGCGTTCGCTAGACTGCGCCACCGGGTGCGCCGAGGTACCGCCCCCCGGGACGCCGCGCCACCGGCGACGCGGCCTTACCGGCCCCCCGCGCGCGTGCCCGCTCTCCGAATATGGGCATGCTCAGTTATCTGACAGGTTTTGGCGGTCGCGACATGGCGGTCGATCTCGGCACCGCCAACACGCTCGTGTACGTACGCGGGCGCGGCATCGTGCTGTCCGAGCCGAGCGTGGTGGCGATCGACTCCCGCACCGGCGAAGTGCACGCGGTGGGCATCGAGGCCAAGCGCATGCTCGGGCGCACGCCGGGGACGATCCAGGCGATCAGGCCCCTGAAGGACGGCGTGATCGCCGACTTCGACGTCACCGAGCAGATGCTCAGGCACTTCATCCAGAAGGTCCACCAGAACCGCTGGGCCCACCCTCGCGTGGTGGTGTGCGTCCCCTCCGGGGTGACCGGCGTCGAGAAGCGGGCCGTCGAGGAGGCCTGCCTGTCCGCCGGGGCCCGCACCGCCTACCTGATCGAGGAGCCGATGGCGGCCGCGATCGGGGCCGGGCTGCCGGTCGGGGAGCCCACCGGCTCGATGGTCGTGGACATCGGCGGCGGAACCTCCGAGGTGGCCGTGATCTCGCTCGGCGGGATCGTCGTCTCGCAGTCGATCCGCGTCGGCGGCGACGAGATGGACGAGGCGATCATCAACTACGCCAAGCGCGAGTACAAGCTCCTGATCGGCCAGCAGACCGCCGAGGAGCTGAAGCTCGAGATCGGCTCGGCCTGCCCGATGGCCGAGGAGCTGCAGGCCGAGATCCGCGGCCGCGACATGGTCGCCGGGCTGCCCAAGACGGTCGTGCTCACCAGCGAGGAGATCCGTACGGCGCTCGAGGAGCCGCTGAACCAGATCATCGACGCCGTCAAGGAGACGCTCGACCGCACCCCGCCCGAGCTGGCCTCGGACATCATGGACCGCGGGATCATGCTCGCCGGCGGCGGCTCGCTGCTGCAGGGCCTCGACGAGCGCCTGCGCGAGGAGACGCAGATGCCGGCCCACCTCGCCGAGTCGCCGCTGACCTGCGTGGCGGTCGGCTCCGGACGCTCGCTGGAGGAGTTCGAGGCGATCCACCGCTCCAACCGCAACTCCCGCAACCGCCGGCGCCGGTGAGTTGCCAGGTGGCGGCTCGGCCGCCCGCCACGGGGGTACTCTTGTGGTTGAACGCTCCGGAAGGCTTTCTCGGTGCATGACAAGACCGTGCGGAGGCGCCGAGCAGTGCTCGTACTGCTCGTGGTGCTCTCCCTGCTACTGCTGACGGCATATTTCGGCGAGGCCCCGAGTGGGCGCCTGCACGGCGTGCAGCGCGCCTTCCTGACGGTCGTCTCGCCGATCCAGAACGGCGCCAACAAGGCGCTGAAGCCGGTGCGCGACACGATCGGCTGGTTCGGCGAAACGCTCAGCGCCAAAGGCCAGCGCGACAAGCTCAAGCGCGAAAACGACGCCCTGCGCAAGAAGCTGGTCGCCGACCAGAGCGAAAAAACCTCCCTGCACCAGCTGCAGGGCCTCTACCACCTCGACCAGCTCGGGGCCGGCGAATACCACCCGGTGACGGCCACGGTGGTCGCCAAATCCCCCAACATCTGGTACGCCACCGTCACGATCGACGCCGGCAGCAACGCGGGCGTGCGCGTCGATGACCCCGTCGTCAACGGCGAAGGGCTGGTCGGGAAGGTCGCCCAGGTGGCCTCCGACGGCGCCCAGGTGGACCTCATCACCGACAGCTCGATGGGGGTCTCGGCGCGTCTGGCCAAAAGCACGGCAACCGGGATAGTGCAGCCCAAGGTGGGCGAACCGGGAGACCTGCTGCTGCAGTACCTGCCCTCCACCACGCAGCCCAGCAGGGGCGAATACGTGGTCACCTCCGGCACCGTGGCGAGCCCCGACGACTCCCTCTACCCGCCCGGGCTGCTGATCGGGCAGGTGAGCTCGGTCAACGAAGAAACCGGCTTCAAGTCCGTCAACGTGCGCCCCGCGGTCAACCTCCAGAACCTCGACGTCGTGCAGGTGCTGACCTCCAGCGCCGGCTCGCGGGCCTCCGCCATCGCCAGCCTCGCTGCCCAGCTGCCCGCCGGCAAGGGTGCCTCCGGGGGCGAAGCGGGGGCCGGACAGTACGCCTCGACCGGCGGCGGCGGATGAGCCCCCCGAGGACCGCCTCGCTGCCCCTGCGCCTGGCGGCGATGGCGGTGCTGATCACGCTCGTGCAGGTAGGCGTCGTCTCGGAGATCCCCGTGTTCGGCATCAACGCCGACCTCTCGCCCCTGCTGGTGGCGTTCGTGGGCCTGCTGTGCGGCTCCACGATCGGTGCGGTCTACGGCTTCGCCACCGGGCTGCTGGTCGACCTGCTGCTGCTGCAGACGCTGGGCCTGAGCTCGCTGATCTTCACGCTCGTGGGCTACTCCGCCGGGCGCCTGCGCGAGCTGCGCGACCCGCAGGCGGCGCTGACGCCGCTGCTGGTGGGGGCCGCCGCGGCCGGGGGCTCGCTGGTCGGCTACTCGCTGATGGAGTTCATGCTGGGCGTGGACGCGCCCGTCAGCCTCGAGCTGCTGCGCCAGATCCTGCTGATCACGGTCGTGGACGCCGTCATCTCGCTGCCCCTGTGGGCGCTGGTGCGGGCCTGGCTGGAGAGCGCGCTGCCCGAGGATCCGCGCCGCCGCCGGCGCCGCCGGGCCTACACGACCGGCGGGCTGAGCCCGCTCTCGCGCTCGTGAGCGCGATCGAGCCGGCGGGCGGCCGAGAGCCCCGGATTCCCGTCTCGCCGCAGATGGCCCTGCGCGTGGCGATCATCGGCGGCGTTGCGATGGTGATGTTCGGGGTCGTCTTCTTCCGCCTCTGGTACCTGCAGATCCTGTCCGGCGAACAGTACGTCCAGCAGGCCAACGCCAACCGCGTGCGCGACCTGCCGATCCCCGCCCCGCGGGGGGAGGTCGTCGACCGCAACGGCCAGACGCTGGTCTCCAGCCGCGTCACCAACGCCGTCCAGATCGTGCCCTCGGCGCTGCCCCCGGCCGGCCCCGCCCGGCTCGCGCTGTACGTCAAGCTCGGCCACCTGCTGGGGATGAGCCCCGGCCACGTGCAGGCGCTGGTGATCCGCGGGCGCACGCAGCTGCCCTACGCGCCGATCACGATCAAGACCGACGCCGGTCCGGGCGTGCTGACGGTGCTCGGCGAGCGCGCCAGCCAGTTCCCCGGGGTGCTCCAGAAGCCCGTCTCGATCCGCGACTACCCGTGGGGGGAGATGGCCGCCCAGGTCCTCGGGTACGTCGGCGACGTCTCCGCGGCCCAGCTCAAGCTGAAGGCCTTCCGCGGCGTCCAGGGAGGCACGATCGTGGGCCAGGAAGGGCTCGAGTACTACTACGACCGCTACCTGCGCGGCACCCCCGGGGTCGAACGCGTGGAGGTCAACGCCAACGGCTACCCGGTTCCCAGCCGGCTCGCCCCGACCCAGCCGAAGGCCGGCCACGGCTGCAGGTGACGCTCGACATGGGCCTGCAGAAGGAGAGCGAAAAGGCGCTCGTGCAGGGGATCGACAACGCGCGCGCCGGCGGCAAACCGGCGGTCGCCGGGGCGTTCGTCGCGATGGACCCACGCAACGGCGAAATCCTCTCGATCGGCTCCTATCCCTCGTTCAACCCCAACCGCTTCGCGAAACCGCTCACCCAGCCCGAATACGAACAGCTCGAGGGCAGCGGCTCGGCCGCCGGGCCGCTCACCGACCGGGCCGTCAACGGCACCTATCCGACCGGCTCCACCTTCAAGCCGATCACCGCCATGGCGGCGCTCGAAGGCGGTGTGATCACGCCCGAAGAAGGCCTCGGCGCGGGCCAGTGCATCACCGTCTCGACCGAGCCAGTTCTGCAACGCCGGCCACGCCGACTACGGGGCCGTCGGCCTGGTGCAGGCGCTGAAGGTCTCCTCGGACACCTACTTCTTCGAAGTCGGCGAGCGCGCCAACTCCTACGGCGACGTGATCCAGAACAAGGCCCATCAGCTCGGGATCGGGCAGGACACCGGCATCGACCTGCCGAGCGAGTTCGAAGGCGTCGTCCCCGACGCGGCCTGGCGCCAGCGTGAGAACCAGCGCCAGAAAGCCTGCGAACACGAACACCCCCACGGCGGCTGCGCGATCGTCAGCGAAGTCGCGCCCCTGGAGCGTCGGCGACGACATGCACCTCGCCGTCGGCCAGGGCGACCTGCTGACCGACCCGCTGCAGATGGCGGTCGCCTACTCGACGCTCGCCAACGCCTACATGAACGAAGGCGACGGCGTGGTCGTGACGCCGCACATCGGCAAGCAGATCGACGAATCCGGCGGCGGCCTGCTGCAGAGCCTCAGCTTCCCGGCGCGCCGCCACGTGCACCTGAACGCCACCGACCTCGGGCTCGTGATGCAAGGGCATCCACGAGGCCGCCAGCGAATCCGGCGGCACCTCCGCCGACGTGTGGACGGGCTGGAACCAGTCCGCGCACCCCGTGTACGGGAAGACCGGCACGGCCCAGCACGAAGCCGAAGGCCAGGAAGACCAGTCCTGGTACATGTGCTACATCGGCGACCCCAAGCGCCCGATCGTGATCGCCGTGACCGTCGAGCAGGGCGGCTTCGGCGCCGAAACGGCCGCCCCGATCGCGCGCCTGATGGCCTCCCAGTGGTTCGGCGAGCCGCTGAAGTTCGTCGCCGGCTCCTCCAAGACGCTGTGAGCCCGCTCAGCCCGATCACCGCCCCCCAGGAGCGCGCCACGGCCGAGTCCCCGGGGCTGCCGCGGCTGCCGCTCGACCCGCTGCTGACGCTCGCCGTGATCGGCCTCGGCGTCTGCTCGGTGGTGACCCTCAGCGGCGCCACCCGCAACCTGATCCCGGGCAACCCCAGCTACTACTCGACCCGCCAGGGGGTCTACCTCGGGATCGGGCTGGTCGCGATGATGGCGCTCTCGCGCCTGGACTACTCGCACCTGCGGCGCCTGAAAACGCCCATCTACGTGGCGCTGATCCTGAGCATCCTGGCGGTGCTCGGGGCCGGGCACGCGAGCAACGGCGCCCAGCGGGCGATCAACTTCCCGTTCTTCTCCTTCCAGGCCTCCGAGATCGGCAAGGTGCTGCTGATCCTCGCCCTCGCCGCGCTGCTGGTGGACCGCGCGCGGTCGCTGCGCGACCGCGACACGACCGCCCGCGTGATGGTCGCCGCGCTGATCCCGGCGATGTTCGTGATCGCCCAGCCCGACCTCGGCTCGGGCTTGGTCTACATGGTGATCGCGGCCATGCTGCTGTTCGTGGCCGGGGCGCCGTGGCGGCACCTGGCGACGCTGGCGGCGATCGTGGTGCTGTCGGTCACCTTCATCCTCGTGGCCGCCCCGGCCGTGGGCGTGCACGTGCTCAAGCCCTACCAGGTGGACCGCCTGACGGCCTTCCTGCACCCGACCTCCAACCCCCAGAAACAGGGCTACCAGCAGCAGGAGTCGAAGATCGCGATCGGCGCCGGGCAGAAGACCGGCTGGCGCGGCGAAGGCGGCCAGATCCCCGACGGCTACGTGCCGGAGAGCAACACCGACTTCGTGTTCGCGGCCGTCGGCGAACAGTACGGCTTCGTCGGCGCCGGGCTGGTGCTGCTGCTGTACGGGCTGCTGATCTCGCGCGCGCTGCGGATCCTGTTGATGAGCAAGGACCTGTTCGGCTCACTGATCGCGGCCGGAGTAGCGGCTATGCTCATGTTCCAGGTCTTCGTCAACGTTGGGATGACCATTGGAATCATGCCTATCACCGGGGTCACGCTGCCACTCATGAGCTATGGCGGCTCGTCGGTGATCACGATCATGTTGGCGGTCGGCCTGCTGCAGTCGATCTACGTGCGGGCGCGCGCCTCAGCCGCTCTGAAGGGCCGGGTGCCGCGCCTCTAGGTCGCGAGAACAAGATGCGAATGTCAGCCGAGCAACATCCACCCCGGCCGCGGCATCAGCCGAGCGCGTCGCATGCGCGCGCGCCGGCACCCGGTCGCCTGCTCGGCACCCTCCCCCATCGAAAGATTGGTTCAAATTGAAAAAGCAAGTACTTGTCAGCGTGGACCGCGCGGAGACGCGCGTCGCGCTCATGGAGGCCGCGGGGGCACCGGCGGCCGCCCGATCCTCCTCATCCTCACGCTCGCGCAGCCGCGCCGGCGCCAAGGACCCACTACCGCGTCGCTGAGCTCTACATAGAGCGCCGCGGCCAGCGCTCGATCGTCGGCAACATCTACAAGGGCAAGGTCGACAACGTCCTGCCCGGGCTGGAGGCCGCCTTCGTCGACATCGGCCTCGAGAAGAACGGCTTCCTGCACGTCGACGAGATCGTGCTCCCCGGCGTCGAGGCGCCCCGGCGGGGCCGCGGCGGCGGGCGCAAGATCTCCGAGCTGCTGAAACCCGGCCAGGAGATCGTCGTGCAGGTCGTCAAGGACCCGCTCAAGACGAAGGGCGCGCGCCTGTCGATGGAGCTCACGATCGCCGGGCGCTACATGGTCTACGCCCCGACCGGCGAGGGCGTGGGCGTCTCGCGGCGCCTCGAGGACCGCGAGCGGGCCCGCCTGCGCCGCCAGACCTCGGGCCTCGAGCTCGGCGACGGGGGCGTGATCATCCGCACCGCCGCCCACGGCGCCAAGCGCGAGGACTTCGAGCGCGAGCTCAAGTACCTGCACAAGCTCCACGAGGTGCTCGAGCGACGCGTCGAGGACACCCCCGCCCCGGGCTTGGTCTTCCAGGAGGCCGACCTGTCGGTGCGCGTCGTGCGCGACATCTTCTCGGCCCACTTCGAGCGGGCGATCGTCGACGACGAGCAGCAGTACCACCGGCTCGTGTCGTTCTTCACCCGCACCGCGCCCGAGCTCGTCGAGCGCGTCGAGCTGTGGAAGGAGAGCGAACCGCTGTTCGAGGCCTTCGGCGTGGACAAGGCGATCGAGGGCGTGCTCTCGCGGCGCGTGGACCTGCCCAGCGGCGGCTATCTGATCGTCGACTACGCCGAGGCGCTGACGGTGATCGACGTCAACTCCGGCAGCTTCATCGGCCGCGGCAAGAGCGCCGGCCTGGAGGACACGATCACCAAGACCAACCTCGAGGCGGCCGAGGAGGTCGTCAACCAGCTGCGCCTGCGCGACATCGGCGGGATCATCGTGATCGACTTCATCGACATGGCCCGCGCGCGCAACCGCGACGCGGTCATGAAGATCCTGCGCAAGACGCTCGACGAGGACCGCACGAAGACGTTCACCGCCGAGATCTCAAAGCTCGGCCTGGTCGAGATGACGCGCCAGAACGTCACCGAGGGCGTGCGCGAGATCATGAGCCGCCCCTGCCCCACCTGCGAGGGCGAGGGCGTGATCCGCTCCGAGGAGACGATCGCGATCGAGTTCGAGCGCCGGCTGCGCGACGTCGCCACCGACCAGCCCGACGCCGAGGCCTTCCTGGTGCAGGTCAACCCGCGCGTCAGCACCCAGTTCACCGGTCACGGCGCGCGCGTGCTGCACGCGCTCGAGGCCGAGACCGGCAAGTCGTTCCTGTTCGAGGGCTCCGAAGGGCTCGCGCTCGACCACTTCGCGATCACCTTCGTGGGCACCCGCGAGGAGGTCGAGGAGCGCGCGCTGCCGTTCCGCCCCGGCGACGAGGTGCTCGTCGAGATCGTCGAGCCGCACATGTACGACGAGGACGACGCGGTCGCCAAAATCGACGGCTACATCATCTCGATCGCGGGCGCCGCCGGCAGCGTGGGGGAGAAGCGCATGGTGCGCATCGACCAGGTCGGCAGCACGGCCGCCACGCGCGCTGCTGCTCGACGAGTCCGGCGAGGTCGTCACGGCCCCGAGCCCGCCCGAGCCGCCCGCGCTCGCGGCCCGCGCCGCGAGGGCCGCTCGCAGGCCGCTCCGAAACGCTCCGCCGGCGTCCAAGCGCGAGCCGGCTCCCGGAGCCCGAGATCATCGCCTCGCGCGCAGGAGGCGGCCGAGGAGCCCGAGCAGGAGGCCTCCGCCAACGGCGACGGCACCGGCGATGGCCTACAATCCAAACCTCGGCGTCGTGGCCGCAGAGGCGGACGGCGCCGTTCCGCTGCCAAGGCGAAGGCCACGCCCGAGTAGGGGCGCGCCCTGACCGCCGCAGCAGCCCAGGCCACGCCGCTCCCATCTCCCAGCGACCCACGGAAACAGACCATGTACGCGATCGTCAAGACCGGCGGCAAGCAGTACCGCGTCGAGCGCGGCCAGAGGCTGCTGGTCGAGCGCCTGCCCGTCGACGAGGGCGCCGACGTGACGCTCGAGCCGCTGCTGTTCCGCTCCGAGGACACCGTCTTCGACAAGGACGGCCTGGCCGGCGTCCAGGTGACCGCCAAGGTGCTCGAGCCACGTGCGCGGGGAGAAGCTGCGCGTCTTCAAGTTCAAGCCCAAGCGCGGCTACAAACGCCGCACCGGCCACCGCCAGGAGCTGACCCGGATCGAGGTCACCGACATCGCCCACGGGGCCAAAGCGGCCCGCAAAGCGCCGGCCAAAGCGAAAGCCGAGGCGCACGCCGAAGGAGCCCGCAGGCCCAGGCGGCCGCGAAAGCGCCGGCCAAAGCGAAAGCCGAGCCGGCCGCCAAAGCCGCGCCCAAAGCGAAAGCCGAGCCTGCGAAAGCGCAAAGCCGAGCCGGCGAAAGCCAAAGCCGAGCCCGCGAAAGCCAAAGCGGAGCCCGCCAAAGCCAAAGCGCGAGCCGAAAGCGAAAGCGCCCGCCAAACCGAAAGCCAAAGCGGACGCCAAAGCCAAAGCTGAGGGCAAAGCCAAAGCCGCCGTGAAAGCGAAACCGGCGAGCCGGCCGAGGAGGACAAACCCGATGGCTCATAAGAAGGGGCTCGGATCGAGCCGCAACGGGCGCGACTCCAACGCCCAGCGTCTCGGCGTGAAGACGTTCGCCGGCCAGACGGTGAGCGGCGGCGAGATCATCGTGCGCCAGCGCGGCACCCGCTTCAAGCCGGGCAACGGCGTCGGGCATCGGCAAGGACGACACGCTGTACGCGCGTGCCGCCGGCACGGTCGAGTTCAAGACCGGCCGGCGCGGGCGCGTCGGTCAGCATCGTCCCCGCCGCCGAGTAGCGCCGGCGGCCGCGCGCCGGCCGCCACGGTGCCCGCGCCCGCCGCGCTCGCTGCCCGGCGCGCCGGCAGCCGCGCGGTGCCTCGCCTGCTACCCGGCCTGGGCGGTGGGGCGGATCAGGATCTCGTTGACGTTCACGTGCGCGGGCTGGGAGACCGCGTAGATCACCGCGCGGGCGATGTCGTCGTCCTGCAGCGCGTCGCTGGGGGCGCTCGTCGAAGAAGGGCGTGTCGACCATCCCGGGCTCGATCAGCGTGACGCGCACGCCCGTGCCGTGGAGGTCCTGGCGGGCGGCCTCGCCCATCGCCGTGACGGCGTGCTTGGTGCACGAGTACAGCGACCCCGGCAGCACCCGCCGGCCGGCGACGCTCGAGGTCAGCAGCAGGTGGCCGCGGTTCGCGATCAGCTGCGCCATCGTCGCGCGGATCGTGAGCGCGGCGCCGAGCACGTTCGTGAGGACCATCTCGCGCCAGTGCTCGGGGGTGTCCTCGAGAGAAGCCGCGCGGGCCGCCGAAGCCGGCGTTGGCGAACGCCGCGTCGAGGCGCCCGAAGGCCTCGAGCGCGGCGGCACCATCGCCTGCTGCTCGCTCCCACTCGGTCACGTCGCAGCGCACCGCGAGCGCGCGCTCGGTGCCGCCGAGCTCCTCGGCGAGCGCCTGCAGGCGCTCGGCCGAGCGCGCGGCGAGCACGACGCGCCAGCCCGCCGCGCCGCGCCGCGGGCGGTCGCGGCGCCGATCCCGGACGAGGCGCCCGTGATCAGGAAGCGCGCCGCGGTTCGAGGTTGCTCGGGCTCGCTCATCGCGCTCGGCTCCTGTGGTCGCGGGGTCGCTGCTCGGCTGGAGAGGCATCTAGCAGATCCGCTGCCCGGACGCCGTGCGCGGGCCTGTCACGATGCGCGCACGATGCTCCACGACCGGGCGAGGATCCACGTCAGGCCGGGGCGGGCGGCGACGGCTCCGTCAGCTTCCGCCGCGAAGCGCACGTGCCGCGCGGCGGTCCCGACGGCGGCGACGGCGGCCGCGGCGGCGACGTGGTCGTGCTGTCTGCGACGAGTCGCTGCGCGACCTGCAGAGCCTTCCGGCGCCGGGCCGCTTCCGCGCCGGCCGCGGCGGTCACGGCGAAGGGGCGCTGCGCCACGGCGCCGACGGGCGAGACGCTCGAGCTGGCGGTGCCGCCGGGCACGCGATCGAGGCCGAGCCGAGCGACGGAGGGCGGCTCGCCGGGCCGCAGCTGGGAGCTGCTCGTCGACGGCCAGCGCGCGGTGCTGGCGCGCGGCGGCCGCGGCGGCGCGCGGCAACAAGCGCTTCGCGACGCCCACCAGGCAGGCGCCGCGCTTCGCCGAGCGCGGCCTCGCCGGGCGAGGAGGGCTGGCTCGAGCTGCAGCTGAAGCTGCTCGCCGACGTCGGGCTCGTCGGGCTGCCGAACGCCGGCAAGTCCTCGCTGCTCGCCGCGTCTGACGCGGGCGGCGCCGAAGGTCGCCGACTACCCGTTCACGACGCTCTCGCCGGTGCTCGGCGTGCTCGAAGGCGAGGAGCGCCAGCTCGTGCTCGCCGACATCCCCGGGCTGATCGAGGGCGCGAGCGAGGGCGCCGGGCTCGGCCACGACTTCCTCGCCCACGTCGAGCGCACGCGCCTGCTCGTCCACGTGCTCGACATCGCGCCCGAGCTCTCCGGGGCGAGGAGGCGGACGCGCTCGCGAACCACGCGACGATCGAGCGCGAGCTGGCGGCGCACGACCAGCGCCTGGCGGCGCTGCCGCGCGTGCTCGCGCTGTCGAAGGTCGACCTCGTCGCCGAGGCAGCGGCGCGCGAGCTGGCCGCGGAGTGGCAGCGAGCGGCTCGGCCCCGAGGTGCCGGTGCTCGTCACCTCGAGCGCCACCGGGCGGGCCTCGAGCGAGCTCGCCGCGCGGCTGCTGCGCCGTGTGCCGCGCCGAGCCGAGCCGCCGGCGACCGACGGCGCCGGGCGAGGCGCGCCGGCCGGCGCCGAGGAGCGGAGCTCGCCGAGCACATGGTGTTCCGGCCGGCCGCGCGCGACGGGCTTCGCGGTCGAGCGGCTCGAGGGCGCCTTCGCGGTGCGCGGCCGCGGGATCGAGCGGCTGCTCGCACGCCACGACCTCGACAACGAGGACGCGATGGCCTACCTCGAGGGCGGCTGCGCCGGATCGGCGTGCTCGGGCGCTCGAGGACGGAGGGCTTCGAGCCCGGCGACGAGATCGAGATCGCGGGCGTGACGTTCGAGCTCGACCCGCGAGCGCGGTGCCCCGCGCCGCCGGCAAGAAGATCCACGCTGCATGAGGCGGATCGTCGTCAAGCTCGGCTCGAGCGTCGTCGCCGACGGCGACGGCGCGCTGCGCATGGACGTGCTGGCGTCGCTGTGCGACCAGCTCGCCGCGGCGCACCGGCACGGCGAGGAGGTCGTCGTCGTCACCAGCGGCGCGATCGCGCGCGGCATGCGGGTGATGGAGCCTGCCGCAGCGTCCGACGCGGTCGGGCGACCTGCAGGCGGCGAGCGCGGTCGGGCAGGGCAAGCTCTACCGCGTCTACGACGAGCTGCTGCGCGAGCGCGGCGTGACGAGCGCGCAGGTGCTGCTGACGTTCTTCGACATGAGCGCGCGCACGCACTACCTCAACGCGCGCCAGACGCTCACGCACGCTGCTCGACTGGCGCGTGGTGCCGGTGATCAACGAGAACGACACGACCGCCACCGACGAGATCTCCTTCGGCGACAACGACTTCCTCGCCGCGCAGGTGGCGGTGCTCGTCGCGGCCGACCAGCTCGTCCTGCTGACCGACATCGACGGCCTGTTCACGGCCGACCCGCGCGCCGCACCCGGACGCGCGCATCGTGCAGCGAGGTCGAGCGACTTCGCCGCGCTCGACGGAGCTCGAGATCGGCCACACGCACCTCGCCGCTCGGCTCGGGCGGGATGCGCTCGAAGGTCGTCGCGGCCGAGATGGCGACGGCCGCCGGCATCGCGACCGTGATCTGCAACGGCCTGCGCGCCGAGGCGCTCGCGGCGGTGCTCGCGGGCGAGCCGGCGAGGGCACGCGCTTCGCCGCCGCGCGACGCCGCGCTACAGCTCGCTTCAAGCTGTGGCTGAAGTACGCCAAGCCCTCGCGCGGCACGCTGTCGTGGTCGACGCGGCGCCGCGCGCGCGGTGCGCGAGGGCAGCGCGAGCCTGCTGCCGGTCGGGCGTCGTCGAGGTGCGCGGCGACTTCGACGCCGGCGACGCGGTCGAGATCGTGGCGACGGCGACGGGCTCGGCGCGCGGCGGACGCTCGGCAAGGGGATCTGCAACTACTCCGCCGGCGAGCTGCGGCAGGTGATGGGGCTGAAGTCCGAGGCCGTCCGCGAGATCCTGCCGCGGGCGACCGACGAGGCCGTCCACCGCGACTACCTCGTGCTCGACTGAGCGGGCCGGCGTCTACCCTTAGTCGATGGCCGATGCGCAACCGTCGCCATCGGCCCGTCGGCAGATGCCGTGCTGCGACGCCGCCAAGCGCGGCGCGCCGCGCGCGGCTCGCGCAGTGCCGACAGCGCGCGTGAAGGACGCCGCGCTGCGAGCGATCGCGGCGGGCGCTCGCGACGCGCACGCCGCGAGATCCTCGAGGCCAACGAGCGCGACATGCAGGCCGGCCGCGAGGCGGGCTCGGCGACGCGCTGCTCGACCGGCTGCGCTCGACGAGGCGCGGATCGCGGGGATCGCCGCAGCGCGGTGCGCGCAGATCGCGGCGCTGGCCGACCCCGTCGGCGAGGTGATCGACGGGCAGGCGCCTGCCCAACGGGCTCGACGTGCGCAAGGTGCGGGTGCCGCTCGGGCGTCGTCGCGGTCGTCTACGAGGCGCGCCCGAACGTCACGATCGACGCCGCCGCGCTGTGCCTGAAGTCGGGCAACGCGATCGTGCTGCGCGGCTCGACTCGGCCGCCCACTCCAACGCGGCGCTCGCGCGGATCGCCGCCGACGCCGTCGTCGGCGCCGGCCTGCCGGAGGGCTGCGTCGAGCCTCGTCGCCGGCGGCGGGCGCGAGGAGCTCGCCGAGCTCGCCACGCAGAGCGACACCGTCGACCTGATCATCCCGCGCGGCGGCGAGGGCCTGAAGGAGGCGCTGCAGGCCGTCGCGACCGTGCCCGTGATCTACGCGGCCTCGGGCAACTGCCACGTCTACGTCGACGCCCGCGCCGACCTCGAGCAGGCGCGAGGCGATCGTGCTCAACGCGAAGATCGCAGCGCCCCGGCGTCTGCAACGCGGCCGAGACGCTGCTCGTGCACGAGCGTCGCCGCCGAGTTCGCTGCCGCTGTGCTCGACCTGGCGCGCGGCTGCGCGTGCGACGCCGCGCGCGACGATCGCACGCGCGAGGCGACCGCGCGCGGCTCCGCAGCAGCTCGCGGGCGCGATGCGTCGAGCCGCCGAGCGAGGAGGACTGGGCGACCGAGTACCTCGCGCTCGATGCTCGCGGTCGGCGTCGTCGACTCCGCTCGAGGAGGCGATCGAGCACATCGCGCGCTACGGCAGCGGCCACTCCGAGGCGATCGTCACCGCGACACGGGCGCCGCGCGCGCCTTCCAGCTCGGGGTCGACGCCGCCTGCGTCTACGTCAACGCCTCGACGCGCTTCACCGACGGCGGCGAGTTCGGGATGGGCGCGGAGATCGGCAACTCGACGCAGAAGCTGCACGCGCGCGGGCCGATCGGCCTGCGCGAGCTGTGCACGTTCAAGTACCTCGTCGAGGGCGACGGGCACGTCCGCGCGGCGCCGAGCGACCTCCGCCGGCGCGCGTCGGCATCCTCGGCGGCACGTTCAACCCGCCGCACCTCGGGCACCTCGCGCTGCGCGCGCGACGCGCTGCGCGAGCTGGACGCTGGAGCGCGTGCTGCTGATGCCGCGCACAGCGCGCCGCACAAGCGACGGCGAGCAGACCCGGGCCCGCGCAGCGCCTGGAGATGTGCCGCCTGCTGCCAGCCGGCGAGGACGGCCGTCGGGCGTGTGCGCCTCGAGGTCGAGCGCGGCGGGGCCTCCTACACGGTCGATACCCTGCGCGACATCCATGCGCACGCATCCCGGGCGACGAGCTGACGTTCATCGTGGGTGCCGACGTGGCCGGCCACGCTGCCCGGCTGGCGCGAGCCGAGAGCTGCTCGTGCTCGCAGCCTGGCGCGGCTGGCGCGTGAGGGCCGCGCGCGAGCGGGCTGCTGGCGCCGAGTGGCCGAGTCGCTCGACGCGGTCGGGGCCGCGCGGTGGGACCGGTGCCGCCGAGGTGCGGTTCCTCGAGATGGCGCCGTTGACGTCTCCTCCTCGATGGTGCGCGAGCGCGCGGTCGCGGCGAGAGCGGATCGCGACGCTCGTCGGGCCGAGCGTCGCCCGCTACATCGCCGAGCACGAGCTCTACCGCCAGGACGCAGCGGAGCCCGCCGATGGACGCCCGAGGAGCTCATCGCCGAGATCGCGCGCTACGCGGCCGACAAGAAGGCGGTCGACGTCGTCGAGCTCGACCTGCGCGGCGTGCTCGGCTACACCGACTACTTCCTCGTCTGCTCGGGCAACAGCCGCCAGGCAGACCAAGGCGATCCACGACGGCATCCTCGAAGGGCTCAAGCACGAGCACGGCCTGCTCCCCCGCCGCGTCGAGGGCGCGGCGCGCCGGCTGGATCCTGATGGACTACCTCGACGTCGTCGTGCACATCTTCACGCCCGAGACGCGCGAGTTCTACCGCCTCGAGCAGCTCTGGGGCGAGGTCCCGGAGGTCAAGCGGCCCCGAGTTGCCGGGTCGAACGCTGCTGGGCGTCGCCGGGACCGGCGGTTTGTCAGCGGCTCGCTCAGCGACAACCGCGGCCACGAGCTGGTGGCGCACATGGAGCCCGGCTACTTCTGGCCAGCCCCACGGCTCTGAGGGCCTCGAGGGGCTCGTTGAACCACGCGAAGCGAACGACCTTGCCGTCATGAATCTCAACGCAAGCCACTTGTCGGGATTTACGCTGATGCTCAGCGTTCCGGTGCCTCGCGCGATTACCCTCACCCTCACCGCCACCCGGTTTCCCGCGTCGTGAAACTCGAGCGGTACGAACCGGCGGTCCGGGTAGATCGTGCCAATGGCATCGGCGGCGATCATGAACCCCTCGTAGCCTCGGCGCGTCCCCGGCTCGACTGCATACGCGGGGTTGACGTACTCGATGTCCGGGTCCATCAAACTCGGGCACCACGCCGAAGCCATGCCTTCGCCAGGCGTCATAGAGCCGCTTGACGATCTCAACGTTCTCCTGCGACATCGCCGGCCCAGTATCGCGGCTCGCACGGCGCGTCGAGAACACCGCCCAGCGGCCGGCGCCGGCGCTCTGGGGCGGCCGACGCCGGCGCCCTGAGGCTGCTCACTTCTGCCGCTCGGAGCGACTTTGACGCCGGCTCTGCGTGCGCGCCACGCAGCCGTGTATTGACCGCCGTCCAGTCAAGCGATTGGAGGGTTGCCGCGGGGGCCAGGCGAACACGCCTTCCGCGCGAGCTTGCGGGGGTTTGCCGAAGCCGCCGCGTTCCAACATAAAACCGACATGGAGGGGAGACCGATGCACTACCGTTTGCGCGGACTCGACCCGCGCGCCTGCTCACTTTCGCCGCCGTCCTGACGGCCGCCATCGCCCTACTGGCCGCTGCCCTCAGCCCGCCGGCACACGCCGATGGGCCCGGCCCCCATCGCCGTGGCGGCCAGCCTCGGCGACCTACATCAGCGGCGAGGCCGGCAGATGGGCCGGAACACCAACGAAAGCTCCTCCAAGGTCGACGCGCTTGGTTCGAGCGCCTACAACGGCAACGCCGCCGGGACCGGCGAAACGATCTCTGGCTGCCACCGCTCGAAGTCGGCCGAGGTTTACGTCGGCGGCGGCGTCAGCGGCGTCAACCTCGCCTGCTCTGGGCGCCAAGCAACTACGAGTTCGCCACCGAAGGCCTGTTCAAGCCGGGGCTCGACTTCTACAACTCCGGCGGCCACTGATAAAAGGCAGGCGTTGATGCTCCAGCACTTCGCCGCCACCCACAACGTCAAGCTCGTGGCGATCTCGATCGGCGGCAACAACTTCAACTTCGCCGGCATCGTCCAGGACTGCATCGAAGACTTCCTGATCTCGCCCGAATGGTGGCCGGACTACTGCAGCGAGAAAGCTACGTCACGAAAAACTTCACCTCGTCCAACGTGGCGACGGTGAAGGCGGCTATCACGGGCGCGATCAACAACGTCGCGCACGCGATGACCAACGCCGGCGTCCTCAGCGCCCAGTACTCGATCGCGGTGAACTACCCCTCGCCGATGCCCAGCAGCAGCGGCTTCCGCTACTCCCAGAGCGGCTACACCCGTCAGTCGACGGGCGGCTGCGGGTTCTGGAACAGGGACGCCAACTACGCCAACTCGACGATGCTGCCGACGATCGACAGCACCGTGGTCTCGGCGGCCGCGGCAACCGGCCTCTCGAACGTCAAGACGATGGAACTGTCGGGCGCGTTCAACGGCCGGCGGCTGTGCGAAGGCGTCGGCCTGCTCGAGGAAGAGGGGCTGTCGAACTGGAAAGCGAGCGAAGCTCCGAACAAGAGCGAGTGGTTCAGCCAGGTGCGCACGCTGACCGCGCTGTTCGGACCGACGAGCTCCAGGAAGACCTGCACCCCGAACGACCCGGGCGCAGCTGGCGCTCCGTAACTGCCTCACGCAGGCCTACAGCGCGGCGTGCCGCGAGGGGGGACGTGCACCATCTCAGCGAGCGGGCTGAACTCAGCCGGCGAGCCGAACATGTCCCTCCACCAGCAGCGGCACAAATCCGGACGGCTGGGCCCCCAGCGCGCCGGGGGCGACCAGCGTCCGTGCCCTCGGCCTTGCCGGGACGCCGCGGAGCGCGACGCCGAAGCTCCGCGCCGGAACCCGCCGGCGGCTAGTGGGCCAGGTCGCCGCCCGCGGCTAGTGGGCCGCTCGCCCGCCGAGCAGGTAGCGGCTCGGCCTGGGCGCGGCGAGAGGTCACCAGCAGGGCGATCCCCTGGACCGCCAGGGCGAGGCCGGTCGCGAGCGCGGCAACGCCGCGCCGGCGGGCATGCGCCGCAGCGTCACCGCCAGGGTGAAAAAGAACAGCGCGAAGGCGGCGAAGCCGCTGATCATGCCCCGCATCATGCGCACCATCTCGCCGGTGCCCCGGCTGCACGTGGAGAAGACCGCGAGCACGGTGGCCACGATCGGAAACGGCGCCAGCAGCCCGCTCAGCTGTGGGCCGAGCCACCCGGCGACCGCCGTCAGGCTCAGCACCAGCGCCGCCTGGCACGCGGCCCGAAGGGGCAGATCCATGGGGTGTGGAGCGGCAGGGCCGCGAGGGTCGGCTGCGGCAGGAACACCAGTCCCGCCGTCAGCGCCGCCAGGGCGAAGCGCAGGGTGACCGCGACGGCGATGTGCACGCCGAAGATCGCGGTCAGGGCGATGAACGTGAGCCAGCCGGCGAGCAGCGCGCCTGGCGCCCAACAAGAAGGGCGGCGGGCCAGGCGCGCACACGACCACGAACGCGATCAGCGATATCAGCCCCAGCAGCGTGCCGGCGGCGGCGTTGGCCGCGAAGCCGCGGCCGTGGGCGAGGGCGTAGGCGAGCAGGATCGGCCTGGCCACCACGGCAGCAGCCCGGCGACCACGCCCCCGACACGCGGGCCGAAGCGGCGGGCCGCCACGGAGGCGCCCACCACGAAACCGGCGCGAGCAGAACCTCCACCGGATCAGTGTCATGTTCCGACGATGGCGTACCCGCGCGCCGCGGGTGATGCAGGCCAGGCGGCGAGCGGCTGCATGCGCCGACGTACCTTCTTGTCGCCGTGCAGTTCGAGGCGCTCCGAGCGCGCGGGGCGTCGAGGTCGTACCGCCCGGTGAGCATCCCGAGCAGCACGTGCCGGGGTGCCGCTGAGCGACGCGTCGGGCTCTGGCCCCCGCCGCGCGCGTACCGTGCCGCCGGTGACTCGAGCATCACCGGCCCGCCTCCGGCACTTCAGCTCGACCGTCGCCGGCGGCGCGTCGGGCCGCCGTCGGTCAGGACATGGCGGGGGGCCACGCCAGCCAGCGGGCGCGGACTGATCGCCCTCGCAGGGCCTGTCGACCATGAGGGGATGTCCGCCCGCCGAAGGGGCGTTCAGCACCGGCCTCCAGTTCGTGGCCCCGCTCGGTCAGGCTCGAGACCGTCGCGGCGACCGGCGGAAGGGCGCGCGGCGGGTCACCAGGCCCTCGTGCTCGAGCTCACGCAGGCGATCGGCCCAGCAGGTCGGTGGCGATCCCCGGAAGCCCCTCGCGGATGTCGGTGAGCGGGCGGACCCACGGACCAGACCCGCGCACGATCAGCAGCGTCCAGCGGTCGCCGACGACGTCGAGCGCGTTCGCGATCGAGCAGTACTGGCCGATACGTTCGCATGGAGACAGTGGTCCCGGCTGGACTAATTCTGTCGAGTCACTGACTTTCCTGTCGAAACGGGTCGTAGTAAAGCCCGTCCTGCGAAGCCGCCCTCGATCTCTCGGAGCCTGCTCCGGCCGCGCCTCGCGATCGGCCTCGACACCACGACCGGCGACGTCGCCCTGCCCACGAGGTGCGCGACTGCACGTGTCGAAGAGTGGAGCCGGGAGTGGACCGTCGACGCCGACAACCTCGTGTCGCCGTCTGCCGCCGCAGGAGCCGGTGCGACCGCGTCGGCGGAAGGGCACCCTGCTGCCGGTCGGGCGCTGTCGGCCGGCGAGCCGGTGGGCGGCTTCGCCTCGAGCCCGGGTGAGCTGATCGCCGCGCGCTGCGCGATGGGCTCGGCGCCGCACTGGTGTTCCCCGCACGCTGTCGTTGATCGCAACGTCTTCACCGAGCGCCGAGCGCGGCCGCGCGATCGGCCTGTGGGGGGCGACGGCGGGCGTCGCGATCGCGCTCGGACCGATCTTCGGCGGCTGGCTGCTGGGCCGCTTCTCGTGGTCGAGCATCTTCTTCGCGATGGCCCCGGTGGCGCTCGTCGGCGGCGCGCTGGTGGCCCGCTTCGTGCCCAACCTCCCGCGACCCGAGCGCGCCCGCGCCGACCGCCCGGCCTGGTGCTGTCGCGCGAGCCGCGATGGCGCTGCTGGTGCTCACCGTCATCGAGGCGCCCGGCAACGGCTGGGCAGCCTGTCGACGCTCGCTGGGATCGCCGGCGCGGTCGCCCTGGCGGCTCGCGTCGTCGCCTGGGAGCGCGCGGCCTCGAGCCGATGCTCGACCTGGAGCTGTCCGCAACCCCCGCTTCACGGCCGGCTGCGCCGTGTCATGGTCCGCGTCGTCACCCTCTCGGCTCCGTCCTCCTGATGACCGCAACCTCCAGTTCATCAAGGGCGACGACGCGCCGGCGGGGGACCTGCTGCTGGTGGGCGCCGGTCGGCGTCGCCTCGGTGCGGGCACGCGTGCCGCGCGTGGCGCTCGTCACCCCAGCTCGTGGTCGCCGCGGTCTCGTGCCGGTGAAGTGTCTCTACCTCTGGTCCGCATCCGCCTCCGCCTCGACCAGTGATCCGACGATCGCCCTGGAGATGGTCGTCGACGGCGTCGGCATGGGTCTCACCAGTGTGCGCCGCGACCAGGCCACCATGAGGGCCGTGCCGCGTGCCAAGGTGGGGGTGGGCTCGGCCGTCAACGATGCCACCCGCCGTCGGACGGGCACCCGGCGTGGTGGTGCCGGCAACGTGTCCGCCTCCGCGAGACGGAGCCGCCTGGCGAGCCAGCTGCCGCCCCAGACGCCGCATCGGATCGTGGCGCGTGGCCGAAGCTCGAGGGCGCGGCGCTGGTGAGCGCCGAAGGCTCGCCGCCACGGACACCGGCCGCTCGCGGCCGCCGGACGCGAGCGCGAGCGATGCCTTCATCGACGGGCTCGACACCGACGCTGGTGGCGCGGGTGTGGCCGCGCCGGAGCCGTGCCGGCGGCCGCTCGCCCGCCGGCCCAGTGCTCGAGATCGAGCCGCCGGCCGAGGTGGAGCTGCTCGCCGAGGCGCAGGAGCGGCGGGCGGAGATGCCCTGCGCAGCGCTCGCCACGAAGCAGGCATAGGCCTCGCCACCGAGGGCCGGTCGACGCCGAGGACGAGATCATCTCGGTCGACTACCGCTGCCCTCGCGGGACGGAAGGCGACCCGATGGTGGCGGTGACCGTCGGGGAGCCGACGTGAACGGATCGCGCTGGAGGGCGCGATACCCGGTGGCGGTGCGCGCGGGCCTGCTCGGGCACGCTCGAGCCAAGTCTGACCGGGCCCGAGGCGCCCCAGGACACCGGCTGGCTTCCCGACCGCGCCGACGCCCCCACACCGAGACGGCTCTCGCGCGCCCGCCAACAGGACGGTCCTGGTGCGCGCCAACGGCGTCCTCGCCAAACGCGGCCGAAGAGCGGCACCGCCGCCGAGGTGGCGGCGCCGTCTAGCCTCGGCGGCGCCGCCCAGGTTGACCTCCAGCGCGGCTCAGGTCGATCTGAACGGCCCAGGTTGGCCTTACGGCTGAGGTCGACGCACGGCCAGGCCGCCGCACGGGCAAGGTCTGCGCCGGGTGCGTGCTC
This sequence comes from uncultured Solirubrobacteraceae bacterium, assembly GCA_963742395.1. Classification (GTDB taxonomy): domain Bacteria; phylum Actinomycetota; class Thermoleophilia; order Solirubrobacterales; family Solirubrobacteraceae; genus Palsa-744. Next base: position 134,518 of record CAVUME010000015.1, on the reverse strand, counting down.
TCATTCGGCGCGCACCGGGTTGCTGACGGCGCCGAGGCCCTCGACCTCGACCTCGACCGTGTCGCCGTCGCGCAGGAAGAGGCCCTTGAGCGCCGCCGACGCCCGCCGGCGTGCCGGTGGCGATGATGTCCCCGGGCACGAGCGTCATCGTGCGCGACAGCCAGGCGATCGTCTCGGCGACGCCGAAGATCATGTCGCGCGTGGTGCCCTCCTGGACGACCTCGCCGTTGATGCGCGTGCGCAGCGCCGAGGTCGCCGAGGTCGCCGACCTCGTCGAGCGTCACGAGCGCCGGGCCGCACGGGGCGAACGTGTCGATCGCCTTGCCGCTCGTCCACAGCGGGTTCTGGAGCTGCAGGTCGCGGGCGCTGACGTCGTTGAAGCGGCATCGCGCCGGCGACGTACGACAGCGCGTCGGCCTCGCTGACGGCGTGCGCCCGCGCGCCCGATCACGACGGCGAGCTCGGCCTCGTAGTCGACGAAGTCGGCGTGGGCGGCCGGGCAGCACGATCGCCGCGCCGTCGCCGATCAGCGAGTTGGCGAACTTCGCGAACCAGCATCGGGTGCTCGGGGATCTCCTGGCCGGACTCCTCCGCGTGGTCGCGGTAGTTGAGGCCCATGCAGATGATCTTCTCGCGGGTCGGGGACGGGGCCGCGAGCAGGCGCACGCCCGGAGAGCGCGACGCGCTCGGCGCCGGCGCCGCGGCCCGCTCGCCGAGCGTCGGCAGGCCGGCCGCGTCGAGCGCCTCGAGCAGCCCGCGCACGCCGCGTCGCGGGCGCGTCGAGCGCCGCGACGCGGCACGATCTCCTCGCCGAGCAGCACGCCCGGCCGCGGGCCCGGCGCCGTCGTCGTAGGTGACCAGGCGCATCGCTCAGCCCTCCGTCGGGATCTCGACGGGCGGCGCCGGCGGCGCGAACTCGCCGGCCATCGCGCGGCGGTGGATCTCGTCGAACGACGTCGCCCGCGGCGGCCGCCTCGGCGACCTGCGCGGGTCCACGAAGACGCCGATCGGGTTGGCGTGGAACTCGGGGCTCGTGCGCATCCACTCGCTGCGAGGCTCGCCCAGTCGCCGAAGTTGTCCACCTGCAGCTCGACGTGGTTGCCGTCGGGGTCCTTGTAGTAGTAGGAGAACGTCATGCCGTGGTCGAGGCAGAGGTCCGGCTCGATGCCCGCGCTCGCGCAGACGCAGGTAGCTCGCGTTCAGGTCCTCGAAGCTCGTCGTACTCGAAGGCGCTGTGGTGCAGGCCCGTGCGCGTCTCCTTCTCGGGGTCGTCCACGAAGCCCGGGAAGGCGAGCAGCGCGATGCGGTGGTTGGCCTCGTCGTTGGAGAGCCAGGCGCCGACGGCGTCCTGGAAGAGCACCTCGGCGCCGACGAGCGTCGAGTACCAGTCGATCATCTCCTGCAGGCGCGTCGTCTTGAGGTTGAAGTGGTGGAACTTGGGGTGGATGACGGCGTCGTGTCGGGCATGGGTCGATGCTCCTCTGCGGTCAGCGGGTGGTCGGGGTCGGTCAGCGCGCTCGCGCAGGTCGTCGACGAGCGCGGGCGATGTCCGCCGGTGCCGCGGCGCTGCCGAAGACGTAGAAGTCGGGCGCACGAGCAGACCGCGTCAGCGCGTTGGCCCCGAGCCACGCGTGAGACCCCGCTGGCCGTCCGCCGCGCCTCGTCGAGCGAGACGACCGGGGCTCGAGCTCGAGGCGCGAGGACCTGCTCGCCGACCAGCGCCGGGGGTCGGCTCGGGGCGTCGAGGGACGAAGCCGCACCGGTGACATCTTCCAGCAGTCCGCCGCCGTCGCGGTCGTCCCTGGGGACAGCGGCCGCGCCGTCGGGCAGCGGCGCGCAGCGCCCTCGTGGACCACGGATCGCGGTGCGGAGCGGCACTCGACCGGCGGCGGCCCGCCGCGGCGCGCAGCAGCCGTCGCGCGCGCCCCGGCCGCCTCGTCGCTGAGCAGATCACCTTCCCCAGCTCGACCGACAGCGCCGATCCCGTGCTGCAGCTGCGCGCGCCGCCGGTAGAGGCGTCGAGCGTGACCGTCGCGAGTCCGAGCACGAGGTCGAGCTTCCAGGCGACGTTGCGGCATCGCGCACGCCCGGCACAGACCCTGGCCCATGAACGGGGCGTCAGGTGGGCGGCGTCGCCGGCCAGCAGCATGGGCCCCGGCGCCTGGTCGGGGACGATCGGGCGGGAAACTCGTAGACGGTGTGGCGGGTAGCGCGACCTCGGCGTGCCCGACGCCGGAGCGGCGCCCGCAGCTTCTACGCCGACCCGGCGCTCCGAACGGCTCGGCCCTCTCACCGGGAAGCATTATCGACTCCCAGCGCCGGTGGCCCGGGGCCGCCTAGATGAGCGTCGCGGCCGCCGGGGTCGGACCGCTGGCAGGTCGACGCTGGAGGCGTCTGCGCGGCGCGTGATGGTGTCGGCGACGAGCCACTGCTGGCGAAGCCGAGGTCCCGAGCGGCGCGTCCGATGGCATCCGCGGACCAGCGTGTTGGCGCCGTCGGAGCGAATCACGCAGCCGCCCGGACGGTGCGCGCCTCGCCGGTGTTTTCTCTCGCGCCGGTTCGCCCTCGCCGTGGCGCTTCTGCAGCGCTCGCGCGAGCTGTGTCGAGCGCCGCGCTCGATCGCGGCCCTGGTGGGCTCGATCCGACGGTACCGCGCCCGGGCGGTCGAGTAGCGTCTTCGAGGTCGGGCGGAGAGCGTCGTCGGTGGGCCACCCGAGGGGGCGGGCCGGGCGGTGGTCGAGTAGGGATCGGCCGCCGTCGGCGCCGAACCACCGAACGTAGTCGCGGACCGAAGATGAATCGCCTGCGAGCTGCTCGGCCGAGATCCGAGACGCTGGAGGACGCGCGTACCTCGTCGTCGAGATGGACCGCCGCGGGCGCGATCGAGGCTCGAAGCGCTCGATCACGACGCCTGCCAGCCGAGGCCTCCCGAGCTGGATCGCGGCGAGCGCCTGGCCGACCGGGCCGATAGCCGACGATCGCGACGTCGAGTCGGGCCAACCCGGCGTACTGAACCCGTCGTACCCGAGGAACCGCGTCGAACCATGAAACCGTTCCCTAATCAAACCGGGCCGGGCGCCCAGGGGCGCGGTTGAGCAGGTCCGATGGCGCGCCCACCGAGGACCGCCGCGCCCGGCGCCGCGAGGCGACCGGCGCAGCCCGACGGAGGCCGGTCAGCGCCTGTTCCGCCAGCAAGGGCGTCGAGAAGCACGCGCACCGACGAGACGACTGAAAGCGGCCGACGTCGGCCTCGGGGTCCTTCTACAACGACTCGACCCCAAGGAAGCGACCGTGCAGGTGGTGCTGGCCGAGGGCTGGGCGCGCAAGGGCCGCGATCGAGACTCTCGCCGCCGGCCTGCAACGATCCACCAAGGTGCTGCGTGCTCGCCGCTCGCGTACCGGCGCGCCGGCAGCAACCGACTGGGCGTGGCTGCGTCTGTACGTCGATCTTCCACGACCTCCTCATGCTGGAAGCGCTGTCGGGCTTCGCCACGCCAGGACCTCCACCACACACACCACAGCCACCTGTCATGGCCAACAAACACCGTGACAGTCTGGCCAGGCAAGGTGGAGGCCCCTGCTGGCGGTGATGGGACCATGCTGACAGCCTCCCAGACAGCGAAGCACCGCCACACCAAAGGGATCCTCTCGGCCTGCTCGCGGGCGTCGGCCAGAGCCTTCACGGCCTCGTCGCGGGCCTGTTCCAGCTCGCCGGTCATGCGGGCGACCGTGTCCGACGCCTCCGCCGTCATAGCCTCGGCCTGGGCGCGGGCGGTCGCCAGCAGCTCCTCGGCCTCCTCGTCGGCGGCCTCCACGCGGTTGTCCGCGGCGCGGTCCGCTTCGGCTATGCGCGCGTTGGCCCTCGTCTCGGCCTGCTCACGCAGGTCGGCGGCCGCGGCTTCGGCGGCCGACACGATGCTCGCAACCCGGCCCGGGGCCGAGCTCAGCGAGTCGGGATCTCCGCCGTACTCGTAGTCGCCGTCGGAGAAGTCTGGGTCATCCATGCGGGTAGATGCTAGTCGCCTGTGCGGGGGACCGTCCGCCGCCCCCCGACGAGTGTTCGGAGGCTGCGGGATGGACGTTTGGCGGGTCCCGCGAGGGAGCGTTCGGAGGCCGTACGACGGAGGCCCGGTAGCCCGCGCGGCGCACCCGCGGGCGTGTGCGCCGTGTGGCAGGAAAAGTGGGAAATCCGGCCTTGCGGACAAACCTGGATGGGGCATGATCGCTGCCATGCCAAACAGCGAGCGCAAGAGCGTCCCGCGGCTGCCGCGCCGCGTCGCGATCCTCGTCTTTCCCGACGTCCAGGCCTCGACGTGGTGGGGCCCGCTCGAGGTATTCGACGTGCGCCACCCGCCGTCTGTTGCGCCGCGAGCGCGGCCGGCGATCCCGGCTACGAGGTGCTCGCTCGTGAGCCGCACCGGGCGCCCGTCAACCACGAGCGGCCTCGCCTCGTCGCCGCGAGCGCTCGCCTAGGTCGCCCGGGCCGCTCGACACGCTGGTCGTCGCCGGCGGCGGCGGTCCGGCAGGCCGCGCGCTGCCGAGAGCCCGACACGGTGCAGTGGATCGCGCGCGCCGGCCCGCAGGCGCGGCGCACAGCGTCGGTGTGCACGGGCGCCTTCCTGCTCGCGCGTGCGGGCCTGCTCGACGGCCGGCGCGTGACCACCCACTGGTCGTGGTGCGGGCGGCTCGCCCGCGCGCTACCCGACGTGCACGTCGACCCCGACCCGATCTTCATCCGCGAGGGCCGCATCTGGACCTCGGCCGGCGTCACCGCCGGCATGGACCTCGCGCTCGCGCTCGTCGAGGAGGACCTCGATCGCGACGCCCGCGCTCGCCGTCGCGCGCCGGCTCGTGCTGTTCCTGCGGCGGCCCGGCGGCCAGTCGCAGTTCAGCGCGGACGCTCGCCGCCAGGCGCCCGAGCGCGAGCCGCTGCGCGAGCTCCAGGCCTGGATCGCCGAGCACCGCCGGCGAGCTCACGGTCGAGGCGCTGGCGCGCCGCGCGGCACATGAGCCCGCGCCACTTCGCGCGCGCCTTCCGCGCCGAGATCGGGCGTGACGCCGGCGCGCTACGTCGAGCACGTGCGCGTCGAGGCCGCGCGCCGCCGGCTCGAGGAGAGCACGAGCCGGTCGCCGCGGTCGCGGCGCCGCGGGTTCGGCAGCGCCGAGACGATGCGCCGCGCCTTCCTGCGCGTGCTCGCGTGGGTCCCGCGCGAGTACCGCAGCCGCTTCCGCGGCGGCGTCGCGGCCGGTCGCGCGGCACCGACAGCGGCGACGTGCCGCCAGGCAACCTGACCATCGAGCCCGACACCCAACCGAAGGAGACCGAGATGGACATCGCGATATTGCTGTACGACCGGTTCACCGCGCTCGACGCGATCGGCCCTTACGAGGTGCTCAGCCGCCTCCCCGGGGGCGAGCCAGCTTCCTCGCAGCGAGAGCGGTCCCGTGTGCACCGACAACGGCCTGCTCGGCCTGGTGCCGAGCGCGACGCTCGACGAGCTGAGCGAACCCGACATCGTCGTCGTGCCCGGCGGCCCCGGCGAGGTCGGCGGCGCGCGCGGGCGAGCCGCATGCTGGAGTGGCTGCGCGGCGCCCACGAGACGTGCACCTGGACGACGTCGGTGTGCACCGGCTCGCTGCTGCTCGCCGCCGCCGGGCTGCTCGAGGGCAAGCGCGCCACCACGCACTGGCTCGCGCTCGAGCCGCTGCGCGACCTCGGCGCGAGCCGACGCACGAGCGCGTCGTCTTCGACGGCAAGATCGTCACCGCCGCCGGCGTCTCTGTCGGGGATCGACATGGCGCTCGCGCTTGCGGGCACGATCGCGGGCGACGATGGCACAGGCGATCCAGCTGCGGCATCGAGTACGACCCGGAGCCGCCGTTCGACGCGGGCTCGCCGCGAAGGCTCCGCCCGAGATCGTGGAGCTGTTGCGCGGCCGCAGCCGCCACCTGGTCGAGGAGCCGGCCGCCTGACCCGCTCAGAGCAAGCACGTTTAGAGCTCCGCGAAACGGGGTAGCCCTCATCTGACGGGGCAGGGGAGCGCATGGCGATCGAAGAGGAGACGGGGCTTCGCGAACCTCCCTAGCCAGTGAAAACCGATTCAGAGGGAGCTCGCACGATGAAGCGCACCGAGCGCATGGCGACGTATACGAGTGGTTCGCATCGACAGCATGGGGCGGGCCGCCGGCGGTGGTCGGCGTGGATCGCAGCCGCGATCTTCGTGCCCGCTCTGACGATGATTTTCGCGTCCAGCGCATTGGCCATTCCGGCCCAGGTGAAGGAAGAATTCCTGGTCTTCGCCGATTGCCCGCTGCCGGCTGCGGAACCCGGCTGCGGTGCGCTTCCTCCACGACCACCGGCGGCGAGTCCGTGATCGGCTCCAAGAAGGTTCCGATCACCAAGCCGATCGCCCTGCAGGGCGGCCTGGCGACGGGCTCGTTCGCCCAGCAGCCGCTGATCGCCGCGGCTGACGGCAACACGCTGGCGAAAGTGCCCCAGGAAGTGCCCGGCGGCCTGCTCGGCCTGATCCCGGGGCTCAACATCGGCGGCGAAGTGACCGCCACGGCCGAACTCGCCGCCCCGGCCAGCTCGGTGCTGGTGAGCCCCGGCTCGACGGCCGCCCCGGCATACAACCCCGGCGTCGCGGTGGTGCTGCCGATCAAGGTCCATCTCCAGAACGAACTGCTGGGCGAAGAATGCTTCATCGGCTCCAACGCCGAACCGGTCGTCCTGCACCTGTACTCGAACAACACAGGGGGAATCGAAGTCGGCGGCAAGGAAAAAATCCTGAAACTCCCGAGGGTCGTCCTCTCCGACAAGACCTTCTCCGTGCCGGCCGCGAAAGGCTGCGGCGGCTCCGACGAACTGATCAACACGCTCGTCAACGACGAGATCGGGCTGCCCTCCGAATCGGGCAAGAACTCGGTTGAAATGATCAGCTCGCTCGAGCAGACCAAGGGCGAATTCGCGCGCAAGTACCTGCCCCGGAAAAAGAAAGAACGGAAAGCCAAAGCGTAGAACCGGGAGCGCCTTCCGGCACCCCCTCGGGGGCGTCTCCTGACACGCACCGCGCCGCCGCGACCCCTGGTCCGGCGGCGCGGTTCCTGTAAGCCCGAATGGCGGGCGATAAGGTGCGATGAGCCGATGCCGGAGCACCGCTACGACCCGCACGCGATCGAGCGCCGCTGGCAGGAGCTATGGGCTCGTGAGCGCACCTGGGAGGTGTCGAACCGCGACCCCTCCCACGCCCGCGGCGCGCGCTCACGCACCGGCGGCGTGACCGGCGCGCCCGGCCCCGAGGCGCCCGACACCTACGTGCTGGAGATGCTCCCCTACCCGAGCGGGGAGCCCCACATCGGGCACCTCAAGTGCTACGCCCTGGGCGACGCCATCGCCCACTACTGCCGCCGCCGCGGGGCCCGCGTGCTGCACCCGATGGGCTATGACGCCTTCGGGCTCCCGGCCGAACCACGCCATCCGCACCGGCGTGCACCCGCGTGTCTCGACGGCCGAATCGATCGCCTCCTTCCAGCAGCAGTTCCGCTCGTGGGGGGTGTCGATCGACTGGTCCGCGAGCTGGCCACCACCGACCCCTCCTACTATCGCTGGACGCAGTGGATCTTCGTCAAGCTCTTCAACGCTGGCCTGGTGCAGCGCAAGAAGGGCGCGGTTAACTGGTGCCCGAAGGACCAGACCGTGCTGGCCGACGAGCAGGTCATCGACGGCCACTGCGAACGCTGCGACTCCATCGTCGAGCGGCGTGAGCTCGAGCAGTGGTACTTCAGCATCACAGACTATGCCGACGCCATGCTCGAGGCGCTGACCGGATCACTGGTCCGAGCGCGTCAAGGCCGCCCAACGCAACTGGATAGGCCGCTCGCCCGGCGCCGCCGTCAATTTCCGGATAGCGCAGGTTCCCGGCGAAGCGCCCGCGCAACCCTCTAGCAGCGTCTTCACCACCCGCCCAGACACCCTCTACGGCGTCACCTTCCTCGCCGTCTCACCGGATGCACCGCTGGCCGCGACGCTCGCAGACGCCGCCCATCGCGAGGCCGTGCGAGGCGTCGCGCGAACCACGCGGCGCCCGATGAAGAGGAGGGTGAGCGCCCGATGACCGGCGTCTTCACCGGACGCTACGCCGCGCACCCGCTGACCGGCGAGCCGCTGCCGATCTGGATCGCCGACTACGTGCTCGCCGAGTATGGCGAGGGCGCGGTGATGGGCGTCCCCGCGCACGACGCGCGCGACTTCGCCTTCGCCGAAGCGATGGGCCTCCCCATCCGCACCGTCGTCGTCCCAACCGACACTGCGCACGATGCCGCCGATGAGCTCGAGGCACCCGGCAGCCGCAATGGTGTCTTCACCGACCGCGGCACCCTGATCCACTCCGCCGACTTCACTGGCATGTCCTCCACAGCGGCGGCGCAAGCCATCGTCGCCAGGCTAGAGGAGCGCGGCGCCGGCAAGCCCGACGTACGCTACCACCTGCGCGACTGGCTGGTCAGCCGCCAACGCTACTGGGGCACGCCGATCCCCATCATCTACTGTCGAATGCCCGACGACTCACGGCGCCCACGCCGTGCCGGAAGATCAACTTCCCGTCGTCCTGCCTGAGCTAGACGAGTATCGCCCCACCGGAACCGGCATCCGCCGCTCGCCACCGTGCCGAGCTTCGTCGAGACAACCTGCCCCATTTGCGGTGGCCCCGCCAGGCGCGAGACGGACGTCTGCGACAACTTCCTCGACTCGTCCTGGTACTACCTGCGCTACCCGTCGAGCGACGACGCCACGCAACCGTGGGACCCCGAGCTGACGCGCAAGTGGCTGCCAGTCGACATGTACGTCGGCGGCGCAGAGCATAGCGTGCTGCACCTGATGTACGCGCGCTTCATCACTCGCGCGCTATACGATCTGGGGCACCTCGACTTCGCCGAGCCGATCACGCACTTCCGCGCCAACGGCATGATCACGCTCAACGGCGCCAAGATGAGCAAGTCACGCCTGAACGTCGTCACGCCCGACGAGTACATCAACGGTACGGCGCCGACGCCTTCCGCGCCTACGTGAACCGGCCCCGAGCAGGAGCTGAAGGAGTGCTGTGCGGCCTCCAACGTCCGCGCCCACGTCGACGGCACGAGATCGTCAAGGAGATCGTGCTCCCCGGCAAGCTCGTGAACCTGGTGGTGCGCTGATGGGCGCCGGCACCCTTGACCGCCAGGCTCGGCCCCCTGTACCTGATCCGCGGCGACGACCAGGGCCATCGCCGCCGCCGCTCACGCCTGCGCGCGCTGGCCGAGTCAGAGTCCGACGGCGGCGGCCTCGAGCTGCTCAGGGGCCGGAGGCCCCCGACGCACCGCCCAGGCACTCGCCAGCATGACGCTGGCACTCGGCCACCGGGTCGTGATCGTGGACGGGGTCGAGCGCTGGCGGGCGAAGGACATCGAGGACCACCTGCTCGGCGCGATCCCCAGATCCCCCCGACACCACGCTGGCCCTGTTCGCCCGCGAGGAGTCCCGCGCGAAGGTGCCCGAGGCGCTCGTGAAGGCCGTCAAGCGGGCCGGCGGACAGGTGGCGGTCGAGGCGGCCGTCAAGCCCTGGGAGCTCCCCGGCTGGACCCGCGAGCAGGGCGAGCGGCTGGCTGTCGCTCGACGGCCGCGCCTCCAAAGCGCTCGTGGCCCAGGTCGGCGAGCGTCCCCAGCGCCTGCTGCGCGAGCTCGAGAAGCTGGCCCTGTCGCTGGAGCCGGCGCCCGCCGGCGGCGCGGCCGATGGCGCGGGCCGGTGCGGCACGGGCGCCGCGGCTGCGCGCGCGGTCAGCGAAGAGGACGTCCTGCGGCTCGCGGCCCGCTCATCCGAGCAGCGTGGCTACGAGCTGGCCGACGCGCTGCTGGAGGGCGACCGCGCCGGCGCCTCGCTGCTCGGACCTGCGCGCCCAGGGGGATCGCTGCCCGGCCTCGTCTACGCGATCACCCGCAGCTCCGCGACGGCGTCGCGGTCGCCGAGAGGCTCGCCGCCGGAGAGGCGCCGGCTCAGATCAAGGACTCGCTGCGCCATGCCCCAGCGGGCCGCCGAGCGCTTCGTCGCCGACGTCTCGCGGGCCGACCCCGCTCGCCTGCGCGACGCGCTCTGTGCGCTCGCCGAGCTCGAGCTGGAACTCCCGCGGCGGGGCGCCGCCAGGATGCGGACGCAACGATGCGGCCGCGCTGGGCGAGGACACGTTGGTGCTCGCCGCGATCGACGCGATGACCGCCTGGCGAGAGGTCGCCCGAGCCACCGAGCGTGCGTCAGGCGGGCTGAGCCGTGCGCACGCGGGCGGCTCGTGACTTCCGCGCGCGCCGGTGTTCGCGTGGAGCGCGCCGCGCTTGACGGCCTTGTCGATCGTGCTCACGAGCTCTCCGTGCGCCGTCTCGATCGCGCTCGCGTCGCCGTCGCCGACGACCGATTTCCAGCTTGCGGAACTGCGTCTTGATCGTCGACGTGTAGCGCCGGTTCTCGACTCGCTCGCGCTCTGAGCGCAGGATCCGCTTCTTCTGTGAATGGATGTTCGCCATGAAAAAACCGCCGCCGCGCCAGGAAAAACCAGCCCGGACGCGCCGCGCAGCGCCGTACTATAGCGGCCTTGTCCGGGCCGGCCGAACCGCATGTCGAGCTGGATCCCGTCCCCGAGAGGCCAGAACCGGGGCGCCTCGGTCGCAACACCGCGATCTTCACGATCGCCACCGCCATCTCACGGGTCGTGGGGTTGGTGCGCGAAATCTTCTTCGCGGCCTACTTCGGCACCCACGGGCCGGCGTCCGCGTTCACGATCGCCAACCTGGTGCCCAACTTCGTGGCCCAGCTGTTCGCGCAGTCCGCGCTGTCGGCGGCCTTCGTCCCGGTGTTCACGGATCTGCTGCAGAAAGGCCGCCGCAAAGAGGCGCTCAGGCTGGCCTCGACGCTGTTCTGGATCATGCTCATCGCGCTCGGGGCGCTGGTCGCCGTCTTCATCCTCGCCGCCGGGGTGATCATGCCGATCTTCATCGGCCCCAAGTTCAGTAGCCAGCTCGTCGATTTAACGATCGGCCTCTCCCGGGTGCTGTTCCCGATCATCCTGCTGCTCGGCCTCAACGGGCTGCTCGTGGGGATCCTGCAGTCCTACGAACACTTCACGATCCCCGCCATCGCGCCCGCTGTGTGGAACGCGGTGATCATCGTCCTGCTGGTCGTGCTCGCGCCCCATTTCCACGGCGACGACCGCATCTACGCGTTCTCGGTCGGGATCCTGGTGGCGACGGTCGTGCAGCTGGGGATGTCGTTCGCGGCGCTCGGCCGCATCGACTTCCGCCTGCGAATCCAGATCGACTGGCACGACCCCCGTGTCAAGCAGGTGTTCATGCTGATGCTGCCGGTCGCGGTCGGGCTCGGCATCGTCAACCTCGACCAGGTCATCAACGCGGGCTTCGGAAGCCTCGTCTCCGAAGAAGCCCCGCGGGCGATCGAAAACGCCTTCCGCGTGTACATGCTGCCCCAGGGGCTCTTCAGCGTGGCCGTGGCCACGGTCCTGTTCCCGACCCTGAGCCGCATGGCCGCGCGCCGCGACCCCGACGCGATGCGCAACCTGATCGGCAACGGGATGCGCCAGATCAACCTCTTGATGATCCCCGCCATGGCGTTCCTGCTGGTGCTCGCCGAACCCGTCGTGCGCCTGCTCTTCCAGCGTCACGAGTTCAACCACACCGCCACCCACCTGGTCGCGATCGCCCTGTTCTGGTTCGCCCTGAGCCTGCCCTTCGGCGGTATCAACCTGCTCTTGACTCGTACCTTCTTCGCCGTCCAGCGGCCGTGGATCCCGACGCGGCTGGCGGCGGTGAACATCGTCGTCGACGTGATCGTCAGCCTCAGCCTCTACAAGCCGTTCGGCGTCGCCGGGCTCGTGATCGGGACGATCGCCGCCAACGCCGTCATGACCGTGCTGCAGCTCCACCGGCTGCGCATCGGACTGAACGGTCGCCTGGACCTCGGGCAGACGGTCATGATCACGGTCCGCATCCTCGTTGCCTCGGCTCTGCTGGCGGGCGTCTCGTGGGGAGTGTGGAAGCTGCTCGAGAGCCTGCTCGGCACCTCCCTGATCGCCCAGATCGTGAGCGTCGGCGCCGCCGGGCTCGCCGGTGTGTTCGTGTACATCCGCGCCGTGCTGATCATGCACGTCCCCGAGGCCCACCAGGTCCGGCGCCTGATCCGCACGCAGCTGGGGCGGGCATAGTTACGCGATGAGACGTCGCCGGCGACTCGCTCTGCTCACCGTCGCCGTGCTGGCGAGCGCCGCCTGCGGCGGCGGCCCCCTCCGAGGCGACCCAGGCGCGCGCGGTGGTCGAACGCTTCTACTCCGACATCGGCGCGCGGCGGCGTGCGCCCTCCTGACTCCGGCGGCGAGGAAGGAAGCCGTGCGTCCGCTCCAGCTGTTTTCGCCGCGAAAGCAGTTCACCTGCGGGCAGTTGCTGCAGAGCTACTCCGACGCGACGAAGCGCGACCCGGCCTCCGTGAAGGGACTGAGGGCGGCGAAGTTCGGCTCGGTCTCGGTCGTCGGCAACCGGGCGCTGGTGGCTGTCGAAGTGCCCCGCGTGGGCCTGCGCGCGGCCCCACTCCTGAAAACGCCGGCTGGGTGCGCATCACCCAGGTCGGCGCGAGCTTTCGCAAGCCGATCTCCGGCTGACCGCGTCCAGGCCGGAGCCGGCCCTGCGCGGAAGGGCACAAGAAAGGCCGGACGAGCTTTTGGCCCGCCCGGCCTGCCGGCATGGATCACCGCTGCACTGCTATGCCCCAGGACTTAGTGTCAGTTGCCTGGGTGGCTTGACACTCCCAGCCACCTGGACAGGCCGCCCCCCGAAAGGGGCGCGTTGCCGCGGCTGGACCCCGAGGGGTCCATTGGCCGGGTGGGTGATCCGCCGGAGCGCTAACGCTAGCGCTTCGCGGAGCGGCCGTGGATGAGGGTGGCCACATACGCCCACCTGCCCGGCGGAGCGCGGGGCCAACTCTGTGCGGCACGGTCCGCGCGCGGACCGCGAGCGGCGCGATGCGCCCACGGGCCCCGCGGGCGGGCATCTACGCTGTATCGCGGACCATGGACCAGCAGTAGATCCGCAACTTCGCGATCATCGCGCACATCGACCACGGCAAGTCGACGCTGGCGGACCGGCTCCTCGAAGCCACCGGAGACGCTTCACGCAGCGTGAGATTCCGACGACCAGATCCTGGACGACATGGACCTGGAGCGCGAACGGGGATCACGATCAAGGCGCGGCCGTCAGGTGGGGTACGAACCGGAGGGTGACAAGTACAAGCTCAACCTGATCGACACGCCCGGCCACGTGGACTTCACACTACGAGGTGCCCGTTCGCTGGCGGCGTGCGAAGGCGCGCTGCTGGTGGTCGATGCGGTGCAGGGGGTCGAGGCCCAGACGGTCGCCGAACGCGGAGGCCGCCGTGAACGCGGGTCTCGAGATCATTCCCGTGATCAACAAGATCGACCTGCCCAGCGCCGAGCCCGAGCGGGTGGCCGGCGAAGTGAGCGAGCTGATCGGTGAGGCGCCGGAGTCGATCCTGCAGATCAGCGGCAAGACCGGCGCGGGCGTCGCGGAGGTGCTCGAGGAGCTGGTCGAGCGGGTGCCGCCGCCGGCGGGCAACGCGGAGGGGCCGGCACGGGCGCTGATCTTCGACTCCGAGTTCGACCAGTACCGCGGAGTGGTGGCCTATATCCGGGTCGTTGACGGGGTCTTCCGCAAGGGCGAGCCGATCCGTGCGATGGCTGCCGGCACGGAGGCGGAGATCGACGAGGTCGGCTTCTTCAGCCCCCAGATGATGCCCACCGACCAGCTCGCGGCAGGAGAGGTCGGCTACCTGATCACGGGCTTGAAGGACGTCACCCAGCTACGCGTGGGTGACACCCTGACGCGCCGGGCGAAGGTGGGCCTGCCCGGCGGCGAAGCCACCGAGCCGCTGCCCGGCTACCGCGAGGTCAAGCCGATGGTCTTCTGCGGGCTGTTCCCGATCGAGTCCGACGACTACCCCGACCTGCGCGACGCGCTCGAGAAGCTGGTGCTCAACGACGCGGCGCTGTCGTGGGAGCCGGAGACCTCCGACGCGCTCGGCTTCGGCTTCCGCTGTGGCTTCCTCGGCCTGCTGCACATGGACATCGTGCGCGAGCGCCTGGAGCGCGAGTACGACCTCGAACTGCTGGCCACGATGCCCTCGGTGGAGTTCGACGTGACGCTCGTCGCCCTCGTCGCCGGCGGCCACGTGCTGATCGAGGACTACCCCGGCGTCGGCAAGACGGCGCTCGCGCGGGCGCTCGCCGCGTCGATCGACGCCGACTGCGCGCGCGTCCAGTGCACCGCCGACATGCTCCCCTCTGACGTCGTCGGGGCGAAGATCTACGTCCAGCGCGACGCGCCCTTCGAGTTCCGCCCGGGGCCGGTGTTCGCGAACATCGTGCTCGTCGACGAGATCAACCGGGCCTCGCCCAAGACCCAGTCCGGGCTGCTGGAGTGCATGCAGGAGCGCCGCGTCACCGTCGACGGCGTCACGCACGAGCTGGCGCGGCCGTTCGTGGTGATCGCGACGCAGAACCCGATCGAGTTCGACGGCACCTACCCGCTGCCACAGGCGCAGCTCGACCGCTTCATGGTCCGCCTGTCGCTCGGCTACCCCTCCTCGGACGAGTCGGCGATGCTCGCCGACCACGCGTCGGGCGACCGCGTGCTGGAGCTCGGCCCGGTCAGCACCGTCGCCGAGGTCGTCGCGCCCAGGCCGCTGGCCGCCATCCACGCCAGCGAGGCGCTGCGCGGCTACGTCGTGGCGCTGCGCCGACGCGACCCGCCGCGACCCGCGCACGAGCTCGGCGCGAGCCCACGTGCGGCGCTGATGCTCCTGCAGGCGGCGACGCGTCGCGGCGCTGGCGGGCCGCGAGCACGTGCTTCCCGACGACGTGCAGGCGCTCGCCCACGCCGTGCTCGGCCATCGCCTGCTGCTCTCCCCCGGGCTCCCGGAGTCGGCCCGCCGTGAGATCGTCGAGGACGGGCTGTCGTCCGTGCCGGCGCTGTGAGCCGCAGCCTCCAGCTCGCTCTGCTCGGCGCCGCGATGTGCCTCTTCGCCGGCGCCTTCGCGGTCTCGGCGCTCTACGTACCCGGGGTCACCCTTCTGCTCGTGGCGCTCGCCTCCGCGGCGCTCGTGTCCGCCGCCGCCCGGGGCGCCCGGGTCGAGCTCGAGCTCAGCGCGGAGCGCGCCGAGGAGGGCGAGCAGGTGATCCTGGCCGCGCACGTGAGCGGCGGCCTGGCGGGGGCGTGCCGCGGCTCGCTGCGTGTGCTCCCCGGTGCGGCTCCGCTCGCGCTCGACCGGCGGCGGCGCTCGGGGGAGCAGAGCCTTCGCACGGTGCGCCGCGGGCGCGCGACGGTCGGTCCTGCCACCGCGCGATGGGCCGATCCCTTCGGGCTCTGCGCCCGCGAGCGCGCGAGCGCCACGCGCGAGCTGCTCGTGCTGCCGCGGGTGCACACGGTGCGGGCGCGCGAGCTGGAGCGCATCGCCTCGCTGCCCGAGCCGCCGTCCTCGCCCGCGGGCGGGATCGAGGTGGACGGGCTGCGAGAGCTGGTGCCGGGCTCGCCGGCCTCACGGGTCCACTGGCTGTCGCTCGCACGCACCGGCGTGGCGATGGAGCGGCGCCTGCGCGGAGGCGAGGACCGGCGCCCGTTCACGGTCGTGCTCGACGCCCGCTGGGCCGCGAACGACGGCGCGCTCGACATGGCGGTGCGCGCCGCGGCCTCGCTGTGCACCGGCCTCGCGGCCGCGGGCGGCTGCTCGGTTCTGCTGCCGGACCAGCCACGCCTCGAGGACCTCGGCCCCGGGCTCGAGGCCTGGGCGCGGCTGCACGAGCTGCTCGCTCTGGTCGAGCACGGCTCGGCGCCGCGCTGGCAGCTGGTCCGCGACGCGCGGCGGGTCGTGCTGGTCGCGCCGGGGCCTGCCCAGGCGCCTGCCGGGATACCCGTGAGCTGCTCGGTCTCACCGCTGCCCGTCTCCGGCGAGACGCTGTTCAACGTCGCCGGCTGCGCCGTGCGGGACGCGCGGCGCGCACGAGCGGGACGAGCGGCGTGAGCAGCGTCCCGGCCGGACTGCGGGCTCGCGCCCGTGCTCCCGCCGGCGGCGAGCAGGCCGGCGTGGCGCTGCTCGCGTTCTTCGGGCTCGCCGCATTCGCCGCCGTGCGCTACTCGGCGCTGATCGCGACGCCGCCGGCGGGACGGGCGGTCCTCGTCGCCGCGTGCGTGACGGCCGGCTGCGCCCTGCTCGTCGCCAGCGGCCGCATCGGGCGCGGGGGCCCGGCCGTGGCGATGCTGCGCGTCGCGCTGGTGCTGGGCACCTTCGCGCTCTCGATGCTCGCCCTGCACATCCCGGCGCACCTGCTGGCACCGGGCCAATGGCGCCATCTGGCGGACCGGCTCTCGACCGGGACGGGAGAGCTGAGCGGCTGGCTCTGGCCCTACCGGGGCGGAGACCAGTGGGCGCAAGCGGCGGTGCTGCTCCCCGTCCCCGCCGTCCTCCTCGTGGCCGGCTGCGCGTGGTTCTGGCCCTCGCGCGCCATGCTCGCGAGCCGCCGTGCGCTGGCGCTGGCCGGGCTGCTGGCGATCTTCGTGATCGGGACAGCGAACGCACCTGCCTCGATTCCGGCCTTCGACGGTGTCGTCCTCGTGGGGCTGCTCGCCGCGACCTTGCTTACGCCGCTGACCGCGGCGACGGAGGCGGGGCGGGCGCTCCTCTGGCTGGCAGCGTGCGCCGCCGCCGCGCTGGCCGTGCAGGCCGCGCTTCGCTCAGATGGCCCCTGGATCCACTACCGCGAACCGGGAGCGGCCGCGGCAGGCGGGGGGGTCACCTTCCAGTGGGCCCAGCTCTACGGCCCCGACCGCTCGCCGCGCACGCAGGCCCCGATGCTGATCGTGACCGAGCCGCGGCCCGAGCTCGTGCGCATGACCTCGCTCGACCGCTTCGACGGGCTTCGTTTCCTGCGCACAGCCGCACCTCCGGGGTCGCCCCGCTTCGACCTGCCCGCCGCCCAGGCGAGCCGCTGGAGCGAGCGCGCGATCGTCGAAGTCAGGGGCCTGCGCTCTTCGATCCTGGCCAGCGGGGGGCGCGAGCCGACTCGCATCAACTCGCTGGACAACCTCGAGCCCATGCCCTCGGAGCAGGGCGACGGGACGGCCTCTACGCCCGGGGTCGCGGTGAGCGGCGCCACCTACGAAGTCGCGTCCTATGACCCGCACCCCTCTGCTCAGACGGCGCGCCGCGCACCGCGCGCCTACCCGCGCGCCTACCTGCCCTACGCCGAGTTCTACCTGCCGGCCGCGGGCGCGAGCGCGCTCGTCTCGCCCAACCTCGGCGCGGAGGCGCGACAGGCACCGGCCGGCGCGCGCCTGATCGCGCCGGGCGCGCCCGGGCGTGCGCCGGCGTCTGACCCGAGGACGGCGTCGCTGATCGAAGCCTCCGCGTACGGGCCGATGTTCGCGCTGGCGCGCGGCCTGTCCCGCGGCGCCGCCTCGGACTACGACGTCGCGCAGCGCATCGATCGCTACCTGCAGGGCACCTATGGGTACGACCGCACGGTCCCGCTGGCGCGCTACCCCCTGGAGGCGTTCCTGTTCAGCCAGCGCCGCGGCTACTGCCAGCAGTTCTCGGGCGCGATGGCTCTGATGCTGCGCATGGACGGGATCCCGGCCCGCGTCGGCGTCGGGTTCCTCCCCTCCGCGCGCGGGCCGCGCGCCGGGACGTGGGAGATCCGCGCCTCCGACGCCCACGCGTGGGTGGAAGTCTTCTTCACCGGCATCGGCTGGGTCTCCTTCGACCCCACGCCGCCGACCGCGGCCGGCGGTGGGGCCGGCAGCGCCGCGCTCGGGCGCCTGGCGCAGGAGGCGCTGTCCCCGAACGCCGGCTCCGCCGCGCGCATCAACACACGTGAAGGTGCCGGTCACGCATGTGCGCAGCGGCCGTCACGGCGCTGGGGCTCCTTCGGCCTCGCCGCCTGGCAGTGGGCGCTGCTCGCGCTCGTGCTCGCCTCGGCGCTCGGGGCGTGGCCTGTACGCCCGCGCCGCCCGTGGCCGCACTCGTGAGCGTGGTGGCCGCGCCGGCAACGGGGCGGGGGCGGAGGCCGCGGTGCGGGAGCTCGAGCGGGCTCTGCGCGGGTCGGCGTGGCCGCTGCTGCCCGGGATGACGCTCACGCAGGTGGCAGAGCGTCTGGAGCGCCACGCCCAGCCGCAGGCGGCGGCCTACGTGAGGAGGTTGCAGGGCCGGCGCTTCGGCCGCGCCGGCGCTCACCGCGCCGGAGCTCTCGGACGCGCGTGCCGAGCGCCTCGCGCTGCGACGTGCACTGGCCCGCGGGCGGGGACTGCGTGGGAGGCTGCGGGCGCTGCGCCTGCTGCCGCCGGGCGTCCCGAGCATCTAGCGGCGGCTCCTCCGGAGTGGGACGCCGGAGCCCGTCCGGCCGATGCGGGTAGGGAAGCTAGCGTGAGAGATGTGCGGAAGGACACCCTGAGCGGGCGGGAGGACCCGCCGGAGACCAGCATGGGGGACGCGCAGGGCGCGATGGCGGCCCAGTCGAGGATGCTGCGCAACAGCATCATCAGCCTGGCGGTGTTCTTCGGGTTGACCGTGGGGCTGCTGCTGGGCGGTCCCCGGTCTGCGCACGGCGGCGGAGAAGATCACCGACGCGCGAGCCCCCGGCTGGATCCTCGTGGGGGTCGTGCTCGAGCTCGAGCTGCTCTCCTGCGCGCTACGTGATGCTGTTGTCCACCTCGTGTTCGGGGGCGCTCGCGCGGTCGCTGACCTCGCGCCTGGTCGCTGGCCGAGCTGGCGGTCAACTCGGTCGTATCCGTCAGCGGCCTCGCCGGGATCGCGCTCGGCGCCTGGGTGCTGCGCACGCGGGGCTTCGCGGTCGAGCGGATCGCCAGGCGGTCGGTGTTGATCTTCGTGCTCACCAGCGCGGTCAACGTGGCGGCGGTGGCGATCATCGGGACGCTGATGTGGCCGGGGATCGTGCCCGGCTCGCAGGACCCGCTGCTCACGCTGCTGCCGGCGGTGGCGGCGGTGCTGATGATCGTGGTGACCCTCGGCCTC
The DNA here is from genome assembly GCA_963742395.1 of uncultured Solirubrobacteraceae bacterium. Classification (GTDB taxonomy): domain Bacteria; phylum Actinomycetota; class Thermoleophilia; order Solirubrobacterales; family Solirubrobacteraceae; genus Palsa-744. The sequence goes on along the minus strand of CAVUME010000015.1, from coordinate 115,391 downwards.
GCCAGCCGGGCCCGGCGTGCGGCGGCGTCCAGGGAGGACAGAGGGAGGTCGGGCGGTGGTGGCGCTGAGCGCCATCGGAGGAGGGGTGCAGGACGCGCTCGCGCTCATCCGCCGGCGAGACCCGAAGCTGTTCGGAGCGGTCGGGTACTGGCTGTTCGACAACCTCGTGCTGCTGGCCGCGCTGGCCGCCTTCGGCGCCACGCCGAGCTTCTGGGTGGTGGCGATGGCCTACCTGGTGGGCATGCTGGCCAACTCGCTGCCGATCCCGGGCGGCTTCGTGGCGGTGGAAGGGGGCCTGGTCGGGATGCTGGTGCTGTTCGGCGTGCGCCCTGCGTCGGTGGCGGATTGGACGGCGGTGGTCGTCTACCGGCCGATTCCGGCTGTGGCTGCCGGCGCTGATCGGGACGGTGGCCTTCGTAGCCTGCGCCGCGAAATCGTGGCCCCGGCGGTGGCCGGAGCCGCGGCGGGCTACGGCGAGGTCGAGCCCGACCGCTTGATCGATTCCTGAAATTCGGTCTGTCTGAGGGTCTTCTCACAGACGTGGTGTGGGAGGTTCGCCAGCACCCTGGCCTCTTCCAGCCCGACCGGCCCATACACGCCGGGGCAGTAGACGGGGGGCGGAAGCGGGGGCCTTTGTTGGAGCCGGGCGCGTTGAGTTCGGATACAGCTGCTGGCTGCCGCGCAGGGCGTGTTCGAAGGTGTCCGAGAAGACGTCGATGGCGACGTGGCCGGAGTACAGCTCGAGGCTGCGACCGCCGTCGTAGACCACCGCGGGGACGCCGCGGATGAGGATGTTGCGCTGGGATCCGAGGGCCTGGTTGGAGTGGCGGTGGTAGACGACCGTGGTCACCTGCAGGGGCAGCCGGCAGCTGCCGCCGCCGAAGATGCCTTTGCTCTGGACGCAGTTGCCGTAGTAGACGCTGTCCCCGACCGAGCTGATGTAGCCCGAGAGGCCGTCGACGGCGCTCAGGGGCAGGCCGCCGAAGTTCGGCCCGACCCAGTAGAGGCGGTAGAAGGGGAACGTCTGCGCGGACACCAGTTCGTAGCCGTGGACCTGGCTGGACGGCTCGTGCCGCAGCCCGCGAGCGAGCACGGCGAGCAGGATCGGCCCGTAACGACGGGCTGCGCCGGCGGCGCGGCGGCGGCCGGCGGGGAATCCGTTGCTCATCACCGTCATTATCCAGGGCTGTGCCGCGCGGCAGCACAGCTACTTCCGGGCCCCCCACCGGTTTAAGCAGACACGTATCCGCCATACCGGCGGAGGTGCCGAGGTCCGGTGGGGTAGCACACCGGGCCTCGGGTAATTCTTCTCTTGTGGAGCCCCAAGGTGCCGAATCGACGACCGCGGGGCTGACGCTGCAGTCCGCGGTGGCCACCCCCGCCGCGGCGGGGGCCGGGGCCGTGGGTACGGCGGGTGCTCTTGCGGGTGGCGCGCTCGGGGCCGGGGCTCGTCCTGCGGTGGTCGAGTGGCCGCTGCGGGCTCCGCTGCCGGCCGGGCCTGGTGTCACGGAGCGCCTGCCACTCGAACGCGACGCGGACCAGGTCGCCGCGGCCTCGATACTCGCCGCGCTGGCGGCCGTGGTGCTGCTTGCCCTGCTGACGGCGACCTGGCTGATCGTCGATCCGCGGACACCCGACATGGCGGCGGCCAGCTACCGCGTGAGCCTGTTCGCCAGCCACGGCTTCAGCGTGCTCGACGCGAACTGGTACGGCGGCCACGACCTGCCCGGCTACAGCCTGCTGTTCCCGCCGCTCGGGGCCCTGCTCGGTCTGAAGGCGGTGGCGGCCCTGTCGGTGATCGCCTCGAGCATGCTGTTCGCGCGCCTGGCGAGGTCGCTGTACGGGAGCGCGGCCGCGTGGGGAACGGCGGTGTTCGTGCTGGCGGCGATCGGAGACGTGTGGCTGGGACGGATCGCGTTCGCCTTCGGAGTGCCGTTCGCGCTCGGGGCGGCGCTCGCGCTCCGGCGCGGCCACCCGTTGTCGGGGGCGACGCTGGCGATGCTGTCGGCGGCGGCCAGTCCGGTGGCGGGGGCGCTGCTCGGGCTGGTGGGCCTTTCGCTGGCGCTCCACCAGCGCTCGGCACGACCCCTGCTGGTGCTCGCGCTGCCGCCGGCGGTGCTCGTGGGTGCGCTCGCCCTGCTGTTCCCCGAAGGCGGCTATGAGCCCTATCCGCTGCTCTCGTTCCTGGCCACGGCGTTCGTCGTGATCGTCTTCCTGGTGGCGCTGCCGAAGCAGTCGCGTGCGCTGAGGGTCGGGGGCTTCGTCTATCTGGCGGCCTGCGTGGGGTGCCTGCTCGTGCACTCCCCGATGGGCAGCAACATCGAGCGCTACGCCGTGCTGCTGGCCGGGCCGCTGCTGCTGTGCGAGTGCATGGTCGAGCGCGAACGGGGCCTGTGCGCGGTTGGCCTGGGACGGCGCTCGGTGCTGACGCCCGCCGCCGGGGTGGCGCTGACGGCGATCGGGGTGTTCGTGGTGTGGGGCCCGGTGCGGGAGACGCTGGCGGTGGCGGGGAGCGACGCCACCAGCCCGGCCTACTACGCGCCCGTGACGCGGTTCCTGGAGCGCCACAGCGCCGGCGAAGCGATCCGCGTGGAGGTGCCGCTGACGAGGACCCACTGGGAGACCGCGCTGCTGGCGAACAACGTCTCGCTGGCACGGGGCTGGGACAAGCAGCTGGACGAGCGCTTCGACTCGGTGCTGCTCGACGAAGGCCTGACGGCGACCGCATACGAGGCCTGGCTGCACCGCGAGGGGGTCACCTACGTGGCGCTACCCGACGCGCGCCCGGACCCCTCCAGCGAACAGGAGGCGAAGCTGATCGAGAAGGGCCTGCCGTACCTGCAGAAGGTCTACTCCAACGCCCACTGGCGCGTCTTCCGCGTGCGAGGGGCGACGCCGCTGGCCTCCGGCCCGGGACGGCTGACGAGGCTGGCCTACGACTCCTTCAAGCTCCACGCCCGCCACGCGGGAGCTTCCTGGTGCGGGTGCACTACTCCCCCTACTGGGCGATCACGACAGGGGCCGGCTGCGTGTCGCCGGGCCCCGGGGGCTGGACGCGGGTCACGCTGGACGGACCGGGGAGCGCCGTCGTGGAAGCCGAGCTTCTCGCTCACGCGGGCGCTCGAAGGCGGGGCGGCCTGCACGAGCGGGGCCGCTCCCTAGCCGTTCTTGGGCGTGCCCGCCCGTGGCAGCCCGCGTGCTGCCTAGCGCTTCTTGGTTCTCGTGGTCGTGACGGTGGTCGGGTGCCGGCCGGCTTGGGCGCTGAGGCGGCGGCCGCCAGCGGTTCCATCCCGAACAGTCCCGAGTAGCCGGTCAGGTAGACGTTGTGGCCGTCGCTGACGGCGGGGTCGAAGGCGCCGGTGTCCATTTCGAAGATCTTGTGGCCGGTGGAGATGCCGAGGCCGTAGATGCGTCGCTGGCCGAGGTCGGCCAGGTAGACGGTGCGGCCGATGATGGTGGCCGAGCCGGAGATCTTGCCGCCGGCCGGGAAGCGCCAGCGCGATCTTGCCGGTGCGGGCGTTGAGGGCGTAGAAGATGCCGTCGTAGGAGCCGAAGTAGACCGTGGGACCGAGCCCGGGGGCGTTCGTGACGGCCGGGCGAGGCGTACACGTAGGCGCCCGTCTGGACGGCCCAGTCGAGCTTGCCGGTGTCGGCGTCGTAGGCGTACATGCGGCCGTCGGTGTTGCCGAGGAACACGCGCCCGTAGAGGACCGCGGCGGTGGAGTAGAAGGTCCCGCTCCCCAGCAGGGCCCCTTCGGAGCCGCTGCGCCACAGCTGGCGCCCGTCGGACTCGGAGATCGCCTGGACGTGGCCGCTGTAGTCGCCGAAGTACAGGACCCCGCCGGAGAGGCTGGGGCTGGCCTTCACCGCGCCGGTCCGCGTGGTAGGTCCAGATCACCGCGCCGGTGCGGTCGTTGAGCGCGTACACGGTGCCGTTCTGGGAGCCGAAGAAGAGGCGTCCGTGGTCGAGCAGCGGCGAGGACTCGCTCGCGCTGGGCAGCCTGCGCGACCAGCGGATGGCGCCGGTCTGGGAGCTCACCGCCACCACCCGCCCGGGGGCGCCCGAGCGGCCGCCGTTCAGCAGCGTGACGTACACGGTGTTGGAGGTGACGGCGGGGGTCGAGGCCGACAGCTGCCCGAGGCGGTGCGTCCAGACCGTGTGGCCGGTCTTGGTGTCGACCGCGATCAGTTCGGCGTTGTCGGCGAGCTGGAAGATGCGGTCGCCGTAGATGACGGGCGGGAACTCGAGCAGGGCGCCGCCGTTGTGGACCCACAGCTTCTTGAACGGCGGGCGGACGGTTTCCGGGGCGGGGAAGAAGCGGGTGTGGTTCTGGGTGTAGCCGTAGAACGGCCAGGAGAAGGGTTCGGGGCCCTTCTTCAGGGTGGGAGTGGGCTGGGCCACGAACGGCGCGTGGGGGTGGTAGATGCTGCCGGTGCGGTCGTGTTTGTAGATCAGGCGCACCGATGCCGACGGCGAGCAGCGAGCACGACGATCACCAGGGCGATCGCGCGCCCGGGCCGCAGGCGCACGCGTTTACGTGGCGGGGTGCCGCTCACCGCGCTGCCTCGGTTGTCCTCAAGCGGCGAGCTTGCGAGGAGGTCGCTCGCCTGCGGCCGAGGCGACTGGGGCCTGAGCCGGGCGGGGCGCCGTGGAACGCGCTGCCGTGGATCGCGGCGTCGGGACGTCGGCCCGCGGGGCAGACCGCGCGCGGCGATCGCGTCGCCACGCTGGTCGCCGTGCGGGAGCGCGGCGAACGGCCGGCGCGGCTGCGGACACGCGGGTCAGGGGCACCCGGACGCCGCGAGCCAGCAGTCGCAAGCCGGCGACCGCCAGCAGCCACATCGACGCGACCAGCAGTGGCGGCAGCGTGAGGCCGGCGACGATCGCGAGGACCGTGTGGGGGGCTGTGAGCGACCAATGCCACAGCAACAGATCCGCGAGGGTCAGTGCCGGGACGGTGACCAGCGGCCGGCGGGACACGGACAACCCTAAACGGCACGGGAGACGGACAGCACAGGCGCCCGCAGGAGGCGGGGGAGCGCGGTCGGGACCATATGATCGGCGCCGGATGAACAGAGTCTCCAGCCAGTCGGAGATCTTCGCGCCGGGCCTGCTGGAGGGGCGGGTGGCGCTGGTCACGGGGGGCGGGACGGGCCTCGGCAGGGCGACGGCGCTCGAGCTGGCCCGCTGCGGCGCGAAGGTGACGATCACGGGGCGCCGGGAGGACGTCCTGCAGGGAGGCGGCCGAGGAGTGCTCGGGGCTGGCGGGGCCGGTGGAGGCGATCGCGGGGGACGTGCGCGAGCCCGAGCAGGCGGCGCGCCTGATCTCCTCGCTGCTGGAGACGCACGGGCGCTTCGACCTGCTCGTGAACAACGCCGGGGGCCAGTTCTTCAGCCCGGCGGAGCTGATCGCGTCGAAGGGGTGGCAGGCGGTGTGGCGGCTGAACGTGGAGGGGATGCTCAACATGTCCGAACGGGCGCACGAGCTGGCGTTCTCGGGTGGGAGAGGGGGGACGATCGTCAACGTCACGCTGTCGCCCCACCACGGGATGCCGGGGATGGCCCACTCGGGCGCCGCCCGGGCCACGGTGGAGGCGCTCACGAGCGAGCTCGCCGAGCGGTGGGCCCGCGACGGGGTCGCGGTCTCGGCGGTGGCGGCGGGCGTTTTCGAAACCGACGTGCTGGCGAAGTACCCCGAGCAGGTGAGGGCGGGGATGTCGAGCACGGTTCCCCTGCAGCGGCTCGGCACGGTCGCCGAGCACGCCTGGCTGGTGACCCTGCTCGCCTCCCCGCTGGGGCGCGGCTTCAGCGGCTCGACGATCACGCTCGACGGCGCGCGGGACAACTGGTGGGGCGCGTGGCCGCCCCCGGGCCTCGTGGACGAGACGGGGACCGTGCCCGTGGAGGAGCGCAAACGGCGCTGAGAGCGGCGGACCGTGGGGCGCCGAACGCTGAGTGGCGCGCGCGGTAGCCTGGGGACGATGGCCCTGTCAGACGAGCGCTATATGCGCCTGACGACCTTCCGCCGGGACGGCACCCCGGTGTCCACGCCGGTATGGGTGACGCCCTTCGGGCGGACAGCGTGGCCTTCTGGACGAGCTCCGGCTCCGGCAAGGCCAAGCGCCTGGCCCACACCCAGCGGGTGACCGTCCAGCCCTCCGACGCCCGCGGGCGGGCGAAGGCGGGCACCGAGCCGATCGAGGCGACCGCGCGGCTCGTCGAGGGGGAGGAGCTCGAGGAGATCACCAGCGAGGTCAAAGCCAAGTACGGCTTCCAGACGAGGATCACGAAGGCCCTGGGCACGCTCGGGGGGATCCTCAAACGCAACCGCATCCCCTACGGGGACCGGGGCGTGATCGTCACGCCGGCTAAATCGCCGGCCCCCGGCGGTCCCGCGGGCGCGTAGCGGGTCGCGCCTCCCGGGCCCGTCCGAGGTGACCGGCACCCTGTCGCCTACCCGCCCGGATCAGGTGCGTAACATGGGGGCCGTGACGGCCCGCAGGCCGTCGATAGCCACGGGGAGTGGCGCAGTCTGGTAGCGCACCCGGCTGGGGGCCGGGCGGTCGCAGGTTCAAATCCTGTCTCCCCGATCAAGAAAAGTCCTGCTAATCAGCATGTTTCCAGTCTGGCGATATATCGCTGCGATGCTGCTGGGGTCCAATTTGGGGTCCAATATGTCTTGCGCGAGGTAGGCGCGGACCGCCGGAGCTGCGGCTGCGTTTGGACTTGGCGAGGCCTCGGTGAAGGCCTCGCCGGTACAGGCGAAGACGCACCTGGGCCACGGCGTGGCCTCGGTGAAGGTCATGATGCTGGTGACGGCGATGCGGTTCCAGGCGTTGATCGCGGCGATCGCGAGGATCAGATTGGCGAGCTCGCTGGGGGCGAGCTCGCCCGCGGCGCGCTGCTAGATGGGGTTGGGGACACCCTGCTCGCCGATGTGCGTGATCGCATCTGTGAGCTCGAGCGCGGCGCGCTCCCGCGGGGTGAACAGTGGGCTCTCCCGCCGACGCGCAGCTTGATCACCCCGACTTAGGAGCCGTGCGCTTCACGATCCAGCGCGCGCATGTCGCGACGCGCGCTCGCCGTACGCCGCGTCGTTCGGTCTGATGCCCTCGGAGCCGCTCGTTGCGTCCGAGGGGCAGTTCTCAGTGCGTGGGCACAGGAAGGCCCATCCGCGGCGTTCGTAGGCTGCCGGCTGCCTGAACGTGTAGACGGCCTCGCAGTGGCCGCGTGAGCGCGGACCTTTGCCCACGCTCACGCGTGCCATGAGCCGCGCCGGTTGGTCGTCATCCGATGACGATCGTTTCATTGTTGCTGTTGCTCGCGGCTCCGCTCGATCCGCCGCCTGACACGGCCCCCCGTTTCGCCGTCCTGCTCGTTCGATCTGTAGGCATTCACAACATTGCCGGCGCCACGGCTACCGCGCTCTTGGCGGCGGTTGTCCGCCTATCGCTCCGCTTCGCGCTTGAGCCCCTCGACTGGGCGATCCGTGAGGAGTTCTCGGACCTTTGTCTCTGCGGGGCCACGCACACCTTTGCGCAGAAGGCCGAGGGTCCGGTTAGTCCGATCTCGAGCGAATAGGTCGCGCGTGTTCGCACGCCACGACGATCCTCGAGTTGCCAGGCACCGGACACCGACTTGAGGTCACCCCCGCTCGCGCGTCCAGCGCATGCCGGTCGGCTCGAGGTAGTCAAAGCGCAACTAGAGGGTGACGTTCGCCGCGATGGCATGTATCTGGGTCTCGACCAGGGCCGGGCGTCCTTGGGCGTCGTATTCGACCGTGCGCGCCTTCTGCATCGCGCCCTGCCACTCGGGCGCGCGCTCGACGTCGGCGATGATGTCGAAGCAGCGCTCGATCGACGCGTCGATGTCGATCCAGCTCGATACCTGCAGGTCGGCCATGGGTGTTGCAGGCTAAAGCCCGATCGTTGTCCGACGGCTTCCGAGTCTGTCCGGAACACGCGTCCTTGGCTTACCCAGGCGGATTGGGAGGACCATGGGTGCTGGCCGGTGCTGTCGAAAATCGCCCTGATGGGGCACCTTTGGCGGCGCCCAGCGTCCTAGCCGTCGTGGCAGCGGTGCGGACCACGAGCCGGCTCGTGCCGTAACGGTCCTCCTGTTCGCCGCTCATCACGACCGGCCAGGAGCGCAGGCCAACCGTGAGGGTCAGCGTCTGCGCTCCGTCGCCCGCCTCGCCGGTTTTGAGGTCGTATTTGTGGATCATGGTGTTCAGGGTCGGTTTTTCCCGCCGGTAGCCGACGAGGCCTTCGTAGACGCCTTCGATCGACGCGGGCATGCTGCCGCAGGTGAACGAGGCGGCGAGCGTCAGCTGGTCGAAGACGCTGCCTTCCTCGCCTTCGACGAACATCCCACTTTCGGGCGCTGTTTCGATCTGGCTCGGTGAGTCGACGTTGAAGCATGCGGCACGTTCGGGTTCGAGCAGTTCGCAGAGGTAGTCGTGCATGAGCTGCGTGTTGGTCGTGAAGCTCGTCACTTCCCCCACCGTGACGTTTCCCTTGCACGCGAGCTTCACGCCCGGGCCGCTGAATAGCTGGGGCTCATCGCGCAGGACTTGGGGGTGTCCGTCGGTGTAAGCGGCGCTGGCGCCTTCGAGCTCACGCCATTCGTGTGTGCCGCTGGCGGATTTGGTGCATGCGTTGTTCGCGTACGCGCCGGAGTGTCTCTCCACCACCGAGCATTCTCCGATTTCAACGGCCTTCGCTGTTGCCGGTGCGATGCCCAGCGCGACGACTGTGGCGGTGACGAGCCTCTTCATAGGCTTGCCCTTTTCGGAACGCGCACGGGCGAGCGCGTTCGGGGCTGCTGCGCCTCCGGGCTCCGACTTGTCGGGGGATAACCGACGAGTCGGCGTAAGTGCTCTGCGGCAGACAGCTTGCTCATGCTTGGCCGCACGGATCGGCCGCCGCGCAGTCGACTTGACCGGCGCACCTTGCCTGGATCGGCGCTTCTCTACGCAGAGCCGGGGACTCGGGCGGCTAGCTGCTAGCCGCCCGCTCCTTCCGTGGCGATGATCGCCGCCCAGGCTCGTCTGTTCCTGCGCGGAACGGGGACGCCGGCGTGCTCCGGCTCACGCGGCTATCGGCGAACGCTTGGCCGGCGATTTCTGGGCCAAGCACGAATCAAGCCTACGGTGACGCTCTCCGCGTGTCAAGAAATCTGAAAGCTGACGGTAGGCGTTCCAGATGGCCTAAGCATCAGGCGGGATAAGTGATACTGGCAGCTCACTGAAATCTGTTGGTTGCTCTTCACGCGCCGTCCTTGCGCTCCGCCCAGTTGGCGTAGGCCAATCCCGACACCACGAACGCCAAAGGGCGAGTTCGGCTGGGATACGGTCCCGGGCTTTTTCGAGGTGCAAGCGTCCAAGGCCGGATGCGGGACAGCGACCACGCCGGCCTTCCAGGTGCCGCCGCCGGCGACCGATCTGGAACTGGTGCCGCACTGTCCAGTCGGCTTCGCGGTCATTACCGAAAGCCTGCCGGGTGCGACCCGCGGCGTCGCCTACAGCTGTCAGCTCTCCGCGACTAGTGGCACGACACCGTTCATGCGGAAGACGGTGGGCAAACTCCCGAGGGGCCTGAAGCTCAGCAAAGAAGGGCTCCTCTCGGCGCACGCCCAGCAGCAAGCTCGCGCCCGGTGCCTACCAGGTGACCGTGACCGTGAAGGACTCAACCAAGAAACACAAGCAGTCGGCAAGCAAGATGCTCACGCTGAACATCTCCTGACGCACACGACGGTGTGAGCCGTTGCGCGCCGCGGTCTCCTCTACACACCTAGAGCGACCCCCAGGTGTAGGGGCAAGAGCTCGCGCACCGTTCACGTCTCTTGCGCGCCCCGCGGGACCCGTTCGAGCGCCGCGACGGTGGTGTGCGTGAGGATTGTGTGTCCGTCACTCCATCGGGCGGGGCTGACCGGCTAGCGTCGGACGCTGCGGCGGAGGTTCCCACCGCAGCGCCCGTTGAAGTTGGCCTCAAGGGGTGAGCACAACTTCATACCGAACCGTCCGGAGTGCACCGAACGGTCTCGGTAGCTATAGTAGGCGCTTCGGACGTGCCGTCCAGACGGGGCATTTTCCTCGCTAGACATATATCTGTAACGCAACGGTCGCTAATGCACTGACGGAAGTTCGGCGAGCCGGCGGCGTCGTAGCCGAGGGCGCGTGCTCTGGTGGGGCGACGCCGTGCACGGCTATGCGTAGAGTCGGCGGTCGGCCACTTCACCTTGGTCCCAAGGCGTGTGAGCAGGATGTCGGCGTAGCCGACCTGGTGGTTGATGTTCCCCAGCGTCCAGTCGAGGACGAGCGTGAAGAGATCCTCGATGATGCTCTCGGTCGCCCGCTCGGCTGCATGTCCGAAGCGCTCTCGCTCGAGCAGTCGCTGGCGCCGCGTGTCCTGGAAGGTCCGCCAGCTGCCGCAGATCCGCTCGTTGCATCGGCGGTACGAGGCGAGTTGCTCCAGGCTGTCCATCCGAGTTCTGGCGGCAAACTTATCGGCAGTCTCACCCGGACGTCCATCGCCCGAGCCTCCCCACGAGGTCTCCGCTCGCAGGGACCGCGAACTTCACTCGTGGGCAGGGCCGGGGGATGGATGCGCGTCTGAGCGGGGATGGCTCCTATGTGGTTCTCGCCAGTGCGCATCTCCAGGCGCGACGCCGCGGTTGCCTATCTGCGTCTGGCCTGGTGTTCGATCATTTTTCCGAAGGTGTCCTCGAGCTGTGCGGTCATTCTCTGCTTGAACAGGGCGAGTAGCGCCTCGGAGGCGAGCGGTCGGAGCGAGTCGATGGCGTCGATGAGCTCTTGCCATTCCTGCTGGGGTTGGCCGGCGCGTTCGAAGGGTTCCCACAGCTCTTTGAGGTAGAGCCGTGTGAATGCTCGCGAGATCGACTCGCAGTGGCGGCTGATGCGCTCGACGAGCGCGAGCGCGGTGTGCAGCGAGATCCCGACCGCCATGACCTGCTCGGCGGCGTCCAGGAGGGTTGGGCTTGGGGCTTCGTAGCGGTCTTCGCCGAGCGGGAGGAGCAGCTTCAGGTTGCGGACGCGCGCGATGTCCTTCGCGTCGAGCTCGCCGAATCGCTCGCTGAGCTCCTCGGCGGTGATGACCTGGGGCGTCTCGGGCTCGAAGGGGGTGGTGACGGCGGTGCGCAGCCCCAGTAGACGCTGGGCGAGGCCGTCTGTTCCGCTAAGGAGTCGTTCGATGGCGGTGAGGTTGAAGCCGTCGGCCTGGAGGTCGAGGATCAGACGCAGCCTCGCGACGTGCTCCTGGTTGTAGTAGCCGACCCGCGCTCTGACGTCCGGTGGGGGCAGCAGTCCGCGGGTGTGGTGGTTGCGGATGTTCCGGACCGACATGCCGACCTCGCCCGCGAGCTGCTCGACCGTCAGGTCGCCGGGCGGCGAGCCTGACGGCGCCCCCCGAGTGCGGGGTCCGGCGTGGGCGTCGGGGCCTGCGTGTGCCATACGCAGTGGTTCACGATACCATGAGCCTATGCAACCTCATTTGAGGTAGCATAACCTCAGGTCATGGCCTTCGCCGCTCTTCGAACCAGCGACATCCGTCCCCGTACGCTCGGCCGCCGCCTGTTGCATTCGAGCCTCCTGAACGCTCTGGCCTACCCGCACGGGGTGGACCGCTACGTCGAGCTCCTGAGCCCCCTTTCGCTCTCGCGCGATGTGCGCGCCGAGGTCAGCGCCGTCCGCTGGCAGACGCCGAAGAGCGTCACGCTGACGCTGCGCCCGAACGAGAACTGGCGGGGCTTTCGCGCGGGTCAGTTCGTCGGCGTGAGCGTCGAGGTCGACGGTGTCCGCTTGACCCGGCCGTACTCGCCCGCCGGCTCGCAGCACGCCCCGGGAGGCGAGCTCGAGCTGACGGTCTCCACTCACCCGCAGGGCAGGGTCTCAAGGCATCTGCGCGATCACGCGCGGCCGGGGATGATCGTCGGCCTCACGCAGGCCCAGGGGGAGTTCTTGCTCCCGGAACCCCGCCCCGAGCGGGTCCTGCTGGTCAGCGCCGGCAGCGGAATCACCCCCGTGATGGCGATGCTGCGCACCCTCGCCGACGAGGGCTTCTCCGGCGAGATCGGCTTCCTGAACTACGCGCGCTCGCCCCTGACCGCACTCTATGACCCGGAGCTGCGTGGGCTCGCACTGCGCCAGCAGGGGCTGCGTCTCGCACGCGGCTTCACCCGCGCACGCGGCTCACAGCTCGCCGGGCGCTTCGCTCGCGAGCACCTGCCCGCGGTGATCTCAGACCACGCGGCCGCGGCGACGTTCGTGTGCGGCCCGCCGGCGCTGATCGATGCTGTCCGCAGCATGTGGGCGCGGGAAGGCCTGCCCGACCCGGCGCTCGAGACCTTCACAGCGCCCGTGCTGAGCTTCGACACCGACGGCGCCGAGGGCGTCGTCCGCTTCGCCCGCAGCGGACGCGAGTTCGCCAACAGCGGCCTGCCGCTGCTCGAGCAGGCCGAGGACGCCGGCCTCGCGCCCGAGCACGGCTGCCGGATGGGCATCTGCAACACGTGCAGCGCCCGTAAGACGGCGGGCACCGTTCGCAACGTCATCTCTGGCGCCCTGTCCAGCGCCGGGGAGGAGCAGATCCGGATCTGCGTGTCGGTGCCCGTTGGCGACGTCGCGCTCGAGATCTAGAACCACCGACCCCCCGAGAAGGAGCAACCGATGCCCACCCCCGCGCCCACCCTGACCCCTGAGCAGCTCGAGGCCTTCGGCCAGGAGCTGGACGCGATCCGCGCCCGCGTCGTCGCCGACCTCGGCGAACGCGACGTCGACTACATCAACAGCCTGATCCGCGTCCAACGCGGCCTGGAGGTCGCCGGCCGTGGCCTGCTGTTGCTCGGCTTCCTGCCGCCCGCCTGGCTCGGCGGTACGGCCGCGCTGTCGCTGTCGAAGATCCTCGACAACATGGAGATCGGGCACAACGTGATGCACGGCCAGTACGACTGGACCGGGGACGAGCGGCTGAACGGCAAGACGTTTGAGTGGGACACGGCCTGCCCGGCTGACCAGTGGCGTCACTCGCATAACTACATGCACCACACGCATACCAACATCGTCGGCAAGGACCGCGACATCGGCTACGGCATTCTGCGCATGTCGGAGGATGAGCCGTGGCGGCCGTACTACCTCGGCAACCCGCTGTGGGCGGCGCTGCTCGCGACGTTCTTCCAATACGGGGTGGCGCTGCACGACCTTGAAACGGAGCGCATCGCCGCGGGCGAGGTGACCTGGGGGGAGAAGCGCGGCATGCTCGCCGACATCTGGCGCAAGGTCAAAGGTCAGACGGTCAAGGACTACGTGCTCTTTCCGCTGCTGTCCGGTCCCTCGTTGCCGTTCGTGCTGGCCGGCAACGCGACGGCGAACCTGACGCGCAACCTGTGGGCGTTCACGATCATCTTCTGCGGCCACTTCCCCGAGGGGACACACGAGTTCACCGAAGAGGAGACGGAGTACGAGACTCGTGGACAGTGGTACTACCGCCAGATGCTCGGCTCCGCCAACCTGACCGGCGGCAAGCTGTTTCACATCCTCGCGGGAAACCTCAGCTACCAGATCGAGCACCACCTCTTCCCGGACCTGCCCGCCCACCGCTACGGCGAGATCTCCGACGAGGTCCGCGAGGTCCGCGAGCGCTACGGCATCCCGTACAACACGGGCCCGCTGCACAGGCAGTTCGGCAGTGTGGTGCGCAAGATCGTCAAGCTCGCCGTGCCGCCGCTGCCCGGCCGCGGGGGCTCTGAGCCCGGCCGGGACGAGCCCGCTGGCGACGTGTCGCCGCAGAAGCAGGTACCCGCCAAGACGAGCTCGCGCCAGCCGGCTGCTTCCAAGGCCAGGCCTCGCAAGCCGAAGGCTCCCAAGAGCGGCCCGCGCAACCGGGCCGCTGCGGCCTGAGCACATGGGCGAGCGCCCCGATTGGCTCCGGACCGCCGCACCCGTGACGGTGTTCGCGAGCGCGTGGCGTCCGTGATCTCGCTGGAGGCAATCCCCACCCCGCCGATCCCGCGCCTTCCGCTGGTGGGCGACCCGCTGCGACGCATCCGGCTGCCGCGCGACCTGTGCGCGGTCACGGCGCGTTCTGCCGAGGCCGCCGATGTGCAGGCGCTGGGCATGACGGCCACCGGCATCGAGCGCATCTGGAGCTTGGTGGAGCGGCTGTACGGCAGTGGCTTCTACCCGGCGATAGCCCTGTGCGTGCGCCGCCAGGGCCAGGTCGTGCTCGACCGCGCCATCGGCCATGCTCGCGGCAACGGACCGTCCGACCACAAGGACGCCCCGCGCATCCCGGCGACGCCCGAGACGCCGTTCGTGATCTTCTCGGCGTCCAAGGTGATGACCACCGTCGTCGTTCACCTGCTCGAGGAGCGCGGCCTGTTGCACGTCGGTGACCGCGTGTGCGAGTACATCCCTGAGTATGCCGTCCACGGCAAGGAGGTCATCACCATCGAGCAGCTGCTCTCCCACCGCGCGGGCGTGCCGAACCTGCCTGCCGATGCGTTCGATCTCGACCGCTTCAGCGACCGGGACTTCATGCTCCAGATGCTGTGCGCGGCCAAACCCCGCTCGCGCCCGGGCAAGCTGCTCTCCTACCACGCGGTCTCAGGGGGCTTCATAATCGCCGAGGTCGTCCGGCGGGTGACGGGCAAGGACATCCGCGCCGTGCTCGGGCAGGAGATCCTGAAGCCACTTCACTTTCGCTGGGGCAACTACGGCGTGAGCCGCAGAGACGTCGGGCGCGTGGCCTACAGCTATCCGACCGGCCCGCCGGCGCTGCCGCCGCTCTCGACCGTGCTCGAGCGTGCCCTCGGCCTGCCGCCGGATGAGATCACAGCCCGTTCCAACGACCTGCGTTTCCTCACCGGTGTCGTGCCGTCCGGCAACGTCGTGACGACCGCCAATGAGTTCTCGCGCTTCTTCGAGTTGCTGCGTGCCGGCGGCGAGCTCGACGGCGTGCGCATCCTCGAGCCGCGCACGATCCGCCGCGCCATCTCCGAGCGGGCGTTTCGCGAGATCGACTTCAGCCTCGTGGCTCCCCTGCGCCACGCCAGCGGGTTCATGCTGGGTGCGAGCATGTTCAGTCTGTTCGGCCCTGATACCGACGAGGCTTTCGGTCACCTCGGGTTCACCAACGTGCTCGGCTGGGCTGACCCCGAGCGGGCCCTGTCGGTTGGCCTCATGACGAGCGGCAAGCCTTTCCTGCACCCGGCGCTGGGCGATCTGTGGCTGCTCACCCGTGCGATCGGCCAGGAGGCCCCCAAGGTGGACGCTTGAAAGCACGCGTGATCCCGCTCACAGTCGCAGATGGGTGTCTCTGGGTGGGCGTGTGTTCCGCTGGGTGCTGGAGCGCTGCGGGACAGAAAGCCTTGCGCTGGCAGCGCCAATTGGCTGCCTGGCACCTCGACGGCGCTCTGCCTGCCCGCCGGCTGGTGACTCGACGCGGGCTGACGCCGGGCGGTCATCGGCGCCTGTTTTGAACCGTCATGGTTGCTGTAGATACGTAGTCTGCCGCGGGCTGGTGGGAGCTTCTTGCGGATCACACGGCGGGCGGCCTGACCTACCGTCACACGCGAGGAACGCTGGTAGGAAAGGAGCCCCTGGCTATAGCTGGTCCAGCTAGCCGGCTCGATGCTCTAAGGACCAGGATCATGAAAGTGGTGGAGCTGATGCCCGAGACGAAGAGCAAACAACGCTCCGCGTCAGCAAGACGGACGGTCGCGCGCAAACCGGCCGCGGCGCCGCCCAAAGGTGCGGTGCAGCGGACCACCGAGCTCTCCGATCACGTGTTCGCCTCGCTCGACAACAGTGCTCAGAGTGCGCTGGACGCGGTACGCGAGTTCACCGAGACGGTCGACAAGGCGTTGCCGCCGGACCGTGATGGGCGCTCCCGGGCCGAGGAGATCACCGACTCGGCCCTGGAGATGGCGCAGCGGCTGATCCACGCCCAGGCCCAGTTTCTGCGCAAGGTCGTGGACAGCGCGGGATCCTCGCTGGACGGGTCGTAGGAACGCGGGGCGGGAGTGGCCGACTTCCAGCTGGCCACTCCCGATGCGTGTGTGAGCATCATGACCGGATCGCGAGTAGAGATCGTCCGAGAGCAGCTCGCCAGGACGAACGTCGAGTGGAACAACGCCACCCGCGAGCTTCGCGAGGTCATCCTCGGGGCTCGCGGCTGAGATACAGATGCTGGATCACCGTGTCAAGCGGCTCGAGGCCGAACATCCCGCGACCTCGCAAAGTCCCCAGTGAGCATGACAGGCCCGGCCCGCCCTTCGTATGGGGGCAGCCGGCGCCCGTCTCCGGCCAGACAAACCCCCAAACCGACGAACAGGGTCCGGCAGCTCCGGCGGTCAACCGCCATAGCGTCCACAATTGGATACCAAGGCAGTTCGGCGATGGTAGGTCGGACCGCCCGCGTGCTGTGCCCAGCCCACAGGATCAGCGGGAGTCAGGCTTTGGCGGTTAGCATCTCGTGCGCGTTCAGGATCCTTGACATGCGCCCGCAGGCTGACGTACACTCCGCTGAGTTGGCCGCTATCGCTGACCGCCAATCCCAAGGGGATTCTTCCGTCACGGTGGCGCGGCGCTGCACGCTGCGCGTTTCGTGCACGACCGTCAGGAGCGTGCCTTGTCGCAGGTAGCGGTAGAGCGGCGAATGAACGACCGGGCCCCAGAGTTTGAGGTGCCCGCCTCCCCGGCTGGCCCGGCTGACGCTGCCGACCCTGTCCGCCTCCCACCGGCGGTCCAGCTGCCGGGGGCGCTGCAGATGCTGCGCTTCAGCAAGCGTCAGATCGAGTTCGTGTTCGCTGCGCGGCGTGAGCTCGGCGAGGTCTTTCTGATGCGCGCGGGTATCGCCGGCGGGACGGTCGTGAGCTGCCATCCCGACCATGCCCGCTCGCTGTTCACGGCCGACCCGGAGCTGGTGCCGTCGTTGACTGCGGAGTCCCCGGTACGCCCGATCGTGGGGCCGGGCTCGGTGCTGACCGCCAACGGCGCGCGTCACTTGCGTCAGCGCAAGCTGCTGCTGCCCGCGTTTCACGGCGACGCGATCGATCGGTACACGCAGATGATCAGCGACGTGACCGAACGGGAGATCGACTCCTGGCCGATCGGCCGCTCGTTCGCGCTCGCGCGGCGGATGCAGGCGATCACGCTCGAGGTGATCATGTCCGGCATCTTCGGCGTGCACGGGCCGCCCGCGGCGGGCAGTCCCGAGCGTCGTCTGCGCTCCACGATCAAATATTTGACGGCGGCGTCTACCTCGTGGGTCGCGAAGGTGGGCGAGCTCGCGAACATGGGTCGCCCGGAGCCGGTTGGCCTGATGCGCGTCGGCGTGAGCCGGCTCGACCGGGTGATCTACCCGATTATCCGGGCGCGTCGTGGCGCGAGCGATCTGGCGGAGCGCACGGACATCCTGTCGTTGCTGCTTGGTTCCCAAACCGACGACGGCGAGCCTTTGTCGGACAAGGAGCTCCGCGACGAGCTGGTGACACTCGTGCTCGCGGGGTTCGAGACGACCGCGAACTCGCTGGCGTGGACGTGGGAGCGGCTGCTGCGGACCCCGGCGGCCTACGAGCAGCTCCGTGACGCGGTCCGTTCGGGACGCCGGGCTGAGGAGTACGTCGAGGCCTCGATGCTGGAGGGGATGCGCTGCCGTCCGGTCGTCCCGATCATCGGGCGCCGGGTGAGCGTTCCGTGGCGGCTCGGGGAGTACGTGCTGCCGGCGGGGAGCGCCCTCAGCATCAGCATCCTGCTGCTTCACCATCGCGACGACCTGTACCCGGAGCCGTTCGCGTTCCAGCCTGAGCGTTGGCTTGAGCGCAAACCGGGGACGTATGAGTGGATCCCGTTCGGCGGCGGCACCCGTCGCTGTCTCGGCGCCCAGCTGGCGATCGCGGAGCAGCGCGTCGTGCTCGCGGCGATGGCCAGGCGCCTTGAGCTGCGAGCCGAGCGCCCGCAGCCCGAGCACGCGCTGCACCGCAATGTCACGATGATCCCGGCGCACGGCACGCGGGTCATCCTCACCGCCCGCACAGCCTGAACCAGTCCGTCGGCCGGTAGCTCGAAAGGCCGACCGTCTGATTGAGCCGGGCCACCTTGGCCTCTTCGTCGGGCGCCACGAGTCGCGCATGGAAGCCGCCCGCCAGCGGTCGCACGTCAAAATCGCGGGCGCTGCGGCGAGGGGCACCCACCGCAGCGCCCATTGAAGCTGGCTCTGGGGGTGGAGCACAGCTCCCGATGCCGTAAGAGCGAATCGAACGGCGGCAGTATGTTTACAGCCCATGCACAGGCCCGTCAAGGCGGGCCCTCCCGTGTCCGGTAGGCATGTCCCTGAACCGGCGTGGTCGCTCATCGGCTGGTGTCGGGACCGGCGTACGGCCGTGCCGTAGCTGTCAGCACGCGGCTCAGCGGCCGGAACGCGCCGCGCCGCGCAGCGCCGCCTGCGAGGTTGGCATTCCTTCACGCTGATCGTCGATGATCGCACGCACAGCTCGAACGTACCCGCTGGGCACGAGCGTTGTTCGGATGCTGTCGAGCTCCAAGGACTACCGCATCGTCTCTTGCCACCGAAGTGGTGGGCGGATTTGCCCGCCATCTACGCATTGGCGTCAATGTCGGCCTACTGCAACCGTTGATTCTCGTCGCGTTGCTCCAGCCGACGCGACGCGGGTCCGTGAGCTCGTGTCTGCGCGTCGGCCCTCGCAACCAGACGCCGGAGTTCATCGGCCCCACCTTCGGGGTCGTTACGCAGCCTTCGCATCAGCGATATGTAGTCCCTGCCCACGCACCGAGGCCGTCAGCCTGGTTCGTGGGCGAACCGGAACCCGTATCGCTCTCCTCGCGTCTTGCTCGTAACGTGCCCGAACGATAACGGTACGCTATGAACTGGCGCCGCAAGACGGCCGGCGAATCAGCAATCGCCCCCGTCGGGCGTGCTGCGCGGCGAGGGCTGATGGCTGGAGAGACGTGCCCCTGGAAGCGCCACAAAGGAGGACAACTGGCGGTGAGGGCAGCGTGGGCGCTGCGGCAACGTGCTTCTGCCGCAGCGCCCTTGAAGCTGGCTCGAGCACAACTCCAAACCGAACCGTTCGGAGCAGCCCAAACGGCAATGGTATCTTTACTGGCCGCCTCGGACGGACTGTCAGGACCTGGGCCGCCCTCAGGCTTCTTCCTGCCCAGCTTGCGTTTCTTCTTCGCCTTCTGGTTCTTCGGGTTCGGCGGCCTGTTGGTCGGCCTGCGTTTCTTGCGCTTTGTTCCTGCGCTGCGGCGTGTGTTTCACTTCGTGTTCGCGCTTTCGCTTGTGCGCGGCCTTCTGTTTCCCGCGTTCTTTGCCTCTCGGGACCGCGGTCTTGCGATGTTGCGCAGATGCTCTTGACGCATGTTTGCTGGCGGCGGCTTGGGCGCTCGCGGTCGCTGCGCCCAGCGTCAGGGCGACGGCGCAGCATGCCAGCAGACTCCTGAGGCGTGTCATGTTCACACGCTCGCTTCTGTTGTCCTTGGATGACTCATGGTGTGCCGTTTCGGGGCTCGCGGTCGGGTGCAGCAGTGAGTGACAGGAGTGCTGGACGCACGGATGAATGCTGCCGCGGGCCGCCTGTTCGCCTTGCTGTCGTGTAACTCAACGGTCGCCAATTCTTGCGACCTGTCGGCGGGCGAGGTTGGGGCGCCGTGCTGGGGATAGCGCTTGCCGCAACCCTGGCCTCGCGCCACCGGAGCTCCTGCGGGAAATGTGTCAGCCCTGTCCGGCAGCTGGGAACCCGTGGCTCCACGGGCACGGCCGTGAAACGTAATGGTCCGGCATCGGATTTGCCCCCCAACGCGCAGCGACCGATGGCTGCGGGCGAGCATTTCATCGGCGCTAGAACATTCGTTGTCTGCCGGCGCCCGGCGATCTGTCAACCCCGCTGCCGCGATCCGACAGGTTGGGCGTGTGGGTCTCTGAGATCACGGATGGCTTCCTCGGAGGATTGCTGCGGCCCGTCGGCGCGCGGAGCCGTGCGCGTGCGCGTGACGCCGCGAGCGAGCTTTGTGAGCTCGGATTCGTGCTGGCGCAGCGAACCCCGTCGCTGCTGGCGGATCCTGCCGCGAGCCCACGGCAGCGCGGGGTCGTTTCTCCCGAGGGCTTCACCGCGGCCGCCCGGGCGTTGACGGCGCAGGCCTGCGGTGAGCTGACGCGCGGCGAGTCGGGGTCTCGGTGCGAGCTGGCCGGGAGGTCTCTGCAGGTGTTCAACGAGCTGGCGTTCGAGCGCGTGGCGCCGTTGCACGTGATGGTTGGGTGGTGTCAGCGCTGGCGTGACGGCGCGGATGAGGTGATGACCGAGGCGGCGGGGAGGCTGAGGCTGTCCTGTGAGACCCTGCTGGAGGCGCACGTGGTCCTGCAGCGCTGTGTGGATGATGCGCTGCTGGGGATCTGCGAGGCGTTTGAGCAGGAGCGCCTGCGCGCCCGCGAGGAGCTCACGTTCATGGCGACGCACGACGTCTTGACGGGTCTGGCCAACCGCGCGTTGATCGCCGAGCATGCCGTGGAGCGTCTGAACCAGACGTACGGGTGCGGCGGGGTGTTGACGCTTGCGTTCATCGACCTCGACAACTTCAAGCGCATCAACGACACGCACGGCCACGGCGCGGGCGATGAGCTGCTGTGCAGTGTGGCTGGCAGGCTCCGCAATGCTGTTCGCGAGCACGATGAGGTCGGGCGCCTCGGTGGCGACGAGTTCGTCGTGATCGTCGCGGAGGCGTCCGCCGAGTGCTCCCCGGAGTTGATCGCGCAGCGGCTGATGGGCGCGTTCAGCGAGCCGTTCGTGCTCGCCGAAGGCTGCGTGCGCATGGGCGTGACCGCCAGCATCGGCCTGGCAAGCAGCTCATACGCCTCGGTCGAGCAGCTCCTGCGCGCCGCCGATCTTGCGATGTACGAGGCAAAGGCGCAGGGCAGGAACGGCTACGCGTTCGCGCGCGGACGCTCTTTCATCGACGGTGTCGTGAGCTCACAGACGCTCGCTGCTTCGGCGTGACCGGGTCCAGGCAGGACCGGCGCTGGATTTGCCGAACTGCCTAAACGACAACGGTCGTCTTATCCGATGGCCCAGATTTCCATAGATGAGGGTAATGAGGCATCGCGACGTCAACCAGTCTGTAATTCAAGAGTATGACGATGTGGAGGGCCCGCGGCGGGCTGCTCGCACCGCGCGCGGGGGCGGGCGGTTGCGGCTCACCGACACGCGGCTCGCGGTTCTACGGGCCCTGCGGCTGTCGCCGGGTCTCAACAACCGGGCTGTTGGTGAGGCGGCGAGGGTTGCAAGCCAATCCCAGATCTCGCGGATGCTCAGGCGCCTGGCAGAGCTTGGCCTGGTTGAGAACATCCTGGCCGGCCATCCGCCGGGAGGTGAGAACTGCTGGCATCTGACGGCGGCGGGGCGGGCGCCTTTGCGGCGGGAAGGTTCCACTTGTGCTCGATCGTGGCGAGGACCGAGGTGTGGTCGTGAACTGTGTGGCTGACTCCGCTGGGGCGTGAGTATGGGGATACGACGATCGCGGGAACGCGGGGGCCGTACATGTCGTAGCCGCCGGGAGGGTCGCCTGGTTGAAGGTTGGGTGCGATGTCGTCCGGTGCGATCGCGCGCGGGGGTGCCACGTGGTCGTAGTAGCCGCCGTGCTCGTCATAGGTGTGGATCAGTAGCGTCCGCGGCCAGTTGGGGGAGTGCAGCACGGCTTCGACGACCCGGTGTGCCCACAGCTCGCCGACGTACATGTCCTGTGGGTCCTCCTCGGTTTCGCCCGGCGGAATGTCAGCGATCACCGCGCCGATCAGCCCGAGCGCGTCCTTAGCCCAGGCGGGTAGCGTGGCGAAGGCTCTGGCGATCGATGAGAACGCGCCGAGGCCGGGATCGACGAAGCTCACGCTGGGAAGGCTCCCGGCTTGGCAGTCGTGGAAGAACCTGCTGAGCGGGTGCAGGTGGTCGAGGTGCCTGATGGCGCTGGAGGGGATCACAGCGGTCATCGGTATGTCCGAGAAGTAGTTGGCCCAGCTGATGCCATGTTGTGACAGCAGTTCGGTGATGGTGCCGTGCGGCGGATGTTCGACGAGCGTCTCGGCGAAGTTGGTGACGGTCGAGCCGTAGGCGGTCCCGGCGAGTAAGAATCGCCGGTTGGGGTAGGTGGGCCCCGGGACCGAGCAGAACCAGCGGTTGGCGACCGTGAAGGTGTTCGCGAGCGTGTAGCTGAACGGCAGGACGTCGGCCGTGTAGTAGCCCATCGGTTGTTTGTTCCCGACGGAGCGGACGAAGCCGTCCATCTTGCCGCCGTCGATCTGTTCGTGTGTGGCCTTCCAGACTCTGTGTGACGTTCTTTCCCTGCGCCGTGCTCTCGAAGGCGAAGGCCTTCACGGTCGGCTGGAGGTTGGCGCCGCGGGGGTTGGTGTGTGAAACGGACTGGTCGCCGTTCACGGTGCGATCGTCGCTGGCGAGCGCCGCGGGGAGCTCGTAGGCGCCATCCGCAGTAGGATCGTCTCGTCTTCGCTTCGCTGACGAGTGCTCGTGGCAGACGCTTGGGCGACGTCAGGGGTTCGCTCCCGCTGGGCCCGCGTGTGCCGAGGGCGTCGCCGGCGCTCCTGCGCACGTGGCGCTACACCGAGTTCCGCGAGCGCTGTTGTGAGCGTTGCGGGGATACGTTCACGGTTCGCATCAGCGGTCTGTCGTTTGCGCCCCGGCGGGCACCGCGCCCGGTGGCGCTCCTTCTCGTGCGTGAGCCTGGCTAGCTTCCTTGGACTGGTGTGAGTATGTATGCGACGGCGCCGAGTGCGCTGCCGGAATTGGGTATGTAGGTGGTCGTGCTGATGCTGGATTGGTCTGCCGGCGCTCAGGACCCGCGTGAGCGGCCGCT
This sequence comes from uncultured Solirubrobacteraceae bacterium, assembly GCA_963742395.1. Classification (GTDB taxonomy): domain Bacteria; phylum Actinomycetota; class Thermoleophilia; order Solirubrobacterales; family Solirubrobacteraceae; genus Palsa-744. The sequence goes on along the minus strand of CAVUME010000015.1, from coordinate 92,493 downwards.
AGGCGTCGCCGGAGTGCTCGCTGCCGTAGGTTGCGTCCCCCAGTGGGTTGGCCTTGACCCCTCTGAGTCTCGGGCTGCCGGCGCCTTGGGCGCCGATCAGGATGAGGGTGAGCTGGTCGGCTCTGGTAGTCCTGAAGTGCAGCGCGAGGCCGGCTCCTTTGATGGGTCTGCCGGCGCGTCCTGAGCGGTGGGCGCGTCTGTCGGTGTGGGCGTCGTATACCTGTGTGACGGCGTAGCCGTCGAGGGCGACGGCCGCGGTCGCCTGCGGTAGGGCGCCCGACAGGTAGGAGCCGGTGGGGGAGGGGCCGTGTCCGATGGAGATCGCCGTGTCGTTGGTGGGGGCCGCGTTGACTGCGAGGTCTTGGTCCTCGAGCCAGCTGAGTGCTTCGATCGGCTCCTGGCCGGCGGTCGCGGCGATGTAGAAGTACAGTTCGTGCCCGGGGCGGGGGGTGAGGTCGACCCTGGGTGGATCGACTTCGGGCGGCGAGTGGACCGATCGTGTTCGAGCGGCGGCTGGCATCACCGTCCCGGCGTTCGTGTGCTGAGCGCACGTCCCCGGCGCCGGCGCCGTGCGCGCCTCGCGGTCGTGCTGAGTCGTGTGAACATCGGCGCGCCCATCGTGGGCACTGGAGTCCCCTCGCTGTGGTCTGTCCTTGACGATCGGCAGGGCCTTCGCACGGGTCACGATGGCGCGTGTCCACGGGCGCTCGCGCCCGGCGGTGCCCTATGAACTGCAACGGAATGTAAACAGATCTATAGCTTTGTTGTCAAGTGCGCCTTGAGGTGAATCGACACGGCCTCTATGGGCTGGCAGCGACTCCCGCAGCCTGAATGCGCACAGTACGCAACTGCGCCGCGAGGATGAGCGGCCGACTGTGACGGCGGACCGGCCGGTGTCGCTGTAGCGCGGGGCAGGACTCGCCGGGTTGCTCTCTCGCCCGTGCTGCTCCCAGGCCATCCGCTGCGGATCGCGGAACGCGACGCTGAGGATCGTGTGTGTCGTGTCGGCGAGGAAGTCCCGCTCGGCGATGGGGGGTGTGTCGAGCACGTACCGGACGAGTAGCTGTTGGGTGAGCTCGACGATCGTCCAGGTGGCGCGCTCGATGTCGGCCTGGCGTAGCTGTGCGGAGTTGGCGGCGAGTACGTGGCAGACGACGTCGCCGACGTTGCGGCGTACAGCTTGCAGGGCGTGTTCCTGCTCGATGTTCGGGACGCGGTCGACGAGCGCGCGCAGTAGCTCCCGTCGTGCTTGCAGGGCGTGCAGCGAAGCTGTGAGCACGAGGCGTGTGGCCGCTCCGGGGGGCTGTCCTGCCGCCTGGCGCAGCGAGGGTGCGATCGCGGCGGCGAAGTCCTGGGTGAGCCGGTGGGTGATCTCGGTGACGATCGCGTCCTTGTCGGGGAAGTACTGGTAGAGGCTTCCTGGGCTGATCGCTGCCTCGCGTGCGATGCGGTTGGTCGAGGCGTCGGGGTACCCGCGCGTTTCGAGAACGCGAGTGCCGGCGTTGAGGATCCGCTCGACCGTGGCTCGGGAGCGTGCCTGCCGCGGTGTTCGTCTGCGGCTGTCGGGCATCGCCGGAGTGTGCCAGCAAGGCGACTTGAATGCGAGCACTTGCTCGCTTTACGGTTTCCCCCGATGCGAAGGGCGAGTTCGCGCACGCCATCGCCGGGTCTGCTCCCCGCGGCTGCCGCGGAGGGTGGTGCGCCGCTGGGCCCGGGCTCGCTGACGTGGAGCTACTTCGGTGATTCGCGGGTGGTGCTGCTCGCGCTTAGGGCGGGTGTGCTGCAGGCGATGCACCCTGTGATCGCTGCCGCCCTGGCTCAGCATTCCGACGTGTTCGAGAATCCGCTGTGGCGGCTGGTGCGCTCGGCTGGGCCGATCCTGGGCGTTGTCTACGACAGTGACCCGGTCGCGACGGGCCGCTGGGTCCGTGACCAGCACGTCGCTATTCGTGGCCGTTATGGGAATGTGGGCCGCTACCGGGCTCTGGACCCGGACGCCTTCTTCTGGGCGCACGCGACGTTCTTCGAGGGCCAGATCGCCACCCAGGAGCTCTTCGGCGTCCCCTTGGCGGCCGAGGCCAGGCGCCGCCTGTACGCGGAGTCGATCACCTGGTATGGCCGCTACGGCGTCTCGATGCGCCCGGTGCCCGCCGACTACGAGGAGTTCGAGCGCTATTGGAAGCGGGATGCTCGCCGAGGTGCTCGAGGCGACCCCGATCGCCCGCGCGGTCGTGAGAGCGGACCTCGAGCTCGGTACCCCGCACCCCGCCTTGGACGGGCCCGCGCGGGCACTGCTGCGCTGGCCGCTCGGCCTTACGGGTGCGTGGCTGGTCCGCAGCACGCTGCCGGCCCGCGCCCTGGAGATCCTCGGCGTGTCGCCGAGCCGCGTGGACTGCCTGGCGCTGGCCGGCCTGCAGGCCGTGATCAGAACGGCCTGGCCAGCGCTGCCCTCGCCGCTCAAGCGCCTACCTGGCGCCAGCTACGCGGCGCATGGGCCGCGTAGCTCGGTCTTCGGTAACGACGTGTCCTGTGAGCGCGCGTGAGTTGAGGGTCGTGCGCGCGGGTCGGGCTCTCGCGCGCCACCGGTCCCTGTCCGTGGCTCCGCGCCCAAAGCGCACCTTTCTCCCTTTGCCATAGCGTCGGCGCCAGCGGTCAGCGCACTAGCGTGTGTGGCTCAGCCGGGCATTCGCGAACAGGCGGGACCCGCCGGCGTCTCACACGTATTCCCAGGTGCACTCTTTGCGGTTGTGTTCAGACCAGTGCATGCAGGGTGCGAAGGTGTCGCCGGCCGTGACTTTGTCTCGGATGCTTTCGTGCTCGGTGCACTTGACCTCGCCCGTCTTGGGGACGAGCTGTCCCGGCTTGTAGGTTTGAGCCATCGTGTCTCCTTGGTGGTGTCTTGGCGATGCGGCGTGCTGCTCGCGTCCCGCTCTGCGTCACGCTGCTTGAACGACCACGGTAGTCTTACGCAGTCAGCATATTTGCCTTGGCAGGTTGACGCGGTGCCGGGTGGAGCGCCAGCTTGTATTCGGCCGGTATGTCGCGCTAGGCTCCCTTCATGCCGATGGCCGATGATCGCATGCACAGCTCGAACGGACGCGCGGCGCACGAGCATCGTTCGGATTCTGTCGAGCTCGCGCGCCCGCAACGGGGAGCGCCCACTCCTCGGCGGCTCGCCCGGGATGCCGCTGGCAGGCACGCCGCGGCCGTGTGCGACGAGATCGACCGCAACCAGCAGAAGCTGATCAGGCTTCGTGAGGAGCTCGAGGGGGCGGCCGCCGTGTGTCGCGCCCTGCTCGATGATTCGAGCTCCCAGGAGGACGTTGATCGTCTGGCTCGCGCCGAGCGGATCCTGAGCGATACCGCGGAGTAGGATCTGCGGCTGATCGCGCCGACGCTAGTGTGGCGGTGGGGGTGCGGGGTCTGGGCGCGGCCGCCGCTGGGAAGCGGTCCGTATGCGACGAAATCACCCGTGGTGGTCACGTGCGCGTGGTCCCCGTCCGTCCGCTGCTGCAGGTGCATCCAGGGTTGGGGGGTGGGGCTCGCGGGACACTGTTCGCACGCCACGGCTCAGGGCCTCACCGGCGCGCGGTCTCACGTGGCAAGCGTGTCCGCGCAAGCGCGATGACCCGGCGCCGCGACACGCGAGCAGGCGATGCCGAGCCGGCGCGGAAACCCGCCGGCCGGCCACGCCGCGCCCTGTCCGCCGCCTGCCGACCTGCGTGAATGTCTGTCTGTCTGCGCCCCGCGGGGTGTCCTGGCGAAGCGAGGCCCCTCCCAGAGGGACGATGCCCCTCTATCGGGCATCAGGATGTCCGCCAGCACGCACCCTCCCGGGCGCGTGCACCCGACGCCTCTTGGGAGGACAGTGTGCAAGCGCCCCGGCGCTTGCCGGCACACGTGTCCGCGCGTGGGCGTGCATCGACCGTCGCCCTTGCGCGCACGCGCCCTCCCCGGCCTTCCCAACGATCTGAACGGGGATGGTGCGTTGAGTTGTGACGTCGCGACGTCGTCTCGGCAGCGGGTGCCCGTTGGCCAGATGCGCCGGTCACTCGCCACTGCCTGTCTGCCCGCCGTGTGCGCCAGGCTTGGCGGGGGGCTCCGCGGCGACCATGCCGGTTTCGCCGCGGAGCCCGACGAAGGCGCTCCCGGAGGGGGAGAGGGAGCAGCCCTTCGCTTGCCGCTCGGAGGAGGATCCGAGATACGTCAGCCCGAGCTCTATACGCGCTGTCGAGGCTTGTCAAGCGGCGATCCCGCTCCACGCGGAGGCGACTGTGTAACGCCGCGGTATCCCTGGATGTCAGCCTGACCGCCGCGGCCCCTTCGAGCCGCCTCTGCTCGCCGCACCGAAGTCGCTTCTGTAAGCGCCGCACCGCTTCGCATCCTCGCTCGCGTCGATGGGTGGCAGCGAGGGTGTTCCGGCCTGTGCGCTCCTCTGGAGCTAGTCGGTCCCGTGGTCGAGCCCGCCTGGCGCGTGGCTCCACCTGGGCTCGTCCTAGGCCCCGTGACCGCCCCGAAACGTTCAGCCCGCGCCCTCGTTCAGTCCCCCGTGTCGCGATTCGCCGCCGCCACAGCGTGCATCTCTCCCATTTGCTGAGAATGAAGCAGCAGCTTGCGGTGCTGGCGGCTGGGCTCGTCGGCTCGGCATGCCTCGAGCATGGTGGCCTCGGCGACGCGCAGCAGACCGACCGTAACGCGAGAGGATGGGTCGCTGCTGCAGACCCTGACGGTAGGCCCGAGCGGGCCGAGGGTCTCGACGACGCTGCAGACGCCCCCGATTTCGCAGCCATCGCCGTAGCGGGCTTCGAAAGCCGCCATGTGCTCTGCCCAAGCTGCCCACGGCGAATGCATCCGACACCCTTCCTTCGGCTCCCGCTTGAAACCGGACGGTCCGCTGGTCGCTCGACCGGCCGCGGCCCGCCAGCGGGCAGCCCCGCGTCGAACCCGCCCGAACGGTGGCAGGTCCGTGGGAAAGACCGAAGAACCCCGGTGGCTACGGGACAGAGGTGAGTACCTCGCCCCATCAAACAGGGGGTCGCTGGGTCTCGCCGACGCGCTGTCGGTCGCCGCGGTTAGCAGGACGCTTGATTCCCGCGCCCGCGCCGATGATAGTCGATGGTATCTTGACAAAAGTGTGCTGACGTGCTCTAGTCCTCCCCGCAGCTCGTCCTACTCAAGGCACGGGACGGACGCGGGGAGCACGGGTGGGCATGGCATGGAAAGGACGATCAGAATGACTTGGGGGAGCGCCAACACGGCACGCACGGCCGCCGCCGTTGCCTCGTGCGAAACCCCGAGTCCAAGCGCGCTTTCGCAAGAGCTCGACGACGATGCGCGTGGCCTCGGTGCTCGCACCCAGAATCCCCCGCCCGCGCTCGCGCTGACCGGGAAGACGAGCGGTGACCTCCGTCTTGACGGCATGGGCCTCACCCCCGACGGAGTGCTGGCGGTGGTGCCGGGCGGGGTCTGCGAAAGCCGGGGGGATGGCAGTCCGGCGGCGTTCAGCGAGGGCCTTGAGCGGCTCTACCGCGTCGTTGCGTACGCCGTCGATCGCAGGGCGTCTTGGCTTGAGCGGATGCACACCGGGCTGGTCGCGCTGCTCGCGTTCCTCGATGAGGAGCCCGGGTGGGCCCGCCCGCTGATCCTCGAAGCGCAGGACGTCGCGCTGAGTGAGGCTTCACTGCGCGTGCACGAGGCGCTTGGTGCGGTCTTGAACGCTGGGCGCGGCCAGGTCATCGTCGGATCACAGCTCATGCCCCCCACAAGCCTGATCGCCGAACTGCTGAGCTGTGCGGTCCTGTCGGTCATCCGTGCACGGATGCTCGCCGGCGATCGTGCACCGCTGGTCGAGCTAGCGCCCTCCCTGATGGAGTTCATCGTGGAGCCCTACCTCGGCGCGGGCGCAGAGAGGGCCGACCAGGCGAGCGCACCGATGCGTGTTGTGCGCGTGCCACGGGAGGCGAGGGTGCTGCCCGTGCGGGCCCACCCGCGGATCGTGCACGTGCTGCGCGTGATCGCCGCGACCCCCGGTCTGAGCAGCCGCGACATCGAACTCGCGGTGAGCGCGAAGGACACGCGCGGGCGCCGGATCTCCGAAGTGCTGAAGCCTCTGCGCCAGCGTGGCCTGATCGAAAACGCCCGCGTCGGCCAACTCCCGCGCCACACGAACGCCTGGCACCTGACCTCCTACGGCCAGCGTGCCCTCGAGCTGGTCGGGTGTAGCGCGCGCAGCGGCCACGTGGGTGGGAGCGCCGCATGAGCCGTCTTGGAGCGACGCTCTCCACAGCTCGCGCCAGCCGGCCTCGGGACCGACGGCGTGCCGCTTCTCTGTCGGTGTGCGGCTCAGCGGGGTGTTGTGGGCGAGCCGTGCGCAACGGAGCACACCCGCGCCGCAGCGACACGCCTGCACGCTGTGGCCGGGAGCATCACTGCGGATCGCAGGAGCCAGCGTTGAAGGCTGAAGCGTGGCTCAAGGGTGGGGCCCTTCGACCACCTTTGACGTTAGAGACGCAAAGAGCTTGCGTGGGTATCGCGTCTGGAGCATGGTCGCGGTGGCCCCATGTGGGGGTGTCCGCCGAGCGTTCGGTGGCAAACACCAGCGGAAGCATCGACATCAAAATGCCGCACCGCGGTTACGGCGGCTCGGCGTACGACAACAAACATCGATGAAAGGGAGAAGATAGTGAGAGGATTCAAGATAGCCCGTGTCGGCGTGCCGCTGATCGCCGCGCTGTTGCTCGCGGCGATACCGGCCGGCGCCTCGGCCAAGGCACAACTGCTGCAGCTGACCGAAGAAGGCCACCCGGCGAAAGCCGGAGCTGCATCTGTCGGCGTGCTGGTCGTGGGCGAATCCGGGAAATTCTGCACCGACAAGACCGAAGGCACGCTCGGAGAAAATCCGGCAAAGAAGGTCCTCGCTACCTACACGGCTAACAAATCGCGATCGTGTGCGACGGAATGGTCCGAGACGGGGATGCTCGAATCCGAGACCTGGGAGAGCAACGGCAAGCTGAAGATCACAGCCAGCGTCGAAATCTCCCAGCCGGGTCCGTGTGTCTACAAGTACACCAAGTTCACAGCCACGGAATTTGAACCGAATGAAACGGCTGCCGCCGGCGCAACGACCGGCAAGCTGAACAAGACTCTCAGCAACCCCACAAAAGGAGCCTGCGAAAAGAAGTCGACCAAGCACTTCCTCGTCTCCGCGGAGGACGAAGAAGAAGAATGGTTCGGTACCGAACTGGTCGCCTGACCACAGCAGCCGCGCCCGGGATCGCCGCGAGGCGATCCCGGGCGGGCCGCATCGAAGATCAGCAACGTAAATGACCGCTCTCTCCTTCTACGCTAGTGGGACAGCGGCGGACGAACACAGGAGCGCACGCCGATGACTAGCGTCGTCAGAAGGGTGGTGCCGAATCGCGGGCCTTCGCGCGCGCAAGGGCGCCAGTATGTCGCGGTTGCGGCGTGTGCTTTTCTGATCCTCCTACTCACGATCGGGTTTGGCGCGCTGGCGCCCGCGCGCGCCCAGGCCGCCGTCCTTGAAGAGGTGGGGACCTGCGCCGCAAGCGGCGCAGGGGCCGTCGGCGAAGAAGCGGGAGAGGTGGCGGTCGATAATGCGACCGGGGACCTCTACATCGCAGACACCAGCCAGCACCGTGTGACGAGGTTCAACTCGAAATGCGAATTCCTCGAGGCCTGGGGCTGGGGGGTCGCCAACGGCGCTACGGAATACCAGACGTGTGGCAGAGCGGCCTTCGAAGCGCACGAAGCGACATATCCGACGTGCGCACAAGGAGGGACTCTCGCGCCAAGCAACCCATGAAGAAGAAGCAAGAGCGCCAGGCGTAATGAACATTCCGCTGGGCATCGCCATCGATCAGGAAACGGGTGCCGTCTACGTCGCGGACTACGAACGCTCCACCGGCATCATCCAGGAGTTCAGCAGCGACGGCGAACGTATCCTCGCAAGCTTTGGCGAAACCACTGGAACGAAAGACATAGACGAAGGCCACCCTGAACGCATCGCGGAACCGAAGATGCTGGCGGTGGACGCTAAAGGGACCGTGTTCCTAACCGAGACTACCCAAAGCCGTGAGCCTGAAGATGGCAGGGTGATGGTCTTTGTCCCCAAGACCGCCGCGGATGAAGAATATGAATATCGAGAAGAGCTTTGGTGAGGGCCGCGGCCCCCTCCAGATAGGGCTGGACGCGGCCGGCGATGTGTTCATCGCTAACCAGACCGAAGTGAGCCGCTTTGCGCCGGGTAGCCTGAGCGCTCCGGCCTGCACCTTCCATCAGTCGGCTGAATTCGGCGGCATGGCGGTGGACCCCACGACGGGCGATGTCTTTGCGTACTCAGATCACAAGGGCATCCTCTTCGAACTGAACTCGGCGTGCGAAAAGACGGCAGAAGTCTACGGGGATACCGGCGAGAAAGCAACGGAAGGTTTGGCGTACGACCCCGCCCGCTCGTGGGGCCCGGCTCGTCCGGATGGGATTCTGTATGGCGCGGACGCCACGAAATCTGAAGGCAAAGTGGCGGTCTTCGCGCCTGGGCTCGTCGGGCCACCACCGGTCGTGGGTGGGTTGAGTATCTCAGGTGTGTCCCGCTCGGAAGCGGTGTTGGAAGCGGTCGTGAATCCGGAGGGGTTCGCGACCTCCTACTATTTCGAATACGGTCCGGAAGGTGTGGACTGTGAAATGCCGGGGGCGTGTACGAAGACCGTTGAAGCGAGCTTGCCGGCGGGAACGACGGGTGTCCCGGTGCAGGTCGGTGTTGCTGGTCTGACGCCCGCTTCGGGTTATCACTTCAGGGTTTGGGCGGTGAGTCATTGCAACGTCTTGACGCCGCCAGAGGAATGCGCGCCGGTGTCCGGCTATGAAGGGTTCCGGACCTTCGGGCCGCCTGTCGTGGGTGGATTGGGCGTTTCCGGCGTGACGCATTCGGGAGCGGAGTTGGAAGCGGTCGTGAATCCGGAGGGGTTCGCCACAGCGTACTATTTTGAATATGGCCCGCAAGGCGCCGACTGTAATGTCGCGGGCGCGTGTGTGAGAAGCGCTGAAGCGACCGTGCCGGCTGGGGCGGTGGGGGTCCCAGTGAAGGTCAGTGTGGCGGGCCTGTCTTCGGGGACGGCCTATGAGTTTCGGGTGTCGGCCGTGAACCACTGCGATGAAGGCGAACCTGGTGAAGCGTGTGCGCCGGGGACCGCTCCGGAATATTTCAAGTTTGCTACCAAGAGTAGAACGCCGCCGGTTGTGAGTGGGTTGGCGGTGTCGGGCGTGACACAGTCAGGGGCGGTCTTGGAAGCGACGGTCGATCCCGAAGGTTTCGCCGCGACGTACTATTTCGAATATGGTCCGGAAGGCGCTGACTGCGAAGACGCGGGGGCGTGCGGGAGGACGGTAGAAGAGACACTTCCGGCGGGGGAAGCGGGTGTTCGGGTGGCGGCGAGCGTCGGTGGTCTCACGGCCGCAGCGAAATATCACTTCCGCGTGCGGGCGGTGAGTAACTGCAATGAAGGGGAACCGGCCGAAGTGTGCGTGCCGCTCCGGACACCGGCGGATTTCACGTTCGCGGCACTGGGTGAGACGCCGCCGGTCGTGGAAGACCTTGGAGTGTCCGATGTCACACAGACCGGGGCGCTTTTGGAAGCGGACGTCGATCCCGAACATTACGCGACCACATATGAGTTTGAATATGGCCCGCAAGGCGCGGACTGCGATGTGGCCGACGCGTGTGTCAAGACCGTGCAGGCGAAGGTGCCCGCGGGGACGGCGCGTGTACGGGTGACCGCAAGTGTGGGCGACCTGGCCCCGGGGACAACCTATGAGTTTCGCATCATGGCCGTGAGCCACTGCGATGAAGCCGCACCGGAGAAAGGATGTATGCCGGCCAGGGATCTGGGATATTCGCGGTTTGACACGCCTGCTGTCGCGAGCGAAGGCCTTCCCGATGGCCGCGGGTATGAACGGGTCTCTCCGCGCGACAAGCAGGGCGGTGAGGTGTTCGCGACCAACCCGTTCCTTGGCGATTGCCGCCAGTGTCTGCCGGGTGTCAACGATGAGACGTTCCCGATGCTCAGCGCGCCCGACGGGAACGCGATTGTCTATGAGGGCTATCCCTTTTCGAACATGGGCGCGGTCAACGAAAACGAGTACATCGCCGAACGCGAGCCGGGCGGCGGCTGGGCCACGGTTGATCTGAGCCCCACGCGCGAGCGGCGGGAAACGGGGGGGCGTGCGGGCTATAGAGGGTTTGCGGCCGACCTGTCCGTGGGGGTGCTCTATCAAGCGTTGGAACCCGCGCTCTCGCCCGAAGCGCCCGCGGAATATCCCAACCTGTATCTGCAGAGGAGCGCCGAGCCGTCCGTTCTGCGACCGTTGATAACCAGGCCGCCGCCGGCGCGCGGCAGGGCGGAACATGGAACGAACAGCGATGCGCTGCAGTTGGAATTCGCGGGCGCCTCGTCGGATTTCACGCGCGTGGTCTTCCAGGGGAACGATGCCCTCACGGGCCGGGTGCCCGCTGTCGCGCCCGCCGCGCCGAGCATCTCCCAGGGCGAAGCCGAAGCTGGCAGCGCTCACGACCTCTACGAATGGAGCAACGGCGGGTTGAAACTCGTAAGCGTGCTGCCCGGTAACGCGGAAGCGACGTCCGCCGCCGTGTTGGGGTCGGGTCCTCTGCTCGCACGGCAAGCCCAGGCCGTGAAGGATCCGGATGTCAGCCATGCGATCTCCGCCGACGGCTCGCGGATCTTCTGGACCGACACCCAAGACCACCACGTCTTCCTCCGCCAGAGCGGCGAAAGGACCGTCTACATTCGGGATCCTGCCGGCGGCGTGTTCCTGACGGCAAGCACGGACGGCTCGCGGGTGCTCTTGAGCGACGGGCATCTCTACAACGTTGAAGCCAAGGACCCGGCGACCGGTACGCCTGCGCTTGAAGCGAACCTCAGCCGCGGGAAACCCGGATTCGTCGGCATTCTCGGCACAAGCGAAGATCTGTCACGTATCTACTTCGTCGACGAAGCCGCGCTGGCGAGTGGCGCGACGAGCGGCACGCCGAACCTCTACCTGTGGGAAGGCGCAGCGGCGCGGTTCATCACCGTCCTCACCGGCGGCGGCACCGATGTGGCCGCCTCGCCGACGGACCGCACGGCACAGGTGACCCCGGACGGCGAATACGCGGCGTTCATTTCGAGCGCGCCGCTGACGGGCTATGACAACAACGTCTCCAGTAGCGTCAATCAGGGCAGGTCATGCCCGGTCAGCGGAGAACCAGCGGGCAGCGAACCGGCGTGCTCCGAGGTCTTCGAGTACGACGCGGGCACACACCGTCTCGTGTGCGCGTCGTGCAACCCGACGCTCGCCAGGCCGTTGGGAGCCTCGAGCCTGAGCCTGATCGACCCGTTCTTGGGGTCGCTCGGCGGCACGCTGCAGCAGCCGCACAACCTGCTGGCCGACGGGCGCCTGTTCTTCGACAGCTTCGACTCTCTCTCGCCGTACGACACGAACGGGCAGCACGAAGACGTTTACGAGTACGAGGCGGTCGGCACCGGGTCCTGTTCGGCCTCGCAGGCGGAGCCCGGCCAGGGAGGACTACAGGGACATGGGGGCTGCATCATGTTGATCTCATCGAGCGGGGCAGGGGTCGACTCCAGCTTCATCGACTCCAGCTCTGACGGCGGCGACGTGTTCTTCGTCACCCGCGCGCAGCTCGTGCCCCAGGACGAAGACGAACTGATCGACCTCTACGACGCCCGCGAACCCCACAGGCCGGGCGAACACGTCGGCCCACCGGCGCAAGGGGAAGCGGGCGCCTCGACCGCGGGTGAATGTTCCTCGACCGCCCAATGCAGGCCAGCGTCACCCTCCTCCTCGCTGGAGACGCAGGGAGCGCCGCCGTCGAGCACGACGCCCTCGGGTGCGGGAAACCTCGCGTCGCCGCTACCGTCGCCGGCTCCTGCCGCCGTCAGGCCGCCGACGGCCAAGTCCCCGCTCACGCGCGCGCAGAAGCTTGCACGGGCGCTGAAGCGCTGCCACAGGCAGAAGACCGCGAAGGCGCGCATAGCGTGCGAGACCAGAGCACGCAAGCTCTACGGCCCGAAGACGAAGCCCAAGGCGAACAAGCAGGCGCACCGATGACCGCCAGGGAGACGATGCGTCGGCTGCAGGCGCTCCGGCGGAGCTCTGCCGTGGCGCTCCTGCTCGGCGCGCTCGTGGCGCTCGGCTGGTCGGCTTCGGATGCGTGGGCGGGCTTCGGGTTCGTCCCCGGCAGCGCCAGCACGGTCGCGCTGAACCGCGATGGAACCGTCGACACCCAGGCCGGCTCCCATCCATACGAGTACAGGGTCACCTTCGAACTGAACCACATGCAGAATCCGCTCCACACCTCGATTGAGGAAGCCGAAGGGTACATGCGCGACCTCGAAGTCGACCTCCCACCGGGCCTCGTCGGGAATCCGGGCGCGGTACCGCGCTGCTCGCGCCACGACTATGAAGGACTGTTCACCAAATGCCCCGGCGACACCCAGATCGGGACCATACAAGTGCTCGTCGAGGGCGCCCCGGAAACGTTGATACCGGTCTACGATCTCGTCCCGCCCCCCGGTGTACCCGCCAGCTTCGGCTTCAGCGCGGCGAGCCTCAACGGCATCGAGGAAGCGTCGGTCCGGACCGGCGCCGGCTACGGCGTGCGGATCGGTGTGCACAACAGCCCCGCACCGGTGCTCCGCGCGGAAGAGACGATCTGGGGCGTGCCGCCCGACGAAAGCCACGATCACGAACGGACGTGCATCTACGAAGCAAACGGGCAGATCGAAAAGACCAAAGGAGGCTGCTCGAGCCAGGTGACGCCGAGACCCTTCCTGACGCTGCCGACCTCGTGCGCGGGGCCGCTGGTGACGAGCTTGCGGGCTGTGTCGTTGCAGGGCGAAGAAGCGGCGACGCAAGCAGTCTCGCGCAACGACGCGGGCGAACCGGCGGGCCTGACCGGCTGCGCACAGCTGCCATTCGAACCTTTGTTGAGCCTGCTACCACAGACACAGCAGGGCGAACCCGCCCACACGGCCGAAACGCCCGCCGGGCTGACCACCGAACTGACGATCCCGCAGCCCGAAACACCCGAAGGGCTCGCCGAGTCCGATATCAAGGAAGCGCTCGTGAGCCTCCCTGAAGGTGTGACGATCTCGCCGTCCGCCGCCGCGGACGGTTTGGGCGCGTGTCCGCTCGCGGGGCCCGAAGGCATCAACCTCACGGCCGCCGAAAAGGCGCACTGCCCGGACGCCTCCAAGCTCGGGACCGTCGAAGTGCAGACTCCGCTTTTGGAACATCCGCTGAAGGGGTCGGTGTTCCTCGCCCAGCAGGGCGACCTGCTGGGCAACGGCGAAAACCCGTTCGGCTCGCTGCTGGCGATCTACCTCTCCCTCGAAGGGGAAGGGGTGTTCGCGAAGATCCCCGGCAAGATCGAACTGGACGAAACGACGGGCCAGCTCACCGCGCGCTTCGGCGGCGTCAAGGACACCGTCACCGGCGAAGAGTATCTGCCGCAACTGCCCTACAGCAGGCTCAAGATGAGCTTCTTCGGCGGCCCGCAGGCCCCGCTGATCCTCCCCGCCCAGTGCGGCATCTACACCACGACCTCACGGCTGACGGCGTGGAGCAGCACCCCGGAACATCTGGTCATCGCTGAACCCTCGAGCCGGTTCACGATCGACGAAGGCTGCACCCACCCGTTCACCCCGTCGTTCACGGCCGGCACCACCAGCCCGCAGGCCGGCGCCTACAGCCCGTTCGTGACCGCGTTCGCGCGCCAGGACGGCGAACAGCGCCTGAGCGGCTTGGAAGAGACCCTGCCTCCGGGCCTGCTCGCGAACCTCGCCAGTGTGCCGCCGTGCCCCGACGCGCAGGCGAGCGCCGCAGAATGCCCGGAATCCTCCCGCATCGGGACCGTCACCGTCCACGCCGGACCCGGACCTGATCCCCTGTCGGTGCCCGGCAGCATCTACCTCACGGGCCCCTATGACAACGGGCCGTTCGGGGAGATCGTCGAGGTCCCAGCGATCGCCGGCCCGTTCAACCTCGATCAGAACAACGGCAGCACCCCGATCGCCGTGCGCGGCTCGATCCGCGTCAACCCCCAGAGCGCCCAGGCGACGGTCGTCTCAGACCCCTTCCCGCAATTCATCCTCGGCACGGGTGTCCCGACCGACGTGCGCGAAGTCCAGGTCACGCTCGACCGGCCGAACTTCACGCTGAACCCCACCAACTGCAACCCGTTGAGCGTCACCGCGCAGCTCACCTCCACCACCGGTGCGAGCGCCCCGGTCTCCGCGCCGTTTCACGCCAGCGGCTGCGCCGGCCTGCCGTTCCACCCGACCCTTGAAGCCTTCACCCAGGGCCAGGCCAGCAAAGCCAACGGGGCGAGCCTGACCGTCAGGCTCACAAGCCAGGGGCTGGGGCAGGCGAACATCCAGAAAGTGTTCCTGACGATCCCCAGGATCCTGCCCGCCCGCCTTCAGCCGACGCTGCAGCACGCCTGCCGGCAGGCGATCTTCGACGCCAACCCCGCTGGTTGTGATGAAGACTCGCTGATCGGCACCGCGACCGTCCACACCCCGATCCTCAAAAGCCCCCTCAGCGGCCCGGCGTACCTCGTCTCGCACGGCAACGCGGCCTTCCCCGACGTCGAGTTCGTCCTGCAGGCAGAAAACGTCACCATCGTTCTCGACGGCAAGACCGACATCAAAAACGGTGTCACCTATTCGCGTTTCGAAGCGGCGCCGGATGCGCCCTTCACGAGCTTCGAAACCAACCTCCCGACGGGGCCGCACTCCGTCTTCGCGGTCAACACCGAAGAAGCCCCGGACTACAACCTCTGCGGCCACGATCTCACCATCCCGACCCGCATCACCGCCCAGAACGGGGCCGTCCTCGAACAGGACACCAAGCTCATGACCACCGGCTGTAGTGGTGTGCTGCCGGCCAAGACCAAGCTCACCAGGGCGCAGCTGCTCGCCAAAGCCCTCAGGGCATGCAGGCGGCACAAGCAGAAGGCCAAGCGCGTCGCCTGCGAAAAGGCAGCCCGCAAGAGGTACGCCCCGACGAGCTCAAAGAAGCATCCTCGCAGGGCGAGAAACAGCGCCCGCCGCCACCCCGCCATCCATGCGTCCACAAGGGGGAGAGGATGAGAGGGCCGAGATTCACCGCTGCGGTCCTACTGCTCGTCGGCGTGCTGTCGTTCGCCGCGATCCCGGCGGGCGCTTCGGCGAAGGGAAAGCCCGCGCTCCAGTTCACCGAAGCAGAAGCAGCGGTGGCGCCCGAGGGCGCGCTCGTGTACGTCCTGCTCAACTTCGGACACGAATGCCTCACCGAAAGCACCGGCAAGCTCGGCACGAACCCCGACAAGAAGCTGACCGTGACCGCCTCGGCGCTCAGATCGACCGAATGCGAACCTGGCGTCAGCCAGTCCGGGTACGTCCAAGAAGAGGCCTGGAAGGCGAACGCCAATACGGTCACGCTCAAGGTCAAGGCCAAACTCGAAACAGCCTACCCCGGGCCATGCGCATACACGTTCACGAAGCTCACGAGCGAACCGACCGAACTCCCCGCGCTCGCCACGGTGACGGGAGAAACCACCGGCAGGCTCAACAAGAGAACGAGCAGCAAGCGGGCCAACTGTGCCAAGACGTTGACCAGGCAGTTCGGCATCTTCGATCTCGACGCAGAAGAAAAACTGCTCGGCCTCTCAGAGGTCTGACACAGCGGCGCGGTGCGCAGACCGCGGTCCTCTGACGCGCGCTCGCGCGGTGGGTTCGCCGTGGTTGCTCATGATTCCGCCACCAACGGAGGTCTCGCCGCGCGCCGTTCACGACCGGCGCCACCGGTGACGGTCAGGCTCGCCGGCGTGCCCGGCTTTGCGGGTCCTCGCCGGCGCGGCACTCTGTGGCCTGCGCGCACCGGACTCCTCTGACGCGCGATGTTGCCGCGCCCATTCTCAGTCTTCCCGCGGGGCGGGCGTCTCGCCCCCGAGAGCGCTGGAGGCCCCCGAGGCGAATCCGCGTAACTCACCGCCATGCCTGCGGGCGGCCACGCGACGACGTCGCTTGAGGCTGTCGTTCAGTGTGTGCAGTAGCGCGAGGGCGTCCTTCATCTGCTGAATCTGTGACTTCACGCTCGTGTGCTGTTGGCGGCGGATGATCGTCGGATGGCTCGCGTGCAGGAACTCCACCGCGGCCTCGCGTTCGAAGCCGGCGTGCAGCGTCTGCAGGCAGGCGATCCGCCAATCCTCGATCGTCTTCGCGTGTCCGTTGACCGCGTCCTCGCGAGCGAGCGTCGCCAGGCCGCGTGTGATCGTGTGCCCCCGTTCGATCAGCTCTGTGAGCGAGCGTGCGATCTCTCCGCTCGGGTCGGAGCGAACGCGCGTGTTGGTTCGCCCTGCGCTCGTTCCGCCCCGCCGCCCGCGCATGACGGTAAAGCCTACATGATCGTTTAGACCGCTCGGCTCCCAGGCGTCCGATTCGATTCGCGGCAATACCGACGGCGGTTGGGGCGAGATGGTGGCTGGCGCGCCCGCTACACCGCTGGTGTTTATTCATCCGCTGTCTGTCCGCGCCGTGCGTGTCGCCGGCGGGCGCAGCTCACACGGCCGTCGAGCCCGCCATCGCCTCCCGGGCGCCGAAGCGCCTGCGTCGCGTGGCGTACTCCGCGAGCGACGCCAGCAGCGCGGCCCGTGAGAAGTCCGGCCACAGCTCCTGCCGGAACACGAGCTCGGCGTAGGCGGCCTGCCACAGCAGGAAGTTCGACAGCCGCTGCTCGCCGCTGGTGCGGATCACGAGGTCGGGGTCGGACATCTCGGCGTCGTACAGGAGCTTCGCGAACGCCTCCTCGCCGCCTCCGCTGTAGCGCTCGGCGGCGCTGAGTATCTCGCTGCGCCCGCCGTAGTCGAGTGCGACGCGCAGCCGCAGTCCCGCGTTCGCGTCCGTCGCTCGTTCTGCGATCTCGATCTGCTCGAGCAGGCGCTCGCCGGCGCGATCGCGCCGACCGAGGAAGCGCACTTGTACCGCTTTGGCGTGCAGCCCGGCGGTGTCCTGCTCGATGCGTCTGGCGAGCATCCCGAGCAGTGCCTGCACCTCGCGCACGGGACGGGCCCAGTTCTCGGTCGAGAAGGCGTACAGGGTCAGCTGCTCGATGCCGAGCGCGACGGCGTCGTCCACGCGCGCGAGCACCGTGTCGGCGGCGGCTTCGTGTCCGTCCGCGACGCTCAGCGCGTTGCGCTCGGCCCAGCGGGCGCTGCCGTCGCAGACGATCGCCACGTGCCGGGGCGCCGGCACGGGGGCGCCGAGCGGCGCCGTCTCGGGCGTGTGTGCTGCGTTGGGGCTGCGCGCTGCGCTGGCTGCGCCGTTTGCGTCGGCTGCGGGGACCGTTGCTGCGGCGGGGTCGGGCATGGGCCCGATCTTAGGGTGTGCGCTCGCGCTGCTGGACGACAAAGTTTCTATGCCGTGACTGTCGGGGCCGGGGATCGCGGGGGATGATGGCGCTCACAGATGAGGCCCTGTGTGCCGCTCCGACTGCTTGCTGGCGCCCGGCTCCGGGCGAGATCTTCGCGCGGAAAGGCGGGGGCTCGGCGACGGGCCGTGATGTTCCTCGCCCGGACGGAGCGATGAGATCGACCGCGGGGTCCGCCGCGCGACGCGTACGACCACGGCACTGCCTGGCTGCTGATGTGGGCTCGCGGCGTGCCCCGCGGGGTGACGGGCACCAGCTGCTGCGCGAGACCGAACGGCTGTTGCGCGAGCGGCGTGTGCGGGAGTTTGACCTCGAGCTGATCTGTACGCGGGCGGGCGTCACCCCGACGGCGTTCACGGGGCTGTTCGCCGACATCGACGAGCTGGTGGTGAGCATGTTCGACCATGTCAGCTCACGGGTCTTCTCGAGCATCGTGCTCGCATACCGCGGCGAGGACCGCTGGGTGGACCGTGTGCGTGCCGCGTTGTACGAGCTGCTGTCGTTCGTGGATGGCGAGCGTGGACTTGCGCGCTTTCTGGTGGTCGATTCGCTGACGGGCGACGCGGCGATGCTCGCTCGCCGTCGCGGGATGCTCGAGCGCCTTGCGGCCGCGCTTGATGAGGGCTCCCCGCCGCGGGCGGGCGCCTGTGCGCAGGCGTCCTTCGGCGGGGATGCCGTCGTGGCCGGCGTGGCGTCGGTCCTGGGCGGCTGTCTGCTGGAGGAGCCCGCGCGCGAGGCGCGGAGCCTCGGCGGGACGCTGATGGCGATGATCGTGCTGCCCTACCTCGGGGTCGAGGCGGCGCGCGCCGAGCTCTCTCGCGGACACTAGATGGCTGATTCCACGGCAGGGTGCCGTGTTTCCGGTGGTGGGGATGGCCGAGTCTGCCTAGGACGCAGGCCGCAGCCCTTGCTGGCGGCAAGGGCAAGGCCGAGGACAACGGCAGACGAAGGCCAGACGTGCCATCGGCGCCGGCCTGCCGTGGAATCAACCATCTAGCCGCCCCCTCCGCGGCGAATACCGCCGCTGTGCGTCCGCGGGCAGGGCACTTGCGCCCGCGCCGTGCTGCTCGGAGCGTCGGCGAAGCTCACGTGCACGGAGAACCTGAACCCGTCGCGGGGGCAGCTGTCGGGCAGCTCGATGCCTCTGGGATGGTAGGCCAGGGTGTGCCCGTGGCTGTTTTCGTAGTAGGTGAGGTGCCCGCCGAGGGTGGCGTGCATGCTGACGAGCGCGGCGTTGGGTGCTCCGGGGACGCTCTCGATGGGGGGGACGGTGATCTGCAGCTGGCCGGGGTAGAGCACGCCGGGCAGGACGATCGAGGCGAGCACGGGTTCCTTGCCGTCGGCGAGGATCGCGAGGTGGATGTAGCCGTCGTTTGAGGGGGCGGCGTAGATGCTGAGGCTGACGGTCTCGGTCACGATCTCGGGCCCGAAGTTGACCTGCACGACGGCGCTGCCGTGTCCCATCAGGGCGTCTGGCGGGCAGGATCTCGCTCCTCGCTGTTCGAGTGTTGCGGGCTGACACGTTTCCAGCCCGAGGCCGCTGATGGCGATCCCGAGGTTGGAGGGGTAGCTGACGTTGACGGCGGTGACCGGCGGCGGGTCCTCTCCGGTCCGGGCATCGACGCGCATCCAGAACCCGATCGCGGTGGGCGCGCCCAGCCGCTCGGGGTTGAACGTGGCGCCGAGCAGCAGCCGTGGCGTGTCCTGGGCGCGTGTTGCGCTGCGTCCGTCCGCCGGTGCGGCGCCGAGGCCGATCACGGCGATCGCGATCGCGATCGCGGCGGCGGCGCGTGCGCCGACTAGTACTGGAGTGTGCCCTGTGTCTGGACGGTGATGGCGTAACTGCGGCGGTAGAAGATGCCGTACATGGAGCCGTTGCCGTGTGCGTGGCTGTAGCGGCCGCTGCCGCCGGTGATCCGCAGTGCGCCCTTGAAGCTCGGGGTGGCGCTGTTGGGGCTCGAGAGGTGTCCGGTGCCGCTGGCGTTGATCGCGCCGCCGCCGCGCGGGTAGATCGTGATCTGGGCGCTGACGGTCGGGTCGCCGTTGTAGACGAAGCGGATCTTGACGGTCCCGGGGAGCGTGCCGTGGGCCTTGCCTTCGTCGATCAGCGCTGACCCGGAGCTCTTGATCAGGTGCAGGTTGCCTTCGTCCTTGACGGTGAGGTTGCGCGCGGCGTGCGCGTTGCTGGCGCCGGGCGCCGCCGGCGTGGCTGCCAGCAGGATCGTCGCTGCGGTGGCGCTCAGCGCGACTGTGCGCATTGAACCGCTCCGGGCCGGTCAAGGCGTATCTCCATGGCTGGAGTTTATGGCCGGCGCCCGTGCGGTGTCGCGCATGATCCGGCGTGCGCGCTTGGCCGCCCGCCAGCCGTGCAGTACGGCCACCGCTGGCCAGATTGTGGGGGCGAGCTCGCCGCGGACCGCGTCCACGACCTCGCGTGCTTCTGGTGCGCGCGCGCCGGGGTGGGTTGTGTAGTAGGCGCCCACGCCGGCGAGCGTCATCGCGTGGTGCTCGCCGTGTGGCGCTTCTCGCGCGCGGGCCAGCGCCTCCCGTGTGAGCTGGCGCATCCGCCCGGGCAGCTCGCCGGGCTCGTACAGTGCGATGAACCCCGCCCGCCCGTGTCTGCGGTCCTCGGCCTCGTCGACGACGCTGTCGAGGATCGTGACTACCGCGGCGATCGCCAGATAGGCGGCGTCGAGCTTGCGCGCCTCCTGTTGGCTGCTCTGCGGCTCGGCGGCGGCGGCGATCAGCGCGTGCACGGCCAGCACGGAGGAGGCGCAGCCCGCCAGGTACTCACGCCACTCAAGGCCGCTGTCGGCGCCGCGCTCGCGCGCCCACTGCTCGAGCGTCTCTGTGCCGGGCGCGCCGGCGCCGTCACCGGGCGCTGCGCTGGCGTGTAGGCGGGCCTGTCCTTCGGCGCAGCGCCTGGCGCTTGCGCTCGCGCTCGCGGACACGGTGGCTGCGCCGGGCAGCTGGCGGAGCAGCCCGGACGTGCGGGTGGAGAGGCCGGTGAGGTATTGCTGATCCTCCGGTGCCTTTCCCTGGGGCGGGGGTGCCTGTGGGGGTCCGCCGTCCTGGGCGGTGAGCGCGTCCACGAACGGCTGATACAGACGCAGTGCTTGCTCGACGTGGCTGGCGGGGGGCTGCTCGGTGCGTCCGTCGAGGTAGTCGAACAGCAGCTCCAGCGCGACGATCGCCTGCGTCACACGGGTCCTGTGTTGACGGGGCGCGAGCGTGGCGAGGGTTGCGGCGACCTCGGCGTTGAAGCGCTCGTGGCGTAGCTTCGCCAGCGCGAGCGCACGCAGCCGCGGCTCCGCGATCGCGCTCGCGGGTCCCTGCCAGCGGAGTAGCTCGCGCTGTACGTGGGGTGCGACGGTCGGCCAGTAGCGTGCGTTCGCGAGCGCGAGCGCTCCCAGCGCCTTGGCCGCGTCTGAGCGCACTCAGTCCTCGGCGAGGGCGAGTGCGGGCGAGACCCGCGAGGCGCGCCATGCCGGGGCCGCAACGGCGGCGAGCGCGGCGGCGAGCACCAGCGCGAGGATCTCGACCGGGCGTGCGCCGCCGTGCACCGGGGCGACCGGGAAGCCCGTGACGTGCCGTAGGTAGGCGTCGATCACGAACTGTCCCCAGACACCGAGCACCGCGCCGGTGAGGCATCCGGCGGCGAGCATCAGGCTTGCTTCGGCGAGCAGGATCCGTCGCAGTCGCGCCGGTGGGGCGCCGCTGAGCCGTAGGCTCGCCAGGCCGCCGCGGCGCTGGTTGATGCTGGAGGCGAGCGCGGCGGCGAGCGCGAGCACCGCGGCGATCACGAGCAGTGTCGAGATGATGCCGAGCTGCCCGAGCCCTTCGCTTGTGAGCTGGTCGATGTCGGCCTCGCGGCTGCTTGAGCTGGCGAGTTCCGCTCCGCTGTTCGGTCCGAGGGCGCGGTGGATCTCGCCGATGAGCTGGCTGATGTTCGTCCCACGCGTTGGCTGGACGGCGAGCGCGCTGGGGGAGCGCTGCGCCCACGCGCGCGTGTAGTCGCTGCTTCCGATGAACACGACGCCGGGCGGCCAGGCGAGGTTGGTGGTCAGTGCGGCCAGACGGAAGTGCTGCTCGCCGGTGGGGCTCGCCAGCCGCACGGTTCCGCCTACGTGCGCGTGTAGCTGGGAGGCGATCTGCTCTGACAGGGCGACCCATCCTCCTTCTGCTAGCCGCGCTTCGGCGTTCCTCGCCGCCGCGGCGCCCCCGATCGTCTGGGTCCCGAGCACGTGTTGTGCCCCTCCGGGGGGACGGGCGATGACCCACACCAGTCGCTGTCCGAGTGTCATGAATGACCCCTGCAGGCGCTGCACGCGCGCGACACCGGCGAGGTGTTCGATCGTGCTGGCCCCGCCGTCGCCGGCGAGCAGTCCTGTTGCTTGGTTGTCGCCTGGTTCGCTGACCCAGATCGGCGCGTCGGCGGAGTAGCTGTGCGCGAAGGACTTGATCCCTGCGAGCAGGTCGCTGCGGGCGCCGCCGAGCGCGACGGCGCCGAACAGCGCGACGGCGCCGGTGGCCGCGAGCGCGATCGAGCGTAGTGTGGTGTTGCGTAGCCCGTTGAGCGCGATCGCGAGCGTGCTCAGCCGTGGCGCGTGGTCGCTGATCTTGCGGGCGCCTGCGAGCACCCCGCTGAACGCGAGTGGGACGGCGAGCACGGTCGCGAGCGCGAGCGCCGCGCTCGCCAGCAGCGCGGCGGAGGGGGCGCTGGCGTACAGGATGGCGGCGGCTGCGCCGAGTGCCAGCGCGAGTATCGCCATGCGCCGCTGGACGGGTGTGCTGAGCGCGTTGCCGGGGACGCCTCCTGCGACGTAGATCGCGTCGCGTGGCGTGCCGCTGCGCAGGTCCAGCAGGGGCACGCTTGAGGCGAGCAGCGTGACGGCGAGCCCGGCGGCGGCTGCCACCAGGACTGTCTGGATGGGCACGATCGTGGCGCCGCCGACCGGGAACGCCTCGGCCAGGTACCCGGTGGACTGTTGCAGTACCCAGTGTGAGAGCGCGTACCCGACGGCGACACCGGCGACGCTGGCTGCGACGCCGAGGCACAGCGCCTGGAACAGCACGAGTTGTACGACGGCGCCGCGGGGGGTGCCGGATAGGCGTAGGTCGGCGATCGCCTGGCGACGCTCGGGGACGGTCAGCAGGATCGCGTTGAACGCGAGCAGCAACCCGAGCAGCGCGCCGACGATCGCGAACAGGGCGCTCGCCTGTGCGCTCGGCTTGAGCGCCTGTTTGAGCTGGGCTATGTCCTGTTCTGCCCCGGCGACGACCAGGCGCCCTTTGCTGAGCCTGCCCAGTTGCGCCTCGACGCCTGCTCCCTTGCCTGGTGTGGTGTGGATCAGGATTCTGCTGACCCGTCCGGGCTGCCCGAGCAGCGCTTGCATGGTGGCCAGCGGCATCACGGCGATGTGTGCGCCGCCGAGCACGCCGACGGTTTCCGAGCCGAGCAGGGCGCTGACGGGGAGCGTGTGGCGCTGGCCGCCGACGAGCAGCGTCACCTCCCCGTGGCCGCCGTGGGCGCTGCTGTTGACGCCGAGCGCGTGTGCGCTGGCGCTGGTGAGCGAGATCGTTCCCGGGTCATAGGTGCTCAGCGGCAGTGTGCGTCCGAGCCCGTCGAGCACCCCGAGGCTGACATCGGTGCCGGCGAGGTAGATCTGGGCGCTTGCTCCGCTGGGCCCTACGATCCGGACGCTTCGTTCGAGCAGTGGCGCGGCCTGTTTGACGTGAGGGATCCGTTCGACCTGGCCGAGCAGGCTTTCGGGGAATCCTTGCGGGCCGCGCGCGCGTAGCTGCACGTTCGTGGGGCCGATCACGGCGTGTAGTACCTGTCTGGTTGAGCCCGTGACGCTGCTCTGTGCGACGCCTGCGGCGAGCACCAACGCGACGGCGACCGTGATGCCTACGAGAGCGAACAGCTCCTGGGGTCCGTGTGCGCGCAGCCGGCGGCGGTAGAAGTACAGCAGGGTGGGTGCTGTGAGTAGGCGGCGGGTGCGCAGCCTGGGGCTGGTGGTGGAGCTCACGGGGTGTGTACGGTCTGCGCGTCGCTGTCGAGCTGCCCGTCGCGTAGGTGCATGGTGCGGTCGGCGGCTTCGGCCGCCTCGGGGTCGTGGGTGACGAGCAGCACCGCGCGTCCTTGGTCGCGTGCGAGCGCTCCCAGCAGGGTGATGATTTCCCGCGAGCGTTCTGAGTCGAGGTTTGCGGTCGGCTCGTCGGCGAGGATCAGTCGCGGCTCGCCGGCGAGTGCGCGGGCGATCGCGACGCGTTGGCGCTCGCCGCCGGAGAGCTCCTCCGGGGTGCGGTTTGCACGTGCGGCGAGCCCGACCCGCGCCAGCCATTCGTGTGCCTGTTCGCGTGCCTGGCTCACCGGGACGCCGCCTAGCAGCAGCTTGGTGGCGGCGTTCTCTACCGCCGGGACGCGCGCCATCAGATGCGCGTTCTGGGAGATCAGCCCGACCTCTGCGAGTCGGTAGTGGGCGCCGTCGCGCTCGGATAGGGTGGCGAGGTCTCGGCCCTGGTAGCTGACGGTTCCGCTGTCGGCCTGCACGGCGGCGGCGGCGAGCAGCAGCAGTGTGCTCTTGCCGGACCCGCTGGGGCCCTGCACGGCGAGCATCTCGCCGGGCTCGAGGTTCAGCGTCACGCCGTCGACGGCGTGCACCTGCTCGCCGCCGCTTGCGAACAGCTTTACGACCTGCTCTAGCTGGAGCATCGCTCAGATGTTGCGTCTGAGCGCAACGACGGGGGCGAGCTGCGGTGTGGCGGGGCCGCGCAGCTGCCCGTCGGCGAGCGTGAGCGCGCGGGTCGCGCCCGCGAGCTCGCTCGGCTCGCTTGCGCTGGCGAGCACGGCGGTGCCCCCGCTGGCGAGTGTGCGTAGCCGCCCGAGGATGCGGTCGCGTTCTGACAGTGCGACGGCGGCGACGGGCTCGTCGATCACGACCAGGGCGGGGGATAGGACGAGCGCGCGGGCGAGCGTGACGTGTGTCCTCTCGCCGGCGTTTAGCTCGCCGACGAGCGCGGCGGCGCACTGCTCGGCGCCCGCCCGGGCGAGCGCTTGCCGGGCGCGCTCGCGGGCCGGCTCGATCCCCACGCCGCGTGCGAGCAGCGGCGAGGCGACCTGCTCGAGCACTCCTTCCTCTTCGGTGGCGTTGAGTGCGGGGTGCACGTAGCCGATCCCCTCGCCGAGCACCTGGTCGCGTTCGCGTTCCAGATCGCGGCCGGCGAAGCTGACGCGGCCGCTGTCTGGGGGTTGCAGGCCCGCGGCGATCCGCAGCAGCGTGCTGCGTCCGGAGCGCCGGGCGCCGTAGATCACGACCAGCTCGCCGGCCTCGATCTCTAGCGTTACGTCCTCGAGCAGCTTGTGCTCGCGCTGGCCGCTGCGGTAGCGCTTGCTGACTGCTTCGAGCGCGAGCACGCTCACTGCTTCCACGTTAGAGGGTCTGCTCGCGGGGGCCGGGGAGGGCCTGTAGCTGTGTGCGGGCGTAGTGGGCCCATTGGATGCGTGCGGCGATCGTGAGGCGTGTCTCCTCGGCGGTGAGACGGGCCACGAGCCGTGTTGTGCCTGGCCCGTCGTCGCTGCCCGGCGCGCGGGCGGCGGCCAGTTCTCGCAGGCACGCCTGCTCGTAGGCGTCGATTGCGTCCGCGGCGCGTCCGGGGTCTTTGGCGAGCGCCCCGAGCTGCGCGATCAGTACCCGCTGGCGGCGGCGCTCTTCGCTGATTTGGCCGGTCAGCCAGTCGGCGTGCTGGGCGACCCCTTGCTCGGTTGCCTCGTAGCGGCGGCGTGAGCGGGCGGCTTCGGGTTGCCCGGGGAGTTCGCGGATCAGCCGGCGCTCACGCAGCGCCGCGAGCGCCGTGTACACGTGCGAGACGCTCGAGAGCGCGAGCGCGTCGTCGTATGTTCGCTCGAAGCGCCGCGCGAGCTCATACGCGTAGCTGGGGCGTTCGATGATCAGGCCCAATAGCGCCCAGCTGACCGCCGAGTGCATCGGTGCGGGCGCCTGTCTGGCGCTCGCCTCGCTCCCTGCTCCCATGCGCCATATGCTACTTGATCCTCGCCTGGCGTGGTTGCGTGCTCGTCGTTTATCGCGGCTTCTCGCACGCCGGTGCGGGGTCTCCTCTGTTTCTCGGCCATCTGCTGCGCGGCGGCTGAGGAGCGCAGCCTGCTCGCCCTTACGGGGGCGGGCTCCGCAGCGCGCGTTCTCGCCTGACGCGAACCTTCTAGGTGATGACTTATCGCGCTCGGTGATCGACGTAATGCTGGGTTTCATGCCGTCCCGTCTGTGCTCGCCCGCGTGGCTCCTTCGTGGTCGCCTTCCGGTCGCAGACGGATCCCGACCTGCGTCTCGCGTCGGCGTTTACCGGCGCGTTTGGTTCTCCCGTGCCGTCGCCGCGATGCATGCGCAGCCGCGGTTGCCGCGCGTGCACAGAAGGTCCCTGCGCTTTCGAGTCGGCGACGCATCGACCGGTGCCTGGTTGACGTGCGCGTGTCGAGCGTGTAACGTTCTCGCTACCGTTTATCCGGGGCCGCACGATGCGACCCCGAACCGAGATGTGTAGGAGGGTGGGGATGCAGGCAAGAGGAGATTGTCGTGCGGCGACGGCAGTTCGTGTGACGCTGGACCACTCAGTGTGGGTGGATCCGGCGCCGACTGTCTCGCTGTGTCTGTGTCGCCGAGACGGGCCAGTACGCCGCGGGGCTCACGGGTGCCGGCGCATCGCGCATCCGTCGATGCGGCGACCGTGCGCTCGGGCCCTTGCGGGAGAACGGTGTGGGGCGTCATGAGGCCCCGACGCTGATTGATCCAACTAGCAGAGAGGAGTCACTCATGAAGAAGGTAGGGATACTGGGTTTGTCGCTGGTTCTCGTGTTCGCGTTCAGCGCGATCGCGGTGGCGAGCGCGTCGGCCGCAGAACCGTCATACTTGGCGTGCGTGAAGAAGAAGGGCGGCAACTACGAAAAGGGTTGCGCCAAAAAAGTTCTCGCGGGCTCAGGCGCGGCGGAACTGGAACCCGTGGCTAGTGGCACCAAATTCACGAGCAAGAGCAAGGTGGCCACGTTCAAAATCGGCAGCCACACGGTGACCTGCAAGAAGGACACCGACGAAGGTGAATACACCATCGGTCAGTACGACGCCGAGAAGATCACGTTCTCCGGATGCATCATCGACGCTAACAAGAAGGACCCGTGTCAGAGCGCGGGAGCTGCGGCGGGGACGATTGTGACCGAAGAACTGACGAGTGCCATTGAGTATCTCAACCAAGCGGAAACCGAAGTTGGTGTTCTGCTGGTTGGGACAACTTTGGGTCACTGGGCGAACTTTAGCTGCGGCTCTGAAGCGTTCTCGCTCGTCGGCGCTGTGCTCAGCAAGGTTGAAAACACCAAGAAGGGCCAGAAGATGACCTTCGGCAGCACCACGAAGTACTTCGAAGAAGGCGAAGAAGACGAAGCTGTTCTGCTCAACGGAGCGGAAAGCGTGACCTTCACCGACATCGACGAACAGTCAACCAAGGGTCTGGTTGTGGGGGCTTATCCCTTCAGCCTGTAGCGAGAACTAGTCGAAAGCGCAAGGTATTCCTGTGTGCAGGGCCGCTCGGGTCCTGCACACAGGCCTCCTTTCGACGGATCGATCGAAAGGAAACACCGGTGTTTACAAGACTGCGATCTCATCTCACCCCTTCCACCGTCTTGGCGGCCCTGGCGCTCGTTTTCGCGCTCACCGGGGGCGCGTATGCCGCTGGCCACTACCTGATCACCTCCAGGAGCCAGATCAGCCCGAAGGTGCTCGCCCAGCTGCAGGGCAAGCCGGGGGCCCGCGGGCCGGCGGGTCCGTCTGGCGCGGCGGGTGCTGCCGGGGCCAAGGGCGAACGAGGCTCGCCCGGGGACGCTGGGCCGGCTGGGCCGGCGGGCCCGGCGGGGCCGGCTGGGGCCAAAGGCGAAGCCACGACCGCCGCTCAGAGCGTGACGGTCAACGAATTCGTCGGTGAAGCCGGTGCCTGCCCTGCCGGGGCCCCGAAGGGCCCCGGCGACGTCTGCTGCACCGAAGGCGGCGTCGAACTCAAGCCCGCCTCCGGCACGCCCTCCTTCGTCTGTAACGGCGAAGCCGGCACCGACGGTCGCAACGGCGTCAACGGCGCGACCGGTCCCCAGGGCGCCACGGGGCCCGAAGGCAACATCAAAAAGACGCTCACGAGTGGTGTCAGCGAGACCGGTGTCTGGGCCGCCGCCACCGCCAAACCGGCCGACATCCTCGGCGGCGCGAAGGGCGCGCTCGCGACGATCTCCTTCACGATCCCGCTCGAAGAAGAACTGCTCCTCGCCAGCCACCAGGTGCACGTCATCGCCGAAGGCCAGAAAGGTCACGGCGAAGGCACCGGCTGTCCGGTGGGCAGCGAAGCCGCGAAACCCGAAGCCGAACCGGGCAACCTCTGCATCTTCGTCTCCAGCGCCGAAGGCCTGTCGGGCATCACTCCGAAATCCCTCGAATCCGCCAGCGGCGCCGAAGGCGCCGGCAGGACCGGCAGCGTCCTGTACCTCGTCGCCTCCGGCAACGAACTGCACGCCACCGGCACCTGGGCGGTGACCGCGAAATGAGCGTCATGCGCCTGCCCGCGACCCGGAAGGCGTGTCCTCGCCGGGCAGACGTCGCGCCGCTGTTCGTGTCCGCTTCTAAGTTGCCGACCCATCCCTTGCGACGACCATGCGCCCAGTCAGAATGTATAAAGAAAAGCGTCATCGACGTGTTCGGAGCCGCACAGCCGTTTCACCTATGCCGAGTGTCACGGCCATGCTCGCGCTCGTCTCCTCCATGAAGGACATCTTGATCGCCGGCACCTGGTCTGTGACCGCAGAGATGAGCGCAGGTGTTTCCCGGCGCCCGAACCGTGTGCCCGTGCTTCAAGGTGCGTGTACGCGTCTCACACGCGAGACCCCACGGCGGCCGCGGCGCGCCTTGGATACAGATGAATCGAGCATGCTGGCAGGGGTTGTGACGGCGCCATGGCCGTTGTTGGCTTGGATCTTCGAGGGCCGCATACGGAGGGCGTGCTGGTCGGCATCCGTGTGCACAATGTGCATTCTCGGATTCATCGCGACGACACCCGCCCACGCCAAGACATTCCATGCGTACGAACCGCCTCCGATACGCGAAATCCCCGAAGGGCCGGGTGTCGAACACTCGGGAAGGCTCGAAAATGTCAGGGCGGTGACCGTCAGCGAAGGGCACCTATGGGTCGGCGACGATCCCACTAGGGAAGGCAATAAACACACCAGATTTGACGAGTTCAGCGCCACCACGGGCGAAT
The DNA here is from genome assembly GCA_963742395.1 of uncultured Solirubrobacteraceae bacterium. GTDB lineage: Bacteria > Actinomycetota > Thermoleophilia > Solirubrobacterales > Solirubrobacteraceae > Palsa-744. Next base: position 63,681 of record CAVUME010000015.1, on the reverse strand, counting down.
TCGAATTGCAGTTGCCGGAACCCTCACCGTCCCCTGACCGGACACGAACTGGCGGGGATCGCGATCGGCCACGCGGCTGGTCAGACACAGCTCTATGCCGCAGGGCCCGGTGCGGAGGGCGGCGTTGGCGGTGTTCAACGCCTCCTCGGGAGCGGTTCTGGGAATCTGGAACGGTAAGGAAACACCGAGCAAAACGTTCGGCGGAACTACCGATGGTGTGGCCGTCGACAATTCAACGAACGCTCTGCTTGACCCCGATGTCGCCGACGTGTACGTCGCGGATTGCGCCGAGCACGTTGTGGATGTCTTCGCGCCCATGGCGGACGGCTCAGAAAAATATCTCTGGCAGCTAACTGGGACGGCGCCTGGCGAACCGTTTGACTGTCCGTCGTCGGTCGCGGTCGATGAAGCAAACGGAGACGTCCTCGTCGCCGACTTCAAGGAAGAAGGGATCGGCAACGACCGTCCGTTTGTGGACATCTTTGAACCGGAAGCGTTGGGTGGATATCGCTTTATCGGCCGGATAACGGGAACGCCAAGCGGTCCGTTTCGGCCCCTCAAAGGCATCCCGCTATCTGTGGCCGTCGATGGCCCCGAAGGCGACATCTATATAGGTGAACAGGCGGGAGCCGTCGTGGACGAGTTCAGGCGCGACGGTGAATATCTCGCGCGTATCACCGCCGAAGGAACCGAAGCCCATGGAGAAACATTTGAACATCTCGCGGGGGTGGCGGTCGATCCACAGTCGCACGACGTGTTTGCCGGCAGTTCTGAAACGGCGATCTCCAGTGGTGCAGGACTCGGGGAAGTGGACAGGTTCGGCCCGAACATCACGATCCCCGATGTCGCGACCGAAGCGCCGTCGAATCTCAAGCTGCAGGTCGACCCCGAAGTGGGCTCGAACCGTTGGAGTGTGAGGCTGCTCGGGACGGTAAACCCCGACCAGGCGGGGCCGGCTTCGTGTGGGTTCGCGTGGGGGACCTCCAATTCCCTCGACCGGGTCGCGCCCTGTACGGCCGCCGTAGCGGACGGAAACGCTCCGGTGCAGGTTCGCGCGAACCTGTTTGGGTTGCAGCCTGACACCACGTACTTCTACCGCTTGGAGGCGAGGAACGCGAACGGTACGAACACGGGCGAAGAGTTCGAAGACGTCGAGTTCAGCTACTCCGGGGCCCGGGGTGCGCATGAGTCGGTCGCGGAAGTCACGTCCACCAGCGCGAAGCTGCAGGCGACGCTCGTTGCTCACGACGCGCCGAGTGGGCGAAGGCGACCTGCAGGAACCCGCGGCTCGCCGGCGACGTACTATTTTCAGTACAGCACCTCCGGCACAGTCGGCTGCGAGCAGCGATCCGGCGGCGTGTGTGAGTGTGCCGATCACGCCGCGGAGCATCGGCTCGGGCGCCGGCGAGGTGGAAGAGGGGGTCCGGCTGCAGGGGTTGAGCCCGGGCACCGTCTATCACTATCGTGTGGTCGCGGTCAGCGAAGCGCTGCCGGCGAGCGCGCCCGGCGTCGCTCTATGCCTTCGGGGGTACTGACCGGACGTTTAGGACGCCGACGCCGCGAAGCCGGCCTGGCGTTGCCGGACGGGCGTGCGTGGGAACTGGTCTCGCCGGCGGACAAGCGTGGCGCGGTGATCGTGCCGATCGTCGAAGCCGGCCTGGATCAGGCGGCCGGCGACGGTGCGGCGTTCACGTTCCTGACGAGTCTGCCGACCGAAGCAGAACCGCAGGGCTACGGCGACCTTGTGCAGGTGCTCGCGCGGCGAAATGGCGGCGGTGGCTGGTCCTCGGAAGATCTCGGTTTGCCGCGCTCCGCCCCGGTCGGAGTGTTCGCCGGGAAAGGCCACGAATACCGATTCTTCTCCGAAGAGCTCTCGACGGCGGTCGCGGAACCGTTCGGCGCGTTCTCGCCGCCAAAAAGCGGTGAAGCCTCACCGCCGGCGAGCGGGCGGACGCCGTATGTGCGAAACGACCAGGCCGGGTTCCTCGGCGGACGTCTGGAGCCGCTCGTCACCGGGTGTCCGCCCCTCGGCCAGCTATGCCCGCCGGAGCTCCAGGAAGGAGCCGACGTGCCGCCTGGAACTGAATTCAACGGCGAAGAAAGTGCGGCTGGCAACGCGACCTTTGTTGGTGCGACGCCGGACGCGGAGCACGTCGTGTTGAGTTCCTCCGTCCAGCTGACGCAAGCCGCGGCTCCTTTTGGTGGGTTGTACGAGTGGTCGGCACTGGCGCCGGCGAGCGATCGCCTTCGGCTGGTCAGCGTGCTCCCGGAAGGCGCGGGGGTGGCGCCGACCCCGGTCCTGGCTGGGGCCGGGGCTGGGAATGCGGTCTCGAGCGACGGCTCGCGCGTGTTTTACGCGACCGCTGCTGGCCATCTCTACATGCGCGATGTTCCCGGCGAAGCGACGGAGCTGCTCGACGCTCCGGAAACCGGTTCGGTGCCCGCGAACGGAGGTGCGCAGTTCCAGGCGGCGAACGCGGGCGGAACGGAGGTGTTCTTCACCGACCGCGAACGCTTGGTCGCCGAAGCCGGTCTCAGCGGGCACCACCGATCTGTATGTGTGTGAAGCGACGGGGGTCGCTGGACCCCGGTCTGAGTGCAGGCCGAGGGACATAACGCCGGTTCCCGGGGCGGGGCAGCCGGGCGCCGGTGAAAGCGCACACGTGGCGAGCGGTGCTCGGGATCGGCGGAAGGCCGGACCGTTACGTGTACTTCGTCGCCGGCGGTGTGCTGGCCGCGGGGGCGAGTCCCGGCGCTAACAACCTCTACATGGCCCACGAGCAGGGAGGTATGTGGAGAACCACGTTCATCGCCTCGCTCTCGGCCGACGACGTGCCCGACTGGACGGGCAGACTCAACGGCCGGACTTCGCGGGTATCGCCGGACGGTAGGTGGCTGGCGTTTATGTCGGACCGCTCGTTGACCGGCTATGACAATCGTGATGCCAGCAGCGGCAAGCCTGACGAGGAGGTCTACGAGTACGACGCGGTCTCGGGCGGGCTGGTGTGCGTGTCGTGCGATCCCAGTGGGGCGCGCCCGCAGGGCGTCGAATACGAACGCTTGAACGATGGGCTCGTGGGTGGCGATCGCGTCTGGCCATATCGCCAGTGGCTGGCGGCGAACGTGCCGGGCTGGACCCCCTACCGGCTTGGAGTGGCGCTCTACCAGTCGCGTTACCTGCTGACATGATGGGCGTTTGTTCTTCAATAGCAGTGACGCGCTGGTCTCGCAGGACGGTAACGGCAATGAGGATGTCTACGAGTACGAGCCGGCGGGGGTCGGTGGCTTGCTCGAGGGCGTCGACGACCTACAGCGAACGCTCAGAAGGTTGTGTCGGGCTCATCTCCTCCGGGCGTGCGGCGGGCGAATCGGCTTTCCTTGACGCGAGCGAATCCGGGGCGCGACGTGTTCTTCCTGACGGGCGAAAAACTCGTCGGGCCAGGACACGGACTCCGCGCTGGACGTGTATGACGCGCACAATGCACGAGTGCTTCGCCGTGTCCGAGCCCGGTCGCCGCAGGTGCCGCCGGCGTGTCAGATCGGCGTCTGCGTGCCGCGCTGCGCCGGAAGCGTTGCCGCCGCTGTATGGGGCGCCGTCGAGCGAGACGTTCTCCGGCGCCGGCAACTGGTAGCGAAGTGCCGGCTCCTGGCGCGCCGCGGGGTTCACGACCAAGAAGAGCAGGGCGCAGGTCAGGGCGCAGGCGCTCGCGAGGGCCCTGAGGGCGTGCCGCACCGCCAGGCGCACACGCGCGCGGCGTGCCGCGTGCGAACGGGTCGCGCGGCGCCGCTACGGCGTTGCGGTGAAGACCACGTCCAAGGGTCGCGTCAAGCACCCGAAACTGGCCTCGAGCAGCCCCTCGCGGCGGGGGCGGTCGTGATGTCTGATCGCTGGTTGGGTGCTCGCGGTCGTGTTCTCGCTGCTGCTGTTGGCGGCTGTGTGTTCTCGTGGTGTTGTTGGTGTGGCTTCGGCGCAAGCGGCGTCTGTCTGGTGGGGTCTGTCCTCCGCCTCGTGGCCGGCGCAGCTCTCGCCCGGCGCTAGCGCCAAGATCGTCTTGACGGCGGAGAACCTTGGCTATACGAGCGCGGATGGCGCTACCGATCCTGTGGTTCTCAGGGATGTGCTGCCCGCAGGGCTTACGGTTCTGAGGAACGCTGAAGGTGCGCTCGAGGTCCGAGCTGTGGCGGGTACAGAAGGCCTTCAGGGGCATGAACTTCCGGCGCCGGTGTGTGCGGCTCCCTTCGCCGCACGTGGTGGTGTGCGAATTCGTTGGGCGTTGCCGCCTTTGAAGAGATCGAGGTCGATATCGGTGTCGCGGTTGGCGAAGAAGCGTCCTCGGCCGAAGCGAACGAGGTCGACGGTCTCCGGTGCGGGCGTTTCGGGCCGGTCGCTGACGCGTCCGGTCGCGTTCGGCGCGGGTGCCAGCGGGTTTGGCGTCGAAGACTTCGCGTTGCATCTCGAAGAAGTGGGAGGGGAACCCACCACGCAGGCGGGTGGGCACCCGTTTCAGTTGACCAGTGTGCTCGCGATGAACGTCGCCAAGGTTGCCGCTGACATCGCGGATCAGCAGCCGGCGGGTCTCGCCAAGGACGTGAAGATCGCGCTGCCTCCTGGGCTGATCGGGAACCCGACGCCCTTTCCGCGCTGCTCGACCGTGCAGTTCGGCCACGAAGAACCGGAAACCGAACACGACGAATGCTCGCCCAACACGGCCGTCGGGGTCGCGACGATCACGATCAATGTTCCCAATGGTGGCCGCTATACGACGAAAACGGTGCCGGTCTTCAACCTCGAACCACTCACTGGCGAACCCGCGCGGTTCGGCTTCGAAGTCAAGGGCTTCTCGGTCACGATCAACACCTCCGTGCGCGCCGGTGGCGACTATGGCGTGACGACGAGCATCACCAACATCACCGAGCTCTCGGGCTTCATCTCGGGCAAGGTCACCTTCTGGGGGGTTCCTGGCAGTCCGTTGCACGACTCCTCGCGTGGCTGGAACTGTCTCGAACATGAACGTTCCGGTCCGTGTGCGCCTTTGCAGCAGACGACGCCGCCGCCGCTGCTCTCGTTGCCGACGGCGTGCACGTCGGCAATCTACGCCAGTGTGCAGGCCGACTCCTGGGAGGAACCGCACCCGGCACATCCCATGCAAGCGCCGCTTGTTCCGCCAGTTTGACATGGGTCCAGTCGACGGCTGCGAGAAGCTGCAGTTCGAACCGTCGATCAGGCTCGCGCCCGACCTCTCCGAAGGCGTCGCGTGCGAGCGGGCTGTTGACCGACGTGCACGTCCCCCAGACGGCGGTGCTCAACGCGGAAGGCCTCGCCGAGTCCGCGGTCAAGGACATCACGGTCGCGTTGCCCGAAGGCATGGCCTTGAACCCCTCGGGCGCGGGCGGCCTTGAAGCCTGCTCGCAGGATCTGGCCGGCTTCACCGGCTTTCAAGAATTCGAGTCGGGTACCCGGACCGCCACGTTCACCCCGACCACCCCGGAACTGCTCCAGGCGGGGGACACCTTCTGTCCTGACGCTTCGAAGGTCGCCACGGTCAGGATCACCACGCCCCTGCTGCCGAACCCTCTGACCGGCGCGGTGTACGTCGCCACCCAGAACCAGAACCCCTTCGGCGGCCTGCTCGCGATTTACCTGATCGCCACCGACCCCGTCTCCGGGACCGTCGTAAAGCTCCCGGGCGAAGTCACCCTGAACCCCGCGACCGGGCAGTTGACAGCCACGTTCGCGAACAGCCCCCAGCTGCCCTTCGAAGACGCCGAACTGCACTTCTTCGGCGAAGAACGCGCACCGCTCGCGACCCCGGCGCGCTGCGGCTCCTACACCACCCACGCGACGCTCACGCCGTGGGACGGCAACGGCCCCGTCGACGCCTCCTCGAGCTTTCAGATCACATCGGGCCCGCACGGCCAACCCGTGTTCCGGCGCCACGCTGCCGTTCTCACCATCCCTGACCGGCGGCACCACCAACATCGACGCGGGCTCCTTCAGCTCCTTGACGACGACGCTCGGCCGCGAAGACGGCCAGCAGGCCCTGCGCTCCGTGCAGCTGCACATGCCACCGGGGCTATCGGGGGTCCTGTCCGGTGTCGCCCTGTGCCCGGAAGCGCAGGCCAACGAAGGGACCTGCCCGCAGGCGAGTCAGATCGGCGAGACCACGGTCAGCGCGGGCGTCGGCTCCGACCCCGTCACCGTCATCGGCGGCAAGGTCTACCTCACCGAAAAATATCACGGCGCCCCGTTCGGGCTGTCGGTCGTCGACCCCGTCAAAACGGGGCCCTTCGACCTCGAGCACGACACCGCCAACCCCGCCCAGCAGCCACCGTGCGACTGCGTCGTCGTCAGGGCCAAGATCGAAGTCGACCCCCGCACCGCGGCGCTCACGGTCACGACCAACTCCGAAAGCGAAGGCCACGCGATCCCGAGCATGATCGACGGTATCCCGGTGCAGCTGAAGAACGTGAACGTCACCATCGACCGGCACGGGTTCACGTTCAACCCGACCGACTGCAACCCGGCCCAGATCACCGCCACGATCACGGGCACCGAAGGCGCATCCTCGCTCGTCTCGGTCCCCTTCCAGGTCACCAACTGTGCGCTGCTGAAGTTCACACCGCAATTCGCAGCGTCGATCCCCGCCAAGAGCAGCAAAGCCGACGGCGAGGCGCTCACCGTCAAGCTCGACCTACCCCACCGCGCCGCCCGGCACCCAGGCGAACATCAGATACGTGAAGGTCGAACTCCCCAAGCAGCTGCCCTCCGAGCTGCGGACCCTGCAGCAGGCGTGCCTGGCGAAGGTCTTCGAAGAAAACCCCGCCGGCTGCCCCGAACACTCGATCGTCGGCCACGCCAGCGCCCTCACCCCGATCCTGCCCGTCCCGCTCACCGGCCCCGCCTACTTCGTCAGCTACGGCTCCGCCAAGTTCCCCGAACTCGTCATGGTCCTACAGGGCTACGGCGTCACGATCGACCTGCACGGCGAAACGTTCATCAACAACAAGACCGGCATCACCAGCTCCACGTTCGCCGCCGTCCCCGACCAGCCCGTCACCAGCTTCGAACTCACCCTCCCCGCCCAGCCCTACTCCGCGCTCGGCTCGAACCTCCCACACGAAGGCTACGACTTCTGCGCCCAGAAGATGCTCATGCCCACCCATTTCATCGGACAGAACGGCGCCGAACTCACCCAGAACACGCCGGTGCAAGTCACCGGTTGCGGCAAAGCCAAAACCACCACCCGCGCCCAGAAGCTCGCCGCAGCCCTCAAGGCATGCCACAAGGACAAAAACAAGACCAAGCGCCACAAGTGCGAAACCGCGGCCCGCAAGAAGTACGGGAAAGCCGCCAAGACCTCCAAGAAGAACAAGAAGAAATAAACGGCTCGATCAGTCCCGCCTCGCGGCAAGGCCAGCAGCTCCAGCAGCTCCCGCCGCGTTCAGACGAGGTCACCCCTCAGCTCGCGAAGGCCCTCAAGACGCCGCTCGCCGCGAGAACATCGCTCGCACGGCGCTCCGCGAGTACCTCGAGCGCACGCGCTGGCACGCTCTGAGCAGCAGCGACGGGAAAAGCCGGTTGGCTCTCTCATCGGTCGTGGCCAAGGCCGTCATGGGTTACACATCCCCCCGAGCGGACCCCGTTAGCCGATGGTCCTCGAGTTCGACGGCGACGGCGCCCAGGGGGTGCGACGGGGAATGAGGCGCGGCACGTTCTGTTTGTAGAGACGGTATGCCTCGCCGAACCGGCGTTCAAGTCCGCGCTCCTCGTAGGTCAGGAAGTAGACGTAGTTGATCGCAAGGAACGCAGCGCACCAGATCAGCAGAGCGGGCGAGCCGAACAGGACCGTCTCGCCCACCAGGACGATGGCGACGCCTGTGATCATCGGGTTCCGCACATAGCGATACGGACCTGCGACCACGAGCTGACGGGTTGGATCCCAGGCCGCGAGTGTTCCTTCTCCGAGTCGCGCCAGCAGCTTCACGGTCCACGCCCACAGAGCCAGCCCGGCGCCTATCAGGGCGATGCCCGCCAGCATGGCGACACCCGCGACTGCGCCGTGGAACCCCCAGCCGATGTTCGGCCCGTTGCCCGCGAGGAGAACGATGGCCGGCACGGCGAGCATCACGCTGCCGGGGAGCAACGCGATCGCGCGCGCATGGCGCCAGCGGCTCACGTCGGGGACGCTACAGGCACTCGCCCGTTGTCCGGGCGCGTTCTACGGCAGCAGTTCGAGTGTGTCGCGGTGTCGTCGGGTGACGGCCGCGAAGTGCCGGTGGTCCAGGGTCACGATCGTGGCCGTGTCGAGGCGCTCGGCGAGCGCGATGACCGAGGCGTCGGTGCCGCCGAGCGGGAAGTCGGCGTATTGCTCCACGAGCTCGGCGATGCGCGGGAAGTCCTCGCTGTTTGGCCCTTCCACGTCGAGTTCTCCGACGCCCCGCGGGAACGCCGCCTCGGTGACGACGAGCGCGGGCACGACTAGCCGCAGGTCCCGCGAGGGTGCTCATCACACTCGTGCTCGAGCCGCTTCTCCATGTCTCGCGCGGTGGTGCGCTGGCCGCTGCGCCCGATCGCCGCGAAGCTGACGGTGCGCGTTTCTCCGGGTGTGAGACCGAGGTGGGCTCCCAGCGCCTGACGGCTCAGCTCCGACGTGGACAGCTCGCGTCGTCGTGCCTCTCGGTGCAGCGTTTGGGCGAGGTCGTCGGGCAAAGATATGGTGGTGCGCTTCATACACGCATCATGGCATCACCACACGCGGCGTCTGCCCGGCCGCGCGCGCCCGCACGGCGCTCCGCGTGTACGTCGAGCGCACGCGCTGACGCGCTTCGAATCGACGCCGCCTCGTGGCCGCTAGCGTGACGGACCTCTCCCGCTAGCCGGTTTGCCCGCGGGAGGGCTGATCGCCTGCAGTGTCCGCTCGACGGTCTGCGTCAGATCCCGCCAGGCCCCCTCGGTGCCGGCGCTGATGTTGACCGGGATGCCGGCGAACGCGAGTTCCGGCTGGGCTGCTTCCAGCAGGTCCCGGATGCCGCTGCCGAGCAGATAGTCCGATAGCCCCGCGAGCTCCGCGCTCTTGGTGAAGCGAAGGATCCGCCGCAGCGCGCCGAGCAGCTGCGGCCAGTCGCGGTGCGCCGGCAGCGTCCGCGGGTCGCTGTGCAGCAGCCCCGCCCACGCGGCACGGTCGGCCGTGTAGCGCTGCTCTGCGCCGACTGTGACGACCGACACGACCCTGGCTGCTGCCAGGCCGGCGAGCGCGTCGTGCACGTTGCGCTTCGAGTACGCGCTGCCACGCGCGAGGACCTGCGCGGTTACGCGTGGGGCGCCGATGCCCAACAGGATCCGCACGACCTCTGCGCGGATGCCGACGCCGAGGATCTGCCGAAGGCGGAACGCGAGGTTGACGGGCAGCGACGGATCCGGCGCCCCGGACTTTCCGGAGGCCTCCAACGGTGCCCGCACGAGCCCGGCTGCCGCAAAGCTCTCGCTCATGTGCGTGAACGGGACGTCGCTCCGGAAGAGAGGCTCGAGCACCCCCGAGGCCCTCCCCGCCTGAGCGCCGGCGAGCCGCGCTCGCGGACGCTGGCCGGCGAGCCACCCGAGTGTCCCGTCCACGAGCGCCCGGTCTGTCTCGTCGATGCACATCGCGCGCAGCCGCCGGACGCTCAGCAGCGCCTCGTTGCGCAGCATCCAGTCCAGCAACTCGTCGAACAGCCGCGGTTCGCTGCGTGCGACCTCCAGCGTGAAGACGATCAGCGCCTCCGGGTCCTGCGCCCACGGGCTGCGCTCGCGCGCGGGCGCGAGGATCCCCATCTGAGCCCACTGCCCCCACGCGAACGCAACCAGTTGCTCCTCGAGCTGATGATTAAGCGTCCGCAGCTCCACGGTCCACTCCGAGATGGGCGAGCACCTGCGAAAGGACCGTGCGGTAGCCCTCCGAGGGGTCGTGGGTTTCACTCCAGGCGCCGGCGTCGAGGAGCTCCTGGCTGCTCGGCTTGAGCGCTTCCAGATCGGAGAGGTGCTTGCCGGCGCCCTGGTCGACGGTCGCGTACAGCTTCAGGTGGATCTGGTCAAGGCGCGAGGCGAACGCGACCTCCAGGCCAGGCCCGTAGTCGCGCCACTGGGCACGGTCATAGAAGCCGGGCGGTAACCCCAGCTGCAGCAGCGAGCTCGGCCCCGGGTTCAGCCAGTTCTCGTCGAGCCCGAAGTCTCTGGCGACTACCCGGGCGGCGTCGAGCAGCGCGCCGGGCAGCGGCTGCGCCGGCACGAGCTCGCGGCCAGCGACCAGGGCGACAACGTCGACATCCCTCGTGGCGCGGGCGATGAGCCCGAGCGCGAGCAGCGCGGATCCTCCCACGACGGCGATCCTGTAGTGCTCGCCGCGGACGTGGACCTGTTCGCCGAGCGCCCAAAGCAGCTCATCGGCGCCCTCAGCATCTCGAATCGAGACGTCACTCATCACGATCTGGGATGTTAGTCATCCCGTCGTGGGCTGCTGGGAGCGACTTTGCAAAGGTTGGGCGCCGTCGCGTGGGGCTTGGGCGAACACTCGGGCGTTCACCGTCGGCTGGCGGCAGATCGCCGATGTGCTCTTCTTGTTCAAACGGAGGCGGCGGCGGCGACGCCCGACCCGAGCATCACGGTCCACGGCGACCTCGCGCCGGCACGCCTGGCGGCGAGCCGGTGAACGAGATGCTCGAAGTCGTGGCTCCAGTGCCCTACGGTCAAGACCGTTGGGGTTCTCGCTGAAGTCCCGTTCCGCGTCGTAGCACTGCCTGCTGGGCGCCTCCAGCCGGCCCGCGTGGTCGGCGACGCTGGGGGCCCACGCTAGCGCTCCCGTGCGCGTGCATGGCGCAGCAGGTGGGTCCCGACTCGCCGCCAGCGGATCGCGCGCTCGCCGTCGAGGGTGATCCACTCCCAGGTGGCGCGACCATCGGGATCGTTGCGGCTCCAGGTCATCTCCCAGATGCCCTCGGCGCCCTCGACCTTCTTGACGCGCATCGAGTTCGGCCATGGGTTGCTCTCTCCGCCTGCGGCGCGTTCGGCTGCTTCGACGAACGCGGGGAGAACCTTGTGACGGAACTTCCTGAAGTGCCCGTCGGTGAGTGCCTTGACGTCGCTGTCGAACGTCGCGGTCGTCTCGAACTTCAGGTCGGCTCCCGCAGCCCGTCCAGATGCTCAAGTAACTCTGCGCCTGAGGCGTGCCGCGTGACCCGCCCGGCGGCGATGTCCTCGTTGGCCTCGGCCTCTATCTCCTGCCAGCGCTCATCCCAGAACCACGCCTGCTCCGCGGGGATCGCCAGCTGCGGGTGCAGCTCGATCACACCGTCCTCGCGCTCCACGACGCGCAGCTGCGCGCCGGGCTCATCGAGGCGGTGTCGCTTGCGAACATCGGCGGGAAGCGCGAACACGCCACGTGTCTGCACCCCGATGAAGGTGCCCTCGCGGACGTTCTTGCTCGGACCGCGACCGGACCTCGACCGAGAGGCCGATTTACCCGTGGACGCCATGGCGTCAACATAGCACTAAGCCGCTAAACCGTCCAGCGGCATTACTGTATAGCCGTCGCCGCAGCTGGCTCGTCGCACGCTCACGCGCGCGACATCACAGCGCCGTGCGCGGGTGGTGTCTCAGTTTGAATCGTTAGCGCCGGAACCAGAGCGACCAGATGTCTGATCGCCCTTTGGGCTCCACCTTGATACCGAAGCGCCGTGCGATCCAGGGGACCGGCCCCAAGCCCGCTGGAACCAGGGCGTTCACGGTCAGGACGGCTCCACTGAGGAGCAGCAGCGCGACGGCCAGGAAGACTTCCAGCGCTTCCATCTAACCGTTGTCGGCCACTCTTGCTGCCATCTCGACGATGTCATCTGCGGTCCATCCGTGATCCGCAATACCTGCCGCCATGGCCGGGGTGTACTTGATCGGCGGGCCGTTCTCTTGGGACTCTAGGAGAGTCTTGTTAGACCAAGCGCAAGGTTACTGCTGGCCGCAGCGCATGATCGACGGGGAAGTCTTCCGGCAGGAGCTCTCCGAGCCTTGGATAAGGGAGGCCGGCGGCCTCGGAAAACATCTCATCGGTCCAGCCTGCCTGGTCGCGCAACAGGGTCGCCGCCTCGGGGAAGATCTCGGGCCGCTCGATCGCTGCGTCGTCGCCTGGCTCGCGGGTCCAATGACCACTCGACCGCCTGGTGATGTTGATCGCCCGGTAGGCGTAGGAGTCGATCAGACCCAGATCCCGGGCGCGCCTGGCGAGCGCGGCTGCGGAGATGCCCCACTTGTGTCGTAGACCTAAGAAGTCGTCCCAACGCCCCGCGGTGGGCGCGATGTCCAGCATGAAATCGTCGGCAGGAACCATCAGAGCGAGGGCAAACGCGTACGCCTGCGCCTCGCGTCCGCGCTCGTCCGGGACGTTGAAGGCGTCCCAGTGGTGGAGCATCGCGTGACCTAGCTCGTGCGCAAGCGTAAGGCGCTGCCGGGCCCAATCTTGGGCGTTGGTGTTGACGAGGATCCAGCGCTTTGCGTCACGCCTCGGATGGGCGTATGCGGCTTCCACCTTGGGATGGCCGAAATCGACGCGCAGCATGATCGCACCAGCCGCCTCCACATATGTCGTGAGGTTCTGGATGGGACCGGAGGGTATGCGCCACACGCGCCGCAGGGCGGCAGCCGCATCCTCGGGAACATCGCCGAGGGGGTCATCGATCGAGGGCCAGGGGAGCGTGGGGGTAACTTCGACTTCCTCCAGGATCCGTGAGGCGGCAAGGCGCGCCAGCTCGGTGCGCCCCTCGACCAGGCGCTCGTCCCGCTTGGTCTTGACGCCCGATGCTCGAAACATGGGGGTCGTCGTGGCAACCGAGTCGTCTGTGAGCGTGAGCGGCAGAACCTCTACCGCACGGGCGATCTTTTCGATCATGTCGGGCTCTGGGATTCGGTGGCCCTTCTCCCATTGGGAGACCGCGGCTTGGCTGACCCCGAGCGCGGCGGCGAGATCGGCTTGCGACATGCCCTTGGCGCGCCGCGCTAGTGTCACGGCGTAGGGATGAAACGCGCTCGACACGGCCGCTATCCGCTTTCGCGGGATCGGCGAGAGCCCGGCAGCCTTACCGTCGGCGTGGGAGGCTTCCCTGCGTTCGGGAGCTTCACCGTACGTGTAGCCGCGATTGCCGCCAGCGGCAGAGCAGTCGCAGCACGCCCGTCGCGTGTCACGGGCAAAACATCGACGCTCGTCCCAACCAGCGGATTGCCGTTCAGGCGGATCAGGATTTCGTCGCGTGGAGCCGTCGGGTGCGGGGCTGTCTCAAACAGCGGGTACTGAAGCCCTAGGAGCGCTGCGGTCGCCTCTAGGCGCGAGTCTGGAGTGGTCTTGGACAAGCGGACCAGGATGTCGTCATCAACGATCCACTCGTATGCGCCGCACTTGAGATGGTCCTCGACCAACATCCAGCCGAGACTTGGCGCCACAGTCGTTCTCAGCTCGGTTGCGACTATGGCTCGTCGCTCGCTTGCCATCGCTGCTGCTGCGGGCTGTTTGTCCCAGGCCGCGAAGGCCGATTTGCGCTCAGCGACGTGAGCGACAGCGCGCGAGTCGGCCTCAAGGATGCCCGCGGCCGCAGGCTGGAACAGCTCGATGACCCGCTCGCTCACTACCACGTACGCCAGAATATAACACCGATTCTATAACAGCACCACCGCTACGAGGATTTCTTTTCTCGCCGGCGCGCCGCAGCCTTCTTGGCGGCCTCGTTGCGCTACTCCAGGGCCATGCTCCCGGCGCGGGCTCGGCCGCCCCTTCAAGCCCCTCGTTTGCGTCCGATGGCGACAGCTGCGGGGTCCTTCTCGATGGGGATGTGTCACTTGACAAACCCACGCCAAGCGGGACGCTCGCGATGGCTGCCGGTGAGATCGCGGAGCTGATCGACTAGCGCCGACGGCGCGCCGTGACGAGGGTCAGGCTGAGATGCGCGATGACCCACACACCGCCATAGACGCCGATCACGAGCGCTCGATTCTTCGGGAACGCTGCCAGAGCCGCGATAAACATCGCTGGGGCGAGCAGCATGAGCCCGAGAGTCCACCACTTGCGTCCCACGGTTCCAGTATCGGCACGGAAGGTCCGGGTGCCCAAGCCCCTTCCAAAACGGGAGCCGTCAAACTGACCCACTCGCCCGCGGGTCGATCCGCAACGCGCGAGAGCGCCCGGCGGCCCCCGTGCACCCTGTGCATGTTCCGGGTGGATGGGTGGGCCTTGGGCTCGGGTGCGCGCTGTTCAGCTCCTCGGCGCGACGGCGCTCGGCGTCCAAACAACCCGCTCTGCGTTTATGCCGAGGTCGAGCATTCCCGCGTCGTCGCCTCGAAGCCCGTCTATGGACGCCTTCGGTGACTGCTGGCACTGATGATGCGTCGCCCATCCCGGCACCTGCAATAGCGTGCGTGAAGATGTTTATACTGGCTCGGGCGGCGCTTGCCGCAGAGGGTGCTCGGAGAGGAGCGTGCGCTGGATGGGACACGAGGTCGTTCGTCGCGCGATACACGGTAGGCGAGGCTCTCGCCGTCTCAATCACGCGCCGCGTCTGTCGGTCACGCTCGCAGCGCTTCTGGTGCTCGCCTGCAGCGGCGCGCCCGCGTCCGGGGCTGCGATGGCCCGCGCTGCCCGCACCTACTCGCTGAACGAGACGGGTCATCTGCATCGCACCAGCGGCCGCGGCATCACGATCAACCAGGAGCTCGACGAGCAGGGGTCTGCGTCGGGGACGATCCCGGGGACGATCTACATCCACCTGAAGGTCGTCTCCGTCAACCGGGTCGCGGCGCAGGTCAACATCTACCCGTCCGGCGGGTCGATCACCGCCACCGCCAGCGCGACCTACCGCTCCGCCGGCGCCGTCGCGAGCTTCACCGGCACGTTGAGCGTCCTGCGGGGCACGGGCCGCTACGGCCACGCCCACGGGTCCGGCCTCAGCTTCACCGGCACCGTCCAGCGCGTCAACGACGCGGTCACGGTCCATGTCAGCGGCAGGATGTACACATGACGCCGCCGCGCTGACTGACACGGTGCCACGTCTCCCCGCCATCTCTGCGCTCGCGTTGAGCGTCCTGTGCGTCCTCGCGCCGAGCGCCCAGGCCACCAGCGAGCGCGCGAGCCTGCACGCCTCCTTCACTCCCGACGAGCTCGGCGCGCCGATGACGATCACCTTTGGCTTCGATCTCTCGACGAGCGAAGGCACGGCGCCACCGCCGCTCACCGCGATGGATCTGCGCATGCCGGCGGGCATGGGCTATGCGCGCACGACGCTGGGCCTCGCGCTGTGTGACCCGGCGGCGCTGCTAGCCAGAGGGCTGGCCGGCTGTCCGGCGAACTCCCGCCTGGGCTATGGCAGCGCGCGCGTGGAAGTGCCGTTCGGCACCGGCGCCGGCCACGAGATCCCCGAAGTGCAGGCCCTCGCGGGCCCGTCCACGACGGGCAACACGGTCGTGCTGTTCTACGCCAACGGCCTGTACCCCGTCGCGGCGCAGCTCACGTTCGCCGGCGAAGTGCTCCCCGACACAGGCCCGTTCGGCTCCCAGCTGCTGGCGAACGTCCCGCTCGTGACCAGCGTCCCGGGGGGCCCCGACGTCTCGATCGTGCATGTGCAGGCGACGATCGGCCCCAGCCACCTCACCTACTACAGGCACTCCCACGGCCGCCTCGTGGCGTTCAAGCCGCGCGGCGTCGCGGCCCCGGAACACTGCCCGGCGGGCGGCTTCCCGTTCGCAGCCCAGTTCACCTTCCAGGATGCGAGCCATGCGAGCGCCACGACCACCGTCCCCTGCCCGCGCCCTCACACCCACGCACGCAAGCACGCCCCATGAGCACCGCGACACCCACCAGCGACCGCCGGCCCGCACCGCAGGGCGCACGGCCCGCCGCTGCGCCGGTCGCGAGGCGCAGCGCGCGCGCTCTCGATGCCGCGGAGAGTCTCGACCTCTCCTATGTGTTCGCCGATACGGTCGTCCGCTACCTCGTGTCGGTTCTGCCCCTGGTCGGCAGGGAGCTGGCCCACTGGCACGCCCGCGCCGCAGCGATCCCCGACCCGAACCTGCGCAACAGTGCGCGCCAGGCGCTCGGCAAGCGCGGGAACATCGAGGGGGCCGCCCTGTTCGCCGTGCTCGCGCCGGCCGCGCACCGTGCTATCGCGGTGCGCGCGCTCGTCGCCTTCCAGAGCGCGTACAACTATCTGGACGCGCTCTGTGAGCTGCCCAGCGAGGACCCGCTGACCAACGGCGACCAGCTACACCAGGCCCTTCTCGTAGCCCTGCACCCCGACGCGCCGCAGCTCGACTACTACCGCCACAACGCCCATCGCGACGACGGGGGGTACCTGGTCGAGCTCGTCGCGAGCTGCAGGGAGGCCTTCGGCGCACTGCCGTCCTACCAGGCGGTGGCACCGAGTGCGCGCGCAGCGGCGTCACGCATCGTCGACTTCCAGGTGCTGAACCTCTCGGAGTCCCACGGCGGCCACGACGCGCTCGAACGCTGGGCGATCGAGGTGACCCCGCCTGCGAGCGGGCTGCACTGGTGGGAGACGGCGGCCGGCGCCGGCAGCTCGCTCGCAGTGCACGCCCTGATCGCGGCGGCTGCCGACCCTCACCTCGAGGCTCAGGACGCGCGCGAGCTCGACGGCGCTTACTTCCCGTGGGTGGGGGCGCTGCACTCGCTGCTCGACAGTCTCGTCGACCGCGTCGAGGATCGCGAGCACGGCCAGCCGAGCCTGCTCGGCTACTACCGCTCGCCGACGGATGCCGCGATCCACCTCTCCCGGCTGGCGCAGCGCACAAGGGATCGCGTTGTCGCTCTGCCGAACCGGCACGCCCACCGCGTGATCGTGACCGCGATGTGCAGCTACTACCTGTCGGCTCCCGAGTGCGCCACCGCCGACGCCCAGACCGTCACCCGTGCGCTCACCGGCGCGATGGGGCCGGCGCTCGACGTCGCGATCCTCATGTTTCGCGCCAGGCGGTTCTTTCGCACGCTCACCCGGCGCACCTACACGTGATGAGCCCTTCCGCGGGGCGTGCGAGCGGTCGCTGATGCTCGAGCTGCAGGAGCTCGTCAAGCACTACTCGGCGCTCGGCGGCGAGCCGGTCCGCGCCGTCGACGGCGTCTCGATGTCGGTGGCGGCGGGGGAGATGGTCGCGCTGTATGGGCCGAGCGGATCCGGTAAGACGACGCTGCTGCTGATGGTCGCGACACTGCTTGAGCCGACCAGCGGCAGCGTGTCGATCGCCGGCCGCGATGTCTCCTCCCTGTCTGAGCGTGAGGCGTCGAGCTTCCGGCTCTCAGAGCTGGGGTTCATCCGCCAGAACTTCGATCTGCTGCCGGGCGTCAGCGCGATCGACAACGCGATCCTGAAGCTGCTGGCGACCGTCCGCTGGCGTCAGGCGCAACGCCAGATCGCCCCGCTGCTGGAGCGCCTGGGCCTCGGGGAGCGCCTCACGCACCGTGCCGAGACTCTCTCGATGGGCGAGCGCCAGCGCGTGATGATCGCCCGCGCCCTCTCGACCGAGCCGAGCCTGCTGCTGGCCGACGAGCCGACCGGGAGCCTCGACACGCAGCGCAGCCGCGAAGTGCTCGAGCTGCTGCGCGAGCTCTGCCGCGAACGCCAGGTTGCTGTCGTGCTCGTCAGCCACGACCCGCTTGCGGCCGTCTACGCGGACCGGGTGTACGCGTTGCGTGACGGCAGACTGGGCGCGTACGAGGGCGAGCCTGCGGCTCAAGCGGCGCGTTAGCCCCGGCGATGTGAGCGCGCCGTGAGGCTGGGTAACGTCCTTCATCTCTACCGCGTCCGTATCCGCGCCCGCCTGGGGCAGGAGTGCTTCGCGGTCGTCGGGATCGCCGCGGGCGTCGCGCTTCTGTTCGCCTCCCAGGTCGCGAGCGAGAGCCTTCAGGGCTCGGTCGCCGAGCTCTCCCACGGCGTGGTCGGCGCTGCCAGCCTGCAGCTGCTCGCGCGCGACCCGCACGGCATGCCCGCAGCGCTGCTCACACGGGTTCGCGCGATCCAGGGGGTCCGCGCGGCCGCGCCGCTGCTCGAAGCGCCCGCGGACGCTTCGGGCCCGCGCGCCAGCGCCTCGGTGCAGCTCGTCGGCGCCGACTCCAGCCTGCGGCGGTTGGGCGGCGCGCTCGTGCGCCACACCGAACTTGAAGCGTTCGCCGGCATCGGCGCGATCCTGCTGCCCGCGCCGCTCGCCGCCCACCTCGGCGTCAGCAGGTTCGGCCAGGAAGTCACGCTCGCGGTGTACGGCCGCACCGAGCACGCCCCCCTTTACAAGCAGCTCACCGCCAAGCAGATCGGTGGGCTGGCGGCCAGCCCGATCGTCGTCGCGCCGCTCCTCTACGCCCAGGAACTGACGGGCCTGGCCGGCCGCGTCTCGCGCATCCTCGTCGAGCCCGTCCCCGGCGAGCAGGCAAAGGTGCGTGCGGCGCTGGCGCGGCTTGGCGGGCGGGGCGCTGAACGTGCAGAGCACCAGCTACGACGAACGACTGTTCGCCAAGGCCGCGTCTGCGAGCAACTCCTCGACGGCGCTGTTCGCGGTGATCAGCGCGCTGGTGGGGTTCCTGTTCGCGTTCACCGCGATGTTGCTGACCGTCCCACAGCGCCGGCGGCTGATCGCGGATCTGCGCCGCGACGGCTACACGCCCGCGACCGTGATCGGCGTTCTGCTTCTCGACGCGGTCGCGCTCGGGCTGCTCGCGACCGCGCTGGGCCTGGTGTTCGGGGGATCTGCTCTCGCTGCACCTGTTCCGCTCGAACCCGGGTTATCTGGGCTCGGCGTTCGCGGTCGGCAGCCAGCGGGTCGTCGGCTGGCAGAGCATCGTCCTCGCGGTCGCCGGCGGGATCCTCGCCGCGGTCGTCGCGGTGCTCAGCCCGCTGCGCGACATCCTCTCGCGCGACCCGCTGGCGGCGATCACGCCCCGTGAAGCTGCCGGCCCGCGCGGCGCCGGCGCGCGCACCCTGTTCGCCGGTGCGCTGTGCTTCGCTGCCGCGACGGCGATCCTGATCGCCGCGCCGGGCGAGGCGCTGCTCGGGATGGTCGCTGCTGATCGCCGCGCTGCTGCTGGCGCTCCCGTTTGTTCTGCGGCGGCGCGGTTGCGCTGCTCGCACTCCTCGCGCGGACGATCACGGGCGCGATCGGCCCACGTCGCGGCGATGGAGCTGAGCGCGGCGCGCACCCGCGCCGTCGCAGTCGCGGCGACGGGCGCGATCGCGGTCTTCGGCGCGGTCGCGATCCAGGGCGCCCACGCCGACCTGCTCAAGGGTTTGGAGAACGCGGCGCGTGACGAGAACGCGTTCACCGACCTGTGGGTCTCACCGCCCGGCGCCTACAACCTGCTCAGGACCGCCCCGTTTGCCGCCACCCAGCGCGCCACCCTGGCGCGCCTGCCGGGCGTGACGCTCGGCCCGCATCTACCGTGGCGGTCTGCTGGACTGGGGCGAACGCCGCGTTTGGGTGATCGCCCCGCCGGCGCAGGCCGTGCCGCTGCTGGCGGCCTCGCAGATCCTCGAAGGCTCGCTCGCGCAGGCGACGGCGCGTGTCAGCGGTGGCGGCTGGGTGGTGCTCTCCCACGCGCTCGCCTCAGAGCACCACCTGCGCATCGGCGCCCGCGTGACGCTGCCGACGCCCGTCCCGACGACGGTGAGGGTCGCGGCGTTCTCGACGAACATCGGCTGGGCGCCGGGGGCGATCATCATGAGCGCCTCCGAGTTCGCGCACGCGTGGGGGAGCGCCGATGCGAGCGCCTACAACGTCCTGTTGGCGCCCGGCGCCTCGTCTGCCGCCGTGGCCAGCGAGATCAGGCGCGCGCTCGGGCCCTCCTCGGGACTGTCGGTGCAGAGCGCGGCGGCGCACGCTGCTGAACAGAACGCGCTGAGTCGTCAGGGCCTTCAGCGCCTCAGCGAGATCGCGACGCTGATCCTCCTCGTGGCCGTGTTGGCGATGGCGGCGGCGATCGGCAGCATGGTCTGGCAGCGCCGCCCGCGGCTTGCCACGCTGAAGCTCGAGGGGTTCCCGCGCATGCGAGCTGTGGCGCACGATCCTTCTCGAGAGCGTGCTGCTGCTCGCGGCGGGATGCCTGACGGGTGCACTGTTCGGCCTCTACGGTCAGCAGCTCCTGGACCGGGCCCTCGCTGACGTGATCAACTTCCCCGTCGTGCGCTCCGTCGCGCTGCTGCCGGCGCTGATCAGTCTCGGGGTCGTGACGGCGGCTGCAGCTGCCGTCCTCGCGATCCCGGGCTACGCCGCCGCGGGAGTCCCGGCCGCCGTGGCGCTGCAGGACTGACGTTGCGCTGAGCGCCGCCTGCTAGCGCGATCTGGGGCGACGGCTCGTGCCCCTCTCGGTCTTGACCTGCGAGTCGATGAACGCGTCCGCGCGCTCGGCGCCGAGGAACGGGGTCAGCCAGATGTGCGCGATGTCTGGCAGCATCCGCCCCAGATGCGCCTCCTGGCCTGCGCGCGTCTGTAGGTAGATGATCTCGAACACGGCGTGGATGATCGCTTCCATCGCCACGCGCGTGGGTGTCGCCGCGTCCGGCTGGACGAGGCCTTCCTGCAGGAAGAACATGAATGCGGTGTGGCTGTCCTCGACCCGCTGCACCGCCCCGGGGCCGACCGCGTAGGCCTCCACGAAGCCGACGTGTGCGACCAGCGGGTTCTCCGCCAGCAGCTGCGTCAGCGCCCGCCCTGCCTCCCAGCAGCGCGCCGGCCACCCCTCGACGGAGAAGTAGGCTCTGCCGGTCACATCCATCAGCTGCTGAAACCCGAGCTCGTGCACGGCCGTGAAGGCGTCCTGCTTGTCCGAGAAGTGCCGGTAGAAGTTGCGCCCGTCGACGCTCGCGAGCCTCGTGATCTCAGCCACCGTCGTGGCGGTGTAGCCTTTTTCCTCGGCCAGCCGCGCGGTCGCATAGAGGATCCGCAGCCGGTGGTTTTCGGCGATCTCCTGCTCTGAGATGCGCGGGCGCCCGGGCGGCAGCACTCCCGGCATCCGCTGGATCGGCACCTTCGGTACGTGCTCCGAGCGCGCCAGCTCCGGACCGGGGTCAAGGCTCTGCCAACGCCGACGCGCGCGCGGGCGCTCATAGGAGCCCGCCCAATCCTGCAGTTCTCCGGCGAGCGGTGCTAGCGTCCGCACGCCGCGCCGAAGGCGGCTCGCGAGCAGGCGGTGTATCGCGCCGAGCAGCACGCGTGGGTCAAGGTCGGGGACCACCGCGTGGGCCTGCGCCTCGGCTTGGCGGCGCTCGATCGCCGCTGCGGCCTTACGGATCTCCTCGTCGCGGATATCGAGTGCTCCGGCGCCGCCGCCCGTCGCCTCGGCGGTCAGGAAGCGCGCGGCGGCGGGCTGCTCGCGGGCGAACCGCAGCACGGCCTCGATCGCCGCGGCGCTCGCCTGCTCTGCAGGGCGCGCGTCCAGCGCCTCCCCGATGGCGCTCCCGAGCTGCGCGCCCACCTCTGCGACGCTCGCGCGGAAGCAGTCGTCGCGGTCGCTGAAGTAGTCGTAGAACGTCGGCCGCGAGACGCCGGCGTTCGCGATCACGCTCGAGACGTTCGCCGCCGCGTAGCCCGCACGGTTCGCCGCTGCGATCATGCCCGCGACGATCCGCTCCCGCTGCGTCTGCTTGCGGGAGCGCGCGGACCTCTCCTGCTGGGGCGTCCTCCCCTGCTCGCGGCGCGTCGGCATGCGCCGGGACGGTACCTGAGCCGCCGCCGGCGCAAGCGCCGAGGACGCTATGGCAGAGCCGTCCGCTGGGGGCCCGCCAGCCACCCAAACCTCCTGGTCACGTTTATCTATGCCGACCTCGCGGTTAGGCGCCTGCGGCTAACGGCTACCGCATTGCCCGCGCGCCAAAGGTCGAGGGCGAAACTATAACCGCAATCCAAGAGGGACGTCGGCCGGCGCGCGTGCGGCCCCGCGCGGCCACCATGGGCCGGGTGCTTGACAGCATTGGACCGCTGAGCTCCTCTCTCGGTGCCGTTTATCCGTTCCCACCGTTGTCTTGTTCGGCGTCCCTTTCCTCCTCGGGACTCTGGGCTGGGTGTTGCGGCGAGTTCGTCGCGACACCCGGCCTCCTGAGCCCGACCGCAGCGCCAACGCGGCGGCGAAGGTGCTCATACTGCCCGTTGGCCTGCACGCACCCGGCGCGCCCCAGCCTCAGCTCGTCCGACGGGTTTCCGTGTGTCCGGATTGCTCGGGCCTCGCGTCCGGCGCTCCTCGGATCTCTTTCTCCTTCGCGCCCATCAGCCGTTCGATGCTCTTCGCTGCGTGCACCGGGCCGGTGAAGGGTGCGATCGCGATGTGGGCGAGCTGCGGCAGGCGGCGGGGCAGCGCCGCGGCCCCGCCGGCCTCCAGCTCGCTTCGTATGATCGCGAGGATCGCGCCCGTCACGGCCTCCGAGCACAGCGCCGGTAGCTTGGCGGCGGCCGCGCGCTGGCTGTAGCCCTCGTCCAGCAGACGGGCGTACGGGCGCGTCATCTGCTCGGCCTGGCGGGTCGCCTCCG
Source organism: uncultured Solirubrobacteraceae bacterium (assembly GCA_963742395.1). GTDB lineage: Bacteria > Actinomycetota > Thermoleophilia > Solirubrobacterales > Solirubrobacteraceae > Palsa-744. Next base: position 41,156 of record CAVUME010000015.1, on the reverse strand, counting down.
GTCCGGCTGCATAGCAGCTGGCCACGCACAGCCGTGCCAGCGCCGGGTCGGCGGCGGCGGCGTCGAGCAGCACGCGCAGTACCCGCCAGATCCGCGTGCTCCACGGGCTCGTGACGGCGAACTCGCGCTCGCAGGCGTCCAGCAGCCGCCGTAGCGTCAGTTCCTGTGCTCCGAGCACCGCGTGCTGCTTGCTCGCGAAGTGCGCGTAGAACACCGACCGCGAGATCCTCGACTCGGCCACGATCGCGCTCACCGACGCCTTCGCGTATCCGTCGCGCTCGACCACCGTTGCGGTCGCTTTGACGATCCGCGAGCGGTGGTTGCGCTCCACGGCGGCGGCCGATAGGCCGTGGGGGCCCTTTGGGAGTCGCGTGGGCGTCTCCGGCGCGCTGCGGCGGCTCGCGATCGTCTCCGGTGCCAGCTGTGCCGCCCGGCCGGTGCTGAAGCGCTCACCGTCTGCCCGCGTGTAGCAGCGCACCCACGTGTGCAGCTTGCCGGCGAGCCCGGTCAGCTCCCACTCGCGGTGCTCGAGCAGCCGCCGGGCCGCCACGCCCCGCAGCGCACCGACGAGCGCCTGCGCCGGCAGGTCCAGCACCGGCCCGCCGCTTGGGGTGCTCGCGAGCAGCTCGTGCGCGTACTGCTCGAACCGCTGCCGGGTCGCTGCCCGCTGCCTGGCCACGGCGTCCTCGGCCGCGAGCGCCTCGAGCAGCAGCACGCGTGCCCCGTCGGGGTCGACGGCCAGCGCGCCGAGCGCGCCCTCGAGCGCCTCTCGCAAGAGCTGCGTCCATTGACGCATATCGCTCGGCTGGGGGTCGTCGCGCGGTTGCGCGCGCTCGCGCACCCTGCCCGCGACCGTGCGGTAGGCCGCTACCAGGCAGGCTTCGCGGTCTGCGAACAGCTCGTAGAAGGTCTGGGTTGAGACGCCGGCCGCCCGGGACACGCGCGCGACGCTCGCGAACTCGTACCCGTGTGCTGCGGCCAGGTCGATCATCGCGTCGACCAGCCGCTCCCGTTGGCTGCGCCGTGCTGTGCTCACCTGTCCTGTGGATCGAGCCCGTGGGATCTGATCACGACGCACACAAGTGGGGACGGGAAGATCGACCGGGAGCCCAGCGACAGGCGCATGCAGAACTTGTTCAGGAGCCCCATTCTGGTCTGGTTGACGCCGCGGCTAGGCCGCCGTTGCCTACGATTGGCACGACAATAAAAACGTTGGCGAGCATTTTATACGGAGCGGAGCGACAGCGCGTTCCGCAGCCCTGGTAGGAGCACACCAAGCGGCGAGCCAGCGGTCCGGACCGTTGGCTAAACGACCTGTAGCAGGCAGCATCATGCCCCTGGCGCTGGTTGCGGATCGGGGCCGCGGCCCTCGCCGTGCGCGCCTTGCCGGTTGGGCCCGCCTTTGCCGTCCGCGGTGGCCCCCTGACGCCGCCGGGGCGAGCACCACGCGAGGTCCATTTGGCGCCTCGCCGGGATGGCGGTTCAATGGCTGGGCGCCGCGTCGGGGGCTGAGGACGCGGCGCCCAGCCGCTCGCCCGGGCGAGCGCTGCCCGGGCCGGGAGGCCCGTGGTGGGGTAAGCGACCTAGCGGGCGTGTGCTTGACGCAGCGCCCGCCCACCACACGGACGACCGTACTATATATCGGCGCATCCGTTTACGATGCCCCCGTTTGCCGGACGAGCTCCCACAGGTTTGACGGAGACCATGCCCCACGCTATGCCTGCTCGAATGCGTTTATTCCTTGGTGCCGCACGCCCCGCCGGCGGTCCTTGCGCACCGGCACGAGGCTCACCGCCACCGACCTAGCCGCAATGCGATCTCGCCGTTCGGATTGTCGGTGCCTCTCACCCGCCCAGACCGATCTGCCGGCGCAGGTTGCTGGTCGGGGCGCCGGTGCCGGTACGCCGACGACTGAAGCCACGCAGCCGATCAGCCAGGAGGTTGCCGTAGCGCTTTGCTGACGGGCAGCGCGGGAGACCCCATGGAAGGCAGGACGGGCATCCAGAATGCAGATGAGCTAGTGACGCGCGGGACCCTCCCGGGCTCGCCGCGCACGCGTGTTCTCGAGGCGGCTGTGCAGGTGCTCGCCGAACGCGGGTTCAAGGGCACGACCGTCGGTCTCGTCACCGCACGCGCCCGGGTCTCGCCCCGCACCTTCCACGAGCTCTTCGACGGTTTGGCGGACTGCATAGGGGTGATCCTTGAGCAGGCGCTGCGCCACGTCCTGGGCATCGTCACGACGGCGTTCACGCGCGAGCGCTCCTGGCAGGACGGGATGCGCACGGCCCTGCTGGGGATCCTCGACTTCCTGGACGCCGAGTCGGCACTGGCCCGGGTGACGATGGTCGAGGCGCTGGCCGCGGGCCCGGCGGTGCTGGCCCGGCGCGAACGTGTGGCGGGCGTGTTCCGCGGCGCGGTTGTCGAGCGGATCGAGGGCGAGGTGCCGCACGCGTGGCCGCTGGCGGCGGAGGCGATGTTCGCGTCGGTGATGGGCGTGGTGCACGCGCAGATCGTCGCGGGCGAGCAGCAGCCCCTGGTGGGGCTGCTGGCGCCGCTGATGGCGACCCTGATCGCCCCGTTCAGCGACGAGCGGGAGATCGCGCAGGAGGTCTCCCGCTCGCAGCGGCGCACGCGAGTCGCTGCTCGCACAGCGCGCCCGCGGTGGCGCTCCGGGCCTACATGCGGGCTGGGCCGGCGTCCCGATCCCACCCCTGCTGGCGAACCCGCGTTCGTGCCGCGTGCGCGAATGCCTACGCTTCGTAGCCGAGCACCGCGATTGCAGCAACCGGGAGGTCGCGAACGCGGTCGGCATCCCGCACACCTCACAGGCCTCCAGCTTGCTCACCCGTCTCTCCGCGGCGGGCCTGCTGGCCAGGCAGTCGGCAGGACCGGGCAAGCGCAACTACTGGCGCCTCACCGAGCACGGGCGGCAGGTTCTGCGCGAGCTGGATCTGCCGCTAACACTCAGAGCCAGCACGCCGGACGTCACCGTTAACTCTTGACGGCGCCGACGCGGGACTTATAGAACTGCGCCCCGAGTCTCAGCGTGAGCTGCGTGCGCCTTCCGGCCGCTCGCGGAAGCTCAGCGACCTTCGGTCTGACGAACAGGGGAGGACAAACCGGTGACACAGAAGCGACAGGGGAGATCGGATCGTTTGCGCTCCGGGCGCGTGGCTTCAGCCCGCGTGCGGTTGGCCGCGCTGGTGTCGCTCGCGCTCGCGGGTGTGTTCGTCTGGACGGCGCCCGCCGGCGCCACGCAGCCCTATGAAACCTATGAGAACGCGGTCGCCGCCTCCGGCCCCGTCGCGCAGTTCCGCTTCGACGATGCCGTCGGCTCGAGCACGATCGAAGACTCGGTCGGCTCGCACACCTACACCGCCACCAACACCGGGCTCACGCTGGGCGGCGAAGGCCCGTTTCCCGGCAGCAGGTCGGGCTGGCTGAACGGCACCGCCTACGCGACCCTTCCCTCCGATCCGCTCAATGGCGCGAAAGAATTCAGCGCCGAGGCGTGGGTGGACTGGGTTGGCGGCGCGTATTACAAAGCGCCGATCTTCAATTTAGGGTCGAGCTCGTCGAACTACATGTACCTGACCCCGGCCTCATCGCTGAGCGAACACAAGATGCTCTTCGAAATCCACCCGTCTTCGGGATCTCCTGTACAGGTCACCGCCGCCAAATTGAAAGGCAACACCTGGGCGTACCTCGCCGTCACCGAGACGAGCGCCGGTACGATCATCCTGTACCTGAACGGCGAAAAGGTCGGTGAAGTCAAAGAATCCTCCGTTTCGCCGGCGTCGCTCGGGAGCGCGCCCAACGACTATCTTGGCAAGGTCGTTGTCGCGGGCGAAACGGACCTCGAGGGCAGCGTCTCGAACGTCGCCTTCTACACCAAGGCGCTCTCGGGCGCACAGGTCGCCGAACACTACGCCGACGGGGAGTTCCCGGTCAACACGGCGGCGCCGACGGTCTCCGGGACCGCCAAAGAAGGAAAAAAACTGAAAGCCAAAGAAGGCACCTGGAGCGGTGAAACACCGATCACCTACTCCTACCAGTGGCAGCGCTGCTACGAAGGCCAATGCGAACCGGTCGCCGGCGCCAAAGAAAAGGAATACTTGCTCGTCCCCGCGGATGTCGGCTACAAGCTGCGCGCCCTCGTAGCCGCCGAGAACGCCACCAAAATGCCGGGCGAAGCCAGTTCCGCGGAGACTGCCACCGTCGAAGGGGTGGGAATCGCGCCGCACAACGCGGAACTGCCGAAACTCGAAGGCGAAGCGCGCGAAGCGGTGACCCTCAAAGCCAGCCCCGGCAAATGGGAAGGCGCTCCGCCGATCTCCTACACCTACCAGTGGGAACGCTGCAACGCACTCGGCGAAGCATGCACGTCGCTCTCCGGCGCCACGGCCAGCACCTACACGCTCGCCGCCGGCGATGTCGGGTACACGCTGCGCGCGAAGGTCACCGCCAAAGGCGCGCTCGCACCGACCGCGAGTGCGATTTCCCCGATCAGTGCCGTCGTGCTCGGCAAACCGCTCAACACCGAACTGCCGCGGATCGAAGGCGAACCGCGCGAAGGGCAGGAACTCAAAGCGAGCGAAGGCAATTGGAGCGGCACCGGACCGTTCAGCTACGAATACCAGTGGGAAGTCTGTAACAGCCTCGAAGTGTGCTTCCCCGAAGGGACGGCATCCACATTCCAGCTCACCGAAGCGCAGGTCGCTGACGCCCTCCGCGTAAGGGTCACGGCCAGCAACGCGCTCGGGTCAGCCAGCGCAGTCTCAACCGCGACTGCGCTCGTCAAAGGCACGCCGCCGGTGGCGGCGCAAGCGCCGAGCATCAGCGGTGAAACCCGCGACGGGCAGACGCTGACAGCGAGCGAAGGCCACTGGAGGGGCACAAGGCCGCTCACGTACACGTACCTGTGGCGCAGCTGCAACGCCAGCGAATGCAAAGAAGCGACCGGCTCGACCTACAAACTGCAAGCTGCCGACGTCGGAAACACCCTCACCGTCGAGGTCACGGCCGAAAACGCCGAAGGATCCGCGAGCGCCACCTCGGACGCCACCGAACCCGTCCAAGGCGACCCGCCGGTGAACACCGGCCCGCCCGTGATCGAAGGCGAAGCACTGGAAGGAAAGACGCTCAAGGCGAGCGAAGGCAGCTGGCGCGGCGGCCAGCCGATGACCTACACGTACAGGTGGGATGCCTGCGAGCGCGAAGCCGGCAGCGAAGTCTGCACCCAGGTTGACCCACAGCAACACGAAAACGAATACACGCTCCAGAAAAGTGATCTCGGCCGCACCGTCAACGTCGAAGTCACGGCCACCAACGCCGCGGGCGCGGCCAGCGAGAAATCGGATCCGACCGGGGAAGTGCAGACGCGCGACGGCGCGGTCACCTGGGGCGAAAACACCCATGGCCAGCTCGGCCAGATCTTCAGAAGCGACTATGCGCTGAGCCCCGACTCCGTCGAAGGCGTGAGCGACATCAAGGAAATCGCCGCGGGATCGTCCTTCAATCTTGCCCTGCTCGGCGATGGCAGCGTCGAGTCGTGGGGTGGGGACGGGCACGGCCAGCTGGGCGATGACCTGAACCTGGCCAGCTGGGAACAGGGGTACGCCCACGTTGTGGTCAAAGAATGGCTTCCGGGAACGAAAGAAAAACCGTCGGAATTTCCGCGGCTCGAAGGTGTCAAGCAGATCGCCGTCGGTGGGGAGCACACAGTCGCCCTGATGCAGGACGGCACGGTGAAGGCGTGGGGCATCAATCAGACCGGAACGCTCGGCGACGGCACGCAGGGATTCGAAACCCTGACGAACACAAACGAACGCGTCGCCAGAACGGTCGAATGGCCCGCGTTCGAAAAGACCGAAAAATTTACGGTCAAAGGGGTCGAAAAAGAACGCCAGATCAAAGTACAAGCCGGCAAGCTGACCGACATCCTGGCCGTCGCCGCAGGCGGAGGCTCCGACTTTGCACTCACGAGCGAACACACGATCATGGCGTGGGGCAGCGACGCGGAAGGCCAGCTCGGCCTCGATCTCCCCGAACCCGGCCCCGAAGGCTGCAAAACAGCGGTCACGCACGGCAACAACACCGAACCCTGCAGCACCGTGCCACGCCCGGTGGAATGGACCAACCCGCAGACCGGCAAAAGAGAAGCGCTGAAAGAAGTCAAGGACATCGCCGCGGGCGAGTTCGCCGGTTACGCGCTGCTGCAGGACGGGCACGTCGTCGCCTGGGGCGACAACCACGAGGGCCAGCTCGGGACGGGTGCGCCGACGAAGGCCGAACACGGGAGCGGCGGGGGCGAATTGGCGCCCGCGGAAGTGCGCCTCAGCAACGGGGAAGAAGGCGCCACCGGCGAAGCGCTCACCGGCGTAGTGGAACTCGCGCCCGGCTATGACGACGTGCTTGCCCGCGTCCGCGAGCAGAGCGGAAGCGAAGCGGTCCTCGGCTGGGGCGACGCCGAACAGGGGGCGCTAACGCTGCAACCCAATGAAGCACCCGTGAGCGACTGCAAGTTCTCGCACGCCGAAGAACAGGAAGAGCTCGCGGCGATCCACCAGCTGGAAGCAGAAGTCGCGACCCTGGAAGCCGAAATCAGGACGAAGGAACAGCACGGCGAAAGCACCACGAAACTCGCGGAAAAACTCAATAAAGACCGCGAAAAACTCCGCAAAGACGAAGAAAAACTCGAATCGCCGCCGGAGCTGCGATGTGTTGAGAAGGCGACAGCGCTGCCCCGCCTGCAAGCCCTGGCGCCGCAGGCGCTCGCGGCCGGCAACAACTACGGGCTGGCGCTGAGCCAGGGACAGGTCTACTCGTGGGGGCGTAACGAACACGGGGAACTCGGCGAGGGAAAAGTCCCGCAGAACACCGAAAGCGGCGGCGAAAATGTCGCCGAAGCGGGATATCCCGAACCGTCCCGCGTCCAGGGATTCGGTGCCGCCACGGCGGTGACGGCGGCGACCACGCACGCGCTGGTGCTGGTGGGAGACGAAGCCGAGCGGCCGGCGCCTGTGGTCAGCGTGAGCTCCAAACCGCTGGCACTCGACGTCTGGTGGAACCAGACACCGTCGAGTGGAGCGCAGCTGCTGGGCGAACATCTGTACTACCGGGCGTCCGACCGCAAGGGCGAACCGCCGACGAGCGAAGGCGACGACCCGGGCAACGAAAGCGGAGCGCCGGAAGTGAACCCGGAAGAGCCGCCCACGATCACGGGTGTCGAAGAAGGCACGAGCCCGGCCGTGGAAGGCAAAGACAACCCGCTGAAAGTCCAACACGGCAGCTGGGCTGGTGCACGACCGATCACCTATGAATATCAGTGGGAACGCTGCAACGACACCGGCGAAGCCTGCGAAAACGTCAACAAAAATGGCGAAGCATGTGGGAGCGCGGGATGTCCGTCGAAATACGCCAGCGAGACGCTGGTGACAGAGGACGTCGGAGATACGCTGAGGGCGACCGTGATCGCCACCAACTCGGAAGGGGAGGGCACGGCGACGACCGAAGCGACTGAAGAAGTGGTGACCAGCGAAGAAGAAGCCGGGATCCTCTCCGAGGTGGGCAAAAAAGAACTCGCGGAAGCGGACCCGTTCCTGATCACGAAGACGATCGAAAAATTCCCCCTGACCGAAGAACAGAAGGAAAAAGGCGAACACAAACACAGGGAAGTCGAACGCCCGCTCGAAGCGGTGCCATACGAACTGAAACTGGCCACACGGGAAGTGGTCGGTGGCGAAAGTCGCAAGCAGAAGACGATGACGATAATCGCGACTCCCCAGCCGCTCGAATAGCGGTGGCCTCGGGGCGCGGACGAGAGCCTATGGCGGTCGCCGCAGCGCCAGCCGCTCGTGCACGCGGGTCGCGTGGCGCACGAGTATGGAGTCCTCGACCTCGTTGCGATCGTGGTAGGCGAAGTACCCGCGCTGCAGTCGTGAGGTGCCGTCCGCGGCCGGGTCGCCTGCGGCGTGCCGGCTGAGCTTCTCCGCGAACTCCTGGCGCGAGCGGACCGCGTAGTGGTTGATCCGCAGACGGCTGACCGATACGCGCCGGACCGAGGACTCACGGATGGCATAGGGGTCGACGTGCACACCGGGGAACCTGGCGAGTACACGGTTCAGCCGCCGCCGGGCGCTGCTGTTTGTGACTGCGCTGACGGGCTCACCGTTCTCGGTGACGGCGAGTTCGTCCTGGTTGTACTGGAAGAAGTGCGGCCCTATGCTTCCCACCGCTCGAGTCGGATCGACGATGCTCTTCACCCGCCGGTTTCGTACCCAGTCGCTTCTCGCACGGTGTGTGAAGCTCTCGATGACGAGCCCTTCGGGTCTGCTGTGCAGCCCCGAAGACCCGTACACCTGCCAGTTGACCACCACGCCCGGGTGGTCGTCGGCAGAGCACCTCTCCCAGCGGCTGACCCGAGGGGGAGAACAGGAACTCGTCGATGTCGATGAACGGCAGCCAGCGGGCCGTCCCACGGGCTCGACCGAGCGCATCGTCGTAGGCCCACCCCTGTCCGCCCGAGGCCAGCGGCATCGGGCACTCGCTGAGGGTCACGAGACCATCGTTGGCGTAGGGGCCGAGCACATCCCGGCCGCCGTCGCTGCTTCGATCGTCGTAGAGGAAGAAGCGCTCGACGCCCATGAGCCTGTGGAACTCGACCCACTCGGCGAGATAGGGGGCCTCGTTGCGGAATACGGCGCACACGGCGATGCTGACGTCGCTGGCGGCCGGCGGTTCGTGCATCCCACCGAGTTATATGGTGATCCGCGCTCCTTGCACTCGGAAGTGGCTGGACGCCTCGCCAAAGGCGCCGCCCGTGGCGGCGGGCCGTATCGCACTAGTTGCAGGTGCACTTGAGCCTCGTCACGGACACGGGGTGAGGTCATCGCCGGCGAAGCGGCGCGCATCACGGGCCCGGACCGCGCCCGGCCGACACGCACGCTGCGCTCAAGCGCTCTCCGTCGTCTGGTTTCGCCTGCGTGTCTCGTCCCATGTTCGACACCGCCGGCTCTGTGCTTGAAACCCCGCGACGCGGTTCGCCTCAGTCCCTTTGGTCCTCCGCTGTTCGGCACCTTTCAGGAGTAGCCTTGCGAACGATCGAGCTAACGCGGAACTCGCGTGTCGCGCCCCTGCGACACGGCGCCTCCCGCGGTGGACTCTGGGCTCGCTCACATCGCGCTCGCCCCGTTGATGAGGCGGGCCAGCGCTAACGGCGCCGGGCCGCGCGCCAAGGCACCGGCGCCCATCTGAATGACGACGTTATCGAGACTATAACGCTCGAGCCGTTGCAAACAACCAGGCGTCGCGCGGGTGTGTATCCGAACGGTCTCGCATTGTCCGGTATTCTGCCTCCGGGGGGCCTGTGGCACGATCGACCGGATCCAGCTCAGCTCTGCCGGGTGGCGATGCCCGGTCGGATGGCCATGCGCCAGCCGCGCGCGGTCGTCCCAGCCAGCGCGAGCGCTTGATCGACGCCATGATCGCTCTGTCGGCGAAGCAGGGCTCGAACTCGGTGACGGTCGCTCAGGTGAGCTCGCAGGCGGGGGTCTCGAGCGCCACCTTCTATGAGCAGTTTGAGAACAAGGAAGACTGTCTGCTGAGCGCCTACCGTGCCGCCACCGAGCGCCTGCTGGTGGTGAGCTCGCCGGCGACCACGCACGGCGACTGGGCCGAGGAGGCGCGCAGGACCCTGCGCGAGTTCGCGCTCGCGCTGGCGCACGACCCGGACGCCGGGCGGCTGCTGTTCCTCGACACGGCGCCGGGCGCTCCGCGTGTACGCGAGGCGCGCGGGACGGCGATTCGGGCGTTCGACGCTCGCGCTCAGCAGTTCCTCGAGAGCACGCCGGCCGGGGGCGCGGTGATCGACGTGCCCGCCGCGGCGCTGGTGGGCGCGGCGCGCGGCATCATCGCGCGCTATCTGAGGACGCACGGGGAGAGTGAGCTGCCGGGGCTGGTCGATGACGGTGTCTCGTGGGTGCTCTCCTACCGGGTGCCGGCGGGCTCGCGGCGCTGGAGCACCAGTCCCGGCTCGCTGCTCGAGCTCGGCTCGGCGCCCGCGCCGGCCGTGAGGCCTGAGCGTTCCCCGCGGCGTCTCCCGCGGGGCAGGCACAGCCTCCCCCCGGGTCTGGTGGCGCGCAGCCATCGCACCCGGATCCTGTTCGCGACCGCCGAGGCGACGCAGGCCAAGGGCTATGCCGATACGACGGTGTCCGACATCGTCGCTGCCGCGGGGGTGTCGCGGGACGTGTTCTACGAGCACTTCTCCGACAAGCAGGACGCGTTCCTGGAGGCCCAGAACCATCCCACGCAGCACATTCTCGAGCGCTGCGCCGCGGCGTACTTTCGTCCGGGAACGTGGCCCGAGCGGGTTTGGAGCATGCTCGAGGTGCTGCTGCGGATGATCGCCGAGAACCCGGCGATCTCGCACCTGCGGCTGGTCGAGTGCTACGCGGCGGGCCCCCTGGCGATCCGCCGCGCCGAGGAAATCACCCGCTCCTTCACGATCTTCTACGAGGAGGGCTACACCTACGGTGCGCAGGCCCGGGAGCTGCCGCGGCTCACCACCCAGGCGATCGCCGGCGCGTCGTTCGAGCTGATCCAGCGTCACGTCGCGCGCGGAGAGATGGAGCTGATGCCCTCGCTGCTGCCGAGGCTCGCGTACGTGTGCCTCGCGCCGTTCATGGGTGCCCCGGCGGCGATCGAGTTCTTGCGCTCCAAGGTGCTGCTCGAGAAGCGCGGGACACGCTCGTGAGCAGCGCCGAGGTCCATCCTCGCGGGCGCTGCTCCCCGGCACGCGCCAACCCGCTCGAGCGTTCGATGCACCCGGCCGCCGACCAGCGCTCGCGGCTGCTCGACTCGATCGTCGCCGTCGTCTGCTCGCACGGATACGCGGGCGCGAGGATCGGCGACATCGCCGCCCGGGCGGGCGTGTCCAGGTCCACCTTCTACGAGCTCTTCGACGACAAGCAGGCGTGCTTCACGGCCGCCCACCGGCGGCTCAGCTGCGCTGTAATCGACGAGTTCGCAGCGGCGGTCGTCGCGGCCGAGCCGCCCGATGCCGCGCACGCCGCCCTGGCCGCGATCGCCCGGCTCGCCGAGCGCGAGCCGGGGGTGCTCGCCTTCCTCACCCACGAGGCGCTGCTCGCCGGCCCCGACGCGATCAGCGGCTACGAACACCTGATGGCGTCGCTGCGGGAGAGCGTCGAGGTGCGTCTGGCGCGAACCCGCGCGGGCGAGTCCGCGCCCGCGATCCCAGTGGCTCTCCTGCTCGGTGGCGCGGCGCGCCTCTACTGCCTGCAGTTGCGTCGCGGGGGCTGCGCCCACGCTGAGACGCTGCCTGCGCTGTTGCGCTGGGCCGACGCATACCGCGTCGTGCACGACCATGACGGCTGGACGGCCGGGGAGCCGCTGCGCACGAGCGCCCCGGCGTCGCTGCCGGCGCGCCGGTGCGCGCCCCGTGTCCTGCCTCGAGGGCGCCACCGCCTGCCGAGGGATGTGGTCGCGACGATCCAGCGCGAGCGGATCGCTCATGCGACCGCCGAGGCCGTCATGGGCGACCGTGGCACCGCTGTTGCAGTGGCGGACATCGTCGCCGCCGCCGGCGTCTCCCGTGAGGTGTTCTACGCGCACTTCGCCGACAAGGAGCAGGCGTTCCTCGCCACCCAGCAGCTGATCTTCGAGCAGCTGATCGCGGTCGCCAGCAGCGCGTTCTTCGTCCCCGACACGCCGTGGGCGGAGCGCGTGTGGAACGCGACCGCCGCTTCCGCCGGGCTGCTGGCCGCGAACCCCAGCTTCGCCCATTTCGCGTTCGTCGCCGCCTACGGCATCGGCGCGACGGGTGTGCGCCGTGTCGATGAGACGCTGCTCGCGTTCGGCCTGTTCCTCGAGGATGGCTACCGCGTCCTGCCCGAGCCCGCGGACTCCTCGCGCCTGACCTCGCAGGCGATCGTCCTCGGCGTCATGGAAGCCGCCGCGCACCATGTCCGCAGCGGGCGTGCCGCCGAGCTGGGAGCGCTCGTGCCGAGCGTCGTCTACGCGGCGCTGGCCCCCTTCATCGGCCCCGTCGGCGCGCGGGCCCTGGTCGAACGCCAGCTCGCCGCCGCGACCGCCACCACGCCGGACCGAGAAGTATCTGCGTCCCGATGAGCCTCGCCGCGGCGCCACCGGCATCTATAAGGGTACCGGCGCCTTACATTAGAGATTGATATGGCCGACTGCAACTCGTATGACCATTGTTCATTTGACAGAGATGCCCAAGTTTCGCTATAACTACCGCTGTCGTTTTCCCCTCAGTTAAACGACATGAAGAGTGCTCCTAATTTTCCCTCTGGAGCCAGCTTCACTGGGTGCCGCGGCGGTCTAAGCCCCTGCCGCGGCGCCCGCTTATTGAGCGCCGACGATGTCGAGGACACGACAGTCCGCCGTCTCTAGGTCACCGTCCGTCGTCGCGTGCACCTCCGAGGCCTGCGTCCTCAGGTGGGCTCTGTGAGGGTGCAGATGGCACTTGGTCTGTCCGCGGCCTTCGCCGCTTCGGCTTTGTTCGGTGTGATCGCATTGCTGCTTGCGTGTGTGCTGGGTGCGCTTCGGGTCGCTGTCGGGTGGCGGCGCGAGGCTCGGATCGCCGGCATGCGGCGACCGCGGCGGAGGCCCTATGGGCGATGAGGGGTCTTCGCGGATCGCCGGTGCGGATGGCTACATCGGCATCGGGTGTGCGCACCAGCGCCAGGTGCTGAGCGATGCCTGCGACTGGCTGATCGACTTCGAGCGCCGCAGCCAGCGTGAAGGCCTGCGCCCAGAGGAAGTCGACGCCTCACTGGACCAGCTGACCGAAGCCAGGACGCTGAGGCGGCGCCTGGACCAGCGTGCGTTGGCCCTGGCCGTGCCGCTCGGCATCGTCCCTGCCCTGATCGACGAGCTGGCAGAACGCATCGCGCAGGCGGTGGAGTGTCACGCGCTGGACCGTATGGTCGATCTGTCCGAGCTGCTGGCCCAGCTCGAGCAGCTGCCCGCGCCCGAGTCCTAGGGCCGAGGGCCCAGCTCGATCGCGGGCCCGCCGGACGCCGCTCAGTCCGGCGAGGGCTCGGCTGTGTCCCTGCGGGCGCTGAACGCGGCGAACCCCTGCTGGGGGCCGATCGTGGATTCCGAGAACCCGGTTTCCCTGCAGCCAGCAGAACAGCTCGTCTCGCTGGGGGGGCGTCGCGCGCCCGCGGCGCGCGCCCAGCTCGAACATCCTTCGCGCGCGCCCGCTGAGGTCGTCGAGCAGGAACGTCGTGCCGGTCAGCAGGCCGCCGGGCCGCAGGCAGCGGGCGAATTCGGCGAGCGCCTCGCGCGGGTCGGCGAGCGCGTGCGGGCCGCTGTGGCAGACGACGACGTCGGCCTCGCCGCTGCGCAGCGGTAGGCGCGTGATGTCCGCGACCACGAACTCGACCTGCTCGAGTGAGCGTCTGCGTGCGTCCCGCTGGGCACGCGCGATCATCTTCGGTGATCTGTCCGCCGCGATGTAGCGGACGTCCTGGTCTGGCTCCAGTGCGCGCAGCGCGACGCCTGCGCCGCAGGGGGCGTCGAGGATCGTGATCTGCTCGGCCGAGCTGATCTGGGCGATGCTCCGGTAGAGCACGGCCGCTTCGATCCCCCACACGAGGCGGGCGACCCGGGTCATCAGCCACGGCCGCCCGACACAGATGTCGTACACGCTGTCGAGGGTTCCCGCGCGGATGCTGGGGGCGGTCTCTGTCATCGGGGCTCGCGCGTGTCGCGGACCGGGCATCTAGCTCGCCGCAGCGCTCGCGCTCGGCCGGTACCTCGCGTATATCGTCAGCCTGCGGGTCCCCGGCCATGGCGCCAGCGCCCGCCAGCCGATCCGCTGCACCAGCGCGCCGCGCGCGGGGACGAGCGTGATGTGGTGGTTGCGCACCGGCTCGTCCGCCGGAGTATCGGCTTGCAGCTCGGTGCAGTGGAGGATCGTCCTCAGCACGACACGCATCTCGAGGCTCGCGAAGGCGGCGCCGAGGCAGCGTCTGCGCCCGCCTCCGAACGGTATCCAGGCGTACGTGCCGCCTTCGCTCCCGTCGAGGAAGCGCTCGGGCCTAAATCGGTGGGGTTCGCCGAACAGGGTGGGGTTGTTGTGCATCAGCGTGATCGCGGGCATCACGGTGGTTCCCGCCGGCAGCTCGTAGCCCCCGAGGCTGACGGGGGCGCGCAGCTGGCGCAGCACGACGGGGAGCACCGGGCGCACGCGTAGGCTCTCCTGCACGACGGCGTCGAGGTAGTCCTCCTCGCCGTCGCGGGCGCGGGCGAGTGCGCCGGGATGGCGTAGGAGCCGCTCGAACGTCCACGCCAGCCCGGTGGAGCTCGTCTCGTGGCCGGCGACCAGCAGCGTCATGATCTGGTCGCGTAGCTCCTCATCGTCGCTCTCCCCGCCGACGATCAGCCGCGACAGGACGTCCTCGCGCTCCTCGAGCCGCGGGTCGCGGCGGCGCTCACGGATCTCCTCGATCAGCAGGCGGTTGGCCTCGGCCAGCGTCGCTTCAAAGCGCCGCCAGCGCCCGACGCGCGCCAGCCTCGGTATGGCCCACATCGCCATGATCGTGGGCCCGATCTGCAGACAGCCGGGCAGCAGCTCGCGCAGCGCGTGTACGCGTACGGGATCGGAGGTGCCGATCACCGCCTGCAGGATCACCTCGAGCGTGATCGTGCGCATGCGTGGGTGAAGCGCGAACGGCTCGAGCAGCGGCCACCGCTTCACCTCTGCCGTGACGACCTGCTCGACGACCCGCTCGTAGGAGCGCACGGCGTCCCCGTGGAACGACGGCAGCAGCCGCTTGCGGGCGCGCAGGTGCTGCTCGCCGTCGAGCACCAGCACCGAGCGCAAGCCGACGACGGGCGCGAGGATCGAGTTGCCCTCGCCGGCGTGGTAGACCGCCGGGTCGCCGGTGAACACGTCCTTGACGAGCTCCGCGTCGTTGACCACCACGGCGCTGCCCCACGGCAGCGCGCGGATCGTGAAGATCGGCCCGTAGCGTCGGGTGGCGGCGTCGAAGAACGGCAGCGTGGCCCTCCAGGCCCGAATCGTCTGGATGGCGAGGGGAAGCCGTGGCCCGGGCGGGAGCGAGCGGGCTGGCTCTCGATCGGTGCCGGGTGTGTCGCTGGTCGTCGTGATCACCCTTGAACGGGGTGGGGGCCACGGCGACGGAGCGGACCGATCACCGTGGCCCCCGGGGATGAGAGAAGCTGGTCCAGAGAGAGATCTGGGCCGCCCAACTTCCCAACGCCGTTCCCTGGATGCAGAACGACTGTGGTCTGTTGTAGCGATTCGGAAAACCCTTGTCAAGTCAAGGGTGATCCTCCAGCCTTGTAACGATTCGGTATGTACACCTAACCGCCGTGTGCCATCGCGGGCGACGGGCGCCGCACGCGCAGCTTGGTTGCGTGCGCAGGTCCATGCTCTGCCCGCAGCCGGCGCGCGCGGTCCACGCGAGCCATGTGCGCACGCCGTTGGGGACACGCGCCCGTCGGCCCCGCAGCGCCCGCGGGGACCAGAGTTCGTTTGTGTCCTCTAGGAGACCCGGCTTACGCGGGGACGCTGCGGATCGCCTGGGCGCTCAGCTTCTCGACGGCTGCGATCGCGCGCTTGGGTCCGATGAACGGCGCCGTGGCGAGGTAGGTGAGCAGCGGCAGTTGGCGTGGGAGCTCGGCGAGTTCGCCGCGGGAGGCCTGGCCGTAGAAGCTTTCGAACACGGCCCCGGTGATCGCGTGCGCTGCCAGCCGCGGCATCCGTGCGGCCGTGGGGCTCGCGGTGAAGCCCTCCTGCAGGAAGATCACCGCGGCGCGCTTGAGCTGCTCGGTCTGCTCGATCGCCGCGGTTCCGGCCGCGTAGCACTCGACGACCCGCAGGTGGGTGAGTCCCGGGTTGCCGGCGACCGCGAGCACGAGCACCTGGAGTGCGAGCCACACGCGTTCGGGGTAGCTGTCGCCGGTGAAGTAGGCGGCGGCGCAGGCCTCCAGCAGGTTCTGGGTTCCGTACTCCTGGGCCGCGAGGTAGGCCTCGTACTTGTTCGCAAAGTGGCCGTAGAACACGTCCCTGGAGATCCCCGCGGCTGAGACGATGTCGGTGACGGTCGCGGCCGCGTACCCCTTTGCGACCATGACGTCGCTGGTGCCGTGGATGATGCGCGTGCGTTGGCTGCGTTCGACCGCCGCCGGGGAAGCCGGTGCCGTCCCCGCGGAAGCCGCTCGGGGACGGGGGCAGGTGTGGCCGCCGCGAGCCACTTCCTGGCGACGCGGGCGGGCAGCAGCGTGCCGGCCCCGGTGCTCCACCTGTTCTGCTCGGCGGGCACCGCGTAGGACTCGATCCAGGTCATCACGTCGTCGACGAGGAGCCCCGCGCGATCCTCGCTGTGGGTGCGCAGGTTGTGCGAGGCGATACTGCGGATCGCCCCGAGCAGCATGTCCGCGGGCAGGTCGAGGCCTTTGCCGTCGCGTGGCGCGGCGTCGAGGAATTCCTGCGCGAGCCTCTGGAAGGCGCCGAGCGTCCGTTCGCGCTGTGAGCGCACGCGCGCTCCGCCGGCGAGCGCCTCCACGAGCAGCACGCGCCCGGCGTCCGGGTCCTCCGCCAGCGCGCCCATCAGGTCCCGCACGAGCCTGCGTGAGGCGTCTCCCCAGTCGCCGGATGCGTCGAGCGACCCCATCCGCTCCAGCACGCCGGCGGCCGCCTGCTGGTAGGCGGCCAGCAGGCAG
Source organism: uncultured Solirubrobacteraceae bacterium (assembly GCA_963742395.1). GTDB lineage: Bacteria > Actinomycetota > Thermoleophilia > Solirubrobacterales > Solirubrobacteraceae > Palsa-744. The sequence goes on along the minus strand of CAVUME010000015.1, from coordinate 24,416 downwards.
TCCTCCTTGTCGGCGAACTGCTCGTAGAAGGTCGCGCTCGAGACCCCCGCGTGCGTGGAGATCTCGGCGATGCTCACGTTCGGGTAACCATGACGCGAGGAGAGTTCCATCATCGAGCCCAGCAGCCGCTCGCGCTGCGCCGGTTTGGCGCCGTTGGGCGACGCGCCGTCGGGCGTCGGAAGAGTGGCGGTACGTGTGCGTTTTTGGGCTGCTCGCGCCATGTTCGTGGCATAGACGATACACGACCAGGCGCCAACCGCTACCACGTCGTTTCAGAGTCATGCGGGCTTCGGGGGGCTACGGAGTCTGATGGTCAAGCGCAGCACCGGTTCAGTGTGCCGATCCGCCTTTCCCGCCGGCTCGGGGATCTGTCGCATACGGCGACCAGTGTCGTTTGGGTGAGTCTGATGCTTCGCGATCTGCCCGGCTGTGGCGGACTCGACGTTCGGCCAAATCCAGGATGCTGTTGGGATTCGCAGCGGCGCAGGCTCGTCCTCGCGATGCCTGAGCTGCGCCTGCGCTTGATCCGTGCCGTCTGCGGCTGCCCGCTCTGGCTGGCGGCGCGGACGATTCGCGCGTCCCCCGGGGTCCGCTCTTCGGTCCCCGGACCACGCAGCCTCCGATCAAGTCAGACCGTGTAGTTACGTGCGGGCGTGGACTGCGGACGATATCGGCGTGATAGCAGGACTGGTTGACTTACGGACCCGTGAATGTTTAGATGACGTGAGCGTTTAGCCGTCCAGGCTCGGACGCTGTCAACCGCCAGGGGGTCCGTTCTGAGTTCATCTTCACCAGAGGCGTCTGAGTCGATCCCGGGGCTCGAGGGTGCGCTCGAGGCGATCACCCGCTCGAGCCCGCAGGAAGACATGTTCTCGATGTCGCTCAACGAGGACCAGCGGGATGTCCGCGACTGGGTGCACGGGTTCGCCGCCAACGTCGTCAGACCCGCCGCCCACGAGTGGGACGAGCGCGAGCAGACCCCGTGGCCTGTCATCCAGGAGGCTGCCAAGATCGGCCTCTACGGCTTCGAAGGCCTCGCGCAGTTCTTTGGCGACCCGACGGGCCTGACGCTGCCGATCGTCAACGAGGAGCTGTTCTGGGGCGACGCCGGGATCGGGATGTCGATCATGGGCACCGCGTTGGCCGTGGCCGCGATCTTCGGACAGGGCACGCCGGAGCAGGTCGGTCAGTGGGTCCCGCGCTGCTTCGGCACGCCCGAGGACGTGAAGGTGGCCGCCTTCTGCTCCTCGGAGCCGGACGCCGGCTCGGACGTCAGCGCGATCAGGACGACCGCCAAGTTCGATGAAGCCGCCGGCGAGTGGGTGCTCAACGGCCAGAAGGCGTGGGCCACCAACGGCGGCATCTCCGACGTGCATGTGGTGATCGCATCGGTGGACCGGGCGCTCGGCTCGCGCGGCCACGCGGCGTTCGTGGTGCCGATGAGCGAGGCCAGGGGGATATCCGAAGGTTCGAAGGTCTCAAAGCACGGCCTGCGTGCGTCCCACACCGCCGACGTCCATCTCGACGACTGCCGCGTCCCGGTCGACCACGTGCTCGGCGGCAGGGACAGGCTGGAAGAGCGCCTTGCTCGTGTTCGCGAGGGTAAGCGCAGCAGCTCCCAAGCGGCGATGCAGACGTTCGAGGCTTCGCGTCCGACGGTGGGCGCGCAGGCGCTCGGGATCGCGCGGGCCGCGTATGAGTATGCGTTGGAGTACGCCAAGGAGCGTGAGCAGTTCGGCCGCAAGATCGTCGAGAACCAGGCGATCGCGTTCACGCTCGCGCGCATGAAGCTGGAGATCGATGCCGCGCGGCTGCTGGTGTGGCGGGCGTCGTGGATGGGCCGTGCCGGGCATCGCTTCGAGAACGCGGAGGGTTCGATGAGCAAGCTGAAGGCGGGCGAGGTGGCCGTGTGGGCGACCGAGCGGGCGATCCAGATACTCGGGGGCAATGGCTACACCCGCGAGTACCCCGTTGAGCGCTGGCACCGTGACGCGAAGATCTACGACATCTTCGAGGGGACCGCCGAGATCCAGCAGCTGGTGATCGCTCGCGCGATCTCGGGCCTGCAGATCCCCTGACCGCCGCTGCGGGTCGTGTGAGACCGCGTCGTTGCGGCCCGAATGGCCGCGGCGATGGGCATGTCCGCAGCGAAGGATGGGGCGCCGTGAGCGGGGCCTCGGGGATCCTCCAGACGAGAGGAGTGAACGAAGCTCGCGGGCATGATGCTGGCGGCGCCGTCACCGCGTGATCTTTCGAGCGTTTGTGCGGGGCGGGATGCGTGCGAGTCCCGGCGGTGGATGGCGATGGGGACCGTACGAATACCACAGCCATACATATGTGCTGGCGTTGTGGCGAGAACTGCCTGTCTTGACATGGTGTCGCCCGGCGGATATAGCTACCGCTGTCGTTTCTCATTCTGCATGACTGCTGTTGAAGCTCGCTCCCCGTCTTCCCAGTGGGGGGGGTCATCGACGTCGCGGCGGCGGCCCGGTCACCGTCGCGGCGTCGTGCATCTGACCGGCGCTCTTGTGGTGTCCGGCCGCCAGCGACCGAAGGAGGAGTGTGCTGATGACTCGCCTTGACCCGTCGCCCGCCGGGAGGGGGTTTGCGCTGCCTCCCGCGCGCCGTGGCGTGGGGGGATCGCGCCGAGCGGTCTGGTGTGCCGTGTCGCTGGTGGTGATGGTCGCGCTGATCGTGCTGCTGGCGGCGGCCACGGCGGCGCGGGCGGCGAGTGCGACGTTTGCGTACACCGGCGCCGAGCAGTCGTTTGTGGTGCCGGATGCGATCACGAGCGTGCAGGTGCTCGCTGTCGGTGGGCACGGCGGCGCGGGGCTGCCGGGCGGAGCGGGTGGGCGCGCGGCGCAGGTCAGCGGCGTGCTGGGTGTGACGCCTGGCGAGACGCTGTATGTGGAGGTTGGCGGCGATGGCGGCGAAGGCGAACTGTTCAGCCTCGGCGGTTTCAACGGCGGTGGCGAAGGCGCCGGTGGGGGAGGTGGTGCTTCGGATGTGCGCAGCTCGCCACGGGCGCTGGGGCTGGCTCCTGACAGTCGCTTGCTGGTGGCGGGCGGTGGTGGTGGCGGTGGCGCCTCGGGTGCGGCGAGCGGTGGTGGTGGCGGCGGCGCGGGCGAAGCCGGCGCCGCGGGCGCCAACCAGAACAACGGTGGCGGCGCCGGTATGGGTGGCGGTGGCGGGGCGGGCGGTGAAGGCAACTGTGTGAGCGGCAGCAACGGCACGGAAGGGTCGCTCTCGGATGGTGGCGCCGGGGGCCGCTGCCTGGCCTCGCTGGAAGATTTCCCCGGCGGCGGCGGTGGTGGCGGCCTCTACGGTGGAGGTGGTGGTGGCGGCGCGAACACGTTCGCCGGTGGTGGTGGCGGGGGCGGCTCGAGCCTGCTGCCGCCGGGTACGGGTGCGCAGCTGGCCGCGCCGGAAGCGGCGCCCCAGGTCACGATCACCTATCCGGTCACGGGTCCGTGCCCTGCCGGTGTGCGCGTCGATGCCCGCTGGCATTACACCGTGCACGGTCTTCCCGCGGGCTGGAGGCCCACCGCGTCGGCGAGGTGCGAAGCCGGTTCGGTGCTCCTCGCGGGACAGGCGCCCGCGGGCGGGCTCCTGCTTGCTGCGGGCGGGCAGGTGAAGGCTGGCTATGACCTGAAGCTTCTCGGCGCGAGCGTCCCATCCGCGGTGACGGTGAGCGACGCGCAGGTGGTGTTCGGCGTCGACTGCGTGTTCGCGGGCAGGCTCTCGGCGCACACGTTCACGGTGGCGATGCCGACCGAGACGTACACGCCAGCCGGCCACTGGGTCCCGTCGGCCGACCCGAACAGCCCGCTGGTCTACCAGGGGGCTGCGAGCGTCCCGAACTTGTGCGGCGCTGGGCAGCCGAGGCTCGACGGCACCGCGACGTTCTCGGCGGTGATCGGGTTCTAGCGGACCTGGCGCGGCGTGCACGTGTCTGCTGGCGGGTCTGGGTGCTCAGCCGCTTTGGATCTCGTCGGTGTTGCTGGTCCCCGCGCTGTAGGGGTAGCCGGCCTGGCCTGCGGGGATCTGCGCGCGGAAGGGGTAGCGGCCGGTGGCGCCTTGGAACTGGTAGCGCGTGGTGAACCGTCCGTCGCTGTTTGTTCGTGGTGCACGGAATGGCACCCATTGGCCGCGGTAGTGGACCTGTAGCTCGACGAGCACGCCGCCGCGGGGGATCGGCCCGGCGGCCTGGCCGCTGATCGTGATCGTCCCGGCCGCTTGCGTGTGGCGCGGGGTGATGTGTAGTGCGACGCCTGCTCTGACGGTCTCGGTGATGTGCGCCTGGGCGGCGTAGCTGGGGTCGCCGGTGTGCGCGCGGTAGCCGATCGTGATGGTCCGCGAGGGGCCGGGGGGGAGGTGGATGGTGAAGGTTCCGGCGCTGGTGCTCGTCGGCTCGGCCAGCACCTGTCCGTTCTGTTCGCCTGCTTGCAGGCTGGCGCCCCTGATGGGCTGGCCGGTGGGGGTCGTGAGCGTTCCGGTGATGGTGAGCGCCCTCTGTTGGTAGCTGCGGGTGATGTGTGCGGGACCTCGGAGGTGCAGTCGAGCGTCATCGCTGGCGGGTGTGCCGTTGGGTGGGGTGGCGGGGGCGGCTGTGCCGAGGATGCCGGCGGTTTCGGCGGGGGAGGGGAGACTCGTGGCCGCTGTGGCCGCTGGCGCGTTGATCACGGCGCTGTGGTTGGTTTGCAGGATGGCGGCTCCGTCGGCGTCGGTGGCGGTCACGAGCACGCGCAGCGTGTGTCCGACGTCGGAGCTGGTGGTCGTGTGGGTGGCGCCTTCGGCTCCTGGGATCGGTTCGCATTCGCTCCCGTCGCTGTTGCACTGCTGCCACTGGTAGCTGTAGGTGGTGGTGCCGGTGGCGGCGGGCGCGCTCCACTCGCCGTGCCCGGCGATGAGTGTTTCGTTGAGCTCGGGTGTGCCTGTGAGCGTTGGTGGCGCGGTGTTCTCGGGCGCGTTGTGGGTGCTGATCGTGTTGTCGTACACGACGCTGCTGTTGGCGGCGGCGTCGGTGACGGTGACCTTGAGCGTGTGCTGCCCGTCGTGAAGTGCTGTGGTTGCGATCTGTAGGTCGACGTTCTCGCTCTGCTTGCAGGGCTGGCTGGAGTCGAACATCAGCGCCCCGCCGCTTTCGCCGACGGCGGTGCACTGTCCGCCGTTGGTGTCGGGTGTGCCGGTGTACAGGGTCTGCCCGTCGGCCTGGACGGTGATGCTGTGGACTCCGGGTCCCGCCGGGTCGGTGGCGGTGAGCAGTAGTTCGCGGGTTTCGCGTGCTGCGGGCGTGAGCAGCGTGCCGGCGATGTTGGTGGCCGCGGGCGTGGCGTTGTTCGTGAGCCTGAGGTTGGCCCACCACAGCTGCAGCTGTGACCAGGCGCCTTCGGTGGCGCCTTCGGTGCAGCTGTAGCCGCTGTTGCCGCCGCAGCCCGCTTCGAGGTACAGGTTCCCGCCGCGCGCGGCGGGGATGGTCAGCTGGCCGATGTATTCGTTGCTCAGGTTGCCGCAGGGGGCGAGGCCGGCGGCGCACTGGAAGATCACGTTGCTGGCGTTGTAGGCGTATTCGGGTGTGTAGGCGATGGCGGTGCCGGAGGCGTTGTAGCCGTGTCCGTTGGCCTGCATGCGCAGGTCGAGCAGGCCGCCGTTGAGTGTGGACCCCGCGGGTGGTGTGTACTGGAGCGTCTCGTGTGCTCCGACGGGCGCGGCGGCGGCGCTTGAGAGCAGCGCGTATGCGCCGGCGCCGGGGCCGCACTGGGTGCTGTTGTTGGACCCGTAGCCTGTGTTTGCGGCGAAGCTGCTCCAGCCGGCGCTGCCGGCGGCGGTCTGGTTGGGGTTGATGCAGGACACCTGCACCCATTCGCCGGCGTGCGCGGAGCTCGCGCCCGCGAGCGTGAGCGCGAGTACGCCGGCGACCGCGGCGAGCGCGCGGGGGAGGCGTCCCCGAGCCGTCTCGCGGCTCGGGGCGCCTCTCGCGCCGGCGGGGGCTGGGGGTGTTGCTGTTGGCATGTGTTGCCGTGGTCTGCGTCCCGGGCCGGTTGCGGCGGGGGCTTGCGTGGTGTATGACCGCGGGGTGGGCGTGGCGGCCAGCGTCTGTGCTCGGCTCATGGGCTGAACGGTCCTCCGCCGCGCTGGCCTGCGGCTCCTGTGGCTGGCTGTTCTGTGTGCGCTGGCCGGCCGGCGCTCGCCGCACTCGCGTCCTGAGTCGCGGCGCTCTCGCTGGTCGTGTCGTGGACCGGGACGCCGAGGTAGGAGAACCCTCCTGTCTGCTGTTCGTGTGCACCGCGGGTGCTCGTGGCTGTCCGCCTGGCGGTCTGCGTGTGGGGCACCGGCTGCTGTTGGCCGGTAGCGCTGGCGGCGCTGCCCGTCCCCGCTGCTGTGCGCGCGATGCTGGCGGCGGGTCTCGGCGCTGTGTGGGGGTGGTGTGTGTGGTGGTGTCGGAGGGTGTGGGTGGCGCCGATCGTGCCGCCTGCGATCACGGCGACGGTGGCGACGCCGGCGGCGAGCTTGCCGGCGCCGGCCCCGGTCGCGAGCGTCGCCAGCACCCGTTCGCGTACCACGCCGGCGCCGGGTGTGCTGTGGGCCGGCAGGCGTGCGGCGAGCGTGCGGGCGCGGAGCTCCAGGCGCGTGATCCATGGCAGGCGCCCGGCGAGCAGCGGCAGCGGCGCGAGCGCGGCGGCGTTGGCCTGGAAGGCTGCTTTGAGCCTGTGGGCGTTGGTGTTGTGTTGGCTGCGGCAGGCCGCGCACGCCTGCAGGTGTGCGTAGGCGCGCTGCGCGAGCTCCTCCGTCACCTGTTCGCCTGTCTTGATGGCGGTGATTGTCTGTGCGCGGTAGCCGCATAGACGCCCGGACTCGTAGAGGATCTGGAAGCGCTCGCGCTTTCGCTCGCAGGAGCGGGCGGCTTTTCGTGCCTGGTTGACGGGTAGGCCGAGGATGGGTGCGATGGAGCGGTAGCGCAGCCCCTCGGCGGTGAGCCAGAAGATTCGTCGCTCGAGCTGGTCGAGCTCGGCGAGGAACTCGCTCACGATGACCCGGTCGCCGTCGAGGACGGCCGCGTCTTCGGGGCTGTGGCCGTGTTGGCGCTGCTGCGCGGCGAGCTGGATTTCGGGTGCGTGTTGGCCCAGGATCTCGCTGCGGCGGCGCTGGTCGCGGTGCTGGTGAAGCGCGCGGTGCTTGATCCCCCAGCGCAGTGCGTTGCGTAGGTGCTCTTCGCTGTGGAAGGTGCGTCCGAGTAGCGCCAGCGCCGTGTCCTGGTAGAGGTCCTCGAGTTGCTCTGCTGGCAGCCCGCGGCACTCGGGGAAGGAACGCGCGAGTCTGAGCTCGGCGGCCTGCCACGCGCCCAGCGCTACCCCGACCGGTGCGCCCGAGAGCTGCGCGGCGCGTCCTGGCGTGGGTGCGCCAGCGTTTGTGCCGTCGGCGGCGCCCCGTCCGCCGGACGTTTGTTGAACCTCCATGCTCGTTTCCTCCAGTCAACCTTGACCGTTGCGAATGTTCCATAAAGCCGGTCTCCATGCAAAGCAAGCGGGCTGTTGCAAGCTCCCTTGCAGCCTCGCTGACACGGGGTACCGGTGTCATTTCCACTGATCGCTCTGTGCTATCGGCGTGGCTCCTGTTCGTTGTGATCGGCGGTGCCTCGGCGTTGGTGGCGTGGTTTGGTCAAGCTGGGCTGCCGTGGTGTCGATCGGGGGGTGTGGCGGCGCGAGGAGGGAGTGTGGTGTCCCGAGCCCCGGCGCAGCATGGTCGTGGGGTGGTTCGCCGGATCGCCCTGGCGTTCGCCTTGCTGGCGTTTGCGGCGGGAGTTCTGCCGCTGACGGTGCTGACGCTGTCGGCCTGGCCTCGTGCGCTGCCCGCCTGGCATGCGGCGCTGTTCGATCTGTGCACGCTGCTGCTGATCGCGGCGGTGCTGGTGGCTGATCGCCGTGTCGCGGCCGTGCTCGAGCGTCGTGAGCGTGGCAATGAGGGCGAGCGGCTCGTAGGCGGGATTCTCGACGGGTTGTCCGCCGAGGGCTGGGTTGCTCTCCACGACATCGACACGGGCCGCGGCAACGTGGATCACGTGGTGATCGGTCCGGGTGGCTTGTTCACGGTGGAGACGAAGAGCCACCGTGGGCGGGTTCGGGTGGCGAGCGTGAGTCCACGTTGGCTGCGCCAGGCCTATGCGCAGGCGAGGCACGTCGAACGGGTCGTGGGCACGAAGGTCGAGTGTCTGCTCGTGTTCAGCGACGCCTACCTCGACCGTGCGCCGTCGCGTCAGCGGGGCGTCGTGCTGCTGCCGGCGCGGATGCTCGCGGGTCATCTTCGGCGCCGCGGCGCGGTGCTTCGGCGTCGAGGATGCTCGAACTCTCTGTGCGCAGCTGGTGGACAGCCTGGATCGCTGCGGCTGCTGAGGCGTGTGTTGGCGCCCGGCGCGGGATGGCGGTGGTCTCGACGGCAGCGGCGGTGAGCACGAGCACGGCGGTCAGCGCCAGCCATGCGAACCGTTGACGTCGGCCGATGGGGCGCTGTCGTTGCACGAGCCAGCTGCAGTAGCCCGCCGCCAGCGCCGCCCACTCGAGCGGCAGCTGGGGGATGTAGGGAAACAGGCGGCTGCCGTACGCACCGATTGCGGCTCCGACGGGCAGCGTGTTCGCCAGCGCGCAGCCGGCAACCAGCATGTCCGTCGCGCGTCGTGCTGGGCGGCTGCTCGCGATACCGGCCAGCCCGAGCAGCAGCGGCCAGCCGGCGATCGGCAGGTTGTGTGCGGCGAGCGCGAGCACACGCCCGGGCGTCGCCGGCGGGTTCTGCACGCGAGTGAGCGTGAGCCGAAGCACGCCACCCACGGTCTCCGCGACGCCGGGGCACGCGGCTGTGAGCGTCGCAGCGCTGAGGGTGCTCGCCCACAGCGCCATGTAGGTGGCGAGGAAGGCGCCAGCCGGTCCGTTCGGTGACCGGGTCCGCGGTGGCGCCGGCCGGGTCAGCTCTGCGGCAGCCATTCGCTCACCGCCCAGCCGCCGCGGACGTGTTGCACGCGCGCGAGCGTGACGTGGTAGCTGGCGGGCAGCCCCTCGTATTCGCTGTCGCCGGTGGTCCGCTCACGTGTGACGATCACCCACATCCCGGGCTGGGTCTGCTCGCGCGCGACGCTCGCGAGCTGTCCGCTGTTGTGGATCCGCGCGCGCTGGATGGTGTTGTCGGCGGCGCTGCTGGCCGCGGCCTGCTGCTCGGCCAGGTGTGCGGCCCCGACGGACCTCGCCGCGAGCGTCCGCTGGGTCGCTGTCAGTGTGCGGTAGTCCCAGTTGATGTAGGTCTCGGCGAACGCGGCGAGCGCCCTTGCGGGCGTGTTCTGCGTGTCGGCTGGTGCCTGCTCGCCCACTCGGGCCGGGGCGGGCGCGGCCGGCTCGCCGGCGTTCTGCACCTGGCTGGCGGGACTCTGTGCGGCCGGCGCGTCGGGGTTGGCGCAGCCGGCGTCGGCGAGCGCGAGTGCGCCCGCGAGGATCGCGGCGGCGGCGTGTCGGGTGGCGCTCATAGCCCGGTGGGGTGGCGCACCGACCAGGCGGCCCAGTCCGGGACGGTGGGGGACACCCGCCAGCGCGCGCCGGGCTTGCCGGCGTTCGGCCCGCGGTCCCAGGCGGGGTCTTCGACGGTGTCCAGGCGCAGCCCGGCGACGTACATGAACGCGTGCGCGCTGTTGGCGTAGATCGTGATGTAGCGGCCGGGCCCGGGCTGTCCGTAGCCGGCGAGCTCGGTCGAGTCCAGCGCGCTTTCTCGGAGCTGCCCGCCGGCGTGCAGCACATAGGAGACCGCGGATGAGCAGTCGTAGGCGCCTTGCAGCGTGTTGAGGCTGGGGCCGTGTCCGGCGCCGTACAGGTAGGCGGTCCCGTACAGCCGGTTGCCGGCGGCGACCATCTGCTTGACCTGCCGGGGTGCTTGTTCGCCGGCGGCGGCGAGGCCGCTCGGGAGGATCCGGGTGCGTGTGCCCGGCACGAGCGCCAGCGGGATGTCCGCGCCCGTTTCGCCCTCCTGGCAGCCGGCCGTGCTGGCTTCGCCGGTGCTGGCTTCGGTGCTTTCCGGTAGTTGCTGGAGGGTGCCGGCGGCGCCGCTGGCGGGCGCGAGTTGTATCTGGACGGCGCTCTTTGTGATGTGCAGCGGCTGCGCTGACTGCCACCACACGTCGAGGCGGTACGGTTCGCCGTTTTCGATCTGCTGGCCGGGGCCCTGCCCGTAGCCGATGTCGCGCTTGTAGAGCAGCAGCGTGTGCCCGTCGTGGCTGACGCGGAGTCCGCTGAGGTAGGGCAGCCGGTCCAGCGCGTCGGCGTCGGCGAAGGTGAAGCTGCCGGTGTTGGCCGGGTTGTGGTCGAGCAGCGACAGCTCGGCGAACGTGTCGGGGTGGGCGGGGAGGTATGACTGGCTGGGGTCGGGGATCGACCCGTAGTCGCCTGAGCTTGGATCGCCGGGCCCGCCGTACTCGGTCGCGCCGACGAGGTAGGTGCGTCCGGGCGCGAGCGCCAGCGGCGCGGCGTAGTGTCCGGTGGCGATCGCCCCGCCGCCGGCGGGGAGGTTCAAGGGCGCGCTGGCGCAGCCGGCCGCTTCCTGTTCGCCGATGATCCCGGCGACCGCGGCGGCGAGGATCACGGGGGTGAGCACGATCAGCGCGAGGGCGCCGATGAGCAGCCCCCGGACGGTGCGGTCTCGCAGCAGTGCGTATGCGAGCTTCGCCTGGCTCACGCGGCTGCCCTGCCCTGCGCGGCGTGTGCCCTGCTGGCGGCTCTCGTCTGCGAGCAGCTCGAGTGCCTGCCATGGGTCGTGGCCGGCGTCGGCGAGGGCCTGTTGGCGGGTGCGCTCGTCGCGGGCGGGGTCGCTGGTGGCGATCCAGTACTCGCGGGCGCCGACGGCGATCTGGATGGTCGCCTGTCCGCGGGCGCCGTTCATGAGGTAGGCGGTGGCGTAGCGTCCGCGGCGTGTCTGTAGCTGGCTGATCGCCTCGACGGCCTGCTCTGAGAGCCCGAGCGCCTGTTTGGCGTAGCCCAGCTCGCGTGCTTCCTGGCGCAGGAACAGCCGCATCGCGGCGTTTGCGAGTAATGCCCGGCCGTGCTCGTTGTCGAAGTCCGATAGCTGTTGGCTGATCGCGACGAGCCACAGCGCGTAGTGGCGGCTGCGGCGGCAGAACTCGTTGAACCAGCGGCCGGTCGCGGGCCGTTCGATCAGCTTCCATGCCTCGTCGATGACCAGGAAGCTGCGCCCGGACCATGCGTGGATGCCTGTCCGTCCGGCGAGGTGTGCGCGGCGCAGCGTGTTGATCTGGCTCTTGACGTGCTCGCAGATCACGAACAGCGCGGCGGGCGCCTTGGCGTCGGGGATCAGCCGGGTGTCGAACACGACGAGCGGGCTGCCGGCGGGGATCGTGGTGGGCCGGTCGCCGAGGTACCCGTAGGGCCCGTCCTGCAGGTAGTTGTTGATGCGCATCGAGAGGTTGCGCAGCGCCTCTGCGATCCCGATCGAGCCTTCGGCGCGTTCTGCGTGGTAGCGGCGCTCGAGCTCGTCCTGCAGCAGCAGCTCGCGGGGTTCCTCGCCGGTGAGCGCGCAGCGCTCGTAGATGTCGCCGATCGCGAGGCCGAGCAGGTTGCTCTCGAGGTCGTTGAGCCCGTAGCTGTCGCGGGCGGGGTTGTGCTCGCCGAGCAGCAGCGCGTGCAGCGCGAGCAGGTAGTCGATCTTCTCGGCGCCGGGCTGGCGGGGGTCGGGGACGTCCCAGGCGTTGATCGCGTGGCCGTCGGCGCCGATCTGGACGGACACGGAGCCGGGGATCAGCGAGGCGAGGTAGGCGAAGTGCCCGGCGCGGTCGATGATGAACCCGGTTGCGCCGTGTGCGATCGCGCGGGCGATGAGGATGATCGCGCTCATCGTCTTGCCGGCCCCCGACATGCCGTTGATCAGCAGCAGGTGGTTGGGGTGGCGCTCGTCGAACGGGTCGAGGCGCTCGAGTGTGCGTCCGGGAAGCGCGTAGCCGAGCGGGATCCCGTCGGGGCTTCCGCAGCGGGTGCCGATGAGCGGCACGCTGTCGCCGACGTTGACGGAGATGTACTTGCGTCCTCGTCGTGCGACGTCGTGCGCCGAGCGGGAGCGTGGAGCGCCACTGCGCCCGCTGCGCGAACGGCCCGGGTTGTGCGCGCGCGTCGCTGGTGCTCGAGACCTCGCGTGCGACGGTGCCCGTCAGCTCGCGCAGCGCTTGCGCGTCCCCGGCGGGTTCGCGCAGCGACAGGTAGATGGCCAGCCGATAGACGCCCGCTCCGGTTGAGCAGGAGAGCTGCTCGGTCAGCTCGGCGGCCTCCTGCTCGGCGAGTCGGGCGTCGGGGTCCAGCGGCCGTCCGCGCTGCTCGACGCCCCGGTTGACGCCGTAGAGTCGCTTGTAGCGGCGCTTCTGCGCGGCCCGCTCGCGGTGGCGTTCGCTGGCCTGGATGTGCACGGTGAGCGTGTAGGGGCGGGGCGCCTGGGTCATGTGCAGTAGCCATCCGGGCCATGTCTGCTCGGGCGGCAGTGAGATGTGCAGCACCTGCTCCAGCGAGGAGCCGATCCGTATGTGGCCCGGCTGCTCGAGGCTGACGGGGGCGGTGCAGACGGCGTGTGCGATCGCCGCCCCGGGCTCCTCCTCCTGTTCGCAGCAGTCGTCCTGCAGCGCGTGCGGGTGGGTGAAGCTGGCCCGCGGCGCTCCGCTGTCGAGCCGCCCGGGGTCGAACCGGCTGTGTAGGAGGTCGAGCACTTCGGCGCCGTCGAGCGGCCGTGCCTCGAGTCCGAGCGCCTGTAGGTCGGCGCGGACGCCTTCGCTGTGGCGCAGCGACTCGCGCGCGTGCGCCTCGTGCTGTTCAGCGGTCGGCTGGTGGCGTCGGCTGGGCCGCCAGCGCTGCCGTGTTGGGGTGTGGGGGCAGACGAGCAGGTAGCGGATCTTCAGCGCGGCGACCGAGCGCGCGCTGGCGCGGCTCGACTGCTCCTGTGCGTCGCCGAGCCGGCGGATCGCTCGTGCGAGGTCATGGTCGTTCTCGTCCTCGGCGGCGCCGGCTGCCTGCTCGCAGCGCTGGCTTTCCTCGGCGAGCAGCTCCTCGAGCGCCAGCGGCGTGGCGTGCACGTAGACCTGCAGCGTCTGGCGGTCCTGCAGGCGGGCGGCGAGCTGCGCGAACGCGTTCGAGAGCCGCTCGCCGTCGTCGGGGTCGAGCACCAGCGGGTTGACGGTCTCGCTTTCGAGGTAGCGGACGTGCGTGCCGTCGCGGCGGACGAGCAGCCCGTCGGGGTGGATCGCGGCGACGTCGAGCAGTGCGGCGGCGTCCTCGCGGGGACCGAGGCGTCTTGGGCTGCACAGTGCCAGCGCACGATGTCGGCGAGCAGCCTGCCGATCTGTAGCCCGCCCGCCTCCGAGACGTAGGTGAGCGCCGCCGGCAGCCCGATCGTGAAGCTGAGCAGCGTGATCGCCGCCTTCCCTGGGAGGTGGGTGGCGCGTATCAGCGCGAGCTCGCCGCTGGCGGCGGCGATCAGGCAGCGCCCACTGGCGGATCGTGAACCCGAGCAGTTTCGGCGCCTGGTCGAGCGAGCGGAAGGTGCGGTGGATCATGGCTTGCGGCGGCGTCGGGGCTTGCGTTCTTGCGGCGCGGTTGCGGGACTGGCGGCACGGTCGGAGGCGGCTGCGGCGGTGCGCGGCTTGGTGCGGCTGTCGCGCTGTGGCGTAGCGGGCTGCGCCTGTTGCCGTGTCTGTGTGCCAGCCGGCGTGTTGTCCTGCCGTCGTGTGCTGGCGGTGAGCTTCCTGGCGGGGTGGGGTGCGGCGTGTTTCTCCGCGTGCGTGGTCCGCTGCGCCGGCTGCTCGGGATGCGTGGCGGACGCCGGACGGTGCCCGCCCTTGGGTCCTGGCGGGGATGCGTGCGAGCTTGTTGTGGCGGATTGGTGGTCGCGGGTGTTGGGCGCTCGCGGGACGCGGGCGGCGGTTGGCCTCGCCTGGCGCGGGCTCTGGGCGCGCTCGCCGTGACTGTTGGGCTTGTCGGGTGCTGCGCGGCTCGTGCTCGCCGGCCTCGGAGAGTCGCCGCCGGCGCTCGCCCGGGCCTGTCGCTTGACCGGTTTGCCCTGGCGCGTGCTGGCGTCCATGCTCCTGATGGCTTCGGTGGGCGCGGCGGCGAGGATGCTGCGCGCGTTGGCTAGCCGCTGGCGTATCCCACGAGGCCCCGGCGGCGCCGGCGTCTTCCGTCCTGCCTGTGGCCGGGCTGTCCGCTCGCGCGCGGGCGCCGCTGCGTCCGGGCCGCGTGGCGTTCGGTGGGCGACCGCGGCGACTCGTCGTCTGCGCGGCCCCGAGCGGCCCGCCGGCGGGCGCACCGACTGCTCCTGCTGCTCTGCCGACGCTCGCGCCGAGCGAGGGCACGGCCTGCAAGCCGACGGCGCGCAGCCGCGCGTGTGCGGCGCGCACGCGCTCGGCGCCGGGCAGGGCGCCCGGGCCGGCGTGGGCGGCGGTGGCCGGGCGTGTGGAGGCGCGTGTGAGGATGCCGCGCAGCTCGCCGACCGCGATGAACGGGAGGCGTACGGCGAGCACGAACGTGATCAGTCCGGCGAACGCCGCCGCGACGTGCCCTGGCAACGCTCCGCCGGCGCCGGTGATGCTGGTGGCGTCCAGGCATAGCGCGCCGGCGGTGGCGAACAGGATCGTCCAGCCGATCGGCACGAGCGCGACGGCGAGCAGCGCGTCGGCCCACCCGCGCGCGAGGTGTGAGAGCTCGGGGATGCCCGAAAGCGCGATCAGCGGCGGCCCGGTGACGCACAGCAGCGCGAGCGCGACCGTCAGCAGCACCTGGGCCGCGAACAGCCCCGCGGCGAAGACGACCCCGACGATTACCAGGAACGCTCCGAACACGCCGCCGCCGCCGCGCGAGCAGCGCGCCGCCGAACAGCACGCCGATGATGCGCCCGAGCCCTGCTGAGACGACGGGGAGCCCGAGGATGCCGTGGGTGAGGGTGTTGGCGGCGGCGACTGTCTGCTCGACCAGCCACCGGTAGGCGACGAGCACGCCGCTGCTGAGGCTTGCTCGCACCACCGCGGTGGCGGGGTGTGCGCTGCCCGTCAGCCCGACGAGCCAGTACCGCGTCGCGCCGACGGCGAGGGTGACGGGCAGCAGCATCATCGCGAGGTAGGTCATCTCGCCCTGCAGCGCCCTGACGTGGCTCCAGCTGCCCGGGTCCGGCAGCGCGACGAGGTGTTGGATCGTGGCGACGGTCCCGTGCTTGAGCCAGCTCGGGACGAGCGCTTGCGGCGAGCGCGCCGAAGAACCCGCCGGCGATCGCCTGGATGATGCTGTGCAGCGAGGGCAGCCCGAGGAGCCCCGCGGGCAACGCGAGGCCCGTTGTCGTCGGCAGGCTCGCCATGGTCCGGGCTCAGGCGACGATGCCGCTGATCGAGGCGAGGATCGCGAGGCCGACGAGCGTGCGGATCGCGAGGTCGTGCGCGCGCGAGTGCCCGGCCATGAACATGATCCCGACGACGGCGATCACGAGCCCCATGGCGGTCCCGCCGAGCCATACGAGGTTGCCCTTGAGCTTGCTCGACGAAGTCGGCGACGCCGCCGATCGCTTCGCCCTTGAACGCCCCGGCGGCCTCGAGCGCGTGCAGATGCCCGTCGGGCGCCAGCACGGCGGCGGCGCCGATGGCGATCGTCGCGAGTGCCCAGACGAACCCGGCGATCTGCCTGCGTGGTCTCTCGTCGGCGGGTGGCGGTGTCTGTGCGCTCACGGTGTGACCTCCTGTCTGCTTGCTCGGTAGGCGCTCATGGCGAGAACGGTCCGCCGCTGCTGGGAGATGGCGCTGGCCGCGGCGGCTGCGCCGGTGTCCTCGCCGCGGGGGATACGGCCGCGGCGGTGGTTCGTGGCTGACGGGTCACCTTCCCGGCGCTCGGGGCGTCGCTCCGCGGCGGTGTCTTACGGTGCGTTCGGCGCTGCTGGGGCCTCGGGGAGCCGGTGCGTCGCGCGGGGTGCGCCGTGACCGGGCTGCCCGGCCTGCTCGCGCTGCGGTGTGTCGGCCGTGGTCGCGCGCTTGGCCGGGCCGACCGGAAGGCGGTTGCTGGCGGGGGCTGCGCTGGCGGGTGGGCGCGGGTCACGCCAAGCGCCACCGCGACCCAGGCCCCCAACGCGAGGACGAGGGTGGCGCCCGGCATCGGGTGCCGGCGTACCCAGCGGAGCGCCCGTTTTCTCGGCCCGCCGAGCCCTGTCCCATGTCCGTTGGTGCGCCGCATGAACACCTCGCTGGCGGCGAGGATGTCCGCGTCGGCGAACTCGGCCTGGGTGCCGTTGAGCGCCGCGCTGTCTTCAGACTCCGCCGTGTCCGCACCGGGGTCCTCGCACGGCAGCTGCTGGTCGTGCGCCGCGCTGTCTTCAGGCTCCGCCGTGTCCGCATCGGGGCCCTCGCTCGGCAGCTGCTCGTCGTTAGCCGCGTGGAGCGGGGCCTCGTATCTGAGCGCGGGGATTGCCGGTGGGGGAGGGGTGTCGAATCTGTAGCTCGTGGTCGTGTGCGCCCGTCGCGTCTTGGGCGCTCCGCGTTCGCTCGCACGCGCCGGCGCGGTGTGCATCTGGTCGGTGGACTGCTCGCGTTGCTCGCTCGCGGTGTCGCTGTCGGGTGGGTGCTCGGCGACCCCGATGTAGAGATCGACGAAGGTGTTGCGTGCTGTCGTCTCTCCGGCGGGCGGGTGTTGCGCGACGACGCGACCGCGCTGCTCGGGCTCGCAGCCAAAGGATTGGCACATGCCGGGCCGCAGCCCGAGACGTCGTACGAGCCACCCCGCCTCCTCGGCCGGGCGGCCGACGTAGTCGTCGACCTCGACCTGTCCCGGCGAGCCCGCGCGGGGTGTGTCGGGAAGCGTTGCTTGGCCCATCGGCGTGTTCTGTGCGCGGAGCGGCGCCGGCGGCCAGCGAGTTCGCAATGGGCGTAGTCGTCGACCGGCTCGTGAGGGCGCTCCCAGACCCCTCGGCGGTCTCGTGAATCACGGTCGACCGCCCGCTGTCCCTGGCAGGTGCTGCCGCGATGTGAAGGGGCTGGCTCGACGGTGCGAGTGCGCTCCACACCCCGACGTTGGTGAATAGCGCCCCCTAAAGACGCGCCGAATTTCGGCAAGAGATACCCGTGAGCCGCACCGCCCTAGCTGCGTCAGCCGACCCAGCGAGCCCTTGCCGGCGTCTCAAGCGCTCCAAGGAGCGGTTTGCCTTTTCAATATCTCGATCTCTGTGCTCGGCGCTAGGTGATCTGCCACCGCGTTGACGTCATTGGGATCGGGCATACCTGCGCATCGACGCGCAAAGCGGAGACCCTTTAGAGCGGCTCTTCTCGTGGCCCGAGACGGCATTCGGGCACGAGTGCGTGCCACTCCACCAGCGCCGCGGCGCCCCGCGACTATTCGCCCTTTTCGATGAGTACCAACAGCGCTGCTAGGACGCCGCGGCATTCTGCGGTGACGCTCTTGCCGGGAGCAGCTTTGTCGTAGGCCCGACCCCCTTGCGCATCGTCGTAACCTATCCCAGCCCGCGGGCGGGCGGTGCTCAGAGGCCGGCCGGAAGAGGCGGAAGTGCGTGACCGAACAGATGGGCGACGCCCTGCAGCACCGTCATGAGCACGCTGCGCACGACCTCCGCGGGCAACACGGCGTTTACGATGTCTCCGAGTAGGACCCCGTAGACGAGGCTGCGCCAGTCCAGCCGACCGAGCCGACCTGTCGCCTCATCGAAGTAGTCTAGGTGCTCCTCGAGCACGCGCTTCTGACCCTCTGAAAGCTCCGGCATCCCCCTGACGCGAGTTCGGACGTCGGCGAGCTGCTTCGTTATCTCCGCCCGCTCGATCGCGGTAAACGGCGTGTTCTCGTCGCCGTCGGACGCCGCAGCGATCTCGTCATGGTGTTCCTCCAGCGCGGCCCACAGGTCCGCCGCGTCGACCTCCTGCTTGAGTTCGGCGACCCACGAGCGGAGAAGGCTCCGCCACCGGTCCTCCGGGATGTGGTACGCAAGCCGCTCGCCGAGTTCGATCCTGGCATCGATGTTCAGCATGAGTTCGCTTCCGGGGAAGCTGTCGGTCGCTCCCCATCGGAAGTGGGAGCGGGAGGGGACGTGACGCAGGACGTGGTCCTTGCTTTCAGTTACACCGAGGGTGAACTCGCTCGGGATGAGCCCGGCGTCCGTGATGGTTGCGAAGACGTCGTTCCTCTCGGTCTTGCTGAGCCGCATCGAACCAAGCGTAATGGTCTCGGTGGCGTCCTTCTCGTGGCCCGAGTAGGCCTAGCGCCTCCCGGCCTGGTCGAGTCAACAGCGCCGGTGGCGGGCGCATCGGGACCCTTCTTGGTGAGCATGGAGCCGCGGGGGCTAAGTTCGCGCTGGAGTTTCGCGTGGATCGCGCGCCGCTCCGACTCGTCTGGATCTCGCCCATGCTCCCGGCGAAACGCATTTTCAGCGGCTATGCCGGTGTACCGACGGACGCCGAGGAGCGCGAGGTAGTACTCATACACTTCCCTTCCAGGCTCCCCCGGAGCAGCTGCCCCCCCATACGGCGGGCTTGGCTCTCCCGGCCTTGATGGCCTTCACGAAGGGATGCTCGGGGTGCCGGATCAGCCAAGCCTGGGACTCCTCCATCACGTGTGGTGTCAGCACCATCCTTCCGGGCTGGGCGAGTAGTGCTTCGATTAGAGCCGGGTCGGTCCGCTCGTGAAGCACGTTGTTGTCCACGAACCAGACCGCCTTCGTCGGAGCGGCGACGATCGCATCGGGAATCCTCGCCTCCGCGATCGGTATGCGCATCCCAAACTTCCAGTTGAGCCTGCGGATGAACGTGGGATGCTCAGCAACAGCGCGGGGGACTCGTTCGACGGGACCGCGATGGGCGTGCTCGACAGTGGTTGTTCGGTGCGGACTCATCGGGCCACGGAGTCTACGAGCGGCCCGGCGACGGCAAATCAGCCACGCGGCAGGTCATGCCGCCGGACATGTGGATGTCGATATGCGCGCGAGCGCCACCGATGCGCCTGGGACCGTGCCAGTCCGTCCTGTCGTTACCTGGGGCGCCATCCGCCTATGACATAACCGTCGCTTACGCAATCAGGCGTCGAGGACCTAGCCCTAGAACCTGCTTCATGTCCTGTTCTCGGAAGGTGTCCACGCCGGTCGCAATCGCAAGCGCCCCGCTCGCGTACATGCGGATCAGGAGCGACCCGCGTGTCCTAGTCGAGACGACGTGTTCGACATTCCGCCGGTAGCGCGCAAGGGCGTCGTCCTTCGCCGGGATCGTCCCGACGCTCACGATCACGGCGGCCGGGTCGATCAGCTCGAGTACACCGTCATCCGGGTACCCGCTCTTGCGGCCGTGGTGGGATGCGACGAGGACATCTGCGTTCAGCGGCATTCGCATGTCTCCGCACTCGGTCGCGATGTTGTTCCATCCCGTTTGCTGCACATCGCCCGGCACGAGGACGCTGCGTCCGCCGTAGTTGATCCGCAGCGCGTAGCTCATGTTGTTCCAGTCTTCGACTTCATTTCGGTCGATCAGTAACTCCTTTGAGGGCGAAAGGATTTCGATCTGATCCTGCTCCCAGAATCGATCGGCTTCGAACCGCAGCGGGTGAATCGGCTTTGGCCAAGAGCTTCTCGCCGGGTGATCACGACCGCTCCGCCAGATGTGGTACGCAAGCGCGTCTTCGTACGCCGCCTCGCTCCTGTATTCAGACCGCTTTTTCGGCCGCTTCGTGTGGGGCAGATCCCAGAAGACTGAGGTGTTGATGTGTCCGTCGAACAGGCAGCGCACTCCTGCCATGTGATCCGCATCGGGATGGCTGAGAATGAAGCGCCACAGGTCTGTTCCCATCCAACGTCGGTACCACTCGATCGGGTTGGTCAGTGCCGCGCGGTAGCGGGCCGCCTCCCGCAGACCCTCCTCGCCAGAAGCCTCTCGCAGCGCCGTTAGTTCGTAGTCACGCAGCTCGCCGCCGTTGTTGATGTCGATCATGGTCTTGCGTTCCGAGGGATGGGTCACCACGACGCAGGAGCCGGAACCGACGTTCAGGATATATACGTCCGTCACAGACATTAGGTTGAAGCCGACTTTCCGCGTGGAGATCCCCACGCGATCGCGTTTCTAGGACTCACAATCTTCGCAACGGCCGCGGACGGGCTTGTCGTGCGATGGTCCGTGCCGTTCCCCGTCAGTTGCCTACGGACTGCCTCAATGAGTCCGCGGCTCCCAGCAAGCGGTCAGCGTAGTTGTCGGCCGCCTTCCGCACCCAGGCATCGGTAACCACGGACAGCCAGAAGAGCAAGCAGACCAGGCACACGGCGGCAGCTGCTCCCCAACGGTCCTCCCTTGTGGACAGCGAGCCCGACCCCAGGCCGACGAATGCAATCGCCACCAGGAGCCCGACGATCGAGAACGTGATGCCCAGCTGCCTCAGCCCGAGGGTGTTTCGGCGAAACCCGTAGTCGGCATTCTCGGCGGCCACGAGAGGGAACGCCTGGGTCCTGGTCCGCTCCTTCAGCACGTTCACGGCCTCGTTGTAGCGACGGTCGGCTTCCTCGGGATCGGCTTCCTCCGTGTCCGCGTCGGGGAGAGTCTCCCCGGTCGCGGCTTCGATCCGTTCGTGCAGCCTGGTCATCGCCGGGACGCTCGGGGCGGTCCGCCAGCGCAGGCGCGTCAATGTCGGTGGGCCGCCCCAGCTTTTCCAGAGCTGTGGCTGGATCCGGCGGCCAGCGCCTCTCACGAAGATCGCGACGAGGATGCCGATAGCCCCCAGGAAAACCCCGACCGCGCGGAGGACGGTGTCGGGCGAGATCGCGCCGGCCACCAGCAGCGCCCCGGCGGGCACCGCGAGAAGGATCGCCGGGGCGATCCGCGCCCTCCTGTTGTAGGCGTCAAACATCGTCCGTCGCCGCGTTCGCTCGGAGCGGTTCCTAGTCGTAGAGGTCGGTTTCGGCGAGCGGCGGCAGCACGGTGGCAGCGGTCCAGCCGCGGGAAGGAGCATCAGGCGAGTGGTGGCAGATGGTGGACCCGCGCGTCTCGATCACGCTGTAGCCCCGCCGCCCCACTGCGTTCACGACTCGTGGCGAGGGGTTGTCGGACTCGACGCTCACACTCGCAATCGAGGTGCCGAACTGCCGGTCCCAGTGGCCTCCGAGAACACGTCCGATCGTCTGCAGGTCGAGGTTGTGCCGGGACCCGTGGTGGGGGAGCACGAAGAGCTTCGGCCACACTTCGGTCCGTTTTTCACGGTCGAGGAAGTCGAAGGCGGCGTTGATGCCGGAGACTCCCGCATCGCTCGGGAAGACGAGGTGCTTACCGTCGATCATCAAGCTCACGATCGCGGCGCCGTTGTTGCACGGGCTGTCGTCGCCACCCGAGTCGTCGAAGTCCGCCTCGGGTGGAAAGATCGGCACCGCCACGTGCGCCTCGGCTAGCGCAAGGGCGACGCCGGCGCCCTTACTCGCCCGTGCGGCCTCGAGCATCCGCTCCTGCTGTGCTTCGAGCGTTCCCCTGTAGAAGGATTCCGTCGGACCGGCTACCAGAAGGCTGTCGTTGTAACCTCGGACATTCTGGAAGGGTTCGCGCACCTCGATGCCGCGCTCTTCGGCGAGTTCCCAGAGCTCACGCGCCAGCCCGGCGTTGCCGACCGTGGGGTATCCGTGTTGATCCGGGCGGTGAACCAGGAAGTGCGCGACGTTGAGGTTTTCTGAGGACGTAGGTCAGCCCACCGGTGTGGTCGCTGTCGATGTGCGTGTTGAGGACGAAGTCGACGTTTTCCGTTTCGTAGTAGTGGCGGATGTGGTCGACGAGGGCAGGGCCACACGGAGCGGAGCCCGCGTCGATGATTCCCACGACCGGTTCGCTGATGCCCGCGACTGTATAACGGAGCGCGATCGCGTCGCCGGACCTCTTGCCCTCCCCGGCTGGAAGAAAGTCGATCTCGTACATCTCTTTGGCACCCCCTTGGTGCGATTGCCACTCTCGACGTTATGTAGCGTTGGGCGCTCGGTATAGCAGCGCCCAGCAGGACTTTTCCGGCGTTCGTGGCAGATCCATCTCGACCTCAGGGCGAGGGTCAGGAATTTGCGGGATTTATCTCTCAAGCCAGGGTTGAGGCCGGGTGTCGATACCGGCACAACTCGTCGGGGATCAGAGGCCCTTCGGCCGCCCCAGCGGCGGGCCCCCCAGCGCACGGTTGCGCCGATGCTTGCGGCAGCCGCAGCCCGCCGGGCAGGAGATGTCGCCGGGTCCGGCTGGCGCGATCCTGAGTTCGGGGATCGCCACCATGATCGAAAAAGGCAAACCGCTCCAAGGAGCGCTTCAGCTGCGATCCCTCCGTCCCGCAAACCGCGGGTCCTCGAACCACCCGGGTGCGCGCACGATCGCGGGCGGCAGGTCGCGGTAGATGAGCAGGGCCCGTCCGCGCGGGATCTGTCTGAGCCAGGGTGCGGGCCCGGCGTCGCGGTGCCCGACGGTCAATTGACCGTCGCCACTTGAGTTCGTGACGGCCTCTTCGCCGAGCAGGTTGGTGAGGTAGCCGGTGGTGGTGGGGTCGGCGAGCGGTGGGATGAACAGCTGGGCGGTGGAGGCGGCGCAGATCGCGTCGCGCGCGGGCCTACCGTAGCGCTGGTCGATCTGTGCGATCGACTGCCAGATGGTCGCCATCACGATGCCGTAGTCGGCGCACTGGGACAGCCATGAGGAGAGGTTGCGTACGGGCGCGATGTTCGCCGCCTCGTCCATCAAGATCAGCAGCCGCGGCTGTAGCGGCCCATGCGCTCGTGCGCGGGTGACAGCCGTCTCGTAGCTCGCGGCGAGCAGCGCGAGGATGATCGGTCGCAAGAGCTCCTGGTCGTGGCCGGCGGCCATCACGTAGATCGTGTTCGCGTTGCCGTCGAGGAAGCGCTCGGGTGTAAGGTCGGTCGTGGTGGTCGTGGCGAGCTGTGGGTAGCGGTAGGCGCGCAGCAGGTTCAGCGCGCTCATGACAGTCGTCTCGCGGTTTCGCTCATCGCGGCGGGCGACCCCCTCGAGCTGGTCGGCGGCGGCGTCCGCTCCGTTGCACTTGAGGATCTCGACCGCGTCGCCGAGGTCGCGTGCGTCCAGCCAGCGCAGGACCTGGGTGATCCCGGCGCGCTCCAGCACGGCGGCGTGCAGCAGCGGCGCGAGCATGCTCGCCGCCTCCTTGTCCCAGAACTCGTTGGCGGCGTTCGCTTGATCGGGGTGTGCGGCGGACGCGAGCGCCTCACCGGCGCGGATCGCCCCGGGCCAGCTGGTCGCGGCGATCAGTGGGGTGAAGGCGGCGCTCGCGGGGTCCCCGAACGGGTCGTACACCCACACGCGCCCGAGCCCGCGCCGGTGCGCGACGGTCGCGTCGTACACGTCGCGCTTGGTCGAGAGCACGAGCGCGGGGCCGTCGTGGTCGAGCAGCCAAGGCACCACGTAGCCGCTGGACTTGCCGGCGCGTGGCGGTGCGATCACCATCGGTTGCACCTCGACCTCGGCGGCGAGCATCCTGGCACGCGCCCGTCCGATGCTGCCGAGGTACGGTCGTCCCGCCACCGGGCCGGCGACCCACAGCCGACGCAGGTCGCGGGCCTGGGCCCAGGTGTGCTGGCGCACCCAGCCGCGCTCGACCGCGCGGCGTGCCAGCGTGCCCTGCTCGATCCCGAGCGGCGAGCCGGCCCGCAGCCGTCGCCTGGCGCGCCGCAGCGCCCACGTGCAGCGCGCGACGAGGACGACGGTCGCGACGGCGACCAGCAGGTATGCGCCGGCCGCGGGCGCGCCTGTGCGCTCGACGGCGGTCGGGAATGCGCGTCCGGGGGTGTCCCATCCGCCGTGAAGGATCAGCCGCCAGGTCGCCGCGGCGCCGTCGCGTAGCGGCAGCCGAAGTGGTGCTCGCAGCGAGGCGAGCGCCGCCGTCTGCGTCCAGCACCAGGCGCCCGCTCCGCTGCAGGTGGCGCATAGCGCCGTGGCGAGCACGCCGGCGAGCGCGAGCCGTGTGCCGCGCCGCGAGCCGGCCGCGTGCACCCTCACGTCGTTCTCCGGTGGCCGTGGGCGCCGATTGGTGGCGGCCGCCGCGTGGTGTGGCTCCGCTGCATGTCGGCTGTTGACCGCGAGGGCGCCGTCGCGCCCGTGCAGCGTCGGCGCGCCGCGCGATGAATGTGCTGGCCGCGCGAGCCGGCCCGTGGTCGTTAGGTCTGGCCACGGCAGCAAGGCCGTGGCGCGCAGTGGGTCACGGACGATGCGCCAACAGACTCGAGCACGAAACCCCGCCAGCCGCTGTCGCCGTCTCCGGGACGGGCTGGTCGTGCGTCGTTACTTGCCCGATTCTCGACGCCGCCGAGCGGCGTCGTGGGGCTGCGCAACAACGCACACCGACCAGTGAAGGAGAGCACCAAGATGAACGTCAACAGGTACACGTGCACGGGCCGTC
>CAVUME010000014.1:0-4539 GCA_963742395.1 uncultured Solirubrobacteraceae bacterium | reverse complement strand
GACGGTGTGATTTGGCCCCAGTGCGACGGCTTGATTTGGCCCCACCTTCCGTCCGAGCGTGACTGGACGGTCCGTGTTTTTCGGAGCACGGATCGGAGGTCGCAGAAGGGATGGGTTCCAGAGTGGAGCTGTTTGAGAGGATTCGTAGGGATCGGGAGTTTGAGGGGCTGTCGTTGCACGCGCTGGCGCGGCGGCATGGGGTTCATCGCCGGACGGTCAGGCGGGCGTTGGAGTCGGCGTTGCCGCCGGAGCGCAAGCGTCCGGTGGGGCGTCCGGCGCCGGCGTTGGGGCGGTATCGCGAGCTGATCGATTCGTGGCTGCTGGCTGACCGGGACGCGCCGCGCAAGCAGCGGCATACCGCGAAGCGGATCCATGATCGGCTGGTCGAGGAGCACGGCGCGGTCGTTGGTGAGACGACGGTGCGGGATTATGTGCGTCGCCGGCGGCGGGAGCTGGGGTTGGCGGCGGAGGCGTTTTGTCCGCAGGTGCACGATCCGGGCGTGACCGCCGAGGTCGACTGGGGCGAGGCGAAGGTGCTGCTCGCCGGGGTGCTGGTCACGGTCGGCTTGTTCTTGATGCGCTCGTGCTTCTCGGGCGCGTGCTTCGTGATGGCGTTCGAGTCCCAGAGCCAGCAGGCGTTCTTCGAGGGGCACGTGCACGCGCTGGACTGGTATGGCGGGGTATTCACGACTATCCGCTATGACAACCTGAAGGCGGCGGCGAAGAAGACGCTGAAGGGACGCCGGCGGGTCGAGAACGAGCGGTTCGTGGCGTTGCGCTCGCACTATCTGTTCGAGTCGTGGTTCACGCTCTCAGGCGTCGAAGGGGCACACGAGAAAGGCGGGGTCGAGGGCGAGGTCGGCCGGTTTCGCCGCAATCATCTGGTGCCGGTGCCCGAGCTCGCCGACTTGGCGGAGCTCAACGACAGGCTGCTGGGCTTCTGCGTCGAGGATCTGCACCGCACGATCGTCGGGCGGTCAGAGACGGTCGGGGCGGCGCTCTCGCGCGAGATTGAGCTGCTCAGGCCGTTGCCGGTCGAGCCGTTTGCGACCTGGGAGGACAGCTCGCACCGGGTGAACCAGAAGTCGATGATCACGGTGCGGCGCAACCATTACTCGGTTCCCGTCCGGCTCGTCGGCGCGCGCGTGAGGGCGCGGGTGGGCGCGCGGGAGATCGAGGTTCTGTCCGCCGGTGAGGTGGTCGCGAGCCATCCGCGGTTGCGGGGCAGTCAGCTGCGCTCCGCGCGGCTCGATCACTATCTCGAGCTGCTGGTGCGCAAGCCCGGCGCGCTTGAGCACTCGCTGGCGTTGCGCCAGCAGCGCGAGCAGGGCCGTTGGCCGGACAGTTTCGATCAGCTCTGGCAGGCGCTCGCGCAGCGGGTCGGCGCCTCGGAGGCGGCCCGGCAGATCGTCGACGTGCTGCTGCTCTGCCGAGAACACGACCCCTCGACGGTCGAGCTCGCCGTTCGCGGCGCCTTGGCGGCCGGCGCGATCGACGGACGCGCGGTCGCTGTGCTGATCGACCGGCGGACGCGGCCCGAGCCCGAGCGGCTGGATCTGCCGGACAGGCTCGCTGAGCTCGACCGGCCCGCCCCTGGCCTGGGCGAGTACGACGAGCTGATCGACAGCGAGGCGGTGCGACAGTGACCGGCTATCGCTGGGAGATCGAAGCGTCCACCGGGCCCGCCCGTGAGGGACTCGTCGGTGGCGGCGCGCAGCTGCTGGTACGCGTGCGCTTGTTCGACGTGGGTGTCGAGGAGCCGGCGCCTGACGCGTATATCGACCTGCGGCCCGGCTGCGCGCGTCACCTCGCGCTCGAGCTGCTCGCCGCGGCACAGGACGCCGAGCGACAGACCGAGAACGCGAACTGGTGGGAGGCGAGCAGGTGAGCGTCCCGCCCAAGACCCAGGCGCTCGAAGCGCTCGTCGAAGCGCACGCTCGTGAGCTGCACCTCCCCGCGATCCGCACTCGGTTCCGCGCGCTCTCGGCCGAAGCAACCCGCGAGCAGCAGACCCCGCTCGCCTACCTCGCCGCGCTCCTGGAAGCCGAAGTTCAGGAGCGCGCCGAGCGACGCGAACGACGACGACTGCTCGACGCACGATTCCCACTAATCAAACGACTGGAGGACTTCCGCTTCGACGAGAACCCCAAGGTCCCGCAAGCCACGATCGCCGCGCTCGCCGAAGGCTCGTGGATCGACCAGCGCGAGTCGATCATCCTGATCGGCGAGAGCGGGACCGGGAAAACGATGCTCGCGACCGCGCTCGCGATCTGCGCCTGCCAGCAAGGCCGACGAGTCCGCTTCACCACGCTCGCCGGCCTCGCGACCGAACTCCAAGAAGCCGACAGCCGCCGAGAGCTCGGACGGGTCGTCGGCCGCTACGCCCGCACCGAGCTCGTCATCCTCGACGAGCTTGGCTATCTGGCCCTGCCAGACGGCGCCGCCGAGCTCGTCTTCCAAGTGATCTCAGAGCGCAACGAACGCGGATCGCTGATCGTGACCACCAACCTGCCGTTTGGAGAATGGACCAAGGTGTTCGCAGACCCCAGGCTCGCGAAGGCCGTCGTTGACCGGATCACCCACAAGGCGCACATCATCGACACCGGCACCGAAAGCTGGCGATTCCGCCACGGCCTGCAACGCAAAGGACGCAAACAAGCATGACCCCCCGCCCCCAGGACGCGCCCGCGGCTATCGCCGCAAAGCCCTTCGCGCTACGCGCTCAGGCCTTCGCGACGACAGCCGCGGCATGCCGTCCGACCGGGCGATCAGGCAACATCAACACCAACAACCACCGACGCGAGCTGGGGCCAATTCAGGCCGTCGCGCTGGGGCCAGTGCAAGTCGTCGTTCCGAGCACGAGCCGTATGAGTCGAGAGGCTCACGTGCGGATCTGTGGGGGCCGGCGGGTCAGATTCCGCCGGCTACCCGCGGAAGAAGGAGTCCTACATCGAAGATCTAGCGAATCACGGTGGCCCCGACCATGCGTTGGCGACCCGCGAGGGCGCAGCGAAGCGTTGGACCAGGGGTGCACGCAGGCCGGCTATTGAGCCTCGAAATAAGCAAGCCCGGGGTGCCGACGTGATCGGATACGACGGAAGGCAACACTGCTGGGCGGCGTTTTCGCGAGCCGTCAGCGGACCCCGCGGGGTCGGAGAACCCGTGCATGCGTGCGATCTCTTCATGCTGAGAACCGGGAGGTCTCACGATCACCCGCCTGTCGTGATGGAGGGGCGGGTCGTGCGGGAAAGGCCAAGGCTGTAATCCCGTGATGCAGGATCGTGAGAAGTCGGACGGTCCGGTAGTACCGGTGCTCCTGTCGAACAACGCCCGAGGCGGGGCGGCGGAGGCAGTGGAGGGAAGCGGATCGGCCAAGGGGAACACGGCCAGCAAAACGCGCTCCGGACACGGTGCCGGGCAGAGCGCGCCCAATGAGCTGGATCGTGTGCGCCGAGTGGCAGCAACGGACAAGGAAGCGCGGTTCACTGCGCTCCTGCACCATGTTGACGTGGACCGCCTGCGAGCGGCGTACTGGGCGATTGAGCCCAAGGCCGCGCCGGGGGTGGATGGCGTGACGTGGGAGGACTACGGGCTGGATCTCGAAGCGAACCTTCGGATCTGCACGCTCGGGTTCACAGGGGCGCGTACCGGGCGAGCCGTCGCGGAGGGTGTTCATCCCGAAATCGGACGGGCGGCTGCGGCCGCTCGGGGTCGGCCGGGTAGGCCGGGCACATTGCTGTGCCCGGCCCCCCTCAGAACCGTGCGAGCGGGTTTCCCCGCACACGGCTCAAGCAAGCCCTGAAGGCTCGTGGGCGGGCAGAAGCGCCGGGCCTTTGCCGTCCTTCTCTGTGTGGCAGTGGGCGTGTATCAGACGGGGTTTGGGCTCATCCGACGTGCCGTGCTTCCGGCCGGTGATCTTGACGATCACCTTGCGGTTGGTGGCCAGCCATTGTTCCCACTCGCGTGGGCTTTGTGGCGGGTCGTCGGCGTGAAGCAGTGGGCTCCCGCAGAGCGGGCAGCGACCGTGTTGCGCCTCAAAGAGCCGCAGGCTGGTCGTGCCGATCGGCAGGGGTGGTGCCTTGCGTCGGCGCTCGGCCCAGTACTCGGCCAGGGCGGGATCGTCCGGGGACGCGCCGCTCTTGACCATCTGGTGTCGGTAGATCCGGGTCCAGGCGAACTTCTGGAGGTAGGCGCCGCTTGTGCGGTCGCCGAACACCCAGCGGTCGTTCCTGGACTTGTGGAACGCGCCGAAGTACTGGTTGACGACCCAGTGCCTCGGTTTGTTCGAGTGGCTGAAGGTCGCCCACTTATAAGTGAGCGCCCACATGTATCTGTCCAGCACCGTAAACGTCTCGCTGGACACCACTCCCCGGTAGTAGGCGGCCCAGCCCCGGATGATGGGGTTGAGCCGTTTGATCACCGCCCAAGCTTGGCCCCACGCAGGGACCTCATTTCGGTGCGGGGGCCTCTCCGGATCCGTCTGATGGCCGCCTCGCTCGGCTTGATCAGCAGCTTGCTGTGATACCGGCGGACGTTGAA
>CAVUME010000013.1:0-217931 GCA_963742395.1 uncultured Solirubrobacteraceae bacterium | reverse complement strand
CCCCGCGCTGAGCTGGGAGGAGGCCGCCTCCTACGGGCTCGTGTACTTCACCGCCTGGAGGATGCTGATGACCCGCTGCAAACTGCAGGCGGGCAACACCGTCCTGATCTGGGGCGCCGCGGGCGGCCTCGGAGTCTTCGCCACCCAGATCTGCAAGGCCGCGGGAGCCCGTTGCGTGGGCGTCGTCTCGTCGGAGGAGAAGGGTGAGCTGGTCAAGCGGCTCGGCGCCGAGGACTACATCAACCGCAACGAGTTCGCGGGGATGATGCGCAAGGGCGGCGAGACGCCCGAGGAGGAGGCCGAGCGCTTCAAGGCGGCGCGGGGCTTCGCCAAGCGCGTCAAGGACATCCTCGGAGACGCCCCCGACATCGTCTTCGAGCACGTCGGCAAAGCGACCTTCCCGACCTCCGTGTTCACGGTCAAGTCGTTCGGGAAAGTCGTCATCTGCGCCGGCACGACCGGCATCGACGTGGACTTCAACGTGCGCCTACCTGTGGATGCGCCAGAAGGAGATCCTCGGTTCGCACTTCGCCAACGCCTATGAGTGCACCAAGGCCAACGAGCTGATCGAAAGCAACGTGATCCGCCCCGTGCTGTGGCGCACGCTGGGCTTCGACGGCGTCGCCGAGGCGCACCAGCTGATGATGGAAAACAAGCACCTCGGCAAGATCTCGGTGCTGGTCGGGGCCGAGCGCGAGGGCGAGGGCAGCCACCGCCGAGGGCCCCGGCGCGATCCACGCGGAGGTCGGCGCCTGATGGCGGGGACCGTGATCGTCCCCTGGTACGCGACCGGGCTGCGCGCCAACGGCTTCGCCGAGGACCTGCAGGAGGTCGCCGCCACCGCCCTGCGCTACGGCGCCACCTCCTACGCGGTCTACCGCTCGCAGTCGGACAAATACCGCTTCCAGCAGTTCGCCGATCTTCGAGAGCCACCTCGACTGGGAACGCTATTGGGAAGGCCCGGAGATGATCTATTTCCGCACGATCCACTCGAGCTGGTACCAGGTGCCGGTCCTGTACGACTGGTGGGAGCTCGCGACCTCCGGTGTCACCGACGACGCGCCCCCTGGCCGGCAACGGGCACGGCAACGGGCACGCCGTCGGGGAGCCCAGCTAGTCACCGCGAGCCGGCCGCGGACCGGCGCCGCCAGGCCCGCTCGGCTTGTCGTAGAGGGGCCCCGAACCGGGCCCTCCCGAGCTAGCCGCGCTCGAGCGGGGCCATCGTCAGGCCCGCGTCCTTCAGCTGCTCCCAATAGTGCTCGGCCGGCTCCTGCATGCCGGCGAAGACGATCGCCTGGCCGCTGTTGTGGATCAGCTCGGCGATCTGCATCCCCCGCTCGTGGGAGACGCCGGGGATGAAGCGCGCGAGCGTCTCGCGACGTGCTCGAAGGTGTTGTGGTCGTCGTTGCGGACGATCACCTTCCAGGAGCCGCCGGTGCCGGTGTCGGGCCCGTCGGTGCGGGGCCGGTCGAGCGTATCGGGCATCTGGCGCGCAGGATAAAGGCGACGCCGCAGCCGTACAATGGCTGCATGAGCGGTGAGCGTCCAGTGCGGCTATCCGAGCGCGACCGGCCATGGATGATGCGCACCTACGCGGGCCATTCCACCGCGAAGGCGTCCAACGAGCTGTACCGGCGCAACCTCGCCAAGGGCCAGACGGGCCTGTCGATCGCCTTCGACCTGCCGACCCAGACCGGCTACGACCCCGACGACGAGCTCGCCCGCGGCGAGGTCGGCAAGGTCGGCGTGCCGATCTCCCACCGCGGCGACATGGCGGCGCTGATGGACGGGATCCCGCTCGGCGAGATGAACACCTCGATGACGATCAACGCCACCGCCGCCTGGCTGCTGGCGCTGTACATCGTCACGGCCGAGCAGGAGGGGTCGCCGAGGACCAGCTCCAGGGGACGACCCAGAACGACATCATCAAGGAGTTCCTGGCGCGCGGGACCTACGTCTTCCCGCCCGCGCCCTCGATGCGGCTGATCGCGGACATGATCGCCTACACCGTCGAGCACGTCCCGCGCTGGAACCCGATCAACATCTGCTCCTACCACCTGCAGGAGGCCGGCGCCACGCCCGTGTCCAGGAGATCGCCTACGCGATGAGCAACGCGATCGCCGTGCTCGACGCCGCCCGCGAGCGGGTCGAGCCGGAGCGCATGGAACTGGTCTTCGGGCGCATCTCCTTCTTCGTCAACGCCGGCGTGCGCTTCATCGAGGAGCACGCCAAGCTGCGCGCGATGTCGATCCTGTGGGAGCAGCTCGGCACCGAGCGATACGGCGTCCAGGACCCGCGCCACCTGCGCTTCCGCTACGGGGTCCAGGTCAACTCGCTGGGCCTGACCGAGGTCCAGCCCGAGAACAACGTGCAGCGGATCGTGCTCGAGGCGCTGGCCGTCACGCTTGGGCGCGACGTGCGTGCCCGAGCGATCCAGCTGCCGGCCTGGAACGAGGCCCTGGGCCTGCCGCGGCCGTGGGACCAGCAGTGGTCGCTGCGCATCCAGCAGGTGCTGGCCTACGAAACCGACATCCTCGAGTACGGGGACATCTTCGAGGGCTCCAAGGTGATGGAGGGGCTCGTGGAGGAGCTGCTCGAGGGAGCCCGCGCGGAGATGGACGTCGTGGCCCAGCACGGCGGCGCCGTCGAGGCGGTCCCGTACATGAAGGCTGCGCTGGTGGACTCCCACCGCGAGCGGCTGCGGCGGATCGAGAGCGGCGAGCAGGTGGTGGTCGGCCAGAACCGCTTCGAGGAGACCGAGGAGTCCCCGCTCACGGCCGACGCCGAGGGCGGCATCCTGGTCGTGGACCCGGCGCTGGAAGCCGAGCAGATCGAGGCCCTCCGGGCCTGGCGGACCCAGCGCGACGAGGGTGCCGTGCAGGAGGCGCTCGAGCAGCTCGCGCAGGTTGCCCGCGACCAGAGCGCCGACACCAACCTGATGGTCCCCACGATCGCCGCCGCGCGCGCGGGCGCGACCACCGGCGAGTGGGCTGCGGCGCTGCGCGGGGTGTTCGGCAGCTACCGGGCGCCCACCGGCGTCGGCGAGGCCAGCGCCGGTAGCTCCAACGGCGAGCTCAGCGAGCTGCGGGCCGAGGTCGAGCGCCTGCAGGAGCAGCTCGGCCGCCGGCCCAAGATGCTGGTCGGCAAGCCCGGCCTCGACGGGCACTCCAACGGCGCCGAGCAGGTGGCGCTGCGCGCCCGTGATGCCGGCATGGACGTCGTCTATGACGGGATCCGGCTGACCCCCGCCCAGATCGCCACCTCGGCGCTGCAGGAGGGCGTCCACGTGATCGGCCTGTCGATCCTCTCGGGCTCGCACCGCGAGCTGATCCCGGCCGTGATGGCGGCCCTGCGCGACCGCGGCGTCCACGCCCCGGTGATCGTCGGCGGCATCATCCCCGAGCAGGATGTGCCCGACCTGCTCCAGGACGGGGCCGCCGCCGTCTACACGCCGAAGGACTTCGACATCACGCGCATCATGCGCGAGATCGTGGCGCTGCTCGCCGCGGAAGCTGAGCGCCCGGCGCTCGCCGCCGGCAGCGCGCCCGCGTGAGCCAGGACGGCGCGGCGCTCGCGGCGCGGCTGCGCGAGCAAGATCTCAGTGCGGCTCCGGCGGCGCTGAACCTGCTCGAGAGCAGCGCCCCCGAGGACCGTCTCGAGGCCGACTCGCTGCTCGCCGCCCTGTCCCCCGGGACACTCGGCGGGGAGGCCCCGGGACACGTGATCGGCGTCACCGGCCCTCCGGGGGCGGGCAAGTCGACGATGCTCTCGGCGCTGCTGGCGGGCTGGCGGGCACGGGGACGGACGGTGGCCCTGCTGGCTGTGGACCCGAGCTCCCGGCGCTCCGGCGGCTCGCTGTTGGGAGATCGCGCGAGAATCGACTACGACGCCGCCGACGGCGGCGTGCTGATCCGCTCGAGCGCGGCCGGCGAACGCCTCGGTGGCCTGGCCCGCTCCACCGCCGCCGCCTCCGACGCGCTGGCGGTGGCCTTTGACGTGGTCGTGATCGAGACCGTCGGCGTCGGGCAGGCCGAGACCGACGTGGCCGAGGCCGCCGACACGGTCGTGGTGGTCGTGCAGCCCGGCGCGGGCGACGCCCTGCAGTTCCTCAAGTCGGGGATCATGGAAGTGCCCGACGTGCTCGTCGTGACCAAGGCGGACCTCGGCCAGCTGGCGATCGCAGCGCGCCGGGACCTGGCCGCCGCGCTGCGCTCGCTCGGCGCCCGCTCGACGCCCGTGATCGCGGTTTCCTCGCTGCCTCCGACGAGCGGCATCGAGGAGCTGCTGGACTCGCTCGACCAGCACCGTGAGGGCGCGGACGTGGGCGCCCGGCGCACCGAGGCCCGCCGCGCGCGGGCCCTGCGCGAGTTCCTCGCCGAGCACGGAGAGCGAGGGCTGCGGGTGATCGGCGGCCGCGCACGTGCGCAAGAACTGCTTGCCGACGAGGACCGCGGCGCGGAGGTCCCCGCCCTGATCGCCGTGCTCGAGCGCGCGCTCGCCGGCTGAGGAGCCCACCATGCGGCGGGCTGACCCCTCCGCATGGCGTTCGCGCTCCCGTCGGTCCCGCTCCCATATGCTCACGCCGGTCATGGCGACCGGCTGCTTCATCTCGACAGGACGCTCGCTGAGCCAGGCGCTCGAGCGGGTGGCACTGGCCGACTCGCTCGGCTACGAGGCCGTGTACACCACCCACACCGCCGGGCGGGACTCGCTGACGGTGCTGGCGGCCTACGCACAGTCCAGCAAGCAGATCATGCTCGGCAGCGGCGTGGTGCCGATCTACTCGCGCACGCCAGCGACCATGGCCCAGACCGCCGTCACGCGTGGACGAGCTGTCCGGCGGACGCATGCGGCTCGGCCTGGGCGTCTCACACCGCCCGGTGGTGGAGGCCTGGCACGGCCAGACGATCGACCGGCCGGTGGCGGAGATGCGCGAGTACGTGGCGATCCTGCGGGCGATGTTCGCCGGCGAGGACCCGCCCCAGGGTGACAAGTGGAAGACGGGCTTTCACCTGCACGGCGTCCCGGTCCGCAGCGAGCTGCCGATCTACATCGCCGCCCTCTCCCCCGCCATGCTGCGCCTCGCCGGCGAGGTCGCCGACGGCGTGATCCTGTGGCTGTGCAACCCCAGCTACATCGAGCAGGTGGTCGTGCCCGAGCTGGCCGAGGGCGCCCGCCGGGCCGGGCGCGAGCCCGGCGGCGTTGACATCGTCGCCGCCGTCCCCAGCGCCGTCGCCGATGACCGCGGGGCCGTGTACGAGGCGATGCGCCGTGACCTGCTGACCTACTTCTCGCTGCCGTTCTACCGGGCGATGATCGAGCGCAGCGGCTTCGCCGCCGACGTCGAGGCCTTCGACGGCGCCGGCGGGGAGGTGGCGGCGATGCAGAACGCGATCTCAGACGCCTTTCTGGACGAACTGACGGCGGTCGGCTCGGCTGCGGAGGTCCAGGCCGGCGTCGAGCGCTACCGCTCCGCGGGGGCCTCCTCGCCGTGCATCGGCCCGGTCCCCGGCAGCGACTTCGACGCCACCCTGCGCGCGGTCGCGGGCTAGCGCCCGCCTCGTTACGCAACCGTCGCGTAACGAATCGAAGACGCGCCAGACTGAAGCGCAGAGCAGATGATCGTCCTCCTGGTGTTCGCGGTGCTCGCAGGAGCCGGTACGGCCCTGTCGCCGTGCGTCCTGCCCGTGCTGCCCGCGCTCCTGTCGGCCAGCGGGGTAGGTGGTCGCCGCCGTCCTCTCGGGATCGTGCTCGGCCTTTCGCTGACGTTCACGGTCACGATCGTCGGGGTGGCAAGCGTGGTCGGCGGCGTCGGCGTCGGCAGCGACCCCCTGCGCGACCTCTCGATCGCCGTCCTGCTCGTGTTCGGCGTCAGCCTGCTGGCACCGGCGCTGTCGGACCGGATCGAGGCGCCGCTGTCGCGGCTGGCGCGCTTCGGACCCAAGACGCGCGGCGACGGCTTCCGCTCCGGGCTGCTGGTGGGAGGCGCGCTCGGGTTCGTCTACACACCCTGCGCCTCGCCGATCCTGGCGGCGGTGATCTCCGTGAGTGCGGCGAGCGGGCGAACGGTTCTCCTGGCGCTGGCGTACGCGGCCGGATCCGGCGCCGTGCTCTTGCTGCTCGCGCTCGGCGGCCGGAAGATCTTCGACCGTGTGCGCCAGGCGGGCCAAGGACCGGCCCTGCAGCGGGCGCTCGGCGTGGTGATGATCGTCACGGCCGTGGCGCTGGCGACGAGCCTGGACGTGAACTTCGACCAGTTCGTCGCCCGGAACATCCCGAACGTCAACCTCACCGCGGGCCTCGAGTGCTCGCCCACGGTCACCAAACACCTGCCCGAGATCACCGGTCACAAGGCCCGCTTCGTGGCCGCCAACGGTTCCTCCTCCTGCGGCGGCAGCGGCTCGGCGGCCCACCTCGCCGCGGCGGGCCCGTCCGCCAGCCAGGCCACCCTGCTGGCCGACGCACGCTCGCTCCCGCACGCAGGCACGGCACCCGAATTCACCAACACCGAGCGCTGGTTCAACACCCCCGGAGGCAAGCCGCTGTCGCTCACCTCGCTGCGGGGAAGGGTGGTGCTCGTGGACTTCTGGACCTACACCTGCATCAACTGCATCCGCACCCTGCCCTACCTGAAGGCGTGGGACGCCAGCTACCGGCGGGACGGACTCACGATCGTGGGCGTGGAGACGCCCGAGTTCTCCTTCGAGCACGACGCCGGCAACGTGGAAGACGCGATCCATCAATTCGGCCTCCACTACCCCGTGGCCCAGGACAACGAAATGGGCACGTGGAACGCCTACGGGAACCAGTACTGGCCGGCCGACTACCTGATCGACGCCAAGGGGCAGGTGCGCTACGCGAGCTTCGGCGAGGGCGACTACGGCAAGACCGAAACGGCGATCCGCGCGCTGCTGGCGTCCGCGGGAGCCGATGTCGGCGCCCACAGCCACGCGACCGGGGTGGTGATGCCGACGAGCTCCGCCACACCGGAGACCTATCTCGGTACCACGCGCGCCGAAGGCTGGCTGCACGGCCCGTTCGGAGGACTGCACGACTACGGGCCCCCGCCGACCAGCTCCCCCGCGCTCAACACGTTCGTCTACAGCGGCAGCTGGCGGATCTCCGGTCAGCCGGCGGAAGCCGTCTCGGGTGCCGGCATCGACGTGGGCTTCGAGGCCAAGAACGCATACCTCGTGCTCAGCTCGCCCGGAGAACGGCCGCTCCCGGTGAGGGTGCTGTTGGACGGACATCCGATCTCCGCCGCCGACTCCGGCGCCGACGTCCACGGGGGCGTGGTGACGGTGCGCCGCCAGCGGCTCTACTGGCTGGTCTCGCTGCACGGCGACCAGCGACATGAGCTCTCGCTGCGCTTCGCCAACGGCGTCAGCGGCTACGCCTTCACGTTCGGCTGAGGCGGGCGCGCGAGGGAGGCGCGCTCGGGGCGCGAATACAATGGTCCGCATGGAGGGCTCGATGGCCGAGACGAGCGCGCGCAGCTGGCTACGTTGCTACCGCTGCTGGTCGCGGGACCTCGAGGTCCAGGTCCACTACGAGGGCATTCACAAGATCGACCCGGACACGGGCGAGCGGGCCGAAGTCGTGGACGAGCTGCAGGAGGCGGTCGTGCAGTGCCTGGAGTGCATGCACGATCAGCCCCACCTGGGCTTCAACAACGGCCGCGTGGAGCCGGTCGAAGACCGCTGGGAACGGATGATCGCGGGGACCCCGTGGGTGGCCTCGTGCACCGTCACGGTGGACGCCGACGACGTCGAGAGCTGCTCGGGCCCCGAGGCCGGCGACGCCCTCTCCTACGCCGCCTTCGGCGACCACGGCGTGAGGGAGTTCTTCACCCACGTGCGCTTCCACAAGCACGAGGAGGACTCGCGCATCATCGTCCACCTGCTCGTCGAGCTGTATGCCCGCTCGCTCGAGGAGGCCACCGATGTGCTCGAGTCGGCGGCGCGGGGATCGCTGACGATCACCTCGCTGGCGGAGGAGTCCCGCCCGCCGGCGGCCGCGAGCGAATCTCACGGCCACGAATAGCGGCTAGCTGAGCCGCTCCTCGAGCGCCCGCAGCTGGGCGTGGAGCTCGGCGGGAAGGTTGTGGAAGCGGCCGTAGTGCTCGTGGAACTGGGGTAGCTGGGCGCGCCACTCGGCCTTGTCCACGCGCAGCAGCTCGGAGACCTGCTCGTCGGTGATCTCAAGGCCGCGGGTGTCGATCCCCTCCACCCCCACCGGCGGCACGAAGCCGATCGGCGTCTCCTTGGCGGCGCCGTGGCCGGCGCAGCGGGCGAACACCCACGAGAGCACCCGCGAGTTCTCGCCGAAGCCCGGCCACAGGAAGCTGCCGTCGTCGTCCTTGCGGAACCAGTTGACGTAGAAGATCTTCGGGAGCTTCGCTCCGGAGGTACGCCCGATCTTCAGCCAGTGGCCGAAGTAGTCAGCCATGCTGTAGCCGAGGAACGGGAGCATCGCGAACGGGTCGAAGCGCAGCTCGCCGACGGTGCCCGCGGCGGCGGCCGTCTTCTCGGAGCCCATGACCGAGCCGAGGAAGACCCCGTGCTCCCAGTCGAGGGCCTCCGTCACGAGCGGCACGACGGTCGAGCGGCGCCCCCCGAACAGCATCGCGTCGATCGGAACGCCGGCCGGGTCCTGCCACTCGGGGGCGATCGCCGGCGTCTGGTCGGCGCGAACGGTGAAGCGGGCGTTGGGGTGGGCGGCGGGCGTCTCGGAGGCGGGTGTCCAGTCGTTGCCCCGCCAGTCGATCAGGTGCTCCGGGGGCTCCTTGGTGAGTCCCTCCCACCACACGTCGCCGTCGTCGGTCTTGGCGCAGTTGGTGAAGATCGCGTCGTGGGAGACCATCTCGATCGCGTTCGGGTTGGTCTTCTGGCCCGTCCCGGGAGCCACCCCGAAGAACCCCGCCTCGGGGTTGATCGCGTACAGGCGCCCGTCGTCGCCGAACTTCATCCAGGCGATGTCGTCGCCGATCGTCTCGACCGTCCAGCCCTCGAGCGTGGGGATCAGCATCGCGAGGTTGGTCTTGCCGCAGGCGCTGGGGAAGGCGCCGGTGACGTACTTGACGTCCCCCTCCGGCGAGGTCAGCTTGAGGATCAGCATGTGCTCGGCCATCCAGCCCTCGTCACGGGCCATGACCGAGGCGATCCGCAGCGCGAAGCACTTCTTGCCCAGCAGCGCGTTGCCGCCGTAGCCGGACCCGTAGGACCAGATCTCGCGCGTCTCCGGGAAGTGGACGATGTACTTGTTCTCGGCGTTGCAGGGCCACGGCACGTCCTGGACGCCCTCGCCGAGGGGCATGCCCACGGAGTGCAGACAGGGCACGAACTGCCCGCCCTCGCCGAGCGCCTCGAGCGCCCCCTTGCCCATCCGGGTCATGATCCGCATCGACACGGCGACGTAGGTGGAGTCCGTCAACTGCACCCCGATGTGGCTCTTGTCGGAGCCGAGCGGCCCCATGCAGAAGGGCACCACGTACATCGTGCGCCCCCGCATCGAGCCGCCGAACAGCTCGCTCAGCGCCTCGCGCATCTCGGCGGGGTCACGCCAGTTGTTGGTCGGCCCCGCCTCCTCCTCGGTGGCGGTGCAGATGAAGGTTCGGTCCTCGACCCTGGCGACGTCGGCGGGGTCGGACATGGCCAGGTAGGAGTTAGGCCGCTTGGCGTCGGAGAGACGCTCGAAGGTTCCCGCCTCGACCAGCTCGGCGCACAGCTGCTCGTACTCCTCGGCCGACCCGTCGCACCAGCGGATCTCCTGCGGTTCGGTGAGGGCCGCCATCTCCCCGACCCACGCCAGCAGACGCTCGTGCTTGGTTGGGGCGGGAAGCGTGGTGCTCATCGCAGCGGGGGGCTCCTTCGGGTTCGCGGTCATCTCTGGCACCTCGTTCAAGGCGCGGCCGGCGGATGGTCATGGCCCGCCGAAGCAAAAAATCGCCCATCCGGGGGCGATCGACAAAGCCTATCGCAGGACCGCGCGGGGGCCATGTGGGATGGCCGCTTCTACCGTCCGTATTCCGCCGAAATGGCTACCCGGGCCAGGCGGAGCCGTGCCGAGGCCGGCTACCCGGGGCCGGGCTGAGCCGTGCCGAGCCGGCTTCCCGGGGCCAGGCGGAGCCGTGCCGAGCGGCTCAGGCGGAGCCGTTGCTTGAGGCCGTGCCGGGGTTGCGGCGCGGCACCAGGACCAGCCGCTTGAACTCGGCCACCAGCACCCCGTCCTGATTCAGGACGCGGGTGTGGACCCTCACGGTCCCGCGGTCGGGCTTGGACTGGGACTCACGCTTCTCCAGCACCTCGGACTCGCAGAAGAGGGTGTCCCCGTGGAACACCGGGGCCGGGTGCTTGAGCTCTTCGGTGGCGAGATTGGCGATCGCCTTGCCGCTGACATCGCTGACCGACATGCCGAGCGCGAGCGAGTACACGAGCGGCCCCACGACGACGTTGCGGCCCTGCTGGGAGGCGGCCGCGTAGACGTCGTTGATGTGCAGCGGGTGGTGGTTCATGGTCAGCAGGCAGAACAGGTGGTCGTCGGACTCGGTGACGGTCTTGGCCGGCCAGTGCTTGTACACGTCGCCGACCTCGAACTCCTCCAGGTAGCGGCCGTAGGGGTGCGCGCCGCTGGCCTCGCGGGCGGCCTGGTCGGTCTGGAGTGCGTCTCTCTCGGGGGCTTCGGTCTCGCTCATGGGACCCCACTCTAGTGCGCCGCAGGCGCATATGCTCGATACTGCGCACACGGTGGCGACAGCCGCCGAACGGAATTAGACGACCAGGAGAGCCCTTGCGAAACCCCCGAGACTTCCTCAAGCCGATGGCCATCGGCGCCCCCGAGCCGGCTCGCGAAATCCCCTTCAAGCCCTCGCGGATGATCCACTTCCTGGACTTCTCCAACGAGAAGATGGTGGCCAAGGTGCCCGACATCGCGCCCACCGTGGACATCCTGCTCGGGAACCTCGAGGACGCCGTCCCGGTGGACCGGAAGGTGGCCGCGCGGGAAGGTCTGATCCGGGTCGGCCGCGAGATGGACCTCGGCGACACCGCCCTCTGGACGCGGGTCAACGAGCTGGCCTCGCCGTGGGTGCTCGACGACATCACCCAGGTGGTGGAGGCGATCGGGGACAAGCTCGAGGTGATGATGATCCCCAAGGTCGAGGGGCCCTGGGACATCCACTACGTGGACCGCCTGCTGGCCCAGCTCGAGGCCCGCCATGAACTCGAGCGCCCGATCCTGATCCACGCGATCCTCGAGACGGCACAGGGCGTGGCGAACCTCGAGGAGATCGCGAGCGCCTCGCCGCGGATCCAGGGGATGAGCTTCGGGCCCGCCGACCTGGCGGCGTCGCGGCGCATGAAGACGACCAGGGTCGGCGGCGGACACCCCGGCTACCGCACGATCGCCGACCCCGACCCGGACGACCCCGAGGCTCCCCGCGCGAGCTACCAGCAGGATCCGTGGCACTACTCGATCGCCCGCATGGTCGACGCCTGCACCTCCGTCGGGGCGCTCCCCTTCTACGGCCCCTACGGGGACATCCGCGACGAGTTGGGCTGCGAAACCCAGTTCCGGGCGGCCTTCCTGCTGGGCTGCGTGGGCGCGTGGTCGCTGCACCCGGCCCAGATCGCGATCGCCAAGCGCGTGTTCTCGCCCGAGCCCGACGAGGTGGCCTTCGCCAAGAAGGTGATCGAGGCCATCCCCGACGGCCGGGGCGTGCACATGATCGACGGCAAGATGCAGGACGACGCGACCTGGAAGCAGTGCAAGGTGATGGTCAACCTCGCCGAAATGCTCGCCCGCAAGGACCCCGAGCTGGCGGAGGCGTACGGCTTCACCCCAGCCGCCGTATGAGGTTCTTCGAGTACGAGGCCCGCGAGCTGGTGAAGCGCGCGGGGATCCCGGTAACCGACTACGGGTTCACCACCGAGGCGGAGGAGGCCGGCGAGATCGCCGCCCGCATCGGCGGGCCGACGGTGATCAAGTCCCAGGTCCTCAGCGGAGGGCGGATGAAGGCCGGCGGGGTGAAGTTCGCCGACACTCCCGAGGAGGCCGTCGCCCACGCCCGCGAGATCCTCGTGCTCGAGATCAACGGGCACATGCCCCGGGGCGTGCTCGTGGACCCGCGGGCCGAGGTCGAGCAGGAGTACTACGCCGGCGTGGTCTGGGATGGCACCCGCAAGCAGCCGGTGATCATCTTCTCCCCCGTCGGCGGGATCGACATCGAGCAGGTCGCCGAGGAGCAGCCCGAGAAGGTGGGCCGGCGGCATTTCTCAAACGTGCTGCCGTTCAGCGAGTTCATCGCCAAGGAGGCGATCGCCTCCAGCGGGGTGACCGGGCCCGCCCTCAACAAGCTCGTGCCGATCGTCAGCCGCCTCGCGCGCATGTTCGTGGAGAACGACATGGTGCTCGCCGAGATCAACCCGCTCGGGCGGCTCGCGGATGGCTCCTTCGTGGCGCTGGATGCCCACATGGACATGGAGAACGAGGCCCGCCCGCGCCACGAAAAGCTGCTCGGAGAGCTCGGCGTGGGCAAGGAGGAGACGCGCCAGGCGCGCGAGCCGACGCCCTTCGAGCTGGCCGGCGAGCAGATCGACTCCAGCGACCACCGCGGGGTGGCGGGCAACGTGACCGAGTTCGACGGCAACCTCGGCCTCGTGATCGGCGCCGGGGGAGGCTCGCTGACGCTGTTCGACGCCGTCCGGGCCCACGGCGGGCGGCCCGCCAACTACTGCGAGATCGGCGGCAACCCGTCCGTGGCCAAGGCCTGCGGGCTGACGAAGCTGGTGCTGTCCAAGCCCGGCGTGGACAAGATCGCGGTGATGATGTCGATCGTCTCCAACACGCGCGTGGACATCGTCGCCCGGGGGGTCATCAAAGCCTGCCTGGAGCTCGGCCACGACCCGGCCGAGAAGATCGCGATCTTCCGCATCCCGGGAGCCTGGGAGGAAGAGGGCTTCAAGATCCTGAAGCGTTACGGCGTGGAGTACGCCGACCGCAGCGTGTCGCTGAACGAGGCCGCGCGGCGGGCCGTGGAGAAGATCCAGGGCGCCGGCGCCAGCGCCCCCCAGAGCGAGGCCCGCGCCTGATGTCGATCCTGATCGACGCCGACACGACCTTCATCGTGCAGGGGATCACCGGCCGTGAGGCCGTCAACCTGACCCGGGAGTGCCTGGACTACGGGGCCGGGGCCAAGATCGTCGGCGGCGTCACGCCCGGTCGCCTGGGGCGCGAGGTGCACGGCGTGCCGGTGTTCGACACCGTGGCCCAGGCGGTCGAGCACCACGGGTCTCCGATCGACGGGTCGGTCGTGACCGTCCCCCCCGCCTTCACCCGCGACGCCGTCTTCGAGGCGCTCGAGAACGGCATCAAGCTGATCGTGATCGTGACCGAGCGGATCCCGCGACGCGACGTGGCGGGGATGGTCGAGCTCGCCGGCCTTCGCGGGGCGCGGATCATCGGGCCCAACTGCCTCGGGATCATCGTCCCCGACGTGATCAAGATGGGCGGCATCGGCGGCCCAGCCAAGAACGCGGCCCAGGCGTACACGCCGGGGCCGATCGGCGTGATCTCGCGCTCGGGCGGCATGACCACGGAGATGTCCTCGACCCTTTCGGCGGCCGGTCTCGGCCAGTCGGCGGCCGTGTCGATCGGCGGCGACGCCATCATCGGCTCGACCTACGCGGAGCTGATGCCGCTGTTCGCCGCCGACCCCCAGACCAAGGGGATCGTCATCTACACCGAGCCCGGA
Source organism: uncultured Solirubrobacteraceae bacterium (assembly GCA_963742395.1). Lineage (GTDB taxonomy): Bacteria > Actinomycetota > Thermoleophilia > Solirubrobacterales > Solirubrobacteraceae > Palsa-744. Next base: position 204,181 of record CAVUME010000013.1, on the reverse strand, counting down.
GGGCGGATGGAGGCCGAGCTGGCGGCCTGGACGCTCGCGCGCGAGGAGTCCGAGCGCCTGCCGATCGTGGCCTTCATGGCCGGGCGCTTCATGGACGAGATGCCGGGGATGAGCTTCGGCCACGCGGGCACGATCGTGGAAGGCAAGGAGGACACCGCCTCGGAGAAGATCGCCCGCCTGGCCCACGCGGGCATCCAGGTTGCAGAGCGGATCGAGGACATCCCGGAGATGATCGGCTCGCGTATCGCCGAGCGGGCATCCGCGGGCAACGGGGCGGCGGGGACGCGATGAGACGGGACGGCACCTTCATCGCCGTCGAGGTCAGCGACGAGGCTGTCGCCGACGAAAAACTGGCACACGCCCTCGCCGAAGCCTGCCCGGTCGACATCTTCGCGCAGGCCGACGGTGGCAAGCTCGAGATCGTGCAGGAGAGCCTGGATGAGTGCGTGCTCTGCCGGCTTTGCCTGGACGCCGCCCCCGAGGGAGCCGTGCGCGTGCTCAAGCTGTATGACAACGAGGCCGTCCTGGCCTAGACTTCCCCGCAGGGGAAGGTGTTGTCGGAGTCCCGTCCGAGGCCATGAACGAGAACTTTTCACTCATCGTGATGTGCCTGTTCCTGCTCGGGTCGCTCGCGTTCCTGGCCGAGCAGCTGACGGCCTACCACTAGGCGCGGCGCCGCGGGCGGCGTTTCTTGACGCTCGAGGGGGCGGATAGCACTGGAGCTCCGGACCGGGGTCTAGGAGCGACGACGGGCGGACCGAGGCGGTCGGCGGCGCGCCTCGTCAGGCGTGCTTGCGCGCCTTGGGTGTGCGTTCGCGCTCCTGCTGGCGCTCGACCACGTTGGTGATCAGCTTCAGGAACTGCTCCGGGCCGGACGCCTTGGCCTGGCCGTAGGTGAAGGCCTCGACCCAGTCGGGCACCTTCCCTTCCTTGGCCATCACGTTGAAGAACTCACGGCGCATTTCCACGCGCACGCGCGCGTCAGCGGCGACGTCCTTGGTGACCTTCACCCCGGGCATCTCGAGGCGGAACTGCTGCGTGTCGCCCCGCCCGCGCAACTCCACCCCGACGACCAGCTTGATCGGCTCGAGCGCCGGGACTTCCTCCAGGAAGCGCCTGGCGGCCTGCTCGATCAGCACGCGGGCGTCATCGGACACGGCGGTCCTCCCAGCTGCAGATGCCCGTGCCGGTGAGCGTCGGGGCTCCTAGATCTTGTGCCGTTGTAGGAGCTTGCGGCCGATCACCATGCGCTGGATCTCGGAGGTTCCCTCGCCGATCAGCAGCAGCGGCGCGTCGCGGTACAGGCGCTCGATCTCGTACTCCTTCGAGTAGCCGTAGCCGCCGTGGATGCGCAGCGACTCCTCCACGCAGAAGCGCCCCGCCTCGGAGGCGAACAGCTTCGCCATCCCGGCCTCCAGGTCCGAGCGCGCGCCGGCGTCCTTCAGGCGGGCGGCACGCATCGTCAGCAGCCGCGCCGCCTCGACCTGGGTGCCCATGTCGGCGAGCTTGAACTCGATCGCCTGGTGCTCGGCGATCGGCTTGCCGAAGGCCTTGCGCTCCTGTGAGTAACGCAGCGCCAGCTCCAGCGCGCGCTGGGCGATCCCGACGCCGCGGGCGGCGACGTTCACGCGGCCGACCTCGAGCGCGTCCATCATCTGCGCGAAGCCCTTGTTGAGGCCCGCCTCCTCGCCGCCCAGGATGTTCTCGGCCGGGCACTTGTAGCCGTCGAACACGAGCTCGGTGGACTCGACGCCCTTGTAGCCGAGCTTCTTGATCTTGGGGGGTACGGTCAGTCCCGCGAAGGCCCCCGTGTTCTCCCCCACACCCGGCTCTTTTTCGGCGATGAAGCAGGTCATGCCCCGGTGGCGCGGGTCGGCGTTGGGATCGGTCTTGACGAGCACGAACACGAGCGTCGAGAGCAGGCCGTTGGTGACCCACATCTTCTGCCCGTTGATCTCGTAGTTGCCGTCGTCGAGCTTGCGGGCGGAGGTTTTGATGGCCTGCACATCGGAGCCGAGCTCGGGCTCGGACAGGGAGAAGGCCGCCCGTATCTCGCCGGTGGCCATCTTCGGGAGGTACTTCTGGCGCTGCTCCTCGGTGCCGAACTTCATCAGCAGGTAGGAGCCGATGAAGTGGGTGTTGATCACGCCCGAAATCGAGATCCAGCCGCGGGAGAGCTCCTCGACGATCATCGCGTAGGTCGTCAGGTCGAGCCCCATGCCGCCGTACTCCTCGGGGATCGTGACCCCGAACAGGCCGAGCTCCTTCATCTGCTCGACGATCGGCTCGGGGAAGCTGTCCTCGTGGTCGTAGTGCTCGGCGTTGGGGATGATCTGCTCGTCGGCGAACTGGTGCACCATCTCGGTGATCGCGCGCTGCTCGTCGGTCATCTCGGTGTTCTCATCGGCGGCTACGGCCATACGTTCTCTTGACTCCGGGGGTCGCGGGCTGCTGGTTGTGAAGAGAATACCGGCGTGAACTTCACGCGCGAGATCCTCGACGGCGCCCCCGCGGATGCCCGCGCGCTGGTGGAGCTCTCCCGTGAGGGCTCCCGGCGCGAGTGGCGCTTCGGCGAGCTCTCCGAGCGGGCGGCCAGGCTGGCCGGCACCTTCGCCCGCCACGGCGCCGGCCGCGGGGACGTGGTGATGACGCTGATCGGCAACCGTCCCGAGTGGGTCCTGGCGATGCTCGCCTGCTTTCGCACCGGGGCCGTGGTGCTGCCCTGCACCGAGCAGCTGCGGGCCAAGGATCTGCGTCTGCGGATCGATGTGGCCCGGCCATCGCTGATCGTCGCCGACGAGCGCAACCGCGCAGAGCTCGAGCTGGCCGCTCCCGAGGCGCCGGTGCTGCTGATCCCCGACGAGAGCCTGTTCGCGGGGGAGATCGCGCCGGCCGCCGAGCTGCAGCCCGGAGAGCCGGCCCTGATCACGTTCACCAGCGGCACGGCGGGCGAGCCCAAGGCGGTCGTCCACGCCCAGCGCTACCTCCTCGGCCAGCGCCTGCAGGCGGGCAGCTGGCTGGCGCCCGCGCCCGGCGAGCTGGTGTGGTGCACCGCCGCCAGCGGCTGGTCGAAGTCGGCCCGCAACGTGTTCATGGCCCCCTGGCTGGCGGGTGCGGCCGCCCTCCTGCACGACGCCCGCTTCGACCCCCACGAGCGGCTCGAGCTGCTCGAGCGCGAGCACGTGAACGTGCTCTGTATGGCGCCCACCGAGTACCGCGTGATCGCCAAGCGCGCCACCCCCCGGGCGCTGGAGGACCTGCACGGCATGGTGGCCGCCGGCGAGGCCCTGAACCCGGAGGTGCTGCGGGCCTGGGAGGAGGCCACCCGACTGCAGATCCGCGACGGCTACGGCCAGACCGAGACCGGCCAGCTGACCGGTGCCCTGCCCGGGGACCGCGTGCGGCCGGGGTCGATGGGGCGTGCCCTGCCCGGGGTGGAGCTCGACATCGAGGACGGCGAGCTGGTGCTGGAGCCCTCCAGCGACCCGACCTTCTTCCTCGGCTACCTCGGCGAGCAGGTGCGCCGCGAGCCCTCAGCCGACGGGGGCGCCGCGGGCTGGAGCGTGCAGGGCGGCGTCGAGGGCGCCCGCTGGTACACCGGCGATCGCGTCCGCCGCGACGAGGACGGCTGGCTGTACTTCGAAGGCCGGACCGACGACGTGATCGTCTCCGCGGGGTATCGGATCGGGCCCTTCGAGGTCGAGTCCGCACTCGTCGCCCACCCGGCCGTGGCCGAGGCCGCTGCCGTGGCGGCCCCCGACGAGGAGCGAGGCTCGGTGGTGCGAGCCGTGGTGGTGCTGCGCGACGGAGCCCCGCAGCCCGGCCCCGAGCTCGTGCGCGAGCTACAGGACCACGTCAAGCTCCAGACCGCCCCCTACAAGTACCCCCGCATCGTCGAGTTCGCCGCCGAGCTGCCGAAGACGTCCAGCGGCAAGATCAAGCGCGCAGAGCTGCGCGGGGACAGCTAGCGCGCAGCCCTGCGGCGTATCTACAGCGCCACCACCGCGTCGATCTCGACCTGGGCGCCGCGCGGCAGGGCGGCCACGCCGATCGCCACCCGCGCCGGGGGATCGGACGCGAAGAAGCGGCCGTACACCTCGTTGACCTCGGCGAAGGCCCCGAGGTCGGTCATGTAGACGGTCATCTTCACCGCGCTCGAGAGCGTCGTGCCGGCCGCCTCGCAGACAGCCTGCAGGTTCTGCAGGCAGCGCTCGGCCTGCTCGGCCGCGCTCGAGCCCGTGATCTCGCCCGACTGCGGGTCCAGAGGTATCTGTCCGGAGCACCACAGCAGTCCCCCGGCACGCACGGCGTGGCTGTAGGGGCCGATGGCGGCGGGAGCACCGGGGGCATCGAGGGTCTGACGCTCGCTGGGCACCATCGAGGCAGGGCACACTACCGCAGCCCGAGCGGCCGTTCGGGGAGCGGGCGAGTGGTCCGCGAGCAAGCTGGATCGGGCCGCGCTGCGGATCGCTATCGTCGTCCGCGATGCGCAGCCGCGCCATCATGACGATGCCGGCCGGGCTCCTATGCGCTCTCGTGGCGGCCCTGCTCGCGCTGGTGGCGGCCCTGCTCGCGGCCCAGCCCGCGACAGCGGCCTCGATCACCTTCACACCGTGCCCCGACACGGTTGCCTTCTCGTGCGCCTCGCTGCCGGTGCCCCTGGCCCGGACCGGCAACGTCCCCGGCTCGATCGCGCTCAGCGTCAGGCGCAAGCTGGCGGGCCCGCAGCCGAGCAGGAGCGCCGTCGTGGGGCTCGCCGGCGGGCCGGGACAGGCGGCGGTGCCGCTGGCCGAATTCATGGCCGAAGGGATCGCCCCGGCGCTCAAGAACCGCGACCTGCTCGTCTTCGACCAGCGCGGCACCGGCGGCTCCAGCCCACTCGCCTGCCAGGCGGTGGAACGCTTCAGTGGCGGGTCGATATCGCACCTGTTCGAACAGTGTGCGCTCGAGATCGGCCCCGCGCGGGCGGGTTTCACCAGCGAGGAAAGCGTCCGCGACATCGAGGCCCTGCGGGTCGCCGGGGGCTACGAAAAGCTCGTCCTGTACGGCACCTCCTACGGCACCAAGGTGGCCCTCGAGTACGCCCAGCAGTACCCCCAGAACGTGGAATCGCTGCTGCTCGACTCCGTCGTCCCGGTGGACGGGCCCGAACCATTCGCGATCCCGAGCTTCCGCGCGCTGCCCGGTGTAGTGCGAGAACTGTGTGCCAACCACGCTTGTGCCGGTATCACCGGAGATCCGGTCGCCGACCTGGCCGCGCTCAACGCCCGCCTGCGCCGCCGTGCGATCGGCGGCTCGGTGTACGACGGCAAAGGTCACCGCCACCCGTCCAGGATCGACGAGACGGGGCTGCTGCGCACGATCGAGGCCGGTGACGTCAACCCCGCCCTGCGCGCTCTGCTGCCGGCAGCCGTGCGTTCGGCGCTGAACGGGGACCCCGATCCGCTGCTGCGCCTGCACGTCCTCTCCGAGGGCCTGATCCCGACCCTGCCGAAAGAACGGCAGGTCGAAAGCACCGACAACGTCGACGAACCGCTGTTCGCCACCACCACCTGCGAAGAGAGCCCGTTCCCGTGGTCGCGCAGCGCCCCCGCGGCCACCCGGCTGGCCGAAGCCCACGCCTTCCTGGAGGCCCAGCCCGGCAGCATCTTCTACCCCTTCGACGCGACCACGGCCTACTCCTCGAGCCTGCTGGAAGCGTGCGCGGCGTGGCCCGACGCCTCGCCCGTACCCCCAACCGAAGGTGCGCTGCCGGATATCCCCACGCTGATCCTCTCTGGCACCCAGGACCTGCGCACCCCCACCTCCAACGCGCGCCAGGTGGCGGCCGAGATACCGGACGCCGTGGTCGAGGTGGTGCCCTTCACCGGACACTCGGTGCTCGGCAGCGACCTCAGCGAATGCGCCACCGGCGCCGTCTCCGCCTTCTTCTCCGGACAGGCCGTCAAAGCCTGCGCCTCCGCCAACAACCCCTTCACGCCCACTCCCCTGGACCCCACCCGCCTTAGCCGGGTGCGGGCCCCGCACGCGCTCTCCGGCCGTCCCGGACGCACGCTCGTGGCCGCGCTCGACGCGATCGTCGATCTCAGCCGCCAGGTCGTCGGGGCCACCCTGCAGGCCGATACCGCTCTGCCGAGCGGCGCGAGCTTCGGGGGGCTGCGGGGCGGCTACGCGACGCTCGCCAGCGGAGCGGTGGTGCTGCACGGCTTCTCCTTCGTGCCCGGCGTGGACCTCTCCGGGCGCCTGGCCGTGAGCGGGGCGGGGGTGGCGCCTGCCGTCCTGCGCGTGAGCGGCTCGCAGGCCTCGGGTGGCAGCGTGCGCCTCAGCGACAACCTCAAGCGGGCCAGCGGCACGCTCGGCGGGCACAGCTTCCACCTGTCTTTGGCCAGCGTGCGGCTGTCGAGCGTGGGCGGCGGCGAATGGCCGACGGCCGAACAGGTCAGGGGTAGGTGGTGGCCAACGCCCTAGCCAGCGAGAGCTCCCCCTACCTGCGCCAGCACGCGGAGAACCCGGTCGACTGGCTGCCGTGGGGCCCGGAGGCGTTCACGCGGGCGCGCGAGCTCGACCGGCCCGTGATCGTCTCGATCGGCTACTCCTCCTGCCACTGGTGCCACGTGATGGAGCGGGAGTCCTTCGAGGACCCCGCCACGGCGGAGCTGATGAACGCCGACTTCGTGTGCGTGAAGGTCGACCGCGAGGAGCGTCCGGATGTGGACGCCCTCTACATGGAGGCCCTGCAGAGCATGAGCGGACACGGAGGCTGGCCGCTGAACGTGTTCCTCACGCCCGAGCAGCTGCCGTTCTACGGAGGGACCTACTTCCCGCCCGAGCCCCGCACCGGGATGCCCGCCTGGCGGGATGTGCTGAGGGCCATCGCCCAGGCCTGGCGGGAGGACCGCGGGCAACTGCAGGAGGGAGGCGAGCGGCTGCGCGAGCACCTCGGCAGCATCGCCGGCCACGCCCGCGCCCACGAGCCGCTGGAGGAGAGCGTGCTCGAAGCCGCGGTCACGCGGGCCGGTGAGAGCTTCGACGCCGAGCACGGCGGCTTCGGCGGCGCACCGAAGTTCCCCCAGGCCTCGCTGCTGGAGTTCCTGCTGCTGCGGGGGGCGCGTGCGATCACACTCGAGACGCTGGGGGCGATGGCCAGCGGCGGGATCCACGACCAGCTCGGCGGGGGCTTTCACCGCTACAGCGTGGACGCCACCTGGACCGTTCCCCACTTCGAGAAGATGCTCTACGACAACGCCCTGCTGGCGCGCGTCTACCTGCACGCCTGGCAGCTCACCGGGGAGGAGCAGCTGCGGGCGGTGTGCGTGGACACGCTGGACTGGGCGCTACGCGAGATGCGGGGACCGGAGGGGGGCTTCTACAGCGCCCTGGACGCCGACTCCGAGGGCGTCGAGGGCCGCTTCTACGTGTGGCGCGAGCAGCAGCTGAAGGACATCCTGGGAGATCAGGACGCGGCGGCCGCCAGCGCCTGGCTGGGGGTCGATGAGGAGGGCAACTTCCTCGACCCCCACCACCCGGAGCCGGGACTGAACGTGCTCCAGGACCGCGGCCTCAGCCCCGCCCCGGAGCTGCGTGAGAGCATCCGTTCGCGCCTGGCTGCGGCGCGCGATCTGCGCGTGCGCCCGGGCCTGGACGACAAGCGCCTGACGAGCTGGAACGCGCTGATGGTGAGCGCCCTCGCGGAGGCGGGAGCCGCCCTGCCCGAGCCCCGCTACATGGACGCCGCGATCGCCTGTGCGGAGTTCATCGAGCAGCGCATGCGCAGCCCCGAGGGGCGCCTGCTGAGGAGCTTCAACCAGGGGACCGCCAGGATCGACGCCTACCTCGAGGACCACGCCTTCCTGCTCGAGGCCCTACTGGTGCTGTTCGAAACCAGCTGCGAGGAGCGCTTCTTCCTGCGCGCCAGGGCGCTGGCGGACACGCTCATCGAGCGCTTCGCCGACCCCCGCGACGGGGGCTTCTTCTCGACCGCCGCCGACGGGGAAGCCCTGATCGTGCGCCGCAAGGACCTCGAGGACTCCCCGATCCCGGCGGGCGCCTCGAGCGCCGCGCTGGGGCTGCTGCGCCTGTATCAGCTCAGCGGCGAGCCGGCCTACGAGCAGCACGCCCTGTCGGTGCTGGAAGCGCGCGCCGAGATGGCCGGGCGCTACCCGAGCGCCTTCGGGCACCTGCTTCAGGGCCTGCACTGGCACTTTGCGCCGATGCGCCCGATCGCCTGCCCGGTCCCGGGCGCAGCCTGAGCTCAGAGGATCGACAGGTAGCGGTCCAGCTCCCAGCTGGTGACCTGGACGCGGTAGTCGTCCCACTCCTGGCGCTTGATCTCGACGTAGCGGTTGAACATGTGCTCGCCGAGGGTGCGCAGCACCAGCTCGGACTCCGCCGTCAGCTCGATCGCCTCGCCGAGGCTCTCCGGCAGCTGCTCGACGCCCAGGCGCCTGCGCTCCTCGCTGGAGAGGTGGTAGAGGTTCTTCTCCATCGGCTCGGGCAGCTCGTAGCCCTTCTCGATCCCCTCCAGCCCCGCCTGCAGCAGCACCGCGAAGGTGAGGTAGGGGTTGCAGGCCGGGTCCGGGCAGCGCAGCTCCATCCTGGTGGCCCGCTCGCGGCCCGGGTGATACAGCGGCACCCGCACCAGGGCGGAGCGGTTGCGGCGAGACCAGGCCACGTAGACGGGCGCCTCGAAGCCGGGTACCAGGCGCTTGTAGGAGTTGACCCACTGGGCGAAGATCGAGCAGATCTCGCGCGCGTGCTTGAGCTGGCCCGCGATGAAGGCCTTGCCGACGTCCGACAGGAAGTACTGGTCGTCGGGGTCATAGAAGGCGTTGTTCTCGCCGCGGAAGAGCGACTGGTGGGTGTGCATCCCCGAGCCGTTCTCGCCGAACAGCGGCTTCGGCATGAAGGTGGCGTGCCAGCCGTACTTCATGGCGATCTCCTTGACCGTGATGCGGTGGGTCATGCAGTCGTCGGCCATCTTCATCGCGTCCGCGTAGCGCATGTCGATCTCGTGCTGGGACGGGCCCACCTCGTGGTGGGTGTACTCCACGTGGATGCCCAGCTGCTCCAGCGCCAGCACCGTCTCGCGGCGCACGTCCGAGCCTGCGTCCAGCGTGGTGAGGTCGAAGTAGCCGCCGTGATCGAGGACCTCGGTCGAGCGGGAGTCGCGGAACAGGAAGTACTCCAGCTCGGGCCCCACGTTGAAGGTGTCGAAGCCCATGCCCCGGGCCCGCTCGAGCGCGCGCCGCAGAACGTGCCGTGGATCTCCCTCATACGGGGTCCGCTCGGGCGTGATGACGTCGCAGAACATGCGCCCCACGCCCTGCTCCTCGGGGCGCCAGGGCAGCACGGCGAAGGTCTCGGGGTCGGGCATCGCGATCATGTCCGACTCCTCGATCGCGTTGAAGCCGGTGATCGAGGAGCCGTCGAAGCCCATCCCCGCTTCGAAGGCGTCGTCGAGTTCGGCCGCGTTGATCGAGAACGACTTCAGCTGGCCGAGGATGTCGGTGAACCAGAAGCGGATGAAGCGGATGTTGCGCTCGGCAACGATCGCCTTCACGTCCTCGGGGGTCTTGGGATGCTCCTCGGCCACTGGTCCCCGACTTATAGCCGAGCCCCGCGGGGCCCGCTATCGACGTGTGGCCAAACGGGTGCGCCCGCCGGGCTTCAGTGGCCGGCGACGGCGGCCACGAAAGCGGCCACGTCTTCGGCTTCCTTGCCCTGGTAGAGCAGCGCCGGCATCTGCCCGTTGCCGCGCGCCCGTCCTTCGAGGATCGCGCTCAGCACCAGTGCCCGGCGACCCGCGTTGGTGGAGATGTCGTCGCCGACGCGGACGTCGAGGTCGGGGCCGGTGCGGGCGTAGGAGCGCACCGCCGCCAGCGAGTGGCAGTACACGCACGAGTGGGCGAACAGTTCCCGGCCCTTGGTCTGGGCCGCCGTCAACGTCACCCCGCCGGGGGCTTCGCTGGCCTTGTGGTTGCCGTTGTGGGCCAGCACGAGCGTGGGCACCACCAGGCCGAAGGCGATCAGCACCACGACCCCGAGGATCGTCAAGCGCCGCCCGGCCTTCGATTCGCCGCGCGCACCCTCCTCGGCGGCGCGTCCGGGCCCGCGGCGCATCGCCACGAAGAACACGGCCAGGCCGAGGATCAGCCACACGAGGACGACCACGTAGACCATTTGCGGGCAAGAACATATCGGCTCCCCCTCCGTGAAGCCCCACGTCGGCCTCCCGAGGGCCCCTCGTCGGCCTGGGCGGCGGCCGTTCTGGGGCTTCGATGAGCGCCTTCTTAGCTTTATCGCCCCTTATGGAGGGTGGCTATCGTGATGTCCGGATCACCCTGCCGAGGCAAAGGCGCACGTTGAACTTCCTTCGCCGCATCCCCCTCAACCGTCTGCTCCTGCTGTGCGGCATCGTCGTGGTCGTGGGCATCGGCGCGACGGCGCTGGCTTCGGCCCTCGGGGCCGGTCCGAGGCCCGAACCCAAGCCGCTGGCCCAGGCCATCCACGACGGCCTGGCGGCCCCGGCGCCGGAAGGCGTCTCGGCCAACATCCAGCTGACGAACCAGCTGCTCGAAGGCGCCGGCCTCGCGAACGCGGGTGGTGGTGGCGGCGGCGGCGGCTCGTCGATCACTTCCAGCCCCCTGTTCACGGGCGGCTCGGGGCGCCTGTGGGCCTCCAAGGACGGGCGCTTCCGCCTCGAGCTCCAGGACCAGGGCGGTGACACGCAGGTGATCTACGACGGCCACACGCTGGAGGTCTACGACGCGGCCACCAACACGCTCTACCGCTACACCCCGCCGCAGGGCGAATCCGGCGAAGGCTCCTCGGGCTCCGGCTCGAGCACCGGCTCCGACCACCACGAAGTCCCGTCCGTCAAGGAAATCGAAGAAGCGATCTCCAACCTGCAGAAGCACGCGTCCGTGTCGGGCGCCGAGCCGAGCGACGTGGCCGGTCAGCCGGCCTACACGGTGCGGGTCGGGCCCAACGAAGCCGGGAGCCTGTTCGCCGGCGCGGAGCTGTCCTTCAACGCCGACAACGGCACCCCCCTGAGGACGGCCCTCTACTCCACCGCCGACTCCTCGCCGGTGCTCGAACTGGCGGCCACCGAAATCTCCTATGGCCCGGTGCCCGACTCGGTCTTCTCGATCACCCCGCCGTCCAACGTGAAGATCGAAGAAGTCAAGCTCGAAGACCACGGAGCCACCAGCAAGCACTCTGTTAGGACCGGCCCCTCCGGACAGGGCGTCGGCACGCGCGAAGTCCAGCGCAAGGGCGCCCGCCCGAAGGTGACCACCTACGGCCACGGGCCGGGGGCGATCGTGGTGCTCCGGAGCCGTTCCAAGGGAAGCGGCAAGAGCGCCGGCCTCGAAGGCCTGCCCCAGGTCAACATCAACGGAACGAAGGCCAACGAGCTGCGCACCGAGCTCGGGACACTGCTCAGCTTCGAGCGCTCCGGGGTGCGCTACCTGCTCGCCGGCTCGGTCTCCCCCGCGCAGCTCGAAGCCGTCGCGCGTGGCCTCTAGCGAGCCACTCGAGCCCCAGCCCGTCAGGGCCAGAGGGCTGGTCAAGCGCTACGGGGAAATACTCGCCGTCGACCACATCGACCTCAACGTCCGCAGTGGCGACGTGTACGGGTTCCTCGGTCCCAACGGGGCCGGGAAGACCACCACCCTGCGAATGGCGCTGGGCCTGATCACCCCGAGTGGGGGCGCGGTGGAGCTGTTCGGGCGCGACCCCATGCGCCAAGGGGCGCGGGCCCTGGAGGGCGTGGCGGGCTTCGTGGAGGCACCCCGCTTCTACCCCTACCTGACCGCACAGAAGAACCTGGAACTGCTCGCGGCGCTCGACGGCGACGGCGCCGCCGGGCGGATCGGGGAGGTCCTCGAGACCGTCGAGCTGACCCCGCGGGCCCGCCACAAGGTGGGCGGCTACTCACACGGGATGCGCCAGCGCCTGGGGATCGCGGCGGCGCTCCTGCGCCGGCCCCGGCTGCTGCTCCTCGACGAGCCCGCCACCGGGCTGGACCCGGCCGGGATGCGCGACATGCGCTCCCTGATCCGGCGCCTGGCCGACGGCGGCATGACCGTGCTGCTCTCCTCCCATCAGCTGCCCGAGGTCCAGGAACTCTGCGACCGCGTGGCGATCGTGGATCGCGGCCGGGTGGTCTACGAGGGGGCCCTGGCCGACCTCCGCCGCCAGGGCGGGACCCGCTACACGCTGCGCACCGCCGACGACGAGCGGGCGCTCACGCTGCTGCGCTCCCAGCCGGGGGTCGGCCAGGCGGCGAGCGCGTCCGGGGGGCTCGAGTTCCAGGCCCAGGAGCACGACGTGGGCGAGGTGTCGCTCGCGCTCGGGCGCGCCGGCATCGCGATCCTCGCCCTGACGCCCCAGCTGGCGAGCCTCGAGGACCTCTTCTTCCGCCTCACCGAGGGCGCCTCCGAGGACGGCCCGGGCGAGCGCGGCGCCGTCAACGGCAACGCCGTGCCCGCCGGCGCGGTGGCCGACCATGGCTCCACACACCCCGGCGGGGAGGCCTCGTGAGCGCGACAGCCGCGGGCGCGGGAGCCGTGGCCGCCCCGGCTCGGAGCCGCACGCACCACCCTTCGACGCTGACGGTCTATCGCTGGGAGCTGCGCAAGCTGATCTCCCAGAAGCGGACCTACCTGGGCCTCGGGCTGATCGTGATCCTGCCCCTGTTCTTCGTCATCTTCCAGAACGTCCACCAGCACCACGACCGCGGCGGACAGAGCATCTTCGAGGCCCAGATCACCCAGTCCGGGCTCGCCACCCCCGTGCTGATGCTGACCTTCCTGTCGGTGTTCATGCTGCCGCTGGTGGCCTCGCTGGTGGCCGGCGACGTCGTCGCCAACGAGGACGGCAACGGAACCCTGAAGACGATCCTCACGCGCTCGGTGGACCGCGGCCAGGTGCTGGCGGCCAAGGCGCTGGCGGCGTTCACCTACGGTGTCGTGGCGGTGTTCCTGTCGGCCACCGTGGCGACCGTCGCGGGGATCATCTCGTTCGGCTTCCACCACGTCGTGAGCCTGTCCGGCACGGTCGTCTCGGCCGGGGAAGCGCTCGCGCTGATCGCAGCATCCAACGCCCTGTACCTGATCCCACTGGCGGCCGTGGTGAGCATCGGGGTGATGCTCTCGGTGGTCACCCGTAACAGCGCGGCCGCGGTCGTGGCCACGATCGGGAGCGTGATCCTGCTGGACATCATCTCCGGGATCCCCGGCCTGGAAGGGGCGCAGCCATACCTGCTCACCCAGCAGTTCGAGGCCTGGCAGGGGCTGCTGCGGACGCCCACCGACTGGGCTCCGATCACGCACTCGATCTGGGTGTGCGCCCTGTACGCGGTCCCGTCGCTGGTGGCCGCCTACCTGGTGTTCCTGCGCCGCGACGTGGCCGGCGGCTGACGCCGCGCCTACGCCGCCGCCGGCGGCGGGTGGCTCAGGAGACCTCGGCCGGGAGCTCGATCAGGGACAGCTCGACGTCGCCCATCATGCGGCGGGCCTCGCGCGGGTCGATCATGCCCGTGCCCAGGCGGGCGGTGGACTCCGCCCCGCAGGCGACCCCGAGACGCAGGCACTGATCGGGGTTGCGCCCCTCGTAGCGAGCGGCCAGATAGCCGGCCAGGAAGGCGTCGCCGGAGCCGATCTTGCCGACCGCCTCGCGCGGCTCCAGGCGAGCGCGCTTGATCAGCCGCTGGCCGTCGATGAGCAGCTGTGCCACACACCCGTCGGGGAGCGTCATGATCGCCTCCCGCGCGCCCAGCGCGGATATCTCCGCGACCGCCTGGTCGCGCTCCTCCTCGCTGGCGAACTCGTGCCCGACGAGCTCCTCGCCCTCGAGCACGTTCGGGGACACGAGGTCGGGTTCGGCTCTGATCGCCTGGCGCAGGGGTTCGCCGTCGGTGTCGACGACGGTGATCACGTCGAGGCGTTCCAGCTCCCTCAGGAGCGTCGCGTACAGGTCGGGCTCGACCCCCCTGGGCAGCGATCCGGCGAACACCACGATCGCCGCACCCCGGGCGAGGTACACGAGCTTGTCCTTGAACAGTTCCACCTCGCTCTCGGACACCTCGGGGCCGCGTTCGTTGATCTCGGTCTGCTGCCCGGAGGTGGGATCGAGCACCGAGGTGTTGGTGCGCGACTCGTCGCGGATGCGGACGAAGTCGTTGAGGATCGACTCCTCGGTCAGCTGCTCGACGATGTGGGTCCCGGTCGCGCCGCCGGCGAAGCCGGTCGCGATCACCGGCTGGCCGAGGGCCTTCAGCGTGCGGGCGATGTTGACGCCCTTGCCGCCGGCGGCGGTGCGTTGTTCCACGGTCCGATGGCGCCGCCCCGGTCTGAAGTTCGGCACCGCCAGTGACTTGTCGATCGCCGCGTTGAGCGTGACGGTGATGATCATCTTTGGTCGCTACCCGCTTTGCGCGAGAGCCCATTCGCTCTGTCCTACGGGCGCGCGACAACAGGCTAGCGAACCGGCTGGGCTCTCCTCAGCTCTTTTCCGAGAGCGCCCACGCCTGCTCGCGCAGGCTCTCGGCGGCGGCCCGGGCGGCATCCGCCGGCTCACCCCCGCGCTCGCGGTGGGCGTTCGCGATGCTGCGCGAGGCGCTCACCAGGCCACCCGCGCGTCCGGGCGCGAAGGCGGCCGCGAGCGACGACACCTCCCCGCCCTGGGCGCCGACCCCGGGCAGCAGGAAGGGCGCCGCGGCCATCAGCTCGCGAGCGCGGGGCAGATGGCCGGGCTGGCTGGCGCCGATCACGGCGCCCACGTCGCTGAGCCCGCTGCTGCCGACCCCGGCGGCGCCGAGCTGTTGCACGATCTCGGCCAGGCGCTCCCACAGGGGCCTGCCGCCGGCCAGCTCGAGGTCCTCGACGTCGCGGGCCCCGGGGTTGGACGTGCGCACCAGCAGGAGCACCCCGGCGCCCGCAGCGCGTGCGGCTGTCAGGAATGGCTCCACGGCGTCCAGGCCCATCAGGGGGTTGACGGTCGCGAGGTCGGCGCCGAGGCCCTCGAGCGCCCCGGCGGGCGTCTGCAGGCCGCCGTAGAGAGAGGCGGCATAGGCCGCGGCGGTGACGTCGATGTCCCCCCGCTTGCCATCCGCGATCACCAGCAGGCCCTGCTCACGTGCCACCGCCACCAGCTCCCCCAGCAGCTCGCGCCCGGGCGCCCCCAGCACCTCGAAGCGGGCGAGCTGGAACTTGACCGCCACGCACGCCGGCCCGGCGGCCGCCAGCAGCGCCAGGCACTGCTCCCGGACGGCTGCGGCTGTAGCCCGCTCGGGGGAGGACCCGCCTGCAGCCGGGAGACCCGGCCAGAGATCGAGCGGGTCCGGGTCGAGTCCCAGAACGATCTGGGACTCGCGCTCGGCGACACGCGCGGCGAGCGTGTCGCCGAAGCTACGAACCTGGGTCAGCGGGTCTTCACAGCGCTCTTCAGAGCGCTGCCCGCGGTGAAGCGCGGAACCCTCGATGCGGCGATCTGGATGCGCTCGCCGGTGCGCGGGTTGACCCCGGCACGCGAGGCCCGCTGGCTGACGTGGAACTTCCCGAACCCCGAGACGGTCACATCGCTGCCGCGCCGCAGGGCGTCCTCGACGGTGGAAAGCATGGCGTCAACCGCCTTCGAGGCGTCGCTGCGTGTCAGCTCGGCGCGATCGGCGACCTGTTCGACCAACTCGGACTTCGTCACTTCGGCCCTCCTCGTTCGTACAGCAGGTGAAATGGGCAGAAAAACAGCGGCCCGAAGCTAGCAGCGCTCACGGACGGCACCTGCCCGCAAGCCGCGCCCCGCCGCCCGATCGGGGACAATCGCGCGCTCATGGCCATCAACCGGATCGCGTGGCTCGTCACCGTCTTCGTGGCGCTCCTGACGGCGCTGCTGCTGCTGATCTCCGGCTACACCGGCTACGCGGGACTGGGCCTCGCGGTGGCGCTCGCAGCAGCCATCAACCTGCTCTAGGCAGCCAGCCAGGAGGCCAGCTCCCTGGCGGCCCGGCCGCGGTGGCTGATCGCGTCCTTGGCGGCGTCGCTGAGCTCGGCCATGGTGCTGCCGGGTGGGCCGTCGTCCGGTTCGAAGGCGGGGTCGTAGCCGAAGCCACCGCTGCCCCGCGGTGCGGTCGCGAGCCGCCCCCTGCAGCGACCCTCGAAGCACCGCTCCAGGCTCTGCGCGGGATCGACGTAGGCGATCACGCACACGTATTCCAGGCGGCTGCCCGCTGGAGCCTCCGCGAGGAGCTTCTGGAGGTTCTCCTCGTCGCTGGCATGCTGGCCCGCGTAGCGCGCCGAGCGCACCCCCGGCGCCCCTCCCAGCGCCTCGGCGCAGATGCCGGAGTCGTCGGCGATCGCAACCGTCCCCGTCTGGCGGGCGGCGGCGAGGGCCTTGCCGAGCGCGTTGCCGGCGAAGCTGTCGGCGTCCTCGGGCGGCAGCTCGACCTCGTCGGGGAGCGCCCTCAGCGCGATCGAACCTGCGCCGCCGGCAGCCAGCAGGCGCTCGAACTCGATCCGCTTGTGCTCGTTGTGGGTGGCCAGCAGCAGCTCGCGGCCGGCACCCGGCTCGCTCACCCGATCGCCTCGGCCTGGATCGCGCGCAGCTGCTCGATGCCGTCGGCGGCCAGCGCCAGCAGCTCGTCGAGGTGGGCCCGGGAGAGTGGTGTGCGCTCGGCCGTGGCCTGGACCTCCACCAGCCCGCCCTCACCGGTCATCACCACGTTCGCGTCCACCTCCGCGGTTGAGTCCTCGGAGTAGTCGAGGTCCAGCAGCGCCCGGCCGTCGACCATGCCGCACGAGATCGCCGCCACCGAGCCGGTCAGGGGCGAGCTCTCCAACTGCTCTTCGTGCTGCAGCCGCGAGCAGGCCAGCGCGAGCGCCACGTAGGCGCCGGTGATCGAGGCGCAGCGGGTGCCGCCGTCCGCCTGCAGGACGTCGCAGTCGAGGTAGATCGTGCGTTCCCCGAGCAGCGCGAGGTCGATCACGCCCCGTAGGGAGCGGCCGATCAGGCGCTGGATCTCGACCGTGCGGCCGTCCGGTCGTCCGCGGCTGACATCGCGCTGGCGGCGTTCGCCGGTCGAGGCCGGGAGCATCCCGTACTCCGCCGTCAGCCAGCCCCGGCCCTGCCCGTTCATCCAGCGGGGGACGCCCGCCTGCGCGGAGGCGGTGCAGATCACACGCGTCTCCCCCACCTCGATCAGCACCGACCCCGTGGCGGTGCGCATGAAGTCGGGCTGGATCCCGGTCGGGCGGATCTGCCCCGCGTCGCGGTCGTAGCTGCGCGTGGTCTGCCCCGGCACCGGCGCCATCATTCCAGAGGCGCTAGCGTCGCGGTTCGCTTGCGCGCCCTGGTGATATCGAACATGCGCCCGGACGCCGCCAACCCGGGCCGCGGGAGCTTCGTCCGCGATCAGGTGGCCGCGCTGCGGAGCATCGACGGGCTCCAGGTGGAGCTGTACGAGTTCGGCCCCGGGCCCCGCGCGCTGGTGGGGGCGGCCGTCGAGCTGCGTCGCCGCCACGGGCCGCCGTCCACCCTCACCCGCCGTCCCGCCTCCGCCCGCTTCGACGTCGTGCACGCCCACTTCGGGCTCACCGCCTGGCCGGCGCTGGCCGTGCCGGCCGGGGTGCGGGCGGTGACGCTGCACGGGACCGATGTGACGCACCCCCGCAGCCGCCTCGCGACGAGGCCCGTACTCGAGCTGATGGATGTCGTCGGGGCGGTCTCGGCGGCGCTCGTGCAGGAGCTTCCCGGGCGCAGGACCCGCTCGCGCGCGCTCGTGCTCCCTTGCGGCGTGGACACCGGCCGCTTCCGGCCGATCCCCCGGGCGCAGGCGCGGGAGGCCCTCGGTCTCGAGCGCGATCGCCGCTACCTCTTGTTCCCGGCGGACCCGGAACGACCGGAGAAGCGCTACGACCTCGCCCTCGCGCTCGCCCGCGCGGCGGGGGTGCAACTGCTCACGCTCGGCCACGTGGCGCCCGAGGAGGTGCCGCAGTGGGTCAACGCCGCCGACGCCGTCGCCGTCCCCTCCGATCGCGAGGGCTTCGGCCTGGCCGTGCTGGAGGCGCTTGCATGTGACGTGCCGGTGCTCGCGACGCCCGTCGGGATCCACGCCGAGGCGCTGGAGGGCGTCGCCGGCGCGCTGTGTGAGCCCTTCTCGCTGCAGCGCTGGAGCGAGGCACTGGCGAGCACGCTGGGCAGCGATGACCCGCGCGTGGAGGGGCACTCGCGCGCCCTCGCGTACTCGAGCGAGGTGATGGCCGGACGCGTGCACGCCGCCTGGGAGCAGGCCCTCGTGCAACGGCGTTGACGGCGGCGGGTTAGCATGGCGGTCGCAGTGGAGCAGCAACCCGCCTCACCCGCCGGGCCGCAGGACCGCCCCGGCTTCATCGCGCGGGGGCGGATACGCCGCCGGATCCGCTTCCTGCGCAAGGCCCGCGAGCTCGCCTACCGGGACCTGGGAGGTCTCGTCTTCAACCTGCATCGCTTCGGCCAGCGCAACGACGCGCTCGTGCTGGCGAAGCTGACCACGCTGGGACACATCGACACCGAGCTGCGCGCGCTGGAGACCACGCTGCACGAGCCCCAGCCCCTGACTGTGCTGAGCGAGGCGGGCATCACCGCCTGTGCACGCTGCGCCGCGATCCATTCCAGCGAGGACCGCTTCTGCCCCAACTGTGGTCTGCCGCTGCACCGCCACGCGGACCTGCCCGCGGACCTCCGCAGCGGCGCCGCCCCGCCGGGGACCGCACAGGCCGCCCCGTCTTCCCCCGCCCCGAGCGCCTTCCAGCGGACGCTCGGCGCCCCCGTGCCACCCGCACCGAGTCCCGCGGGGCCGGCTGGCGCTTCCCCGGCGGCGATGCCCGCAGCCGCCACACCCGCGGCCGCCCCGTCGACGGGAGGCAAACCCCCGGGAGGCATTCCCCCCGGAGGCACTCCCCCCGAGGCACTCCCCCCGGAGGCACTCCCTCGGGAGGCACGTCCGCGAGCGGCGCGCGAGCGACGGACAAGCCGGCGCCGGCGGCGACGGACGTCGGACAGGACGACGACGACGAAGCCACGGCGATCGTGCGCCCCCCCGCTCAGCGCCAGTGAGCTGGCCCGCACAGCCGGCTGCGGCCTCCCCCACGCCGGCGGGAGCCGAGCCCTCGGTCTTCCCGGTGGGCTCGGTGGGCCCCGTCGGACCCGCGCCCGCGGAGACATGCCCGCTGTGCGGCTCGCCGCTGCAGACCGACCAGGACTGGTGTCTCTACTGCGGCGCGGCGGCGCACACCCGCCTGTCGGCGACCCCGAACTGGAAGGCCCCGCTGGCGGTCGCGATCGTGGTCGCCGCACTGTTCCTCGGGGTCCTCGCGGCCGCGCTCGTGAAGCTCGCCCACGGCCCCGGCCCCGCGCCGCCGGCCGCCACGACGGTGATCACGGCGCCCTCCGCGGCCGGCACCACCACACCCGGCACCACGACCCCCGGCGCCACCACGCCGGGAACGACGACACCCGGCACCACGACTCCCGGCACGGGCGCCACCGGCACGGGCGCCACCGGCACCGGCGCCACCGGCACGGGCGCCACAGGGTCCCGCGGCGGGACCACCACTCCCGGGGCCGCCGCCACGGGCACATCGGGACCCACGTCCCCCGCCCGCTGAGCCGCGACGGATACGGTTGCGGCCGATGAGCCGGCCCGCGGCCAGCTTCCAGCAAGCCGAGGTGGCCGTCGTCGGCGCCGGGGCCGCCGGCCTGTACGCGGCGCTCTGCGCGGCGCGGGAGGGCGCCCGGGTCGTGCTCGTGTCCGCCACGCCGCTGGCCCGCACCGCCAGCTACTGGGCCCAGGGAGGGCTTGCGGCAGTGCTGGCCGCGGACGACAGCTTCGAGCTGCACCTGGCGGACACCGAGCGGGCGGGGCGCGGGCTGGTGCGGCGCTCGGCCGCCGAGATCCTGGTCCACGAAGCACCGGCGCGGGTGCGGGACCTCGAGCGGCTCGGGGTGCACTTCGACGCCGACCGCTTCGGTCAGCTTGCGCTCGGCCTCGAGGGAGGCCACTCGGTGCGCCGGGTCGTCCACGCCGGAGGCAGCGCCACCGGCCGCAGGCTGGTACGCCAGCTGTCGGCGCTGGCGGCCGAGGATCCGCACGTGCACGTGCTCGAGGAAGTGCGAGCCCGTGCCTTGTGGTGCCGCGACGGTCGCTGCCTGGGGGTGGTCTGCGACGACGGAGATCTGATCGCGGCCGGGGCCACGATGATCGCCACCGGCGGCGCGGCGGCGCTGTGGGAGCGCACGACAAACCCGCCCGGATCCCAGGGGGTGGGGCTGATGCTCGCGCAGGCCGCCGGGGCCCGGCTGGCTGACCTCGAGATGCTGCAGTTCCACCCCACCGCCGTGATCGGGCTGCCCGGCCGGGAGGGCTTCCTCGTGACGGAGGCGATCCGCGGTGAGGGGGCCACGCTGCACGACGCCTCCGGAGAGCGCTTCGTGGACGAGCTGGCGCCCCGCGACGAGGTCTCGCGGGCGATCTCCGAGCGCCTCGGCGAGACCGGACAGGCCTCGGTGGGCCTCGACATGCGGGCGGTCGACCCGAGCCACTTCCCGAACGTCTTCAGCGCCCTGCGCGAGGCCGGCTTGGACCCCACGCGCGAACTCGTGCCCGTCGCGCCGGCGGCCCACTACATGATGGGAGGAATCGTCGCCGACCTGGAGGCGCGCTCGAGCGTGCCGGGCCTGTATGCGGTCGGTGAGGCCTCCTGTACGGGCCTGCACGGGGCCAACCGGCTGGCCTCCAACTCGCTGAGCGAGTGCTTCGTGTTCGCCGCCCGGGCGGTCGACTCGGCGCTCGCCAAGGCCGCGGCGCAGACGCCCGTCCCCGAGGCGGCCGAGGCCGAGGCCCTGCGGGAGCTGCCGGCCCTCCCCGCCGCCGACCGCGAGATCCGTCGGGCGCTGTGGCGGGGAGCGGGGATCGTGCGCGACGCCGAGGGCCTGGAGGGTCTGCTGGCGATCGAGCACCCGCTCGTGCGCAGCATCGCCCGCTGTGCGCTGGAGCGGACCGAGTCCAGAGGCGCCCACCTGCGCTCAGACCACCCCGAACGGGTTCCCGCGATGGATGGGCGCCACGTGATTCTGGAGGGCTCGGGGGAGCTCGGCTGGGAGACGTGGGACTGAGCGCTCCTTTTCGCCCGTGACCGTGTTTCAGGGCGTGAAAGGTCTTTGGCTACACGGGAGTCTCAAATACCTGGCGGGTGTGCTCCTGAACCACGGATCTCGTTGAGACGAGAGGGTAGGAGTCCAAAACACACCATGTATCAATTCAGTCGCGCGATCTACAGGGAGCTGTCTCCCCGGATCATCGAACCGCCCACAACCTCGACGCCGGGCCGCAGCCAGACCGCGGTCCTCAGCGCCTGCGAGTCGGTCATCACGCGCCTCGCCACGGAACCGCACTACTTCGCCCACCCGGCGAGGACGCTGTTCTGCGACATCCGCAGCTACTTCTCGATGTCCGACCAGGCCTACGTCCTGAACGTGGTCACCGGGTACCTCACGTTCGCCCAGCAGTACATGATCGAAAACCCGTCCGAGTGCTACGCCGCGGTCGGCGGCGCTCCGCCGCAGTGCCGTGCCACCACCCGCAAAGGCTCGGCCTGCCAGCGCACGCCGCTGCCCCACAACGGCTACTGCCCGTCGCACCAGCACCTGGCCGACACCGAGGACCGCGAACCGCTGGCTGCCTGACGTACGCTCACGCCCAGTGCTACTGGGTGTGGATGTCGGGGGTACCTTCACCGACGCGGTCCTCGTCGCCGAGGGCCGCGGCCTCTATACGGCGAAGGTCCCCACCACGCCCTCCGCTCAGTCGGAGGGCGTGCTCGAGGCGGTGCGCCTCGTGCTACGGGCCGCCGGCGCCGGGCCCGATCGGGTGGAGCGCTTCGCGCACGGGATGACCGTCGCCACGAACGCGCTACTGGAGGGGAACACCGCCCGCACCGCGCTGCTCGCGACGGCTGGGTTCGAGGACGTGATCGAGCTCGGGCGCCAGAACCGCCCCCACCTGTACAGGCTCTGCCAGGCGGCTCCCCCACCGCTGGTCGGCGCCGAGCTGCGGGTGGGGGTGCACGAGCGGGTCGCCCCCGAGGGCGTGCTGGAGGAGCTCGACCCGGCCCACGCGCGCGAGCTCGCGGTCGCGCTGGCGGGCACGGGACCCGAGGCGGTCGCGGTGTGCCTGCTGCACTCCTACGCCTACCCCGAGCACGAGCGGCTGCTCGGCGAGCAGATCCGCGAGCTGCTCCCGGACGCGGCACTGTCGCTCTCGAGCGAGCTCGTCGGCACCTTCCGCGAGTACGAGCGCACCGCCACCACCGCCCTCGACGCCTCGCTCTCCCCGCTGCTGTCCTCCTACCTGGGGCGGCTCTCGCGCGAGGCCCGCGAGGAGGGCCTTCCGGAGCCGCAGGTCATGCAGTCCTCGGGAGGGCTGACCGACGTCGCCCGGGCCGGGGCACACGCCGCGCTGACGGTGCTGTCGGGCCCGGCCGGCGGCGTCGGGGGTGCCTCGCTGCTGGCCGGGCTGGCGGACGAGCGCCACGTGCTGTGCCTGGACATGGGCGGCACCTCCTGCGACGTGTGCCTGATCGCCGACGGGGACGTCGGCGAGACCTCCGAACGCCTGATCGGGGGCCGGCCGCTGGCGCTGCCGGCGCTCGACA
The DNA here is from genome assembly GCA_963742395.1 of uncultured Solirubrobacteraceae bacterium. Lineage (GTDB taxonomy): Bacteria > Actinomycetota > Thermoleophilia > Solirubrobacterales > Solirubrobacteraceae > Palsa-744. The sequence continues at coordinate 181,493 of CAVUME010000013.1, read as the reverse complement.
TCCAGACCGTGGGCGCGGGCGGCGGGTCGATCGCCTGGATCGACGCCGGCGGAGCCCTGAGGGTGGGACCCAGCTCGGCGGGCGCCGTGCCTGGTCCCGCCTGTTACGGGCTCGGCGGCGAGCAGCCGACGGTGACCGACGCGAACCTGCTGCTCGGCCGCCTGCTGGAGGACTCGCCGCTGGCCGGCGGGGTGCGCCTGCGCCGCGCGGCGGCGGAGCGGGTCATGGGGAGGCTCGCGGCCGAATTGGACCTCGGCCTGCTCGAGTTGGCCGAGGGCGTGGTGCGCGTGGCGGAGGCGGAAATGCTGGCGGCGCTGCGGCTGGTCACGGTCGAGCGCGGGGTCGACCCGCGCGGCCTGGTGCTGCTGGCGTTCGGAGGGGCGGGCCCGCTACACGCGGCCGCGCTGGCCGACCAGCTCGGCATCTCGCGGCTGCTTTGCCCCCGCGCCTCCGGCGTCCTCTCGGCGCTGGGCCTGGCCGCCGCCCCGCCCCGCCGCGACCAGGCCCGCAGCGTGCTCCTGCGCGGGCACTCGCTCACCGCGGAGCGCCTGCTTCGGGAGTGCGAGCAACTGCTGGAGCGTGCCGGCGCGGAACTCGACGCGGCCCCCGTGCGCGCGCGTCTGCGCTGCGAGCTGCGCTACCTCGGACAGTCCTTCGAGCTGGCCGTGGACGAGGAGCTGGCGCTGGATGGTGCGCCCGCCGGTCTCGGCCCCGAGCAGTTGCGGGAGGCCTTCGCGCGCGAGCACCAGCGCCGCTACGGATACAGCGACCCGGCCGGGGAGCTCGAGCTGGTCACGATGCGGGTCTCCGTCTGGGGGCCCGCGCCGGAGCTCAGGCCCGTGGCCCCGCCCGCGGCGGATCCGCTGCCCGAGCGGCGGGAGATCGTGTTCGCGGGAGAGGGGGTCGGCTCGCTGGTGTTCGGAGGGGAGCCGGCGCAGGGCACCCCGATCGAGGGCCCGGCGCTGTGGGCGCTGCCGGAGGCCACGCTGCTGGTGCCCCCCGGCTGGCGCGGCGAGGTGGACCGCTATGGCAGCGTGGTGCTGGAGCGGGACCCCCGCGGGGAGGCGGGGCGAGCGATGATCGACGCGATCGAACTGCAGCTCGCCACCGGGGCCCTGCGGGCGGCGTGTGAAGAGATGGCGGGCGTGCTCGTGCGCTCGGCGCACTCCTCGAACATCAAGGAGCGCCGGGACTCCTCGACGGCGCTGTTCGACGCCGACGGCGAGATGGTGATGCAGGCCGAGGCGATTCCGGTGCACCTGGGGGCGATGCCGGCGGCGCTGCAGGCGGTGATCGGTGCCGCCCAGAAGCCCGGGGTCTCCTGGATCCTCAACGACCCCTTCGCCGGCGGCACCCACCTGCCCGACATCACGGTCATCACGCCCGCCTTCCACGAGCGCCGGCTGGTGGGCTTCGCGGTCAGCCGCGCCCACCACGCCGACGTCGGGGGCCGGCTGCCGGGGTCGATGCCGGCGGACAGCCGCAGCCTGCAGGAGGAGGGCGTCGTGATCGCACCCCAGGTCCTCGACGAGGACGCGCTGGTGCGCGCTCACCGCCGCCATGCGCCAGCCGCAGGAGCGCCGGGCCGACCTGCGCGCCCAGCTGGCCGCCAACCGGGTGGGCTGCGCCCGCCTGGCCGCGCTCGCCGGGCTGCTCGGCCCGGACGGCCTGCGTGAGGCCACCGACGCGGTGCTCGACTACTGCGAGCGGCGCACGCGGGCGTGCCTGTCCGCACTGCCCGACGGTATCCGCAGCGCGACCGACGTGCTGGAGGCCCGCGAGCGGGATCTGCCACTGAAGCTGCGGGCCGAGGTGCACGGCGATTGCATGACGCTCGACTTCAGCGGCAGCGCCCCGCAACACGAGGGCAACCTCAACTGCCCGCTGGCGGTGACCCGCTCGGCGTGCCTGTTCGCGCTGCGGGTGCTGACCGATCCCGACATCCCACCGACCGCCGGGGCCTACCGGCCCCTGAACCTGCACGTGCCGGCCGGGTGCCTTCTGAACGCACGGGCGCCGGCCGCCGTGGCGGCGGGCAACGTCGAGACCTCCTCGCGGGTGGCGGACCTCGTGCTGAGCGCCTTCGGCCAGCGCCCAGGGCCAGGGCACGATGAACAACCTGTCGCTCGGCAACGACTCCTTCTCCTACTACGAGACGCTCGGCGGCGGCCAGGGGGCGTGCCCCGACGCGGACGGCCCGAGCGCCGTCCACGTCGCGATGAGCAACACGCTGAACACCCCGGTCGAGGCGCTCGAGCGAGAATTTCCGCTGCGGGTGCTGGCCTACGGTCTGCGTCGCGGCTCGGGCGGCGCCGGACGCCACCGTGGAGGCGACGGCGTCATACGAGAGCTGCAGGCGCTGACCGAGATGAGCTACTCGCTGATCGCAGAGCGCCGCCGCCACGCGCCGGCCGGCGCCGACGGGCGGCGCCCCCGGGGCGCCCGGCCGCGATGAGCTGGACGGCGAGGAGCTGGCCGGCAAGGCGACGGGAACGCTGGCGGCGGGGCAGCGGATCCGCATCGAAACGCCCGGTGGGGGAGGATTCGGCCGTGCCCGATGAGCGGATCGGTTTCCTCGGCCTGGGGATCATGGGTTCGCGGATGGCAGCCAACGTCGCCGCGGCCGGCTATCCGCTGAGCGTCTGGACCCACACGCCCGGAAAGGCCGAGCGCTGGGCGGCCGAGCACGGGGCGAGCGCCTGCGCGACGCCGGGCGAGGTCGCCGCCGCCAGCGAGATCGTGGTGAGCATGGTCGTGGACGGCGACCAGGTGGCCTCGGTGCTGACCGGCGAGCAGGGCGTGCTCGGCGGCGCGGCTCCGGGCCTGGTGTGCGTGGACATGTCGACGATCGGGGCACTGGCGACGCGCGCGCTCGGGGCCGAGCTGGCCGACGCTGGCGTGGAGCTGCTCGACGCCCCCGTCACCGGCTCCTCCCCGCGGGCCGAGGACGGGACGTTGACGATCATGGTGGGCGGCTCGGAGCGGACCTTCGAGCGCCTGAAACCGTTGCTGGAGACGATGGGCCGGCTGGTGGTGCGCGTGGGCGAGCTCGGGCAGGGGCAGGCGCTGAAGCTGATCAACAACTCGCTCGGCGCGGCCAACGCGGCGGCGCTCGCCGAGGCGCTGCTGGTGGCCGACGCCGCCGGGATCGACCTCGACGTCCTCACGCAGGTCGTGATGGCCGGCTCGGGAGCCTCGGTCCAGCTGCGAGCTGAAGGGCCGGCCGATGCGCGAGCACGACTACACGACCCTGTTCAAGACGGCCCACATGCTCAAGGACGTGCACCTGTGCCTGGAGGAGGCCGAGCAGGCGGGCGTGCCGTTCCCGGCGGCCGCCCACGCGCGTGAGGTGCTCACCGCCACCGTGGGCCGTGGGCACGGCGAGGACGACTACGCCGCATTGATAGAGGCGATAGAGGGATTCGCCGGGCGGAGCCTGAAGTAAGCAGTAACACTCTGCAGGTCGTTTTGGGCGCAAACAGGTCGTTTTGGGCGCAAAATTGCGTCGGTTTGCAGGCGATTTGGGATTTTCGCTGAGGTTTCGTATCTTTACAACGAAGTGACGGGCGGCCTCTTACGCGCAGAGGCCCAGTCCGGTAGGTCCCTGGTCGTCCCTCCAATCCATATCCATATAGCCATGCCAATCGCTTTCAGAGAGTGGGCCGTGACGGTCCGTGCACTGGCCGAAGGGGAGCAGCTCGTGACCCTCCGCCGGGGCGTCCTGCCGCAGGCGGGCAAGCCCTTCCGGCTTCCCCACCAGCGCTTCTTCCTGTACCCCACCTTCGAGGACCAGCCCGGCGACCTGGTGCGCGAGTCCCACCAGCCCGAGCTGCGCCGGGCGCTGGAGGAGGGCGTCTGGAGCGACGGCGAGCCGCCCCTGCACACGTTCGCGTCCGGCACCCCCCTGCAGCAGCCCGACCGCGTCCGGATCCGCGCCTGGGCGGAGGTCAGCGACCACTTCACGGTGCTCGACCCGCGCTGCGTCGACGCCCTCTCCCCCTTCTACGTGTGGAGCACCGACTACGCCCAGAAGCGCCTGCGCTGGCGCGGCCGCCAGCCGCTACACGTGCTGCTGCTGCGCACCTACCGCATCCCGCGCCCGGTGACCGTCAAGGTCAAGGACGAGTACTCCGGTCCGAGCGCCTGGATCGAGCTGCAGCGTGAGCTTCCATTCGAGGGCACCCCGGTCCTCTCCGACGCCGAGTTCGAGCGCGCCTCCGAAGAGATCCGGGCGATCACCACCGACGCGGGCCAGCCGGTCCTCGTCTAGACGGCGGCGGCTCCGCCCGACTCGCCCGGCGGAGGCTGGTGCTGGGCGCTGTAGGCCAGCGCCTCGCGTGCCGCCTCGGCCGCCGACTCGGGCACCAGCAGGTCGCGGGGGCCGACGACGGGCGCGTACACGGCCATGATCGCGCGGCCGGAGCTGACGATGCAGGGGATCCCCTCCTCGAGCAGCATGCCGGCGAGGAACTCGGCCTGGATGAGGTTGGCGGCACGGGCGACCTTCACGAGGCGGCCCTCGGTGTAGCGGGGGTTGACCTTGCGCCCCCGGCGGCGGCTCTCGCTGGCCACCTCCTCGCGTTCGGGATGCACCAGCGGCATCCCGCAGGAACGGCAGAAGCGCTCCACCTCGCGATGCGGGAGCAGGCAGCGCGGGCACTCGACCTCGCGGGCCATCAGCGCACCTCGAGCTCAACCGGGCGTACCTGGCCGTCCTCGATCAGGTAGCAGCGCACGTCCGGCTCCTCGCCGGCGAGCCCGACGATCACCCACTCCAGGCCGGGCCAGTTGGCCGCGAAGTTGATGTCGGTCTGCGACGGGTAGGGGTCGGTGTGGGTGTGCGAGTGGTAGATCGCCCCGAGATCCCAGCCGCCGGATTCGAACTCCGTCGAGCGTGTGGAGCAGCTCCTTGCCGTCGATCTCGAAGCGCTTGCGGGAGGCGTACACGTTGCGGGCGCGATGCACGCGCGGCGGCCTCCGGCCCGCGGCCGTCCACGGCGGGGGCGTAGGCGATCATCCCGCAGCACTCGTCGTCGAACTCCTCGCGCGCGTGCGCGATCACCTCATCCAGCATCGCGCGGGCTATGACCATCGGAGCTCTGCCGCCGTCAGTCCGGCGCCGCTACCACCAGACGGTGGACTCGAGGTTCTCGATCTCGTCCACCGGCAGCGTGTAGACGCCGCTGGAGAGGTACTTCCAGCCGTCGTCGGCGACCACGAACACGACGTTGCCCTCGTCGAGCTCGCCGGCGATGCGCACGGCGATGCTGGCGATCGCGCCGCTGGAGACGCCGGCGAACACGCCCTCCTCGTCGAGCAGCTTGCGCGTCCACACGATCGCGTCGCGGTTGGTCACGAAGATCTTGCGGTCGAGCAGCGAGATGTCGATGATTGGCGGGATGAACCCGTCCTCGAGCGAGCGCAGGCCCTGAACGGGCTCGCCCTGCATCGGCTCGGCGGCGACGATCTTGACGGCGTCGCCGAAGGTCTCCTTCAGGCGACGGCCGTTGCCCATCAGCGTGCCCCCGGTGCCGAGGCCGGCGACGAAGGCGGTGACCTCGTCCAGCTCTTCCAGGATCTCCACGGCGGTGCCGTTGTAGTGGGCCGCCGGGTTGGCCGGGTTGCCGTACTGGTAGGGCATGTAGCAGGAGGGGTCTTCGGCGGCCATCTCGAGCGCCTTGGCGACGGCCCCGTTGGACCCGAGGTCTCCGGGCGAGTAGACGATCTCGGCGCCGTACATCCGCAGCAGCTGGGTGCGCTCGGGGGTCACGTTCTCGGGCATCACGACCTTCAGGCGGTAGCCCTTGCGCGAGCAGATCATGGCCAGCGAGATGCCGGTGTTGCCGGAGGTCGGTTCGAGGATCGTCTGGCCGGGGAGATCGCGCCTTTCTCCTCGGCGTCTTCGATCAGCGAGCGGGCCACGCGGTCCTTCACCGAGCCGGTGGGGTTGCGCGACTCGAGCTTGGCCCAGATGCGCACGCCGGGCTTCGGCGAGAGGCGCGGGAGCTCGATCAGGGGCGTGTTCCCGATCGACTGCACGATGTCGCCGTAACGCCCCCCGCACGGCCGGTTTCTGAGCCTCTCCACCGCCATTACTTTACGGAATATAGCGAGCTTGAGAGGCTCCTCGGAGGCGTGCCGTGAGCGTCCCGCGGAGCACACCCGCGAGCCGGCGGAGGCGATCGATCAGGGCCCCGGTCGGCGCGGCCGCGCTGCTGAGCACCGCTCTGCTGGCGAGCGCCTGCGGAGCGAGCGCCGGGGGCAGCACCGCCTCGGTCCCCGCGGGCGGCGCCTCGGTCCCCTCCCCCACACCCGTCGCCGGCCCCGGCGGGCGGGTCGCCGGCGCCCCGTGCGTGACCCGCCCGGGGTCGGTGTGCCTCACCGAGACGGCCCGCGGACACACCGTGCAGCTCACCGTCGGATCGACCCTGACGCTGCGGTTGGGCGCTCCGGGGCGCCGCTTCAGCGTGCCCCGCCAGTACGGCGGGGACGTGCTTCGGGCGGTGGGCCAACCGCGGCGCAGCGGCGGCGAATCGATCACGAGCTTCCGCGCCGTCAGGCCCGGAACCGTGCAGCTGCGGGCGACCGTGGGCCCGCTGTGCCGGCGCGGCAGGCTGTGCCCGGACTACCTCGCCCTGTGGACCGTGAGCGTGCGGGTCAGCCGCCGGCGATAGCGGGATCGGGCGGCGTCGCCCACGGCCCCCCGGGACCTCCGTCCCGCGGATCCGCTTGATGCGGGAGTCCCGGCCCTCAAGTGGGGCGCGCGGGGTGTCGAATCGATGGACGGAGACCGATCGCACCGCGACGAAAGGCCTGCAACCCGTGCCTCGCTTCGCCTCAACCGACAGCTCGACCACCCGCCCCGCCGACTCCGGGCCCAGCGGGCCTCGCGGTGACACACGCGCTGCGGGAAGGCGAACGCTCGCGGCCGTGGTCGCACTCTGTGCGTTGGCGGCCGCGGCGCTGGTCCAGGCCCCGGCCGGATCGGCGGCCTCGTGCGGCGCCGGCAAATGCGCCCAGACCTTCAACTCGACCGGCTCGCCGCAGGAATGGAAGGTGCCGGCGGGCGTCAGCTCGGCGACCTTCGCGGTCGCGGGAGCAGGGGGCGGCGGGGGCTTCTGGTTCTCGACCGGCGGCGACGGCGCGCTCGTGACCACGACCTTCACGCTCGTCGAAGGGGAACAGCTCAAGCTGGTCGTCGGCTCTCCCGGCGGCCACCACAACAGCGAAACCTACGGCGGCGGGGGCTCCGGCGTCGAAGACTCCGCCTACGGCCCGGCCGGCGGCGGCGGTTCGTTCATCTTCTCCCCGGCCGGCTCGCTGCTCGTCGCCTCCGGCGGCGGCGGCGGAGGCGGCTCGGAAAACAACGGCGGCAACGGCGGCCAGACCGGCTCCAGCGGCGGCTCCTTCATGGCGCCCGCCGGCGGCGGCGCCAGCCAGAGCGGCGGCGGAACGGGCGCGCCGTCGGCCGAATCCGGTCAGGGACCCACGACCACCACGGCGATCGAGGGCCATGGCGGCAAGGGCTCGACCGCGGCCGCCGAAGGCGGCGGAGGTGGCGGCGGCGGCCTCTACGGCGGGGGCGGAGGCGGGAGCTCGGGCATCTGGTCCGGCGGGGCCGGGGGCGGCTCGTCGATCGTCAACGGCGGCTCGAGCACGACGATCGAATCCGGTGCCGGCGGCGCCGGCGGCGAAACCCGCGCGACCGGCACAGGCGGCCACATCACCGTTTCATTCACGCAGCCGACGACGAGCGTCACCGAGTTGGCATCGACCGAAGAAGCGTCCGTCGGCGAAACGGTCACCTACACCGCCACGGTCTCGCCCGTGCCCACCAACGGCACCGTCTCATTCGAAGACGAAGGCTCGGCGATCCCGGGCTGTTGGGCCGCACCGGTGAGCGCCACGACCGGCGAAGCCGACTGCGAAGCCGAACCCGAAGAAGCCGGCATCGACGTCGTCACGGCCAGGTACTCCGGGTCGAGCGATCAGATCTACGCGGCGGCCACGAGCAACACCCGGGAAGTGACCGTGCGCACGGCCACCACGACCCAACTCAAAGACTCCACGAGCACGCCCACGGTCGGCGAAACGGTCACCTACACGGCCACCGTCGCACCCGTGCCCACCGGCGGCACGATCGCCTTCGAAGACGCAGGCAAACCTGTCAGCGGCTGCGAAGCCCAGACCGTCAACGCCGGCACCGGCAAGGCCGTCTGCGAACAGACCTACGACAGCCCCGGAACCCATTCCGTCACCGCCGCCTACTCGGGCTCGACCGACACCCTGTACAGACCGTCCAGCTCCGCCACGGCCCGAGTCACCGTGAGCAAACCCGCGACGACGCCGACGCCGGAAACATCCACGGGTCCGGTCGCGACCCCGACGCCGCCCACCGTGCACCCGGCCACCTCCGACAAGCCCGCCGTGGTGCTGACGAAGGCGCCGCAGGGGCTGATCAACACCCGCTCGCTGCGGATCGTCTTCCGCTGCGGCTCGAGCGCCTGCAGCGCCATCGCCAAGCTGACGGTGACGCTCGCCGGCAGCCACTGGACGCTGACCAGCACGCAGGGGAGCGCGAGCGCGGATCAGCGCAGCACGATCACCTTGAAGGTGCCCGCCCGGCTTCGCCGGGCGGTGCGCCGCTACCTGGTGCACCACCGCCACGCGATGCCGGCGGCCGTGCTGGCGGTCACCCTCACCGACGCCCGCTCGACGCCGGAAACGACGAACATCAGTCTCGGCGTCTGGACGCTGCCCGGCTTCCGTTAGGCGCCGGGCTGGGTGCCCGGTGAGCCGTCCGAGGCCGGGTCGCGTACCCGGTCAGCCGGTCGCGGCGCTTGTCAGCCGCCGGCCATGGCGGGCAGGATCACGAGCGTGTCCGCTGTCGCCGACCGGGGTCTGGAGCCCGTCGAGGACGCGCACGTCCTCGTCGTTGAGGTACACGTTGACGTAGCGGTTGAGCTCGCCCTCCGCCGAGAACAGCTGGCTCTCGGTGGCGGGGTGGCTGGTGGCGAGGTCGCGTAGCACCTCGCCGACGTTGGCGCCGCTGGCGCCGACCTGCTTCTCGCCGCCGACCGATGCCCGCAGCACCGGGGGGATCTTGATCGTCGCCATCGGGACGGGAGGCTAACCGGCTGCGGCGCAGAACGCCTCGTAGTCGGGGAACACGCCCATCTCCTCGTCGGCGATCTCGTCGGGAGCGCGCGAGCAGATCGGGCATTCGGGGTCGCGGTGCACTTTGACCTCGGTGAGCGTGGCGCCGAGCGCGTCGTACAGCAGCAGGCGCCCGATCGCCGGGTCGCCGATCCCCAGGATCAGCTTCACGACCTCCGTGGCCTGCAGCAGCCCCATCGTCCCGGGCAGCACCCCGAGCACGCCGTTGGCGCCGCACGAGGGGGCCAGCTCGGCCGGGGGCGGCTCGCGGAACAGGCAGCGGTAGCAGGGGCCGTCGTAGGGCTTGAACACCGACAGCTGGCCGTCGAAGCCGAGGATCGAGGCGGACACGACCGGGATCCGCAGCCGCACGCTGGCGTCGTTGAGCAGGTAGCGGGTGGGGAAGTTGTCGACCCCGTCCACGACCACGTCGTAGCCCTTGATGATCTCGACGATGTTCGAGGCGTCGATGCGCGTCTTGTACTTGACGACGTTCACCTCGGGGTTCAGCGCGTGGATCGACTCCTCGGCCGAGTCGACCTTCGGGATGCCCACCCGCTGGGTGGAGTGGATCACCTGACGCTGCAGGTTCGAGAGGTCGACCTCGTCGTCGTCGACGATGCCGAGCGTGCCCACGCCGGCCGCCGCCAGATACAGGGCGGTGGGCGAGCCGAGGCCGCCGGCGCCGAGCAGCAGCACCTTGGCGTCGAGCAGCTTCTGCTGGCCCTCGGCCCCGATCTCGGGGATCAGCAGGTGGCGGGAGTAGCGGTCGCGCTGCTCGGCGCTCAGCGCACGGGGCACCTCGACCTCGTAGCCGCGGTCCTTCCAGAGGGTGATGCCGCCGGTCATCGAGCGCACGTGCTCGTAGCCGAGGTCCTCCTGCAGCGTGCGGGCCGCGTAGGCGGAGCGGTTGCCGGACTGGCAGTAGAGGATCAGCTCGTCGCTGCGGTTGGGGGCGGCGGTGTCGATGCGGGCCTCGAGGTGCCCGCGGGGGATGTTCTTGGCACCGGGGAGGTGGCCCGTGGCGAACTCGTCGCTGCCCCGGACGTCGACGATCATCACGCCCTCGCCGATCAGCTCATTGACCTGGGCAGGGTCGACCTCCTCGATCTGGTTCTTGACACGGCGGAGAAGCTCGGCTCCAGAGACGCTCATCGACTCAAAACTCCTAAACCACGGTCGGGATTTACCAACTTCACAAAGTATAGCGCTGCGGGTGTGCCCTTCCAAGGGCTGTCATACCCTCCGAATCGTGCCATCTGGACGCCTCCCACGACGCCCCGCCCTGCTCGTGGGCGCGGTCCTGGTCGGGCTGCTGGCGCTGGTGCTGGCGCTCACCTCCGGCGGAGGACGGAGCTCCTCCTCGCTGGCGGTGAGCAGCACCGCGGGCGCTGCCTTCGACGGCGCCGCGCTGCCCGCTGCGCAGCCCGCCCCGGGCTTCACGCTGCGCGATCAGAGCGGCGGGGCCGTGTCGCTGGCAGGCCTGCGCGGGCGTCCTGTGGTGCTCGCCTTCCTGTACCCCGGCTGCGGACGCGGGCTGCGTGCTGGTCGCCGAGCAGATCCGGGGCGCGCTGGACGACCTCGCCCAGCCCGTGCCGGTGGTGATCGTCAACGCCGGCCCCTCGCCCAGCCCGCCGGGCGCCGTCGAGCGCTTCCTCGGCGAAGTGTCGCTGTCCGGGCGGGCGCTGTACCTGGACGGGCCGCCACAGCAGCTGCGGGAGATCTGGCGCCAGCTACCGGGTGGTGCCGGGCAGCGCCGGCGCAGCGGCGTTCAGCGCGGCCGCGGAGGTGAGGCTGCTCGACGCCCAGGGGCGCGAACGGGTGGTGTTCGGGACCGAACAGCTGACCCCCGAGGGGCTTGCCCACGACATCGGCGTCCTACAGCGCGAGCAGCACTCGGGCGGCTGATACCCTAGCTCGCAGGTAGGAAATCCAGCGATGATGTTCTCAACCAAGGCCGAGTACGGGATCCGCGTGATGGTGGAGCTCGCCCGCAACGCCGGCGATGAACCGGTGCCGCTGGCGGAGATCGCCGCCAAGGACGGGCTCCCGCTCGCCTACCTGGAGCACCTCGCCGCGCGCCTGCGCAAGTCCGGCCTGGTTGACTCCCGGCGCGGCTCACGCGGCGGCTATCTGCTCGCCCGGCCGGCGCGGGAGATCACGATGGCCGAGGTGGTGGAGGCGCTCGAGGGCTCGATCGCGCCGATCGAGTGCATCTCCGAGGCCCCCGACGGCTCGATCGTGTGCTCGCGCGAGACCGGCGCCGACCACATCTGCCCGACCAAGCTGCTGTGGACGAGGGTGCGCATGTCGATCGTGCAGACCCTCGCGCGAAACCACGCTGGCGGACCTGCTCGTAACGCCGGCGATCGCCCGTCCGGCACTGTCACCGTCACCGCTACAGATCGCGCCGCTCGGCGGCGGATCCTAGGAGGACCATGGCCGAACTGGAGATCAGGGACCTACACGTACGCACCGAGGAGCGGGAGATCCTGCGAGGGGTCGAACCTCGAGATCGACCGCGGCGAGATCCACGCCCTGATGGGACCCAACGGATCCGGCAAGTCCACGCTCGCCAACACCCTGCTCGGGCACCCCACCTACGAGATCACCGAGGGCACGATCACCTTCAAGGGCGAGGACATCACCGAGGCCGAGCCCCACGAGCGCGCGCAGGCGGGCCTGTTCCTGGCCTTCCAGTACCCGGTCTCGATCCCCGGCGTGTCGGTGGCGAACTTCCTGCGCATGGCGATCAACGCCAAACGCGATGAGCCGATCCAGGTGAAGGAGTTCCGCAACGAGCTCCAGCACGCGGTCGAGCTGCTCGACGTCGACCGCTCGTTCACCTCCAGGCACCTCAACGACGGCTTCTCCGGGGGCGAGAAGAAGCGCGCCGAGATCCTGCAGATGGCGATGCTGAAACCCGACATCGCGATCCTCGACGAGACCGACTCGGGGCTCGACATCGACGCCCTGCGCACGGTCGCCGAGGGCGTCCAGCGCCTGCACGACGAGCAGGGCCTCGGAGCCCTGATCATCACCCACTACCAGCGCATCCTGCACTACGTCCAGCCGCAGTTCGTCCACATCCTGATGGACGGGCGGATCGTGCTGGAGGGCGGGGTCGAGCTCGTCGAGCGCCTCGAGCGCGAGGGCTATGACCAGATCCGCCAGGAGGTGGGAGCGGCGGCGCTGGCCGGCGACGACGGTGTCTAGGCCGTTGCCCGGCACCCTCCCCGGCACGTCGCCCGGCAGCTCGCCGGTCAGGCAGGGCCGCGCCCATGGCTGAGCTGCGCAAGAGCCTCGAGGGCGAGCAGGCCGGCGGCGAGAGCATGCAGGTGAAGGCCGGCCGCCACCGCGAGGCCACCCTCTACCACGCCCTCCACGGAGCCGGAGCCGGCGACGGGCGCAGCCTCGAGCAGCTGCGACAGGACGCCCGCGCCGCCTACGAGGGGCTCGAGCTTCCGGTGTGGCGGCGCTCGGGCTTCTGGACCACGAGCCTTCAGGACCTCGACCTCGAGGCGCTCGAGCCCTTCGCGGAGGGTGCCGGCGCCGGCACCCCCGCGGCCGGCGGAGAGCTTCCGGAGGTCGTCACACGCACGCTGCCCGAACGCTCACGGGCGGGGCGCCTGGTGCAGGGCGCGGACGGGATCGTGAGCGTCGAGCTCGACCCGGCGCTGGCCGAGCGCGGCGTGATCCTGTGCTCGCTGGAGGAGGCCTTCCGCGAGCACACCGAGCTCGCCTCGCGCTGGTACTCCAAGCGCCTGCCGATCGACCGCCACAAGCTCGAGGCCGCAAACGCCGCCTTCTGGCGAGGCGGCGCCTTCCTGTACGTACCCGAGGGCCTGGCCGTGGAGGACCCCTTCGAGATCGTGTACGCGCTCGAGCGCCCCGGGGTGGCCCAGTTCGGGCGCACGCTGGTGGTGGGCGCCACCGGCAGCGAGTTCGCGCTGCACGAGTACGACCTCGCCGAGGACTTCGGCGAGTACCCCGAGGACAAGCGCCAGGCGCTGCACGCGGGGGCCTTCGAGATGTACCTGCAGGACGGCGCCCGCTGCCGGCTGGCGCAGGTACAGGACTGGGGCGCGGGCGAGGTCTACGACGTCTCCACCCGCTTCGTGGGCGTCGGCCGGGACGCTTACTGCCACTGGCTGCCGGCCCTGCTGGGTGGGCACCTGGTGCACCAGCACCTCGAGCTGGCCGTCTCCGAGACGGGCGGCGGGATGGCCTTCCGGGGCATGTTCTTCGCCGAGGAGCACGAGCACCTGGACCTGTTCGCGGTCGACCTCCACGAGACCGGCCCCTCCGAGGGAGACGTCCACTGGCGGGGGATCGCGACCGGTGAGAGCCGGGCGAGCTTCGAGGGTCTGATCCAGATCGACCCCGGCTCCCAGCAGACCCACACCTACCTGCAGATCCACACGATGATGCTCTCCCCCAAGGCCCGCATCGACGCGATCCCGTCCGTGCTCGTGTCCGCCGACGACGTGTCCGCCTCGCATGGGGGCACCGTCGGGGAGCTCGACGAGACGGCGATCTTCTACATGCAGTCACGCGGACTGGACCGGCCGGCGGCGGTGCGCGTGATCGTGGAGGGCTTCTTCGAGCCGCTGATCGCCGAGCTCGCCGACGAGCCGCTGCAGGAGCTGGTGCGCTCGCGGCTGGCCGGCAAGCTGGCACGCGCGCGCGAGGACATCGAGACGTATGCCACCAGCCGCTGAGCAGGGACCGGCGAGCAAGGGAGGACTCTCGGCCGGCGGCGGCCACGCGGTCCGTGAGGACTTCCCGATCTTCGGGCGGGAGTTCGCGGGCCGGCCGCTGGTGTACCTGGACTCGAGCTCGACCTCGCAGAAGCCGCAGGTCGTGATCGAGGCCCAGGCGACCCATCTGCGCGAACACAACGCCAACGTCCATCGCGGCGTCTACGAGCTGGCCCAGGAGGCCGACGCGGCCTTCGAGGACGCCCGCCGGCGGATCGCCGCCTTCACCGGCGCGGATCCGCAGACGACGATCTTCGCCAAGAACGTGACCGAGGCGATCAACCTCGTGGCCTACGCGTGGGGGCGCGCCAACGTGGGTCCCGGCGACGCGGTGCTGGTCACGCAGATGGAGCACCACGCCAACCTCGTGCCCTGGCAGGTCCTCTGCAGCGAGCGCGGCGCCAGCCTTCGCTATCTCGAGGTGGACGAGCACGGCCGGCTCTCGCTGGAGGCCCTCGAGCGGGAGCTCGGGCGGGGCGATGTGAGGATGGTCGCCTTCACGCACATCTCGAACGTGCTCGGCACGATCAACCCGGCCGCGGAGATAATCGGCCGGGCGCGGGCGGCGGGTGCGGTGACGCTCGTGGACGGCGCCCAGGCGGTACCGCAGATGGCCGTCGACGTGGGGGCACTGGGGGCGGACTTCTACGGCTGGACCGGACACAAGGCGCTCGGGCCGACGGGCATCGGGGTGCTCCACGGTCGCCGCGAGATCCTCGAGCAGATGCCCCCCTTCCTGACCGGAGGGGACATGATCGCCTCGGTGGACTTCGAGGGTGCGACCTGGAACGAGCTGCCCTGGAAGTTCGAAGCGGGCACCCCGATGATCGCCGAGGCGGTTGGCCTGGCGGCCGCCGTGGACTACCTGCAGTCGCTGGGCATGGACCGGGTCCGCGAGCACGAGCAGGCGCTCACCGCGCAGCTGCTCGACGGCCTCGCCCAGGTGCCGGGCGTGCGCATCGTCGGTCCTCCGACGGCGGACGAGCGGGGCGGGCTGGTGTCCTTCACCGTCGAGGGGATCCACCCCCACGACGTGGCCGAGCTGCTCGGACGGGAGGGCGTCTGCATCCGGGCCGGCCACCACTGTGCGCAGCCGTTGATGCGCTGCCTCGGCGTGCCCGCGACCGCGCGGGCGAGCGTGGGCGTCTACAACGAGCCCGGCGACGTGCAGGCCTTGCTGGCGGCGCTCCACGGGGCCCGCGAGGTGTTCGCGCTCGACAGGCCCGAGCCGGCGCGGGTGGCGTGATGGACGACCTCTACCGCGACTACATCCTCGACCACTACAAGCACCCCCGCAACTTCGGCGAGCTCGAGCCGCACGACCTCGAGGCCTTCGAGCACAACCCCCTCTGCGGCGACGAACTCGGCGTCCACATCCGCGTGCAGGACGACCGCATCGCCGACCTGCGCTTCCACGGCCACGGCTGTGCGATCTCCCAGGCCGCGGCCTCGATCTCCTCGGAGGAGCTCAAAGGAATGCCCCTCTCCGAGGCGGGCCAGCTGGGGGCCGACTGGGTGCTGGAGCTGCTCGGGATCCCGATCTCTGCGACCCGGCGCAAGTGCGCGCTGCTGGGGCTGAAGGCCGTCCGCGAGGCGGTCACCGGCGACGACGCGTGGCCCGCCTGAGCGCCCGCGTGGCCCGCCCGAGCGCCCGCCTGGCCCGCCCGAGCGACACAAGCTCCGTGCAGGCCCGCGATACAATTCCTACTTCAGAGCACAGGATTTGCCAAACCCCCCATCTGAGGACCCCAAATGGCCACAGTTGAGAGCACCAAGATCGCCAAGCCCAGCCCGATCGTCGAGGACGAGCAGGGCCAGCTGACCGCGCGCCAGGGCATCTCGCGGGAGGTCGTCGCCGAGCTCTCGAAGATCAAGGGGGAGCCCGACTGGATGGCCGAGAAACGGCTCCGTTCGCTGGAGATCTTCGAACGCAAGCCGATCCCGACCTGGGGCCCCGACCTGTCGGGCTTGAACCTCGACGACCTCGTGCTCTACTCGCCCCCGACGGCGGGTCGCTACGACAGCTGGGACGACGTCCCGGCCGAGATGAAGCAGACCTACGAGGACCTCGGCATCCCCCAGGCCGAGCGCGAGCACCTCGCGGGCGTGGTCGGCGTGTGGCGCCAGGAGCCCGTGTACGAGGGCCTCAAGGACCAGTACGCCAAACAGGGGATCCTGTTCTGCTCGATGGACACCGCCATCGACCGCTACCCGGAGCTGGTGCAGCGCTACTTCATGAACAAGTGCGTCCCGCCGCAGGACAACAAGTTCTCGGCCCTGCACGGCGCCGTCTGGTCGGGCGGCTCGTTCGTGTACGTGCCCAAGGGCGTCAAGGTCGACCTCCCGCTGCAGGCCTACTTCCGCATGGAGGGTGCCGGCGAGGGCACCTTCGAGCACACGCTGATCATCGCCGACGAGGGCTCGGAGGTGAACTACATCGAGGGCTGCACCGCGCAGACCTACAGCGTCAACTCGATGCACTCGGCGGTGGTCGAGATCTTCGTCCACGAGGGCGCCAAGGCCCGCTACACGACGGTCCAGAACTGGTCCAAGGACGTCTACAACCTCAACACCAAGCGCGCGATCGTCGACGCCCACGGCACCGTGGAGTGGGTCGGCGGCTCGATGGGCGCCAAGTACGTGATGCTCTACCCGGGCTCCTACCTGATGGGCGAGGGCGCGCGGGCGGACCACCTCAACGTCGGCGTGGCCGGCAAAGGCGTGCACAAGGACACCGGCGCCAAGGTCGTGCACCTGGCCCCCAACACCACCTCCAACATCCTCGCCAAGTCGATCTCCAAGGACGGCGGCATCATGGGCTACCGCGGGCTCGTGAAGATGGGCCACAACGCGGCCGGCTCGAAAGCCCGTGTGCAGTGCGACGGGCTGATGATGGACGGCGAATCGCGCTCGGACACCTGGCCCGACATCCAGATCCAGAACCCCCACGTGACGGTCGCCCACGAGGCCACCGTCGGGCGGATCTCCGACGACCAGCTCTTCTACATGGGCTCGCGCGGGTTCACCGAGGACGAGGCCGCGGCGATGATCGTCAACGGCTTCATCGAGCCGGTGACCAAGGAGCTCCCGATGGAGTACGCGGTCGAGCTCAACCGCCTGATCCAGCTGGAGATGGTCGGCAGCATCGGCTAGCGCTCCGGCGCCGGCCCCCGCTCCCGGCGCGGCGCCGGGTCCCGGCGGCCGTCGAGAACCTATCGAGACGCAGGCGAGGGCTCTGACGGGCTCGCGCTCGCACGCCTTCGAGGCGGGGCGATCTGGGCGCGGGTGAAGTTCTGCAGCAGGCGCCTGACCTGCGGCGGGCCGTCGTCGTCGACGACCACACAGCCTCCCGGCCAGTAGGGGTTCTGAGACGGGTCGTCGGTCATGAACACCGACACGTGCACCCAGCTGCCCGAGTTGAGCAGCCGGGCACCGCCGGGGGAGCGCCACTCCCCGTCCGGATCGCCGGGCAGGGGCCCCGTGCGGTGGGTGTGCCCGAAGACCACGTAGGACTGCCCGACGCCGAGGCGGTCGGCCACCTCTCCCATCGCCCGCAGGCCGGCACGGCGCAGCTCCTCGGAGGAGATGTCGCTGCGCAGGGGCCCGATGCCGGCACGGTTCAGGGCCGCCACCGCGAGCGGGAAGCCGGCCACCAGCGCCCGCGTACGCAGCCGCTGGGCGTGGCGGCGGGCGCGCTCGGCGAAGGCGCCGCGGACGGCGCCCCCGTCCACGGAGGGGCCGACAGGGGCCTTCTCGCCGCGCAGGGCCCGCCAGGCGGTGACGGTGGCGATGCCGTTCAGGGCGGACCCGGTGCGCTCGTCGCGGGCGACGGCGTCGCGCCAGGCGAACATCGGTGCGCAGATCGACTCGTAGTCGCCCGCACCCCGCAGGCTCGCGGGGGGCTTGCCCAGGATCCGCTCCATGGCGCCCATCGTCAGGCGCTCGAGGGTGGGGATCGTGAGGTGGCAGTCCAGGTAGTGGCCGTGGGTGGCATACACGTCCGGACGCACCCACAGGCCGGGGTAGGCGACCGTCACCTTTGCCGGGGCGCTCCATTCGGCGATCCGCTCGAGCGCCGGCGAGGCGGCGGCGGGCTCGATCAGCTGCTCGACGCCGAGCGGGGGCGGCTCGAGCTCCTGCCCGCGGGCGATGAGCCAGGGTTCGACCAGGGCGTGGTCGTGGTTGCCGGCCGTGATTACGATCTCGCCCTGGGCCATCACCGCCCCCAGCTCCTGGAAGAACTCCCGCGAGCTGGCGAGGGCGTCGCGGACGGGACCGTGGCGCAGCTCCAGCACGTCCCCCAGGAGCACCACCCGGTCGACACCCTCGAGCTCCGCGAGCAGCGGATCGCGCAGCTCGCGGCGGCGCAGCACGTCCGTGCGGGTGAGGCTGCCGAGGTGAAGGTCGGAGACGATCAGGGTGCGCATGCGCCCACCAGGCTAGCCGCGGCTCAGTTCGCCGGCGCGAGTGCTCATGCGGCCGCCCGCGCGCAACTCGAACGGCCGGCATCGACGTCCGCCGGAGTGGACGCCGCGCAAGCGACCTTGCAGGCGGTAACTGCGACATCGCCCTTATGGGAACCTTTACTCTCGGGAGTCAGGGAAGACCCATGGTCGCGTCAAGGCTTCAGGGAAGATCTACTACCGCAGGAGGCAGGGAAACCCGATGATCGCTCGCATCGTCACGTCTATTCGGCGCAACGCCATTGCTTGGCTCGCGCTGTTCGTCGCCCTCACCGGGACGAGCATGGCCGCATCGCACTACGTCGTCAGCTCGACCAAGCAGATCAAGCCGTCGGTGCTCAAGAAGCTGAAGGGGAATCGTGGGCCGGCAGGCTCGCAGGGTCCGGCAGGCCCTCAGGGCGCAGCGGGCAAGGAAGGCGTGGGCAGTCAGGGCGCCAGGGGCCCGACAGGACCAGCGGGCACAAGAGGCAACAACGGGACGACGGGCCCCGAAGGGCCTCCCGGCCCGGGCGTCGGCGCGACGGGACCGACCGGGTCGACCGGTGAAAAAGGCTCCGCTGGCGGGACCGGTCCCACGGGTTCCACGGGTGCCACGGGCGAAGCGGGCTCCGGAGGCGCGAAAGCATGGGCGCACATCAGCGCTATCGGCGCGGTCACGGCCTCGCACGGCCTCGGCACCGCGAAAGTGACCGCCGACCCGATCAACAAAACCACCAAAAAACCGGAACTCGGCATGTACTGCATCACGGGGCTTCCCTTCGAACCGGAAAACGTGATCGCGACCCTGGATGGGGAAGAAGCAGAATTCGCCATGCCGGTGCTCGTGCATATCGGGCACACCGAAGAATCGGCCTGCCCCGAAGAATCGAAAATGATCACTGTCGAAACCTTCGAACAGGAACTCAAAGAAGGTACGAAAGTGGGCGAAGGGGAACTCGTGGAAGAACCCGCCAACGAGGGTTTCTTCCTCCTCATCAACTAGGCCTTGTACTCCAGCGCCGTCAGGCGACCCGCCGTCCGGGAGCGATGACGGCGGGGATCGTCCTGGTGGCGCTGGACCCG
Organism: uncultured Solirubrobacteraceae bacterium; assembly: GCA_963742395.1. Classification (GTDB taxonomy): domain Bacteria; phylum Actinomycetota; class Thermoleophilia; order Solirubrobacterales; family Solirubrobacteraceae; genus Palsa-744. The sequence continues at coordinate 162,052 of CAVUME010000013.1, read as the reverse complement.
CCTTCGGAGGGCTTGGTCGGACGCCTCCAGCCCTGGTTTCGGGACCCCGCGGATGCTAGTCTGCGGGTCGCTTTTCGGGCCGGCGAAACGCCGGCAACTTCGAGATCAGATGCGTGCTAGCACGTGAGTGGGCGCGGGATGTCAGGGAAGACCAGGCGACCAGGCGCCGGCGATCCACGGATCGCCGGCTCCAGCAGATGGACGGGCCCGACGCGGGCGCTGATCGTCGGCGCGCTCGCGGTGCTGTCTTTCGCCGGCTTCTCACCGGCCGGCGCGCTGGCGCGCTGGAAGCACGTCTCCCGGCACCCCTCCAAGGCGCAGCCGTTCTTCGCGTGTGACCGCACCGGAAGGCCACGTGTCCGATGCAACCTGATCGTCGACCCCACCCGCGGGCTGCGCCACAACGGTCCCGTGGCGGCCGGGGCGATCACGATGGGTCCAGACCAGGAAGTCAGCCCGGCGCTGAGCGGTAGCGGCGTCGAAGGCGGCTACTCCCCGGAAGACCTGCGCAAAGCCTACGACCTGCCCTCAACCACGGGCGGAGGCGGACAGACGGTCGCGATCGTGGACGCCCACGACGACCCCAGCGCCGAAGAAGACATGAACGTCTACCGCAGCCACTACGGCATCTCCAAATGCACGAGCGTGAGCGGCTGCTTCCGCAAGATCAACCAGACCGGCGGCTCGGTCCCGCCGAGCAAGAGTCCCGAATGGGCCGAAGAGATCTCCCTCGACCTCGACATGGTCTCCGCCATCTGCCCGAACTGTCACATCCTGCTTGTGGAGGCAAACACCCAGTCCTCGGAAAACCTCGCCTTGGCGGTCAACAGGGCCGTCGAAGAAGGGGCGACCGAGATCACCAACAGCTACGGGTCTCCGGTCGGCTCCGAACCGGCGTTCGTGTCCGACTACCACCACCCCGGAATCCCTCTCACGGTCGCCGCCGGCGACGAAGGCTATCGCGTCGAAGTGCCGGCCGACAATCCCCACGTGATCGCCGTCGGCGGCACCACGCTGACGCCTGAAAAAGGCAAACGCGGGTGGAACGAGACGGTCTGGTACGGGGTCGAAAACGGGGAAGTCTCCGGTACCGGCAGCGGATGCAGCCCCGAACCGAAGCCGTCCTGGCAGACGGATCCCGGCTGCGCGTTCCGCACCAACAACGACATCGCCGTGGTCGGTGACCAGAACACGCCGGTCTCCTCGTACAACACCTACTGCGGCAAAACGGCGTGCGAATCACCGTGGACTCTCGAGGGCGGCACCAGCGTGGGCGCCCCGATCGTGGCTGCAGCGATGGCGCTCAGCAGCAAATACACCCGCTCCTTCGACGGCGCGCATGCCCTCTACATCGATTCACAGCTCAACGCGAACGCGTTCAACGACGTGATCAGCGGCAAAAACGGCAAATGCGGCAGCTACCTCTGCGAAGCGGGCCCCGGCTATGACGGTCCCAGCGGCCTGGGTACTCTCAACGGCGCTCCCGAAATCCCGCCCCCGGCGCTCGTCACCGGATCTGCCACCGAACTCGCCTCGACGGCGGCCACCATGAACGCGACGGTGGACCCCAACCGCGCGCCGATCACCACATGCGAGTTCGAATACGGGACCTCGAACTCCTACGGCTTCCAGGCTCCGTGCTCAAAATCTCCGGGGTCGGGATCCTTGCCCGTGGCCGTCTCGGCGCACGTCACCAAACTGACCGCCGGTACCGGCTATCACTTCCGCGTCGTGGCGTCCACCGAAGGCGAACGCTTCAACGGCGCCGACCAGTCATTCACGACCTCGGGAGGCGTCCCGCAGGCGCCTTTGGTGCTCACCGAAGCTCCCTCGGGCGTGGAACTGACCGCCGCCACACTCGACGCGAAGGTCGATCCCAACGGCCAGCAGATCACCTCCTGCGTACTCGAATATGGCACCTCCAGCTCGCTGGAATCGATCGCGGAATGCACACCGGAACCCGGCTCGGGCTCCTCGTACGTGAACGTGTCGGCGACCGTCACCGGGCTCACCGAAGACACGCCCTACTACTACCGGGTCTCGGCGTCGAGCATCGGTGGCACCACGCACGGAGGCGAACGCTCGTTCAAGACCCTCGCGCGGCTGCCGATCGTGTCGCCTCGCGCCGCCTCCGAAGTGTCACAAACCGAAGCGACGCTGAGCGGCCTCGTGAACCCAAACGGCGTGAGGGTCACAGAATGCGAGTTTGAATACGGACCCACAACGGCCTACGGGACGAGCATCCCGTGCTCGCAGGCGCCCGGGGAAGGCCACAGCGCGATACCGGTGTCGGCCGCGATCTCGGAACTGCTCCCGGGACGCACGTATCACTTCAGGGTCGTGGCGGGCAACTCGAAAGGCACCAGCGTGAGCGTCGATGAAGCCCTCACCACCGTCGCCGAACCGCCCGCGGCGGTCACCGAATCCGCGCTCGCCGGGAGCTCGGGCTCCGAGACGCTGATCGGTACCGTGGTGCCCAACGGCGCGGCCATCGCGACCTGCAGGTTCGAATACGGAACCTCCCCGGCGGGGATCCTGGAAGCCTCCGTGCCGTGCTCGTCGCTACCGGCCGGCAGCGAAGAAGGCGCGCAGGTGTCGGCCTCGATCAGTGGCCTGGCCGCGGGAGCCACCTACCACTACCGGCTCGTAGCGTCGAACTCGAGCGGGACCTCCTACGGAGATACCCTCACGTTCACGACCGCGGCAGCCAAACTGCCGGGCGAAGGGGGCCTGGAACCACCACTTGAAGGGGGCCACCCCACACCGGGGCTGCCCACGCTCGCAAGCCACAAGCTCTCGGTCAACTCCCACGGGAGCCTCGCGATCCCCGTCAAGTGCCCGGCGGGTTCGAGCACCTGCTCTGGAACCATCACCCTCCAGGTTGTGTTGGCGGCGGGCGCTAGCTCGCACCAGCGCCACGGCACCAAACACCACGTGCTCCTGGCCTCGGGCGTGTTCAAGGTCGCCGGCGGGCGCGTCTCCACCGTGCGCCTGCGCCTGTCGCACACCGCCAGGAAGCTGCTTCGCCGCTCACACGTCCTTCACGCCAGCGCGACCATCACTCCGGCTGACGGCAGCGCGGCCCGCACGAGCGTCACGATCCGCTCCGGCTGACTCTCGCGGCGGGGCGGCACGCCGGACCCAGGTGGTTCCAGCGAAACGGCTCGCGAAGGTCGGGGCGCCTCAGGAAACGGGTCGGCGGTCACGACGGTGATGCGACATCGCCAGCGTGTCGGCCGGCGAGCTCTATCAGACCCTCCTAGCCGGAGAGAACGACCGTCTTCGACCAGGTGACGGCCGTGCCGCCCGCCGGGACGAAGACTCCCTCGACCGTCAGCTTCGGGTGCTTTGAGTGCTCCAGCGCGCGGTGGCCTGCGAGCGTCAGACGCAGCTTCTGGGTCTGTTTGGCGACGACCCCGAACGTGCTGCGAACCCGGGCCAGCAGCACCGGCTTGGGCTTGGCGCTCGTTTTCGAGGCCTTCGGCGTCTGGAACCACAGGAATTCCAGCTTTCCTCCGGTGGGAGGCAGGAACGAGAAGGAATAGAAACCGTGCTTGAGCAGGCCGCTGCGGTGAGCACCTTTCAGCGCCGTCGAGAGCTGCTTCTCGAGCGCAGCGAGGATCTGCGCGGCGGTGATCGGTTTGGGCCCTTCTTTGAACACCGGCGGCGCGGGCAGAACTTCGAGTTTCTTGAGCGTCCGGGGAACGATCTGGGGGGCGTTTTCGCTCCAGGCTTCGTTGCTTCCTTCGCTGTTGGTGGCGATTACCTCGCAGGAGACGTTGGCGCCGAGATCGCCCTGTTCGGGAACGAACGTTTCTTCGGTCGCACCCGCGACTTCCTGTTCGTTGATCAGCCACTGGAAGGTGAGAGTCGGCGAGGGCTTGCCGTGCCACAGGCCGGGGTTGCATGTGAGCTGTTCGCCGACCTGAGGTTCGCCCGTAACGGTGGGCGTTTCCAGATCTTCGGGCGCGCTCCCCGGGACGTGGACGCGCGGGCTTACGGCCCGTTCGGTGCCGGCGGGGTTTGTCGCGATGACTTCACAGGCGAGCAGGTGTCCCTCGTCGAACTTCGTGACCGTATAGGTCTTGGCGTTCGCCCCTTCGATCGGCCCGCCGTTCGTGAGCCACACGTAGGTGAGCGTCGGCAGGGGTTCCCCGGACCATTCGCTGTTGCAGGTCAGCACCGTGCCGGGAGCCGGCGCTGAGCCTCCCGCGATGGTTGGATTTTTGACGACCCTCGGAGGAATCGCGGGAACTTCGAGGGCAGCGCTGTCGGCTTTGGTACTGCCTTCGACGTTCGTGGCCGTCACTTCGCATACGAGCTGGCGGCCCTTGTCTTCCTTCTGGATCACGTAGCTGTTCCCGGACCCGGTTCCGATGCCGCCGAGCCAGTGGTAGCTGAACGTCGGTTTGGGGGCCGCTTCCCATGTCCCGGCGGAGCAGGTGAGTGTTTCGCCCACCACTGCGGCCCCGCTGATGGTCGGCAGGGTCTTCACTTCCGGCTTGAGGCCTTTGATCAGGATCGGCGGTTCGCTTTCCGCAACGCCGACGCCGATGGCGTTTTTGGCGGTGACCCTGCAGGACAGCTTTGAGCCCCTGTCGGCCGGCGCGACCGTGTAGGTGCTTTTTAGGGCGCCGCTGATCGCCGCTTTTTCGCGCAGCCACTGGTATGTGTACTGTTCAACCGGCGGTTCTTCGTACCAGCTCCCGTTCGAGCAGGTGAGGGTGTTTCCGACCGACGGTTCACCGAGGATTTTCGGCGAAACCGTGTTCACGGGAGCCGATTTCGTGACCGCTTCCCCCACGCTCACCGGCTTGCTCACGGCGACGGCTTCGTGCGACGTGCCGCCGAATTCGTTCCTTGCGGTGACTTCGCAAGTGATGAGTTCACCGGCGTCTTCGGCCACGACTTTGTAGGTGGAGGCCGTAGCCGCAGCGATGGCCGCGCCGTCGCGTAGCCACTGGTAGTGGAAGCCCGGAGTCGGGATCCCGGACCATTTGCCCGGTTCGCAGGTGAGTTTGGTGCCCACTTCGGCCGCGCCGGGGACCACCTTCGGCAGTTCGCTGTTGCTCGGTGGACTGCCGGAGACTTGGACTTCGTTGGAGCTTTTGGCCGTCGCTTTTCCGTACGGGTTTTCGCCGGTCACTTCGCACGAGAGCCCGTGCAGCCGATCCGCTTCTTCGATCGTGTACGTCGCGCCGGTTCCCACGACCACGGCGCCTTTCGTTTCGCTGCGCAGCCACTTGTATGTGAAGGCCGGCGGCGGCGCCCCGTTCCAGTGTTCGGGTTTGCAGGTGAGCTGGCCGCCCACGGCCCCGGTGCCTTCCACGTGCGGCAGCGTCACATCCGACGGCGGAGTGCCGTTGATCTTCACGGTGTTGCTGCTCTGCTTGGATGCCGAGCCGGCCGAGTTCGAGGCCGTCACGCTGCACGCGAGCGAGTAGCCCTGATCTTCGGGCTGGACGGTATACGCGGTCTGGGTCGCCGATGCGATCGTGGCGCCTTCACGCAGCCACTTGTAGGTGTACGTCGGTGGCGGCGTGCCCGTCCAGGAGCCCTGGCTGCATTTGAGCATTTCGCCGACTTTTGCTTCCCCCGCTTTTGCGCCACCCGACACTTCGGGCGGGGTCACGTTGACGGGCGGTTTGGCCGTACAGCCCGGGCACGGTATTTCGATCGCGTTCCAGCTTTCTTCTTCTTCGAAGCCTTCCCTGTTGCTGCCCTTGACGATGCACGTGAAGCGGTGGCCCTTGTCGGCGCTCGTGAGGGAATAGGTGCCCCCTGTCGTCCACGTCGACCCGTCTCTCAACCACGTGTAGGAAAATTCGACGCTCGACGGCTTCCCAGCTACCGGGCGAGCACACAAGACGGTTGCCGGGAGCCAATTCGACTTCGGGCGGTTCGATGTCATAGGGGGCTGCGCCAAGCGCCAGCGGCGCACCGGCGCCGACCAGCACGAGCAGTCCGCCTAGGACGGCCAGCAAAATCGTAATACGCCGGCGTAGACCAGCGCGGGGCCTGGGTGATGCCGACAAGCTTCCTCCTTGAGTCTTGGTCGCCAGCCCTGGGGAGCGCTTCAACAGCGACATTAGGGCCTCCGCGGAGGGCTGTCAAGCGCCGACCCGAAGCCTGCTTGGGCCGTGTCGGCCTGGCCGGGACCGGGTCGCGGGACAAGACCCTCTCGAGCGCCCCAAGAACGAAGAAGAGGGGCCCCGGGAGATCATCCCGGGGCCCCTCGCTACTCAGTTGCTGGGACGGTTAGCCCAGCGTCCGTCTGCCCGCCCCTATTCGGGGAAGGTCGGACGGGGTGCTTCGATTTCGAACTCCGTTGTGTACGTCGTGTACGGCGCGTTTTCGAGGCTCGCTTCGATCATGCTGCTGCCGGCGGCGCACGAGTTGGCGCCGATCAGCACCAGGAACGCGTTGCCGTCGTTGTCGAGCGTGAGGTCGGTCGTTTCTTCGCTCTCCTCGGTCTTGATACGCGGCCCCCCGGAGGTCACTTCGACGAACTCCAGTTTCGGGTCCACGTGGCAGCGCGAGTACAGCTGCGAGGCGTTGATGTTGACCGGTTCCTCAGCGAACACGGGCGGGAACTCGACCTGAACGATCGTCGCCACGTCGCTGTTGACCTCGCCCTCGACCTTTTTCGCCGGCGTGACGTACACGCCTGGTTCGGTCGGCCGCGGCGGCATCACCGTGAAGCCGGTGACCGCGGTCGTGAACGGAGCGACGTCGAGGTGTGCGGAGATGAGGCTTTCGCCCGCCGCGCACGAAGGTCCGCCGAAGACGACGGCGGTCGCGTTGCCGTCGTTGTCGAGCGTGACCGTGGTGCTGGGCCCACTCGAGGGATCGAACTCACTCGGTTCGGTCCACCACAGACGCTTGTCGCAGCGGCTGTAGAGCTCGTTTGCGCTGATCGTCACGTGCTGCTCAGCGTAGACTTCTTCGCACTCGACTTCGACGATGTCGGCGACGCTGGAAGCGTTGCCGAACTCGCCCTGGTCCATAAACGACGACGGAAGCGCGTGGACCACGCACGTTTCGCGGTCGGTCGGGGTCGGTTTGCTCGCTCTGGGCGGTTGCCCTCTTGTGATGGGCCAGGTGCGCAGACGCGGTACCGGACAGGGCGAAGATTGCGACGATAAATATCGCGAGACCCGCCACGAGCTTGCGTCTCTCCATGACACTAGTCATTAGTTCCTCCAGTGGACTGTTTTCGTTGGCAACCCGCTGCTCCGGAGCTTCCCGAAGCGGATCTCTGGAGAACCAGCCCCAATGGGCTCTCCCCCGCGGGCATGTCGATCTTGTTGAATATCACTTCGGGGTCCCTTTGAGCGGCAGAAACCCCGCAATTTGCGGGGTTTCTGGCTCAGGGCGGTTCCCCGATGCACGACACCCTAAACCTCCGCTCGGATGGCTCGTCCGAACCGGTCCCGAACCTCTCGAGAGCGCTCGGCGAACTAGCGCTTGAGCGTGAAGGTCTGGTAGCTCACGATCGGCGTCGTCTTGCCGCTCGGCGTGAACGAGCACTTGGCCGTCAGCTTGAGCTTGCCGAGGCTCTTGAGCAGCTTGCGGCCCGCCGGCGTGAGGCCGATCTTGACGGTCGCCGCCGACGAGGCCGAGACGATTGCTTTGCCCGCGGCCACGAGCACCGGCTTCTTGCGTTTGGCGGACTTCTTCGTCAAGCTCGCGCCCTTGGGCAGGTAGTACCACCCGATCATTGCCGTCCCCCCTGCCTGGAGCTTGAACGCGAGCCGGTAGCCGCCGTTCTTCAGCAGCTTCGAGATCGAGGCGTTCTTTCCGCTCGGAGCGAGCTCCTTGACGATCGTGGCGGCCAGTACGGCATCGCTGGGACCCGTATTGGTCGACGTATGGCCCGTGTTCTGTTCTTTCTGCGGCGTTTCTTCGACCACTTCGGCGTTCGCCGTGCGGAACGAGCCTTCGCCCACCGCCGCGTTGCCGTTGCCGTGCGCGTTTTCGGTCACCACCCGGAAGAAGTAGGTGGTCCCGACCGCCAGGCCGTTTACGCGGGCGAACATCGGCACTCCGCGGTCCAGCGGGAATTCGCATTCCGGTGTCGGAGGCCGGAAATACGAAGGCACATCCGGGGTTGTCGGCGCCGGCGGTCCCGGCCTCGAAGGCGCATTGGGCTTCCTTGCCGTAATCGGTCGTGGTGCCATATTCGAAGCGGCAGAGGCTCAGACGGCCGCCATTGGCGTCCACGGTCGCGTTCATGATCGCGGATTTGCGGTTGGTCGAGGCCGTGACTTCGGAGACCGTCGGCGGCTGAACCTCAACGGCGAACTCGATCGGCTTGCTCACGCCGGGCTTGTTTTTCAAGAAGCTCTTCTGTTCGGCGATCGCCGTGTATTCGCCGTCCTGCAGGGACTCGCCTTCGCTGGCCAGCGTCGCAGAGGACCACTGCCCGTTCGCGACTTCGGCTTCGATGCTCGCGACCGGTGTTCCTTCCGCCTGCCCGCCTTCGTACACCCGCACCATCACCTTTTCCTTGGGGTCGGTGGCCGTGCCGCTGAACGAGGGCGCCGCGTCGCTCGTCGGGCTGGGAATTCCCCTCAGCGTGACCACCGGCGAGGTGGTGATCACTTCGAAGGTCATCGGCCCGCTTTCGCCGATCGGGTTTTTGATCGAGCTGGGCTGCGTGGCGAGGGCCGTGTACTTGCCTTCTGTGAGCGTGCTCGGTATCTGGACGGCCCACCGCCCCCCGCTCACCGCCACCTTCGCGCTGGTGACTTCGGTGCCTTTCGCTTCGCCACCCTTGTAGAGGCGAATGGTGACTTCTTCCTTCGGGTCCGTGGCGGTGCCGATAAGTGTCGGGCGAGCTTCGTGTTCTCCGACCTGCGGCCCTATCTGCGTGATCGTCACCCGTGGGGGCCGCGTGTCGACTTCAAAGGTCCGCGGTTCGCTGACGCCTTCGAGGCTCGTGATCTTGCTCGTCTGGTCCGCGACAGCCGTATACACGTGGGATGCGAGGCCTTCGAAGAGCGGTTTGGTCACAGCGATCGACCATTTGCACGGGACTTTGAGCGAGCAGCTGCTGCCCGTGACTTCGGTTTCGACCGTGGCGGCGATTTTCCCTTCGAATGTGGGCCCTTCGTACACGACCACCTTCACGGGCGCCTTTTCGCTGGCCGTTCCCGAGAACGTCGGCGTCGTGACGTTCGAGGAGGGCGTGGGCGCATTCAGGAGCACGGTCGGCACACCGGCCACTTCGAACGGGTTGCTGCACGAAGCCGCCGCGTTCCCGATGCTGCTGTTCTGCGTGACGACCTCTTTGTAGGCACCTTCCAGCAGTTCTGGGCTGACGGCGGCAGTGCTCCATTTGCCTGCCGCCGGGTGCGCTTCGAGGAACGCCACTTCTTGGGAGTTTTCGCTGTTGACGACGCGCACGACCACCACGCCGGATTCATTGGAGGAGCCGCTGAAGGACGGTGTCGAGTTGCCGGACTTCGCCGCAGGCGGGGCGCATGCGAGTTCGGGGGCTTTGGTGTCGACTTCGAACGCCGGCCACGAGCCTTCGCCGGTAGCGTTGCCGATCGAGCTGGGCTCGCTGGCGACGGCCATGTACGTCCCGTCCGCAAGTCCCGTCGTTGCCGTCACGTGCCATTTGTGTTCGCTGACCGTCGCCGTCAACGACATCACAACCGCGCCCCCCGGCCCCGAACCTTCGTGAATGTGCACCGTGACGGGTTCGGTTTCGCTCGCGGTTCCTTCGAACGACGGCGTCTTCACGTTCGACCGGACTTTCGGGCCCACGGTGATTTTGACCGTCGGAGGCTGGGTGAAGACGTTCGAAGGTGCTGCGGTTCGCTCTTGCCTTCTTCGTTGCCGATCGCGCTCGGCTCGGACGCGATCGCTGTGTAGGTTTCGTCGGGCAACGGCGTCGTCTGGGTGACCGACCATTCGCCTTTGGCCCCCACCGTGGCGGTCAATTTGGCCGCTTCGGTGCCTTTCGCTTCTTTGCCCTTGAACACGCGCACCGTGACGATGCCGGCTTCGCTGGCCGTCCCCTTGAACTTCGGTTCGTTCTTGTTCGATCGGGTTTCGAGCGCTTCCAGCGTCACCGTCGGGGGTTTCGAGAAGACTTCGAACGTCTGCGGCGGTTCGCTCTTGCCCGGGGCGTTGCCGAGCGAGCTGGGCTCGGTGGCCTGCGCCGTGTACTTCCCGTCCGCGAGCGCCGTCGTGACGCGTCACGTGCCACTTGTGTTCGCTGGAGACCGTCGCCGACAGCGACGTGACTTCCGTGCCCGGACGGTCCCGGTGCCTTCGTAGATGTGGACCGTCACGGGTTCGGTTTCGCTGGCTTCTCCTTCGAACGCCGGAAGTTTGACGTTCGAGCGTTCTTTCGGGCCCTGGGTGATCTTCACGGTCGGGGGAAGCGGTGAAGACTTCGAACGTCCGCGGAGGTTTGCTTTCGCCCTGATTCGTTCCCGATCGCGCTCGGCTCGGTCGCGACCGCGGTGTACGTTTCGTCTGCGAGCGCCGTCCCCGGCGAGACCGCCCATTCGCCTTTTGCTCCGACGGTGGCCGTCAATTTCACGGCTTCGGTGCCTTTCGCTTCTTTGCCCTTGTAGACGTGGACCGTGACCTGGCCGGGTTCGCTTGCCGTCCCCTTGAACGTCGGTTTGTTTTCCTTCGAACGCGCCGCCAGTTCGTCCAGTGTCACCGTCGGCGGACTCGTGAAGACTTCGAACTGGTCGGCTGCGCTGGACCCCGGCCCGTTGCCGATCGCACTCGACTCGGTCGCCTGGACGGTGTATTTGCCGTCTGGCAGGGTGCCCGTGACGCTCGCCGTCCATTTGCCTTCCGTGACCGTGGCGCTCAGTTTGGCGGCTTCTTCGCCTTTCGCTTCTGTGCCCTTGTAGACCTTGACCGTGACCGTCCCGGCTTCGCTGGCCGTGCCTTTGAACGTCGGTTTGTTTTCCTTCGACCGTGTCGGCGGCGGCGGTTCGATGGCGACTTCCGGCGGGTTCGTGTTGACCACGAACGTGATCGGAGCGCTTTCGCCGGCCGCGTTTTCAAGCGAGCTCTGCTCGACCGCCACGGCCGTGTAGATCCCGTTTGTGAGCGGCGTGGAGGAGCTGATGGCACCCCATTTGCCGCCCGACACCGGCCCTTCCGCGCTCGCCACCGGTGAGCCTTCGACTTTCGAGCCGCTGTAGATCTTGACCGTCACGGGCAGCGATTCGCTGGCCGTACCGCTGAAGGTGGGTTTCGTGTTGTTCGACGGCGTGGTCACGGGGTTCAGGGTCACTTCGGGCGGGTCGGTGTCGATTTCGAAGGTCCGCGTTTCGCTTTTGCCTTCGCTGTTGCCGAGGCCGCTGGGCTCGGTGGCCAGGGCCGTGTAGGTCCCGTTCGCGAGTGTCGGTCGACGCCACCACGCTCCATTCGCCGGGCGCAGTCGCCGTCACCGTGTATTTCGCGGTTTCGGTGCCTTTCGCTTCTTTGCCCGTATACACATGGACGGTCACGGGCCCGGGTTCGCTCACTTTCACGTGGAACGTCGGTTTCGTGACCTTGGAGCGAGATTTGATCGGCGTCAGGGTCACTTCCGGCGGTTCGGTGTTGACCACGAAGGTCCGCGATTCGCTTTTGCCGAAGCCGTTGCCGAGCGAGCTGTTCTCTTCCGCCACCGCCGTGTAGGTCCCGTTTTTGAGTTCGGACGAGGAGCTGACCGGACCCCATTTGCCGGCCGACACGGGTCGCTTCCGCCGTGGCGACCGGCGAGCCTTTCGCTTCGGTGCCTTTGTAGACCTTGACGGTCACAGGCAGCGATTCGCTGGCGGTCCCGCTAAACGACGGCGTCGTGTCGTTCGAGGGAGTCGGCACCGCGGCGAGGGTCACTTCCGGCGGTTCGGTGTTGACCACGAAGGTCCGCGATTCGCTTTTGCCGTTCGGGTTCCCGAGCGAGCTTTCCTCTTCGGCGACAGCCGTGTAGGTGCCGCTGGTGAGCGAGTGTCGAGGCGCTCACCGGGCCCCATTTGCCCGTTTTCGACAGGCCCTTCCGCGGTCGTCACCGGCGAGCCTTCCGCTTTCGGGCCGCTGTAGATCTTCACGGTCACCGGTAGCGATTCGCCCGCCGTCCCGCTGAATGCCGGTTTCGTGTTGTTCGACGGCGTCGGCACGGTGTTCAGCGTCACTTCCGGCGGTTTGGTGTTGATCACGAAGGTCCGCGGTTCGCTCTTGCCGAACGCCGTTTCCGAGCGAGCTGTTCTCTTCCGCCACGGCGGTGTAGATCCCGCTCGTGAGCAGCGTCGAGGAGCTCACCGGGCCCCAGTTGTTGCTCCCCACCGTGCCTTCCGCGGTGGCTACCACTGGGCCTTCCGCTTTCGAGCCTTTGTAGATCTTGACCGTCACCGGATTGGATTCGCTCGCGGTCCCGCTGAAGGACGGGCGTGGTGTCGTTCGACGGCGTCGGCACCGCGTTCAGCGTCACTTCCGGCGGTTCGGTGTTGACCACGAAGGTCCGCGGTTCGCTCTTGCCGGTGGGGTTGCCCAGCGTGCTGGCCTCTTCCGCGACGGCCGTGTAGGTCCCGCTCCCGAGCGCGGGCGACGAGCTCGCCGGCCCCCATTTACCCAGCAGCACGCCCGCTTCCGCGCTCGCCACGACCGCGCCTTCGGCTTTCGTGCCTTTGTAGACCTTCACGGTCACCGGCAGCAGTTCGCTGGCGGTCCCGCTGAAGGACGGCGTCGTGTCGTTCGACGGCGTGGAGACGGCGTTCAAGGTCACTTCCGGGGCGTTCGTGTTGACGACGAAGGTCCGCGGTTTCGCTTTTGCCGGTGGCGTTCCCGAGCGAGCTGACCTCTTCGGCGACCGCCGTGTAGGTGCCCCCCGTCAGTTCGGTCGCGGAGCTCACGGGTCCCCATTTGCCCGTTTTGACGGTGCCTTCGGCGGTCGCCACCGGGCGAGCCTTTCAGCTTCGGGGCCTTTGTAGACCTTGACCGTCACCGGCAGCGTTTCGCTCGCCGTCCCGCTGAACGACGGGTTTCGTGTTGTTCGACGGCGTAGTCACGGAGTTCAGCGTCACTTCCGGCGGGAGGGTGTTGATCACGAACGTCCGCGTTTCGCTTTTGCCGAAGCCGTTGCCGAGCGAGCTGTTCTCTTCCGCGATCGCCGTGTAGGTCCCGCTCGTCAAGGCGGGCGAGGCGGTGACGGAGCCCCATTTGCCGCCGGAGACCGGCGCTTCCACGCTCTCCAGCGGTGAGCCTTCCGCTTTCGAGCCTGTGTAGATCTTCACCGTCACCGGAAGCAGTTCGCTCGCGGTCCCGCTGAAGGCGGGCGTCGTGTTGTTCGACGGCGTCGGAACGACGGCCAGCGTCACTTCCGGCGGTTTGGTGTTGACGACGAACGTCCGCGGTTCGCTTTTGCCGGGCGCGTTGCCGATCGAGCTCGGCTCCACCGCCTGTGCGGTGTATTCGCCGCTCGCGAGCGCTTTGCCCAGCGCGCTCGTGCCCCAGTTGCGCGAGCTGACTTCCGCCGTAGCGCTCGTCACCAGCGTCCCTTCGGCTTTGGCGCCTTTGTAGATGTTGACGGTCACCTGTTCGGATTCGCTCGCGGTCCCGCTGAACGAGGGGGTCGTGTTGTTCGAGGGCGTGGGCACCGCAGTCCAGGGTCACGGTCGGCGGGGCCGTATCGACGGCGAAGGTGACGGCGTTGCTCGTCCCCGCTGGGTTCCCGAGCGAGCTGGGCTCTGTGGCCACCGCCGTGTAGACGCTGTCACCGAGCGCTTTTTTGAGGGCCGCCGTCGAGAAGCTGCCGCTTTTCGGCGTGGCTTCGAGCGTTTCCAGCACCGTGCCTTCGGCTTTCGTGCCTTTGTAGACCTTGACGGTCACGGTCGTGGTGTCGGTGGTGGTGCCGCTGAAGGAGGGCGTGGTGTCATTGGACGGCGATTCGACTTCGGTCAGGGTCACCGTGGGCGGCTTGGTGATGACCACGAATTTGATCGCCGAGCTTTTGCCTTCCCCGTTGCCGAGGCTGCTCGGCTCGGACGCGACGGCCGTGTATTCGCCTTCGACCAGCGGCGTCGTGGAGCTGGCAGGGCCCCATTTTTCGGAGGTGACCGTGGCTTCTTCGGTGGTCGCGAACGGCGTACCTTTGGCTTCGGTGCCTTTGTAGACCTTGACGACCACTCCGTGCGTTTCGCTCGCCGTGCCACTGAAGGAAGGGGTCGTGTTGCCGCTCGGTGTCGGGATCGCGTTCAGGGTCACCGTCGGCGGGTTCGTGTTGACGACGAAGGTGACCACGTTGGATTTGCCTTCCGGGTTTCCGAGCGGGCTTTCCTGGGTCGCCTGGGCCGCGAAGGTGCGTTTCCCGCTCGGCAGGGACGGGCCGGCTTCCCCGGTCGTGAAGGCGCCGCCGGTGCCTTTGACGGTCGCGCTGGCCAGCTGGATGCCTTTCGCTTCGGAGCCTTCGTAGATGTGGACCACGACGTTGGTGGTGGCGCTGGCGGTGCCCGAGAAGGTCGGCGTCAGGTCGTTCGAGGGGCTCGCCGGCGCCGTGAGCGTGACTTTCGGCGAGGAGGTGTCGACCACGAAGATGACCGGGCTGCTCTGGCCCTTTTTGTTGCCGAGCGAGCTCGGCTCGGTCGCCACGGCCGTATAGGTGCCGCTTTTGAGTGTGCTCGCGCTGACGGGGCCCCAGCTGCCGCTCGTGACGCTCGCCGGCACCGTCTGCAGCGGCGTGCCTCCCGCTGTTTCGCCTTCGAAGATTTCGACGCTCACCGGTTCGGATTCGCTTGCGGTCCCGCTGAACGACGGTTTCTGGTTCTTGGACGGCGTTTCGATCGAGTTCAGCGTCACTTCGGGTGGGTTCGTGTTGACCACGAACGTCTGCGTTTCGCTCTTCCCGGGCCCGTTGCCGATCGCGCTTTCCTGTTCGGCCTGGGCGGTGTAGGTCCCGTTCCCGGGGACCGCGGCGGAGCTCACGGGACCCCAATTGCCCGACGTGACTTCAGCTTCGGCGGTGGCCACAGGAGAGCCCGAGACGGTGGCGCCTTTGTAGATCTTGATCGCGACCTTCCTGCTGCCGGTGGCGGTGCCTTCGAGGGTCGGCGTGGTGTCGTTGGAGGGCGTCAGGATCGCTTTCAGGGTCACGGTCGGCGGGTTCGTGTTGACGACGAACGTCACCACGTTGGATTTGCCTTCCGGGTTGCCGAGCGGGCTCGCCTGGGTCGCGATCGCGGCGTAGGTGTGTTTGCTGGTCAGCAGGGCGGGGCTCGCCGCTGCCGAGCTCCAGGCGCCTTCGGTGCCCGTGGCGGTCGCCGTGGCCACCTGCGGGCCTTTCGCTTCCGTGCCTTCGTAGATGTGGACCACGACTTCGGTGTTGGCGCTGGCGGTCCCCGTGAAGGCGGGCGTGCGGTTGTTGGAGGGCGTCGTGGGCGTTGCCAGGGTCACGACCGGCGAGCTCGTGTTGACTTCGAAGGTGACCGGTTCGCTGTGGCCTTCTTCGTTGCCGATCGAGCTGGGCTCGCCGGCGACGGCGGTGTACGTGCCGGTTATGAGCGTGGTCGCGAGGGCCGAGGTGTGCCAGTTTCCGGAGCTCACCGCCCCTTCGGTGGTGGCGACCGGCGAGCCGGTGGCGGTGGTGCCTTTGTAGACCTTGACCGTCACGTTTTTCGTTTCGCTCGCGGTTCCGCCGAACGAGGGGTTCGCGTTTTTCGACGGCGTGGGCACGGCTTCGAGCGTGACCGCGGGCGGTTTGGTGTCGATTTCGAAGCTCCGTGATGCGCTTGTGCCCGCTTCGTTCCCGAGCACGCCCAGCTCGCTTGCGACCGCCGTATAGGCCCCGTCTGCGAGTTCCGGCGCCGCCACCACTTCCCATTTGCCCGCGGCTGCGGCCGTCACTTCATAGCTCCCCGCTTCGGTGCCTTTCGGTTCTTTGCCCTTGAACACGCGAACGGTGACCGTGCCCGCTTCGCTCACCGTCCCGCTGAACGCCGGCTCGGTCACATTCGAGCGCACCGGAAGCGCTTTGAGGGTCACTTCCGGCGGTTCGGTGTCGATTTCGAAGGTCCGCGTTTCGCTTTTCCCCGTCCCGTTCCCCAGCGAGCTCGGCTCGGTCGCCTGGGCCGTGTAGACACCGTCCGGGAGTTCCGGCGAGGCCACCACTTTCCATTCGACGCCCACTTCGGGCGCGGCGACTTCGTAGAACGCGACTTCCGTGCCTGTCGCTTCTTTGCCGCTGAACACGTGCACCGTCACGGTCCCCGGTTCGGTGAGCACTTCGCCGCGGAAGGTCGGTTTATTGACGTTCGAGCGCGCTTTGATCAGCTGCAGGTTCAGTTTCGGCACTTCGGTGTCGACCGCGAACGTGACTTCTTCTGATTCCCCTTCTTTCAGGCCGGACGGGCTTTCCTGGGTGGCCACGGCCGTGTATTTGTGGTTCCCGGTCGCGAGCTCCGGACTGGCGGCTCCGGTGGTGAAGGCCCCGCCCGTCCCGGCGGCGGTGGCTGTCGAGACCGGGGTTCCTTTCGCTTCCGTCCCCGCGAAGATCTTGACCACCACCTGGGTTTGCGCGCTGGCGGTGCCGCTGAACGTCGGCGAGCGGAGTTTCGACGGGGTGGTCGGGGTTTCCAACGTCACGGTCGGGGATTTCGTTTCCACCGTGAAGCTCAGCGGGGAGCTCTTGCCTTCAAGGTTGCCGAGCGAGCTCCGCTCGATCGCGAGGGCCGTGTATTCGCCTTCGCCGAGCGCCGGCGCGGAGGAGACCGGGCCCCATTTGCCGCCTTTGACGGGCGCTTCCACCGTCGCCACCGGGCTGCCGGTCGTTTTGGTGCCTTTGAAGACCTTGACCATGACCGGTTCGGTTTCGCTGGCGTTCCCGCTGAACGAGGGCGTCGTGTCGCTGGTCGGCGAGCTCGGCCCTGTGATCGACACCGTCGGCGGTTTGGTGCTGACCGAGAAGTGGACTTCGGCCGTGCCTTCGAGGGGGGCGAGCGGTTGTTCGGCGACGGCCGTGTATTCGCCTTCGGAGAGCGGGGCGGTGGCCGTCAGGCTCCAGCTGCCTTCTTCGGGAAGTTCGAGGGTGCTCAGCGTCTCCGCTTCGAGGCCGGCGGCAGTTGCCCCTTCGTGGATCACCACGCTGACCGGCGCGAACGACGCTTCAGTCGTCCCGCTGAAGCTCGGCAGCGGGCCGGTGGTGGCTGCTTCTTTGGGTTTTGTGATCGAGATCGCGGCTGCCGAGGTGGCCACAGGGACCACCACCAGCGCAAGCGCAGCTCCGAGCGTCAGCGCGACGATTCTGAGGAGAGCTCTACGCGCGATCCATCGCGATTTCGACTGCATGTCAGCCATCCGGCCTGTTGGTTCTCCAATGAGCGTTCGGCCCGATCCATCGGGCCTGCCGCATCGCTTCGAGCGGTCGATCATAACCATGCCCGCGTGGCATGGGAAGGGGTAGCGTGCGGCCTTGCAAAACCTGGACGTTTCGGGGCTCCGAGCGCGTCCGTCCAGGTTCGGGGCAGTTCGGCGCCGCACCCGCCCGACGAGTCGCTCGGGTGCCTCGCCGCCACGGCTTGTGCCGATTGCCTCGAGTTTTTGTGGCGGCCATGCAAGTATCCGCCCACCGCACCGGTAACCGGCTCACGGGAGCACACCCTTTGCGATAATCCCGCCCTTCCGGGGGACACGGACGTCCGCTGGAGAGGAATTCAGGCCTCAGACCACGAAAGGACTCGCAAGCACATGGCTTCGCGCACACTCGCTCTCACCCTCGCTCTCGCCCTCGCCCTCGCCCTCGCGACCGCGGCATTTGCCGGCGCCCTGAAGGGCAAGACCTACAAGGGCAGCTCGTCCACGACGGGCCAGGAAAGCGAACACCACAAGGTCAAGGTCGTGAGCCACTCGATCAGCCTGAAGGTGTCCTCCAACGGCAAGAAGGTCAGCGTCAAGATCTCCTTCGGGCGACCCCTCTTCTACTGCTCCACCCAGGAGCAGACCCACGTTGCGGAAACGAGCCCGGCGACGATCACCTCCAGCGGCTCCTTCAAGGCGACGATCCAGGAACGCTTCAGCAAGTCGGTCGGTCCGGCGCCCATCACCCAGGTCGTCTCGGGCCACTTCTCGGGCAGCAAGGTCAGCGGCACGATCCGCACCGAAGCCGCCGAGTGCAGCGGCTCGACCAGCTTCTCCGCGCACACCTGAGAGCACGCCCGGCGCGTGGGCCTCGGCCATCCGGCCGGCCCCGCGCCCCGGCCCGCCGCCGCGTCCCGTGCTCTCGCGGGGGCGCTACCTCGTGCCCGGCCCAGCTAGGCGGGGGCGTGTTCGCGGATCTGCTTGGGGAGCATGAAGCGGACGTCCTCGCGGCTGACTTCGTGCTCTGAGATGTCGCTCACGCCGCGCTCGCGGAAGAAGTCCACCAGCTCCACGACGAGGTTCTCGGGTGCGGAGGCGCCCGAGGAGATGCCGACCACCCGGGCCGACTCGAGCCACGCCTCCTGGACCTCTCCGACGTTGTCGATCAGGTAGGCCTCGGTGCCGAGGTCGCGGGCCACCTCGACCAGGCGCTTGGAGTTCGAGGAGTTGCGCGATCCGATCACGAGCAGCAGATCGCAGCTGCCGGCCATGTCCTTGACGGCCGCCTGGCGGTTGGTGGTGGCGTAGCAGATGTCGTCGGTGCGGGGACCGACGATGCTGGGGAAGCGCTCCCGTAGCCGGGCGATGATCGAGGCGGTTTCGTCCACCGCCAGGGTCGTCTGGGTGACGTAGGCGATGTGGTCGGGGTCCTCGACCTCGAGCTCGTCCACGTCCTGCTCGTTCTGGACGAGCACGATCCGCTCGGGGGCCTCCCCCATCGTGCCTTCCACCTCCTCGTGGCCGTCGTGGCCGACGAGCACGATCGTGTAGCCGTCGTTGGCGAAGCGGACGGCCTCGCGGTGGACCTTCGTGACCAGCGGGCAGGTGGCGTCGATCGTGTGCAGACTGCGCTTGTCGGCCCCCTCACGGACGCTCGGGGACACGCCGTGGGCGGAGAACACGCACACGGCCCCCTCGGGCACCTCGGTGTGCTCGTCCACGAAGATCGCGCCGCTCTCGCGGAGGGCCTCCACGACGTGCTTGTTGTGGACGATCTCCTTGCGGACGTACACGGGGGCGCCGTGGATCTGCAGGGCCCGTTCGACCGTCTGGACCGCCCGGTCGACGCCTGCGCAATAGCCGCGGGGGGCTGCCAGCAGCAGCTTCTCGACCGTGTTCGGCACGGACATCATTGTAGGCGCGGGCGAGCTACTCTAAGCCCGTGCCGCAGCGCCACCTCGATCGGCTGACCCCAGTCGACGCCTCCTTCCTGCACCAGGAGGGCCCCGTCTCGCACATGCACATCGGCGGCCTCACGATCGTCGAGGGGCCCCCGCCGTCGATGGACGAGTTCCTCGAGCAGATCCGCCGGCGCCTGCACCTGGTCCCCCGCTACCGCCACAAGCTCGCCCACACGGCCGTCGACAGCGGCCGTCCGGTGTGGGTCGACGACCCCGACTTCAACCTCGAGTACCACGTCCGCCACAGCGCCCTGCCGGCTCCGGGGGGGATGGATCAGCTGCAGGACCTCACGGCCCGCATCTTCTCCCAGCAGCTGGACCGAACCAAGCCGCTGTGGGAGATGTGGCTGATCGAGGGCCTGGAGGACAACCGCTTCGCGCTGATCACCAAGACCCACCACTCCCTGATCGACGGGATCGCGGGCGTGGACCTGGCGACCGTGCTGTTCGACCTCTCCCCCGAGCCCACGCCGCTGCCCTCCGGCCGCGCCGCCTGGCAGCCCCACCCGGAGCCGGGCACCGTCGCCCTGCTCGCGGCCGGCCTGGAGGGGGCGGTTCGCGCCGGGGTCTCGCTGCTGGAGGGGGCCTTCACGGCCCTGTCCCATCCCGAGTGGGCGCTGGACCGCGCCCGCGAAGCCGCCGAGGGCATCGGCGAGCTGATCTGGGCCGGGCTGAACCCGGCGCCGGAGACGCCGCTGAACGTCCCGATCGGGCCCCACCGGCGGTTCGTCGCGGTGACCAACGAACTCGAGGACTTCAAGACCGTCAAGAACGCCTTCGGGGGGACCGTCAACGACGTCGTCCTGGCGGTCGTGGCCGGCGCCCTGCGCTCCTGGCTGATCTCACGGGGCCGGCGCACCGAGGGCGTCGAGATGCGGGCGCTGGTGCCCGTCTCGGTCCGCCACGAGGGCGAACACGACGGCGGCAACCGCATCGTGGTGATGCGGGGCCCGCTGCCGATCTACATCGCCGACCCGCTCAACCGCCTGCGCTTCGTCTCCAACGCCATGGACGGCCTGAAGGAGTCCAAGCAGGCCGTCGGCGCGGAGGTGATCTCCGGGGCCCAGAACTTCGCCCCGCCCACGATCCTCGCGCAGGCCTCCCGGCTGAACTTCTCGACCAGGCTCTTCAACCTGATCGTGACCAACGTCCCCGGCCCCCAGTTCCCGCTGTATGTCCTCGGCAGGGAGATGCTGCAGGCGATCCCGGTGGCCTTCCTGCCGGAAAACCACGCGATGGCGATCGCGATCATGTCCTACAACGGCCAGATGAACTTCGGCCTGCTGGGCGACTTCGACGCCCTACCGGACATCGACACGATCGCTGAGAACATCGACGCCGAGCTGCAGACGCTGATCAGGCTCGCTCGCGAGCAGCAGACAGCGACCGTCTAGAACCCGAGCGCGAACTTCGCGTCCTCGGACATCCGCTCCGGCGACCACGGGGGGATGAAGACCATCTCGGCCGCGACGCTCGTGACGCCTTCCAGCTCGCCCACGAATTCCTCGATCTGTTCGGTCACGTGGGGGCCGATCGGGCAGGCCGGGGTGGTGAGGGTGAAGGTCACGCGGACGTCCCCGCCGGTCAGCTCGACGCCGTAGATCAGGCCCAGTTCGACGAAGTCGAGGCCCAGCTCGGGGTCGATCACGTTCGCGAGGGCGTCGAGCACGTCCTCCTCGCTGGGGGCCGACCCGGAGCCTCCCTCGCCAGACGGCGCCGGCTCAGCGGGCGTCGCGGCGCCGCCCTGGTCCTGCCCGCCGGAGGTCACGCCGGCGGGCGCCTGCTCGGCGGCGCGCTCCTGGGGCCCGCCGAACGATCCGCCGGCCGTGCTCACCTGCTCGGCGGGCGGCCCGAGGGACGAGGCGGTGGACGTCGAGCTGGTGGCCGCCGCTGCGTCGGCGTCCTGGCCCTGGGGCTGCGATGCGTCTGCCATCGAGCCTCAGTCTAGTTCTCGCAGCCCAGGCGGTCCCAGATGTAGAGCTGGATGCACTCGTTGGCGAGCTCGACAGCACGCTCGCGGGAGAGCCGTGGGAGCACGGTGTCGAGCGCCTCGTCCTCGGAGACCCCGGCCTGGAAGGCTTCCTCGCCGCGAAACCCGGCCGCGATCTTCAGCGCCTCGCGGCGGTTGTCGCCGAGGCTGGGGAACACGCCCACCAGGAACTCCAGGTTGGCGATCGGCTGGCCCACCTCCAGCGAGGCGTGCCAGGCGGCCAACAGGTTCAGGTCCTGCTCGTCCAGGTCGGCGATCGCCTTGGCGTAGTGCATCGAGAGTTCCTGCTCCGGGATCGCGTCGACCCAGGCACGCACGACCTCGCCGACCAGCTGGCGGCGCGCCTCGCGGCCCACGGATCCCACGATCACGCGGATCGCGTCCTGAGGCTCGATGAAACACAGTGGCATCGGGGCTCCCATGAATGACGAGGAGATTTCCCCGCTGACTGTAGGCGCCTGTGTGGACGGCACTTTTGGCTATATGCCGAGGGCCGCCCCGGCTCGCTCGAGGACCCCCTCGTCGAGCGTCTGCTCCGGCACCCCGATCGTCGCCCGCGCTTCCGCCTGCCAGTTGGCTAGCGCCAGATCCAGCGCTTCCACCGGGACCTCCAGGGCCTCCGCGAGGGTCGCCGGCGCGGCGCTCGAGCAGCAGCGGATCGCCGATCGCGAACACCCGCTTGGCGGCGGCCAGCGAGAGGTCGTCGCCGCCGGCGCCGCGGCCGGCGCCGAGGCGCAGATCCTCCCCGCGCAGCTCATACAGGCCCAGCCGTCCGAGCGTGACGAGCAGGTCATAGCGGCCCATGCGCGCGAACCCCGGCAGCGCGAGCCGCTCGAAGATGCGCTCGAAGCGCCGCTCCGGCGTCCAGGAGGGGTCGCCCCGGAGGGCATCGGCCTGGGAGGCCCCGGCCCACTGGGCGTAGGCCTGCATCGTGGCCGCGCCGCGTTCGGGGTCGTGGCAGCTCCGCGGCCCGAGCGCGAGGCCGGTCAGGTCCGGCGGCTCGCCGGGGCCGGCCGAGCCCGCCAGCGCGGCCTCGATCGACTCGAACGGGTCTTCCTCCTGGAGCGGGCACAGGTAGGCGCTCAGGAAGCACCCCCAGGTGGCCCGCTCGAGATCCTCGCCGGCCAGCTCGCGCATGCGCCCGTAGAACCCCGGGGGCGCCGAGGCGAGCAGCTTCAGCCGCCCGGTCGAGAAGGCGATCTCGCCGGCCAGCCGCTCGGCGTCGTGGCTGGAGCCGAGCCCCGGCAGCAGCTCGCAGCTGTAGCCGTCCTGCAGCGCCCGCTGCTCGCGGCGCACGCGCAGGGACTCGGCTGAGGGGCGCCCCGAACGGCTCCCTGAGCGACCGCCGCGCGGGCGGGCCGGGCTGCGCCGGCTGCCACCGGCGGACGCGGGCAGCGGCTGCGTCTGTGCCCGTTCACGGGCACAGATCGGGCAGCGGTCTATGAAGCGGTTGTGACGGCAGAAGTCCGGCACAGCATGGGTCTGGCGTAGCCGCGGGCGCGAGCCCGCTCGGCTCCCGCCCGGCGCTCCTTCTCGAGCGCGTAGAGGTAGTCGTCGAAGTCGACCTGGATCGTGTGGCGCTTGGAGGCCACGTACCGCGCCCGCATCGCTGCCTGGTCGGCGGCGATGTCGGCGCGCAGCTGCTCGGAGGGCGGCAGCGCGTAGTCCCCGAGGAGGTAGTCGCCCACCCACGCCCCCTGGGCCTCGGCCAGCGGCATGATCGCCCCCAGCGGCTGCAGCAGGCCGATGAAGAACACGTTCGGGATGTCGGGGTGGAAGACCCGGCGGAACAGCTCGATGCGGTTTTCGGGCGCCGCGATGAGGTCCTTGCTGAAGAACGGGAAGCTGATCTTGTAGCCCGTGCAGTACACGACCACATCGGCCTCCACGGTGCTGCCGTCGACGAACCGCACCCGGTCGCCTTCGAAGCGCTCGATGTTGGGCTTCGGGGCGATCGTCCCGTGCTGGATCCGGTCCAGGATCCGCCCGGAGACGGTGGGATGGGCCTCGCCGAAGCGGTGATCGGGCTTTGGCAGCCCGTAGCGCTCGGGCGGCCCGCTGTAGGTGCGCAGCAGCTGATTGACGAAGCGCTGGCGGACCTTGAAGGGCACGCGGGGGTCGTTGCGCAGCTGGTCGGCCGGTTTCCCGAACAGGTACTTGGGCACGATCCACACCCCGCTGCGGGCGGCCAGGTAGGTCTCCTCGGCGACGTAGGAGGACTCCACGGCGATGTCCATGGCGGAGTTCCCCATCCCCAGCACGACCGCCTTCTTGCCCTTGAAGATCGAGTTGTCGATGTAGGAGTGGGCGTGCAGCTGGCGACCCTCGAACTCCTCGGAGCCGGGGAACGCGGGTTCCGGCCAGCGCGCGTCCCAGTGGTGCCCGTTGGCGACCACCACGGCTCCGTAGGTGCGCTGCTCGCCGTCCTCGAGCTCGACCGTCCAGGTGCCGTCCTGGGCGCGGCCGGCGTGGCGGACGCCGGTGTTGAAGGCGATCAGCCCCCGCAACCCGAAATGGTCCACGTAGTCGTCGAAGTAGGCGGCGATCTGGGTGTGGTGGGGGAAGTCCGGATAGGAGTCGGGCATCGGGAAGTCCGAGTACTGCATCCGCGGACGCGAGGTGTTGATGAACAGGTCTCGGTAGGCGGCCGACATGCCGTTGCGGTTTTCGAACACCCAGTTGCCGCCGACGCGGTCGGACTTCTCGAAGCAGTCGAACGGGATCCCCCGCTCGTGCAGGGCCTTGGCGGCAGCGATCCCGGAGGACCCGGCGCCGATCAGGCAGACGCGCTCGGAGGGGCTCTCGAAGGTGCTCATCCGGCGCCGATGCCGGGCCCCACGTGCTGGGGCGGGCCCTCGGGGCCGTCGTCGGCGTCGCTGTGGCCGGCCAGCCCATCGTCGCCGGGGACGTCGAGTCCCCGCAGGTAGCGGTCCACCATGCGTGCGCACTGGCGCCCCTCGTTGATCGCCCACACGATCAGCGACTGACCCCGCCGGGCGTCGCCGGCGGCGAACACGCCCTCCACCGAGGAGGTGTACGGAGCCAGCGCCTTGATGTTGCCGCGGGGGTCCTTCTCGACCCCCAGCTGGTCGATCAGCTCCTGCTCGGGGTGCAGGAAGCCCATCGCCAGCAGCACCAGCTGGGCCGGCAGCTCCCGCTCGGTGCCCGCCGCGGGCGCGAACGGAGGCTGCGGCTCGGCCTCGGCGATCTGCAGCGCCGCCACCTTGCCCTGTCCGTCGTCGCGGAAGCCCGTCGTCGCGACCGAGTAGTCCTGCTCGCCGACACCCCCCTCGCCGGCCTCCTCCATGGCGTAGCTGAGGCGGTACTTGGCGGGCCACAGCGGCCACGGCGTGCGGTCGTCGGGACGGTGCTGGGGCGGCCTCGGCAGGAGCTCCAGCTGGACGATCGAGCGGGCCCCCTCGCGCATCGCGTTACCGACGCAGTCGGCGCCCGTGTCGCCGCCTCCGATCACCACCACGTCCTTGCCCGCGGCCGTGATCGGGCGCTGGTCGGCGGGCGCGGGAACGCTCGGCACCGGACCCGAGCGGCTCGCCACCCAGCGGTTGCGGAAGTACAGGTAGTCCATCGCGGGGTGGACCCCCTCGAGCTCGCGCCCGGGGATCTGCAGCTCCCGCGGCACCCGCGAGCCGGTCGCCAGCACGACCGCCGAGAAGCGCTCCCGCAGCTCCTCCACGCTCACGTCGCGGCCCACGTCCACACCGCAGCGCAGCTCCACGCCCTCGGCCACGAGCTGCTCCACGCGCCGCTCCACGAGCGACTTTTCGATCTTGAAGTCGGGCACCCCGAAGCGCACCAGGCCACCGGCGGCCTCGTCGCGCTCGAACAGGGTCACCTCGTGTCCGGCCCGGCGCAGCTGCTGGGCGGCCGCCATGCCGGCGGGGCCCGAGCCCACCACCGCCACCGAGCGCCCGCTGAGATGGCGCGCGTGAGGAGGTTCGGGGCGCACCCACCCCTCCTCCCAGGCGCGGTTGATGATCGAGTTCTCGATCTGTTTGATCGTGACGGCGTCGCCCTCGCGGATCTCCAGCACACACGCCGCCTCGCACGGCGCGGGACACAGCCGGCCGGTGAACTCGGGGAAGTTGTTGGTGGCGTGCAGCTGCGCGATCGCGTCCTGGAAGCGGTCGCGATACACGAGGTCGTTCCAGTCGGGGATCAGGTTGCCCAGCGGGCAACCGTTGTGGCAGAAGGGGATCCCGCAGTCCATGCAGCGGGCGCCCTGGTCGCGCAGCTCCGCCACCGGCCGCTGCAGCTGGAACTCCTGGTAGTCGCCGACGCGCTCGCGGGGGTCCCGCTGGGGGATCCCGTGGCGCTCGATCTGCAGGAAGCCGCCGAGCTTGCCCATCAGGGTCCGGTCTCGCCGACGGCGTCAAGCGACCGCTGCGGCGCCAGCCCGCCGTTGGCGGCGGCCGCCGCCAGCGCCTCCTCCTGCTCGCGTTCCCGCAGCACCCGCTTGTAGTCGTGGGGCATCACCTTCACGAAGGCGCCGGCAGAGATCAGCTCCTGCCAGCGCCCGAGCAGGCCCTCCGCGACCGGAGAGTCGGTCCGCTGGTGGTGCTCTTCGACCATCGCCCGCAGCTCCAGCACATCGGCCTCGGAGAGCTCTTCGAAGCCCACCATGCCCATGTTGCAGCGCTTCGCGAACAGCCCCTGCTCGTCGAGCACGTAGGCCACGCCGCCGCTCATGCCGGCGGCGAAGTTGCGCCCGGTGGGTCCGAGCACGACGACGCGGCCGCCGGTCATGTACTCGCAGCCGTGGTCGCCCACGCCCTCCACGACCGTCCAGGCCCCGGAGTTGCGTACGGCGAAGCGCTCACCCGCCAGGCCGCGGAAGAAGGCCCGCCCGGCGGTCGCCCCGTACAGCACCGTGTTGCCGACGATCACGTTCTCCTCGGCCTTGAAGTGCTCGCCCATGCCCTCCCGCGGGCGGATCGCGAACACGCCCCCGGAGAGGCCCTTGCCGGCGTAGTCCTGGGCGTCTCCCCGCAGGGTGAAGGTCACCCCGGGGGCCAGCCAGCCACCGAAGCTCTGCCCGGCCGAGCCCTCGAAGTCCACCGTGATGGTGTCGCTGGGGAGCCCCTCGGGCCCGTGGCGGCGGGCGATGTGGCTGGAGAGGATCCCTCCCGACGCAGCGATTGCGGTTGCGGATCGCCAGACTCAGGCTCACCGGGCGGCGCTCGTCCAGCGCCGCCTGGGCGCCCTTCACGAGCTCCCAGTCGAGCGCGTCCGAGAGCACCTCCGGGCGGTGCTTCCACGCGCCTGCGCGGCGCGTCCTCTGCCAGCTCCACGTGGGTGAGGATGTGGCGTCAGGTCCACGCCCCGGGCCTTCCAGTGCTCGATCGCCTCGCCGGCACGCAGCAGGTCCACGCGGCCGGTGGCCTCGTCCAGCGAGCGCAGGCCGACCTCGGCCAGGATCTCCCTGACCTCCTCGGCCACGAAGAAGAAGAAGTTGACGACGTGCTCGGGGGTCCCCTTGAAGCGCTTGCGCAGCTCGGGGTCCTGGGTGGCGATCCCCACCGGGCAGGTGTTCAGGTGGCAGGCCCGCATCATGATGCAGCCGGTGGCGATCAGGGGGGCCGTCGAGAAGCCCATCTCGTCGGCGCCCAGCATCGAGGCGATCACGACGTCGCGGCCGGTCTTCAGCTGGCCGTCCGTCTGCACCACGATCCGCGAGCGCAGGTCGTTCAGCAGCAGCGTCTGCTGGGTCTCGGCCAGGCCGATCTCCCACGGCACCCCGGCCGCCTGGATCGAGGACAGCGGCGAGGCGCCGGTGCCGCCGTCGTGGCCGGAGATCAGCACGCGGTCGGCGTTCGCCTTCGAGACGCCCGGCGGCGACCGTGCCCACGCCCACCTCGGAGACGAGCTTCACCGACACCTGCGCCTCGGGGTTCGCGCAGCGCAGGTCGTAGATCAGCTGCTTGAGGTCCTCGATCGAGTAGATGTCGTGGTGGGGCGGCGGGGAGATCAGCCCGACGCCGGGGGTGGTGTGCCGGATCGAGCCGATGTAGTCGTCCACCTTGTGCCCGGGCAGCTGGCCGCCCTCGCCGGGCTTGGCGCCCTGGGCCATCTTGATCTGCAGCTCGTCGGCGTTGACGAGGTAGTGGATCGTCACGCCGAAGCGGCCCGAGGCGACCTGCTTGATCGCCGAGCGGCGGCGGTCGCCGTTGGCGTCGGGCTTGAAGCGGACCGGGTCCTCGCCGCCCTCGCCCGTGTTCGAGCGCCCGCCGATGCGGTTCATCGCGATCGCCAGCGTCTCGTGTGCCTCACGGGAGATCGAGCCGAGGCTCATCGCGCCGGTGCAGAAGCGCTTGACGATCTCGCTGGCGGGCTCGACCTGCTCGAGCGGGATCGGCCCGCCGGGCGCCTGGGTGAAGCTCAGCAGCCCCCGCAATGTGGCTTTGCGAGCGGCGTCCTCGTTGACCATCTCGGCGTACTCCCGGTAGCGCTCGAAGGCCTCGCTGGAGCGCACCTCGGCGTGGGCCTGCGCGTCGCCCTTCAGGGCCGCCGTCACGTCGCCGTTGGCGCTGCGCACGGCGTGCTGGACGAGCGCGATCGTCTCGGGGTTCCAGATGTGGTGCTCGCCGTCCCGGCGCCACGCGTACACGCCACCCACCGGCAGCAGCGGGTCCGGGGCCAGCGGGTAGGCGCGCGCGTGGCGCTCCAGCGCCTCTCGTGCCAGCGCCCTCACACCCACGCCCGCCGATCCGCGAGGCGGTGCCGGTGAAGTGCTTGTCGATCAGCTCCCGCTCGAGCCCGACGGCCTCGAAGATCTGCGCGGCACGGTAGGACTGGATCGTCGAGATGCCCATCTTCGAGATCGTCTTCAGCAGCCCTTTGCCGATCGCCTTGATGTAGTTCTGGGCCGCTCGCTCGGGGTCGATGAGCTCGGGCTTGCCGTCCGCACCGGTGCGCTGCAGGCGCCCCTCGAACACGAGCTCGTCGAGCGTCTCCAGCGCCACGTAGGGGTTGATCGCGCTGGCCCCGTAGCCGACCAGGGTCGCGAAGTGGTGCACCTCGCGGGGCTCACCCGACTCGAGGATGATCCCCGCCCGCAGCCTCGTGCCGGCGAGCGTGAGGTGGTGGTGGACCGCCGCCACCGCCAACAGCGAGGGAATCGGCGCGCGCCGCGGACCCAGCTGGCGGTCGGACAGGACGATGATGTTGACGCTGCTCGGCGATCGCCTCCTCGGCTTCCCGGCAGATGCGCTCGATCGCCTTCTCCATCCCCTCCGGGCCCTCGTCCACCGGCCAGGTGATGTCGAGCGTGTCGGCTTTGTAGACGTCGTGCTCGACGTTGCGCAGCGTCTCCAGCTCGCGGTTGAGCAGGATCGGCTGTTCGAGCAGCAGCTTGTGGGCGTGCTCGGGGGTCTCTTCGAACAGGTTGCGCTCGTTGCCGAGGCTGGTCGCGAGGCTCATCACGATCTCCTCGCGGATCGGGTCGATCGGCGGGTTGGTGACCTGCGCGAACAGCTGCTTGAAGTAGGAGAACAGCGGCGGGGCCTGGTCGGAGAGGACCGCCAGCGAGAGGTCGTTGCCCATCGAGCCGATCGGCTCGGCGCCTTCGATCGCCATCGGCGCCAGCAGCACCCGCAGGTCCTCCTGGGTGTAGCCGAAGGCCCGCTGGCGCAGGTGCAGGGGCTGTTCGGAGATCGTCACCTGTTCGGAGGGCGGCAGGTCGCCGAAGGGCACCGCGTTGCGTGCGTACCACTCGCCGTAGGGCTGCTGGGTGGCGATCTCGCGCTTGAGCTCCTCGTCCTCGACGATCCGCCCCCGCTCGAGGTCCACGAGGAACAGCTTCCCCGGCTGCAGCCGTCCCAGCCGCTTGACGTTCTCCGGGCGGGATGTCCAGCAGCCCCGACTCAGAGCCGAGCACCACGTAGCCGTCGAGCGTCTCCACCCAGCGGCCCGGTCGCAGGCCGTTGCGGTCGAGTGTGGCCCCGACCACGCGGCCGTCGGTGAAGGCCACCGAGGCGGGCCCGTCCCACGGCTCCATGAGGCAGGCGTGGTAGGCGTAGAAGGCCTTCAGGTAGTCCGGCAGGTCGTCGCGGTCGCGGTAGGCCTCCGGGATCATCATCATCGCCGCGTGCGGCAGCGAGCGCCCGGCCAGCATCAGCAGCTCGAGCACGTTGTCGAAGGTGGCCGAGTCGGAGTTCCCGGGCGCGACCACCGGCAGGATGCGCTCGCAGGTCGTCCCCGAACAGCTCCGAGTGCAGCTCGCTCTCGCGGGCCCGCATCCAGTTGACGTTGCCCATCAGGGTGTTGATCTCGCCGTTGTGGCAGATCACCCGGTAGGGGTGGGCCAGCTCCCAGCTGGGGAAGGTGTTGGTCGAGAAGCGCGAGTGCACCAGCGCCATCGCGCTCTTGGTGCGCTCGTCGCGCAGGTCGGCGTAGAAGGGCGCCAGCTGGTAGCTGATCAGCATGCCCTTGTAGTTGATCGTCCGTGAGGAGCTGGAGACCACGTACAGGCCGGGCTCCTGGGCCGTCAGGTCGGTGATCCGGCGGATCACGTACAGCTTGCGCTCGAAGGCGTCCTGGTCGTGCTCGCAGGGCCCCGCGGCGGCGACGAACAGCTGGCGGATGACCGGCCGGCAGGCGCCCGCCACGCGCCCGGTCTCCTCCGGGGAGACGGGGACGTCACGCCAGCCGAGCAGGCGCTGGCCCGTCTGGGCGACGGCGTCCTCGAGCAGCTTCTCCAGGCGCCCCCGGGCAGCGTCGTCGGCCGGCAGGAAGCACATCAGCACCCCGTAGGCGCCCGCCGCCGGGAGCTCGAACGGCGCCACCGCCCGGAACAGCTCGTCGGGCATCTGCATCAGGATCCCGGCGCCGTCGCCCGTGCACGGGTCCGCGCCCGGTGGCGCCACGGTGCTCCAGGTTCTCGAGCGCCGTGATCGCCCGCGTGACGACCTCGTGCGTGGGCTCGTTGTCCAGCCGCGCCACCATCCCCACACCGCACGCGTCGTGCTCGAAACGGGGGTCGTAGAGTCCGGCTTCCCGGGGCGGGTGCATGTTTCGCGAAGTCATGTCAGTGCTCCCTTGGGGCCGTGCATCCCGGGCTGGCGCTGAGGGCGTCCTTGCAAGACGACCGTGCACCGTGGCGGTGGCAGTCGGGCACCTGAGGCGGAGCCCGAAAGGGTAGCAGCGAAACAGGCCGGGAAAACCCTTCCTGGCAGGGAAAATGAGAAGGGCCTCAACCAATTGGCAGGGCCCATATCGCGTCACCGGCCGGGGCCTATATCGCGCCGTCCCGCGGGCCCCGCATCGCGCCGTCCCGCGGGGCCTTCGACTCAGCCCCCCACGCCGGCCGGCGGCGGCTCCGGGGCCATCGTCGCGCTCTCCGGCCAGGAGCACATGCGTGCGCGTCCCGGACAGCTCGCGCACAGCCCCCGGTGGGGCCTGCGGGCTGACGGCGAAGCCGGCCCGCAGGGCTCCCCGCAGGCGCTCTTGGAGCGACTCCCCCAGCGAGCCCAGCCGGGCCGCCTCGAAGCGGGCCGAGGCCCACTCGTGCGGGCGCTCCAGGAACCAGTGCTGGACCTCCACGCACCTCGGCCCCGCCCCGCAGCACCGCCAGCGCGTACAGCTCCCGCTGCAGCGCGTAGTCGCGGGCCACCAGCGCCTCGAGGTCGTCCTCGGCGGCGACCGGGTCGCTCTTGTAGTCGATCACCAGGTAATCCGCCGTCCCGCTCCCGCGCCAGCACGTCGATGACGCCCGTCAGCAGCGGCAGCTGCTCGCCGGCCGCGTAGGCGAACGGCTGCTCGCGCCACACCTCGGCGGCCTCCCCTATCCGTCGCGCCGGCTGCTCGCGCAGGGCCACGGCGATGCATCCGTGCGATCGCCTGGCAGCTCCTCGGGCGCCGGCCGCAGCCCCAGCCCGCCGGCGGCGAGCTCGACGGCCTGCTCGCTCGGGTCCGGCCCGCCGCCGAAGTCGTGCAGCTCGAGCACCCGGTGCACGAGCGAGCCCCGCGAGAGCGCGTCCAGCCCTCCCCGCCGGCGAGCCTGTTGACCGGAGTCCGCCGGGCGCCGCTCCTCCATGCCCAGCACCCGTTCCAGGTAGTAGCGGTACCCACACCGCTCGAGCTCCTTCAGCGAGGAGTAGCTGACCGTCTCGAGCCGGGCCGCGGGCGCCGCAGCCGCCTGCCCGCCCGCGGTGCTCGCCGGCGCCGGCGCCGGCCTGCCCGCCCGCGGTACTCGCCGGCGCCGGCGCGGCGTCCTCGAGCGTCAGCTGTTGGGGGTGTATGCGCCCCTTTGCGACGGACGCAGGGCGCGGGCGCCTCCGCGGGGGCGCCCGGCGCCGGGGGCGGCGCGTCGAGCCCGGTGTCCGGGTCCGGCACAGGCGCGGCGGTCGGCGAAGCGCTGATCGGCGACAGCAGCGCCGCTGCGTCCTCAGCCGTCGCCAGCAGGCAGCGCACGGGCTCACCGCCGGCCACGGCCTCGCGCACGATGCCTCGCAGACGCTCGCCGGAGGGCGCCTGGGCGAGCTCGCCGAGGTCGCCCACGAGCGCCGGCGCCAACCAGGAGATGATCGTCGGGTTGGCGCTCTCGCAGGGGCGAGGGGACAGCTCGAGCGCGCCGCTCAGCAGCAGGCGCTCGCGGGCACGGGTCATCGCCACGTACACGATCCGGTCCTCCTCGACGGCTTCCTCGGCGCGACGCTCGTCGCACAGCGCCTCGTACTCCAGCGCGGGCGTGCTCTTGGTGCCGTCGAGGTGCGCCAGCTGCAGGCCGACGCGCTCGCCCTCCACCAGCAGTTCGGGCATCCTCGTGTTGGGCGTGCGGCCGAGGTCGGCCACGCACACGACCGGGAACTCAAGGCCCTTGGCGGCGTGGATGCTCATCAGGCGTACGGCGTCGGTGTCCGACACCGCCGGGGCGTCCGCCTCACCCCCGAGCGAACGTTCTCTTTCAGGAACGCGGCGTGGTCGAGGAACGCCCGCAGGTCGCGGCCCTCGGTCTCTTCGAAGCGGCGTGCCACGCGGGCGAGCTTGTAGGCATTTGCGAGTTCGCCGGGTGCCGCCGCGGCGGACCCGAAGGTGGACCCGAGTCCGCCCTCGCCGGACGCGGACCGCTCGAGCGCGCGGGCGATCAGCTCGCCGACCGCCCGCAGCGGCGCCTGCGCCCGCTCCCGTTGCACGAACTCGCAGAAGCGCGCGAGGGCGAGCTCGTCCGGGCGCGGGAGCCCGAGCTCCGGCGCGGCCGCCGACGGCCAGCTCGAAGGCCCCCATCCTCCGCTCCTGAGCCGCGAGCGCGAGCAGCGCGAGCCCGTCGCGGGAGAGCCTCCCCGAGGGGGCCCGCGAGAGCCGAGTAGAGCGCCAGCTCGTCCAGGGGATTGGCGAGCACACGCAGGTAGGCAGAGGAGGTCTTCGACCGTCCTGCCCTCCCAATAGGCGCCCGCGGCGGCCAGGGTCGCGAGCCCCTGCTGCTGCAGGGCGCGCTCGTACACCGCGATGTCGCCGAGCGCGCGCAACAGCACGACGACCTCGCCGCTGCGAACCTCTCCGGCCGCGACGAGCTCCGCCACGCGGCGGGCGAGCAGGCGGGCCTCGGCGTGGCGCCAGGGCGCGGCGCGCGGCAGCCCGGCGGCGATCGCGGCGCCCTCGCGTCGGCCTCCTCCCATCCACCTTTGCCGGTCAGCAGCAGCTCGATCGCCACGTCCGCGCCGGGCCCGTCGGCCTCGCGGCCGCTGTCGGCGCGGCGTGAAGCCCTCGATGCGCTCCTCGAAGACCGCGCCGACCGTCCGCACCAGCGCGGGGCGGCTGCGGAAGTTGTGCGTCAGCGCGAGGCTCGCGCCGCTCTCCGACAGGAGCCCGGCGCGCTCGCGGAAGATCGCCACCTCGGCGTGCCTGAAGCCGTAGATCGCCTGGAACTCGTCCCCGACCGTGAAGAGGTTGTCGCGGTCGAGCATCTGCAGGAGCTCCAGCTGGCGGCGGTTGGTGTCCTGGAACTCGTCCACCATCAGCAGCTCGAAGCGCTCCGACCACGAACGGCGGATCTCGCCGCGCGCGGCGAGCAGCTCGACCGCCAGCAGCTCGAGATCGTCGAAGTCGACCGCCGCGCGTTCGCGCTTGCGCAACTCGTAGGTGCGCGCGAATCCGTCCAGCAGCCGGTCGAGCAGGACACAGGCACCCGCCGCCTCGCGGTCGGTCGCAGCCTGCTCGCTGGGCTCCGCCGCCGCGAGCGCCCCCGCTTCCGCCCCCCCTCCCACCAGCGCCGGGAGCGGGAGCCGCGGGACGAGCTGGCCGCGGCTGCGCAGCTGGGAATGGACCGACTCCACCATCGCGCGCAGGCGGTCGGGACCGTAGGTGGCCACCAGCGCGACCGCGTCGGGCGCCTCGCCGGAGACGAAGTCCTGCAGGGCCGTCTGGAAGGCGAGCGACCGCAGGCGACCGGCGACTCCCTCGTCGAGCACGGCAAAGCCGGGGTCCAGGCCCGCCGCCAGCGGGTGGGCGGCGAGCAGGCTCGCGCAGAAGCCGTGGATCGTCGAGAGGTGGGCGGCCTCGGTGTCACGCGCCGCGGCGCGCTCGCCGAGTTCGAGGAAGCGCGAGCGGACCCGCTCGCGGAGCTCCCCGGCGGCGCGCTCGGTGAACGTGATCGCGAGGATCTGCGAAGGGCTGAGGTCGTCCTCCAGCACCGCGGCGACAAAGCGCTCGACGAGCACCGACGTCTTGCCGCTGCCCGCCGCAGCCGACAGCGAGAGCGCGCCCGAGCGCCTCTGCACGGCGGCGAGCCTGCTCGTCGGTCAGCCGCACCTGCAGATCGACGGGTAGCTGCAGCCGCCCCCCTGTGCACAGCTCTCAGGCCGGCATTCGAGCTCTCCCCGTCGCGCGCCCGGGCGGCCCCCTCGCGCGCCAGCGAGAGCGCTTCTCCCACCAGCTCGCGCAGATCCTCGCGCGGACGCTCGTCGCCGCGCACGCCGTCGAGCTCGATGCCGGCCTCCTGCTCGAGCACGCCGCGGGGACGCAGGTCAGGGCCGGAGAGGGGCTGGTAGAAGCCGCCCACCACGCTGCGGGCGAGCAGTGCTTCGACGGCGAGCATGTAGAGCGCGACCTGCACCTTGCCGTCGCTGATCCAGCGTGACGGCGTCGGAACGACGCGGTTCTTGTAGTCGACCACGACCGCGTCTCCCGACGGCGACAGGTCGACGCGGTCGATCCGCCCGCGCAGCACCACGCCATCGCCGAGCTCGAAGGCCGGGTAGCTCGGGCTCCGACTCCTCGCCGCCGCGGCGGGAGGCCGAAGGCGAGCTCGAGCGGCCCGGGGTCCAGCCGGGACTCCGAGCGGGCGGCGTGCTCGAGGTAGCGCTCGAGGTCCGCCCGCAGCCGCAGCCGCATCCCCGGGCAGGCGCTCGCGGGAGACCGACAGCGGCTGCTCGGACTCGTGCCTGGCCAGCGCCTGACCGAGCAGCTCCCGCGCCAGCGGCAGGTTGGCCTGCGTCGGCCTGGCGCTGCCGGTTCGCTCCCGCAACCCCTCGAGCGTGTCCTTCAGGGCCGCGTGGGCGAGCCCGCCGCGACGCAGCGGCTCCGCGTCGGGGTCCCAGTCGCCGGGGCGCAGGAAGCGCTCGACGTACCAGCGCACCGGGCAGCCGAGGTAGTTCTCGAGCGAGCTCGCGGACCACGGGCGCCCGGCGAGCTCGGCAAGGACGCGCTCGTCGTGCAGGCTCCCATCGCCCGGCGCCCGGTCCGGCTGGGGCGACGGCGCGCCGGCGGCTCGTGCCGGGCCGCGGCCGGGCCGTTCGAGCAGGTCCTCCTCGAACAGGTCGCAGACGTCCTCCACGAACAGCGACCTGGGCGTTGCCATGCCGTCGTCGTCGGCCACGTGCCAGCTCAGCACGAGCAGCTCCTCGGGACGCGACACCGCGGCGTACAGCAGGTAGCGCTCGGCCGCGAGCTGGTCCTCGGGGCGGCCGAGCCGCAGGCCGCTGAGGCGCTCGAGCTCGCGGCGATCCTCCTCGGAGAGCAGGCCGCGGCGCCGGCGCTGGGAGGGAAAGGCGCCTTCCTGCATGCCGCACAGGAACAGCGCCCGCACGCGTCGCGCGCGCAGCGCCAGCGGATCGAGCACCGCCACCGCCTCGCCGCCGGCAGGATCGGCGCCCGCGGGGCCGCCGGCGAGAAACTCGACCGCCTCGAGCTCGCCGGCCAGCGCCGACGCGTCCGCGGGCGCCACCTCGCGTCCGCGCACGCCCAGCTCGCGCAGCTCACGCAGCGCCCGGGCCGCCGCCGCGTGGGCGCGGGCCTCGTCCGAGCGCTCGCCGGCCAGCACGGCCGCGGTGTGCTGCATCGGAGCGCCCAGCAGCCGGGTCAGCTCCCGCGTGGCGCGGTCGATCAGCGCGACCGGGGAGCGGCGCCTGGGACGCCAGCAGCTCGTCGATCGCCTCGATCTGCCAGTTGCGCTGCTCCCACAGCGCCCGCGCCCGTGGCACGGCCGTGACGGAGCCCTCCCGGCGCAGCTCGCGCTCGAGCGCGTCGGCCAGCTCCGGCACGCGCAGCAGCCCGGGCGCGCGCAGCCACGCCAGCAGATCCGCGCTCGTTCCCGCCACCGACCCGGCCCCCGGCTGCTCCCCACCGCGCGGGACGCAGCGCAGGAGGCCGATCAGCGCCCGGCCGATCGCGCTGTCGCCGAGCGGCAGGCGTCGCTGGATCGCGTGCGGAACGCCGGCCCGCGAGAGGACCTCCTCGAGCAGCTCGAGCGAGACCCCGCCGCCCCGCACCGCGACGGCGATCTCGGCCGGGGCCACACCCTCGGCCAGCAGTCGCGAGATCTCCTGCGCCACGAGCTCGAGCTCGGCGCGCTCCCCGGCGCCCTCGAGCAGCCGCAGAGCGCCGCCCGCCGGCACCCGCGGCGCGTCGGGCTCGAACAGCCGGCGCTCGAGATGGCTGAGCGCGGCCCGCGCCCCGGGCGCGTAGTAGTCGGCGCGGGAGGCCAGGCGCTGGTGCTCGGCGGCGAGCGGCGCGAGCGCCTCATACGTGGCGGCCCGACCGGTGAAGGCCGTGCGGCCCTGCTCGAAGCTGAGCGACACGGTCACCGGCGCGCCGGCCTCGGCCAGGGTGCTGACCGCCTTCAGCTGGAGGGGGTTGAGGTCGTCGAAGCCGTACAGCAGCACGGGCGTCGCAGCCCACAGCGAGGGGTCCTCCCGGATCGCCGCCAGCGCCCGCACCCGGCGCTGCTGGGCGTCGGGCATGCCCAGGCGCGCGAGCTCGGCCTCGTAGCCGGAGTACAGCGCTGCCAGGCGACGGTGGGATGCGGCCTCGCCGCTCTCGCCCGCGTCGAGTTTCGCGAGCGCGGCCTGTAGCCGGGCGGGCGTGACGGCGCCCACGTGGAGCTCGTCGATCAGTTCCCGTACCGCCCTGGAGAGGCCCGCCGAGAGGGGACCCTCGCCGTCGGCCGCGAGGCCGGCGCGGCGGCACACGACCGCGATCAGCCGCTCGCGCGCGCGCTCGGGCAGCACCGGCCCGTGCAGCCCCGCCCGCCGTCCCACCTCGCCGAGCAGACCTCCGAAGCGCGTCACCCGCGCCCCGATCAGGGCGCCCTCCCCGGACAGCTCGCGGGTGTAGCGCTGCACGTCGGCAGCCGTCGGGACCACCAACAGCGGCTGGCTCCCGGCATCCAGCTCGGCCCGCACGGCATCCATCACGGCCTGGGCCTTGCCCGCGTTGGCGGGCCCGCTGATCAGCTTCAGGGGCAAGCACCCATCCTGGCGCACGCGGGGGACGTGGCTCCGCGGCCGCGATCGGGACCTTCGGATGGGTCACTCCCGCGCCCCCAACGGCCTCGAGGAGCGAGCGCGGCGCGCTCCGGGCAGCCGGCTCGCCTAGGTGTAGTTCCTAACGCACGTTCTTCAGTCGTGATCGCGGGCTGGCTTGGTGGCCGAGCGAGCCGTGTGGTCGTCTGAAGTTGTATCGCTCGAGGAGACAGCGGATAGCGCTGCCGTTCGTTATGCTGCGCAGGAGTCCGTAGATCCGCTCGTAGGCCCGCTCGTCAGCGAGGGTCATCGATGAATGTCTCCGCCTTTCCATTGGTGCGCGGGCGATAAGGGCGAATGCGCAGGTGGCGCAGGCCCAGCTCTGAGAGCGGCGCTTGGCGGTGGCTGAGGCGCTGGGCGACATAGGCAGATCCGTTGTCGCTCATCGATCGTGCCTTGATTTTCACGCCGCGCTCGGCGAACCAGATGACGCCGCGGCGCAGGATCAGTCGACCGCGCAGCGAGCCGTCAACGCGGGCAGCACCTCTGCATAGGCCAGGCGGGAGTGGTCATCGATCATCACGTGCACGTACTCAAAGCGTCGTGAGCCCGCGCTTGACGCCACCGACGTGACTGGAGACCTGCGCTCCTGCTTGAGCTGCCGACCACCATCCGCTATGCCCCGTCGCCCCGCTCAGAGATGCGACCCAGCTGCTTGATGTCGAGCGCTGTACGCAGCTCACCGCGCGTGAGCGGCGCATCGATAGCGGTTGGGTGGCTCTGGTCGGCTCCACAGACGCCGACGCGCTTGCCCAGGCTCGATCCGCTTCGAGTACCACCAGCGACACGCTCGACGATCACTCGCGCCAGGCCGAGCACCTCAGCCAATCTCGGCCGCGCGTCATCCGCGTCAGCTTGCTGCAGCGAGCGGATCGCCCGGACCTTTGCCGCCGGCAGCTGCCTGGGCGAGTGCAACGGCCGTCGAGGAGCGATCCGCCTCGCGTAGACCGTCGATGCCTTCCTCGCGAAAGCGCCCGCAACCAGCGATCAGACAGTTCGCTCTGAAACACCCGCGGCCGCTGCGAGCGCCCGACACCGACGCAACAGAGACTTCATCCGATCACTCTCACGACCAGCAGGCCGACGGCTGATCTCGGACAGGTGCGGCGCATTAGCCGTGGAGCTTCATCCGGTGTCCTCCTTGGCTCTGAGCTTCGGCGTTCAGCTCCACTCAGCCTCCAAGACGCCCGGATGTCTACTGACGAACCTACTTAGGAACTACACCTAGGCGGCGGTGCGCTCGCCGACGGCGTCGCCGGCGGCTTTGGCCCCGCCCTCCGCGGAGCCCTCCACGAGCTGCTCCTCGGCGTCGGGGGGCTTGGCGCCCTCCTTCGCCCAGGGCTCGTCGAACTCGACGCGCCATTTGCCCTCGTCGGTCTGGCTGAGTGCGAGGCGGGCGCGGAAGCTGCGTCCGCTGCGCCCGCGGAAGCCGGTGACGGCGCTGGCGGTGTACCCGGTCCTGATCAGTTCCTTGGCGACGGCCAGCGGCAGCTGCTTGCCCGCTTTCGCCTTCCAGATCACGAACCC
Source organism: uncultured Solirubrobacteraceae bacterium (assembly GCA_963742395.1). Classification (GTDB taxonomy): domain Bacteria; phylum Actinomycetota; class Thermoleophilia; order Solirubrobacterales; family Solirubrobacteraceae; genus Palsa-744. The sequence goes on along the minus strand of CAVUME010000013.1, from coordinate 123,509 downwards.
GCAGCCGGGGTCCTCGCGCGCCCAGCACGAGTAGCCCTTGCGGTTCTCGACGATCTCGTGGCCGCAGATCGGGCACGGCCCCAGGCGGGCCCGCGGGATGCGCACGTCTTTGAGCGCCTCGTCGAGCTCCTTGACGGTCTCCTCGGCGAACTCGGCGATGTCGCTCATGAAGCGCTTGCGGGAGTCCTCGCCGCGCTCGATCATCCCCAGGCGGTGCTCCCAGGAGCCCGTCAGGTCGGGCGAGGTGAGCGCGTGCTCGTCCGAGCAGCCGGATCACGTTGAGGCCCTTCTCGGTCGGCGACCAGGGCACGCCCGTCGCGCTCCAGGTAGCCGACCGTGATCAGCCGCTCGATGATCGCCGCGCGGGTCGCCGGGGTGCCGATCCCCGAGTCCTTCATCGCCTCGCGCAGCTCGTCGTCGTCGACGAGCTTGCCGGCGGTCTCCATCGCTCCCAGCAGGGACGCGTCGCTGTAGCGCCGCGGCGGTTTGGTTTCCTTGCGCGCGCTCTCGACCTTGCGGGTGTCGACCGGCTCGCCCTCCTCCAGTCGCGGCAGCTGCTGGTCGGTCGTGTCCTCGTCCTCCTCGGAGCGCTCCTCGCCGCCCTTGGACGCCGTCCGGGCGCCTCGTCGTAGACGCCGCGCCAGCCCGGCACCAGCAGGACCTTGCCGCGGGTCCGGAAGGTGAGCCGCGAGCCCGCCGGGCCGACCTCCTCGGCGCCGTCGACGGTCGTCTCCACGCGCGTGTTCTCGAACACGGCCTCGGGGTGGAAGACCGCCAGGAAGCGCCGTGCGGCCATGTCGTAGATGCGGCGGTCGTCGGAGTCCATCTTCTCGAGCTTGTGCTCGGAGCGGGTGGGGATGATCGCGTGGTGGTCGGTGACCTTCTCGTCGTTGACCACGCGTGCCAGCGGCAGCACGTCCAGGCCGGTCACGTACTTCGCGGCCGCGCGGTACTCCGCGTGCGATCCGACCAGCTCGGCGATCGGCTTGATCTCCTCGACCATGTCGGTCGTCAGGTAGCGGGAGTTGGTGCGCGGATAGGTGAGCGCCTTGTGCTCCTCGTAGAGGCGCTGGGCGGCGGCGAGCGTGCGGCGTGGCGGAGAAGCCGTAGCGGGTGTTCGCCTCGCGCTGGAGCGTCGTCAGGTCGTAGAGCATCGGCGCTTTCTCGCGCTGCTCTTTCTTCTCCAGCTTGGTGATCGTCCCCGGCCGCCCGCTGCAGGCGCGCACGATCGCATCGGCGAACTCCTGGCTCGGAGATCCGCGGTCCGCGCGCCCAGCTCTTTCTGCCCGGCGGGAGCGTGGAACTGGCCGCGGTAGACGCGCTCGCCGGCCGCGGCCCCGTTGCCGCCGGCCTGGGCGGCGTCATCGCCCTTCTGGGGGGCGGCCGCGAAGGTGGCGTCGACGAGCCAGTAGGGCTCGGGCTTGAAGGCCCTGATCTCCTCCTCGCGGCGGGCCACGATCGCCAGCGTGGGCGTCTGCACGCGGCCCAGCGAGACGGCGCCGTCGAAGCTGCTGCGCAGGCGGATGGTGGCCGCGCGGGTGGCGTTCATGCCCACGATCCAGTCGGCCTCCGAGCGCGAGCGGGCCGCCTCCTCGAGCTGCTCGAACTCCTCGGCCGGCCGCAGCGCGCCGAGCGCGCTCTTCATCGCGGCGTTGGTCATCGAGTTCAGCCACAGCCGTTTGACCGGCTTCTTGCCCTTCGCCTTCTCGTACAGGTAGGCGAAGATCAGCTCGCCCTCGCGCCCGGCGTCGCAGGCGTTGACGACCTCGTCGATGTCGTCGCGGCCGAGCTGTTTGGTGACCACCGACATCTGCTTGCGCGAGCGCTCGTCGCGCACGACGAGCTTGAAGCGCGTCCGGCACGATCGGCAGGTCGGCCATCTTCCAGCTCTTGAACTTCGCGTCGTAGGCGTCGGGCTCGGCGAGCTGGACGAGGTGCCCGACGGCCCAGGTGATCACGTGCGTCGGGGCCCTCGAGGAAGCCCTCGTGCTTCTGGAAGGGCCCGGTGAGCACGCGCGCGAGGTCCTGCCCGACGGACGGCTTCTCGGCGACCAGGAGGGTCTTGGACATGGCGGTCAGCGTAGCGGGGGCGCACCGCCGGCCCGGCTCGGCTCAGCCGCTGCGTGCACCCTTCGTGCTCGACCGTCTCGCCCGCCGCCGCCCGCGCCCTGGCCTCGCTCAGCGCCGCCGCCGACGATGGCGTTCGCCACCCCGTAGCCGCCGTGGGAGGAGCCGCCGACGGTGGCGGCGAAGACGGTCGTCAGCACCCGCCCGGAGGCGTCGAGCGATCGGGCCCGCCCGAGTTGCCCGGCCGCACCAGCCCACGCAGCGGCGTCAGCAGGCGCGTCGACCGGGCCCTGGCCGTAGGCGTTCTCGGTGAGCACGTCCTGGGTGCGCCCGATCGCGCCCGCGCTCGAGCGTCGAACGGGCCGTTCTCGGGATAGCCGAGGATCGCGCCGGCGGTGCCCGAGGGCGGCGCGGCGCGAGACGCTGAGCGGGCGCAGACCGAGACCCGGGACACGCAGCACGGCGATGTCGTCGTGGCGGTCGAAGGCGAGCACCTGGGCCGGCAGCGTGGCCGCGCCGCCCCCGACCTGCACGCCGGTGTCGTCCTCGCCGGCGACGACGTGCGCGTTGGTCACGACCAGGTCCGGCGCCGGCCACCCAGCCGGAGCCCTCGATCGCCAGGCCGCAGGCGGTGCCGATCACGCGCACCACGCTGTGCGCGGCGGCCCGCACGCCGGAGTCGCGCGCGATCGGCGCGGTTCGGGGCGGCGCCACGTCGGGCGAGGGGCCGGTGATCGAGGGCAGCGGATCCAGGCGCGCGAGCGCGTCCAGGACCGGGCCCGACGGGCGGCAGCACCTCGTTCAGCTCGCGCAGGATCGCCGAGTGCTGGATGTCGGCGCGCAGGCTGTGACTCCGCCCGGCGTCTGGGCGGCCACGGCGGCGGCGATCCACACGATCCCGAGGCCGAGCGGCCACGCCGAGCACGGCGCCGAGCGACACCGTCGAGCAGCGCCCAGCCCGGGGATCGATCAGGGTGCGGCGCAGTCTGAAGCCGAAGCCCTCGAGGCCGCTCGCGAGGATCGCGCCGGCGAGCAGCGCGCCGACCAGGCCGAAGGCGGGGGCGTACGGAGAGGCGGAGCCCTGCGGCAGCAGCAGCGGCCCGAGGCGGGTGCCGAGGAAGGCACCGAGCAGGAAGCCGGCGAACGACAGCACCCCGACGATGAAGCCCTGGCGGAAGCCGAAGATGGCGAGGATCGCCGGCGAACGCGACAATGAGCCAGTCCAGCGATGTCACCTCGAGTGTTCTACAGCCTCCATGCACCGAGACCCGCAGCGGTTCATGCGCGCGCGCGGCCGGATGGCTGCTGGCGCTGGCCGTGCTCGCGCTTCGGCGCTCGGGGCGATACGTGGCGCGCCGACTCGGGCGGCATGGGCGCACGCGCGCTCGGCGCGCAGCTTCGCCCGGGACGTGGGCCGCGCGCGACTACGCGGCGATGTACGAACAGCTCGCTCCGCAGACGCGCCGCGGGCGTCTCGCTCGCGCACGTCAGCGCCGTGCTGCGCTCGGCCGGCGGCCACCGCCACGCTGATCGGGGCCCGGCGGTGCGGGCAGGCCCGCGAGCGCTCGGCGGCGGGGGAATACGAGGTGCCGGTCGCGTTCGCACGCGCCTGTTCGGCACGCTGGTCGCTGCCATACCGGCTGCGCGATCACCAGTCGACGAAGGCTCGCTCGCGGGTGGCATGGTCGCGCTCGGTCGCGTTCCCGGGGCTGCACGCCGGGCGAGCAGCTGAGCCGCCGCACCACGCTGCCGCGGCGGGCCTCGCTGCTCGCCGCGCGACGGCAGCGTGCTCGCGGAAGTCGCCCGGCGGGCGCCTCCGGCGAAGAAGCCGACGCGCGGTCTCGCCGCTCGGCGAACGCTGGCACGGCGCTGTCGTCGGCAGCGTCGGGCCCGATCCCCGCCGAACGGCGAGCGGAACTGGAAGCGAAGGGCGTCCCGTCGCAGGGGCCGGTCGGGCTCAGCGGCCTCGAGCTCGCGCTCGACGAACGCCTGCGGGGAACGCCGGGCGGCGAGCTGCTGGCGGGCAGACCGCGTGCTCGCCTCGGCGGCGCCGCGCCCCGCGCCCGCGCTGCGCACGACGCATCTCGCCGCACCCTGCAGCAGACGACGGTCGCCGCGCTCGGCGGCGCAGCTACGGCGGGGTCGTGGCGATGCAGCCCCTCGGGTCAGATCCTCGCGGTCGCCGGCATCGGCCTCGACGGCCTGCAGCCCCCGGGCTCGACCTTCAAGATGGTCACCCTCTCGGGCGTGCTGGCGGCACATCTGGCGAGCCCCCACACGGTCTTCCCCTACGCCACCTACGCGACGCTCGACGGCGTCAAGCTGAGCAACGCCAACGGCGAGGAATGCGGCGGCTCGCTCGAAATGGCCTTCGCCGTGTCGTGCAACTCGGTGTTCACGCCGCTCGGCGTCAAGCTGGGCGCGGAGCGGCTGGTGGCGACGCGCCGAACGCCTCGGCTTCAACCACCCCACAGGCCTGCCGGGGGCGCCCGAGAGCACGCTGCCGAGCGCCGTCCGAGATCCACGGCGAACTCGACGTCGGCTCGACCGCCATCGGCCAGGGCAGGTGCTCGCGACCCCGCTGCAGATGGCGACCGTGGCGGCCACGATCGCCGACGGCGGGCGACCGCCCGCAGCCCACGTTCCTCACCGACGCCCAGCCGCCGGCCCGCTCCGGAGCGCTGTCGGCCTCGGTCGCGCACACCGTCCGGCGGCTGATGATCGGCGTGGTGCGCGGCGGCACGGGCACCGTCCGCGGCGATACCCGGGCGTGACGGTGGCGGGCAAGACCGGCACCGCCGAACTGAAGAGCGCCTGCCCGGCGGGCCAGGGAGCCTCACAGGAAGCCGGCGAACGGCGGCGAAGCGCAGGAATCGTGTGCCAGCGGCGAAGCGCAGGGCGCCAACACCGACGCCTGGTTCGCGGCCTTCGCGCCGGCGCTGCACCCGCGGATCGTCGTGTGCGTGCTGCTCGTCAAAGACGGCGCCGGCGGCGACACCGCCGCCCCCGTGGCCCGGGAGGTCCTCGAAGCCGGCGCTGCGCCGGTAGCACGTCCAGCTCAGACGTCGAGCTCGGCCGAGCTGTCGGCGGGTTCAGCGGGTTGACGATCTTCATCTCGAGCGGGCGGTTGTCGAGCGAGACCGTGGTGATCTTGAACAGCAGCAGCTGCGCCCTGGGTGCCGAACACGCGGGCCGGCGTGTCCGGGCCGCGGGAGCATGCTCTTCGGCGCGCACGATCCCGCCGCGGTAGGCGTACAGGTTCGTCGGGCCCAGCGGGATCGGCCGGTAGACGTTGCCCTGGGTGTCGGTGATGGTGATCGCGTTGGTGGCCAGCAGCGGTTTGGTGGTTTCGTTGTAGACCTGCACGAACACCCCGAACCACTCCTGCCCGGGCAGCAGCCTGGCCTGCGCGGGTGCGACGCCCTGCAGGTAGGTGGAGTCGCCGTTGTTCCAGGGGTTCAGCTGGCGCGAGAGCTGGACCTCGATAGATCAGCGGCCCGACGTCGAGGTAGGGGGCGTTGGCGCCGGACTCGCCGGCGTAGGTGCCCGTCGTGACCTTCGTGTGGGAGTCCCCGCACGCGGCCAGCGCCAGAACGGCCAGCAGGCCGAGCGCGCGCCAGAGCTGCTTGCGCCCGCGGTGTCGCATGCGAGGCGGCAGTCTAGCCACCGGCAACGGTCACCCGCGGCCCGCGCCCCACGCCTTCCTCGAGGATCGCCCGCAGGCGCTGGAGGGCGCGGACGTTCTTGCGTTTGATCCACGAGCGCCCGCCGAGGCTCTCGCCGATCCGGTCCGCGAGCGTCGCCGGTTCGGTCCGCAGGGTGAAGCTGACGCGCGTGCCCGCCGGCGGCGTCCGGCCAGCTCGTAGACGCCGAGCGTGCGGACCCGGTTGTTCTTGCCGGTGCGCCCGACCTCGACGATCCGGTGCGGGCGCTCCACCTCGGCGAAGGTCACGTCCGCCCAGCTGAAGCGGTTGGCGGGCGCCTTCACGCGAAAGCGCGCGCCCGCTCCGCGGCCGACCGAGTCGATCCGCGTGAGGTGCCAGTCGACCAGGAAGTGGTCGGTGAACTCCGAGTGGTTGGCGATGTCCTGCAGGTAGTCGAAGACCTGCTCGCGGGGAGCGGAGACGACGATCGAGACGCTGACCGGGTCCAAGGCGGCGGCGCACTGTATCCAGTCGGCGCCGGCCGTCGCGGGCCGCCCGGCGGCGGGGATCGCGGCGGCGCGACGGCGCGCTAGGCGGCGCGTGCGAGCAGGCGCACGGTCTGCCCGTGCTCGGTGTGGCGCACGGCGGCGCTCACGTGGGGCTGCTCGTCGTGGCGAGCGCTGCACAGCTCACACACGGTCCGCGGGCGCCGCCCTCCGTACACGTGGACCTGCTCGCCGACGAGCGGCGTGCGCCCGCAGTCCTCGCAGCTGGTGCGGTCGGCCTGCAGCGCGACGATGCCGCGGTGCAGCAGCAGCAGCTCGAGTCTGTTCGCGGTCGGCAGTGGCGCTGGCCATCGTGCAGTAGGCATTCGCCCCCACCCGCTCCGATCCTCCGGGGGCATTCGCCACGCAACGGCGTTTGCAGTCGGGGTACCGCGGGTAGCCAACGCTGAGCCGGGGAGAGGGTTGGGCCCGCCAGCGCAGGCTCGAGCGGTCGTAGTTTCCGTGGTTTTACGGGATCTACATCAACCATTCGGAGCTCCGAATCTTGTTATGATCGGCACGACTTTCCTCCGGCGAAGGAGCGCCCACCCACCTAGCGCCAAAAGAGAGGGAGGAGCACAAATGGAGTCACTTCGTTCAGGCACCTTCGTGGGGTCTGGCTCCTTCCGTTGCACGCGCTGTGGCTACATCGTCACGCTCGACGGCTCCGAGCGTCTGCCGGAGTGCCCATCGTGCGGCGCGGAGGAGTTCGTGCGGGCCTCGATGTTCAGCACCGAGCGCATCCCCCGGCCTCGGAGCCCACCTCGACGGGCGCCACCGTCATGGCCGCGCCCTCGCCCGAGCACGACACGCGGGTCGCGGAGGCCCGTGAGCGGGTCGACCAGCCCGGCGACTACGTCGTCTACGAGGACAGCGGCCAGCTGCGCATCATCCCGCTCACGCGCGAGTGGACGCGGATCGGGCGCAGCCTCGCGGCGGACGTCCGCTTCGACGACCCCACCGTCTCCCGCCGCCACGCCCTGATCGTGCGCCAGCCCGACGGCGTGCGGCTGCTCGACGACCGCAGCCTGAACGGGGTGTTCGTGAACGGCACGAGGGTCGACGGACGCACGCTCAGCGACGGCGACGAGATCGTCGTCGGGCGCTACCGCCTGCTGTTCCTGTCGGTTCCCGCGATCGAAGCCGAGACGCGTCGCCCGGCCAGCAGGACACCCGCCTGCACTCGGTTGGCTAGCCGCGGCGAGCGCCTTCCGCGCCGGCCCGCGGCCGCGCCGGCAGTGCGTAGTATCGGGTCGATGACGCTCAAGATCGCCGTCCTCTCCCAGAAGGGCGGCACGGGCAAGACGACCACCGTACGGACCCTCACCGACGTGCTGCGCCGCTGCGGCGTGTCCACGCTGGCCGTCGACCTCGACCCCCAGGGCAACCTGTCCGAGTACTTCGACCTGCCGCCCGACGTCGAGCCGACGATCGCCGAGGTGCTGACGGGCGGCTCGAGCGCCGCCGAGGCGATCCGCGAGGACATCATCCCGGCGAACCTGTCGCTGGCCGAGGCCGAGCTGATGCTGGGCGGCAAGATGGGCCGCGAGCTGACCCTGCGCCGGGCGCTGGCGAAGGGTCTGGACGCCTACGACGTGATCCTGATCGACTGCCCGCCCTCGCTCGGCCTGCTGACGGTCAACGCGCTGGTGGCGGCCGACCACGCCCTGATCACCGCCGAGGCGCAGTACTTCGCGCTGCAGGGGGTCGAGCAGGCGATGGAGGTGGTCGAGCTGGCGCGCGAGAACCTCAACCCGGACCTCGAGCTGCTCGGGGTCCTGCTGAACCTCGCCGACATGCGCACGGTCCACTCGCGCGAGGCGCTGGCCTCGCTGAAGGAGCGCTTCGGCGACAGCGTCTTCGACACCGTCATCCGCGCCTCGATCGCCTACGCCGAGTCGGCCGAGCGGGCCCGCTCGATCCTCGACCACCGCCCCGACCTCGGGGCCGACTACACGGCGCTGGCGGCGGAACTGCTCGAGCGCCTGCCCGAGCTCGAGCGCCGGCGCCCGGCGCGAGCGCGCCTGCGGCGCGAGCTCGCTCAGAGCTCCCCGACGTAGGCCCCCTGGGGCTCGAAGGGGGCGCGCAGCAGGTGCGCCCAGCCCTCGACCTCCCCTGCCAGCGCGCCGGCGACGGTGCCCGTCTGCTCGTAGAAGCACCACACCAGCACCGTCGGCCCGGCGCCGGAGATGGTGGCGCCGAGCGCGCCGAGCTCGCGGGCGCGACCGGCCAGCTCGAACGAGCGCGGGAACAGGTGCGCAGCGGCGCTCCTGGTGCAGGCGGTCCTGCAGCCCCCGGGACAGCAGATCCCAGTCGCCGCGGGCGAGGCCGACGGACAGCAGGGCGGCGTGGGCGACGTTGAAGACGGCCTCCGCGATCGGCACCTCCTCGGGCAGCGCGGCGCGGGCCGCGCGCGTGCGCACCGCCTCGGTGGGCACCACCGCCAGCGCCTCCAGCCCGGTCGGCGGGTCGAGCCGCGCGACCTGGCCGTCGGCGACGATCACGAAGCCCCCGTGGAGCGCGGCGGCGACGTTGTCGGGGTGGCCCTCGATGGCCGTCGCCTCGGCCAGCAGGTCGGCGTCGAGCTCGAACATGTGGTCGGCGGCCATCAGACCGGCCACGACCGCCGCCGCGCTCGAGCCGAGCCCGCCCGAGAGCGGGATCTCAGAGCGGATCGTGAAGCTGAAGCCGTCGGCCGGGTGCAGGCGCTCGAACGCCCGCACGACGCAGGTTCTCGCGCCCCTTCGCGACCGGCGAGATCGGTCTCGACGGCGAAGCTGCCGGTCTCCGAGACCTCGAGCTCCAGGCGCGGCGCCAGCGCCGCCGCCATGCAGTCGAAGCCGGGCCCGAGATTCGCCGAGGAGGCAGGGACCCGGACGATCCGCCTACGGATCACCCAGCACCGCTTCCTCGATCGCCTCGCGCTCGGGCAGGCACTGGATCACGGCCCCGTCGTGGTGGGCGATCGCGGTCTCCGGGTCCTTCAGCCCGCGGCCGGTGAGCACGCACACGATCGACTCCGCCCCGTCGGCGCCGTACTTCAGCAGGCCCGCCACCGACGCCGCCGAGGCGGGCTCGCAGAACATCCCTTCCCGGCCCGCCAGCAGCCGGTAGGCGTCCAGGATCTCCTCGTCGCTGACGGTCTTGATCGAGCCGCGCGACTCGGTCGCGGCGGCGTTCGCGTCCTCCCAGCGCACCGGGTTGCCGATCCGGATCGCGCTGGCGACCGTTTCCGGGTGCTCGATCACGCGGCCCTCGACGATCGGCGCGGCGCCCTCGGCCTGGAAGCCGAGGAGCCTCGGCGCGGCGCCCATCTCGGTGAAGCCGCGCCAGTAGGAGGTGATGTTGCCGGCGTTGCCGACCGGGATGCAGAGCGCGTCGAGCTCCCCGTCGAGCGCCTCGAGGATCTCGAAGGCGGCCGTCTTCTGCCCTTCGATGCGGTACTCGTTGATCGAGTTGACGAGCACGATCGGGTGGGTGTCGGTGAGCTCGCGCACCAGCTCCAGCGCCTGGTCGAAGTTGCCCGCCAGCGAGATCACGCGCGCGCCGTGCATCAGCGTCTGGGCCATCTTGCCCTGGGCGATCTTGCCCTCGGGCACGATCACGGCGCAGGTGATGCCGGCGCGTGCGGCGTAGGCGGCCGCGCTGGCGGCCGTGTTGCCGGTCGAGGCGCAGATCACCGCCTTGGCGCCGTCGCGCACCGCCGCCGAGACCGCGCAGGTCATGCCGCGGTCCTTGAAGGAGCCGGTCGGGTTGGAGCCCTCGAGCTTCAGGCGCACGGTCGCGCCGAGCATCTCCGAGAGCACGGGCGCGCGCAGCAGCGGCGTCGAGCCCTCCTGCAGGCTCACGAGCGGGTCGCCGGGCTCGAACGGCAGCCGCTCGAGAAAGCGTTCGATCAGCGGCACGTGCGTGCCGGCGTGCGGAACGCCCTCTACGGTCGGCAGTTGGCTCACAGAAACTCCTCTTCGATGACGCGGATTGAGCGCGGCGGCGAGCGCACGAAGTCGAACTGCGCGACCTCGGCGACGGCCGCGCGCATGCGCGACTCGAGCACCTGATGGGTGACCATCACCAGCCGCGCGCGCTCGCCCATGCCGTGCTGGACGACCGACTTTATCGACACATCGTGCTCGCCCAGCACCTTCGTGACGGACGCGAGCACCCCCGGGCGGTCGGTGACGTCGAGGTGCAGATAGAAGGCGCTCTCGACGTCCTCGATCAACTCGAGCGGGAGCGGCGGGGCCGGCGGCCGCGCGCCGCCGGTCATCACGCTGACGACGTCGCCGAGCACGGCGCTCGCGGTCTGCCGGCCGCCCGCGCCCGGCCCGGAGAGCGTCAGCTCGGTGATCGTCTCGGACTCGACCGTGACGGCGTTGAACGAGCCCGAGATCGTGGCGAGCGGGTGCCCGCCGTAGAGGAAGGTCGGGTATACGCGCACCGACAGGCCGCCCTGGCGGCGCTCGGCCGTGCCGATCAGCTTCAGCCCCAGGCCCAGCTCGCGGGCGTACTCGAGGTCGTCGCTGTGGAGGTGCTCGATGCCCTCGTAGCGCACGTCGTCGAGGTGCACCGGCGACCCGAACGCAAGACGCGCCAGGATCGCCATCTTGGCGGCGGCGTCGCGTCCGGAGACGTCGTCGCTCGGGTCGGCCTCGGCGTAGCCGACGCGCTGCGCCTCGGCGAGCGCCTCCTCGTAGCTCGAGCCGTGCGCCATCCGGGTGAGGATGAAGTTGGTCGTGCCGTTGACGATCCCGTGGATGCGCTCGATCGGCGTCGCCGAGAGCGACTCCTCGAGCACCCGCACGACGGGCACGGCGCCCGCCACCGCGGCCTCGAAGCGCAGCCTGACGTCGTGCGCGCGGGCGGTCTCGAACAGCTCCTCGCCGTGCTGGGAGAGGAGCTGCTTGTTGGCGGTCACGACGTCCTTCCCCGCACGCATCGCGCGCAGCAGGTATTCGCGCGCCGGTTCGAGTCCCCCGATCAGCTCGACGAGCAGATCGGCGCCGGCCAGCACCTCCTCGAACTGCCCGGAGCTGCGCGTCAGCACGCCGCTGATGACGGGCCTGCGCCCGTTGAAGCGCTCGATCTCCTCGGCGCGCTCCTCGAGCAGCTCGTCGAACGCCCCGCCGACGGTGCCGTGGCCGAGCAGCCCGATCGAATAGGGCCTAGCGGACATCGCGGCCGAGCAGGTCCTCGAAGCTCTCGCGCCGCACCACCACGCGGGCGTCGCCGTCGCGGCAGAAGACGACCGGCGGGCGGGGGACGCCGTTGTAGTTGTTGGCCATCGCGTAGCCGTAGGCGCCCGTGGCGGGGGTGACGACCACGTCGCCGGGGCGGGGATCGTCGAGCGCGGCCTCGCGCACGATCACGTCGCCGGACTCGCAGTGCTTGCCGGCCAGCACGCACGCCGTCGAGCCGCCGGGGCGGTCGGCGACGTGGGCTTCGTAGCGCGAGCCGTAGAGCATCGGGCGCAGGTTGTCGGACATGCCGCCGTCGACCGCCACCCAGCGCGAGACGTTCTGCTTGACGCTCTCGACCGTGTACAGGGTGACCGTCGAGTTGGCGCACAGAGCGCGCCCCGGCTCGATCAGCAGCGGCGCGTCGCCGCCGCGCTCGGCGCGGGCCGAGGTGACGATCGCCTCGACGTACTCCTCGATCGAGGGCGGGGGCGGCTGATCGCTCGGTGTAGCGGACGCCGAGGCCGCCCCCGACGTCCCACACGGGCTGCTCGCCGAGGCTCGCCAGGGCGGCCGCGGCGCGGGCGAACGGCGTCAGCTCGAGCAGCTGGGAGCCGATGTGGGCGTGGACGCCCAGCAGCCTCAGCCCGTCGACGGCTGCCGGCCTGCTCGAGCGCGCTCGCCGCCTGGTCCATCGAGAAGCCGAACTTGGAGTTGGCCTGGCCGGTGGAGATCTTCTCGTGGGTGTCGCCGGCGACGTCCGGGGTCACCCGCACGAGCACCGGCTGCTCGCGCGGGGGCGTCCTCGCGGGCGGGGTCCTCCAGCGCGCCGGCCGCGATCAGCTCGCGCAGCCGCTCGAGCTCGTCGAAGTTGTCGATCACGATCGCGCCGAGGCGATGGCGCAGGGCCATGCGCAGCTCCTCGTGGGACTTGGCGTTGCCGTGCAGCACCAGCCGCTCGGGCGGGAAGCCGGCGCTCAGCGCCAGGTGCAGCTCGCCGCCGGAGGCGACGTCGCACCACAGGCCCTCGTCCGCGAACAGCTCGAGCACGGCGCTGCAGGGGAAGGCCTTCGAGGCGAAGACGACCTCCAGCTGGTCGTTGCCGGCCTCCCTGGCGGCCGACAGGAAGGCTCGTGCCCGCGCGCGCAGGTCCTCCTCGGCGACCACGTAGGCGGGCGTCCCGAACTCGCGTGCCAGCTCGATCAGGTCGCAGCCGCCGACCTCCAGGCGGCCGCGCTCGTTGACGCGGCTGCCGAGGGGAAAGACGTCGGATACGGTCGTGCTGCTGGCCATCGGGGGCTGATTATCGCTTTAGCTCGGCGGTAAGCACGTCTGCCAGAATGACCTCGATGGCCGCTCGCCGTTCCAACTTCGGTCGCGACACCGGACTCCAGGCCCGGATGCTGCTGACGATGTTCCTGCTCGGGCTGCTCTACGTGGTCTTCGTCGGCGTGCTGTTCGCGGCCGGCGCGGGGGCGGGCGTGATCGTGGTGGTCGCCGTCTTCCTGCTGCTGCTGCAGCTGTTCGCCTCGGACAAGATCGCGATGGCCACGCTGGGGGTCAAGGAGGTCTCCCCCGCCGAGGAGCCGGAGCTGCACGGGATCATCGAACGGCTGTGCGTGCAGGCCGACCTGCCCAAGCCGCGGGTCTGCGTGATGGAGACCTCGATGCCGAACGCCTTCGCGATGGGCCGCTCGCGCAAGAACACCACCGTATGCGCCACGCGGGGCATCCTCGACGCGCTCAACCCGGCCGAGCTCGAAGGCGTGATGGCGCACGAGCTCACGCACGTGATCAACCGCGACGTGATGGTGATGACGCTGGCCAGCTTCTTCGCCACGCTGGCCGCGACGATCGCCCAGTTCGCGTTCTTCTTCGGCGGCGGCTACGGCCGCAGCGACGAAGAGGAGCGAGGACATCATGATCGTGGTGCTCGTCTCGGTGGCCGTGTACGCGATCTCGTTCCTGCTGCTGCGGGCGCTCTCGCGCTACCGCGAGTTCGCCGCCGACCGCGGCTCGGCGATCCTCACGGGCCGGCCCAGCGCGCTGGCGTCGGCCCTGATCAAGATCAGCGGCGCGATCGAGCAGGTCCCCAGCGAAGACCTGCGCCGGGCCGAAGGCATGAGCGCCTTCTTCATCATCCCCGCGCGCAAGAAGCGCTCGCTGATGAACCTGTTCGCCGACCACCCGCCGCTGGAGCAGCGCCTGGCGGCGCTGGCGCGGCTCGAGTCTCAGCTGCAGAGCGCCGTCTAGGGCAGTGGGCCTGCGCGACATCCTCACCGGCCGCCACCAGGTCAAGGGGCCGGCGCCGGACCGGCTGTTCGCGATCGCCACCGCCTACATCACGCTCGAGACCGAGCACCAGATCGTCCCCGCGGGCAAGGCCGCGATCGTCTTCCAGGCCCTCGCGACGAGCGACTTCGAATCGACGATCAAGGACATGGAAGAAGTCGTGAAGGCCACCGGCGGCGACAGCGCGACCACCGTCTCCACCGAGGACGACAGCTACGGCTACCGCTGGATGCTGCTGCACAACCCCCCCGGCAGCCCGAGCGTCGAAGACCTCGCGGTCGGGATCAACGCCGTGTCCGGCTCGATCGAGACCGCCGGCTACGGCGAGCGGCTGCTGTGCGCGGTGTTCGCCTTCGAAGACAACTCCGGCGCGGGCGGGCGCCCGGCGGGGGCCCCGGTGTACTTCATCTACAACTACAAGCGCGGCGACTGGTACCCGTTCGTGCCGTCGGGGTCCGGCGACGAGCAGCGCGCCACCGAGCGCGAGCTGCAGCTGAAGGCCCAGATGGCCGAGCGAACTGCCGATCGAGCCCGAAATCGAGCGCTGGTTCCCGCTCTGGGGGATCCCGATCTAGACGCCGCCCGCCGCCGGGCTGGGACACCAGCCTCCGGCCGGCGCCGGCACGGCGCAGGCTCACTCCGGGATCAGGCCCTCGCCGGTGAAGTCGCTGGTGGCCTCCGCGAAGGTCACGTCGGAGGGAGGCAGGATCACGTCGGAGGCCTCGAGGTCGTCGGCCGCCACGCGCTCGCCCTTGTCGCGAACGAACTGCAGCAGCGTCGTCGAAGGCGTCGCGGAAGCCGTCCTCGGCGCCCGACTCGACGATCCCCACCACCCGCTCCTCGAGCTGGTTGAGGTGCTCGCGCTGGTCGTCGTCGAGGCGGTACTGGTCCTCGCCGGAGATGCGGACGATCATCGCGGTCACTCGCCCTTGCCGGCCGGCTCGGGCCCGCCGGAGGCGATCTGGGGAGCCGGCTGGCCCCCCTGGCCGAGTTCGCTCTTCAGCTTCGCCAGGTCGTCGTCCACGGCGGGCTGGCTGGAGAGCTGCTTGAGCTGGCGGTCGATGTCGTCTTCGCCGGAGCCGATCTGGGTGATGTCGTCGAAGGTGCCTGCCGCTTCCAGCTCCGACACGGCGTCGGCGCGGGCGCGCATGTTTTCGGTCTTGTCAACGGCCCGCTGCATCGCCAGGCCGACGTCGGCCATCTGCTCGCCCACGCCGGTGGCGGCCTCGGAGATGCGGACCTGGGCCTCGGCGGCCGAGTACTGCGCCTTGATGACCTCCTTCTTGGTGCGGAAGGCTTCGATCTTGGCGCGCAGTTTCTTCTCGGAGTCGGTCAGCTTTTCCTGCTGCTGCTCGAGTTCGGTGACCTGGGTGTCGAGCCCCTGAAGCTCGGTCTGGGCGACGTTCTTGCGTTCCAGGGCGGCGCGGGCGAGCTCTTCATTGCCGCCGGCCAGCGCCTGGCGGGCCTGCGTGTCGAGCTTCACGACGCTCTGCTGGAGTGAGCTCTCCTGCATCTGCAGGCGCTTCTTGGCGGTCACCACGTCGGCGATCCCCTTCTTGACGTTCTGCAGCTGTTCGACCTGCTTCTGGTAGCTGTAGTCCAGCGTCTCGGATGGGTCTTCGGCGCGGTCCAGCAGCTTCGAGACCTTGGCCTTGATCACAGTTGACATGCGCCCGGTCAGCCCGGCCATCTGATCCTCCTATCGGGTGTCAAGAAGGGCGGCCGGTCTCCTGCCGGCCAGCTCCGGGGAAAGCCTAGCCGACCCGAGCGGCCCGGCAGGCCGGGTCTACAGCCCGAGCGGGTGGCGAACGGTGTAGCTGCTGTTGGCGTGGCGCAACGGGCGCCAGCGGGGACCCTGCTGGTTGCTGGGGTCGTCGGCGGAGCTGGTGTCCAGCCGCAGCCCGGCCACGGTCATGTAGGCGTGTTCGGGGTTGGAGAAGATCGTCACCCAGCGCCCCTCGTCCGGCCGAGCCCCAGTGCATGAATTCAGAGGAGTCCTCCGGCACGGTCAGCAGGGCGGCGCCGTGGAGGGCGAAGGACACGGTTCCCGAGCAGTCATAGCCGGGCGAGATGAAGGACGCGTGCCCGCCGCCGTAGATGTAGGGCAGCCCGATGATCTGGTTGGCACCCCAGACGATCTCCTGGATCTGCACGGGGGCGGACATCGGCGCCGCGGCCAGTCCTTCGATGTAGCGGGCACGGGCGCCGGGCACGAGCAGGTCGGGCTTGGCGGGGCTGACGACGGTGACCGCGCTGCCGCCGGTGGTCGAGGAGACTTCCGCCGTGGCGGTGACCGTTGCCGGCTCGTAGGGGACCACCTGGCCGGCGGCGTTGCGTTCGTAGACCGGGCCGTGGTAGGCGATGTTCGAGGACTTGGACGTGATCGGGGCGGCCCCGGGGGGCACGACCGGGGCGGCGGGGGCGTTCGTGCTGTGCTTGGAGCTCGTGGAGCTCCCGGCGGCGGCCCCGCCCGTGTTCGCCGCCGACGCAGTGCCGGCGCCGGCCGTCAGTAACGCGATACCCAAAATGAACGCGCCGCTTGTGCGAGACAACAAGACAACACCTCTTTCGTCGGCCTCCGGGGTTAGCTGACGGGCTGGCGCTGAAAGAGCCTGCGCCCCACACGGACTCACCGTGCGGTTAGCCCCAACAATCTGGGTCCCCCGGTCCGTGACACCCGGTCACGGATTCGGCGTATGGCGCGGCAGGCTAGCAAAGTGCAATGACGCTTGCAGGGGGCACCGTTGCACGGCCGTGGTCATGGCGGCGTTCGCGCCCGCCCATGGCGCTAGGGTCCGCCCCGTGTCAAGGCTGCTGCCCGTACGGTCCGGCGCTCTCCGGCTCGTCCCGGTGGTGGCGCTGAGCGCCTGCCTGCTGGCGGCCTGCGGCAAGAGCGCCGGTCCCGGCTCCTCGCTCGCGCCGGTCGCCGAACAGGGGGCCGTGAGCGTGGTTACCGGCAACACCAGCCGCATCGGCGGCTCGGACCCCGCCTCCGACGCGGCCGCAGTGGCCCGTTCGGTCTATCCCGGCCTGACCCGGTCGACCCGCCCCGAAGCGGTCGTGGTGGTCGAAGAAGGCAGCTTCCAGACGGCCCTGGCGGCGTCGGTGCTGGCTGGCACCCCCCTCAACGCGCCCCTCATCTTCAGCAGCGGCGGCTCGCTGCCGGGAGTGAGCTCGGAAGCGATCGAACACCTGCACCCGCTGGGGGCAGCCGCGCTCGGCGGCGCCCAGGTGATCAGGGTCGGGAGCTCGGCTTCGGCGCCCGGGAGCCTGCGCGCGCTCACGCTTCCCCCCCGCGCTCCCGCCGCGGCTGCCGCCGCCGTCGAGGGCCTGCTGGCCCGCGCGAGGGGCAGCGAGCCCCACCAGGTGATCGTGGTCCCGACCTTCGCCCCCTACGCGCAGCTGGCACCCGTGGCCGGGCTCTCGGCCCAGACCGGGGCGCCGATCCTGTTCGCCACCGCGGCGGGTGTGCCGCGGGCCACCGCGGACGTGCTCGAACACCTCGGGCACCCGGCGATCTACGTGATCGGCGAGGGTCAGCTGCACCACCCCACCGTGCAGGAACTGCGCCATTTCGGGCACGTCACGGCGATCAACGGCACCACCCAGCTCGGCGGCGAAGACCGCACCCCCACCGGCAACTCGATCGCGATCGCGCGCTTCACCGACGGCAGCTTCGGCTGGGGGGTCAAAGAACCGGGCCACGGGCTGGTGTTCGCCAACGCCGCCCGGCCGCTGGACGGACCCGCCGCCGCTCTGCTGTCGGCGAGCAGCCAGTACGGGCCCGCTGCTGCTGCTCGAAAGCCCCGATCGGATCCCGGTGCCGCTGGGCGCGTATCTCGCCGACATCCAGCCCGCCTACACCTCCGCGCCCGCCTACCAGCCCGTGCACGGCGTCTACAATCACGGCTGGCTGATCGGCGACGAACACATGATCACGCCGGTCACACAGTCCGAAATCGACTCTCTGCTGGCGATCAGCCCGAGCAAGCAGAGCGGCGAAGAAGCCTCCGGGCAGAGCGAACAGACAGCCACCTCAACCCCAGAATGAGCGAGGCCGAGGATCCACAGCGCGTGGCGCGCAAGCAGACCTCCGGCGCGGTGAGCGTCGAGGACGTGCGCCAGCTGATGGGCGCCTCCACGCCACATTTCGCGCTGCAGCTGCGCAACCGCATCGCGGACCTGATCGCGGACCTCCCGCCGGGACACCCCGCCCGCACCGAAGGCGAACGCGAGATCGCCAGGCTCGAGCGTCTCTCGCTCAGCGGCGAGAACCGCGGCGAGGGCTTCGTCGAGGGCGAGCGGCCCCTGCCCTCGCTCGAGCTGGCGCCCGAGAACCCACGCGGCTAGGTCACGCCGCCGGGCCGGAGCGGCCGCCGCTCAGCGGGCGAAGCGCCGCTCGCGCTTGGCGTCGAGGTAGCGCAGGCGCAGCAGTTTGTAGAGCAGGCTGAAGATCGCGATATCGATCGCCAGCAGCGGGATGTTCGACCCAGCGGGGCACCGACGTGAAGGCGCCCGCCACCAGCAGCACGGCCGAGTGCAGCACGACCACGGGAACCACCGCCAGCAGCACCGTGTGCGAGCGGTACCCGCCGAGGTGCTCGCGCAGGGTCACCTCGAACGTCCCGATCGCCACGGCGGCGATGCTCGCGACCAGCAGCGGGGGGCTCACCACCTTCTGGAGGAACACGGCCACCATCACGCCCACCACCCCCACCAGGATCAGCAGCTCGGCCAATGGCAGCGGGTGCCACGGGGCCCGGGGGCGCCCGTCGGGGGCATCGCCGCGCGTCTGTCCACGCGGAGGGCGGGCGCGGGACGCTCCCGGAGCGGCTCGTGGCGGGCCGCTCGGTCGTGGCCACACTCGTGCTCGAGGCCGTCTCGGTGGTGGCCTCCCCGGCGACGGGAGGCTCCCCCTGGGCGCGCTGAGAGGTCGGCCTGCGGGACCGACTCCGTTTGGAGCTCTTGCGCTTGGCCACGGCGGTCGCTCTAGGGAGCGTGCCAGGGTCCGCAGCGCTGCATTGGCATCGATGCTAGCGCCTATCCTTGGGAGCTGATGCCGCCCGCCAGCTCTCCCGCAGAACCCGCGGGCGCGGGCATCCCCGACAGCCCTCTCAGCGGCCCCTTCCCGGTGGGCGAGTACGCGGCGGCGCTGCGCGACAAGCTGCGGTCCTTCACGAGGGTCCAGCTGATCGGCGAGCTGGGGAACCTGCGCGTCGCCCGTGCGCGGGTCTACTTCGAGCTGCGGGACGCCACCGGCGCGATCCCCTGCAGCGCCTGGCGCAACGAATGGGAAGCGACCTGCGCGCGCGAGGGCATCAGCCCGCAGGACGGGATGCAGCTGGTGGTGGCCGGCGGCTGCGACTACTACCCGGGCAGCGCGAGCGCGTCCCCGGGGTTCTCCTTCTCCGTGCACGACCTGCGCGTGGCCGGCGAGGGCGACCTGCTGGCCCGCATCGAGCGCCTGCGCCGGCAGCTGCGCGCGGAGGGGATGCTCGAGCGCCAGAAACAGCTGCCGCGGCCGCTGCTGCCGAGCGTGATCGGCGTGATCACCGGCGAGAGCGGCAAGGCCCGGGACGACGTGCTCGCCGCGCTGGCGCGGCGCGGCTGGCGCGGGCGGCTGGTGTGGGCCTTCACGCCCGTCCAGGATCGCCACGCCGCGCCGGCCATCTGCCGGGCGCTGGCGGACCTCGCCGCGGTGGCCGAGGTCCAGGTGGCGATCATCGCCCGCGGCGGAGGCTCCCAGGCGGACCTGCTGGCGCTCAGCGACGAGACCCTGTGCCGGACGGTTGCGATGTGCCCGATCCCGGTGATCGCCTCGGTGGGTCACCACACCGACAAGACGCTGCTCGACGACGTGGCCGCCGTGAGCTGCTCGACGCCCACCCACGCGGCCGAGGCGGCGGTCGGCATCGACTGCGGGCGGGCGCGCCTGGAGACCCTGGCCGCGGCCGTCCGCCTGCGCGACCACGGCCGCCGGGCGGTGCTCTCGCGGGCGCGAACCCTGACGATCCTCTCCCGCGCTCCCGCCACGCGCCTGAAACGTGAGCGTGGGCTGCTGCACCAGCGTCTGCGCGAACTGCGCGCCGGCGCCAGGCGGCGCCTGGGTGACGAGCGGGTGCTCGCCCACCGCCGCGGCGTGGTGCTCGAGCGCAAGGCGTCCTCGACCCTGCTCGACTGCCGCCAGCGCCGCCCCCGGGAGCTCGAACAGCTCGCGCTGGCGCTGGCCGGCCACGACCCCCAGCGGACGCTCGAACGGGGCTACGCGCTGGCCTTCTCGCGGACCGGCGAGCCGCTCACCGGCGCGCACGCGGCCCGCGCCGCGGGCGAGCTGCGACTGCGCTTCGCCGAAGGCGAGCTGGACGCCGACGTGCGCGAGCCATGACCGAGCAGCCGACGGGACAGGAGCCGCTGCTCCAGGACGGTGCGCAGCCGCCGCAGGGCGACAGTGCGCAGCCGCCGCAGGGCGACAAGCCCAGCTACGAGGCGGCCTCGGCGCGCGTGGAGGAGATCATCCGGCGCCTGGACTCCGGCGAGGCGACGCTCGATGAGACGCTCGCGCTGCTGAGCGAGGGCAAGAACCTGATCGAGCTCTGCGCCCGTGAGCTGGCGGCCGTCGGAGACGCCCTGCAGGAGCTGCGCCTCGACGAGCTCGTCAGCCGCCTGGAGGAGAGCACCGAGGGATGAGCGACTGGGAGCGCCTGGCCGGTCTTGAGCTCGAGATCGAGGACTACACGCTCGAGCCGCTGCAGGCCAGCGTGTCGAGCGACTTCGAGCGTAAGAGCACGGTCATCCACCTGCGGGGCGCGGGTGAGGAGGGTCTCGGCGAGGACGTCACCTACGACGCCGAGGACCACGAGATCCTGCAGGCCGCGGGACCGGTGCTGCCGCTCGCTGGGCGGCACACGCTGGGGTCCTTCTGCGAGCTGCTGGCGGGCATGTCGCTGTTCCCCGAGCCACCCCAGCGCGAGGTCTCCGAGCGCTACCGCACCTGGGCGTATGAGTCCGCGGCGCTGGACCTCGCCCTGCGCCAGGCGGGCATCCCCCTGCACGAGGCCCTGGGGCGCAGCCCGGAAGCCGTGCGCTTCGTGGTGTCGCTGCGCCTCGGCGAGCCGCCCACGCTGGAGCCGCTGGAGGTCCGCCTGCGGCGCTACCCGGGGCTGCGCTTCAAGCTCGACCCGACCAGCTCATGGGATGAGCGGTTGATCGGCGAACTGGTCGCCACCGGGGCGGTGGACTCGGTCGACTTCAAGGGCTACTACTCGGGCTCGATCGTGGACCAGCCCGCCGACCCGGTGCTCTACCGGCGTGTGGCGGAGGCCTTCCCGGACGCCTGGATCGAGGATCCGGCGCTCACCGAGGAGACCGACGCGGCGCTCGCGGCCCACCGTGATCGCTTCTCCTGGGACGCGCCGATCCACTCGATCGAGGACATCGAAGCGCTGCCCTACCCGCCGAAGATGGTCAACATCAAGCCATCCCGGCTGGGAGGCCTGCGCAACCTGCTCGACGCCTACGCCTACTGCGAGCAGCGGGGAATCGGCAACTACGGCGGGGGCCAGTTCGAGCTGGGGGTCGGCCGTGGGCAGAACCAGTACCTGGCCTCGATGTTCCACGCCGACGCACCCAACGACGTGGCCCCAACGGGCTACAACCTGCCCCAGCCCCCGGAGGGGCTCCCGGACAGCCCCCTGGCGCCGGCCGCGGCCGGGGTCGGATTCCGCTGGGGCTAGCGGGCTCGGGGCCACCGGCGCCGCGCGGATCGCCGACCTCGGCGAGCGTCGCGCGCACGGGGCTCCGGCGAGGCCACATAAAGCCGTGGACCCGAGCGCAACTTGGTGGTCCTCGCTAGGTTGCTCACTGCAAGTGCAACTGCGAAGGAGCTTCCTCGCCGGCGCGCTCCTGGCGCCGATGCTTTGCGTAGGTGCGGTACCCGCACCGAGCCTGGCCGCAGGCCCGGGCGGTGCCGCGGGTCCGTCCTCGCCGACGTCCAACGTCGGGCGGCAGCAAGCCCTCCGCGGCCGCGCCCGCCAAGGGCGGCCACGTGCAGGTTTCGTTGCACGTGACCACGGTGCGGATCACGCGCGTCAGCTGCACGCCCAGCACGCGCTGCAGCAAGAACCCGCACCAGGTGTCGCTGCGGGGCACGCTCGTGATCGAAGGCATCCACCTGGCGCCCAACATGGTGGTGGCCTTCCCCAGCTCCCCGGGGGCCCGGATCAGCAGCTTCTCGCCGGCCGCCCGCCTGCGCCGCTCCGGCACGTCGCTGGTCGTCACGGTTCCCTCCCACGCCCACTCCGGGCGCATCAAGGTGCTGCTCAGCAAGCACCGCTACACGAGCTCCTTCGGCCCGATCTACGTGTACGCCCACTCGATCGGCCCGCCCGCCGCCAAGCTGGTCGACCCGGCGCCGGCGAACCCGAGCGTGTTCGACGGTCAGGGCATGTGGATCTGGTACATGAGCGCCTCGGACAAGGGCAGCGTGGCGGCGATCGCCGAACAGGCCCACGCGGCGGGCGTGACGACGCTGTTCATCAAGAGCTCCGACGGCTCGACCAACTACTGGAGCCAGTTCTCGCCCCAGCTCGTGAGCGAACTGCACGCCGTGGGGCTGAAAGTGTGCGCCTGGCAGTACGTGTACGGGAGCAACCCCGCGGGCGAGGCGGCGCTCGGCGCAGAGGCCGTGGCCAACGGCGCCGAATGCCTGGTGATCGACGCCGAGGCCGAGTACGAAGGCCACTACGCGGCCGCCCAGACCTACCTCACCGACCTGCGGGCGAAGATCGGCAGCGCCTACCCGCTGGGGCTCGCCTCCTTCCCCTACGTCAGCTACCACCCCACCTTCCCCTACTCGGTGTTCCTCGGTCCCGAAGGAGCCCAGTTCAACCTGCCCCAGATGTACTGGAAGGACATCGGCCAGTCGGTGGACACCGTGTACGCCAACACCTACATCGCCAACCGCGTGTACGCACGCCCGATCTACCCCCTCGGCCAGACCTACGGCGGCGTCTCCAGCTCCGACCTGCTGCGCTTCCGCGAGGAGGCCGTCGACTACGGCGCCACCGGCTCCTCCTTCTGGGACTGGCAGGAGACCCCCGCCTCGGGGTGGGCCACGCTGGCGGCGCCGCTGGTGCCCCTGACGACCGTCACGCCGAACACCGCCTACCCGGAACTCGCCAGTGGCAGCAAGGGCGACCCCGTGCTGTGGATGCAGGAGCACCTGGCCGAGCGCCATCCCCACCCAGGAAACGACCGGCATCTTCGCCAGCCAGACGCTCGCCGACGTCGAGAGCTTCCAGACCAGCCACGGGATCTCCCCCAGCGGGGTGGTCGAAGCAGCCACCTGGCAGGCCCTGCTGGCGCTCCCGCCGGTGGCCGTGAGCTGGACCGGCGCCGGGCCGAAGGGCTGAACGCCGGCGGGGGCTGGCCCCCCGCCGGCGCCCTTGCCGCTAGACGCGCTGGATCAGGGTGGCGGTGCCGAGGCCACCGCCGCAGCACATCGTCACGAACCCGATCTCCTTGTCGGAACGCTCGAGCTCGTGCAGGAGGGTCGTGATCAGGCGCGCGCCGGTGGACCCGAGCGGGTGGCCGAGCGCCATCGCCCCGCCGTTGACGTTCACACGGTCCATGTCGGGGTTCAGCTCGCGGCGCCAGGCGGCCACCACCGGAGCGAAGGCCTCGTTGATCTCGATCAGGTCGATGTCATCGATCTTCATGCCGTTGCGCTGCAGGATTTTGCGCGTCGCCGGGATCGGGCCCTCGAGCATTTTCACGGGGTCACAGCCGACGGTCGTCTGGTCGGCGATCCGCGCGCGGGCCTTCAGCCCCAGCGCCTTGGCCTTGTCCGCCGACATCAGCAGCACGGCGGCGGCGCCATCGGAGATCTGGGAGGAGTTGCCGGCCGTGATCTTGCCGTCGGCCTTGAAGGCGGGCTTGAGCTGGGCGAGCGCCTCGAGGCTTGTTTCGGGACGGATGCCCTGGTCGGTCACGAGCGTGTCGCCGTTGACCTGCATCGGCACGATCTCGCGCTCGAAGCGGCCCTCCTCGGTGGCCTGATGGGCGAGCCGGTGGGAGCGCAGGGCGAGCTCGTCGAGCTCGGAGCGGGGAATCTCCCACTGGTCGGCGATCATCTCCGCGCCGAGGCCCTGGCCGATGATGTTGTGCTTGGCCATCAGCTCGGGGGTGAAGGCGTAGCCGAAGTCCTCCTGGGTCTTCATCCCGGCCGCGAACGGCAGGTGACCCATGTGCTCGACGCCCGAGCCGATCATGGCGTCGTGGACGCCGGCCGCGATCAGGGCGGCGGAGAAGTTGACGGCCTGCTGAGCCGAGCCGCACTGGCGGTCGACGGTGGTGCCCGGAGTCTCGATCGGGAGGCCGGCCTGCAGCCAGGCGTTGCGGGCGATGTTGAAGCCCTGCTCGCCGAACTGCTGCACGCACCCGGCGATCACGTCCTCGACCTCGAGCGGGTCGACGCCGGAGCGCTCGATCACCTCGGTGTAGGTCTTGGCCAGAAGCGCGTTCGGGTGGGTGTCCTTGTAGTAGCCCTTCTCCTTGTGCCCGCGGCCGATCGGCGTGCGGACGGCCTCGACGATTACGACCTCGCGGCCCTCAGATTGCCTCATGTCAGGAGTCTCCTCGGTGATTGCCAAGCGTTGATGGACGAGAGACCCGGCCCCGCTCCCGAGCGTCGCAGACGCGTCCTTTGAGAGAATGCCCGGACCCATCGGGTACTTTACCGCGCGGCCGCCGCTCGTTGACTGGCCAGTCAGCCAGGATGAGCGGGTTGGCCGGCCTCTGAGAAAAGGAGAATCCCCTGACCACAGGCCTCGCGATAGCAGGCAGCGGTGCGATTGCATGCGGACTCGCCGCCACGGCGGCCCACCACGGGCCGGTGCTGGTACTGGCGCGCTCGGAGAGCTCGGCGGAACGGGCACGCTCGCGGGTTGAAAAGACGCTCGCGCGGCTGGGCGCCGAGATCGACCCCGAGCACGTGCAGGTCGTGACCCACCCCGGAGCGCTGGAGGGCGCGAGCTTCGTGGTGGAGGCGGTGGTCGAGCAGCTCGAGGTCAAGGCCGCCCTGCTGGGCGAACTGGACGAGGTCCTCGGCCCCGAGGCGATCCTGGCGAGCACGACCTCCTCGCTGTCGGTGCAGGAGCTGGCGCAGGCGAGTGGGCGCCCCGACCGCTTCGTGGGCCTGCACGTGTTCAACCCCGTCACCAAGATGCGCCTGGTCGAGCTCGTGTTCCCGGACGCGGCCAGCCCCGAGACGCGCCGGCGGGCACAGGAGCTGTGCGAGACCTTCGAGAAGGTGCCCGTGGAGGTGCCGGACATCCCCGGCTTCGTCGTCAACCGGCTGCTGTTCCCCTACCTCTTCAGCGCCGTGAGGCTGATGGAAGAGACCTCTCTGGCGCCCGCGGACGTGGACACCTGCATGCGACTCGGGGCCGGGCATCCGATGGGGCCGCTGGAGCTCTTGGACCTGATCGGGCTCGACGTGGCGCGGGCGATCGGGGAGACGATCGGAGCCGACGTTCCCGAGCAGGTGCACGCCCTGATCGCCGAAGGGGCGCTCGGACGCAAGAGCGGGCGGGGCTTCTACGAGCCCGAGCGGGACGCCGAGCGGACCGCCTGAAGAATCCGGACCGTGGCGCCGGAAGAATTTATCCGGCGTCGAGTCGGGTTTTAGGCTTCCTTGATTCGTCTGGAGATACTTGTCCTGCGACCCTCGATAAGTCGCAATCGCACACCCGCCTCCTCCCAGTGCACACAGTCCGGTCCGCTCCCCCCCGCGGGCCGGACGTGTTTAACGGCCCGGGTGGGCGGGCTCCGTTCCCCGGGCCCTCAGCTCTCCTCGGGGGCCTCGCGCGAGCGGGCGACGCGACGCTCGCGGATACGGACGGCCTCCACGCGGTTCTCGCGCACGGACTCCACCCTGATCGAGTAGCCGTCGGCGTTGACCGTGTCCCCGCGGCGGGGTAGCCGACCGAGCTCGGCGAACACGAACCCGCCCACGGAGTTGTAGGCGTCGCTGTCGACCGGCAGCTCGAGCCCGTAGTCGGCGAGGTCGGCGACCGCGACGTGGCCGCGGACGAACCAGTCGCCGTTGGCCAGGCGCCGGATCTCGCCGGTGCTGGGGTCGGTCTCGTCGGTGATCTCACCGACGATCTCCTCGACGATGTCCTCCACGCTCACGACCCCGACGACGCGCCCGTACTCGTCCACGACGACGGCCATCGAGGCGCGCTCGCGCTGGAGGTCGGCGAGCAGGTCGTCCAGGGGCTTGGTCTCGGGCACGATCAGGGCCGCGTGGACGATCCCCTCGAGCGAGGCGTGGGCGCCCTTCTGCATGAACAGGCGCGCCAGCTCGCTGACGTGGACGATGCCGCGAACGCGGTCGCGGTCTTCGTCTTCGGTCACCACCAGGCGGGTGTGGCCGGCGGCGATCGACGCGCGCAGAGCCGTCTCGACATCCTGGGAGACGTCGATCGTGACGACCGCGGGGATCGGGGTCATCACCTGACGGGCCTCCTGCTCGTGGAGGTGGAAGACGCCACTCAGCATTCCGGCCTCGCCGGGGTCGATCTGGCCCCCGGCGCGGGACTCGGCGATCAGCAGCTTGAGCTCCTCCGAGGAGCCCGCGTCGCTCTGCCGGCGCATGTCGATGCCCAGCAGGCGCAGCAGGCGGTCGGCCACGGCGGTGAGGGCGACGACGAAGGGATGGAACAGGACGCTGAAGGCCTGCAGGGGCCGGGCCACGCGCCGGGCGACGCTCTCGGCGCGGTCGATGGCGTAGAACTTCGGCACCATCTCACCGCCGATCAGCTGGACGGTGGTGATGACCGCGAAGGCCAGCACCGCGGAGATCGTGACGGCGACCCCGTTGCTGACGCTCGAGGGGAAGACTTCTTCGAGCACCGACGCCAGCGCCGGAGCGCCCGAGCGCACCGATGCCGATCGAGCAGACGGTGACCCCGATCTGCACGGCGGAGATGTACTCGTTGACGTTCCCCAGCTGCTCGAGGGCGAGTTTGGCGCCGCGGGCGTTCTCCTCGCGCAGCACTTCCAGGCGGGCGCGGCGTGAGCGCACCAGTGCGTACTCGGCGATCACGAAGAACGCGTTCAGCGCGACCAGCAGGACCGTGACGACGAGCTTGAGCCCGTTCACTGGGCGGCAGCCATGCTCACCGTTGACGACACGCCGGGGCCGGGGGCCCCGTCACCGGAGTCGTCTCGCTCGGAGGCGAGGAGACGAGCCGACGGTACTTCGAGGAGGATCTTCTTCTTCTTCGGTCATCGATCTCGTCGGCCCCGTAAACGTAGCAAGCCGGGTGGTGGGAGGCGACCGCAGCGGGGCTCGGGCGGGGGCCGTTCAGGCGAGCCCGTCGATGCTGGCCGCGAGCGCGAAATCCGACTCGGTGAGGCCGCCCTCGGAGTGGGTGGAGAGGGTCAGACGGACCTTGTTCCAGCCGTGGATCAGGATGTCCGGGTGGTGGTTGGCCCGCTCGGCCAGTTCCGCCACGCGGTCGACGAACGCGATCGCGGCGGCGAAGTCATCGAGCTTCCACTCGCGCTCGATGGCGCCCTCGGAGGTGTTCCAGCCCTCGAGGTCGGCCAGGCGGACCTCGATCTCGGCGTCGCTCAGGACCGCCACGCGAGCAAGGTTAGCTTCGCCGGCCGCGGCGCGTACAGTCGGTGCATGAGGATCGCGAGCCTCGTCCCCCACGCCACCGAGCTGCTGTTCGCGCTCGGCGCCGGAGGTGACGTGCTCGGGGTCACCCACGAGTGCGACCACCCGCCCGAGGTGCTCGAGCTCGAGCACCTCACCCGGGACGTGCTGCCGGCGGGCCTCAGCGCCGGCGAGATCGACGCGGCGGTGCGCGAGCGGACGCTGAACGGCGAAGCCATCTACGAGCTCGACCGCGGCGGCGCTGAGGAAGCTCGACCCGGAGCTGATCGTGACGCAGGCCCTGTGCCCGGTGTGCGCGGTCTCCTACGAGGAGGTGCAGGAGATCGCCGGGGAGCTCCCTTCCAACCCGAGGTGGTGGCGCTGGACCCGAAGACGCTGGGCGAGACCCTGGGCGACGTGCGTACGCTCGGGCGGGCGACGCGGCCGCGAGCGGGCGGCGGAGGAGCTGCTCGGCTCGGCCTCGGCACGGATCGACGCGATCCGCGACGCCGTGCAGGGGAGCGCGCGACCGCGGGTGCTGGCCGTGGAGTGGCTGGACCCGGTGTTCGTGGCGGGTCACTGGACCCCGCAGCTGATCGAGCTGGCCGGGGGCGAGGACGTGATGGGCTTCGCCGGGGAGCCCAGCCAGGAGCTCGACTGGGAGGCCCTGCGGCGAGCGCAGGCGGAGGTCGTGGTGGTGATGCCGTGTGGCTATGACGCCCCGAGGGCCCACGCTGAGGCGCTCGGGTTCGCCGAGCAGCTGACGGGGTTGGGGGCCCGGCGGGTGACCGCGGTCGACGCCGCGGCCTACTTCTCGCGGCCGGGACCGCGGCTGATCGACGGACTGGAGCTGCTGGCCCACATCCTGCACCCGCAGCAGGTCCCCTCTCCGCCGCAGGGCGCCCAGGCGCTCGAGGTCGAGCTCACCGTTCCTGGCTGAGGCGGATCAGGGTTCGGAGCCGAGCGGCGACACGACGGGCACCGAGACCGATTCCGGCTTGCTCGAATGGGCCATGGCGATCGAGCCTGCGAACGCCGCCACGCCGATCGCCGCACAGCTGACGAGGGCCAGCACCTGACTTCGGCGGACGTCGCCGAAGCGCAGTGCGGCAGCCGCCAGCGCACCGCCGATCAGACCCCCGATGTGCCCTCCCCACGAGATCCCCGGGATCGAGAAGCTGATGATCAGGTTGAGCACGATCAGGCCCCCGACCCCGGTCTGGAAGAGGGGGATCTGGCGGGCGCGCAGCTCGACCGCGGCGGCGCCCATCAGCCCGAAGATGGCCCCGGACGCTCCCACCGTGATGACGTGGGGCGAGACCAGCAGGGCCCCGAAGGAGCCGCACAGCAGCGAGACCGCATAGATGAGCGAAGTATCGCACCCGCCCGAGGGCCGGCTCCAGCATCACCCCGAGGTAGTACAGGACCCACATGTTGAAGGCGATGTGGAGCATGTTCTCGTGCAGGAAGCCGGAGGTGATGATCCGCCACCACTCGCCGTAGGCGACACCCTTTCCGACCGCGATGCTGCCGAACAGGGCGCCTTTGAGGTACACGCTTCCGCTGGCGCTCCCCGAGATCGTCAGAGCCGCCGCCGCCCTCGGCCAGGAACACGATCACGTTGATCGCGATCAGGGCGTAGGTGACGACCGGACCGGTGGACGTGTC
The DNA here is from genome assembly GCA_963742395.1 of uncultured Solirubrobacteraceae bacterium. Classification (GTDB taxonomy): domain Bacteria; phylum Actinomycetota; class Thermoleophilia; order Solirubrobacterales; family Solirubrobacteraceae; genus Palsa-744. The sequence continues at coordinate 94,453 of CAVUME010000013.1, read as the reverse complement.
GCGCATGCGCACGACTTTGGTGCGCTGGGAGGCGCACTCCGGGCAGCGCATCCCGACCGGGGTGGTGGTCATGCAGTCCGGGCAGATCGGGCGCCCGCAGTTCGAGCAGGAGACGCCCGTCTCGCGTGAGGGGTGGCGATAGCAGGTGGCCATGGGGGTGGCAGGCAAGCCTAGCTGTGGCCCACAGGGCGCCTCGGCGGGCTCGGCCCGTGCCGCGCTCAGATGCGGCGGGCGAGCAGCCGTCGTGTCTGCTCGGACAGGTCGCGCAGCGAGCGCTCGGCGGCCGAGCGGGCGGAGTCGAGGTCGAGCGTCTTCTCCTGGGCGCGCCGGCGGGCGCGCAGCAGCACCAGGCCGGTGGCGGCCGCGCCGCCCACCACCACGGCCGCGGCGGGACGGACCCAGTTGCGGGGATCGCGCATCGCCCCCAGCTCCCAGGCCTCGAGCTCGTCGACGGCCATCTCGGTGATGCTCGTGAGCGTCTCCTCGAGGCGCAGCGCGAGCGCGTCCGGTGGCTCCACCGGGGCGAGGGCTTCGCGGAGCAGGCCCTCGAAGCTCGAGGCGGAGTCAGTCATCGCGACCCTCCGTTGCGGGTGGCGTCCGGGCGCCGAGGGCTTGCCGTCCGGCCGCGACCGGGTCGGAGACGATCTCCTCCAGCTGTTTGATGGCGCGATGGATGAGGACCTTGGTGGCGCCGTCGGAGCGTCCCAGCGCGCGCGCGATCTCGCGGTTGTCCATGCCGAGGGCGAAGCGCATGATCAGAGCCTCGCGACGATCGTCGGGAAGCATCCGGACTCCGTCGAGCACGCGGCTGAGCTCCTCGCGACCCTCCACCAGCTGCTCGGTCGTGTGCGGGGCCGTCAGCTCGGAGGTCTCGTCGATCGGGGAGGCCGGCCGGCGGGAGCGGTCGCGGTAGAGGTTGGCGGCGAGGTTGTGGGCGATGCGGATCAGCCACGGGCGCAGAGGTCGCCCACGGGACTCGCGCTGGGCGCGCTCGAAGTGGCGGTAGGCCTGCAGGAAGGTCTGCTCGGTCAGATCCTCGGCGTCGTGATGGTCGCCGACGCGGTAGTAGGCGTAGCTGTAGACGTCGCGCAGGTGAGCTCGGTAGAGCTCGGCGAACTCCGCATCGAGCTGCGCCTTGGTCTTGGGGCTGTCGCGGTCGGCCACTCATGCCACCCTACCCCTGCAGCAGCAGCCGATCAGGCGGCGCGGGAGACCTCGCGCCCGGGCAGCGGGCTCACATCGGCCGGCTCGGGCGCCTGCTCGCCACCGAGCCACTCCCACTGCAGTGTCACGCACGCCCACACGCGCGCGGTGACGCTCGCGGCGAGCGCCGGAGAGCACTCGCGGGTGGTGGGGAACATCAGCGGACGTCCCGACGCGCAGGCGAACCTTGCGGGGCCGGATGCGCCAGCCGCGACGGACCTCCTCGGTGCCGTGGACGGCGACCGGGGCGACGGGGGCGCCCGTTTCGAGGGCCAGGCGTCCGATGCCCCGTGGGGCGACCCCAGGGGACCCTTGCGGATCCGCGTGCCCTCCGGGAACAGGACCACGCAGTCGCCCCGTTCGAGGATCGCGCGAGCGGTCCTCATGGCGTCGCCGTCGCCGGTGCCGCGATCCACGGGAAAGGCTCCCAGCGCGTTCAGCACCCACGCCTGCCAGCGCTTCTCGAACAGCTCGCGCTTGGCCATGTAGTAGACGGGACGGCGCACGAGGCTGCCGATCACGAAGGGGTCCAGGAAGCGAGCGGTGGTTGGAGGCCAGCAGCAGCGGCCCGCTCGCGGGCAGGTGCTCGCGACCGATCCGCTGGAGGCGGAAGTAGACCAGGAAGAAGGGCAGGAACAGAGCCCTGATGACCCTGTAGACGAACGGGTTGACGCCCTTCTGGAGGGAACGCTCGCGAAACGATTCGAGGTCGAGCTCGGCCGCTGCCGGGCCGGGGCAGCGCGGGGCGGCGTCCCGATCCGCCGCACGGCGCGGCGGCGCCTGCCTCAGATCGCGTGCGAGCTGACTCTCCACACCCGAAATACACCGCGGCGCGGGCGCGCGTTACAGGTGCCCGGACGAGAGGTCAGCCGAACAGCGAGGCGACGAGCCCGAGCGGGCTGGCTTCGTCGCTGAGAAGCTGGATGGCGACCACCGCGCCCGCAGCCCCGAAGCCGTTGCGCACGGCGTGGACGGCGGCCTGGATGCGGTTGTTCAGCTTCAGCTTCGTGAGGATGCTGGCGACGTGGTTCTTGACCGTGTTCTCGCTGAGGGCGAACACGACGCCGATTTCGCGGTTGCTCTCGCCGGTCGGGAGGCGACGGAAGATTTCGAGCTCGCGTTTGGTCAGGACGGTGCCGATCGCGTCGGCCTCGTCCGGATCCTGTTCCAGGGAGCCGTTTGCGGCGCGTCGGCCGGCGAGGCCCTCGAGCAGCTCGGGAGCGACCACCGACTCGCCCGCGGCGCAGGCGCGAACGCCGGTGGCGATCGCTTCGCGCCTGGAGCTCTTCAACAGGAAGCCGCGGGCCCCGGCGGCGATCGCGTCGGACACGAGCGTCCGATAAGGGCTCGAGGTGAGCACCACGACCTGGGTCGATGGCGCCAGCTGGGCGAGCCGCTCGACCCAGTCCAGATGTACCGCACCTCCGAACACCGGATCGATGACGAGCGCCGAGGGCGCCTGCCGGCGAAGCACGTCGAGCACCTCCCGGGGGCTTCGCCCCTCCCCCACGACCTGCATGCCGGTCGCCACCAGGGTCTGCCTGAGCGCGCCCCGGGTGAGGTCGTGCTCGTCGATCAGAACGACCGTATGCGGCCTCGCGACGCGAGCCCGGAGTGGGCAGCTGGGATCCCTTGGTGAGAGTGCTCATGTGATCATTCGTAACCATATCGCCCGGACGGTCTGGCCGGGCCGATCAGGCTCCGCTGCAGTATTGATATCGGGGGTCCGAGCGGGCCGGTATAGGGTCAGGCCCCTATATCTCGCCCGGACCCGGGTCACGCCCCTGTCTCTCGTCCGGACCCGCCGAGCACCCATCCGGTCAGAGCCGTGACCGTCGGCCGCTCTACCCGATGCTCGAGAGCAGGGGATGCAGACGGTCCCCGCAAACGCTCGTCGACGAGCAGGCGCCTGCGACCACACGGCACCGCTTGCGCCCGCGGTCGCGGCGCCCACGACGGGAGTGGAGGCCCGGTTAAGCTCTTGCCCGACGCCGGAGTAGCTCAGCTGGTAGAGCGCCTGTCTTGTAAACAGGGGGTCGTCGGTTCGAATCCGATCTCCGGCTTGCACAAAAGCCCCGCACACGTGGGGTTTTTTGTTGGAGTAGTCGCGGCGCGCGGTGTGGGGTGGCAACGCAAGTGGCAACGCCGCACGGCCAGCGGGGTCAGATGAGCTTGAGCGATGAAGCTCTCCACGTCGCCCGCGTTGTAAGCCTCGATCGCGCGGCGATGAAGGTCGAGGTTCTCCTGCGACACCGCCTACTCCTCCAGCCCCACGGCTTTGAGCGCTTCGGGTTCCGAGCCGAAGATCTGGATTCGGACGATCCGGCCGTTGTCAAGCGTGTAGACGAACGTCGAGCTGTGCTCCATGGGGATGCCGCTGAGCTTCCCCCGCAATACCTCGCGAGTGGAGGCGAACACGTACTCCCTTGCACCCCAGATGCGCACAGTCTCGAAGGTCTGCTCGCCCCATGCTTCAAGCCATTCCGCCGATGCCTTCAACATCCCGTCGTAGCCGTGGTGGTCCTGCGGGTCCGGCTGGTCGGGTCTCATGGAGATGACGACATCCGGAGTGACGAGCTGGCGAACGGTTACCTCATCGTCGCCCATGTAGGCCGCCATCGCCCTCTGCACGATCTCCACATTCTCCTGCGACACCGCCTACTCCTCCAGGCCCACGGCCTTGAGGGCCTCGTCCCTGGTGTCGTAGACCCGGAGCCGCCAGAGCTTGCCTCCACGCACGGTCCACACGTGCGACTGGCGTGTCTCGACCGGGGCGCCGCTTCGCTTTCCATGTCCCCACACGCGCATGACCGCAATCACGTCGTCCCCGGCGTCGACCCATTCCTCGACCTCCGACCCCAACTCGCCCCAGGAGGCGAGCCAGTCACGCCAGAACTCCTGGACACCTCTGAGGCCTCGAAAGACACGATCGTCGAGCCCGAAAGGCCCTTGAATCTCCACGTCGGGGTCATAGAGGGGAAAGAGCGCGTCGTTGTCGTGGCGGCTGGACGCCTCCCACGCTTCGCGCACCACTTTCACATTCTCCTGCGACACCGCCTACTCCTCCAGGCCGAGGTCGGCGAGGGCGCGGTCGCGCTCGAAATAGCCGACCAGCCTCGTCACTTTGCCCGCTCGGATGTGGAAGAGGGTCGCCGTCTTCGCCCGCAGTTGTTCGATATCCAACCCGCTCGCCTTTCCACGTCCGAACGATCGCGCGAGAACGAACACACGTGTGCCATCCAGTTCTCGGTAGCCCTCCGCCTCGATCCGGTAGCCCTCGAAGGTTCTCAGGAACTCACGCTCACCCTGCGCCATCTCGGCCCGCCCCGTCCAGCGACCGGGTGCTGGCCCGCCGACCATGACGTACTCGATCTCTGGATCGGCCCACTCGACGTGGCCGAAGTCTCCGCGTTCCCAGTCCGCGTAGATCGAGCGCACGAGGTCCAGGTTCTCGGACATCGCCTACTCCTCCAGCCCCACGGCTTTGAGGGCCTTCTCCTTAGAGCCGAAGTCCTCCCAACGCACGATCTTCCCATCTCGAAACTCGAATACGCCGCCCATTGGAACGTCCACCTCGATGCCACTCTCCCTTGCCCGCACATCGACCTTACCCCACACGAGTATCCGCTCGCCGAGATCAAGAAGGTCGTAATGGACCTCGAACTTCTCGAAGATTTGTTCGGTGTCCGTCCGGAACTGCTGTATGCCCGCAATCCCCCGATACGCCCCCTCGGTCCCAGATCGTTGCGGCAGGAACTCGACATCCGGGTGAAAGATCGAGCGAAGCTCCGGCTCGTCGGTGTCCTCGACGTTCGGAGTCTCAAAGACACGACGCACCATCTCTACGTTCTCCTGCGACACCGCCTATCCCCGTTCCTCGGCGAGGCGTTCGGCGGCAGCACGAGCCTCGTCGATGTCGGTGTAATTCCAGACGCGGACGGCCTTGCCGTCCACCCACTGTGTGCAGCTTCCGTAGCGCAGCCGGACCGCGCCGAGGCTTCCCATCGGTCGGCCCTCTTGGACGACGATGCCGAAAGTCACTCCGTTGCCGAGGTCGTGAATCTCCTCGGCTTCGATCCTGTAGTCCTCATACGCACCCATCCAGTCGAGGTAGAAGCCGCGGACGGCCACGCGGCCCTCGAACAACCCCATTCCCATCGGCGACATATCCCAGACCGGGTCGGGACCCAAGAAGCTCAATATCCGGTCAAGGTCGCCGCTGGTCCCGGCCTCCAGCCAGGCACGCGTGAGCTGCACCAGGTCGGGGGTCGTGGACTCCTCAGTCATCGGCCCGTTCCTTGACGAGGCGTTCGGCGGCAGCACGGGCCTCGTCGATGTCGGGGTAGTTCGTGACGCTCACGATCAAGGTCGCGTCCCACACGGCGATGCTCGCATATCGGATCGTGACCTCACCGCTGCTACCAGCAAGGCTGGCCCTTTGCAGGATCACGTTGAGGACAACCCCCTTGCCGAGATCAAGGCACTCCTCCAGCTCTACCTCGAACAGCTCGTAGGAGCCGATCCAATCTTCGAAGAAACCGCGGATTGCTGCCGTACCCCGGTACACCCCGAGTCCCATCGGAGAGAGGTCCCAGACAGGATCAGCGGCCCAGAAGGCCATCATCTCGTCAAAGTTACGGCTCTTGGCGGGCTCAAAGGAAAGCCGCGCAAGCTCCACAAGGTCAGGGGTCGTGGACTCCTCAGCCATCACCCGGGCAGTATCCCCCAGCAGCCACGCCGCGGGACGCCGCGGGAGCGATGTCGGCGCGATCCGGGGCGGCGCGGCCAGCCCGCGTGAATAGGAGGGCGGCTCAGCGGCTACGGCAGCCGCGAGAGCCCGGCCTATTCATATCCTTCGTGCTTGAGTCTCGCTTCGGCTTCTTCTCGTGTTTCGCCTCGTTCGGCAGCCTCTAGCTTCGCCTCGCCTTCCAGAGGCGTTTCCTTGCCCGCCTTGATCCGTTCGGTTACTTCTCGCGACCGCCGCGAGTTTTCGGCTATTTCCCCCGAGTGCGGGTCCCCCTGCGGAGTAGTGGATTCGGTTTCGTGCGGTTCGGCTCGGTATTCGCTGCTCCCGCACCCGGCGAGAGTCAGCGTGCCTGCGGTGAGGATGAGGGCTAGGCGCTTCATGCTTCGTTTTCGACAAGAAGTGCCGAGGGGCTTTAGCGTCGCGGCGTCGCCCTCGGGGCTCATCTTGATTGGACCACAGCCACAACCAGCCGCAACCCCTCGATAGAACTTGTAAACAGGGGGTCACGGGTTCGAGTCCCGTCTCCGGCTTCCCTGAACCTAGCTTTATAGAGCCGATTCCCGGGCTTATGTGGCCGGCTCGATCCTGAGTCAGCACAAAAGTGCAACACCTTCCGGCCAACACGGCACACGCTCGCTTGCGCCTGGCCTGTCGAAGCGATAGCGCTACATCACAGGCCCGAGGCGCCTGCTCCACAGGCCCGATCGGGATCGTCTATGCGGCGCTCGCTGGACGCTCGCTCGGCCCGCAGAGCGCTCGCGCGGCGAGGGGGTGGCCCACGGTCGCAGACAGCGGTCGCCGTGCGGCTAGCTCGCCTGCCTGCCCGGCTGGAAGTCAGTAGTAGGTGTATTGGTCGTCGGGAGGGTTCTTCTTGCTGGTCTTCTTGTTCACGCTCGCGCTGACGTCGACGGCGCCAACCCTATGGGCGACTGGGACGGTGAGGGTGCACGTGGTAGTTGAGGTGCAGTCGACGGCGTCGGCGGTCGCCTTGCCGAACTTGAAGACCGTGGCGCTGCTTCCAGGGCCAAACCCGCTGCCCGAGAGCGTTACCGTGGTGCCGCCCGCAATCGACCCGGTGTTGGGGTTGACGTTCGTGATCGTGGGGTTTCCGATCTTGAAGTGGTCGGTGAAGGAGCTTGCACTCGTCCCGCCGGGCCCGGTGACGGCAACGTCGACTCTCCCCGATGTGCCGGGCGGCGAAAGCGCGGTGATCGAGTTCGGGGAGTTCACGTTGTACCCTGCGGTGCTCACCGATCCGAACTTCACCGACGTGACACCCGTGAACCCCGTACCGCTGATCGTCACCAGGGTCCCGCCGATGGCGGGAGCGGATTTCTTGCTCAGCTTTGCGATGCTCGGAGCTGGGGGAGCGCCAACGGTTAGCGTGCGCGCCGCACCGATGCTCGTGCCGTCGTTGGCAAGCACGGTTAGCGCTACCGTGTAAACTCCTGCGGCCGGGAAGCTGTGGCTGATGGACGGCGTGGTCGTTTGCACCGGGGTGCCCGAACCCACTCCGTCGTTGAACTGCCAACTGTAGGTGGCGATCCCGCCGGGTGCGGTCGAGCCGCTGGCGTCGAAGCTCACTTCATTGCCGGCAACGGGCGCGCTCGTGAACGTCGCAGTCGGCTCTTCTCCGCCAAAGCTCAGTCGCTGCAGGCACTGTTGACTCTGGTTGCTCCACTCCTGCTGGTACCAGTAGAGGTGCCCGTCGATTACCTGGTTGTACTTTGCGCCGTCGGGCGCGGTGCCGAGCGGAGCGCCGTATTCAGTGTCCGATTCACGTGTCACACACTTATCGGCGACCTCTTCTCGACCGCTGTCTAGCCACGCGTCGATTTCAGGGTCAGTGATCGACTCGTTGTGCTCGTGTGAGAGCCCGCCCTCAATCGCGCTGTCGGACGTCGTGCCGTTTGGATGCTGGCCGTCGTCGCAGCCCGGGTCCCCGTTCACATAAGGATCATCCGCGTATATCAGCTCTCCGACACCGAGGGGGATGTGGCTGTGATAGGCGCAATAGTCGTTGAATCGAGCATTCGCTATCCTTTGTTGTGAGGCAGCTCACCACTGTGGGGGGAGTGAGCAGGAAGTACTCGTGGGTGAGGTCTGTCGGCAGTTCGTGCGCGGTCACATATTTTGTGAGCTCGGCTCGGATCTGGGCATCGGTCAGACAGATCAACCCCGCATAGCAGCCGCTCGCCGGATAGGGATCCGTGTCGATCAACGCGCCGCCAAAGTGCGACTCGTAGTTCGCGAATTCACCGGCAGCGTCGTTGTACTGCGTGGTGACCGAGTCGGCGTTTTCCCGTCCCCCGCTGTCATGGGCGAGGTCCTCGAAGAACTGGTTCAGCCCCGGCTGATAGTCAGAGGGGTATGCCGGTCCATTGGGGGGACGCCAGTAGAGCGTGTAGTTGGTGTTCGATGCCATCACGGGGCCGCCGTCGTAGTCCAGGTCCGTGAAGTCCAGGCTCGATAGGGAATGCGCAGATGGTTCGATGGTGGCCGCGCCACGAATGGGTTGATAGCTGAGCGTCTGGCCGCCCGGGAGCTGCGCGACCACCGCATCGGCGGGCGTGGGGTTGGAGCCGAGGGTCAACGCCCAGAGCAAGCCGACGAGTACGCCGCACACCGGCGCCTTGCGCCGGACCGCAAGTGCGGTCGCGGTCGCGGCCCCAGTAATTCTGACGCCTCTCATCGCTTTCCCCGCATCAGTATTGTCCTGCATAGATGAGGTAACCATCGAACCGGTCGAGTTCGGGCTGCAGCGGGTCACCCGAGAACCCATAGCCGGGGTTGGCCGTGTTGTAAGCAGCCGCATCGGCGACGATCTTGCTGACAATCTGCGCCGGAGGCAGACCGGCGCAGGGGCCGCTGTAGATGCACAGCGCGACGGTGCCCGTGACAATCGGCGCGGCGAAGCTCGTGCCGCTCCCGGTGGCGGCGCCGCTGTGGATCCAGGTTGAGGAGATGCAGACCCCGGGCGCGGCCACGGTGTGCGCTTCGTCCTCTGGCTGCGTCGCGAAGTTGCTGAAAGACGCCGCCGTGTCGTCGGGACTTCCATCGCACGGGTTCGGGCCCCCAGCGGCGCCCGGCGCCCCATCGCTGTCCGCGATCGCGGTCGCGGTGAGCACCTCGGAGTAGGAGGCCGGGCTGCCTGATCCGAGATCGAGACGGTCATTCCCAGCTCCAGCAACGTAGGTTACGCCCGCAGCGACCGACCGGCAGATCGCTTCATGCAGGACATCATGAGTCGTGCGTCCGCAGTTCCCATCATCGACGGTCTTCTTTTCGTACCCGATGAGGCTCATGTTCGCGACGGCAATGTCGTTGCTGGGATCGCCATCCGTGCGCGTCGAGGTGACCCAGTCGATCCCGCAAAGGATCGCTGAGGTGGAGCCAATGAGCCGCCTGTTGAGGACGCGCACCGCCCACAGACGCGCCCCCGGTGCCACGCCGACAACACCAATCGCGTTATCGAGCGCACCGATCTCACCGCCGACGATCGTGCCATGACCGTAGTGAGAATGATCGGCGAAGTCGAGGGGCGTCTTTCCCTTGTTGGTGCAGTTGGTGCCGCTCACGACGTTCAGGTCGGGCTGATCGGGCTGGATGCCGCTGTCGAGGACCGCCACATTGACCGAGACAGAACCAGTCCCATCACCGGAATGCGTGCTGCTTTGATTCGCACCGACCCGCCGCGCCCACCGCGTGGTGATCTGGCTGATTTCGCAGATTTCACATTCGGTTGGTTTCGCCCCTGGGTGCGGCGACTGCCCTTCGGCTGTGTACACCTGCGCATCGACCGTCACCGACTCGACTCTCGGGTCCGCTCGCACCAGAGCCAGCTTGTCGGCAGGAATCGTCGCCGCGAACCCCCTGAGCGCATGGCGGTAGACCATGCTCACCCTGGCCCCGGTCCGCTGTGCCTCGTTGGCCGCGACCTTCCCCGGGTCACCGGCGGAAGCATTCAGCGTGACGATGTAACTCCCCGATCCCGCCGTCGCCGAGGCTGACGTCGCAACCACCGCGCCCATCGCGAACGCCGCCACAAGACAGAGCCCCACGATCCCGGTGCGTCTCGAAATCGTTGGCGCAATTTCCACTCGCAGACACATCCGACGCTGGGCTTGGTCTTCCTTTGGAAGACAGTGTGCTCCCAAAGATGGGTGTGCGCTCTCGTTGGCCCGCGTGGGACAAGAGTCGGCTTCGCCTCGAAGCGACGCCCGGGTGGGCCGTCCTTTAGGCGTTCGCGACACGGTGCGCGACCGGCGGCGCAGGTGCGATCATGATCTACCCCCTTTTGGGCCCCCGCGCGGGATAGCCCCCATGTAGCGGCGTTTCTGTCGCTGTCGGACGAAACGACCCGTGAAGTCAGCGAGACGCAGATGGCGTCCGCCAACTGCGCGACCCCCGTTTGGAGAGGATTTTCACCCTCAACCTGGTCGAACCTACCACTGCAAGACCCCCTCTTACAATGGCCTACCCGGACTAGCTCGAATTCGGCGGCCCACGCTGGAGACGAACACATAGAACCATCCCAAATTCCTGCGTGACTGCGCTGCTCTGTCGAATCGAGCCGCCGGCGGACCGACCTAGTGCTAACAGGCTGCACCCGGCTCTCAACTCTTCACCTTCTCGGCCGTCGTTCCGGGCACGCTGTCGCCCGTTGGTGCCCGATTAAGGTCGACGAGCGCCGCGAGCTTCTCCCGATCTTCCATCGGCCTCGCGTAGATCGCGAGAGTGAGCTTTGCGCTCGCGTGGCCTATCTTCCCCATGATGAAGCGCGAATCCTTGCCGAGCCCGCGTGAGTGTCGCGAACACGCAGCGTTCGGTGAGGGCCGCGAGCATCTCGCGAAGGTACTTGCCGGTGGCGCTTCTCCGAACTCCACGAGCAGGTACCCAAGCCTTGAGTGAGGTTCGGCACACGAGGCAGCGCCTGTGTCCACGCTCACACTCCGACCACTGCCAGCCCGGTTACGTTCTTCTGCATCAGGCCACGTGTGAAGACAGGGAGATTTCGATGAGACGTTCAAACAAGCTGCTGGGGGCTGTAATCGCCGTTGCCCTAACTCTGCCAGCGACGGCCGTGTCGGCCGTGCCCAACGGGTCTTCGCAGAACGACGCAGCGGCTGGCCTGGTTGGGGCCATCGGGACCACCGGGACACCCAGAGCACCGATCATCGCGATGGAGTACCCGAAGGCGCTCAACAAAGAGGCCCGCGAGGACAGGCGTCAGGCCTAGCCCTGCTCTCACGCTGACCGGCCTTGTCACGACCGCGACGGCCTGGCGCTGACCTCGAGCGGCACCCCACCGGTAAGGACAGCCCCCAAAACCGCCCGGCGCCGGCCTATCGCTCCAGCTCGAGCGCCTCTAGGGCTTCCTTCGTCTCACGGTACAGGCGCAGTTCAACGATCAGCCCGTCGCGAATGGTGAAGATGAGCACCGAGTACGCCTCCACCTGGATTCCACTTCGACCCGACGCCCGCAGGTGGTGGGGCACGACGACATGGTCACCACGGTCGATGAAATCCAACGGCTCGGCGACGACATCATCGAACGCCTCGAAGAACGTGTTCCAGAAGCGTCGCGTCGCGGCTTCTCCGCGGTAGATCCCCGCCTCGAGTCCGTGCGACCGCGACCAATCGAGGACCATGTCGGGGTTGGCGTAGCGATAGAAGACCTCCAGGTCGAAGGCGTGGATATCCGGGCGGTCGAACGCCTCGTGCGCCCTGCGCGCTATCTCGACGTTCTCCTGCGACATCAGCTACCGCCGCCGTCCGGCCCTCGGGAACCCGTCCAGAGAGCGGCAGAAACGCCGCCGTCGCGGTATGAATCCGGAGTCGTGCTCCTCGATACCCTCAGCCGCTTGGCCCATCTGCCGGACATCGAGCCGGGAGTATCCCTCAGCGGCGAGCCGTGGGGGTCGCGATGACGAACGCTCCGATTGCGCGTCGCGCAGGGCTCCTGCTCCCCCCCGTCCTGCTGGCGGCGATCACGCTGCTGGCGCTCCCCAGCCCCGCCGTCCGGGCCTCCAGCTACGGAGCCGGCTGCGCGCACGTCCCGATCGTCTACGGGATCCCGCCGTGGGGCTTCCACACAGGTCCCCCGATCGGCGATACCGGCAGCTTCGCCCGTGGGCACGGTCAGATGAATCTCGCCGCCAACACCGTCTCGGGATCCTGTGCCAGGAAGACCGCGCCCGCGGCCGGCCCACCCGTGCGATCACGATGACGGTGGCACACCACCTCGTCTACCACTCACACGTAGCTGTGAGGTGGGGGTTCCCGGGGAACATCATGAAGATCATCGTCCGCGTGCAGGCCAGCAACGACCCGAAGTGTGTCGTCGGGACCGTCGGGCACGCGACCCTGTTCGCAAGCTACAACGGGGTCCGTCCAGTTCTTCTTCCCGCCGGCCTGCAGCGACCACGACCACCTGTATCACGGGACGCAGGTGAACAATCAGGTCCCACCGCTGTAGGCGGGACCGTCCGCCGCCCGCCGGCGGCCCCCTGCCGGCGCGTTTCGAGGGGGCCACGTTCGGAATCTCCCAGCTCCCGATTGTGGGCAGACGCGCCAGCCGGTTTCCTGGCATGCTTGAGGCTCGAGGGGTAGCAAGTTCCCAGGGGCACGGAGGTGGCGCGATGAGTGCATTTGCGGGGCAGCCCAGCACAACCGGGACTCGTCGTACGCGAGCCGGCAGAACCGCGGCGCGCGCCGCCAAGCTCTCGCCGGGAAGTCGCCGGCGGACTCGCGCTGCCCTGCTGGCCGCGCCGGTCGTCTGTGCGGCGCTTGCGCTCGGCGCCTACGAGGCCTTGCCCGCCTCACACTCCGCGGCCTCCCGTGCGCACGCAGCAGCGTTCGGGCACGCCGGCCTGTTGAGCCTTCCGCTGGCGGCCCAGGGGGCCGTGTCCGGGGCTCTCGGTGCCCGGGATCGCGCCTTCCAGGTGCACACGGCGAGCGGTGGCTTCGCCTCCGCCAACGACCGGCGGCAGCTCCGCAGCACCTTCACCGCCTCCGGCGTATCCGTGTCCGCGGGCCGCGCTCGGTTGGGGCTGCGGCTGGTGGGCGCCGGCTATGGCTCCACCCTCCATACGATCCTGCCGTCCACCCCGCGCGCGGACGGCAACCGCGTTGCCTACTCGCACCCCGGGCTGAGTGAGTGGTATCTGAACGGGCCGCTGGGCCTCGAGCAGGGATTCACGCTGCAGCGTCCGCCGGCGACCCGCCACCACGGTGATGTCACGCTCGCGGTCGGCCTGTCCGGCAACGTGGGAGCGTCGCTCGCCCGCAACGGGCGCAGCGTCGAGCTCACGCGCGACGGACGCCACGTGCTGCGTTACACAGGCCTCAGCGCGAGAGACGCCCGCGGGCACGGGCTGCGCAGCTGGCTGACGTTGGACGGCCGGCGCATCCTGCTGCATCTCCACACCCTCGGAGCACGCTTCCCCGTGCGGGTCGACCCGCTCGTGCAGGAGGAAAAGCTGCTCGCCGAAGGCGAGGAAGGCGAAGGCCACCTCGGCGCGACCGTCGCGCTGTCATCCGACGGCAACACCGCGCTCGTGGGCGCGCCCCGAGACAACTCGTTCCAGGGCGCCGCCTTCGTGTTCACCCGCACGGGCTCGGTCTGGACCCAGCAGGGCCCGCGCCTGAAAGGCTCAGAAGGGCTCGTCAACCCCTTCTTCGGCTCCGCCGTGGCGCTGTCCGCTGATGGGAACACAGCTCTGATCGGCGGCTCGGGCGACAACAACGGCAAAGGCGCCGCCTGGGTGTTCACTCGCACCGGCAGCACCTGGACGCAGCAGGGGCCAAAGCTGACCGGGAGCGAAGAGACGGCCCCGCAACCGAATTTCGGCGTCGCCGCCGCGCTCTCGGCCGAAGGGAACCTGGCACTCGTCGGAGGACCCAATGAAACGGTCGGCACCACGATCGGCGACGGTGCCGTGTGGGCGTTCACCCGTTCCGCTGGAAAATGGTCCCAGCAGGGGAAGAAGATCACGGCCAAAGGGGAGTGCTGCACAGGTGCGGAAGGCGGCTTGTTCGGCTGGAGCATCGCCCTGTCCGCGGCCGGTACCACCGCGCTGATCGGAGCGCCGATCGAGGAAGAAGAAGAGAAACCCTGGCGCGGGCGAACGCGGCGCTGTCTACGTGTTCACCCACGCGGGTGAAACGTGGACCCAGCAGGGGTCGAAAATCACCCCCACGAACGAGCTCGGCGAAGGCCAGTTCGGCTGGAGCGTCGCGCTCTCCGCCGAAGGCGACACGGCGCTCGTGGGCGCGCCGTGGGACGACAACGCCAAAGGTTTCGGGCCCGGGACGGGCGCCGCCTGGGTGCTCACGCGCTCCGGCAAGAAATGGAGCCAGCAGGGCGAAAAGCTGACGGGCGAAGGAGAGTCCGGCCGCGAAGCACAGTTCGGCCACAGCGTCGCGCTGTCCTTCGAAGGCAACCTGGCGCTGATCGGCGGCCCCTGGGACACCCAGGCCGAAGAAAACCTCCCCGGGCTCGGCGCGGCGTGGGTGTTCGCGCAGGCGGGCGGAAAATGGAGCCAGCAGGGCGAAAAGCTGACCGCCCGCGGCGAGGCCGGCAACGGCGAATTCGCAGAGAGCGTGGCGCTGGCGTCGAACGGAAGGACCGCGCTGCTGGGAGGCGCGCTCGACAAAGGCTCCCTCGGCGGCGCCTGGGCGTTCGTCAGCGGGGCGACGATCAGCGAACAGGCGGCCCGTGAAGTCACGCAGACCGCCGGGCTGCTGCACGCGAGCGTGAATCCCAACGGCGAAGAAGTGACCTCGTGCGTGTTCGAATACGGCACCACGACCGCCTATGGCTCGACCGCGGAATGCTCGCCGGGCAAACCGGGATCCGGCGAAGCCCCGGTCGCCGTGTCGGCGGCGCTGTCGAAACTCGCCGTCAACACGACCTATCACTTCCGCGTCGCCGCCCGCAACGCGTTCGGCACGAGCTTCGGGAGAGACACGACCTTCACCACGCTCGCCACGTTCGCGAGCGCTGAAACCTCCGAACCGGCGAAACCCGCGAAAGCGACCGACGGGCAGCTGTCTGTGGAAGGCAGCGGCGGCACCGGGAAGGTCACGATCGGCCCCTACGCGGCGGACATCGGGGGCAAGCCGCTGCCGAGGTCCCGGGGCGCCTACTTCCAGATCTACCGAAGCACCTCCGCGAGCTTCAACACCATCTCCTACAAGGACTGCGAACTCGGCGGGGCCAAGGCTCTGTGGTGGGACAACCCGGAAACCGGTTGGGAACCGATCCAGGAACCGGTGGCCGTGTACACCGAATCCCCCACCCCGTGCATCACGGTGACGGCGACCGAAAAAACCAGGCCCAGCATCGCCCAGCTCTCCGACCCGCGCCACGTGGGCGGGCCTTCCGGGGGACAGGAATACGGCAAATGCGAGCCGATGAAGCACGGTCGCTTCGGCGAAGGGGCATGTCTCACGACGGACGAAAAGAACGGCAAACCGAAGGGGACCTTCGAATGGTTCGGCGCCCCTGCCGCCTGCTTCCCGCTCAAGCACGGCCGTTACGCCGAAGGCGCCTGCCAGACGGTGGATGTCAAGAAGGAAAAACCGAAGGGGAAGTACGAACTGGGCAGCGATGCGTTCACGACGGCCGCCGGCACGACCAGGCTCGAAGGCGGCGCGGGCACCGTGGAATGCGAATCGGGCGCCTCCGAAGGGCAGCTGCAGACACTCCGGGCGGGCAGCGAATCGATCACCTACCGGGGCTGTAGGCACGAAAGCACGAAATGCGCCAGCGCCGGCGCAGCGGAAGGCATGATCCGCACCGAAGCGCTCGAAACCGTCTCCTACTCAGAAGAAGGCAGGTTCTTCACGGGCCTGGCCGGAAACCCGGTCATGAAATACCTGTGCGGCGCGAGCGAATACACGGTTCGCGGCGAAGTCGCCGGTGAAGCCAGCGGCGATCTGGATGCCATGAGCACCCACAGCGAAACGGTCTTCCGATCGGGCGTCGGCTTCCAGGGCGGCCTCACCACGGAAGTCTCGGGCAAATCGTTCTCGACGACGCTGACCACGACCGTCGTCACGACGAGCGCGGATCCAGCGGGCTTCGAGATCAGCGAGACCAACAAACAGCCCGCCGGCTGACCCCTGCGGCGATCGTCGGGGGGCGGGGCCTCTACCCCCGCCCCACCGGCGGCGGCGATGGCCTCCGCGTGCGTGAGGTAGGCGCGCAGGCGCCAGATCCTTCCGTCGCGCAGCTCCCACACCGCTCCGACCGGGGACTCGACCGGCACTTCACCCCCGCGACCGAAGCCGCGCAGACGCCCGAGCACGAGAACCGCATGGCCGAGGTCGCGGTACTCGTCGCCGAGCAGGTGGAACTCACTCCACGCTCCCCGCAGGCGCCCGAAATAGGTGCGCACGCCATCGTGCCCCCGGAAGACCTCCCCCTCGACGGCCGCGAGCCCCACCTTCCACTCGACGTCGGAGGTGGTGAGCTCACAGAACGCCTCCGCGTCGCCGCGACTGAAGGCGTCGATCGCCCGCCTGACGACCGCCAGATCCGCCTGTGGCACCCGCCTAGGTCTCCCGGGCGTTGCGACCGCATCACAGCGGGACCCGCGCGCCGATCGAGATCGTGCGGTCCGAGGGGAGTCGGAAGTACGCCGCCGAGTCGGCTGCGTTGCGGGCCAGCCCGACGAAGATCTTCTTGCGCCAACGGGCCATCCCGGGATCGTCGGTCGGCGCGATCGTGGTGGCCGAGAGGAAGTACGTGGCGTTGGCCACGTCGCCGTCGATCAGCTCCCTCTCCGCCGCATAGATAAGGGCCGCGGGCACGTTCGGTTCGTCCAGGAAGCCGAAGCGCAGCGACAGATAGGCGATGTCCCCGGCGAGCTGGAGCGCGTCCCCGGTGGCGCCGCTGAACATGATCCGCATTCCCGTGCTGGCGCGACGGGACTCCGGGATGTGGGGAATCCGTACGGTCTCCACCGTCACGATGATCACGTGGTCCTGCAGTACCCGGTTGCGTTCGACGTTGGCACGCAGGGCGAACGGGGTGGTGCGGGGGTTCGGGTTCATGAACACCCCCACTCCGGGCACCCTCTGAACGCGGAGCTCCTGCGCACCCAGGCCCTCGACGAAATCGGGCAACGAGCCTTCCATCCGGCGACGGTTGGCGGTCACTATCCCCCTGCCCCGGTGCCAGGTCGTCATCAGCACGAACAGGATCGTGGCCACGGCCAACGGCAGCCATCCGCCGTGGACGACCTTGGTCAGGTTCGCCGAGAAGAACGCGACCTCGATCGTCAGGAAGACCGACCCTCCGAGCACCACCCACCTGCGCGATCTGTTCCACAGCAGCCTCGCCACAGCCAGGAACAGGATCGTGCTGAGGATGAAGGTCCCCGTCACCGCCACGCCGTAGGCAGACGCGAGGCCGGTCGATGAGCCGAAGCCGATCGTGAGCACCAGCACCGCCACGAACAGCAGCGCGTTGATCGCCGGCGTGTAGATCTGGCCGACGTGCTTTGCGGAGGTGTGGCGGATCGTCGAGGCGGGGCAGGAACCCGATCTGGACGGCCTGCTGGGTGACGCTGTAGGCGCCCGAGATCACCGCTTGGGAGGCGATCACGGTCGCGAACGTGGCCAGGAACACGATCGGTACCTGCGCCCACCCCGGAACAAGCAGGAAGAACGGGTTCTCGACGGCCTTCGGGGAACGCAGGATCAGCGCGCCCTGTGCCAGGTAGTTGATGCGTCAGGGCCGGGAACACGAGGAAGAACCACGCCCGCCGGATCGGGGAGCGCCCGAAGTGACCCATGTCCGCGTACAGGGCCTCGGCCCCGGTGACGGCGAGCACGACCCCCGCCAGCGCGATGAACGCGACCGCGCCGTGGTTGATGAAGAACTCGGCCGCATAGGTGGGCGACAGGGCGCGCAGGATCTCCGGGCGGCGCGCGATCTCCGGTATCCCGATCACCACCAGTACCGTGAACCACACGGCCATCACAGGGCCGAACAGCCTGCCCACCACGCCGGTCCCGAACCGCTGGATCGCGAACAGCCCCGTCAGCACCGCGATCGCGATCGGCAGCACCAGCGAAGCGAGGCTGGGCACCGCCACCTTCAATCCTTCCACCGCCGACAGCACCGAGATCGCCGGGGTGATCATGCTGTCGCCGAAGAACAGCGCCGCCCCCAGGACCCCGAGCGTGACCAGGCCGACGGTCAGGCCGGTGCGCTTCGCCTTGGCCCCCTGGAGCAGGCCCACCAGCGACATGATCCCGCCCTCCCCCTTGTCGTCGGCGCGCATGATGAAGGTCACGTAGCCGACCGACACGATCATCGTGATCGACCAGAAGATCAAGCGACAGGACGCCGTAGACCTCACCCGGGGTCGGGTGCACGGCGTGATCGTCGGCCGTGAACACCGCCTGGACCGCATACAGGGGGCTGGTGCCGATGTCGCCGAACACGACTCCGAGCGCGCCCAGCGCCAGGGCCGTGGCGCCCGAGCCGGCGACTGTGCCGCGAGAGATCGGCGCGGCGTCCGTCCTTGCGTGGGCCGATCGGGCCGCAGCAGACACGTGTAGACACTATCGGGGTGGGTCTCGGGCAATTGCGCCTGCAGCGGCCGGTGCGGCCCCGAGGCGTGGCCCTCCGAGGCCCTGTGCCCTCTCAGCGTTCGCCGTTCAGCTGCGCGGCGACTTCGACCACGGCGGTGCGCTGGTAGAAGTCCACCGCCAGGATCGCCCCTCGGATCCCCCGCTCGCGGGTGCAGCGCTCGATTCGCGCGCGCAGGAAGGCGGCCCGCCCGATCTGGGCGTTGACGATCGGGCTCGGCGGAAACGGAGGGATCCAGTGGTTGATCAGCAGCAGCGGACTGGCGTCGCTGCCGCGGTAGCGGGCGCAGCTGAGCTGGCCGGGATGCAGCGCCCCCAGGGGCGTGTCCTGGATGTAGTCGAAGGCCGGCATGTACCAGGACGGCGATCCTCCCTTCTCCTCGGCGAACACGAGCAGCCTGTGATCGCTGTCCACGAGCTCGCCCCAGCGTCGGCAGCTGTCGGTGCAGCGGCAGCGTCTCGGCATAGCGCGTCAGGCCGGCCTCGCCGAAGGCGCGTTCGATCGTCGCCGGCGGCACGTAGTCCTCCACCACCACGACCACCACCTGCCCCCGGTTGCGCTTCAGGAAGCTCGCCATCGCTTTCAGTTCCCGCTCCAGGGGCTCGGCGCCCAGCTCGCACAGCGTGTGGCACAGGAACGGTTCGGCGGTCCCCTTCAGCTCGCCGAGCCCGACGCCGCCGGCCACCCGATCGGCGACCCGCAGCGCGCTCGCCGGGAGCTGTTCGGCCACCTTGTTGCGGTCGGACCCCTCGGCCGCCAGGTCGGTTCGGACACGCCCGTTGGCGGGATCCCGCACCCCGTAGTGGATGTCCAGCAGGAAGGCCCGGATCCCGTCTCGCAGCTGGCGCGGGATCGGGTAGGTCTGGTTGGCGAAGTGCCACCCCGGCTCATCGGAGGCCGCGAACGAGTTGTGCGTGCCCGGGAACACCACGTCCTGCAGCGGCCACGAGCACAACGCCGCCGACCCGTTGCAGCCGTGGGCCTCGGCCCCCCCGGCGCCGGAGCCGCCACACCCCGTGGCGACGGCCCCGATCGCCGCCAGCAGCGCAACCTGTCCCCACCGGCGCCGAGCGTTCACCATCTGTGATCGGCCCCCGCGGATCGAGTTCTCAGCTCTCCCGCCGCACGTCGACGAGCGCGCTGCTCATGCGGATCGCCCGCACGGCGCCGACACCGCCCGCCTGGAACACCACGCCGACGGTCAGCAGCAGGTAGCCGGGGATCGCCAGCACGGTCGAACCGAGCATCAGGATCCCGACGCGGCTGACCACGTAGAAGGGCGCCGTCACGAGCACCGACAGTGTCGCTCCGATCGCACTCGCCGCCAGGCGGTCGCGGCGCGGGCGGCGCACGTCCACTCCCAGCAGCCGCGACGGCAGGGACAGGTACACGACCATCAGCAGGCCCACTGACGCACCGAGGGAGAGCGTGAACCACGGGTGTGGAAGCCGTGCCCCCGCCGTCACACTGAGCGCCAGCAGGCAGCCCACGACCAGCCCCACGAGCAGGATCGGGCGCCTGCGGCTGCCGGCCGCCCGCAGCGATTCCGACAGGCTCGCGGTCCGCTCATCGGCGACCGCGAAGGCGAACACGACGTTGAGGAACAGGGCCGCCACCGTGACGCCGACGATCAGCGCCGCGACCGCCACCAGCTCCCCTTCGTCGGCCGAGTGGAAGGAGTTGCCCTTGCACCACGTTCAGGCGCAGGTCGTACATCGCCAACCACAGCCACACCGCCGGCAACAACTCGATCGGAATCACCCGCCAGTCGGTCAGCAGGCGGCGGAGCCCCTCGAGCAGCATCGCGAAGGCGCCCACCAGGTACGCCAGCGGAGCGAACAGGCGCCGGGATCCGCTCAGGCGCAGCACCTCCTCGACCATCGACTCGTCGCCCCGTTCGACCGCTCGCACGAACAGCTTCAGACGGGCGACGAGGTCTGCACGGCGGGTCGAGCTCATGCGGCTAGGGATTCTGAAGCGCCCGGCGGGCCGGCGGGGCAACGCCCACCCGCAGCGGGAGGTCCTCCGCCGAGCGCAGCCCGACCCGAGCGCGGACTCTTCGGCGGCGGGCCGGCTAGTGCCGTTTCGGGCGCTGGTAGCGGAAGCGGTCCTTCTTGCTGATCGCGCTCTGACCGCCGACCGTGGTCATGGTCACGTCCACCAGGCCGAACCCGGGCGGGGCCGTCGCCGTGATCCCGGTGCCGGTGAGATTGACTTCGAAGCTCTTTGCCGGGACCCCGCCGAACTTGACCGCGAACGCGCCCGTGAAGTTGGAGCCGGTGATCGCGACCACCGTGCCGCCTTCTTCGGGGCCTTTGCGGGGCTTCATCTTCTTGATCGCGGGAGCCGGCCCGACCGGCGTATAGGTGAAGTGGTCGGCGGAGCTGGTCTCACTGGGGCCTTCGGGCGTGCTCACGGTCACGTCCACCGTGCCGGCGCCGGCGGGGGCCTGGGCGGTGATCGAGCTGTCCGAGTGGACTTCGAAGCTGGTGGCCTCGGTTTCGCCGAACTTCACCGACGAGACTTCTGTCAGGTGGGTGCCGGTGATGGACACGCTGGTTCCACCGGTCCCCGGGCCTTCGGCCGGTTCGACGTTCGTGACGGTCGGCAGCACCGCGCCGGCGTCGGGCGTGCCGAGCCCGGTGGGCCCGTCGTAGCCGACCTCGGCGGTGCAGAAGTAGGCGTCGCTCGCCGGCGGGCAGGTCCCGTTGCTGCCTTCGGTGACGTCGAACAACGGCGTGAGACCTTCGTAGAAGGCCTGTGCGCCGAGCGCGCGCACGGATTCGCTCTCGTGGGCGACGATCCCTGCGATCAGCGGGGAGCTGGCGCTGGTTCCGCCGACGAGCATCCAGCCTTCTTCCGCGGTGGCGTACACCGACACCGGCGTTTCGACGGCGGCCACGGCCGCGACGTCGTTGTCCATCCGGCCCGCGCAGCCTTTGTCTTTCTGCCAGCTCGGCTTGGAGGCGAACGTGCTGCAGCCGCTGCCGGTGCCGACCTGCCGGCTCGGTTCGTTCCATACCTGCTCGGACCAGCCGCGTGCGTTGGCGGCCTTCGACAGGCTGGTGCCTCCGATCGCCGACAGCGTCGTTCAGGTCGGCCGGGTACAGGGGCGATTTGGCGAAGAAGGGCGAATCGGCGTTGTCGTAGGCGTGGTCTCCCGAGGAGGCGCTGATGAACACCCCCGGGTGCGAGTAGTCGGGGGCGAAGCGGGTGCATTCCATGAACGTCCCGCAGCCTTCCTCGGGCAAGCCCGTAGCTGTTGGAGACCTCGGTGGCCCCAGCTTTGACGGCCGTGTTGACCGATTCGGCGAGGTCGTTCGGGAAGGGCGATTCTTCCGTCGCCTCCACCAGGATCACGTGGCACGACGGGCAGGCGGCCGAGACCATGTCGAGATCGAGCGCCTGCTCGACGTCCCACCCCGGTTCTTCTTCGGGGAATTTCAGTTCCTGGCCCTGCTGGTTGAGCTTCTTGAAGCAGCCGTTGGCTTTCGTGCAGGGAGGCAGGCCGTAACGCGCCCGGTATTCGGCGAGGTCGGCTTCGGCCTTGGGATAGCCGAAGGCGTCGACCACCGCGACCGTCTGGCTGGATCCGCTGCTCAGCGGGATCTTGTAGGCCGACTCCAGATCCTGCGGGCTGAGACCCCCGAGTTCACCGCTGCCTTCGTACAGCCTGCCGCCGGGGAGACTCCGCGCGACCGGAGGCCGTGAACAGGCGCGGCTCGACGATCGCTTCACAGGCTCCCTGCGGGCAGGCCCAGTGCGGGGCGGTGGCCGAGCGGGTGGCCGAGATCGCGGCGTTGCCCTTGGTCCTGCCGAGAGCCGCCAGTGCGTGCACCGGGCGGGCGGTCGCGGGCGCCGCCGCGATCAGCGTCGCAGCGGCGATCGAGGCGAGCAGCATCGCCGCCGGCAGGGCTCTACGCAAGCGCACTCCCCCGTGACCTCCCTGACACACATCCCCAGTCTGCATAAGTCCCCTCGGCCGGACCGACTGCGGCGACCTTAGCATCTCAACTGCTGCGCGCCAGCGCCGCAAGAGCACCCCCGGCGATAAGGTCGCCCGATGGAGTTCGAGACGCTCGAGACGCGCGTCGACGGGGCCCGCGGCGAGCTCGATCCTGAACCGCCCGCGGAAGCTGAACGCGCTCGATCAACGGACGCTCCTCGAGCTTGCCGAGGCGGCCCGCTGGTTCGACCGCCAGAGCGAGGTCAAGGTCGTGGTCGTGAGCGGGAACGGGCGCTCCTTCAGCGCCGGCGCCGACGTCTCCGCCTTCACCGCCGAGGATCCCGGGACCGAGCAGCGGCGGGCGGGAGCCGACGCGGGCAGGTTGATGGCCGAGGCGATCCAGCGCATGGACGCGGTCACGGTGGCGCGCATCCATGGGTACTGCGTCGGTGGCGCCGTGGTGCTGGCGGCGGCCTGTGACCTGCGCTTCGCCGGCGAGACGGCCGTGTTCTCGATTCCCGAGGTGGACCTCGGTATCCCGCTGGCCTGGGGCGGGATTCCGCGCCTGGTGAGGGAGATCGGGCCCGCCATGACCAGGGAGCTGGTCCTCACCTGCCGGCGCTTCTCGGCGGCCGAGGCGCGCGAGCTCGGGTTCCTCAACCGCGTCGTGCCCGACGAGCAGCTCGCGGAGACCGTCGATGAGCTCGTGCACGGTGTTGCTGGAGAAGTCGAGGCTGACGCTGCTGGCCACCAAGCGCGCCGTGGACGCGGCCAGCGAGGAGATGCTCGCCACGACGGGCGCCTGGAGCGATGCGGACTCGCTGATGACCGCGCTCGAGGACCCCGAATCGCGCCGCAGCGCAGAGGCCTACCTGCGCCGCATCTCCAAACGCGCCTGAGCGTCACAGGGCCCGCGCCAAGCGTCGCCGGACGCGCCGGGCCGGTGTAGAATCCAGTCTCCGGGGGACGGGCGGCAGACCATTTCCACGGACCGGAATTGCTGATGGGTCACGCATGGCCAAGACACGGGTGGCTCGGGGCGGGTTCGCTGCTTCTCGCGCTGCTCGCCTGCGCGCTGATCGTGCCGGGCCCGGCCGCCGCGCGGCGCGCGGGCGCGCTCCAGCAGCGCCCCGGCGAGTGGTCGTCTCCGAACCGCGGGCCCTGAACGGCTCGGGCAACAACCTCGCGAACACCCCGAATGGGGCGAGGCGGGCTCCCGCTACGTGCGCCTGGCCGCACGCCGAGTTACGCCGACGGCATCTCCCAGCCGGTGAGCGGGCCCAACCCCCGCTACATCAGCAACCGCATCTTCAACTCGCTCGGGGTGGACCTGTTCTCGCCCCGCAACGTCAGCCAGTGGGTGTGGGTGTGGGGCCAGTTCCTGGACCACAACATGGAGCTCGCCCAGGGCGGCAGCGAAGAAATGCCGATCTCGGTCAACCAGAGCGACCCCCTCGAGAGCTTCAGCGACACGCTCGGCATGATCCCGTTCGTCCGTGACCAGCCGGCGCCCGGCTCGGGCACGAGCACCGAAGACCCGCGCCAGCAGATCAACACGGTTCCCGTCCTACATCGACGGCTACGCCGTCTACGGCGGAACCCAGTCGCGGCTGGAATGGCTGCGCGAAGGCCCTGACGACGGCAATCCCGAAGAAGCCGGGGCGTCGCTGATGCTGCCCGGCGGCTATCTCCCGGTGGCCACCGCCCGCGGCGACGCGGCCACCGCCCCGACGATGACCGAGGAAGGCGCGCTGACCCCCGAAGCGGCCGTCATCGGCGGGGACGTGCGCACGAACGAGAACGCCGACCTCGATGGGATCACGACCCTGTTCGCGCGAGAGCACAACCGGATCGTCTCGTTGCTGCCCGACTCGCTCAGCGCCGAACAGAAGTTCCAGATCGCCCGGCGCGTCGTGGGCGCCGAGATCCAGTACATCACCTACAACGCCTTCCTCCCCGCCGTGGGAGTCAAGCTCGCCCCCTACAAGGGCTACGACTCCGACGTCGACCCGGAGATCAGCGACGAATTCGCAACCGTCGGCTACCGCGCCCACTCGATGGTCAACGGCGAGCAGGAAATCATCGTGCCGTCGGGGACGTACTCGGCCGAACAGGCCCAGGCGCTGCGGGAGCTCGGCGCGACGGTCGAACCGGTCACGATCGGCCGCCGCCACGGAGAACTGATCGACATCAGCCAGAACGCAGCCTTCTTCAACCCCGCGATCGTGCCCGCGGTGGGGCTCGGCAACCTGCTCGGCGGTCTCTCCCAGATGCCCGGCTACAAGAACGACGAGCAGATCGACAACACGCTGCGCTCGGTCCTGTTCGAGACGCCGGGCTCGGACGAACGCTCGCCCCAGGAATGCTTCGAACAACCGCAGCTGAGCGGGTGCTTCTCGGGGATCGTCGACCTCGGTGCGATCGACGTCCAGCGCGGGCGCGACCACGGCATGCCCAGCTACACGCAGCTGCGCGAAGCGCTCGGCCTCAGCGTGCCGAGCACCTTCGACCAGCTCACCGGCGACAGCGACGAAGCCCTACCGGTGGGCCTGACGATCAACAGCCCGTTGATCCTCAAGTTCACCTCGTTCACGGACCGCAGGGGTCACACCACCAACACCGGCCCTTCTGACGGACGCCCCGAACCCCGAACCTCGACCCACCAACGCCGACCTCCCCGTGAGCGCGCACCCGCGGCAGCACGCTCGCGGCGCGCCTGAAGGCGATCTACGGCTCGGTCGCCGACGTCGACCCGTTCGTGGGCATGGTCAGCGAACCCGCCGTGCAAGGGCAGCGAGCTCGGGCAGCGTGCAGTACGCGCTGTGGCGCAAGCAGTTCGAAGCCCTCCGCGACGGCGACCGCTTCTTCTACGCTGAACGACCCCGCCCTCCAGGCAATCAAGAAGGCCTACGACATCAACTACAAGCAGACGCTGGCGCCGGCTGCTGCACGCTCGACGCCGAAGTCCCCAAGCGCTCGGTGTCGTCGCAACGTGTTCTTCGCACGCGAACCAAAGCTGCCCTGATGGCCGTGTCCGCCGTCGCGGTGACCGTGGGCGGCCGACCGCCACGCGGTCGGCGGGTGGCTACGCTGTCGCGACACCGTTAGCAGGAGGCATCGATGGTCTGTCCGGCGTGCGCCGCCGAGCTGGCGGAGGGAGCCAAGTTCTGTGCGGAGTGCGGGAGCCCGGTCGAGGCGCCTCGCTGTGCCTCCTGCGGAACGCCGCACGCTCCCAACCAGAAGTTCTGCGCGGAGTGCGGCGCGTCGCTGGGGAGCGCCGAGGCGCCGGGGTCGGCGCCGGCGCCCGTGCCGGCCGAGGCGCCCGTGGTGCAGAGCGCCCCCGAGCTGCGTCTGGTGTCGGTGCTGTTCGTCGATCTCGTCGGCTACACATCGCTCTCGGAGGGTCGTGACGCCGAGGAAGTGCGCGAGCTGCTCGGTCGCTACTTCGAGTCCACGCGCACGATCATCGGGCGCTACGCCGGCACCGTGGAGAAGTTCATCGGCGACGCCGTGATGGCTGTGTGGGGCGTCCCCATCGCCCGCGAGGACGACGCCGAGCGAGCCGTCCGTGCGGGCCTGGAGATCCTCGACGCGGTCACCGCCTTCGGGGCCGAAGTGGGCGTGCCGGACCTGCGTGCGCGGGCCGGAGTGGTGACCGGGCAGGTGGCGGCGCTGGCCAATCCGGGCGAAGGACTGGTGGTCGGCGACCGCGTCAACACCGCCTCCCGGGCCCAATCGGCGGCCGAGCCGGGAACGCTGGCGGTGGACGACGTGACCCACGAAGTCACCTCTGCGGCGATCGCCTACGAGGACGCCGGCGATCACGCCGTCAAAGGCAAGTCCGAGCCGATTCACCTGTGGCGGGCCACGCGTGTGATCGCCGGCCTCGGCGGAGCCGAGCGCGAGCGTGGGATCGAGGCCCCGCTGATCGGCCGTGACGCCGACCTGCGGCTGCTGAAGGAGCTCTTCCACGGCGCGCTCGAGCGCCGCGCAGCCCGGCTCGTGACCGTTTACGGCGCCGCGGGAGTCGGCAAGACGCGCCTGCTGTGGGAGTTCGACAAGTACGCCGACGGGCTGGCCGAGACCGTGCTCTGGCACTCGGGGCGCTGCCTCTCCTACGGCGACGGCGTCGCCTACTGGGCGCTGGCCGAAATGATCCGCCAGCGCCTCGGGATCCCCGAAGAGGCCTCGATCGAGGAGACGCGCGCGAAGCTCGACGCGGGTCTCGAGCAGTGGGTCCCGACCCCGCCGATCGCGACTTCCTGCGGCCACGGCTCGGCGTCCTGCTCGGCGTGGGCGACCCGGGCCTCGGACGCACCGAGCTGTTTGCCGGATGGCGGCTGTTCTTCGAGCGCTTGGCCGAGCACCTGCCCGTCGTGCTTGTGTTCGACGACCTGCAGTGGGCCGACGAGGGAATGCTCGACTTCATCGAGCACGTGTTGGAGTGGTCTGCCGAGAGCGCGATCTTCATGTTGACCCTGCCGCGTCCGGAGCTCGGTTCGGGCAAGGAGACGTGGCCCGGGGGTCGCCGGGGCGCGAGCACGCAGCAGCTCGACCCGCTCGACCCCGAGACGATGGGACGGCTGCTGGACGCGCTCGTCGACGGCCTGCCGCGGAGTGTCCGCGCGCGCATGATCGATCGCGCCGAGGGCGTACCGCTGTTCGCGATCGAGACGATCCGCACGCTGGCCAACCGCGGGGTGCTCGAGCAGCGTGAAGGTCGCCTGACGCTCACCGGGGAGCTCGGCGAGCTCGACGTCCCTGCCAGCCTCGGCTCGCTGCTGGCGGCGCGCCTGGACGCGCTGGAGCCGCTCGAGAGCCGCTTCGTGAAGGCGATGGCCGTGTTCGGGAACAGCTTCTCGCGTGCCTCTGCGAGCGAGCTCGGCGACATCCCCGAGGAGCACCTGGACGAGACCCTCGAGTCGCTCGTGCGCAAGCAGGTGCTGGCGATTCGCGCCGACCCGCTGACACCCGACAGCGGGCAGTACGTGTTCGTCCAGGGGCTGCTGCGGACCGTCGCCTACGAGATGCTCTCCCGGCGCGAGCGCAAGCCTCGCCATCTGGCCGCCGCCGCGCACCTGCGCAAGCTGTTCCCCAACGAAGGCGAGGACGTCGCCGCCGAGGCGATCGCCTCCCACTACCTCGATGCCTATCGCGCCGCCGGCCCGCGCGACCCGGACGCGGACGAGCTGGCGAAGACGACGATCGCGGCGCTGCGCCAGGGCGCCCGCCGCGCCGCGTCGGTGGGCGCTCCGGAGTCCGCCGAGCGGGCCTACCGCCACGCGATCGAGCTCGCCCGCGACGAGCAGGAGCGCACCGAGCTGACCGCGGCCGCGGGCGAGATGGCGATGCGGGCGGGTCGCTTCGAGGAGGCGATGGAGCTGCTCGAAGCAGGCAAGCGATGCCTACCTGGCAGCGGGGCGCGAACGGGAGGCGGCGACGATGACGGGGCACATCGGGCGATCGCTCAGCTACGTGGGTCGCAACGACCAGGCCATCGAGCAGCTGACCCGCGCCCTGCAGATCCTCGGCACCGAACAGGTCGACGCCGAGGTCGCGCAGCTCCACGCGGTCCTCGGCCACGCCTACCTGTACCGCGGAGAAGATGAGCGGGCCGAGGCCTCGCTGGGGATCGCGCTTCGCATCGCCCAGGAGCTGGCGCTGCCCGAGGTACAGAGCGGGGCGCTGATCGACATGGGGCTGATGACCCTGCAGGACAATCGCCCCGACGAGGCCCGCGCCCTGCTCGGCGGCGCCCTGGAAATCGCCGAGCGCCACGAACTGATCGAGCGGGCCCACAACGCCCTCGGCAACAGCGGCATGCTCGGGATGCAGTGGGACCAGCCCGGCGCGGACGAGCAGTTCGCCCGCGCGCTGGCGCTCGCCAGGCGCCTGGGGGACCGCTTCCGCGAGGGCATCTCCGCCGGCAACCTGATGTTCCTGTACGTCATGGATGGGCGCTGGAACAAAGTGGCGACCATGGGCCCCGGCCTGCTCGAAGAACTCGAAGACCGTCCGGGCGCGGAATACGTGCGCTGGCCGCTGGCCGTCATGCACACGCTCCGAGGCGAACTCGAGCAGGCCGCCGCGACCATCGCCCGCATGGTGGGATGGGAGCTCAGCGACGACGAAGACCTCGGCTCGACGCACACCTCGGTGGCCATCAGCCTGGCCCTCACGGCCGGCCGTCCGCAGGACGCGCTCGAGCTGGGCCTGGACATGCTCCCCACCGCGACGGCCGCGCTCGGCGCCTCCCACGACGCGGTACGCCACGCCTGGCCGTTCGCGCTGGAGGCCGCGATCGAGCTCGGCCGCCAGGAGGACGCCGGGAGGCTGCTGGCCCTGCTCGAGGAGCAGCCGGCAGGCCACGTGCCGCCGTTCCTGCGCGCGCAGATCGCACGCGGCCACGGCCTGGTGGCCGCGGCGGCCGGAGACCACGCCGGCGCCGAGCCACAGCTGCTGCGGGCGCTGGAGTCCTTCCGCACGCTCGCCTATCCCTATTGGGTCGCCCGCGCCCAGATCGACCTCGCCGCCTGCCTGCTGGGCCAGGATCGCGCCGCAGAGGCGCAGACGCTGCTGGCGGACGCCGCCACCACCCTCCAGGCGCTCGGGGCCCAGCCCGCGCTCGTGCGGGCACGCGAGCTGGGAGGTCTGCCGGAGAGCCCGACGCCGGCCGACGCCCCGGTGTGAGCGCCCCGCGCACCCCGTGAGCACCGTCGGGCGGGCCCGGCAGGCCCGCGGCGCGCGCCCTCAGCCCCGTTTGGCAGCTGTGAGGTAGTCGGCCACCGAGCGCTTCTGCGAGCTCGGTCGACCGCCCATCGCCGACTGCACCTTTACTTCGGCGCCGACGAGGATGCCGCGGGCCGGGCCCACGGCTGCCCCCAGCGCGCCCGCGCCAGCTCCCCGGGTGTGACCGTGAAGCTCACCTTCCCGCTCCTGGTGGTGGTGAGATGTCCAGCGGCGAACACGGCCGGGAGCGCGTGACATGCTCGCCCCAGTCTGATCTCCCCCAGGTGGCAACCGCCCCTCAGCGCCCGCATGGCGGCCGTGCCGCGGGCGCCGAAGGTCAGCCGCCAGCTGACGCGCCCCGGATCCACCAGCGAGAGCGTGAAGCTGATCGTCCCGCTGCGGTGGTTGACGAGCGGATTGCCGGCGAAGCTGAAGTCGCTGTCGGGCCCTTTCGATTTGAACGAGATCGTTTCACCGGAGGGCCCTTGGACGAGGTTCGTAAGCCCCGGCCCGGGCACCGCGGCGGCGGCGACCGAGAAGCTCTGCGTGACTTCCGCCGCTTCGTAGTCCCCGTCGCCGGCCTGGGCGGCGGCGACCGTGCAGGTCCCGGCCGCGATGAAGCTCACGGTGGCGCCTTCGGCGCCGCACACGGCCGGGGTGAGCGACGAGAACGTCACCGGCAGGCCGGAGGTCGAGAGCGCCGAGACCGTGTAGGGCGCCCCGCCGGCCACCGCCGAGGCGGGGGCGGTCGAGGTGAAGCTGACGGTCTGGCTCCCCGCGGCGACGGTGAAGGACTGCTGCGCCGGCACCGCCGCCTGGTATTCCCCGTTGCCCGCCTGGAGGGCTTCGACCGTGCACGTGCCCGCACCGGCGAAGCTCACCTTCGAGCCTTCTGTGACACACACCGAGGGCGTCTCGGAGGCGAATGAGGGGGCCAGGCCGGAGCTGCTCGTGGCTGCCGCCGGGTATGGCGTGCCGGCGACCCGGGCCCCGCTCGGCGCCGCCGAGGTGAAGTGGAGCTGCTGGGGTTTCTTGGCCGCCTTCCCGGTCGCCTGGAAGACGCCGATCCCATCCGGGGTGCCGAGGCCGGAGGGCCCGTCGTAGCCGCGGCCGGCGAGGCAGATCGCGCGCCCGAAGCAGATCGCCGCCTCTTCGGTGGGCGAGCACGGCTCGAGCCCGTCTTCTTCCACCGCCCTGTGCAGACACGGGCCGTTGGAGCCGGATTCGATGTCGTGCACCGAGGTGCGATTGAGGGCGGCGTTTTCATACAGCGTCCGCGCCGGGTATTCGACTTCCGGCGCCCCCCCTGCGTGGTCGCCGCCGGCCAGCGCGAACATCGCCGCGATCAACGGCGAGGCGACGCTCGTGCCGCCCAGTGTCTGCCAGCCGGGGCGGGGCCCTTCGGCTTCCAGCGGCGTCGAGTCGTAGATGGCCATGCCCGTGAACGGATCGCCCACCGCGGAGATGTCGGCGACCGCGCGCCTGCCTTCACACCCGACGCTCGCCCAGTCGGGGAGTTCGCGCTGCCAGTAGGGGGCTTCGAAGTGTTCGCTGCAGGCGCCGCCGGTGGCGCCTTTTTCGTGTTCGATGCCGAAGCCGTTCCAGATCGAGGACGTCCACCTCCCTTCCACTTCTTCCAGACGCGTTCCGCCGACGGCCACCACGTGGGGCGATGAGGCGGGGTAGCCGACCTGCCCCGCTTCCGGCGAGCCGGGCACCCAGTTCAAATAGCCTTCGTCGCCGCTCCCGGCCGTGATCACGACCCCCGGGTGGTTGAAGGCGGCACTGTCGCTCGAGCCCTCGGGCTGCACCCACGAGTTGGAGATCTCGTTGGCCCCGTCCGCTGCGGCGGTGTCCTCGGCCGCTTCGAGATCCGCGCTCGTGTCTTCTTCGGCCTCGACGAGCAGGATGTGACAGTTCTGGCAGATCGCGTGGGTGGCCTCGATGTCGATCGAGATCTCCTGCGCCCACCAGCCTTCGGTCTTGGGCAGTTCCTTTTCACCCTTCTGGTTGACCTGCTGCAGGCACTTGTCGTGCGTGTTACAGGCGGGCAGGCCGAAGGTTTCGTCGTAGCGCTTGAGGTCCTTCACCGCTGTGGGGTCGTTGAAGGCGGCCACGATCGCAACCGTCTGCGGGGTGGGAGCGCTCGGCGTGGCGAGCGAGTAGGCGGCCTGGAGGTCCTGCGGGCGAAGCCCGTAACAGCCTTCCGTGATGGGGTGTTCGGTGCATGCTTCGGCGCCAGCCGCGGTGGCCGAGCGGGCCCTGACCGTCATCCCGATCGGGTGGCGCCGTTCGCGGGCCGCCGCCGAGACGGGGACGAGCTCCAGCGCCAGGCAGCGGGCCCCGAGCGTGGGCCGGGCGCAGACGGGAGCGACCGTGTAGTTGGACCTCGCGAGCGGCGAGACCGTGGGCGCAGCGGAGGGGTCGGCGAGGGCGCCCGACGCCAGCCCTCCGACCAGCGCCAGCGCCACGAGCATCGTGGCGAGGACGAGTGGCGTCGTGGCTCCGAGCCGTCGCCACGCTTCCCGCCACGCAGGTGATGTCCGCTGTTGCACCCCCTAGATCACCTCGCGATCAGCCCCGAAGGGTAACCGCTGCGGGCCGTCTCCACAAATACCGCCCGTGTCTCGGGCGGCGGATCTCAGGCCGAGGCGAACAGCGCCTCGAGGCGCTTGAGCGTGGCCGGGGTGCCGATCGCGATCACGATGTCGCCGGCCCCGATCGCGGTGTCCGCCGTGGGCTGGGGATGGAACCCGTCCGCGCCGCGCAGGCCGACGATCATCGAGCCCCCGCGGATGTCGCCGATCGTCTGCCCGATCGCGTCACACCCCTCGCGTCGCGACGAGCTCCTCGAGGCGGTACTCGACGTCCACGTCCACGACCCCGCTGAGCTGGGGGTGCAGCGCCAGCCGCGCCATCTCCGTGCCGCTGGCCTTGTACGGGGAGATCACGCGGTCGGCGCCGGCGCGGGCTGAGCTTCTTCTCGGTGTCCTCGGCGGCGGCGCGGGCCACGATCGCGATGTCCGCGCGCAGCTCGCGGGCGGTGAGCGTGATGAACACGTTGTCCGCGTCGGAGTCGGCGCAGACGATGATCGAGCGGGCCCGCTGGATGCCGGCCCGCAGCAGGACGGCGTCCTCGGTGGCGTCGCCCTCGATGAACAGCAGTCCCTCCCGCTCGGCCAGCTGGCGGTTCTCCGGCCGGGGGTCGATCACCACGAAGCTCGAGCGGGCCGCACGCAGGTCGCGCACGACCTGACGCCCGACCCTCCCGTAGGCGCACACGATGTGGTGGTTCTCGAGCGAGTCGATCATCCTCTGCGAGCGCCTGCCGCGCCAGCACCTCGCCGAGGTGGCCGGCCGCGAAGAACTCCGCCACGATCGCAAGCGCGTAGAAGAGCGTACCCACGCCGACCACGATCAGGGCGACGTGGATCACCTGGCCGCCGGTCGTGCGGGGCTGGGGGAAGCCGCCGACGGTGGCCGCCGTGTCGAGCGACCAGCGGAAGGCGTACCACGCGCCGACGTGCTCGGCCAGCGCCAGCCCGACGGTGGCCGCGGCGAGCAGGCCCACCACGATCAGCCCGAGCACGACGATCCTGCGTGCGAACAGGGCCAGCGCCGACTCGCTCGAGGCCGTCACCGGCCGAATCGTATGGGTGCCGGCACGCCCCCCGCGGGTCGACGCCCCGCACCGCTTGCCCCACTCGTGCGCGCCCCGGGGCGTCGAACGAGCCGCTGTGCACATGTCCAAGCGCCGTCGGTGGTTTCTGGCCAGACGGCCGTTGCCGGGCCCGGGCGCGGCGGCGATCCTGTTCGGCATGGTGAGCGAGTTGGAGATCGTGGGAGGACCGACCATGATCCACGTCCTGCGAGTACCCGGTGCGATCTACCGCTGGAAGGTTCAGAACGGAACCGCGGAGCAGCACGTGTACGTGCAGATAGCCGACACCCTGCAGCCCGAGCAGGCGCAGGAGCCGCTGCGCTCGGCGATCGAGTCGAAGGGTGAATCGGTGCTGCTGAAGTTGCTGGAGCACCGCAGCGTGCCGGTGCGCATCAAGATCACGTCAGCTGGTGTGACCGAGGTCGGGATGGACCGCCGCTCGCGACCCGTCCTGCTCTAGGGCGAGGCGGGCGCGGCCGGCGCCGACCCGGTACGCTCAGTTCGGGCTCGGGGAGGAGTCCGACCACCGACGGTCGGCGCGCCCCGCGCAGCGGAGAGGTCATTTTGCGCGAGCCACCGCCACTATTTCGCTTCCGGCCGCAGAACCACCAGATCCTTTTGGGTGGCGTGATCCCGTTCGTGTTCGGGGTCGTCGTGGGTCTGGTGCTGGGCGTCGACGCGACCACCTACTGGGTGCTCGCGGCACTGGCGGGAGTCGGCGGGGTGCTCGCAGGCTTCGAACACCCCGACGGCTGGGGAGGAGCCGACAGGGGGCTCGTGGGCGGGGCCGTCTACGCCCTCGGCCTGCTGCTGGCGCACTACATCAGCGGCGTCCACGCGAAGGTCTCGCTGGGGAGCTTCCCGCCGTTTCTGATCATCGTCTCGGCGATCATCGGCATGCTGCTCGGGGCCGTCGGCGGGCGGCTCGGACGCAGCATCTGGACGCGCACTCCGCCCTCGGAGGAGACGGCTCCGCAGGAGGAGAACCTGGCGCGGACCTCCGAGCCGGACGAGCCCGCGATTACGACCTCCGAGCCGCTGTAGCGCCGCCCGCGGCCGAACCGCACCGCGCACGCCGGCCCGACGCGGCCCGCGGCCCCTAAGCCGCGGCGCCCCGGGAGCGCTCGACGAGCGTCGCCAGCTGCGCCCGGGAGGAGATCTCCAGACGCCGGAAGATGTTCGTGAGGTGGTTCTCGACCGTCTTCACGCTGATCGAGAGCTGCTCGGCGATCTGGCGGTTCGACAGGCCCTCGTGGACGAGCTGGGCGATCGTCAGCTCGCGCTTGCTGAGCGACCCGACGCTCGTCTCGGTGCGCGGCGCGCGCCTTCCTTCCGGGCGGTGGATGCCGAGCGTGCGCAGCTCCTGTGCCGCCCGGTCGCGGTAGCGGGTGGCGCCGTGGGCGGCGAACGTCTCCTGGGCTCGGCGCAGCTGGGCCACCGCCCCGGCCCTGTCCGAGCCGCGGCTGAGGGCGATCCCCTCCAGCAGGCGCGAGCGTGCCGCCTGCAGGGGCTGGCCGGCGAGCTCGGCCTGCTCGGCCGACGCGCGCGCCGCCGCGGCGGCCTCGACGAACTCGCCTCGGCTCAGCAGCAGCATCGCCTCCGCGCGCTGAGCCTGGGCGATCGGCATCGGCAGACCGATCTTGACCGCCAGGTCCTTCGCCTGGCTGGCCCAGCGCCCGGCCGCGTCGGGTAGCCCGAGATCCAGTTCGGCGCGGGTCAGCAGTTCGTAGGCCTGGACCCCGTAGAACGGGAACGGAGGCAGCCGGGGTGTGCTCTGTCCGGCCAGCAGCTGGCGACGGAACTGCTCCGGTTCACCGGCCTCCAGCCGCGCTTCGGCGAGGTACAGGCTGGCCACGTTCGACCACGGGCTGCGGCTCTTGATTCCCGCCTCCAAAGCCCGCATCCCGTAGCGCACCGCGGCAGCCGGGCTGCCGCGCTCGATCTCGACCGTGCAGCGCATCGTCAGCGCCCACGTCAGGAACAGGTTGTTGGCTGACAGGAGCGAGCTGTCGATCGCGTTCTCGGCCTGCTCGTTGGCCAGCGCGAGACGGCCGAGCGCCAGGTTGGTGTTCGCGAGGACCGTGAGGATCACGCCCAGGAGATGCTGCTGGCCGGTCGCGTTGGCCACCTTGTGGGCTCGCGTCATGTGCTTGGCGGCCAGTTGCAGGCGCCCGACGCAGTACTCGGCCCAGCCGAGCGAGCACAGCGACTGCAGCTGCCCGGCCCACTCCTCGTCGGAGAGCTCGTCGGCGATCGCGGCCGCCTTGGAGGCCTCGGCGCCGGCCTCTTCGATCTCGCACAGCCCGTAGTGGGCCAGCGCGAGCAGGGCCGTGCCGCGGGCGGACAGGGCGGCCGTCTGCTCGGGCACCTTCAGGGCCTCCTCGGCCCAGTAGCGCATGCCCGTCCAGTCGGCGCTGAAGAAGCTCCCGCCCGCCAGAGCGACCTTCAGGGCGGCCGCCTCTTCGGAGCGATCGTCGAGCTCGGCGAGGCTCTCCAGCAGCAGGCTCTGGGCCTGGTCGTGCTGGCCGAGGAGGTGGTCGATCATGGCCGCGCCGGTGATCGCGGCGCCCTTGGCGGGCGAGTCCGCCGGCAGCAGCGCGAGCGCCTCGTGGAACGCCTCGCGGCTCTCCTGCAGGTGCCCCGCGGAGCCGAGCGCGACCGCCAGCGCCAGCAGCAGCTCCAGGCGCTCCTGCGAGGGGGTCCCCTCGGGGAGCAGTGCAGTGCGGCCCGGAACCACCTGGCAGCCGCCGCGGGCGCCCTCGCGCTGGCCTCGTAGCCGGCCTGTCGCAGCGTGGCGATGGCCTCGCGTCGCCCACCCGCGCAGAGCGCTCGACGTGGCGTGCCCGCGTGGTCGCCGAGGCGCCACGACCGCTCAGCACGGCCGCCGCGCGGGCGTGGGCGCTGCGCCGCCAGCCCTCTTTGGCGGACTCGTACACGGCGCGGCGCACGATCGGGTGGCGGAAGCTGAAGCGGCCCGGGCAGGGCCGCCGACTGGACCAGCTCGCGGTCGACGAGCTCGTCGAGCGCCGCCAGCGTCTGGGCCTCGTCCATCCCGATCGACCTCTCCCGCGAGCTCGGGCTCGAACGGGTCGCCGACCATCGAGGCGGCCTGGATCAGCTCGCGCGCCTTCGGCGAGAGACGCTCCAGTTCGGCCGCGATGAACGCCGTGACGCGGGCGGGCAGCAGTTCGGCGTCGTTGTCGAGCGTCGCGCGGTCCCGGCTGGAGTGTGTCCCCGGCCGAGCGGATCAGCTCCTCCAGGTAGAACGGGTTGCCGCCGCTCTCGCTGAAGATGCGCTCGGCCACCCGGCCGGGCATCCCCGGCGGGTAGAAGGCGGCCGCTTCCTCGCGATCCAGGGGCGTGAGCTCGATCAGCTCGCCCTGACCGTCCCGCTGCAGCTGCTGCAGCGCGGCCGCGGTGGCCGGCTCGAGCTGGCCCGGGCCGCAGCGTGGCGATCACGTCCAGCTGCGAGCGGGGAGGACGGCGGACCAGGTACAGCAGCAGCTCCACCGAGGCGGGGTCCGCCCAGTGCAGGTCATCGACGGCCAGCAGGATGCGACTGTCGCCGGCGCGCGGCGTCAGCAGCGAGCAGATCGCCCGGTGCAGGCGGTAGCGCTCGGTGCCGACCCCGCTCGGGGGCTCGGACGCGCCGCCCTCGGCGCTCGGCAGCCGCCCGGCGAGCCCGGGCAGCAGGCTCGCCAGCTCCAGGCTCTCGTCGGCGCGCAGGCGCGAGAGCTCCTCGTCGGAGAGCTCCGCGGCGATCCCTTCGAGGGCACCGAGGAAGACGCCGAACGGCTCGTCCGCCTCGAACTCGGCGGCACGCCCGAACACCGTCAGGCGCCCACCCTCGGCGGCCGTCCGCACGGCGTGGGTCAGCAGCTCCGTCTTGCCGATCCCGGTCTCGCCGGTGATCTCGATCACGTTCGCCTGCGCCGACTCGCCGCGGGTGAGCAGGCGGTCGATCTCGGCCAGCTCACGCCGGCGAACGCTCAGGAGCGGGTCGGTCAACGGCTCTGACCCCCACGTGCGCGCCGGACCCCTGCTACCCCGAAGGACCACTCCCCGGGTTTACCCCAATGATGCGAGAGTCTCCGTGCGCGCCACTTCTCTGGCTGGCGACGTGTCTGCACCGTGCCCGTAAGCATAAGGCCAAACCCGGCAAAAGGTCAATCGAAAAAGTCGTCTATTCGGCTCGCTTTCGGCTCGACCGTGACGATCGGCACATAGGACCCCGGATCCGGAACTAAAGTTGAAATTAGGGGTTGACTAGGGGTTTACCCGGGTATAGGGTGCGCCCCATGGGAGGTGGGATACCGGCGAGACATTGGGGGCGTCGCGGGCGCAGAGCTCCTCGGCCGGTGTCCGAGGGGGACCGCATCCCGAACGGCAGCGCCCGCCGCTTGCGGTGGGCGCTGCGTAATCGCGGCGCCCCGGTGGACGCCGGTGTCCGCGGCAGCCAGGCTGACCGTGCGGTCGGGCTGCTTCCGTCGGCCGCGGAAGCGCTGTGCGCAGCGGCAGACGCCACCACCAGGGGCAGAGCAGGTGACGTTGATCAGCCAGTCCTACCGGGTCGACCGAGACGCTGCTCGTGACGCGCAGCGCCGGCGTTCTCCTCGACTTGGTTGGGGGCAGGCACCCCGCCGGCAACGGGCGGCGTGTCTCGCGACTCCTTCCGGACAGTGTCCCCGGGAGGGCCGCCTGGCCGTGGGTGAGGCGCGCTGAGGGGATAAAGGGGGAAAGCGCCGCCTCGCCCATCGCCGGTTGGGGTCCCATTGGACGCCCTCACACTGCCCGCTTCGGGCACCGCCGGCGACCCCCGCGGACTACGTGCAGCCGTCCAGCGGGTGCATTTTCTGGACCGTGCGTCGAACCTCGCCCGGAACGCGTTTGCGGGACGCCATCCTCTTGGCGAACCGAACACCGGAAGCGGCCCTCCCGCATGTAGGGAGACGCCGGGGGCGGCAGGCGTCGGACGGCAAACACCACACTTCAAGGAGTCCCACATGCGGATGCTTCACAGAAACCGGCCGGCGAGCCATCCCCTCTCCACCACGCACCACCTGGCGCGGGGCCGCGGGGCGCCGGCGTGCGCGACGGGCGGCGTGGCCGAAGGCACACGGACCGCCCCGATGCGCACCGGTCGCATCGTCCCGCCCGACCCCTACGCGGCCTGGCTGCGTAAGCGCGAAACCGAGCGCGAGGCCGAGCGCCTCAAAGACCAGCTCGCCCGTAACCCGGGCGCGGCCTGGGACGCCATGCGCGGCTGGGTCCCCCCGAGCGAGGCCCGCATCTTCGGGGCGGTCCGCAACGAGCTGCGGCGCGCGGCGCTCTGAGCGCCGCGACGGGGCGCGCGCGCCGCCGCGACGCGCCGCACGGCTGACCCGCCGGATGGGCCACGATCGGCGGCCTTTCGGCACGAGCCGCTGCGAGCGGTTAGCCTGGCCTCCCAACGATCGGGAGGCCGAAGATGAGCGAAGTGGTGATGAAAGATGTGGACGGGGGCATCGCCGTTCTTACCCTGAACAGGCCGGACCGCCTGAACGCCTGGACGCGGGAGATGGAGGTCCACTACTTCGGGCTCCTGGACGAGTGCGCGGCCTCCGAGCACGTGCGGGTGATCGTCGTGACCGGGGCCGGACGGGGCTTCTGTGCGGGCGCCGACATGAAGGACCTGCAGGACCTCGGCTCCGCCGAGGACGCCAACGGGCGGGCGGCCCAGGAGAACGCCGAGCGCACCCCCCAGAACCACCCGCTCTCGATCCCCAAGCCGATCATCGCCGCGATCAACGGTCCGTGTGCCGGCATCGGCCTGGTGCAGGCGCTGATGTGCGACATCCGCTTCGCCGCCTCCGGCGCCAAGCTGACCACCGCCTTCGCCCGCCGGGGCCTGTGGCCGAGCACGGCATCTCCTGGATCCTGCCGCGGCTGGTCGGGCCCGCGAGGGCGCTCGACCTGCTGTTCTCCGGGCGGGTGGTGCTCGCCGAGGAGGCCTACGAGCTCGGCCTCGTCAACCGCGTGACGGAGCCGGGGTCGGCGCTCGACGAGGCCGCTCGCCTACGCGCGCGAGCTGGCCGTGAACTGCTCGCCCGCGAGCATGGCCACGATGAAGCGCCAGATCTACGCCGACCTGGATCGGGGCATCGACGAGGCGATCGCGAACGCCGACCGGGTGATGCTGGAGTCGTTCACGGCACCCGACTTCGCCGAGGGCGTGCTCAGCTTCGTGGAGCGCCGCGAGCCCCAGCTTCGCCGCGCTCGCGTAGGTGCCTACCGAGACCCGCCGGCGAGAGGGGATCTGCCGCCGGGCGGCGAAAGGCTGCAAATCGCGGCTGTGCAACGCGGCTCCCCGAGGCGGGTGCCGTGGCCGCGTGGGTCTAGAATCCCGCCTCGCTCGCCCACGTGGGGCGCCAACTAATTGTCAGGAGGCGTTGTGGAAAACTTGGACAGGGTTACGGGCTGGTGGATCTTCGCGGCCATCATGCTCAGCATCGCCGGTGTCCTGAACATCATCTGGGGCATCGCCGCGATCTCGGAATCGCACTTCGTGACGGTCAGCGGAGCGACGTACGTGTTCAGCAGCCTCAAAACCTGGGGCTGGGTCACGCTGATCCTCGGCGTGCTCGAGATCCTCGCCGCGATGTCGCTGTTCTCGGGCGGCGGCTTCGGCCGCTGGTTCGGGATCTTCGCGGCCTCGCTGGTCGCGATCGACTCGCTGCTGGACATCAACGTGCTGCCGTTCTGGTCGCTGTGCGTGTTCGCGCTCTCGGTGATCGTCGATCTACCAGCTGGCGAAGGCCCCGGAAGTGCCAGTCGGGGCTTCCGCAGTAGCCGACGGCGAGCTAGCGGGTCGCGCCGGGGAGCCGAGGCTCCCCTGGCGAGGCGCATTCGAAGAGGGGGGCCCGATGTGCGGCCCCCCTCTCCTGTTGCGCCGGACGCCCGGACCGGGCCGCTGCTGACCCGGTCCGAGATAGCGCCCTCAGGCGACGGTGTTCAGCTCGAGTGGTTCTTCGGTTTCGAGCCGCAGCGAGTACGTCAGCCCGGTGTGTTCGTACGGTCCCGCACCTTCGGCCACTTCGAGCTGCGCTTTCGGTTCTTCGACGAACGCCTTGGCCGGCTTCTGGACGCCTTTCGAGGCTTTCGCGCTCAGTTCGAGGCCGGCGTGATCTTGTTCGCCCTGGCCGCGAAGATCACCGCTCCGCGCAGCGTGAAGTTCCTGCTGCCGCAGGCTGTATTCCGCGAACGGTCCGGTTTTGCCGTTCGGGAACAGCTCGAGGCCGGCTTTGTTGCCCGCCGGCTTCGTGCTCGCTTTGTAGATCGCCGAACACGCCTTCCAGCGTCTTGCTGACGATTTTCCCCGGGAGCGAGCCCGGGCGTCGTGCACGGCCCGAAGAGGCTGCTTTCGCATTCGGACAGTTTCAGCGACACGTTTTCGGCGCGCCTCGGGCTGACGAATTCGCCCGTCACGGTCTCGGCGCCGCGGCATTCCACCTTGGTCTTGTTGGCGTGATGAGCGTCATGTTTTTGGTTTCGGCGCTGGAGAATTTCCCTTTCTGATACGCCGCCTTCCCAGTTGAGAGCCGCCGTTGTGTTTCTTGCTCAGCGACGCGCAGCTGTTCTTCGTGAACGCGCCGGTACCGACGAGTTTGCCTTTGACTTGCTTCGTGGGCGCTTCCACGCATTGGCCCGAGTTCGGGCGGCAGCCCGACGACGATCGCCGCCGATTCGGGCGAGAACGCGGTCTGTTTGAGGTTCACCGAGTCAACGCCCTGGACGCGGTAGAGCCACGTGCCTTCGGCCTCCTTGGCGTTTTTCGGGAATTCGTAGCTGAGCGACTTCGATGCCGCTGGCCACCGTCGTCCAGGTG
The DNA here is from genome assembly GCA_963742395.1 of uncultured Solirubrobacteraceae bacterium. Classification (GTDB taxonomy): domain Bacteria; phylum Actinomycetota; class Thermoleophilia; order Solirubrobacterales; family Solirubrobacteraceae; genus Palsa-744. The sequence continues at coordinate 53,696 of CAVUME010000013.1, read as the reverse complement.
CCGCTCGTGATCAGGCGCTGCTGCAGCGTGTAGGTCAGCCCCACGTTGGAGCCCGGGTTCGGCGCCCGTCCAGGTCAGTTTGAAGTGCCCGTTGTTCGGGTTGGCGCCGGTGAGCGTCGGGCGCCCGGGCGTCGGGTAGACGACTTCGGTCGTGCACGACTGGTGGTTTCGTGACCGACGTTGTCTTCGCCGTGCGGGTGATCGTCTGCGGGCCGGTTGTCGAGGTGTTGATCGGCACGTTCCCGCTCGGGTCGCTGGCGAGACCCGACTCGACGTCTTTGGCTTTCACCGTGGCGCTGCACGCTTTCGCCCTGCACGGCCGTCGCCGGGCATTCGACTTCGAGCGTCGGGGCCGTCGCGTCGACCTGCACCGTGAGGCAGCCTTTGGCGGAGACGTTGCCGACTTTGTCTTCCACGGTGCCGCACGCTTCGTGCGAGCCGCTGGTGTTGAACGTGATCGGCGAGGTCAGCGAGCGCGGGTTCGACGCCGCTCGGAGAGCTTTCGTCCGCGAGCGTCGGGTCCCCGTTGGCGGTGAAGGAGACCGTCACGCGTGTCCTTGTACCAGCCGCCTTTGCCCGCGTAGGTCGGGCTCGCGAGGTTCGGTGTGAGCCGTCGGCGTGACCGGCGCCGTGCGGTCGACCTTGATCGCTTCCGATTCGGCCGAGAATCCGCTTTCAGCGGTTTCGTTGCTCTCCTTGACGCGGTAGTTCCAGGTCCCCTCGGCCTCCGGTTTGAAGGTGTATTCGCGGCTTGATGAGGTTGCTGGCCACCGTGGTCCAGCCGCCTTTCGGCGTTCTGGTGCTGCAGCGTGAACCGCGCCCGCAGCGTCGGAGCCGGCTTCCAGTGGATCGTGAATTTCGCCTGTGTTGGGGTTGGCGCCGCGTCTGCAGGTGCGGCGGCCTCGGGCGGTCCCGGCGCGCGGGATCTGGATCGTGAACAGGCGCCCGAGGTCCTTCTGCAGGCCGATCGGTGAGGCCGTTCTTCGGCGTCTTGAGTGCCGGATTCGTACCAGTTCGGTGTCGCCGTTGTCCTGCGAGCAGTTCGACTTCGTCGCCGTTGCGGATCGGTTCGGGCGTCGAGGTGATCGCACTCCCACGCGCCTTCGGCGACGTCAGGCCGGGGACTTCGTTGTTCAGCAGCACCGGTTCGTCTTCCGGTTCGCCGTCCCAGCCGTAGAGCTGCGAAGACGGTTCGACTCTTCGAGATCGCTGGCCGGCGATGATCAGGTATTCGCCTTCGCGTTGCGCTGATCTGGCGGATGCTGAGCCGCGCTTCCGTTTCCGGAGGCCGGTTCGGCATGTTCCACTCCATGGCGTCCCGAACGTCGCTTTGGTGGCCCGGGGTTGCCGTGCTTGAACAGCGATCGCCGAAGTTCGTGACCGGGATCATCAGCGCCTTGTGCGCGTTCTGCTCGTCGGCTCGAGCGGGGCGCGGAACGTGACGTACGCTTCTGTCTTCGAGCCGGGCGGCGAACTCGACGCCCTCGATGTTGAACCCCGTCGGTAGATCCGACGGCTTCGCCGGCTTTGGCCGATGCGGACAGCCCGAGCGGGTTTGCCGTTGGTCGTTGTCCCATTCGATGATGTCCTCGCGCAGGTGCGTGTAGCTGCCGACGTATTCGAGTTCGGTGTTGGCACCCGAGCCGGTGATCCTGGCGGCGAACACCGCGTCGGTGGGCGGGCTTCGCTTCACCGTGGTGGCTGTTCGACTCCGAGCCCATCCAAGTAGAGCATGTTGCCGGCCCGCGCCGAGGCCTCGATGTCCATTTCCTGTTGCACCGAACGGCAGCATCGCTGGTGAAGTTGTAGGTCTTCACCGGCTGGCCGGAGTGGCGCTCGTGGTAGAGGCTGCAGGATGTTGCTCTCGTCGTCGCCGACGATCATGTAGCCGCCCCCGACGTCGATCGCGGTCGAGGCGTTGCCGGCGCCGGCGTAGTAGCGGTCGCTGGCGTTGCCCTGGTTTTCGGAGGCGCCGTAGCGCACGAGCGCGCTTTTGGTGACGCCGTTGGGCGCTTCGACCGTGACCGACAGCTTCGATTCGCCGACCGCCGCCGGTGTGACGTGCAGCGTCCGTTCTTTGCCGCTTCCGGTGACGCTGATGTTCGCCTGCGGCGCCACTGCTTCGTTCGAGGAGTGGACCGTCACCGTCAGTTCGTTCGGCGCATATTCGGAGTCGCCGATCGTGACCGTATCGGTGGGGTTGGTCGGGTCGCCGATCGCGGCGGCGAGCGCGCCTTCGGCTTTTGATCGTCGGCGCCGCCGGCGGCGTCCCGCCCTAGCCGATTGTCGTGCCGGGCGCCCAGGCGACGCCGCGGTAGCCCTCGTTGAGTGGGCGCTTTGGTGAGTTCCTGCGGCCACGTCGGTCAAGGTGCCGCCGAAGCCGCTGACGTCGCTGATCCTGTAGAGCGTGCCTTCGATGCCTTTTTCGCGCTGGTGGTCGCGTAGAGCGTGACGACGCCGTTCACTGTCGTTGGCGATCACACCCCTCACGAACAGGCACTTCGACCGAGCCGAGTTCGTTCCATTTGCCCGCCGTTCAGGCAGTACTTGACGACCGCGTTGTCGTTCGTTGTCGGCGACGTAGAGCGTGTCGGGTGTGCTGCCGAGCGCCGAGCGTCAGCAGGCTGTACTGGTAGGGCTGTTTCGGGTGCGCCTTCGGTTTCGAAGGGCAGGTTCGTGATCGTCTGTCGCTTTGGTGGTCGGGCAGTCCGGTGCCGACTTTGGCGATGTTGCAGTTCGCCCGGCCTTGGTCGGGTCGGCCGAGGTGTAGAGCTGGCCGTCGACGACCTCGACCTGGCGGACGTTGGTGTCGACTTCGTTGAGCGAATCGGAGGCTGGTTTCGTGCCCGAGTTCGGTGAAGTGCACCCCGCCGGTGGTGGTTTGTGCCCGCCCGCCGACCTAGATTCTTCGCGCCTTCCTGGCTGGCGGCGCTGCGGGGGTTGTTTTCGTTGGCGAAGTCTAGCCAGCGCCGTGGTCGTGTTGACTTCGCCGCTTTGCCTTGACGACGGCCGACGACGCGCGCGACGTGTTTCGTCCTCGTGACGATCGCTTCGACGTTGCGGGTGCCGAGCGCGGCGTTGTAGCCCGTGGCCATCAGGCATTCGCCGTTGCCCGACAGCGTGAGCAGGCCCTCGGAGGTGGCCGTGCCGCTGTCGGTCAGGCGCTTGCTGGCGCCGCCTTCGTTTTCGGACGTCGGCAGCGCGACCGAGCCTGCGACCGGCCGCCGGGCGACCGAACTCGTCCAGGAACACGCTGGCAGCGGTCATCCCCCGCCAGCGTTTCCGACGCCGCCGTTGCCGTCGCGGTAGACGACCGGGTCGCCCGGCCGTGAAGGTCAGGGCTGCGGCCGAGCTCGCGCACACGAGTGCCGCGAGGGCAGACGGCGAGCACGACGACGAGCGCCCGCGCGTTCGACGCGTTCAGAACGAGAAACCTCCGTGTCACGGCTGGCACCCCCTGCTCGGACCCTCCAAGGAACAGCGCCGCGCGGTCGAGCGACGCCGGGCCGGACTTTAGCGGACCCCGGCGGCCCGCGCCACCCCTAGATCACAGCCTGGTCACAGGCCCGGTGGGCCCTCAGGGCCGGGCCTCCCAGGGCCGCCTCCTCAGCCCCCGAGTCCCCGGCACCGGCGGTTCGATCGAGAAGCTCGCCGTGTAGGTGGTGTAGGGGGCTTTTTCGAGGCTGGCTTCGATCACGCTCGACCCGGAGGCGCACGAGCCGCCGCCCAGCAGCAGGGCGAAGGCGTTGCCGTCGTCGTCCAGGCGCACGGTCGCTTCTTCGGCTTCCGGCTCGTGGATCTGCGCTTCGGCGGCCGAGCCTCCCAGGCCCGGTGCTTCGCCCATCGTCACCCACACCAGCCGCGGAGCCACCCGGCAACGCGAGTACAGCTGGGCGGCGTTGAGGACCACGGCCTGCCCGGCGAACACCGGCGCGAAGGACACCTGCACGATCGTCGCGACGTCGCCGTTGGTCTCCCCCTCCACCTTGGCTTCTGGGCTGACGCGGATGCCCGAGGTCCCGTCCTGGGGGGCGAGGACCGCGAAGGCGGTCGTGGCGGTCGTGTAGGGCGCGGCTTCCATGTGGGCGGAGATGAGGCTTTCCCCGGCCGCGCACGAGGGCCCTCCGATGAGCGCCACGGTGGCGTTGCCGTCGTTGTCGAGCTGGACGCTTGACGGCGGAGCCGCTGGTGACGGTCGAGCTCGGATAGGGCAGGTACCAGGACAGGCGCTGGGCGCAGCGGGCGTACAGCTGGTCGGCGCTGACGCGCACGTGGGCCCGCGCGTACACCGGTTCGCAGGAGACCTCGACCACGTCGGCGACGCTGGCGGAGCCGTACATGTCCCCCGTCGGCCACGAACGAGCCCGGGAGCGTCCGCACGACACACGTTTCCGCCGCCATGGCCCTGGCCGTGCTTGCGGTGGGTGGAGCGCGCGAGCGCAGGCGCGCTCGCGAACAGCAGCGCGGCCAGCCAGGACTCCGAGAACAGCGAGGAGGGTTCTTCCGTGAACCACCGTCCCTCCTCATAGCACCGCCCCCGACCCACGTCCAGTGGTGGCCGTGCGCGTGCGCCTTCCGTCCGCGGCCCCGTCTAGCTTGCCCGCCCATCCCGCGGCCTCACGGCCGGGATCTATAGGTGCATGTCCGGCCCGCGCCGTCTCATCCGAGACGGCGTTGGTCGTTCTGGGGCGCTCGCCCGGGACGCGGGCGCCGAGGGCGGCAGCGCCGTGGCCCGCCGGTCCCCGGTCCAGGCCGGTCCCGGGCTCGGCCGGTGCGCACTCGAGCCTGCCGACCGGTGGGAAATACTTGGGCGATCGCCCCGCCGTCAGCTCCCCCTCCCTCCGACGCCCCGCACGGGCGCCGGCTCGCGCTCGCCGCAGGCGCTGGTCCGGGGCCGTGATGCGGACGGCGGAGAACCCCGGCGGCATCGCCTACGGCGCGATCCTGGTGGGCGCCCTGCTGGCCGCCGAGAGCGGCCACCCCGAGACCTACAAAGAAGCGATCGCGTCGGGCCTGATCGGTGCGGTCGTGTTCTGGCTTCTGCACGCCTACGCGAGCGCGCTCGGGCGCCGCGTGGCCCGCCAGGAACGGCTGACGGTCGGCGTCCTCATGCGCTCGCTCGCCGAGGAGTGGACGATCATCCCGGGGGCCGCGATCCCGCTGCTCACGATCGTGATCGCGGGCCTCGCCGGCGCGAGCCTCGAGAAAGCCGTCACCGATCGGCATCTGGGCCTGCGGTGGTCGAGCATCATCGTGCTCGAGGTCGGCGCCGGCATCAACGCCGGCGCACGCGGCACCGAGCTCGTGCTCGACGCCACCGTCGGGCGCCGTCCTCGGCGGCGCGATCCTGGCCCTGAAAGCGATCCTCAGCTGACGGGGGCCCGGCGGGCGCTCGAACACCGGGCTGCCGGGTTCCCGTGGCAGCCCGGCGCTCGCCAGCGCCGGCGCCAGCGACGCGTAGCGTGTCCACCTTCAGCGCCTTGCCCTCCCGCACGGTCCACACCAGGAACACGCGTTGTTCGACCGGGATCCCCGTCTGCCTGCCCGGCGGCGGTGAGGCGCAGTTCGACGACCAGGTCCTCGGCGCCGGCCGTCCACACCCGCTCGGCCGAGAAGCGGATGTCGGCCATCGCCTCGGCGAAGGTCTCGAAGTAGCGCCGCACGCCCTCGTGGCCGCGGTAGGTGTCCGGCTCCCTCCGCCTCCAAATCTCGCAGGCGCTCTGTTCGGGCCGATCCGGGTGGGGTCGTAGCCCGAGTGAGCGGCATACTCGGGCCGTGAGCGATGAGACCCGGGACGTCCTGCGGGCAGGGCTCGCGGCGATCAACAGCGGCGACGTCGAGAGGATCGTCGACTTCGTCGACCCGCAGTTCGAGGCGACGGTGCCGGCTGACCTTTCGGCCGAGCCCGACACGTATCACGGTCGGGAGGGGATCAGGCGCTACTTCGAGACCTTCCAGGACGCGATGGAAGACATCCACTGCGAGGCCGAGCGCTCCTGGGAGGCTGGCGAGCATGTGCGTTGTGAGCTTCCGCCTGACCGCCCGGGGCAAGAAGACCGGAATCCCGGTCGAGCAGCGGGCCGCGTTCGTGTGGACGGTGCGAGACCGCCGGGCGATCGCGGTTCACGCGTTCGCATCCCTTCCACAGGCGCTCGCGAGCGTCGGCCTCGACGAGCAAGCGCCGAGCGTCGAGGGCATCTAGACCGGCCCTGAGCCCGCTTCGAGCTCGGCGGTGGCCGCGGCAGCGGTAGACCTCCGTGAGCAGGTCACCTCTCGACTCGACCTTCGGGCCGATCCAGGCTTTGGCCGTCACTGGCGCTGGCCGCGAGTCGAACGAGCGGTTGCAGGGATTGGCCCGGCGCCACAAGCGTCCGATACGGCAGATTGGGATGCGAACCCAGGACTCCACGACCCGGCTGATCCCGCGATGGCGCTGAAAAGAAGGCGGTCCAGCCGCGTCGATGACCGTGCCTGGTCTGCAAGGTCCAGCGTGAACCCGCGCCAAGCCACTACGGATCTCGTGGGGTACACGGCGCTGCCCGCCGAGCACGCGAGCCGACATGGGCGCCAGACCGGATGTCGATCTGGCCGGTCGAGGGCGGTCGCTACGGCATCGATGCCCACTATCTCGGCGCGACCGGCACCGCACGCGCCAAAGGGCAGCGGCAGCGACTTGAGAACATCGGCCTCCAGGCGAGCGTCCGGACAGACGGCGACGGCAGCGTGCTTCGCCTCGGACCGCTTGCGCACCCCGCCGCCTGGCTGGCCCTCGAGGCGTTCATCGGTCGACCGATCGCATGAGCACAGGCGCCACCTTTCTTGGCGCGGCGTCCTGGCCCCTCGAGAGTCGGGCATGATCGAGCGAACGGGACTTCTCGAGGCCGCAGCGCTCGCCAACGCGGCATCGGCTGAGGCCACGGGGCTAAGGGGTCCGGCCCAGCGTGTCGAAACTGCGGTCGTGGAGTCGCTCGAGGCCCTGACCGTCGCCCGGCTGCTGGGGCATTCTCGAGAGGTTCTGCACGAGCTTCGGCGGCGCGGCGTGGTGAGGACCGGCAACGCACCGGCCGGCGACGTCGCGGAGTGGCTCGTGCAGCGTGCGACCGGCGGCGAGCTGGCTCCGAACTCTCAGCCTTCGTGGGACGTTCTGACCCCGGGCGGCGAGCGCCTACAGGTCAAGGCGCGGATAGTCACGAACCCGCGCACCGCCGGCGAGCGCCAGCTATCGGTCTTCCGCTCGTGGACGTTCGACGCTGGCGTGCTGGTGCTGTTCGACGACGACTTTGCAGTCTGGAAGGCGGCTCGCGTCCCGGTCGAGACGCTGCGCCTCGCGGCACGTCCCGTCCCACACGTCAAAGGCGAGCGCGTCTCCGCCACCGACCCGCTCCTCGAAGCCGGTCAGGACTGGACTGAGCGACTGCAGGCCGCGTTTAACGTGGCCGCCCCCGAACGCCGCTGACCTCGCTGTGGCCGCGTGGAGCTCTCCCTGATCACGGTGGCTTGGCGTTAGGCCGATCCCGAGCTCGCGGTTTAGCCGCTGTTGCTGCTCGCGAGACCCGACGGCCGCCGTTGACAACCACAGCGGTATTGGAAAGGCTCAACTCATGGCGAAGGACAGAGCTCGGGTTGGCGCGGCGGGTACGTTCGAGACAGCCGCCCAACTCGCGCATCGAGGATGGGATGTGGGGTTGACATATGGCAACGCGCCGCGGACCGACCTTGTCGCCCAGCACGACGAGACGAAGCGGGTGATCGCGGTGCAATGCAAGGCGAGCACGGGCAACCAGGACTTCTTGCTCTCGGTGGGCTGCGAGAGCCCGAGCCCGCCAGGGCGCGACGAGTGGTTCGTGCTTATCAACATCTTTGGTCCAGAGAAGCGCCCAACGTTCTACGTGATGCCACGCAACGTGGTGGCGGCCTATCTATACATCTCGCACCGGGTCTGGCTGAGAGGCATGAAGGCAGATGGCAGCCCCCGCAAGGCCAACCCGATGCGGAACGTCCACCGGCCAGAGGCGGAGCCGTACCGCGAGCGATGGGACCTAATGCAGACGTCCGCCTCTGAGGTCCCGTACTGGCTTCCGGACGCCATCTTCGACTGGGAGCCGCTGATCGGGCTGCCGGAGGGCCATCCTGGAATCGCCAAGCCAAACGACGGGGTCGAGCGCCCCGAGGCGGCGAAAGGCTGGCTTTCCAGCCTCCCAGACGGCCTGGGGGCGGCCTCTCAGTCAGGCTAGCGAGCGGCCCGCTGGCTGCTCTCCGAGCGCCCGACAGCGGCAGGTCTTTGCAACGTGGTCGCCGCCGCGGGTGCGGGCGAACGCCGACGGCTGCTAGCGGACGAGGCGATAGTAGATGTCGTCCTCGACCTGAAGGGTCGGGTCCGGAATGAGCTTGAACCCGGTCTTTTCGTAGAAGTGGAGCGCGTGGACGTTGTCGATGTGGCAGGTGAGAGTGATAGTCATGTCTGACGCTGAATCCGAGTGTTCGCGCGCGAAGCGCTCGACTTCGGCGTACACGACATCGGCGACCGTGTGGGCGTCGTCAAATGGCTTGCCCTGATAGTCCGAGTGGACCGCGAGCCACGCGATCTCCGATCTGGACGGGATGCAGCACCGAACTCTCGTCTTGAACGTGCGCCCACGTGCCATAGCCGACGATCATCCCGCTGGCCTCTTCGTCGACAACGATGACGGTCTCGCCCTTCCGGGTAAGCGGCTTCTTTTCCCAGATCCACTCAGACAGCCAACGTCCCGGGGGAGCTCGTACTCTGCTTCGCCGCAGACGAAGGCCTTCGCGAGGTCTTCGTCCTCCTCCGTTAGGCGCCGCGCTCTAAGCTCGATGCGGCGAGGTTAGTCTCTGGGGAGCCTCGGCGCAGAAAGCTCAGTGCGGTTCGCCACGGCCCGATCAATGACGAGCCGCTGAGCCGGTGTATATGACCGAGGGCCGAATCTCATGGCGTCCTCGGAAGCGTAGGTGGTGGGCGCCACTGGCAGCCGATGCCACTCCCGCTCGGGGGCAGCATGAGGCGCCGAAACGACTTGCGCGAGCCGCAAAGACTGCAGCTTCACGGTCTCCAGATACCGCGCTAGCCATTCGTTCCTCCGTCTATCTCGCCGACCAATTTGCTCTGAAAGTCATCAAGAAGTGTAGTCATCTGCGCACATGATGTGCTCAAGAAGGCATAAGCGTCCTCTAAAAACGCCTCCTCGCGGCCGCTGGGAGTCTCGACCACGAGATCTGAGTCGGCAAATAGCGAGACTTCCTTGAACGACTCCGCATCCCAATCTCGATTGCCCAGATGCTGCATACCCGGTGGTCGGCCGACCATGCGCTTTAAGGCGGAGGTCGACCTCCCGCCGATGAATAACCCCGAACTCGGCCTGACCGGCCGAAGCGGGCGGTCCGACCGCGGTCAAGTTTGCCAACAGTGCCCAGTCGACGACCTTGACCTCGTCGGTCCCCGGCGCGCGATATAGCCGATCCCGCGCCAGAGCCACAGCCTCCTCAAAAGAGAAGGGAAGTGCCAGCACGTGCTGATAAGAGACTCGCGCGCGCGTGTACCGGACAGGACCGATCTGGCTGATTACGTCGACGATCAGCGGCCAGTCGTGACTGGCCGCCTCCTCGGTCTCTTCCAAGATGTCTAGCGTGATCCCGCTCTGAGCGACCGAGAGCCACCGCCAGTTGGGAAGTTCGGCGTCGATTGTCTCCTCGCTGACGCGGAACGCGTTTAGGGCACCAGCGTCTTGTAGCCGACGAAGGATCGGGATGCGCTCCTCATAGAAGGCCAACGTCGGCTGCCATCTCAGCCGAATCGTCTGGGTGGTCGCCACGTCGCGAGTCTATAGCGGCGCAGCAGGGGCAAGCTCTCGCGCAGACCCGCGCGTCTCGTCGCGGCCCCAACCGCCCGGACGAGTTATGGGCAGACGGCCCGTGATCTGGCGTGCGTGTCCTTTTCGTGCCGCTAGGTTGGGCCCTCTCGCGTCCGAAGCCAGGCAATAAGGACGTCGTTGAAGGCCTCTCCGTCTGACCCGTAGTGGGCTCGCCGGTGGCACGTCGGGCAGAGGCCGATCACGGCTGCGGGATGGTCCGGTCCGCCGTCGGAGATGCGCCGAGTGTGATGTGGCTCGAGATAAGGCCTACCCACCTTCGTCTTGAACGGCGCCGGCGCTGAACATCCCTCGCAGATCCCGTCGGCACGGCGCAGCACGTACTCGCGGACGGCAGCAGACCGGCGGTAGGTGTTCCGCTTGGACTCGGTCTCGGAGGCTGTCGGATCGGGCGCCGCCAAAGCGGCGTCTCGCAGCTGGGCGAGGCTCAGGCCCGCGATGTCTGCGTCGGCGAGCGCTGCGTCTGCGTCGTCCTCGGCGATGGGCACGAGCCGAAACGCAATCGCCGTTCTGGGCGTGCCTTCAACGTCAGGCGCGCCCGGAACTTCGTCGTACCCGGCGCACACGTACTGCCCTCGGTAACGGAGATGCGCGGGTGGGACCTTCTCGAAGAGATGGAGGTCTCGCCCCTCGGCTGCGTGATCTCGGATCGCGCGGTTGCCGCGAACGAAGCTCATCGGTCCCACCTGCCCCTCGCCGTAGTAGACGAACGTGCCGTCGGCCAACTCTTCGTCGTTGTAGCCGTAACCGAGGCCGGCCTCGCCAGTGATGAGCAGAATGATCGGCGTCGATACGGGCGTGACGATCCCGCCCTGTCGTTGGCCGCCAAGCTCACCATGCAAGTCGCGGCGTCGGTAGACCTTCCCGAGCTCGAACACGCGGCGAGTGTAAGGAATCTTGTCGGCAGCTCGAGGTGCCTCGCCAAAACACCGAGCCAAGGCCGACGCATCCGTGGCCGAGCGTGGTCAGGCCGAGGCCACCGAGCGACCCAGCAGGCCACGTCCCGCCGCTCTCCCGGACTCCGGCCCGACGACCACCGGAACTACCCGGCGGGCCTGCCCGGACGCTCAAATCTTCTCTCAGGGCTCTCTCAGGACCCTCCCAGGATCGATCCCCGGCGGGCGATAGCCTCGCGGGCATGAGTGATCCCACAGACATCTTCGACAAGGACGCAGAGACGGCAGCCCGCAATGCGAGCATGAACTCGATGATCATCGGACAGCGGAACGCGAAGCAGAGCAACGGCTTCTTCGCCCGGAGCGGCGGCGTGCCCGGCACGTCGAGCCCCGGCAGAGCGACGCAGATGGGAGAACGCCTGTCCTCGGCCCTCGGTGACGTGGAAGCCGCCAAGCGCCGCGGCGACGCGGACGATCTCTCGCCTACTGCGAGCACCGGCTGGACACGCTGGTCCAGGAGGCCCGCGAGGCGCGAGGAGCAGGCGAGAACGAGCCGCCACGCGACCCGACGACCGGCCAGTGCCTCAGTGACTCCGAGACGGGCTTCGACGGCGGCGCTGGGCGCGGCAGGAGTGGCAGGAAACCGAACCCCGGCTCACGCCAGGAGAGCGCGAACAGCCTGTTCCGCCGGATGATCGAGACGAGCCGCGAAGAGAGCTGCGAGCGCGGCCAGGAGCAGACGATCATCGCGAACGGCTGACCACCAGCAGCACACGACCTCACCACCAAGGAGAACGACCCGCCATGACCACCCTGAGCATCGACCAACTTCCCGAGCCCGCAGCGATCAGCCAGCCTGACATCGCAGCGGCCGCAACCGAGTTCGCCACCGCACGAGCCGCGCTGAACGAGCGCAAGCGCGACGTCGTCGAGCTCGAGCAGACCCGCAGCAACGCCGAGTGGGCCGACGCCCAGGCCGAGCACGATGCGGTCGCCGCCGGGAAGCCCGCGCCGACGAAGCAGAAGCACACCGCGGAGCACGACGTCAAGCTGGAGAAGGCCCGTCACGCGCACAAGGTCGCCACGCTGGCCGAGCAGAGCGCCCGCCGCGTGCTGGCATCGAAGCTGGAGCAGTACGGCGACCGCTGGCTCGCGGAAGCTGAGAAGCTGGTCCGCAGCCTCGACGCCTCATGGGACAGCATCGTCCAGACGGCCGCGAAGATCCACGCAGAACGCCGGCGTGCAATCGAGAGCGCCCGCAAGCTCGGCAGCGAGCACGTCGGCGCAGGAGCAGCGTTCCTTGACCGCCGGGTCCTACAGGGCATCGAACTTCCGCACGGAGCCGCGCAGTCGTGGGCCGTCTACGGCGAGGACCTGCTCGACGCGCTCGGCCGACTCGGGACGCCGCAGTCCAAGCCAGACGCGCCGAAGCTCGGGATGCCAGACCACGTCGCAGGGCAACTCGGCCGGGTCAACTTCGCGCCTCGCGCCGAAGGAGCCGACGTCGATGCCGAACGCGCCGGGCTGCCGACGATGGCGGAGGCAAGAGCACGCGCGGAGGCGGCCGAGACAGCCGAGGCAGCCGCGTAGTGACGCTCTCGCGGCTGATGTGTGCGGTGCCGTGGCTGCTGCTGCTCGGTGTGGGCGCACGCCGCGCTGCCGCGCCGCTGAGAGAACCGGCCAGAATCCGCCGAGGGGGTTCTGTCCAGATCGTCCCACCGTGTGGGACAGCGAGTCGTCCAGCTTGCTGGACGATGCGGTCCCGGTGTGATGTCGCACGAGTGCTCGACCGGCCAGCCGGCTGGCTGCTGCGAGCGCCGCGAGCGAGGCCCCCGACCCTGACCCACCCCGTACCACGCCGGCCGCTGATCGGTCACTCCCCCTACCCCACCTCATCTGATCCCGAAAATGGAACTTTTGCGGCAGCGTGTCAGAGGGCAGAGCGAGCAGCAGCCTGCCCAAAAACCGGCCCTCTCCGTATGCGACGCTCTCGCTTTTCGTCCCCCGAGCGTGGGTGCGGCGCTTCGTCGGACGCTCGCTCGTCTGCGAAACCGGCAGCGCAGACTCGCGCGGTGCCGTCGGCGAGGACCGCTCCGGCAGGGGGCCGACTGTCACCCAACTGTCACCGGCTATAGGATCTCCACGACGAGCAACCTGGGGGCATGACCATGGCGCAGGAAGTCGAGTTCGGCAAGGGTGGGGAAGGGAAGATCCGCAGCTTCTGGGTCGGCACCGGCCTAGTGGTCGTCACGCTCGGGGTCTATGCCTTCTGCTGGTACTACTTCGTCAATGACGAGTTGAAGGACGTTGGGCTCGCTAAGGACGACCAGAATCTCGGTCAGTCGAGTCCCAGCCATGTCAGTGACCGCTCTCGTCGGTGGCGCTTTGCTGTCCTGGTCGGTGGTTGGCCTTGTCCTACCTGTCCTCTCGGTCTACAACTACGGCCAGCGCATCAAGCGATCGGAGCGTCTGACGGGCATACCGAAGGAGAAGCAGATCGACCCGACAATCGCGGTCCTGCTCTACTTCCCCGGCATCCTGCTAATCATCCCGTTCTTCTTTCACTACTGGTACGTGACGAAGCATCAGAACATGGTGATGCGCGCAGCAGGTGGCTTGCCGTACACGGGTGAGATTGCCCCGCCTGAGGGCGGCCCGTCTCCCGCCTACCCACAGAACTAGACCGAGACCACTTCGACCAGGACGGAGCTTTCGTTGTACCTAGCTATAAGCGGTGCCGGATACGCAGGAATTGGAGTCGCAGGATTCATCCTCTACGTCTTTCTGCTCATCTTCTTTGGCCTCAGGACGATCAAACGCGGACATTGGGTGATGTTCATCCTCGGGTTCTTCTTTTTCCCGTTCTGGATCGTCGGCGGCATGATTCCGCCGAAGGGCATGTCCCGCATGGACGAGATGTACGCGAAAAAGATCGCTCGTCCTAAGATTCGGAGCAGCGTCATGACTGGAAACGCCACAAGCCTCCCTCGCGTCAGACGGCGGCGCGGCATCCGCCCACGGAGGCAGAGCGACTCGCCATTGGGGTCATGCTCGGTGCGGCCTTTGGGATCGCTATGTGGCTCGTGATCGCATCCCTTGTCAGGGAAGCATGGATCGTGCCCATCACGATCTTCATCCTCGGCGTCAACGTAGTCATGGCTCTCGCTACTGGCCCACCGCTGGAACTACATCCTCCACGGCTACCGGGATGATTGAACCCGAATCTACGCCGCGAGTCTCGGGCGCCCCGCCCCGGGCCTTGGTGATGATGCGTTGGGACGCCTGCTTTTCGTCCGTAGGAGGAGCCACGTGCGGCCGAGCGAGACGACTGCCAGGTGGAGCAACTGCAGGCGATCCTCGAGCAGACCAAACAGGGTTTGGAAGCGGCCGACCGAGCCGAACAAGCCGCGAGGGAGGCTGCTGAGCACGCTCGCGCCACGATGCAGCGCGTGACGGTCGCAGCCGGAGTGCTACTCCTCGTTATGGCCATCGGGCGGCTGATAGGTCGCCGTCGATACAGCCGAGACTAGGTTCACTGCTTATCACGTCGGCTCGCGGCCTGCCTGGGACGGATCGGCGCGGGGACACAAACCGCGGCGAGGCAGCGCGTCAGTCGCCCGGCCCAGTTTCATCCTCGCCCGCTGGTGCGGGCGATACGCTGCCGAGCAGAGTGTGAGAACGACACTCTTCCTGCGGGCCTCCGGGTGGGGTCCAGTTGCACAAGTGGTCTCGGAGTCACAGCGGCCCCGCTTCGGCGGGGTCGTTCCGTTCTGTCCTCGGCGGGCGTTAGCTTGCGCCCCGTGACCCAGACCATGACTCCTTGTAGTTCACAGCCGGCAAGCACGCTGGTGGTCGGCGGTCACGCCAAGACCACTGGTTAGCCGGAGGCGCACGAATATGGGGCCGTGGGCCGAACGCCCAGCCCGCCATTCGTGACTTAGCCCGTCATAGGGGCAGGACCGTTCGTGGCGCTGACACCGGCAGCAGACGACCGGCCAGCCACGAGGATGCGAGTTCGACAAACATGGGGCCGGCTATGGGAGTGAACTGCACTGAGAAGGTGTGCAGGAGAGGCTCGCCCTCCACCTGCTGGATGAGAGCCGCTCGGCGCCCAGATCCCGCTCTGGGAGAGAGGATTCACCCGTTGTAGCCCTTCAAGTGGGAAGCCAAAAATGACATGATTTGGGTAGCAACTTGGCAATCCCGAAGGAGTGACAAAGCCATGACGACCGAGACGTTCTTCGACCTCGCCCGGCAGTTTGCAGACCTGGGCGACAGCATCGGTAAGCAGTTGCAGACCGCAGACGCGATGGTGTGCCACGGCTTCACCAATCCGGTCGCCTCGGGCGACCTGAACCCGAACGCGATGCTCCACGAGCGGACCCAGCGCCTGCTCGTCGGGCTTATGGCGGAGGAAGTGGACGGGGCCGAGGAACTGGTCCAGGCGCTGGAGGCCGAGCTTGGCCAGGAAGTGAAGGCGTGATGCAGGGTGACCGCGAGAGACGAGCCTTGCGCCGCGCACACGAAGGCTCGCTCAAGGCGAAGCGCGGCCGCGACAGGGCCCTGGTCGGGGCCAGGGACGCCCGCGAGTGGGTAGCGGACCTGTTGGCAGGGTTCGCCGCCGCCCGCGAGGCGCAGGTCGCCCTCGCGCCGGACCCGGGACCTCCTGAGAGCTACCGCGAGAAGCAGGCGCGGTGGATGCGGGAAAGCGTGGGGGCGGCATCTGGCCGAAACTGCCTCCGCGACCCTGGCCAGATAGCGCGATGAGCCTCGACCTCGCCACCGCCAGCTACCGGACGTTCCACCCGAGCATGGGCGTCCCGGTGCAGACTTCGCTTGGGCAGCCGAAGTGGCCCCTCGGCTACGACCTCACCGAGGAAGCCCGGGTCCTGATGCCCTGGGGCCTGTTCGACAAGGACCTGAGCGACGACGAGTTCACCGCGAAGTACCGGGCGCGGCTCGATAAGGCGTGCGTGGACCGGATCACCGCGTCCCTCGCCCTGGTCGCCAGCCGCCACCGCGACGAGCGGCTGGTGCTCCTCTGCTACGAGCAGGTCCTCGGGCCGCAGGCCAAGTTCTGCCACCGCCGGGTGTGGGCCGACTGGTGGACCGAGCAGACCGGCCAGGAAGTGCCCGAGTTGGCCTTGGCGACTTCCGGTGACACCGGCCAGACCTTCATAGCGTGGGAACCAGGCAACACCGACAGGAAGGAGCCGCAGCCATGAAGGCCGCAGGCTACGTTCGAGTCAGTACCGAGGACCAGGTGAAGGAGGGTCTGAACCTGGAGGAGGACCGCCAGCGGATCCGCGAGAAGTGTGAGGCGGCGGAGTGGGAACTGACCGACATCTTCGATGATGGCGGGCTCCAAGGCGACGACCCCGACCGGCCCGGCCTCCTGGCGATGCTCGCCTCGCTCGACGACCTCGACGTCGTCGTGATCCGGTCGGTGGAGCGACTGTCCCGCTCGCCGGGGCTCTGGGAACTGATCGCCGCCTCATTCGTCGCCGCCGACACCCTGCTGGTCAGCTTCCTCACCGGCCCGGTGGACCTCGAGACGCCGCAGGGCGAGTTCATCGCGGGCATGTTCGCCCAGATGGGCCGGTTCGAGAAACGAATCACCGGCCAGCGCGTCAAGCAGGCCCGAGCGGCTCGGCTCCGGGAGGGCAAGGTCCCCGGCGGCTCAGCGCCCTACGGCTACCGCTGGCAGGACAAGGGCCTGGTGGAAGTGCCAGCCCAGGCCGACATCGTACGCCGGATCTTCCGCGACACCGCGGCGGGCGTCAGCCAGCGGGCTCTCGTCCGCTCCTTCGACGCCGAGGGCATCCTCACCGCGCCGTGGCGCTCAACGCCGGCGAAGCCCTGGACCCAGAGCGGGATCCGCCGCGTGCTCAAGCAGTCGCTCTATGCGGGCCTCCTGCCGAACGGCGAACAGGCAGCCCACGAGCCCTTGGTCGACCTCGACCTCTGGCACCGGGTCCAGTCGATCCGCGAAGGCACGCGCAAGCGGAAGCCCGGTCGGCACCCAGCCGGTCGGCACCTCCTCACGAAGGGCCTGCTCCGATGCAGCGGCGGCGCGGCCATGCTCACCGAGAAGGCCCGACCGGGACCGAAGGGCAGCCGCGAACGCTACGTGTGCAGCGGCCGGAAAGAACACGGCTCCTGCACCTGCGCCCAGCGGGGGTTCCGGCGTGAGCTCGTGGACGAGCCATTCCTGGCCAGCCTGCTCGACAGCTACATCGACATGGACGCGACGGTCAAGCGGATCGAGCAGCGGCAGAGCGAGTCCTTCGGCGCGGCCCAGGACAGCGCGGCCCAGGCCGAGCACGAGGCAGCGACCGCAGAGGCGAAGCTGGCGCGGGTCCGCGGCGACTACCAAGCGGGCAAGATCGAGGCCGACGACTGGCGCGAACAGCGTCCGGCCCTCACCGCCGAACTCGACGCCGCACGCGAAGCCGCCCAGCGGGCCAAGGCCCACGCGGACCAGCTACAGCGGGAGGGGGTCCCGGACGCGGAGCAGGCGCTCCTCGACCACCTGACCGCCCTCAAGCAGGCCGTGGCCGCTGGCGTCGACCAGGCCCCAGACCTCGCTGCGCTCCGCATCGTGATCGCAGAGATGTTCGAGTCGGTCGAGATGGTGCCCGACGTGGACGGCGACGGGTTCCTGCTCATGCCGCAGCCGCGGGTCGAACGTCTGCCCGATGGTCGGTGGGATTTCGGCCAGAGCCAGCCCCTGCCGGTGGACGACGATCTTTGGAGGCATCAACCTCGGCCGACACCTCAGCCGGGATCGAGACTTCGAAGCGCGGGTCCACGAACGTCAGGATCCGCTCGACGTCGCCGCTGTTGAACGCCTCGAGGCCGGCGAGCAGCAGCTCGACGTTCTCCTGGGACGCCACCCTTCAGGAGGCCGCCAGCTCGCGTGCCCTGGCGGCGAGGTGGACGACGCCGAGCTGGTCGTACATCGAGGCCGCGTCCTGGAGTGCCTCGCTGGCGGCGCCCCCGTTGTGCTGCTCGTGCATGCGCCGCCCGATCAGCAGCTCGCAGCGGGCGACCTCCAGCGGGCGCCCGAGACGCATCCACTCGCCGCGTGCAGCCTGCAGGCGCTCGAGTGCCTCGCGGCATCGAGGTCGACCATGCCCACCGCCTCCTCGGCCGCGGCCGCGCCGGCGGGGTCGTGGACCCGCTTGGAGGCCTGCTCGGCCGCCTCGGCCGCCTCGGCGGCCTCCTCGGGGCGCTCGGCGAGGATCGCGATCATGGTGCGTGCCGCGTGGGCCTGCACCGACTGGGGGACCAGGCCGGCGCGCTCGCAGACCGCCAGCGCCTCGCCCAGGGTTCCCCGGGCCCGCTCGAGCTCGCCGCGGTCGCGCTGGGTGGCGGCGAGCGCCATCAGGGCGCTGAAGGTGACCTCCGACCAGCCGATCCGGTCGGCGAGCTCGCGCGCCGATATCGAGCAGCTGCTCGGAGGCGTCCCAGTCGCCCTCGCGCCAGTGCAGGCGCCCGCGCATGATGTTCGGCAGGCACAGCTTGCCGACCAGCCCCTCGCGTTCGGCCAGCTGCGCGCTGGCGTCGCTGGCGCTGCGGACCTCCTCCCAGTCGGCCCGGTAGAAGGCCAGCTGGGCGAGGGCCGAGAGCAGCTCGATCTGGGCCGGCAGCTCGTCGATCCGTTCGGCCAGCGCGAGCGCCTCGCGGTAGCGGGCCCCGGCCCCGGCGTAGTCGCCCTCGGAGTGCTCGAGGTTGTGGCCCAGGGCGAGCAGCGCCAGGACCGTCTCCTCCTCGTCGGACTCGCGTGCCAGCTCGACCGCGCGCTCGAGGTTCTCGCGCGCCTTGGCGGCGTCGCCGATGCGGCCGAACACGCGGCCGAAGATCCCGTGGGCGCGGCTGGCGGCGCGTGCCTCGCCGAGGCTCTCCGCCAGGCGCAGGGCCTTCTCGGAGGCGTAGATGGCGAGCATGTTGTCGCCCACCTGCATGTACAGCCAGGCCGCCTCCTCGTACAGCCGCACGAGCGTCAGCGAGGGCTCCTCGTCCTTGATCAGGTTGATCCCCTGCTGGTGGTGCTCGATCGCGCTCTTGCGCTCTCCCTTGTGGGCCAGGGCGGCGCCGATCTTGCGGTGCAGCTCGGCCACGTGCTGGAGCTCGCCCCGCCCGGAGTGGTACTCCAGGCAGCCCTGCCAGAGCTCGATCGCCGGATCCACGCGGCCCGAGTCGCAGGGCGACGTCGCCGCTCTTCTCGGCGATCCGCTGGGCGGTCTCGACCTCGTCGTCGAGCAGCGCCGTGGCGGACTCGTAGTGGACCAGGGCTTCGCGGTTGGAGTACAGCGACGCGGCCGCGTCGCCGGCGGCCTCGCGGTAGCGCAGCGCGAGGCCCCGCAGCTGGTCGACCTCCGCCGCCGGCAGGTGGGCCTCGGCGGCGAAGGACGCCGCGCGCGAGTAGTGCTCGGCCACCAGCGCCACCGTGCCCTCCCGGCGCCCGCCCACGCGCTGCTCGATGAACTCCCCCACCTCGGCGTGCTTGCGCGCGCGAACCGCCTTCGGGAGCATCTCGTAGGCGACGTCCCTGATCAGCACGTGCTTGAAGGCCAGCTCGCGCTCGCCGCCCGGCGTCGGCGGCTCTCGCCCGGGCAGCAGGATGTCCTTCTCGCGCAGCGACGCGAGCGTGTCGCTGAGCTCGCTCGCCCGCGGCCGCCGCCACCGGCTCCAGTGCGCTCTCCCAGAAGGTCCTGCCGAGCACCGCCGCGTGCGAGACCAGCTGGCGCTCGAACGGCTCCAGCGCGTCCAGGCGGGCCGCGAGCAGGCCCTGCACGGTGTCGGGGAGCTCGGCCGTCGTGGGGCCGCCCTCCTCGGCGATCCGCTGCACCATCTCCTCGGCGAACAGGGGGTTGCCTCCGCAGCGCTCGGCGAGCGCGTCCGCCTGCTCGCTGATCGCGCCCGAGGCCCGCAGCAGCTCGCGGATCAGCGCCTGGGCGTCCTCCGGCGGCAGCGGTTCCAGGAACGTGACCGTGGCCGTGCGGCGCATCGTGCTCCAGCCGGGCCGGCGCCCGAGCAGCTCGTCCCGCGCCAGGCACACCTGCAGCACCGGTGCCCGCAGCCAGCGGGACAGGTAGTCGATCAGGTCGAGCGTGCCCTCGTCGGCCCAGTGGATGTCCTCCCAGGACGAGCACCAGCGCTCCCTGCGCGGCCAGCGCCTCCATCACCACGCGCACCGCCCCGAAGAAGCTCTCGCGCGCGTCCTGCTGTTCCTGCTGGTCGGCGAGCGGCTCGCGCGAGGAACCGGCGGCGCCGAGCAGGCGCGCGATCGGCGCGATCCGTCGCTCCGCCTGGTCGGCCTCCTCGTGCTCGCTCAGCAGCGGCAGCAGCCGCTCGTTCAGGCGCTCACGGACGGTCGCCGGATCGTCCCCTTCGGCGATCCCGCACTCGCTGCGGATCATCTCGATCAGGGGCCAGTACACGACGCCCTGGCCGAACGCCAGGCAGCGTCCCCGCAGCAGCCTGCGTGCTGGTGCCGTCACCGCCGAGCGTCCCTTCGAGCTCGGCCAGCAGGCGCGACTTGCCCACCCCCGCCTGGCCCACGATCGTCACCAGGTGCGGGGCGTGCTCACGCGCGACCCGTTCGAGCAGGCCCTGCAGGCGGCCGAGCTCCTCGTCGCGGCCGATCAGCGGCGCCGAGGAGCGCATCGCCGGGCCGGCGCCCTCCTCGATCGTGCCGATCGACAGCGGCCTCCCAGGCGGCGACCCGCTCGGCCTTGCCCTTCAGCTCCAGCGGCTCGAGCTCGTGGTAGTCGATGACCTTCGCGGTCAGCCGCTGGGTGCGCTCGCCCACGAGCGTCCCGCCCACCGGCGCCGCCGACTGCAGGCGGGCGGCCACGTTGACGGCGTCGCCGAGCACCGTGTAGGAGTCCCCGACGCGGCCGGCGAGCACCTCGCCCGGTGTTGACGCCCACCCGCAGCGCGAGGTCGAAGCCGAACTGGGTCTTGATGTCGCCGTTCAGCTCGACCATCGCGGCGTGCATCCCGAAGGCCGCCCGCACCGCCCGCTCGGGGTCGTCCTCGTGTGCCACCGGAGCGCCGAAGACGGCCATCACGTTGTCGCCGATGAACTTGTCCACGCGCCCGCCGAAGCGCTCCACCTCCTCGGCGAAGCGGTTCAGACAGCGCTCGATCAGCATCTTCACGGTCTCGTGGTCCAGACGCTCGGCGACCGAGGTGTAGCCGGAGAGGTCGGCGAACAGGACCGTCACCGTGCGCCGCTCCTCGCTGGTGGGGGAGGCGGTTGGGAGACCGCGCCCCCAGAGGCCCCGCGAGTGCCGTCCCGCACGCCATGCAGAAGCGGGCCCCGGCCGGGGCCTGGGTGCCGCAGGAGGGGCAGCTCGCGGTCAGGGCACTGCCACACGCCATGCAGAAGGCGGCCCCCTCTGGATTGGGGGCCTGACAGCTCGGGCAGAGGGCAGCCGTTTGCGCCATGGTCCAAGAAGATCATTGCGCGAATTGCGGTCAATCACGGGCCGCGAGCCTGCGAGGCCGTTGACCCGCTCGAGGGGCGGTCAGGCGGGCGCCGGCACGGCCTCGACCTGCTGCAACAGGCCGAGCGCATCCCACACCGTCCACTTCTCGCCGATCTTCCCGTCCTCGATGCGGAACACCGAGATCGCCTCCCCCTCGATCTTCTTGCCGGTGGGAGGGACGCCCATCAGCTCGGCCTGGTGTGTTCCGCTACCCACCCAGCGAGCCACGACCCCGTCGCCGGCGGAGAAGATCTCCTGTACGCCCCAGCGGCCGTCGAGCGAGTCCTGGTACACGGAGTCCTCGAAGAACCTTCTGACGAGTGCCTCGGCACCGGCCCATCCTGGCCCCCTCACTAGTCGAATCGGGCCGTTCGTCCGACCGAGAGGCTCGCTCGAAACCGGCCGCCGATCCATCCACGGCCCGCATTGCTCACGCGCCGAGACGGACCTCACCGTCGGGCCCAAGCGACCAGTGGGGGTTGTGGGCGACCTCCCACGGATGACCGTCGGGGTCGACGAACACGCCGCTGTAGCCGCCCCAGAAGGTCTCCGCCCCCTCCCGGCCGATCGTCGCACCCGCCAGACGAGCCTGCTCGATGATCGCGTTCACCTCCTCCGGGCTCTCCACGTTCAGGGCCAGCGTCACACCGCCCCAGCCGCCGCTGTCGCCCACACAGCTGTCCTCGGCCAGGCGTGAGCGATCCCACAAGGCGAGCACCATGTCGCCGGCCTGGAAGAACACGACATCGTCCTGCGGCCCGGCGTTTGTGTGCCAGCCCATAGCCCCGTAGAAGGTCCGGGCGCGAGTCAGGTCCCCGACCCCGAGCGTGATCACCGAGACCCGCTGTCTCATTCCGCAACCCTTTCAGATCACCAGCGCGTCCCATCCACCGCGGACGCCGATTCCCGTGAACACGCGCGCCCAGATGCAACCACCTCGGCCACGCAACGCAAATAGCACCTAAGCGCGGGCGACAGGGGTTGACACGGCGCTGGTGTTCGGATAGGGCTAGGGAAGCTGGGAAGGCAAGCGCGCTGGGGGTATCTTCGCGGGGTTTTGCACGGCCTCACGCGAGCTGGACCGCGCGCACTGCGCGCACTATTACTCGATACAAAGGAGTGGGGATGCTGAGGACAGGGATGCTCGGTCGAATGGTCGGGTTCACAATCAGTCGTGGCCGGACGATCCTCGCCGTGGCGTTCTTGGCGGCCCTGCTCACCCCCGCGGCTGCAAACGCCACGATCAGCTCGGTCTTCGGAGGCTCGGTGGCCTGCACCGAACAGACCGAACCCACGACAAAAGGGCAACGCTGGTGCGGCAACAGCGCCGGCACGACCGTCCCCAGCTTCGACGGCACCCCGATCGACGTGGCCGTGGCATTTCCCCCCGCCACCGGCTCCGACAACAACTACCCGGTCGTCGGCATCTACCACGGCTGGGGTGGCAGCAAGATCACGCCCTCAAGCGCGACAGCGCAGCGCTTTCTTCTAAAAGGCTACGCCGTCTTCAGCATCACCGACCGCGGCTGGGGCTCCTCCTGCGGCAACCCCTCGAGCCCCGTCAACACGGAAAAGACTGCCCCCTGCCAGAAGGGGTACATACACCTGATGTCGCGCGCCTACGAAGTGCGCGACGCGCAGACGCTGCTCGGCATTATCGCCGACGAAGGGGTGATCGACCCGCAGCACATCGGTGCGAACGGCGGAAGTTACGGCGGCGGCATGTCGCTGCAGCTGGGCGCCCTGAAGGACCGCATCGAACTACCCAACCACGAACTGGTCCCGTGGGAAAGCCCGCTCGGCAAACCGATGAAAATCGCGGCCACGGCGCCCGAATTCCCGTGGACGGACCTCTCGCAGGCGCTGCAGCCGAACGGAAGCACCCTCGACTACGTCGCCAACGCGCCCTACAGCGGGATGCTGGGCAACCACCGCTACGGCATCGAAAAGGCCGAGTGGTCTGGAGGCCTGTACTCCACGGGCCTCTCCAAGGCTATCTACGGCCCCGAAGCCGACCCCGAAGCGAACCTCACGGGCTGGCACAACTTCAACATCAAAGGCGGCCCCTACGACGGCGAACCGCTCGCCAAACAGCAGGAAGAACAGCTGCCGTTCCACAGCCCCTACTACGCCAACCTCTCGGAGGCGCCGGCGCCGTCGATCATGGAGAACGGCTGGAACGACGACCTCTTCCCGGTAGACGAAACCGTCAAGTACTACAACAAGGTCCGCGCCGCCTACCCGAACGAGGCGATGAAGCTGTTCGACCTCGACCTCGGCCACAACCCGCGCTCGGCCGCGACGCTCTCGACGAGTGACACGGCCAAGTTCCAAGCGGCCCAGAACGAATGGTTCGCCTACTTCCTCAAAGGCGAAGGCTCCGAACCGGCCGGCGCGAAAGGCGGCGTGACCGCGATCACGGGCTTCTGTCCCGCAGACCGCCGGCGGCTCGGGTACCGAATATCAAAGCGTCCAACTGGGCGAGCCTCGCACCAGGGGAAATCCAATTCTCGAGCGCGGCCGAACAGACGATCCAGGCGCCCGGCTCCGCGTCGGGGAGCCCGTTTGCGACCCCATGGCGGTACAGACGATCTGCACGACGCAGGCCTCGGCCAACAACCGCCTCAGCGGCCGAGTACACCATGCCGGCAGCACCCGCGAGCGGGTACACGATCGCCGGCTCGTCAACGGTGATCGCCGAATTCTCGACGCCCGGCGCCAACGACCAGGTGATCGCCCGACTGTATGACGAAAACGAAACGGCGAAAACGGAGCAGCTGATCGGCCGCCAGGCCTACCGGCCGCTGAACGTCGGCGAAGGCTTCACCAAGCAGACCTTCCAGCTGCACCCGCAGGCCTGGAAAGTCCTCGCCGGGCACGTGGTCAAGCTCGAGCTGATGGTCGCCGACCAACCCTCGTGCCCGAACATCCCCACGACGGTTATTCCCCAATGCTACGTGCGCAACTCCTCCTCGCCGCACTCGGTGCAGGTCAAGAACCTCGAACTGCGCGTGCCGACGGCCGATCCACCGGGCAGCGCCGAAGGGATGGTGAAAACCCCGCAGCCGCACTTCCTGCCGCCGGGCTACACGCTGGCGCGCAACGTGATCCCGGCAGCGCCGACCGCGCCGGTGTTCTCGGGCGGCACCAACCCGAACAACAGCGGGCAGTTCACGCTGACATGGGAAGCCACCCAGGCGGCGACCCAGCCCACATACACGCTCCAGCACAAGAACGCGTCCGGCGGCTGGAGCACGGTGGCGAGCGGGCTCACGAGCCCCTCATACACGTTCACGCTCATCAGCCCGGAGGGTGAAGGGACCTGGAACTACCGCGTGACGGAGAGCAACGAAAGCAGCGAAAGCGAACCGTCCGGCGAATCCGAAGCGATCAAGGTCGACAAGTCGCCGCCCAACCCGCCGGTCCCGAGCGCCGACCGCGCACCCGACTTCGCGGGCGGCGGCGGTTGGTTCAAGGACACCGTGGAAGTGTCCTTCGCCTCCGGCGGAGACCCCAACCTGACGGCGGACGGGAGCGCCGGCAGCGGCGTCGACCCGACGTCGATCCCGGCCGCTCAGACGTTCAGCACGAGCGGCTCACACGAAGCCTGCGGTAACGAGAAGGACAAAGTCGGCAACGAATCCTCGCCCGGCTGTGAGACCGTGCAGGTCGACGCGACCGCGCCGACGCTCGAACTGAGCTGCCCGGTCACGGCGCTGGTGGGCGAAAGCGTGTCGGCGAGCTTCACCGCCTCCGACGAACAGTCGGGGCTCGCGAGCGCGTCGAGCGGGTCGATCCCGATCGACACGACCAGCGCCGGCAAAAAGACCGTCAGCACGACGGCCACCGACAACGTCGGCCACGAAACGACCCAGGAATGCTCGACGGAGGTCGAATACCCGACCCCCGGAGCCCCGACGCTCAGCGCCGGGTCCAACCCCAACGCCAGCGGCGTGTTCACGCTGGCGTGGACCGGGGCGAACCCGCTGCAGTACTTCGGGCTCAGCTACACGCTGCAGCACCACAACGCCGAAGGGTCGAGCTGGAGCAACGTGGCGACCGGCATCGAAGCGCTCGAATTCGCCTTCACGGGCGGTGGCGAGAACGAGGGCACGTGGATCTACCGCGTGCAGGGGCACGACGAAGGCAACTCCCTGACGACTGCATTCTCACCCGAATCGGCGGCGATCAAGGTCGACAAGACCCCACCGCTGGCGCCAACGGCGAGCGCCGACCGGCCGGTTGAATTCGCCGGTGGCGGTGGCTGGTACAAGAACACCGTCGAAGTGTCGTTCGCCTCCAACGGGGATCCGGCGCTGATCGACGGCAGCCTCGGCACGGGCGTCAACCCGGCGTCGATCCCGGCGCCGCAGACGTTCACCGAAAGCGGCTCCCACAAAGCCTGCGGCAAGGTCGCCGACAACGTCGGCAACGAATCCTCCGAAGGCTGTCTGACGGTGCACGTCGAGTCCACCCCGCCGAACCTCGAAGTCACGTGTCCGGCGATGGTGGCGATCGGGGCCAGTGGCGTGAACGCCACGATCACGGCCTCCGACGCCTACTCGGGCCTGAAAACGAACCCGAGCGGCACCGTGCCGATCAACACCAGCACCTCGGGCCTGAAGACGGTGACCGCAACCGCGGTCTCCAACGTGGGCACCGAAGTGACCAAGTCGTGCTCGACGTTCGTGGGCTACTACACGGTCATCAACGGGCCCGTCAACGGCAAGCTGCTGGTGCGCAGCGGTGAAGCCGTCAAGCTCGGATCGGGCGCGAAAGTGAAAGGCACGGTCGACGTCCGGCCGGGCGGCGCCCTGGACGTCGAGGGCGCGACCCTGTCGGGCGGACTGGACGCCAGCAAACCAGCGCTGGTGCGCATCTGCGGCTCGAGCATCGCGAAAGCGCTGAAGGTCGCCGGCTCGGCCGGCGCGCTTGTGATCGGCGACGGCACCCCCGAATGCACCGCCAACAGCATCGGTGCCACCGCCAAGATCTCCGCCAACGCGGGGAGCGTGACCGTCGTGGGCAACACGTTCGGCGGCTCGCTGTCGGTGACGAGCAACATGGCCGGCGCCACCGTCACCAACAACAAAGTCGCCGGCACGCTGACGGTACTTCGCAACAGCGGCACCGTCACCGACAAACCCAACGAAGTCACCGGCAAATCGAAACTGCAGTAGCGAGGCAGTAGGCGGGGAGCGGGCCACCCCCGAGGGGGGGCCCGCTCCTAAGCCGCGGCGCTGATCGCGAGCGTCCGCAGGTCCGCGTTCAGGCCGCTGGCCCACGCCCGTCTGGTTGGCCGGCACGGCCTGCACGATCAGGTTGCCGATCGCCGCGAAGGCGAGGCCGATGCCGATGCCGATGCCCAGCAGCGAGGAGCCGACGCCCGGCGGCCCCTCGGCTGAAGGCTGGGCGGGGCCCCTCTAGGAGCCCGGGTACATCCCCTCGATCTCGCCCGTGTACTTCTCGGCGATCGGCTTGCGCTTGAGCTTCATCGTCGGGGTCAGCTCGTCCCCGCCCGGCAGCCAGTCGCCCTCGATGACCGTGAAGCGCTTGACCTGTTCCACTTTCGCGAGCTTCGCGTTGGCTGCGTCGACGCCCTCCTGGACGGCGGCCAGCATTTGCTCGTCGCGGGCGAGCGCTGCCAGGTCGGTGTCCTCGATCCCCTGTTTGGCCGCCCACACCGGCGCGAAGTCGGCGTCGAGCACGATCAGGGCCGTGTTGTAGGCGCGGGCGTCGCCGATCGTGCAGGCCTGCCCGATCAGCGGCGAGGCCGTCTTCAGCGTCGCCTCGATGTTCGCGGGCGACATGTTCTTGCCCGCCGCGCTGATGATCAACTCCTTCTTGCGGTCGACGATCTTCAGGTATCCCTCCTTGTCGAACTCGCCGATGTCCCCGGTCCGCAGCCAGCCGTCCTCGGTGAAGGTCTCGCTGGTCTTCTCGGGGAGGTTGCGGTAGCCGACCATCACGACGTCCGACTTCACC
Organism: uncultured Solirubrobacteraceae bacterium; assembly: GCA_963742395.1. Classification (GTDB taxonomy): domain Bacteria; phylum Actinomycetota; class Thermoleophilia; order Solirubrobacterales; family Solirubrobacteraceae; genus Palsa-744. The sequence goes on along the minus strand of CAVUME010000013.1, from coordinate 26,429 downwards.
AGCACCTCGCCGTCGCTGTCCAGCTTGATCTGAACGCCCGGCGCCGGCGGCCCGACGGTGCCGATCCGGATCTTGTCTTTCGGGTTGACGGTCCCGGCGCCGCACGTCTCGCTCATGCCCCACAGCTCGGCCAGCGGCAGGCCGATGGCGTGGAAGAACTCCAGCACTTCGACCGGGGTGGGCGCCGCGCCGACGTTGATGGCCTCGACCTGGTCGAGCCCGAGCATCGCGCGCAGGCCCGCGAAGACCTCCTCCTCCGCACGGGCGACCTCCTCGGCGAGCTCCGCGGGTACCTCCTCGCCCGCCTGTTCGAGACGGACCTTCCTGATCCCGGCGTCGATCGCAGAGCGCATCCTGGCCCCCTCCTCCTCAGGCTGGCCGGCGATCATCGTCTCGAGCCCCGCCTTCAGCTTCTCCCAGATCCTGGGCACGGCGAAGAACCAGCTGGGCCGCACTTCGGGCAGGTAGGAGAGCACCTGGCGGGGGTCGTCGCAGCAGGTGATCTGCAGGCCGAAGACGATCGGCAGATAGTGGTGGGCGTTGCGCTCGGCCACGTGGGCGCTCGGCAGCCAGGAGATCACGCGGCCGTCTTCGGGGAAGTCGATCAGCTCGTCGAGGCCCTCGATCGCCGCCAGCAGGTTGCGATGGATCAGCTGGACGCCCTTTGGGGGCCCGGTCGTGCCGGAGGTGTAGATCAGGGTCAACAGGTCGGTCCCCTGAAGTTCGGCCACACGGGCCTCGACGTCGAAGTCCGGGTTGGAGCCCTCGACCTCGGACAGGGCAAGGGTGCCCGCGGGCGCCTCGCCGTCGACGACGACCACGTGCTCGAGGTCGGGCAGGCTCGAGCGGGCCTCGAGCACCTGCGGCAGGTAGGCCTGCTCGCAGATCAGGATCCTCGCTCCGGCGTCCTTGACGAGGTACTCGATCTGCTCGGCCGTGTAGGTGTTGTAGATCGAGAAGGGGGTCGCTCCGAGCATCATCCCGGCGAGGTCGCAGAGGTGGAACTCCGGCCTGTTGGAGAGCATCAGGGCGAGCGTGTCGCCGCGCTTCAGGCCGAGCCCGGCGAGCCCCCCGGCGAGCGCGTCCACGCGCTCGCGCAGCTGTCCCCACGTGATCGAGAAGGCGTCCCCCTTGGTGCGGATCGCGACCTGATCGGCCCGTTCGGCCGCGGTGATGCGAAACGCGTGTGCGAGGGTCGGCGCTTCCGCCGCCGCCCGCGCCTTGCCCCCCTGCGTGACTGCCGCCTCCATGGTTGTGCTCCTCCCCGATCTCGCCTGGCCAGTGATGCTCTGCGGTGTTGCCGGTGGGCGGTTGTGCCGCCTGTCGCGATCATATCCCCACTCCGGGGGGCTACGCTCGCGGCCGTGCACTCGGCGAAGCTCGGTTTCTGGTGGCGCTCACTCGGGGACCCGCCGGCGGCACGGGAGCCGCTGCGTGAGCCGCTCGAGCTCGACGTGGCGATCGTGGGAGCCGGCTACACCGGGCTGTGGTGCGCCTACTACCTCAAGCGGGCCGCAGCCGCACGCTGCAGATCGCCGTGCTCGAGCGCGAGGTCGCCGGCTTACGGAGCGTCCGGACGCAACGGCGGCTGGGTGTCGGGATTCTTCGCCGGGGCGCCCCGGCGCTACGAACAGCGGGCCGCCCGGGGAGCGCTGGGGGCGTTGCAGCGGGAGATGTTCGCCACCGTCGATGAGGTGGCGATCGTTCCTGCGCGAGCACGACCTGCGAGGCCGACTACCTCAAGAGCGGCCAGCTCGGCGTGGCGATCGGCAGCGCTCAGGCAGCCCGCCAGCGCGAGCTCCTGGCGGCGGCCCGCGCCCGGGGCATCGGCGAGGAGGACCTGCAGCGGCTGTCGGCGGCGGAGCTGGGCGAGCGGGTGCACGTCGCGGGGCGCCCGCGCGGCGACCTTCACGCCGCACGTCGCGAGGGTGCATCCCGCTGAAGCTGCTGCGTGGGCTGGCCGGGGTGGTCGAGTCCCTCGGGGTGCGCATCTACGAGCACACGCCCGTGTCCTCGATCACGCCCGGCCGCGCACTCACGCCCGCGGGTCCGGTGTCGGCGCGGTGGGTGGTGCGGGCGACCGAGGGCTACACGGCCTCGCTCGGGGGCGAGCGTCGGGCGCTGGCGCCGATCAACAGCTCGATGATCGTCACCGAGCCGCTGACGGCCGAGGCGTGGTCGCAGATCGGCTGGTCCGGGCAGGAGCTGATGGCCGACGAGGCCCACGTGTACGTGTACCTGCAGCGCACCGCCGACGGGCGGATCGCGATCGGGGGTCGGGGCGTGCCCTACCGCTTCGGCTCGCGCACCGACGGCGAGGGCGAGACCGCGTCGCGCACCGTCACAGCCCTGCGCGCCAAGCTCGCCGACTGTTCCCGGCCCGGCCGGCGAGGTCCGCGCTCGCGCACGCCTGGTCGGGAGTGCTCGGCGTGGCGCGCGACTGGTGCGTGTCGGTGGGAGCCGACCGCGGGCAGCGGGCTCGCCTGGGCGGGCGGCTACGTCGGCGAGGGAGTCGCGGCCTCGAACCTCGCCGGGCGCACGCTCCGCGACCTGCTGATCGGCGAGGACAGCGAGCTGACGAGGCTGCCGTGGGTCGGGCGCATGCGCGCGCTCCTGGGAGCCCGAGCCGCTGCGCTGGACCGGTATCACGGGCGCCTACGCGCTCTACCGGATGGCGGACCGGGCGGAGCGCCGCAGCGGGCGACCCTCGCGCCTGGCGGGGCGGCTCGACGCGCTCACCGGACGGGCCTGACAGGCGCCCACCGGACGCGCCCGAGCAATAGCATCGCGGGCGATGTCGTTCCAGACGCTGATCTACGAGCGCAACGACCGGGTCGCGAGGATCACCTTCAACCGCCCCGAGCGCCTCAACACGATCGTGCCGCCGATGCCAGACGAGCTCCAGGAAGCGGTCGAGCAGGCGGTCGCCGACGAGCGGGTGAGGGTGATCGTCCTGCGGGGTGCCGGGCGCGCCTTCTGTGCCGGCTTCGATTTCGGGGAGGGCTTTCACCACTGGGATGAGATGCTCACCACCGACGGCCGCTGGGACCCCGGCAAGGACTTCATCGGGGCCACCACCGCCAGCCTCGGCCCGGTGCCGAAGTTCATGAGCCTGTGGCGCGCACCGAAGCCGGTGATCGTCCAGGTGCACGGGTGGTGCGTGGGCGGCGGGAGCGACATGGCGCTGTGTGGGGACCTCGTCATCGCCAGTGATGACGCGCGCATCGGCACGCCCTACTCGCGCGCCTGGGGCTGCTACCTGAGCGGGATGTGGCTCTACCGGCTCGGCCTCACGAAGGCCAAGGAGTACGCGCTCACCGGCAAGCCGCTGTCAGGCCGAGAGGCGGCCGAGATCGGGCTCATCAACAAGGCCGTCCCGTTCGCGGAACTCGAGCAGACGGTGGCGCGCCAGGCCGAGCAGCTCGCGGGCCTGCCCCCGGGGCAGCTGGCGGCGATGAAGCTGATCGTCAACCAGGCCTACGAGAACATGGGACTGGCCAGCACCCAGCTGATCGGGCCGATCCTCGACGGCCTGATGCGCAACATCCCCGAGGGCCTGGAGTTCGTGCGGACCGCCGAACAGGAGGGCGTCGAGCGGGCCATCGCCGGGCGCGACGGACCCTTCGGCGACTACAGCCAGGCCCCTCGCTCCGAGCAGCCCAACCCGGCCAACGTGATCGAGCCGTAGCGGCTCAGCCGGCTCCACGCCCAGGCTTCACGGCCCCGTAGCGCGCGTAGTGGCGCTCGGGGATGTCCTGCGGGTCCTTGTACCAGTACCACGTGCAGGGGTCCTTGGAGTAGTCGCCCGGGGGGTCGCAGGGGTACAGCGGGTAGCCCGACCACTGGATCGGCAGCGACTCGTTCATGAAGCTGCAGTGGGTGCAGTACAGGGGGAAGTCCTTGCGCTCGAAGGACCAATCGTGGGCCTCGCGCGTGCGCCCACCGTCGGGGAGCCCCTCGTAGGCACCGTTTCGCACCAGCCGCTGGCCCGACCCGCACGGGTTCATCGTGAAGGTGACCTTCTCGTCGTCCTCGCTGAGCTGGAAGGCGCCCGGGTTGGGACCCACGCCCGAGCACGAGTGCGCCCGCCAGGTCGCCGCCAGCAGCCCCACGAGCTCGCGACGGTCCAGCGCCCCGATGGCGTCGTGGTGGCGGCGCCAGCCGCGGTTCATGCTCGCCTCCCAGGCCCGACCGACGGCGTCCTCGCCGAGCTCGCTGCTGGATGAACGAGACGAGGTCGAGCACGCCCGCGGCCATCAGGTCGTGGAGCATCTGCCACTCGTGCTTCATCTCCGTGCACAGCCGCCTGGCCGTCTCGAGGTCGCCGGCGTCGATCGCTTCGACGGCGCGGTCCATCGTCGGGCGGGAGAGCTGCTCGAGCTCCTCTTCGGAGAACCAGCGTTCTGTCATCGTTTCCTCCTTCGATGATGAGCGGGGCCACAGCCAGCGGAGCAACAGTTTGACCGAGCGACGCAGAGCGTTGGTGACCGGCGCCGGGCGCGGGATCGGCGCGGCGATCGTGCAGCGACTGCGGACGGACGGTTTCGAGGTCCTCACGCTCGACCTGCGCGAGGGATCTGACCTGAAGCTCGACGTCGCCCACGACGAGTTCCCCGAGCTCGGCGACATCGACGTGTGCGTGGCCAACGCCGGCCTCACGACCACGATCGCCCCCTCCCACCGCATGACCCTCGAGCAGTGGCAGCGTGACATCGACGTCAACCTCACCGGCTGCTTCCGCACGGTCCAGGCGTGCCTGGGCGGCATGCGCGAGCGCCGCTACGGGCGCATCGTGGTGATCTCGAGCGCCGCCGCCGTGGGGGGCCTCCCCGGGCAGGTGGCCTACGCCGCCTCCAAGGCCGGTCAACTCGGGCTGGTCAAGACGATCGCGGGCGAGAACGCGGCCTTCGGGATCACGGCCAACGCCATCCTCCCCGGCCTCGTGGCCACCGAGCAGGTGCTCGCGATGCCCGAGGAGGTGCGCCAGCGAGCGCTCTCCGCGCTCCCCAGCGGGCGGCCCGTGGAGCCGGCCGAGATCGCCGCCGCGACGGCGTTCCTGGCCCGCGAGGAGGCCGCCCAGATCACGGGCCAGTCGATCGTGATCGACGGCGCAGCGTCGCTGACGCAGCTGTCGCTGGGATCCTCCGGGCGCTAGCGAAGCGACCCTGCGGGGCCATTGCGCCGGTAATTCGGCGCAATTTGCGCCTGCTGTCGCGGCCACGGGGGCCCGATAGGATCGACAGGTTGACAATCCTCATAAATTTGATAGTCTTTGTCCCGAGTGATGAGCAGCGGTCTCGCACACCCCCTCGACTCCAAGCCCCCTCGAGTCACGCGGGCCCTCGCGGGCACGCAGGGCGGGGCCGCTGCGCACACTCATTCCGATTCATCCCATCCCTCCTCCCGGGAGCGGCTTACGGGTCACCCCCGGGATCTCCATCGCTCCTGGCGGGCCAGGTACGACCTGGCCCGCCAGGCCTCCTTCGTGCGTTCGCTGGGCCACGCATGACGCTCGTCGCGATCGCCGGGCTCTGGCTGATGGTCGCGCTGCTGGTGCTGGCGCTGTGCCTCGCGGCCGCCGGCCACCGCGGCCCCAGCGGCGTGCGCTAGCCACACAGCACGCTGGCCATCCTCGGGCCCCGCGCCGGTCGAGACGGCGTTGCCCGATGGGAAGGCTGCGCCCGCCTACAGCCCGATCAGCCCGGTAACCGGACTGGTGGCAGAGGTCGAGCCGGCGACGTTTTTCGCCGTCGCCACGACATCGAGCGTCAGCCCGACGTCGAGACCAACGAGTTTGAACGTCGAGCCCGTCGCTTCGCCGATGTTCGCGCACCCTTTCCCGAGCGCGCTGCAGAGCTGCCACTGGTAGCTGTAGGTGATCGGTTCGGTCCCGGACCACGAGCCCGGATGGGCGCTCAGCAGCTGCCCGCTGAGGAGGCTCCCGGTGATCGACGGCAGGACTTCGTTGGCGGGCACGATGCCCGCGATCTTGCCGCTGGGCGAGCTCGTGGCCGAGTGCGAGCCGGCGACGTTCGTCGCCGTCACCACGACCTCAACCGTGTCCCCGATCAACCCGGACACAAGTTTCAACGTCGAAGCCGTGGCTTTGGAGATTTCGGTACACGATTCACCCGCCGCGTTGCACGACAGCCATTGATAGCCGTACGTGATCGGTTCGGTGCCGCTCCAGGAACCCGGGCTGGCGCTCAACGTCTGCCCTTCCACGAGGCTCCCCAGCACCGCCGGGGCGGCACCCGTGTTCGACGGCAGGATCCCGCTCACCAGGCCGGTCGGAGAACTCGTCACCGAGTGCAAGCCGGCCACGTTGGTCGCCGTCACGACAACCTCAACCGTGTCCCCGATCAGACCCGACACCAATTTCAAGGTAGAGCCCGTGGCTTTCGAGATTTCGGTGCACGATTCACCCGCCGCGTTGCACGACAGCCATTGATAGCCGTACGTGATCGGTTCGGTGCCGCTCCAGGAACCCGGGCTGGCGTTCAACGTCTGCCCTTCCACGAGACTCCCCAGAACCGCCGGGGCGGCACCCGTGTTCGACGGCAGGATCCCGTTCACCAGGCCGGTCGGAGAGCTCGTCACCGAATGCGAGCCGGCCACGTTCGTCGCCGTCACCACGACCTCAACCGTGTCCCCGATCAACCCGGACACAAGTTTCAACGTCGAGGCTGTGGCTTTCGAGATTTCAGTACACGATTCACCCGCCGCGTTGCACGACAGCCACTGGTACGCATAGCTGATCGGTTCGGTGCCGCTCCACGACCCCGGTTCGGCGCTCAACAGCTGGCCTTCCAGGAGGCTTCCGAGGATCGTCGGAAGACCGGAGGTCGACGGCAGCAGTCCTTCGACGATGCTGGTCGGTGAGCTCGTAGCGGACGTCGAGCCCGCGCCGTTGGTGGCGGTGACGACGACCTCGACCGTCTCCCCGATCAACCCCGAGAGCAGTTTCAGGGTGGGCCCGGTCGCTTCGGAGATTTCAGTGCACGATTCACCGGCCGCGTTGCACGCCAGCCACTGATACGCGTAGCTGATCGGTTCGCTGCCCGACCACGAGCCCGGTTCGGCGCTCAGCAGCTGCCCTTCCCGGAGCAGACCCAGGATCGAGGGGAGCCCGAGATTGACCGGCAGCAGCGCTCCGACCACCGAGGTTTCAGGGGAGCTGGCGGTTGCCGTGCCGACGGAGTTGGAGGCGAGCACCTTGACGACCAGCGAGCTGGCCACGTCGGCGGCTTCCAGCGTGTAGGTGGCGGCCGTGGCCCCGGAGATCACTTCGCAGACCGCCGTCAGGGCGCCGCAGCGTTCCCACTGGTAGTGGTAGGTGATCGGCGCCGAGCCGGCCCAGGTACCGGGATTGGCGAGCAGCTTGGCACCTTCCTTGAGGTCTCCTTCGACCGCGGGGGGTTCGATCTCGAGGGGCGATCCCGGCACGATCTTCTTACTCGGACGCGAGGTGACCGACGCGGTCCCGCCGGGTGTGGTGGCCGTCACGATCGCCCTCAGACGCCTGCCGGCCTGTTCGCCGTTGGTCCGGTAGGTCGAGCCGTCCGCACCGGGAGATCAGGCTGCACGGGCCGTGTTTGGGTTCGCAGAGCTCCCACTGGTAGGAGAAGCTCGGTTTGGTGGCGGACTTCCACTTCCCTTCGCTGGCGCTCAACAGGCGTCCGGCTTCGAGGGGACCGGTGATCTTGGGTGGTGCGTGATGGCGCGGCGGCGCTTCGGCACGCGCCAGGGCCGGCACGAGCAGGACCGCGATGGCGACAGAGACGAGCGCCGCAGCAACGAGCGCCCGGCGCAGAACGACCACGATCTCCAGCCCGCTCCTCCCCGCTACCTGCATCTGCTCCCCGTGCCCCGTTCGTTCTCGCTTACGGATGACTTTCGCATGCGATACCCGAACAGCGCCCCCTCCAAACCTCGAAAACCACGATGGCCTCTTTAGGTCCAAATCGGCTTTTGGGAACCGCATCGATGTCACGGCGGAGGGGTTACCGGGCTAGTTGTCCGCCCCCGGCCTGCGAGCATGCGGCCACGGGGGGATCAGGAGTCGCGGAAAAGGAGAAGCACTGAAATGACCGTCAGAAAGCTGGCCGTGGCGCTCACGGCCCTAACGATGCTCGTCGGCCTCTCCATCCCGGCTCTGGCCGGCGCACGCGGCCACTCTGGCCGGCGCCTCGCGGAAAGAAGGCAACGGATCGAAAAACGCCACCCGCGAACCGTCTCCCCGACGGGCTGCAAGCTGAGCCTCAACGCCGAGCCACGGACGCTCACGGCGGGTGAAGCGCCGCAGGTCTTCGGCCGGCTCCATTGCCCCGGCGCCTCGGCGGCATCCCAGACGGTCACGCTCTTCGGCCACTCGATCGGACAGGCCAACCAGGCGCTCGGCACGACCACGACGGACACCGGCGGGTACTTCACGCTGGTTGCGCCGGCGCCGAGCACCGACACGCTCTACTACGTCACCGCCGTGGGCGCGACCAGCCCCACGAAGGCCGTCAAAGTCGCCCCCGAGGTGACGATCCACGGGCCCGAAGAAACCAAGGCTTTGCTCACCGGCGTCACCAGCCGGGTCACCTTCAGCGGCGCCGTCAGCCCCAACGACGCGGGTGCCGAAGTGGTGCTCCAGCGCGAGCAGGCGGTGGCGGTCGAAGAATGGCACGCGATCCAGCGCGGGGTCGTCGGCCCGCAGGGCGAATACTCCTTCGTACACGCCTTCAAGATCCCCGGGGAGGCCAACATCCGGGTCGTGGTGCGCCCCCACCGGCGTTTCTCGGCCTTCGGCGCCTCGACGCCCCTGTCGTACGTGATCAGCCAGCGCGAGAACCCATTGCTGACCCTCCTGGCGACCGGTTCAGGGGCCTCCAGTGACCCGATCCTGTTCGCCCAGACGGTCACCCTCCACGGGGTCCTCGCGGGCGGCGGCGGCCAGACCATCACCCTGCAGGCGCGCAGCAAACAGGGCCAGTTCGCGACCGTGGCCACGACCACCGCCAACCAGGCCGGCCAGTACAGCTTCACCCAGGCCCCCCAGGAGAACACCGCCTACAAGGTGCTCGGCGGCGGGCGCCACTCGGCGGTCCTGTTCGAGGGCGTCAAATACGTCCTCACGGCGGGTGTCTCGGCCGGCACCGTGCAGGCCGGCCAGACGCTGACCTTCGCCGGCACGGTGACGCCCTTCCGCGAAGGCCACGTCGTCTACCTCGAGCGCCAGAACGCCAACGGCGGCGGCTACCACGTGGTCGACCTGGGCACGCTCACGGCCGGCCCGGGCGGCAGCGGCACCTACTCGATCACCCACGCGTTCTTCGGCATGGGCAAGCAGATCCTGCGGATCAAGGTTCCCGGCGACCCGGCGAACGAGGGCATGGCGAGCGCCCCCTTCACGATCGAAGTTACGCCGTCCCCGGCCGCCGCCCTGCGGGTGCTCCCGCCGGAACGGCTGCCGGGTGAAGGTCACGCCTAGGTGTAGAACCTGAGGACGTTGTTCATCCGGGCCTCCTTGGAGGCTGGGGGTGTCAAGCCACCCAGTACCAAGGAGGACACCGGATGAAGCTGCACGCTAACGCTCGCCTCAGCGTCAAGGGGCGCGAGCTGCTTGTCGATCGAGTGCTCAGGGCAGGGTTGGTCGCTCGGCGCAGGCGGCGGAGGCTGTCGGAGTCAGCGACCGCACGGCCTGCAAGTGGCTCGCTCGCTTCCGCTCCGAAGGCGAGCAGGGGCTGCTTGATCGCCCCTCGACACCAAAGAGCTCTCCCTCTCGTACGCCCGATCAGCGTGTTCAGGTGATCGCGGCACTCAGGGGCCTCCGGATGACTGGCGCGGAGATCGCCGAGTGCCTGGACATGGCCGTGACGACTGTGTCTGGGATCTTGACCAGGATCGGGATGGGCAAGCTTGGCCGGCTGGGCTGGGAGCCCGCTGTTCGCTACGAACGCGAGCGTCCCGGCGAGCTGATCCACATCGATGTCAAGAAGCTCGGGCGCATCCAGGCCGGCGCGGGCCACCGCGTGAGCGGCAAACGACGCTATACAGGCCAGCGCACCGACGCCGAGGGTAGGGTCCGCCAGACGCGCGAGCAAGCGCAAGCTAGGCGGCGACCGCCCGCGACTGCAGGTGGGCGCCGACCTTGCGCTTGACACGCTGCAGGGCGTTGTCGACCGTCTTGGTGTCGCAGGACAGGCGCTCGCCGGCCTGCTCGTAGGAGTATCCGTCCAGGTACAGCGACAGCACCCGGCTCTCGAGCTCCGACAGGGCCGATGAAAGGCACCCGACGAGCGAGCGCAGCTCCTCGGAGGAGATCACCTGGTTGACGGGGTCGTGCACGGTGGGACCCGGGAGCATCTGGTCGAGCGTGGGGACATCGTCGCCGCTGCCGGCCGGGGTCGATGAGAACGACACGTACTGGTTCAGAGGGCTGTGCTTGTTGCGGGTGGCGGTCTTCACGGCCGTGATGATCTGGCGCGTGATGCACAGCTCGGCGAAGTTGCGGAAGCTCGACTCGCGGTCGTTGCGGAAATCCCGGATGGCCTTGTAGAGACCCACCAGGCCCTCCTGGATGAGGTCCTCCGAGTCGCCCCCGGCGAGGAAGTAGGAGGAGGCCTTCAGGCGGACGAAGCCGTAATAGCGGCGGACCAGACGGTCGTAGGCGTTCCTGTCCCCCTGCTTGGCCAAGGCGATCAGAAATTCATCCTCAACCTTGGGTTCAGGGTGGTGCATCGGGGAGATCCTGGCCACGAGCAATTCCTTTCTCCGGCCCGTGTTTACGGGCTGGATCGCTCAGTGGCGCACTCCTCCCCTGGCGCCAGAACTTATTCAATTCCTAAAGGATGTCTAAACCTTAGGTTCAGCCTTACTTCAGGGTACATTCGCATACTTATGTAGCGTTGTCAAGACTCGCGGAGCGGCTCTGCAAGATCTCGTACAGCAGCGCGGCGGCCGCTGCGGCCACTCCGAGGGACTCGATCCTCCCCCGCTGGGGCAGCGCGATCAGCTCGTCGCAGGCGCCGGCCACGCGCGGGCGCAGACCCTTGCCCTCGCTGCCGAGCACGAGCACCACCCCCGCGCCGGAGTAGTCCGGCCGGTCATAGGGAACCGGCGGGCGGCCCGCCGGGCGCCGCCGAGATCGCTCGCCCCGTAGCACCAGTAGCCGGCCTTGCGGGCCTCGCCGAGCACGTCGGCGACGTTCCTCACGCGTGCGACGGGCAGGTGCTCGACCGCGCCGGCCGACGCCTTGCACACCGCCGCGGTGACCTCGGCGGCCCGCCGTTCGGGGATCAGGACGCCGTCGGCGCCGGCGCACTCGGCGGTGCGGCAGATCGAGCCGAGGTTCTGCGGGTCCTGGACCTGGTCGAGCGCCACCAGCAGCCCCCCGCCGGTGTCCAGCAGGCGCTCGGCGCCCACGTACGGATACGGGCCCGCCTGCGCGCACACGCCCTGGTGGGCGGCGGAGCCGCAGTGGCGCTCGATCTCCTCCGCCGAGGCGATGCGAGGAGAGCGCTCGCGCAGCCACTGCTCGCGGGCGGCCCCGGAGGTGGCCCAGATCTCGCCCACGCTGCGCGGCCCGGCGGCCGCGCAGGGCCTCGCGCACGGGGTTGCGCCCGTACACGATCACGCCCGGATCAGCTCCGGGCCGTCGGGGCCGTCGCGCACCTCCCATCCCCGCTCGCGCAGCTGATCCCGGAAGCGGTCGGCGGCGGCGAAATCGCGCTCGAGCCGCGCCCGCTCGCGCTCGTGCCAGCAGGGCCATGGCCTCGGGATCCTCGGCGGCGGCGTCGGCGCTCTGGAGCGGCGTCAGCTCTCCCAGGCCGAGGACCCCCAGCATCTCGCGCAGATCCGCGTCGCCGACCCCCTCGGCGCGGCGGTTGGCCTCGCGGATCCAGCCGTCCATCGCGGCCAGCGCCGCGGGGGTGTTGAAGTCGTTGCGCAGGGCGGCGAAGAAGTCGTGCTTGTGGGCGGCCATGTCCGGCCGGGCTCGGCTCTCCGGGAGTCGAGCCTGCGCAGCGCCTCGCGGACCCGGCGCAGGCGTCGGGCGGCGTCCTCGAGCTGGGCCTCGGCGAAGGCCAGCGGCTGGCGGTAGTGGCCGGAGATCAGGTACATGACGACCGCGGAGGCGTCGTGGCGGGCGAGCACCTCGTGCAGCGGCGCGATGTTGCCCGCCGACTTGGCCATCTTCTCGCCCGTCATCTGCACCATCCCGTTGTGCATCCACAGCCTGCGCCAGCTCGTGCCCGCGTGCCGCCCGCGTCTGGGAGGCCTCGTTCTCGTGGTGGGGGAAGAGCAGGTCCGAGCCGCCGCCGTGGATCTCGAAGCCGTCGCCGAGCAGCTGCTCGGCCATCGCCGAGCACTCGATGTGCCAGCCCGGGCCGGCCGTCCCCCCAGGGCGAGCTCCCACCAGGTGTCCTCGCCCTCCTTGCGGGCCTTCCAGAGGGCGAAGTCCAGCGGGTCCTGCTTGCGCTCGGCGCCCTCCACCCCCTCGCCCTGGTCCATGTCCTCGATGCGCCGGTGCGAGAGGCTGCCGTACTGCTCGTCCGAGCGCACACGGAAGTACACGTCGCCGTCGACCGCGTATGCGTGGCCGCGTCCACCAGCACGCGGATGTAGTCGATGATCGCGTCCATCGTCTCGGAGGCCAGCGGCTCGGCGTCCGGACGGCCGAGGCCGAGCGCGTCGGTGTCGGCGCGGTAGGCGTCGATCATGCGCTGTGCGAGGGTGGCGCTCGGCTCGCCGGCGGCCACGCGGCGTCGTAGATCTTGTCGTTGACGTCGGTGATGTTGACCACCAGGCGCACCTCGTAGCCCTCGTGCACGAGGAAGCGCCGCAGCAGGCTGAAGACCACGAACGGGCGGGCGTTTCCGATGTGGATGCGCCCATACACGGTCGGGCCGCAGGCGTAGATGCCGAGCGTGCCCTCGGCGGGTCCCTTCAGCGCCTGCAGTTCCCCGCTGCGCGTGTCGTGGATCACGATCGTGGCGCTCACCCGCCCCGCCCCCGCTCGGCCTGCCGGCGGAGCGTGGCCACCGCCAGCGCGGCCGCACCCTCGCCGCGCCGACGAAGCCCATCCGCTCGGAGGTGGTGGCCTTCACGTTCACGCGTCCGCTGTCCAGGCCGAGCGCGTCCGCCAGGCGCCCGCGGATCCGCTCGCGGTGGGGCGCGATCGCCGGAGCCTCGATGATCACGGTGCAGTCGACGTTCACCGGGCCCCAGGTCCCGCTCGGCCAGCAGCGCCACCACGGCCCGCAGCAGCTCGATCGAGTCCGCCCCCCGCCAGCGCTCGTCGGTGTCGGGGAAGTGCTGGCCGATGTCGCCCATGCCCGCGGCCCCCAGCAGCGCGTCGGTGACGGCGTGGGCCAGCACGTCGGCGTCGGAGTGACCCTCCAGGCCGCGATCGTGCTCGATCTCCACGCCCCCGAGCACCAGCGGGCGACCCTCCACCAGGCGGTGACAGTCATAGCCGATGCCGACCAGCGTCAAGGCTGACTACCCGGCGTGCTGTCCGGCGCCGATCGGCGCCATCGTGCGGACGCGATCCCGGAAGCGGGCGCAGCTCGCTCACGCCCAGGCGCTGCGAGCAGCTCCGAGCGCCTCCTCGTAGCCCGCGCCCACGTCCGCGGGCCGGTGGGCGTCGCTCGACAGCGCCACCGGGATGCCGGCCTCCACGCACAGCTCCAGGAAGGCGGGTGCGGGGTACAGCTCGCCGGCGGGCTTGCGCAGCCCGGCCGTCGAGAGCTCCACCGCCACGCCGGCGTCGGCGAACGCTTCCACCGCCGGCTCGTAGTAGCGGCGCAGGTCCCCACCGGGCACGCGACCGGGGTCGCCCCAGAACTTCACCAGGTCCGGGTGGGCGATGATGTCGTACAGGCCGCTGCGGGCGCTGGCGGCGATCGTCTGGAAGTAGCGCTCCCACACCTCCTCGGGGGCACGCGCGGCGATCGGCTCCCAGACGCTGAACTCGTCCATGTCGAGCGCCTCGTCGCCGAGGAAGTGCACCGAGCCGACGAGGTAGTCGAAGTCCCGGCCCTCCAGCAGCTGCGAGATCTGCTGCTCGCGGCCGGGGATGAAGTCGACCTCGAGGCCCAGGAGCAGGTCTGTCTGCTCGCGCACCGCCGCGCAGTAGGCGTCGAGGTCGTCGTGGGCGATAGCGCTGCCACAGCGGATGGCGCCAGATCTCGAGCGCCTGGGTGAAGCGGTAGACGTGCTCGGAGACGCCCAGCTCGTCGATGCCGCGCTCGTTGGCCGCCTCGCGGTAGAGCGCCGCATTGGCCGCGCAGTAGTAATCCTCGGCGGGCGCGTCGGGGTCGTCGGGGCGCAGGTGCAGGTGCAGGTCGCTGAGCACGGGGTCGTGCGATTCAATCAGGATCGGCGGATCCGGCCGAGCGCCCGGCCAGCACCAGCTCCGCCAGCCGCAGGTCGCCTGCGGTGGTGACCTTGAAGTTCTGCTCGCCGCACTCCACCACCGCCACGCTGCCCCCGAGCCGCTCGATCAGCCAGGCGTCATCGGTCGCCCGGGCGAGCTCCTCGGGCGCCACCGCGAGCGCCCGTTCCAGGGCCTCGCGGCGGAACACCTGGGGCGTCTGCACCGCCCACAGGCCGGCGCGATCGAGCGTCTCGAGCACCCTGCCGTCCTGCGCGTCGGCCCGCTTGACCGTGTCGCTGACCGGGGCGGCGGCGATGGCGCGCATCGAGCGTCGAGTCCTCCTCCAGCGCCGCCAGCACCCGCTCGGCGAGCTCCGCCGTCAGCAGTGGGCGGGCGGCGTCGTGGACGAGCACGGGATCTCCCGGGCCGGCCGCGGCCAGCGCCAGGCGCACCGACTCCGAGCGCACCGCGCCGCCACGGACGCCCGTGACGCCCTCGGGAGGGCTCGCGCCCGCCGGCAGCGAGAGCACGATCTCATCGATCGCCGGCACGGCCTGCAGGGCGTCGATGCTCCACTGCATCATCGGCCTGCCGTGCAGCGGCACCAGGGCCTTCGGCAGGCTCGCCCCGAGTCGCTCGCCGCTGCCGGCAGCGACGATCAGGGCGACTGCCATCTTCGATGGGGCGCTCGCGCACGCGGCAGACGCTCAATGCTGCCGCGTGCGTGAAAGCCTCGCTACTTCGCGCCGGCCATCGCCATCTGCTGGCTGGCCGAGTCCGCGAGCAGTTCGTCGAGATAGTTCTCGGCCTCTTCCTCGTCCTTGTCGAGCGCGTACATCAACTCGGACGCGAGGATCTTCTTGGTGCGCGTGAACATCTGCTTCTCGCCGGTCGAGAGGCCCTTCTCGCTCTCGCGCAGCGAGAGGTTGCGGACGACCTCGGCGAGCTCGTAGATGTCACCGGTCTTGATCTTGTCGCGATTGTGCTTGAAGCGGCGGTTCCAGTTCTTCGGCATCTCCGAGACTTCGTCCCGGAGCACGTCGAGCACTTTCTTGACGGTCTCTTCGTCGATCACCCTCCGCAGCCCGCCAGGGCGGCGTTCTCGGTGGGGACCCGCACCGTCATGTCGTTGTGGAGGATCTTGATGGTGAGGTACTCGCGCCGCTCACCCATGATCTCCATGTCCTCCTTCTTCATCACCTTGCCCGCGCCATGGTGCGGGTAGACGACGTGGTCTCCCAGCTCGAACTCGATGTACTCCACCTCGCGCGTCTGCACGAGCTCTTCGTTGAGCACTACTTCGTCAGTTTCTCGTACCGGAATCGGTGTACCTCCTTTGGCCTGGGCGCCCCTGGGGCCGCCTGTTTGATCTAAGTCTGTAGGTAGCGGTCCACGAGGTTCAGCTCCTGCAGCCGGCGCAGGCCCTCGCGGATGTCTTTCGCCCTGATCTCGCCGACGCCCTCGACGCCCTCGAGCTCCGAGTCGCTGGCCGCGAGCAGCTCGTCCAGGCCTCCGAACTCGGCGACGATGCTCGTCACGACCAGCTTCGGGAGCCTCGGGATGCGGCCCAGCACGCGGTAGCCGCGCGGGGCCACGGGGTAGTCGAGCGTGTTCAGCTTGCGGTCGTAGCCCAGCAGCTCGGCCAGGCGTCCGAAGTCGAGCAGGTCCTGGTGGGCGAGCCTGCCGATTTCCTCCAGCGCGAGGGCGAACACCTCGTCGGAGTCGTCGGCCAGGTAGTCCCTCACGAGGGCGGACTTCTCCGCCGCCGCCCCCACCATCGTCTCCTCGAGCTGCATCTCGATCAGGCGCCCCTCGCTGCCGAGCTCGACGATGTAGCGCTCGATCTCGACCGCCATGCGCGTGACCAGCTCCGAGCGCTGGAGCACGGTGAGGACGTCGTGGAGGGTGGCGCCGCCCTCGAACTCCAGCGCCGTCAGACGAGTGGCGACCTGGTCCAGGCGCGAGCGGAACTTGTCCAGCGTGGCCAGCGCCTGGTTGGCCTTCGCGAGCACCACCGGGATGTCCTCGAGGATGTACTTGACCCCGTCCACGTACACGGACACGACCTCCCGGCGCTGGGAGATGGCGATCACCAGCGCGTCGGTCTGCTTGGAGACGCGCTCGGCGGTGCGGTGGCGGGTGCCGGTCTCGTGCGAGAGGATCGTCGGATCCGGCATCAGCTGGACGTTGGCCATCGTCACCTTGGTCGCGTTCGCGTTGAGGATGATGGCGCCGTCCATCTTGGCCAGCTGGTAGAGGAAGGCAGGCGTGTAGTCGATGTCGAGCTTGATGCCGCCGGAGTTCAGAAAGCTCAGGTCTTCCGGCTCGCCGATCACGATCAGGCCGCCGGTGCGGGCGTGGAGGATGTTGTCGATCCCCTCCCGCAGAGCTGTCCCGGGCGCGATCATCTCGAGCGCCCGCATGAGTCCCGGATCCGGTCTTACCTCACTGTCGAGATCTTCGCCGGACCGCGGTGCCACAGTGCTTAATTCTAGGACATCTGCCATTTAGGCCGCGCCTAGGCTGCGCGGCGCCCGAAACCCCGGAGACGAGGCCGGGAGAGGGTTTTGGGGCTAGGCGGCCAGCCGGCCGGCGCCCCGGGGCTCCGCCGGGGAGTGCTCCTGCTCGGACTGCGAGGAGCCGATCGCCAGCGCCAGCGCCTCGCGCAGGGTCGCCGCCTCGCATGCGCCGGGGCCGCTGCCCGGCGGCGCGATCACGTCCTCGAGACCGTGCCGGGTCGGCCTCCGCCAGGCGCCGCTCGGGGTGACCGACCCAGCGCAGCTCGCCCGTCAGGCCGAGCTCGCCGAAGCAGGCCCGGGGGGCACCCGCGAGCGGCTTGCCGTGGGCCGCGCTGGCGACCGCCAGGGCCACCGCCAGATCGGTTCCCGGCTCCTCCAGGCGCACGCCTCCGACGACGTTCACGAACACGTCGCAGGTGCCCGTGCGCACGCGCCCGTGGCGGGCCAGGATCGCCAGCACCAGCGCCAGGCGGTTGCGGTGCAGGCCCGACACCACCCGTCGCGGCTGCTCGAGCTCCGAGGGCGCCACCAGCGCCTGGACCTCCACCAGCAGCGGCCGCGAGCCCTCCATCGTCGCCAGCACGACCCCGCCCGGCGCGCACGTGGCGTCGGCCACGAAGCGGGCGGAGGCGTCCAGCACCTCGACCAGTCCCGCCTCGCGCATCTCGAACAGGGCCGCCTCGCTGGTGGAGCCGAAGCGGTTCTTCAGCGCCCTCAGCTCGCGGTAGGGGCGCTCGCGCTCGCCTTCGAACTGCAGCACGCAGTCGACCATGTGCTCGAGCACCCGCGGCCCCGCGAGCGATCCCTCCTTGGTGACGTGGCCCACGAGGATCACCGCCGTGGCCTGCTCCTTGGCCACCCGCAGCAGCCTGGCGGCGACCTCCCGGACCTGGCCCACGGTCCCGGGCGCCCCACCCAGCTCCGCACACGCAGAGGGTCTGGACCGAGTCGATCACGCACACCTGCGGGCGGCGCTCATACAGCACCTCGAGCACCCGCTCGAGCCCTGTCTCGGCCAGCACCGGCACGCGCAGGCGCGCTCGCGTCCGGGAGCCGTCGCCGGCGCCCTCGCCGGCCAGCCGCTCGGCCCGCAGCCTGCACCTGCTCGGCCGACTCCTCCCCGCTCACGTACAGCGTGCTCACACCGGCGTGCTCGAGGTGGGCGAGGACCATGTTCGTGAGCGTCGACTTGCCGATCCCGGGGGCCCCGCCGAGCAGCACCAGCGAGCCCGGGACCAGGCCTCCGCCGAGCACGCGGTCGAGCTCGCCGGTCCCGGTCGAGAGCCGCTCCAGCGGGCTCGCGCCGACGTCCCCGAGCATCCGCACCTCCGAGCTTCGGGGCCAGATCCGGCGCCGCCGGCGCCCCGGCCCCGCCCCGGCCCCGCCCGCGCGGGGTGGGCGCCACGCGCTCCTCCACGAGCGTGTTCCAGGCGCCACAGCCGGGACACTGCCCGCGCCACTGCGCCGAGTTGACCCCGCACTCCGAGCAGACGTGGACTGTCGCGGCCCTGGCCATGCGCTCAGCAAGGCTAGGGAGCGGTGGGGACGGTCCGCCACGCCGGCCTGCCCTACCCGGCGCAAGCCGGCGCGCGTCCTCCTATGGGCGCCGGGCGGCACCGCCCGGCGGGTGTTGCTCCTCGGTCTCGCGGCGCCGGGCAGGGCCCGGCCCGGGCTACTCCTCGGTCGCGGGGGGCTCCGCCGGCGGAGCCTCGGCCTCGGCCTCGGGCTCCGCGTCTGCGGTGCCTTCGGCGCCGACCGCCACCGGCGTCTTCTGCTTCTTGGGCTGCACGATCGAGAGGCGCACCTCGCCGGCGTTCTCGCCCTCGTCGGGATCGACCACCACGGTCGCCCCCGGGGTCAGCTCCTCGCGCAGCACGAAGTCGGCGAGCGGGTCCTCGATGTAGCGCTGGATCGCCCGCCGCAGCGGCCGTGCGCCCATCGCAGGGTCCCAGCCCTTTTCGACCAGCAGATCCTTGGCGGGCTCGGTCAGCTCCAGCTGCAGCTCGCGCTCGGCCATCGACTCGCGGATACGCAGCAGCAACAGCTCCACGATCTGCTTGATCTCCTCCTTCTGCAGCTTGTGGAAGACGATCACATCGTCGATGCGGTTGAGGAACTCCGGCCGGAAGACTTTCTTGAGCTCACCCATGATGCGGTTCTTCATGTCCTCGTAGGTGATGCCGGTCTCGTCGTCGGAGACGGCGAACCCGAGCGGCGTGTTGCGGGCGATCTCGGCCGCGCCGATGTTCGAGGTCATGATCACGATCGCGTGGCGGAAGTCGACCGTGCGCCCCTGGGCGTCGGTCAGGCGGCCGTCCTCGAGGATCTGCAGCAGGATGTTGAAGACGTCGGGGTGGGCCTTCTCGATCTCGTCGAGCAGCAGCACGCTGTAGGGCTTGCGCCGCACGGCCTCGGTCAGCTGGCCGCCCTCGTCGTAGCCGATGTAGCCCGGGGGCGATCCAACCAGCCGCGAGACGGCGTGCTTCTCCATGTACTCGGACATGTCGATCCGGATCAGGGCGTCGTCGTCGCCGAACAGGAACTCCGCCAGCGTGCGGGCGAGCTCGGTCTTGCCCACGCCGGAGGGCCCGAGGAAGATGAACGAGCCGGTCGGCCGCTTGGGGTCCTTCAGACCCGCCCGCGAGCGCCTGATCGCCTTCGAGATCACCTCGATCGCGGGGTGCTGGCCGATCACGCGCTTGTGGAGTTCGTCCTCCATGCGCATCAGCTTCTGGGTCTCGGCCTCGGTCAGCTTGAAGACCGGGATGCCGGTCCACATCGAGACGATGTCCGCGATCTCCTCTTCGCCGATCGAGGGCCGCTCGCCGGACTCGCCCGATTCCCAGGCCTGCTCGAGCTCGCGTTTCTTCTGCGTCAGCTTGCGCTCCTTGTCGCGCAGGGCCGCCGCCTTCTCGAACTCCTGGGCCTCGATCGCGGCCTCCTTCTCGCGGCGCGTGGTCTCGACTTCGCTCTCGAGCTCGCGGTTGGCCGGCGGGGAGGTCATCGACTTGATCCGCATCCGCGAGGCCGCCTCGTCGATCAGGTCGATCGCCTTGTCGGGCAGGAAGCGGTCGGAGATGTAGCGGCTCGCCAGTTCGCCGGCGGCGCGCAGCGCCTCGTCGGTGATCTGCACCTTGTGGTGCTGCTCGTAGCGGTCGCGCAGGCCGCGCAGGATCTCCACCGTCTGGTCGATCGTGGGCTCGTCCACGCGGATCTGCTGGAAGCGGCGCTCCAGCGCGGAGTCGCGCTCGAGGTACTTGCGGTACTCGTCCAGGGTGGTGGCGCCGATCGTCTGCAGCTCGCCGCGGGCGAGCGCCGGCTTGAGGATCGAGGCGGCGTCGATCGCGCCCTCGGCGGCGCCGGCGCCGACGAGGTTGTGAAGCTCGTCGATGAACAGGATGATGTCCCCGCGCTGGGTGATCTCCTTCATCACCTTCTTGAGGCGCTCCTCGAACTCGCCGCGGTACTTGGACCCCGCGACCAGCGCCGCCAGGTCGAGCGTGTAGATCTGCTTGTTCTTGAGCAGCTCGGGGACCTCGGAGCTCGTGATCCGCTGCGCCAGTCCCTCGACCACGGCGGTCTTGCCCACGCCGGGCTCGCCCACGAGGACGGGGTTGTTCTTCGTGCGCCGCGAGAGGATCTGCATGATCCGCTCGATCTCGGTCTCGCGCCCGACGCACGGGTCGAGCTTCGATTCGGCGGCCAGCTTGGTCAGGTTGCGCCCGAACTGGTCGAGCAGCTTGGACGACTTCTTGCCCTCACCCGGGGCGCCGGCACCGCCACCGCCACCGCTGGACTGGCCCTGGCGACGTCCGCCGGGACCGGACAGCATGCGGATGACCTCGTTGCGGATCTTCTCGGAGTCGGCGTCGAAGTCGAGCAGGATGCGGGCAGCCACGCCCTCGTTCTCGCGCACCAGCCCGAGCAGGATGTGCTCGGTGCCGATGTAGTTGTGGCCGAGGCTGAGCGCCTCGCGCAGGGCGAGCTCGAGCACCTTCTTGGCGCGGGGCGTGAACGGGATCTGACCGGAGGTGACCTCCTCGCCGGAGCCGACGATGCGCACCACCTGGGCGCGCACCCGCTCGACGGTGATGTCGAGGCTCTCGAGCACGCGGGCCGCCAGGCCCTCCTCCTCACGCAGCAGCCCGAGCAGGATGTGCTCGGTGCCGATGTAGTTGTGCTTGAGGGTCCGGGCCTCCTCCTGAGCCAGGACGACCACTTGGCGGGCCCGTTCTGTGAATCGCTCGAACATGCTGTGATTCCTTCCTGCTAGGACGGCGCCTCGGTGGAGATGTGGTCCCGTTTCTGCTTGGGCGTCAGTCTACCAACCGCCTACCCCGCTTTTGTCGGGTTCATCGGCACCGCAGCGCCGCCCGCTTGACCGTTCGCAGACCGCTGTCAGCGCGAAATGCGGGCGTTTCAGCCGCGTAGTGCGGGAAACAGGACGACCTCGCGGATCGAGTCGCGGCCGGTCAGGAGCATCACCAGGCGGTCGATGCCGAGACCCACGCCGCCGGCCGGCGGCATTCCCTGCTCGAGCGCCTCCACGAAACCCTCGTCGTAGGGCTGGGACTCCTCGTCGCCCGCCTCCTGCAGGCGCTGCTGGGCCTCGAAGCGCTCGCGCTGGATGTCGGGGTCGGTGAGCTCGCTGAAGGCGTTGGCGATCTCCATCCCCCCCGCGAACGCCTCCCAGCGCTCGACCAGCCCGGGCTGCTCGCGGTGGGCGCGCGCGAACGGGGACAGCTCGACCGGGTAGTCGAGCACGAAGGTGGGCTGCTGCAGGCGGGGCTCGACGTACTTGGAGAGCAGGTCGTCGGCCATCTGCCCCCAGGCTGCCCCCTCGACCTTCACCTCGAGCTCGCGGGCGGTGATCTGCTCGGCCAGCGCGGAGGCCTCGCGGTCGGCGCCCAGCTCGATGCCGGTGGTCTCGGCGACCGCCTCGAAGAAGGTGACCCGCCGCCAGGGGGAGGTGAAGTCGAGCTCGCCCTGCGTAGTCCACGGCGGCGGCGGCCCGGCGCGCGATCTCCTGCAGGCGCTCGGCCTCGCTGCGGTAGTCGGCGTAGGCCTCGTACCACTCGACCATCGTGAACTCGGGGTTGTGCTTGGTCGAGAGGCCCTCGTTGCGGAAGTCCTTGCCCAGCTCGTAGACCCGCTCCAGCCCGCCCACCAGCAGCCGCTTGAGGTACAGCTCGGTCGCGATCCGCAGATACAGGTCGCGGTCGAGCGCGTTGTGGTGGGTGGTGAACGGCCGTGCCAGGGCGCCGCCGTAGAGCGGCTGCAGGACCGGCGTCTCGACCTCCACGAAGCCGTTCTCGTCCAGGTAGGTGCGCACCGCCGAGATGATGCGGGCACGGTCGATGAACAGCCTTCGGGTCGGCTCGTTCGCGATCAGGTCGAGCTCGCGCCGGCGCAGCCGCGTCTCCACGTCGCTGAGCCCGTGGTGCTTCTCGGGCGGCGGGCGCAGGGCCTTGGCGAGCACCACGAAGGAGTCCACCCGCAGGGTCAGCTCGCCGTGGCGGCTGCGCAGGGGGGCGCCGTCGACGCCGATCAAATCGCCGCTGTCGAGCGTCGTCAGGCGCTTGAAGGCGTCCTTGCCGAGCACGTCCTGGCGGGCGTGGAGCTGGATCTTGCCGCTGCGGTCAACGAGGTCGAGGAAGCCCGCCCTGCCGCCCCGGCGGATCGCCAGGATGCGTCCGGCCACGCGGTGGCGGTCGTCGGTCTCCTCGCCGGTCTGCAGGTGCTCGTAGTCCGCCAGCACCCGCTCGATCGGCTCGACGTCCGGGAACTCGTAGGGGAAGGACTCGGCGTCGGACTCCCGCAGCCGCTGACCCTTGGCGCGGCGCTCCTCGATCAGCTCCTGCAGGCCGTGACGTCCCGGCTCGCCGGCCGCTGGCGGCTGCTCGGTTGCGCCCATGCCAGGGGCGAGCCTACTCGAGGCCGACGTCGATCTTGGTGATCTTGAGCTTGCGCGCGGGTCCCCGCGGGACCTTCACCGCGACGATGTCGTTGCGCTTGTGGCCGAGCAGGGCGCGACCCACGGGGGACTCGTTGGAGAGCTTCTGCTGGTCGGGCTTGGCCTCGGCCGAACCGACGATCGTGTACTTCACCGACTTGCCGGTCTTCTCGTCCTTGACGTGCACCACGGAGCCGATCTGGACCACGTCGGTGGACAGGTCCTTGGCCTCGATCACGCTCGCCATGCGCAGCTTCTCCGCCAGCTGGGCGATACGGGCCTCGAGCATCGCCTGCTCGTTCTTGGCGTCGTCGTACTCGGAGTTCTCGGCGATGTCGCCGAACTCCCGGGCCTCCTTGATGCGTTCGGCGACCTCGCGACGCTTCTCCGTCTGGAGCACGTCGAGCTCGTCTTTGAGCTTCTGCAGCCCTTCGGGGGTGAGGATGACGTCTTTCGGCATGCGAGCCTCGCTAGCGAGTGTTGCGCCCGCGGCTGGGGACGCAAAAACCCCGCTCTTGCGAACGGGGCCGTCGGCCGCAGGGCCCTTCAGCGGCGCAGCAGTATAGCGCCCCCCTGGGCGGGGTCCCGGGCGCCCGCGCGCACCTCACATTGCGCCCTCCCCCAGCTCGGGCGACGGCGCGGGTGAGGACCCGCGCGCGCCTCAGGCGATGGCCGCCGCGGGCCGAACCGCGTCGCTCAGCAGCCCTCGCGCGTGCTCCAGGGTGGGGGCCCGCTGGAGCTCCTCCTGGAGGGTCCGTGCGGGCCCGGGGGCGAGCCCCAGGCGCTCCACGAACCACGGGTAGAACTTGCGCGCGTAGCGGGCGCCCCCGCTCGGGCCCGAGGTGCTCGCCGGCGCGCGCCATGGTCCACTCGAGCTCGCGGCACACCTCCTCCGGGCTCGGCCGGTGCTCCTCGCCGGTGAGCAGCTCGCGGAACAGCCAGGGGTTACCGAGCACGCCGCGGGCGAGCATCACGGCCGTGACGCCCGTCTGCTCGAAGGCGGCGCGGACCTCGTCGGCCTCGTTCAGGCCGCCGGTCAGGATCACGGGCGCCGGCAGGCTGCGCGCCAGCTCCGCGACCAGCTCGTAGTCGGGGGTGCCCTTGTGCTGGACGGCCGCCGGGCGGGCGTGGAAGGCGATCGCGGCCACGCCGGCCTCGGCCACCAGCCGCTGGGCCAGCTCGAAGCCGCGCGTGTCACCGGCCCGCATCCCCGAACGCAGCTTCGCGGTCACCGGTACCGGCGCCGAGGGGCGGGCTTCGGAGACCCCCTGGACGGCGGCCGAGGCCACCGCGAGGGCGCGCTCGGGGTCGCACAGCAGGGCGGCCCCGGCGCCGGTCTTGGCGACCTTCGGCACCGGGCATCCCATGTTGATGTCGATCGCGTCGGCCCCCACGGCGGCCACATAGGCGGCCGCGGAGCGCATCATCTCGGGGTCCTCGCCGAACAGCTGGATCGCCACCGGCCCGCCCTCGCGCTCGCGCGGGTCGATGCGCAGCATCTCCTCGCAGGTCTTGCGGTTGCGGTAGTGGATGGCGTAGGTGGAGACCATCTCCGAGACCGCCATCCCGGCGCCGTAGCGCTTGGCCTGCAGGCGCACGAACCAGTTCCCGATCCCGGCCAGCGGCGCCAGCATCACGCGGTTGGGAACCTCGAGGGACCCGAGCTTCCAGCCTTCCCGCAGCGTGCGCTCGCTCGCCATCTCCTGCATTGTGACTAGGAGTTGCGCTCGTGCAGTAGGCGCAGGCCGGTCAGCGTCAGCAGTTCGTCGACCTCCTGGATCTCCTCGGTGAAGGGCACCACCAGCGACGCCAGCCCGCCGGTGGCGATCACCGGGGCCCGTTCGCCCAGCTCGTCGAACAGGCGCCGCAGGATCGCGTCGATGGCGCCGGCGTAGCCGTACACGACCCCCGAGCGGATCGCGTCGATGGTGTTCTTCCCGATCACGCTGCGGGGCGGCGCGAGGTCCACCTTGGGCAGCCTCGCCCCGCGCTCGGAGAGGGCTTCGAGGGAGATCTCGATGCCCGTCATCAGCGAGCCGCCGAGGTACTCGCCCTCGCGGGAGACGACGTCGAACGTGGTGGCGGTGCCGAAGTCCACGCACACGGCCTGACCGCCGAAGCGCTCGCGGATGGCGACCGCGTTGACGAGCCGGTCGGCACCGATCTCCCTCGGGTTGTCGTAGCGGATCGCCATGCCGGTGCGGGTGCCCGGACCGACGGCCAGCATCTCGTGGCCGAGGTAGCGGCGCGACATCTCGGTCCACTCGGGCTCCAGCTGGGGCACCGTGGAGGAGACGATCGAGGCGTCGAGCTCGGTGAACGAGCAGCCCCTCAGCTCGAGCAGGCTGCGCAGGGCCGCGCCGAGCTCGTCGGCGGTGGACTGGCGCACGGTGGCGAAGCGCCAGTGCTCGACGAGGCGTGCGCCCTCGAAGGCGCCGAAGTGCGTCTGGGTGTTGCCGACGTCGACTGCCAGCAGCATCGGCGCCCATTATGCTCGGCCCCCCGATGTCCACGAGCGCACCCAAGCTCTACGTAGTTCCCGCTTCGCACCCGTGCGCGGCCGTCGAAGCCGCGCTCGAGCTCAAGCGGGTGGACTACAAGCGGGTCGAGCTGCTGCCGCTCTCGCAGCTGATCGTCGGCCCGCTGCTCTACGGCGGGGTGACCGCGCCCGGGGATGCGCGTGGACGGGGAGCGGGTGGCGGGCTCGCGGGCGATCATGCACCGGATCGACGAGCTCGCACCCGAGCCACCTCTGCTGCCGGCGCCAGGGGATGCCCGCTACGCGCGCGTGCTGGAGGCCGAGCGCTGGGGCGACGAGGTCTTCCAGGCCGTCCCCCGCCGGCTGATCGACGCCGCCTTCCTGCGCAACCCCAGGGCCATGGAGAGCTACGCCGACCCCGACAACCTGCCCTTGCCGCTGTGGATGCTGCGCCCCACGCAGCCACTGATCGCGCGCGCGATGGCGCTGCGCAACAAGGCCAAGGACGAGAACGCCCGCGCCGACCTGATGGGGCTGCCCGCCCAGCTGCAGCGGATCGACGACTGGATCGACGACGGCCTGCTGGGCGGCGAGGCGCCCAACGCCGCCGACCTCCAGATCGGCTCCACGATCCGCCTGCTGGCGAGCATCCGCGACGTGCTCCCGCTGATCGAGGGCCGCGCCCGCCGCCGCCCTCAGCCGCTACTTCCCGCCGCTGCAGGGCGAAGTCCCGCCGGGTGCGCTGCCGGCGGCCTGGATCCCGGTAGCAGCCGCCCAGGGCTAGGCCACCCCGGCCACGGCGCCCGCGGGCGCGCCGCAGGCGGCTACCGGGCGCCGGCCGCCGTACTGGCGCCGCGCAGCTCCAGCGGCGGACCCGCCCAGGTGACGCCCTCGCTCACGTCGAGCCCGGCGAGCGCGTCGGCGAGACGAGCGCCGGCCGGGGTCGCCAGCCCGATGTCGAGCTCGAGGGCCGGGATCAGCACGAAGCGGCGGGCCAGCAGCTGCTCGTGCGGGAGCGTCATCCGCTCGTGGTTCAGCTGCACCTCGCCGAGCAGCAGGATGTCGATGTCGATCGTCCGTGGTCCGTGCCGGCGCTGGCCGGCGCTGCGCCCC
>CAVUME010000012.1:0-168041 GCA_963742395.1 uncultured Solirubrobacteraceae bacterium | reverse complement strand
GCACGGGAGCAACAGCGGGCGCCGGGGGCGGCGTAACCGGAGCCGTCCGGGGCAGCCCGCCACCGGTACCGCCTTGCGAGGCGCGGGAGAGGACGAAGGGCTCGGCGGATCGGCAGCCCGCTCCGCGACTCCGGCTTTTACCACCCGGCGCGCCGGTGCCGGTGGAGGCTCGGGAGGGGGATCTCCGGCCGCGCGAATGGACTGGGCAGCGGTTCCGGGTCTGCCGGATAGCTGCGCACGGGACCCGCGGAAGCCACCGGCTGAGCCAGGGCGGAGGCCGCCTGGCTGAAATGCGGCGGCTGGAAATGCTGAAACAAGGCCGCTCCGGCGACAAGTCCCGCCAACAGGGCGAGCACCTCCATCCGCGTTGTTGCGTTCGGCTCATCGACCATTTCACCGCGTCCGGCTTCGCGGCGCGAAACGTGAACTGGTGCACCATGGCGAATTCGTCACCCTCCACGGTGAAGAATGCGGCGCGTTCCAGGCGCGGATGGAGCAACAGAAAAAGTGCGTCCGGCCGAGTAAAGTACTGGCCGAATAATAATGCCTCATCTGGCTGAATTTGCGGGAATTCCCTGCTGGCCTGGGCACGGTACATGCCCACTGCGTCCTTGTGCCGGGCGACGCTTTCCTCGAGTTGCTCCAAATCCACCGGTTCGAAGTTCTCGATGAAGATGATGTGGCGGGCGTCTTCCAGTACCGACCGGCCAAGCAACAACCCGACCGAACCGCTAACCGGGCCGGGCACCGCCAGCCTGCCAAGCACGCTGAGCGAAAGGCGGATGGTGACAGGCCGGGTAGGGTCGCTCCAGACGTAATTCGGCATGCCGACTGTCGGAGCACGCGGTACGCCAGTGTACCTTCTTATGCACTCAGCAGCGGCAAAAGCACCCTGTCCAACTCGGCATCCGTCCACTCGGAAACCGCTACCCCACGGTGCAGGTTCCAGTGCTCGGTATGCGTTACCGTCTCCCCCGGCCGCAAGCGGGTGAGCGGACCTAAGGTCTCCAGTTCCAGAATCTCCGCGTTAGTAAAGGTCTCGAAGGAACAGCCGAAATCGGGGTACCGCGTCGGGGTTCCTTCCGCCGTCACGCGCTTCACGAACAGTTCGCCATTCAGCAGGTAAGCGCCCCAGGTGTCCCTGTGGAAGCTGCCAGTTTCTGCGGGACAGAATTGTGCGGATCCTGTAAGAGCACCAGGTATTTTTGTAATAGTCGCCAGCGCGGATCGCCCAGATTGGTGAAGGCCCACATCACCAGGGGATTCGTAGGCGCAAGCATCTCCGGGTGCGTGCCGCGCGGCGGAAATCCGTGGATGCGGGCCCCTCCCTGAGCCATCATCGTGAGTACCCAAGATGCCAGCTCACAATCATTTGCAGTCGTATTTCGAATCTTATGGATTACCTCGACCGCGGCGCCTTGCCCGGCCATTTTGAAGGTGATCTGCTTCTCCAGCCCGGTGAGCGCCTCGACCGGCGCGGTCGCCTCCAGAACGTCTCCTGCTATGGCGATATGGACAGGATGGTTGTCCGGCGCGTAACTTTTGACCGGGTCCTCCGGCGCGACCCAGCAGCGGTGCCCGCCGCGCGGCTGCCAGTCCGGGCTCGCCGGATTTGCCAAGCTGCCCGGCAAATTCCTTGAAGAGGTTCTCTATCCGCCGACAAAGCCGTATCTCATCACCCGCGGCCCTACATCCCCGGTAATTACCGCCTCCACCGTGCCGTTGGAAACGCGGTAGCTATTAGGCCAACCGTGGAAATTAATTTTTTCGATCGACACCTTCATGTTATTGAGTTGCTGCCCCGATCAGTATGAGCCCACTGGTGTAACCCGCCAGCATGAGCACGATTCCGAAAAATACCAGCGCGACATACGGCGTCAGACCGCCGGGCTCCGGCGAAATCGAGCGCATGAGCTGCGGGTAGAAAAAGCCCATCACGCATCCGGCGATGCCGGAGAAGATGACCCCGCGCAGGGGATTCTTCCCGGCGCTGTGCGGCAGTTTGCTGTGCGAGATCGCCGACATCACCATGGCCAGCACGATCAGCCCCACGCCCGCGAAAAGCGGCAGCGCGTCGCCCTTGGGCTTTTCGATGAAGCTCTCCACCGTGCCGATCACCAGTGCCAGTCCCACGCCCACCGGAAAGGCGACAGCATGCCCGCGATGTCGATCGCCGCCACCAGCAGGATGTTCGAGAGGTTGAAAATCACCCCCCCCTGATCAGCGCCGGAAGAATCAACCCGACTGCCAGCGGCCTGGCCCAGATCGGCCAGGAACGTCATCTCCCCTCCGCTCCCCATGCTCCCCAGGTGGCGGCGATCACCATCGCGAAGAGAAGCACCCCGATAGCATAGTCCCAGAAAGAGCTCGAAACCGCCATTCCTGGTTAGCGAGTTTCTGGGTGTTGGCCCAGGAGCCCCAACCGAGCATCGTGATCACGCAAAACGCGATGGCGATGGGCAGACTGTGGATGAGGAACATAAGGGACCTATCAGAATAGTGCACCGCATACTCCGAGACAAGCCGCCGATATCGTATGCTCTACTTTATGAAGCTTCCCGGATTCGCCGCCCTCGCCGTATGTTGCGTGCTCTGCGCCACCGAACCGAATCAGGCCACCAAACGCTGGTGGTCGCACGTGGTCGCCCTAGCCAATGATGGCATGGAGGGCCGCGACACCGGCACCGCCGCCTATGCGCGCGCCGCCCGTTACGTGGTGACGGAATTCGAAAGGCCGGCCTGAAACCGGCGGGCGAAAAAGGCTACTACCAAACCGTGCCGCTGCACGTGATTCGCCTGCGCACGGATCGATCCAGCGTGGAGCTGGTGCGGCAGACCGGGTCCACAAAACTGGAATGGCTGCGCCAGATCACTACCGCTGCCCGGGCGGGCTTGCCCGAAACGCTGGAAGCGCCGCTGATCTTCGCGGGGTCCGAGGAGGGTGCCGACCCCGCCGCGTTGCGTAATAAAGTAGTGGTTCAACTTCCGCGCGGCCGCTGCGTCTTTACCTCGATCCCCAGGCCAACGCCACCAGCGGCCTCGGTGTCGAAAAGATCGAGCAGGCCAGCGCCTACCGGCCGCTGCTGGGCGAAGGGGCGCTGGCGGAAAAGATCCCGTCCAACGGCGTTCGAACGCCTCGACCTCATTCCGAGCGAGGTGGACATGTGCGGAGCCGAGATCGAGCTCGCGCGACTGGAGAATCATCTGCACCGCTTGCGGCTCGGCCGCTCCAACCGTTGCGCACGAGCTGACCGGCACGAGTTGATCATCATCGACTGCCCGCCGTCGCTGGGCATCCTCACCCTGAATGCGTTCGCGGCCGCGGACTGCCTGCTGGTCCCGCTACAGTGTGAGTATTACGCGCTCGAAGGGGTCGCCATGATCAACCGGTTGCTGAAGCAGTTGCGGGAATCGGGAACGAATCCCGGTCTGGAACTGCTCGGCGTCGTGATGACCATGTACGACGGCCGGACGAACCTGTCCCATCAGGTGGTGAGCGAGGTGCGCGAGCATTTCGGCCCGCTGGTGTTCGAAACCGTGATCCGGTCCTGGACCTGATCTCGCGCCGCTCGCTGATGCTCGACCACCGCCGCTCGTGGCCTCGACGAGGCCGACGAGATGCTCGACCCCGTCCTCCTCGAAGACGTCGAGCGGATCCTTCGCTGACCCCCTCCAGCCGCCAGACGGTGCTGCTCTCGGCCACCATGCCGCCGCCGATCCGCAAGCTGGCCGACCGCTACATGTATGACCCGGTGATCATCCAGGTCGAGGCCGCGACCCTGACGATCGACACCGTCGCCCAGTTCCAGCTGCCGGTCGGACGCCCGCGCCAAGCCGGAGAAGCTGGTCGAAGTGCTGAGGGCGGAGAAGCCCGACCAGGCGATCGTGTTCGTACGCACCAAGATCCGCGCCGACCAGCTGTTCCGCACGCTCCGCGACGGCGGCCTGAACGTACGGGCCCTGCACGGCGACATGACCCAGGGGGCCCGCGACGGGGTGACGCTGCCTTCAAGGGCGGGCGCGTGCCGATCCTGGTAGCCACCGACGTGGCTGCCCGCGGGCTGGACATCTCCACCGTCACCCACGTCATCAACTACGACGTGCCCACCTCTCCGGACACCTACGTCCACCGCATCGGCCGCACCGGCCGGGTGGGGTCGCTCGGGCCGCGCGATCACTTTTGTCGAGACCCGTCAGAAGCGCGAGCTGGAGGCCATCGAACGTCACATCGGCACCAGCGATCACGCAGTGGGAGAAGGGGGCGACGGCGCCCCCGACGCCGGTCAAGGAGCGCCCCCGCCGACACTCCAAGCCGCAGGTCTCGCGAACCGACGACCGGCGAGGGCTACGTGAAGCTGGTGCTGGGGGCGGGCCGCTCGGCGGGCGTGACCGTGGCCGACATCGTCTCCGCCGTCACCTCCGCCGACGGGCCTCGACGGAGAGGCGGTCCGCGACGTGCTGGTGCTGGACCGCTTCGCCTTCCTGTCCGTGCCCGCCGGCGACGCCGAACGCGTCATCGACGGGCTGGACGGGCGCAGCATCCACGAGTGCGAGCTGTCTGCCGAGCGGGTAGGTTAGGAGCCATGTCCACCGCCACGATGCAGACCACCGAGGGGCCGATCACGTTCGAGCTGTTCGACGCCGACGCCCCCAAGACGGTCGAGAACTTCCGCAAGCTGGCCGGCGACGGCTTCTACGACGGGCTCACCTTCCACCGTGTGATCAGCGACTTCATGATCCAGGGCGGCTGCCCGGAGGGTACCGGCACGGGTGGCCCCGGCTACACCTTCGAGGACGAGTTCAACGACCACAAGGTCGTCCGCGGAGCGCTCGCGATGGCCAATGCGGGCCCCAACACGAACGGCTCACAGTTCTTCATCGTCACCACCGGCGCCGCCCCGTGGCTGGACGGCAAGCACACGGTGTTCGGCCAGGTGAGCGAGGGGATGGACGTGGTGGACCGCCTCGAGGCGGTCCCGACCGACGGCCAGGACCGTCCCTCGGAGCCGATCGGGATCACCTCGATCGAGCTCTCCGAGTAGCCCCTCCGGCGCACTCCCGCCCCGGCTGATTCGCCTCCGGCGGAGTAACCTTCGATACAGGCACAGCGAGCGAGAGGGAGAGTCAGATGGCCACGGTCGAGCAGCATGTCCCGGAGACGCAGAACGGCGCGCCGGTCGCGGCCGACGTGATCCCGGTCGAGAACCCGGCGACGGGCGAGATCGTCGCCACCGTCCCCAACCTCAGCGCCGAGGCGGTCGCCGAGATGGCCGCCCGCGCACGCGCGGCCCAGCCGGAGTGGGAGGCCTATGGCTTCGAGGGTCGCGCACGCGTGCTGCGCCGGGCTCAGAAGTGGGTCATGGACAACACCGAGCAGATCGTGGAGACGATCGTCTCGGAGACCGGTAAGACCTACGAGGACGCCCAGCTCGCCGAGATCGGCTACGCCGGGGCCGCCTTCGGCTTCTGGGCCAAGGAGGCCGCTGGCTACCTCGCCGACGAGAAGATCAAGTCCAGCCAGCTGCTGGTAAAGGGCAAGAAGCTGATCCTGCGCTACCGGCCGCTCGGCCTGGTCGGCGTGATCGGCCCCTGGAACTACCCGCTCACCAACTCCTTCGGAGACTGCATCCCGGCGCTGGCCGCCGGCAACTGCGTGATCCTCAAGCCCTCCGAGGTCACCCCCCTGACCTCGCTGCTGCTGGCCGAGGGCCTGCGCGAGTGCGGCCTGCCCGAGAACGTCCTGCAGATCGCCACCGGCGACGGTGCCACGGGGGCCGCCCTGATCGAGAACGTGGACATGATCATGTTCACCGGCTCCACCCGCACCGGACGGAAGGTCGCCGCCGAGGCGGCCTCGCGGCTGATCCCCTCCTCGCTGGAGCTGGGGGGCAAGGACCCGATGATCGTGCTCTCCGACGCCGACCTCGAGCGAGCAGCGAACTTCGCCACCTACTACTCGATGCAGAACGCCGGCCAGACCTGCATCTCGATCGAGCGCGTGTACGTGGAGGAGCCGGTGTACGACGAGTTCGTCGCCAAAGTGTCCGAGAAAGTGCGCCAGCTGCGGGTCGGCAAGCCCGAAGGGCTCGGCACCGTGGAGGTCGGCGCGATCACCTTCCCGCCCCAGCTGGACATCATCAAGGACCACGTCGCCGATGCCATCCAGAAGGGCGCCCGGGTGCTCACCGGGGGCAAGCAGCTGCCGGGCCCGGGGCGCTTCTACGAGCCGACCGTGATCGTGGACGTGGACCACTCGATGAAGTGCATGACCGAGGAGACCTTCGGCCCCACGCTGCCGATCATGCGCGTTCATGACGCCGACGAGGCCGTGCGTCTGTCCAACAGCTCCCACTACGGCCTCGGCTCCTCCGTGTTCACCCGCGACGTCAAGCGCGGCGAGCAGATCGCCAGGCGCCTGGAGGCGGGAGCCGCCAACGTCAACGACGCGATGATCAACTACACCGTCCTCGAGCTGCCGATGGGCGGCGCCAAGGCCTCGGGTCTCGGCTCCAGGCACGGCGCCGGCGGGATCCGCAAGTACTGCTCTCAGCAGGCGATCGTGGTCACCCGCCTGGGCATGAAGAAGGAACCCTTCATGTACCCCTACAAGGCCCGCACCTCGCGCATGCTGGGGCGCATGTTCAAGCTGCTCTACGGACGCGGCAAGCGCGATTGAGCTAGACGGGCTCGGCGGCCCGCAGCGGCATTCCCAGCAGGCGCTCGAGCTCGGCCACCGTCTGCTCGGAGTCGGTGTGGTGGATGACCTCCATGCCGAGCTCCCGGGCAGGGGTCAGGTTGAAGGGCAGGTCGTCCACGTACACGCACTCCTGCGGGGGCACGCCGGCCCGCTCGGCCCCCAGCTCGTACATGCGTTTGGAGGGCTTGCGGATCCCCTCTTCGGCGGAGATCACGACGCCGTCGAAGAGCTCACCGAACATCGAGCGGGGATAGCGGTGCACGCCCCAGGAGTTCGACACCAGCGCCGTACGGATGCCACCCCGGTGAGCCCGGCGGACTGCATCCACCACCAGCTCGTCCGCGTGGACGCCCGAGAAGAGGCCGTCGATGAGGCCCTCGGGGGCGACGTCGAGCAGGACCGCGAAGCGGCGCTCGAACTCGTCCTCGGGCAGCTTGCCCGTCTCCAGCTCGATCAACAGCTCGCGGGCCTCCGGGTCGGATTTGAAGCGGCCCACCAGCTTCGCCGGCTCGATCCCGGCGCGCACGCAGTAGGCGTGGAAGGAGGCGAAGAGGTTGGTCGTGAGCACGCCGCCCCAGTCGATCAGGAGTCCCTTCAGGGGCAGATGTCCGTTGCCGTCGGTGCCTGCCCCCTGGGCCTTCCCGTCCGCCTGCGTACCGTCCTCAGACTGCGGCTGTGCCATGTGCGACCTCCTCCGCCTGGCGGGCCAGCTCGAGCACCCCGTCGCCGAATGTCTTCAGGTAGGGGTCATCGGTGGTCCCGGCCAGGGCGCGCTTGTAGTTGCCCTCCATGAACACGATGCTCTTCCACAGGGCGAGCGTCGTGTACCAGCGTACGTCCCGCATCGAGCGCCCCGAGAGCTCCTCATAATGGGCGATCAGCTCTGCGCGGGTGGGAAAGCCCTCGGCGCGGGTGACGCGCCCGAGATGCTCGCGCAAGCCGCTTTCCGGGTCCGAGGGCTCGGTCCACATCATGCACAGGTAGCCGACGTCGGCCAGCGGGTCGCCGATCGTGGCCATCTCCCAGTCGAGGACCGCCTCCAGGCGGGCGGGGGGCTGGGAGGCGAACAGCGTGTTCCCGAGCCGGTAGTCGCCGTGGACGATCGTGGCGGGGCCGCTGTCGGGCAGGTTCTCGGCCAGCCACGAGCCGACGCTCTCGACGGCCTCGATCTCGCGCGTCTTGTTGAGCTCCCAGAGCCCGTTGAAGCGGCGCAGCTGGCGTTCCAGGTAGCCGGTGGGTTTGCCGAAGTCCTCGAGCCCGGCGGCGCGCCATTCGACCGAGTGGATCTCCACCAGCGACTCGATCAGTTGCTCGCCGATGCGCCTGCGCTCGCGCGGGGTGTCCAGCGGCTCGGGGACGCTCGCCACGATCACCTCGCCCGGGACCCGCTCCATCACGTAGAAGGGGGACCCGATCGTGGACTCGTCCGAGCCCACCGCAAGGACCTTCGGAACCCGCGCCCGGGTGCCGTCCAATGCCTTCAGCAGGCGCGCCTCGCGGAGCACGTCGTGGGCGCTGGGCGGCAGGGGCCCGCGCGGCGGGCGGCGCAGCACGGCCTCGCTGCCGCCGCGCTCGATCAGGTAGGTGACGTTGGAGTGCCCGTCCCCGATCGGGCTGGCTGTGATCTCGCCCTCGCCGATGCCGTGGGCGTCCAGGAACGCCTCCAGGGGCCTGAGGATCAAGAGGGGAGGGCGGCTGTTAGCCTCGCCCTCCGCGGGGGTCTGGACGATGTCATCTGGGGCCACCGGGGTACTCATGGCTGACGCGAACGCTACAAAGACCGCAACCTTGCCTGCGCCCACGTGTCAATAGTCCCCATGCCAACCAGTTCAAAGCACCCCCTCATCGCCCTGCTGGTAGCGCTGTTCGCCCTCTCCGCGGCCGCGCCCGCGGGCGCCTCCCACGGCCAGACCGTGTACTTCGAGGCCTCGACCTCGCTGCTGAACCCCCCGACCCGCGCGAAGACCTTCGAACAGATGCGCCATCTCGGCGTGCGGGCACTGCGGGTGGAGCTCTACTGGAGCCGGGTCGCCCCGGCGCCCACCAGCGCCACGCGCCCGAACTTCAACGCCAAGGAACCCGCCAGCTACGACTGGAGCCTGTACGACCCGATCCTCGAAGAAGCCAAGCGCCTCGGCTGGCAGGTGCTGCTGACGGTCACATCGCCGGTGCCCCGCTGGGCCACCTCCAACCTGAAAGCGCCATACGTCACGAGGCCCGACAACCAGGACTTCAGGGAATTCATGACGGCCGTGGCCCGTCACTTCGGCTCGGAGGTCACGACGTATGCGATCTGGAGCGAGCCCAACCACCCCGCCTTCCTCCTGCCGCAGTTCAACTCCAACGGCTCGCCCGCCTCTCCGCGCATCTACCGCGGCCTCTACCAGGCCGGCTACCAGGGCCTGCAGGAAGCGGGCCTCGCCCATCCCCGGGTGCTGTTCGGCGAAACCGCCCCCACCGGCTACGACTCGGTCAAGAGCCTGCTGCGGATCGAAAAATCCAGAGCCCTGACGCACGACGTGGCCCCGCTCGCGTTCCTGCGCGAAGCCCTGTGCCTGAACTCCCACTACCGCAAGGTGGGCGGCTGCAGCCCGCTGACGATGACCGGCTACGCCGACCACGCCTACACGACGGCGGTGGCGCCGAGCTACAAGACCCCCGGGGCCGACAACGTCACCATCGGCGTGCTCTCGCGGCTCTCCAGCGCCCTCAACAAAGCGGCCGCCGTGCACGCCCTGCCGGCGGGACTGCCGATCTACCTGACCGAGTTCGGCGTCCAGAGTCTCCCCAACAAGCAACTCGGGGTTCCCGTCTCGGTGCAGGCCGAATACGACGCGATGGCCGAACAGATCGCCTACAACAACGGCCGCGTGGCGGCGTTCTCCCAATACCTGCTCGCGGACGACCCGATCGGAGGGGCGCCCGGGGCGAGTGCCAACGGCGGCACGGTCGGGTTCCAGACGGGCCTGGAGTACGCCAGCGGCAAGCCGAAGCCGCTCTACTACGGCTGGCCGGTGCCACTCGTGGTCAGCAAGCACCGCCACGGCTACTCGCTGTGGGGCCTCGTGCGCCCGGCCGGGAAGGCCACCACGGTGACCGTGCTGGTGCGCCGCAAGGGATCCTCCAAGTACCGCACGCTACGCAACGTGAGAACCAACTCCTTGGGCTACTGGACCCTCAGCTCGAGCACTCCGGGGAGCCTCTGGCGCGTGCGCTGGGTGAGCCCCGAAGGCGTGCGCTACGAAGGTCCGCCGGTCCACGCCCACTGACGGCGGCGCGATCCACGCATACTGAGCGGGGTCGCGGCGGGCCTACGATGGTCTGGAGATGCCGGAGCTGCCCGAGGTAGAGGTCACGGCGCGCCTGCTCGAGCAGGCGATCGCGGGGGAGGAGATCGTCTACGCCCGGGTGCCCGGGATCAACGCGCTGCGGAGCTTCGAACCGCCGATCGAGGAGCTGGTGGGCCAGCGGGTGGCCGCGGTCCGACGCCGCGGCAAGCACCTGATCGTGGAAGGCGACGGCGGCCTGGCGCTGCTGATCCACCTGATGTCCGCCGGGCGCCTGCAGCTCTACGAGAAGCCCGCCGGGCCGCGGGACCGGACCTCGAGGATGCTGCTGGGGCTCGAGAGCGGGCGCGAGCTGCGCCTGCGGGAGTTCGGCTCCAAGCAGGCCGCCTGGGTCAAGCCGGTGCCCGCCGAGGCGCTCGAGGACGAGGATCCGCTCGCCTCGCTGGGCCCGGAAGCGTGGCCCGAGCCCCCGCCGCTGGGCGAGCTGCTCGACGCGCCGCGACCGCTGCACGCGCTGCTGCGCGACCAGCACGTGATCGCCGGGATCGGGCGCTCGTGGGTGGACGAGATCCTGTGGCGCTCGGAGCTCTCGCCCTTCAAGCGTGGCTCGGACCTGCAGGAGCCCGAGCTGGCCCGCCTGCAGGAGCAGATCCCCCAGACGCTCGGCGGCGCGATCACCCACTACGAGTCTGTGCTCTCACTGCCGATCCCGGACAAGCTCCCGATGCCCCTGATCGTGCACCGCCACGAGGGCGAGCCGTGTCCGCGGTGTGCCTCCACGCTGAAGTCCGTCCACTTCGAGGACTACGTGATCGCCTACTGCCCCACCTGCCAGACCGAAGGGCGGGTGCTGAAGGACCGCAGGCTCTCCCGCCTGCTGCGCTGACGGCTGGCGATTGACACGCCCCAGGCTCCGTGCGATGCTGCCCTCGGTCCACGCCGGAGGGGGCAGACGTGAACCGGTGAACAATGTGAGATGGGGGCAGGGATGAGAGCGATCAAGATCGCAGGTTTGGCCTTCGCGGCGGCAGCTCTGGCGTGCGCTGTGCTCGTGTCCGTCGCCCAGGCCGGCGAATACGGACACTGCGTGAAAACGGAACGGGTGTTCAAGGTCTTCAAGGGCCAGTACCTCGACAAGGGGTGCACCAAAAAAGCCACCATCCAGGAAACCCAGGCCGGCGGTACCGAAAACAAGTGGGATTGGGAACCGGGCCCCGGGCCGAACCCCGTGCTCTCTGCCAAGGGCAAGGCCGTGACCCTGCAGATGGGCGGCGAAGCCGGGTCGATCACGTGTGAAAGGCACACCTCCACGGGCCGGCTCAGCAGCTCCAAGGAAGCCTCGATGCAGATCACGTTCACCGGCTGTACGTGGTCGGTGACCGGTGAAACCTGCGAAAGCTCGGGACAGATCGCAGGCTGGGTGGTGTGGCCGGTGTTCGAGCGGCTCGTCGATCACGGCGAACACGGACACGGCGGGAGCGAACCGGCGGAAGGCGAAGTGTGGAGCGAACTCACTGTCTTTCCGAACGCCGAATTCACCTGCGGAGCGGCAAAAACCTCATTTGTCGTGTTCGACGGAGTGGCGGGCGTGACCAGCGGCAAGAACGTCAACGCGATGGCAAAAAAGGACGCCACCGCCTTCGGCCCGGGCAAAGGTGAACAGAACCTCGAAATGTTCTTCTCCAACCCGAACACGAACAAACTTGAACGCCTGCACGCCAGCCTCACGGCCGAAGACGCGGTCAAGTTCGAAGAACGGATCGAGGTCCGGCTGTAGCCTTCGGCGGGCGGGGCAGGTCTCGCGTCCGCTGGTCTGTCTCCTCGGAACCGACCCGCCGGCGTGGGCCGGGCTGCGGGCGCCCT
Organism: uncultured Solirubrobacteraceae bacterium; assembly: GCA_963742395.1. GTDB lineage: Bacteria > Actinomycetota > Thermoleophilia > Solirubrobacterales > Solirubrobacteraceae > Palsa-744. The sequence goes on along the minus strand of CAVUME010000012.1, from coordinate 156,194 downwards.
CAGGCCCGGGCGGCGGCGTGCCCCACTTTGAGGCGATTCCCGTCGGGATCGACGATCACGCTCTGGCGCACCGAGGGCGCGATGGTTTCGACCGGGCCGGGGACGATCCCGCGTTCGGCGACCTCCGCGAGGAAGCGATCGAGGTCGTCCACCAGCACCGTGTGAGGCGCCGGCCCGGGTGGCTCGGCGTCGGCGTACAGGCAGATCCAGCTGCTGCCGTGAGCCGCCAGGCCGCCTCGCGTGTGTTGGGGACGAGGTCGGGCGGGCGCCCGAGGAGACGTTCGTACCACTGCACGGCGGCGTCGCGATCTGCGACCGGGATCCCGGCGAAGAGGTGCTCGGCGGTCATCGATCTCACCGTATCTCGGTCACGGGCCAACGGAGGAGGGGTTGGGCCAGCGGAGGAGGGGTTGGGTCAGCGACCCGGACACTTTGTTCAGTCGAGCGGGCCGATGGCCCCGAGAGCGTCGTCGGGGCCGTGGAACCACTCGTAGCGGACGATTCTGCCGTTGCGCACGGTCACGAGTGCCGACTCGCGACCTTCGACTTCCAGGCCGCTTGTGCGGGCGGTGGCCCGGTAGCGGACCACGACGGCGACCCTGTCACCGACAGCCTTGAACTGCTCGGGCTCCATCTCCCAACTGGACCATCCTTCGAACAGCTTCGCGATCGCCCCGTTGAAGGCCGCGAGCCCGCGCCGGGTGCCGGGCTCGATCGCGCCGTCCGGATTGACGTACTCGACCTCGGGTCGAGCAGTCCGGTCGGTCCGGGGAAGTCGCCGCGCGCCCACGCGTCGTAGAGGCGTTCCGCGATGCGCACGCTCTCCTCGGACATTGCCCATGGCACTTCAGCACGTGCGCCGATCGCCCGTGTCGAGCAGGTCGTCGACCCCAACCGGTGAGAAACTGGGCTGGCCCGTGCGCCCCAACCGCTCGATACCCGATGCCGTGGTCGTGCCCGTCCTGACCGTGTCCGACGTGCGCGAGACGGTCGCCTGGCTGCAAGAGGCCTTCGGCTTCACCGAGCGCCTGCGCATCGGCGAGGGGCATCGCTCCCAGCTCGAGGTTCCCGGGGGTGGCGCCGTGATCCTTGCTGAGGTGCGACCCGACACCAGGGTCGCCGGCGGTGGGGTCTCGCACTCGGTCCTGGTTCGCGTCGAGGACGCGACCTCCCACTTCGAGCGGGCGAGAGCCGCCGGTGCGAGGATCCTGATGGAGCCGACGGACTTCGAGTACGGCGAGCGCCAGTACGCGGTAGAGGACCCCTTTGGCCACCGCTGGACATTCTCGGAGACGCTGTCGAACGCGGACCCGGGCGACTGGCTCCAGCCCTGAGCCAGAGTGGCCTCCGACGGACAGCCCGAGCAGGCGGCCGCATCTCCCCAGCCCGCCGACCCGTTCGCGCTCCCGAGCGACTTCGTCGCCCTCGAGCCGAAAGAGCGCCGCGAGATCGTGTGGGAGCTGGCCCAGGCCCGTTCGCGTTCCCGTGACTCGCTCGCCGAGACGATCCGGCATTCGAACCAGGACGGCGAGCCTGCCGCGATAGGAGCACTGACGGTGGCGCTCGAAGCCGATCCGGACAGGCTCGTCAAACGACACGCTGCATACGGCTTGGCGCGCATCCCGGACGAGGCCGTCGTGGGTCCGCTCATCGGCGCGCTGCCGCTGCGGGATCGCGCCACGAAAGGTCATGCGATCCTGGCGCTCGGTCGTCTGCGAGCACGCGAGGCGGTGCCGGATCTCGTGCCCCTGCTCGACGATCGCTACGCACGCATGCTGGTCGCCAACGCCCTCGTGGCGATCGGCGACGAGCGTGGCCTGGCGCCGCTCAGACAGGCCGCCACCTGCCTCTCTCCTGTCCGTCGATATCACCTCGGCAGGCGCGTTCGGGCGCTGGAAGCAGCACTCGGACAGGGCCCTCCGGGCTAGCCACGATTAGCATCCCGAGGCGATGATCGAACCCCACCAGCCCCGAGGCGCCGGGCTCCGCGATAATGGCTGACTTCGGCCAGCTGGTCGATCAATTCCGCGCCGAGGCGCACGTGGCCGACGCGAAGGGCGAGGGCGTCGCGGCGGAACGGCTGCGCGAGCTGGCGGACGACGTAGGTGAGATGACCGGCGAGCAGCGCGAGTGGCTCGAACAGGCCAACGAGGACGAAGTCCGTGGCTTCGTGCGGGCCATACGGCTGCTGACCGGCGGCGCCTAACCCAAGGCTGACACGTAAGGTCTTTCGCCAGCAGTCGACACAAGGCCCCCCGACCCCCGGCAAGGGCCTCCCGTACACTGAGCCGACTCGACCCTAGGGGGACAGGATGGCCGTTGGACTCCGCATCAAGCTGCCCGGCGTCAAAGCTGAGGAATTCGATCGCGTGGACGCGGCGATCGACGTCCGTGGCAATCACCCGGACGGGCTCATCTTTTCAGCGTCGGGTCCCGTCGAGGACGGTTGGCGCGTGATCGACGTCTGGGAGTCGCGTGCCCACTTCGACGCCTTTGCTGCAGAGCGGATCGGTCCCGCCGTTGCCGCGACAGGCGTTTCAGTGCAGCCTGACATCGCTGAGTTTCCGGTGCACGAGTACGTCTCGCGCGCCAGCGACTCCGCCAAGGAGTAGCCCCCCGCGGCCCTACCGGATCGCGCGGAGCGGCAACGCGAACCTTTGCGGTCTCGGCTGCTGCTTTCCAGGAGCGGCGGCCCGTCTAGCTCGCTCGTCCTTCGCGAGCGAAAACACTGAGGTGCTTGCCCACACGATGCGTAAGGAGAGACACGAATGCCTGCATATATCGTTTTGATGCAAGAGGTCGATGACGTCGACCGGTACCGCGGCGAGTACGTTCCCGGGGTGGTGCCGTTGCTGCAGAAGCACGGTGCCGAGCTGGTGGTTGCGGGCTCCGATGCCGAGCCCGCCGAGGGTGAGCCGCCAAACAGCACAGTCGTGATCCGCTTCGCCGACGCCGATGCTGCTTGGGGCTTTCTGAATGACCCCGACTACCAGCCGGTGAAGGAGATCCGGTTGAGCACCACGTCGCGGGGGCAGATGGTGGTCGCGCCGGAGTTCACGCCAGCCGCGTGACGGCGTGTCGCCGGACGATGCTCAGAGCTCCATGTGAATGGTGCGGCGTCGCAGGATGTGATCGACGCCGTGGAGTTCGAAGCACCGCCGCTCGCGGCACGGCAGGCGCCTGCGCTGTCGCTTCGCCATCGCGAAAGCAGAAAGCTCAGGCGCGTCCAGCGAGAGACGCCCGCAAATCGTCCGAACCGGCTGCGTGCGGCTGGGTTGTCGAGACGCCTGCTCAGTGGAAGGGAGAGCACTGTCGCTCGTCGCGCTGCGGGTACCTGGGGAGGCACATCGTGGGTGCCCGCGAGCGACGTGGCGATGCTCGTGAGGGAAGTTCCTGCTGCGCGTGCGTGCTGATAGGCTCCGGCGCGCTTAGCGGCGCTAACCCGCTCGGAGCGCGGCTCAGGGCTTTACAGGGTGGAGGGAGGCCTCATGCAGCTTCAGGCTTGCTTCGTACGGTTGGGTGTTCTGCTGGTGTTGATGATCGCGGCGGTGCTCTCCTGCAGCACAAGCGCATTCGCAGAAACCAAGACGTTCCTGGCCACAGAAGGCTCTGAACGGACCTTCCCGGTCCCTGCGGGCGTGACGCAGATCCAAATCACCGCCGTCGGCGGCGCTGGCAAGCCGGGCAGTGTGTGCGTCGCTACTCACTCTTACCCCGGAGGTGCGGGCGCGAAGGTCACCGCGACGCTGGATGTGAGCGAAGGCAAAACCCTGTACGTCGATTTCGGCGGCGGCGGGATTGGCGGGGTTGAAACCTGCGTCAAAGGCGCAGGCGAAGGGGGAGGCGCCTCAGACGTGCGCACAGAACAGGGCAACCTGAAATCGCGGCTGATCGTGGCTGGCGGCGGGGGTGGGGGTGGCAGCAGCGTCAGGTATGAAACGTCGGGCCTGATGTGCGAACAGGCCGGCGCGGGCGGGAGCGCCAGCGCTCTGGAAGGCGAAGCGGGCGCCACCGGCCTCGTGGAATTTGAATGCGGGTTCGGCCGAAACGGGGCGGAAGGCACCGGGGGCGGTGGCGGCAAAGAAGGCGGCGGGGGAAAAGGCGGCGCTGAGGCGGGCACGACATGCCCCGGATCTGAAGGCAGCGAAGGAGTCGGAGGCAACGGCGGACCTCAGTCGTCCAATAATTGTGGGGATGGCGGCGGTGGCGGTGGCGGCTACTACGGTGGCGGTGGCGGTGGCGGCGGCGGATTCGGCGCCGGCGGCGGCGGGGCGGGGTCGAGCTACTACGCTCCCGGCGCGACAAACACGAGCGTCAAAGCCGACTCAACCGACCCCCAGGAGGTGCTGATCACCTACGCCACGCCGAGCTCGAGTGGCGAAGAAACCAGGAAACACGAAGAAGAAGTCGCAGCGGCGGCGGCCAAGCGCAGCCAGGAAGAAGCCGCTGCGCGGAAACATGTTGAAGAAGAAGCCGCGGCAAAGAAACACGCCGAAGAAGAAGTCGCGATCGCCGCGCGCGTGCACAGCGCCCTCATCGCCGTCCTCAGGCCACACGGCAAGGCCGCGAAGCTCGGCGCGATCACCAAAGCCGGCGGCTACATAGTCGCGTTCGCCGCCCCCACCTCGGGCATCATCACGATCGCGTGGTACGAGGTGCCGAAGGGCGCCCACATCTCGTCGGCCAAGCCCATACTCGTCGCGACAGGAACCGCCAAGGTCGGGGCCATAGGCACCGTGAAGGTGCACGTTAGGCTGACGGCGAAGGGCCGGCAGCTGCTGCGTCACGCGCGGAACCAGAAGCTCACAGCCAAGGCAACGTTTACACCCACGGGCAAGACCGGGTTCACTGCCATCGGCACGTTCACACTGCGACGCTCGTGACTACCAAGCGACCGAGTGAGGGGTTGGGCGAGCTGCTATTTTTGCCGACCGCCGCACACCGGCACAGGTGAGCCTACGGCCACCTGAGGCGAGGCCTGGGAGCGTCGTCGCCGCTGCGGCCGCGGGGCGGTTGGCGTCAGGAGCGCGAAACGTCATGGCTGCTTCCCGTGACGAAGCGCCCGTCGCTCCGACACGCTCCGAAGTGTCGCTCAGGACGAAGCTCGACAGCGCGGAATGAGGCGAGGCAGGCGCCCCCTTCGCATGGCGACGCATCAGTCGAAGCGGACACCTCTGCGGGTGGCTGCCATACGATTGCGCGCATGATTGAAGCTGGACAGAAGGCACCCGACTTCTCCCTCCCCGACCAGGACGGGCGCGAGGTCAAGCTGTCGGACTTCCGCGGCGAGCCCGTGGTCGTGTACTTCTATCCCAAGGCCAGCACGCCCGGCTGCACCACCCAGGCCTGCGGGGTGCGCGACCACCAGCGCGACTACGCGCAGGTCAACGCCGTGGTGCTGGGGATCTCGCCCGACCCTCCCAAGAAGCTGAAGCGCTTCCAGGAGGACCAGTCGCTCAACTTCACGCTGCTCGGCGACGAGGACCACGCCGTGGCGGATGCGTACGGCGTGTGGGTGCAGAAGTCGATGTACGGGAAAACGTACTTCGGCAACGAGCGCACCACGTTCGTGATCGACCCGGCCGGGAAGGTGGCGAAGGTGCTGCGCAAGGTCAAGCCCGCCGAGCACGACGAGCTGGTGCTCGCGGCCCTGCGCGAGGCCTCGCCGCCGACCGTGTAGTCACCTCAGGCGCCGCGAACGGCCAGCGCCTCGAAGTTCTCATACAGCCGCGGCTCAGCCAGGCGCTCGCGCTGGCGCACGGCGGCCGGCCCGACGCGCGACCAGATGCCCTCGATCCAGAGCCAGTCGTGGACGAGCTCGTCGTTGAGCAGGCCGTGCTTGACGAGCGTGCCCACCGACTCCCCGAACATCAGCAGCGTGCGCACCGGACGGTCCGCCAGCGCGTCGGCCGTGTCGGGGTCGAAGGACTCGTCGAACAGCGACGGCAGCATCTCCTCGACCCCCAACTCGGTTCCCCAGCGGGCGAGCTGGACCATCAAGCGGGCGTCCTCGGCGGTGGGCGGGGCCATGGCCATCGTTCTAGCGCGCGCGAGCCGGCTGGCTGGGACGCGCGAGCCGGATGGCCTAGTGCGCCAGACCGTTGCGGCGCGTGGCTTCGACGGTTTCCCTGAGCGTGTGCAGGGCGTCGTGGCGGGGGCGCCAGCGCAGCTCCCGGCGGGCCTTGGTCGTGCTCATGATCACGGGCTCGCGGAAGGCGGAGATCCACTGCGCCCGTGACGGCAGGAAGCCGAGTCTCGAGATCATCTCGGCGGCCGCCCCGACGGCGAGGTCGGGGATCGGGACCGAGTACCAGCCGAGCTCGTCGGCGAGCTGTTTGACGTTCAGCTCGCCCGCCCCCGCGAGGTTGTAGACCCCGGGTTTGCCCCGTCCCAACACGCCAGCGCGCATTGCGCTGGCGACGTCGTCGTGGTGGACGAGCTGGAAGGGCACGCCCGGGTCAGGCAGGACGGGCCGCAGCATGGGAACGCTGTCGAGCAGGCTCATGACCGGCCCCGGGAGGTGCTCGGAGATCTGCGTGTAGGGCATGCTGTCGATCAACAGCGGCGCCTTCGGCCCCGCAACGATGCACGGCCTGAACACGTACGCGCTCGTCTTGGAGGCGCCGAGCATCACCGACAGCAGCTGCTCGACCTCGGCCTTCTGGGCGGAGTAGTAGTGCTCGGAGCTGCCCCGGGCGGGCACGTCCTCGGTCAGCGGCTGGGGGTTGTCCGGATGGAAGCCGTAGGCGGCCACCGAGGACGCGTATACGAGCCGCTTGACCCCTGAACGGGTGCACGCCTCGAACACGTTGCGTGAGCCGTCGAGGTTGACCCTCCGGGTCTCCCGCGTTCCACCCATGATCATGAATGCGAGGTGGACGACGACGTCGGCGTCACGGACGAGCTCCATCACGGCACGGCGGTTGAGCACGTCGCCGCGGCGGTAGCGGACCTTGTTCCAGCCGCGTGAGCGGGGGTTGAACGGCCGCCGGGCCATGCCCAGGATCTGCTTGACCTCGCGGGCCCGCTCCAGCGAGGCGACGAGCGCCTGGCCGATCTCGCCGGTTGGCCCCGTGATGGCAACCGTCAGTTCTCTCTCCGGGGCGCGAGCCGGCATCGCAAGCGTTCTACCGCATCGGCGAACGTGATGTCCCGCGCGTCGTGTCTACTGCAGGCCTGCCCGGGCCTCGCGCACGAGCGTGACGGCCTCCGGGAAGACGCGGGCGATGAATGCTCGGACCTGATCCGCCTGGGCCTCGGCGTCGCCCTGGAGGTTGAGGCGTGCGATCGCGGCGACCGTCATCTGAACCGCGAGGCCGATCGCGTTGTCGGCCCACGCAAGGCGCTGGTTGCCCTGCATCTGTTCGGCGAACTCGGCCAACCGCCGCTGCAGCTCGTCGGGGTCGCCGAAGATGTCACCGAAGCCAGCACCCTCCATGTCGTCGCATCATAGACTGCGCTGGCTCATGCCCAACGCAGGCGATATACGCCGCCAGGTGGAATCCGAGTCGGCCCGCCGCTCGCGGCTCGCGGTGCCGGCCTTCGCAGGCGGCTTCCTGTACCTGCTGAGCACGATCATCACCTACTCGACGCTGCGCGGGGCCCCCACTGTCGGGCTCTTCCAGGGCCTCACTCCGGCGCTCGAAGGGGTCGGGAACCCGGCCGTCAGCCCTCGCACGCAGTGGGTCAAATTCGTCAGCCACCACGCCTTCGCCCTGATCGCCGGCGGGGTTCTGGACGCGGTTGCGGTGGGGATCCTGACGCTGATCCTGCTGCTGCTCGCCGACGCGACCATCTTCCGACGCCCCGAGAGCTTCAGGCCGATGAGGCCGCTGATCCTCGCCGGCGGCATCGGCGTTGTCGTGGTGACCCTCGCCCACTGGATCGTCAACGCGATCGAGACGCACAAGTTCGTCGTCGGACACGACCACTCCAACAGCGCCGTCGAACGGGCGCTCACAACCAATGCGCCCACTGAGCTTGCGGCGTACCTCGGTCTGCTCGCGGGTCTGGCGCTCGCGGTCGGGATGATCGGGCTGATGATCAACGCGATGCGGGTCGGGCTGCTGGTCCGCTGGATGGCCTACGTGGGGATATTCGCGGGCCTGCTGATCCTGGTCCCGATCGGGGGCACCGAGCTGCAGGTCGTGCCCGCCTTCTGGATTGTGATGGCGGGGATCCTGTTCGCCGGCAAATGGCCCAACGGCGAGCCACCGGCGTGGAAGGACGGAGAGGCCCGCCCGTGGCCCTCGCGCGCCCCGGCACCGCGGGGCGGCGGCGCACCTCAGCCGGCAGCCGCCACCGCCGGCAACGGTTCGGCCGCGAGCGCCGCGCCGGCCCCGGCGCCCGCCCCTGCCGGTACGGGCAGTGGGTCCTCGCGCAAGCGCCGGCGCAAGCGCGGGCCGGGGCCGCGCAAATGAGCCGCGGGGCCGAGATCAGGCGGGGGCGACGGCCGCGATGAGCGAGACCCGACGGCTGGCCGGCGAGGAGCTCGACCAGGAGCTCGCACGGCTGCTGGAGGTGGAGTCGTTCCAGCCCCCGGCGCAGTTCCGCGAGCACGCCCTCCTCAACGACCCGGCCGTGTACGAGCAGGCGGCCCGCGATCCGCAGGGCTGGTGGGCCTCGCAGGCGAAGGAGCTGGACTGGTCCCAGCCGTTCTCGAGGGTGCTCGACGACGACGATCCGCCGTTCTACAAGTGGTTCACTGGGGGCACCCTGAACGCCTCCCACAACTGTCTGGACCGTCACGTCGCGGCCGGGCTGGGCGAGCGCGTGGCGCTGCACTGGCGCGGGGAGGACGGCAGCGAGCGGGCGATCACCTACGCCGAGCTGCTGGCCGACGTCCAGCGGCTGGCCAACGCGCTGAAGGACCTCGGCGTCCAGCCCGGGGACGTGGTCGGCATCTACCTGCCGATGATCCCCGAGGTGGTCGTCTCGATGCTGGCGTGCGCACGCATAGGGGCGCCCCACAACGTGGTCTTCGGCGGGTTCTCCGCCGAGGCCGTCCGCGAGCGCATGGAGTTCTCCGACGCGAAGGTCCTGATCACCGTCGACGGGGCCGCCCGCAAGGGCCGCACGGCGGCCGTCAAGGAGCGGGTGGACGAGGTCATGGGCGACCTGCAGACGCTGCAGAAGATCGTCGTCGTGCAGAGCAAGGGGACCCCGTGCTCGATGACCGACGGCCGCGACGTCTTCTACGCCGACATCATGGCCGCGGCGGCGCCCGAGTGCCCAGCCGAGCCGCTGGACTCCGAGCACCCCCTGTTCGTGCTCTACACCTCCGGCTCGACCGCCAAGCCGAAGGGGATCCTGCACACCACCGGCGGCTATCTGACGGGCGTGTCGGCCACCCACCGGCTGGTCTTCGACCTACGGCCCGAGTCGGACGTGTGGTGGTGTGCCGCCGACGTCGGCTGGGTCACCGGGCACTCCTACATCGTCTACGGGCCGCTCTGCAACGGGGCCACCTCGGTGATGTGGGAGGGCGCCCCCGACTACCCCGACAAGGGCATCTGGTGGGAGATCGTGGAGCGCTACGGGGTCACGATCATGTACTGCGCCCCGACCGCCATCCGGGCGTGCATCAAGTGGGGGGCGGAGTGGCCGAACGCCCGCGACCTGTCATCGCTGCGCCTGCTCGGGTCGGTGGGCGAGCCGATCAACCCCAAGGCCTGGCTCTGGTACCACACGGTGATCGGCGGCGAGCGCTGCCCGATCGTGGACACGTGGTGGCAGACCGAGACCGGCGGCATCATGATCACCCCGCTGCCGGGCATCACTGCCACCAAGCCGGGCTCGGCCACGAACCCGTTCCCGGGCGTGTTCGCGGAAGTGCTCGACGAGTCCACCGGGGAGCCGATCGAGGAAGGACAGGGGCTGCTCGTGCTGACCCGCCCGTGGCCATCCATGTTGCGCACCCTGTTCCGCGAAGAGGAGCGCTTCGTGGAGACCTACTTCAAGCGCTTCGGGCGTGAGACCTACCTGGTCGGGGACGCCTCCAGGCGCGACCGCGACGGCTACCTCTGGGTCATCGGGCGGATCGACGACGTCGTCAACGTCTCCGGGCACCGGCTCTCGACAGCCGAGGTGGAGTCCGCGATCGTGGCCCACGAGGACGTCGCCGAGGCGGCCGTCATCGGCCAGCACGACGAGGACACCGGCCAGGCGATCGTGGCCTTCGTGACCCTCCAGGGCGAGCTCGAGGGAGACGACCGCACCGTCGAGGGCATTCGCGCCACGGTCGCCGAGCGGATCGGCAAGTTCGCCCGTCCCAAGCGCATCATCTGGACCGACGACCTGCCCAAGACACGCTCCGGCAAGATCATGCGGCGGCTGCTGCGCGACATCGCCGAGGGCCGCGCTCTCGGGGACGTGACGACGCTGCGCGACCCGGACGTGATGGCGCGCCTGGAGGATCAGGTCAAGGAGCTGCAGGCGCAGGAGGACTGAGTCCTGTTGCGCTTCGACGGGTAGTGGCATGGAGTGAAGTCCGTGCCGCGGCGACTGCGAACGGCGGGTGGCGTGGCGAGCGCCGCATTTCTTTTGCTTGTCGTCCTATCACCTGCGGGGACGTCGGCCATGACCCCTCCTCCCAGGGGCCTGCGGGAGGCGGCCAAGCCCACCACTCGCGGTTCTGCGCGATGGGGTTGTCTGGGTGGACCAGGGCCGTGTTGTCTTCCAGGGCTTCCGTTCGGGGGCGGTGACCCTGGGCGGAGCGTCAACGTCGTCGAAGCCGACTCTCGCCTCGTCTGGAAATGCGGTCGCGCTGGCCGGAGCCGGAGCCGGCTTCGCCGGCGGCGTCCCGCCCGGACGCCTGTCGCCGGTAGAACCCCCCTTTGAAGAAGTTCGTGAATTCGCCGGTGGGGGATGTTCTTTCTGGTCACCCGTGGCCGGTTCCACCGCCGACGTTTCCAGCGACTTCGCCGTGGCGGACGGTGAGCTCGTCGACGTCGGCGAATGCCAGGCCAAGAATGGCGGCTTCGAAGAGCAGGAACTCGCCACGGCACAGCCGCTGTTCATCCACAGGCTGCATGGCGGCGGATGGCGGATCCTGCGCTGGGTAAAGGGGCACCAGGCGCCGATCCTCGCGACCGAAGGGAATCTGCTCGCGATCGGAGAACCGGTGTCTGGCGTGACGATGCGGGTCACGATCCTCGATCTCACCGACCGCGCGCTTGTGGCGCGGTTCGCGGCCCCGCTCGGCGAGGTGAGCTTCGCCTCGAGCCGCCGGCTCGTGTTGTCCGTGCCGGCTGATGCCAGAGACGCGGTGTCGTCCAGTGGCGCGACGGCCCAGGCCCCCGAGGTCGAGACGTTCTCCTACCGCCTGCAGCTCTACACCGTCAAAGGGACACCGCTCGCCTACCTCGGCACGGCGGGAGAACCGGCGCTGGCGTCGCACATGCACCTGCTGGTCAGAGAAGAAGTCGAAGGCCACTCGGTGCTCGCCGTCCGCAACATCCTCGATGGCTCGAGGAGGCGGTTGATCGGCTTCAACGCACCGGCGCGAACGCTCGAAGCGGTCGCCTTCCGCTGGCCGGCCGTGGCGGTCCTGGAAACCACCAGCCTCCCCCTCCAGCAGAGCGAAGTCACCTGCGAAAGCGGGGAGTACCACCGCCCAGGCCTTCCGCTCCTGCGGATCTTCGACCTCGCTGCCCCCGAGCTGTACGTGCCGCCGCCGCCCTCCGTCCACCTCCTCCCGCCGGCCGGTCCCTGCCGAATCGTGGTCCCTCCGAAAACTGACTGATCAGAAGCGGAGCAGCGAGAGGGAGCCCTAGACCTTGTGGTGCTCGGGCGCCCAGGAGCCGTCCTCGGCGCGGCTGAAGTCCTGGAACAGGCCGGGCGCCTCGGCCAGCATCAGGCGGGCGACGTCGTCGAAGACCATACGCATCTCCTCCTCGGCGCCGGGGGCCGTGCGCATCTCGATCACGTGGCGCAGGGTACGGGCGTTGGCCGTCCACAGGATGTCGGTGGAGAGGCCGGTGGGGGCCAGCCGCCGCAGCGCCGAGGTGACCTCCTTCTTGACGTGGAAGGGGACCCCCTCCTCGTCGATCCCCAGCTCCTGGGCCGCGTCGCGCTGGAACTCCTCGAGCTGCTCCACGATCGAAAGCACGCGCTCGCGCACGGGCTCGAGCGCCGGGGGAACGCGGAAGCCGATGTCGGTCAGGCGCACGTAGCGCAGGCTCTCCTGGCTGAAGGCCGACCCCGCCCGGTGGCGGACGAGCTCGTGGGTGAAGATGCGGCTGACGTTGCGCAGGACAAAGGAGTAGTTGGCGTGCTCGAGCACGCTCCCGTGGGCCGAGCGCAGGATGTTGGCGAAGTACTCCCGCTGGTCTGTGCGCACCTTCGTGACGTTCGGGTTCAGCCCCGGCTCCCAGCTGCGGTAGCAGGCCCGCCCGCCGAACTCGACCAGCAGCTCGCCCGGGTTCGGGGGCTGATCGCCCTCCTCCAGGCGCCGCTGCAGCCACGACTCACCGCCGACCTCCCGCAGGTAGCCCGCCATCGCCTCCGGGTCGATCGAAGGCCTCGCGATCAGGAACACCAGCGGGCGGGTCTCGTGCATAGCGGGCGGCGGATCCTACAGTCGCCTCCGGTCGCCCCCGGAAGGGTGGCCGGGGTTCGCGGCGAACACTTCGGGGATGCTCCGGCGACGTTCTCGGGGATGCCCCGGCAACCGCTTCGGGGCGGCCCGGCGAACGCCTCTAGGACGCCCGGCGATGGCTCCCGCGAGTCCCGTGGCGGGAGCGTCTGCGGGAGCCATGGCGAGCGGAGGAGCCGCCGCCACAGGCGTGCGACAGCGTCCGCGCGCCGGAGCCGGAGCGCTTGCGGGCGGGCTTGTGCGCGTGCCCGCGTGAGGCCGTGGCGGTCCCGCGATCGCCCTTTGCCCGCGCGCGCCCCGCCTTGTGCCCGGCCGAGCGGGCGCACGCCGCCCGCTTTGCCAGCGGGCGCACGGGGCGGTGGTGCCTCAGGCCCGGGGGCTTGCTTTCGCCTCCCCCGGAGCCGCCGCCCGGCGAGCCCGGTTCGGTGTGCAGTTCCTGGATCCGCCAGGCGTTGACGTGTTCGCAGAGGGGGTCGGGGCAGGTGGCGATCGTCCAGCCGCCGCCCACCCACGCCATCGTGGTCACGACCGTGTAGCTCGGGAACGGCCACCCCGGCACCGCCGCGGAGCCCCAGTTGGCGTTGAGATCGCCGCCGAAGTAGCTGATCCGCCGCGGCTGGCCGAGTAGACCGCTCGCTTCCTGGGTGCGCAGGTCGTAGGAGAAGAGGTCGTCTCCGCCAACCGTGTCGGCGCCGATCGAGGTGTAGAGCGTGTTGGGGTCGCCGGGCGCGAAGTGCGCGAACTCGTGGTAGACGTCGACCGCCGACTGCCACGGCCACACCGGCGCGAAGGGCGGGCTGATGCGGGTCGGGGCGGTCGCGGGGTTGAGTTCTTCCGGCAGCGTCCACAGCTGCGCTGCGGCCATCCCGGTGCTCGTCGCGCGGGTGTTCGACATGAAGATCAGCTGGTTGCTGTGAGGCACCCAGCCGTACACCTCGAAGAAGGCCTGCTGGCCGTTTGGGTCCTGCCATGCGACGTTGTTGGACAGGGTGCCGGCTTCGAGGTTGACTGCGGCCGTGTGCAGGGCCCACTGGCCGTAGGGGGGATCTTCCTCGGGCGCCCTGATCATCTGCGACCACACGATCTTGGTGTCGCTTTCGTTGAAGGCCGGCCAGATCACGCCGCGCTGGGAGCTGCTGGCGCCGGCCAGCAGCGTGCTGAGCTTCCCGGTCTGGCGGTCATACAGCTGGATCGCGTTCTGGGAGCCGCGCCCGGGGGAGGAGTCCGGCAGCGCCTTGTCCCAGCCGACCGCCGTGGTCAGCAGCACATAGCGGCCGTCGGGGGTGATGCCCGCGGGCCCTCGGTTGCCGGCGTAGGGCGCCAGCAGCGGTTCGCCCTGGCAGTTGGCGTTGCCGATGTAGGCGTCCCACAGGCCCGAGCTGTTGCGGGAGTACCACACCATCGTGCCGTCGCCGGCAGCCGCGACGGGTGCGCAGTTGGCGGCCACCGAGACCCCGGAGACGGTCGTCGCCGCAGCTGCCCCCGTCGCCTGTGGCCCGCAGGCCATCGCGACGGCGAGTCCGGCGAGAAGCAGCACGCGAAACCGCAGAGCGTCCAACCGCACCGTAGGTAGATCGACCCGACGGGCGCCCCCCGCGACCCCCTCCGGGAGGGTTGGACGATGGTTCTAACCGCTGAGCGCGGGCTCGGTGCGGGGCGGGGCCTCGGCGCCGCGGGCCCGGCGTGGGCGCCGCGGCTGGTTGCGCGTCAGGCCGAAGGCTCCCAGCGCGAGCAGCCCGGCGGCCGCTGCGATCGGCACGACCTTCTCCAGTGGGTAGGCGCTGTAGGCGCGCCCGGGCTGCGCCGAGCTGAGCGCGGTGTGGTCGCCGGCTTTGAAGATGCTTTCGAGCCCCGCGTGGTCGATCCCCAGCAGCCTCGGCGCGAGCGCCGCGAACAGCGCCCAGGCGAGCAGCGCCAGCACCCCCCAGCCGACGCCGGCGGCCGTCAGCTGCACCCGCCGCGTGGCCGCGGTCGCGAGCACCAGCCCGCCCGCCGCCGGGAGCAGGAACACCCAGATGCCGCCCCAGCCACGCCCGAGGCCGTAGGCGGAGGCGATCGTCGGTTGCAGCAGCCCCTGGGTCAGCAACCGGCCCCATATCACCGTCTCGTTCTCATAACCGACCAGCGGGTGGGTGATGGTGGCGATCACCGTGAGCGCGATCGAGGCGCCGGCCAGCGTCAGCGTGGGACCGGGGAAGCGCTTCAGCGCGAGCCCCAGCGGGCACGCCAGGAAGGGGATCATCGTGGTCAGGAAGCGCGGGCCCATGAAGCCCCCGCCGAAGGGCAGGAAGTAGCCGGAGTTGTAGGTCACGTAGCAGAGCGCGATCCCGCCGATCGTGAGGGCCTCGGCGCGACGCCCTCGCCGGTACAGCAGCACGCCCCCGACCGCTCCCATGATCAGCACCGGGGAGATCGTCAGCAGGCCGCGGGAGTCGAACAGCAGCGTGGAGGCGACCCTCAGGCTCGGGGCGGTGATCCCGAAGAAGCCTTTTTCCTGGCGCTTGACGTTTTCGTAGGCGAGGTGCGTCCAGGAGTGGAAGGCGTAGTGGTTGTAGAGCAGCAGCGGGATGATTCCGATCACGCCGCCGAGGATGTACGCGCCGGCGCGCTTGGCGACGCCCGGCACGGTCCACGAGTCCCGCCGGCTGAGCAGGAACAGGCCGAGGATCACCGCGACCAGGAACACGGGGTACTCGGAGGCGACCGCGTAGCCGACCGCGAGTCCGGCGAGCCACAGCAGCAGCAGGCTCGGCGGCCCGTCGCGCTCGCGCAGCATCAGCCAGAACGCGGCGAACCCCAGGAAGGTCGTGAACACGTGGCTGAACAGCAGCGTGGAGAGCGGCAGCACGAGCGTGCCGAGCCCGACGATCACAGCGGTGGCGGCGCCGTAGCCGGGCGCGAAGCGGTTGGCCACGGAGAACACGAGCAGCAGCAACAGGACCCCCGGCAGCACGTTGCTCCAGAGCCCGATCAGGTAGATCATCTCGTCGCCGGGGTGCTGGGGCGGGGCGACGTGCGAGCGCGTCCAGGATTCGGCGTGGACGAGGTTCAGCGCGTCGTAGAAGGGCAGCGAGAACAGCGCCAGCCCGGGTGCCCTGGCGGAGTAGAAGTTGCCGTGGTAGAAGACCTTGTCGCCGGTGTTTTCCTGGTAGGGGTTGATGGTCGTGTTTTCGTGGTTCAGAGCCCGGATCAGGTCGTAGTGGGAGGCCTGGTTCCAGGAGAAGCTCTGGATCACGGTCGCGAAGGCGAGCCCCACGCACACGCAGGCGGCGAGCCCCAATCGCCATCTGCGCCGCCGTCCCGCCTCTCTGGCGGCCCGGCCGCGCTCGGACTCGAACGGCGCCGTCGCCTCCCCGTCGTCCTCGCCGCCGGGGACAGGCGCCCCCGCCTGCTCAGTCGGTTCCATGCAGGGCTTCGGGCCCGGGGCCGATCTGGTAGATGACGACCGAGCCGAACTGCCGGCGCGTGATGCCCAGGCCCGTGATCGGCTTGGCGGCCGCTGCCACCGGGTCGGGCGGCTCGGGGATCTCGTTCCCGCGCTCGGGCGGCAGACCCTTGGGGATCACCGTGTGCAGGACCACGGTCTTGATCTTGAAGTAGCGCAGCTTCTCGACACTGGCCTTGTCGGGGAAGCCCAACATCCCGCCCCGCAGGTCGTCCACGGAGGGGATGTCGAAGGTGCTGTTGCCGATCGGGATCTTGGGGAAGCCGTCGGTGGAGTAGTACTGCCACAGGCGGTCGAGGACGCCGTTGGTGGGCAGGTCCATGACCGGTCCGGCGAGGTGCGTCTCGGCGGCGGCCGGCTGGGGAACCACGGGGTGGTTCATGCGCCCGGCCCCTTCGCCGACGATTCCGATCAGGAGCACCACTCCCACCGCCGCGGGCACGACCGCCAGCAGGCCCGACCTGCCGTCCGCGCGGCTCTTCCACCAGCCGCTGAAGAGCCGCAGCAGCAGCTGCACGCCGGCGCCGGCGAGCAGCGCGTAGAACAGGGTCGCGGTCGTGAACACGCGGCCGGGCACCCGCACGCCGTCCCACCCGGGGGCGAAGTCGTACATCAGGCGGTAGGGGTAGCCGGCGTGGTTCAACCCCAACCCGAGGGCCAGGATCGAGCACACCCCCACGCCCAGTGCCAGCCCGATTCGCAGGCGCGGCGTGAAGGTGCTGCAGAACAGCCCCACGATCGCCAGCGCCAGGATCAGCCCGCCGGGGAAGAACACGTCCTCGTTCTTGGAGTGGACTTTGTCGCGCATGCCGGCGGTCGCGCTGCCCCACACCCGGTTGGGCGCCGGCGCAGCGAGCAGCGCCGGGAAGCTCGAGGAGTAGTTCTTGACTTCTTTGATGGTGCGCTTGGCGGTCGGGTATTTGTTGGCGACTTGGAGGTACGGGCGCGACTGGTAGACGCCGACGACCGCGAGCAGCGCGAGCCCGGCCAGCGTGACTGCCAGCAGCCGTCGCGGGACCAGGGGATCCGACGGCATCGGCTCGCCGCGGCGAGCGCTCCTGGCCCTTGCCCGGCGGCGCCGGCGCAGCCACATCACCACGACGATCACCGCCAGCACCGCGATCAGGTAGCAGTACTGCAGCCCGAGCGTGAAGCCGAGGCTGACCTGCCAGGCGGAGACGATCCAGCCGCCGAGCACCAGCGGGCGCGAGCCGCGCCGGTAGCCGCGCAGGAGCAGGAACAGGGCCAGCGCGATGCCCCCGGAGGAGATCACGTGCAGGTGCCCCGCCTCCGTGATCCGGTAGGGGGCATAGGCGAAGGCCAGGCCGGCGGCCGCGCCGGCGATGCGGCCCAGGCCCAGCTCGCGGGCCAGCAGGTAGGCGCCGAAGAAGCACAGCGACCAGGCGAACAGGAACAGCAGGTTGTAGTGGACCAGCGCCGCCACGGTGCCCGACCCGAACCACGCGATCGGGCCGTATCCGAGCAGCGAGTCTGAGAAGGCCAGGCTCAGCGGGTTCGGGTAGAAGGCGTTCGAGTTCCACAGGTGCAGCGGGTTGCTCGCCATCGCGTGGCCGACCCAGGCGATCTGCCAGGTGGTGCGGACCGGGTCGCCGAGATCGGGGGCGATGCGGCTGGGCAGGTGCAGGATCAGCGGCCACGTCGTCAGGATCGCGAGCGCCACGCCGGCGAGCGCGACGAGCAGCAGCTCGGTCCTCGGCAGGTCCGGCGAGGGCGCCCAGCGTGGTCCCCGCTCGCGGTTTCGGGCAGGGGCCTGGGGCGGCAGCGTGCCATTACCCTGATCGGGCGGCGGAGCGGGTATTCCGGCGCTCTGTGGGGAGGTACTGGAGGGGCTGGGCACACCGGCGCTGAACGTGGGCTTGTCTTCAGCCGCGCGGATCGCCGCAGCATACGCAAGACTCCAGCGACCGTGAAGCACCTGTCTGGAGAGTCCGACCGGTGAAGGTCCTGGTGGTGGGTGCGGGCGGCGTGGGGGCGGCCTTCGCCGCGATCGCCCAGCGCCGGCCCGCGTTCTCGCAGGTCGTGCTGGCCGACATCTCGCTCGAGCGGGCGCAGGCGGCCGCCGAGCGGCTCGGCGAGCCGGACCGTTTCGGGGCCGAGCGGGTGGACGCCTCCGAGCAGGCGGACGTGGCCGCGCTGATCGGCCGCATCGCTCCCGACGCGGTCCTCAACGCGACCGACCCCCGCTTCAACGAGCAGATCTTCGAAGCCGCCTTCGAGTCCCGCGTGACCTACCTCGACATGGCGATGACGCTCTCGCACCCGCACCCCCAGAACCCGTACGAGCTGCCCGGGGAGATGCTGGGGGAGATGCAGCTGGCCCGGCACGAGCGCTGGCAGCAGGCCGGCCTGCTGGCGCTGGTCGGAATCGGCGTCGAGCCCGGCCTGTCCGACCTGTTCGCCCGCCACGCCGCCGACGAGCTGTTCGAGAGCATCGGCGAAGTGGGGGTCCGCGACGGCGCCGACCTGCGCGTGGAGGGCTACGAGTTCGCGCCCACGTTCTCGATCTGGACCACGATCGAGGAGTGCCTGAACCCGCCCCTGATCTGGGAGCGCGAGCGCGGCTTCTACACCACGGCCCCGTTCTCGGAGCCCGAGATGTTCGAGTTCCCGGAGGGCATCGGGCCGGTCGAATGCGTCAACGTCGAGCACGAGGAGGTCGTGCTGATCCCCCGCTGGGTGGATTGCGAGCGGGTCACCTTCAAGTACGGCCTCGGCAACGAGTTCATCGAGGTGCTGCGGACGCTGCACATGCTGGGCCTGGACTCCACCGAGCCCGTGCAGGTGCGGGGCGCCGAGGTCTCCCCCCGCGACGTCGTGGCCGCCGTGCTACCCGACCCGGCCACGCTCGGGGACCGCATGACCGGGCGCACCTGCGCCGGCACCTGGGTGCGAGGGACCGGCCGCGACGGCGCTCCCCGCTCGACCTACCTCTACCACCTGGTCGACAACGAGTACACGATGCGCGAGTACGGCAGCCAGGCGGTCGTGTGGCAGACCGCGATCAACCCCGTGGTCGCACTCGAGCTGCTGGACCGCGGCGAGTGGAAGGGCATGGGCGTGCTGGGCCCGGAGGCCTTCCCGGCGCCGCCGTTCCTGGAGCTGCTCGGCGAGATGGGCGCACCCCACGGCCTGATGGAGCTCGACCCGGACGACTGAGCGGGCGGCGGGCGCGGGCGACCGTCTCGCTCGAGCGGTCGCTGCGCTCAGCCCGTGGCGGAGGGCGGCTTGTCGCTCTCCTCGCCCGGTAGGCCGCCGGGAGGGGATCCGCCGTCGGCCTCGGGCGTCAGCAGGTGCGCCCCGTGGGTGACGTGTTCTGGGCCCATCAGGTGCACGGGAGCACGCTCGACCGGAGCGTCCAGCAGGCCCGCGGGCGCCGTTTCGAGCTTGCGTGAGAAGAACGGGCGGAAGGAGGGGCGCGACACGAGCGCGAGCACGAGGCCGATGATCATGCCGACGCCGCCGAACCACAGCGGCAGCGTGAGGCCCAGATAGATTTTGCCTTCCGAGTGGGCCGCTTCGCCGTAGTAGGTGATCGCCTTGATGCCGATCCCGAACATGATCACGCCCCCGAGGAAGGGCAGCAGGCCGACGAAGATGAACTTGCGTGCGCTGTCGAATATTTCGTGTCGGTAGTAGACGAGCGACGCGAAGCCCGTGGAGCCGTAGTAGAAGCAGACTGGGATCCCGAGCGCGACGACGGAGAGTTCAAGGACGGTTTCGGAGATCAGGATCAACGGAACCGCGGTCGCAACCGCCAGGATGCCGAACCCCCAGGTGGACACCGTCGGGGTCAGGAAGCGCGGATGCACTTTGCCGATGATCGAGGGGATCGCGCCCCACTTGGCCATCGACAGCGTCGTGCGGGCCGTCGGCAGGATCGTGGTCTGCGTCGAGGCGGCCGCCGAGGTGAGCACCGCGATGATCAGGAACCTCACGCCGACCGCGCCGAGCACGCCCTTGCCCAGTGCGTGCAGCACGTCGCTGGCGTTTTCTTCGCTGGAGATGAAGCCTGTCCCGTGGTAGGACTGCGCGCCCGCCGACACCAGCAGGTAGATCAGCACGAGCATGAAGGTCGAGACGACCGCCGCGCGGCCGGGGCCCTCGTTGGCGTCCTCGGACTCCTCGTTGACGGCGACGCCCGAATCCCATCCCCAGTAGATGAAGACCCCCAGGAGCATCGCGACGAGGAGGTCGCCGAACTTCATCGCGAACGGGTTGAACCAGTCGAGCTGCGGCTTGATCGAGTGCGCGGCCGCGTTGCCGGAATACACGTCGATCAGCGCGACGATCGCGAAGATCATCAGCATCACGAACTCGAAGCCGAGCAGGACCTGCTGGATGCGCGCCGACAGCTCGATGCCGCGGTGGCAGATCCAGGTCATCAGCCAGATCCACAGGATGCAGCCGACGAGCGCCACCCAGACGTGGGTTTCGCCGTAGTGCCATTCGAACAGCAGATAGGTGTAGGTCGCCGCGATGTAGCCGAGCGACGCCATCACCAGCAGGTCGGCGAGGAAGATCGCCCAGCCGTTGATCCACCCGAACGTCGGTCCGAAGGCGCGCGTCGTCCACGCGAAGGTGGTGCCCGAGTCGGGGTCCGCCTTGTTCAGATAGCGGTAGCCGAGCGAGATCAGCAGCATCGGTACGAACGACGCCAGCAGCACGCCGGGCGCGTGGGTGGTGACGCCTTTGTCGGCCACGATGAAGCCGAGCGTGGCCGCCAGCGAGTACGCCGGCGCGGTCGAGGCCACGCCGATGACGATGTTCGAGACGTAGCCGATGGCGTTGGTCTTGAGACCCTTGTTCTCGACCTTCCCCGTGGCCGGTGCTCCGTATGCGGCGGCGCTCTCGACTGCCATCGGACGCTCCTCTCCCGGCCGCCCCGAGGCGGCGTGGCCTTTGCCATAAAGGCTACGAGTCGCCCCGGCGCCTGTACAAGTGGCGCAATCCCCAAAACAACGCGCCCTTGCTGTCCATCCTGTACAAGCCGATCACCGCGTCTTGACCGAGGACGTCATTGTCCGCGGTCCGAAAGGGGGATATCGTTGTTCAAGGTGTCTAGCCAGCGCCTCGAGTTGGCGGGAGGGAGAGAAGAGATGGAAAGCCCCACGACCGTGAACCCCGCGAGCCCCCCGGACACGCACGAGAGCGCCACCGCGGCGCCCGGCGCGCCCGCTCCGAGCGGCGTCCCCGGCGCCTCGGACCCGGACCGCCTGCAGCGGCTCGCGCGGCGCAACCTGTGGATGCACTTCACTCGCATGGGCTCCTTCGACGAGCAGCACCCGGTCCCGGTGATCACCCGCGGCGAGGGCTGCTACGTCTACGACGAGCACGGCAAGCGCTACCTCGACGCGCTCTCGGCGCTGTACTGCGTGAACGTGGGCTACGGGCGGCAGGAGCTCGTGCAGGCGGCCGCCGAGCAGATGGCGGAGCTGCCCTTCTTCACCAACTGGAGCTATGCCCACCCGCCTTCGATCGAGCTCGCCGCCCGCGTGGCGAGCCTCGCCCCGGGCAACCTCAACCGCGTGTTCTTCACCTCCGGGGGCTCGGAGGCCGTGGAGTCGGCGTGGAAGCTCGCGAAGGCCTACTTCAAGGCGCGCGGGGAGGACACCCGCCACAAGCTGATCTCGCGCAAGCTGGCCTACCACGGGACCTCGATGGGGGCCCTGACGGCGACCGGCCTGACGCCGCTGCGAGCACCCTTCGAGCCGCTCACCCCGGGCGGCCACCACGTTGCGAACACCAACTCCTACCGCTGGCCGGAGGGGCGCGATCCGCTGTGGGCGGCCGACGCGATCGAGGAGGCGATCCTGTTCGAGGGCCCGGAGACGGTCGCGGCCGTGATCCTCGAGCCGGTCCAGAACGGGGGCGGCTGCTTCGAGCCCCAGGACGGCTACTTCCAGCGCGTGCGCGAGATCTGCGACCGCCACGGCGTGCTGCTGATCTCAGACGAGGTGATCTGCTCGTGGGGACGGCTGGGACACTGGTTCGGATGCGAACGCTACGGCTACCAGCCCGACATGATCACCACCGCCAAGGGCATCAGCTCCGCCTATGCGGCGCTCGGCGCGGTGATCGCCGGCGACCACATCGCCGAGCCGTTCCTGCAGGGCACGGCGAGCTTCACCCATGGCTTCACGTTCGGCGGGCACCCGGTCGCCTGCGCGGTGGGGCTGGCGAACCTCGAGATCCTGGAGCGCGAGGGACTGTGCGAGCACGTCCGCTCCAATGAAGGCGCGCTGCGCGCGACGCTCGAGTCGCTGCTCGACCTGCCGATCGTCGGCGAGGTGCGCGGCGCCGGCTACTTCCAGGCGATCGAGCTGGTCAAGGACAAGGACACGAAGGAGACCTTCACCCACCCCGAGGCCGAGCATCTGCTGCGGGGCTTCCTCTCCGGCCAGCTCTACGAGCGCGGGCTGATCTGCCGCACCGACGACCGCGGCGACCCGATCGTGCAGCTGTCGCCGCCGCTGGTGGCGGGGCCCGAGCAGTTCGCGGAGATCGAGGCGGTGCTGCGTCCGGTGCTGAGCGAGGCCTCCGAGATGGTGGAACGGTGGAGCTCACCGTCGAAGGCCTGATCGGCCCGCTCGGGCTGAAGCTCGTCTGCGGTCAACAGCACGGTGACGCCCATGTGCGCTGGGTCCACGCGACCGAGCTCGCCGACCCGACGCCGTGGCTGAAAGGCGGTGAGCTGCTGCTCAGCACGGGCCTGGCCCTGACCGACGCGTCCAGCCAGCGCAAGCTGATCGATCACCTCGTCGAGAAGCAGATCGCGGGCCTCGGCTTCGGCACCGGCTTCAGCCACCGGCGCATCCCGGCGGCGCTCGTGAAGGCGGCCCGGGCGCACGAGTTCCCGCTGTTCGAGGTCCCCTACGAGGTGCCGTTCATCGCGATCACCGAGCGGGCCTTCGCGCGCCTGCTGGAGGAGCGCTACGAGCTGCTGCAGCGCAACGTGGCCGGCGACGTGCTGGCGGAGGCGCTCACCGGGCACCTGTACCCGGAGGACGTGCAGGCGCGGCTGGCACCCTTCGGCATCGGCACCCACGTGGCCGTGCTCGCCTTCCGGCCACCCGACCCGGCGCTGGCGGCAGCGAGCGTCGAACGGATCCTCGAGCGCGAGGGGGTGCCCAGCCTGGTGGCGATCCGCAACGGTCTGGTGTGCGCGGTCGTGGACGCCTCCGATCCCGACCGGCGGGATGCGCTCTCGCCGGTGGAGCTGGCGCGCACGGTCCGGGCTGAGCTGGTGGCACGCTTCGGCGACGTGCGCGCTTCGGCGAGCCGGGTCGGCCCCACCCAGAGCCTGCGGATGAGCTTCCACGAGGCCCGCTGCGCGCTCGAGGCGGTGCGCCTGCGCAACGGCGACGCGCCCGAGGTGGCCGGTTATGAGGATCTCGGCGCCTTCCAGCTGCTGCTGTCGCTGCAGGACGACGAGGCGCTCAGCTCCTACTGCCGCAGCGTGCTCGGTCCGCTGGAAGGCGGCGAGGGCGACTACGGGGAAGAACTGGCACGCTCGCTGGACCTCTTCATCGAGCACAACGGCCACTGGGAGAAGGCCGCCAGCGCCCTCTACTGCCACCGCCACACGCTCCGCTACCGGATTCGCAGGATCGAGCAGCTGACGGGCCGCGACCTCTCCAATGCCCGCGATCGGATCGAGTTCTGGCTGGCGTTGCGGGGGCGGGAGCTGGCCAGGTGAGGATCGGGGTTCCGACCGAGATCAAGACGGACGAGTACCGCGTGGCGATCACGCCGGCGGGCGTGCGCGAGCTGACCACCCGCGGGCACGAGGTGCTCGTCCAGGCCGGGGCGGGGGACGGCAGCGCGATGGACGACGAGCACTTCATCGCCCAGGGGGCCGAGGTGCTGCCCGACGCGCAGAGCGTGTTCGGGCAGGCCGAAATGATCCTCAAGGTCAAGGAGCCCCAGGCCGTCGAGGTCGAGATGCTGCGGGCCGACCACACGCTGTTCACCTACCTGCACCTGGCCGCCGAGCCCGACCTCGCCCGCGGCCTGATGCGCTCGGGCGCCACCTGCATCGCGTACGAGACCGTCACCGACGCGGACGGGCATCTGCCGCTGCTGGCCCCGATGAGCGAGGTGGCCGGCAAGATCGCCACGCAGGCCGGGGCGTTCATGCTCGAGCGTCCCCTCGGCGGTCGCGGGATCCTGCTCGGCGGCGTTCCGGGAGTGGCGGCCGCCACCGTGCTCGTGATCGGAGGGGGCGTGGTGGGGATGAACGCCGCCTTCATCGCGATCGGGATGGAAGCGGACGTGTTCGTGTTCGACCGCTCGATTCCCCGCCTGCGCGACCTCGACGTGGCTTTCGCGGGGCGCGCGTCCACGGTCTACTCCTCGGCGCTCGCGATCGAAGAGATGCTGCCGTCGGCCGACCTCGTGATCGGCGCCGTGCTGGTCCAGGGCGCCCGCGCGCCGCACGTGATCAGCCGCGCCCAGCTGGCGCTGATGAAGCGCCACGCGGTGCTGGTGGACGTCTCGATCGACCAGGGGGGCTGCTTTGAGACCTCGCGGCCGACGACCCACTCCGACCCCACCTATGAGGTCGACGGCGTCACCCACTACTGCGTCACGAACATGCCCGGGGCGGTCCCGATCACCTCGACCCACGCGCTCACGAACGCGACGCTCCCGTACGTGATCGAGCTGGCCGAGCACGGGATCGACGCCGCCCTCGAGCAGAGCCCGGGCCTGCGTATGGGCTTGAATGTCCGCGCGGGCGAGATCATCCACCCGGCCGTCGCCGAGGCACTGCAGCTCGTCGGCGAGCAGTCCTAGCCGGCCGACCCGAACACCCCCCGACCCGAACACCCCGACACCGAGAGGCATAGAAAATGGCGAGTACCGCGCAGACCCTGAGCAACTTCGTCGACGGCGAGCGGCTGGCCGCCGGGGGGGACACCGAAGCCGTGCTCAACCCGGCCACGGGTGAGGAGCTCGCACGGGCTCCGGTGGCGAGCGCCGAGGACGTCGACCGCGCCGTCGGGGCGGCCCGGCGGGCGTTTGAGGGCTGGTCGCAGACGACGCCCGCCCAGCGCGCCGAGGCGCTGCTGGCGCTGGCCGACGTGATCGACGAGAACGCCGACGACATCGCTCGCCTGGAGGCGCTCAACGCCGGCAAGCCGATCGAGGCCGTCAAGGGCGACGAGCTGCCGGTGATGTCGGACAACCTGCGCTTCTTCGCCGGCGCCGCACGCTGCCTGGAGGGCCGTGCCGCCGGGGAGTACATGGAGGGCTACACCTCCTTCACGCGCCGCGAAGCCGTCGGCGTGATCGGCCAGATCACGCCCTGGAACTACCCCCTGATGATGGCCATCTGGAAGATCGGACCGGCGCTTGCGGCCGGCAACACGGTCGTGTTGAAGCCCGCCGAGACGACCCCCATGACGACCGTGCGCCTGGCCGAGCTGGCGGCCGAGATCCTGCCGAAGGGCGTGCTCAACGTGCTCACCGGGCCGGGCCGCCCCACGGGGCAGGCGCTGCTCGAGCACCCCGACGTGGACATGGTCTCGCTGACCGGGTCGGTGGACACCGGCAAGCACGTGGCCCGCACGGCAGCCGACACGCTCAAGCGTGTGCATCTCGAGCTCGGCGGCAAGGCTCCGGTGGTCGTCTTCGACGACGTGAGCATGGAGAGCGCCCTGGAGACGATCGCCGGCACGGGCTACTACAACGCCGGCCAGGACTGCACCGCGGCGACCCGCGTGCTCGCGGCCGACGGCGTCTACGACGACGTCGTGTCAGGGCTCGCCGAGCAGGCCCGGGGGCTCGTCGTCGGCGACACGCTGTCGGCGCAGACGACGCTCGGCCCGGTCAACTCCCAGCGCCAGCGCGAGCGCGTGGAGGGTTTCCTCGAGCGCAGGCCCGGGCACGCCGAGGTCGTCACCGGCGGCGCCGAGCCCGACCGCCCGGGCTTCTTCCTCGAACCCACCGTCGTCGCGGGCCTGCGCCAGGACGACGAGATGATCCAGCGCGAGATCTTCGGGCCCGTGATCACGGTGCAGCGCTTCAGCGACGAGCAGGAGGCGATCACGTGGGCGAATGCCACCCGCTACGGGCTCGCGTCCTCGGTCTGGACGCGCGATGTGGGCCGTGCGCTGCGGGTCTCGAAGGCGCTGCGCTTCGGGTGCGTGTGGATCAACGACCACATCCCGCTCGTCTCGGAGATGCCCCACGGCGGCTTCAAGGAGTCCGGCTACGGCAAGGACCTGAGCGTCTACTCGCTCGAGGACTACACGGTCGTCAAGCATGTGATGGCAAGCCTCGCGTGAGCACCTCCGAGGAGGAGCTGCTCGCCGAGCGCCAGATCGCACGGGTGCTCGCGCCCAACCCGGGGGCGCTGACCCTCGAAGGCACCAACTCCTGGATCGTCGGACGCTCCCCCGCGTGGGTCGTGGACCCCGGCCCGGCAAACCCCGAGCACCTCGAGCGTCTGCACGCGGAGGTGGACGAGCGTGGGGGCCTCGGTGGGGTGGCGCTGACGCACGGCCATGCCGACCACAGCGAGGCCGCCGCCGCGCTCGCGGCCGGCTATGGCGTGCCGCTGGCGGCCGCCGCCGGCGAGTCCGATGTGAGGCTCGCCGAGGGTGGGCGCTTCGGGCCCTTCGAGGCGGTCTTGACCCCGGGTCACGCGCCCGACCACTTCGCCTTGGTGGCCAGCGATGCGTGCTTCAGTGGCGATGCCGTGCTCGGCCACGGGAGCGTCTTCATCACCCCTTCCGAGGGCTCGCTGGCGTCCTACCTGGCAGCGCTGGAGCGGCTGGGGGAGCGGTCGGACTTCACGATCATCTGTCCCGGGCACGGCCCCACCGTGGCGGACGGCCACGCCAAGCTGCGCGAATACCGCGAGCACCGTCTGGAGCGCGAGCGGGCCCTGGTGGAGGCGCTGGACGCGGGTCTGCGCAGCACCGACGAGCTGCTGGACGCGGCCTGGTCAGACGTTCCCGAGATGCTCAGGCCGGCCGCCGCGGTGACGCTCGCGGCGCACCTCGACAAGCTCGCCGAAGAGGGCCGGCTGCCGCCCGGCGTGGAGCGCCCGGACGTGGAGTGGCTGCGACGGGGCTCGGTGGCCTGGTGAGCCCGAACGGCTCGAAACGCCCGCGCCGGGCCCGTGGCGGCGCTCCGGGCCCCGCTGCGCCTGAGCTTCGCCCCGCGGGAGCGGCCTTCGACTCCGCGTTTCCGCCGATCGCCGACCTCGGCTTCCTGTCGGACTGCCACACCGGGGCGCTCGTCACCTCCGACGGCTCGATCGAGTGGATGTGCGTGCCCCACTTCGACTCGCCGTCGATCTTCGCCGCCCTGCTCGACCGCGGCGCGGGCAGCTGGAGGGTGGGCCCCTACGGCGTCTTCGTGCCGGCGGGACGCCGCTACCTGCCGGGCACGAACATGATCGAGACGACCTGGATGACCCCCCAGGGGTGGGTGCGGGTGCTCGACGCGCTGACGATCGGCGTCTGGCACGACAACAAGCGCGGTTCGAGCCACACGCGGCCTCCCACCGACTACGACGCCGACCACCTGCTGGTGCGCATGATCGAGTGCCTGCAGGGCCAGGTCCAGGTGGAGGTCGTGTGCGAGCCGATGCTCGCCTACGGCGCGCGGCCGGCGGTCTGGGAGGCGGTCGAGGGCGGCCCCGCCGGCCTCAGCATCCTCGACGCGGGCGAAGCCGATGCCGAAGGTGACGGCGACACGAGCGTGAGGCTGTTCAGCGACATCCGCATGGGCATCGAGGGCAACCGCACGCACGGGCGCCACACCCTCACGAAGGGGGAGAAGCGCTACTGCGCGCTGTCTTGGACGGAGGCCAGGGGCGGCCCCTACACGGTCGAGCAGGCCGAACAGCGGCTCGAGGCCACGGCCCAGTTCTGGCGTGGCTGGCTGGCCGAAGGCAACTATCCCGACCACCCCTGGCGGATCCACCTCGAGCGCTCGGCGCTGGCGCTGAAGGGGCTGACGTTCATGCCCACCGGCGCGCTCCTGGCGGCGGCCACGACCTCGCTGCCGGAGACGCCCGGTGGCGAACGCAACTGGGACTACCGCTACTGCTGGATGCGCGACGCCACCTTCACGCTATGGGCGCTGCACGCGCTCGACCTCGACTGGGAGGCCGACGACTTCATCCAGTACGTCGCCGACATGACCCGCGGTGAGGACGGGGCGCTGCAGATCATGTACGGGATCGACGGCCGCGTCGATCTGACCGAGTCGACGCTCGATCACCTCGGCGGCTACGAGGGAGCCCGCCCGGTGCGGGTCGGCAACGGCGCCTTCAAGCAGCGCCAGAACGACGTCTTCGGCGCCGTGCTCGACTCCGTCTACGTGCACGCCAAGGAGCGCGACCACATCCCCGAGCGCCTGTGGCCGGTGCTCACCGACCAGGTCCGCTGTGCCGCGGCGGCCTGGCGCAAGCCCGACCAGGGCATCTGGGAGGCCCGCGGCAAGCCCCGTCACTACTTCTCCTCGAAGCTGATGTGCTGGGTGGCGATGGACCGCGGCGCGAGGCTGGCCGAACGGCGCGGCCACGCCGAGGAGGCGGAAAGCTGGCAGGCCGAGGCCGACAAGATCCGCCAGGAGCTGCTCGAGCACGGGGTGGACGGGCGCGGCGTCTTCCGCCAGCACTACGACACCGACGCGCTCGACGCCTCCACGCTGCTGGTCCCGCTGGTGCGCTTCCTGCCCCCCGAGGACGAGCGCGTGCGGGCCACCGTGCTGGCGATCCGCGAGGAGCTGACGGAGGGAGGGCTGGTGCTGCGCTACCGCCCGGAGGAGACCGACGATGGCCTGCACGGCGCCGAGGGGACGTTCCTGATCTGCTCCTTCTGGATGGTCTCGGCGCTGTGCGAGATCGGCGAGCACCGCGAGGCCGAACACCTCTGCGAGCGACTGCTCGCCTACGCCTCGCCGCTGGGCCTGTACGCCGAGGAGCTCGAAGCCTCTTCGGGGCGGCACCTGGGCAACTACCCCCAGGCCTTCACCCATCTGGCCCTGATCAACGCCGTCATGCACGTGATCGAAGGGATGGGCTAGTAACGACCTGACCGCGGGTGTGGCCCGGACCTGAGGGCGTGTGTGGCCCGGACCTGAGGGCGTGTGTGGCCTGCGCCCAGGCTGAGATAGCCTGGGCAGCCGCGAATGCCCGCATCGCCGCCCATCCCGCCTCCCGGCACGCTTCGCGCGAAAGTCGTGAACGGCTTCACGAGCGCGAACGTGATGCTGTACCGGCGCTCCGGCGGACGCCTGGGCAACACCCTGAAGGGCGCCCCGATCCTGCTGCTCGACCACGTCGGGCGCAAGTCCGGACGGAAGCGCACCGCGCCCTTGCTGTACTTGCGCGACGGCGAGGACCTGGTGATCGTGGCCTCGCGCGGAGGCTCGGACGCGATGCCGGCCTGGTGGCTGAATCTGCAGGCGCACCCGGCCACGACCGTGCAGGTCGGGAGCGAGCGCCGGCGGGTGCTGGCGCGCGAGGCGAGCGCCGAGGAGAAGGCCGCGCTGTGGCCGCGTCTGGTCGAGATGTACAGCGACTACGAGATCTACCAGCGCCGCACCGAGCGCGAGATCCCCGTCGTGATCCTGAGCCCCGCGCCCTAACGTCGCGTCCGCGGGCCGTGCCCCGCCACGGGAGCGAACCCGCAGCCGTTGCTCACCCCTCAGGCGCCGACAGCTGCCCTCGCACCCATTTGAGCTCGCGCGCCAGCATGCGCTCGAGCAGCCGCGGCGAGAGCCGGTTCGCGAGCCATATACCCCGCGCGCGCCCGGGTGCGACGATGATCGCCTGGTTTCGCTCGACGCCGCGGAGCACGTCCTCGGCGAGGCGCTCGGGCGGGTAGGCGGCTCCCCGGTTGGAGTGCAGGAACATCTCGCGGCCGCGGCCGGCGAACCTGGTTCGCGGCAGGTCGGGCGGACCCTCGGAATCGAGCAGCGGGGTGTCGATCACGCCCGGGCAGACGGCGCTGACGCGGACGCCGTGCGCACGCGCCTCGCCGCGCAGGCTCACGCTGAGACCGACGACCGCGTGCTTGGTCATCGCGTAGGGCACACCGAACGGGAATGGCACGAGGCCCGCGAGCGAGGCGGTGTTGACGATGTGGCCGAAGCCCTGTTTGACCATCAGGGGATACGCGGCCACGACGCCGTGCACCACGCCACGCAGGTTGACGTCGAGCGTGCGCTCCCAGTGTGCGAGCCCCAGCTCCTCGACGGGACCGCCGATCCCGATGCCGGCGTTGTTGAACAGCAGGTCCAGACGGCCGTGCCGGCCGTGGACCTCGCCGATCGCACGCTCAAAGCCGCCCGCGTCGGCGACATCGAGGCTCAGCGAGGTCGCCGATCCCGGGCCGCGCTGGTCGAGCTCCTGCGCGACGGCCGCGGCGCGAGAGGCGTTGATGTCTGCGACCACGACACTGGCTCCGCGAGCGACGAGCGCGCCACTGAGCCCTTTGCCGATCCCCGACGCTCCTCCCGTGACAAATGCGATCCGTCCCTGCATGGCCCGCAACCTAGTAGTCCGGATCCCCGGGCAGCACGATGCGGGCGACCTCGCCCTCCATGAACACGCGTGGCTCGACCGGCAACACTTCGCGGCCGGTGGCGTAGTCGAGCAGCTCGTCCACCGAGGCGAAGTCGCGCAGCTGCTCGAGGTGCTTGATGGTGGGGAAGACGAGCTCGATCTCGCCCGCCTGGGAGGACTCCAGCGCGCCCACGGGGGTGAACCAGCCGACGTCCACGCACTCCTCGCCATCCACCTGCGGCTCCTGTCCATCGGGCAGCACGGCCAGGAAGAAGTGGGTGTCGAAGCGGATCGAGACGATCGCCGGGGTGATCCAGCGGGAGAACTTGGTCAGCTCCGACGGGTCGGCTATCTCGATGCTCGCCTCCTCGTGCAGCTCGCGGACCGCCGCCGCGCGGTGGGCCTCGTCGCCGGATCCCTCGACCTCGTCCACGGCGCCCCCGGGGAACACCCACACGCCGCCCATGAACCTGGCCTTCGGGGTGCGCCGCACGAGCAGCACTTCGAGCACCTCGGCACCGCCCCGCAACAGGATCACGCTGGCGGCCTGACGGGGGCGCACGGGGGCGCCGGTGTTCAGCGTCGTGCCGGGCTCCACCCCCGGCGGCGCCGCGGGCGTGCCCTCCGCCGAGGACGACGCGGGCGTGCCCTCCGCCGAGGGCGCGGCGGATGACTCCGTCGGAGCGTCGTCGCTCGAGCGCATCCGCTGAGGCTACCTGCCGATAGTCTGTGGCGCTCATGTACCACCAAGGAGAGCTCCCGGTATGAGCACCACGACGGAGACCATGCAGCGCTGGATCTGCGAATCCTGCGGCTTCATCTATGACCCGGGGGAAGGCGATCCCGACGGCGGGATCCCACCCGGCACGCCGTTCGAGGAGATCCCCGACACCTGGTTCTGCCCGGTCTGCGGAGCGCGCAAGCGCGAATTCGTCCTCTACGAGGACTAGATGGTCACGGCAGGGGCGCCGGGGGTGCCCGGGGCGCCGGTGGGCGACTGGCCACAGCTGCTGGCCCTCGACGCCGAGCGCGTGTGGCATCCCTACGGTGCGCTGCCCGCGGCGGTGCCGTCGCTGGCGGTGGTGGGGGCCGAGGGGGTGCGCCTGCAGCTGGCCGACGGGCGCGAGGCGATCGACGCGATGGCCTCGTGGTGGTGCGCGATCCACGGCTATCGCCACCCGGCGCTCGACGCGGCGGTCGTCGATCAGCTGGGGAGCATGGCCCATGTGATGTTCGGCGGGCTCACCCACGAGGGCGCGATACGCCTGTGCGAGCGCCTCTGCGAGCTCGCCCCCGCGGGCCTCGAGCGGGTGTTCCTGGCGGACTCCGGCTCGGTCTCGGTGGAGGTGGCGATCAAGCTGTGCCTGCAGTACCAGCGCGCGGTCGGCAGGCCGCAGCGCACGCGCCTGCTGACCGTGCGCGGCGGGTACCACGGCGACACCGCCGGCGCGATGGCGCTGTGCGATCCGGTCGGGGGCATGCACTCGCTGTTCACCGGGCTGCTCGCACACCACGTGTTCGCCGAGCGTCCCCCGGACGGCTTCCACGCCGGGCTGGACGAGGACTGGGCCGCGGGCGTGAGCGAGCTCGTGGAGCGTCACGCCGGGGAGCTGGCCGGGATCGTGGTGGAGCCGGTCGTGCAGGGGGCCGGGGGGATGCGCTTTCACTCACCCGCGTGCGTGGCCCACCTGCGGGCGCTGTGCGACGAGCACGGCCTGCTGCTGGTACTGGATGAGATCGCGACCGGCTTCGGACGTACCGGCGCGCTGTTCGCGAGCGAGCACGCGGGCGTGTGCCCCGACGTGATGTGCGTGGGCAAGGCGCTCACCGGCGGCTACATGACGATGGCGGCCGTGCTCTGTACCGCGGCCGTGGCGGAGGCCGTCTCCGGCGGCGAGGGCTCGGGGCTCATGCACGGCCCCACCTTCATGGGAAACCCGCTCGCCTGCGCGGTCGCGCTGGCGTCGCTGCAGCTGCTCGGCGACGGGAGCTGGCGCGGGCAGGTGGCGGGAATCGAACGGGGCCTGCAGGACGGCCTGCAGGCCGCCCGGGAGCTCGACTCGGTCACCGACGTGAGGGTATTGGGGGCGATCGGCGTGATCGAGCTCGACCACCCCGTGGACGTCGCCGCGGCCACCGCGGCGGCACTGGAGCAGGGTGTCTGGGTGCGGCCCTTCCGGGAGCTGATCTACGCGATGCCGCCGTATGTGACCGACGAGCAGGACCTGGCCCAGATCGCGGGGGCGATGGTGGCCGCAGCGGGCGCGGGCTGATCGCCGGAGCAGGGGCCACGCGAGCGCGTCATGCGTGGCCCGCGGCCCTCACACCCAGTCCCGCCACGGCAGCGCCTCCCCGGCGGCCGCGAGCTGAGCCGGGTCGGGTCCCTGCAGGCGCGGCAGCGTGTGGACGTCAACGCCCTCCAGGGCGGCGATCGTGTCGCGGTTGGAGAGCTCGAGCTCGGAGGGCGCTGCGGGCCAGTCGCTGAGCAGCACCGCCACGACCTGCAGGCCTGCGCGGCGGGCGGCCTCGAGCGTCAACAGCGTGTGGTTGATCGTGCCGAGGCCGGGCCTGGCGACGACGAGCACGCCAAGCTCCAGCGCCGCTGCGAGGTCGCACACGCTGAAGGAGACGGTCAGCGGAACCAGCAGGCCGCCGACCCCCTCGACCACGAGTGTGTGGTCCCGGCCGAGCTCCTGCGCGCGCTCGATCAGGGCCCGCGGATTGAGCTCCACACCGGCCAGGGCGGCCGCCAGGTGCGGGGAGGCGGCCGGACCGAAGCGGAGCGGGGCGACCTCCTCGGGGCGCATCCCGGCGGCGAGGGCGAGCAGCTCGTGGTCGGCCGGCCACGGCCCGGCGGCGGGCTCGTCGAGGCCCGTGAGCACCGGCTTGTAGGCGCGCACGGGCTCCCCGGCGGCCCGCATCGAGGCGAGCAGGCAGGCGCTGGCGAGGGTCTTGCCGACGCCGGTGTCGGTGCCGGTGACGAACAGGCCGCGCACGCCGGGCGGCGACCCGCGCTAGGCGGCGTGCATGCTGTCGAAGTCGAACGGCTCGCGGGCGAGCTCGCGGGTGAAGGGGTCCTCGACCTCCGCCTCGGCGATGCGCTCCTCGTGCAGGGGGCCCATACGCGCCGGGTCGAGTCCCAGCTCGCGGGCGCACTCGCCCAGCACGCGGGCGGCGTAGCGGAGCTCCTCGGGGCTGTGGGTGGCCATCACCGCCAGGCGCAGGCGGGCCGTGCCGGCCGGCACCGTCGGTGGCCTGATCGCCTGGGCGAAGACACCGCGCTCGAGGGCCGCCTCGCAGAGGGCCAGCGCGTCGCGCTCCCCGCCCACGAGCAGGGGGATGATCTGGACCTCCCCGTCCGGCACCGGGAAGCCCTCGAGCTCGAGCTCCCGGCGCAGCACGCGGGCGTTGTCCCGCAGCCGGCGCACGCGCTGAGGCTCGTGCTCGAGCAGCTCCAGCGCGGCGAGCGCTCCGGCCAGCGCGGGCGGTCCCGGTGCCGTGGAGAAGATCAGCGAGCGGGCCGTGTTGATCATCAGCCGCACCACCTCCGCGGAGGCACAGGCGTAGGCGCCGTAGGAGCCGAGCGCCTTGCCGAGCGTCCCCACCACCACGTCCACCTCGTCCTGCAGGCCGGCCTCGGCGAGCGCCCCCCGTCCACCCGGCCCGAGGCTGCCGAGCGCGTGGGCGTCGTCGACGAGCACGCGGGCACCGTGGTGACGGGCGAGCTCCACGATCCCCGCCAGCGGCGCCACGTCCCCGTCCATCGAGAACAGCGAGTCGGTCACGATCACGTGTCCGGCGGCGGCGTCGCGCCGCGGCGGGTGGCGCTGCAGGAGGTGTTCGAGGTGGTCGAGCTCGCGGTGGCGGTAGACGTGCACCTCGGCGCGGGCCAGCCGGCAGGCGTCGATGATCGAGGCGTGGTTGAGCTCGTCCGAGAAGATCCGTCCGCCGCGTCCGGCGAGCGCCCCGACGGCGCCGAGGTTGGCGAGGTAGCCGGAGCCGAACAGCACGCAGGCGTCGCTTTCGGCGAAGTCCGCGAGACGCTCCTCCAGGCGTCCGTGGATCGTCATCGTGCCCGACACCAGCCGTGAGGCTCCCGCCCCGACGCCCCAGCGCATGGCCGCGTCGGCCGCCGCGCGGCGCACGCGGGGGTGGTCGGCCAGGCCGAGGTAGTTGTTCGAGCACAGCAGCAGCACCGGCCGCCCTTCGAGCAGCACGGTCGGTCCCTGTGGTCCGTTGATCAGCCGCAGGCGCCGCGAGAGCCCGAGCCGCTCGAGCTCGTCCAGGCGCTGCTGGACGTCGTTCAAGCTGCTCCCTGGCGGACCGGGGCGCTGTTGGGAGCACCGTCCGGGCGCGTCGGAACGTCGCCGCGTTTGGCCCGGAAGCGCAGTTGCGTGGAGGGGTCCCAGAGTCGCACCGGCAGGGTCGCCGGCTCGGGCTCGGGCGCGGGGGCGAGTAGCTCCTCGACCACGTCGGGGGTCTCGCCGGTCATCCACCCGCTGCGGTTGTCCGGGCGCGGGTTGGAGGCGTTGTCGGGCTGGCGGGCGACGTTCAGGCCGAGGTCGGTGAACATCTCGCGGTCGCTCTCCGGGGTGTTGCCGAGCGTCGTCAGGAAGTTGCCCATCATGACGCCGTTGAGGCCGGCCTCGACCGCCAGCTCCTGCAGCTCGCCGAGGTTCTCCACGCGCCCTCCGCAGAGCCGGAAGAGGGCGTCGGGGAGGATCAGGCGGAAGATCGCGATCCACTTGACCGCCTCCCACGGATCCATGAACTCGCGGTCGCCGAACTTCGTGCCGGGGCGCGGGTTGAGCATGTTGATGGGCACGCTGGTGGGGTTGATGTCGGCCAGCTCGAAGGCCATCTCGACGCGCTGGGCGCGGGTCTCGCCGAGGTTCAGGATGCCGCCCACGCAGGTCTCCAGGCCCGCCTCGCGGACCGCCGCGATCGTGCGCATGCGCCCCTCGTAGCGGACCGTGGTGGTGACCTCGTCGTAGTAGCTGCGGGCGGTCTCGACGTTGTGGTGCACGCGCTGGATGCCGGCCTCGCGCAGCTGGCGGGCGCGCTCGGCGGACAGATGGCCGACCGACGCGCAGCGCTTCAGGTTGGTGTGCTCGGAGACGAGCCGGACCCCCTCCAGGTACTTGCTGAAGTCGCGCTTGGAGAGGCCCTGCCCCTGGGTCACCATGCAGAAGCGGTGGGCGCCCGCCGCCTCGGCTGCGCGGGCGTGTTCGAGGACCTGCTCGGGCTCCATCATCGCGTGCATCGGCGTCTCGGCGTCGGCGAAGCGCGACTGGGCGCAGAAGCCGCAGTCCTCGGCGCAGCCGCCGGACTTGGCGTTCACGAGCGAGCACATGTCGGTCGAGTCCGCGAACCGCTCCACGCGCGCCTGCCAGGCCCGCTTCACGACCGCTTCGATCCCGGCGTGGTCCTCGATCTCGCCGAGGCGGATCGCCTCCTCGCGCGATATCAGCGGCGCCATGGTGCCAACGGTATGGGGTGGCGCGGACGCCTCACGGGTGTCCGGGGCGGGTCAGCGGCCCTGCCAGCGGGGGGCCCGGCGCTCGCCGAAGGCGCGCACCCCCTCGCGCATGTCCTCCGAGGAGAACGAGGCGCGGCGCAGCTCGATGAGCTGCTCTTCGAGCTGCGGATCGAGCTCTGCGGCCGCGCCCAGCAGCTCGCCGATCACGCGCTTGTTGCCGAGCTGGGCGAGGGGGGCGTTGGCGGCCATCTCCCCGGCCAGCTCGAGCGCCACCCCCTCGAGCTCCGGCTCGGGGGCGACGCGGTTGACGAGTCCCCAGGTGAGCGCCGTGTCGGCCTCGATGTTGCGCCCGAGCAGGAACAGCTCCCGCGTGCGGGGGGCGCCGATCGCGTCGATGAAGCGGCGCAGGCCGGTGTGGGAGTAGACCAGCCCCAGCTTGGCCGGGGGCATGCCCAGTTTCACCCCGGCGGCGGCCACGCGCAGGTCGCAGGCCAGCGCCAGCTCGAGCCCGCCGCCGATCGTGTGGCCCCCGAGTGCCGCCAGGGTGGGCATCGGGAACGCCTGGAGGGCGTCGATCGCCTGGGTGAAGGGCTGGGCCACGAGGCGCTCGGCGCGCTCCTCGAACTCCTCGTCGGGGATCTCGCCGATGTCATAGCCCGCCGAGAACATCCCGTGGGCGCCCGTGACGATCACGCACCCGGTCGCCTGTGGCTGCGCCGCCAGCCGCTCCAGCGTGGCGGTGATCGCATCGAGGATCGGGTGGTCGAGCGCATTGCGCTTGGCGGGGTTGGAGATCGTCAGGCGGACGACCCCGGTCGCGGGCTCGTCCAGCAGCAGCTTTCCGCCGGCCAGCTCCTGTGGGGTGGAGGCGTTCGACAAGCGCTACTCGAGCACGACGAGCGTGTCGCCCTCGCTGACGGCCTGGCCCTCCTCGCAGCAGATTTCGGTGACCGTGCCGGAGTCCTCGGCCTCGACGGGCATCTCCATCTTCATCGACTCGAGGATCGCGACCGTGTCGCCCTCCTCGACCGAGTCGCCGACCGCACACTCGATTTTCCATACCGTGCCGGTGATATGAGCCTCAACCTGGGGCATCGCTCCTCCGCGGGAACAGACAGCGTTGTGGGGGCGCAACAATAGTCACCGCATCCGATGCCGAAGGCGGTCCGCCCGCCGCGGGCGCTCCCGTGCGGGTGATCGTCGCCGCGCGCAACGAGGCGGCGCGGATCGAGGCCACGCTCGGCTCCCTGCGCCGGACGCTGCCCGGGGCCGAGCTGTGGGTGGCCGACGACGCCAGCCGCGACGACACGGCGGCCCGCGCCCGGGCGGCCGGCGCACGGGTCGTCTCGAGCCCGCGCCACGCCGGCAAGGGCGCCGCGATGAGCGCCGCCGCGCGGATGGCGCTGCCGGGGGGCGCGGACCCCGGCGAGGGCGGGAGCGGGCTGTTCCTGCTCTGCGATGGCGACCTGGGGGACTCCGCGGGCGAGCTGGTGGCGCTCCTGGACGCGGTCCGCGACGGCCGGGGAGAGCTGGCGATAGCGGCCTTCCGCGAGCGCCAGGGGGGTGGTTTCGGGCTCGCGCGCGGGTTTGCGAGGCGGGCGATCTCCTCGCGCTGCGGGCTCGAGCTGGCGGCCCCGCTGAGCGGTCAGCGGGCGCTCGGCGGCGAGCTGCTCGGGCGCCTGCTGCCGTTCGCCGATGGCTACGGGATGGAGCTGGGGATGACGATCGACGCGGCTCGCGCGGGCGCGCGCGCGTATGAGGTGGAGCTGCCCCTGCAGCACCGCGTGAGCGGGCGTACGCCCGCGGGCTTCGCCCACCGTGCCCGCCAGCTGCTCGATCTGGTGCGTGCCGACAGGGCCCGGGGCGGCGGGGGCGCGTAACCTTGCCGCCCCAGGGAGGTACTGCGAGAGGATGAGCCAGCAGAAAGAGCTCGTGCCGATGCGCGAGCAGGTCTACAAGGACCCGCGGCCGAAGGAGCACTTCGACCGCTTCCACGAGCGCGTCCGGCGCCACGAGCCGAGCCCGGTCTACGAGGCGGTGAGGGTGATGACGTCGCTGTACGCCTACACCCTGCTGCGCGCGCGGGCGATCTCGGTGGACAACGTTCCCGGCTCCGGTGCGGTGATCCTCGCGCCGAACCACTTCTCCTTCATGGACCACTTCCTGATGGGCTGCTACCTGCGGCGGAAGATCCACTTCATGGCCAAGTCGCAGATGTTCACGTTCCCGCTGCAGGCGGTGTTCGAGTACGGAGGGACCTTCCCGGTGCGTCGCGGCGCCCGCGACGAGGAGACGTTCATCACCGCCGAGACGATCCTCGCGCGAAGGGGCACGGTGGCGATGTACTGCGAAGGGGGGCGCTCGCGGACCGGCAAGCTGGCCGACACGGCCAAGCCGGGAATCGGGCGCCTGGCGCTGGAGAGCGGCGCGCCCGTGGTCCCGATCGCGATCTACGGCTCCCAGCGGGTTCGTAACTGGCGCCGGCTGCAGTTCCCCGAGGTGACCGTGCAGTTCGGCGAGCCGCTGCGCTGGGAGGTGCTCGAGGGATCCACGCGCGAGCAGCAGCAGGTGGTGGCCGACCAGATCCAGAGCGAGATCAAGCGCCTCTACGGAGGCCTCGAGCAGTACGGGCGCAAGGGGATCCTGCGGCGCCTGCGCGAGCAGGCCGGCGGCGGCACGCCCCCCACCGCGGCGCCGACCTCGGCCCGCTGAGCAGCGCTGGCGGAGGCGTGGTCGAAGCTCGCCTGGACATCGGCGCCGTGATCCGGCGGGTATTCGACATCTACGTCCAGCAGGCCGCCGTGTTGATGCCGGCGGCGGCGGTGGTGTTCGTGTTCACCGGCATCGTCACCGGGCTCCTGGTCGTCGCGAGCTCCGGCCTCGCCGTGGTCGCGGTCGCGATCTACCTCGTTGCCGCCACGCTGTTCACGGGGATGGTGGTGAGGCTCGTGGCCGACGTCCAGGACGGTCGCCGCGACGCCACCGCCGGGAAGCTCCTGCGGGCCGCCGCCCCGGTGCTGGGACAGCTGATCCTGGTCGGAGTGGTCGCCGCGATCGGGATCATGGCCGGCTTCATCCTGCTCGTGATCCCGGGCCTGATCCTGCTGACGCTGTGGTCGGTGGCGGCCCCGGTGGTGGTGATCGAGAACCCGGGCGTGTTCCCCGCGCTGCGGCGCAGCCGCCTGCTGGTGCGCGGGAACGGGCTGCAGGTGTTCGCCGTGATCATGATCCTCGTCGTCGTGGTGGGGGCGGCGGGGAACATCATCGACGCGGTGGCCGCCTCGGCGGGCACGGGCGTGGGAATCGTCGCGCGGGTGATCGTGGGGGTCTTGAGCGCTCCGCTGTCCGCGCTGGCGGCCGCGGTCCTGTACTTCGAACTGAGAGCTCGCTCGGCGGAGCAGGACACGCCGCTGCCCCTGTGAGTGCCCTCGCCTCAGGGGAGCTGCTGCGCCCCGGGCTGCTCGAGGGCGTCTCGATCATGCTGGCGCACGCGAGCCTGAGCCCGAGCGCCACGCCGGACGCGCGACCGGCCACGCCGCCCGATCACGCGCTGCGGCAGGCGCTCGGCGACAGCTCCCGGGCGCTGTCGGCGCGGCTGAGCGAGTGCGAGCTGCCGGTGCAGGAGGAGTCGTTCGTGCAGCAGCTGCGAGGCGACGGGCCCCCGGACCTGCTGGTGGTGGACGCCGCGGGCGTGTTCGCAGCCGCGGGGGAGCCCGCGCGAGCGGCCCTCGGGCGCGCGATGCACGAGACCTGGGAGGTCACGAGGGCGGTGGCCGGCGCCCTCATCGAGCAGCAGCGGCCGGGGCGGATCGTGCTGGTTGCCCCGCCGCAGGGCGCGGACCTCGGCGACGCGCACGCGGTGGACACTCGGACCCACGCGCGTGCCACCCGCGCCGGCCTCGAGAACCTCGCCCGGACGACGTCGATCGAGTGGGCCCGGTACGGCATCACGACCGTCGCGATCGCACCCGGTACCGAGACGACGGGCCAGACGCTGGCCGCCCTGTGCGCCTACCTCGCCTCGCCGGCGGGCGCGTACTTCTCGGGCTGCGTGCTGGCTCTCGAATAAGTCGCTGGCACGGCGGCCGGCGCGAGCCACTTCGTTTGCAGCTTGCGAAGCTGTGGGCGATCGTCGCGATCGCGCCAGCTTTCCGAATCAGCGTGGATTTGCCCCTGGCAGAGACGACAATCAAATCGTGAGCGGCGACGCTTTGTCAGAGATCGCCTACGAGGCGGCGCTTCGTGCTCTTGACGTTCAGGAGCGGGGCATCGAGCAGCTACGCGCGCGAGCCGGGGTCCTACTCGCAGCGTCCTCGGTCACAGGTTCCTTTCTTGGGGCGCAGACCTTCCAGCACACGGGGGAACTCGGAACCCTGGGTGCCTGCGCCTTGGCGTCGCTCGCCGTGTCGCTGCTCACATCGGTCTACGTCCTGCTTCCAAAGACCGGGTTCGTCTTCAGCCTGAACGCCGCGAATCTGTACGAGTCTCTGTTTCCGGTTGCCAACGACGATCAAGAGATGCGGCGCACTCTCGTGTACTGGCTGGAGGAATTCTGGCAAGCCAACCAGGAGAAGGCCGAGTCGCTGGGCCAGTATTTCGTCGTCGCCGCAGCGGCTCTGGTGCTGCAATTCGCGTTTTGGTCGTGGGCGCTGGCCGATAAGCTCCACTGAGATGTCTGATCGCCCGACACCCTCGCCTCCGCCCCCTCCGCCTCCGGCCCCTCCGGGGCTCGGGAACCCGGAGACCTCTGGCGGGCTCGGGCCGCTGACGAAGTAGCCGACCGGTCCCGCCCGTCAGCTCGCTCAGGTTGCGAGACCCCGGCCGGCATTCGGTTTATCCCACTTGAACTACACGCTGCGGCGAGCAGCGGGAGCGCCCCGCCGCTCGCCCAGCCCTAGCCGGTCATCCCCCCGAACAGCCCGCCGGTGACGTGGAGGGTCTGGCCGTGGACGTAGTTGGACCACGGTGAGCAGAGGAAGAAGATCCCGCCTGCGGCCTCCGCGGGGGTGGCGGGGCGTCCCAGGGGAATCATCATGGAGGCCATCTGGCGCATCTGCTCGGGGATCCCGAGCTGGACCGTTTGGCCGTCTTTCTCCATCGTGTTCTCGTCCACCTTGGCCTGGGTGAGGCGGGTGTCGATGAAGCCGAAGGCGACCGCGTTGACGTTCACCTTGAACTGGCCCCACTCCTTGGCGATGGTTTTGGTGAGGCCCACCACTCCGGCCTTGCCGGAGGAGTAGTTGGCCTGGCCGGCGTTGCCGAAGGTGCCGGAGGTGGAGGAGATGTTGACGATCTTGCGGAACACCTCCTTGCCTTCCTCACGCTCTTTCTTGGCGGGCTCGCGGAGGTGGGGGGCGGCCGCCCGGATGACCCGGAAGGGGACGATGGTGTGGATGTCGAGCATCGCCTGGAAGGCCTCGTCGGACATCTTGTGGACGGGGGCGTCGACGGTGTAGCCGGCGTTGTTGACGATGATGTCGATCTTCCCGAAGGAGTCGATCGCCTTCTGGACCAGCTCGTCGGCGGCCCCAGGCTTGGTGAGGTCGCCGGAGAAGACGGCCGTGTCGCCCTTGATCTCGGAGGCCGCCTGCTCGGCGACGTCTCCGTCGAGGTCGTTGATCAGGACCTGGGCGCCCTGTTCGGAGAGCAGCTCCGCGGTGGCACGACCGATCCCGCGTGCCGAGCCGGTGACGATCGCAGATTTCCCGTCGAGTACTCCCATTGCTCCCTCGCTTTTGGTGGTGGTTGGGCGAGGGGAGGTTATATCTGCTCGCTGGCTCCCGGCCGCTCAGGAGCCGATCTTGACGCCGAAGTCCTCGGTGTAGATGGCGCCCCCCTGGCCGCCGGCGAAGGAGCTTGGGAGGTGAGGGGAGAC
This sequence comes from uncultured Solirubrobacteraceae bacterium, assembly GCA_963742395.1. Taxonomy (GTDB): domain Bacteria; phylum Actinomycetota; class Thermoleophilia; order Solirubrobacterales; family Solirubrobacteraceae; genus Palsa-744. The sequence continues at coordinate 114,255 of CAVUME010000012.1, read as the reverse complement.
GCCCATGCCGGTGTCCCGGAATTCGCGCTGGAGGATGTTGGCGCGGTGGGGCGGGGAGGCCATCCAGGCGGCCACGATGGCGGCCGGGGTGGCGTCGGTGCCGCTGCCCCAGGCGATGTTCTCGCCGACCATGTAGCCGGGGGTGGAGCTAGACAGGTAGCCGCTTTCCCGCATCCGGGACAGAGGCGTGGAGCCGCCGGGAGAGATGTGTTCGAAGTACCCGTGGACGGCCATGTTCGTGGAGTGCCCCTGGGCCGAGTCTTCGAGTGCGCCGTCCGGCGTGAGGGGCTGCTCGCCGGCGTGGGAGCGTTCGCGGTTGATCAGGCAGAGGGTGGCTTCGCGGACCGACACCACGTTGGCTTCGCTGGGGATCACGGTCGTGTTCTGGCAGTTTTCGCCGCTCACGTTGAGCGGTGTGTGGGCCTGTGAGCCCCGATGGGCCGACGCGTGGCGGTGGCGGCGGTGGCCGGTGCCCTTCTTCGGGGAGCGCCTGTGTCCGGCGCAGGGACGGGAATGCGAGGCCCCGTGGGCGTGTCCGCGCGAGCTCTTGTGGACCCGCCCGTGGGCGCGGGTGCGCCGGCAGGTCCGGTGGACCTTCGTCTTGCGAGAGTGCCCCTGCGGGTGGCCGGTGCTGGAGGCAGCGGACGCCGGCAGGGCCAGCAGCCACAGCAGGCCCACGAGCAGGACGGCGCGTAGGACAACGGTCTGGAGCTCGCGAGACGTCTCCACCTGGCGCCTATCGGCCCGCCCCCCGGACCGCTTGAGCGATGAGGACGTTTGTTCAGGTTCGGTGCGGCCCTACAGCGCCAGCGTGCGCCCGAGGATTTCGCGCATGATCTCGTCGGAGCCGCCCCCGATGGGCCCCAGGCGGGCGTCACGGGCGGCCCGCTCGACCCAGTACTCGCGCATGTAGCCCGCGCCCCCGTGGATCTGCAGGCAGTCGTCCATCAGCTCGAAGCACGCCCGCTGGGTGGCCAGCTTGGCCATCGTGACCTCCTTCAGGGGGTCCTCCCCGGCGACGAAGCGCCGCAGCGCGTCATAGGTGACGCAGCGGCAGGTGTACACGGTGGTGGCGAGGTCGGCGAGCTTGTGGCGGATGGCCTGGTGCTCGGACAGAGGCTTGCCGAACGTCCTGCGCTCGCGGGCGAAGGCGGCCGTTCGCTCCCACGCGATCGTCATCGCCCCGACGGCCCCCAGGGCCATCGCCAGGCGCTCCCACTGGAAGTTGGCCATGATCAGCTTGAAGCCCTCGTTGAGCTCCCCGAGCAGGTTCTCCGAGGGCACGAACACGTCCTGGAAGCTGATCGTGGCGGTGTCCGAGGCGTACCACCCCAGCTTCTGCAGGGCCGAGGACTCGACCCCCTCGCCGCGGTCCACGATCAGGAAGGAGATCCCGTGGTGGCCGCCCTGGAGGGTGGTCTTGACGGCGGTCACGATGAAGTGGGCACGGACGCCGTTGGTGATGTAGGTCTTCTCGCCGTTCACCACCCAGCCGCCGTCCACGGCCTCGGCCTTGGTGGTGATGGCGGCCACATCCGAGCCGGCTCCCGGCTCGGTGATGCCGAGTGCCCCGATCCTCTCGCCCCGGATCCCCGGCACCAGGTAGCGCTGCTTCTGCTCCTCGGTGCCGAACTTCCAGATCGGCGGGGTGGCGATGTTGATGTGGGCCCCGAGGCCGGCCGCGGTGCCCCCCGAGCCGGCCCGGGCCATCTCCTCGCACAGGACGGCCTCGTGCAGGTAGTCGCCGCCCTGCCCGCCGTACTCCTGCGGGTACTTCAGTCCCAGCAGCCCCTGGGCGGCCATCTTGGCGAAGGCCTCGTCGGGGAACCAGTGTTCCTCCTCCCACCGCTGGGCGTGGGGGGCCAGCTCCCGTTCGATGAACCCCCGCGCGGAGGACCGCAGCTCCTCGTGCTCGTCGGTGAAGGGGGGGTCGGGGGGAGTCATGTCAGGTCATCCTCGCTCGTCCGATGGTGTTCCAGTCGGCGCATGCGCCGACTGGCCACCGGGCGCATGCGCCCGGTGGGGAACCCGCACATGTGCGGGTTCCTTGATTGGACGAGAATGGGTCGATGCCCGACCGCTCCCATGTCCGTGCCCCGCGCTGGCGCCAGACCGGATCGGGGCTCATCGACGTTGGCGCCATCGCCGGACTGCGGTGGCTGGCACGGCGACGGGGGCTCACGGGGGCCGAAAAGATGATCACGCGGCGCGCGGGGACGGGCCAGCACGTACTGCGGGAGCAGTTGCGAAGCCCGGGGCAGCTGCTGTTCGGAACCCGCACGGTGGACCGGCGTACGGGTGCGCGGGTGGCGCTGTGGCGGACGCTTGCCCTCGCCGGGGCGGTGGCGGCCGGCGGGGAGGTGGTTCGCCGGCTGTCGCCGTCCGAGAATCCCGAGCGACGGCGGGCGCAGGCGGCATTCGCCTCCGAGTCGCACGAGATCTATGCCCGTCACCCCCAGGCCTCGCCGGAGCGTGAGGCCGCGCTGCGGGACCTGTACCGGCGCTACCCGGGCAGCATGGTCTCGCCGGATCCGGTCCGCATCTTCCTGCCGCCCCTGCTGGTCGGGCTCGTCAGCAGCGGGCTGCGCCGTCGCCTCGCTCCGACGGTCGAGGTACTCGCCCGGGGGGGCTGAGATCACAGGCCGTAGGAGCGGCCGATGACGTCGAGCATGATCTCGTCGGTGCCCGCTCCGATGCGGTTCAGGCGCATGTCGCGCCACACCCGCTCGACGCCGTACTCGCGCATGTAGCCCGCCCCGCCGTGGATCTGGATGCATTCGTCGGCCACTTCGCAGGCGATCCGCGAGGCGTGGAGCTTGGCCATCGAGATCTCCCTCACGGGGTACTCGCCGTTGTTGAAGCGCCAGGCCGTCACGTAGACCATCTGGCGGGCGGACTCGATTTTGGTGGCCATCTCGGCGAACTTGTGGCGGATCACCTGGAACTTGCCGATTTCACGTCCGAAGGCCTTGCGCTCGTGGGCGTAGGCGAGCGTCTTCTCGAAGCATTTCTGGGCTCCGGAGACGCACCCGGCGGCGCCGATCAGGCGCTCCCCCTGGAGCTCCCACATGATGTGGTAGAAGCCCTTCCCTTCCTGCCCGAGCACGGCCGTGGCGGGCACGCGGACGTCCTGGAAGGCCAGCAGGGCGGTGTCGGAGGCGTGCATGCCGAGCTTCTCCAGGCGCTTCTCCCGGATCACCCCGGGTGAGTCCATCGGCACCAGGAAGAGGGTGAAGCCGTCGTAGCCCGCGTCGGGGTCCGTCTTCGTCACGAGCACGATCACGTCGGCCCGGTGGCCGTTGGTGATGTAGGTCTTGGAGCCGTTGATGACGAAGTCCTCGCCGTCCCGCACGGCCCGGGTCTTGATCCCCGACACGTCCGAGCCGGCGTCCGGCTCGGTGATCCCCAGACACAGGATCTTCTCGCCCTTGATCGCCGGCACCACCCACTCCTGCTTCTGCTCCTCGGTCCCGAAGGCGAGGATCGGGGGCATCGCCATGTCGGTGTGGACCGCCAGCCCCATCGCGAGCCCGCCGGAGTTGGCGTTGGTGATCTCCTCGGCCAGCACCAGGCTGGTGTAGTAGTCCCCGCCCTGCCCGCCGTACTGCTCGGGCTTGTCGAGGCCGAGGAAGCCGAGTTCGCCCATGCGCGGGAAGACCGAGTCGGGGAACGTGGTCTCCTCCCATTCCTCGGAGTGGGGGGCCAGCTCTTTGATCGCGAAGTTTCGGATCGACTCCCGCAGCTGTTCGTGCTCGTCGGTGAAGATGAAGTGCTTGCGGCTCGCCTTGTGGTCCGGCTTCAGGACGCTGGCGGCGGTTGCGGCCATGGGGACGGTCTCCTGTTCGTGCTCTGGGTCGGCAGGTGGGCAGGGCGTACTCGCGGCCCCGTGGCGGCGACGCTAGCGCAGGCCCTTCTAAAAGTAAATAGTGGAGCTATCTACTTTGCGCCGGGGGGCCGCTGACGGTTAGGATGCGCCGGTGCCCGGGGAGAAGGTCCTGTATGAGCTCGACAAAGCCGGCGTTGCGAGCATCACGCTCAACGACCCGGAGACCCGCAACGCCCTCTCCCCGGAGCTGCTCGAAGGCCTCACCGGCGCCCTCGACCGGGCCCGTGAGGAAGAGGGGGCCCGCTGTGTGGTGCTGCGCTCCTCCCACGAGCGCACGTTCTCCTCGGGAGCCAACCTGGGCGGCTTCGCCGCCGACGTCCCGCTGGTCCACAAGCACTTCGGCTCCGAGCGCTTCGTGGGCGTGTTCCGCCAGATCGGCCAGCTCGGCAAGCCGACCGTGTGCGCGGCCCGCGGACACGTCCTCGCCGGGGCTCTCGGGATCGCGCTGGCGTGCGATCTGATCGTCGCCGGAGAGGGCGCCAGCTTCGGCACCCCGGAGATCAACGTGGGCGCGTTCCCCTTCATGATCATGGCCTTCATCTACCGCAACGTGCCCCGCAAGAAGGCCAACGAGATGCTGCTCCTGGGTGAGCGCATGGACGCACAGGAAGCGCTGGCGGCGGGCATCGTCAACCGCGTCGTGCCCGACGACGAGCTCGACGGGGCCGTGGCCGACTGGGCCGGGCGCCTGGCGGCCAAGTCGCCGGTGATCATGCGCCTCGGAAAGGAAGCCATGCGCCGCCAGCTGGACATGCCCCTCGACGACGCCCTCGACTACCTGCGCGCCCAGCTCACCCTGGCGATGTCCACCGAGGACATCGTCGAGGGGGTCACCGCCTTCTTCGAGAAGCGCGACCCGGTCTGGAAGGGCGCCTGATGGCCGCCCGCGCATCGAGCGCCTCCAAACCCGCGAAACCCGCCAAGGGCTCGACGCCGCCGGCCGGGTCGTCGCTGCTGCGGCCGCTGCTGGAGGACCTCGAGGAGCGCCGGGAGCGGATCAGGATGGGGGGCGGGGAGGAGCGGATCGCCCGCCAGCACGAGCAGGAGAAGCTGACCGCCCGCGAGCGCCTCGCGCTGCTGCTCGACGAGGACAGCTTCGTCGAGCTGGGCATGCACGGGAGGCCCCACTTCTCCCAGCGGGCGATGGAGGGGAAGGACGCCCCCGCCGACGGCGTGATCACCGGCTACGGCAAGATCGACGGCCGCCTGGCGGCCGTGTGCGCCTACGACTTCACCGTCATGGCCGGCTCGATGGGCATGACCGGCGAGCTGAAGGTGACACGCCTGCGGGAACTCGCCCTGACCAAGCGGATCCCCTTCATCTGGCTGCTCGACAGCGCCGGCGCCCGCATCCAGGAGGCGGTCGGGTCGCTGTTCGCCGGCTCGGGGCACCTGTTCCGCGAGGAGGTCGTGATGAGCGGGGTGATCCCCCAGATCGCGGCCCTGATGGGACCGTGTGCGGCGGGCACCGCCTACATCCCCGGCCTGGCCGACTTCGTGCCGATGGTCAAGGGCCGCGGCTCGATGGCCCTCGCCGGTCCCCACCTCGTGCGGGCGGCGATCGGCGAGGACGTCAGCCAGGAGGAACTCGGCGGCTCGCGCGTGCACTGCCGCAAGTCGGGCGTCGGGGACATGGAGGTCGTCAGCGACGAGGAGTGCATCGAACGCATCAAGCAGTACCTGTCGTTCATGCCCCAGAACTGCGAACAGCCGCCGCCCGTGCGCGAGACCAAGGACCCCATCGACCGGGCCGATGAGGAGCTGCTCGACGTGCTCCCCGAGTCCAACCGCAAGCCGTATGACATGTACGACGTGATCCGCCGGGTCGTGGACGACGGCGAGTACCTGGACATCAAGGGACAGTGGGCGAAGACGATCATCACCTGCTTCGCCCGCTTCGGCGGCCGTCCCGCCGGGATCGTCGCCAACCAGCCCCGCCAGCTCGGGGGGATCCTCGACAACGACTCCGCCGACAAGGCCGCACGCTTCGTGAACCTGTGCAACGCCTTCGCGATCCCGCTGGTGTTCCTGATGGACGTCCCCGGCTTCATGGTCGGCACCAAGGTCGAGGCCGAGGGGATCATCCGTCACGGGGCCAAGATGCTCTACGCGGTCTCCAACGCGACCGTCCCGAAGGTCACGGTGGTGATCCGCAAGGGCTACGGCGCGGGCTACTACGTGATGAACGGGCGCGCGTATGAGCCCGACATGATCGTCGCCTGGCCGAGCGCCGAGATCAGCGTGATGGGGGCCGAGGGAGCGGTCGAGATCGTGATGCGCAAACAGGTCGAGGAAGCCGATGACCCGGCCGCCAAGAAGGCCGAGCTGATCGAGGCCTACCGCAAGATCATCGACGTCTACATCGCCGCCGGCAACGACATGATCGACGACGTCATCGACCCCCGCCAGACCCGCCAGACGATCTGCCGTGCGCTGGAGATGGCCAAGGACAAGCGCATCGAGCGTCCCTGGAAGCGCCAGGGGGTGGTGCCCGTATGACGGGCGGCGGTCCCGTATCCACGTCCAACCGGAGAGGAGCCCGATGAGCGTCGAGGACCCCGTCGTGATCACCTGCTCGATCTCGGGCGCGATCGCCAACCGCGAGCAGTGCCCCGCGATCCCCTACACGCCCGCCGAGTACGCCGCCGAGGCGCGCCGGATCGTGGACGAGGGGGGCGTGATGATCCACATCCACGCCCGCAAACCGGACGGCACGCCGAGCTACGAGGTCGAGGACTTCATGGCGATCTCCTACGCCATCCGCGAGGAGGTCGGCGACGAGGTGATCGTCAACTTCTCGACCGGCACGATCGGCGTCCCGGTGGCCAAGCGGATCGAGTACCTGCGCGCCTGCCGCCCGGAGGTGGCGGCGCTGAACATGGGCTCGATGAACTACGCCAAGTACTCGCGCACGCGCAAACAGTTCGTCTTCAACATGGTCTTCGCCAACCCCTTCGAGGAGATCATCGAGCTGCTGGAGGCGATGAACGAGCTCGGCATCAAACCCGAGCACGAGTGCTTCGACATCGGCCACGTGGGCAGCCTCGCGCCGCTGATCGACATGGGCGTCCTGCACCCCCCGCTGCACGTGGACTGCGTGATGGGCGTCGTGGGCGGGATCCCGCCCACGGCCACCAACCTCGCCGCGATGGTCGCCAACCTCCCCGCCTCCTCGCACTGGGGCGTGATCGGGATCTCCCGCGATCAGTGGATGCTGGTGGCCGCGGCCCTGACCCTCGGGGGCTCGATCCGGGTCGGCCTGGAGGACAACCTGTACCTGCCCGACGGGCAGATGGCCCGCTCCAACGGCGAGCTGATCGCCAAGGCCCGCCAGATGACCGAGGACATCGGCCGCCGCCCGGCGAGCGTGCACGAGGCACGCGAACTGCTGGCCGTCGCCCGGCGGGGGGCACCCGTATGAGTCTGCCGCTGGGAGGCATCCGGATCCTCGACCTCAGTCGCCTGCTCCCGGGGGGCTTCTGCTCGCTGCTGCTGGCCGACTTCGGCGCCGAGGTGCTGAAGGTCGAGGACACCGGCATGGGCGACTACGTGCGCTGGTCGGCCCCCTTCTACGAGGGCGCCCACGAGAGCGCCCGCTCGGCCCTGTTCCTGGCGCTGAACCGCAACAAGCGCTCGATCCGCCTGGACCTCAAGCAGGATCAGGGGCGCGACGCCCTGCTGGCGCTCGTGCGCGACTACGACGTGGTGCTCGAATCGTTTCGCCCGGGCGTGCTCGAGCGGCTCGGGGTCGGCTACGAGCGCTGCCGGGAGGTGAACCCGGGGATCGTCTTCTGCGGGATCAGCGGCTACGGCCAGAGCGGTCCCAAACGGAACGCCTCCGGGCACGACATGAACTACCTCGGCCTGATCGGCCTGTTGGGGCTGACGGGCGAGCGCGGCGGTCCCCCGGTACAGGCCGCCGGCCAGATCGCGGATCTCGGCGGCGGCGCCCTGATGGCCGCCTTCGGGATCATGGCCGCGCTGCGCGAGCGCGACGGGTCACCCGGGCGGCCGGGGTCCGGTGAGGGCCAGTTCGTGGACGTCTCGATGGCCGACGGGGCGCTGTCGTGGATGGCGATGGTGGCCGGCTCCTACTTCGCCGACGGCAACATCCCCCACCGCGGCGACCTCCCCCTGGCCGGCTCGCTGGTCTGCTACCGCCCCTATGAATGCTCCGACGGGTGGGTTTCGCTGGGGGCCCTGGAGCCGAAGTTCTGGCAGGCCTTCTGCCGCGGGGTGGACCGCGAGGACCTGATCCCGCGCCAGTTCGAAGGCCCGGGCAGTGAGGCCCACAGCGCGGTCCAGGAGATCTTCGCCGGGCGCACCCGTGCCGACTGGGAGCAGTTCGCGCGCGAACACGACTGCTGCCTGGAGCCGGTCCTGGAGCTCGACGAGGCCCTCTCCTCCGAGCTCGTGCGCGAGCGCGAGATGGTCGTCGAGATCGAGCAGCCCGGGTGTCCGCAGCCGGTGCGCCAGCTGGGTGTGCCGATCAAGCTGGACCGCACCCCCGGCGACCACGCCCGGCTCCCCGGCCCGGCGCTGGGCGAGCACACCGAGGCGGTGCTGGCCGAAGCCGGCTTCTCCGAGGCCGAGGTCCAGGAGCTGCTGTCCAGCGGCGCGGCCGCCGGGCCCGCCCAGGAGCGCAGCGACCAGACGCTGCGCGCGTGAAGGCCCAGCCGGCGAGGAGCCCGGGCAGCGACGCGGACGCCCCGCTGCTGCGCATGAGCGAGCTCGCGGAGCGCACCGGGGTGAGCCCGGGGACGATCCGCTACTACCTGCGCGAGGGCCTGCTGGGAGCCGGTGAGGACGTCGTGCGGACGAGCCGCAACATGGCCTACTACCCGGACTCCTACGTGGAGCGGATCTCGCTGATCAAGCGCCTGCAGGAGGAGCGCTTCCTGCCACTGCGGGTGATCCGCGGCGCCCTGCAGGAGGACCCCGAGCGGGTCAACGCCCTGGTGGAGCTCGAGGATCGCATCATCGAGGGCGCCCTCGCCCGCGCGACCGAGGGCGGATGGCTGTCACGGAGCGCCGCCATCAAGCGCTACGGGGTGCCCCGCAACGTGCTCGAGCGGCTGGCGGAGATCGGCGTGCTGACGCCCACCAGGCGCGGGTACGCCAGCGAAGACCTGAAGATCATCGAGGCGATCGCGAGCTTCCGCGCGGGCGGCTACGAGGAGGCGCTCGGCTTCACCGTCTACGACACGCTGCGCTACCGCGAGGCGCTCGAGCCGCTGGTCGAGGAGGAGCTCACCGCGCTGTTGGGCCGGCTTGCCGGGACGGTCGACGTGGAGCGCGCGATGGAGATCATCGCGGCCGGGGTGGAGCCGCTACGGGAGCTGATCGGGGCGGTCCACTCGAAGCTGCTGCTGGACGCCCTGCGCCGGCACCGCAGCGCTACCAGCGCGCCCGATGATGCTCCATGACGCCCAGCCCCCGCTGTAGCTGCACGTGCCCGGGCAGCGTCCCGGCAAAGCTCCCGAACGGCGCCTGGTAGTCGCTGGAGAGCAGCAGCAGGTTGTCGTGGCGCTCGCGCTGGGCCTCGGCGGTGAAGAGCAGCTGGCTGCCGTCCTCACAGCGGATGCTCGACAGGTCCGCCGCGAAGCTCACCGGCGGGGCCTCGGCGGCCGTGAGGGCGTCGCCGCTCGCGAGGGTCTCGGCGGTCCCGGCCGCGGGCGCCACCCACACCGCCCGCTCTGACCCCTGCCGGGGGTCGTTGACGCCGCTGACCAGGTTCCACGCCAGCACGCCGCCGTCGGGTCCCTCGCCCACCCCCGCGCTCCAGTGCCATTCGGTGTGGCGGGCATGGTGTCCGGCGGTGTCGTCGATCACGGCCCTGGCGTGGACGGGCTCTGCCCGGCAGCCGTCGATCGCGAGGCTCCCCCGTGCCGCCACGCCCGCCTGCTTGCGCGTCCACACCATCCCGCGGCCATGCGGGCAGAGCGCTTCGATACCCGCTTCCTCCCGCAGCTCGAGCTCCAGCGACACGTCGCGGTCGCGGACCCGCAGGCGGCCCGGCTCGAGCACCACCTCGCCGCGGCGGGGGACCATGCGTGTCCGCTCGCGCAGCTCGTCCCGGTCGCGGTCATACAGCGCCCAGAAGGACTGCTTCAGCGGGCCCACGTGCACGATCGCCGCACACGCCATGAACCGCTCGCAGAAGATCCCCACGTAGCGCCAGCGCTTCAGTGGGCGGGTGCCGGCGAACATCCTGCTCGGCACGGCGCCCGCGCGGGTGCGGGAGGCTCCCGCCGTCGTGACCATGGCGGGTTATTCTCTTCTCTTGCGACTGACCGGTCAATCGCGCCCCGCCCGGCGCGCGCGGAGGGGGTCGCCGTCGCCGGTGAATCCCCTACCGAGAGGTGCGTCCTGAGGGTCTCCGCAGTCCAGCTCAACTCAAGCGCCGACCGCGACGCGAACCTGCACAGCGCCGAGCGCCTCATCCGCGAGGCCGCCCGCGCGGGTGCCGAGCTGATCGTGCTGCCAGAGAAGTGGCGCTCGATGGGCTCCGAGGAGCAGCTGCGCGAATCGGCCGAGTCACTCGAGGGCCCCACCGTGACGTGGGCGCGGGGGCTGGCCCGCGAGCTGGGGGTGGAACTCGTGCCCGGCTCGCTGCTGGAGTTGCTGGAGGGCGAGGAGAAGCTCGCCAACACCTCGCTGCACATCGACGCCGAGGGAGAGGTGAGGGCCGTCTACCGCAAGCTCCACATGTTCGACGTGGAGGTCGGGGGCAAGGTCTACCGCGAGTCCGAGCTCGAGCTCCCCGGCGAGGAGATCGTGCTGTCGCACACCTCTGCCGGCGCGGGTCTCGGGCTGACCATCTGCTACGACCTGCGCTTCCCCGAGCTGTATCGGATCCTCGCCGTCCGGGGGGCGCAGCTGATCACCGTGCCGGCCGCCTTCACACTGCCCACCACGCGCGACCACTGGGAGGTGCTGCTGCGGGCCAGGGCGATCGAGAACCAGCTGTACGTGATCGCCGCCAACCAGTACGGGCCCCACCCCGCCGGCCAGCACTCCGGCGGGCGTTCGATGATCGTGGACCCGTGGGGGATCGTGCTCGCGCAGGCCCCGGACGGCGAGGGCTACGTGCTGGCGGAGGCCGACCTCGCGCGCCTGGGAGAGATTCGCGCGAGCCTGCCGTCGCTGGCCAACCGTCGCTCGGAGTCCTACCGCTGGCCCCAGGAGCAGGCCGTTTGAGCACCCAGCGCTCGGGACTGCCGCGCGGCTCGCGCGCGAAGAACTCCGAAGAGAAGCGCCGCCAGATCCTGGCTGCAGCGGTGCGGGTGTTCGCCCGCCAGGGCTTCCACGCCTGCCGGGTCTCGGACATCGCCGACGAGGCCGGCGTCGCCTACGGGCTCGTGTACCACTACTTCGCCTCCAAGGACGAGGTGCTCGACACGCTGTTCCTGGAGCGCTGGAACGTGATGCTCGAGCTGATCCGGGAGGTCGACGCGGAGCTGATCCCGGTGCGCGACAAGCTGCGCGCGATCGCCTCCTTCATCATCGACAGCTACGCCCACGACCCCGACCTGATGAAGGTGATCATCGTCGAGGTGACGCGGGCGGCGAACTCCTTCGGCCAGACCCACCTGGCCGAGATCCGGGAGGCCTACGACCTGATCGAGCGGATCGTCGGCAAAGCCCAGGCCGAAGGGCTGTTCCGCCCCGAGATCGACGCCCGCTTCGCCGCCATGACCTTCTACGGCGCCATCGAGCAGCTGCTGACCGGCTGGATCTTCGGCCTGCTGCCGGAAGGCGAGGAGCAGTTCGAGCGGGCCAAGTGGCTGGTCGTGGAGACGGTCTGCGGCGGGCTCCAGACACGCACGGCAGAGCGGCTGAGCGCCGAGCTGAGTGACTGACGGCGCCCGCGGACGGGCGGTCCGGCCCAGCCCGTGACCGCGGCTGTGAATACACTCCCGGCCGTGCAGAACGACGTCGTCAAGCGGATCATGTACTCGGCCCTGCTGACCGGCTTCGGCGCGCTCGCGAGCATCCTCGCCAACCGCGCGGCGACCACCACGTGGCGGCGCCTGTTCGGGGAGGAGCCGCCCGAGTGAGCTACGCCGCGGAGCCGCCCCCGGACGGCCCGCCGAACGGGCGGCGCGGACAGCCACCCCAGAACATCGCGACGGCGATCGCGGACGTCTCTGAACGCGCAACCGACCTGGTCCACGAAGAGATCGAGCTGGCCAAGGCCGAGATCGCCGAAAAGGTCGGCCAGTACCTGCGCAGCGCGATCATCGCCGCGGTCGCGGGTGTGTTCGTGCTGATGGCCGTGATCCTCGCGCTGGTCGGAGGCGCGTGGCTGATCTACTGGGGCCTCCCCGTCGAAACCTACGAGTACTTCTGGGGCTTCTTCGTGATGGCCGCCCTGCTCTTGGTGGTCGGGGCGATCGCGGGGATGGTGGCGGCCAAAATCGTCAAACGTGCCGCCTCGCCGGTGCCGGCGATGGCGATCGACGAGGCGAAGAAAATTCGCGACACCGTGAGCGCGCCGGAGGGGAACCTCGGCATGGGCGCGGCGACCGAGCCCCCGGGGCCGGTCGGAGCGCCGAAAAGCTGATGCCGGCCCGCTCCGCGGAGGAGATCCGCAGCTCGATGGAGGCCAACCGCGCCGAGCTGGCGGTCTCGGTGGCGCAGTTGCGGGGAGAGGTGACACGGCTCACCGACTGGCGCACCCACGTCGAGGCCCACCGCCGCGAAATCGTGATCGGGGTCGCCGTCGTCGGCTTCGCAATCGGCGCGCGCATGCTCCGCGGCCGCCGCCGTCGCGCCCGCGCCTAGCCCGCCGCGGTCAGCCGCTCAGGCCAGCATCGAGCGGGGCAGGCCGCCCACGCCGATCAGGCCGGGACCGGTGTAGGTGCCGATCACCGGTCCGACCTCCGAGACCATCACCGGCTCGGAGTCGAACACCTCCCGGCCCCGTTCGACCAGGCGCTCGGCCTGCTCGGGTGCCTGGATGTGCTGCACGACCCAGCCGTCGCTGCCGGCGGCGCTGAGCTCGCGCGCGTAGTCGACCATCCGCTCGAACGCCCGCCCGGCCGTCCGCACGCGCTCGACGGGCGTGATTTCGTACTCCAGCGAGAGGATCGGCTTGATCTTCAGGGTTCCTCCCAGCCACGCCTGGGCTTTGCCGATCCGTCCGCCCCGGCGCAGGTACTCGAGCGTGTCCAGGCAGAACCAGATCTTCAGCACGGACTGGGCGCTGCGAACCCGCTCCACGGTGGCGGCCTTGTCGGCCCCCGCCCGCGCTGCTGCCGAGGCCGCCACGGCAAGCAGGCCGAGCCCGCCGCAGCCGGTTTGGCCGTCGATCACCTCGACCCGATCCCCGTCTCCGCGCTCCTGAAGCAGGCCGTGCGCCTGGCGCGCGGCCTCGACCGTGCCCGAGATCCCGCCCGCCAGGTGCACAGAGACGACGTCCTTGCCCTCCTGCAGCAGCGGCTCCCACACCTCCAGGAAGTCGCCGATCGAAGGCTGGGAGGTGGTGGGCAGCTCCGGGTCGCTGCGAAGGCGCTCGTAGAAGGCGTCGAACCCGTCCATGTCGAGCTCGCGTACGGGCTGGCCCTGCCAGCCCACATACAGGCTGACCTGGTGGATGCCGTGCTCGTCTGCGAGCGCTCTCGGCAGGTAGTGGGTGCTGTCGGAGACGACGGCTACCGGACGCATGGAGCGAGCACGGTAGCGCACGGCGAGCGCGGCCCGTGCAGCGCGCGGTGCGCGGCGATCCTTGGAGCGTGAGAGTTAGCTCAGGACCTGCTCGAGCTCGCCCGACTCGAACATCTCGGTGATGATGTCGCAGCCGCCGACGAGCTCGCCGTCGACGAACAGCTGCGGGATCGTGGGCCAGCTCGAGAGGGCCGAGAGCTCCTGGCGGATACGTGGGTCGGGCAGGATGTCGACGGCCGCGAAGGGTGTGTCGAGCGACTGCAGGATCGACACGGTGCGGGCCGAGAACCCGCACGCGGGGGCCTCTGGAGTGCCCTTCATGAACAGGATCACCCGGTGCGCGGAGATCGCCTCGGCGATCGCGTCGCGGATCGGGTTGCTCTGCTCGGCGCCGGCCGGCGCCGGCGGGGCACTGGTCGAGCCGGCGCCCTGGGCGGGGGCCATCGGAACGGGGTCGAACTGGGGGCTGGACATGGCTGTCTCCTGCTCTAGGGGGCCGAAATCGTGGTTGGCGTGAGCGTCTTCAGCGTCAGTGCGTGGATGGGGCCGCCGATCTCCTGGCCGAAGACGCCGTAGACCAGGCGGTGCTGCTCGATCCGGCTGAGGCCTGCGAAAGCCTCGGCCGTGACGGTGGCGCGGAAGTGGTCTCCGCCCCCGGTGAGGTCCTCGACCTCGGCCCGGGAGCCGGGGATTCCCGCCTCGATCCGCTGCTGGAGCTCCTCTGGGCTCGGCATCAGACTCCAGGGTAGCCCCTCGCCGGTCGCTTCGCCGCCGGGCCGCGGCAGCCCGGCACGGGCCCGGCAGAGCCGCGTGGAGCCATAGCTATACTTTTGGAAGTCTTGGCCGATAACCCATCACAGAGCCGATGATCACGATCACTGACAAGGGCGCCGAAAAGGTCCACGAGTTCCTCGAGGCCCAGCAGGCCGACATGGCCGTCGCCGGTCTCCGTGTCGGCGTTCGCGGCGGGGGGTGCTCGGGCTTCCAGTACCAGCTCGCCTTCGACGAGCAGCGCGACAACGACGAGGTCTTCGAGAGTCACGGCCTGAGGCTGCTCGTCGACGGGGACAGCCTCCAGTACGTGCGCGGCTCGATCATCGACTACGAGGAAAGCCTCCAGGGCGCCGGCTTCAAGGTCGAGAACCCGAACGTGGTGGCCGCCTGTGGCTGCGGATCCTCCTTCCGCGTGGCCGAGGAGGAGCAGGTCTCCGCGATCTGACGGGCGCGGCGGGCCGAGGCCCTCGCGCACGCGACCGAGCAGGGGGCTGATCGGCCCCGGCGCGGCGCTGGCGGCCGTGCTCGTGTGCCTGGCCTGCGCCGGCTGCGGGGCCACCCGCAGCGGCGCCGGCAGCGTCTCCGGACCCGTGCCCGGCCCGCGGCCGACCCCCGCTCCGGGCCCGGCCCTCGGCATCACCGAGGACAACGCGCAGTTGCTGCTGGCGAGCGACCCCGCCGGGGAGCCCCGCTGGGCCAGCTACAGCCAGGCCTTCGTGCGGGCGCGCCGCCAGCTCGCCGCGCTGCGGCCCGCCTACGTGCGGCTGCTGGTCGACTGGGCCGCCCTGCAGCCGCGGGCCGAGCACCCGGCGGACCTGGCCGCGCCCGTCAGCGGCTGCGCCCGCACGGTCGGGCCGTGCGCTCCATATCCGGGATTGAAGGGAGAGCTCGAAGCGATCGCCTCTCAGCGCCGCGCCCGCCGGGCCGCCGGTGAAGCGGGCCCCGAAGTGCTGCTCGACGTGCTCGGGGTCCCGCCCTGGGCGGCCGCCCCGGCCTCCGGCTGTGAGCTGGTAGGCGCCTCCAGCGCCGCCCGCGCGCTCGCCCCGGGGGCCCTCGGCGACTACCGCGCGCTGATCGCCTCGCTCGCCTCGCTGGGCGCCTCCGAGGGGGTCCCGCTGCGCTGGTGGAGCCCATGGAACGAGCCCAACGACCCCACCTTCCTGGCCCCTCAGCGCGAGCGCTGCGAAGCCGGGGCGGCGCCGGTCGCGCCGGCGGTGTACGCGCAGCTGGCACGCGCGATGGCCGCCCAGCTGCGCCTCAGCGACCCCGGCGCCGCGATCGTGCTCGGCGAACTCAACGGCCTGACGCGCGACTCGGCCCGTGCCACCAGCGTCCAGGGCTTCGTGGCGGCGCTCCCCGAGGACGTCCTCTGCCTCGGCTCGGCGTGGTCGGTCCACGCCTACGCCACCTACGGAGCCGACGCCGGCGGGGCCGATCCCGTGGCGGCGCTCGCAGGCAGCCCTGCGCGAACGCGGCGGGTGCGCCGCCGGCGCGCCGGTGTGGATCACCGAGGCCGGCGCCGGGGCGCCGCACCCGGGCGCTCCAGGGGGCAGCTCGCCCGCACAGCAGCTGCAGGCCTGCCTGGCCCTGTCGGGCCAGCTGCAGAAGTGGCTCGCCGACCCCCGCGTGGCGGCCGTCCTGCAGTACACCTTCCGCGAGGACCCGGCCTTCCCGGTCGGCCTCGTGAGCGCCGATCTGCGCTCCCTGCGCCCCGTCTATGGGCTGTGGCTGTCGCTCGCTCGCCGCCGCCTGCAGGGGGCCCCGGCGCTGCCGCCGGCCAACGCTTGTTCGACCCCAGGTTTGAGTCCAGCCGGCCTCGGGTAGAGATCGTCTGTCGAACCTCCCGGAAAGCTCGTATCGGGGCAAACGGGTTGGGCGACACCAAGGAGGGCGTTAGTCACACCAACGGACGGGGAGTCCGAGAGGCAAGGCGTTGCCAGCGTCTCGAGCAGTACCCATCAACCCTGGGTCTCGTTGACGACGGCAAGGCCTCGTCTCCAGCGACCCATTCGCCAATCGGTAGACAAACCAATCGAGGGAAAAGGAGTAACACCAGAATGAAGCGTTTGAGTCTTGTCGGGCTGCTGCTAGTAGCCCTGGGCGCGATGATCGCGAGCAATGCCTTCGCAAAAGGCGCCACCAACCTCACTCTGAAGACCGCCAAAGGCGCAGTCACCACGGGTCAGGAAATCAAGGCCGAAAGCACGAACCTGATCTTCAACACGAGCGCCGGGAACCTCGAATGCACCAAAAACGTGATCTCGGGTCCTGCCGGCAACAACGATTCCAAGAAGGACAAAGGCAACATCGAACACGAGGAATCGACCGGCGGCGAACCCGGCGGGCTCTGTAAAACGACCACGCCGCTCGGGCCGACGTCGATCGCGGTCGAACACCTGCCGTGGGAAGACATCTTCACGAGCAAGGGCGTGAACGAAGCGAAGGGCAAGAAGGTCACCTTCGTCTCGACGTTCCCGAACGAGGGCATCAAATGCACCTTCGAAGCCTCCAAGGTGAAGAGCACCTTCACGATCGGCGGCGCGGTGGTCATCCACACCGTCAAACAGAAGTTCAAGGCCAACAAGAAGACCAGCGGTGCAGGGTGCCCGAAGGAAGGCACGCTGACCGGGGACTGGACAGTCACCTCGGGCGGCGAAACGGTTGAATCCGAACTGACCGTGTAGCAGTACGCAGTAAGGAAGTTCTGACAGTCGAAGTAACGAGCAGATGAAAGGAGACCGGCCCGTTGGAGATTGCGGGCCGGTCTCTTTCTTCCGGACAGGACAATCGGGGATCTACTTGAAAATGGCACGGGGCGAGGGGCAGACCAGACGAAGCAAGGGATCGGGCGCAGGCGTGGATTCCTGGCGCCGGCGGGCCAAACTGCTGGCGTTCCTCGGCCCGTCGCTGTGCATCGCCGCGCTGGCCGTGGCCGCGCCGGCGTTCGCCACGAGCTCGCCCTGGGAACTGACCTCGGTGCATGCCCCCACCAACGTTCCCTTGAAGCCCGGCGTCAACCAGGTGATGACGCTGCGCTTCCACGCCAACGTCGGCAAATTCCTGCTCGAATTCGAAAACGAACAGACCGGGGAAGACGGCGAAACGAAGTACCTCCCGTTCGATGCCAGCGCCCAGGAAGTGCAACAGGCGCTCGAAAAGCTGAAGACCGGCGAACCCAAGACCGCGATCGGTGCCGGCAACGTGGCCGTCAGCGGTGGCTATGACGCGGAAACCGAAACGGGTACGTACGCAATCGAATTCACCGGCGCCCTCGGCGGGCGCTACCTCGGCGAAGCCCCGATCGGGCTCTCTTCGGAAGTCCTCTCCCACGAAGAAACGAGGTTCGAAAAGGAAGAAGAAAAGGCCGGTGGGAGCCGTGAACCGGAAGAACCCGAAGGGGAAGCCGAAATCGCCACGCCCGGCTATCACGACGCCGTCGACTACCAGCTGATCCCGGTCAACCGCAGCAACACGGCGATCGTCTCGTCCCTCAAGCAGCCCGTCCGGATCCTGGAGAAACTCCCGCCCGGGCTGAGCCTCGTGGAACTGCCGAGCGTCGAGCTGCAGGGCGGCGAACGCAGAGGTGAAGGATGGAAATGCGCGGCACCGGTCGCGGGCAGGTCCGAAAAGGAAATCGAAGCCGCCAACCGCGAAGAAGAAAAGCGCGACAAGGAAGAGAAACTTCCGCCCGGGGCGGGTCTCACCGAAGTCGAATGCACGCTCGTCAACTTCCTTCCCCCGAACCCGACGGCCATCGAACCGGTCGTGTATCCGGATGCGGGCTCCCCCACGCTGCCGATCGAAGCCAGCCTCGACACCGAAGCCCTGCACGGTGTCACCAGCCTGGAGAACCACGCTCATATCGAAGGCGGCGAAGTCGGAGCAGGGGGCGGGGTGGAAGGTGCCGAAACCAGCGAATCCGCGCCGATCTCCTCCGAAGCGGCGCCGTTCGGGTTGCAGCTGTTCAACGCCACGACGACCGGCCCGGACGCCCAGACCTATACCCAGGCCGGGGGTCACCCGTACGCCGCCACCACGACGCTGTTCTTCAACACCTCCCCCCGCGTCTCCCCCGAAGGATTCACCGAACCGTCGATCATCAGCCGCGTCAAGGACGCCGACGTGAAGCTGCCGGCGGGTTTCTACGGCAACCCGTTGGCGACCCTGAACTCCGAAGGGCACCCGGAACGATGCTCGCAGGCGCAGTTCACCGAGGGTCTACCCGGAGGACCGGTTCCCAGCGCCTCGTGTCCGGCGGCCACACAGGTGGGGGCCGTCAGCGTGTTCCTCAAAGAATTCGGCAAACAGCCCGAAACGGTCGCCCTCTACAACCTGCAGCCGCCCGCCGGGGTGCCGGCGGAGTTCGGCTTCATCTACTCGGACGTCCCGATCCGGCTCGACGCCCACGTCGTCCACGAAGACGCCAACGGGGGCGAATACCGCGTCAGTGTGGTGTCGTCGGACGTCAACGAGGCCTATGACGTGTTCGGCATCCAGGTCACGCTGTGGGGCGAGTCCGCCGACCCGTCCCACACCCCCGAACGCTTCAAGAACCTGTTCGAAAGGGGCGCCGCGCCCGGCGGGCCCGAAGCGCCGTTCCTCACCAACCCCGCGGACTGCGCCGTGGAGGCCGCAGCACTCGAAGCGGGCGCCCGCGACGCCAACCTCGCGCCGGTCACGACCGCCCTCGTCGACAGCTGGGAGCGGCCCGGCGCCCAGGACGGCCAGGGTCAGCCGGCGCTCCCCGAACCCAACTGGTCCGAAGCCGAGGCGACCTCGCCGCGGGTCACCGGCTGTGAATCGCTGAACTTCGAACCGAGCTTCTCGTTCCGCCCGCGCCCCGCGGCCGCCACGGAAGCCGAAGCGGAAACGAAGGAAGCCCAGGGCCCGACGGAAACGACGCCCCCCGACTCGGCGTCGGGATACACCTTCCAGCTGCAACTCAAACAGCACGAAACCCCAACCGGGCTTGCCAGTCCACAGCTGCGCAACACGACCGTGACGCTGCCCCAGGGTGTGACGCTCTCGCCCTCCTCCGCGAACGGCCTGCAGGCGTGCACGGCCGAAGAGATCGGCCTCAGCTCGACGGCCGCGGGCGCGTGCCCGGCGGCGTCCCAGGTGGGCAAGGTCACGATCGTCTCGCAGCTGCTCGAAAAACCCCTCGAAGGCCGCGTATACGTGGGCCAGCCGGCCTGCTCGCCGTGCGACGGGGCCCAGGTGGAAGACGGCGAACTGGTGAAGCTGTACATCGAAGTCGAAGGTGCGGGGGTGCGCGTCAAGCTTGCCGGCTCGGGATCGGTCAACCAGAGCACCGGGCAGATCACGACGACCTTCCTGAACAACCCCCAGCTGCCATTCGAAAAGCTGACCCTGAAGCTGAAGATCGGTCCGCGTGCTCCGCTGGAGAGCGCGCAGGTGTGCACCACCGGGCTACTCGCGTCGGCCACGATCACGCCGTGGAGCGTGGGCGCCACGACACCCGGCGGGGAAACCGTCGGCGGAACCCCGACGCCGTCACCGTTCGAAGCCGAAGGCCCGTTCGGGATCAGCCCCTGCCCGCCCAGCCTGCCGTTCGAACCCGCCTTCAGCGCCGGCAGCGAATCCTCCGCCGCCGGCCAGTACACGAACTTCGACGTCACGATCGCCCGCCAGGACGGCGAACAGAGCCTCTCCGGCGTCACAGTTCACACGCCCCCGGGCCTGCTCGGCAAGATCGCCGGCATCCCCCGCTGTGAAGGCTCGGCGGCGGAATCCACCACCGAACCGTGTCCGGCCGCTTCGCAGATCGGAACGGCCACCTCGGCGGTCGGCCCCGGCAGCGAACCGTATGTCGATTCCGAAGGCAAGGTGTATCTGACCGGTCCCTACGGCGGAGGGCCGTTCGGCCTGAAGGTGGAAGTGCCGGCCAAGGCGGGGCCGTTCAACCTCGGCACGGTGGTCGTGCGCTCGGCGATCACGACCGACAAGCGCACCGGCGCGATCTCGGTCACCAGCGACCCGCTGCCACAGAGCATCGACGGCATCCCCCTGCGTCTGAAAGCCGTGAAGGTGGATATCAACCGTCCCGAATTCATGTTCAACCCCACCAACTGCGAAACGCAGTCGGTGTCGTCGACGCTCACCGGCGTGCCCGTCAACCCCACCGAAGGCGCCGGAAGCGTCCAGCGCAGCGTCCCGTTCACGGCCAGCTCGTGCGCGTCGCTCCCCTTCGCGCCCACCTTCACGGCCAGCACCGAAGCCAACTGGACCAAAAACGGCGGCACCGGCTTCTTCGTCAAGGTGACCCAGAAACCAGGTGAAGCGTCGATCCGCAAAGTCGAACTGGAGCTCCCCGAAGTGCTCCCCTCGCGACTGCCGACCCTGCAACAGGCCTGCACCGAACAGCAGTTCGCAAAGAACCCCGCCGGGTGTCCGGAAGCGTCGTACGTCGGTATCGCCACGGCCCATACCCCGGTCCTCGCCGCGCCGCTCACCGGTCCGGCGATCCTCGTCTCACACGGCGGCGCCGCGTTCCCGGACCTGGTCTTCCTGCTGCAGGGCGAAGGCGTGCACGTCGAACTCGTCGGCAACACCGACATCAAAAAGGAAACCCGTAACGGGGTCGTGCGCGAGATCACCTACTCCAAATTCGAAGCGGTCCCCGACGCCCCGATCAGCTCGTTCGAAACCAACCTCCCCTCGGGCCCCCACTCGATCCTCACCGGCTACGGCAAGCTCTGCGAAGAGTCGCTCGCCGCCCCCACCACGATCGTCGCCCAGAACGGCGCGCGGATGGTGCAGACCACCCAGATCGTCCCCTCCGGGTGCTCGGCGGCGGCGCCGAAGCTGACGATCGTCAAGACGCGCGTGAAGGGAGCCAAGGTGCTCGTCACGCTCAAGCTCTCGGCGGCTGGCACCGTGGCCGTTTCCGGCAGCGCCGTCAAGGCGCTGAAGAAGACCATGGCCGCCGGGCTGCGCCAGCTCACGCTGTCGCTGACCAAGGCGGGCCGGAAGTCCGTCAAGCACCGCCGCAAGCTGAGCCTGCGAGCCGCGCTCACGGTCGGCAAGCAGACAACCTCCAAGACCACGAGCGTGAAGCCGTGAGCGCCGTCGCCGCGTTGTCATTCCGTCGTCGCCGCCGGGCGGCACGCGCAGCGCTGGCGCGGACGGCGCTGGGTCTGCTGGCCGCTGCGGCGGCGTCGCTGGCGTTCGGGACCTCCGCGCGGGCGGAATCGTGCCCCAACGCCGCGCTGCGCGCCGAACAGGCCGTCGCCGAAGGCTCTGCCCACGCGCTGCCGGCGTGTCGCGCCTACGAGCTCTCCTCCCCACCGCTGAAGAACGAGGAGGAAGTCAACGTCCCGGACCGCTTCGTCGCCGAAGCCTCCTTCCAGGCCGCCGAACAGGGCGCCGGCGTGGTCTACTCACTCACCGGGGCGATCCCGGGAAGCGAAGCGGGTGGTCTGTACGGCCACGCCCTCTCGACGAGCCCAGCCCCGGGCAGCGCCTGGAGCGCCCTGCCCCTGGAACCGAGCAACCGGCTCGGCGGGCTGCACGGCGCCGGCGTGAACTCGGGCGAATTCGAGTCCTTCTCGCCGTCCCTGGGATGTGGGGCGATGCGCACCCGGCTGGCCGTCCCGGCCCTCCCCGGGGACGAAGAACCGCAGCTGCCCAAGGGACCTCACGGCGAAGTGCTCGAGTCTCCCGAAGAACAGATCGACAACCTCTATCTGTGGAGGGCACCGGACGAATACACGCTGATCTCGAACGTCCGGCCCGAAAACCCGCAGAAGTTCCCGGAAGGACCCAGCTACCACGTCGACGGTATCTCCAACGACTGCTCGACGGTCCTGTTCGAGGACGAAAACCACGGCTACTCCCTCCCCGTCGGCCCGCATGGCGAACCCGCTCCCGAACCCTCGCTGTATGAGTGGAAAGCCGGCTCCTCGCCGGAAGCCTGCCGCGCCAATCAGGAAACGTGTCGTCCCACCGTCGCCTCCGTGCTGCCCGACGGGACGCTGGCCACAGAAGTGCTCGACACGCACGCGGGCGAATTCTTCTCCGACCTGCACGAGCTGTCCAGCGACGGCAGTCGCGCCTTCTTCACCGCGGTATCCGACGGCCAGGGCCCAGGGGAAGAAAAGGACGCTCACGCTCGGCAGATCTATCTGCGCGAAGGCGGTCACACGACGGCGGTGTCGATCTCCCCCAACAAGGAAGTCCGTGACACCGGTGCAAAGTTCGAGGCCGCCTCTGCCGACGGAGGGCGCGCGTTCTTCATCGCCAACTACGGGCTCACCGGAGGCGACGGCACGAGCACCTGCCGGCTCACCAGCGAAAACTTCCAGGTCGACAACAACAACGGTGCCGGCACCGGCTGCGACCTGTACGAATACAACGTCGGAAGCAGCTCCCTGAGCAACCTGTCCGCCGACACGTCGGACCCCAGGGGAGCAGACGTTCGCGGGGTTCTCGGGGTCTCCGAAGACGGGTCCGTCGTGTACTTCGCCTGCACCGGCCAACTCGCGCCCGGCGAAGGCAACACGGCGGCCGAAGACGAAGCCACCAGCGGCACGACACGTGCCGGCGAACCGAAAACCGAAGCCGAAGCGAACGTGTACGCCTACAGCGAAGGCAAGCTGCGCTACGTCACCACGATCGGCGAAGCCGAAGCCGGCGGGTGGAACCTCGGGCAGAGCCCGTTCCTGGAAGTCGACGCCATCTCCGCCTACAAGGGGATGCACTACTACAACGCCCGTGTCTCATCCGACGGCGCCTACCTGCTGCTGGCCACGCGCCATCGCGTCGGCGCCTACGACAACGCCCAGCAGGAAACGGGCACCCCCGAATGGGAGTACTACGAGTACTCGCTGGGCGCCGCCACGCTGAGCTGTGCGTCGTGCGATCCCAGCGGCGAACAGCCGATCGCGGACGCCTACGAACAGTTCTCGCCACACGGCGTCTTCGACGTGGTGCAGAACGGCATCATCAAACGCAACCTCGCCGTCGACGGGCGTGTCTTCTTCGACAGCCTGCAGCCGCTGCACGCCGCCGTTGGCGCGAACTCGTTCGTGGCCTCCAACGGGAGCGTGAACGTGTACGAATGGAAGCCCGCAGGGCTCGAAGGGTGCGTGCCGCCGGCCGTCGGCGAAGGCCTGGCCGCCCCCGCGGGGTGTCTGGGGCTGCTGAGCAGCGGCACCGACCCGTTCCCGACCTACTTCGAGGGCGCGAGCGCCGACGGCCAGGACGCCTACATCACGACCCACGCCCAGCTGGTGCCCCAGGACCAGGATGGCCTCAATGACCTCTACGACGTGCGCGTGGACGGCGGCATCGCGGCATCGCCGGCGGCCCCCTCGTGCTCGGCGGAAATGCAGGAATGCCAGCCGCAGGGTCCGGGCCTCGGCTCCTCGCCGCACGCCAGCGAATCCGGGGCCGGGGGCGGGAACGTGATCGCCACGCCGACGAAACCCGTGACGGGCGTCGAAGGCACGCATTCCGTAAAGGCCTTCGTCAAGGGCAAGGTCAAGGGCACGACCGCGCGGGTGTCGGTGGTGGCGCCCGCGAAGGGGACGATCGTCGCGTCCGGCGCAGGCCTGAAGGGCGCGCATATGAACGCCGGCGCAGCGGGCGCCTACACGCTGAAGGTGTCGCTCACGACCAAGGAGAAGCGGCTCCTGCGCCGCAAGCACACGCTCAGGCTGAAGCTGCGCGTGAGCTTCTCGTCGGCGTCGGGCCAGCGCTCGGTCGCGACGGCTTCGCTCACGTTCGTCTGAGGGGGCAAACAACAAACAAACCCCCGAACACGGGATCGTAAGGAGGAGGAACCGAAGATGAAGTTGACAACCACCGGAGCAGGGCTCGTCGTGACGGCGTTCTTGGTGACGGGACTGCTCACCGGCGGCGTCGCCGGCGCCAAGGGCCCGAGCACGTTGAAGCTAAAGACGGCCAAAGGCGAACTCGGCGTCGGCGCCCAAGTCGTCGCCGAAAGCAGCGACCTCATCTTCGAAACGAGCGCGGGGAACCTCGAATGCACCAGCAACGTGCTCACGGGGACGCTGTCGAAGAACAGCGCCAAGAAGGACGAAGGGAAAATCGAAAAAGAGGTCTCCACGGGCGGCGAACCCGGTGGGCTGTGCAAAACCACGACACCGCTGGGTCCGACCTCAATCACCACCAGCAACCTGCCGTGGTCAACGGACCTCACGACAAAGGGCATCGATGAAGTCAAGGGCAAAAAGGTCAGCTTCGTCTCGACGTTCCCGAACGAGGGCATCAAATGCACCTTCGAAGCCTCCAAGGTGAAGAGCACCTTCACGATCGGCGGCCCGGTGGTCATCCACACCGTCAAACAGAAGTTCAAGGCCAACAAGAAGACCAGCGGCGCGGGGTGCCCGAAGGAAGGGACGCTGAGCGGCACCTTCCAGGGCACCTCCAACGGCGAAACCGTGGAATCCGAACTGGCCTGAGGTAGGGCTGATGCGGTACCCGGCGGACCTGGGCGGCGGCGCGTTTAGAGTCCTGCTCCGCCGGGTACCAGTCAGTTGTTTTTATCCGTGGAAATGAATCCGTCGACTGGGCACGGATGTGCGGCGGGCACAGGGAGAAGGAGTCTGGAGACGATGAGACGTTCTGGGATCTTGATGTTGGCCGTCGCCGCACTGATCGCCGTCGCGGGGCTCGATGCGAGCGGGGCCTACGCCGAACTGCCGGAAATCGGCCGCTGCGTGAAGCTCGAAGGCCTCAAGGAAGGGCGCAAGACGAACTACAGCGGCAAATACACGAACAAGAAATGCACCAAGACGAGCGCCAGTTCGACGGGCAAGTACGAATGGAGCGGGGGTGCAGGCACCGAAAAGACCTTTGAAAGCCCCGGGACGCTCGAACCGGTGACGCTCAAGACGCCGGCCGGCACGGCGATCGAATGCAAGAACTCCAAGCAGAACGGCGAATACACCGGAGCCAACACCGAGACGGACGAAATCAGCCTCTACGAATGCACGCTCAGCACCACCGGGGAAACGTGCCAGAGCCTGAGGCCCGAAGAAACCCCGCCCACGCCCGAAGCCGGCACCATCCTTTCGTTGCCGCTGGAAGGCAAACTGGGCTACATCCACAAATCGAACAGCAAGCCCGTGATCGGCTGGGAATACAAAGCCAAAACAGGACCGTTCCTGTACGCCTTCGAATGTGGCGGCCCCGAATTGCCGACAGGGTTGCCGACTGCGCCGCCGGCAGGGGAAGTGCCGACTGTGCCGACGCCGGAAGTGCCGACTGGGACGCCGGCTGCGCCGAGTGCAAAACTGCCGACTGTCGTCACGATCGAAGGCGCGTTCATCTCGCCGATCCGCAAACCGATCGACAAGATGGCCGAAGAATACACTCTGCACACGATCGCGGCCAATGGTAAACAGAGCCCGGAATCGTTCGAAGGTGGCGCCAAAGCTTCGCTCACGGTGAACATCCTCGAAGTCGAAGCCGCCAAAACCACGACCGAAGCGATCGGGTTCAACGCAGAAGAAGAAGAACAGTCCTTCTCCGAAGAACTCGAGTTCAAAGCGATCCCGTAGCACGAGGTTTCATCCCGCAGTGGTAGTGGGTAGTAAGCAGTTGTTTCCGTAGTAAGCAGTTCCTTCCGTTGCTAACAACGGGGCCGGCCTCCCCCTCTGGGGCCGGTCCCGTTTTTTTGTGGCTACGAGCGCGCGCCACCCCTGGGCGCACGCGCCCGCAAGCTCGTGCGCGAGGCGTCAGGGCGGCGAGCCCGCTAAGCGCGCGCTATTTGACGGTTCTGCGGCGGCGATCGCGGGTAGCTGAAGCGTCGGCGGCCGATCAGGCCGCGGAAGGCCGCGGAACTAGCCGCGGCCGCGCTCGATGAGACTTCTCGAAGGAGGATGAGACGCAGGTGAAGAAGGCTGCCGTATCGATGATCGTGCTGTGCGGGCTGTGCCTGGCCGTGGTGGCCAACGCCAGTGGGGCGCTCCCCGAACTGGGACGCTGCGCGAAGCTGGAAGCCACCAAGGAAGGCCGTAAGAAGGTCTACCACGGCAAATACAGTGACAAAGCCTGCACCAGGGAAAGCTCCAAGTCGAATGGGAAGTACGAATGGAGCGCCGGGCCGGGCGCGGAAAAACAGTTCGAAAGCCCCGGGACGCTCGAACCGGCGACGCTGGAAACGACCGGCGGCAAGCGGATCGCCTGCGGGAACTCCAAGCAGTTCGGCGAATTCCTGACTGCCAAGACGGCCGAAACCGAAATCAGCCTCTACGAATGCAAGGAAGCCGCCAGCGGCGAACCCTGCCAAAGCCTGAGGCCCGAAGAAAGTCCGCCGACCCCTGAAGAAGGGACGATCCTCTCGAACCCCGCGGAAGCGGAACTGGGGCTCGTCTCGGGCGGGTCCAAGCCGCAGGTCGGCTGGGACTACAAGGCCAAAAGCGGCTCGGCCCTGTTCCAGTTCGAATGTGGCAAAACCACCGGCCTGGGAACGAAGGTCACGATCGAAGGCTCGTTCATCGGCGTCGTCGCGAAAGCCGACCGCATGCTCGAAGAAGACAAGATGCGCTACACGGCTCCGGGCGGCAAGCAGTCACCGGCGCAGTTCGAAGGCGGCTCGCCCGACGTCCTGAGCGCCACCTTCCTGACGCCGAGCCTGCAGTCGAGCACCGAACAGATCGGCTACAGCGCGCAGGAAGAACAGTCGTTCTCCGAACCGCTGGAGATCAAAACCACGCCCTGATGTCCTGAGGCTTTCCCCCCGACGGGGCCGGCCCGTCCCCTCTGAGGCCGGTCTCGTCGATCGTTCCCGCCAACACGGAGGGCCGGCGCTCTGCCCCGGGTGCCGGCCCTCCGCTGTTCTCGGGGTGCTCCTGTTCTCAGGTGGGCTCGTTGTGCAGCGAGCGCCACAGGAAGCGGCAGGCGAGCGTGCGGTAGGGGCGCCACGGCTCGGCGATCTCCTCCATCTGCTCGGCGCTGGGCGGCTCGGACAGCCGGTATGCGCGCTGGATCGCGTTGCGGATCCCGAGATCGCCGGTGGGGAGCACGTCGGCGCGCTCCAGTTGGAACATCAGGAACATCTGGGCCGTCCACAGGCCGATGCCCTTGACGGCCACGAGCTCCTCGATCACCTGCTCGTCGGGGAGCTCCTCGAGGCGCTCGAGCTCCAACTCGCCGGAGATCACGTGCTCGGCCAGCGAGCGCAGGTAGCCGGTCTTGGCGCGCGACAGCCCGGCCGCCGCACGCAGCTCTTCGGGATCCTCGGCCAGGATCTGCTGCGGGGTCGGCGGGCGATCCCCGTAACGGGAGGTGAGCCGCGCGTAGATCGACCTGGCGGCCAGCACCGACAGCTGCTGGCCGGTGATCGCGCGCACCAGGGCGCCGTAGTGATCGCCGAGCTCGGGCCGTCCGTCACGCGCCGAGGGCAGGCGCCCGACGGCGTCGATCAGCTCGGCCATGACCGGGTCGGAGGCGCGCAAACGCGCCCTGGCTCCCCGCGGGGTGCCCCTGCGCGGCTGCCCGGCACCGGTGCGGGTGCTGCGCCCGCCCGCCTTGGCCGGGGGGGCCACGCCTACAGCGCCGACAGCCCGGCGGCGAGCGACACGGGCTCCCCGTCGAGCGCCCCGAGCGCCCGCTCGAGCGACATCGCGATGCACGTGAAGCTGGGCGTGTCGCGGACGGTGTAGCGCGAGGCCTCGGTGCCGCGCAGACGCTGGACGAGGTCCAGGAAGGTACCGACGTCGTCGGTGTCGAAGGCTACGACGAACTCTTGGTCGTCGAGCCCGAACGAGTAGCTGGTGTGGTTGTCAACGCCCGGATATTCGCGCCCCACCTGGATGTGCCCCTGCATGATCCGCCAGCGCTCCTCGGCCGGGAGCGCGTACCACTCGCGCGACTTCACGAACGGGTACACGAACACGTACTTGCCCCGGAACGCGCGCGGGACGGTGCGCTCGTCTTCGGAGTATTCGGAGCTCTTGCGCATACCCAGGAAGGAATAGGGGATCTGCGCCCAGCGCATCAACCCGCTCTGCGCCAGCACCACGTGGAACTCGTGGATGCGCTCGAGGTTCTCGGCCTCGGAGATCAGCAGCAGCTCGGTGTCCCCGCGCGTGCCGACCAGCGAGAAGCTCTGCAGCAGGTGCCCGTCGGCAAAGTCCTCGCAGGCCGCCGCGAACTCCTGCTTGTCCCGCGCCCTGTCCTGGAGGTCCGTCCGCCGCCAGGCGGGATCGAGCTTCAGGAAGGTGTACTTGACGAAGTGCCTGGCGCTCACCTGGGGCCGATTATCGCAGCCGGCGTCCGGCGCAGGTCGTGCGGCGCGACGGCGGCGATAGAGTAGGCCTGCCGTGCGGATCGCGCTGCTGTCTCCGTACTCTTGGACCTATCCGGGTGGCGTCACGCGCCACATCGACGCACTGGCCGCCGAGCTGCGCACGGGCGACCACGACGTGCGGGTGCTGGCTCCGTACGACCCCGACGACGAGCTCTCCCTGCGCCTGCACCGCGGCGCCCGTCCCCAGCGGGTCGAGGTCGACGAGAGCTTCGTCTCGCTCGGGCGAACCGTCGGGATCTCGGCCAACGGCGCCGTCTCGAACATGTGCTTGTTCGCCCAGGGGCTGTTCAGGATGCGTGACGAGCTGCGCCACGGCGGCTACGACGTGCTCCACATCCACGAGCCGGTCGTGCCGGTGCTCAGCTGGGACGCGCTGTGCTCGCTCGGAACGCTGCCACTGGTCGGGACCTTCCACACCTACTCGGAGAATCTCCTGACCAACGGCGGGGCCGCGGTCGTACTGGGGGGGCGCCGGCGGATGAACCGCCTGCACGGGCGCATCGCGGTGTCGGAGGCCGCCGCCTGGACCGCACGGCGCTTCTACGGCGGGCGCTACACGGTGATCCCCAACGGCGTCCAGATCCCGCCGCCGGCCGAGCCCCACGCGCGCGCCGCACAGGAGCCGTTGCGGATCGTGTTCGTCGGGCAGGCTGTGGAAAGAAAGGGCCTGCCGGTGCTGCTGGCCGCCTTCGAGGCGCTGCGCGAGCAGATCCCGGCGACGCTCACGATCGTCGGCGCGGGGGAGGGGGAGGTCGCCCACATGATGCTCGACGGCGACGGCGTGCGTGCGCTCGGCAAGGTCGATGAGGCGCGCAAGCTGGCCGAGCTGCAGGCGGCCCACGTGCTGTGCGCCCCCGCACTCGGAGGCGAGAGCTTCGGCATGGTCCTGACGGAGGCCTTCGCCGCAGGCACCCCGGTGCTGGCCTCGGACATCCCCGGCTACCGGGACGTGGTCCGCGACGGGCTCGACGGCATGCTCGTGCCCTCCGGCGACGCGCTCGCGCTCGCCCAGGCGCTGCGCGGGATCGCCCTGGACGAGCCGCGGCGGGCGCGGATGGCGGCCCACGCGCGCGAGCGCGCCGAGCGCTTCGCGTGGCCGGCCGTCGCCGCCGAGGTGGTCGAGTCCTACGAGCGGGCCAGGAGCATCGCCGCCCCCGCCACCAGCCTCGCCAGCGTGGCCGTCCGCTACGGGCTGGCGCCCGCAGACCGCCAGCCGCGGATCCCCGCAGAACGCCTGCGCAGCCTCCAGGAGAGGCCCGCCAAGCCGGCACCGGGGGCCCATCGCGGGGCCCAGCGGACGCTGCGGCGGCTGGGCCTGGTGGCGAGCACCCTCGCCGCCGGAGCGCTCGGCGGGCTGGCGCTCCAGCGCGTCGGCGTGACCCGCGTGGCGGGCTCGCTGCTGGCCTCCAAACCCGGGCTCGTGGCCGCCGCCCTGGCGGTCATGTGCGTCGCCATGTTCGCCCGCGCCATCGCCTGGCACGCGATCCTCGCGGCGGCGCCCACGTGGCGCCGGGCGAGCCGCCGCGACGCGATGCAGGGGACCTTCATCGGGGTGCTGATGTCCGCCACCCTGCCGGCCCGCATGGGGGAGTCCTCCCGAGCCGTGATCGTCGCCCGGCGGATCGGACGCGCACGGGAGACCTTGCCCGTGGTACTGGGAACGATGGTCTCCCAGACGCTCCTGAACCTGCTCGCGCTCGCCCTGCTCGCCGGGGCGATGGCGGCGAGCGCCGATTTCGGCGACCTCGAGCGCCACGGTCGCCTGATCCTGTTCGCCGCCCTCGGCCCCTCGGGCGCGGTGCTGTTCGCCGCGGTGCTGCCGTGGATGGCGCCCGGCGCCGGCGGCTACGCGGGCAGGATGCGGCTGCTGGGGCTCGCGGTCCGGCGCTGGCTGGCGCGCCTGGGCGACGGCCTGCGCGTGATCTCGCGGCCGCGGGCGGCGGCCCGTGCCACGGTCCTGCAGCTGGCCGCGTGGGCACTGCAGCTGCTGGCCTGCTGGCTGCTTCTTTACGCCTTCGGCCTGCAGAGCGCCGCCAGCGTCGGCGCCGCCGCAGCGGTCCTGTTCGCCGTCAACGTGACGGCCGCGCTGCCGGTGACGCCGGCCAACGTGGGGGTCTTCCAGGCGGCCTGCGTGGCCGTCCTGGCGGGCGCCTACCACGTCTCAACTCCGGGGGCGATCGCGTTCGCGATCGTGCTGCAGCTGATCGAGCTCCTGAGCGCGCTGATCATGGGCATGCCGGCGCTCGTCAACGAGGGCCTCTCCTGGCGGCAGGTGCGCCTGCGGACCAGCCACGCCACGCCGGTACAGCTGTCGCCGCTGCCGCTGAACGGCGTCCGCCTCCCCGACTCCGCCCAGCTGTAAGCGGCGAGCATGCCCGCGGCGACTGAGGAGCGTCCGTGCGTGTACCTGCTCAAGTGCGCCGACGGCACCCTCTACACGGGCTGGACCACGCGCATCGAGCACCGTCTGCGCCGACACCGGGCGGGTAAGGCCAGCCGCTACACCGCCAGCCGCCTGCCCGTCGAGCTGGCCGCCGTGCTGCCGATGGCCGATCGCAGCGAAGCCCGCCGCCAGGAGGCTGCCATCAAGAGGCTCGACCGGGCCTCCAAGCTGGGCCTGATCGCCGAGACCGGCACCTCCGTCGGCCGGGCCTGATCGCCGAGACCGGCACATTCGTCATGATGGGGGTGGATGGCCAGCCGACCCCCAGGACGCAGCGTCAAGATCGGTGAGGACGAGCGCACCGGCTACTCCTCGGACCGCCCCCGCCGGGACGGCGGCAAGCCGAGGGCACCCGACCTACGGGTCAACTCCCGCGTGCTCGCGCCGGGCGACAGGCTGCGCTACTCGCCCGGCAGCCTGCTGATCGTCTGCTGTGCCTCCTCCGAGCAGCTGGAGGGCTTCCTCGAGCGCCTGGTCGACGATCGCGCGAGCGTGCTGACCAGAACCAGGGTCCTGAAGCTGCTGGAGGGCCGCGTGCCCCCGGAGGAGATGGAGCAGCGGGCCGAGCAGCTGCTGCTGCTGACGGCCGGTAAGCGCCTGGAGAGCCGTCTGACGGTCGTGCTCGGGCTGCAGGACATGAGCGCCGCCGCGCGTGAGCCGTTCGTGGCCCGGGCCAGCGAGCTGCGCCGGCCGCGCCACCTGATCCTGCTCGAGGTCTCGCGGGAGCTCGTGGACGAGGAGGCACTGGGCGAGCTGAACGAGCTGCGCCGGGCCCTTGACGCCGGTGAGCTCGGAGCCGAGGGCATCCAGACCGCGCTGCGGCTGGGTGGGGGGACCGCGGCCGAGGTCAAGCGGATCATCTTCCGGCCTCCCCCCCGCGAGGAGGACTAGACCAACGTTCTCCGAGCGGCCCCGTGCCACGGGCCGTTCGTCGAACATTCGGCTGCTCGACTCAAGCGGCGCCGGGCGCGCCCCGATTCCCGAGGGGTGCACCGCCAGCACGACGCACTGATTACGAGCCAAGCTCCGCCCGCCGCCTCCCGCGTAGTGCCGCGGGAGACGATCCGTGCCCACGCGTGGCTGGTCTACCTGGTTGCCACGCTCACGCTCGCGGTCGGCTACGGCCTCGCCCACGCGATCGGCCCGGCGTGGCTGCGCAGCGGACTGGTCTTCAACCTGATCGGCGGGGCGGCCGTCGTGGCGCTGGTGATCGGCGCGCGGCGCAACACCAACAGCAGCCGTCTGCCGTGGTACCTGTTCGCGATCGGCGTGGCGCTGTTCGTGACCAGCGGCGTGCTGTCCTGGAACTACGAGCGGCTGTTCGGCACGGCCCAGCCGTTCCCGTCGGTCGCCGATCAGTTCCATCTCGCCTTCTACCCGTTCCTGATCGGCGGCATGGTGTTGCTGGTCCGCGAACGCCGCGACCACCGCGACCGGGCCCCGCTGATCGACTCGATGATCGTCACCACCGCGCTGGCGACGCTGCTGTGGGTCTACCTGATCGCCCCCTACGCGGAGCAGACCGGCATGTCGCTGCTGCGCCGCAGCGCCTCCGTGGCCTACCCGGCGATGGACATCCTGCTGCTCGGCGTTGTGGCGCGCGTGGCCGCCGGCAGCCACCGCCGCGAGCCGGCCTTCCAGTTCGTGCTCGCGGGCGCGATCGTGCTGCTGATCACCGACGTGATCTACGGCTCGGTGATGCTCGGCGGCAGCGGCTACGGGATCGGTGGCGCGCTGGACGCCGGCTGGGGCATCTTCTACGCCTGCCTCGGAGCGGCCGCTCTGCACCCCTCGATGCGCCTGCTGTCAGAGCGGGGGCCGGTGCCGGACACGCGCCTGACCCGCCAGCGGCTCGCCCTGCTGGCGAGCGCCAGCCTGACGGTCCCGCTCGTGATCGTGGTGCGCTCGGCGCTGCACCAGTCGGTCGATTTGTACGTGCTGGTCGCCGCCTCCGGGATCATGTTCGCGCTGGTGCTGATGCGCCTGGCCGGGATCGTGCATCACAACGAGGCCGCCACCTTGCGCGAATCCGCGCTGCGGAAAGCCGGTGAGACGCTGGTCTCCGCCCCCACCCGCGAGGCCATCTACGAGGCGGCGCTCGAGGCCGCCCACGCGGTCGTGGACCAGCCGGTCCGCGCCTCGCTCTACTACGCCGAGCACGAGGACGGGCCGCTGGAGCCGGTCGGTCCCGGCGACGGAAAGATCCCCGGGCTGCCGAGGATCCTGCCGCAGATGCTTCCAGAGCAGGTTCACACCGGCGACGAGGGCGCGCGGGTCGCCACCTTCGAGCTGGGCGGCAAGGAGATCTGCCTGGCGCCGATGTTGGTGCGCGAGCGCCTGCAGGGCGCGCTGGCGGTGGTCTCCGAGCTGCGCCTCGACCACCCCGCCCAGGAGAGCCTGGCCACGCTCGCCAGCGAGGTCTCACTCGCGCTGCAGAGCATCGCCGTCACCGAGGAGGGCGCGCACCGCCGCTCAGAGGCGCGCCTGAGCTCGCTGATCAAGAACTCATCCGATGTGATCTGCGTCGTCGGGCAGGACTCGACGATCCACTACGTCAGCCCCTCGATCGAGTCGACCTTCGGCTACGACCCCGACAGCCTGTCCGAGAAGTCCCTCGTCGAGCTCGTCCACGAGGACGAGGCTTCGCGCATGCAGGCCTTCGTCGCCTCGGTGGCCGCGCAACCCGCCGGCCAGCCGGTCTCGACCGAGTTCCTCGTGCGCCACGCCCAGGGCCGCTGGCGGGATGTGGAAGTGCTGGCCACCAACCTGCTCGCCGACGAGGCGATCTCGGGGATCGTGCTGAACGTGCGCGACATCAGCGAGCGCAAGGCGTTCGAGGCCGAGCTCGAGCACCAGGCCTTCCATGACGTGCTCACGAGCCTGCCCAACCGCGCCCTGTTCCGCGACCGCGTCGGCCACGCGCTCGCCGCCCAGCGCCGCCACCACGTGCCGGTGGCCGTCCTCTTCATGGACGTGGACGACTTCAAGAACGTCAACGACTCGCTCGGCCACGACGCCGGCGACAAGGTCCTGCAGGAGCTGAGCCGCCGGCTGGAGGACTGCATGCGCCCGGTCGACACCGCCGCCCGTCTCGGCGGCGACGAGTTCGCCGTCCTGATCCACGGGGCCGACAAGGAGATGCAGGCGGTCGAGATCGCCCAGCGGGTGATGGAGTCGCTGTCGGCCCCGATCTCGCTCGAGGACCGCGACGTGACGATCGCCACCAGCATCGGCATCGCCTTCAGCGACCCGGCCATGGTCAGCGACCGCGACGCCGAGGACCTGCTCCGCAACGCCGACACGGCGATGTACATGGCGAAGGAAAACGGCAAGGGCCACTACCAGATCTTCCAGCCCGACATGCACGCCCGCGCGCTCGCTCGCCTGGAGCTCAAGACCGACCTCCAACGGGCCATCGACTGCGGCGAGTTCACGCTCCGCTACCAGCCGATCATGGACCTCCGCCGCGGCGACATCGCCGGCATGGAGGCGCTCGTGCGCTGGCAGCACCCGACCCGCGGCCTGGTGCAGCCGAACGACTTCATCCCGCTGCTCGAGGACACCGGCCTGATCGTCCCGGTCGGGCGCTTCGTGCTTCGCGAAGCCTGTCAGTGGGCCGCGGTGATGCAGAAGGAATGCCCCCGTGAACCGCCGCTGTCGATCGCCGTCAACGTGTCCGCCACCCAGTTGCAGCGCCCCGAGTTCATCGACGAGGTCCGCTGCGCCCTGCGCGACAGCGAGATCCCGCCCGCCTCGCTGACGCTGGAGCTGACCGAGAGCGTGATGATGCAGGACCTCGAGGTGAGCCTGCTGCGCCTGAACGCGCTCCGCGCGCTGGGGGTGAAACTGGCGATCGACGACTTCGGGACCGGCTACTCGTCGCTGAACTACCTGCGCCAGTTCCCGATGGACGTCCTGAAGATCGACCGCTCCTTCCTGATGGACCCCAACCCCGACAGCGAGGAGCTGACCGAAGCGATCGTGGCCCTGGCCCGGATCTTCAAACTCGAGGCCGTCGCCGAGGGCGTCGAGAGCGGCGGCCAGGTCGCCCAGCTGCGGGGGATCGACTGTGACTACGGCCAGGGATTCCACTTCGCCAGGCCCCTCTCCCGTCAGCAGATCCTGGAGATGGCCACCGCCGCCCAGGAGTCCGCGCAGGTGATCCAGCTGCACAAGGTGGCCTAGCCCGCGAGCGCGGGCTGCGAGCCGCACTCGCCGGCCGGCGAGCGCCGGCTGTTCAGCACACCGCCTGAACAACCTGCTCGGGTCTTACAGCTAGCCGGCCAGCGCCGGCTGTTCCTCGTCCTCGGGCTGCTCCTCGGACGGGTCGGCGTCGTCCAGATCTTCGCCCAGCAGCGCGGGGTCCTTGGGGGAGCCCGCGATCAGCTCGTCGGGTGAGGTCTCGGCCGGAAGGCGCCCCTGGCGCGAGCCGAAGTAGATCGCCTGCGGGTGGTGGGCCACGAGTGCAAGCGTGGACTGCTCCGGGTCCGGGGCGAAGCCGTCGGTGATGCTCATGCCGATGCGCGAGAGCTCGAGCAGGCGGTCCACCTTCAGGTGCTCGCTCTGGTCGGGGATCGCGGGGTAGCCCCAGGAGTAGCGCCGTCCCTGGGTGGGCGCGATCGCGAGCATGCGCCGGATCTCGCTGTGCAGCCACTCGGCCAGCGCCTCGGCGGTCTGCACGCCGAGGCCGTGCACGAACAGCTGCTCGGCGTACTCGCCGTCGGCCTCCAGGCGCGAGAGCAGCTCGGTCACCTCCTCGCCCACCGTCACCGCCTGCAGGGCCACGACGTCGAGCTCCGGCGGCGGCCCTCCGTCGAGCGCGGGGCGGAAGAAGTCGGCCAGGCAGATCCGCTCGCCGACCCTCTGACGCGGGCACACCAGGCGCGTGAGCTCGGTGCTGCGGTCCTCGGGGTCGAGCACCACGATGTCGTTGCCGAGCGCGTAGCAGGGGAAGAAGCCCAGCAGCGCCCGCGGGTGCAGGTAGCTCTGCTCGCGCCACATCCGCTCCAGGCGCGGGCGGAAGTCCTCGCGCAGCAGCGTCTGCCACTCCTCGCCCTTCTTGCCCCTGCCGCCCCAGTGGAGCTTGAACAGCACGTGGGTGTCGAGGTGGTGGTAGACCTCGTCGAGCTCGACGGGGATCTCCTGCACCCCCAGAACGGCGGCGTGGGGACGGGCGCATCGGTGCGGGCGCCCGAGCGCACCGAGTCGTCGGTCGAGGGCGGGCTGGTGTCCACCTCGACGGGTTTTTCGCGGAACTCGCGGGCGGCGCTGTGCAGCTTCTCCACCAGCGCTCCGCGGGCCTGCTCGTCGATCAGCTGGTCCATCACAGCGAGCCCCTCGAAGGCGTCCTTGCAGTAGAACACGCCCGCTTCATATGCGTCCTGCGAGTCGGGCCCGCCGGGGTAGAGGGCGCGGTAACCGAAGGCGCGGTTGATCGCGGCGCCGCCGATCAGGACCGGGTAGGAGAGGCCGCGGCTCTGGAGCTCCTCGATGCAGGCCGGCATCTGCTTGGAGGTCGAGACGAGCAGCGCCGAGAGCCCGATCGCGGTCGCGCTGTGCTCCTCGGCGGCGTCGAGGATCGTCTGGATCGGGACCTGCTTGCCGAGGTCGACGACCGTGTAGCCGTTGTTGGTCAGGATCGTGTTGACCAGCGACTTGCCGATGTCGTGCACGTCGCCGAACACGGTCGCGAGCACGACCGTGCCCTTCGTGTGCCCGTCCAGCTTGTCGAGGTACTGCTCGAGCTGGGCCACCGCGCGCTTCATCACTTCCGCGGACTGGAGCACGAACGGCAGGATCAGCTCGCCCGACCCGAATTTGTCACCCACCTCTTTCATCGCCGGCAGCAGCACGTCGTTCAGCGTCGGGACCGCGCCGATCTTCTCGACGCTGCGGTCGATCCACACCTCGACGCCTTCCTTGCGCCGGCGCAGGATGTGGAAGTGCAGGGCCTCCTCGGGCTCCATCCCCTCGGTCGGGTCGGCGGCGGTCTGCGCCTCCTCCTCGCCGCGGGACTCGAAGTGGGCGATGAAGCGCTCCAGGGCGTCGTCGCGGGTGTCGAACACGAGGTCATCGGCGAGCGCCCGCTCCTCGGGCGAGATCTCGCCGTAGGGGGTGATGTGGTTGGGGTTGACCATCGCCAGGTCGAGCCCGGCCTCCACGCAGTGGTGCAGGAACACGGAGTTGAGCACCGCCCTGGCCGCCGGGGAGACGCCGAAGGAGACGTTCGAGACGCCGAGCGAGGTCTTGACCTCGGGCAGCTGCTGCTTGACCAGCCTGATGCCCTCGATCGTCTCCTTGGCCGAGGGACGCCACTCCTCCTCGCCGGTCACGAGCGTGAAGGTGAGGCAGTCGAAGATCAGCAGCTCGGGGTCCAGCCCGTGCTCCTCGCAGCAGAGCTCGTGCAGGCGCCTGGCGATCTCGAGCTTGCGCTCGGCCGTCTTGGCCATCCCGGTCTCGTCGATCGTGAGCGCGATCAGGGCGGCGCCGTGTTCGAGCGCCAGCGGTACCACGCGGTCGAGCTTGGCGCGACCGGCCTCGAGGTTGATCGAGTTCACGACCGCCCTGCCGGGGATCTGCTCGAGTGAGCGTTCGAGCACCTCGGGCTCGGTCGAGTCGACCTGGATCGGCGCCGGCTGGGTCAGCGAGATGCGCTTGGCCAGCAGCCGCATCTGTTCGTCCTCGTCGGCGCGCTCGGTCAAGGCCACGCACAGGTCGAGCACGTGGGCTCCGCCCAGGACCTGGTCCTCGGCGATCTGCACGAGCCCGTCGTAGTCGTCGGCCAGCAACAGCTCCTTGGCCTTACGTGAGCCCTGGGAGTTGACGCGCTCGCCCACCAGGGTGGGGCGGGGCTCCTGTACCAGCGGCGTGGCGGCGATCATCGAGCTCAGATGGGGTGGCCGGGGCGCCGGGCGCTGATCCACCGCGCGGCCGCCGACCCTGGCAGCGATCGCGGCGATGTGGGCCGGCGTGGTTCCGCAGCAGCCGCCCACGATGCCCACCCCGTAGCGCTCCACGAACTCCCCCAGCGCCTCCGCCAGCGGCTCGGGCTCCTCCGGGAAGATCGTCTCCCCGCGCGGCCCCTGCAGGGGCAGGCCGGCGTTGGGGATGCAGGCCACCGGCACGGGGCAGTACTCGCCGAGGAAGCGGACCGCGTCGCGCATGTCCTGCGGGCCGGTCGAGCAGTTGAGCCCGATCACCTCCACCTTCAGCGCCTCGAGCGTGCACAGCACCGCCGAGATGTCCGTCCCCAGCAGCATCTTGCCGCCGTTCGGGAGCAGCGAAACCGAGGTGTGGATCGGCAGCGTCCGGGAGCTGCGCTTGAAGGCCTCACGGGCCCCGAAAACAGCCGCCTTGACCTCGAGGATGTCCTGCGCGGTCTCGATGATCAGCAGGTCCGCGCCGCCCTCGATCAGGCCCTCGGCCTGCTCGGTGAAGATCTCCACCAGCTCGCCGAAGCGGATCTGGCCGAGCGAGGGATCTTCGGAGGCCGGCAGGTAGCCGGTGGGACCGATCGAGCCGGCCACGAAGCGGTGCTCGCCGGCCGCCCGGCGGGCGATCTGGGCCGCCTTGGTGTTGATCTCCAGCGTGTGCTCGGCCAGTCCCCACTCGTCGAGCTTCAGGCGCGACGCCTGGAAGGTGTCGGTCTCGACCACTTCGGCACCCGCCTCGAGCATCGAGGCGTGGACGCCCTCGATCACGTCGGGGCGATTCAGCACGAGCGCCTCGTGGCACTTGCCCGCCAGCCCTCCGTAGTCCTCGCTGGTGAGATCGAACTGCTCGAGCGTGGCGCCCATGCCGCCGTCATAGACGACCACGTGGCGGCGGATCGCGTCAAGGAAATCCCTCATTGGGAGAGCCTAACAACGGGCCCGCGAGCGGCTCGGGCGTGTGGGCGAACCCCGCGGGGCTTGTCGGGCCGGCGGTGAGGGGCGCTGCCCGTCTCGGGCAGCCCCTCGGGCCTCCCCGGACGACGCGGTGTACCCGTGTCAGGGCAGCGGCTTCGGTCAAGCGTCCAAGGATGTTTGGCGCGGGCCCGAGCCCGTGCACACTGGCGGCCGACTCAACCGCCCGTGCAACTCCCGCGGACACGCAGGAGCAGGGGATGCGCCAGGCGGAAAACCGACTACGCCCGACAAGGGGGACAACGCATGACGCCGGAGCTAGCGACGCAGGTGCTCGAAGACACCCGGACCGCCCCGTCCGCGCCCGCCACCACGGCGGCGCCCGCGCAGGGAGCGGCGGGAGTGGAGCAGGGGTCGGCGAAGGGGCTGCAGCAGGCGGTCGTGGCCGTGGTCGGCCTCGGCTACGTCGGGCTGCCCACCGCGATCGCCCTGCGCGCCGCCGGGGCGAGGATCATCGGGATCGACATCTCGACCGAGCGACTGCAGGAGATCCGCTCGGGCGAGGCCGAGCTGCTGGCGGTCGAACAGGAGCAGCTGGGTGGGTACCTGCAGGACGGCGGTTTCTCGCTGACCGATCGCGCCGAGGCCCTGGAGGCGGCGGACCTCGTGCTGGTGTGCGTGCCCACCCCGGTGGACGAGGAGCGCCGGCCCGAGCCGCTGGCGCTGGAGCGGGCCTGCGAGGCGGTCGTCCGCCACGCCCGCGCTGGGCAGACGTTCGTGCTCACCTCGACGAGCTACGTCGGCGCGACCCGCAAGCTGCTGGTCGAGCCGCTCGAGCAGCGCGGGCTGCGGGCCGGCGAGGAGGTGTTCGTGGCGTTCGCCCCGGAGCGCATCGACCCTGGCGTGGACGAGCACGTCCAGCTGAACACGCCGCGCGTGATCGGGGGCGTCAGCGAGAGCTGCCGCCGGCAGGCCTCCTCGCTGCTCAGCCACACCTGCTCGGAGCTGCACCCGGTCTCCTCGCCCGAGGGAGCCGAGATGGTCAAGCTCTACGAGAACACCTTCCGCGCGCTGAACATCGCGCTGTCGTTCGAGATCGCCGAGGCCTGCCGCGAGCACGGGCTGGACCCGTTGGAGGTGACCGAGGCGGCCGCCTCCAAGCCGTTCGGTTTCATGGCCCACTACCCCTCGGCGGGGGTCGGAGGCCACTGCATCGGCGTCGATCCGCACTACCTGACCTTCCCCTTGAGAGAGCGTGGGCGTCCGGCGAGCTTGGTGGAGGAGGCCATGCGCAAGCTCGCCGGACGTCCCGGGCAGATAGTCCAGCGCGCTCAGGAGATGCTCGGCGACGAGGGCCGCGGGTTGGAGGACTCGCGTGTCCTCGTCGTGGGCGTTTCCTACAAGCCCGGCGTGGCCGACTGCCGCGAGGCGCCGGCGATCGAGATCATCTCGCTGCTGCGGGCCGAGGGGGCGACGGTCGAATACCACGACCCGCTGCTGGAGAGCTTGACCCTGGACGGGCGCACCGAGTCGGGCGTCGACCCCGATCCGCGCCGCGACCGCTCCGGCTTCGGGCCCGAAGACTACGACCTGGCGATCGTCGCCACGATCCATCCGGGCTTCGACTACGGCTGGCTGCAGCGCGTGCCCGCGGTGCTCGACTGCACCTACAGAACCCCCGGCGGCCGCCGCCGGGAGGTCCCGTAGCGATGAGCGTCAACCGGGCGCTCAAGATCGTCGCCGCGATCTACCTGGTGGGGCTGATCGTGGCGGTGATGGCCTACAAGGCCGCCTTCCTCGGGCTGATGTTCTCGAACCCGTTCTTCGGGGCCTACAGCGTGTGCGTGGCGGCCTACATCCTCAGCCGCTTCATCTTCAGCCTCTTCTACCGCTCGCGCCCGTTCGTCGGACACGAGCCGGAGATCGCGATCGTGATGCCGGGCTTCAACGAGGAGGAGGCGATCGCGAAATCGCTGCGCTCGTTGCTGGCGGTCGACTACCCGCAGGACAAGCTCGAGCTGATCGCCGTCAACGACGGATCGACCGACTCGACGCTCGCGGAGATGGAGAAGGTGGCGGCCGAATCGCAGGGACGGGTACGGGTGATCAACTTCCCCGAGAACCGGGGCAAGCGGGCGGCGATGGCGGCCGGCATCCGTGCCAGCACGGCCGAGGTGGTCGCGTTCGTGGACTCCGACTCGGTGATCGCCCCCGACGCGCTGAGCAAGCTCGTCCAGCCGCTGGCCGACCGCCGCGTGGGGGCCGTCTGCGGTCACGCCAACGTGCTCAACGTGGGGGACACGTGGCTCACGCGCATGCAGGCCGTGCGCTACTTCGTGGCCTTCCGGGTGGTGAAGGCGGCGGAGTCGGTGTTCTCGGCCGTGACGTGCTGCTCGGGCTGCTTCTCGGCCTACCGGCGCGAGGCGATCATGCCGCGCATGGACTGGTGGGAGAACCAGACCTTCCTGGGCGTCGAGTCGACCTTCGGAGACGACCGCTCGCTGACCAACTGCGTGCTGCGCGACTGGCGCGTGGTGTACGAAAAGAACGCCGTCTCGCACACGATCGTGCCGAGCACCTTTCGCTCGTTCGTGATCCAGCAGACCCGTTGGAAGCGCTCCTGGACGCGGGAGTCGGTGCTGGTGGGGGCGTTCATCTGGCGCAAGCACCCGATCGCCGCCTTCTTCACCTACCTCAGCATCGTGCTGCCGCTGCTGGCCCCGGTGGCGGCCCTGCACGCGATCGTATGGGGCCCGATCGCCCACGGCGGCACCCTGCCGCTGGTCTACATCGCCGGGATCTACGCGCTGGCGATGGTCTACTCGCTCTACTACGTGCTGTTCCAGGACGAGTACAGCCTGGTGTGGGTCTACGGGGTCCTGTTCGTCTTCTTCTACCTGGGGATCATGCTGTGGCAGACCTACTACGCGATTGCGACCTGCCGCACCGCGCAGTGGGGCACCCGCCCGGCCACGGCGGGCGTGGGAGCGGGGGCCTCGCGGTGAGCCCGGCGATTCGCCGGGGGCTTGCCCAGGTCCTCCTCCCCGCCTCGATCCTGCCGGTGCTCGTGCTGGGCCCCGGTCTCATGCGTTCCCCCGAGACGCTATGGCGACACGTCTCGGCGGAGGTGCAGCGCCTTAGTGAGGGCGGCGGTGGGGGCGGGGCTGCCCACCACCGCCGCGGCGCTGCCGCGCACGTCACGCCCACGTCGGCGGCCGGGGGTACCACGGCCAGGGGGACGGCCGGGACGACCGCCAAGGGGAAGGCACAGCGGTGAGGGGCCGTCGGCGGCCCCTCACGCTGGGCCTGCTGGTGACGCTGGCGCTGCTGGCGCTGACGGCCGGCGTGGCTGTCGCGGCCGCCTCGCCGACGGCCGGCGGGACGCTCGCCGGGGTCGCGGGCACGACCAACGCCGGCGGCTCGGTGGGCTCGGGCACGGGCGCTTCCGGCGCCTCGGGGGCGGCGCATCAGGGGCCGTGCAGCGGGCGCGCTCCCGTGCGCCTCCACCTCAAGCGCCTGCGCGGAAGTCAAGCCCGCCTGAGCTGGGGCGCCCCCAAGGCGGCGCGTGGATCGAGCGTGCTCGTCTACCGCGTGCTGCGCGGCGGGCGCACGGTGGGACAGACGTTCGGGCCGTCGATGGTGCTGGCGGTCGTACCCGGGAGGCACACGACCTTTGCCGTGCAGGCACGCTACGGCACCGGGACGCTGAAGTGCACCGCCCAGCTCAGCGAGACGGTGCGGGTGAGGACCCCCGGAGGGGTACCGGGACTGAAGGTCCTCACCCGCACCGCCACCGGCGCCGTGATCGGCTGGAAGGCCGCCCACCGCGGCGACGACCCGATCGCGGGCTACCGGGTGAGCCTCGACGGGGCCGTCTCCGGGCAGACGCGCTCGCTGCGCTACACGTTGATCCTCAGCTCGAGCCACAGCCACCGCGTGAGCGTCACCGCCGTGGACACGCAGGACCACCTCGGCGCCACCGGCCGGGCGCTGGTGATCAAGGCGCTGGGCAAGGCCCAGGTCGCGGGCGCGCCGCCGAGCATGCCCGAAGGCCTCAGCGCCGCCGAAGTGAGCGGCACGGAAGCGACGCTCGTGTGGCTGCCCAGCCGGCACGGAGCGGCCCCTCTGTCCGGGTACCGCGTCTACCGCGACGGCACGCTCGTCGGGCAGACCTCCTCCACCAGCCTGCGCCTGACCCACCTGGCCTTCCCCCAGACGTATGTGATCACGGTGGCGGCGGTGGACACCGACGGCGCCGAAAGCGCCCACAGCGGGCCGCTGAAGCTGACCACCGCGCACCCGGCCCCGACGCCGCCCTCGCTGCTCTCGGCGACCAACGTGACCGACACCTCGGCCACGCTCTCCTGGCAGGCGGGCACGGCGGCCGACGGCGCGGTCAACGGGTACCTGCTGTTCAAGGACGGCGAGCCGGAGGGCTTCGTGAACGGTCAGATCGTGACCGTCGCGCTGGCCTCCGCCCGCTCCTACACCTTCAGCGTTCGCACGCGCGACTCCGACGGCTACCTCAGCGCACCCTCGGCCGACCTGACCGTGGTGACGACCCACACGCCGCCGCCGGCGCCGCAGGGTCTCGTCGCCGCCGCCGTCACCAGCAGCTCGGCCCAGATCAGCTGGCAGCCGAGCGCGCCGGTGAGCGGCAACATCGCCGGCTACCGGCTGTTCCGCGACGGCATCCCGGTGGGCCAGGGCGCCGCCACCGAGCGCACGCTGGAAGGGCTCGCTCCAGGCAGCGAATACAC
The DNA here is from genome assembly GCA_963742395.1 of uncultured Solirubrobacteraceae bacterium. Lineage (GTDB taxonomy): Bacteria > Actinomycetota > Thermoleophilia > Solirubrobacterales > Solirubrobacteraceae > Palsa-744. Next base: position 70,580 of record CAVUME010000012.1, on the reverse strand, counting down.
GATCACCGTCAGCGCCGTGGACTCGATGGGGGCGATCAGCGAACCGAGCCAGCCGCTGGCGCTGAACACGGCCGACCCGCCACCCACGCACGGCAACGTGCAGGCGTTCCTGCTCGCCAGCACAACCGAAAGCTTCAACGACCTGCAGGCCCACTACGAACAGATCGGGGTCGTGTACCCGACCTACTTCCAGTGCGGTCCGGGTGGCACGATCGAAGGCAACGACGACCCGCTCGTCACGCACTGGGCCACGCTGCGCAAGATCGAAGTGCTCCCGCGCGTGAACTGTCTCAACGTCAGCGCCGAGGAAGCGATCCTGAACCAGCCGTCGGTGCGCCAGAAAACGATCGAACAGCTGGCCGAATACTGCCGCGCATATGGCTACAGCGGGATCCAGATCGACTTCGAGAACGCCCCGCCCGTGGAGCGCGAACCGTTCACCGCCTTCATCACGATGCTGGCCGAAACGCTCCACGCCCAGGGCGACAAGCTCTCGACGGTCGTCACCGCCAAGTACTGGAACGTCCCCACCGGCCGCGCCGCGATGTACAACGACGCCGCCCTGTCGATCCCGTCCGACTACGTGCTGGTGATGGACTGGGGCTACCACTGGGTCACCTCCGGTCCGGGCTCGATCGACGAATACAACTGGTTCAGCCAGGTCGCCAAATACACCGCCACGATGCCCAACCTGCACAAGTTCGTGCTGGCGATGCCGCTCTACGGCGTCGACTGGCCCAACGGCGGCGGTCCCTCCAGTCCCGGGACGGCGCTCCAGTACAGCGAAATCACGAGCCTGATCGCCTCGCTGGGTATCACCCCGCAATGGGACAACTCCAGCCAGAGCCCGCACTTCTCCTACAGCGCCTCCGGCGTCCAGCACCAGGTCTGGTACGTCAACCAGCACTCACTGGAAGTGCGTTCCGGCCTGGCCAGCTCGCTGGGGATGAAACTCGGCCTCTGGCGGCTCGGCAAAGAGGACCAGACGATCTGGCAGCTGCCGCTGCTCGGCGGGACGGGCAGTTGAGCCGCAGAGCGCTGCTCGCAGCCGCGCTGGCGGCCGTGCTCGCGTGGGCGGTCGGCACCGCGGCCGGCACGGCCGGCGCGGCGGGGGCGCACCGGCACGGGAGCCCCGCCGGGGCGCAGGCGTTCCTGCTCACCAGCTCGCCCGACTCGCTCGCCGACCTGCGTGCGCACGCGGGCGCGATCTCGGTCGTGTACCCCACCTACTTCGAATGCACCCCCGGGGGCGGCTCCGTGGCGGGCGCGGACGTCCCCGCGATTGACTCCTTCGCCCATACGCGGGCGATCACGGTGATGCCCCGCTTCAACTGCCAGAACGGGGCGGTCGTGCACCAGCTGCTGAGCGAACCCGGGCCCCGCCAGGAACTCCTCGCCCGGCTCGCCGCCCTCGCCCGCAAGCCGGCCTTCGCGGGACTGTGTCTGGATCTCGAGAACGACGGCCCCGCTGACCGCGAAGCGCTGAGCTCGTTCGTGGCCACGCTGGCGGAAAAACTCCACCGCCACCACCGCCGGCTCGCCGTGGTGGTGGACGGGGTGACCCACGAAGGCCCCGGCGCCCCGTACGCGTTCTACGACGACCGCGCGCTGTCGGCGGCGGCGGACACCGTGTTCGTGATGGCGTGGGGTACACACTGGGCCGGCTCGGCGCCCGGCTCCATCTCCACGCTCTCGCTCGTGAGCGGCGTGGTCGGCTTCCTGAGCACACTGCCCGAGCGCTCCCGGTTCGTGATCGGCGCTCCGATGTACGGGCTCGACTGGGCCGCCACCGGCGCCGACGGCCAGCCGCTGAGCTCGCCGGGCACGCAGCCGGCCAGCGCCTTCCAGTACCCGCATGCGGTCGAGCTCGCCCGCTCGGTCGGTGCCCACGCCGCCCGCGATCCGCTCTCGGGCGAGCTCAGCTTCACCTACGCGGGCGCCGGGGGGGTCACCCACGACGTCTGGTACCTGGACGCCCAGTCTGTCCTCGACATCCTGCGGATCGCCCGCCAGGCGGGCTTCGGCGTGGGCCTCTGGCGGCTTGGTAGCGAGGACCAGTCGCTGTGGTCCTCGCCGCTCATCAGGGGCTAGACGTCCGGCGCGTGGACACGCTGACGGCTGCCTGAGGCGCTCGCGCCCAGGACGATGGCCACAGCGCCAGCACGGCGGATCCCCATGTGCCAGAGCCTATGCCGGCAGGCAACAAAAAACCCCGCCTTGGGCGGGGTTCTTTGCGCACTGGAGTACAAGCGAGTCGACTACTTGATGAACAGCATCTCCGAGTACTTGGGCAGCGGCCAGAGGTCGTCGGCCACCAGCTTCTCGAGCCGGTCGGCCACCTCGCGGACGTCCTCCATCGCGGTCAGCACCTCGTCGCGCATGTAGACCGCCTCCTTCTGGGCGTCGCCCCCGTGGGGGTGGTTGTCCTCGAGGTTTGCGTCCTCCAGCTTCAAGAGCGCGTAGTGCAGCTCCTTGATGAGCGGGGCGAACTCCTCCACGAGCTCCTCCAGCCCGCTCTCCAGCAGTTCGTTGTGATGGCGAACCGCGGCGGGCAGCAGCATCGTGCGCGCGATCGCGGACGCGGTCTCGGACTCGATGTTCACCGTGGTGGCGTACTGCTCGGTGAACACCTCGTAGCGGGACTCGAGCTCGCGTTTGGAGAGCACCTTGTACTTTTTGAACATCGCCACCGTCTGTTTGTCGATCAGGTAGGGCAGCGCGTCGGGGGTCGTGCGCAGGTTCGCCAGGCCGCGTTTCTTGGCCTCGGCGTGCCACTCCGGCGAGTAGTTGTCGCCTTCGAAGACGATCTGTTTGTTGGCGGCCCACGCGTCCTTGACGACGCTCGCGACGGCCTTCTCGAGGGTCGCTCCGGAGCGTTTCATGGCGGTCTGCAGCTTGTCCGCGAGATCGTCCACGGACTCGGCCACGATCGTGTTCAGGACCGTGTTCGGCCACGCCGGCGAGGCGCTCGAGCCGAGCGCCCGGAACTCGAACTTGTTGCCGGTGAAGGCGAACGGGCTGGTGCGGTTGCGGTCGCCGCCGTGCAGCGGCAGCCGCGGCAGCACCGGCGTGCCGAGGCCGAGGAAGGATCCTGGTTTCGAGCTCTGGACCTTGCCGCTCGCGATCGCGGTGAAGACCTTGTCCAGGTCGGTCCCCAGGAAGATCGAGATGATCGCCGGCGGTGCCTCGTTGGCCCCCAGACGAAAGTCCTGTCCGGCGCTCGCGATCGAGGCCCGCAGCAGCGCCTGGTGGCGGTTGACCGCCTGGATCACGGCCGCGCAGAAGAACAGGAACTGGAGGTTCTCGGCCGGGGTGTCGCCCGGCTCGAGCAGGTTGAGCCCGGTGTCGGTGCCCATCGACCAGTTGTTGTGCTTGCCCGAGCCGTTGACCCCGGCGTAGGGCTTCTCGTGCAGCAGGCACACGAGCCCGTAGCGACGGGCCGTGTTCTGCATGATCTGCATCGTGATCATCTGGTGGTCGGATCCAACGTTGGAGTTCTCGAACACCGGGGCGACCTCGAACTGGTTGGGAGCGACCTCGTTGTGGCGCGTCTTGATCGGCACGCCCAGCTTCGCCAGCTCGAGCTCGACGTCGAGCATGTAGGCGAGCACGCGCTCGGGGATCGACCCGAAGTAGTGGTCGTCGAGCTCGTGGCCCTTCGGCGGCTGGGCCCCGAACAGCGTGCGCCCGGTGGTCAGGAGATCCGGGCGTTCGAAGTAGTACTGCTCGTCGATCAGGAAGTACTCCTGCTCGCAGCCGGTCGTCGTGAACACGCGCGCGGCCTCGACGCCGAGCAGCTCGAGCGCTCGCACAGCGGCTCCCGAGAGCGCGTCCATCGAGCGCAGCAGCGGGATCTTGTTGTCGAGCGCCTCGCCCGTCCAGGAGGTGAAGGCGGTGGGGATGCACAGCAGCGCCCCGTTCGGGTTCTCCAGCACGAACGCCGGGCTGGTGGGGTCCCAGGCGGTGTAGCCGCGGGCCTCGAAGGTCGCACGGATGCCGCCGGTGGGGAACGAGGAGGCGTCGGGCTCGCCCTGGATCAGCTCCTTGCCGGAGAATTCCGCGATCGCGGTGCCGTCACCGGCGGGCCCGTAGAAGGAGTCGTGCTTCTCGGCCGTGGACCCCGTCAGGGGCTGGAACCAGTGGGTGTAGTGGGTGGCGCCCTTCTCCAGCGCCCATTCCTTCATCGCCAGCGCGACCGAGTCCGCCAACGACGTGTCAAGCGCCTCACCGCGCGCGAGCGTGCGCTGCAGCGCCTTGTAGACGTCCTTCGGCAGGCGCTGGCGCTGCGTGGCCGCCGAGAACACGTTGGAGCCGAAGACCTGGTTGGCGGAGACGGTCAGATCCGGGGCGCCAAGCCCGGCTCCGTTGATGCTCCACTGTGCGGCGGTGACGTTCTGCTGACGGGACCTGGCCATAGGCTTCTACCGATTCCTCCTCTGTCGGGATGCACGCCTGCGCGGGCGGGCGGGACCCAGCCCAACGCGTGGGGCCCCGCGCAATCGTAGTGCCCAGGCAGCGGCGGCGGACCGCTCGCCTGGACAAAAACCCGTCTGACCCTTTGGACAACCGGCCAAGCCGGTCGCCGTCAGGAGCTTTCGGCTTCAGAGCGCGGGATGTAGGGGCCCGGTTCGACCTTGCCGGTTTTCGGGTTCACGTGCGTGGCCGGCGGCTTGCCGGTGATGTGGACCGTGATCGCCCCGCGCTGGCTGCCGGCCACCAGGCGCGCCTTGGACTTGCCCGAGAGGCCGGCCGCATAGACGAAGTGGATCGTGTAGGTGCCGGGCTTGACCGGGACCAGGTTCCACACGAAGCGGGTTGCGTGCCCCGGCGGGAGGCTGGTGGGGAGGGCCCAGGTTTTGCCGACCGCCGTCTGGGCGCCCCCGGGGATGCTCACTTCCTGGCTTTCGACCGGCGGGTTGGCGATCGGCCCGGGGCCACGTTCGATCACCCAGATCGGGCGTCGGGGGTCGGCGAGCGCGGCGTAGCGCGAGCTGTAGGTCAGGGAGTCGACCGTGACCGCCACCTTGGGCACCGCCTGGGCGCTCACGTTGCGGATCACGATTTCCAGTTTCACCGGCCGCGCCACGGCCTGCAGGCGCGGGAAGCTCACGCGCGCGACCCGCATGCGATAGGTGGCTTCCGGTTCGTGTGCGTCCTGGCGGCTGCCGCCGCCGCAGCCGGCGAGCACCGTCAGCGCCACGAGCGCAAGCGCGATTGACACGTCGCGGAGTCGACGCGGAGTCAGTTTCGAGGCTCTCCCCGTCGCCCTCACCGTCAGCGCCACCATACCAGCGCCCGGGTGCGCCGGGAACAGGCATGTCGTACAGTTGAGGCCAGCGTAGGCGCCGGATACGGAGGAGAGTCAGAGGAGGATGGTTCGCACCGCTGCCCAGCGGGCCTTTGTGCCCGTCAGCCATGTGCTCGAGGAATTCGGGGACATGATGATCCTGACGGGCAAGACGATCTGGTCGGCGCTGACCCCGCCCTACCCGTACGGGGGCGAGTTCGTCTCGCAGTTCCTGTTCACGCTGCGGCTCTGCTGGCTGCCGCTGCTGATCTCCACCGTCGCCATCAGCTACGGCGCTCCGGGACTGCAGGCGGGTGACTTCCTGACGCTGTTCGGCGCCCTGGATCGCCTCGGCGGCTTCTTCGTGCTGGCCTCGATTCGCGAAATCGGCCCGCTGGTCACCTCGATCGTGCTGGCCGGTGTTGCGGGCACTGCGATCACCGCCGACCTCGGCGCCCGCAAGGTGCGCGAGGAGCTCGACGCGCTGCAGGTGCTGGGCGTGGACCCCGTCAAGAACCTCGTCGTCCCCCGCTTCCTCACGCTGATGGTCGTCACCGGCCTGTTCGACATCTACGCGGTCCTGTTCGGCCTCTTCGGCGGTCTGCTCGCCGAGCTCTACGAGGGCGGCTCGCTGGGGCCCTTCTGGAACACGCTGTTCGCCAACTCCTCGGTCACCGACCTGTGGGGCTCGGTGCTGAAGACGACGGTGTTCGGCGCGATCATCGCGATCGTCTGTTGTTACAAGGGCATGACCGCCTCCGGGGGCGCCGAGGGCGTCGGCCGGGCGGTCAACGAAGCGGTCGTGATCTCGTTCCTCGGGATCGGCGCCTTCAACTACGTGTTCACGCAGACGCTGCTGGCCACCCACCCCCAGATCCTGGTCATCAAATAGATGGGCGAACTGCTTGGACTGCCCCGCGAATGGCTCGCCGGCTCCGGCGAGATCGCACGCTTCGTCGGGATCGTCGTTCGCGACGTGTGGACCGGGCGGGTGTTCCACTTCTTCGGCGAGACCCTGCGCCAGTCGGGCATCCTGATCATCTACTCGACGCTCGTGATCTGGGCCCTGGTGTTCATCACCGGCCTGGGCACGTGCGGGATCGAGGCCGCCTACTTCAACGAGTCCACCGGCACGCCGGCGTATGCGGGCGTGTTCGCCGCCTGGTGCAACCTGCGCGAGGCCGTCCCGATCGTGTGGGGCTACATGCTCTCGGCGAAGGTCGGCACCGGCATCGTGGCCGAGCTCGGCGCGATGCGCATCTCCGACGAGATCGACGCGCTCGAGGTGATGGGGATCAACTCGATGACCTTCCTCTGCGCCACCCGCCTGCTGGCCGCCTGGCTGGTGCTGCCGTTCATGTACATCGCGGCCGTCGGCGTCGGGTACTTAGCCTCCTTCATAGCGATCGTCCACCAGGTGGGCTACGTGTCCGAAGGAGGGTTCCTGCTGATCTTCTGGCAGTTCCAGAATCCGGGGGACTACCTGTACAGCGTGATCAAGGGAATGACGATGGCGACGTGCATCGTGCTCGTGGGCTGCTACTACGGGTACAACGCAAGTGGTGGCCCCGTCGGCGTGGGTCGCGCCACCGCCAAGTCAATGGTCCTCAACCTCGTGCTCGTGAACCTGATCGACATGTTCGGAACCCAGGTCTTCTGGGGCAACAACGCACGCGCTCCGATCGGAGGCTAGAGGCAGGATGGCCACGGAGGAGCGTGAGCGGTCCTCCTCGGACGGGAAGCCTTCCGGGGAGGAGTTCGAGTTCCACACCGGTGTGATCCGGGAGACCGGCGTGCCGGACGCGATCGAGTTCGTCGACGTGCACAAGTCGTTCGGCAAAAACCACGTTCTGCGCGGGCTGAACATGGGGCTGCCCGAGGGCAAGATCTCGATGATCATCGGGCCCTCCGGGACGGGCAAGTCGGTCTGCATCAAGCACATCGTGGGCCTGCTCTATCCCGACGAGGGCGACGTGATCGTGAAAGGCCACTCGATCCCGAGTCTCAGCGACGCCGAACTGTTCAAGCTGCGGCGGAGGTTCGGCGTGCTGTTCCAGGACGGTGCGCTGTTCGGGTCGCTGAGCCTGTACGACAACGTCGCCTTCCCGCTGCGCCAGCACACCGAGAAGGGCGAGGACGAGATCGCCGACATCGTCAATCGCCGCCTCAAAGAGGTGGGGCTGGGCGACGCCAACGAGAAGATGCCCAACGAGCTCTCCGGCGGCATGCGCAAGCGGGCGGGCTTTGCGCGGGCGCTCGTGCTGGACCCTGAAATCCTGCTGTTCGACGAGCCCGACTCGGGCCTGGACCCGGTCCGCACGGCGCTGCTGTGTGAGCTGATCAAGGAGGTCCACGCCGAGAACGGGGGCTGTTACGTGGTCATCACCCACGACATCATGAGCGCCCGCCGGGTGGCGGAGCACATCTCGGTGCTGTGGAAGGGGAGAATCGTCGAATCTGGGCCCGCCCAGGAGCTGTTCGCATCGGAGAATCCGTTCGTGCGCCAGTTCCTCTCCGGCGAGTCGGTGGGCCCTCTCGGAATGGAGTGAGCGCCCGGCTGTTGTCCGCGCTCGCGGGGGGCGCCGCGAGGCGCCCGCGGGCTGTGCTGCTCGCCGCGATCGTGCTGGCGGCCGGGGCTGTGGCGCTCGCGCTGACGCTGCGCCCGAGCGCCGCGGCCAGCACGCTGGTGTCGAGCTCCAGCAACGAATACCGCCAGACCCAGCGCTACAACCGCGGCTTCGGCGAAGAACCGATCGTGGTGCTCGTCAACGGCAACCTGCAGAAGCTCGTGCTGAGCTCGGACCTCGAGCGCCTGCTGGGGCTCGAGGGGTGCCTGTCCGGGAACGTCCCCGCGGCGGCGCTGGGAGCCGAGGGCGGAGCCTCTGGGCCGTGCGCGAAGCTCGCGGCCGCGCACACGATCAAGGTCGTCTTCGGTCCCGGCACGTTCGTCAACGAGGCCACCGAAGTGATCGACCAGCAGCTCGCAACCCAGACCAAGAGCGCTGAAGCCCAGGCCGCCCAGGCCGCCCACGTCGTCTCCCAGGCGGCCCTCGCCAAGGGGCTCGGCGCGGCGCGCGCGAGCGAACTCGCGCGCTCGGCCCAGAAGATCTGGATGGCCCGCTTCCAGGAGGGCCTCGTCACGCTCGCCCTCCAGTACGGGATCACGGCCAAGCCCAGCCTGCAGGATCCGAACTTCGTCTCCTCGCTCGTGTTCGCGCCCGACAAGCCGGCCGGCACGCCCCGGGCCAAGCTCGCCTACCTGTTCCCCGGCCGCGAAGCGGCGCTCGTCTCGGTGCGCATGAAGGCCGGGCTCTCCCAGGCCCAGCGCAACCGCACGATCGCGCTCGTACGCCAGGCCGTGGCGATGCCCGAGTGGCACCTCCAGAACGGCGGGCGCTATCTGGTCACCGGTGGGCCGGTCGTGGTCTCGGACCTGACGAGCAAGCTCTCCCACGCGATCCTGCTGCTGCTGCTCGCGGTCGCACTGGTGATGGCCGCCACGCTGGTGCTGGTCTTCACCGAGCGCCCCCGGCTGCTGCCGCTCGCGCTCGCCGGACTGGCCACCGCGCTGACCTTCGGAGGCCTGGCGCTCGTGGGAGCGCCCCTTACGATGGCCTCGATCGCGGTCCTGCCGGTGCTGGTGGGATTGTCGGTGGACTACGCGATCCAGTTCCAGGCCCGCGTCGGCGAGACCGAGCCGGTGCCGGGCGATCCCGTGGCCCGCATCGCCCGTGCGGCGGCTCACGGCGCGCCCACGATCGCGACCGCGGCCGCCGCCAGCTGCGCGGCGATCCTCGTGCTGCTGCTGTCTCCGGTGCCGATGGTGCAGGGCTTCTCGGTGCTGCTGGTCGTCGGCCTGGCTCTGGCTCTGCTGTGCACGCTCACCGCCGGGGCGGCGGCGCTCGCGCTCAGCTCCGCGCGCGGCGAAGCGACCGCGGCGGGCCCGCGCGGGGCGCGTGCCTCCCTGGCCGAGGGGCCACTGGGCGCGAGCTGGCGCGGCGCCCGCCAGCTGCTGCGCGAGAACCCGCTCACGCGGGCCCTCTCCGGCATCGCGCTGGGGAGCGCCGTGCGCCATCCCCGGCGCGTGCTGTGGATCGGGCTCGCGCTCGCCCTCGCCGGCTGGGCGCTCGACACCCAGACCAGCGTGCAGACCGACATCACCAAGCTGGTCCCTCAGAACCTCGGCTCGCTGCAGGCCCTGAAGACGCTGGAGCGGACCAGCGGGGTGGGCGGTGAAATCGACCTGCTCGTGTCCGGCAAGAACGTCGCCACGCCGGCCACGATCGAATGGATGAGCGCCTACGAGCGGGGCGTGCTCTCGCACTACGGCTTCAGCGCCTCGCACCCCTGCGGGAAGGCGCGCCTGTGCCCGGCCTTCTCGCTGCCGGACCTGTTCTCGGGCTCGCCGGTGGGGGGCACGCAGACCGCCAAGCTCAGCAGCGGCCAGGTCGAAGGGCTGTTGAAAGTGATCCCGCCGTACTTCTCCCAGGACGTGATCAGCGGCGACCGCCATCAGGCCACGCTCGCCTTCGGGGTGCGTCTGATGAGCCTGGCCCAGGAGCAGCACGTGATCGAAGCGATGCGCTCGCGCCTGCACCCGCCGCCGGGCGTGAGCGCCAGCCTTGTCGGCCTGCCCGTGCTGGCCTCGAGCTCGGGCGCCAAGGTCGCCGATCCGTGGCGGCGGCTGCTGACCCTGCTGGCCGGCCTGCTGGCGGTGGCGCTGGTGCTGGCGGTGGCCTTCCGCGGCGACCGCCGGCGGGTGCTCGTGCCGCTGGTCCCGGTCGCCCTGGCCTCCGGCTGGTCGGCGCTGGTGCTGTTCGCGGTGCGGGTGCCCTTGAATCCGATGTCGGTGACCCTCGGGGTGCTGGTGGTCGCCCTCTCGACCGAGTTCAGCGTGCTGCTGAGCGAGCGCTACCGCCAGGAGCGCCGAGCCGGGCTCGGCACCGTGCAGGCCCTGCGCCGCGCCTACCAGCGCACGGGCGCGGCGGTCGCCGCCTCGGCCGTCACTGCGATCGCGGGCTTCGGCGTGCTCGCCGTGTCGGAAATCGAGATGCTGCGGCAGTTCGGCCTGGTCACGCTGATCGACCTGTCCGCGTCGCTGCTGGGCGTGCTGATCGCGCTGCCGGCGGCGCTGATGATCGCCTACGGGAGCCCGGAGCGACGGCGCCTGCGCCGCACGGTGGGGGGACGGGGCTGCTGGCGCGGCTGCGCACGGGCGCCGGTACCGGGAGCGCGGGGTCCGGACATGAGCCGGCATGAGCCGCTGAGCGCGTGCGCGGGCGGCTGATCGGCGCCGTCGCGGTGGTGGCGCTGGGGGCGCTGGTGGTGTCGCTCTTCCTGCACAACCCGGGAGGCCTTCGCGGCATCGACCCCGGCACCGAGGCCCCGCCCTTCGCCGTACCGCTCGCGCGCGGGACGATGGTGGGCGACGCGAACATCGCCAAGCACGCCCACGAAGGCGAATCGGGCGAACGTGCCGGCCTGCAGCGTGCGCGGCAGCCAGGTGCTGAACATCTGCGAACTGACCGAACGGGGCCCGGTGGTGCTGGCGCTGTTCGTCAACGGCGGATCCTGCACGCGCGTGCTGGGCGAGATGCAGGCGCTGCAGAGCTCCTTCCCGACGGTCCGCGTTCGCCGCCGTCGCAGATCAAGGGCTCGCGCTCGGACCTGCGGACCCTGATCGCGCACAAGGGCCTCACCTACCCGGTGGGGATCGACGCCGACGGGGCGCTGGCCTCGCTCTACAAAGTCCTCAGCTGCCCGCAGGTCAACTTCATCTACCCGGGTGGCAAGGTGCAGAGCCGGGCGCTGCTGAACAGCCCGACGCCGGCGGCGCTGCGCTCGCGCGTGGCCGCCCTGGTGGCGGCCTCGCGTGCCGGTGGCCGCCGGGGAGCCGGCGCGTGAGCAGCGCCGCCGCTCCCAGCGTCGGCTGGCGCGCGCCCGAGGTCGTGCAGGAGCTGCCCTCCCTGAGGCTGCTCCTGACCGAGGTGCAGGTGGGGCGGGAGGGCTCGCTCACCGGGACCTCCCCGCCCGACATCCAGCAGCGGCTGCGGGAACGCTCGAGCCGTTTTCGCGGCGCCCGCGCCGTGAGCATCCGCCTGGAGCCCGTGCCGGCCGCCTACCGGGTGTTCTTCCGTCACATCGGCCTCGATCCCGACGTCGTGCGAACCCCGATCGAGACGGCCGTGCTGGAGCGGATGATCCGCGGCGGCTTCCCCACCGGGGGGTTGCTCGCCGACGTCCTGCTGATCGCCCTGACCGACACCGGCGTGCCCGTCTGGGCGCTGGCCAGCGAGACGCTCGAGGGGCCTCCCGGGATCCGCGAGAGCGTCGAGGGGGAGCCGCTCGGAGCCGGGCGCGACGGGCGCCTGCTGCCGGCTGGGAGGCTGGTGGTGGCCGACGGCCGGCACGCGCTCGCGGTGCTGTTCGAAGAGCCCGCGCGGGCCCACGCCCCGCGCGCCGACACGCGCGCCGTGACGCTGTTCGCGGTGCAGGTCGCCGGGCGTTCCGACGCTGTTCGCCGAGGAGGCGCTGTGGAGCGCCGCCAGCGCCCTCGAAGCACCCTGAGCGCCCGTCGGGAAGCGCGATCGGCGGCCGCGGGCGCTGGTAGAATCAGGTCCTCTCGGGGCTTGGTCTTTTCGAGAAGGAGAGCGAAGTGGCGCAGCTCGTGCAGCAGCAGGCGGTGCTCGAGGGGCCTTTGGAGGCCACCTCCGAACGCGCCGCACGCGCCTCGCTGAAGGCACAGATCGCCCGTCTGGAGCGCGAGCTCTCGGGCATCGTGGCCGCGCGCTTCCCGTACATCCCGGCTCCACGCAGCGCCCGCTCCGGGGCGTGCCGCGCGCGCCCCCCGGCTGCCCGACCTCGGCGAGCTCGAGCGCGAACGCGACCACCTCGCCGGGCGCCTGCAGGAGCTGCGCCGGGTGGCGGCCGCGCGCACCGAGCACGAGCGCCGGGCGCGGGAGCAGCTGGAGCGGATGCGCCTGGAACCCGGGCGCTACAAGTTCGTGCGCCTACCGGTCCGGGATCTCGGCCAGGGCGGCTGCGGGGTCTGGCAGGTCAGACCCCGCCTCGGCCTGATCGGGATGCTCGCGGGCTGGTGGCAGCTCAAGCTCTCGTCGGGCTGTCCGTTACCCAGGGGGTCGCGCTCCACGCGCGGCCCCGCTCGCCGGACTCCAGCAGCTCCGCCAGGCGCCGGCTCTGACGCTCGGTGAGCGAGCCGACGGTCTTGTTCTCCGACAGCGGGATCTGGGCCAGGAATTTGCGACAGCGCGTCTGACCCCAGCGGCGCTGGCTCATCAGCAGGTCGGAGATCGCCATGCTGTGGGCCTCCCACGGGCAATCGAGGATCACCTCCGCAACGTCGATCTCGCCGTCGGCGACGCGGCGCTTGAGCTCGGCCCGCGCGAGGCGGACCTGGTTGGCTCGTTCGAGCGCACGCATGTGCTGAGGGCCGGCAGGGGGAACCGTGGCTGTCGCGTTCATGGGCATACTCCCCGTTGCCTCCGCTCGATGCGGCGGGGCAACCTGCTTGCTGGATTTTCAGGACGGTCGCGCCAGCAACGGCATGCGGGTGGGACCGCGTGATGGATGCGGTACCTCCCTTCGCGTCTCCCCGCCTCTAGGACCTCGGCGGGGACTCAACGGCCATGCAGAGCGCATCGGCAAGCTATGCCAGCAGCACCCCGCGGTCAACACGCCGCGGGGCCGTTCAGTCGCTAGAAGCGGCCTTTTTCGTAGGCCGAAGGATTTGTGAAGAAATGGACAAGTTCGAGGGCCGCCCTCAGGCCGGGCGCGCCGACGGCAGCGGCCCGTGCTCGGCCTCGAAGTCGCGCTTGACGCGCTCGAAGATGTCCAGCGCGCGTTCCACCGTGGCCTCGTCGTGGGTGGCCATCACGCTCGTGCGCAGCAGCGCGCCGCCCGGCGGGACCGCCGGGTGCAGGGCGGTGTTGACGAACACCCCCTCGTCGTAGAGGGCCCGCCACAGCAGCGCCGCCTTCCAGTCGTCGCCCACCAGCACCGAGATGATCGGGGTCACGATCCTGGCCGTCCCGGAGCCGTCGCAGCGGACCCCCGGGGCGTGCTCCTGCGCGCTGCCCGCCGGCCGGCAGCTCCTGCACCGGGTTGACCGCGAAGCCGAGCGCCGCGAGCCCTTCGTGCAGCCGCCAGGCGTTCTCGAGCACGCCGCGCGAGCAGGCGCGGGCCGTCCTCGCTGCGCAGCACCCGCAGGGCCGCCAGGGCGGCACCCACCGCCGCCGGGACGGCCGAGGCGGTGAACAGGAAGGCGCGTGAGTAGAAGCGCAGGTACTCGATCACCTCGTGGGGGCCCACCACGAAGCCGCCGCAGGAGGCGAGCGACTTCGAGAACGTGCCGATCCGCACGTCCACCTGGTCGGTCACGCCGAGCAGCTCGGCGGCGCCCGCGCCGCGAGCGCCGAGCACGCCGGCGCCGTGGGCCTCGTCCACCATCAGGCGGGCCCCGTAGCGCTCGCACAGCTCGGTGATCTCCAGCAGCGGCGCGAGGTCGCCCTCCATCGAGAAGACCCCGTCCACCACCACCAGCACGCCGCCGCCGTCGTTCGCGGCGCGGTCGAGCATCTTCTCGAGCTTGTCGAGGCGGTTGTGGCGGAAGGCGCGCAGCTTGGCGCGCGAGAGCAGGCAGCCGTCGAGGATCGAGGCGTGGTCGCCGGAGTCCACCACGACCGTGTCGCCTGGGCCCAGCAGGGTGCCGAGGGTGCCGACGTTGGCCTGGTGGCCGGTGCTGAACACGAGCGCGTCCTCGGCGTCCATCCACTCGGCGATCTCGCGCTCGAGTTCGAGGTGCAGCGGGATCGTGCCGTTGAGCAGGCGCGAGCCCGGTGAGGCCCGTGCCGTAGCGGTGCAGAGCGTCCTGGGCCGCCCCCAGCACGCGCTCGTCGGCGGTCAGGCCGAGGTAGTTGTTGGAGCCCAGCATGATGCGGGGCGCCCCCTCCATCTCCACCACCGGCATCGCCGGCGAGGTCAGCAGGTGGAAGTAGGGCAGCACGTCCGCCTCGCGGGCCGCGGCCAGCAGCTCGCTGCGGTCGTGCTGGCGGGTCTTGGCGAAGACGTCGATGTGTGTGCGCATGTACTCTGGCTGCCCTGTGACGGTGGACATCAGGGCGGTTTCGGGCAGTCGCGATCTGAAGGCCTTCATCGAGCTGCCCTACCGCGCTGCATGCTAACCACCCGCTGTGGGTGCCCCCGCTGAAGCTCGAGCGGCGGCTGTTCCTGACCCGGCGCATGAACCCGTTCTTCACCCACGGCGAGGCCGAGTACTTCCTCGCCCGCCGCGACGGGCGAGGTGGTCGGCCGGATCACCGCCCACGTCAACCACGCCTTCAACGACCACCACGACACGCGCTGGGGCTGGTTCGGCTTCATCGAGTTCGAGCAGGACCCGGAGGTCCTGCGGGCGCTGCTCGGCGCCGCCGAGACGTGGCTGCGCGAACACGGCTGCGAGCGCATGCTGGGGCCGGCGAGCTTCGCGCTCAACGACGACGGTGGCATGCTCGTCGAGGGCTTCGATCTGCGTCCGATGATCCTGCAGACGTGGAACCCGCCCTGGTACCCGCAGATGATGGAGCAGGCCGGGATGACCAAGGCGATGGACCTGCTGATGTGGAACCTCGAGGTGACCGGGCGCGAGAAGGTGCTGCCGGTGATCTGGGAGCTGGCCGAGAAGTCCCGTAGCGAGCACCGCATCCGGATCCGGCCGATGCGCCGCCGCCAGCTGCGCAAGGACCTCGACTTCTTCGCCGCGGTCTACAACTCCGCCTGGGCCGAGAACTGGGACTTCGTGCCCTACTCGAAGGCCGACCTCGATGCCTATCACCTGGACCTTCAGCTGGCCTTCGACAAGCACTGGTTCATGGTCGCCGAGAAAGAGGACACGGGCGAGGTCGTCGGCATGGCGATCACGGTCCCTGACCTCAACCAGGTCCTCGCGCAGATGGGCGGGCGGCTGCTGCCGCTCGGCTGGTGGAAGTTCCTGACGAAGTCCAGGCGCATGGACCGCGTCCGCGTCGGCTTCCTCGGCGTCAAACCGGAGCACCAGCACACGGGCGTCGCCGCCGCGCTGTATGAGGCGCACTTCGACGCTGCCGAACGAACCCCTCAGGATGGCGGCGAGATGGGCTGGATCCTCGAGACCAACACGGCCATGAACCGCGGCATGGAAGGCATGGGCGGGCGCGTGGTCAAGCGCTACCGCGTCTACGAGCGCCCGCTGGCGCAGGAGGACCCCGCCGCGGAGTCTAGACTTGCCTCGCAGTGAGCTTCGAGCGCACATCGGTTGACGACGGGCCCACTCCGGCGGGCGAGCAGGCGCACGCCGGGCCGGTGGCACGGTGAGCTCGTGGACGCGGTCCCGGTGCTCGGTGAGGAGCTCGACGGACGACCGCACCGAGGGCTCCACGACGCTGATGCGCCGCTACGCCGCGGCTCCGCCCGCGGTCCAGGCCGCTGCTGCCGCCGCCGGCGGCTTCGTGGCCGGGGCGGCCGTGCTCGGCCTCGTCCAGCGGCGCCAGCGCAGCGACCTCGGCGCTGGCCCGCGGCGCGCCGCGGGACGTCGCCTGGGCCGGCGCGGCGACTCCGGGGGCGGGGTCGGCGAGCTCGATCCAGATCGTCGGCAGCCGCTCGCTGCTGGTGGACGTCCACCTGCTCGGCGGGCCCGGCGGCGCGCGCTGAGCGGACAGGGCTCCGGCTTGCCCGGCGCGCTGGTCGAGCTGCGGGCGGAGATCGCTCCGGCAGGGCCCTTCCGGCTGCCGCGGCGCACCGGCATGGACGGCATGCTGCGCCGCCGCGGGGGCGGCCTCGAGCGTCTGCTGCACCACGGCGAGGTGCCGGTGCGGGTGCGCGTGTGGCAGCCGGCGCCCGGCGCCGTGCGCTTCGTGGCCTGCGCCGAGAGCCGACGGCGGCCGAGTACGGGATCGCCCGCATGCGCTTCGCGCTCGGCCTGGACGACGACCTGCGCCCCTTCCTGCGGGAGTTCGCCCGCGACCGGCTGATCGGGCCCGTCGCTGCGGCGCCGACCCTGGCTGCGGGCCCCCCGGCGCCCGCAGCCCTTCGAGGCGCTGGCGTGGGCGATCTGCGAGCAGCTGATCGAGTACGAGCGGGCGGCGGCGATCCAGCGCCGGCTGCTGGCACGGCTCGGGCGCCGCTGGCCCCACGGCGGCGACGGCGCCCTGCGCGACCTCCCGCAGCCCGACGTGCTGGCGCGCACCTCCCGGCGCTGCTGCAGTCGCTGGACCTCGGCGGCTCGCGCGCGCGGGCGCTCGTGCAGGCGGCCCGCGAGGTGGCCGCCGGGCGCGTCGAGCTCGACGGCACCAGCGAGGCCGATCACGAGCGCTGCTGGCGACGCCTGCGCGCGATCCCCGGGATCGGCGCCTGGACGGTGGAGATGCTGGCCCTGGCCGGGCAGGGCCGCCACGACCAGCTTCCCGCCGGCGACCTCGGGCTGCGCAAGCTGGCGGGCAGGCTGCTGAGCGGCGGGGACCCGCAGGCGCGTGGCCGGGGAAGGCGAGGTGCGCGAGCTGTTCGCCCCCTACGGCCCCTGGGCCGGCCTCGCGGCCGCCCACGTGATGTGAGCGCGCGCGTTCCGCTGCGTCGGTGCATGAGACCCGAGCGGGATCGACGGCTAGGAGACGCGGCTGCGAGCTGCGCTCGCGCACCATCAGCAGCGCGAGTGTGGGGCATGCCCGCGCGGCGCGCCTGGCGTGCTCGAGCTCCTCGCCGTGGAGGGTGGTTTCGTCGACGATCGGGTAGCCCCACTCGTCGAGCGTGATCCGCTCCGGGAGCAGCTCGGCGCAGATCCCGTGGGCCTCGCAGGTGATCGGGTTGACGCGCACGTGGTGGCTCATGGCCGTGCTCCGACGCGGGCGCTCGCGCCGCGGCGGCAGCGGCAGCTCGTGGGCGTAGCGGCACAGCTCGCAGGGCCCGGCGCGGCGGTGGTCCTCGAAATCGTCGGCGAAGACCCGCAGGGCGCTGGTGATCACGCGTACAGCTCCGTCGGGGTGCGCGCAGGCCCCGCGCCCGGCGGTCAGCGCCGACAGCGTCTGCAGGCGCCGCTCGGAGGCCTGCTCGCGGGTTCCGGCGGCGATCCCTTCGACCGCGTCGGCGATCGCGTCGAGGCCGTGGAGGCACGGGCCGCACTGGCGGGCGCTCTGCTGCGCCAGCCACCGCGCCAGGCGCGCGGTCTCGGCCACCGGGCAGGTCTCGTCCGAGAGCAGCAGCACGATGCCGGCGCCGAAGCTCGCGCCGACGGCCTTCAACTGGTCGCGTGAGAGCAGCAGCTCGCCGATCGCCGTGGCCGGCACCCAGGTGCCGGCGTAGCCGCCGGTGAGCACTCCGCGCAGGCCCGCCGTGGTGCCGCCGGCGGCCTCGATCAGCGAGGACAGCGACGCTCCCGCCTCGATCTCGTAGACCCCCGGGTAGGCCACCGGACCGCTCAGGGTGACGAGCGCCGAGCCGGGATGGCGCGGGCGTTCCGAGGCCGCGGAACCAGTCCGCGCCGTGGCGCGCGATCAGTCCCAGGTGGGCGAGCGTCTCGGCGTTGTTGACGCAGCGTCGGGCGCCGTCTGAGGCCCTGTTCGAACGGCAGCGGGGGCGCGAAGGTGGGGAGCGCCTCACGGCCTTCGAGGCCGCTGATCAGCGCGGACTCCTGGCCCGCCACGTAGCCGCCGCCGACGCTCGCCAGCGTCAGGCTGACGCGGCCGTGCTGCTGGCGCCCGCTGCGTTCCTCGATCGCCGCGTAGACGCTCGCAGCCGAGCCGCCGGCGTGCTCCCCGACCGCCACGATCGCCTCGTCGGCGCGGAGCGCTTCGGCGGCCAGCACCGCGCCGTCGAGCACGAGGTGGGGGGCGAGTTCGAGCAACGTGCGGTCCTTGAAGCTGGGTGGCTCCGCCTCGACGGCGTTGACCACGACGATGGCGCGGCCGCGGGCGTCGGCGACCGAGCGCAGCTTCCTGGCGGTGGGAAAGCCTGCGCCCCCGCAACCGGACAGCCCGGAGCCTTCGACCTCCTCGATCAGCGCACGCGCCCGCGAGCGCGAGCGCGATCGACCGCCGGTGCCGACCAGCGGGAGCTCCCCGTGGAGGGCGAGGTGCTCCGACAGCGTCAGCGCCCCGTCGCTCGTGGACGCCGGCGAGCAGACGCGGCAGGGCCGCGGGAGGCCCGCTCGGAGGCGTTGCCTGCGGATGCAGGGTGGAGGCGGAAAGGCTCACTTGGAGCTCCCCTTTCGCGTGGTGGTGCGTGGCTGAGCGCGGAACTCGGGGTGCCCGAGCGCCGCGCCCATTCGGAGCCGAGCGGCCCGATCGGCAGCCAGGCGACCAGGAAGATCGCGAAGGCCCCGGTGGCGGCGAGCGCCACGCGGCGTCCCGGGGCTCCGGCCGGCCAGCCGTTCAGCACGCGGCTGAGCACGGCCGCCACGACCGCCAGCGCGCACAGCGCGCTGAGCACCAGCAGCCAGCTGCTGTTCACGTCGCTGCCGGTGCCGAGGCCGTGGACGAGCGCCAGCGGCCAGGTCGCGTAGGCGAGCCAGTGGACGGCGCGCCAGGCGCCGTAGCCGATGCGTCCCCGCAGCAGGCTCGTGATCACCACGGCCAGCATCAGGTCGAACGCCACCGCCCCGAGCCCAAGCCACAGGGGCCGGTAGGAGCCCGTAAAGGGGACGACCGCGTTCACCAGCGAGATCGAGACGAAGCTGTCGAGTACCGAGGTGAGGATGTGAACGCCCAGGAAGACCAGCGCCAGCAGCGACACGCTGCGGTGCAGGGAGTCGATCATGAAGCGGGGCCAGTTCGCGCTGCTCAGCCGGCGGACGTCCGCGACACCAAGCACCAGCGAGCCGGTCAGCAGCACCAGCGAGACCGCGCCCGTGGCGCGGGTCAGATACCAGGCCACCGAGGGCCCGACGGCGGCCAGCGCGCCGCTCACTGCGGCCACCCGGCGACCCTCGTCACGGACCCGTCGCCAGGCGACCAGGCGCGAGGGCAGGCCGAGCCCCTCCAGCCAGGCCGGGGCGGCGGCCGCGCGCACGAGCGCGGCGGTGGCGGCGACGTTGGCGTCCGCGCAGCTGCCCGCGGCGACGCTCACCGTCCGCCAGGTGTCCCGGACGGGCTCGCCGGTGGCGGGGTCGATGATGTGGTGCATGGCCTGGCCGCCGTGGCGCCAGCGGCGCGTGGCGGTGCTGGAGGTGGCCAGGCCGCCCGAGCGGATCGTGACCGTCTGGCCTTCAGCGGAGAGGTCGTTGCGGTGGTCGTCGGTGACACGGATCTCCCATCCGTCCGGCGGCGCGCTCCCGCCCGTGGCGATGTCCCCGCCGATTCCGAGGAGCACCCCGCACCCGCACTCCTTCGCGGCGGCAGCGGCGCAGCGGTCGGCGGCCCACGCTTTGGCGCTCGCGCCAAGGTCGAGGCTGACGCCTGCAGGAAGGCGCACGCGGCCGTCTGCGCGGAGCAGCTTCACCGCCCTGCCAGCCCGGCTGCGAGCGCACCCGCACACGCGGCCTGCCCGTCGGGGAGGAGCGGTCGGGCTCGTCCCGCTCGACGCGCTCGAGCAGCTCGAAGTCACGGTCGTAGCCGGCCAGCTCGAGGGCCCGCCCGATGGTGGGGTCGACGTCGCCGTCGGTGAGCGCGGCTCCGCGCAGGGCGAGCCCAGCGCCTCGCGCAGCAGCGGGCTGACGCGCGTGGTCGAGCCGGCGCGGCGGTTGAGCGCCGTGAGCTCGGAGTCCTCGCGAAAGCGGCTGCACGCGCGGTCGATCGCGTCGAGCTCGCGCCGGACGACCGCCTCGGCCCGCTCCAGCTCGCCGGGATCGAGCACCCGTAGCACGACGGTCGTTCCGAGCGCCTGCCAGCGTGCGCCCGCGGGCGGGCTCCGGGCTGGCGTGTGCTCGGCTCGGTGGCCACGAGCATCACTACGAGCCGCCCGAGACGACCGGTCCGGAGGATTCTTCAGAGGCGCGCTCGCGAGGTTTCTTCGGAGGCGCCGGAGCTCGCCGAGGATTCTTCGGAGGCGCCTGAGCTCGCCGAGGATTCTTCGGAGGAGCCGGAGCTCGCCGAGGATTCTTCGCCGCCGCCGGAGCTGCCGAGGATTCGCTGCCGGAGGAGCTTTCGCTGCTGGAGGATTCCCCGCCCGAGCTGCTCCCGCTGCCGGTCGAGGCTTCCGGGGACTGTTCCGGGCGGGCCAGCACGCCCGTCGGGAGAGCTTTTGTGGGTCGCGCTGCGGTGCCCGCTCGAGCTCGCGGAGCTCCGCTTGGTTTTGCCCGGGAAGGCCTGGGCGGCCACGTCGGCGAGCACGCCGGTGAGGACGATGCTGCCCGCCACCAGCCAGCGGTTGATGCGGCTCAGCCTCAGCAGGGCGGCGTCCCTGGTGTGGGTGGTGTGGTTGCGCATCGGTGTCGAACCTCCTAGTGGTGGTGGCCCAGGTGCGCGTGCAGCCAGGGCCCGAACTCGGGAATCGTGAGGACGGCGAGGGCGACGCCCAGGACGAGCGCGGCCGCGAGCGCGAAGTGGCGGCCCGAGCGTCCGGGCAGCGAGGGCCCGAGGACGTCCCGGCGGGTGTAGTCGGCCCGCAGCGCTGCCGGAAGCGACGGCAGGTGCGCGAGCACGTGCAACGAGGTCACCGCCAGCCACACGAAGAAGCTGACCTTGTGCACGGGCAGCAGCGCCGATCGCGAAGCGGGACCCGCGAACAGCAGTGCCACGCCGCTGGCGAACACGACCACGGTGCTCAGCACCAGCAGCGGGGCGAGCGCGCGCAGAGCGGCCGGCGGCGCACCCTTGCGCCGGTAGGCGATGTCGTGCGTGTAGTAGCGGGTGAAGCGGTAGCCGGTGCTCGCCAGCTTCAGCGAGACGGGCGCGATCAGCAGCATCCCGACGAACAGGTGTACCGACAGGAGCGGGTGCATGCGCACGATCGTCACGCCGATCACCGCCAGCAGCACGAGCAGCACGGCGCCGGTGACGCTCGTGAGGCGCTCGTTGCCGCTGGTTCCGCCTCCCAGCCAGCGCCGTGCCCGCCGGGCTCTCGGTGGCGCCGGAAAGCCGGAGAACGCTCGGAGCTTGTGTCTCGACCATGCAGGCGAGTGTGCGAACGAGCCTTAAGCGGACCCTAACCGCAAGGTGAGAAGTCTCATGGAATGCTCCGGGAAGGACGCTGCGGCGTGCGCGCGGCGCCTATCCTTCGGTCGAGAGCATGGAAACGACTGTGGA
Organism: uncultured Solirubrobacteraceae bacterium; assembly: GCA_963742395.1. Taxonomy (GTDB): domain Bacteria; phylum Actinomycetota; class Thermoleophilia; order Solirubrobacterales; family Solirubrobacteraceae; genus Palsa-744. The sequence goes on along the minus strand of CAVUME010000012.1, from coordinate 49,067 downwards.
GCCCCGCGCCGAGGCAGGGGCAGGCGCCGGCCGCGACGGTGGCCACGAGCCCGATTCGGCGAGCGTCCTGGTGATCGAGGACGAGCCCGGGATCGTCGACTTCCTGCGCCGCGGGCTTGGCGGCGGCGGGATTCCTGGTCGATGCCGCCCTGGACGGCATCGAGGGCGAGCGGCTCGCGCTGAGCGGGCGGCTTCGACGCGGTCGTGCTCGATCTGATGCTCCCCGGCAGGGGAGGCCTGGAGGTCCTCGAGGAGCTCCAGCGCGCGCGGCCGACGATGCCCGTGATCGTGCTGACCGCGCGGGGGGAGGTCGAGGATCGCGTCCACGGGCTCGAAGCGGGCGCCGTCGACTACCTCGTCAAGCCGTTCTCGATGGTGGAGCTGATCGCGCGCGCTGCGGGCACAGCTGCGGGCGCTCGCGCACGCGTCTTCGAGCACGCTCCAGGTGGGGGACATCGAATTGGACCTGCTGACGCGCAAGGTCAGGCGCGGGGGCACCGAGGTGGCGCTGTCGACGACCGAGTTCGAACTGCTCGTGTTCCTCTGCCGTCACCGCGGCGAGGTCGTCACGCGCGAGCAGATCCTCAGCACGGTGTGGGGCTACGAACACGACCCGGCGACCAACGTCGTGGACGTGTACGTCGGCTACCTGCGCCGCAAGCTCGGCCCGCCCCGACGATCCGGCGCCGATCGCGACCGTGCGCTCCGTGGGCTACCGCCTCGGCAGCGCCGGCTGAGGCGGGCCGATGCGAGCCCTGGCTCGACGGCTGGCGCCGCGCGGCCTGCGCTGGCGGCTGGCCGCGTGGTTCACGCTCGTGATGGTGCTGTGCACGGGGATCGTGTTCGTGGCCGTCTACCGGGGCACGGGCACCCAGGTGCGCCAGCAGATCGACCGCGAGCTCGCCGGCGACGCGGCCGAGTTCGCCCACAACCTCCGCGCCGCCGAACCGGGGTCCTACGCCGAGCTCGCAGGCGGCCGCGAGGGGCTACCTCCACACCCAGCCCTTCAGCGCGAGCTCGACGGCTGCTGTTCGTCACGCTCCCCGGGCGGGCGGACGATCTCCAACAGCCCCGAGCTGGTCACGGCGCGCCGCGCCCGACGACGGCGAGTCGCTCCGGCGAGCAGAGCGCCGAGAACCGCCTGGCGCTGAAACTGGTGCAGGCGCCGGCAGCGCTACTCGACGCTGCCGGCTCCCGACGTCGCCGACGAACTGCGGCTGCTGAAGGTGCCCGGTGCGCCTGCCGCGGCGGCCTGACGGCGACGATCGGCGCGGGCGAGGCGCTGGCGGCCGTCTCGCGCGCGCAGCGCAGCGTCGCGCGGGCGTTCGTGCTGGCGGGCCTGCTCGCCCTGGTCGCGGCGCTGATCGCCTCCTACCTCGTCGGCGGGCGGGTATCGGCGCCGCTGCGCAGGATGGCGAGCGTGGCCGCCCGCGTGGACGCCGGCGACCTGCACCCCCGGATCGACGACACCGCGAGGGCGAGGCGAGCGAGATCGAGGTCCTGACGGACGCCTTCAACCACATGCTCGACCGTCTCACCGAGGCCTTCGCCGGGCCAGCGGGAGTTCATCGCCGACGCCTCGCACGAGCTGCGCACCCCGCTGACGGTGATCCGCGGGCAGCTGGAGGTGCTGGCCGCCCAGGAGCATCCGCCGGCGCAGGAGGTGCGCCGCGTGGAGGCCCTCGTGCAGGCCGAGGTGGCGCGCGTCAGCCGGCTGGTGGACGACCTGCTGCTGCTCGCCAAGAGCGACCACGCCGAGGGCTTCCTGCGCTCGGAGCCGATCGAGCTGGCCGCCTACGTGGAGCGAGCTGTGGGACGGGATGACGCTGCTCGCGGACCGGCGCTTCGAGCTCGGGCCGCTGCCGCGCGGGGACGCTGCAGCGCCGACCGCGACCGTCTCGCCCAGGCGCTGCGCAACCTGATCGGCAACGCGATCGACCACACCGCGCCCGAGGAGCGGGCTGGTGCGGCTGCGCGGTCGCAGCGCCGAGGACGGCGGCTGGGTCCGCTTCGTCGTCGACGACGACGGAGCGGGGATCCCGGCCGCCGAGCGCGAGCGGGTGTTCGATCGCTTCCACCGCACCGACGCCGCCCGCGACCGCGCCTCCGGCGGCAGCCGGTCTGGGGCTGGCGATCGTGCAGGCGATCGCCGGCCGCCCACGGCGGATCGGCCGCGGCCGCATCCTCGCCCGAGGGCGGCGCGCGCCTGGAGCTGCTGCTGCCGGGCTTTCGCGCTCGCGCGCCGGCGCGGCCCGCAGCCGCGGCGGGACGGCCGGCGCGCCCGCCTGACTACGGGCAGGATCACCGCCGCCCCGGTGAAGGCCCCGGCGCGGAGGTCCTGCGAGCGCATCGCCGGCACGCTCGAGCGGGTAGGTGCTCACGCGGGTGTGGACGGCACGCTGCGGGCGCCAGCGCGAGCAGCTCCTCGCCGTCGCGGCGGGTGAGGTTGGCGACCGAGCGCAGCGCCCGCTCCTCCCACAGCAGCTGTAGGGGAACGAGGGGATGTCGCTCATGTGGATGCCGGCGCAGACGACGGTTCCGCCGGGCGCGAGCGCGCGCAGCGCCAGCGGCACCAGCGCGCCCACCGGGGCGAACACGATCGCCGCGTCGAGCGGCTCCGGCGGCGGCTCGTCGGAGGCCCCGGCCCAGACGGCGCCGAGCTCGCAGCGCGAACGCCTGCGCGGCGTCGTCGCCGGCGCGGGTGAAGGCGTACACCTCGCGGCCCTGCCAGCGCGCGACCTGGGCGATGATGTGGGCCGAGGCGCCGAAGCCGTACAGGCCGAGGCGGCGCGCCTCGCCGCACATCCGCAGCGCCCGGTAGCCGATCAGCCCCGCGCACAGCAGCGGCGCGAGCTGCTCGTCGGGGTAGCTCGTCGGGCAGCGCGAAGCAGTAGCGCGCGTCGGCGACCGTGTACTCGGCGATAGCCGCCGTCGATGTCGCGGCCGGTGAAGCAGCGCGTCGCGGGCACAGGTTCTCGCGGCCGCTCGTGCAGTACTCGCAGGTGCCGTCGGTCCAGCCGAGCCACGGCACGCCGACGCGCTCGCCCGACCTCCGCCGGCGCGGCTCCCGGCGCGACGGCGCCGTCGCCGGCAGCCGACCGTCGCCGACGATCTGGTGGCCGAGCACGCGCGGCGGGGCGGCGATCGTCGACCTCGCCGTCGAGCAGGTGCAGGTCGGTGCGGCACACGCCGCACGCCTGCACCTGCAGCAGCAGCTGACCGGGCCCCGGCGCGGGCACCGGCAGCTCGCGTCTCGCGCAGCGGCGCGCCCGACCCCTCGAAGACCATCGCGCGCATCGTGCCCGCCGGCCGCGGCAATCCTGCGCCATATTGCCTCGGCAGTGCAGCCAGTCGGGGGCGACGCACGATGAGCGGCCGGCTCTACCAGCCACCCCGCCTGCCTGGAGCACGACCCGCGGCGTGCTCTCGCCCGGACACCCCGACACCCCCGAGCGGCTGGTCGGCGCTCGAGCGGGCGCTGGCCGAGCACGACTGGCTCGGCTGGGAGCGCCGCGCGGCGCCCGGCGGCGAGCGAGGCAGCAGCTCGAGCTCGTCCACTCGCCGAGCACGTGCGCGCGATCCGTGAGCTGTGCGCCGCCGGGGGAGGCTCGATCGATCCCGACACGTTCGCGGTCGAGGCCTCCTTCGGGCCGCCACGCACGCCGCCGGCGGCGCCTGCGAGATGGCGCGGCGCGCTGCTGGCGGGCGACGGCGCAGGCGGGCTTCTGCGCCGTGCGGCCGGTCCGGCCACCACGCCGAGCGGGCGCGCGCGATGGGCTTCTGCCTGTTCAACAACGTCGCCGTCGCGGCCGCGGCGGCGGTCGCCGAACTCGGGCTCAGCCGCGTGTTCGTGCTCGACTGGGACGTCCACCACGGCAACGGCACCGCAGAGATCTTCGACGCCCGCAGCGACGTCCTGTTCGCGAGCATCCACCAGTGGCCGCTGTACCCGGGCAGCGGACGCCCGCGAGGACGCGGGCACGGCGCGGGGGAGGGGTACACGATCAACCTGCCGGTCCCGCCGGGCTCCGGCGAGGCCCTGTGGCTGGGCCTGCTCGACCAGGTCGTGCTCCCCGCGGCGGCCGCCTATCGAGCCGCAGCTGATCCTGATCTCGGCCGGGTTCGACGCCCACGAGCGCGACCCGCTCGCCGCACTGCCGTCTGCAGCACCGGCTCGTTCGTGGCGATGGCCCGCGCGTGCGGGACGCTTGCGCGGGAGCTGGGCGTCGGCGTCGGGATGGTGCTCGAGGGCGGCTACAACGTGCCGGTCCTGTCGGAGTGCGTGCTCGCCACGCTCCCGGCCCTGCTCGGCGAGGAGCAGGGCCGGGCGGCGCCGGCACTCGCACCCGACGAGCAGGAGCTCGTGGCGGGGGCGCTGGCTCAGGTGGGCCGATCCTGGTCGCTGTAGAGCCGGGCCGTGTCGCGGTTGGCGTGCCGGGGAATAGGGTAGGGTTGGCCTAGCAGGAGCGGGCCATTCGATCATCCATGAGATCAAGTGAGCCGGGCATGAGCGGATACGCGAAGCGCGCAATTGGGACGGGGGTTGTCACGGTCGCGGTGTTGGCCGCAATCGTGCTCTACATCACGCTCTATCTGACGAACGTCCCGGGATCGGTCGCGGCGACGCGCACGCCCGTCGGCGCACAGCTCTTCCTCGCCTCCGTCCCGGCGTCCGAAAAGACCGATCCCCACAGCACGTGGGTCTCGTTCTACTCCGTCAATGCGACCTCCGGCAACTGGCAGCACAAGACGACCTACGAACTGCCGGCCAACACGCTGGTGCGCATCACGATCTACCAGTTCGACGGCCCCTCGGGGCTGCGCAACCCGTTCATCAGCCAGGTGGCCGGCACCGTTGGAGGCGTGATGAACCTCGACGGGAAACTCGCGCGGTCGCTCCCGCCCGAAGAAGCCTCGCACGCATGGGCGATCCCGCAGATGGGCGTCTCCGTCCCGCTGCAGGGCGTGGCAGAAGAAGAAAAGAACCCGTGCGAACAGGCCCCGTGCTCGCTCGCCAACGCGCACCACACGATCTCCTTTGTGATCCACACCCCGGGCAAGGGTCTCTACCGCTGGCAGTGCTTCGTGCCGTGCGCGGCGGGATTCATCCAGGGCTTCGGCGGCCCGATGCAGACAGTCGGGTACATGGGCGGCTTCATCAAGGTCGTATGAGCGCCGAGGCGCCCACGCGGGACGAGCGCCCGCGTCACGACGTTCGCAACGTCGCGCTGATGTGGTTGGTGGCGAGCGCGATCCTGACGCCGGTCGTCGTCTACGTCTTCGGACCCCACCTGCCACCTGGGCACGGGACCAACGAAGCGGCAGGCCAGGTCGTCGACAACACGGTGCTGCTGGCGACGGCGACGCCGATCGCGCTGGGCGTGCTGCTGTTCATCGCCTATTGCCTGTGGGCGTTCCGGGACCGCGAACCGCAGCTGCAGGCGGACGGCCCGCCCATGCGGGGCAACTCGAGCGTGCAGTTCTGGTGGATCGTCGCGACCGCGACGGTGGCGCTGTCGCTGACCGGCTACGGAACGATCAGGCTGCTCGAAACGGGCGCGGGCGGCGGCCAGGGCCCCGAACCGATCGCGATTCCGGCGCACGCCAACCGCGCGCTGCAGGTGCAGGTGATCGCCCAGCAGTGGCAGTTCACCTACCGGTGGCCGTCCTTCGGCGGCGTCGAGACGCGCGAAATCGAGCTTCCGGCGCACACGCTGGTCGAGTTCAACGTCACCTCGCTCGACGTGATCCACTCCTTCTGGGCGTATCAGCTCGGGGTCAAGGCCGACGCCAATCCGGGCGTCAACAACATCGCCTACGTCACGACCAGGGGGCCGCTCCCGTTCGAGGTCCGCTGCGCCGAGCTCTGCGGCGTGTGGCACGGATACATGTTCAACCCCGGCCGCGTCGTGCCGCGCGCACGGTTCGCGTCCTGGATCGCCCAGCAACGGGTTCGGAACGCGCCCGCGACGCGGAACCTCGAACCGTATTCGAAGAACTACTTCCCCGAACCGCAAAGGAGGGGCGGATGAGCGCAACGGAGCCCGACCAGATGTCCGCCGGGTCGATGCCCGCGAGCACGCCTCTGTGGCGACGGCTGATCGGCTTCAACCTGCTCACGGGGATCGTGCTCGGTATCGGCGGCTGGTTCCTCGGCCACTGGATCGGTACGAAGATCACAGGCCAGAACCTGGCCTACTACTCCGAATCGGCGGGCGAAAACGACGTCGCGATCCTGCTGGGCTACACGCTCGGGGTGATCGGCTTTCTGATCGGCCTCGGCTTCGCCGCCTATCCGATCCGTCGGCTGCTCGGCCACCAGCCGACGCTTGCCGAGCGGGAGTCACACGAGCACGGGCTGCTGCGCTACTTCAGCCTGTCGACCGACCACAAGGTGGTCGCCAAGCAGTACATGGTCGGCGTCGGGTTCTTCTTCTTCATCGGCGGGCTGAACGCGATGCTGATCCGCACCGAGCTGCTGCAGCCCAACACCCACGTCTTCGGCGCGAACCAGTACCTCACGCTCGTCGGGATGCACGGTTCGATGATGATGGGCATCTTCACCTCGGGCATCCTCGGGCCGTTCGCGAACTGGCTCGTGCCGATCATGATCGGCACGCGTCGGATGGCCTTCCCGCGCATCGAGTCGCTCACCTTCTGGCTGCTGATGGCCGGCGGTGTGGTCCTGATCACGACCATCTTCTTCGGCGGCTTCCAGACCGGGTGGACCGGCTACCAGCCGCTCGGCGCCCAGGGCACGGCGGGCTACGACGCCTACATCGGCTTCTTTGCGCTCGTCGGCCTGTCGATGACCCTGCTCGGCTTCAACCTGATCGCGACCATCGTGACGATGCGGGCTCCGGGCATGACCTGGTCGCGCCTGCCGATCTTCGTGTGGTCGGTGCTCGCGACCTCCGGGCTGATGGTGCTGGCGGCGCCGACGCTGATCGCGACGCTGCTGATGGCCGCGATGGACCGCACCTTCCAGACGGCCTTCTTCATCCCCGGCCAGGGCGGCAGCCCGTATCTGTTCCAGAACCTCTTCTGGGTGTTCGGGCACCCCGAGGTCTACGTGCTCGCGCTCCCCGGCTTCGGGATCGTGCTCGAGCTGCTGCCCGTGTTCACCCGCAAGCCGCTGTGGGGCTACCGCCTCGCGGTCGCGGGGATGCTCGGGGTCGCGATCCTGAGCTTCTTCGTCTGGCAGCACCACCTGTTCGTCTCCGGCATAAACGCCGACCTGCGGCCGTTCTTCTCGCTCTCCACCGAGCTCATCTCGATTCCCACCGGGTTCATCTTCCTGTCCGCCCTCGGCACGCTGTGGCGCGGTCGCATCCGTTTCACGGTGCCGATGCTGTTCTGCCTGGCGTGGGCGTTCAACTTCCTCTGGGGCGGCGTCTCGGGGATCTTCCTGTCGGACGTCCCGAGCGACGTGACCACGCACGGCAGCTTCTTCGTGATGGCCCACTTCCACTACACGATCATGGGTGGGCTGATCTTCGCGTTCTTCGCGGCGATCTACTACTGGATTCCGAAGATGTACGGCTACAAGCTCAACGAGCGCCTCGCCAAAGTGCACTTCTGGGTCATGTTCATCGCCTTCAACTCGACCTTCGCCCCGCTCTTCGCGCTCGGCTTCCTGGGGATGCCGCGGCGCGTGGTGACGTATGCGACCAACCTGCAGGGACTGAACGACTGGGTGACCGCCTCCGCGTACGTGCTCGGGCTCTCACTGCTCCTGTTCCTGGTCAACGCCGTCTGGTCGCTGGTCTTCAAGCGCGAGCCGGCCGAGCGCAACCCGTGGCAGTCGAAGTCGATCGAGTGGACGCTGCCGACCCCGGTCCCGCTCCACGACTTCGAGCACCTGCCGGTGTTCGGCGGCGATCCCTATCCCTACGGCGACGAACGCACGCCGCTGCCGGCGGTCGCGCCGGCCGGGGGAGGTGTGTAGACGATGGAGGCATCGGCTCCCCTCGCTGAGGACGTCCAGGCCGAGCCCCCGGACTGGCAGCCGCACGCGCTGCGGCTCGGCGGACGGCTGCTGTGCGGCTCGGCCACGTTCTTCTTCGTCGCCTTCCTGTTCGCGTACTTCTACCTGCTTGCGCTGAACACCAACGGCCATTTCAGGATCGGCGACACGCAGCCGCCGGTCGGCTTCGGTACAGCGATCGCGGGCCTGATGCTGATCGGTGCGATCGTCTATCGCCTGGCCGCGAGGCGGCCGTTCGGGGACGTGCTGCCGGCGGGGATCGTGGCGCTGGTGTGCACCCTGGCCGCCGTCGCGCTGCAGTTCTACGAGTACACGACGCTCAGCTTCGGCGCCGCGAGCGGCGGCTACGCGGCGGTCTTCTTCGGCTGGACCGCCTGGTACGCGGTGGTCGCCCTGATCGGCGCCTGCTGGATCGAGATCCAGGTCGCGAGTCTCCTGCGCCGCCGAGCCGGGGCCAGCGAGCAGCGCGTGCAGCGCGAGGGCGTCCCGGCCGACGACGAGGTGCTGCTGCGCGCGGGCATCGAGGCATCCTCCTTCTACTGGGCGTACTTCACCGCGATCGGCATGATCGCGTTCATCGTCCTGTACCTGGTCTGACGCGATGGGCCTGAGCAACTGGTCCTGGGATCCCTCGCTCTTCTACGTAGTCCCCGCCGCCGTCCTCTACGCGCTCGGGAGCCGGCCGAAGGCGGGGCGCCCGACCGCGCTCCAGGCCGCATCCTTCTACAGCGGGCTGCTTTCGCTCGTGATCGCACTCGACTCCTCGATCGACGCCTACGCCGACGAACTGCTGTGGGCGCACATGCTCCAGCACATCATCCTGCTGACGGTCGCCCCGCCCCTGATCCTGCTCGGGCGGCCGTGGCCGACGATGTGGCGGGCGCTTCCGCGGCGCTCGCGCAGCGCCATCGCGCGTGAAGTGTCCCGCTCGCCCGTCGCGGCGCCGGTGCGGGCGCTCGCGAAGCCGCTGGCGGCGTGGATCGTGTTCAACGCGGCGATCGTGGTGTGGCACATCCCCTCCGCGTACGACCTCACCGAGCGCAGCGGCCTGGTGCACGTGGCCGAGCACGCGATCTTCTTCTTCTGCGGCCTGCTGTTCTGGGCCCGGGTGATCGACACGGGGCCGCTGCGCCCCCGCCTCCAGTGGCCGGTCCGGATCGCCTACATCGTGGGCGCGATGATCGTCGGCTGGGTCCTGGCGATCGTGTTCGTCGTCGCGCCCGAACCGATCTACCAGCACTACGCGGACCTTCCGAGCCGTCCCGGCGGCATCAGCGCGCTCACCGACCAGCAGCTCGCCGGCGGGATGATGTGGGTGGGTGGCTCGATCGCGTACACGATCGCGCTGCTGATCGCGCTCTACAAGTGGGTCGAGCCCGAGCCGCCCCCAGGCGCGCCGGTGATGGATACGGTCGCCTACCCGGGTCCACCCGGCGGCTCCTCGTCGCCACACAACGGCTCACCGTCGCCACACAACGGTGCACCCGTTCCGGTGCGCCCGGAGGTACTGCAAACGAGATGAGGAGGCCGATCAGATGACAACCGTGGTGCTGGCCGCGTCGTACCTCTCGGCGTCGCTGCTGTCGATGCTCGTTCCGATCGCCACGGTGGTCGCCGTGCTCACCTGGGGCGCCGTGCTGCTCCGCCGCCAAGAGCGTCGCCGCGAGGAAGTGGAAGCGGGCCATTCCTCAGCGCCGGCCGCGGGTGCGGCCGACGGGTCGCGCGCGGTGCCGGGCGACCGATGAACCCGCCGCTGCGGCGGCGCAGCTCGCCGCGGCGGTAGCGTAGGCAGCGATGGAGCCGCAGACCCGCGGGTCGGACACCCGTAGGGGACTCTTGCTCGCAGCCCTCGTGGCTGCCGGGATCGCCGTGCTCGTGGTCGGCGCGCTCGCGTTCACCCGCAAGTCAGCTTCCCCGGTGTCCCAGCTGACCGCGCTGGCGGGCAACCCGACGCTCGATCCCGGCACCCCGATCCACGGGGTTGCCCCACCGTTTACGCTGATCGATCAGTTCGGGCGCCACGTCTCGCTGTCCTCGTTCCACGGCAAGGTCGTGATCCTTGCGTTCAACGACCCGCAGTGCACGACCATCTGCCCGCTGACCACGACGGCGATGGTCAGGGCCAAGCGGCTGCTGGGGCCGGCGGGAGCCCACGTGGAACTGCTGGGAGTGGGTGCGAACCCCGATGTGACCGACACCCGCTCGGTGCGGGCCTACTCGCAAGCGCACGGGATGATGTACGCCTGGCACTTCCTCAACGGTCCGCTGCCGCAGCTGAAGCGGGTCTGGCACGCGTACGGCATCGAAGCGCAAATCGTCGCGGGGGAAGTCGACCACACCCCCGCCGTGTACGTGATCGACACGCAGGGGAGACTCTCGCGGCTGTTCGAGACCCAGATGTCCTACTCCAGCGTCGGACAGCTGGCAGACCTGTTCGCCCACGCGGCGTCGAGCCTGCTGGCAGGGCATCCGGCGGTGCGTTCCGAGGCCTCCTACGCCCAGGTTCCACTGATCGAACCGGCCGTCCGGGTCAAGCTGCCGCGGGCCGGTGGCGGGCGCGTGCAACTCGGCCCGAGCGCCAAGCCCCACCTGCTCCTGTTCTTCGACACATGGGACTCGCAGGTGACGAGCCTGTCGCGGGAACTCGAGGCACTCGACTCCTACGCGAGATCGGCGAGCCGCGAGGGACTGCCGCCGCTGACGGCCGTCGATGAGGCGAGCGTGGAGCCGTCGCCCAGCTCACTCAGGCGCTTCCTGCGCTCGCTGCCCCAGCCTCTCTCCTACCCGGTTGCGATCGACTCGAGCGGCCAGGTCGCGGACGGCTACCGGGTGCAGGACGAGCCGTACCTGGAGCTGATCTCGCCGTCGGGCTCGTTCCTCTGGTACCACGACGTGAGCGCCGGAGGGTGGCCGTCGCGGGCGAACCTGTCCGAACAGATCCGCGCGGCGCTCGCCCCGGCCCCGCGCTCGGCGCCGACGGGCGCGTATGCGAAGGCACAGCTCGCGAGCTCGCCCCCGCCACTGTCGGAACTGCACAACCAGGCCGCTCAGCTGCTCGGCCCCGAGCGGGCGCTCGCGGCTCGCATACGCAGCCTGCGCGGCTATCCCGTGGTGCTCAACGTGTGGGCCTCCTGGTGCCCGCCCTGCCGGGCGGAGTTCCCGCTGCTGGCCGACGCATCGGTGAAGTACGGACGCAAGGTCGCCTTCCTCGGCGCCGATACCGAAGACCAGGCGACGAGTGCCCGCTCATTCCTCGCCGGTCACCGCGTCGCCTACCCCTCCTACCAGGCCACCTCGGAGGATCTCAGCTCGCTCGCCGCCTTCGAGGGCGTCCCCACGACGATCTTCTTCGACCGCTCGGGAAAGCTCGCCCACCTGCACTCCGGTCAGTACGAGGCGCAGGGGACGCTCGACCGCGACATCGAAACCTACGCGCTCGGGGAGTGAGCGCTCATTCTTCTTCGCCGGCGAGATCCTTCTGCTGGGCGGGTTCGATGAGGTGGAAGTCGTTGGAGCTCCTGGGGAAGGCGCAGTAGGCGGCAATCGTGCCGACGTTGCGGACGGTCCCGTGGTCGTCCTTGCAGCGCCCTTCGTTGGCGTCGTATTCGTACTTCTCTTCCGGGGTCGCAGGCTTCGCGAGGGATTGGCCCGCTGCGATCGCTTCGCGCCCCACTGGGACCGACGCTCGTGCCGGTGCCGGTGCCGGTGCCGGCGACGGTGGGAGTGCGCGTGCTCGGAGTGGTGGACCGGGCGCTCGCGCCACATCCGGTGAGGGCCGCACTGGCCGCGAGCGCGCTCAACAGGCCGCCCAAAGACAGTGCACGAGTCATGGTCAGCCGAAGAACAGCTCGGCCGTCTCGTACAGGCCCGGGTCCAGCAGCTTCGGCTCCGCGCAGCGCCTGCGCCAGCGGGACCTCGACGATCTGGGTCCCGGACAGGCCGACCATCGTGCCCGAGCGGCCGGCCGCGGCGGCCTCGAAGGCGGCCACGCCGAAGCGCGTGGCGAGCACGCGGTCGATAGGCCATCGGCGTGCCGCCGCGCTGGACGTGGCCGAGGATCGTCACGCGCGTCTCGTAGCCGGTGCGGCTCTCGATCTCCTTCTCGAGCAGCACGCCGATGCCGCCGAGGCGGGCGTGGCCGAAGGCGTCGGTCGGCGGCGTCTTCGCGCACCTGCAGCGTGCCCTCGAGCGGGCGTCGCGCCCTCGGCCACGACCACGATCGAGAAGCTGCGCCCGCGGGCGTGGCGGGCGCGCAGGTGGGCGCACGACGTCGTCGATGTCGAACGGCCGCTCGGGCACGAGGATCGCGTCGGCGCCGCCGGCGATGCCCGGCGTGGGTGGCGATCCAGCCGGCGTGGCGGCCCATCACCTCCACCACCATCACGCGGTCGTGGGACTCGGCGGTCGTGTGCAGGCGGTCGATCGCGTCGGTCACGATCTGCACCGCGGTCTGGAAGCCGAACGTGACAGTCGGTGCCGCCGAGGTCGTTGTCGATCGTCTTCGGCACGCCCACGACCGGCACGCCGTCGCCGTGCAGGCGCAGCGCGACGCCGAGCGTGTCCTCGCCGCCGATCGCGATCAGCACGTCGACGCCGCGGGCTTCGAGCGTGCGCCTGACCGCGGCCGTGCCGTCGGCGCCGTCGGCGTAGGGGTTGGTGCGGGAGGTGCCGAGGATCGTGCCGCCGCGGGGCAGGATGCCCGGCGGTGCTCTGCATGTCGAGCTCGATCGCGTCGTCGCGCGAGCACGCCGGCCCAGCCGTGACGGAAGCCGACGAAGGTGTGGCCCTGCGCCGCCAGCCCGCGCGCGCACCACCGCCGCGGATGACGGCGTTCAGCCCCGGGCAGTCGCCGCCCCCGGTCAGCAGTCCGACGCGCGCCATGCGGCCCTCAGATCCCCTGCCCGGGCAGGAACTCGTTGCTGAACGGAGGCAGTTCGGCCCCCGGCGGGTGGTTCGTCAGCCGCTGCGCGTACATCCACTCGGCGAAGTGCGCCCAGGCGGTCGGCTCCTGCCAGCCGAAGGGCTTGCCGGGCGGGGGCTGCGCCGCCGGCAGCGTGCGCCGGATCGATTCGAGCTGGAGCTTGTGCTGCAGCGAGGGGTTGGCCTTGACGATCAGCGCCGCCGCGGCCGCCGGGTCGGCGCGCACCTCGCGCTCGCCGCGGCTGAGCGCCTGCAGGAACGCGCGCAGGTCCTGCCCGCGCGTGCGCGCCTCGCTCTTCGCGCACCACCAGCACCAGCTCGTCGTAGGTCGGCACGCCCGCCTTGTCGACCGGGATCACGATCGGCGAGCGGTGCGCGAGTGCCAGCTGGATGGCCTCGTAGTTCCAGTACCCGCCGAGCGTCGCGTCGACCTTTCCGGACAGCATCGCCGGCACCAGGTTGAAGCCGACGTTGACTTCCTTGGCCGCACCCGCGCTGAGATGGGCGGCGTGCAGGGCCGCCGTCAGCATCGCCGCCTGGTAGGGGATCCCGGCCGTCCCCACGGTCTTGCCGTGCAGGTCGGACACGCTGCTGACGTGCGCCGCCGGGAGCGCGATGATCGAGGTCAGCGGGCGCTGCACGAGCGCGCCGATCGAAACCAGCCGCAGGCCCTGGTCGCGCGCCAGCAGCAGCTCGGGCTCATAGGAGACCGCCATGTCGACCTTGCCCGGCGGCGAGCAGCTTCAGCGGTTCGTCGGTCTGCGAGGGCGCGATCAGCTTCACGTCGAGGCCCACGGCCCGGAACTCGCCGTGCGCGAGCGCCGCGTAGAGGGCGGCGTGGTCGGCGTTCGGGAACCAGTCCAGCATCACCGTGAAGGGCTTCGTGCCCGGCGGCGCTGAGCGTGTCCTGCTTGGCGCCGCAGGCCCCGAGCGCGAGCAGGCAGGCTCCCGCGAGGCAGGCCAGGCAGCGCGCCGCGCAGGCGTCTGCATCGCGCCACGCGCTCGCGGCCGCCGGCCGCCGCCACGGCGCGAGCCGCCGTTCGGCCACCGCCAGGCTGTAGAAGCACGCGAGCGCGAAGGCGAACAGCAGCACCGTGGCAGCGTACGCCCGCGCGGTCTGGAAGCCGCCCGCGTCGAGCACGATCTCGCGCCCGAGGCCGGTGTAGGTGCCGGTGGTGGGCGTGCTGGTCTCGGCGATGAAGGCGCCGATCACGCCCACCGCGAGCGCGATCCTGGCGCCGCTGAGGGCGGCCGGCAGCGCCGCCGGGAGCTCGGCGAAGCGCAGCGCCTGCCAGCGCGAGGCGTCGAGCGTGCGCAGCAGCTTCACGCGCTCGGGGTCCAGCGAGGCGAGCCCGTCGATGGTCGTCACGAGCACGGGAAAGAAGCAGATCAGGGCGATCACGACGAGCTTCGGGAAGATCCCGAACCCCCACCAGAACACCAGCAGCACGCCGATCACCGGGATCGGGATCGCCTGCGAGCCGACGGCCAGCGGGTAGAAGGCGCGCCGCAGCAGCGGCGGAGACGTGGATCGCGATCGCCATCGCCAACCCGGCCACCAGCGCCAGCGTGAGCCCGAGCAGCGACCTCCTCGGCGGTGACGGCGAAGTTGTGGGCCAGCAGGCCGCTGTTGTCCCACAGCGCGCGAGGCGACTTCGTGGGGGGCCGGGAGCACGGCGGCTTCCACGCCGCCGAGGTCGCAGTAGAGCTCCCACACCCCGAGCAGGACCAGCGCCAGCAGCGCGGCCGGGGCGATCCGGCGCAGCGAGGCCCTCACGACCCGGCCCCTGCCCCGGCGAGCGTCTGCAGTGCGAGCGCCCGCAGCGCCGCCACCTCGGCATCGCCCGCGTGGCGCGGGCGTGCGAGCGACACCTCCAGCTCGGCCGAGCACGCGGCCTGGGCGCCGCGAGAGCACGACCACGCGGTCGCCGAGCACGATCGCCTCCTCGACGTCGTGGGTCACCAGCAGGACCGTCCGCGGCTCGCGCTGCAGGCTGCGCGCCAGCCACTGCTGCATCTCGCTGCGGGTGATCGCGTCGAGCCCGGCGAAGGGCTCGTCCAGGCACAGCAGCTGCTTGCCGGAAAGCAGCGTGCGGGCGAACGCGACCCGCTGGCGCATGCCGCCGGAGAGCTCTTCCGGGCGGGCACGCTCGAAGCCCTCCAGGCCGAGCTCGCAGAACAGCTCCTGGGCGCCGGCGTTGGCGGTCTTGCGCCGCTGCCCCGCGAGCCGCAGGCTGAGGGCCGCGTTCTCGAGCGCGTCGAGCCACGGCAGCAGCAGGTCGCGCTGGGGCATCAGCACGGCCGGCGGTCCCGCGACGGTTCCGCGGTCGGCCCCCCGCAACCCGCATACCACTTCCAGCAGCGTGGTCTTGCCACAGCCGCTCGGGCCGACGACGGCCACGAGCTCCCCGGCGCCCGCCCGCAACGAGACCCCGTCGAGCGCCCGCACCGGCGCTCCCCGCTCGGAGGGATAGGTCAGCTCGAGGCCCTCCACGACCAGCTCCCGCCCCGGCGGCGGCGTGCCGGCGGTCCTCACCGGCACGAGCGGCGCAGCCCCTGCTGGCGATCTGGTTGCGGTTGTCACGGCACTCCCTTCGCGGGCATTACCCCACAGGTTCGAAGGGTCGACGCCGGGGGAAGCACCGCTTCCCGTGCGCCATCTCAGCCAGCCTGCCCGCCAGCACCCCTGGTGTGTCGTCTCTGCAGCCGCGATGCTAGCGCCCGGCGCTGAGCGCGGGGCGCGTGAGGGCGCGCACGAAGTCCTCGAGCTGGGCCGTCGTCCAGCACTCGAAGGCGACGCAGTACTGCTCATAGGCGGCGATCACCGAGTCGCCGTAGTTCCAGTACAGGCGCGGCTCGGGGTTCAGCCAGAAGGTCCGCCCCGCGCGGGCCGCGACGTGCGCGAAGACCTCGGCCCGCGGGTCGCGGCCGTTGGTGCGGGCGTCGCCGAGCACGATCACCGTGGCGCGCGGGTGCAGATCGTCCTCGACCTGCTCGAGGAACTCCGACCACACGCGTCCGTAGTCGGTGTAGCCCGAGATGTCGGCCACGCCGGCGTCGCCGGAGATGCGCTCGCTGACGGCTTTGAAGTTGCGCTCGCGTTCGAAGATGTCGGTGACCTCGGAGATCCGCTCGATGAACACGAACGAGCGCATCTTGCGGAAGGTGTCGTGGAGGGCGTGCAACACCGACAGGAAGAACACGGAGGCCGAGGTCACGCTCGTGGAGACGTCACACAGCACGTAGATCTCCGGCCGGCGCGGGCGCCGCGGGCGGAACTTCAGCTCCACCGGAACGCCGCCGGTCTGCAGCGAGGCGCGCATCGTGCGCCGCACGTCGACGTGTGCGTGGCGCCGGTGCCCGCGCGCCTGCTGTCCCTGTGTGGCCAGCCGCCGGCGCAGCTGGGCCACCACCCTGTGCACCGCTGCGAGGTCCGCGAGCGGTCCCGACGGCAGCGCCCGATCGAGCTCCCCCAGGGGCCGCGAGGGGGGCAGGTTGCCGGTGCGTTCGATCTGCGAGCGTTCGAGCTCGCGCCGCAGCAGCGCCTCGAAGCGCCGCAGCGCGTCGCGCGGGAGGCCGTCGCGCCTGGGGTCCCCCTCCGGGAGCTCGGGCTGTGGCTCGGCCCGCAGCCCCAGCGCACGGCGGATGCGCTGGACGTCCACGCCGATCACCCCGGAGCCCTCCTGGCGGCGCGCCAGCGCGGCGATCGCCAGGCGGGCGAGGTCGCGCATGGCGCCCTCCGAGCCGTCCCTCAGGGCGGCGGCGATCTGTGCGCGCAGCGCCTCCAGCTCGTCCTCGGAGAGCTCGTCGAGCCCGACGACCGCTTCCTCGCTGACACCCTCGCGCTGCGCCGCCACCTCGACGTGGCGGAAGAAGAAGCGCTCGAACACGAGCTCGAACACGCGGCGATCCTCCTGGCTCTTGGCGAGCGTCGCGGCCAGCGCCTCGCGGAAGTCGTCTTTCGAGGTCCAGCTGACCTCGCCCAGCACGTCGAAGGCGTCGAGGATCTCCGACGTCCCGATCGCGACCCCTTCGCGGCGCAGCTCCTCGCCGAGCTCGAGTATCCGGGCCGGCAGCCCCTCGGCGTGCTGCTCAGGCGACATCGGCGGGCGAGCGCAGCTTCAGGCCCACCCGCTCTGCGACCACGTCCATGTCGGTGCGGTGCTTGACGATCACGGACATGGTCTCGTTGAAGGTGTCGGCGTCGATCTCGCTCACGCCGAGCAGCAGCAGCGCCCGCGCCCAGTCGATCGACTCGGCGATCGAGGGCGGCTTCTTGAGGTCGAGGTCGCGCACCATGCCGATCACCTCGACCAGCCGCCGGGCCACCGACTCCGACAGCTCGGGGGCGTGCAGGTGGACGATTTCGAGCTCGTGCTCGAGCGCCGGGTAGTCCAGCCACAGATACAGGCAGCGCCGCTTCAGCGCCTCGGTCAGCTCACGCGAGTTGTTGGAGGTGAGCAGCACGACCGGGTGCGTGCGCGCACTCAGACGGCCGAGCTCGGGGATCGAGATCTGGAAGTCGGACAGGACCTCGAGCAGCATCGCCTCGAACTCCTGGTCGGTCTTGTCGATCTCGTCGATCAGCAGCACCACCGGCTGCTCGGAGGTGATGGCCGTCATCAGCGGCCTGGCGAGCAGGAACTCCTCGCCGAAGATGTCCTCCTGTACCGCCTCCCAGCCGGCCCCCGCCGCCTCGGTCTGGATGCGCAGCAGCTGCTTGCGGTAGTTCCACTCGTACAGCGACTTGGCCTCGTCGAGGCCCTCGTAGCACTGCAGCCGCACGAGCTCGCGCTGCAGGTGTGCGGCGAGCGCCTTCGCGAGCTCGGTCTTGCCGACCCCGGCCGGCCCCTCGACGAGCACGGGCTTGCCGAGCCTGATCGCCAGGTAGGCGACCAGCGCCGTCGACTCGCCGGGCAGGTAGCCGACCTCGCGCATCCCGGCGGCAAGCTCCGCCGGGGAGGAGGGCAGGGAGGGCTGTTGGGCGGAGCTTGCGATAAGGAGGCCATGATAGGCGCCGTCCAGTGCGCGGCCGCCGGCCGGGCGGGCGCCTACCGCTTCAGGGTGAGCGTGCCCGACGCGCTGGCGGTGTTGCCCGCCAGGTCGGTCGCATTGAGCGTCACCGAGTAGCTGCCGGGCGTGTTGGGCGTCGGCCACAGCAGTTTCGGGTGACCGCCCGCGACGGTCGCAGCAACCGTCCACACGACCTTCGAGCCGCGCTTGATCGTGAGCCTCACAGAGGAGATCTTCGACAGCGACACGGTCACGCCGGCGCGGGTTCCCGTGCGCAGCGTGGTGGACAGCAGGGAGATCACGGGCGGGGTCGTCAGGTCGGCGGTGAAGCGCTGGGCGGTGGTGCAGTAGATGCCGTCGGCGGTCAGCGGCGTGGGCGGGCCGAGCGGGAGCCCCTTGGTCGTCCGTTCGCACAGGTGCTGCAGGAATTCGGTCAGCAGTTCGTGGTAGCTGAGGTTCGATTCGCCGAACTGGTCGTACAGGCTCCAGGCCCCGGTGTCGTAACGCGGCACCAGCGTCCGGGCCTCGGCGTCGCCGGCTTCGAAGAGGGCCTCGCCCGAGCGGGATCCATGGTGATCGAGGTGTAGTCGTAGAGCCCGACCAGGGACTGGATGAAGCCGTTGAGGATGCGGTCCGAGGGCGCGAAGGAGTACTGCGCGTAGAGCGCCGCCCCGCCGGCGGCGTCGACCCGCACTCCCTGCGGGGGCGGGGTGCGGAAGATCCCCAGCGCCTGCTGGGCGGCGGTCAGGAAGGCCGCTTCGTGGAAGCGCGAGTAGGCGCGCGCCAGCAGCTGGATGGCGGTGCCCTGCGAGAGCCCGCTGGTCCACGGCGGCGCGCCGCCGTCGAAGGTGAACATGTACTCCCAGGCGATACCCCCGGCGCGGGCGGTCGCGAGTGGGATCACTTCCGCGAGCAGCTGGCGCAGGTGCGTGTTTTCGTGCGCCGAGAAGTAGCCGTTGCCCTCGCCGAAGGTCCCCAGCCACTGGATCTGCAGACCCTGGCCGGGATAGTGCTCCCAGACGATCTCGCTGTCGGGGAACGAGATCCGCTGCGACGCCCCCAGCAGCGGTTCGGTGGTCCACCACTGGCGGTTGCGTTCCAGTGTCAGGAACACGATCGGCAGTCGCGAGGGGATCAGCTGGTGGGAGGCGGCCAGAGCCTGGGTGGTGCTCAGCACGGCCTGCAGTTCGGTGCGCCGCGTGCCGCTGAGGTTGCCGACAGAACGTTTGGCGGCCACGTAGGTCGCCAGATCCTGGCTGTAGGCGGCGGGTTCGATGCTGGCGCTTTGCAGCAGCGCCGAGAGCGCTGCGCTGACGGTGGGCGCCGCGGCTGCGCGGCCTGCTTTGCGGAGGCGAGGGCCGGCGCCGACGTCGTGGTGAGCAACGACGCCCGAGCAGCAGCCCGCCGATCAGCTTGGCGCGCACGTGCGCCATGGTACGCTCGCCCGCCTGCGCCAGAGCCATCGGGCGCCGTCCCGGCCGCTTGCAGGGTGAGAGCATGACCACCGGAAACCGCCCGACCCGCGCCAGTTGCGCTGTGGCCGCGCTGACGGCGAGCGTGCTCGTGCTGGCGGTCTCGTGCGGCGGCTCCGGCCACCATGCCCCCGAGCCCCGTTCGGCCTCCCGGCTCGTGGGGCGGGCGCTGGGCGGCCAGGCTGCCGTTCGCAGCGGCAGGGTCCAGCTTTCACTGACCCTGTCCGAGCCGCGCGCCCGCAAGACGTTCGTGCTGCAGTCCGCGACCCGCTTCCGGATGGGCGCGTCGGGCGCGCCGGCGAGCCTCGCAATCACGCTGGAGATGGGGTCCGAGAACGGGTCGAGCGCCCCGCCGGCGCTTCGCCTGGCGCTGGCCTCGGGCTCCCGTGGCATCTCGCTGAGCGTCCAGGGCCGGCCCGTGCATGTCGGCGCCGAGGCCGAGCGCGCACTGCAGGCCGGGTACGCCCAGCTGTCCGGCGAAGCGGCGGGCGCCGGCGGTCCCTCCGTTGCGCCCTTCGGCCTGAACGCCGCGGAGTGGCTGCAGGATCCCCGCTACGTGACGCCGGCGGGTGACCACTCGGCCGAATCGGTCCACGTCCGTGCCGCTCTCGCCCTGGCCCCCTTCCTGCGCGACGTGCGGCGGCTGGCAGGCGTGTCCGCGGCACTGGAAGCGGCCGGCAGCCGGACTGGCGCCGGCTCGCTCGCGCTGGCTCTCTCGAGGGCAGCCTCGCTCGACGAAGGAGCCGGCACCGTCGACCTCTACGCCGACCCCCGCAGCCGGCTCCCCAGGAGCCTCCACGCGACCGTGAAGCTGCACCCTGACACCGCCGGGGGCTCCCTGCCCCGAGCGTCCTCATCGCCCCCCGTGTCCATTGCCCTGGCGATGGAATTCACGGCGCTCGGCGCCGGGCCCACCTAGCCGCGAGGGCTACTCGCGTTCGAGCTCCATCCCGTCGAGCTCGTCCTCTTCCTCGTCCTCTTCCTCATCCTCGTCCTCGTCCAGGTCGAGGTCGGGATCGGGATCGTCCTCGTCCTTGGGAAGCATCGCGGCGGGGTCCTGGTGGGTGCGCTGGAAGCCCTCGACCAGGTCGTCGCGGCGGCTCTCGTCGAGGGGGATGTCCTCAGCGATCAGGACCCACTCGTCGCTGTCGAACTCGTCCATGTCGAACAGCTCGTGGTCGATCTCGGGCGAGTCGTCGACGACGATCATGATCTCCGTCTGAGGATTGAAATAGGTGCCCGGACGCAGGGTCAGCTCGTCCAGCGCGAAGCGACGGGCGTTGGTCATGGCGCGTTTATACCCGACCGCGGCGCGGGTGGGCGGGCCCGGGTGGGCGGGCTCGTACTCACGGGTCGAGCTCCTCGAGCGTGCGCGCCACCTCGCCGTCCACGTCGAGCTCCTCCAGGCCCTGGCGCTGGCGCCGTTCGTTGCGGGCGATCACCAGCTGGCGCACCTCTTCCTCGAGCGCCGCGTCGTGGTTCTTGCTCTCGGGCGTCACCGCCAGCAGGCGGGCCACTTCGGCGTCGACGTCCAGACCCGGCTCGCCGCGGCGCAGAGCCGCTCGTTGCGGGCGCCGAGCATCTGGCGGATCTCCTCCTCCTGCTCGGCCCGCGCGGCCGCGCTGTCGAGCTGCTGGGCGCCCGCCGGCGGGGGAGCCGTCTTCGCGCGAGATGCCCCCCTGGCCGATGTGGTCATACAGGGAGTCGCTGCCCTTCGTGACCAGGAACAGGATCGACATCAACAGCGAGAAGGCCACCGTCCCGAACACGACGAACGTGAAGCCGTTCTCGGCGATCCCCAGCAAGAACGCCGACGCGCTGCCGTCCACTCGGCTGATTGTTGCCGATCGCCGGTCGCTCCGCTACCCTCCAGCCGATACTGGTTGGTTGACTGACCAGTCAATCTACGTTGGGCCGAGGGCCCGTTAGGAGACTGCAGCAATGGTCGAATTCACGCTCACAGACGAGCAGAAGAGCCTCCGGGAAATGGCCCACGACTTCGCCGCCAAGGAGATCCGACCGGTCGCCTGGGATTACGACCGCGAGGGCACCTGGCCGCAGGGGATCATCGAGAAAGCCTGGGAGGTCGGGCTGATGAACTCCCACATTCCCGAGGAGTACGGGGGCGCCGGCGCCGGCTTCCTCGACGGCTGCCTGATCGAGGAGGAGCTCTCCTGGGGTTGCTCCGGGATCCAGACCTCGCTCGGCTGCAACGGTCTTGCCACCACCCCGATCCAGATCGGCGGCTCCGAGGAGGTCAAGCGCAAGTACCTCGGGATGCTGACCGAAGCCCCCAAGCTCGCCTCCTTCTGCCTGACCGAGCCAGACGCCGGATCCGACGTCTCCGGAATGCGCACGACCGCCGTGCGCCAGGGCGACAAGTACGTCCTCAACGGCTCCAAGTGCTTCATCACCAACGGCGGCTACGCCGACTACTACACCGTCTACGCGAAGACGGACAAGGACGCCGGCCACCGTGGCATCTCGGCGTTCGTCGTCGAGCGCGACTGGGGCGTGATCGTTGACAAGAAGGAGGACAAGCTCGGACAGCGCGCCTCCAACACCGCCACGATCTCCTTCAACGACGTCGAGGTGCCCGCCGAGAACCTGCTCGGTGAGGAAAACAAGGGCTTCAAGCTCGCCATGATGACCCTCGACCGCACCCGTCCCGGGGTGGCCGCGATGGCCACCGGGATCGCTCGTGCTGCGTTCGAATTCGCCACCGACTACGCCCGCGAACGGGTCCAGTTCGGGGTGCCGATCGCGATGCACCAGGCGATCCAGTTCATGATCGCCGACATGGCCACCGAAATCGAGGCGGCTCGCCTGCTGACGTGGAAGTCGGCCGCGATGCTCGACGGCGGCGAACGCAACACGCTGGTCTCATCGCACGCCAAGCGCTTCGCCGCGGACGCCGCGATGAAGGTCGCCACCGACGCCGTGCAGATCTACGGCGGCTACGGCTTCATCAAGGACTACCCGGTCGAGAAGCTCTTCCGGGACGCGAAGATCATGCAGCTGTACGAGGGGACCTCCCAGATCCAGCGGCTCGTGATCGCCCGCGAAACCCTCCTCCCGCGCAGGGTGGAGGAGCCGGCCACCGTCGCCGCCTGAGGCTCGGTGCGGCTCCTGGCCGCGAGGACCGGCGTGAGCGCGGCTCCAAGCCGCGAGGACCTAGAGTGCGCGCGGCTACCCGACGCGAAAATCAGCTAGCAGAGGAGGCTTCCCAGGCATGTTCGTGTTCAAGGCCGCGGTTGTGGGCGCAGGGACGATGGGCGGCCAGATCGCCCAGACGATCGCCGCCGCCGGCGTGCCGGTGATCCTCAAGGACATCGACGAGGCGCTCGTCCAGGCGGGCATCGACGAGGCCCGCAACGTGACCAGCGGCCAGGTCTCCAAACTGGTCGAGAAGGGGCGCCTGTCCGCCGAGCAGGGCGAGGCGCAGGTGGCCGAGACGCTCGGCCGCATCCAGCCCACGACCTCATACGAGGGCTTCGGCGACGTGGACTTCGTGATCGAGGCGGTGCCCGAGCGGATGGCCGTCAAGCAGGCCGTGTTCGCCGAGCTCGACGCCTACACGCCCGGCCACGCGATCCTCGCCTCCAACACCTCCTCGCTCTCGATCAGCGAGATCGCCGACGCGACCCTTCGTCCTGAAAAGGTCGTCGGCTTCCACTACTTCTACCCGGCCTCCGTGATGCCGCTGGTGGAGATCGTGGAAGGCGAGGAGACCTCGGCCGAGACCGTCGCCGCGTCCATCACCTTCGCCCAGGCGATCCGCAAGCAGGCGATCACCTGCGCCGAGGTCCCGGGCTTCGTGGTCAACCGGGTGCTGAACTCGGGCGTGTCGGAGATCTGGCGCGAGCAGGAGGAGAAGGGCCTCTCGATCAAGCTCATCGACGAGGGCGTCGGCGCCGCCAAGGTCACGCCGATGGGGCCGTACTTCCTGGTCAACCTGCTCGGCCTGGACACCGTCCTGCACGTGGCCGAGCACCTGGTGGAGTCCTATGGCGAGGAACGCTTCTACGTCCCCAAGGGCATGCAGAAGCTGGTCGCCGACGGGAAACTCGGCGCCAAGACGGGCGGCGACGGCTTCTACGACCCGCAGGGCCAGCCCAACCTTCCCGGCGAGAACGAGCCCGACGTGGAGGCGCTAGTCGAGATGCTGTCGCTGAAGACCTTCCTCGAGGCCTGCCTGGTGCTCGAGGAGGGCGTCGCCACCCACCGGGACATCGACTTCGGGATGATGGCCGGCGCCGGCCTGGACCCCCGCCGGGGCCTGCTGCCGCCGTTCATGAGGGCCGACAGCGAAGGCCTCGACGCCGTGCTGGAGCGGATGGAGAGCGCCACCGAGCGCTACGGCGAGCGCTTCTCTGCGCCCACCATCCTGCGCCGCCTGGTGGCCCAGGGCCGGCTCGGCCAGAAGAGCGGCCAGGGCTTCTACGCCTACCCCCGGCCGGATGCCGAGCAGCCGGCCGAGACGGTCAAGCTCGAGACCCGCGAGGACGGGGTCGCGATCGCCTGGCTGGCGAACGGCCAGATGAACTCGCTCTCCCCGCAGGTGATCGCGGATCTGCGCAGCGTGTGGGGAGCGATCCGCTCGGCCGGCGTGCGGGCGCTGGTGATCGCCTCCGCCAACCCGATGCTGTTCTGTGCCGGCGCGGACGTGAAGGCGTTCACCACCATGGACGAGGACGCGGGCGCGAAGCTGATCGACGAGGGCCACGCGCTGCTGCGCGAGCTCGGCTCGGAGGGGATCGCCACGATCGCCGCCGTCAACGGCCTCGCCTTCGGCGGCGGCTGCGAGCTGGCGATGGCCTGCGACATGCGCATCGCCGCGCGCTCGGCGCTGTTCGGACAGCCCGAGATCAAGCTCGGCATCCTGCCCGGCTTCGGCGGCACCCAGCGCCTGCCCCGCCTGGTCGGCCCCGGCAAGGCGCTGGAGATGAACCTCGTGGGCGACCCGATCCTGGCCGAGGAAGCCTTCGAGCTGGGGCTCGTCACACGCCTGGTCGAGGACCACGAACTACTCGACACCGCACTCGCCTGGGCCCGCCGGCTGGCCGGGCAGGCTCCGGTGGCGGTGGAGCAGATCAAGCGGGTCTCCGACGCCGGCGACCTCGACCAGGGCATCGAGGCCGAGAAGGGCGCCTTCGCCACCGCCTTCCGCAGCGAGGACGCCCGCGAGGGCATCTCCGCCTTCCTGGCCAAACGCCGCCCGAGCTTCAGCGGTAAATGACCACCGCCGCCACAAGCTCCGAGCTCGCCCGCCTGGCCGAGCTCGTGGGCGAGGCGCGCTCGGTTGTCGCCCTCACCGGCGCCGGCATCTCGGTGCCCTCCGGCATCCCCGACTTCCGCAGCCCGGGCACCGGGCTGTGGGAGAACGTCGATCCGATGGAGGTGGCCCACATCGACGCCTTCGTGCGCGACCCGTCGGGCTTCTGGGGCTTCTACGCGGAGCGCTTCGCCACGCTCGAGGGCAAGCGTCCGAACGAGGCACACCTGGCGCTCGTGCGGATGGAGCAGGCCGGCCTGCTGGAGGCCGTGATCACCCAGAACGTCGACATGCTGCATCGCCGCGCGGGCACCCGCGAGCTGGTCGAGGTGCACGGCTCGATCGCCACCTGCTCGTGCTCGGAGTGTGGCGAGCAGGCCGAGCTCGGGGCTGTTCGCGAGCGCCTTCAGGAGAGCGCGGCCGGCGTGCCCCGCTGCGAGCGCTGCGGCGCGCCGATGCGCCCCGACGTGGTCCTGTTCGGCGAGCTGCTCCCGCGGGCGGCGCTGCAGCGCGCCCACGACCTCTGCCTCGCTGCCGATCTCCTGCTGTGCGTCGGCTCCTCGCTCGAGGTCCACCCGGTCGCCTCGCTGCCGCTGCTGACACACCGCGCCGGGGGTGCCGTCGCGATCGTCACCCAGGGCCCCACGCCGCTCGACGAGATCGCCGCCGCGCGCCTGGACGGCGACCTCGAGCTCGTGCTGCCGGCGCTCGCCGACGAGCTCGGGCTGCCCCCGGCGACCTAGCCCTCGGGCGCCGCTCCTCAGCCGCTCCCGGCGCCCTGGTGTCGGCCGGGCAGCTGCCAGAGCGTGAGGCCGCGCCCCAGGCCCGCGGCGGCAGAGACGTTCTTGCCGTGGGCCACCACCCAGCGCGCGGCCAGCGAGCAGTCGGGGTTGCTGGGAGACGAGCGGGGCGAGCAGGGGGCCGACAGGACCACGTAGCGCACGGCGGCCGCGGCCGCCAGCGCTCGCAGCCGCGACAGCGGCGTGACCACCTGCGAGTTGATCGAGTTCAGCACCACCAGCGGCCGCTGATCGCGTACCACCAGCGCCCCCAGCTTGGTGGCCGAGTCGTAGGCGGCCTCGTAGTGGGCCGAGCCCTGGTGGGAGCGCAGGAAGGCGCTCAGCGCGGTCAGCTGTTCCGGCGGCAGCAGGCCGAGCTGGTTGGTGTCGGTGGTGTGGTGTTCGATCGCCCGCACCGAGGCCCACGCCGGTACAGCGAGCAGGCTCGCGAGCGCCAACACCAGCGCCCAGGTGCGCCCCCGTGGGCCCGCGAAGGCCGCCACCGCGAGCGCCCCGAGGGCGCCCAGGATCACCACCCACCACACCGGCGGGGTGCCGAACAGCAGCCGCTCGACGTAGATCGTCACTGCGATCAGGCAGACCGCGAGTGCTCCCAGGCGCACGCGGCTGCGACGGGCGCAGGCCCAGGCGAGGCCGATCCCGAGCGTCCCCGCCACGGCAGGCGTGATGCTCTCGCTGTAGCGCGGATGCAGGTGGGCCATCTGGCTGAACAGGGCGGCGCCGAGCACCATCCACAGCATCAGCCCCGCGAGCCCCCACAGTCGCCGGCGCTCGTCCGCCGAAGGGGCGTCTGCGCCCGGCCGTCGGGCCCGGCGGCGCTCGAGCAGCTCGCAGGCCAGCGCCGGCAGGCCGAGCAGCAGCGCAGCCAGTATCAGCAGGCCGAGTTTGTCGCCCGACAGCGGCCCGGCGCGGTCGAGCAGCCGCCCGGCCGACGGAGGCCTGATCGGGATCTCCCGTTCGCGCTGGCTCTGGGTGAGATGACCGTAGTCCGAGGGCGGGGGGGTGCCGGGAGGATCGGCGGTGCTCGTGCTCTGGCCCGGGGTCGGCTTGCCCTCGAGGCGATCGACGCCGTTGAACACCAGTGCCGCGTTCCAGGCGCTGCCGTTGCTCGAGCCGACCGCGAACGGCCGCTCGTGGGCCGGATAGGCGAGCGTCCCCAGCAGCCACGCCAGCGCCACCACCACGTACACAGCCGCGCAGGCGAGCAGCTGTCCGGCCCGCCGCCGGCGCGAGCCGGGGAGGCCGAGGGCGGCGAACAGCACCAGCCCGGGGAGCGCCAGGAGTGACTCCGTCAGCTTGACGTCGAAGGCCAGTCCCAGCGCGGCCGCACCGAGCAGCAGCCAGGCGCTGCTGCCGGCCTGCGTCGCCTGTGCCACGCACAGCAGCGCGAGCACCGTCAGCGCCATCATCACCCCATCCATCGTGTCGCTGCGCGAGGTGATGACCTCGATCGGCAGCAACGCCAGCACGAGCGCCGCCGCGAGGCCCGCGGGAACGCTCCAGATGCGCCGCACGGCGAGGAACAGCAGCGGTACCGCGGCCGTCCCGAACAGCGCCTCGGGGAGCAGCAGGTCTTTGGTCGAGTAGCCCAGCGCCTTCACGCTCGCGACCTGCAGCCACAGGTCAACCGGGGGCTTGTCGATCGAGACGCTGCCGCCCGGCTCCAGTGCGCCGAAGAAGAAGTTGTGCCAGGAGTGGGACATGCTCCTGACGGCCGCGTCGTAGAAGGGGTTCAGCGGCGAGCCACCGAGGTCGGCCAGCCGCAACGCCCCCGCCAAAAGCGTGATCGCCGCCAGCGCCGCCCACGCCAGTGCCCCCGTGCGCCCGTCCGGGCGCCGCCCGGCGCCAGGCGGAGGCTGCAGGGGCTGCTCCTGGGTCGCCTGCTCGAGCATGGGGAAGGCCTGTGCGCCGCCTTGCCGGGGTGGGCGGCTAGCCCTGCGCCGGCATCGGCTCGTGGCGCGCGAGGTCCCTCGCCGGATCGATCCCCCAGCGTGCGGCCACGTCGCCGAGCTCCTGATCCAGGGGCCAGCGGTCGGGCAGCTCCCGTCCCTGGTGTTCGCTGCTGGCGCCCTTCAGCGTCATGCACCCGGCGTTGTCCCCGAGCTCGCGAATGGCGCGCAGCTCGTCCTCCCCGAGGCTCACACCCTTGTCGCTCAGTGCGGCCAGCTCGGCCCGCTTCTCCTCCACCGGCCGCGCGCCCTCGCCGGTCTCCTGGATCAGGGTCGGCACCACGCAGCGGACCCCCGGCTGTCCGAGGTTCCAGAGGCAGGCGAGCTGCAGCATCGTGAGCTCGTGGCGGGCGGCGTAGGGGCGCATCAGCTCGAGCCTGCGGCGGCCCTCCTGCACCCAGCCCTCGGGACGGAAGCCGCGGTGGTCGCGAGCCGCGAACTCGTGCCCGGGCAGCACGTCGTCGTGGAACAGCCCGCCGTAGTCGACGACCCTCGTGATGACCCCCGCCCCCGCCTTCCCGGCCGCGCCCAGCACGAGCTCGCCCGGCCATGGCTCCATCGGCCCGAGGATGATCATCGACCAGTCGATCACCTCGGCGAAGCGCTCCAGGCAGAGGATCACGTCGAGGGTGAAGCCGTTGGCCGGTCCCGGGGCCACGCCGAGCGCGTCCGTGAGGCCCTCATCGCGCAGCGCACGCATGCCCTCCCAGACGGCCTCGCTGGTGTAGCCGACGCGATCGGGGTTGTGCAGCAGCAGCACGTCGAAGCGATCCACCCCGCAGCGTTCGAGGCTGCGCTCGGTCGCCATCCGCAGGTACTCGCCGTAACGCTCGGGCCCGCGCAGGTCCGGGTTCGTGAAGCGGGGAAAGCCCTTCGGCCCGTCACGGTGGCCCTCGTAGAAGTCGTGCCCGACCGCGCCCACCAGGCAGTACTCCTCCCGGGGCAGGCCGGAGATCGCCCTGCCGAGCAGCTGATCGGCGGCGCCCTCGCCGTAGACGTCGGCCGTGATCACGGTGTCGATGCCGCCCCCGGGGGCGAGCAGCGAGACCAGACGCTCCTCCTCCAACGGCTCCCCGAAGTGCATGAAGCGGCCCCCGCTCCAGGTGCCGATCGCGGTCGCGGTGGGCTGCATCGCGCCGTCCAGGTTAGACGCGCTGCTGGCGTGCCCGCAGCGCCGCCTCCAGCCGCCCGAGGGCGTGTGCGAGCTGCTCGCCGTCCGGCCGCGGGCGCTCCTCCTCCGGCTGGCCGCCCTGCTGCCGCCTCGAGGATGCGCTCGGTCTCCAGCCGCACTCCGCCGGACAGCTGCTCCAGCTCGTCCACGCGCAGGACCAGGTCCTGGCGCCGCTCCCCGCGCAGCTCCGCGACGGCCGTCGCTAGCGCCTGGCGCAACTCGACCGCGGCGAGCGCGTGGCGCCCGGAGTCGAGGTCGGCCCGCGCCCGCAGGGCCAGCTCCTCGCACAGCAGCGGCTGCAGGCGCACGCCCATCAGCGCGGCGAAGTGCTCCAGATGCACGAGCTCCTCGTTGCGCTCACGTCGCGAGCGCCGGCCGAACAGGCGTCGCCGGCCGGCGGCCTGCAGCGGCAGCTCGCGCGCCTGCGTCCAGCGACCATCGGCGAGCTGCTCGCCCTCGCCCCAGCCGGCGCGGGCGACGGTCGCCTGGGCGGCGGTGAGCTCGTGCACGTGGGGGTCGGCCGCCGCCAGACGGTGCAGGTGGACGACGCGGTTGACGATCGCCAGTGCCTCATCCACCCGGCGGCTCGCCTCACCGAGCAGGTCCTCCAGCCAGGCCTCCGCCTGGTGCTCGGCCGACAGCGGCACCGGATCGATCACGATGATCCTCGTGTCCCCGGCCGACGCCGGCTCCTCGCGCCGGCCCTGCTCTCGATCACGACCACGCGCTCGGGGTCGCCCCCCGCGCGGGCTCTCATCAGGTAGCGCCCGGGAGTGGGCCCGAGCACCCACGGGAACTCGAACTGCACGAACACGAACAGCCGCGGTGCCACGCGTGCACCGTATCCTTCCGCGCAGCGCCCGCCGAGCCTCGGCCGCGAGAGGCTCCTGCCGCCGCCGACGGACACCCCCTTTCGACATGCACGACCCCACCTTCAGCGACGACGCCTCCAACCCCGTCAGGAGCCTGCGGGACCGCCTCGGCGGCAACGCCGAGGAGCGTCTCGGCAAGGCGCTCTCGGAACTGCTCGAAAGCCCGCTCTTCACCGGTGCGATCGGCAGGGCCTTCGACGCCCGCGAGAAGGCGGCCCAGGCACAGGAGGTCGCGCTGGGCGCGCTCAACCTCCCCTCCGCCGCCGACATCGAACGGCTCACCCGGCGCATCCGCTCGCTCTCCCAGCGCCTGGAGTCGATCGAGGACGGCGTCGAGCGGCTGGACAGCACCCGCCTGGCCGAGCGCCGCCCGCCGGCCGAGCTGGAGGCCCGCCTGGACCGCGTCGAGCGCCAGCTCGACGGCCTGCTGGGCAAGCTCGACCTGCTGCTGACGCGGGTTCAGCGGGCCGCCCAGGAGCCCGCCGGCCCAGGCGCCTCCGCGCCAACCGCGAGCAGCACGACCCCGAAGGCTGCCCCGCCGCCCAAAGCCGCGCCGAAGGCGGCTGCGGCGCCGAGGGCGAAACCGACGGTCGCCCCGGCGCGCAAAGCAAAACCGAAAGCGGCGCCGCGCAAAGCCAAAGCGGGCGCGGCCCCGCGCACGGGCACGCCGAAAGCCGCGGCTGCCGCGCGCAGAACCAGGCCCAAAGCGGTCAGCTAGGAGTCCTCCGAGAGCGCCCCGACGGCGGCTCGCCCCATCGCTTCGGCGCTCTCCCGAAGGATGTCGTCGTCGACTCGCTCACGGGCGCCACCGTCGCCGAAGGTGTCGGACACCGCCAGCACGCATCCAACCGCGATCCCGGCGCGGGCACCGAGGGCGAACAGCGCGGCGGCCTCCATCTCGACCGCCAGGGCTCCGTCGGCCGCAGCGAGATCGGCGTCGTAGAAGAGGTCCACGCTGATCACCGGTCCAACCCGCGCCTCCGGCGCTGCGCGCTGCAGCGCCTGCGTGGTGGCGGTGTCGGCGGCGGCCCGAGGGCCCGCCCCGAGGGCCCGCGAGGTTCCATCGGCGCAGATCGCCTCCCCGGCGATCACCAGCGAGCCGAGCTCGAGCCCTGCGACCAGGGCCCCGCAGGTCCCCACCCGGATCACCCGGCGGGCGCCGAGGTCGATCAGCTCCTGCAGCACGATCGTGGCCGAGGGGCCGCCCATGCCGGAGGCCTGGATCGTGAGCGGCTCGCCATCGGCAGCCGCGCCGGTGTAGCCCCACAGGCCGCGGTGGTGGTTGAACATGCGGGGCTCCTCGAGCAGCGCCTGGGCGAGCATCAGCGCCCGCCCCGGGTCGCCGGGCAGCAGGACCCGCTCGCTCAGCGAGGCGGTCGGACGCAGGTGCAGGGGCTCGCCGTGCGACAGGATGGCGACTCTAGACTGGAGGGTAGATGGGGGATAGCGGACGTCCTGATCGCGACCAGAAGGGCCGTTGGCCGCTTCCGACCCCCTGAACGGAGCGGGCCGGCTGACGCTCGAGCAGGTCGCCGCCGGTGCCGGGGTCTCCTCCGGGACCGTCAGGCGCTGGGTCGAGAAAGGGCTCGTGCCCGGCTACGACGGGCAGTGGACGCTGGCCGCGGCCGCCTACGTGAGGGTCGTGGCCCGCCTGCGCGCCCGCGGCCACTCGCTGGAGCAGATCAAGCAGGCCAGCGACGCCGGCCAGCTGGCGATCGGGCCGATCGAGAATCTCCTGCGCCGCACCGAGGGCCGCTACAGCATGCGCCAGGTGGCCCGCAGCACGGGCCTGCAGGCCGGCATGATCCAGCAGATCCTGGCGGCGCTCGGGCTCACGACGCTCGTCTCCGAGCCGTTGAACGACGAGGACGTGGAGATGCTGCGCTACGTCGCCACGATGCTCGACGTGGGGCTGCCGCCGGTGGCCTTCCTGCAGCTCGCCCGCGTGTACGCCCAGGCGCTCGGGCAGATCGCCGACGCCGAGGTGCGCTTGGTCCACCTGTACGTGCACGAGCCGCTGATGCGGGCGGGCGTCCCCAGCGCGGAGATCGGCGAAGAGATGGAAGGGATGGTGCGCGAGCTGATCCCCTTCGTGGTGCCGCTGCTGGGCTACGTCCACGACCGCCTGCTGAGCCACTTCATCGAGCAGGATCTGATCGGTCACGTCGAGGCCGAGCTGGGGGACGGCGTCGGTCAGGACGGCCGCCTGCGGGTCGCGATCGCGTTCGCCGACCTCGCGGGCTACGCCCGGCTGACGGTCGAGCGGGGCGACGAGGAGGCGGTCCGGACCGTGGAGCGCTTCGTCGACGCGGTCGGCCAGAGCCTGCCGGCCGACGCCCGTGTGATCAAGACGCTGGGTGACGAGGTGATGGTGATCGGCAACGATCCCGCGGCGCTCGTGGGATGGGCCGTGCGGCTGCAGTCGGACACCGTCGCCGGCGACCCCGCCCCACGCATCGGGATCCACTACGGCGAGGTCCTCTACCGCGACGGCGACTACTACGGGCGGGAGGTCAACCAGGCCGCCCGCGTGGTGGCCAGGGCCGCCGGTGGCGAGGTGCTCGCCACGCGGCCGGTCGTCGACGTCGCGATGGGGGGCGACGGCCTGCAGTTCCATCGCATCGGAGAGGTGGCCCTGAAGGGCTTCTCCGACGCCACCGAGCTGTTCACGGTGGCGAGCCCGGAGCACTAGCCGGGTGTTCGCTGCCGGGGGGTGATCGCGTGCGGGCCGAGCAGCTGCTTGAGGGTGTCCGCGAGGAGGGGCTGATCGCGACCCCGATGCCGCTGCTGGCGATGTTCTCCGGTGGACGCGACTCGACCTGCCTGCTCGACCTCGCCGTGACGCTGCTGGGGCCGGGGCGGGTGAGCGCCCTGCACGTCAACTACGGGCTGCGGGCAGCCGCCGATGAGGACGAGCGCCATTGCCGGCGCCAGTGCGAGCAGCTGGGCGTCGAGCTGCACGTCCACGCCGCGGCCGGCGAGCGCCCGCGAGAGGCGGGGAACCTGCAGGCGTGGGCGCGGGAGGTGCGCTACCGCGAGGCCGGGCGGCTGGC
The DNA here is from genome assembly GCA_963742395.1 of uncultured Solirubrobacteraceae bacterium. GTDB lineage: Bacteria > Actinomycetota > Thermoleophilia > Solirubrobacterales > Solirubrobacteraceae > Palsa-744. Next base: position 16,555 of record CAVUME010000012.1, on the reverse strand, counting down.
CGGCGAGCGGGACGCCCTGATCGCCACCGGGCACACCGCCAGCGACCAGGTCGAGACGATCGTCTACCGGCTGGCGGCCTCGCCGGGACGCCGCGCGCTGCTGGGGATGCCCGCGAGGGAGGGGCGCCTGGTGCGTCCCCTGCTGGGGGTCTCACGCGAGCAGACGGCGGCCTACTGCCGCGAGCGCGGCCTGCCCTGGCGCGAGGACGAGAGCAACAGCGACGAGCGCTTCGCCCGCACGCGTGTGCGTGACGGGGTCCTGCCGGCGCTGCGGGCGGTCCACCCGGCGGCGGAGTCGAACCTGCTGCGCACGGCCGCGCTGCTGCGCGAGGAGACCGAGCTGCTCGATGGTCTCGTGGCGGCGGAGCTCGACGGCGCCGGCAGCATCGAGACGGCCCGCCTGCGCGGGCTCCCGGCGGCCCTCGCGCGGATGGTGGTGATGCACCTGGCCGAGACCGCGGCCGGCACCTACGTGCCCCAGGCCGGCAGCCGCGTGGGCGAGATCCTCGAGCTCGACGAGCGCGGCGGGCGGGCCGAGCTGCACATCGGAGGCGGGGTCGGGGCGGTCGTCCAGGAAGGCGTGTTGAAGATGGTCAAGCTGCCGCCGCGGCAGGGTTAGACTGCCTCGGGTGGCCACGCTCGCGCGCGTCTCACGCCGCCCACCCTGGGCGAGACGCTCGTCGGCGAGGAGGATCTGCGCCGGCGGGTGGCCGAGCTGGGGGAGCAGATCTCGCGCGACTACGCGGGCCGCTCGCTGCTGCTGGTGGGGGTGCTGAAGGGCGCCGTCTTCTTCCTGAGCGACCTGATGCGCTACATCGACATCCCGGTCGAGGTGGACTTCATGGCCGTCGCCTCCTACGGCTCGGCGACCGACTCCTCCGGCGTGGTCCGGATCCTGAAGGACCTCGACGCCGCCATCGAAGGTCGGGACGTGCTGATCGTCGAGGACATCGTCGACTCCGGTCTGACGCTGCAGTACCTGCTGCGCAACCTCGGCTCGCGCAACCCCCGCAGCCTCGAGGTGTGCGCCCTGCTGACCAAGCCGGCCCGCCGCAAGGTCGACCTCCCGAGCCGCTACGTCGGCTTCGAGATCCCCGACCGCTTCGTCGTCGGGTACGGCCTCGACTACGTCGAGCAGTACCGCAACCTGCCCTTCGTGGCGGTCCTCGAGTCCTCTTGACGGGGCCGCCGGCGGGGGCCCGGCGGGGCTCCTGCACCCCCAAGAAATCAGGGGATGCCGTGGTAGGCTAGGTGGCCGGTCGTCCGAGCGTCTGGACGGCCCCCGAACACCGAGGACCCTGCAAATGAGCCGCTTCTTCAAGAGCGCAGCATTCCCGATCTTGATCGTGGTCGTGCTGGCATTCCTGGCGGTGAAACTGGTCAATCCGGGCCCGTCCCACTCGCGGCCCCACAGCTACCAGACGCTGATCTCGAAGGAACTGCCGAACGGCGAAGTCCAGTCGGTGCAGTTCAAGAACAAGGGCAAAGCGCTCGAAGTCAAGCTCAAGAACAAAGAAACCTGGGAAGGCGGGTACGTCGAAGCCGCCGCCCCCGAACTGATCAAAGAACTCCACAACTACGGGGTCTCCTACAGCATCGAATCGGAAAAGAGCAGCGCGCTGCTCTCGCTGCTGACATACATCATCCCGTTCGTCCTGTTCTTCGGGTTCTGGATCTTCCTGATGAACCAGGTCCAGGGCGGGGGCTCGAAAGTGATGTCGTTCGGCAAGTCACGCGCCAAGCGCATGTCGGCCGATTCGCCGAAGATCACCTTCCGGGACGTGGCCGGCGTGGACGAGGCGGTCGAGGAGCTCCACGAGATCAAGGAATTCCTCGAGAATCCGAAGAAGTTCCAGGCGCTGGGGGCGAGGATCCCAACCGGGGTGCTCCTGTACGGGCCACCCGGCACCGGCAAGACGCTGCTGGCGCGGGCGGTCGCCGGCGAGGCGGGCGTGCCGTTCTTCTCGATCTCCGGCTCGGACTTCGTGGAGATGTTCGTCGGCGTCGGCGCCTCCCGCGTGCGGGACCTGTTCGAGCAGGCCAAGCAGAACAGCCCCTGCATCATCTTCATGGACGAGATCGACGCCGTCGGGCGCCATCGCGGCGCCGGGCTCGGCGGAGGCCACGACGAGCGCGAGCAGACGCTCAACCAGCTGCTCGTCGAGATGGACGGCTTCGAGGCGAAGGACAACATCATCATGATCGCGGCCACCAACCGGCCCGACATCCTCGACCCGGCGCTGCTGCGCCCCGGGCGCTTCGACCGCCAGATCGCGGTGGACCGCCCCGACCGCAAGGGCCGCGCGAAGATCCTCGAGGTCCACACCCGCGGCAAGCCGCTGGCGAAGGTGATCGACATCGACGCCCTCGCCGGCCAGACCCCCGGCTTCACCGGCGCCGACCTGTCGAACCTGATCAACGAGGCCGCGCTGCTGGCGGCCCGCACCGGCAAGCGCGAAATCGGCCAGGAAGAGCTCGAGGAGGGGATCATGCGCGTGATCGCCGGCCCCGAGAAGAAGACGCGCGTGATGAGCGAGAAAGAGCGCCTGATCACCGCCTACCACGAGATGGGCCACGCGCTCGTGGGGCACTTCCTGGAGCACTCCGACCCGGTCCACAAGATCTCCGTGATCTCGCGTGGCCAGGCGCTCGGCTACACGATCTCGATGCCCCAGGAGGACCGCTTCCTGACCACCCGGGCGGAGCTCGAGGACGCGATGGCGATGACCCTCGGCGGGCGCGCCGCCGAGGAGATCACCTTCGGCGAGATCACGACCGGCGCCTCCAACGACATCGAGAAGGTCACCGCCACCGCCAAGCAGATGGTGATGCGCTTCGGCATGAGCCAGAAGCTCGGCCCGCGGGTATTCGGTCACGACCACGGCCAGCCGTTCCTCGGCCGCGAGTTCTCGACCGAGCCCGACTACTCCGACGAGATCGCACGCGAGATCGACGACGAGGTCCGCCGCATCATCGAGTCCGCCCACCAGCGGGCGCGGGCGATCCTCACCGAACACCAGGACGACCTGGCGAACATCTCCACGATCCTCGTCAAGCGCGAGACGATCGAGAAGGAGGAGTTCCTCGCCCTGCTCGCGGGCAAGAGCGAGACAGAGGTGTTCGGCGCCGACGAGGGATCCACCCCGCAGCTGCCCTCCGCGCCGGAGCCGGTCGGCGAGCGGGTACCCGAGCGCGAGACCCCGCGGACGCTGCCGCGTCCCGGTCTGGCGGGCGGCACCGCCGAGATGCGCGCGGACGAACAGCAGCCGCCCAAGCCGCTCTAAGCGGCTCCTGCCGCAGCCGCCGACCTGCCGCGCCGCAGCACTGCCGCAGGCCGCACCTGCCCTGCCGCATGCGCCGCGCCTGCCGAGGCCGCACCGCCGGGGCCCGCCGGCCGTGACGGATAGCGTCGCCGCCGTGGCCCCCTACCGGCTGATGGGGATCATCAACGTGACCCCCGACTCGTTCTCCGACGGGGGCCGCTTCCTGGCGCCCGCGGCGGCGCTCGAGCACGGCCGCGCTGCTGGCCGCGCAGGGAGCCGACATCCTCGACGTCGGGGGCGAGTCCACGCGCCCGGGAGCCGAGCCGGTGGCGGCCGCGGAGGAGCTGCGCCGGACGGTGCCGGTGCTCGAGGCGCTGGCGGGGGCGGACCTCGGGGTGCGGCTGTCGATCGACACCGCCAAGGCGGCGGTCGCGGCCGCCGCGATCGAGGCCGGGGCCACGATCGTCAACGACGTCAGCGCCCTGCGGGCGGATCCCGAGATGGCCGGGCTGGTGGCCGCCAGCGGGGTCGAGTGCTGCCTGATGCACATGCTCGGCGAGCCCCGCACGATGCAGCGCGAACCCCGCTACGGCGGGGACGTGGTGGACGAGGTCAAGGCGTTCCTGGACGAGCGCCTGGCGTTCGCCGTGGCGGCCGGCATCGCCGAGGAGCGGATCATGCTCGACCCCGGGATCGGCTTCGGCAAGACGCTCGCGCACAACCTCGCCCTGCTCGGGCGCCTGCACGAGCTGCTGCGCGCTCGGCCGCCCGATCCTGATCGGCACCTCCCGCAAGAGCTTTCTGGGGCTGCTCGGTGCCCGCGCCCACGGGCTGGCGGAGCCGCTCGCGGCCGATCGCAGGCTGCCCGGAACGCTCGCCACCTGCGTGCTCGCGCTCGAGCGGGGAGCCAGCATCTTCCGCGTCCACGAGGTCGCCGAGGTCGCCGAGGCGCTGGCCGTGGCGGCTGCTACGTTGGGCGGCGATGGACGGTGAGGAGCCGCTTGAGGGCGGGGACGATCTGGACGACGAGGATGCTCACGAGATCGACGAGGACCGCGAGGAGGCGGCCGAGTCGGTCACCGTCGAGATCAGCGGACTGTCGCTGTACACCCACCACGGGCTCACCGAGGCCGAGCGCGAGATCGGCCAGCGGCTGGTGATCGACCTGCGCCTGGACGTCGGCGAGAGCGACGCCACCGTGACCGACTCGATCGAGGACACGGTCGACTACGCCGAGGTCTGCAACACCGTGGCGCTGCTCGCCCAGCAGCGCTCCCACCGCACGCTCGAGCGGCTCTGCAGCACGATCGCCGACCGGCTGCTGGCCGACTACGAGCTCGAAGGCGTGTGGGTCAAGGCCTCCAAGCCCGAGCCGCCGATCGCGCTGAGCGTGGACGAAGTCTCGGTCGAGGTCTGGCGGGAAGCCCAATGAGCGCCTCCGCCTTCCGCGCCGCCGTCGAGCGCATGGACATCGAGGCGATCTCCGCGCAGCTGGCGGAGGACGTCGTGCTTCCACAGCCCGGTCACCTTCCACCCGTTCCTCGGGCGCGAGGACGTCACCCGCCTGCTGGAACTCGTGTCGCAGACCTTCGGAGACTTCCGCTACACCGACGAGCTCACCGTCGACGGCGCCGAGGCGCTCGTGTTCCGCGCCAGCGTCGGCAACCGCGAGCTCGAGGGCATCGACCTGCTGCGCTTCAACGAGGACGGCCTGATCAGCGACTTCACCGTCTTCATCCGCCCGCTCTCCGGGCTGGTGCCGTTCGCCCAGGCGATGGGCGAGAAGGCCGCCGCGGCCGGCCTGCAGACGAGCCGGGACTGAGGCCCCCGAGGTGCCCGTGCCCGCGCGCCCGCGAGCGCGTCGCGAGGACGGGACTGCTCGGGCTCGGCTCCAACGTCGGCGAGCGCCGCACCCACCTGCAGGCTGCGGTCCTGGCGCTACCCGGCGCCGGCGTGGAGGTGCTGGCGAGCTCCTCCACCTACGACACCGACCCGGTGGGCGAGGTGCTCGACCAGCGCAGCTTCCTCAACGCCTGCCTGCGGGTCCGCACCGACGCTGGAGCCGCTGGAGCTGCTCGGCGCCGTCAAGGAGCTCGAGCGCCGGCTCGGGCGCGGCGGCGACGAGCGCCGCCACGGGCCGCGGACGATCGACATCGACATCCTGCTGCTGGGTGAGGAGGAGCTGCGCCACGAGCTGATGACGCTCCCGCACGAGCAGCTGCTGGCGCGGCGCTTCGTGCTGATCCCGGCCCTCGAGCTCGACCTCGGGCTGAGCGACCCCGGCCGGCGAGCGCCTGGCCGACGCCCTCGCCGCGCTCGACGTGAGCGAGGGCGTCGTCTGGGCGGGTCCGCCGCTGGAGCTGCCGGGCGCCTGAGGGCGGGCGCGAGCCGGCCCGCGTCGCGGCGGGCATGCTCGCCTAGGCCTCGGCGGGCGCCGGGCATCCACTCCGCCGGCAGCGCGCCCGGCGGGACTTCGCCGCGCAGCGGCGGGAAGTAGCGGCTCAGGCCGGCGGCCGCGCGGCCCTCGATCAGCGGGCGCACGTCGCCGATGCTCACCAGCAGGCGGATCGTGGAGCCGATCTGCAGGTCGGCGGCGTTCGGCATCTCGCCGCCCAGCAGGCCGTCGTCGATCCAGTCGTCGATCCGCTGCAGCTGGGCGGGCAGCCCCATCAGGTCGGCCCGGGCGTTCTCGTCGCGTGGCCTTGTTGCGCATCGCCATCGCGCGGGCGATCAGCGGCTGGGTGGGGCGCAGCATCCACAGCGGCAGGGGCAGCTCGTCGGGGTCGGCGTAGCTCTCCATCGCGCGCGGGTTGCGCAGGAAGGCGGCGTCGATCAGCCTGCGGGGTACGGCCTGGAAGACCTCATCGCCCCAGCGCTCGGCCTCCAGCACGCGGGCGTAGCGGGCGTCCCCGGGCGCCGGCAGCAGCGGGGGCTCGGGCGCGAGCTCGTCGATCGCGGTGCATGATCGCCCGCGAGCCGGCCAGCCGCTGCGCCGTCCACGCGCATCCCGGGCACGGTCACCCCGCCGTAGAGCAGCGGGCCCACCAGCACCTGCGAGAGCGGCAGCAGCTCGACCCGCTTGTAGTCGATCCCCTTGAGCTCGAGCGCGGCTTCCACGGCCGCGCACGGATGCGAGGCGGGGACCACGTAGAGCTTGGGTGCGCTCGCGGGCATCGGGGCGCCGAGCATAATGGGCGCCGATGCTCCTGGCCGTGGACGTCGGCAACACCCAGACGCACTTCGGCGCCTTCGAGGGCGAGCGCCTGGTCGAGCACTGGCGCTTCGCCACCGTGCGCCAGTCCACGGCCGACGAGCTCGGGGCGGCGCTGCGCAACCTGCTCGAGCTGAGGGGCTGCTCGTTCACGCGAGCTGCGACGCCTCGATCGTCTCCTCCACGGTGCCCCAGCTGGAGCCGGAGTGGACCGAGATGGCGCGCCGCTACCTGGGCCACGAGATGCTGGCGGTCGGTCCGGGCACCCGCACCGGCATGGCGATCCGCTACGACAACCCGAGGGAGATCGGCGCCGACCGGCTCGTCAACGCGGTCGCCATCCGGGAGCGCTTCGGCGGCCAGGCCGTGTGCGTGGACTTCGGCACCGCCACCACCTTCGACGTCGTCTCCCGCGAGGGCGAGTACCTCGGCGGCTCGCTGATGACGGGCATCGAGATCTCCCTCGAAGCCCTCTCGGAGCGGGGGGCGAGGCTGCCGAAGGTGGACCTCGCGCCACCGCGCAGCGTGATCGGCAAGAACACGATCGACGCGATCCGCTCGGGGGTCGTATACGGCTACGCCGGCGCGATCGACGCGATCCTGCGGCGCCTGTTCGACGAGCTCGGGGAACGTGCCCCGGTGATCGCCACCGGCGGGCTGGCGTCGCTGGTGGTGCCCGTTCAGCGAGGAGATCGAGGAGGTCGACGAACTGCTCACGCTGACCGGCCTGCGCCTGCTGCACGAGCGCAACTCCTAGTCACAATGCAGGAGATGGCGAGCGAGCGCACGCTGCGGGAAGGCTGGAAGCTCGGACCCCTGGAGGTCCCGAACCGCGTGATGCTGGCGCCGCTGGCCGGCATCGGGAACTGGTTCGTGCGCCTGCAGGCCAAGCGCTACGGCGCCGGCATGGCGGTCTCGGAGATGGTCTCCACCCACGCCATCCACTACCGCAACCGCAAGACCTGCGAGGAGATGCTGCGCATCGATCCGCGCGAGCGCGAGGGCGGGCCGGTGGCGATCCAGCTGTTCGGCGAGGACCCCGAGATGATGCGCTCCGCGGCCGCCTACGTGGCCGCCGTGGGGGCGGACGCGATCGACATCAACATGGGATGCCCTGTCCCGAAGGTCGCCAAGACCGGCGCCGGTGCGGCCCTGCTGTGTGACCCCGAGCGCGCCCTTGCGGTCGCCTCGGCGGCCGTCCAGGGGGTCTCCGAAGCGCGACCCTCGGCGCCGCCCCCGGTGACCGCCAAGCTGCGTTCGGGGATGCGCGCCGGAGACACGCGTGGCTGTCGAGCTGGCCCACCGGCTGGTGGACGAGGCCGGCGTCGCCGCGATCGCCTTCCACGCGCGCCCGGCGGCCGTCCAGCACAAGGGCACACCCGACTACGAGCTGGTCGCGGAGCTGTCGCGCAGCCTGCCCGCGCCGGTGATCCTGACCGGCGGCCTGAACGAGGCCGACGAGGTTCGCGCGGCCTTCCAGCGGACCGGGCGTCACGGCCGTGATGCTCGCCCGCGGCGTGCTCGGCAACCCGTGGCTGTTCCGCGAGCTGCTCAGCGGCGAGGAGCACCGGCCGAGCCCCGAGGAGGTCCGTCGCGAGCTCGAGTGGACGATGGCGCGCGCCGGCGAGCACCTCGGGCCCGAGCGGGGCGCCCGCTACGCGCGCAAGTTCTACCCGTGGTTCGTGGAGCGCCTCGGGCTCGCCCCGGGGCCCGCCCGGGCCCTTCAGGAGGAGCTCCAGCGGGCCCCCACCCTGGAGCACGCACAGGCGCTGCTGAGCGACGCCGTCCAGCCCGCGGCGGCGGTCGCCTGAGGTCCCGCGGCGGCGGTTGCCCGAGCCCCCGCAGCAACGCTCGCCCGAGGCCCGCGGGGGCTCTCTCCGAGGTGCCGCGCCGCGCCCGGGACCCCGCCCAGGGGGGCGCTATACTGCTGCGCCGCTGAAGGGCCCCGCGGCCGACGGCCCCGTTCGCAAGAGCGGGGTTTTTGTGTCCCCCGCCGCGGGCGCAACAACTCGCTAGCGAGGCTCGAATGCCGAAAGACGTAATCCTCACTCCCGAAGGCCTGCAGAAGCTCAAAGACGAGCTCGACGTGCTCCAGACGGAGAAGCGCCGCGAGGTCGCCGAACGGATCAAGGAGGCGCGGGAGTTCGGCGACATCGCCGAGAACTCCGAGTACGACGACGCCAAGAACGAGCAGGCGATGCTCGAGGCCCGTATCGCCCAGCTGGCGGAGAAGCTGCGGATGGCGAGCGTGATCGAGGCCAAGGACCTGTCCACCGACGTGGTCCAGATCGGCTCGGTGGTGCACGTCAAGGACGAGAAGACCGGCAAGTCGGTGAAGTACACGATCGTCGGCTCGGCCGAGTCCAAGCCCGACCAGCACAAGCTCTCCAACGAGTCCCCGGTTGGCCGCGCCCTGCTCGGGCACAAGCGCAACGACATCGTCGCCGTGAAGGTCCCGCGGGGCCCCGCGCGCAAGCTCAAGATCACCAAGATCGACGTCGGCCTCGAGTAGGCTCGCCCCGGCATGGGCGCAACCGAGCAGCCGCCAGCGACCGGCGAGCCGGGACGTCACGGCCTGCAGGAGCTGATCGAGGAGCGCCGCGCGAAGGGGCAGCGGCTGCGGGAGTCCGACGCCGAGTCCTTCCCCTACGAGTTCGCGGACGTCGAGCCGATCGAGCGGGTGCTGGCGGACTACGAGCACCTGCAGACCGGCGAGGAGACCGACGACCGCCACCGCGTGGCCGGGCGCATCCTGGCGATCCGCCGGGGCGGCAGGGCGGGCTTCCTGGACCTCGTCGACCGCACCGGCAAGATCCAGCTCCACGCCCGCCAGGACGTGCTCGGCAAGGACGTCTTCAAGCGTCTGACGACGCTCGACAGCGGCGATCTGATCGGCGTCGACGGAGCCCCCCTGCGCAGCCGCCACGGCGAGCTGACCCTGCGGGTGGACTCCTTCGTGGTGCTCGCCAAGGCCCTGCGCCCGCCCCCGGAGAAGCACCACGGGCTCAGCGACGTCGAGACGCGCCTGCGCCGGCGCGAGCTCGACCTGATCGCCAACGAGCCCACCCGACGGCTGTTCATCGACCGCGCCCGGATCATCTCGGCGGTGCGCTCCTACCTGGACGAGAACGGCTTCGTGGAGGTCGAGACGCCGGTCCTGCAGCCGCTCTACGGCGGCGCCCTGGCGCGGCCGTTCACGACCCACCACAACGCCCTCGACCGCGACCTGTACCTGCGGATCGCGACCGAGCTCTACCTCAAGCGCCTGCTGGTGGGCGGGCTGGAGCGCGTGTACGAGCTCGGCAAGGACTTCCGCAACGAGGGCCTCTCGACCAAGCACAACCCCGAGTTCACGATGGTCGAGTGGTACGAGGCCTACGCGGACTACCGCAGCGAGGCCGAGCGCCTTCAGGAGATCGTGCGCCGGGCCGCCGCCGCCGTCGCCTACGAGGGCGAGCTCGACTTCGCCTCCCCGTGGCGGCGGGTGACGTTCTTCGAGGCGGTCGCCGAGGCCACCGGCATCGAGCTGGGCGCCGACCGCGAGGCATCCGCGCTGGCCGGGCAGATCAGCGCCCGCGGGCTGGAGGTGAAGGTCGAGGGGGCGAGCTGGGGGCAGATGGCCGACGACCTGCTCTCCAAGTACGTCGAGCCCCGCCTGCAGCAGCCCACCTTCGTGCTCGACTACCCGGTCGAGCTGTCTCCGTTCGCGCGGGCCCACCGCGAGCAGCCGGGCCTGGTCGAGCGCTGGGAGGCGTTCGCCGGGCGGGATGGAGATCGCCAACGCCTTCAGCGAGCTCACCGACCCCGACATCCAGCGCGAGCGCTTCGAGGCCCAGCAGCGCCTGCAGGAGCAGGGCGAGCGAGGAGTCCCAGCCCTACGACGAGGGCTTCGTGGAGGCGCTCGAGCAGGGAATGCCGCCGGCCGGCGGGGTGGGCCTCGGGATCGACCGCCTCGTGATGCTGCTGACGGGCCGGGACTCGATCCGCGAGGTCGTCCTGTTTCCCGCACTACGCGGCTGAAAGGCCCGCATTTGGCGGCTGACAGGCGACTGTGAGCGGTCAAGCGGACACCCTGCGGTGCCGATGAAGCCGAGAAAAGCGGGGAAGCCGGTTGGTAGACTGAGGCCCGAGCTGAAACGGGACCACATCTCCACCGAGGCGCCGTCCTAGCAGGAAGGAATCACAGCATGTTCGAGCGATTCACAGAACGGGCCCGCCAAGTGGTCGTCCTGGCTCAGGAGGAGGCCCGGACTCTCAAGCACAACTACATCGGCACCGAGCACATCCTGCTCGGGCTGCTGCGTGAGGAGGAGGGCCTGGCAGCCCGCGTGCTCGAGAGCCTCGACATCACCGTCGAGCGGGTGCGCGCCCAGGTGGTTCGCATCGTCGGCTCCGGCGAGGAGGTCACCTCCGGTCAGATCCCGTTCACGCCCCGCGCCAAGAAGGTGCTCGAGCTGGCCCTGCGCGAGGCCCTCAGCCTCGGCCACAACTACATCGGCACCGAGCACATCCTGCTCGGGCTGGTGCGCGAGAACGAGGGCGTGGCGGCGCGCATCCTGCTCGACTTCGACGCCGACTCCGAGAAGATCCGCAACGAGGTCATCCGCATGCTGTCCGGTCCCGGCGGACGCCGCCAGGGGCAGTCCGGCGGCGGAGGCGGAGGTGCAGGCGCCCCGGGCGAGGGCAAGAAGTCGTCCAAGCTGCTCGACCAGTTCGGGCGCAACCTGACCAAGCTGGCCGCCGAATCGAAGCTCGACCCGTGCGTGGGGCGCGAGACCGAGATCGAGCGGATCATGCAGATCCTCTCCCGGCGCACGAAGAACAACCCCGTGCTCGTGGGCGAGCCCGGCGTGGGCAAGACCGCCGTGGTGGAGGGGCTGGCGCAGCGGATCACGAGCTCCGAGGTGCCCGAGCTGCTCAAGAACAAGCAGATCTACACGCTCGACCTGGCGGCGCTGGTGGCCGGGTCGAAGTACCGCGGCGAGTTCGAGGAGCGCCTGAAGAAGGTGATGAAGGAGATCACCCAGCGCGGGGACATCATCCTGTTCATCGACGAGCTCCACAACCTCGTCGGTGCGGGTGCCGCCGAGGGCGCGATCGACGCCGCCTCGATCCTGAAGCCGGCGCTCGCCCGCGGCGAGCTGCAGACGATCGGCGCCACGACCCTGGACGAGTACCGCAAGTACCTCGAGCGCGACTCCGCCCTGGAGCGCCGCTTCCAGCAGATCCGCGTGGACGAGCCCACGATCGACCAGACGGTGGAGATCCTGCGTGGCCTGCGCGACCGCTACGAGCAGCACCACAAGGTTCAGATCACCGACGAGGCGCTGCGCGCAGCCGGCGAACTGGCGAGCCGCTACATCTCCGACCGCTTCCTGCCCGACAAGGCGATCGACCTGATCGACGAGGCCGCCTCGCGGATGCGGATCAAGTCGATGACCTCCCCGCCGGCCAACCGCGAGCTCGAGAGCGAAGTCGAGACCACGCGCCGCGACAAGGAGGCCGCGATCGAGGCCCAGGAGTTCGAGAAGGCGGCGGCCCTGCGCGACAAGGAGCGCAAGCTGACGCAGAAGAAACGCGAGCTCGAGCAGGCCTGGGAATCGGGTGAGTCCGGCGAGCGGCCCTCGATCGGCGAGGAGGAGATCGCCGACATCGTCTCGATGTGGACCGGCATCCCGGTCTTCAAGCTGACCGAGGCCGAGACGCAGAAGCTGATGCGCATGGAGGACGAACTCCACAAGCGCGTGATCGGACAGCACCCCGCGATCGAGGTGATCTCGAAGGCGATCAGGCGTTCGCGGGCGGGCCTGAAGGACCCCAAGCGGCCGACCGGGTCGTTCATCTTCCTCGGGCCTTCCGGCGTGGGCAAGACCGAGCTCGCCCGCACGCTGGCGGAGTTCCTGTTCGGCGACGACGACGCCCTGATCCGAATCGACATGTCCGAGTACATGGAGAAGCACGCCGTCTCGCGTCTGGTTGGCTCGCCCCCGGGCTACATCGGCTACGACGAGGGCGGCCAGCTGACCGAGGCCGTGCGGCGCAAGCCCTACAGCGTGCTGCTGCTCGACGAGATCGAGAAGGCCCACCCCGACGTCTTCAACATCCTGCTGCAGATCCTCGAGGACGGCCGCCTGACCGACGCCCAGGGGCGCACGGTGGACTTCCGCCACGCGATCGTGATCATGACCTCGAACATCGGCGCGGCCGAGATCGCCCGCAACACGCCGCTCGGGTTCGCCGTCTCCGACGACGAGACCGGGATCACCTACGAGGACATGAAGAACCGGATCATGGGCGAGCTCAAGAAAGTCTTCCGGCCGGAGTTCCTCAACCGCATCGACGACGTGATCGTCTTCCACAAGCTGCAGAAGGAGGAGATCAAGCAGATCGTGGAGCTGCTGCTGCTGCGGATCCGCGAGTCGATGGCCGAGCGCGAGCTCCAGCTCGAGCTGACCGAGCCGGCCAAGGACCTGCTCGTCGAAAAGGGCTGGGATCCGTCGATGGGGGCACGTCCGCTGCGCCGGGCGATTCAGCGCTACATCGAGGACCCGCTCGCCGACTTCGTGCTGCGCGAGGAGCTGACCCCCGGGGCGACCGTGGTGGTGGACCCCGACGAGGGCGAGAACGCCGGCGAGGTGCGCCTCTCGATCGTGCTGCCCAAGAAGCAGAAGACCCCGGTGGCGGTCGGCGCCGAAGGCACCGCCGACGCGGAGCCGGACGCGGAGGCCGAGGCCCCGCCCGCGGAGCCGCCGGCCGCCGAGGAGTCCCGAGGGCGACGACTCTGAGGTGCGCCTCGACGATCGTCAAGCCCAAGAAGGCGAAGACGCCGGTCGCCGTCGGCGCCGGCGGCGCCGAAGGCGAGGTCGACGCCGAGGTCTCCGACGACGCGCCCGCGCACGAGGGGCTCGACGACGGGGTCCACGAGGTGCTCGGCGAGGACGTCGTTCCGGATTCGTTGCCTGAGGAATAGGGGTGCTCGGTGTTCGTTGCTTTGCAACGAACACCTGCGCGCCTGCTTGTGGGGTGGCCGGCTGACGTCCACGTCTTGGCGGTGGTTCGCCGGCTGATGTTCACGTGTCGGCGGTGGTTGGCCGGCTGAGGTCCGGGTGTCGGCGGCTGGTGGCCGGCTATTAGGGCGCTCGCCGCTGTCGCTTCGCGACAGACGGCTGCGCGCCTTCGGGTGTCGGCGGCCTGCTGACGTCCACGTCTTTGCGGTGGTTGGCCGGCCGTGATTGAAGTCTTGGCGCGTGTTGCCGGCTTATGTTGATGTCTTGGCGCTTGTGGTCGCGGCTGACGTCCACGTCTAGGCGGGGATGTCGGGGTCCGGCGGGCTCGGTTGGTCCTCGGCGATGATTTCGCCGCATAGCGCGACGCACTCGTTGCAGATCGTGACTCGGTTGGTCGGCGATGAGCTTTCTGACCTGAGTCTGGGGCTTGCCGCAGAAGGAGCAGCGCAGGTCGGCCGTGTGCGCCTGGGGTGAAGCGCTCTTCCCGAATCCTGCTTCGCCAGCGTGGCGGCATTGCGATGAGCACGATACCCGCGGATGTGCCTGGCGACGCCGATCGCGATTCTGCATCATGTGGGCGGTGGTGGCGCGGTTTCTCGATCATGTCGCCTTCGAGGTGTCCGACCTCGCGGCCAGCAGGCGCTTCTACGTCGGGGCTCTGGCGCCCTGGGGTGCGCGGGAGGTCAGCGCTCATGGCGGCTTCGGCTACGGTCCGGAGGGCAGCGAGGACATCTGGATCTCCGCAGGTACGCCGCCGGGCGAGCCGCTGCACATTGCCATGGCCGCTGCGGATCGCGGTGTCGTCGATGCCTTTCACGCCGCCGCGCTTGCGGCTGGCGGACGCGACAATGGGGCCCCGGGCCTGCGCCCGCAATACCACGCGACGTACTACGCGGCGTTCGTCCTTGACCCTGACGGGAACAACGTCGAGGCCGTTCACCACGGGTTCTGATCCGGTCCGTGTCTCGCGCCGCGGGGGTGGCGGGACCGGTCCGGTGCAGCAGCGTGCGCTCGCGCATCAGCTGGGCGGATAACGTCCCAGTCGATCCGTAGAGTCGCACGCTTGGCGCGCTCGAGCTCACATCACGTCTGTTCCGCGTGTGGCCACGAGGAGCCGCGGTGGCATGGGCGCTGTCCCGGCTGTGGCGAGTGGAACACGCTCGTCGAGGAGGTGCGCGAGCGGTCTGCGCCGCGGCGTGGCGCCGGCGGCGGTCCTGGCTCGGTGGCGCCGGTTCCGCTGGGTGATGCGCGTGCGCGCGCCCGAGGTGCCGCGGCTTGCGACCGGCATCGGCGAGCTCGACCGCGTACTCGGCGGCGGCATAGTCCCGGGCTCGGTGATCCTGATCGGCGGCGCCGGGCATAGGCAAGTCGACGCTCACCTCAGGTGCTCGGCACCTGGCGCGGTTGGGGCTGGCACGCTCTACGTCTCGGGCGAGGAATCGACCGCGCAGGTTGCGCTGCGCGCACAGCGGCTGCGCCGGCTCCGCGCTGGCAGTGCCGGCCCCGCCTGGCCGAGACCGACCTCGACGCCGTCGTCTCGCTGCTGGAGCGCGAGAACCCCCGACGTCTGCGTGATCGACTCGGTGCAGACGCTCGACTGCGCGCGAGCTCTCCCTCGGCGCAGCAGGCTCCGTGGCCCAGGTGCGCGAGGTCGCCGCCGACGCATCGTCGGCGTGGCGAAGCGGCGCCGATCGCCTGTGATCCCGTCGGTCACGTCACGAAGGACGGGGCGATCGCCGGGCCGCGCGTGCTCGAGCACCTCGTGGACTGCGTGCTGCGATGGAGGGCGAGCGCGACGCAGCTACCGCACGGTGCGAGCGGATCAAGAACCGCTTCGGCAGCACCAATGAGGTGGGCATCTTCGAGATGAGCGAGCGCGGGATGGAGGAGGTGCTGGACCCTCCGCGCGCTTCGTGTCGGAGGCGACCCGCGTCCGGGCAGCGTCATGCCGTCTCGATGGAGGGCACCCGCCCGTTGCTGGTCGAGGTGCAGGCGCTCGTGACCTCATCCGAGCTGGTGCCTCCCCGGAGAGTCTGCAACGGCATCGACCGCAACCGCCTCGCGCTCGTGCTCGCCGTGCTGACGCGCCACGGCGGTGTCGCGCTCGGCGGTTCGGACGTCTTCGTCAACGTCGTCGGCGGCGTGCGCGTCGACGAGCCGGGCGCCGACCTCGCGATCGCGCTGGCGGTCGCGAGCGCCGCTCGGGGCGCAGCGCTCGGCGGCGGCGAGGGGTCACGGCCGCTTGCCGCATTCGGCGAGCTCGGGCTCACGGGTGAGCTGCGGTGGGTTGCGCATCCCGACCGGCGCATCGCCGAGGCTCGCCGCTTCGGTCTGGAGACGGTCGTGACGCCGGAGGGCAGCGACGCGACCGGCGTGCCCACGCTGCGGGCTGCGCTCGCCGCGGCGCTGCCTCGAGCGGTCCCGGTCGCACGCGCGGCGTAGAGCGCCTGCCCTTGGCGCGCGCCGTTAGCCTGAAACCGTGATCGTCGGTCTCGACCACGTCCAGATCGCGGCGCCGCCGGGCTGCGAGGAGGCTGCTCGCGCCTTCTACGGCGAGCTACTCCAACTGCGCGAGATGCCCAAGCCGGCGCCGGTGCTGGCGCGCGGCGGCGCCTGGTTTCGGATGCCCGACGGCCGCGAGCTGCACATCGGCATCGAGCGCGAGTTCGCGCCGGCGCTCAAGGCGCACCCCGGGCTCGCGGTGGACTCGGTCGCCGAGTTGAAGGCCCTCGCCGCGCGCCTGGAGGCGGCCGGGCATCCGGCGCGCTGGGACGAAGATCTCCCGGGGGTGCTGCGCTTCTACGTCGACGACCCGTTTGGCAACCGCCTCGAGTTGCGGCTCGTATCGGACTGACCGAGCCCGCGCCACGGAGCGAAAACGGCCGCCAGGGCGGTCCGGGGCCCGAAAAGCCCTGTAGGAAGGCGTATTTCGACGAACCGCGCTAGAATCAGATGAGCATGGCAGCGACTCGATCTGAAGACGTACACGACATCGAGTCGAGGCAGGAGCCAAAGCTCGTTCGCGCGCTGGAGATGGTGGCTCCCGGGACCGCGCTGCGCGAGAGGTATCGAGA
>CAVUME010000011.1:0-8165 GCA_963742395.1 uncultured Solirubrobacteraceae bacterium | reverse complement strand
ATAGACTGTATCGCGTGGCGTCGCTCGCGATGGTTTCTCCTGCGATCGATCGTCTCGTCGAAGAGATAGGCGCTCACCCCCAGGTCCGCCGGGTGTGGCTGTTCGGCTCGCGCGCTCGGGGCGACCATCGGCCGCGCTCGGATGTCGACCTCGCCATCGAAGCCCCCCACGCCGACCGGAGGACGTGGATCGCGCTCTGCGATGCGGCCGACGAAGCGGAGACGTTGCTTCGCATCGATCTCGTGCGCCTCGATGAAGCCCCTCCAGAGCTGGCCGACCGCGTCCGCCGCGAAGGGGTGGTGCTCTACGAGCGCTGAGCTTCGTCGCACGCTCGATCAGCTTGGCCGAGCCCTCGAGCGACTCAAGGAGGCTATTGCCGAGCCGCCGACCAACCCTCTCGCCCTGGATGGCACCATCCAGCGCTTCGAGTTCACGATCGAGCTCTTCTGGAAGTCCATGAAGCGCCGCCTGGCCATCGAGGGCGTCGAGACCGGCACTCCGCGAGAAGCGCTCCGGGGCGCCTACGCTGCCGGCTGGATCGACGACGAGACCCTCTGGCTCGATATGCTGCGGGCCCGCAACGAGACCTCCCACGCCTACAACGAGGCGGTGGCGCGGGCGATACGCGACCGCGTGCGTGGCTACATCGGTGCAATGGAACGAGCGCTGGTCTCGCTTCGAGACGAGTCGAGATTCTGAGCCGGCCGTTGCCCCTCGCCTACATCGTCTGCGCCGTCTTGGATCGATCCCACCGCACGCTGATCGCCGTGGGCTCCGCCCGGACGTGGTCCCCTTGATGCGGACGCCGTGATACGGGCGTGGATTCTCGGGCCGTCGCCTTTCAGTGCCTTGACCCGCTGAGGTCCACGAACTAGTCTCGGCGTACCGTGTGGATCATGCAATCGCTGGGAGACCCGGGATGAAGTGCGGCCGCTGCCAGCACGACAATCCCGCCGACGCCACCTTCTGCGACGAGTGCGGGGCTCGCGTCGAAGCCACGTGCCCGAGCTGCGGCGAGGCCAATCGGGCAGGCGCGAAGTTCTGCCGGAAGTGTGGTGAGGCGCTGATCCAACCCGCCGCGGCCAGCCTCGCGTCCCCCTCCAAGCTCGCCTCTCCTGAGAGCTACACGCCGAAGCACCTCGCCGAGAAGATCCTCACCTCCAAGGCCGCCCTGGAAGGCGAGCGCAAGCAGGTCACCGTGCTCTTCGCCGACCTCAAGGGCTCGATGGAGCTGCTCGCCGACCGCGATCCCGAGGAGGCGCGCAAGCTCCTCGACCCCGTGCTCGAACGCATGATGGAGGCCGTGCACCGCTACGAGGGCACGGTGAACCAGGTGATGGGCGACGGCATCATGGCGCTGTTCGGCGCGCCGCTGGCCCACGAGGATCACGCCGTGCGCGCCTGCTACGCCGCGCTGCGGATGCAGGAGTCGCTCAAGCGCTACGCGGAGCGAGACGCGCCGCTCGCACGGGCGTGGAGGTCCAGATCCGCGTCGGCCTCAACTCGGGCGAGGTCGTCGTCCGCGCGATCGGCAGCGATCTGCACATGGACTACACCGCCGTCGGCCAGACCACCCACCTGGCGGCCCGCATGGAGCAGCTCGCGCGACCCGGGACCGATCCGGCTGACCGCCGAGACCGCTGCGGCTGGCCGAGGGCTACGTCGAGGTGCGGTCGCTCGGGCCCGATCCCCGTGAAGGGGCTCGCGGAGCCGGTCGAGGTCTTCGAGCTGACCGGGGCAGGGACGGCGCGGACGCGCCTGCAGGCCGCGGCCCTCCGGGGCCTCACGCGCTTCGTGGGCCGCGACGCCGAGGTCGAGCACCTGCGCCGGGTGCTCGGCCAGGCCGGCGCCGGCCGCGGCCAGGTGGTCGCCATCGTCGGCGAGGCCGGGGTGGGCAAGTCGCGGCTCGTCTACGAGTTCACCCACTCGCATCGGGTGCAGGACTGGCTGATCCTGGAGGCCTCGTCCGTCTCCTACGGCAAGGCCACCAGCTACCTGCCGGTGATCGACCTGCTCAAGGGCTACTTCAAGATCGGCGACCGGGACGATCACCGGGAGATGCGCGCCAAGGTGCTGGGCCGCGTGCTGGGCCTGGACCGCGCGCTCGAGCCCCTGCTGCCCCCGCTGCTCGCGCTGCTCGACGTGCCGGTCGAGGACCCGGCCTGGCAGAACCTGGACCCGCCGCAGCGCCGCCAGCGCACGCTCGACGCGGTCAAGCGCCTGCTGCTGCGCGAGAGCCAGGTGCAACCGCTGCTCGTGGTCTTCGAGGACCTGCACTGGATCGATGGCGAGACCCAGGCCCTGCTCGACAGCCTGGTGGAGAGCCTGGGCTCCGCCCGCCTCCTGCTCCTGGTGAACTACCGGCCCGAGTACGAGCACCGCTGGGGCAGCAAGACGGCCTACTCCCAGCTCCGGCTCGACAGCCTGCCCGCCGAGAGCGCGGCGGAGCTGCTGGCGGCGCTCCTCGGGCCGGACCCCGGGCTGGCGCCGCTGACGCAGATGCTGGTGAAGCGGGGCAACCCGTTCTTCCTGGAGGAGACGGTGCGGACGCTGGTGGAGACGGGGGCGCTGGCCGGGGAGCGCGGGGCATACCGGCTGACGCGGCCGGTGGAGGCGCTGCAGGTGCCGGCGACGGTGCAGACGATCCTGGCGGCGCGGATCGACCGGCTGCCGGCGGAGGAGAAGCAGCTCCTGCAGGCGGCCTCCGTGATCGGCAAGGACGTGCCCTACGCGCTCCTGGCGGCGATCGCGGAGCAGCCGGAGGAGATCCTGCGGCGGGGGCTCGCGCATCTGCAGGAGGCGGAGTTCCTCTACGAGACGCAGCTCTTCCCGGATCTGGAGTACACCTTCAAGCACGCGCTGACCCACGAGGTGGCCTACGCGGGCCTGCTGGCAGGAGCGCCGGCGCGACGCTGCACGCCGCGGTGGTGGCCGCCATCGAGCGCCTGCACGCCGATCGCCTCGTCGAGCACGTGGAGCGGCTGGCGCACCACGCGCGGCGGGGCGAGGTGTGGGACAAGGCGGTGCGCTACCTGCGCCAGGCCGGCACCAAGGTCGTTCCTGCGCTCGGCCAACCGCGAGGCGGCCGCCTGCTTCGAGCAGGCGCTCGACGCGCTCCGGCGGCTGCCGGAGCATCCCGACGCGATCGCCGAGTCCCTCGACATCCGCTTCGACCTCCGCAACGCGCTCGTCCCGCTCGGCGAGTGGGGACGGATCGGGACCCTCCTCGACGAGGCCGAAGCCCTCGCGGAGGCCGTCGGAGACCAGCGCCGCCTCGGCCGCGCGCTGAACTACAAGGTGATCCAGTTCGCGCTGGCCGGCGACTTCGGGGCGGCGCTCGAGGCCGGACTTCGCGCCCTGGCCATCGGCGAGTCGCAGGCGGACGTCGCCATCCAGGTTGTCGCCAACGGGTATCTTGGCCGTGGCGTACGTGGCGCGGGGCGAGTGCCGCGAGGCCGTCCGGCACTGCGAGGCCGCGGTCGCGCTGATCCCGGAGGGCCTGGCGCAGGAGCGATTCGGTCAGGCCGCCATCCAGGGCTCGTGCGGTGCGGGACCAGCTTGCCATCGCGCTCGGGGCGCTCGGGCGGTTCGCCGAGGCGTTCGGGCGTCTCCGCGAGGCGATGCACATCGCGGAGGAGGCGGGGCACGTCTACTCGCTTCTCTTCCCCCTCTTCGGCCTCGGCACCCTCAAGCTCGATCAGGGCGACTTCGCCGGCGCCGTGGCCCCGCTGGAGCGCGGCCTCGATCTCTGCCGGACGAGAGAGGTTCCCTTGCTGCTCCACGACTTCGCCTGGGCGCTGGGCGCGGCGTACCACGGGACCGGCCGCCGCGCCGAGGGGGTCGCCCTGATGGAGGACGCCGCCCGTGGCCTCGCCGAGCGGACCGTGAGGTGGTCGGGGTGGGCCGGCCGCGTCGGGGCGCTCGGCGGGGCGTACCTCCTCGACGGGCGGCTGGCGGACGCCACCCGGATCGCCCAGGAAGGGCTCGCGGCGGCTCGGCAGCGGGGGGAACGGGGGGCGGAGGGCCAGGTCCTGCGATTGCTCGGCGACATCGCGGCCCATCCCGACCGCGTCGAGGCCGATACCGCGGAGGCGCACTATCGCCAGGCCCTGGCCCTGGCCGAGGAGCTGGGCCTGCGCCCGCTCGTGGCCCACTGCCACCTCGGTCTCGGCGAGCTCTACCGGCGCACGGGCAAGCGGCAGCAGGCGCGCGAGCACCTCACGACGGCGACGCACGATGTTCGGCGAGATGGACATGCGGTACTGGCTGGAGCAGGCGGAGGCGGAAATGAGGGAGCTGCCGTGAGCGCGAGACGAAACCCGACGACGCAGGCGAACACCGTCACGCAGGCGCTCGGGCGGCTCGGTCCGACAAGGTATCACTGCCCTGTACCGCAGCGTGGGCGAGGAACTGCACCATTTCGATGTCGACGTCGAGGCCGCATCGCTGACCAGGCGCGGCACGGTGAAGGTTCCCGCCGGCATCCAGTACGTCTGGCCGCACCCCTCGAGACAGTATCTCTACGTGGCCTCGAGCAACCGCGGGTCCGGGACGACGGGCGCACGCCGCACCACCTGACCGCCTTCGCGTCGATCCCGCGACCGGCGCCCTGCACGCGCACGGCGAGCCTTCGCTGCTGCCGTCGCGCCCGATCCACATGAGCCTGGATCGCAGCGGCGATTTTGCGCTTGACCGCGTTCAACCTTCCGAGCAGTGTCACCGTCCACCGCATCAATCGCGATGGGACGATCGGCGCGCTGGTGACGCAGCCCGCGCCCCTGGACACGGGTATCTACGCGCACCAGATTCTGGCCACCCCGGACAACCGGGCCGTGATCCTGGTCACGCGCGGCAATGATCCCGCCGGGGGCAAGCCCGAGGATCCGGGGGCGCTCAAGGTCTTCCGCTTCAGTGACGGCGTGCTGTCGAATCTGGCTTCGGTCGCCCCGGCGGCGGCTATGGCTTCGGGCCGCGGCATCTGGATTTTCACCCGACGCAGCCGTGGGTCTATGTCTCGCGAGAGCGGGAAAACAAGCTCGACGTCTATCGCCTGGACGGCGAGAGCTTGAGCTCGGCTCCGCGTGTTCGTGAAGGACACCCTGGGCGAGCCGCGAAGCCTCCGCGGCCGGCAGGCGGCCGGCACGGTGCACGTGCATCCCAGCGGCCGGTTCGTCTATGTCGCCAATCGCGCCAGTTCCATCGTGTCGTTCGAGGGCCAGCCGGTATTCCAGGGCGGGGAGAACACCATCGCGGTCTATGCCATCGACGAGAGCAGCGGGGAGCCGACGATGATTCAAAGCTGCGAGGCGCGTGGCTACCATGTGCGCACCTTTGCGCTCGACGCGTGCGACCGCGTGCTGGTCGACGGCCACGATCGCGCCGATCAATGTGCTCGATGGATCCAGGATTGTCAGCGTCCCGGCCGGCCTCTCGGTGTTTCGAGTGGGCGACGACGGCACGCTGGGCTTCGTGCGAACGCACGATGTCGAGACCAACGGGAAGTTCCAGTGGTGGATGGGGATGGTGGGGTCTGCCTGGAAGAGGTTGACGGGCTCACGCCCAGAGGGGATCAGCGATGAGTGAAAATTGCCAGGACCTCGAGCTGTCTCGCCGGCATCCGGGTGGTCGATTTCACCCAGTTCGAGGCGGGCACGTCCTGCACCGAGGTGCTCGCGTGGCTCGGCGCCGACGTGGTCAAGATCGAGAACCCGAAGACCGGCGATCCGGGCCGCCGGCTGCGGCCGGGCAAGCCCGACGACGACCCTTGGTACTTCCACATGTTCAACGCCAACAAGAAATCGCTGGCCGTCAACCTCAAATCGCCGCGCGGGCTCGCGCTCGTCAAGGAGATGCTGAAGAAGGCCGACGTCACCGTCGAGAACATGGCGCCGGGAACGATCGAGCGCCTCGGGCTCGGCTATGACGAGGTGAAGAAGATCAACCCCGGCATCATCTTTTGCCAGATCCAGGGGTTCGGCACCGGGAGCAAGTACGAGAACGGCCTCGCCTTCGACATGATCGCCCAGGCCGCCGGCGGCATGATCAGCGTGACCGGCGAGCCCGACCGGCCGCCCGTCAAGCCTGGCCCGAGCTTTGGCGATACCGGCACCGGCATGCTGATGGCGGTGACCATCGTCGGCGCGCTGTACGAGCGGCAGCGGACCGGCCAGGGCAGGCGGCTGCAAGTGGCCATGCAGGACGCGATGCTCCACTACATGCGCACCTGCTTCGCCACCCAGGCGCGCACCGGCAAGGCGGCACCGCGCCGCGGCGGGAAATCCACCGCCGGCACCAATGCGCCCTCCGGCCTGTATCAGTGCAAGCCCCTCGGCTCGAAACGACTGGATCTACATCACCACGAGCCGCGGCAATCCCGACCACTGGGGGCGGCTGATGCGGTTGATCGGGCGCGAGGAGTTGATCGACGACCCGCGCTTTGCCACCGGCGCCGCCCGGGTGGAGCATGAGGCCGAGGTCGATGCGATCGTCACCGAGTGGACGCGCCAGCACACCAAGGAAGAGGCGATGGCCCTGGTCAGCGGCGTCGGAGTGCCGGCCGGCGCGGTCTTCGACACGATGGAGCTGCAGCAGGACCCGAGCTTCGGCGAGCGCGGCATCATGCAGGTGATGGAGCACCCGAACGGGGCGTTCAAGATGCCGACCTGGCCGGTGCGGGTCGACGGCAAGCCGCCGCGGCTCAAGCCCTCGCCGCTCCTGGGCCAGCACAGCGCCGAAGTGCTGGACGACTGGCTCGACCTCGACGCCGGCGAGCTCGCCGCCCTGAAGCGCGAGGGCGTCTTGTAGCACGCGCGCGGTCGACGTCATCGTCGCGGCCCAGCCGGCCACCCAAGGAGAAATGCTCGCGGCGGCCGAGAGGCTCCGCGAGGGGAAGAGACGCTGCTCGATTCGGCGATCCCGAGGCCCGCGATGCGCCGCGTTCCCGCCGTCAGGGCGCCGGGGCGGGGCGCGGAGCCCAGAGCTCGATCAGGTTCGCGTCGGGATCGAGGAAGTAGGCGCCGACGCCCTCGGGCGTGTCCATGTACCCAGGCTGCTGGGGACGGATCGGTGACCTCGATGCCCTGGCTCCGCAGATGGTCCACGGCGCGCGTGAAGTCCGTCGGATCGATCTCCAGGCCCAGGTGAACACGGCCCGTGAAGCCGGGGTGCGCCATCACGCCCGCCTGTGCCGCGCCCAGGTACTGAGACCCGACCCGCGCGAGATTCAGCCGGTCCGGTGTGGCGGGCATGGCGAGCCCGAGGGTCTCGCGATAGAGACGACGGCTCGCGTGAACGTCATCACTGACGAGGATGATCTCCTTGACCTGCTTGACCTCGATTGGACGCATGGGCTCCTCCCGGCTCGCGTTTCGTCTCGCGCAGCGTCATGAGTGTGTTGCCCATCAGTATGCAAAGGCCACGAACGGCGCCGGTGTCAGCTCGAGTACCGACATGTCGCCGTCGCGGGCCCACTTCAGCATCTCCTCCGCGCTCGAGTCCTTGTCCGTGCCCGTGTACTTGAGCAAGCCCTTGCGGCACACGTCGACGGACAGGGGGACGTCACCGTCGATGACCCGCACCGCCGCACGCCCTCGTACCCCTCGGGTCTCGCCAGAGGCGCCACCCGTGTCCACGGCAAAGTAGGCGCGCGGATTCGCTCGCAGCACGGTCGCCTTGCGGGACGTCTTCCCGACCCCGATGCGAAACACGCCGTCCTCGAACACGTGCCACACGGGGTGCACCAGGGGCCACGCTTGCCCGTCGACCATCCCGAGGCGCATGGGGATGGGTTCGCCAAGAAGCGCGATGACCTCGCTCTCGGACAACACGCGAGCCTGTGGGTCGGCCGCGACGATCTTCACGGATCCTTCTCGCGGGGTTGTGCCACGGCCTGGGGGGTCCTGTCTCACCGCCCGGCGGCCAGGGGGACAGCGTCGACGGGATGGATGGCGCCCGACGGCAGGTGCACGACGGGGCCGTACTTGTCGGGTCGGCGGTCGCGGTAGTAGCCCCACAGCGCGCGGAGCGACGGCAGCGCCGAGAGGTCCACGTCGGCGAGTGCGATGTCGTCGAGGGTGGCGCTCGCCTCGGCCATGATCTCGCCCCTCGGGCTCACGATCATGCTGTTTCCGTGGTGATCGCGTGCGGATCCCCCCGTGTCGACGCCG
>CAVUME010000010.1:0-42703 GCA_963742395.1 uncultured Solirubrobacteraceae bacterium | reverse complement strand
ACGGCTTCCGCCGGCTGGCCGGAGATCCGCCACGTGCCGCTGTAGACGAACGTGTTGAGCGCGGAGGAGTGGTCGGCGGGGGCCCGTAGTCGTGCAGTCCTCCAACGGGCCGTGCAGCCAGCCTTCGGCGCGGGTGGTGCCGAGATAGGTCTCCGGTGTGGCGGAGCTCGTCGGCACCACCACCCCGGTCGCGTGGCTGTGGGCGCCGACATCGGCTCCCGCGGACGCGAGCAGCGCGCGGATCGCCGTTTCGGTCTTGCCGTAGTCGCCCTCGCCGAAGCTCGCGTAGCGCACCTGACCCTTGGCGTCGATCAGGTAGTCGGCGGGCCAGTACTGGTTGCCGTAGGCGTTCCAGGTGCCCATGTCGTTGTCCTGGACGACGGGGTAGCGGATGCCGAACTGATGGATCGCGTCTTCGACGTTGCCGGCGTCGTGCTCGAAGGCGAACTCGGGCGTCTCCACGCCCACGATCGTGAGGCCGTCCTGGCGGTAGCTGGCGTCCCACGCCTTCAGGTAGGGCAGGGTGCGGATGCAGTTGATGCAGGTGTAGGTCCAGAAGTCCACCAGCACGACCCGGCCGCGCAGCGAGGCGAGCGTCAGTGGTTTGCCGCCCGGCGTGTTGAACCAGCGCTCGGTGTCGGTGAATTCGGGCGCCGTGCCGGCCATCGGCAGCGAGCGCGCGTCGGCCAGCAGGGTGGCCTGGCTGGCGGACGGGCCCGCCGCCGTGAGGTGGGCCGCCGAGCCGCTGCCGCCGCAGGAGGAGGAACCGTTGGCGGCCACGAAGCGGGCCTTGTGGCCGGTGATCTCGGGCAGGTGTTTGGTGACCGTGGGCGAGCACTCGAGGCCCGCCGTGAGGTTGACGTTCGGGATGTTCCGGGCGACGAACTGGTCGAAGTTCACGTCCAGGCTGGTCGCCAGCGCCACGGCCGTGACGATCATCACCACGCCGAGCGCCCGCTGCAGGGCCGGTCCCTGGCCGGCCTGGCGCACGCGGTCGAAGATCTTCCGGCCGCCGAGCGCGAGCAGCAAGCAGCACGGCGCCCGATCCGGCCGCGTACGCCAGCGCCAGGAGAACCGTCCGCCCGCTCGCCGCGCTCACGGAGATCACCGCCGCCAGGATCGGCGAGGCGCAGGGCGTGTAGACGAACCCGAGCGCGCCTCCCACCAGCAGCCCGGAGCGGAAGCCGTCGCCGCGCGTCGTGGGTCCGAAGCGCGCCAGCCGCGACAGCGGCGCCTCGATCCGGTCCGACAGCGCCGGTGCCAGCAGGCTGACGCCGAACACCAGCAGCACAGCGATCGAGAGGTCGCGCAGGGGGTCGCTGCCGACGCCGACGCCGCCCGACCACGCTTGCCACCCCCACGATCGTGACCGTGAACGTCAGCGAAAGCCCGAGCACGATCCCGAGCGGACGGCGGCGACCGCCGACCCCGCTGGCCGACAGCAGCGCCGGGAGCACGGGCAGCACGCACGGCGACAGGGCCGTACCGGCTCCCGCGAGCACCGCGAACACCAGGAGGACGATCATCTGCTCTGCGCTTCAGTCTTGCGCGTCTTCGATTCGTTACGCGACGGTTGCGTAACGAGGCGGGCGCTAGCCCGCGACCGCGCGCAGGGTGGCGTCGAAGTCGCTGCCGGGGACCGGGCCGATGCACGGCGAGGAGGCCCCCGCGGAGCGGTAGCGCTCGACGCCGGCCTGGACCTCCGCGGCCGAGCCGACCGCCGTCAGTTCGTCCAGAAAGGCGTCTGAGATCGCGTTCTGCATCGCCGCCACCTCCCCGCCGGCGCCGTCGAAGGCCTCGACGTCGGCGGCGAAGCCGCTGCGCTCGATCATCGCCCGGTAGAACGGCAGCGAGAAGTAGGTCAGCAGGTCACGGCGCATCGCCTCGTACACGGGCCCGCGGTCATCGGTGACGGCGCTGGGGACGGCGGCGACGATGTCGACGCCGCCGGCCTCGCGCCCGGCCCGGCGGGCGCCCTCAGCCAGCTCGGGCACGACCACCCGCTCGATGTAGCTGGGGTTGCACAGCCACAGGATCACGCCGTCGGCGACCTCGCCGGCGAGGCGCAGCATGGCGGGGGAGAGGGCGGCGATGTAGATCGGCAGCTCGCTGCGTACCGGGCACGCCGTGCAGGTGAAAGCTCGTCTTCCACTTGTCGCCCTGGGGCGGGTCCTCGCCGGCGAACATCGCCCGCAGGATCGCCACGTACTCGCGCATCTCGGCGACCGGCCGGTCGATCGTCTGGCCGTGCCAGGCCTCCACCACCGGGCGGTGGGAGACGCCGAGGCCGAGCCGCATGCGGCCCGCCGAGAGCTCGTCCAGCGTGACCGCGGTCTGGGCCATGGTCGCGGGCGTGCGCGAGTAGATCGGCACCACGCCGCTGCCGAGCATGATCTGCTTGCTCGACTGCGCGTATGCCGCCAGCACCGTCAGCGAGTCCCGCCCGGCGGTGTGGGTCGTGTACACGGCCTCGTAGCCGAGCGAGTCGGCCAGTGCCACCCGCTCGAGCGCCTGGCTCAGCGAGCGTCCGGTCGAGATGAAGCAGCCGGTCGCCATGCCCGGCGGCAGCATATGGGAGCGGCGGCGCGGCGGGTCCGCCCGCGCGCGTGAGCGGAGTGCGCGCCGCGAGTTCGCAGCGCCGGCGCCCGCGAGCGCCCGCGGGCGCCGCCGCGCGTCAGTCCACCAGCGAGCGCTCGAGCGCCGCGATCAGAGCGGGGACCTCGGCGCCGGGGTCCTCGCCGGCGAGCAGTGTCTGCGCGCGCGAGCGGCCGCCGATCGCCCGCAGACCGCGCTCTCCGTACTCGTCGTGGAACTCGCGCAGGGCCCGCGCACGGCGGGCGCGCGATGCGCCGGGCGGCCACGTCCTCGTCCGCACGGTGCTGCTCGAGCGCGTCCAGCAGCTCGTCGATGCCGCTCGTCGGGGGCAGCGAGGAGACCGCGATCACGGGTGTCGAGCGGGCGCCGAGCGAGCGCAGCGCCGGCGGCCAGGTCGCGTCGCGCCGAGATCGCGAGCTGCCCGAGGTCCGCCTTCGTGACGACCAGCACGTCGGGGACTTCCATGATCCCCGACTTCAGGAACTGCAGGGCGTCGCCCGCGCCGGGCTGCACGACCACCACGACCGTGTCGGCGGCCTCGGCCACGTCGGTCTCGGCCTGCCCGACGCCGACGGTCTCGATCACGACCACGTCGAAGGCCACGGCCAGCGCGTCGGAGGCGGCGGCGGTGGAGCGGGCCAGGCCGCCGAGGCGTTCTCCGGCCGCGCTGGAGCGGATCAGCACCCCGCCGTCGGCGGCGTCGTAGTCGATCCTCGCGCGGTCTCCCAGTAGCGACCCGCCCGAGCGGCGGGAGCTCGGGTCCACGGCCAGCAGGGCGACCGTCCGTCCCCGCTGCCCGCCAGCCTGCCAGCAGCGCCGAGAGCATCGTCGACTTGCCCGCCCCCGGCGGGCCGGTGACGCCGATCACGTGTCCCGGCGCCTCCCCGCCGAGCGTCCCCGGGGGACAGGGCGGCGAGCAGCGCGTCGGCCTCGAGGCGGTCCTCGGGGGCGTTGCTCTCGAGCAGGTTCAGCGCCGCGGGGCGGCGCTGAGATCGTGCTCGCGCAGGCGCGCGGCGAGTGCCGCGCCGTCTGCGCTCACGCGGGCGCGCTGCCGGCGGCGAGCGCCGGGCGCTCAGCTTCCGCGGCGAGCAGCGCCACGATCTCGCGCATGATGCGCGTGATGTCGAAGTCCTTCGGCGTGTAGACGGCGGCCGCGCCGTCCTGGAGCAGGTCGGGCACGTCCTGCTCGGGGATGATGCCGCCGACGATCACCGGGGCCTGGACGCCGCGGTCGCGCAGCGCCGCCATCACCGCCGGAATCAGCTCGCGGTGCGAGCCGGAGAGGATCGACAGGCCGATCACGTGGACGCCCTCCTGCAGCGCCGAGGTGGCGATCTGGGCGGGCGTCAGGCGGATCCCGTCGTAGACGACGTCCATGCCGGCGTCCGGGCGCGCAGCGCCACCTGCTCGGCGCCGTTGGAGTGCCCGTCGAGGCCGGGCTTGCCGACCAGCATCTTCGGCCGGCGGCCGAGCTGCTCCTGCAGGCGCTCGACCTCGCGCACGCAGCTCGGTGAGCTCGCCGTTGGAGCTCCCGGCGCTGGCCTCGCCGACCCCGGTCGGCGCCCGGTAGCTGCCGAACACCCCGCGCAGCGTCGCGGCCCACTCGCCGGTGGTCACGCCCGCGCGCGCGGCGGCGATCGTGCGGGACCATCAGGTTGGTGTCGCCGCTCTGGTCGCGGGCAGCCTGCGCGAGCTGCTCGAGCGCCTCCTGCACGGCACCCTCGTCGCGCTCGGCACGCCAGGCTCGGCAGCGCCTCGATCTGCTCGGCTTCCAGCGCCGGGTCCACGACCAGGATGCCGCCCTCGGCGTCGGCGGTCGAGCGGCGACTCCTCGGTCTCCTCGAAGCGGTTCTGGCCGACCACCACCTGCTCGCCGCTCTCGATCCGCCGCAGCCGCTCGCGGTGGGAGTCCACCAGCGCGGCCTTCATGTACGGGACCGCCTCGACGGCGCCGCCGTGCTGGGCCACGACGTCCATCTCCGCGCGGGCGCCCTCGAGCAGCTCCTCCACGAGCCCCTCCATCACCTTCGAGCCCTCGAAGATGTCCCCGTACTCGAGGATGTCGGTTTCGTAGGCCAGCACCTGCTGGATGCGCAGCGACCACTGCTGGTCCCACGGCCGCGGCAGGCCCAGCGCCTCGTTCCAGGCCGGCAGCTGGATCGCGCGGGCGCGCGCGTCGCGCCCGAGCGTCACCGCCAGCGTCTCGAGCACGATCCGCTGCACGTTGTTCTCCGGCTGGACCTCGGTCAGGCCCAGCGAGTTGACCTGCACGCCGTAGCGGAAGCGCAGGTGGCGCGGGTCCTGGACGCCGTAGCGCTCGGTGCCGATCTGCTCCCACAGGATCGACATCGCGCGCAGCTTGGCGTGCTCCTCGATGAAGCGCACGCCGGCGTTGACGAAGAACGAGATGCGCCCGAAGACCTGCTCCATGCGCTCGGGCTCCGACCCGCTCGCGGGCCGCGTCGAGCACGGCGATCGCGTTGCTCATCGCGTAGGCGATCTCCTGCACGGGCGTGGCCCCGGCCTCCTGCAGGTGGTAGGAGCAGATGTTGATCGGGTTCCAGCGCGGGACGTGCTCGACGGTGTAGGCGATCATGTCCGCGATCAGCCGCATCGAGGGCGCGGGCGGGAAGGCGTAGGTCCCGCGCGCCAGGAACTCCTTGATGATGTCGTTCTGGGTCGTCCCCTGGAGCTGGTCCTGGGCGACCCCCTGCTGCTCGGCCGTGACGATGTACAGCGCCAGCAGCCAGGCGGCCGTGGCGTTGATCGTCATCGACGTGTTCATCTCGCCGAGCGGGATCCCGTCCATCAGCGCCGCCATGTCCCCGCGGTGGGAGATCGGCACGCCGACCTTGCCGACCTCGCCGCGGGCGAGCTCGTCGTCGGGGTCATAGCCGGTCTGCGTCGGCAGGTCGAAGGCGATCGACAGGCCCGTCTGGCCCTTGGCGAGGTTGCGCCGGTACAGCTCGTTGGACGCCTTCGCGGTGGAGTGGCCCGCGTAGGTGCGCATCATCCATGGCCGGTCGCGCTCGGACAGCCGCACGGGACGCTCACCGCTCATGCAGCCATTGTACGGCTGCGGCAGCGCCTTTATCCTGCGCGCCAGATGCCCGACACCCTCGACCGGCCCCGCACCGACGGGCCCGACACCGGCACCGGCGGCTCCTGGAGGGTGATCGTCCGCAACGACGACCACAACACCTTCGAGCACGTGGCCAGGACGCTCGCGCGCTTCATCCCCGGCGTCTCCCACGAGCAGGGGATGCAGATCGCCGAGCTGATCCACAACAGCGGCCAGGCGATCGTCTACACCGGCATGCAGGAGCCGGCCGAGCACTACTGGGAGCAGCTGAAGGACGCGGGCCTGACGATGGCCCCGCTCGAGCGCGGCTAGCTCGGAGGGCTCGGTTCGGCCCCGACGGCCGGTGGCCCGCGCCCGTCCGCGCCGCTGCCCGTGCTAGCTGGCTCCCGACGGCAGTGGCCGTTGCCGTGCCGTTGCCGGCCAGCAGCCGCGTCGGTCGCGAGTCTCCCACCAGTCGTACAGCACCGGCACCTGGTACCAGCTCGGAGTGGATCGTGCGGAAGTAGATCATCTCCGGGCCTTCCCAATAGCGTTCCCAGTCGAGGTGGTGCTCGAAGATCGCGAACTGCTGGAAGCGGTATTTGTCCGACTGCGAGCGGTACACCGCGTAGGAGGTGGCGCCGTAGCGCAGGGCGGTGGAGGCGACCTCCTGCAGGTCCTCGGCGAAGCCGTTGGCGCGCAGCCCGGTCGCGTACCAGGGGACGATCACGGTCCCCGCCATCAGGCGCCGACCTCCGCGTGGATCGCGCCGGGGCCCTCGGCGGTGGCTCCCTCGCCCTCGCGCTCGGCCCCGACGAGCACCGAGATCTTGCCGAGGTGCTTGTTTTCCATCATCAGCTGGTGCGCCTCGGCGACGCCGTCGAAGCCCAGCGTGCGCCACAGCACGGGCCGGATCACGTTGCTTTCGATCAGCTCGTTGGCCTTCGTGCACTCATAGGCGTTGGCGAAGTGCGAGCCGAGGATCTCCTTCTGGCGCATCCACAGGTAGGCGCACGTTGAAGTCCACGTCGATGCCGGTCGTGCCGGCGCAGATGACGACTTTCCCGAACGGCTTGACCGTGAACACGGAGGTCGGGAAGGTCGCTTTGCCGACGTGCTCGAAGACGATGTCGGGGGCGTCTCCGAGGATGTCCTTGACGCGCTTGGCGAAGCCCGCGCGACGCCTTGAAGCGCTCGGCCTCCTCCTCGGGCGTCTCGCCGCCCTTGCGCATCATCCCGGCGAACTCGTTGCGGTCGATGTAGTCCTCCGCGCCGAGCCGCTTGACCAGCTCGCCCTTCTCGGCCGACGAGACGACGCCCACGCGAGCGCGCTCCGGCGGCCTTGCAGATCTGGGTGGCGAACACTCCGAGGCCGCCCGCGGCGCCCCAGATCAGGACGGTGTTGCCCGCCTGCAGTTTGCAGCGGGTCATCAGCATCCGCCAGGCGGTGAAGTACACGAGCCCGTAGGAGGCGGCCTCCTCCCAGCTCAGCGCCGGGGGCTTGTGCAGCAGCTGCTGGGCCTGGACCTTGGTGAACTGCGCGAACGAGCCCCACGTCGTCTCGTAGCCCCAGATCTTCTGCGAAGGGGCCGCCATCGGGTCCAGGCCGTGGACCTCGGGGTCCTCGTAGGAGGCCTGGTTGCAGTGCATCACGACTTCGTCGCCGGGCTTCCAGCGGGTCACCCCGGGGCCGACCTTCCAGACGATCCCCGACGCGTCCGAGCCACCGATGTGGTGGCCGAACTCGGGGTGGTCGCCGTAGCGCATCACCGACACGGGCTTGCCGAGCGCGGCCCACACGTTGTTGTAGTTGACGCCCGCCGCCATCACCCGCACGATCACCTCGAAGGCGCCGGGCTCGGGCACTTCGATCTCCTCGATCTGAAAGGCGTCCTTGGGCTCGCCGAAGCGCTCCTCGCGGATGACCCAGGCGGCCATCGTCTTGGGCAGCTCGCCGGGCTCTACGTCAACTGCTGATACCTGCTGCAGGTCGATCGCCACTGTCTCTTTCCAAACCTCGTGTGTAGAAGGGCCGCTGAGGGGCCAATCCTAGCCTGGCCCGGGCTCGCGGGGGAACGGGAGCTCCAGCAGCTCGGCGGTGACGCCCTCATCTCCCACCTCCAGCGTGCTCGCCCGGCTCCGCCTCGCGGCGGACGAGCGCCAGCGCGATCGGGCCGAGGTGCGGTGAGCGGGCGCTGCTCCCCAGGTGCCCGACCGCGCGCTCGCCCAGGCGCAGCTCGCTGCCGTGGGGCGCCGGGGCGGACAGGCGCAGCCCGCGCAGGTGGCGGTTGGGGCGGCCCTTGTAGTGGAGCCGGGCGACCGTCTCCTGCCCCACGTAACAGCCCTTGGTGAAGCTGACGGCACGCTCGTTGAGGCCCGCCTCCTGGGGGATCACGGTGTCGTCGAGGTCGAGCCCGTAGCGCGGGCGCCCGCTTTCGATGCGCAGGCACTCGGCCGTCTGGAGTTCGATCTCCGCCGCTCCGCGGCCACGCAGCGCTTCCCACAGGCGCTCGCGCTCGGATGCCTCACAGAAGAGGTCCACGCCGAGGTCGGTGCGCACCGCCAGCGCCCGCACCGAGTCGATCTGCACCGGTGCGCTGGAGTGCTCGGCCGAAGCAAGTCCCCGCGCGTCGGCCACCGTCGCCGATCCGGGCCCGATCAGCGACAGCAGAGCGCGCTCGACGGTGCGCTTGTGCAGCTCCACGCGGAAGCCGACCTTGTAGCGGCGGATCATGTCGAACAGCGCCTGTAGCGCGACGCGCTCGGTGTCCAGCAGCAGCATCCCGGCGTCGCCGTCGCCGTCCGGGACGGCGAGGATGCGCATGTCTCCCAGCATCTTGCCCTTGTGGGTCAGGAAGGCCGCGTAGCGGCCTTCGCCGGAGGCCAGCCCGTCCAGCTCGTTGGTCACCTGGCCGTTGAGGAACTCGATCGCGTCGGGTCCCTCGAGGGCGAGCTTGCCGCGCTCGGAGCGGTCGAACAGGCCGGCGCCCTCGCGGACCAGCTCGATCTGGGCGGCGAGGGAGTCCTGACTGTCGGCCTGCGGTTGCTGCGGGTGGCCATCGGATTTCGAGAATAGCCACGCTAGGCTTGCCGGCAGCGATGGCGCTGGCGGACACCTTCCAGGGAATCCTCGACGAGCTGCCCGCGGACTGGACCGACCTCGAGCTCGACCTGCGGATCGCCGACGAGTCGCGCTACGTCGACGCCGCCCTGTATCTGACGACCTGCAACGCCCGCCCGTACTCCCACTACGACTGGCACTGGCGGCTGCTGGTGGCCAACGGCTTCGGGCACGCGGCGGCCGCGCCGACCGTGCACGGCACCCTGACGTTGCTCGATCAGGCCGGCATCGAGGGCGAGCTGGTGCTGCGCGAGACGCGGGTGGGACGGGCCGAGGTGGTCCAGATGTGGGGCCGCCCGGAGTCCGCTCGCGAGGAGTTCCGCCGCCTGCGCGCCCAGTAGCCCCGATGGCGCGTGTGCTGGCGCTGTGCGGCGACCTGATGTTCGGCTCGCGTATCGCCGCCCAGCTGCAGGCGGCCGGTGAGGAGCTCGAGCTGCTCCCCGACGCGGCCTCGGTGAGGGCCCGGCTGCGGGGTCAGCGGCAGGAGCACCCGCGGCTGCTCATCGTGGATCTCACCTCCGACAGCGAGCAGGGAATCGGGCTGGTTGCCGGACTCGTGGAGGAGAGACGGGCCGGGCGGCGGCAAGCCGGCCGGGAGCGCCGGCGGGCCGGCCGGGCTCTCCGGCGGCGCTCTCCGCACGCTCGGCTTCTACTCCCACGTCGAGGCGGACGTGCGCGAGCGCGCCGAGGCGCCGGCTTCGACCTGGTCGTCCCCCGCTCGCGCATGGCTCGAGAGGGCGCGTCGCTGGTGGGGCGGCTGCTCGAGGACCCTCCGTCGTCTTCCGGTAGCCGCTGATCGGGGCCGCGGCGTCCGGCGGGTTCGGGCGGAGGCGCCGGCCCGGGCCGAGCCGCTGTATCGTGCGCCCGCGCCGATGACGAGCGAACTCGCGTCACCGTCGGAGCGCCGTGTACGTCCCCGCTGGCGCCCGAGCGAGGATCACCTCTGGCTGGCGCCGCTGCTGGTCAGCGTCGCTTACGTGATCACGTTCGCGACCCAGATCAGTCGGCTGCTGTCCGTCACCTATCTCAACGCCGATGCGGCCTCCGCGCCGGTGATCGGCCAGCTCTACGGCGGGGCCGCCGGCACGCGCACCGTGAGCCTCGGGCACCTCGGCTGGTACGACGCGCTGTATGAGCTCGCCACCCGGTGGTCCCCCTGCATCGCCAGATCTGGGAGGGCTCGCCGTATCTGATGGCGCTGCTCTCCATCGCGCTCATCACCTGGGCCGTATGGCGCCTCGCGGGGAGGTGGGCGGGGATCCTCGCGGGCTGCATCCTCGTCTGCGCCGGCCCCGCGCTGCTCCAGCTGCTGCTGGTGCTCAACGACCACGCCCCCACGTGGTTCACGCTCGCCCTGCTGGGGGCGTTTCTGGTGCTGCTCGAGCTGCGCGCCGTGGATCTGCCGCTGTGGCTGCTGATCGCTACCGGTGTCGTCGTGGGGTGCGTGCTCGGGGCAAATGCCGCCTCGGATGTACTCGCCACGCTGGCGGGTGCGGGACCGTTCCTGCTCGCCGCGGCCATCACCTGGTGGCTGGCGCGCGACCGTGGCAGCGCCCGGGCGGCGTCGATAGTCCTCGCCTCGTGCCTGCTCGCGCTGCTGGTCGGCGTCCTGGTACACGCCTACGCCCACCACCACAACATCGTGGCCGCGAGCGACGCACGCGCGAGCCTCTTCGTCGCCCAGGAAGCCGTGGGGTCGAACTTCAGGGACTGGTGGCAGTCGCTGGTCGCGCTCGGGAACGGCAACTTCTTCGGTCTCAGCCTCGGCTTCACGAGCGCGCTCGAGTTCGTGTGCGCCGTCCTTACGATCGCCGGGGTCGCTGTCGCCGCCCGGGTCGTGAGGAGGGAGCTCGCGGGTTGGCACGCCCGCGCGCAAAGCGCCCCGGCCGCGCCCCGAGAGCGCGCCACCATCGCGTGGTGTGTGTACTGGGCCGCCTCGCTGATCGCGCTCAGCGTTGCGTTCATCTTCAGCGCGACTCCCGAAGGACTTCCCTCGGACCGCTACCTGGTTGGCGGGATCCTCGCGGTCGCGGCGCTCGTGCCCCTGTGGGCACGCGGGCGCGTCGCCCTGCAGGTCGCAGTCAGTGCAGCCGTCACCGTGTACGCCTTCGCCGGCTGGCTCGCGCTGGCGCAGAAGCGCATCGCCGAACCGGTGTCGCCGACGCACCAGATCGCCAACGAGATCGAGCGAATCGCCCGCAAGGAAGGCCTCACCGTCGGCTATGGGGGCTGCTGGGACGCTGCGCCGATCACCTGGGCGACGCACTTCGGAGTGAAGGTCTTCCCGGTCGATGACTGCGACGGCAACCAGCACCTGTGCGCGGGCGAACTACACCTGATCACCTCGTGGTACAAGCCGAGGCCGGCAACCCGCACCTTCCTGCTGTCCGACCCCACCTACCCGTTCCCGGCGTCGGCGCCGACGCCGGACCTCGGGGCCCCGCTGGCGGTGCACCAGGTCGGGCCGCTGACGATGTACGTCTACCCGTACGACATCGCGAGTCGCCTGTTCGCTCTCTGCGGCGACGGTGGGGCGGCTGCTCGAGGACTCGACGTCGCCGCGCGGGAGCGGGTGATCGGGCCGGCGCCCCAGCCGGCCACGGCGCGGGCCTTCTATGGTGGCGCGCATGGAGGCAGCCACCGGTTGCGTAATCCTTCGCTAGGTGAAGCACTACACGGTGGCCGAACTGGAGGTCACGGATCCCTCCTGGGTGCAGGACTACGTCAACGACGTGACGCCGATGGTCGAGGCCCGCGGCGGGCGCTACCTGGCGCGGACGGGCCAGGCGCAGCTGTTCGAGGGCGAGCGCGGCCTGCCCCACGTGGTGCTGCTGATCGAGTGGCCCTCGCGCGAGGCGGCCGAGGCGTTCTTTGAGAGCGAGGAGTACCGCCCCTACCGCGAAGCTCGCAGGGCGGGGTCGCGTGGAGTGTTCCTGCTCGTGGCCGGTGAGGACTCGACCGGTCGCGCCGCCGCGCCCTCCTGAGCGGGCGCTAGGTCGCGACCGTCGCGGCTCCGCCGCCGAGGTCGGCCTGTTCGGCCGCCTCCAGGTCGAGCGGGACCAGCGCGCCGTTGGCGACGCGCTTGATGTTCTCGACCCCACGCCCGGCGTGGGTCGTGAGCGCCGCGCGGATCGACCATCCCGTGGCACACCACCAGCGCCGGCAGGGGGCCCTGCTCGACGTCCTCGATCGCCGCGGCCACGCGGATGTCCTGTTCGGCGAAGGACTCCCCGCCGGGAAACGAGAAGCCGGGGTCGACGGAGATGAACTGCTCGAAGCGCTCCGGTTCACGGGCTCGGACCTCCTCGAAGCTGAGGTTCGTCCAGTCGCCCGCGTCGGTCTCCATCAGGCGCTCGTCGTCGCGGAGCTCGAGCCCGAGGCGGCGGCCGACGATCTCCGCCGTTTCGCGCGCCCGCAGCAGCGGGCTGCACCACAGCGCCACGAAGCCGTACGCCACGGCCCGCTCGGCCAGTTCCCGCGCCTGGCCACGGCCGACATCGTCGAGCGGGATGGCCTGCTGGCCCTGGAAGCGCCCCTCGAGGTTGTAGGCGGTCCGGCCGTGACGGGCGAGGTACACCTGCGGTCCGGGTCGCCTGCTCACCTTGGCCTGAGCATAATGGGGGCGTGCCCGTCGACGACGCCAACGAGCCGGCGCGTCGCTGAAGGAGAGCGGTCCTAGGGCATGCGCCGCCGCATCACCTTCTCGCGCAACCTCACGCTCTCGCTGTCGAGGACCTGCCGCTGCTACTGCAAGTACTGCGCCTTCGCCACCCACGGGGCGCACCTCTACAGCCCCGAGGAGGTGCTCGAGATGCTCGACGGCGCCGCCCGGCGCCGGGTCAAGGAGCTGCTCGTGCTGACCGGCGAGCTGCCCGAGGTCAACCCCGAGGTCCGCGAGCGCCTGCGCTCCTACGGACACGAGGACTTCACCGCCTACGTCGTCTGGACCTGCGAGCGGGCGCTGGAACGGGGCCTGCTCCCGCACACCAACCTCGGCGTGCTCTCGCGCGAGGACCTGGCGCGGCTGCGCGAGGTGAGCGCCTCCCAGGGACTGATGCTCGAGTCGATCTCCGAGCGGCTGATGGAGACCGTCCACGCGGGCTCCCCGACCAAGCATCCGGCACGACGGCTGGAGACGATCCGGACCGCGGGCGAGCTGAAGATCCCCTTCACGAGCGGGATCCTGGTCGGCATCGGCGAGAGCCCGCAGGAGCGTCTGGCCTCGCTGCAGGCGCTGGCCGAGGTGCACGCCGAGCACGGACACCTGCAGGAGGTGATCCTGCAGAACTTCGTCCCGCACCAGCGCTACTACGGTCGCGAGCCGGCCACGATCGCCGACGAGGCCGCGCGCCGCTACTGGCAGACCGGGGTGGCGGAGGAGCCGGTGGCGGTCCCGCTTCCCTCGTGGGCCTCGCCGGTGAGCGTCGCGGACATGGAGCAGCTCGTCGCCCACGCACGGCGGCTGATGCCCGACGTCGGCCGTCCAGATCCCCCCGAACCTGGCCGACTGGTGGGTGCAGCTCGTGCGCGCCGGCGCCAGCGACCTCGGCGGGCTGTCGGCCAACGGCGACCACATCTCCCCCGAGCACCCGTTCCCGTCGGTCCACCAGGTGCGCCGGCGCCTGCAGGAGGACGGCTTCGCGCTCACCGAGCGCCTGTGCGTGTACCCGCAGTACATCGATCCGGAGTGGTTGTCCGGGACGGTGCTGGACACGATCCGCTCGCGCTACTGGAGCTTCATCCCGCGGCGCGGATCGGGCCGCACCGAGCCGCCTGCCCCGATCCGCCGCGACCTCGTCCCGGCGGCGATCGAGCGCGCCCGCGACGGGACCGCGCTGGCGCCGGAGGAGCTCACGGCGCTGTTCGCCGAGACGCGCCCGGAGGCGATCGAGGACATGCGCCAGGCCGCCGACGAGCTGCGCGCGGAGCTCGCCGGGGACACGGTCACGTTCGTCGTCAACCGCAACATCAACGTCTCCAACGTGTGCACCGTCGGGTGCGCCTTCTGCGGCTTCGGGCAGGGCAAGCGCTCCCCCGACGCCTACGAGCACGACGAGCGGGAGTTCCTGCGCCGGGTGGAGGAGGCCGTCGAGTTCGGCGCCAGCGAGATCTGCATCCAGTCGGGCATCCACCCGGACTGGACGCTCGAGGACTACCTGCGCTGGCTGCGGGTGGCCAAGCGCGGGCGGCGCCGCAGCTGCACCTGCACGCCTACAGCCCGATGGAGATCGCCCACATGTGCGACATCTCCGGCGCTGCCCCCCGATGAGGTGTTCGCGCGCCTGCGCGACGCCGGCCTCGGCTCGACGCCCGGCACGGCCGCCGAGGTGCTCCACGACGGCGTGCGCGAACGGATCTCGCCCAACAAGCTGCCGGTGGCGCGCTGGGTGGAGATCATCGAGGCCTCACACCGGGCCGGGCTGCGCTCCACCGCCACGGTCATGTTCGGCCACATCGAGGAGCCCTGGGAGCTGGCCGAGCACATGCGCGTCGTGCGCGAGCTGCAGGAGCGCACGGGCGGGATCACCGAGTTCGTGCCGCTGTCCTTCATCCCCTTCCAGACGCTGCTCGGGCGCACCCACGGGGTCGAGGAGATCTCCCGCGAGGAGAACCTCAAGCACACGGCCGTGTTCCGCCTGGCGCTCGGTCGCAGCGATCCCGAACGTGCAGGCGAGCTGGGTGAAGATGGGCCTCGACGCCGCCACCGAGTCGCTGCGCTGGGGCGTCAACGACCTCGGCGGGACGCTGATGGAGGAGTCGATCAGCCGCCTCGCCGGCAGCTACCACGGCACGCGCCTGGAGCCCGAGGAGCTCGTCGCCGCGGCCACACAGGCGCGGCGCGCCCCGCCGCCGAGCGCACCACCCTCTATGAGATCCGGCGTCGCTACCCGCTGAGCGAGCGGTCGAACTGGCCGTGGAAGCCGAACGGGATGTGGTGGGGCAGCTAGGCCCGCGCCAGCTCCCGCAGCTCGGCCGCGTCGAGCACGAGCAGCATCGAGCTGGCCGGCGCCGGCGTCGAGCACGACCGACAGCAGCACGCCGTCGTCCTCGTCCTGCGCTCGCCGGGCGGGCCACGAACACCGGCTCGCCCGGGTAGAGGCCCGGCTCGGCGAAGAGCGTCGTGGTGCGCTGCTCGGTGTCGACCTTCGCGATCCGCTCGAGCCAGCCGCTCGTCCCCGCAGGACGATGCCCCACGCGTAGCGGTAGGGGCGCTCGTTGCAGCGCCCGTAGTTGATCCGCGGCAGCTCGAGGTCGCCCTCGGCGAGCCGTTCGCGCGCGACCGTGCCGCGCCTCGGGATCGAGCCGGAAGCGCGCCAGCTCGGCCTTCGCCAGCGGCTTGCCGGCGCGCAGCCGCTCGAGGTAGAGGTCCTCGACGATGCCCGGGTCCGGGTAGGCGCACAGGTCGACCACGACCTCGCCGTCGTCGCTCGAAGGCGTTGACGTGGTGGAAGGCGAAGCAGGCCTCGGTGCGCAGCTCGCCGGCGACCTCGCCGCTGGAGCGGTCGAACAGCGTGAAGCGCGTTCCCTGCTCGCGGCTTCCAGCGGTAGTTCTCGATGTACGGGCGGCCGCGACAGCGCGAGCGTCGAGCGGGTTGACGACGAACGGGAACTCGGCCAGCACGAGCCAGCGCTCGGTCAGGCCGAAGGAGTGCATGTAGGCGGGCTCGCGGACGGGCAGTCGAGCCGATCACCTGCGGCCTCGTGCGAGTCGGCGGGCGACGCCGAAGAAGCGGTAGCTGCTAGCGCGCGCCGAGGCTTGGCCGCGTAGTTGAGCATCCCGCCACCGTCGCGGTCGAGGTGCGGGTGGGCGGTGGTGAGCTCGCCGGGAGTGGCGAACGGGAGCACGCCGGCGGTGTCCAGCGTGTGCGGGTCGAACTGCACCGGCATCGGCGTCTCGGTCATCGCGATGAAGCGCTCGCCGAGGCGGGTGACGTTGACGTTGGCGTTGTCGGTCAGCGCGGCGCCGGGTGGAACAGGCTCTGCACGCGCTTGAAGAGCGAGCGGCAGGGGTCGGTGGCGAACTCGCCGTAGGCGATCTCGCCCGCGCTCCTGCGCGGCGCGGTAGGAGCGGCCCTGCAGGTAGCGGCTGCCGTAGGAGACGCCTCCGCCGTCGATCGTGAAGCGGTGCAGCATCGCCAGGCCGTCGAACCAGTGGCGCATGCTGCTGCGGGCCCCGACCTCGAAGCGGGCCGGACCGGTGCGCAGCAGCGAGCCCGCCAGCCACGGCGGCAGCTCGCCGCTGAGCGGCGAGCTCGTCGATCACGCTCTCCTGCTCGAGCGTGGTGAAGCCGAGCGCCGGAGCACCGATTGCGGGCGTGCTCTGGGGTGGGCGGTCGGAGAGGCGGCGATGGTCATGGTTCCTCCTGGGTGCGAGGGAGAATAGTTCGGATCGAACCATTCAGACCGTACGCTAGTGTGGTGGGCGTGTCAAGTCCCGCTCGCGAACCGCGCCTGAGCCAGACCTCCTTCATCGTGCTCGGGCTGATCGAGCGGGCCGAACCGGCGACCCCGTATGACCTCAAGCAGCTCGCGGCGCTCAGCACGAGCAACTTCTGGACGGTGCCCCACACGCAGCTCTACACCGAGTGCGAGCGGCTTGCCGGGGAGGGACTGCTCGACGAGACGCCGCGAGCAGACGGGCCGGCGGCGGCGCAGCTACCGCCTCACCGCGTGACGGTCGCGAAGGTGCTCGACCGCTGGAGGGCCGAACCCACGGGCGAGCTGTATGAGCTGCGCGACGAGGGCTTGCTGAAGCTGTTCTTCGGCGCCGACCCGGTGAAGCTCGCCGCAGACCCAGCTGCAGGCGCACAGCGGGCGTCTGGCCGGCTACGAGGCGCTGCTGGGAGAGCTGGGCGAGCACATGACCGAGGGCCAGCGCCTGGCGCTGCAGGCCGGCATCGGCCACGAGAAGGAGTTCGTGCGCTTCTGGAGGCGGCTGGCCCGGGGTACGGGCGAGCGGGGTACGGGCGAGCGGGGCGCCGGCGAGCGGGGTGCGGCCGAGCGTGGCGCGGGCACGGCCGGGTAGCGCGGCGCGCGGTCGCTCGGCCTATAGGAACAGGTCTTCCTCGCGGGTCCGCAGCAGGGCCAGCGCCCCGGGGCCGTCGTCCTCGCTGACGAAGCGCTCGAGGCCTTCGAGCAGCACGACGGGCTCGACACGAGTCCTTCGCGCGGGCGAGGTCGGCCGCGGCGGCGGCCGCGTCGGCGACGGCGAGCCAGGTGGCGGCGAGCACGAGCCCGCGGGAGTCCTCGCGCCCGCGCCAGTCGTCGAGCGGCGCCAAGCCCGGCCAGCCCGAGCGCCACGTCGAGCTGTCCGTGGCGCCAGGCGCGCCCGAAGCTGTCGCTGATCAGGACACGCCAGGCGCACGCCGAGGAGCTCCTGCAGGCGCGCACGCAGCGCGCGGGCGGAGGCGTCGGGGTCGCGGGGCAGCACCACGAGCGTGTCTCCGTCGGGGGCGTTGGAGGTATCGACGCCGGCGTTGGCGCAGACGAAGCCGTGACGGGTGCGGCAGATCAGCACGCCGCGCTCGGCCCGCATCAGCTCGGTGGTCTCGTCGAGGATCGACCTGCACGGCACGCGGGTCCTTGTCGCCGTCGGCGGCGAGCTCGAGGGCGCGGGCACTCGGCGACACGTCCGTCAGCGCCACCAGCGCGCCCTCCGCCTTCGAGACGACCTTGTGCGCGATCGCCACCACGGTCCCGTCGCGCAGCGAGCCCGGCAGGGCGGCAGCGGCGATCAGGGCCGCGAGGTCGTCGCCCGGTGCCACCTCTCCCAGCTCCGGCAGCGGGTGGGCGCGCAGCTCCGGCACCCGTGCTAGGTCCTGCCCGTCGGCGCCGGAGGGGAGGTGGGCGCCGCGGCGGACCGGGCGTCGGGCCGGGTGGGTCCTCCGTGCGGGCGAACAGCGCCCGCGTGCGCGGCGCCCCGCCGGCGCTGTCGGCGAGCCTGCGGCGCAGGGCCTGGAGGTCGACGTCGGTGTCGATGTCGAGCAGCAGCGAGGCCGGTCGCTCCACGCGCAGCGCGGCCCCGCCGGCCAGCACGAGCGAGCGGTGGCGCTCGAAGCTCCCCGGGCCGAAGCTGGGTTCGATCGCGTCCGGGGGCGCCAGCAGCAGGCCGTTGGTCCCCGTGCCGTGGCGGTC
The DNA here is from genome assembly GCA_963742395.1 of uncultured Solirubrobacteraceae bacterium. GTDB lineage: Bacteria > Actinomycetota > Thermoleophilia > Solirubrobacterales > Solirubrobacteraceae > Palsa-744. The sequence continues at coordinate 24,791 of CAVUME010000010.1, read as the reverse complement.
GGGGACGATCACCACCTCCGGTCCCTCCGCCGCCGGGCCGGCGAGCAGCTCCTGCAGCTCCGAGGGGGACAGTGCGGGGCAGTCCCCGGGTACGCACAGGACCCGCTCGAAGCCCTCCTCGAGGGCCCGGCGAACGCCCAGCGACGCGGCCGCGGACTGGCCCCGCTCGAGGTCGTCCTCGACCACCGTCAGGCCCGGTCGATGCCAGTCGGGCAGCTGCGGCTGTCCGCTGACGACGATGGTCAGCTCGATCGCGTCGGTGGCGGTGAGCGCCTCGAGCACGTCGGCCAGCATCGTGTGCACGAGCGCGGTGTGGAGCTCCTGCTCCACATCGGCTCCGAGCCGCTGCTTGGCTTCCGAGAAGCGCTTCACCGGCAGGATCGCGGCGGTGCGCATCACCGGTGCTCGAGCCCCACGGCGAAGCGATAGGTCTGCTCAGCCAGGCGCTCGCGGGCGCCGGCGTCGTCCATGTGCGTATCGGTGTCGAGGGTCGCCAGGCCGGGGACCTGCTTCGTCGGCGACGATCCCGTCGAGCAGCTCGCCGTAGAAGCCGGCCACCCCGGCCGCGCTGAGCTCGTGCCCGGCGTAGGCCATGAAGGCGGCGGTGGGTCCCTTCAGGACCTGGCCGGCGACGATCGGGCTGACGGCCACGACCGGGGCGGGCGCGGAGCGCATCGCTTCGCCGATCCCGGGCACGGCCAGGATCGGGGCGATCGACGCCAGCGGGTTGGACGGGCCGATCACGATCGCCTTGGCGCGGCCCAGCGCGTCGAGCACGGCCGCGGACGGCGCGGCCGCATCGGCGCCGCGGAACTCGAGCTCTTCGACGGGCCCCTCGGCTCGGTCCTGGATCATGAACTGCTGGAACGCGCGCCAGCCGAGCGAGGGCGTTCTCACCCAGGTGCGCACCGGGTCGTCGCTCATCGGCAGCACCCGGCTCGGACGCCGATCGCCGCGTTCAGAGCGGCCAGGGCCGTCGGTGGGCGAGTCGCCCCCGGCCATCAGCCGGGCCCGCTGGGCGCACCAGGCCAGGTCGCGGTCGCCGAGGTTGAACCACACCTCTGCGCCGAGCTCGCGCAGGCCGTCCATGACCGCGAAGGTGTCATCCCGCAGGCCCCAGCCGCGCTCGTCGATCAGGTCCGCCAGCCAGAAGGACACGAGGTCGGGGTCGGGCGAGACGTAGGAGCCGTAGATCTCGATGTCGTCGCCGGTGTTGACGACCGCCGTGAGCGCCTCCGCGCCGAGCGCCCCCGCGAAGCCCCTCGCCAGCTTCGCCCCTCCGGTTCCGCCGCAGAGGACGACTACCTCATCGGGGCTCAGTCCCACAGCTGCTCGGGCAGCCGCGTGAGCTTCACGCCCGCGTGGATCTTGTAGCGGGCGTTGACGGCGATCAGCAGGGCCGTCAGCGCCTCGGTCGTGCGGGACATCTCCAGGCGCCCGCAGTCCACGCAGCGCAGGCCGTCGATGCGGTCGATCAGCTGTGCCGCCTCGCGCTTGTCGGCGCGCTTGTCGCCGCACACGAGCACGTCCTGGTCGAGGTCGGCGTCGAGGTCGCTCAGCGACGCGGCGCTGACGGTGTGCAGCGCCGACACCACGCGGACGCCCTCGGGGGCCATCTCCAGCGCCTGCTGGGCGGCCGATCCCTGCCACACGCCCAGCATCCGCGTGGCCTTGCCGGCGACGGCTGCGGCCAGGGGGACGGTCGCGTCGATCAGCAGCTGTCCGGCGCTCAGCCCGTCGGCGAGGTTGGCGAGCGTCTCCGACTGGTTGCGAAACGGAACGCTGAGGATCACGGTCTGTGCGGCGCGGGCGGCGTCGGCGTTGTCATAAGCGGAGAACTCGCCGTCGGGAAGGTGCTGCTTGGCGCGGGCGGCCGTCTCGCGGGCCCGCTCGGGGTCGCGGGAGCCGATCGCGATCGGGACCCCCGTGCGCGCGAGCCGCAGCGACAGGCCGAAGCCGAGCGCGCCAGAGGCGCCGATCACCGCGACCGGATCAGTGCTCTTCGCTGGCACGCGGGCCGAGTATAGGCTTCGGAAGATGAAGCCCCCCGGCGATGCGCAGCCCTCGCCGAGCGCTGCGGCGGACTCCCGGCAGGCGCGTCTGCCCAGCAGCGTGAGCATCCGCGAGGTAGGTCCACGCGACGGCTTTCAGAACGAGCCCGAGACGATCTCCACGGCTGAGAAGGTGGAGCTGATCAACGCGCTCGCACGCACCGGCCTGCCACGGATCGAGGTCACGTCGTTCGTGCGGGCGGAGGTGATCCCGCAGCTGGCCGACGCCGAGCTGGTGCTGAGCGCGGTCGAGATTCCGAGCGACGTGAGCGTCTCGGTGCTGATACCCAACGAGCGGGGCCTGGAGCGCGCGCTGGCGCTGCGTGAGCGGGCGCGGATCGACGAGGTGAACGTGTTCCTGTCCGCGTCGGAGACCCACAACCGCCGCAACGTCAATCGCTCCGTGGAGGACTCCCTGGCCGGCGCGCGGGCCGTGCTCCAGGGTGCTCGCGACGCGGGCCTGCGCTGCGAGGGGGTCGTGTCGACCGCCTTCGGATGCCCCTATGAGGGTCACGTGCCTGCGCAGCGGGTGCTCGAGATCGCGGCCGCCCTGCGTGACGGCGGCGCCCAGGAGATCGCCTTCGGGGACACCACGGGCATGGCCAACCCGGCGCAGGTGGAGGGCTTCTTCAGGGACGCCCGCACCCAACTCGGCGAGGACGTGGAGCTGACGGCCCACTTCCACAACACCCGCGGGGCGGCGCTGGCCAACGTGCTGAGCGCGCTGCACGCCGGGGTGGCGAGCTTCGAGTCGAGCTTCGGTGAGCTCGGCGGGTGCCCGGTGCCGCCCGGCTCGACCGGCAACCTCGCCAGCGAGGACCTCGTCTCGATGCTCCACGAGATGGACATCCACACCGGCGTGGACCTGGCCGCGCTGCTGGCCTGCTCGCGGCGCGCCCAGGAGATCCTCGGGCGCCCACTCGGCAGCCACACGCTGGTGGCCGGGCCGGTCGACTGGAGCGGCCGGCCCTAGCCGGCGAGCGCGCCCTCGGGCTGCGGAGAGGCCTGCTGGAGGGCTCCCGCGGCAGCGGCCACGCAGAACTCCTGCACGTCGATCTCCATCTCGAGCGACTGGGCGATCGTGGGACGGGCGGAGGCGTCGATCACGCGCTTGGCGCGGCCGACGGCGATGTGGGAGTTGGCGATCAATTCCTCGACCAGCTCGTCGGTGGCGTCCTGGAGCTCGTCCGGGGCGGCGACGCGGTTGACAAGGCCGATCTCGAGCGCCTCCTCGGCGCCGATGCTCCTCGCCGTCATGATCATCTCCTTGGCACGTCCGAGGCCGACGACGGCGGGCAGGCGGGTGGAGCCGCCGACGTCGGGGATGATCCCGAACTTGACCTCCGGCAGGCCGAGCTGGGCCTCGCTGTCGGCGACCCGCAGGTCGCAGCCCAGCGCGACCTCGAGCGCGCCGCCCAGGCAGGCCCGGCGAATCTGGCAGACGACCGGCTTGGCCATCTCTTCACAGGCGTTGGCGCAGTCCAGGAACACTTTGCGGAAGGGGCGCAGCAGCCCCACCCGCCCGGTGGACTGGCCGAGCTCGACGAGGTCGACGCCGGCGGAGAACACGGGCCCCTCGCCGCGCAGCACGACGCAGTGCACGTGTTCCGCGGCGGCCGCCTCACGCAGCGCCTCGCCGAGCGCGAGCAGCAGCTCCTGGTTCATCGCGTTGCGCTTCTCGGGACGGTTGAGGATCACGTGGCGGACCGAGCCGCGGTCCTCGGTGAAGACGATGCTCATGGCTGGCCCTCCTGCTCCTTCTCGGTTATCGGGTTGCTCGCCCGCGGGCGAGTCGTGCGGACGGTGGCTGTGTGCTCGCGGCCGCGCCATCCCCAGGCTATCCCTTCGGAGGCTGCCGGAATGGCACGCCGGGGACGCCTGGGCTGGGCGCCGGCTCGCAAGAGCTAGGCTCTGATCGCTCTCGAGCCGCCCGGGTGCCCGGCGCGCCGGGACGTTCAGCGGGGGAGCGCCGCAGCCCGGGCTCTCCCGATCTAGGAAAGCGAAACGAGGGAGAGCAATGGCGCAGCAGATCGAGAAGGTGGGGGTGCTCGGAGCGGGACTGATGGGCCACGGGATCGCCCAGGTGGCCGCCCAGGCGGGCTATCAGGTGGTGCTCAGGGAGGTCGACGAGGAGAAGCTCGCGAAAGGGCATCGGCAAAATCGAGAAGCAGCTCGCGAGGGCGGTCGAGAAGGGGCGCGCCACGGCCGAGGACGCCGAGGCCGTGCGCGGCCGGATCACCGGCACGGTCGACTACAACGACCTCGCCGACTGCGACTTCGTGATCGAGGCGATCACCGAGAGCCTGCCGCTGAAGCTCGAGATGTGGGCGCGAGGTCGACAAGATCGTGAAGGCCGAGGCGGTGTTCGCGACCAACACGTCCTCGCTGCCCGTCGTCAACCAGGCGGCCTCGACCTCGCGTCCGCAGCAGTTCGTGGGCCTGCACTACTTCAACCCGGCGCAGGTCATGAAGCTGATCGAGGTGATCCGCTGCGTGACGACCTCAGAGGCGTCCTTCACGACCGCGCTGGAGTTCGCCCGCTCGCTCGGCAAGCTCGCGATACCCACCAGCGACAGGGCCGGCTTCATCGTCAACCGGCTGCTGGTCCCGTACATGCTCGACGCGATCCGCGCCTACGAAGAAGGGGTCGGCTCGGTCGAGGAGATCGACGAGGCGATGAAGGCCGGAGCGGGTCATCCGATGGGGCCGCTGACGCTGTCGGACTTCGTCGGCCTGGACACGCTCGGGTCGATCTGCGACGTGCTGTTCGACGAGTTCCGCGAGCGGCGCTTCGCGGCGCCGCCGGTGCTGCGCAAGATGTTGGCCGCCGGCTGGTTCGGCCAGAAGAGCGGGATGGGCTTCTACGACTACTCGGGCGAGTCGCCCCAGCCGAACCCGGCCTTCTAGGGATGAGCGAGCTTCCCAGCGCCGCCGAGCGCGCCCTCGGCGGGGGCCCCGAGCGCCACCGCGAGAAGGCGCTCGAGCAGGGCAAGGTGCCCGTGCGCGAGCGGGTCGCGCTGCTGCTCGACGAGGGCAGCTTCGCCGAGGAAGCGCTGCTGGCGAACTGGCAGGAGGACGGCCTCGGGGCCGACGGCGTCGTGACCGGCCTGGGGCGGATCGACGGGCGCCCGGTGGCCCTGATGGCCAACGACCCGACCGTGAAGGCCGGCTCGTGGGGCCCGAAGACGGTCGAGAAGATCCTGCGCATCCAGGAGCGGGCGTTCGAGCTGCAGGCGCCGATGGTCTACCTCGTCGACTCCGCCGGGGCAAGGATCACCGACCAGGTGCAGATGTTCCCCGGGCGCCGGGGAGCGGGGCGGATCTTCTACAACCAGGTGCGCCTCTCGGGGGTGGTGCCGCAGGTGTGCGTGCTGTTCGGGCCGAGCGCCGCAGGGGGCGCCTACATCCCGGCCTTCTGCGACATCGTGATCATGCGCGAGGGCAACGCCTCGATGTACCTCGGCTCGCCGCGGATGGCCGAGATGGTGATCGGCGAGCAGGTGAGCCTCGAGGAGATGGGCGGCGCCCGGATGCACACCGGCGTCTCGGGCTGCGGCCATCAGCTCGTGGCCACCGACGAGGAGGGCATCGATACCGCGCGCCGCTACCTCTCCTACCTGCCGGGCAACTGGCGCACCCAGCCGCCCACCGCCGCCGGGCGTGCACCGGCCGCCGGCGGAGGCGACGGGGATGGCGCTTCGCTGGCAGAGCTGATCCCGGCCGACGAGAACAAGCCGTTCGACATCAAGCTGCTGATCGCGGGACTCATCGACGAGGGCTCGCTGCTGGAGATCCATCCCCGCTGGGCGCGCGAGCTGGTGGTGGGGTTCGCGCGGCTGGACGGGGCGCCGATCGGGATCGTGGCCAACCAGCCCAAGCACAAGGGCGGGGTCCTGTTCAGCGACTCGGCCGACAAGGCGGCGCGCTTCATCTGGACCTGCAACGCCTTCAACGTGCCGCTGCTGTTCCTGGCCGACGTGCCGGGCTTCATGATCGGCACGCAGGTCGAGCGGGACGGCATCATCCGCCACGGCGCCAAGATGATCAGCGCCGTCAGCGAGGCGACCGTGCCGAAGCTGTCGGTGATCGTCCGCAAGGCCTACGGGGCGGGCCTGTACGCGATGGCCGGGCCCGCCTTCGCCCCCGACGGCTGCATCGCGCTGCCGAGCGCGTCGATCGCCGTGATGGGACCTCAGGCGGCGATCAACGCCGTCTACTACAACCAGCTGCAGGCGATCGAGGACGAGCAGGAGCGGGCGGCCAAGACGGAGGAGCTGCGAGCCGCCTACGCCGAGGACATCGACATCCTGCACCTCGCCTCCGAGCTGGTGGTGGACGCCGTGGTCGAGCCCGAGGCGCTGCGGGGAGAGCTGATCCGGCGCTTCGCCAACGCGGCCGGGAAGGTGCGCACCTGGCCCGCCAAGCACAACCCGGTGACGCCCGTCTGATGGCGCGCGGGTGGCTGCACTAGATTGGGCGCTGCCGATGGACGCCACTGAGCTCGCCTACGCAGGAATCGCCCGGCAGGCCGAGCTGATCCGCGACGGGGAGGTCTCCTCGGTCGAGCTGGTGGGCGTGTACCTGGAGCGGATAGCCCGCCTGGACGGGGCGCTGAACGCCTTCCGCAGCGTGCTTGACGAGCGGGTGCGCCTGGAAGCCGAACAGGCGGACGCGCGCCGCGCCGGCGGCGATGAGCGCCCGCTGCTGGGGGTGCCGATCGCCGTCAAGGACGACATCGACGTCGCCGGCGAGCCGACGGCCTGGGGCACGAACGCAAACGAGCGCCCGGTCCAGCACGACGCCGAGGTCGTGCGCCGGCTGCGCGATGCGGGGGCGGTGATCATCGGTAAGACGAACGTCCCCGAGCTGACCATCTGGCCGTTCACCGAGACCGCAACCTGGGGTGCCACGCGCAACCCCTGGGATCTTCAGCGCAGCCCCGGCGGCTCCTCCGGTGGCACCGCGGCGGCGGTCGCCGCGGGCCTGGTGGGAGCGGCGCTCGGCTCCGACGGCGCCGGTTCGATCCGCATCCCGGCGGCCTGGTGCGGTCTGTTCGGGCTCAAGCCGCAGCGGGGTCGCGTGTCGCTGGCGCCCCGCTCGCGGGCCTGGCACGGTCTCAGCGTCACCGGCGTGCTTGCGCGACGGGTGGCCGACACGGCGCTGTTCCACGACGTCGCCTCGGGTACCACCGAGGTCGACGAGGACCGGGCGCCGGCACCCGAAGGCACGTTCTCCGAAGCCGCCTCACGGCCGCCCGGGCGCCTGCGGATCGCCTACTCCTCAAAGCTCCCACCGGGCACGCTCTCCAAGCTCGAGGCCGACGTGCGCCGGTCGTTCGAGCGGACGGTGGAGCTGCTGCGCACGCTCGGGCACGAGTTGGTCGAGCGCGATCCCGTATACGGCGCCGACGGGATCCCCGCGGTGATCGTGCGCTACCTGCGCGGCATCCACGACGACCTGCAGACGCTCGAACACCCCGAGCGCACCGAACGGCGCACGCGCGGGATGGCGAGGCTGGGAGGCCTGATCCCGAACGGCGTCCTGCAATGGTCGATGGCCAACGAGCGCGCGCTGGCGGGAAGGCTGAACGAGGTCTTCGCCGACCACGACGTCCTGATGACCCCGGCCACCGCCTCGCCGCCGCCGCGGATCGGGCAGCTCGAGGGACGCGGGGCGGTGTGGACGCTGAACGCCGTCGCGGGCATGGTGCCGTTCAACGGCGTCTGGAACCTCACCGGCCAGCCGGCGGCGTCCGTGCCGGCCGGCTTCGGGGCCGACGGGCTGCCGCGGTCGGTGCAGCTGGTGGGGCGCGAAGGAGACGAGACGACGCTGCTGTCGCTCGCGGCCCAGCTCGAAGGCGAGCGTGCGGTGGGAGCGGGAGCGCCCGCCCGGCTTCTCGTGAGCGACCCGCTCGAGCTGGCCGAGCTCGCGCGGGAGGCGGCCCGGGGAGCCGGGGAGCTCCTGCTGGAGCGTGTCTCGAAGGGTGCGGAGGCAGAGGTGAGGGCCAAGAGCACGCCCACGGACCTCGTCAGCGAGGCGGACCTGGCCTCCGAGCAGGCGATCCGGGAGCTGCTGCGCGAACGCCGTCCCGCAGACGGCTTCGTGGGGGAGGAGGGGAGCAGCGATCCGGGCTCCAGCGGACTGAGCTGGGTCGTTGACCCGCTCGACGGAACCATCAACTTCCTGTTCGGGATCCCGCAATGGTGTGTGAGCGTGGCCGTCACCGACGCCGCCGGGACGGTCGCCGGGGCGATCTACGACCCCAACGGTCGAGAGCTGTTCAGCGCCAGCAGGGACGGGCCGGCGGTGCTGCTGAGCGACGCCGGGGAGCGTGTGCTCGGAGCCGCCGGCACGGACACCGACGGCACCGCGCGGCACCTCGGCGAGGTCGAGCTGTCGAGCGCGATGGTGGCCACGGGGCTCTCCTACAGCGCCGAGGTGAGGGCGGCCCAGGCGAGGGTGCTGGAGCGCGTGATCCCGAGGGTGCGCGACATCCGGCGCTTCGGCAGCGCCGCCCTGGACCTCGCGTGGACGGCCCTCGGCCGCTATGACGCCTACTTCGAGCGGGCCGTCAAGCAGTGGGACATCGCTGCGGGGGCGCTGGTGTGCGAACGCGCGGGCCTGAGCGTGCTCGAGCTGCCCGTCCACGAGAATCTGCCGTGGGGGATCCTGGCGGCGCCGAAGGAGCTTGCGGGGCAGCTGCTGGAGCTGGCCGGCGGACCCTGAGCGGCTTGCCGGCGGCTCATGCGGCGGGTGGGATTCGAACCCACACGCCCTGTCGGACAAGGCCTTTTGAGGGCCTCGCGTCTACCGTTCCGCCACCGCCGCGCGTACGGCCGCCGAGGCGAGCATACCTGGGGTCGCCCCGGTGCTCCTCAGGCCGTCTGCGGTGACGGGGGGGCGTACGGGTCGGCGCCCGGGGGCACCTCGCGACGCTCGAGCTCCACGTTCCAGCCCTGGTTGAACCCGCGCATCGCAAAGGCCACCAGCAGCACCTGGACGGGTGCGACCAAGAGCGTGATCAGGCCGAGCAGGTTCGCGTCGATGGAGGGCTGTTCAAAGCCGAACGAGTCCCGCTGGAACCAGGACGGGGCCGCCACCAGCGCGAAGATCCCCAGCAGCACGGCAAGCCCGGCGCCGACCGGCAGCACACCGCGGTTCCAGCGCCCGGCGAAGAAGGCCAGGACGAGGTAGACGATGATGTAGGCGATCTGGATCGGCTTGGCTCCCTCGAGCACATTCCAGCCGCCGATCGTCACGATCAGGACCATCGCGGCGCTCACGAGGAACAGCAGGATCACCGTCGCCCGGGTGGCCTGCACCGCAGGCTTATCCCGGTTGGGGTGGGTGATGATGACGCCCTCCTCGGGCTCTTCATCGCGCATCACGGTCGGCATCAACAGTTGAAGATACAGGCTAGGCTCGGCTCTCACGCGGGCGTGGTGGAACTGGTAGACACGCCGGCCTTAGGAGCCGGTGGCCTAGCGGCCTTGGAGGTTCGAGTCCTCTCGCCCGCATTGCTGCGGAACAGCGGCGGCGTATTCAAACCCGCCCAGAGTGCTTGTTGCCATCGTCGCAGGCGCGGGAACTGTCGCGGCGGCGGTCTGCTCGGTGAAAATCTTCACCCGGCACACGCGAGATCAACGTCCGCGCCGCCCACTTCACTGAACCGCAGGCATCCCCGTGCGACGGCGCTGCAGAGGGCGAGCCGGCAGCTGCGGTGACATGAGTGGCATGGGTCCCCGTGCGTGACGACCCTCGCCATCGACACGCCGTACATATCGTGGAAGCCTCGGGGTCGTCGTCCGATGCGACCCCGTCGCGAGATCAGCTTGGGCTGGCGACGCCCTTGACGCGGCGCCCGTCCTCCAGATAGACGCAATGCTTGCGTCCGACAGCGGCAAGGACTCGGCGTCTGACGGGACCGCTGAGCAGCGAGCCGGCCTCGGCCAGGGGGGCGAACCGGTGCTCATCGATCTCGTCATGGTCGATCACGATCCTCGACAGTTGCTCGTCGCTGAAAGGCCCGCAGTCGAACAGGAAGCGCACGCCGCCGGGCCGATCAGGGCGCGGTCTGAGGAAATCGACGCACACGAGCCGTCCACGCCCGACGTCCAGGCCGCACTCCTCGAACGTCTCGCGCCGGCATCCGCCCCAGGGTGACTCCCCCGTCTCCTCGATCTGGCCGCCCGGGATCGTCCATCCCGCCTTGTAGTTGGGCTTCAAGATCAGCAGCCGGCCGGCCTTGTCGAAGATCAGCGCACCGGCCGAGGCGGGGATCCGCGGGGTCGTCAAGCCTGGCTCGACGGGGGGCCGTCGTCGGCGAGCCTCTTCTCGGCCTCCGCAAGCTCGCGCTTGAGCTGCTGACGGTCGGCGACGATCTCCTTCTCGATCGACTTCTGTGCGTGCGTGAGCAGATTGTCGAGCTCCTCTTCCCTCCGTGCCTCCCCGATCACGACCAGTGCCGCCTGCCCGGCTTTCAGCATGTCACCGAGCTCGTCGGCGTCGCTCCGCGACATGCCCTCGAGGAAGTGGCCGCCAAGCCCGCCGACGATGCCTCCCAGCGCCGCCGCGCCCCCGACTGTCGCCACCCCGACCACCGCGGGCGGGAACAGGACACCTACCAGCGCACCGATCAGCACGCCGGCCCATACGCCGTGCTGAGTGGGCTTCTCGTGCTTCTCCACATGCACCTTGCCCTCGGCATCCTTGGTTATCACGGCGACGTCGTAGGAGCCCACGAGCTTGATCTCGTGAAGATCCAGCAGCGCCCCGTAGTCGGCCAACGCATCAGCGCTGTCGGCGTAGGTCGCGACATAGATGAAGACGTGTTTGTCGCTCACTCGATCTCCTCTCCCTGGCCTATCGCGGCGTCACCGTCGACACCCCAGTATGCACGTGTGCGGCCCACCGACATGATGTCCGCGGCTTTGCCGAAGTGATGAGCGCCAGCGCCACCATCGTGAGATCGGTTGGTTTGCAGGCTCTCGGCAGGGGCCGCAACCAGTACGGGTAGCCAGTGCACATCGACCGCCCGGGCGAGGATCTCGCCGGCCATCGCCCCGGCCCCCATCTGCAGAGCCTCACCCACCCGCTCGGCGCTCGCCTGCAGCGGCGCAACCAGCCTCGCGTGACCCTCAACGGCCACCTGGTGGACATGGGTCCCCGCCGGATGGCGATGCTCCTGTAGCTCGGCGGCCTGACGGTTATAGATGGCCTGTCGCGCGCGCAAGGTCTCTGCGAGCGCGGGCTCTCCCCGGAGGGCCAGGAGCTCACCGAGCTCGCTGAGGGCACTTTTGCGGTAATCGGCTGGGCGCGAGCGCAGCACCAACACGTGCGTGGCTCCCTCTTCCAACGCGGAGGCCAGCGGAATCGGCTCCAGCAGACTGCCGTCGGCCATGTGCTCACCGCGGAAGAGAGGAGCCGCGCCCGAGAAGCGCGGCAGGAAGGAGCTGGCTCGGACCGCGGCAAGCACCTCTCCGAGGTCCTCGAACCGCTGGAGCACGCGCAGCGACGTCGTCTCCAGCGACGTCGCAAGCACGCGGAGGTCCGGGCCCGATGCAAGCCGCTCGAAAGAGAGCGGCCGTCGGGCGGCGATCAGATCATCGAACAGGAGCTCGAAGTCGACGAGCGGTCGCCCCCAAAGCGGGCCGGTAAGGTCGACGACGCCTGCGGCAACCGCATCCTGGTAATGCATGGCACCTACGGCGGCCTGGCCGGCGCACAGCGCCCACCCGTTCAGGGCCCCCGCCGAGACGCCGTAGACGCGGTCGAAGGCCTGTGTCAGACCCGCCGCCTCCAGCACCAGGCACATCCCAGCCGTCACGGCTCCTCGCATGCCGCCCCCCTCAATCGCTAGGCAGACGACGTGGTCGTCCACGCGCTGTCCCGGCATGCTTCCGTCGCGGGTGCGCTGCAAGAGGGTCCGCAAGACCGGGCTCATCGAGCCGATGGGTTCGCGCAGAAGCGGCTTGGCCCAGCCCGCCGGCGAGCCGGTCGTCGCAACGCCGCGGTCGGTACCGGGACTCGGGGCGCCGCGCACCGGGATACCCTCGCAGCCGCTACGCCGGCCGGTATCGGGGAGGACCATGAGCCGCGGGAGGGGGAACTACTGATATTCCGCCACGACGAGAGCGAGGAAGGGCGCGAACCGACCGTTGTCCCGGTTCCCCTTTGGGATACCCGCCGAGGATCGGCATCCCGCCGGCGCGGCATGCGTCTGTATCGCCTCCTAGTCCTGCTCGGCGTGCCCCTGCGCCGGTGGTGCCGGCTGCGGGTAAACGGAGACGAGGTCCTCCCCACTCCGGACGCGCCTCTGCTGGTGGTGTCCAACCACGACAGCATGCTCGACCCTCTGGCGATAGCCGACACGATGGTGCGCGCCGGCCGGCCGGTTCGCTTCCTGGCCATGGCCCGCTTGTGGCGCCACCGTCCGATCGCCTGGGTGATGAACGGCACGGGGCAGATTCCGATCCGACGTGGCGCCGCAGACGCCGCCGGCCTACAGGCTGCGATCGACGCCCTCGATGCAGCAGAGGCGGTGTGCATCTTTCCCGAGGGCCGCCTCTCGCGCGGCGCACAAGTGCATGCCCGCAGCGGGGCCGCGCGGCTGATCCGAGCGTGCCCGCAGACGACGGTCGTGCTGGCCGCTGTGAGCGGGGGCACCGACTTGATCCGATTCCCGCGCCGGCCGCTGCTCAAGGTGGAGCTGTTTGCGCCTCGCACAGCCCCGGGGGCGCACAGCGGCACGGACGCGGAACTCGCCCAGGCGCTGCTCGAACAGATCCGCGAGCGCGTACCTCCCGCGCCGGCAGGGCGCAAGCCGCCCGTCCGGGATACCGATGGCTGGGCGCGAGCCGCCGGCCGGTAAAGTCGCGCCGTCGAGCGCGACCCGCAGCATCCGGGCTCTCACTGCCCCAGCGGTGCCCAGCTAGGCAAGTGCATCGCAGTCGCAGCAACGCTCCTGGCGCGGTCGCGACGTGCGCTCCGGTGCACCGGCGAATCGCCGCACGCTACGGGTAATAGCGGGGTTGACTCGACGCAGGGCCTGCGCCTATCTTTGTCCAGGACGCAGGTTGCTCCAGCACTCGGCCTCGCTCGCGCGGGCGCAAGGGGAGGGGTTCCATGTTCGACATCAGATACCTCGTAGCAGCGGTTGTGCTGGTCATGCCACTGGCGCTTGCTCCGGGGGCGGTGGCGAAGAAGCCGAGCCGGCCGCTGACGCTCGAGGTGGAAGGGCAGCCGCTATCGCCGGGCGCCCCGCTCGAAGCAACCAGCTCGACATTCGAACTGGAAAACGACGCGTTCGACGTGCATTGCACCGAATCCTCGCTCGTGCTGGGACTGAAGACGAACGAACGAACGACGATGATCGCCGCGACGGTGCACACCGCCACCTTCCGCGGTGGTGGCACGATCGATCCCGAAGCCTGCGAACCCGCGCCCGAATGGGTCCTCACGTGGGAGAAGCGCGCGGCGACCCTCGACTTCTTCATCCGCGGCGAAGCGAACCTGAAAGGCGCGAAGCTCAAGATGATCCCGCGAGAAAATGTCGGCACTCGTCACGAACCGGGTTGCCATCTCTCCTCCAAGAACCTCAAAGTGCAATTCGCGATCGGCGAAACCCCACAGCCGCTCGTGTTCCATTTCGCCTCCCGGTTCAGGATGGAATACGAGCAGGGGCCGATGTGCATGACCGAAGACGGGGGCTACGAACGCGAACCGTACATGTACGGAGAATTCGCCTTCACCTCGGGAGGGCTCCCCGTCGAAGTGGTCGCCTAGCAGAGCTGCGAAGGCTCGTCCTCGCGAAGGGCAACGGCTCGATCGTCTCGCCGCATGTCGGCTGCCGCCTCGATGCCTAAGCTGGGCCAGTGGCGATCACCACTCGGCCGGCGACCGAGTCCGACCTTCCGTCGTTGCTGGCCCTTTTCGGACAGCTGAATCCAGAGGATCCAGCTCTGACACCGGCCGACGCGGCTCGGATTTGGACAGAGATCGCGGCCCAACCCCGTCGAACCGTCCTGGTTGCAGAACTCGACGGTGCCGTCGTCGGTACAGCCGATTGTGCCGTGCTCGCCAACCTGACCCGCGGCGGGCGTCCGTTGATGGTGCTCGAGAACATCGTCGTCGACGCGGCCTGCCGCCGGCGGGGGGTTGGTGCTCGGCTGCTCGAGGCCGCTGTCTCGATCGCCGAAACTGCCGGCTGTTACAAAGTTGGCCTCTCATCGCGAAAGAGCCGTACCGAGGCACACGCCTTCTATGAGTCGGCCGGCTTCATAGCGAGCGCCGAGGGCTACCGCCTGTACCTTGGCTGAGCGTCCAGAACCGGACGATTCAAACCGGTACCCGAAGGGTCCCCGGTCATGTCAGGAGCCAATCGCGTGAATCCCGTCGCCAGCAACAGCGAAGGGGCGTTCGGCTGGGAAGTGGTGCCGGGCTTCTATGAGGTGACAGCCTCAACACCGGGGTGTGGCAACTCGACCTCCCCGCTGCTGGAAGTGCCGCCCGAGCCGGTCGGACTGGAACTGGTGCTGCATTGCGAGAACCTGCTGCAGATCGAAACCACGACTTTGCCGGCTGCTCAGGGCTCGTCGGTCGAGACGATCAAGACGTTGCAGCGCGCCTGGTGGGAGACCTTGTTGGGGACGCTCCCCAGCACGCGCCTCGCCCCGTGCATGCCGCGACTGCCGACCACGATGAGGCCTGCACCGACATCCGACGCCACCTGCAGTAGCGCGTCCGCGGCGTCTGTCTGAATCGCGTGCGTTTGTACTTGGACGTCGGCGATGCGCGCCTTCGCGGCGGCCTCGTCGATGACCGCCTGTACCTCGGAGTCCGGGAGAGGAGCCCATACCTTGGCGGCTCCCTCGGGTGCCTCGGCGACGCGCGCGCCGCGTACGGGCGCGTAGCCCGACACGATGTGAAGCTCGTCGCCGAACGCCTTCGCCAGCCGAAGAGCCTCCTCGAGGGCGCGCTTCGCCGTCTCTGACCCGTCGGTCCCCACCACGATCGCTCCGCTCGCCCGCTGTGGCGCCATGCGCACCAGACTCTACCCGGCTGTCCGGGCTGGTTTCCCAGGCTCTCCGTGGAGCTCAGCTCGGCGACTTTCTGTGGATCGGCCGACGCGGCTCCTCGGCCTCTCTGCCCAGGGGCCGCGGTGGCGAGCCGGCGCGCGCCCGCAGTTGCGCGGTGCAGGCGCAGCTAGGCTTTTCGTCCCCGCGTTCTGAGGATGGATGATGATCTGTCGGAGCTGTGGCTCCGAGGTTCCGGAGCAAACAAAATTCTGCATTGAGTGCGGGGCCTCGCAGGACCTCCGCTGCCCGTCCTGTTCGGCGCCCCACGCCCCCGGGCAGAAGTTCTGCGGCGAGTGCGGCACGCGGCTGCCGGGCGAGCCGTCGGCGGTGCCCGACGCTCCAGAGCTGCGCCTGGTCTCGGTGCTGTTTGTGGACATCGTCAGCTACACGACGCTCTCGGAGTCGCGCGAGCCCGAGGACGTGCGGGAACTGCTGGGTCGCTACTTCGACGCCGCCCGCGCGATCGTGAGTCGCCACGGCGGTACGCTCGAGAAGTTCATCGGCGACGCGGTCATGGCCGTCTGGGGCGCGCCGGTGGCGCGCGAGGACGACGCCGAGCGGGCGGTCCGTGCGGGGCTCGAGCTGGTCGAGGCGGTGAGCGCGCTGGGGGAGGCGGTCCGCCTTCCGGAGCTGGCCGCGCGGGCCGGGATCGTGACCGGCCGGGCGGCCTCGATGGATCGGCCGGGGGAAGGACTTGTCGTCGGTGACCGCGTCAACACAGCCGCGCGGACCCAGTCGGCGGCGGACCCGGGGACCGTGTTCGTCGACGGCGTCACGCGCGAGGCGACCTCGCTCGCGATCGCCTACGAGGACGCCGGTGAGCACACGGTCAAAGGCAAGTCCGAACCGCTGCACCTGTGGCGGGCGGTACGTGTCGTCGCGGGCGCGGGCGGTGCCCAGCGCGAGCGCGGGCTGGAGCCGCCGCTGATCGGTCGCGACCGCGATGTGCGCCTGCTCAAGGATCTCTTCCACGGCACGATCGAACACGGCGCGGCGCGCCTGGTGACGATCAGCGGCGAGGCGGGGATCGGCAAGTCGCGCCTGTTGTGGGAGTTCGACAAGTACGTCGACGGGCTGGCCGAGACCGTCCTGTGGCACAGCGGCCGCTGCCTCTCCTACGGCGAGGGGATCGCCTACTCGGCGCTCGCGGACATCGTTCGCCAGCGGCTCGGGATCGCTCAGGACGCAACCGTCGCCACGGTCGCGCAGCGGCTCCACGAGGGCCTGGAGCGATGGGTGCCGGATCCTGTCGACCGCGAGTTCCTGGCGCCCCGTCTCGGCGTGCTGCTCGGCCTGGCCGAGCGCTCGATGCCGCGGGCTGAGCTGTTCGCGGGCTGGCGCGTGTTCTTCGCCCGGCTGGCCGAGCAGGCTCCCGTCGCGCTGGTGTTCGAGGATCTGCAGTGGGCCGACGAGGGTCTGCTCGCCTTCATCGAGCACCTGCTCGACTGGGCCCAGTCGAGTCCGATCTTCATCCTTGCGCTCGCACGCCACGAGCCGGAGGCGGCACCGGGGGACTGGTCCCCTGGGCGTGGCGGCGCCACGCTCCTGCAGCTCGGGCCGCTGTCGGCCTCCGAGATGGGACAGCTCCTGGACGCGCTCGTCGACGGGCTGCACCCTCGTGTTCGGGCCGCCGTGATCGCGCGCGCCGAGGGGGTGCCGTTGTACGCGATCGAGACGCTTCGTGTGCTCTCGAGCCGCGGAGCGCTGCAGGAGCGCGACGGACGTCTGGTGGCCGTCGAGGAGCTCGGCGAGCTCGACGTGCCGGCGACGCTCGGCTCGCTGATAGCCGCCCGGCTCGACGCGCTCACGCCGGCCGAGCGCGGCCTCGTGCGCGCGATGTGCGTGTTCGGGGGCAGCTTCCCGCGGGCCGCGGCGGCAGCGCTCGGTGACCTGCCCGAGGCCGAGCTGGACGACACGCTGCGGTCCCTGGTGCGCAAGCAGGTGCTCTCGATCAGCACCGATCCGCTCTCCCCGCAGGTCGGCCAGTACGCCTTCAGCCAGGGGCTGCTGCGTACGGTCGCCTACGAAAGGCTCCCCAGGGGAGAGCGCAAGCCCCGCCACCGTGCCGCCGCCGAGTACCTGCGACGAACCTTCCCCGACGACGGCGAGGAGGTCGCCGAGGTGATCGCCTCCCACTACCTCGACGCCTATCGTGCGGCTCGCGACGACGACGACGCCCCCGGGCTGCGCACCGAGGCGATCGCCGCGCTGCGCCGGGCGGCGGTGCGGGCCGCGACGCTCGGTGCGCCCGCGGCGGCCGAACGGGCCTACCGGTCGGCGGCCGAGCTCGCGCATGACGAAGAGCGCCTGGCGCTGACGAGGGCAGCCGGCGAGATGGCGCTGCGGGCCGGACACATCGAGCAGGCGCTGGAGCTCTTCACGACCGCCGCGGAGGAGATCGCCGGGAGCGGCCACCGGCGCGAGGAGGCGGCCATCGCGGCTGCCCTGGGAGAGTCTCTCCACCGGCTGGATCGCAACGAGGACGCAGCGCGGACCGTGGCCAACGCGCTTGCGGCGCTCGCGGACGGCCCGCCGATCCCCGAGGAGGCCGGGCTGCACGCCATCCTCGGGCGCGCGCTGGTCTACGGCGGCGAGGACGACGCGGCCGAGGAACCGCTGGCGCGGGCGCTCGAGCTGGCGCGCCGCGACGGGCTGCCAGCGGTGGAGAGCCGCGTGCTGAGCAACCAGGCGATGATCGCCGAGCACTGTGGCGACCCGGAGTCTGCTCGCGCGATGTTGGCGCAGGCGATCGAGATCGCGGAGCGGGAGGATCTCCGCGAGGAGCTGATCCTCGCGCGCGGGAACCTGGCGACCCTCGGCTCACGGTGGGACCTGCCCGAGGCCGCCGACGAGCACGCCGAGGTCCTGGTGCTCGCCAGGCGCAGCGGCGACCGCCTGCGGGAGAGCATCGCGGTCGCGAACCTGTGCGTCTCCAATGTCCTGACCGGCCGCTGGGACGAGGTCGAGGAGCTGGCCGAACACGCCCTCGGGGACCTCCAGGAGCGTCCCGGGAGCGAGTTCATCCACGCACCTCTGGCGATAGTGCACGCGCTGCGTGGTCGCCGCGATGCCGCGCGGGCGACGCTCGCCCACCTCGACGGCTGGGGCGAGGGGGACGACGAGGAGCTGCAGGCGATGCGCGGGGCCGTCGCGGTCGTCGTGGCGCTGGCGGCGGACGAGCCCGAGCAGGCGCTGGTGCTCGGCGAGCAGATGGCGCGTAGCGCGCTCGCCACCCTGACGGCGACCGACGATGCCTTCCGCATCGGCTGGCCCGACTCGGTCGAGGCGGCCTTGCGCCTGGGAAACGAGCAGGCAGCCCGGTCGCTGCTGTCGCTCGTCGAGGAAGGCTTGGCCGAGACGGCGCGTCCCCCGTATCTCGCCGCCCAGCTGGAGCGCCTGCAGGCGTTGGTCGACGCAACGGGCGATGCCGGTGACGAGCTCTCGGTGGGCGGCGGCCTGCAGGCCGCCGCGGACGCCTTTCGGGCGCTCTCGTATCCGTACTGGTCCGCCGTCTGCGAGCTCGAGCTGGGTGGCTGGCTGCTCGCTCGCGGCGAGGTGGAGCGGGGAGAGTCGCAGCTGGCCGCCGCCGCCGCGACGCTCGAGCAGCTCGGGGCGAGGCCCGCGCTGGCGCGGCTGACCGCGCTCCGCGCCGGGGGCGGCGCGCGGCGCGGGAGCAGTCCCAGGCCCGGCCGCGGGCAGCCCGCCTGAGCCGTTCGCGGCGCGGCGCGTGACGTATCTCACATCGCGCCCGGCCGCAGCTTGCAATCATGTTTTCAGGCACTGGAATCCCGCGCCGGGGGGCGTGGCGGCAAGGACGGGGAGGTGGGCAGCGTGAGCGCATACGCCGGAGACACAGGTCGCGCGGGCCGGGCGAGCGAGACGTCCGCGAGGCTACGCGGGAGGCTGATCGCAGTCTTGCTCGCAGCAGCCGCCGTGGCGGTGGCCGCGGCCGCGCTCGTCCATCTGAGGACCGGCTCGCCCCTGGCGCCGCCGCGCTCGGTGCGGGCCGGCCTCTCGCATATCCAACGCCTGCCGCTGCCCCTGCGGGCGCAGCTCTCCGCCACGCAGGGACGAGCGAGCGGCGCATACCGCGTCCGGGCCGGCGCGGATGGACGCCTGCAGGCCCGCGGCGGTGGCATCGTCTCCAGCTTCTCGCGCGGCGGGGTCTCGCTGCGTGGCGCCCGTGGCCGTGCCTCGCTGGCGCTGGTCGGGGTGTCCGACGCCGGCGCCGGCGTCCCCATCGCCCAGGCGCCTCCGCGAGCGGGCAAGAACCGCGTCGACTATGCGCACGGCGTCGTCAGCGAGTGGTACGCGAATGGCTCCTACGGGCTCGAGCAGGGGTTCACGGTCGCCCGCGGCAGGCCGGGCGGCCTGACGATCGCGCTGGCCGAGGGCGGCGGCAGGCCGCGTCTGCGCGGCGGCTCGATCGAGCTCGCCCCGGGCCTCCGCTACGGCGCCCTGGTGGCGGTGGACGCAGCCGGTCGCCGGCTGCCCAGCCGGTTGGCGGTGAGTGACGGGCGGGTGCTGCTCGAGGTGGACGCTGCCCGAGCACGGTTCCCGGTCCGCATCGATCCCTTCGTGTACGAAGAAACGCTCTCCTACTCCGCGCAGCCGAGCCTCGGCGAAGCTCCCGGCGGCGCGGCGCTGTCCGCCGACGGGGATACCGCGGTGGTGGGCGCCTCCCAGCCGGCACCCGGAGCGGTGTACGTGTTCCAGCGCGCCCCCAACGGGGTGTGGACGCTGCAGCAGACGATCTCGCCGGGCGGCACCGACGGGTACTTCTTCGGTTCGCACGTGGCGCTCTCCGAAGAAGGCCGCACACTGCTCGTCACGGCGGGCACCACCAGCAGCCTCGGTCAGATCTGGACCTACACGTTGAAGGAAGGCGTGTGGGTCCCGGATGCCAAGACGATCGCCGACCCGATCAAGACCAACCCGCCCTATGACCACGACAAGCCGGGCTTCGACTTCGGCAACGCGCTAGCGCTCGACGGGAGCGGCAACCTCGCGCTGGTGGCCGACGAAGCGCAGGGCGCAGCGGTCCTGTACTCACGTGTCGGCGCCGAATGGCATGAGGTGACCTCGTTCTCGACCGGCAAAAGCGAACCGAGCGAATACGGCCTTGCGATCGCCCTTTCGGGCTCCGGTAACGAGGCACTTGTGGCTGCGCCGTCGGGCGAACTGGTGTACTCGTACACCGAACACGAAGGCACCTGGAAACAGGAAGGGGCGTTCCCGTACAAAGCCTATGACGGCCAGCGCAACGTGGCGGTTGCGATCTCGCGCGAAGGCAACACGGCGATCTCGGGTGAATACCTCTCCGGCTTCGCGCGGGTGTGGATCCGCAAAGGCAGCGAATGGGAACAGCAGGCAGAACTGACCGAACCGAAAGGTGCGGGTGAGGAGGAATTCGGCTCCGACGTCTCGCTGTCGGCCTCCGGATCGAAGGCGTTGATCCTCGCCTTCGGCGGAGAAGGCGTCGCCGCGTACGAGTACACACGCACGGGATCGACCTGGAGCCAGCAGGGCAGCGAAATCACGACGCCCTACGACTCCCTTAGCCGCAGCCTCGGGTACATCCCGGAAGCGGTGCTGTCAGCCGAAGGACACACCGCGCTGCTGTGGGCGAAGTTCGGCACCCAGCCCCAGCTCTACTCCGACGTGCCGGTCCTGGCCGCGGGTGCGCCCGGCGAACTGGCCACCACGAGCGTGACGCTCAAAGGCACGGTTAACCCGGCCTCTGAAACACCTACCTCGTGTCGCTTCGAATACGGAACCTCGTTGGCGTACGGCTCGACGAAAGCTTGCTCACCACTGCCGGAAGGCTCGGAACCGGTGTCGGTCTCGGGTGCGGTCAGCGGGCTCTCCGCGGGCAAGACCTATCACTTCCGCCTGCAGCTGATAAGCCCGGCCGGTACGTTCTACTCAAGCGATGCGACATTCACGACGCTGACGGCGTTCGAAACGGCCAAAACCGAAGAACCCTCCAAACCCGCGACGGCGACCCTCGGGAGCGTGAGCGCGACTGCCAGCGGCGGGACCGGCGCCGTCACGGTCGGTTCCTACGGCGCGAACGTCGGAGAGCCGCCCCTGCCCAGCTCGACGGGCGGCTATCTGGATGTGTATCGATCGAGCGCCGCCACCTTCACCCAGGTCGAAATCAAGGCATGTGAAATCGGGAACGCCAAGGCGCTCTGGGCGTACGGTGAGAACGGCTGGGAGCCCGTCAGCCCGGCTGCCAGCCTGAGCAGTGGCTGCCTGGTGTTCACGGCCACCCCGACGAGTCGCCCGTCGGTGTCCGAACTGGAAGGGTTCAGGTACAAAATGGGCGAGCCAGCAGGACAGTTCGGCGAGTGCCGTGCGGCGAAGAAGACTGTCTACGCGGAATCGGCCTGCCTGACCGTGCACGAATCGAAGGGGCACGCGGACGGAAAGGGCAAGTACGAATGGTATCCGTCCGAAGCCGGGGCGTGTTTCCCGCTGAAGAAGGGCGGGTTCGCGGAAGCAACCTGTGAACAGAGCGATGAGAAGAAGGGCAAGCCGGCGGGGAAGTACGAACTCGCCAACGGGGGCTTCTCGGCCGTGGTCGGCAGAACGGTCCTCGAAGTGGGCTCCGAAAAGATCGAATGCAGCGGGGGTACGGGCGCAGGCGAACTGTCCTCGCCGAAAAGGGAAGCGAGACACTCACTCTCGACGGCTGTGCCGAGAAAGCTTCGAGCTGCAGCTCCCCGGGTGTTGCGGCGGGGACGATCGTCAGCTTCCCGCTGGAAGTGATCGTGCTGCAGAGCACGGAAGCCGGGGAAGTTCGAACTGGCACTCGCGGCCGCGCGCTTCGCGAGCTTCTCCTGCGGCGGGACCATCTACACGATCGAGGGCGCGACGTCAGGACCGCTCACGGGCGCCGTCAACGAGATGAGCTCCACCACCCAGGCGTCCTTCACGAGCGCCAGCTCGCAGTTGATCGACCTCTCCGGGTCGACCGAAATCGCAGTCGGGCTGTCGACCAGCCTCACCACGACCAGCGCACAGCAACTCGAGGTCAACACGACCAGGCAGCCGTAGGCGTCTTCGCAGGGCGAGCGCCCGCTCGGGTGCGTCAGGCGCGATCCTCACTGCGGACACGGTCCTCACCAGAATCGTCGCGCCTGTGTGCAGAACGGTTCCGGATGTCGTCGTCAGCGTGAGGAGCGCCTGCACGCGCAGGGAGTGGTGGTCGCGCAAGAGCTTCAGCGCCACCGGGCTTGGGTGCACGGTGAGCGTGAAGGTGCCGGCGCCGCTCGGCCTGCGTCCCGCGGCGAAGCGTGCGGACCCGCGAGAACAGGAGGAGGCGTGCCGGGACACCGCGCCGCGCGAGTGAAGGTCATCTGCCACCCCAGCGTTCCACTCGGTGAGACGGTCAGCGAGAGGGTGATCGCTCCGTCGCGCCGCGACACCGACGGAGTCCCTCGCAGGCGCAGGGCCGGATGCGCGGTGAAGGGCGTAGCGGTTTCGTGCAGCGACAGCACTTCCCCCGCCGGACCTCCCGCCGCAGGCGCGCCACCCGACCGTGGGCCGCCCGCGGGCGCGACGGGTGCTACGGAGTAGGACTGCGTCGCCGGCGGCGCGGGTTCGTATTCGGCATCGCCTCCTGTTCGGCCGCGATCGTGCAGAGGCCCGCCGCCTGCGGTGCGACCTCCTTTCCCTGAATCGCGCAGACCGCCGGGGTCAGCGAGACCAGCGCCACCGGCAACCCAGAACTGGCGGAGGCCACCGGCTGATAGGCGGGTCCTCCTTCGACGGCGTCGACGGGTGTGGCGGAGGAGAAGCCGACCTGTTGCAGCGTGCGCGCGACGGCGAAGCTCTGCTGTGCTTCCAGATATCCGGGCTGCGCCGCCGCCAGCGTGCAGGATCCGGCGGCGAGCAACGTGACCTCCCCCGCGACCACAGAGCAGACCGCGGGGGTCGCCGAGGCAACGGCCACCGGCTGTCCCGAGGCTTCGACGACGGCTTCCGCGGCGAACGAGCCCCCGCGACGGGCCGGCGAGGGCGGCGGCGTCCGGAACGCAAGCCGAGGCTCCAGCACCCCGATCCCCTTGACGCTCCCCAGACCGGTGGGCCCGTCATAGCCGGGACCGGCGACGCAGATCGGCCGTTTGGCGCAGTCCGCAGCCTGTTCCCGAAGCTGCACGCCGCGTCCGAGGGCGAGCGCGCAGGCGCCATTCGTTCCGGTCGTGATGTCGTGGAGCAGTCCGAGGTCCAAGGTCGCGTTCCGATAAAGGGTCTGTGCCGGGTAGGCCACGCCGTGAGCCCCTCCGGCGAGCGCGAAAGCCGCGGCGATCAGCGGCGCACCGACGCTGGTGCCCCCGAGGCGCCGCCACCCCGGCTTGTGGCCTTCGCTGTCCCTCGTGCTGTCGTATACAGCAACTCCGAGGCTGGGATCAGCAATCGCCGCCACGTCGGCTGTCGCCCGCATCCCGCCACAGCCGACCGTTTCCCAGTTGGCAAGTTCGAGCTGCCACGAGGGCGCGTCGAACAGGGTGCTGCAGCCGCTGCCCCCGGCTTCGTCGTCGGGTTCGAGCTGGTCCCAGACCTGTTCGCCCTGCCATTCACCGCTCGGCCCGAGTTCGAGGTCGGTGCCGCCGACCGCGATCACGTCGGGAGAGGAGGCCGGGTATTCGGGCCGTCCCCGTTCGGCTTCCGGTGAGGCCCAGTTCAGGTAACCGGTGTCGCCGGCTGCCGCCGTTATCACGACGCCCGGGTGATCGACGGCGGCACCTCCCTGGACCACCTGAGCAGGCTCTGCTTCGCCCCAGGAGATCGCGATCTCATCGGCGCCGAGGCGCGCAGCGGTATCGGTGGCTTCTTCGAAGGCCGCAAGCGAGGCGGAGGCTCGCCTCTATCAGGAGCAGCTCGCAACCCGGGCAGATCGCGTGTGCGACCTCGACATCGAGGGAGGTCTCGAGCGGCGCGTCACCTTCCGCGGCCGGCAGATGGCGCTTTCCCTGGCCATCGAGCACCGTGGGACACGAGGTTTCCCCGGGCAGCCCGCCAGCCCGAATTCGCTGTCGTAGTTGGCGAGGTCCTTCTTGATCCTCGGATCGCCCCCGGCGGTGACGATCGCAATCGTTTGCGTCGAGACCGGAGTCTTGGGGAGCTCGTATGCGGCGTCCAGATCCGCGGGTCGAGCCATAGCAACCTTCGCTGGCGCGCGGAATGTGACATTCCGGCGTCTGTGCGGCGCCTGCGACAACCACGGGCCGGCTGGCAGGCCCCACTCGGCCCATCGAGGTTCCGCCCGCCGGCGCCGTCAGCTCGAGTGCGTGGCAGCGCATGCCCACGCCATCGGCCGCTGGGCACACGCTACGTACACCGTCGCGGCTCGGAGCGGAGGCCGGCACCGCCGCCCGGGCTTCTGTGAGTCCCCATGCGAGCATCGAGCCGGTGACTGCGAAGACCATCGCGGCCAGCAGCCACTGGCATCTCACCGACACGGCGTCAGCGGCTGACAGCTCCCCCGGGACCCTCACCGTAGTCACAATCTAGCGAGGAGTGACTGGATCATCGCGACCGGTCGCGGGGGGCAGACCCAGGTGGCCTGAGGGCGGCGTTCTCCCGGCGAAACACGCGCCTGCGTAGAGTCCCCGGCAGGTGACCCGAGATGAGTTCCTCGCAACGCAGTTCCCGA
>CAVUME010000009.1:0-389175 GCA_963742395.1 uncultured Solirubrobacteraceae bacterium | reverse complement strand
TGCACCCAGTCACCGCGACGCCCGCTCGCCGAAGCGGGCTCGCCGAACTTCGAGCGCGAACTCGGGGTGGCAAGCGCGAGCGCGCAGTCGGAAGTCACGGTGGCTTCGAGCGCCGCCGTGGCGGCCAAGGAACTCGCGTTGGTCCGCAGCCCTCGCACGCGTGAATGCGTGTCCCACTACATCCAGCTGCTGGTGCGCGCGCAGAAGCATCCCGGCGCCAGCTTCGGCGCCGTGTCGGTGGTGCAGCGCACCCCACCGGCTCCGGGCGCCGACGGTAGCTTCGCGTGGCGCATCTCGATGCCGATCCACGCGAGCGGGATCACGCTCGGGATCTACTTCGACATCTTCGGTTTCGTGTCCGGACCCAACGAGGTCACGCTGTTCGTCAGCGGCGCTCCGATCCCGCCCCCGGCGCGGTTCGAGGCGCAGCTGTTCTCGCTGCTGCTGGAACGGACGAAGGGGGCCGCAAAGGGTCAGCCGGCGAGCCCGGCGGGACCAAACCCGAACGTCACCTCGAGCTGACGCGGGCGCGCGTGCCTCGCACGGCGGCCGCCCGCCCGGCGGCCGCCGTCACAACTGCTCGGTGCGGGCGGGCAGCCCCAGCAGCACGCGTCCCATCAGCTCATACGTCGGCAGGCTGACCTGGAAGTGGGCGGTCGCGGTGTGGGCATCGCGAAAGCGCCGCTGCAGCGGGCGAGCGCTCGTAGATGGCGCTGCCGCCGCCGAGGTCGTACATCGAGCGGGCGACCTCGGCGGAGGTCTGCACGGCGTGGGTCGCGGCGAGTCGCAGGCCGAGACGCAGGTTCGTCTCGACGGCCCCGTCGGCAGCGGTCACCCACGCCGCCTCGATGGCCTCGTAGTACAGCGCCCGGGCCGCCTCCAGGCTCGCCTCCGCCTGGGCCACCGCGCCCTGCGTGGCGGGGCGTTCGGCCAGCGTCCGGGTCTGCCCCAGCCCCACCTTCCCGAGTGCCAGCTCGATCAGATCGTCGATTGCACCGCGGGCGTTGCCGAGCGCGGCGGCGGCGATCGAGAGCGCGAAGTAACCGAAGGCGGGGAAGCGGTACAGACGCTGATCCAGGCGCGGCTGGGCGCCGAGCAGCGAGAGCACCCGCTCGGAGGGGACGAACAGCTCCTCGGCGACCGCGTCGTTGCTGGCGGTCGCCCGCAGCCCGCCGGTGTGCCAGGTGTCGAGGACCTCGAGCTCCGCGGTCGGCAGGGCCACGACGCGCAGCTGCGGGTCCTCGCCCTCGCCGGTCTCGAGCACGCAGCCGGCGAACAGCCAGTCGGAGTGCGAGATGCCGCTGCAGAAGGCCCACCGTCCGCTGACCCGCAGCCCGCCGTCAACCAGCGTCGCGCGACCGCGCGGCGCCCACACCCCGGCGGCCACGTCATCTGCGCCTCCGAGCACCTCAGCCGCCCCCGGCTCGGGCATCCAGCCGGCCAGCAGGCTCGAGGTACAGGCGATCGACACGCACCAGCCGGCCGAGGCGTCGCCGCGCGCGATCCGCTCCGCGCACGCGAGCGTGACCGCGGGCGGAGCCTCGCAGCGCACCCAGCTGGGCGGGCGCGCCGGCGCGCAGCAGGCCGGCCTCGCGCAGACCCCGCACGAGCTCCGGCGAGAGCGCCCGCGCCTGCTCGTTCTCGGCGCTCTGCTCGCGCGCCAGGGAGGCCAGGCGCTCGGTCTCGCCGGCGAGTCCAGCGGGTAGCTCGATGTGCGGCACGGACAGGCTCCTATCACGTTCCGGCGTTCTCTGGTGTGATGCCGGGGATGACCGCCGAGCTGCAGGTACTGCGAACGCCCGACGAGCTGACGCCGGAGTGGCTGGCCGCGGCGCTCGCCAGCGGGCCGATCGAGTCGCTCACGCTGGCGCCGATCGGCACCGGGCAGATGAGCGAGAGCACGCGCGTGGAGCATCGCCTACGCGGGCGAGCCGACGCGGGCCCGGCGAGCGTCGTCCTGAAGACGGCCTCCACCGACGAGAGCAGCCGTGCGACCGGGGTGGGGCTCGGGATCTACGAGCGCGAGGTCCGCTTCTACCGCGAGCTGGCACCGCGCATCGGTGGCCCGCTGGCGGAGTGCCACTTCGCCGCCGCGAGCGGGGACGGCTCCTTCACGATCGTGCTCGAGGACCTCGCGCCGGCCACGCAGGGCGACCAGATCGCCGGCTGCAGCGTCGAGCAGGCGAGCCTGGCGATGCGCTCGCTCGCGCGGCTGCACGCGCCCGTCTTCGCCGACCCGCACTGGGCGCCACGCCGTGGCTGAACCAGGGGAACGATGCTCACCCAGGCGCTGGTCGCGCAGCTGCTGGACGGCTTCGTCGAGCGCCACGGCGAGCGCGTCGGCGACGAGCACCTCGAGGTCTGCAGGCGCTTCGTGGCGAGCCTCGACGGCTGGGCCCAGGAGCAGCGCCCGCCGCTCGGGCTCGTGCACGGCGACTACCGGCTCGACAACATGCTGTTCGGCGAGCAGAGCGCACCGCGACCGTTCGCGGTCGTGGACTGGCAGACCGTCGGATGGGGCCAGGTGATGACCGACGCGTCCTACTTCCTCGGCGGTTCGCTGACGCTCGAGGACCGCCGGGCCCACGAGCAGGAGCTGCTGCGCGAGTACCACGAGGCGCTCCAGGAGCACGGCGTGCGCGGCTTCGGCTGGGAGGAGTGCTGGGAGGGCTACCGCCGCCAGGCGTTCCTCGGCGTGCTGATGACGGTCGCCCCGGCGATGCTCGTCGCAGCGCACCGAGCGCGGCGACGAGATGTTCCTCGTGACGCTCGCCCGCTACGCCCAGCAGGTGCTCGACCTCGACGCGCTCGAGCTGCTGCCCGAGCCGGGCAGCGGACGCCCGCCGGCGCTGCGCCCGGAGCCGCGAGGACGAGGCTCCCCACGAGCCCGGCTCGGAGGAGCTCTGGAACGAGAGCTGGTACTTCGACGCCGTCTCCGCCGACGGGCGCCTCGGGGTCTACACGCGCCTGGGCCTGTACCCGAACCTCGGCGTCTCGTGGATGACCGCGTTCGTGTGCGGCCCCGACCGGCAGACGCTCGCGCTGATCGACTTCGCCGCCCCGCTGCCCGCAGGGCGGGGAGCTGTCGCTGAGCTCCGAGCGGCTGCGCGCCGAGCACATCTGCATCGAGCCGCTCGAGAGCTTCGAGGTGCGCCTGCGAGGGCGCGCGCGGAGAGCTTCGAGGACGCCGCGGCGATCCTGCGCGGGCGAGGCACGGCGACGCCGCTCGAGCTCGCGCTCGCGCTGCGCTGGGACACGCACCGGGGAGCCATACGCCTACCGCGCCACGACGCGCTATGAGATCCCCTGCCGCGTCAGCGGCACGGTGCGCTGCGGCGAGGAGACGATCGAGTTCGCGGGCGTCGGCCAGCGCGACCACTCGTGGGGGGTGCGGGACTGGTGGTCGGCCGAGTGGATGTGGTCGGCGGCCCACCTGGAGGACGGCACGCACCTGCACGGGGTGGAGTTCCGCCTGCCCGGAGCGCCCGCCGATGGGCATCGGCTACTGCCAGCCCCCGGAGGGCGGCGTGCTCGAGCTGGACGCGCGTGCGGCGCGCAGCGAGCAGCCGACGGCCGAGGGCCTGATCGAGCAGGCGCGCATCGCCTTCGGCGAGCTCGAGGTGGACGTCCGCCCGCTGCGCCTTCGGGCCGCTGCTGCTGACCGCGCCCGACGGGCGCACGTCGCAGTTCCCACGGGCGATGTGCAGCGTCCGCACCGCCGACGGGCGCGCCGGTGTGGCGTGGGTCGAGTGGAACCGCAACGCCTCGCTGTAGGCGTCGCGGCGGCCCGACGCCGCAGCCGACGTCCGGCGTCAGATCCAGCCGAGGATCAAGCCGAAGGTCAGCCCCAGCACCAGGTCCAGGGCGGCCAGCGAGCCGACGATCGTCGAGCTGGCGCGAGCGGCTCGGGGAGTCGTAGACGATGAACGTCATGACGTAGAAGGTGAGGTAGCCGAACACGACGATCACCGGGAAGGTGGCCGTGTTCCACCACCAGTAGTGCCAGTGGAAGACGCCCAGCTCGTGCAGCAGCAGCTCGACGCCGACCGACACGAGCGAGAGCGCGATGGCCAGCGCCCAGCGGTTGGGGATGCCGGCGATGCGCACCCGTGGATCTGCCGGAAGGAGCTTGACGTACACGATCCCGTTGATCGCGAAGAACAGCGAGATCTCGACCGTGAGGCCGATCAGGATCACGAAGCTGCTCGAACCGGTGACCGTCCACAGGGCCGCGTTGCCGTTGGCGTGCAACACGAGCGCGTTGACGATCTCGTTGAACCAGTCCATCAGCCAGAAGGTCAGACCGGCGAGGATCGCGCTCCAGTCGCCGCGCTGCACCTCCACCGAGTAGACGTAGACGACCAGCGCCAGCAGCGTGACCGTGGACCAGCTGAAGTGGCCCGGAGCGCGCAGCAGCTCCTGCGCCTGGCGCGTGAACGGCTCGACGGCCGGCGACACGTCGTGCTCCTGCGCCGGGGCGGCGGGGCGATCCTGCCTAGGCGAGCGCGCTCGCGGGCATGGCCTCGTCGCACGCCGTCGAGCAAGCAGCCAGTTGCCACGCAGCGCCCCCTCGGCGCAGGCCAGCATCCGCTCCGCCTCGCCGCCCTGGAGTGGGGTCTCGCCCCACAGCTGTTCGATCAGCTCGCGGGCCTGGCGGGAGTGCTCGACGTCGCGCTCGGCGTGCACGCGGAAGTACTCCGTGGCGGGCGAGTCCGGGCGGTAGCCGTAGTGCTCCACCAACCCCTGCAGCTTGGTCGTGCTGATCTGCGGCTGGGTGCCCTCGATCACATACAGGACGGACAGGTGCTCGAGCAGGGTCTTGCCGGCCGTCCACGAGCTCGTGCAGCGGGCGCTCAGCGGCAGCGGCATGTGCGCCCCGGTGCAGTCGACGGAGCCGGCGAAGCGCTCCCAGAGGCCGATGTGGGCGTCCTCCTCGTCGGCGTGGGCCTCGAGGTCGGCGCGCCGAGGCGCGGGAGCTTCCCGGGCCGCCGCCCGCGAGAGGAGTGCCAGCGCGTGCACGGCGTGGCCGTACTCGCCCGCGTAGCAGGTGAGCTCCGGGCGGGTCAGCTCGCCGGCGCTCCAGCGAACGTAGAACGGGTGCTCGAGGACGTTGTTGTCCCGGCTCAGCTCGTCGAGCCTCGAGATCAGATACATGGGTGCTGCTCCTTTCCGCCGAGCCGTTCCTCGGCCCGGGCGTGGAGGTCGCCGGCGGCCGAACGGCCACAACGTACGGGGGCCGACGGACGTCCCCGCCGGGCGGCTCCCGCCGCCACGCGGACCCCCGCCGGACGCCCCGGCGCGACGGACGCCTCACGCGTGGCACCCCCCGGTGCGTTATCCCTGCAGCCACGCCAGCCACGCGAAAGGAGCCCCATGTCCGACCCCGCCGAGAAGGCCGCCGAGTTCCTCGCGCTGCACCATCGCGAGCGCCCCCTGCTGATGGCCAATGCGTGGGACCCCGGCTCCGCGCGCCTGTTCGCCTCGCTCGGCTTCGAGGCACTGGCCACCACCAGCAGCGGGTACGCGGCCACGCTCGGGCGATTGGACTACGGCGTCAGCCGCGACGAGGCTCTCGTGCACGCCGCGTCGCTGGCGGCGGCCACCGAGCTGCCCGTGTCGGCCGACCTCGAGAACTGCTTCGCCGAGGACCCGGAGGGCGTGGCCGAGACGGTCGAGGCTGGCACGCGACGCGGGCCTCGCCGGCTGCTCGATCGAGGACTGGTGTCCCTCCGAGCAGCGCATCTACGAGCTCGAGCAGGCGGTCGAGCGGGTGGCGGCGGCGGCCGCTGCGGCCCACGAGGGCGAGGGCGGGCTCGTGCTGACGGCACGCGCCGAGAACTACCTGCGCGGGCGCACGGACCTCGAGGACACGATCGAGCGCCTGCGCCGTTACGAGCAGGCCGGGGCCGACGTCCTGTACGCGCCCGCGGTGGACAGCGCGGCGGACATCACGGCGCTCGTGTCGGGCCTGCAACGGCCGCTCAACGTGCTGGCGCGGGCGACCGTGCCGCCCGTTGCCGAGCTCGCGGAGATCGGCGTCAAGCGCGTCTCGGTGGGCGGCGCCTTCGCCTTCGCGGCCCTCGCCGCCGCCGCTGAGGCCGCACGCGAGCTGCTGACGCAAGGGACCTACGGCTACAGCGCCCGCGCCGCCGACGGCGGCCGCCTCGCGCGCGAGGCGTTCAGCGGCCCGCGGTAGGCCCGGCGCGCCACCGGACGACTAGTTCGGGGGCCGGCCCGAAGACCGGCCCCCGAGTCCCCCGGTGGATCAGGACACCGGACCGTTGGTCTCGGCGATCGGAGACCGGAGCTCGTGAGGGGTCAGGCCCCGGCCCCTCGTCCGTCGGCTACGAGCAGGACTGCAGTCCCACCTGCGAACCAGGCAGCAGGCTGAAGTTGGCGCCGAGCAGCAGGTCGCCGAAGCCCCCGGCCAGCGACCCTCCGCTCGTCGGCCCCAGCAGGGTGCCTTCCACGATGTCTCCGGCCCCGGTGTTGATGGCACCGCCGCCGGTCATGTTGACCAGGACCCGCGAGCTCTGCACCGAGCCGCCGACCTTGATCGCGCCCGTGCCCGACAGCG
The DNA here is from genome assembly GCA_963742395.1 of uncultured Solirubrobacteraceae bacterium. Taxonomy (GTDB): domain Bacteria; phylum Actinomycetota; class Thermoleophilia; order Solirubrobacterales; family Solirubrobacteraceae; genus Palsa-744. The sequence continues at coordinate 382,598 of CAVUME010000009.1, read as the reverse complement.
TGATCGAGCCGCTCACGTTGAGGACGAAGTAGGCGTTCGACGGGCCGCTCAGCGTCAGTGCCGTGTTGGCCAGGTTGACGTTGCCCTTGACGTTGACGATGTTCAGCCCGGCCACGCCCGTGACGGTCGTGTTCGAGGTCACGCCCGTGTAGCTGAAGTTCGGCCTCAGCACGCCGGCGACCACGTTCACGGCGTCTGCGATCAGTCGCGTGGCGGTCAGGTTGACCCCGGTCTGGGTCGTGCCCGACACGGTCAGGGGACCGGTGAACGTTCCCCCGGAGCCCAGGTACAGGTTCCCGGTCACGCTCGAGGCCGACTGGATCACCAGCGAGGCGCCGGACGCGACGGCCACGCTGCCGTGGATGGTCGTCCCGGAGAGCGTCCCCTGCTGTTTGCCGTTGGTTCCGTTGAGCGCGAACAGCGCGAACGGCGAGCTCGGTTCCAGCGTCGGGTAGCTCGTCGTCTGTTTGGGACATTTGGCGACCGGACAGCTGAGAATCAGGTTCGAGCTTCCAGACTTCTCGAAGCGTGTCGGTGTCTTCGGTGTTCGCGTCGGCGATCGTGGCCGTCGCTTTCGAGCGTCCCGGTACGTGTCACCTGGTTGCAGTTTGCGCTGCTGGTGGTGGCCGTGAGGTGCACCTTCCGTTCGGCACCCCGTTCCAGGGTCGCGAAGTTGCAACCAACGCGCCGGACGCGATCGAGCACTGGGACGGGTCGTCCTGCGACCACGAGAGCCCGGCCGGCAGTGGGGCCTTGAGCGTGGCGGTGCCCGAGGTGGAGGTGCCGACGTATTGGCCGCGTCGAACGTGAAGCTCGCCTGCTGGCCCGCGGTGATGACCGTCGAGTACATGACGTCCACGTAGTAGTTGCTGGAGCGATACGTTTCGGTCGGGAATTCGCTGGTCGTGCCGTACTTGTAGACGCCGTTCACTCCCTCCAACGCCGTCAGCGGTGCCGTTGACGACCGGTCCGCTTTCGAAGAAGTGTTTGGCTTCGGCGTAGCCGCCGTTCGGGCGCGTAGTACGACGCGACGTAAACGGTGTGCGGTTCGATCTGGACAGGTTTCTGGAACCGCACAGACTGCCACCCGTAGCGGATTCTTCGGTGAAGGTCGCGGTCGCGAGCAGCGTCCCTTCGCTGTTCCAGAGGTGGCCGATGTGGGTGCCCGTGTCTTTGGTCCCCTTGAAGAAGCGGATGCCGTCGATCGCCAGAGGCGTCTGGGATTCAAAACGCACCCCGAGCTCGACGGGGTGAGGGTCGGTGGAGCTGGAAACCGTCGGCTGCACACCTCCGAAGATGCTGCCTCCGCCGATGTTCGCCACTGCGAGGTCAGGCCCTTCTGCTGCCGCCGCTGTACCCGCGCACGCCAATAGCGCCGCCAGCAATCCGACGAGCAACGACAACCTGATGAGGGACCTCATGACCGTATTCACACTCTCTTCCTTGATTGCGGGTACCGGCGTTGCCAAACCAAACGGCGCTACCGGGAGCCAACTTCCGCGCGCACCGAGCACGGGTCGCGCGACTCCCCCGGGGGGACCACCTCGCCGGGGCGAACCGGGAGGATCACCGCTCGCCGGCTGAGCTGCGGGCCCGTGGCAGTCGCGCCACCGCCACGGGCCTCGCTCTCGCCTCCGTGGCCGCGCGACGCGAGACACACGAAGAACGCCTTGGGGGCAAGTCAAGAGACCTTGGCTTGCCTGCAGTTCTACGCCCCCGACCTCCTGGTGGATCGTTGCTGACAAAACGGGGCTGTTGTCCGCGAACTTGCGCGCTTCCAGGCACAGCAGCGGCGCGCCGTAGCGCCGAGATCCCCGTCCATGTGGGGGGTCGGGGCGTTCAGTTTCTGAACACCGGTCGCGAACGTCGGGCTATTGCCAAAGCGTCGGACGCTCGGAATCATCGCCTCTACCCAACCCAACCACATATAAACGAATGGGGGCAGAGACGCCGTGCGCGATCCCGGTTTCACGGATGAACAGGCAGGATTTCGCAGCCGCAGGACACTTGATGAATCACCAGAGACAGTAAGAGAAGTACGCCTCGCGATCGCCCGTGCAAAGGAGGGCGACAGGGACGCGGTGCGTGTGCTGTATCTGCGTTATTCAGACAATGTGTACGGTTACGTTCGCAGCATCGTGCGGGACGACCGTGAGGCCGAAGACCTCACCCAGCACGTATTCATGAAGCTCGTCACGGTGATCGTGAAGTACAACGATCGCGGTGTACCGTTCTCGGGTTGGCTGCTGAGGCTGGCGCGCAACGTCGCGCTGGATCACCTCCGCCGACGCCGTCCGATGCTCACCGACGAGGTCGTGAGCGCCGACACGCACGCCGACGAAGGCGGACGTGACCGGGCGCGGGACCTGCACGCGGTGCTGGCGGCGCTTCCCGACGAGCAGCGTGACGTGATGATCATGCGGCACGTGATCGGACTGTCGCCGCCGGAGATCGCCGAGCGGATGGGGCGCTCGGAGAGCTCGATCCACGGACTTCACCACCGCGGGCGCCGCGCCGTTCAGCAGGAGCTGCGTCAGCTCGGGTGGGCTCCCGCCACGGCCGGAACGGTGAAGGCGGCATGAACGCTCCAGACGCCGAACAGGGACCGGACAGGGCTCCGGTCCCCTTCACCCGTCTGGACTTCGCCGACCCGGAGCTGCTCGAGGAGCTGCTCGCCGTCGTCCGCGGCGTCGCCGAGCGTGGCGCGTTCACGCTCGGGGAGCCCGTCGACGGGTTCGAGCAGGAGTTCGCCGCCTACTGCGAGACGGAGTTCGCGGTCGGCGTCTCATCGGGGACCGAGGCGCTGGCGCTCGCGCTGCGGGCGCTCGGAGATCGGCCCCGGCGACGAGGTGATCGTGCCGTCGAACTCCTTCATCGCCACCGCCGAGGCTGTCAGCGCCGTGGGCGCCACGCCGCGGCTGGTGGACGTCGACCCCGAATCCCATCTGCTCACGGCGGAGATCGTCGAACGCAACCTCGGTCCGAGTGTGCGCTGCGTGATTCCGGTGCACCTGTTCGGTGCCACCGTCGACATGGACCCGATCGTCGAGCTCGCCCGCGAGGCCGGGAGCACACGTGGTCGAGGACGCCTGTCAGGCCCATGGAGCCTTCTACCGCGGCCGGCGCGTCGGAAGCCTCGGCGTGATGGGCTGCTTCAGCTTCTACCCCACCAAGAACCTCGGCGCCTGGGGGGACGCGGGAGCCGTCGTCACCTCCGAGCCGAAGCTGGCAGAGCGGGTGCGCCTGCTGCGCGCCCACGGAGAGAAGCCGCGCTACCACCACCGCCTGATCGGCGGCACCGCGCGTATGGACGCCCTGCAGGCGGCCGTGCTGCGGCGCAAGCTCACGCGGCTCGACGGCTGGAACGAGGACCGCCGCCGGCTGGGCCAGGCGCTTCGCGCGACACTGACTCCCGCCGCAGACGGAGGTCCTCGGGCCATCACGCCCGACCGCGCTCCCGTTCGTGGGCGCCGATCACGTCTATCACCTGTTCGTGGTCCGCAGCGAGCAGCGCGACGCGCTGCGCGACCACCTCAATCGCTGCGAGGTGGCCTCGGCGGTGCACTACCCCGACCCGATACACCTGACGGACGCCTACGCGCCACTGGGCCTCGCGCCGGGCACCCTGCCCGGGTGCGAGCGGCTGGCCGGGCGGATCTGCTCGCTGCCCCTGTTCCCGGGCATGAGCGAGACCGAGCTGCGACGCGTGGGCGAGGCGGTGCTCGGCTTCTCGCAAGAGCAGCGCGCCTCGGCCGTTGATGGAGCGGATGGACGATTTGGTGACAACCTCGAGAGGGTCACTGCCGGCCATCAGGCCGCAGCGGACGGGGACGTTCTCCCGCCGCCGGCACGGGGCCGCGAGAAAGACCGGGGGTAGGTAGTGCACAACGGTTGGGCGCACAAGGACGTGCGTCGGGTACGCACGCTTGCACCCCGGTCCGCCCCGATCGGCGCGGGAGTCGTCGGCTGCGGCTACTGGGGTCCGAACCTGGCACGCAACCTGGCCGAAGTCAACGACTTCGAGCTGCGGGGGCTGTGCGACCGCGACCCCGAGCCGCTGCGCTCGCTGGGGCGCCGTCACCCCGACGTGAAGACCTACCGCGACTACGACCACATGCTGGGCGACCCCTCGATCGAGGCCGTCGTGATCACGACGCCGCCGGAAACCCACTACCCGCTCGCGATGCGGGCGCTGCAGGCCGGCAAGCACGTGCTGGTCGAGAAGCCGCTCGCGACGCGCCTGTCCGACGGCCGCGAGCTGGCCGCGCTGGCGCACGACTCCGGACCTGGTGCTGATGCCGGGACACACGTTCATCTACAGCCCCGCCGTCAACACCGTGCGCGACCTGATCAGGGAGGGCGTCGTCGGCGACATCCACTTCGTCACCTCCTCGCGCATGAACCTCGGCAAATACCAGCGCGACGGCGTGGTCTGCGACCTCGCCCCCCACGACCTGTCGATCCTCCTGTACTGGCTCGAGCAGCCGGTCGTCGAAGTCGCCGCCTCGGGCTCCTGCGTGCACCACCAGAGCGTTCCCGAGACGGCCTTCCTGACGCTCACCTTCGCCGGCGGGATCGCGGCCTCGGTGCAGCTCTCGTGGCTGGCTCCGCGCAAGGTCCGCCAGATGATCGTGGTCGGGCGCAAGCGCATGGTCCAGTACGACGACACGGCCTCCGACGAACCGGTGCGCGTGTATGACCGCGGGATGGACCACGGCCCCACCTCGAGCTTCGGCGAGCACCAGCTCGTCTACCGCTCGGGTGACGTGGTGATCCCGCGGGTCGAACCCCGCGAGCCGCTCGCACTCGAGCTCCAGGACTTCGCCAACTCGATCCGCACCGGCGAGGAACCACGCTCCAACGTGTCGCTGGGACTCGACATCGTCGCCGCCGTCGAGATGGCCCAGGCCTCGATGCGCGAAAACGGCGTCCCGCTCGAGTTCGCCCCCTGGGTCGAGCCGGCCGTCGCCTGAGCATCGTCCGCCACCGAGTTCGCGCGTGCCCGCGCCGTGCGCGCGGGCGCAGGTGTCCCGCAGGCGCAAGCCGGCCCGCCAACTCCCGGCGCGAGTAGAGCACCGCGCCATGCGTTCCGTCTGCGTGCTTGCCAAGGGCGTCGTCGTCGTACCCAGCCCGAGCCTGCTGAGCGGGCCGTGGCTCGAGCTCGACGCGTGCCAGCGCTTTGCAGCGGGTGGGCAACCGTCCGATCGTCTGGCACGTGCTCTCCGCCCTGCAGGAGGCCGGGGTCACCGACGTCGCGATCGCGTCACCGCCCGAGGTCGCCGAGGAGATAGCCGCCTGCGTGCACAGCGAAGGCTCACCGGGCATCGAGGTCCACAGCATCGCCGTGGAGCAGCCGGACAACGGCGCCAATCCGTGGGAGGCCGTCGCCGAGTGGGTGGGCGACGCGCCCGCGATCCTGCATCGGGCGGATGGCCTGGCCGGGCAGCAACTGCTGCCCCTACGCGAAGCTCCGCGAGGAGGAGTCGCTCGACGCGCTGCTGCTGGTGGCGGCCCGGCAGAGCGACTCGCCGCCGCGCCTGGAGCTCGTCTCGAGCGCGGGCAACGGAGGCGCCTCGACGCGGACCCCGCCCGCATCGCCGGCGACCGTCGGCGTCTGCATGCCTGCGCCGGGGGCGCTGCCGACGTGCCCGGCCAGGTCTCCGCGCAGGGGTTGAACCTCGGCCCGCTCGCGTCGCAGCTGCCGCGCAGCGGCGCGCGCACAGACGTGCGGACGATCCGCAAGTGGCGGCATTTCGACGGCGACGTCCATGACCTGCTCGACCTCAACCGCACCGTCCTGGAGGCGCTCGAAGCCGAAACCACCGACCACGCCAACAGCAACCACTTCGAGGGCCAGGCCGCGATCCATCCGACCGCCTCGGTGAGGTCGAGCGTGATCGTCGGGCCGGTGATCGTGGGAGCCGGCGCGGTGATCGTGGACTCCTACATCGGGCCGCACACCTCGATCGCCGAGCGGGTTCGCATCGAAGGCTCCGAGCTGGAGCGTTCGATCGTGCTCGAAGAGGCGGACGTCCTGCACGTCGGCGGACGCCTGGTGGGCAGCGTCGTCGGTCGCCGGGCGCGCGTGTTCCGGGACTTCTCCGTGCCGCGCGCGCTACGACTGCACGTCGGCGACGGGGCCGAGGTCGCGCTGTGCTGATCCGGCGAGCCCAGATCGGCGCCCTCTGCCCAGCGGGTGCGGGCGCTCAAGTACCGCGCGCTGTCGGACTGCCGCCACATCAGCGGCTCTCCACGCTGCCTGCAGCCCGTGCTGCTGCTCGGCCGCGGCCGCATCGCCTTCGGCGAGGACGTCGAGCTCGGCTGGCCCGCCTCGAAGGCGTTCCACACCGGCTACTGCCACCTGGAGGCCAGCACGGACGAGTCGCGGATCGAGATCGCCGACGGCGTCCAGATCAACAACGACGCCTTCATCAAGAGCGAGGGGCCCGGAATCAGCATCGGGCGCGGCGCCCTGATCGGCTCGGGGGTGACGATCTACGACAGCGACTTCCACGACCTGCGGCCCGGACGCCACCGCGACGGCCAACCCCGCATGGCGGCCGTCGAGATCGGCGAAGAGGTGTTCATCGGTGACCGCGTGCTGGTGCTGAAGGGCGTCAGCATCGGCCGGCACTCGGTGATCGGCGCCGGCAGCGTCGTCACCGGCCCGCTGCCGGAGTTCGTGATCGCCGCCGGCAACCCGGCGAGGGTGATCCGCTCCCTGTCCGGAGCGGACGCGCTCGGCGAGGGGCGCCAGGACGCCCGCGGGCTCGCGGACGCGGCGCTCGTCCGATGAACATGGACGGGACTGCGGCCGCGCCGCCGAAGCGGCACCCCCGGCACCGGAGGCCCGGACGGGGCGCCGGCCGGATGGTGCTGACCGTAGCGCTCGCGCTGCCGGCCTGTGTCGCCTTCCCCGCCTGGGCGGGGGCCGAAGAACCCCGCACCGTGCACGGCTCGGCGACCCCGGCGGTGGCCGACGCGGGCGACGCCCACTCGGTCGAGCTGGGCGTCAAGTTCAGCTCCGAAGTGCCCGGCACCGTGACCGGGATCCGCTTCTACAAGGCCGCAGCGAACACCGGCACGCACGTCGGGAGCCTGTGGAGCACGAACGGCACACTGCTCGCGAGCGCCACCTTCAGCGGCGAGACAGCCAGCGGATGGCAGCAGGTGAACTTCCCCTCCGGCGTGCCGATCGCCGCCAAGACGACCTACGTCGCGGCCTACCTCGCACCGGCCGGCCACTACTCCGCCACGGCCGGGGGCTTCAACGCCCCCCTGTCCAACCCTCCGCTCACGGGCCTCGCCAGCTCCGTGAGCTCCAACGGGGTGTACAGCTACAGCGCCACCAGCACCTTCCCGACCAGCTCCTTCAAGGCGACCGACTACTTCGTCGACGTGGCCTTCGAAGCGGCCCACGGGGCGCCCCCGGGGCAGGTCCCCATCCCCACCGCCAGCGCCGCCACCCGGTCGGCAAGCGTGTCCTGGAGCGCCCCGCCGGAAGGCGGTGCCGCGAGCGAATACCGGGTCACGCCCTATAGCGCCGGCCAGCCGCAGACGGCCCTCGCCGTCACGGTCCCGGGCACGGCCACGCGCGCGACCGTCGCGGGGCTCACCAACGGCGCCCCCTACACATTCACGGTGACCGCGCTGAACAGCCTCGGCAACGGCCCCGCGTCCCCTCCCTCGGCCGCGGTCGTGCCCGCGGACACGATCTTCGACTTCGCCACCCCTGCCACGGTCGACGCCGGCGATGCCCACGCGGTGGAGCTCGGGGTCAAGTTCCGCTCCGAAGGCGAAGGGCTGGTCACGGGGGTGCGCTTCTACAAGGCCCCTCTGAACGGCGGCAACCACATCGTCAGCCTGTGGAGCTCCGCCGGCACGCTGCTGGCAAGCGCGACATCCAGCGGCGAGACCGCCAGCGGCTGGCAGCAGGTGAGCTTCTCGACGCCGGTCCGGGTGACAGCCAACACGGTCTACGTGGCCGGCTACCTGGCGCCGGCCGGGCACTACTCCGACACCAGCGGAGGCCTCGCCAACGTCGTCAACAACGGCCCCCTCGCAACCATCGCGAACGCAACCTCGCCCGACGGCGTCTACAGCTACAGCGCCGCGAGCACGTTCCCGACGAACAGCTTCCAGGGTGCCAACTACTGGGTGGACGTCGACTACGAACCAGCTCCCGCCACTTCGGCGCCAGGGGCGCCGGGACACGTCGGCGCCACCGCCGGCAACGCCTCCGCGACCGTCACCTGGAGCGCCCCCACGAGCGGCGGCGCGGTCACCGAATACCAGATCACCCCCCACCTGGGCGCGGAATCGCAGGCGCCCACAACCGTGACCGGCACCCCTCCGCTGACCACCGCCACCGTCGCCGGCCTGCAGAACGGGCGCGCCTACACGTTCACCGTCAAGGCGCTGAACGCCCACGGCGCCAGCGGCGAATCGGAACCCTCGCCGGCTGTCACGCCCGCCAGTGTCCCGAGCGCGCCGTCCGCGGTCAGCGCCACCGGCGCGTCGGGCCAGGCACTCGTCAGCTGGAATACGCCCTCCAGCAACGGGGGCAGCGCCATCACGGGGTATGAGATCGTGCCCACGGCCGGCGGCAGCGCACTGACGCCGGTGTTCGCCGGCGCCGGTGCGACCTCGGACGTGGTCACGGGCCTCAGCGACGGGACCAGCTACACGTTCACCGTGACGACGCTCACGGCCGCCGGCAGCTCGCCGCCGTCCGCCTCCTCGGCACCGGTGTCCCCGCAGGCGTCGCTGTTCGACTTCTCCACCCCCAAGACGCTCGACGCCAACGACCCGCACTCGGTCGAGCTGGGCGTCAAGTTCAGCTCACGGGTGGCCGGGACGGTGACGGGCATCCGCTTCTACAAGGGCCCGGCGAACACCGGCACGCACGTCGGCAGCCTGTGGAGCGCCGCCGGCCAGCTGCTGGCCTCGGCGACCTTCACCAACGAGACGGCCAGCGGCTGGCAGCAGGTCAGCTTCTCCACGCCCGTGGCGATCGCCGCCAACACCACCTACGTCGCCGGCTACCTGGCGCCCAACGGCGAATACTCCGTCAGCAGCGGCGCCTTCGCGAGCGCCGGCGTCAGCAACCCGCCGCTGCAGGCGCCCGCCACCACCGCGTCCGCAAACGGCGTCTACCTCTACACCAACACGAGCGCGTTCCCGACGAGCACGTTCAAGGGCAACAACTACTGGGTCGATGTGAACTTCACGCCCAAGCTCGAACCCCTGATCGGTGAAACGACCGCCTACTCCAACCAGGTTCCCCAGAACCGCGCCGCGATCCTGGCGTGGCCGTTCACGGCCACCAAGACCGGAACCCTGACGGCGATGCACCTGTACATCTTCAAAAGCACCGCGCCCGGGGTGGAAGGCGCCGAATTCGCCGTGTACGCCAACCGCACCTACTCCTACCAGGAACCGTTCTCGGTATACGGCAAGAACGGCCTGTACTGGCAGGAAAGCGGGCTGGCGCCCGAATGCCCGGGAAGCCTGCTGGAAGTCAAGAGCGCGTCCTTCTCCAAGCCTCCAGCGAACGAATGGCGGGAAGTGCCGGGCTTCAAAGTGGCGGTCGAAGCCGGCAAGCAGTACTGGCTGGCGATCCTCGTCCACGCCAACGCCAACGGGCAGGTCCTCTACTACGGCAAGCGCAGCACCGAAGTGGGCACGGTCGCCTCAAAACCGTGGGGCGTGTACTCCAACGAAGCGGAAAACAACGCCCGCCGGATCGAAGAACTGCCCCCACCCCCGGCCGTGAAGCAGATCAAGGAATCGACCAAGGGGTGGCAGCAGGAGGAACCGCCCGGGACCGAATTCCAGGTCGGTCGCGAAGCCCAGGAAGACGGCGGCCCGCCGAGCTTCTACGCGACCGGCGAAGCCGCCCAGGGCGCGGAAGCCAACACCGGCCTGGGGGCGCCATGAGCGAGATCCCGATCACGCGCCCCTTCCTGACCGGCGACGAGCAGGCGGCTGTGGCCGAGGTGATCGCCTCGGGGTGGCTATCCCAGGGGCCGAAGGTGAGCGCCTTCGAGCAGGCCTTCGCCGAGCGCGTGGGAGCAGCCGACGCGGTCGCCACCACCAGCTGCACGACCGCGCTCGCCCTGGCACTGCACGTCAGCGGCGTGGGCCCCGGGAGCGAGGTGATCGTGCCCTCGCACTCGTTCATCGCCACCGCCAACGCCGTCTGGCACTGCGGCGCCACGCCCGTGTTCGCCGACATCGACCCGCGCACCTACAACCTCGACCCGCAGCTGGCCGAGCAGGCGGTGACGGCGCGCACGAAGGCGATCATGCCCGTCCACCAGGTGGGGCTCCCGGCCGATATGGACGCCTTCCTGGAGATCGCCCGCAGGCACGACCTGGCGATCGTGGAGGACGCGGCGTGCGCCATCGGAGCCCACTACAAGGGTCGCCCGATCGGCTCGCTGGGCCCCCCCACCTGCTTCTCGCTGCATCCCCGCAAGGTCATCACCACGGGCGAGGGCGGCATGATCGCCGTACAGGACGCCGCCCTGGCAGAGCGCATGCGGCGGCTGCGCGGACACGGCATGTCGATGTCAGACCTCGCCCGCCACAACTCCAGCGAGGTGGTCGTCGAGTCCTATCCCGAGCGCGGCTGGAACCACCGCATGACCGACATGCAGGCGGCGATCGGCCTGTGTCAGCTGGAGGTGCTCGACCACATCCTGCAGCGCCGCCGCGAGCTGGCCGAGCGCTACACCGAGGCGCTCGCCGGAGTGCCGTTCCTGCAGACACCGTACGAACCGCCGTACGCCAGCCGAACTTGGCAGTCCTACTGCGTCCGTCTGGCTCCCGGCGCGCCCGTCGACCAGAGCGAGCTGATGGGTCTGCTGCTGGGAGACGGGATCGCGACCCGCCGGGGCGTGATGGCCACGCACCTCGAGCCGGCGTACGCGGCGGGGGCTCCCGAGCTCCCCCACACCGAGGCCGCTTCCCGCGAAACGGTGATGCTGCCGCTGTTCCCGGGCCTCACCGACGCCGAGCAGGACCGCGTGATCGAGCAGCTGTCCGGCTACCTGCTCGCGCGCGCCGCCTGACGCCTGTTCACGCGCGCCGCCTGACGCGCCGGGCCCGCCGGGCCGTTGACAGCAGACTCCCAGGCGCCCCGGCTGCAAAAGTTCTTGCAGCGCCCGTCCGTTGCCCTTGGTATGCGACGGGGCTTCCCGCGGGTGTTTCTGCTGGCCATCGCGGCTTGTGCGGCAGGCTGCCTGTGGCTCGACGCCCCGGCGATCGCCGAAACCGAATGTGCCAACGCCGCCAACCCCGTGGTCTGCGAAAACGCACTCCCGGGGGATCCCCAGAGCGACTGGCAGGTAGAAGGCATCGGCGACCCAACGATCCAGGGCTACGCCGCCTCGATGAGCGTCAACGTGGGCGAAACCGTCAACTTCAAGATCAAGACGCCGGCCAGCAAATACCACATCGACATCCTGCGGCTCGGCTACTACCAGGGCAACGGCGCCCGCAAGATCGCCTCCAACCTGCAGCCGACGGCGAAACTGCCCCAGACCCAGCCGGAATGCCTGCAGCACCCCAGCACCGGTCTGATCGACTGCGGCAACTGGAGCGTCTCGGCGTCCTGGACGGTGCCGAAAAACGCCGTCTCGGGCGTCTACATCGCGCACCTGGTGCGCAACGACACCGGCGGCTCGAGCCAGATCCCGTTCGTGGTGCGAAACGACTCCAGCAAATCGGAAGTCCTGCTGCAGACCTCAGACGAGAGCTGGGAGGCCTACAACGCCTACGGCGGCAACAGCCTCTACGGATGCACCGTCGCCTGCCCCGAAAGCAAGGCGAAAGCCTACAAGGGCGCCTACTCGGTCTCCTACAACCGCCCCTTCGACGGCTCCTTCAACGAAGACAAAGGGGCCTCCTACCTGTTCTACGCCGAATACCAGCTGATCTACTGGATGGAGAAGAACGGCTACAACGTCAGCTATACCGCCCAGTCGGAAGTCGACCGTAACGGCGCGCTGCTGAAGAACCACAAGCTGTTCGTCTCCAGCGGCCACGACGAGTACTGGTCCGGCGCCGGGCGCGCGAACGTCGAAGCGGCCCGCGAAGCCGGGGTCAACCTCGCCTTCTTCAGCGGCAACGAGGTGTTCTGGAAGACGCGCTGGGAAGCGAGCACGGAAGGCTCGAACACGCCCTACCGGACGCTGACCACCTACAAGGAGACGCACTTCGAAGGTCCCTCGGACCCCGCCGACCCACCCACCTGGACCGGCGCCTGGAACGATCCCCGCGGCGGTCCCTCCGACGACGGGGGCAAGCCCCAGAACTCGCTCACGGGCCAGCAGTTCGAGGTCAACTCGGGGACCTCCGACATCACCGTGCCGTCCGCGTACGGGAAATTGCGCGTGTGGAAGCACACAGCGGCCGAAACGCTCGGTTCGGGGCAGACGCTGACGCTGGCCCCCGGTCAGGGGACGCTCGGCTACGAGTGGGATGAAGACGTCGACAACGGCTTCCGCCCGGCGGGCGAGTTCGACCTCTCCTCGACGGTCGTGAGCGGGGCGCAGGCGTTCCTGGACTACGGCACCACCATCAACGGCAACACCACCGCCACCCACCACCTGACCCTCTACCGTGCGCCCAGCGGCGCGCTCGTGTTCGGGGCGGGGACGGTCCAGTGGAGCTGGGGCCTGGCCAACGTCAACGCCTGGAGCTACCCGACGACCGAGCCGCACAAGAAGGAACCGGATCCGAGCATGCAGCAGTTCACGGTCAACCTGTTCGCGGAAATGGGAGCTCAGCCGGGCACCCTCAGCAGCGGCCTCCTGAAAGCGGAAAAAAGCACCGACACGACGGCGCCGACGTCGAAAATCAGCACCCCGGCCGCCGGTGCCAATCTCCAGGACGGGGCCTCGACCACGGTCAGCGGCACCGCGACCGACACCGGTGGCGGCGTGGTCGCGGGCGTCGAAGTCTCGACCGACAACGGCAACACCTGGCACCCGGCGACGATCACGACCGCGGTCGGGACGACGGTCAGCTGGACCTACCCGTGGGCCGCCCACGGCAACCCGTCCACGACGATCAAATCACGCGCCACCGATGACAGCGGGAACGTCGAGAAACCGGCGGCGGGCACGACCGTCAACGTCGCCTGCCCGTGCACGCTCTGGGGCAACACCTTCACGCCCGGGCTGGTGGACTCCGGCGATCCCAGGCCGATCACGCTCGGTGTCAGCTTCACCTCCGAAGTCGCGGGCACGATCACGGGCGTCCGCTTCTACAAGTCCGCTGCCAACACGGGGACCCACGTCGGCAGCCTGTGGACCTCCACCGGGACGCTGCTCGCCAGCGCCACCTTCAGCGGCGAAAGCGGCTCGGGCTGGCAGTCGGTGAGCTTCGGCACGCCGGTGACGATCTCGGCCAACACCAAGTACGTCGCCTCCTACTTCTCCCCGGCGGGCCACTACTCCGAAACGGAATGGTACTTCTACACCCCGCCACCGGTCGGTGGCCACGTGCTCAACAGCGCGCCGCTGCACGCGACACCTGGCAACACCGCGCCGGTGGGCGGCGAATTCTCCTCCGCCAACGGCTTCTACTCCTACGGCGCCGCGAGCACGTTCCCGGTCGACAACGAAAACGCGACCAACTACTGGGTGGATCCGGTGTTCGTTCCCAACGCCAACTCCACCGGACCCCCGAGCACGCCGGGCAACGTGACCGCGACGGCGGGCGTCGGCTCGGCCACCGTCAGCTGGAGCGCCCCCAACAGCGGCGGCGCGGTGACCGAATACAAGGTCACCCCCTTCGCCAACGGCGTCGCCAAGACGGCCACGATCGTGACCGGCAACCCGCCCGCGACGGGCACGACGGTCAGCGGCCTCACCAACGGGACCACCTACAAGTTCACCGTGCAGGCCCTCAACAGCAAGGGCGCCAGCGCGACGGCGGAATCGAACGCGGTCGTGCCCGGGCCTCCCGGCCAGCCGAGCGCCGTGACGGCCGCGCCCGGCGTGACCTCGGCCACCGTCAGCTGGAGCGCGCCGGCGAGCGGGGGGCCCGTGACCGAATACAAGATCACCCCCTTTGCAAACGGCGTCGCCAAGACGGCCACGACGATCACCGGCAACCCGCCGCTCACGAACGCGACGATCACCGGCCTGACCAGCGGGACCACCTACACGTTCACCGTGCAGGCATCCAACAGCGCGGGCTCCGGCCCGGTCTCGATCCAGTCCAACGGCGTCGTCCCCAGCCCGCCGGGGGTGCCGAACGCGCCCGCGAGCGTGACCGCCGCAGCCGCCACGCGCCAGGCAAACGTCAGCTGGGGCGAACCCACGAGCAACGGCGGCAGCGCCCTCACCGGCTACAAGATCACCCCCTACATCGGCTCGACCGCGCAGGCCGCGACGCAAGTCGGGCCGACGATCAGCTCGACGATCGTGGCGGGCCTCACGAACGGGACCGCCTACACCTTCAAGGTGCAGGCGCTCAACGCGAACGGCCAGGGGGTCCTCTCGGCGGCGAGCAGTGCCGTCACCCCGCAGGACACGATCTTCGATTTCGCCACGCCGCCGACGATCGATTCGGGCGACGCATCGGGCGTCGAGGTCGGGGTCCAGTTCACCTCAAAGGTGGCGGGCACGATCACCGGGATCCGCTTCTACAAGGCCTCCACCAACATCGGCGCGCACGTCGGCAGCCTGTGGACCTCGACCGGGACATTGCTGGCCTCTGCGACCTTCGCGAGCGAAACCGAATCCGGCTGGCAGCAGGTGAACTTCGCCACGCCGGTGGCGATCAGCGCCCACGCGACCTACGTCGCCGGCTACTACGCCTCCAAAGGCCACTACTCCGAATCGCTGTCGGCCTTCGCCACGGCCGGCTTCTCCAACTCCCCGCTGGAAGCGCTGGCGAACACGACCGCCGCCAACGGCGTCTACAGCTACGGCCCGGCGAGCACCTTCCCGTCGAGCTCCTACCAGTCCACCAACTACTACGTCGACGTCGACTTCGAACCCGCCCCCCGAACCCGCCCGGACAGGTGACCGCGGTCAAAGCCACGGCTGGGGTGAGCGCGGCCACCGTCAGCTGGAGCGCGCCGACCAGCGGCGGGGCGGTCACCGAATACAAGCTCACGCCGTACATCGGCACCCAGGCCCAGACGGCGACGTTGCTCACCGGCGCTCCGCCGGCCACCTCGACCACGGTCACGGGACTGAAAGCCGGCACGGCCTACAAGTTCGTGGTCCAGGCGCTGAACGAATCGGGCGCCGGGACGGCTTCGAGCGCCTCCAACGAAGTCACGCCGGCCGCCACCGGCCCGGCATCCGCGCCGACGATCCTGAGCGCCGTCGCCGCCACCGGCCAGGCGCAGATCAGCTGGAGCGAACCCGTCAGCAACGGCGGCAGCACGATCAGCGGCTATCGCATCACCCCCTACGTGTCGGGCGTCGCGAAGACCGCCACCGAAGTCGCCGCGAGCCCGACCTCGGCGATCGTCAAAGGGCTCACGAACGGGACCACCTACACCTTCACGGTGACGGCCATCAACGCAACCGGGCCCGGGGTCGCCTCCGAACAGTCGGCCACGGTGGTGCCCCGCAACACGATCCTCGACTTCGCCACCCCGACGGTGCTCGACTCCGGCGACCCCCACTCCGTCGAGCTGGGCGTCAAGTTCAGCTCCGAAGTGGCCGGAAAAATCACGGGCATCCGCTTCTACAAGGCGGCAGCCAACACCGGCACCCACGTCGGCAGCCTGTGGAACTCCGAAGGCACGCTGCTGGCATCGGCGACGTTCGGCGCCGAAACGGCCTCGGGATGGCAGCAGGTGAACTTCGCCACGCCGGTGGCGATCACGGCCAACACGACCTACGTGGCGGGCTATCTGGCGCCCGCCGGGCACTACAGCGAATCCCTGTCGGGCTTCACGAGCGCCCTGAGCAACCCGCCGCTGGCGGCGGTGGCGAACTCGGTCAGCCCCGACGGGGTCTACGTCTACAGCGCCGCGAGCGCGTTCCCAACGAGCACCTGGCAGGCCACGAACTACTGGGTCGACGTGGACTTCACGTCGCCGTGATTCCCGCAATTTCCTAGCTTTCCGGTCGCCTCAATTGCTCGCCAGCGAAGGCCCGGAAGTCTCGGAGAGACCCGCCCGTTGCTCGGTTGTGGAGGGCCGCGCAGTCCTACAGCAGGCGGCGCCCGCGCTGCCCAGCGGTGGGGGTG
The DNA here is from genome assembly GCA_963742395.1 of uncultured Solirubrobacteraceae bacterium. Lineage (GTDB taxonomy): Bacteria > Actinomycetota > Thermoleophilia > Solirubrobacterales > Solirubrobacteraceae > Palsa-744. The sequence goes on along the minus strand of CAVUME010000009.1, from coordinate 366,374 downwards.
CACGATGAGCACGTCCGCGGCGGCGAGCCGGCGGCGCCGCGCGCCTACGCCAGCACTGCTGGCGGTGCTGCTCGCATGCCTGCTCGGGCTGTTCGCCTCCCCCGCGCGCACGGCCGCCGCCGGCGGGGAAGACGAATGCGCGTCGACGCCCAACCCGATCGCCTGCGAGAACCAGCTCCCGGGCGATCCCCCCGAAGACTGGCAGATCCGGGGGGCGGGAGACCCGACGATCCAGGGGTTCGCGACGTCGATGAGCGTCAACGCGGGCAAAACCGTCACCTTCAAGATCAACACCGACGCCGGCGCCTACCACATCGAAATCCTGCGCCTCGGCTACTACGGCGGGGACGGGGCGAGGGTCGTCGCCTCCAACATCCTGCCCACCGCGCAGCTGCCCCAGGTGCAGCCCGAATGCGTGCACGAAGCGTCCACCGGGCTGATCGACTGCGGCAGCTGGTCCGCCTCGGCCTCCTGGGCGGTTCCCAGCAACGCCGTCTCGGGCGTGTACCTCGCCCACCTCGAACGCAACGACACGGGAGGCTCGAGCGAGATCCCGTTCGTGGTGCGCAACGACTCCAGCCACTCGGAAATCCTGCTCCAGACCTCCGACGCCACCTGGGAGGCGTACAACACCTACGGCGGCAACAGCCTCTACAGCTGCACCGTCTCGTGCCCGCCGGGTAACCCGAGCACCTACAAGGGGGCCTACGCCGTCTCTTACAACCGCCCCTTCAACGGCGGCTTCGCCATCAACGGCGGCGCCTCCTACCTGTGGTACGCCGAATACCAGCTGATCTACTGGCTCGAGGAGAACGGCTACAACGTCAGCTACACCAGCGAGGCCGCCGTCGACAACAAAGGCCCGCTGCTGGACAACCACAAGCTGTTCATGTCCAGCGGCCACGACGAGTACTGGTCGGCTCCTCAGCGCGCGAACGTCGAAGCGGCGCGCGAAGCGGGGGTGAACCTGGCCTTCTTCAGCGGCAACGAGATGTTCTGGAAGACCCGCTGGGGACCGAGCATCGAAGGCTCTAACACGCCCTACAGGACCCTCACGAGCTACAAGGAGACGCACTTCGAAGGGCCCCAGGACCCCGAAGATCCGCCGACCTGGACCGGCGCCTGGAGCGACCCCCGCGGAGGACCCTCAGCCGACGGGGGCAAGCCCGCGAACTCGCTCACGGGCCAGCAGTTCGAGGTCAACTCGGGGACCTCCGACATCACCGTCCCCTCGACGTACAGCAAACTGCGGCTGTGGCGCCATACGGGCGTCGAATCGCTGGCGTCCGGGCAGTCGCTGACGCTCGCCCCGGGGACCGGCACGCTCGGCTACGAGTGGGACGAAGACGTCGACAACGGCTTCCGGCCGTCGGGCGAGCTCGACCTCTCCTCGACGACCGTCAGCGGGCTGCAGTCCTTCACCGACTACGGCAGCGCCGTCAACTCAAACCAGACGGGCACCCATCACCTCACGCTCTACCGGGCCCGCAGCGGCGCGCTGGTGTTCGGCGCCGGGACCGTGCAATGGTCGTGGGGCCTGGCCAACATCAACGCCTGGGCCGTCGGCACCACCGACCCCTCCAAAAACCCCCCGGACCCCAACATGGAGCAGTTCACCGTCAACCTGCTGGGGGAAATGGGCGCCCAGCCGGGCACCCTGCAGCCGGAACTCCAGGCCAGCGAAGCGTCCCCCGACAAGACCCCCCCTCAATCCACCATCACGAGCCCGTCCTCGGGGGAAACGATCAGCGACGGCAGCCAGACGACGATCACCGGGACGGCGACCGACAGCGGCGGCGGGGTCGTGGCAGGGGTGGAAGTATCGACCGACAACGGCACGACCTGGCACCCGGCGTCGATCACGAGCCCGGACGGGACGAGTGTGTCGTGGTCCTATACGTGGGCCGCCCACGGCTACCCGTCGACGACGCTCAAATCCCGGGCCGTCGACGACAGCGCCAACGTCGAGACGCCCGCGCCCGGGGTGCAGGTGAACGTCTCCTGCCCGTGCTCGATCTGGGGCAACGCCGTCACGCCGTCGATCATCGACTCAGGTGATCCCCACGCCGTCACCCTGGGCGTGAAGTTCACCACCGAAACCTTCGGCACGATCTCCGGGATCCGCTTCTACAAGTCGGCCGCGAACACCGGCACCCACGTCGGCAGCCTGTGGACCTCGAGCGGGACGCTGCTGGCGAGCGCCGCCTTCAGCAGCGAAAGCGAATCGGGCTGGCAGCAGGTGACCTTCTCGAGTCCCGTCGACGTGTTCCCCAACACCACCTACATCGCCTCCTACTTCACTCCGACCGGCCACTACTCGGCCAACAACACCTACTTCCTGACGCCGCCCGCCACCGGCGGACACACGCTGGACAGTCCTCCGCTGCACGCGACGCCGGCAAACGCGGCTCCGGCGAACGGCGCGTTCTCCTCGGCCAACGGCTTCTTCTCCTACGGCCCGACCAGCACATTCCCGACCAGCAGCCTCAACGGCACCAACTACTGGGTCGATCCCGTCTTCACACCGGTCTCCCCCGCGGGCGCCGTCGGCAGCGTCCACGCCGTCGCGGGCCGCGGCTCGGCGGTGGTCAGCTGGAACGCCCCCTCGAGTGGCGGCGCCGTGACCGAATACAAGATCACCCCCTACATCGGCACCGAAGCCCAGCCGGCGACGATCCTGACGGGCACCCCGCCGGTGACCACGACGGTCGTGGAAGGCCTCAAAAACGGCGTCCCCTACACCTTCACCGTGCAGGCCACGAACCCCAACGGGGCCGGCCCCGTATCCGAAAACACCGCCCCGGTCACGCCGTCCACCGTGACGGCACCGTCGGAACCGACGGGGGTCGGGGCGATCGTGGCGAGCGGCCAGGCGCTGGTGAGCTGGAGCGAACCGGCGAGCAACGGCGGCAGCGCGATCAGCGGCTACCGCATCACGCCCTACGCCGGCAGCACCGCGCTCACGCCCGTGGAAACCCCCGCCGGCTCGACCTCCTCGACCGTCAAAGGCCTCGCCAACGGGACCAGCTACACCTTCACCGTCACGGCCGTGAACACCGCCGGCAGCGGACCCGCGTCGGCGCCCTCTGCGGCGGTCGTCCCCCGCGACACGATCTTCGACTTCGCGACCCCCGCGGTCGCCGGCGAAAACGACTCCTCCTCGGTCGAGGTCGGGGTCAAGTTCAGCTCTGAAATGGCCGGCACGATCACGGGCATCCGCTTCTACAAGGCCACCACCAACACCGGCGTGCACGTCGGCAGCCTGTGGACCTCCACCGGGACGCTGCTCGCGAGCGCCACCTTCAGCAACGAAACCGCCTCCGGTTGGCAGCAGGTCAACTTCGCCAGTCCCGTCACGATCAACGCCAACACCACCTACGTGGCCGGCTACCTGGCACCCAAAGGCCACTACGCCGCCACCCCCAACGGGTTCGCCAGCGCCGTCACCAACGCGCCCCTCGCCGCGCTCTCCAACACCACCGCCACCAACGGCGTCTACTCCTACAGCAACACCACCACCTTCCCCACCAGCTCCTTCAAAGCAACCAACTACTGGGTCGACGTCGACTTCCAGCCGGGCGCCGTGACCGCCCCGGGGCGTGTCAGCGGAGTCACTGCCGCGCCGCTCGCCGGCGCCGCGAGCGTCAGCTGGAGCGCGCCCGCCGAAGGCGGCCCCGTGGCCGAATACAAGATCACCCCCTACATCGGCGCCGAAGCCCAGGCCGCGACCACGATCACGGGCACGCCGCCCGCCACGACCGCAACCGTGACCGGCCTGAAAGCGGGCAAAACGTACACGTTCACCGTCCAGGCGATCAACTCGAAGGGCGCCGGAGCGGCCTCCGAACCGAGCAACCCGGTCACCCCCACGGCCGGCAATCCTCCGTCGGAACCGACGGGGGTCGGGGCGATCGTGGCGAGCGGCCAGGCGCTGGTGAGCTGGAGCGAACCGGCGAGCAACGGCGGCAGCGCGATCAGCGGCTACCGCATCACGCCCTACGCCGGCAGCACCGCGCTCACGCCCGTGGAAACCCCCGCCGGCTCGACCTCCTCGACCGTCAAAGGCCTCGCCAACGGGACCAGCTACACCTTCACCGTCACGGCCGTGAACACCGCCGGCAGCGGACCCGCGTCGGCGCCCTCTGCGGCGGTCGTCCCCCGCGACACGATCTTCGACTTCGCGACCCCCGCGGTCGCCGGCGAAAACGACTCCTCCTCGGTCGAGGTCGGGGTCAAGTTCAGCTCTGAAATGGCCGGCACGATCACGGGCATCCGCTTCTACAAGGCCACCACCAACACCGGCGTGCACGTCGGCAGCCTGTGGACCTCCACCGGGACGCTGCTCGCGAGCGCCACCTTCAGCAACGAAACCGCCTCCGGTTGGCAGCAGGTCAACTTCGCCAGTCCCGTCACGATCAACGCCAACACCACCTACGTGGCCGGCTACCTGGCACCCAAAGGCCACTACGCCGCCACCCCCAACGGGTTCGCCAGCGCCGTCACCAACGCGCCCCTCGCCGCGCTCTCCAACACCACCGCCACCAACGGCGTCTACTCCTACAGCAACACCACCACCTTCCCCACCAGCTCCTTCAAAGCAACCAACTACTGGGTCGACGTCGACTTCCAGCCCACGCCCACGCCGGGCCAGCCCACCCACGTGATCGCCACCGGCGGTCCGGAACTCGCGAGTCTGACCTGGAGCGCCCCCGCCGAAGGCGGCCCCGTCGCCGAATACAAGATCACCCCCTACATCGGCGCCGAAGCCCAGGCCGCGACGGTCCTGAAGGGGTCGCCCCCGGCAACCGCGGCAACGATCGCGGGGCTGAAAAACGGGACCACCTACACCTTCACGGTGCAGGCTGTGAACGTCAACGGGTCCGGCCCGGCTTCCGGAGCCTCCAACGCCGTCACGCCGGCGCCGCTGAAAGCGCCCTCGGAACCGCTGGCGGTGAGGGCGACCGCGGCAACCAGTCAGGCGCTGGTGAGCTGGAGCGAACCGGCGAGCAACGGCGGCAGCGCAATCACGGGCTACCGGGTGACGCCATACACGGGCGCCACCGCGCTCACGCCCGTGGAAGCCCCCGCGAGCGCGGGCTCCGCCACGGTCACCGGGCTCACCGACGGGACCAGCTACACGTTCACCGTTACCGCGATCAACGCGCAGGGCGCCAGTCAGCCGTCGGTGGCCTCGAACACGATCGTCCCCCAGAACACGATCTTCGACTTCTCGACGCCGGGCATCCTCGACAGCGGCGACACGAGCTCGACGGAGGTGGGCGTCAAGTTCAGCTCGGAGCTCGCGGGGTGGGTGACCGGACTGCGGTTCTACAAGGGGTCCGCGAACACCGGCACGCACGTCGGCAGCCTGTGGAACTCCTCCGGTGAACTGCTCGCAAGTGCCACCTTCAGCAACGAAACGGCCTCCGGCTGGGAGCACGTGAAACTCTCCCCGCGGGTGGAAATCCAGCCGTTCACGACCTACGTGGCCGGCTACCTGGCACCGAACGGCCACTACTCGACCACGCCGCTGGCGTTCTCGTTCGTGAGCACGAGCAACGGTCCGCTGGACGCGCTCGCCAGCCCCATCAGCTCAAACGGCGTGTACTCGCACACGGCCACCAGCAGCTTCCCCACGACCGCCAGCAACGCCAGCAACTACTGGGTCGACGTCGACTTCGAACCGATGCCGCTGCCCGGCCAGGTCACGGGGGTCGTGGCCAGCGCCACCTCGGGCTCGGCGAGCGTGTCCTGGAACGCGCCCACCGAAGGCGGGCCCGTCAGCGAATACGAAATCACGCCGTTCATCGGCTCCGAACCGCAGCCATCGGTGAAGGTCCAGGGCGACCCGCCGGCCACCGAAGCGACCGTCCCGGGGCTCGCCGGAGGGGCCCAGTACACGTTCGTCGTGCAGGCTCTGAACGCCAACGGCGGCGGCGTCTACTCGGCGCCTTCCAACGCCGTCGAACCGACCGGATCGACGCCGCCCTCGACCCCGACCGGCGTGAGCGCCGCGGCCGCCAACGGGCAGGTGCTCCTCAGCTGGGGCGAACCCGTGAGCAACGGCGGCAGCCCGATCACCGGTTACCGCATCACGCCGTACATCGGCTCGAGCCCCCAGGCCGCGGTCGAAGCCGGGCCCCAGCAGAGCTCCGCGCTCCTGCAGGGCCTCAGCAACGGCACCAGCTACACCTTCACGGTCACGGCGAGCAACTCCGTCGGAGCGGGCCCGGCGTCGCTGGCGACGGCCGCGGTCACCCCGCAGGAGACGATCTTCGAACTGGCCACGCCGGCGGCGACGGACTCCGGCTCGGGCGAATCGACCGAGGTCGGCGTGAAGTTCAGCTCCGAACTGGCTGGGTCGATCACCGGGATCCGCTTCTACAAGGCGCCGGGCAATACCGGGACCCACGTCGGCAGCCTGTGGACCTCGAGCGGAGAACTGCTCGCGGGCGCCACCTTCAGCGCCGAGAGCTCCTCCGGCTGGCAGCAGGTGAGCTTCGCCAAACCGGTGTCGATCGCGGCCGGCACGACCTACGTGGCGGGCTACCTCGCGCCCAGCGGCCACTACTCCGAAAACGCCTTCGAATTTGCCGGCGGGCCCTTCTGCACCCCACCGCTGTGCGCGCTCGCGAGCCCGCTCACCAGCAACGGCGTGTACGCCCTCAGCCCGTCGAGCACCTTCCCCACGACGGCCGGCAACTCCGCCAACTACTGGGTCGACGTGGACTTCGCGCCGCTGCCCCTGCCGGGCCAGGTGGCGAACGTGAGCGCCACCGCCGAACCCGAAGCGGCGAGCGTCGCGTGGAGCGCGCCAGCGACCGGCGGAGCGGTCGCCGAATACCGGCTGACTGCCTCCAGCGGGGGTGAAGTGCAGGCGTCCAAGACCGTCCCCGGCACGCTCACCCACACGACCCTGACCGGACTCGCCAACAACCACACCTTCTCGATCACCGTGCAGGCCCTCAACGCCAACGGCGGCGGGCCCGCGTCGAGTCCCTATGAACTGCTGCTGCCGGCGCTGAAGCCGGCGGCTCCCACCGAAGTCCTCGCCAGCCCCGAAAACGCCGCCGCCACCGTCAGCTGGCACGCGCCCAACAACGGAGGCAGCCCGATCACGAGCTACACGGTCACGCCGTACGCCGGCAACGAAGCGCAGCCTGCGAGCACCGTCAGCGGCTCGCCCCCCGAAACCGGCGTGCGGATCACGGGTCTCGCCAACGGCACGAGCTACACGTTCGCGGTATCGGCAACGAACGGAGTCGGTACGGGCGTCGAATCGGCGCGCTCCGCCGCTGTCACGCCCGCGACCGCGCCGGGTGCGCCGACGAACGTGAGCGCCACGGCGGCGAACGAAGCGGCGAACGTGACCTGGAGCGCCCCGGGGAGCGGTGGCAGCGCGATCGTGCGCTACACGGTCACGCCCCACGCCGGCGCAGAAGCCCTCGCCCCGACGGTCGTGAACGGCTCGCCTCCGGAAACCGGCGCGCACGTCACCGGCCTCGTCAACGGCACCGCCTACACCTTCACGGTGTCGGCCACGAACGCGCTCGGGACCGGTCCCGAATCGGAAGCCTCGACCCCCGTCACGCCGCGGAACGCGACACCCGAAGCCCCGGGGTCGGTGACCGCGACCGCGGGCAACGCCGCCGCCACCGTCGAATGGAGTGCCCCCGGCAATGGCGGCAGCCAGATCACCTCCTACACGGTCACCCCCTTCATCGGGTCGGCGGCCCAGACCGCAACCGTCGTGAGCGGCACGCCGCCACTCACCACGGCGACGGTCACCGGCCTCGCCAACGGCACCAGCTACACGTTCACCGTGAAGGCGACCAACGCGGTCGGCAGCGGCCCCGAATCCGCCGCCTCGGCGGCCGTCACGCCCGCCACCGTCCCCTCGGCCCCGGCGGAAGTCACCGCCGCCGGCGCGACCCGCCAGGCTCTGGTCAGCTGGAGCGCTCCGTCGAGCACCGGTGGCAGTGCGATCACGGGCTACCGCATCACGCCCTACGCCGGCTCCAACCCACTTACCGCGACCGAAGCATCCGCCGGCGCGAGCTCCGCAACGGTGAAAGGCCTCACCAACGGGACGAGTTACACGTTCACCGTTGCGGCGGTCAACTCCGTGGGCGCGGGCACGCCCTCCTCGCCGTCCTCGGCCGTGGTTCCGCAGGACACGATCTTCGACTTCGGAACGCCGTCGAACGCGGCCGAAAACGACCCCTCCTCCGTCGAGCTGGGCGTCAAGTTCACCTCCGAAGTGACGGGCACCATCACCGGCGTCCGCTTCTACAAGGCCGCCGCCAACACAGGCACCCACGTCGGCAGCCTGTGGACCTCGACGGGGACCCTGCTGGCCTCTGCCACGTTCAGCGGCGAAACGGCATCCGGCTGGCAGCAGGTCAACTTCGCCAGTCCCGTGACGATCGCCGCCAACACGACCTACATCGCCGCCTACCTGGCCCCGAAAGGCCACTACTCGGCGACGCTCGGAGGACTCACGTCCACGGTCCTCAACGCCCCCCTCGCCGCGCTGGCCAACTCGCTCTCACCCGACGGCGTCTACGCGTACAGCGCCACGACCGTGTTCCCGACGAACGCCTTCAGCGCGAGCAACTACTTCGTCGACGTGGACTTCGAACCCTCTCCGCCAACCCCGCCCGGGCAGGTCACGGGCGTGACCGCGAGCGCGGGCTCGGCCGCGGCGACCGTGAGCTGGAACGCGCCCGGCAGCGGTGGGGCACCGACCGAATACGTGATCACCCCCTACGTCGGCTCCGAAGCCAGGAAAGCCACGATCCTGAAAGGCACTCCACCCGCGACCACGGCGACCGTGACGGGCCTGGAAAACGGCACCACCTACACGTTCAGGGTCCAGGCACTGAACACGGTGGGCGCCGGTACGGTCTCGAGCCAGTCGAACGCCGTCACCCCGGCGGCCTTCGTGGCCCCGTCGGCGCCGACGGGCGTGAGCGCCGCCGCAGCGAGCGCCGAGGCCCAGGTGAGCTGGACCGAACCGGCCAACAACGGTGGCAGCCCGATCACCGCCTACAAGATCACACCCTTCATCGGCTCGACCGCCCAGGCGGTCACGGAAGTCGGGGCCGGTACCACCTCCACGATCGTCAAAGGGCTCACCAACGGCACCAGCTACACGTTCACCGTGAGCGCCGTCAACCTCGCCGGCCCCGGGGCGGCCTCGGCGGCCACGGCGGCCGTAACGCCGCAACAGACGATCTTCGACTTCGGCACTCCGGCGACGGTGGACTCCGGGGACACCAAGTCCACCGAGGTGGGGGTCAAGTTCACCTCTGAAGTCGCGGCCCACATCACCGGGATCCGCTTCTACAAGGCCGCCACCAACACCGGGACGCACGTTGCAAGCCTGTGGTCGGCCGGCGGTACACTGCTCGCTTCTGCGACGTTCAGCGGCGAGACGGCGTCGGGCTGGCAGCAGGTCAACTTCTCGACTCCCGTGGCGATCTCCGCAAACACCACCTACGTCGCCGCGTACCTGGCCCCGAAAGGTCACTACTCGGACACGAGCGCGGCCTTCACCTCGGTCGGTGTCACCAACGGTCCGCTGACCGCGCTGGCCAACACCGTGAGCGCCAACGGGCTCTACTCCTACAGCGCGACCAGCGCATTCCCCACGAGCACGTTCAAAGCCACCAACTACTGGGTCGACGTCGACCTCGCGCCATGAGCCGCCCCCGCCTGCGACAGCTCCTGCTCGCGTCCGTGCTGGTGTGCGTGACGGCGCTGGCCACTGCCTGCGGCTCGTCCTCACCCACATCGTCCTCGACGACGAGCGCCGACGCCGGCACGACCACGGGGACGGCCGCCACGACGCCCACCACCACAACCCCCAGGAAGCCTCCCCACAGCCACGACACCGTCGGGCCGACGGTGGTGCACAAGCCCTACCCGGGGACCGGGGGGGCCGAAATCAACGACGACAACCCCGGAGGGGCGGACATCGGGACCAAGCAGAAGAAGGCCGGCGTGCTCAACCCCTGCGCGCTCGTGACGCGCAAGCAGGCGGAAGCGATCCTCGCCGAGCCGGTGTCGGCGCCCCAGTACGCTCCGCTCGGGCCGACCTGCATCTACCAGCCCCGCAGGTCGAAGGGCTTCGTCACGATCTCGCTGGCCACCGGAAGTGCCGGCGACGTCGGGCGCCTGCAGAAGCGCACGACCGTGAAGGCGGGCGGACGCACCGCCTACTGCGGGTTCTACGGCCAGGAACTGGTGCTCGTGCCGCTCGGCAACGGTCACACCCTCAGCGTGGCCGCACCGTGCACCGTGGGCACCAAGCTCGCCTCGGCCGCACTCGACAGCCTGCCCGCCTGAGCTCTACAGCCGGCGTGAGAGGCGCTCGGCGAGCGCATGCACGCCGGGCTCGGAGATGCCGGTCGTGAAATAGCCGTCGAGGACCTCGATCTCGAGATCCCCGAGCAGCGACGCCCAGCCCAGGTCGGGCCCGGCGCGCAGACCCCACGGCAGCCGCGAGGCGCGGAACAGCACTCCCCGGGCGGCGCACGCGGCCGGCCGGTAGCCCGCGAAGGCGGTCTTCATGCCGGGGCGCTCCAGCTTTGATCCGTCCTCCGGCCGCGACCGCGAGCGCGACCCCGGCAGCCGCGCCGCGAGCGCCGCGCGAGCGCGGCGCGCCTTGGCGCGCGCGTAGACGCTCCTGGTGCCCGGGCCGAGGCGCACGAGGTTGACCGCGTGCGTGGCGAGGATGCGTCCCCGGTGCAGCATGCGGTAGGCCCCGCGGGGCAGGAACCTCCGTAGCGGCGGCTCCCAAAGCGGCAGCGCGTCGATCAGCGCGAGCAGCGACACGGGCTCGCCGGCAGCTTCGAGCTGGCGGGCGATCTCGTACGCCAGGGCTCCCCCCGAACACTCTCCCACGAGGCGGTAGGGGCCGTGCGGCTGGACCGCCCCGATCGCGGCCACACGCTCGCGCGCGAGCTGCTCGAGCCCGCCCCCCGGAGTGGCGGGCGCCGGCGCGTGGACGACGTCCCCCTCGGCCGGGGACACACGCCCAGGACGGCGGGCCCGGCCTTCAGCTCACGGGCCAGCTCCTCGTACAGCGACACGTCCCCTCCGGCGGCGTGGACGCACAGCACCGGTGCCTCCGAGGGCGAGCCGGCGCGCAGCATGACCACCCCGCCGCCGGCGGAACTCGGGGGCGTCGCGAGCTTCCGCGCCACGGGGCCGCTGCTCGCCGTCATCGCCCCGTGCCCCTCCTCGCCGGCGGCGCCACTGTGAGCCGCGGCAGTAACGGCCCCGCCCGACCGTTAAGCAGAACGACGATCCGATGGCGACCGCCGAGCTCCAACCCACGAGCGGGGACCGCAGAACGCTCCCCGCGCGGCTGCGCTGGGCAGCCGGAGCGGCCCGTCTGACGCTGCGCGAGCCCGGCGACGGGCTCGACCGCGCGTTCGGGCGCATCCGCGGCCTGGTCCGCCGCGGGAACGTGGTGCGCCACCGCTACGAGGCCGCCGCGGACTGGGAGGAGCAGCTGCACCGGCGCCTGGGCGCCTCGGCCGTGCCCTGAGCACGCGCGAGTTCGAGACCGTGTGGAAGCGCACCTCGGACGGCCTGCGCGAGCAGGGCCTGGCAACCGGGCGGGCGGCCTACGGCGGCTGGGACGACGGGGACCCGGGCCTGGCGCGGGGCGTGTGGTGCCTGTGCCGGCATCTGCAGGCCACGACGGTGCTGGAGACGGGGGTCGCGCGGGGCATCACCTCGCGCGTGATCCTCGAGGCGCTCGAGCGCAACGGCGCGGGGACGCTGTACAGCATCGACCTGCCCGCGCTCGACCCCGCCCTGCACGCACAGATCGGGGCGGCCGTGCCGGAGGACCGGCGCGCGCGCTGGAGGTACTTGGAAGGCACCAGCCGCAAACGGCTGCCGGCGCTGCTCGCCGAGCTCGGACAGATCGACCTGTTCGTACACGACAGCAGTCACACGACCCGCAACGTGCGCTTCGAGCTCGAGCGCGCATGGGGTGCGCTGCCGCGGGGCCGTCCTGGCCGACGACATCGAGCGCAACGACGGCTTCGGCGACTTCGTCGACGCCCGGCCGGAGATCCCCAGCCTCGTCGCCCGCGCCGACGACGGCGTGGCGCTGTTCGGGATCGCGCTCAAGGGCCTCGACGGGCACGGACACTAGAAGCCCCGCTTGACGGCCAGGTAGGGGATCAGGGCGAGCTCCGCCAGCCCCGGCCGCAGGTCGTCGCGGGTGAACACCGACTCGACGTCGGCCGCGCGCAGGGAGCGCAGATAGGAGCGCCAGCCGAGCGTCCCCCGGGCGAGGCCCATGAGCGCCGTGGGCACGTCGGTGGCCAGCCGGATCCAGCTGACGCCGGTACGGGCACGCAGGCCGCTGGGCGCCGGCTGTGAGAGCTGGTCGGCGAACAGCAGGTGCGGGAAGTCGACGCCGGCGCGCTGGCCGAGGCTGTGGTACCCCCAGGTGCGGGCGTTGACGTCGAGTAGCTTCGTGAGACCGTCGCGCGGGTCGCGCTTGTACTCGACCTCGACCAGGCCGTAGTAGCCGATGTGGCGCAGGAAGCGCTCGGACAGCTCCTCGAGCTCGGGCTCCTCGATCGTCTCCACGAAGGTGCTCGCGCGGCCGAACAGCGGAGGGTGCTGGCGCAGCCGGCGCACGACCATGCTGGCCGCGGGCCCGCCGTCGCGGAAGAAGGCGCAGTAGGCCAGCTGCGTCTCGCCGGAGCCCGGGATCAGCTCCTGCACGATCACCTCCTCGGCGCCGAGCAGCTCCGAGGCGGCGCGCACGCGCTCGCGCAGCTGCTCGCGGGTGTCGGCGCGCCACGCCTTCAGCCCGGTCTCGTACAGGAAGTGCTCCTTGATCGCGGGCTTGACCGCGAACGGGCCGTCGCCGTCGACGAGCTCGTCGGTGTCACCGCCACGCAGCGTCCAGGTGCGCGGCGTCGGGATCCCGAGCTCGGCCGCCAGCTCGTAGGTGTTGCGCTTGTCCCACACCCACCTGACGACCTCCCACGAGGGGTCGGAACGCGAAAGCGCGCGAGCAGGCGCTCGCGGTTGCGCGACAGCGCCGCGACCGTCTCCTCCCGGGTCGGGAACAGCACCCAGCCGTCGAGCCCGTGGCGCTCGCCCAGCTCCAGCAGCACCTCGACGGTGGCCTGCTCGTCGCGCAGGTCCGGTACGCGCACGGCTTCGGTGGCGAAGCGGGAGTGGCGGCTGATCGAACGCTCGTCGTCGACCACCAGCACGCGGCAGCCGTGGCGTCCGAGGCTGCGCACGATCCGAGCCCCTGATAGTCGCCGCCGATGACAACAGCCCCGACCACCAGTCGCTCCCTCCGCGGGTCAGCCTCCGGCGGTCGCCGTGGCGCGCGCCCGGGGTCGGTCGCCGGCGATCTCCCGGCGAGAGCGTGCGGGCCGCGTACCAGCTGCCCGACACGAAGCGCATGATCGGTCCGTAGCTCCAGGCCGCCGGAGCTCCGCTGAAGTGCAGCCCGGGGACGGAGCTCTCGAGGCCGCGGCCCAGGATCGGATAGCCGTTGTGGCGTCGGATCGCACCGATCAGCTCCGGCGTCATGAACGGATAACGCGCCACGTCGACGCGGTAGCCGGTGGCGAACATGAGATGGTCGACCTCGCGCTGACCGCCGTCGCTGAGCTCGATCCGCAGGGCGCCGTCGCGCTCGGAGGCAGCGGCCAGCTGGACGCCGGTCGTGATGCGCAGGCCCGCGAGGCGCACGCGCACGAAGTGCGAGCACGCGGGACGGATGCAGCGCATGGCGATCCGGTCCTGGGTCAGGCGGGGCAGGCGGCGAAACGCGATGTCCGGTACCGAGACGAGCCGGCTGTACCACAGCGGGCCAACGTCGGTGGGGGCGTAGACGATCGTGCCGAGACGCCCGAGCACGCGCTTGACCGGCGCGCCCGCGCAGGTACACGACGCGCTCGTCGCGGACCAGGACCTCGACGGCGGCGGCGCCGTTTTCGACCATCAGCGCGGCGCACTCGAAGGCGCTCTGCCCGCCCCCGACGACGGCCACCCGGCGACCGGCGAAGACGCTCAGGTCGCTGTGGTCGGCGCTGTGCGAGACGCGCTCGGAGGGAAGCTGCTCGTAGCCCGCGGGAGTGTGCGCGAAGGGCGCGATCCCGCCCGCGACCACCACCGAGCGCGCCGTCAGCTCTTCGCCGTCGGCGAGCGTGAGGCGAAAGCCCCCGGCGCCGCGGTCAGCTCCGAGACCATCCGCTCCTCGACGTCGGGGACGGCTTCACGGGTCACCCACATGCCGTAGGACACGAAGTCCTCCAGCGGCACGGGGTGGTCGACATGAATGCCGTGGCCTTCCCGAAGCTGCTCAGCGAGAACGGCCCGGAGGGCTCGACCATGTTCGACGCGGACAGGTTGGAGCGCAGCATCATGCCCTCCGGCATCGCCTTCCAGAAGCCCATCGGCTCCCCGAACACGCTCGTCTCCACGCCCGCGCGCCGCAGCAGGATCGTCGCCGCCAGGCCGTGCGGCCCGGCTCCGATCACGGCTGCCTCGATGTCTGCGCGGCCTGCACCCAGCCTGCTCACGTCCATTGCCTCCCGTTGCTCAGTTCGACCGTCGCCTCTCCGGCGGCCGGCCCCGTCACCGTCCACGTTCCTTCCACCAAGACTGCGCGCGATGCGGCCCGTCGCCGCCACCACGCGCTGACCTCGCGCGGCAGCGCCTGCCAGCCGGTCACGTCCGGAGCGAGCCGCTCGAGCAAGCGCCGGTAGGCCGTCAGGATGCGGTCCTCCACGAGGTAGTCGGGGTGGGTATCGAGCAGCACCATCCCGCCGCGGCTGCGCAGCAGCTCGGCCTTCTCGACCCAGGTTCGCTCGTCGCGGGCGCCGAGGATCACGAACAGGGTGTGATCCTGGGGCATGGTCAGCGGCAGCTCGACGAGGTCCTCGTTGAAGAACGGCAGCCAGCTGCAGCACCCGCCCGCGACGGGCTCGAACGGGTCGCTGTCCGGCGAGGAGGAGTCGTAGTCGAAGCCGAGCAGCGGCATCAGCTCCCACGCGCGCACGGTGGCCGGCGAACGGAAGCCGACCGCCCCCCAGCGCTCGGCGGCGGCGCGCATCCCGGGCAGCCGTTCGTGCAGGCGAGCCCGCGACTCGAGGTCGCGCCCGTCGTGGTAGAGGCCGTGGACGCCGACCTCGAAGCCCTCCTCGCGCAGGCCGCGCACCAGCTCGGGGTCCACCTCGTAACGACGCGGCACGAGATTCCAGGCGGAGCGCAGCGACAGCTCCCGCTCGAGCTCAAGGACGGGTTCGCGGGCCCGCAGCCCGTCGGCGGTCTCGACGTCGTGGGTCAGCACCAGCGCCCACTCGTGTCCCCCCGGCCACGGCGCTATCCGTGGCACCGGGGCTCCGTTGACGTCCGCCAGGATCGCGGTGAAGAGGTCGAGGAAATCGTGCAGGGCGCTCTCCACCGGCCAGCGCGGGAAGCTCACGGCGGCCTGGCGCCGCGCATACAGACGCCGCATCCGGATCTGGAGCGGGCGCGGCAGCAGGCTCCGCACCGCGTAGTAGGTGCGCATCGCGATCCGGTGGCGGGCACGTCCGGCGCCGCTGCGCAGCAGCTCCTGGTAGGCCTCGCTCCACAGGCAGCGGCAGACGTCGTCGGGGTCGAACGGCAGCAGCACATTGCCCTGCTCGTCCCTCCAGATCGAGCCCACGCGGTCCTCGCCCTCGCCGACGATCGCCGCCACGGGCTCCCACGTGGAGTCCCGCTGCGAGAGCAGCTGCCGGACATGGTCGTCATCGAGGACCCCGGCGAACAGCGGGATCGTGACCTCGCGCGTGTGCACGCGCACGCCCGCGAGGTCAGGGCGCGGCTCGGACTCTGCCGGCCACAGCAACTCGCCCCCGCCCGCGGCCGCAGGCTGTGCAGCGGGCCCGCCACGCCCTCGCCGGCGTCCACCGGGATCCCGAGGTGTGCGGCGATCGCCAGCGGCCGGGTGGAGAGGAAGCCCAGCGGGCGCGCATCCGCCGCCGGTGCTCGTGCCGGTCGGCCGGGGGTCGTCGGCGTGTCGGTGCGCGGTGTCATCAGCTTGCTTGCTCGCGGAGCCTGCGCTGTCCGGCCGGGGGTTCGCCGCTTCCGGCCTCCCTCACAGGCGCCCTGTCAGCTAAACGCCGGGGCCGGCTTTGAACTTCTGTAACCGCGCCCCCCGCGAAGGGGCTGCGGCTGTCGGCCGAGCTTCCTCGTGACCCGCGCGGGACTCAGGCGGAGCTGCGCGCCGCCAGTGCGGCGGCACGGCGCCCGACGCTCCCGAGTCGGCGCTCGAGGGGCACCGACCCGTCGCACGATGGCGAGCTGGGCGCGCCAGGTCGTCAGGAAGAAGATCCGCAGCGTGGCCGCGTAGGCGCAGGCGCCGGCCAGGCCCAGCAGCGTCAGCCACAGCAGCGGCCGCAGGCCGAGGTCGGTCATCCCGATGCTCAGTGGCAGCGCAACCGCGGTCAGGCCCGCGCACGAGACGAGCGCCGGCGAGAGGTCTTCCCACAGCCGCTTCAGCGTGCGTTCCTCGGTCCCGCGCAGGATCAGCGCGTAGGCCACGAACAGAAAGACCGTGTGCACCGTGGCCGCCGCGATCGCGACCGCCACGATCCCCCAGTGGACGACCGCCAGCACGGCCAGGCCGTACACGATGAACTGGCCCGTGCCGTAGCCGAGCAGGGCCCGCGTGCGGCCCTTGCTCATCAGCACGGTGCCCGCGCCGTCGATCAGCAGCGTGGCCGCGCCCCCGACGGTCAGGATCTGCACCGGCACGACGGCGCCACTCCAGCGCGACCCGAACAGGAAGGGGATCGCGACGGGCGCCCCGATCGCGAGCAGGGCCAGCAGCGGGAACACGACGATCGTGAGCGTGCGCACCATCTGGCGGTGCAGCCGCGTCAGTTCGTTGTGGTCGTGCGTGCGGGCCAGAACCGGGAAGCCGACCTGCATCATCACGACGCTGATCTTGTTCTCGTATTCGACCGCCACCGTGTAGGCGCGGTAGTAGAGGCCCGTTGCCGCCGGCCCGAGACGGGCGCCGACGATCGCATAGTCGACGTTGCGCAACCCGAGCCATCCGATCGCCGAGAGCGACACCGGCAGCCCGTAGTCGATCAGCTCGCGTGCTGCGCGCCGGTGCAGCCGGGGTGCCGGCGGGGGCGCGCTCGCCCAGGCGATCCCCGCCGTCAGCGCGGCTCCGACGAGCACGCCCAGCACGAGCGCCTCGCCCCCGAGTCCCGCCAGGGCGAGCGCGATGCAGACCACCACCCGTGCAGCGGTGCCGGCGATTTCCATCTCGCTCACACGCCGGAACGCCATGCGCCGGCGCAGCGTCGCCATCGGAACCGCGGTGAACCCGGCGATCAGGCACAGCGGAGCCATCATGCGGACGAGGTGGGCGGTCTGCTCGCCGAACACGGGCACCACCACCACGCCTGCGAGCAGCAGCGTCAGCAGGGTCATCGAGAAACCGATCATGAGGGCGAGCGCGAGGCCGGTCTGGAGGTGCTCGCGGTCGGCCGCCCTGCGTTGCACGAGGGCGTTGCTGAGGCCCGCGGCGATCGTGCCGTAGGCGATTTCCTGGGCGATCACCGCGATTGCGAAGCGCCCGAATTCCGCCGGCGCGATCAGGCGCGCGAGCACCACGATCGAACCGAGCTGGATCAGCTCGACGGCAGGGCGGGAGATCAGCGACCAGCGCACCCCGTGGGCGGCCGCCTCGCGCAGCTCCTCGCTCGACGGCGCGTCCGAGGTGGGCGGCGCGTCCGTGGTCGGGGTGGCGTCCGTGGTCGGGGTGGCGTCCGTGGTCGGGGTGGCGTCCGTGGTCGGCGTGACGTCCGAGGTCGGCGCGCGCGGGCTCGGTCATAGCCCCGTCATCGTCCGCTGGGCCGGCTCCGGACGCAGGAGGCGCTTGAGGGCCACGGCGGCGTCAGCGAGCCGGCGCCTTGCGCGGGCCGGCGAGTACAGCAGCGCCATCCAGGCCAGGCTGCGCACGGAGCGGCGCCGGCGCAGCGCCTGGGCGAACTCGCGACGGGCCTCGCGGGGGCGATCCTCGTCCACGAGGAAGCGACCGAGCATGAAGTGGTCGGCCGCGAGCACCGACCGCACCAGGCCGGGATCGTCGACGAGGTCGGCGTGGCGTTCGTGGGAGACCAGCAGCGAGCGGTAGGAGCGCAGCCGCTTGTTGGTCACGTTGGCGTCGTGGAGGCGGTACGAGACGAGCGTGCGGGGCTCGTAGAAGAACACCGCCCCCGCCTTCAGGGCCCGCATCCAGTACTCGTAGTCCTCGGTGATCAACGGCTCGCAGAAGGGGCCGAGCCGTTCGAACAGGGCGCGACGTATCACGACCGACGCCGAGCACACCATGTTGCGCCGGTACAGCCTTCTGGCGAAGTCCTCGGGCACCAGGATCCCCGACCCCGGGTGGGAGGAGAACGGCTGCTCGATCCGTCCGAAGGTCTCGGCCGCGGCGAAGCAGATGTCCGTCTCCGGATGGGCCTCGATCGCGGCGAGCTGGCACTCGAGCTTGTGCGGACTCCAGATGTCGTCGGCGTCGCAGCGGGCCAGATACTCGCCATGAGCCTCGCGAAAGCCGCGATTGAAGCCCGCGGGGTGACCCGCGTTGGGTTGGTGCACGACGCGGATCGCGCTCCCGTAGCCCTCCAGGACGCGGGCGGTGCCATCGGTGGAGCCGTCGTCCACGACGACGACCTCGTCGGGCGGGTGCGTCTGGGAGAGCATCGCGTCGAGCGCCTGGGCGAGGTAGCGCTCGCCGTTGTAGACGGTCAGCACCGCGCTGACGGTGGGCGTGGTCATGGGACCGCCGGGCGGCGCACGAGGCCGTTGCGCTCGACCGCCCGACTGACCGCCACCAGCGCCGACCCGGCGCCGACGCGAGCCTGCTCGGGCAAGCTCAGCACCACGGTCCAGGCGAGTGCGCGCAGGCTCGTGGACGCGGTTGCCGTGGAGGCGTAGCGCAGCGTCTGCCAGAAGACCTGGCGGGCCTCGAGCGGCCGCCCATCCTCGACCAGCAGACGAGCGATGCGGAAGAGGTCGTAGGTGTGGACTTCGCGAACCAGCCGGGGGTCGTCGATCATGTCCGCGTGCCAGCGGTGCACGTCGTGGACCGCGTTGCGGACGGCGAGCTGGTTGTTGGTGACGTTGCCGTCGTGGCGGCGGTAGTTGACGAGCCTGCGGGGATCGAAGTAGAACCTCGCCCCGGCCCGCAGGCAGCGGAACCAGTAGTCGTAGTCGTCACCGTCGAAGTTCTCCCGGAACGGCCCCAGGCGGTCATACAGCGAGCGGCGCAGCACGACCGACGGCGCGCACACCAGGCACAGCCGGAACAGGGAGTGCAGCAGCGTCCTGCTGTCGAGCACCCCGACCTCGGGAGGGCCGGGGTGGTTGGCGTTGATGGCCCCGAACAGCACGGCGTGGCCGAACAGGACGTCCACCTCGGGGTGGGCGAGGAGCGCCTGCTCCTGCCACTCCAACTTGCGCGGCTCCCAGATGTCGTCGGCTCCGCACAGGGCGACGAAGTCGCCGCTGCTCTCCGCCACGGCGCGGTTCATCGCCGCGGGATAGCCGCGGTTGTCCTGGCGGACCACGTGGACGCGGCCGGCGAAGCGGTCGAGGACGGCCGCGGTGGCGTCGGTGGAGCCGTCGTCGACGACCACTACCTCGTCGGGAGGACGAGTCTGGCCGAGAATCGACTCGAGGGCCGGACCGATGAACCTCTCCGCCTGGTAGGTCGCAACGACCGCAGAGATCGACGGTCTGGCCTGCTCTGGCATGGCCCCCAATCAACGACAGGCCGCGACCCGTTCTTGCTGGGGACGCAGAGGCGCGATCGGGCCGTGGAAAAAGCGGCCGCCGGGCCCCGTTGTACAGGCGATGGGTGCCAACACTATGCAGGGCCGGCGTGTTCTGATCACGGGCGGCGGAGGCGCCGTCGGCTCGAACATCGCCGACGAACTCGTGCGTGCCGGCGCCGAGGAGATCGTCGTGGTCGACAACTTCGTCCGCGGCCGGCCGGACAACCTGTCCTGGGCGCAGGCCAACGGCCCCGTGCGGTTGGTGGAAGGAGACATCCGCGACCGCGCCCTGGTGGGCGAGCTGAGCCGCGGAATCGACGTCGTCTTTCACCAGGCCGCGCTACGTATCACGCAGTGCGCCGAGGAACCGCGCCTCGCCCTCGAGGTGATGGTGGACGGCACCTTCAACGTGATCGAGGCTGCGCTCGAGCACAACGTGCGACGGATCGTGGCCGCCTCCTCGGCCTCCGTCTACGGCCAGGCGGTCTCGTTCCCCACCGACGAGACCCACCACCCCTACGCCAACGACACGCTCTACGGGGCGGCCAAGACCTTCAACGAGGGGCTGCTGAGGAGCTTCCACAGCACATCCGGACTCGACTACGTCGCGCTGAGGTACTTCAACGTGTATGGCCCGCGGATGGACATCCACGGCGTCTACACCGAGGTTCTGGTGCGCTGGATGGAGCGGATCGACAGCGGCAGGTCTCCCCTGATCCTCGGCGACGGCTCGCAGACGATGGACTTCGTCTACGTCGAGGACGTGGCACGGTCCAACCTGCTGGCCGCCACCGCCGAGACCACCGACACGGTCTTCAACGTGGCCAGCGGGGTGGAGACGAGCCTGCTCGAGCTCGCCCACATGCTGATCGAGGTGATGGGGTCGAACGTGTCGATCGAATTCGGCCCCGAGCGCTCCGTCAACAAGGTTCCGCGCCGGATCGCCGACACGAAGCTCGCACAGGAGCTGCTGGGCTTCTCAGCCGCGGTCGACCTCGAGGAGGGCCTGCGTCGGCTGGTCGACTGGTGGCGAGGGCAACGAAGCGATGAGGGCGCCCACGCGGCGCTGGCTGCTAGCGGCTGAGCCGCAACGCAAGCCGAACCGCGAACGGGACGTTAATCGTTGTGTCGAGTGAGGCTTTCGACCAACGAATGGGGGCGCTGGAGGCCGACAAGATCGCGCCCTGGGTGGCGCTGCCCGCCCGCGAAGGGCTGCTCGTCGACGCCGGCTGCCGGGCGTTGGACGTCGCGGTGTCGGCCGTGTTGCTGGTGGTGCTGTTCCCACTGCTCGCGCTGATCGCGCTCGTGATCCGGCTCGACTCGCGCGGCCCGGTGCTGTTCCGCCAGCAGCGCATCGGGCGTAACCAGGTGCCGTTCGTGGCCAACAAGTTCCGGAGCATGCACCACGGCGCGGCGCATGACCGCCACCGCGAGTTCGTGCTCGGCCTGATCCACGGCAAGCAACCGGCCCAGGCTGACAGCAGCACTCCCTACTACAAGATGATGAGCGACCCCCGGGTGACGGGCTTCGGGCGCCTGCTGCGGCGCTCGAGCCTCGACGAGCTGCCCCAGCTGTGGAACGTGCTGCGCGGGGAGATGTCGCTCGTGGGTCCCCGCCCCCCGATTCCGTATGAGGTCGAGCACTACCCCGCACACTGGTTCGATCGCTTCGCGGTCAAGCCGGGGATCACCGGGCTGTGGCAGGTGAGCGGCCGCTCGGAGGTCGCACTCGAGGACATGGTGAGACTCGATGTGGAATACGCCCACCGGCGCTCGCTGCGCTTCAACCTCTGGATCCTGCTGCGGACCCTGCCGGCCGTGCTCGGCGCCAAGGGCGCCTGGTGAAGAGCCCCGCAGGGGGCTGACTCAGGCGATCAGGCCGCGACGCATGGCCTCGCGGACGGCGGCGGGAGCGCCCGACACGCCGAGCTTCTCGTAGACGCGCGCGAGGTGGGTCTTGACGGTGCTGACGCTGACAGCCAGCCGCTGCGCGACCTCCTCCGCCGACAGGCCAGTCGAGATCAGCTCGAGGATCTCCCGCTGGCGGGCGCTCAGGAGCTCGATCGGGCGCTCGTAGTCCTCCCGCAGCTGCCGGGAGACCATCCCCAACAGCTCGGGCGAGAATGCGCTCTCGCCACTCGCGATCTGCTCGATCGCCTCGCACACCGCGTCGCCGCTGCTGTCCTTGACCAGATAGCCGACGGCCCCCGCCGCCAGCGCCCGGACGACGGTCAGCTCGTCCCGCGCGCCCAACACCAGCACGCGCGTGTGCAGGCTGCTCTCTGCCACCAGCTGTACGACCTCCAGGCCCTCACACTCCGGGGGATTCGCGCTCACCACCGCCACGTCGGCGGGAATGCGTCCGTTGCGCCAGTCCTCGACCTGATCCGCCGGCAACACCTCGAGCCCCTCCCGACCCTGCACGGCCGCCAGCAGGCCCATCCTGTAGAGGGGCTGGTCCTCGACCACGACCACGACCGTGGGCGTCCGGCGCAGCCGGATCCGCGGACGTGGTGTTTGGGCAGCTAGCGGTTCCGCTCCTTGGCGCACAGACGTTGTCCCCCGTGAACGAACGGTCCGGCCCCCGACAACTTCCACACCGGGGTCATTCTCCGGCGCGGCACCCCTGCCTCGAACGGGCCAATCCAGATGCGCGGGTGGTTTGACAGGTCCCCGACAGGGGGAGCCCTATTACACGAGGTCGAGTCCGGCCACCGCAACACGCCCGGTCACGACGACCGGCTCGCGGCCGCCCAGAACGCGCACCGCGCCGCACAGGCGCCCCATCGCAGCCGAAACGGAGAAAGGGTGAAACCGATGAAGAGCGCGATCCCATGGACGAACAGGCTCAAGACGACACTGGTGTCGTCCTTTCGCTCATACGGAAGGATGAACCACAACGGCCTATCTAAAGGTCTTCGCGGGTCCGCCGATTACAGTGGTGAGCTTCCCCGGACCGGCGACGTGGACCCCACCGCGACTCGCCGCCCGCCCCCTCCGTGGGAACGAGCCTCATGCTGACACGCGCCACGCGACAGCACTCGCGCCCGAAGTCTTCCGGAAGGTCGATCCGTTGGGCGTTCGCCTGCGCGTTCGTCGCAGGGCTCCTCCTGTGCGGCGCACTCAGCAGCTTTGCGGCTCACCCGCCGTCGCGCACCAAGTCGCACACCAAACCACACGCGAAGTCGCACCGCTCCCGATGCACGCCCCCGAAACACAAGCCTCATCAGAAGGTCAAACCGCGTCGCTGCAAGAAACACAAACGTCCCAAGAAGCCCGTGCCGGTGACCGGCGCGACGGGGCCCACCGGTACGACCGGCACGACGGGCTCGGTCGGTGGCACAACCTCGACGAGCGGATCCAGCGGGTCGTCGGGCACGCCGGCCGGGGCAGAAACCACGCCGCCGCCCTACACCCCGCCCCCGTACACCCCGCCGCCACCGCCGCCGATACCGGTAAAAGTCGAATGCAAGGTGACCTTTGGTCCTGGTTCGGGTTGGGGTGTGGTTGAAGGTGCGTTGCGTTCGGCTGGTGCGCGGGTGTGTTTGTCGGCTGGCTCGTATCCGTCGTGGAGTGTGGGTGCTGTGGGCCCGTCGGCTTTGAGCACGTTGTCGGCGGCTCCGGGGGCGCGGGTGGTGGTCGATGGGTTGTCGTTGAATAATGAAGGCGCCCGGAATCTGGCGTTTGAAAACCTTGTGTTCACGGGGTCGGTGATGGTGAACAAAGGCAGTGGGTTCGTGATCGCGCATGATGAATGGCCTGGTGGTCCGGGTTCGGAAAGCGGTGTCGTGGTGTATGGGAACACTGCGGGGGCGCCGGTGCAGAACGTGCGTATCGAATATGACCGGATGCAGAATCTCGAGGAAAAAGCGGGCGGGGTCGGTAACTCGCAGTGCGGGACGTTCATCGGGGAATGGGAATACGTGACGTTCAGCCATGACCTGTGTGGCCCGTATCTGAGCGGCCATTTCACCCAGGACGGCGGCGGGAACCATCTGACCGAGGAATACGACACGTTCTTGGGGCCGTCCTACCGGTATGAGTGGAAAACCAAAGAATCCAGCACGGAGGGCTACCACACCAACATCCTGCAGATCTTCCATCCCTCCGAATACGTGGTGTTCGCGCACAACGTGATCCGTGACGCGGGCACGAACGGGAACACGATCCTGATCGAGGGCACCAAAGAAACGAACGCGCGTTATAACCACATCACGATCGAAGACAACCTCTTCGAACGCGCGGAGGACGGGCAGGGGCCGGGGATCTGTCCGCAGTCGAACTTCACCTACGCGTGGAACACGAACATCTACTCCTCCCCGGAAACCACGAACTTCGCGGTGACCGCGTTCTCGCGCAAAGGCTCCGCGGGCGAAAACGACAGCTGCGAAAGCGGCCCCAACGACCGCGTCGAACACAACGTCATGATCGAAGTGCCGTGCACCCACAGCGTCCCGGGGTATGAGACCGGCTCGAGCCTGCTGGAAATCCTCATCAGCCCCTGCCCGACCCACCACAACACCGACCTGGGCTGGGAAGCGGGCTCCGGCAGCCAAGGCCCGTTCTGCGCCAGCGAATGCAGCGTGGAATACAACGTCACCGAAGACAACACCGCCGCCTCGGGGTCCTCCAAGCACTACAAGACCGGCTGGCACCCCACCGGCAGCAAACCCTCCGAATGGGCCAGCCTCTTCACCGCCACCACCGAAGGCAGCTACGGCCTAGAATCCCAGGCCTGGCAGCCCACCCAAACCGAATTCACCGAAACCAACGGCACCAACAAATTCAAAGCCGGCTACAAAGGCGACGGCGGAGCACCCACCAACACAGGACCACAAAACTAGGACACGGCTGAGGCTGCACCGCTGAGGCCGTGTTCCGCGTCTTCAGGTTGCGCTTTCACGGACGATCGCAGTGGGGTATGATCCCGTTCGTCATGGAAGACGGAACGGGGTGGGATGGCATCCACGGTGGGATGCGTACGCCGGCAACGGCGATCTCGGGTGGGCAGCCTGCGCCACCAGCCACACCTGTGCCGGATGCAGTTCGGCGAAGCCGTGTCGATGAGCGGCCCGACGCGCGGGCTCTTGCAGCGACCGCGACGCGAGGTGGCGAAGACGTGCGGCCCGGTATGCGTTCTTTTCATGGCACCGAGACCAGGGCGCGGGGCAACCCGTGCAGGGAATGGACGCGCGGGGGCCGGGTAATGCTCGAAAGCGGGCACGGATTCCTCCGCGGAGACCGAGAGGCGAGGCGAACACCATGAGACGTGCGAACACCGGAGCGGCGCTCATCACCGTCCTGGTAGCCCTGGGCGCATTCCCGGCGGCGGGCCAGGCGCGGCCGCTGGACATGGCCTCGACGGCCTCGGCCCGCAAGGCGAAAGGCCCGCGGCCCCTGCGTGCACCGCACCACCACGGCCAGCGGCCCGCGGTCTCGGGAGACCTCGAAGAAGGCCAGACGGCGAGCGCCTCGACCGGGGAATGGCGCGAAGAACCGACCTCCTTCGAATATCAGTGGCAGGACTGCAAGCCCAAAGGGGGACGCTGCGTAACCGTTCCCGGAGCCACCTCATCCACCTACCTGCTGTCGGGGAGCGACGTCGGCCACGGCCTCAGGGTGCTGGTGACGGCGAAGAACGCCGCCGGGTCCTCGAAGCCCCTCCACTCGCTGACGAGCGCGGCGGTCGTGCCCGGCGAATCCAGCGGCGGCGGGCAGGGGCTGATCGGCGAATCGACGGCCTTCACGGTCAACAACGCCAACGAGAACCGGGGGGCGATCCTGGCCTGGCCGTTCGTCGCCCGCTCGACCGGGACGATCACCAAACTGCACATGTACATCCTCACGAGCACGGCTCCCGGCGTGGAGGGGGCCGAACTCGGGGTCTACGAAAACCACCGCTACTCCTACACCGAACCGTTCGAGGTCTACGGCAAGAAGGCGGCGTACTGGCAGGCCCACGAAGCTGAAGTCCCGCCGGAATGCCCCGGGCGGCTGCTCGGGGTCGAGAGCGTCTCGTTCTCCAAGCCCGCCCACGACGAATGGGTCGAAGCGTCGGGCTTCAACATCAAAGTGACGGCCGGGACGCAGTACTGGCTGGCGGTCGTCATCCACTCCCACCAGAACGGCGAAGACGTCTACTACGGCAAAAAGAACAGCTGGGAAAGCGAACTGAAACCGTGGGGGAACTACTCCAACGAATGGGAAAACGACGCCCGCGTGATGGAAGAACTGCCGCCTCCGCCCGCCGCCCAGACGATCAAAGAACCGACCAAGGGGTGGCTCCAGGAGGAACCGCCCGGCACCGAATTCGAGCTCGGCCGCGAAGCCCAGGAAGAAGGCGGGCCGCCGAGCCTCTACGCGGACTGAACGCCGGCGGGCGCCGCCGGGACCTGCGCCGGCGAAGCGCCCTCGCGCCGGGTGGCGGGCGCGAGCGCTCCCCTGGGTCCGCGGGCGATCGCCTCTTCGTATGCGCCCAGCAGGGCGGCCCCCGCGGCGGTCCAGGTCAGTGACGGCGCGTCGGCGAGAGCGCCGTCTCGAAGCTCGGCCAGGCGTTGGGGTTCCGTCGCCAGCATCGTGAGCTGAGCGGCGAGCGTGTCGACGTCGGCGACCTGGTGGACGAGCGCGTTGCGCCCGTCCACGCACAGCTCGGTGCAGGCGTTCGAGACCAGCGGCACGGAGCCGCAGGCCATCGCCTCCACACACACCAGGCCGAAGCCCTCCTCGATGCTCGGCAGCAGCAGCAGGTCGCTCTCGCGCATCAGGTCCGGTACGTCCCCGCGGTGGCCGAGCACCTCCACGCTCGGGTGCGCGAGCATCGCGGCCAGCCGCTCTTCATAGGCGGGCAGGAACTCCCCCGCGATCTTGAAGGTCCCCGTCTCGCAGGCCGGCGAGCGCAGCCAGGCTTCGAGCGCGAAGTGCAGGCCCTTGCGCACTGCGCACACGCCCACGAACAGCGCCTTCAGGCCCTCCCCCTCGTCTTGGGCCCGGTCTGCGGGGCGATACACCTCCGGGTCGTAGCCGTATACGTGGCGCAGCAGCTTCTCCGGCGCGAAACCCTGGTCGAGGAAGGTCTGCACGACGAACTCGGACGGGCACAGCAGATAGTCCCCGAGTTCGTATTCGAGCTCCTCCCGGCGCAGGCGTGTGACGTTGTAGGAGTGCTCCTGGTTGGAGGGTAGGCGGACGTCGAGCCGCTTGCACTCGTCGTCCACCGCCTGATAGGCGAAGCGGGTGTGGGCGTTGGGCCGCTCGACGACCGTCGGCACGCCGAGTCGCTTGGCGACCCTGAGCGTCTCCAGTCCCGCCAGCGGCCAGGTGTGGACGACGTCGATCTGATCGCGCAGTCCCGGTAGTGCCCGCGCGACGATCCGGTCGTGGAGCATCAGTGCGCGCAGGTGACCGACCATCCGGTAGGGGATCCGCCACCTGCCCCTCGAGAGCGTCGTTCTGATCTCGACGCCGTCGGGCAACGGGCGGTGGACGACCCCCGTGTAGAGGAGCTGCCGGCCCCCGGCCTCGTGCACTCCGACGACCTCGTGCCAGGCCGTATCGCAGATCCGGGAGGCCCCGATCTTGTGCGGAAAGCTGTGCAGGACGCGGGCGCTCACTCGCCCGATCTAACGCCTCCCCCGAAGGCGTTCTTCTGAGCCGGGCGGGTACGCACGCGCGCGCAAGCGAGCGCCCAACGGCGGCGCAAGTTGACCTCCGGGATGGGCGTTGGTGGGGTGTGATTGGCCGCGCCCAGCAGCAGCCTCCCCGCGCAGCGGGCGGCGCCGGCATGGTGGCGCCGCCGCCGGTCGCCCGCCGGGCCGTCAGCGCCCTGATTCCGGCGCGCCGGCGCCCGCAGCTGGCCGGAGCGGTCCGCTCGCTGCGCTACCGCGGCGACTCCGTTCGCTGCCCCTGCTGCGGCGGCAGCTTCGACCGCTTCTGTGCACACCGCGAGCGCCCCCGGGCGAAGTGCCCGCGCTGCGGGTCGCTGGAGCGCCACCGGCTGCTGCTGCGGTTCCTCGCCGACCGCACGGACATCCTCGAGCGACCGCTGGACCTGCTCCATGCGGCGCCCGAGCACGCACTGCTGCTGACCCTCAGCCGTCAGCCCAACCTGCGCTACCGCAGCGTGGACCTCGACTCGCCGCTGGCGCAGGACCACGCCGACCTGATGGCGCTGCCCTATGCGGCGGGATCCTTCGACGTCGTCCTCTGCAGCCACGTGCTCGAGCACGTCAGCGACGACCGCCTCGCTCTGGCGGAGATCCGCCGGGTGCTCGCCCCCGGCGGACGTGCGGTGCTGATGTCCCCGGTAGACGAGCGGCGCGCCGGAACGCTGGAAGATGAGGAGATCCTCACGCCGGCCGATCGTGCCCGCGTATTCGGCCAGGCCGACCATGTCCGCCGCTACGGCCGCGACTTCGCCGGCCGGGTGCAGAAGTGCGGCTTTGACGTCGAAACCGTCCCGTACATCGACCAGCTCCCGGCAGAGGAGATCCGGCGCATGGGACTGCGGCGCGAAAGCGAGCTGTTCGAGCGCGACGACATCTTTATCTGCACGGTGGCGTGCGAGCGCGAAGAAACCCTCGGGGTCGGGCGTTCATTGGTCTGATGGAGTTCGCGCTGATCCTCCGTGAGTTGTGGGCGCGCAAGCGGATGCTTGCGCTAGGGGCCGCCGTTGCCTTCGTGGTTGCGTTGCTGAGCGTGTACCGCCTCGATGGGTTCGCCCTCAAGCGCCGCACGCTGCAGTACTCCAGCGCGAGCACGATCCTGCTCGTGGACACGCCCACGTCCGTGTTGGGCGACGTGAAGGCCGAATTCGTGCCGCTGATCAACCGTGCCCAGGTGTACGCGAACTTCCTCGCCAGCCCCGGGATCGTCGATCTGATCGGCAAGCACGCGGGCGTCAAGGGCGAACAGCTCTACGCGGCCGGCCCGGTCGAACCGCTGGAGCCGCGGACCATCCAGGAGCCGACGGCCACCAAGCGCAACGTCGAGATCACGGGCGAATCGATGCCATACCGCCTGACCTTCACCGACTCCACCAGCTCGCCCTCGATCGGCGTCTTCACCCAGGCTCCGACGACCAAGACGGCCGAGGCCCTCGCCAACGCAGCCGGCACCGGACTCGAGGAGTACGTCGCCAAGGTGCAGGCCGAACAGAAGGTCCCCGTCGCCTCGCGGGTCGTGGTGCGCCAGCTCGGGGAAGCCCACGGCGGGGTCGTGGACGGCAGCTTCAGCCGCTCGCTGGCACTCGTGGTGTTCCTCGGAGTCCTGTTCCTGTGGTGCGTGATGATGCTCGCCGTCGCCCGCTTGCGTGACAACTGGCGCTCGAGCGGCGAGTACGCCGCCGGCGTGGGCGAGGTCCCCGCCGCAGCGGGCCCCGACACGGCGCCGGCCGACGAGGCGGAGCGCAACGGCACCGACCCCAGCGGGCATCCCCCGTCCGCCGATGAGCTTCCGGAGCGCTACCCGGGGATGAAGCCGCGGGTGGTCGTCGACGAGACCGTCGTGGCCGAGCTCGAGCAGGAGCTGGCCGGGACCGGCGAGCATTCCCCCGCCACGCAGGTGCTCGACGGCGGCGACGCCGACGCCGGCCCCGCGCCGGTCGAGAACGGCGCCGGCACCGAGGCCGCCGAGCGCTCGATGCGCGGCGACTCCC
Source organism: uncultured Solirubrobacteraceae bacterium (assembly GCA_963742395.1). GTDB lineage: Bacteria > Actinomycetota > Thermoleophilia > Solirubrobacterales > Solirubrobacteraceae > Palsa-744. The sequence goes on along the minus strand of CAVUME010000009.1, from coordinate 336,881 downwards.
TGGCTGCCAAGGAGTAGCTCTTGCAGCCCGTCGCTTCACACGCGGGCCCTGGCGCGGGAGCTGCCGATGTGCGCTCGAGGAAGCGTCCGGCCGCCTCGCGGCGCGAGCCGTCGGGCGTCACCGAGGACGCTCCGCTGGACCGCTTCCCGCACACGCGCCGGCCGCTGCCATGGGTGCTCACGGCCTTCGTGGCGATGCTGTTCCTCGTCCCGGTGGACTCCACCGAACTCCGTGTCCACCTCCCCGTGGACTCCCACGTGGACCGCTTCGCCGTCGTCGGCCTGCTGGTGGCCTGGATCGTGTTCGGCGGCGATCAGCGGGCGCTGCTGCGGACCAAGCGCTCCAAGCTCGGCGTGGTCGCGGTCGTCCTGTTCATGGCGCTCGCGTTCGCGAGCATCGTGTTCGGCGCGGAACGCATCGTGATGCTGGGCGAGCTCAAGTTGTCAGAGAAGCACTTCGCCCTGCTGCTGTCGTTCCTGGCGCTGTTCTGGTTCACCCTCACGGCGCTGCGGTTCGAGGACGTGCGCGGCTTTGCGACCTTCTTGATCGGCATCGGCACGTTCGTCGCCTTCTGGATGCTGATCGAGCGGCGCACGGGCTACAACTTCTTCTTCGAATGGACGCACACGGTGCTGGGTCCGATCGCCCGGGTGCTTCCCCCGCTGACCCAGATCCACCCCACCGGCGGTGAACGCCCGGTCGTGGTCGGGCCCACCCGCCACGGCCTCGCTGCCACCACGATGATGGTCGCAGTGATGCCGTTTGCGCTCGTGCGCGTATTCGACGGCCTCACCCGTCGCACGCGCTGGCTGAACGCGATCGCCTTCGTGCTGATGTTCGCGGCCGCGATGGCCACGAGCCGCAAGACCGCGCTGCTCGTGCCCGTGGCCCTGCTCCTGTACGTCGCCGTCTACCGCCCGCGCCAGATGCTGCGCCTGCTGCCGGTCGGCCTGATCGCGGCCTTCGCGTTCGTGCACCTGCTCGCGCCGGGGGCGATCGGCTCGATCGTGAACGTCGGGCGCGACGTCGAAAGCAACTCGACCGTGCACCGCAGCGGGGACTTCAGCGCCCTCTCGCCCGACGTCCACGCCCATCTGCTGATCGGGCGGGGCTACGGGTCGGTGAGCGAGGAAGAACCCGCGATGTTCAGGATCAACGACGACCAGTATCTCGACATCCTGTGGGAAGTCGGGATCTTCGGGGTGATCGCGTACGCGTTGATGATCCTTGCCCCGGTGGCGGTCGCCCGCAAGGCGATCAAATCGCGAGATCCCGACAGAGCGTCGCTTGCCCTGGCCGCCTCCGGCGGCTGTGTTGCGTTCCTCGTCGTGAGCGCCCTGTTCGACGCGCTGTCATTCCCGCAGGCGCCCTACATGCTGTTCATCGTCGCCGCTCTGACGACGATCGCGGCGGCCGGTCCGGAAGGCAACGTGCAACGCTCGGCGGCGAGGCTCACCCGCGTCGCCCGTCGGCCACGTCCGGCGGTCGCGACGTGAGCGCCCACCGCGTCCAGAGCGTCCTCGTCCATGTCCCGGGAGCGCTGGGCGAGAACCTCGCCGGTCCGGAAATCCGCGCCGTGGAGTTCGCCCGCGCGCTGGCGGAGGACTTCGAGGTGACGCTGGCCGCGGGCGAGGGCGCCGACGGCCGTCGCCTGGGTATCCCGGTCGTGCGGGCCACCCGGCCCCGTCTGCTGCGTGAGGCGGCCCGCCACGACGCCCTGCTGTCGTCCTCGCTTCCGCCGTTCGTGCTCGCCTCCAAGCCGCTGCACCGGTTCGTGGCGATCACCGACCAGTACGACCCCCACGAGGAGGAGATCCTGACCAAGCAGCAGAGCGACGGCCAACGCCGGCGCGAGCTGCGCACGCGTGCCGCCATGCAGGCCCTCCAGCTGGCCCACGCCGACGTCGTGCTGTGCGCCGGGGAGCGCCAGCGAGAGCAGCTCCTGCGACGCTTCGGCAACCTGCTGGGGCCCGCGGGCGGCCGGCCCGAGCCAACCGTGATCCCATTCGGGATCCCCGACCCCCCGGCGCCCTCCGGGCGCCATCCGCTGCGCGAACACTTCCGCCAGATCGCGCCGGGCGACACGGTCGTGCTGTGGTGGGGGAGCGTGTGGCGCTGGCTGGACGCGGACACAGCCGTGCGCGCGATGGCGGCACTGGCGGCGTTCCGTCCCGACATCAAGCTCGTGATCACCGCCGGGCGGGCACCGCGCGACGGCGCTCAGCGCTTCTACAACGCCGCTGAGGAGGTGAGGGAGCTCGCCGCCGAGCTCGACGTGCTCGGCAAGAACGTGCTCTTCCTCGAGGACTGGATCCCCTACGAGGAGCGCCACGACTACCTCCGCGACGCCGACATCGGGCTCACGCTGCACCGCCGCGGCGACGAGGCCCGGCTGGCGGTGAGGGCCCGCTACATGGACTACCTGTCAGCCGGACTGCCGTGCGTGCTCGGACGCGGGGACGAGACGGCCGAGGACTTCGCCGCGGCGGGCTTTGCGACGCTCGTGTCCGACCCCAAGCCCGAGGAGCTGGCGGCCAAGCTGCTGGCGCTCGTCGACGACCCCGCGGCGCTCCCTGCGGCCCGGGAGGCCGGGCGGCAGCTCGTCGACCGCAACAGCTGGTCGGCCGTCGGAGCCCGTCTGCGCAATGTCGTCGCCGGCGCATCCGCGGGGCGGGCGACCCCGCCCCACGCGTGTCTCGCGCTGATGCGCCAGACCAGCACGTACTACGCGCGGCGCCTGCCCGCGCGCCTTGTGGCGCCGTAGGGCTTGCTAAGACCCCTGCGTGCGCCGCCGCCAGGAGCCAGGCCGATGAACGGCAGCGCTGCGCCTCGCCGGCGCTGGGTTCTGATGCTCTTGGAGAACGAGAGCTACCCCACCGATCCCAGGGTTCGCCACGAGGCCGAGACGCTCGTGGAGGCCGGTTACCGCGTCACGGTCCTGGCTCCCTACCGGGATCCCGGGTGGGCTCGGCGGGAGACGGTCAACGGGGTCGAGGTGGTCCGCTTCTGGAGCCCCCTCAGCGGCCGCAGTGCGGCCGGCTTCGTCGGCGAGTACGCCATCGCACACCTCCAGCTCGCGCGCCTGACGCTCACGCGCCTGCTGGCGGGAGCGGACATCGTGCACGTCAACAACCCGCCCGACACGCTGGCCGTGCTGCTCGTGCTGGCGCGCATGCTCGGCCGCCGGACCGTGTTCGACAACCACGACCTGTTCCCGGAGATGTTCGAACTGCGCTACCGCAATCGCCTGCTCGCGGGCCTGCTGCGCCGCTTCCAGCGGCTGGCCTTCCGCACGCCGGACCTCGTGATCACGACCAACGAGTCCCAGCAGGAAGTCGTCCTGGGCTCGGTCACGCGTGACCCGGCGTCGGTGGTGGTGGTGCGAAACGGGCCGCGCGAGGACCTGCCCTGGGGCATCCCCGCAGCCGACGCCGCCGAGGGTGTGGAGAGGGCGGGACTCGAGCTCGTGTTCCTCGGCGGCCTCGAGCCCCAGGACGGCGTCGAGACGCTGGCCGACATCCTCAAGCTGGTCGTCGACCGCCACGGTCTGGACGCGAGGCTCACGGTCGTGGGGGACGGCTCCTGCCGGGAGTCGCTGCAACGGCGCGGCGCCGAGCTGGGCGTCGGCGAGCGCATGCGGATGATGGGCCGCGTGACCCACTACGAGGTGCCGGGGCTGCTCGCCCGGGCCGACGTGTGCGTCGACCCGGCTCCCTGCAACGAGCTCAACCATCGCTCGACGATGGTCAAGATCGCCGAGTACATGGCCTCCCGCAGGCCGATCGTGGCCTTCGAGCTGCGCGAGACGAGGCGCACCGCGGGCGATGCCGCCCTGTACGCCCCGTGCGACGACCTGCCGGCATTCGCGGCGCTGATCGCCCGCCTCGCCGCCGAGGAGCGGCTGCGTGAGCAGCTCTCCCGGCACGCCGAGGAGCGCCTGCCGGAGCTCCTGTGGAGCCGCTCGGCGGAGGTGCTCGTGAATGCGTTCGCCGCGCTCGGCCCCGGCTGAGAGTCCGCTCGGGCCAGGCTGAGAGCCGCCCGGGCCCGGCCGGGGCACGCTCGGGGCGGCTGAGGCACGCCGGAGGGCCCCACTCGAGAGCTGGCCGAAGCCTTGCGCGGGGCCCCGGCGATGCAAGCAGGTGTCGCCCGGAGGGGTTACTTGGGGGATGGACCAGCGCCTGCTCGTGATCTCGCCCGTGCGCAACGAGGCGGCCCACATCGAGGTCGTAGCCCGTGCCATGGCCGCACAGACCCGTGCGGTGGATCTGTGGGTCGTCGTCGATGACGGATCCGACGACGGCACGACCGAGATCCTGCGAGAGCTTGCCCGCGAGCTGCCGTTCATGCGCGTACACACCGACCCCGCGCCCCCCAGCTCCGAGCCGGTCAAGGATCGCCTGGCGGCGGCCGCCGCTCCGAGGGCCTTCAACCGTGGCCTGCACAGCGTCGACTGGCGTTCGTTCACGCACATCTCCAAGCTCGACGGAGACACGGAGCTGCCGCCGAACTACTTCGAGGAGTTGCTCGAGCGCTTCGTCGCCTCGCCCCTGCTCGGACTTGCGGGCGGGATCCGCTGCGAGCTCGAGGGCGATCGCCGGCGGATGGAGAACGTCCCCACGCGCCACCACGTGCCGGGTGCCCTGAAGTGCTACTCGCTGCAGTGCTTCGTCGCGATCGGGGGTATGCCCGAGCGGCTCGGCTGGGACACGATCGACGAGGTCAGCGCCCGCATGCGCGGGTTCGAGACACGGACCTTCCCCGAGCTGGTCGCCGTGCACCACCGGATGTGGGGGAGCGCCGACGGGATCCTGCGGGGCCGGGCGCGCCACGGGCGCTGTGCCTACATCGTCCACTACCCCCTTCCGTGGGTCGCGGCGCGGGCGCTGAAGACCGCCCGCATGCGGCCCTGGGGACTGTCCGGGCTGGCCTACCTCGGCGGCTACCTCGGCGCCGGGGTGCGCTCGGTGCCCCGGGTGGAGGACCCGGCCTTCCGCAGCTTCATCAGGGGAGAGCTGCGCTCGAGGGCACGCTCGGCGCTGCCCGGCCGCCGCGCCGGGACGCTCGCCGGTCACGGAGCCTGAACGCGCGATGTGCGGCATCGCAGGGATCGCAAGGTCGGGTCGCGGAAACGTGGAGCGCGACCTGCTGGAGCGGATGTGCGCCGCCCAGGAGCACCGTGGGCCCGACTCGCGCGGCCTGCACTTCGAGCCCGGCGTCGGCCTCGGCATCCAGCGCCTGCGCGTGATCGACCTGGTGACCGGCGACCAGCCGATCCACAACGAGGACGGCTCGGTGACGGTCGTGCTCAACGGTGAGATCTACAACTACAGAGAGCTCCGCCGCCGCCTGCTGGAGCGCGGGCACTCGTTCGCGACCGACGGCGACACGGAGGTGATCGTGCACCTCTACGAGGAGCTCGGGAGCGCCTGCGTGAGCGAGCTGCACGGGATGTTCTGCTTCGCCCTCTGGGACCAGCGCAGGGGCGAGCTGCTGCTGGCCCGCGACCGGGTCGGCAAGAAGCCGCTGTTCTACTCCCGCCGCGAGGGGGCCCTCAGCTTCGCCTCGGAGCTCGGCGCCCTGCTGCAGGACCCTGAGGTCTCGCGTGAGCTCGACCACCACGCGCTCGACGCCTACCTCACCTACGGCTACGTCCCCGCTCCCCTGAGCGCCTTTGCACAGGTCTGCAAGCTGCCGCCGGCGCACACCCTGACCTACCGTGAGGGGAAGGTCGAGATCGAGCGCTACTGGGAGCTCGACTACGCCGCCAAGCAGACGGACGCCTCGACGGAGGAGCTCACGGAGCAGGTTCGCGAGGGGATCCGCCGGGCCGTGAGCCGACGGATGGTGGCCGACGTGCCGATCGGGGTGTTCCTCTCCGGCGGCGTGGACTCCTCGGCGGTGGTCGGCGCGATGGCGGAGTGCTCCCCGCAGCCGATCAAGACCTTCTCGATCGGCTTCGAGGAGTCGAGCGTCAACGAGCTCCCCCTGGCCCGCCGCGTGGCGCAGGAGCTATCGAGCGACCACCACGAGCTGCTCGTGCGCCCGGACGCCGTCGAGCTGCTTCCGCAGCTCGTGCGTCACTACGGCGAGCCATTCGCCGACCACGCCGCGCTGCCGTCCTTCTACCTCGCCCGCTTCGCCCGCCGGCACGTGACGGTCGCGCTCACCGGCGACGGCGGCGACGAGAGCTTCGCCGGCTACCAGCGTTACACGACGAACCTGCTGCTGGCCAGACTCGACCGGGTCCCCGGTCCACTGCGCCGCGCAGGAGCGTGGCTGGGCGGCAACGTGGCCGGCGATCGCAGCCGCAGCGGCTCCCTGGGACGGCTCGCACGGCTGGCCCGAGCCGTTCCGCTGGATCGCGAGAACCGCTATCTGAGCCAGCGCTCGATCTTCACGGCCGACACCCGCGCCGACATGTACACGCGTGAGTACCTCGCGCTGCTGGGTCCCTCGCGGGCGGCGGATTTCGTGCTCGAGCCGTGGCGACGCTCGGGGGCGAGCACGCTGCTCGACCGGATGCTCGACGTGGACGTCGGCGGCTACCTGCCCGACGACCTGCTGACGAAGGTCGACATCGCCACGATGGCCTACTCGCTCGAGGCCCGCTCCCCGCTGCTCGACCACGAGCTGATGGAGCTGGCGGCGTCGCTGCCGGCCGACCTGAAGGCCGCCCACGGCTCGCGCAAGCGGATCCTCCGCTCGGCCGTGCGCGGATGGGTGCCGGACGAGGTCCTGCAGGCGCCCAAGCAGGGCTTCGAAGTGCCGGTCGCGCAGTGGTTCCGAGGCGAGCTGCGCGATTACGTCCACGAAGTGCTGCTGGACCGCGCGAGCGTCTCCCGCGGGTGGTGCCGGCCACAATGGGTTCAGGGGCTGCTGGCGGATCACTGCAGCGGGCGAGCCGACCACGGGCGCGGCATCTGGGCGTTGCTGATGCTCGAGCTCTGGTACCGCGAGGTGTCGGCTCCCGCGCCGGCCGACCCGTACACGCCGGCTTGCACCACCGCGTGAGGACCGCAAGAACGGCCCCCGGACCCTCGTTGCGTGCGTGAATGATGAATCGGATCAAGGCTGGAGAACTGCGATGAGGACGCTGGTGACCGGAGGGGCGGGCTTCATCGGAAGCCACCTCGTGCCCTCGCTGCTGAGCGAAGGCCACGAGGTCGTCGTGCTGGACTCGCTCGAGGAGCAGGTCCACGAGGGCGTCGAGCCCCAGCTGCCCTCGGAGGTGGAGATGATCCACGGCGACGTCGGGGATCCCGCCTGCGCGCAGCGGGCGCTGGCGGGTGTCGAACGTGTCGTGCACCTGGCCGCGGCCGTCGGCGTGGGCCAGTCGATGTACGAGATCGCCCGCTACACCGAGCGCAACACGATGCAGACGGCGTTGTTCCTGGAGCAGGTGGTCGCCCAGCGGCCGCTGCCGGCGCGCCTGGTCGTGGCCTCCTCGATGTCGATCTACGGCGAGGGCGAATACGAGTGCCCCACGGACGGCCGCATGTCGCTGCCGCCCCGCGGCGAGGAGCAGCTGCTGGCGCGCCAGTGGGAGCTCGCCTGCCCGCTCTGCGGAGCCGGGCTGCGCCCCGTCGGTACGCGGGAGACCAAGGCCCTGATCCCGACGTCGATCTACGCCATCACAAAGCGTGACCACGAGGAGCTGTGCCTGGTGACGGGAGCCGCCTACGGCATCCCCGCCGTGGCCCTGCGCTTCTTCAACGTATACGGCGCCGGCCAGGCGCTGTCCAACCCCTACACGGGCGTGGCCGCGATCTTCGCCTCGCGGCTGCTGAACGGCCGCGCCCCGCTGATCTTCGAGGACGGCCGCCAGACGCGAGACTTCATCCACGTCAGCGACGTCGTGCGCGGGATCAAGCTGGCGCTCGAGTCCGACGAGGCGGCCGGCCACGCGATCAACCTCGGCACCGGTCGCCCGAGCACGGTGCTGCAGATCGCCGAGGCGCTGAGCGCCGGGCTGGGAATCGACGTGGAGCCGATCCTCAACGGCCAGTACCGCGCCGGGGACATCCGCCACTGCGTGGCCGACCCGGAGCGTGCCCGGGAGCTGCTGGGCTTCGAGGCCCAGACGTCGCTGGAGGATGGGATGCGGGCGCTGCTGCAGTGGCTGGTGAGCCAGGACGCCGTCGACCGCGTGGACGACGCGGCGCGTGAGCTGGCCTCGCGCGGCCTCGCCCGCTGACGAGCAGGGAGCCGTCGTGTACCTCGACGACTCGGCCATCGCCGACCTCGCAATCGTGATCATCTCCACGAACGAGGCCCACTGGCTGGAACGGTGCCTGCCGACGGTCTTCGACCACGCCGGGGACGCGATCCTCGACGTGATCGTGGTGGACAACTCCTCCACCGACAACACCCGCGAGCTCGTGGAAACGGAGTTCCCCCAGGCCCGCATCGTGAGCTCCCTGAACCGCGGCTTCGGCTACGGCAACAACCGCGGACTGGAACGCGCCAAGGCCCGCTACCAGCTGCTGCTCAACCCCGACACGGAGATCGTCGAGGGGACCTTCGGCGAGCTGGTCGCGCTGATGGACGAGCGCCCCGACGTGGGGCTGGCGGGCGTCCGCCAGTGCACCGCCGACGGGGCCCTGTCCCCCACCATCCGCCGCTTCCCCAACGCCGGCCGGGCGCTGGGCGAGGCGCTGTTCTCCGAGCGCTGGCCGCTGCACCCCGCGTGGTCCGGTGAACGCGTGCTCGACATGGGCATCTATGACCGCGAGTGCGAGTGCGACTGGACCTCGGGGTCGTTCATGCTGATCCGCGCCGAGGCGCTGCTGGGAGCCGGACTGCTCGACGAGCGCTCGTTCATCTACTCCGAGGAGCCCGACCTGTGCCTGCGCATCAAGCGCGGCGGCTGGAAGGTGATGCACCTGCCCCAGATGAAGATCATCCACCACGTGGGCAAGGGCGGGGTGCGACCGCGGATGGTGGCCCAGGACGCCTACTCGCGCAAACTGTACGCCGAGAAGTACTTCGGCCCCGTGCACCGCAGGGCCTATCTCGCGGCCGTGGGGCTGCGCCACCTCGTTCGGGCGACCGCCTCGGTGTTCGACCGCGAGCACGGCGCCGACCGCCGGCAGGCGGGCCGCAGGGCACTGCGCACGCTGTTGGACCGCGAGGAGCCGCCCTTCGGCCGGCCACCCGCAACGGCGATCACGCCGGGCCCGCGTGAGCCCGCACAGGCCGCCGGCGAGCCCCACGCGCAGAACGGCGCCTACGTCGGCGCCCCCACCCCCGCCGGGGCTCCGCCGCCGCCCCTGTAGCCCGCCCGGAACGGCAGCCCCACGGCCCGCCAGACGTGGGACCGCAGCCCGTAGGGGCCCATTTCGGTGTGCCTGAAGCGCCTGCGCCAGCCCTCCGGGGTGGCGGGAGCCCAGTCCACGATCGAGTGCGTGGCGCCCGGTATGTCTGCGGAGCGGTCGCTGGTCACGTTGTGATCCACGCGGCAGCTGCGTTCACATGCGAGGCCGGCGCCGGTGCCTCCGTAGACGAGATCCGCGCTCGAGTGCCCGGTGCAGGGCTGCCCTTCCCGTTTGACGCCGCCTTCGAGGAACCCCGGCACGATGTGCGTGCAGGGAATCTCGACGAACAGGTTGTGCTCGACGTTGTAATCGTGTCCGGGGGTGCAGCCGCTCGTTTCGGCGGCGCTGCTCTGTTGGCTGAAGACCGTTCCCGCGAAGCTGGCTTCGGGGATCGAGATCACCTCGGTGTTGTAGGCGAAGGTGAGGCCTTCCTGGGGGCAGAAGCCGGGGCCCTGTCCGTCGGCGTCACGTTCGAAGAGGTTGTTTTCGACCACGGTGTGCTTGAAGGAGGCGGGGCCGGCCCCGGCTTCCGGGGTGTTCTCCAGCAGGATCGAGTTGCCGTTGGCGCCCGTGTTGCGCACCACGTTGTTGGAGAACGTGATGTATTCGGAGCTGTGGAAGACCTGCAGGATGTTCTGGTGGACGCCCTCTTCGTCGTCCGGCGATTTGGTGCGGTAGCGAGCCGAGGGCCCGAGGAAGGTGTTGTACTGCTCGTTCAGGTGGGAGATCCCCCCGGCCTGCGTGTAGTGGGCGCTGATATAGGGGCCGCAGACGTTGTGGCTGAAGGTGATGTGGCTGACGTTGCCGAGGAAGGTCCCGCACGCCCCGACCGGCGCCGGGCAGGTGGCGCCGCATTCGAGATGCTCCATGCGGTTGTCCTCGAAGCTGATGTGGGAGACCCCGACGGCCGCGCTTCCGATCACCTCGAAGGCGCCGATTTCACGGCCGCTGCCGTTGACCGTGTTGTGGCGGAAGGCGATGTGCGAGCCATATTCCCTCACCGCGACGCGGTCGCTGAAGTGCAGGTTCTCGATGATCAGATGGGCGCTGGCCGGGCTGTCTCCGACGATCTGCAGGCCTTCCACCGTCACCGTGGCCCCGGGCGCCGCGGTCAGCGTGGACGTGCGCGACGGCGCCACGTCGGCGAGCGTCCCTTCGGGGTAGGACCCGGCGCCGAGGCACACCTTTGCACCGGCGTTCGACAGGGCGGAGCCGATCGAGGCCCAGCTCGAACCCGGCTGGAAGGTGTTGGTGCAGGCCCCTGCGCTCTGCGAGCGGGCTTCACCGCAGCCCGTCAGCGCCAGCAGCGCGAGCACCAGCAGGAGGCCCGCGCCGCACCTGCCGCGCGTCAGTTTTGTGGTCCTGTGTTGGTGGGTGCTCCGCCGTCGCCTTTGTAGCCGGCTTTGAATTTGTTGGTGCCGTTGGTTTCGGTGAATTCGGTTTGGGTGGGCTGCCAGGCCTGGGATTCTAGGCCGTAGCTGCCTTCGGTGGTGGCGGTGAAGAGGCTGGCCCATTCGGAGGGTTTGCTGCCGGTGGGGTGCCAGCCGGTCTTGTAGTGCTTGGAGGACCCCGAGGCGGCGGTGTTGTCTTCGGTGACGTTGTATTCCACGCTGCATTCGCTGGCGCAGAACGGGCCTTGGCTGCCGGAGCCCGCTTCCCAGCCCAGGTCGGTGTTGTGGTGGGTCGGGCAGGGGCTGATGAGGATTTCCAGCAGGCTCGAGCCGGTCTCATACCCCGGGACGCTGTGGGTGCACGGCACTTCGATCATGACGTTGTGTTCGACGCGGTCGTTGGGGCCGCTTTCGCAGCTGTCGTTTTCGCCCGCGGAGCCTTTGCGCGAGAACGCGGTCACCGCGAAGTTCGTGGTTTCCGGGGAGGAGTAGATGTTCGTGTTCCACGCGTAGGTGAAGTTCGACTGCGGACAGATCCCCGGCCCCTGCCCGTCCTCCGCGCGTTCGAAGAGGTTGTCTTCGATCGTGATGTGGTTATAACGCGCGTTCGTTTCTTTGGTGCCCTCGATCAGGATCGTGTTCCCGTTCGTGCCCGCGTCACGGATCACGTTGTGCGCGAACACCACGTATTCGGAGGGATGGAAGATCTGCAGGATGTTGGTGTGGTAGCCCTCCGTGCTGGATTCTTTGGTTTTCCACTCATACCGGTAGGACGGCCCCAAGAACGTGTCGTATTCCTCGGTCAGATGGTTCCCGCCGCCGTCCTGGGTGAAATGGCCGCTCAGATACGGGCCACACAGGTCATGGCTGAACGTCACGTATTCCCATTCCCCGATGAACGTCCCGCACTGCGAGTTACCGACCCCGCCCGCTTTTTCCTCGAGATTCTGCATCCGGTCATATTCGATACGCACGTTCTGCACCGGCGCCCCCGCAGTGTTCCCATACACCACGACACCGCTTTCCGAGCCCGGACCACCAGGCCATTCATCATGCGCGATCACGAACCCACTGCCTTTGTTCACCATCACCGACCCCGTGAACACAAGGTTTTCAAACGCCAGATTCCGGGCGCCTTCATTATTCAACGACAACCCATCCACCACCACCCGCGCCCCCGGAGCCGCCGACAACGTGCTCAAAGCCGACGGGCCCACAGCACCCACACTCCACGACGGATACGAGCCAGCCGACAAACACACCCGCGCACCAGCCGAACGCAACGCACCTTCAACCACACCCCAACCCGAACCAGGACCAAAGGTGGCACTGCACCCGGCGGATTCACCCACCGCCGCGGTGGCCAGGGAGGTCGCGGCGGTCGAGCCGCCGGCGCCGGTGGCCGTGACGAGCACCCGAAGCGTGTCGGCGAGGTCGGCCGCCACCGGTTGGTAGGTCGGGGACACGGCGGCTTTGATGGCCGTACAGCTCGTCCCCGCGCAGCGTTCCCACTGATAAGCGAACGACGTGGGAGATCCGCTCCAGGCGCCCTGTGTCGCGGTCAGCGAGCCACCCACCACGGCCGCTCCCGTGACCGCCGGGAGCGTGGTGTTGACCGGCGGGCCTTCCGCTGGCGGCGGTGCGCTCACGACGGCCGTGTGCGCGGACGTCGCGGCGGCCGAGCCGCCCGCACCTTCTGCCGTCACGACGACGCGCACCGTGTGGCCAACGTCCGCCGCCGCGAGCCCGTAGGACGCGGAGTGTGCCCCGGTGATCGCACTGCAGCCCGCGCCCGCGGCGTTGCAGCGCTGCCATTCGTAGCTGAAGGATGTCGGCGAGCCGCTCCAGGAGCCCGTGCCGGCCGTCAGCGTGTGGCCTTCTTCGGGAGATCCCGTGACCGTGGGAACGGCCGTGTTGACCGGCGCGGGAGGCGGCGCCGGCGCTTCGCCGGACGCGTAGAAGGAGGCCGGCGAGTTCGCCCAGGAGGCACCGGAGGCCCAGGAGGCGGGAAGCGCCGTGAGGACACCCGAGGCGCTGCTCACGGTCGGCCCCCCGCCGCTGGGAAGGTCGCGCATGTCGAGGACGCCGTGGGCGGCGAGGGCCGCCAGCCAGTACGTGCTGCCGCCGACCACCGACACCGGGGCCACCGCGACGGCGTTCCAGGCGCCCTTGGCGGGTGAGGCGATCGTGGCGCTCGTCAGCAGGGCACCGGGATTGCCCGCGGACGCGCTGTACAGCCCCACCACGATCGGTGTGGAGGCGCTGCCGGCACCCACGTACAGCGAGATGCCCTTCACCACCCCGCTCGCCCCTGCCGTGTACTGGAACGCTTCGGCGGTTCCGGCCGACGCCTGGTCGGTGCTGGACTGGACCGCCGTGCTGCCCAGGAGCGTCCCGGTCGACTGCACGGCCGTTACGACGGCGCTCGGTTCGGAGCTGGCCGACGCGGCGCCCGCGGCGTTGGTGGCGGTGGCGACCGCGCGCACGGTGTCGCCGACGTCGGTCCCGGCGAGGACATAGCTCGCCCCGGTGGCGCCCGAGATGTACAGGCAGCTCTGCCCGAGCGTGTTGCAGTCCTCCCAGCGGTAGGTGATCGAGGCCGCCCCGCCCGACCAGGTCCCGGGGCCGGCCGTCAGCCGTTCACCCTGGGTGGGCGTGCCGCTGATCGACGGCACCGTTACGTCGGCGGGAGCGACGGGGAGCACCGTGGCGGTGGCGACCGAGCTCGCAGAGGCCGAGCCGTGGGAGTTCCCGGCCGTGACGAGGACGCGAACGGTGTGGCCCACGTCGCCGGCCCCGAGCTTGAACGTGGATGAGGTCGCGCCTTTTGTTTCCACGCAGGCTTCGCCGGCCGGGTTGCAGTCCTTCCACTGGTAGGAGAACGTGGTCGGGCTACCTGTCCAGGTGCCCGTCGAGGCGGACAGGGTCTGTCCTTCGAGGGCGGAGCCTTTGACCGCCGGCGACGTCAGCGCTTCGGGCCCTGGTTCGCTCGTCGGAGGCGGTTCGCTCGTCGGGGGAGGTTCGGTCGTCGGGGGAGGTTCGGTCGCAGCCGGCGGTTCGCTCGTCGGAGGCGGTTCGGGCGTGTGGGGGGGTTCCGGTGTGGGCGGCGGCTTCGGGGCTTCCGGGGGGGACGTCAGTTCCAGCGAGGTGACGTATACCGATGCCGGGCACCTGCGGTTCACGTCCGCCGTCCTCCAGCGGGAGGGAAGCCCGGTGAGCGTCGTCTGCTGGCTGGTCTCGGACGCGCATGGGCCCTGCCAGCGGTCACGGAAGCGCAGAGTTCCGCCGAGCCCGAGGATCGCCACCCAGATCGAGCGCCCCGGCGCCAGTTCCACCGGTGGGATGTCAACGGGCATCCAGGCCGCGGTCCTGCTCACCGGCGCTGCGGCGGTGGCGAGCAGCGCCCCCGGCTTGCCGTGGCCGTCGCCGTAGAGCCCGACGGTCAGCGTCTTCGCCGCGGTGCCCGCGGCGACGTACACGTGGATCACGGCCCCGGGGCCGCCGGCGCCGGTCTTCATCTGGAAGACCGTGGCCTGGCCGCCCGGCAGGAAGTCGCGGTGCGCCTCGAGGGCGGCGTCGCCGAGCAGCACCGGAAACGATCCCGGCGCCGCGAGCGAGATCGGCGCGATCGGGTGGGCCACGTCCTGGGTGCTGGAATGCTTGCGCTTGTGGTGGCGGTGGGAGCGCGTCTGGCCCGAGGCCGCGGCGCTCGCCGCGGTTGGAGACGGCCGCACCGCGGACACCCCGCCGTGCGAGGTTGAATTAGTCCTCGCAGCACTCGCGAGTGAGACCACGATCGCCGATGACCCCGCGAAGGCGAGGAGCACAGCCAACCCAATGAGAGCACGGCGTCCAACCAGCTCAACCAGCCCAACCACCTGCCCACCTCCCGATGTTCGTCCTGCAATTGCCCCGTCGAACAGCCGTGCTTTCGGCGCGAGTGAACGTCGACTTGAGGGGGGCGACCGCGTCCGTGGACTAACGGACTCAGCGTCGGCCGGTCAGGACGACCTCCGTGTCCGGTCAAGTCTCCGACCTGAAGATGTACCAAACCCGCAGCCGATGGTGCAGGCCGGGTGAGCGCCGTCGAGCCGCTTCGCGTCGTTCTGGTCGACGATCACCACATCTTTCGTCAGGGCCTGCGGGCGATGTTGACCTCCGAGGGGATGGAGGTCGTGGGAGAGGCGGCCGACGGACGACAGGCTGTCGACCTGGTCACGGAGCACCACCCGGACGTCGTGGTGCTCGACCTGGGCATGCCGGGAACGCCCGGGCTGGCCGCGCTGGCGGAGATCCTGCGCGCAAGCCCGGCAGCCCACGTGGTGGTGCTCACGGCGTCGGCCGCGGACCCGGATGTGCACGCGGCGCTGTCCGGGGGAGCCCGCAGCTACCTCCTCAAGGACATGCGCCACGACGAGCTCGCGGCGGCGATCAGGCTCGCGGCGGCTGGCCACGCCGTGCTGGCGCGCGAGGTTGCGGGCGCCCTGTCCGTGGAGGCGCGTGCGGGGAGGACGAGGGCCGGCGACTCAGACCAGAAGGCCGTCGCCCTGACCCCGCGGGAGCTTGACGTGATCCGCCTGCTGGCTCTGGGCACCGACAACGCGGGCATCGGCCGCGAGCTGTCGATCAGCCGCCACACCGTCAAGCAGTACGTCACCACGATCTGCAAGAAGATCGGGGTGCAGGGCAGGGTCCAGGCGGCCGTCTACGCGGTCCGCCACGATCTCGTGTAGGTCCGCCTCAGGCGACCGCGGTCGTGCCGAGCGCGCGGATGGCCGCGTCGCGGTCGGCGACCCCGAGCTTTGCGACGCCGGCCGAGATGTGACGGCGCACCGTGACGGGCGAGAGCGAGAGCGCCTCGCTGACTTCCACCGTCTTCATTCCCGAGCGCAGCAGGCGGAGCACCTCGGACTCCCTCGCCGAGAGCTCGACTCCGCGCACGCGGACACGCGCGGCGGAGGGTCGCTCGTCGGCCTGTAGCGACCGTAGGACCAGCGGCACCAGCGCACGTGGAAGGGCGGCCTCGCCGGTGAGGACGCCGACCAGCGCGGCCGGCAGGCGGTCCGGGCTGGTGTCCTTCGGCAGGTAGCCGATCGCACCCACGCGCAGGGCCGCGAGGACATCGCCGCTGTCCTGGGAGACGGTCAGCATCACCACCGAGGTCTTGACGCCGGACTCCTTGACCCGGCGGGCAGCCTCGATCCCCCCTCCCGGCATACGCACGTCGAGCAGGCAGACGTCGGGACGCTCCTCGAGCACGGCATCGACCGCCCCCTCGCAGTCGGCTGCCTCGGCCACCACCCGGAAGCCGCCGCGCGTGAGCGCCATCCGCACACCCAGGCGGGTGGCGGGATGGTCGTCGGCGGTGACCACCGTTGGCAGCTCCGGCGTCGCGGGAGAGCTCATGGCAGGAGCGCTTCCACGGTCGTGCCCTGGCCGGGGGGGCCGCTGGTGACGCGCAGCCGACCTCCGAGCGAGTGCGCCTGCCGGCGCATGCTCTGCAGGCCGAATCCGTGGGCCGCGTGCTCGGCATCGAAGCCGCAGCCGTCGTCGCTGATGCGCAGTCGCCACTCCTCGGGACACTCGAGGGTCACTTCGATCTTCGTGGGGCGGCCGTGCTTGACGGCGTTCGTGACCGCCTCCCGTGCGATGTGGACGATCGTGCTGAAGGTCTGAGCGTCGGGCTGGGGAATCGGTGGGACGTCCTGCACCACCACCACGATCGGGACATGACGAGCGGCACGCCGGGCGCTCGAGGTGACCGCGCCGGCGATCGACTCCGTCTGACGGGCGCTGAGACCCCCGACGAGGTCGCGAGCGTTGGCGAGCGCGCGCTCGCCCGCGTCCACGACGGTCCGAGCCTTCGGCGTGTCGTCCGCCAGCATCCTCGCCTGGGCCAGCGCAAGGGCAAGGTCCTGCATGATCAGATCGTGGACGTCGGCTGCTATGCGCCGACGCTCATGCTCGACCGCCGAGGCGATTGCGGGGTCCTGAGCCACGTCGCTCGAGGACCCGCCGTTGCTGTGCTTCGTCCGTGAAAGCTGTTGCGCGGGCTCGTTGAGCGCCGCCAGGCTCAGGTGCGGAATCCTTCCGCGAAGGGTGCTCTCAGCCTGGGCGCGCTGCTGGTGCTCGGTTCCATGCTCCACCGGACGGGCCCCCAGGCGGAAACGCCTTTTCCCACCGCCGGTACTCATTCCATGTGCCCCCAATCCATTGGTTGCTTTGCGCGGCATCCAGTCCGCACATGTCAGTCCGTTGTCCGTGTCTCCGCGTTCCTCGCTTTGACGTTCGCCGATCATACAGAATCAGGCCCTCCAGCGAAATCCGCAAGATGGTAAAAAATCCCTGTAAAAAGCTCCCAATATGCGTCGAAACAGCTCCCTTGGTCCTCAGAACTTTCGCGACCGTTGGCGGAATTTCTCTGATGCGCGTGGGTGAACCCTGACGGGCGAGACCCCGCGGGCCGTCAGGCTCAGCATCGGCGGCGCCGTCCAAGGGGTCGGCTTTCGTGCCGCGGCCCGGCAGCGGGCGCTCGCGCTGGGCGTGACGGGGTGGGTGCGCAACGAACCCGACGGGACGGTCGCCGTGCACGCCGAGGGCCCCGCGGACGCCGTCAACCGACTGCTGGAGTTCCTCGCCGAGGGCCCGCCCGGGGCGCGGGTGGGCGAGCTGGAGCAAAGCGACGTTCCCGCGGAGGGCCACGAGCAGTTCGCGATCCGTGGAGTCAGCGCCGGCAGCTTCGTCGTGCAGGAGCACTCCGCGAGCACACACCATTTCGACCTGCGCCTGGAGGTGGGCGGCGTGATGCGCTCGTGGGCGGTGCCGAAGGGTCCCTCGATGGACCCGGCCGTCAAGCGGTTGGCGGTCGAGGTCGCCGACCACGACGTGGCCCAGAGCACCTTCGAGGGGAGCCGCGGGAGCGGGGCGGTGATCCTCTGGGACCGAGGCTCCTACGAGCAGGGCGGCAGGGTCGCGTGGCCCGAGGCGCTCGAGCGGGGCCACGCCGTGTTCGTGCTGCACGGCGAAAAGCTGTCCGGCGGGTTCGCGCTGCAGAGGACGGCCGGCGGCGGCGGAGGTCCTCAGTGGCTGCTGATCAAGCGCCGCGACGACCACGCCCGGCCCGGAAGCGACGTCGTCCGGGATCTGCCCCGGTCGGTGGTCAGCTCGAGGACGCTGGAGGAGTTGCTGGGTGGGACCCGACCCCGCCCGTCCTGATCGAGGGCTCGCGGCGGACCCAGGCGGAGCGCGTCTGGGGGCTCGCCCTGACGAGGGGACGCTGGGGGATCTCGGCGCCCTCGAGGATCGCACGCGGGACGCTCGTCGTCAGCCACTGCGCCAACGGCCCCAGACCGGCCCGCTCGAGCTCACCGAGCATGGTGGGCGGCCGAAGCTCGTGGTGGTGTGCGTCCGAGGCCACGTTGTGGACCAGTTCCGAGCGCAACAGCTCGAGCGCGAAACGGGCCACCTCCTCGCCGAAGCGGCCACGAAGGGAGGCGGCCGTGACGGCGGCGAGCACCCCCTCGCCCACGAGCGTTGCGAGCACCCCCGGGTCGCGCTGGAACGCCGGACAGCGCTCCGGGTGCGCGAGCAGGACGCGATGGCCCTGCTCGACGAGCGCCATCACCAGCCCCTGCACGTCGTCCCCGACCGGAGCCGTGGGGGGCTCGACGAGCAACCACGGCCCACCGCCGAGGCGTAGCCGGAGCAGCTCCTCTGCGTCCAGGCCGCCGGCGCTCAACAGCGCCACCTCAGCTCCGGGGCGAACTTCGAGCTCGAGGCCCTGATCCCCGATCCGCCGATTGAGATCGGCCACCAGCGGCTCGATCCGCGAGGCGCGGTTGTCGTAGCGGCGGTTCACGTGGGGAGTGGCCACCATGACCCGGGTCCCCGCGCGCACGGCCACGCCCACCATCGCCAGCGACTCCTCGATCGTCTGCGGCCCGTCGTCGATACCGGGCAGCACGTGGCAGTGCAGATCGATCACGGCAGGTGACTGTAGTAGGAGCGCCCCACGGTCGCTGGACGCGCATTGCACGGAGACGGGTAGCCTGGGCTTCGATGCCCGTCGGCTGGCCCTCTGTCGACTACCGGGAATGGCAGGAGACGTGCGACACCCTGCACGCCCACACGCAGGTGCTCGGCAAGCTGGCCGTGGCTCTGGCGCCACCGGAGCCCGAGCTGCAGCACGCGGCCCTGCGACTGACCGCACGGGGCTGGGAGACGCTCCCGCTGGCCGCGCCCGACGGCTCCGGCGCGATCGTTGCCACCCTCGATCTGCGCACCCACGAGGCCGTCGTCGAGCACACCCATCGGGGTCCGCGGCGCGTCCCCCTCACACCCGATCGGCCCGTCGGTGACGTGACGCGGCAGCTGCTGGCGGCCGTGACCGAGGTGGCCGGCCCGGTGGAGATCAACCCCGCACCCCAGGAGGTGCCGTGGAGCGTCCCCCTCGACGAGGACACCGAGCACTCGCGCTACGACGCAGAGGCCGTCGGGCGCTACTTCACCGCTGCTACCCAGGCGGGACTGGTGCTGGGGGCCTTTCGGGCGCCCTACAGAGGTCGTTCGACCCCGGTGAACGCCTGGTGGGGATCTTTCGACCTCGCCGTGAACCTGTTCTCAGGAGCCCCGGCCGAGCCCCCCTCGCGGGACTTCATCATGCGCAACGCGATGGACGCGGAGGAGGTTGCGGTCGGGTGGTGGCCCGGTGACGGCCGCTATGGATCCGCGGCCTTCTACGTCTACGCCCACCCCGCGACCGACGACTTCTCGAAGGCGACGGTTGCACCGGCTCAGGCGCGTTGGGAGCCCGAGCTCGGGGAGTACGTCCTCGACTGGAACGACATCCGCGAGCAGGACGACCCCCACGAGCTGGCCCTCCAGTTCGCCTCCGCGGCCTTCCGCGCGGCGTGCCTCACGTGCCGGTGGGACACCCACCTGCTGGCCAGCGCCGAGGGGTCACCACCGCCGGTAGCCTGAGCGCCACCCCCGGACCCGGAGCTACCGCGCCCGGGGGGTCAACGCCCGTAGTCCGAAGACCCTCCCCGGCCGCGGGCTACTCGCCAAGGCTCCAGAATGCGTGCGCGCCTGGCAGGTTGCCGAGGCTGCTGATCGCCTTCACGACGTAGAAGGTGTTCGGCTTGAGCGTGAGGCTCGCCGACACCGAATTGCTGACGGTGCCCGGCTGCACGACGCAGCTTCCGACCACTTCCTTGGTTTTTTCGTTTTCCGCTTCGTCGAGCTGGAAGGTGACTTTCTGCCCGGCGTTCGGTTCTTCGCTCAGCCTGCACGCGAAATGCGTGAACGTGACTTCGCTGGCGACCTCGAATTCCTCATCGATGTTGGACTTGTCCGTGGTACCGATGCAGGGCTCGACCACGTTGTTGCCGATGCAGGCGACGTTGTGGATGGACGGCAGGGTTTCCTTTCCGGTCGTGCTCCACAGCAACACCGGGCCGCTGCCGGTCGCTCCGGTCGCCCCAGTGGCCCCGGTCGCCCCGTCGGTGCCCGCCTTGCCTTCGTTGCCGATGGGCCCGGTGGCGCCAGTCGCGCCGTTTTCGCCGGTTGCGCCGGTCGCTCCAGTGGGGCCGGTGGGCCCAGCTTCGCCCGCGACGCCCTTTTCGCCCTTTTCACCAGCGACGCCCTGTTCGCCTTTTTCGCCCGCAGTGCCTTTTTCGCCCGCGAGGCCCTGTTCGCCTTTTTCGCCGGTCGCACCGGTTTCGCCGTGGACGCCCTGCAAGCCGCGTTCTCCGGTTGCCCCGGCGGCGCCGGTTTCTCCCGTCGCCCCGGCCGCGCCCGTTTCGCCACGTTCACCAGTTGCGCCCGTCGCGCCAGTTTCGCCGCGATCGCCGGTCGCACCCGTTGCGCCCGTCGCGCCAGTTTCGCCGCGATCGCCGGTCGCACCCGTTTCGCCACGTTCACCGGTCGCACCGGTTTCGCCGTTCGCGCCCGTTTCGCCACGTTCCCCGGTCGCACCGGTTTCGCCGTTCGCGCCCGTTTCGCCACGTTCCCCGGTCGCACCGGTTTCGCCACGTTCGCCGGTCGCGCCGGTTTCGCCACGTTCGCCAGTCGCGCCGGTTTCGCCACGTTCGCCGGTCGCGCCGGTTTCGCCTTTTTCGCCGGTGGCACCCGTTTCGCCATTCGCGCCGGTTTCGCCACGTTCGCCCGTTGCGCCGGTGGCACCTTCGGCTCCGGTTGCTCCGGTCGCGCCGGTCGCGCCGGTCACACCCTGAAGGCCGGTTTCGCCTTTTTCGCCGGTTGCGCCAGCGGCTCCAGCTTCACCCTTCGCACCGTTCGCGCCATTTTCGCCGGTCGCACCGGCGGCGCCGGTTTCGCCACGTTCCCCGGTCGCGCCTGTGGCTCCGGTCGGGCCCGTCGCGCCGGCCACGCCCTGCAGGCCCTTTTCGCCCGTGGCGCCCTGTTCGCCCTTCGAACCGGTGGCGCCTGTTGCACCACTTGCGCCCGTGGCGCCTTTTGCGCCGGCTGCGCCAGAGGCGCCCGTCGCTCCGGTACTGCCTTTGGCGCCTGCGGCTCCGGCTGCGCCGGTTTTGCCGGTCGCGCCCGTCGACCCAGTGGCGCCCTTCGCACCCGCAGCGCCCGTTTCGCCTTTGGCACCGGTCGTCCCCGTGGCGCCGGTCGCGCCGACTCCGCCGGTCGCGCCCTTTTCACCGGTCGCGCCCTTTTCGCCAGTTGCCCCGGTCGCGCCGGTGAAGCCCGTTTCGCCCTTTGCGCCGGCCACGCCCGCTTCGCCACGTTCACCCGTGGCGCCCGTCGCGCCGGTTGCTCCGGTCGCCCCGGTCACGCCCTGGAGGCCCGTTTCGCCGCGTTCGCCTGTGGCGCCGCTTTCCCCACGTTCTCCGGTCGCGCCAGTTTCGCCACGTTCACCCGTAGCGCCGGCATCACCGGTTTCGCCGGTTTCGCCACGTTCACCCGTTGCGCCGGCTTCGCCGGTTTCGCCGCGTTCGCCCTTGCGCCGGTTTCGCCGGCTTCTCCAGTCGCGCCCGTTTCGCCACGTTCACCCGTTGCGCCGGTTTCGCCCGGTCGCCGGTTGCGCCGGCTTCGCCGCGTTCGCCTGCCGCACCCGTTTCGCCACGTTCGCCGGTAGCGCCAGTCGCGCCCGTTTCGCCCGTCACGCCGTGGATGCCCTGTTCGCCGGTCGCACCGGTTTCGCCACGTTCGCCCGCGGCACCCGTCGCACCGATTTCCCCGCGTTCGCCTTCTCCGCCGGTCGCACCGTCGCGCCGGCTTCCCCGCGTTCGCCATCTTTGCCGGTCGCACCGGTTTCGCCACGTTCACCGGTAGCGCCGGTGGCGCCTGTCGGACCCGTGCCACCCGTCACGCCCTGGAGGCCCTGTTCGCCTTTTTCGCCGGTGGCGCCGACTTCGCCACGTTCGCCGGTGGCGCCATTCGCCCCGGCGGCTCCGGCTTCACCCGTCGCGCCTGTCGCACCGCGTTCGCCCGTGGCGCCGGCGGCACCGTTCGTGCCCGCCGCGCCGGCGGCACCGTGTTCGCCCTGGGCGCCCGTGGCACCTGTCGCGCCAGAGGTGCCACGTTCGCCCTGGCGCCGTTCGTGCCCGCAGCGCCCGTTTCGCCTTTGGCGCCGGTCGTACCGGTGGCGCCGGTCGCGCCGGCTCCGCCGGTCGCGCCCTTTTCGCCAGTCGCGCCCTTGGCACCCGCAGCCCCTGCCGCACCCGTCGCGCCAGTGGGTCCGGTCGCACCGTTTGCGCCGGTCGCACCCGTGGGGCCCTGCTTGCCTTCTTTTCCTTCTTTGCCTTCCCGGTCCATGCATTCCGTGATGGTCTTGAAGGTGAAGGGCGCAAGGAAGCCGTGCGGACCCTTGATTTCGCCTTTGCTCGGGATTTCGAGGATCAGGAACAGGGGCACGTAAGCGAAGGCGCTCGAGCTGGTCTTGCCTTTCGCCGTGGCCGGGAATTCGATCGGGGTGTTGGCGATGTTCCAGAATTCGATCCAGTGTTCGCTGCCGCCGTGCGGCGGTGCGTGCCACTGGACCTGTTCGCCTTCACGGTGCGAGCCACCGTTGCTTTCGAAGAACCCTTTGAGTTCGATCTGGTCGCCGGGGCAGCCTTCGGACTTGCTCAGACTGCTCGGTTCACTGCGTGAGGTTCCTTCGTATGCGGCAGCGCCCTGGACGCTGGTGAACGCCGGCACGATCAGCACGGCCAGCAGCACGGTCACCCGTGCCACCCACTTACCAAGTCTGCCACGGGTGGAGGCTGGGCCTACATGAGCATGTGTGCTCTCGCTCACGCGGTTGCACGAACCGATCCCAGGCCGAACGTCCATGTTCGAGTCTCCCTCCGTGGTAGTGAAAGATCTGGCGCCGCATCCTTGCATTGCCAGTTCACATGGACAGCGCCCTCCAGGCCACCCCCAATGTGAATTCCGCGGGAAGGTAGCAACGCTCCCACGGAGGTGTCAAGCGTGCTTTGCGTACCTTTTGGGAGCCCCTTACAGTTATCGTCACAAACCCGTCGTTTCGGGCGCCTGTGATTTACAGCGAAGCGTACGTGGCCTCGATCAGGGCCCGGTTGCGAGGGTCCTGCCATTGGGGTCCGCCGAGGTTCATCAGGTAGGCGAAGGCCAAGCCCTCGGTGGGGTCCGCGAACCCGACCGAGCCACCGGCCCCGAAATGCCCGAACCCACCCTCGTGCGGCCCGAGCGGACGCTCGGGTTGGGTCAGCTGGAAGCCGAGCCCGAAGCGCGAGGGGCGTTCGAGAACGAGATCCGTGCCCGCAGAGTGCTCCCGCGTGGCCTCTGCGAGCACGCCCGGTGAAAGCAGCGCCGGATCCTCGCGCGCGAGGGCCGCGTACACGGCTGCCACCCCACGTGCGTCGGCGTGGAGGTTGGCCGACGGTATTTCGGCCTCCTGCCAGGCAAGCGTGTTGACGGTTCCCACCCCCATGGCGCCGGGCGGGTTGACGTAGGCCTGGGCTCGTAGGCTCTCGCCGGCAGCCTTCTTCCACTGTGTCTGGGCGCGCTCGGCGACATCCCCGTCGAACACGAAGTCGGCCCGCCGCGAGCGCTCCCGCTCGGGCAACCCGAAGCTCAGCTGCGAGCCCAGTGGCCGCGCGATCCGATCGGCGAGGAATGCTCCGATCCGTTCGCCGCTGAGGCGCCGTACGAGCTCCCCGACCAGGAAACCGAAGGTGTGGACGTGGTAGCCGTGCCCCTCCCCCGGCGTCCACCACGGCTCCTGCTCGGCGACCGCGGCCGTCACCTGATCCCAGTCGTACAGAGCCTGGTCGGGCAGCTCCCGGCTGATCGCGGCCAGACCCGCGCGGTGGCTGAGCAGCTGCCGCAGCGTCACCTCCTCCTTGCCGGCGACCGAGAACTCGGGCCAGTGGCGGGCGACCGGGTCGTCGAGATCCGCGGCGCCCCGGGAGACGAGCATCAGCAGCGCCAGACCGGCGAAGGCCTTTCCCACCGAGAACGCGTTGACGATCGTGTCCCCTCGCCAGGGCCGCCGGCGCGCGGCGTCGGTCCACCCGCACCAGAGGTCCACGACCGGGCGCCCATCGAGCATCACCGCGACCGCCGCACCGAGCTCACCCCGCTCGGCGAGGTTCTCTCGCAGCGCCTCCCCGACGGCGGCGAACCGCGCGTCGCAGCTTCCCCCGATGTCCCCGTCGCGGCCAGTCAGGAGACGCCGCTGGGCTCGCTCGCCTTCAGCTGCTCGGCCACGCGGTCACTGGTGGAGGCCGCCTCGGCACCGCGTTCGGAGAGCTCGGCTTCGAACAGGCGGGTGATCTCCGGGGCGGCCGCACGCTGATCGCGCTCGAACGCCGCCGTGGCCAACAGGGGGCGCAGCCAGTGCGCGAGCACCACGAAGCGAGGGCTGCAGATGCGCCGCTTGCGGGCTTCGAAGCCGGCCGCGATGTCCGTCACCGCCCGCTCCAGCGGCCAGGTGCGCTTGAAGGGTTCTTTCATGGAGTCGCGCAGGCGCTGGAAGGAGCGTTGCGTCTCGTCGCCCTCGCGAACCATGTCGGTATCGATCCAGCTCGGGTGGATCGTTCCCACGTCCACGCCGAGGTGGGCAACCTCGTTGCGCAGGGAGTTGCACATCGCCTCTACGCCCGCCTTCGTCGCCGCGTAGGCCGACAGGCCCGGTGCGTGCGCGAAGGATGCCAGCGACGCCGTCACAGCGAGGTATCCGCGGCGCTCGCAGACCGCCGGGAGAGCCGCGCGGAGCGTGTTGTAGGCGCCGAGTAGGTTCACCTCCACCGTCCGCCGGAAGGCGCTCGGCGCCGTCAGGGCCAGCGGGCCGAAGGTGGCGATCCCGGCGTTGGCCCAGGCCGCGTCCAGGCGGCCGTGCTCTGCCAACACCCGCTGCACGGCCGCCTCACAGGCGGTCGTGTCGACCACGTCCAGCTCGATCGTCAGCGGCGTGCGGCGTGAGCTTGCGCGCCGTGTCGGTCAGCGCGTCCCCGTCGAGGTCGGCCAGCACCACGGTCGCTCCCCTGCGCGCCAGCTCGGCGCCGGTCCCGGCCCCGATGCCACGGGCACCGCCGGTGATCAGGATGACCTTCTCGTTCAGGCTCCAGGCCGCCATCTCAGCCTCCCGCGCTCGTGTGCTCGCAGAGCCGGCAGCCCACTCCGTGCCAGCTCATCGCCGCCACGATAGAGGGTCACGACATCCGAGGCTAGCTCGTGGACGCCCGCCTCATAGCGTCGAAGTCGAGAAATTCAAACCGCACGATCGAGTCCAAACGCTCGGGGATGAGCAGTTGCGCCATTGAGGCACCCTCGCCGGACCCGCTTAACGGCGGTTAGCGGCCGTGGCCGCCGCTAAGCCCCTGCGACTGGTCCCGCGCACGCCCCTCCTGGGCTACGTGTGGGTCCCGCCCAGAGTCGAGCGGCTTGCGGAGTGCGAACATGATGTTGTTGCGCCGAGGCGGGATACGTGTCTCGCAGATCAGCTGCGCGGCTCCGACACCTTCGTGTATCGCTGCCCGCAACTCGGTCCGCGAGGCATAGTGAACGTCCCTGTCCCCACTGATGTAGCGGTCCGAGACATAGCAAGCTAGATGCCCGGGATTAAGGCTCGCACCCAATCCTCGACCACGATCGTGCCGCCAGCCCGGCAAAGTGAGTCCATATCCTGAATGGTCGGTACGCGCTGGGCTCCGGGAGGTGATGGAAGACGTCGACGAGCATCACCAAGTCGAATGGCTGGCGAGCCCGCGCTAGCAGTTCGGAGGAGCTAATGCTGTGAAACTCGGCCTGGGCAGGATCGCCACCAAACAGGCGTCCGGGTTCGGGGGCGATGTCGATCCCGATGTACTCGGCTGCGGGAAACTCGCGGCACATTCGCTCGGCAACGGCTCCGTCCCCACAGCCGACCTCCAAAATCCGTCCCGGATCGACGATGCTCGCTACCGTGCGCACGAGGTCGTCGAGGTTGATGAACCTCGCTCGATACGAGTTCGGCGACCAAATGCTCATGCGAGCCGAGGCGATGGCGAATGGCGGTGCCGATCCCCACTTCAGTGAGGATCTGCTCGAGAAGTGGGCTCCTCCGAGTCCGGCAGCCCGCTCGCCTCTCCCTGCTCGAGGCGCTCCTGCAACAGCGCGAGTCGCTGGGCGAGAGCCGTGTTCTGGTCAGAGAGGCGCGAGATCGTCGATCGAGAACTGCACGAGCATCGCCAGCACGAACAGGAACGCGATCGCGAAGACGGCCGAGGGCGCGTAGGAGATCCCGGCCACACGCGTCGAGCTTCACCAGCAGGTCCTGCCCAAGCGAGAGCACGACGACGGTCACTCCGGCCAGCAGCCACAGGATCGCGTAGCGCTCCATCAGGCGCCTGCGCCTGATCAGCTCGAAGATCAGCAGGCAGATCAGCACCGACACGGCGACGATCTCGATGCGCTGGAGGGTCGCGTTCGACGTACTTGGCGGTGAGCAGGATCATGTCACTCGCTCCGCGACGACCGGCGGACAGTCATCTGTGCGCGCGCCGGCCTCGCCGACGGGATCGTCCGGCGATTCGAGCGTCGGCTGCCGCGGAACAGGCCGACGAACACCGCGAGCAGCACCTTGATCATGTAGTAGATCGACTGGCTCGAGGAGATCGTCGAGGAGCCACTCGTACGGGCCCTCATCACCACCGGAATCTCGCAGCTGTTGAGGCGGTGGGCGTGCATCAGCAGGATCGCCTCGATCTCCGGGTAGTCGTGCGGGTAGTCGCGGGCGAACAGCTCGATCCCGCGACGATCGGTCATGCGAAAGCCGGAGGTCGGGTCGGTCACCCGCTGGCCCGTGATCCACGAGACGACCCACGAGAACACGCGGATCCCCACACGCCTGGCCGCCGAGGAGCGGTAACCGTCGCTCTCCCGGTCCAGGAAGCGCGAGCCTGTGACCATGTTGAGCTCGGGGTCGACTCCAGCCGCGCGAGCAGGTCCTTGATGAAACTGCGGGTCGTGCTGCCCGTCGCCGTCGACCTGCACGGCCACGTCGTAGCCGCGCTCGCGTGCGTACAGGTAGCCCGCCTGCATCGCGCCCCCGATGCCGAGGTTGAACGGCAGGCGCGAGCACCGTGGCGCCGGCCTCACGTGCCTGGGCGGCGGTCGCGTCGGTGGAGCCGTCGTCGACGACCAGCACGTCGAAGTCGGGGGCCCAGCGGCGGATCTCTGCGACCGTCGGGCCTACTGCCCCGGCCTCGTTGTGTGCGGGCACTATCGCGAGTTTCCCGGGCATGTGCCAGTAAGGTATCGACGGGTGAGCGGCTTCACCGTAGGGCACCCGGTGGACGTGCCGTGTCGCTGATCCTCGCCTGGGGACTGTTCCCCCTCGTGCTCGGGGCCGTGGGCCTCGGCTGGGGGGCGCTCGTCGAGCGCGCAAGCGGGGCTGAGCTCGACCGAGCGCTGCTGGTCCCGCTGGGATTGGCGGCGGCGCTCGTGCTCGCGGGCACGATCACGGCCTTCGAGCGCGACCGCCCCGGCTGCCGTCACGGTCGTCGCCGCGGGCAGCGTCGTGGGGCTGGTCGTCGCCTGGCGCGGACGGCGCTGGCCCGGTGGCTGGGCGCTGCTGGCGGCACTTGGGGTCCTGCTCGTGTACGGGGCCCCGGTGCTGGCCTCCGGTCAGGCCACCTTCACCGGCTACATCAAGCTCGACGACACCGCCACGTGGTTCAACGTGATCGACAACGTGATGGGCCACGGGCGATCGGTCGCGTATCTGCCGCCCTCGACCTACCGCCTGAACTTCGGCCTGGTCAACCCGGCCTACCCGCTGGGCGCCTTCATGCTCCCGGGCGTGGGCCGGGCGCTCACGGGGATCGACATCGCGTGGGTGTTCCAGCCCTATCTGGCGTGCTGTGCCGCCGCCGTGGCCATGTCTCTTCACGCGCTGATGGGTCCGCTCATCGGCTCGCCACGACTGCGGGCGCTGCTGGCGTTCGTCGGTGCCCAGGCGTCGCTGCTCTACGGATACAGCCTGTGGGGCGGGATCAAGGAGCTGACGGCCGCGTTCCTGCTGGCGCTGGGCGCCGCGCTGGGCGCGGCCCTGGTGCGGGAGCGACCGCCCTCTTGGCGGGCGCTCCTTCCGCTGGCGCTCGCCGCTGGCGGCCTACTCCAGACGCTCGGTGCGGGGGCGGGGGGCTGGATCGTCGCGGCGCTCGCGGCGCTCGCGGCGGGCTGGCTGTGGCGCGGACGTGAGACCGGGAAACGTGGCGCCGGCCTGGTCTCGATCGGCTGGGCCACGGCGCTGACCGCGGCGGCAGTCGTCCCCCTGTGGGTCGTCGTCTCGAGCTTCTTCGGCAACCAGGGCGGCTTCTTCAACGGGCTGTTCTCCAGCGGCCAGTCGGCCCACACGACACTCGGAAACCTCTACGGCCCGCTCAACGTCTTTCAGCTCGCCGGTATCTGGCCCGTCGGCGACTTTCGCCTCACGGCCCCCACGATCCAGAGCGCTCTGTGGATCGGCCTGACCCTGATCGCGGCCGCGGGCGCCCTGTTCGTCAGCATCCGCCGCCGCCAGTTCGGGATCCCCTTCTACGTGGGCGTGGCGCTCGTGGGATGCGCGATCGTGTACCTGTCGGGCGGCACGCCCTGGGTGACGGGGAAGGCGATGGCGCTCTCCTCGCCGGCGCTGCTGATCGCCGGCCTGGCAGGCGGAGGGCTCCTGTTCGTGCGCCGGCGGGTGCCGGGGGCGCTCGTGATCGCGGCCCTGGCCGGAGGGGTTCTGTGGTCGAACGCGCTGGCCTACCACGACGTCACGCTCGCCCCCCGGGCACCGCTCGCCGAGCTGCAGCACATCGGTGGGCTGCTCGCCGGCAATGGCCCGACGTTCGCCAACGAGTACGAAGTCTATGCCGACCGGCACTTCCTGCGCGAAGGAGCACCCGTCGAGCCGGCCGAGTACCGCAGCGTCACCCTGCCGCTTCGGGACGGGCTCTCGCTGACGGAGTCGGCCTGGGCCGACCTCGACTCATTCCCCCTTTCGACGCTCGAACCGTACCGCTCGATCGTCACGCGACGCTCGCCCGTCGAATCGAGACCCCCGTCCACGTATCGGCTGGTGTGGCAGGGCCACTACTACCAGCTGTGGCGCCGCCCGGCGCAGCCGGAAACCACGATCGTGGCGCACGTGTCACTGGGGGAATCGCTCAAGTACCCCTACTGCGGCCGGGCGGAGGACGGTCCCTACCAGCCGCTGTGCTCGGTCAACCCGGTAGGCACCCCGCCCTGCAGCCAGGTCGAAGCCCTCGGGCGCCGGGCCCGGGCGGTCCACGGGCGCATGGTGGCCTATCAGCGACCCGAACCGATCGTGGCGCGGGGCGACCAGACACTGTGGCCCGCCGGCTGGCTGCACGAAGTCGAAGAACACACGCTCGTTCCGACCACCCCCGGCACGGCCACCAGCCACATCTCGGTGGCCGAGTCCGAACCGTATGAACTGTGGCTCGGCGGGAGCTTCGGGCGCGGCTTCGAAGTCAGCGTCGACGGACGGCACGTGGGGACGGTGCGCAACCAGCTGCAGCCGTTCACCGGCTACGTGCACGTCGCGGACGTGTTCCTCGAACCCGGTGTGCACGCGATCCGGCTCACGTACCCGCGAGCGAACCTGGGCCCCGGGGCCGGTTGGGGCCAGTTCACCTACCTCGCGGCAATCGCGCTCGAACCCACCCTGCGGCCTCCGCGCGCCCTGATCGAAGTCGGCCCGGCGCAGGCCCGCCAGCTCTGCGGCAGAAAGCTCGACTGGATCGAGATCGTGCGCCCGAGCTAGGCGCCGCGGGCCGGTGCTGCCCGCCGCGGACCGCCCGGGTCGCGCGGGCCGGTGCTATTCGTCCGTCGGCGGAGGCGCGGGCGGTGAGGAGTACCTCACGGCCCCGCGACTGTTGATCTCGATCACGTTGAAGTTGGTTTTCGCCCCGCTGGAGGTCACCGCCAGGCACTGGAAGGTGGTGCCCTTTGCCTTGACCACTTCGGCGGGGCACGTGACCGTCGCGTGGATGTGGCGCTCCTTGAGGATGCTCTCTTCGATCGCCGCCTTGGCCTGCGCCGTGGAGAGCTGTTCGCCGCTCGTGGACTTCGACGAGCCGCAGGCGGACAGGGCAACTGCACACGTGAGCAGGGTCGCTGCGGGTAGCGCGAGGCGCATCGGCATAGTTGTTCGCCGCAGCGCCCGGCGATCCTTCCCCGCTGTTCGGAGGCCCCGAAGCACTGCCCCGACGCGCCGATATCGTGTGCGGAGGTGCCCACAAGGCTCGTCACCGTCCGATGACGGCAATCACCGCCGTCATCGTCTCGTATGACGAGAGCCCGCAGCAGATACAAACCGCTGTCAAGAGCCTGCTGGAGCAGACGCACCCGCCCGCGGAGGTGCTCGTGATCGACAACGGCGGGCAGGGTGAGCGCCTCGTGCGGAGCCTGGGCGAGAACAACCGCGCCGTGACGGTGATCGACGCCGGCTCCAACATCGGATACGCGCCGGCGATCAACCTGGCCGCCGCGCGCGCGAGCAGCGATTACCTCGTCACGCTCAACCCCGACGCGCGCGCCGAACCGGACTGCCTGGAGCGACTTGCGACGCTGGCGGATTCGGACCCCAAGATTCTCCTGGTCGGAGCGCAGATCGTGCTCGAGGACGGCCTGACGCGGAACGCCGGGGCCAATCCGCTGCACCCGACCGGGATCTCGCCCGCGGGCGGCCACGGTGAGCCGCGCGAAGCAGGCGACGCCGCGCGACGTGGCCGTGGTCTCGGGCGCCTGCTGCCTG
Source organism: uncultured Solirubrobacteraceae bacterium (assembly GCA_963742395.1). Taxonomy (GTDB): domain Bacteria; phylum Actinomycetota; class Thermoleophilia; order Solirubrobacterales; family Solirubrobacteraceae; genus Palsa-744. The sequence continues at coordinate 305,937 of CAVUME010000009.1, read as the reverse complement.
ATCCGCCGGGCGGCGTTCCTGGCGCTGGGGGGATTCGTCGACGAGTTCTTTGTCTTCTACGACGATGCCGACCTGGGCTGGCGGGCTCTGATCGCGGGAATGCGGGTCGTCTTCTGTCCGTCCGCGGCCGCCGTCCACGGCTACGCGTTCATTCGCCGCGGGAGCGAAAAGTGGTTCTGGCTGGAGCGCAACAGGTTGTTCAGCCTGCTCACCAACTACGAACGCCGCACGCTCCTGCTGCTGGCCCCGCTCCTGTTCCTCACCGAGCTGGGGCTGCTGGGCGTGGCCGCATACGGCGGGTGGCTGTCGAAGAAGCTCAAGGCCTACCGCGGCGTCTTTGCCCTGCGAGGACGGATCGCTGCAAGGCGCCGGCTGGTCCAGGGCTCGCGGCGACGACCCGACTCCGAGGTCCTGCAACTGTTCGACACGAGGTTGGAGTCGTCGTTGCTGCCACCCCCCGGACCCGCTCTGGCCAACGCGGTGTGGGTGCCATACATGCGCCTGGTCGGTCCGTTGATCCGATAGTCGCCGCCTCGGGCTCGCCTCACGGGCGTCGAGCGCCACGACAGCAGACGTCGCGGAGCGAGCGCCTCGCGTATGTCCCGCGGAATCATTCCGATGAGCTGGCCGACGCCGAGAAACGTCGCTCCCGCCAACGGGCGGCACGATGTCCGGCAGGCCGGGCATCAACAGCACGCAGCTGGCCACCGCGGCGGCCAGAGCAACTCTGACGAGAAACGGTCGCGCCCACCATCACACCGCCGGCCGCACGCGACAGCCGCCAGTAGATCAGGGCGGCGAGCAGCGCGTCCCCCGCCACGGTGGCCGTCGCGCCACCTATGGCGCCGAAGGGCGGCACGAACACGACGGCGAAGAGCGCCAGACCGAGCAGGGCGATCGCGTTGGTGAAGATCAGCTCGTGCTGTCGACCGAGCGCGAGCAGCGCAGCCATCCAGATCTGGTACAGGGCGATGAACAGGAGCGCGCCGACCTGGATGCGGAGCACTGCTCCTGCGGGCCGGAAGGCCTCGCCGCCGATCACCGCCATCACCGGCTCCGCCCCCCGGATGGCCACGACGATGACGAGCACGCCCGCTATCAGCGCGCCCTTGCTGAGGCCTTCGACCGCGTAGCGCAGGCGCGCCATGTCGTCCCGCGCCGCCGCCGCCAGCAGCGGGAGGGCCACGCTGGCGACGAGTATCGGCATCACGACGACGCTTTCCATCGCACGCAGCGATCCGCCGAAGTAGGCGGTCTGGGTGGGGCTGGATATGAGCGACATCAGGACGATCACGAAGTCGGAAGTAGATCTGCCCGAGTGCGAGCGCACCAGCCAACGGAAGGGCCGTGCGCAACAGCGAGCGCTGCTCGACGCGATCGAAGCGCGGCAGCAGAAAGCGCGGTGCCCGGCTACCGCCAGCGACCATCAGCAACGCAGCCACGCCGACGAGCAGCTGGACCGCGAAGAAGGGCGTGAGTCCGGCCCCGAAGCGCGACCAGGATCGCCACGCCGACGAGACCCACCGCCTGCTTGGTGAAGTCGATCGAGCGCGATCCCGGCGTTGCGCAGTTCCACCGTGCGCGGCAGCAAGAGGACGTTTGCGAGCGCCACGATCAAGACCCCGGCACCCGCCAGGCGGTGCCGGTCACCATCCGGGCCGGATAGCCGACGGCCGCCGCAAAGCTGACCAGCAGCAGGACCGCGAGCGGCATGATCATCAACCGCTGTCCGAGGATGTTCGCGATCAGCGTCCTCTGGTCTTCGTCTTTGCGCAGGGTCAGCTCGCGGCTGCCGGTGACGTTGAGGCCGAGATCGCCCACGTATACGGCGATCGCGACCAGCGAGAGCACCGTGACGTAGCGGCCCGATTCGACCGACCCCCAGATGACGGAGCAGGAGCGTCGCGGTGGCGAATCCCAGCGCGATTCCCGGCCGCATTGGCTCCAACACGCCAGGCGCTGCCGCGAATGACCTTGCCACCGGCATCGCCGGACGTGAGGACATCGTCTGTGCCGGGCGATCGGGACCTCGGCCGCCGGTCCGACGCTCACGGCCTAATCGTCGCAGGATGCTCAGCCGCTAACCGGCCCTCTGGTTGCGTGCGCGAACGGCCGGGCCGCCAAAAGGCGGGCTGGCCGGTCCTCTTCGCGCGACCCGGGCCGGCGGGTGGGCGATCGCTTATCTGCGAGTTATGAGGCCGGTGAATCATGTCCGCCCGCCGTCAGGACCGTTCGCGCGGCGGGTAGCCTGGACGCGACCATGCCCCTGCCCGACAGCCCCGAAACGCACACCGAACCGCGCCCTCCTCGGCCTCGTGCTGCTCCTCTGCGCCCTGATCGTGGTCGCCTGCGGGAAGCTCGTCCCCATCCTCGACGACCTCCGCGCGTCGTCGCGGCTCCTTCACGACCGACGCCACGGCGCCGGGTCCGCGACCACGGGCTCCACCGGCGCCGGGTCCACCAACGGCGCAACGTCGAGCACCGGCACGAGCGGGTCGACCCAGACCCCCCGCCGTCACGTCAAGAAGGCCGGCAAAGCAGGCAGCCCGGCAAGCGCGTCGCCGCGCCGCCGCGTGAAGGCCACCGCGCTGCGCCGCTGCCTGGAACAGAACGGGATCAAGACCCATACCAGCGGCTCGAAAGCCGCGACCCGGGGTCAGCTCCAGGAAGCGCTGAAGCGCTGCGATCCGCAGCTGGCCCGACGTACCGGCAGCTCCCGTCCCGCGTCGGGCCTGCGCCGCAAACTGCTCGCCAGGCCCGGCTACCGCCAGGCGCTGGCACGCTTCACCAGCTGCATGCGCAAGCACGGACTGCCGAACTTCCCCGAAGCGAACACCTCCGGGAAGGGTCCGCTGTACCCCGCCGGAGTCGTCAAACCGACCCCCCAGGTGCACGCCGCCCAGCGAGCCTGCATCGGCCAGCTCAGCAGCCTGCACTGAGCACGGCCCGGCCCGCGCCTCAGGTGCAGGCCAGCAGCTCGCTGATCGCCACGTCGATGTCGTGCGCCAGCATGTGCGCGTCGGGAAGCGCCTCGCGGTCGGCGTAGACGCCGAAGCAGGCGCGGCGGCAGACGGTCGTCATGCCGATCGAGACGCGGTGGCGGTCGGACAGGGGCACCACCGGGTAGACGGATTCCAGCCGGCAGCCGTGCATGTACATCGGCACCGGTGGCCCGGGGATGTTCGACACGACGAGGTTGTAGGTGCGAGGGCTCGCGATCACGCGCGAGAACACACTCTGGACGATTCCCGGCCCCAGTTGGGCGGCCTTCAGCGCGAGGTCGGCGCCCTCCGGCTCGCGGTGCTGCTTGCGCGAGCTCATCGTGTCGTGGACCCGGTACAGGCGGCCGAGCGGGTCCGGCATGTCGCAGGGCAGCTCCGCGAACACGAACGAGATGTGGTTTCCGAGCACGTCGTCGTCGCTGCGCACGCTGACCGGCACCATCGCCTTCAGCGCCACCGGCTCCTCGCCGTGCTCGGCCAGGTAGGTCCGCATCCCGCCGGCCACCGCCGCCAGCATCACGTCGTTGATCGTGGTCCCGTAGGCCTGCTTGATGCGGCTGAGGTCCTCCAGCGGACGCTCCGCCCAGGCCAGGCGCCGCAGCGGCGAGAGCGACCGGTTCAGGGCGCTGGTGGGAGCTCCGCTGAGTAGCGAGTGCCCCACGGCCCGTGTGACTCGCGCGGCCCCGCCCGCGACCGAGCGGGCGGCGCGGGCGGGAGAGGTGGCGACCCTCACGGGCGCGCGCAGCAGGTTGGCCTCGGCCGTCACCAGGTCCCGCAGCCCGCGCACCAGCAGCCGCTCACCGCCGGGCTCCGGTTCCGGGCTCCAGGACTCCGGCGGCGGCGAGTCGGCCTCGGGCGAGGTGTCCAGCAGCAGCGACCCCAGCTCAACCGCGGCGATGCCGTCCACCATGCAGTGGTGGGCCTTGCCGATCAGCGCGAAGCGGTTGTCCTCCGGTTCCTGGCAGATCCACATCTCCCACAGTGGGCGGTCGCGCCGCAGGGGCATCGACATGACTTCGTCCACCAGCCCGGGCAGCGGTCCGGGCGCCCAGTAGAGGTGGCGTTCGATCGCGAAGCTCTCGTCGTCGACCCACTCCGGGGCGTTGAGATTGAAGGGCACGTGGGCGAGCTTCTGGCGGTAGCGGGGGGCCCGCACGAGGCGCGCGCTCGATGTGCTCGCGGAGCTCGCCGAAGGACGGCAGCGGGGCGCCGGGGCTGCCCGAGAACACCGCCACCCAGCCGACGTGCATGTGTGCCGCCGGAGTCTCGACCGCGAGGAATGAGGCGTCGAGGCCGGACAGACGTGCCATCAGGCGAACAGCGGCCGACGCGGACTCCGGCGCAGCCACTGCTCTGGACCCATCTCGGGCAGGCGGCGGTGGGCCGGCGGACGCCCCAGCGCGAGTCCCGTACGCGGCAGCTCGCGCTTGCCCCATTCGGCGGTCATCGCGTAGGAGATCAGCGTGTCGAAGTATTCGTACAGCGGGCGCCGGCTCGATCCCGCTGCCGTGCAGCAGGGCCCGCGTGCGGCGATCGTCGTAGTGCACTCGGGCGTTGAAGTACGGGAAGAAGATCTCGCTGCGACGCAGCGCGCGGCGCTGGCGCTCGTCGCGGCTGGCGCGCACCATCACCGGGTGCAGCACCCGCCGGTAGACGTCGGGGTCGACCAGCCGCGGGGCGGGGCGGTCGAAGAAGGTCCTGGCGAGCTCAACCAGCTCTCCGACGCTGCTCACGTGCCGCCCGGCGGTGAGGTGCAGAGTCGCACCTACGGCGTGCGGCGCCTGACTCAGGGCGAAGGTGGCGTCGGCCACGTAGTCGACCGGGACGACGTCGACGGGAGCCGAGCCGCGGGCCGGCAGCACCCGGTAGGCCCCGCGCGAGAAGGCGCGCAGCGGCCAGTAGATGACGTTGAAGCTGGGGGTCCAGCCGCTGTCGCGCTCGCCCACGACGATGCTGGGGCGCACGACCGTGACCGGCATCCTGCGAACGCCAGCGTTTGACGATCCCCTCGGCCTCGAACTTGGAGCGCTCGTAGGCGTTGCGGAAACGCTGGCCCGACGTCGAGGTCGTCCTCGCTGAAGGTGCCCGCGTGCTCGCCGGCCACATATGCGGTCGAGAGATAGGTGAAGCGCCGCAGGCCGTCCCCGGACGCCTGGCAGAGCTCGGCGAACTCGAGCATCCGCCGGGTGCCGCCGACGTTGATCGCGCGCGAGGCGGCGAGCGGCAGCTCGAATGACACCGAGGCGGCGCCGTGGACGATCTCGTCGATGCGGTCGGCCAGCGGCCAGGCCTGCCGCCCGAGGCCGAGGCCGTCCTTGGTGACGTCCCCGCGCACGGCCACGACCCGTTCGCCGTATGGATGCTCGGGCCCGAACAGGCAGCGCAGGGTGCGCCGCAGCCGGCGGGTGGCCACGCCCTGGTCGCTTGCACGCACGAGCGCGTACACCGGGCGATCGCTGTGTTCGAGGTACCGAGCCAGGAGCTCCATGCCGAGAAATCCGGTGGCGCCGGTGAGCAGTACCCCGTCCTGGCGGGACCGGTACTCCTCCTCTTGGTTGAAGCTCATTCGGCTAAAGGCCCGATCGTCGGTCGTTCGCTTGCAATCACGCGAGCGGTCATCCGGTCCACGACGCGCGGCCCCACTTATGTCAGTGATACTCGTGCCGGGCGGCCGCGAGGAGTCCGTTTCCCGTAATGCGCGAGGACAAACTCACCCTGGCCGAAGAAATGTCGACGCAAACAGCGTGCAGCGCCCGCAGAAGGGCGGAGGACTACACCTTCAGGACGATCTTGCCGCGGGCGTGGCCGGACTCGCTGAGGGCGTGTGCCTGCTGGACCTCGGCGAGCGGGAGCACCTGATCCAGCTCCACCCGGATGACGCCGTCGGCGACCAGCCTCCCGAGCCGCTCGAGTGCGCCGGCGTCCGGGCTCATGATCATCAGCTGCGCGTCCACTTCCCGCTCGGCCGCCCCCTCCGGGGGAGCGCCGGCGATCACGACCATGCGCCCGCCGGGGCGGATCGTCCCGAGCAGCTGCTCGGTGCCGTGCCCGACGGCGTCGAACACGAGGTCCACGTCGGTGGCGGCCGTGGCGAGGTCTTCGCTGGTGTAGTCGATGAAGCGCTCCGCTCCCAGGCCGAGCACAAAGTCCCTGCTGCGGGGCGAGCCGGTCCCGAGCACCCGCGCTCCCGCCTCGGCGGCCAGTTGCACCGCGAGGTGCCCGACGCCGCCGGAGGCGCCGTTGATCAGCACCGTCTCCTCGCGCTCCAGGCCCCCGCGCTCGAACAGCGCCTGCCAGGCCGTCAGCGCGGCGACCGGCAGCGCCGCCGCCTGCTCATGGCTGAGGTGGTCGGGCTTGTGGGCGAGCGTGGCCGGCAGGCCGATCCCGAACTCGGCGTAGGAGCCGCTGCCGAGGAATCCGAACACCTCTTCGCCGGCGCTGAAGCCCTCGGCGTTGGAGACCTCGACCACTCCTGAGGCGTCGCTGCCGAGGATCGCCGGCAACTGCTTGGGCATCAGACCGCGCCTGAGCTTCCAGTCGATCGGGTTGACCGAGGTCGCGTGCACGCGCACGAGCACCTCGCCGTCGTCCGGCACCGGACGCTCGACCTCCTCGAGGCTGCAGCACCCCGACATCCCCGGTCTCGTGGATCACCACCGCGCGCATCAGGCCTCCTGTGGGTCGCTGGGCGGGGCGAGTGTAGTCACTCCACGACCACACGGACGGTGTGCAGGAGGCGGTCGCTGGCGCCCCTGACACTGCCACCCTGCTCCAGCGTGCTGCGCACGAAGGCGAGGGTCTCGGCCGTCAGTCGCTCCCCGGGGAGCACGTTGGGGATCCCGGGCGGATAGGTGGCCAGCGACTCGGCCGCGATCCGGCCCACGGCCTGCTCGGCGGGCACCACCTCCTGGGGTCCGAGGTAGGCGGCCCGCGGCGTCATCGCCAGCTCGCCCCAGGGCGGCGCCGCGGCGAAGCTCGACTGCAGGCCCGACGGCTCGACCCCGACCCGCTCGACGGCCCGCCGCAGGGCCGCCACCAGGCGCCCGGCCTCGGCCAGCGAGCGCTCGGCCATGCCGAACACGGCCACGAGCACGTTCTGGCCGTGGAGCTCGAGGTTGATGTCGTCGAGCTCGCGCAGCAGCGGCGCCAGCTCGTAGCCGGTGGCAGCCACACCACGAATGTCGACGGCCAGGCGCAGGGGGTCGTAGGCGAACACCCCGGGGCGCCCCACGAGGCGCTCGTCGAGCACGTCGAGACCCTCGATCTCGCGGATCTCGGCGCGGGCCAGCGCGAGCGCATCGATCGTCTTCGACAGCGAGACCCGCCCCGCCGTGACGGCGTCCCGGCGGGCGGCGTCCAGCGAGGCGAGCAGCAGCGAGCTGGGGCTCGTGGACTCGGTCAGCGTGACCGCCCGGTCCACCTCCTGCTCACCTATCAGCGAGTCGTGGGCGATGTGCAGCATGGCCGACTGGGTGAGGCTGCCGACGATCTTGTGGGTGCTCGAGATGACGAGGTCGGCGCCGGCCGCGAGGGCGTGCTCGGGCAGCTGCTCGTGGAACGCGAGGTGGGCGCCCCAGGCCTCATCCACGATCAGCGGGATGCCGCGCTCGTGGGCCACACCCGCGAGCGCACGCACGTCCGCGACCGCGCCGAAGTAGGTCGGCGAGACGACCAGCGCACCGGCGGCGTCGGGGGTCAGCGCGAGCGCGTCAGCGAGTGTTTCCGGGGCCAGGCAGTGGGCGATGCCGAGCTCGGCGTCGAGCTCGGGGGCGGCGAACGTGGGGCGCATGCCGGACAGGACGAGCGCGTCGATCGTGCTCGAATGGGCGTTGCGCTGGACGATCACCTTCTCGCCGCGATGAGCGAGCGCGAGGCCCGCCGCGAGGTTTCCCTGGGAGGCGCCGTTGACCAGGAACCACGCACGCTGCGCCCCCCACGCCTCGGCCGCCAGCGTCTGGGCCTGCGGCGAAGGCCGTCGGCTCGGGACCGAGGTCCACGCCGTAGGTGAGAGCCGGGATGTCGAGCGCCAGAGCCCTCGCGCCGAGGGCCTCGAGCAGTCCCTCGTCGGCGCCCTGGCCGCCCTTGTGGCCGGGCACGTGCAGGCGCGCCGGGTCGCGCGCGGCGTAGGCGAGGAGGGCGTCGAGATAGGGCGTCTGGGCCTGGCGCTGCTCGTCGGCGCTCAATGCCTGCGCCTACCCCACGGCCGCCGCCGGCTGCACCCCGGCGGGGGCGCGGCGGTGCTCGGCGTACATCCGCAGCGCGTGCGCGCCGGCCGGGTGCTCGCGGGCGCGCAGCACCAGGCGGGCGGTGGCCTGCGGCAGCAGCTCGGGCTGCGGCAGCTCGACCCCGTAGCCCGGGGGCATCAGCACGGGGGCACATAGCGCGGCGAAGGTCAGGTCGGCCGCCGTGAAGCGCTCGCCGAGGAGATAGGGACGCCCGTCGGAGAGCAGCCCGGCGACGCGGTCGAGCTCCTGCCAGACGAGCGCCTCGTCGTCCCGCTCGACCCCGGGGCGAATCTCGAGCACCCGCTCGATCAGCTTCTCGAACAGCGGCAGCCCGGCGCGCAGCACGCGATCCTCCCAGGCGGGAACGCCCTGATCGTTGAAGCGCAGCATCAGCCCGCGCTCGCCGCCGAACATGTGCACGTACACCAGGCGCCGCCCCGCGGGGCCGAGCAGCTCATCGAAGCGGCTGCACAGCGCGAGCGTCTCGCGGCGCTCGGAAGCCGTGGCGCCGAACAGCCGCCGCTCGGGATCGATGCGGGCGTCCACCCATTCCAGGATCTGCACGGACTCGCCGATCGACTCATGCGGGGTGACCAGCACCGGAACGGTGATGCCGCCGCCCGCGCGGCGGGCCGCCAGCTGGTGGATCCCCTGCACGTGGCGCTCCTCGCGGTAGTCGATCCCGGCCCGGTCGAGCGCCCAGCGCGCCTTCTCGCAGTAGTGGCTGATCGGGATGGTTACGAGCCGGAGCACGCTCAGGTGCTGCCCGCCAGTCGCCACGCCGGGGGGTAGGGCAGCGGCGTGAGCCTGCCCACCAACTCCTCGCGCAGCGGCTCGAACCTGGGTGGCAGAGAGAGCCCCTCCCCGAGGTGCGCCTGGTCCTCGTCGACGGCGAAGCCCGGGCCGATGGTGGCGATCTCGAACAGCACCCCGCTCGGCTCGCGGAAGTAGATCGAGCGGAAGTAGAAGCGGTCGATCTCGGGGGTCGGATGGGCCCCGCCCTCGATCGCCCGCTGGCGCCACGCGTCGTGGTCGGCCATCTGGCAGGCGAAGGCGATGTGGTGCACGCTGCCGGCTCCCTGCAGCGAGGGTCCCGGGGGCGGCGCGTCATAGACCCAGGTGCCGCTGCGCCGCTCGCCGTGGACCGTCCAGCCGCCCTCGCCGGCCCGCTCGAAGCCCAGGCCCCGCTCGAGCAGACCGTCGCTGTGGCTCGGATCGCCGGCGTAGGCGCGCGCCCCCTCGAAGCCGAGCAGGGCGTGTTCGGCGGGGATCTCCGGCGACTCGGCCCGCAGCGGCTCATCGGGCGCGGAGCTGACGAGCAGCTCGTGCTCCAGGCCCTCGGGATCGGCGAAGATCAGCCCGCCATCGCTGCGCCGGCTCTCCACATCGGCCCCCGCGAGTCGCTCCTCCCAGAAGTCGAGCGCCGCCGGCGAGCCCACCCGCCAGAGGATGCGATGGATCATGCCCGCGCCCGCGCGGCCGGGAGCCGCCCCGGGGTACTCGAAGAAGGTCAGGTCCATCCCGGGCGAGCCGTCCTCGTCCCCGTAGAAGAGGTGATACACGGTCGGGTCGTCCTGGTTGACCGTGCGCTTGACCATCCGCAGGCCGAGCAGACCGGTGTAGAACTCGACGTTCCCAGGGGCGTCACCGGTGATCGCAGTGATGTGGTGGACACCCTCGAGCCGCATCGCGGCCAACTCTAGTACGCGGGCTCGGGCTGGAATGATCGGCCCGTGAAGGACGGTCAGCTGATCCCGCGCTTCGGCCGCGCCCGCCGCGACCCGGCGCTGGCGGTGCTCGAAGGCTTCCACCCGGTCAAGCACGCGCTCAGGTTCGGTGCAAGCCTCGAGCTGCTCGTCACCAGCGACGCCGAGGAACTGCGCGAGCTGGCCGACGCGCTCGCTCCCGAGCTCGTCCCGCGGCTGGCGGCGGCCCAGGTGCTCGACCGGGAGGTGTTCGAGCAGCTCTCGCCACTGGCGCCGAGCACCTCGGTGATGGCGATCGCCGAACGCCCGCGCACAACGGTCCCGCAGCTGCTCGCAAGCCCCCACCCGGCGCCCGTGATCCTGCTCGAGGATCCCCGCGACCTCGGCAACATGGGCGCCTGCGTACGGGTGGCCGCCGCCGCCGACGCGGCCGGGGTGCTGACCACGGGCACACACGACCCGTGGCATCCGGACGCATTGCGGGGCGCCGCCGGCCTGCACTTCGCGCTGCCCGTCACGCGGCTCGAGAGCCTGCGGGAGATCGAGGACGGCCAGCGGCCGCTGCTGGCGCTGGATCCGGAGGGCGCTCCGCTGCAGGCCGCCAGCCTGCCCCCCCACTCCGTGCTCGCTTTCGGCACCGAGCGCCACGGGCTCAGCGAGGAGCTCACCGCGCGGGCCGAGCAGCTGATCAGGATCCCGATGCGCGACGGCGTCTCGAGCCTGAACCTCGCGACCGCGGTTGCCGCCGTGCTGTTCTCCTGGAGGACGGTGACGCAACCGGCAGAAGGAGCGTGACGGTGGGCGCAGAAAGCCCTCTCCATGCCCGGCTTGGACTACCTGGCGGCGACGGCGGCCGTGCTGCTCGCCTTCTGGGCGACGGTCGTGCTGGCGCTCGCCCGGACCGCGGCCGCCGCGGACAGTCAGCTAGGCGGCACTGGCCGGGTTGCCCCGAGCCCACTCGACGATCGCCTTGGACTCGTCGATCGCGCTGCCGTCGTCGAGCACCAGCGTGGGCACCATGCGGTTGCCGGTCAGCTCCTGAACCTCGCGGCGCCCAGTGGTCCGGTTGAAGACCCCTGGCAGCACACCCAGCCCATAGGACTTCACGACCTCCGGCTCGTAGCCGGCGTCGCGCAGCGCGTGGTAGGCGTTCGCACAGGGGTGCCCGCCCGGTCGCGGGCTGGGGAACGTTCCCCAGCAGACGTATAGCTTCATTTGACCACCAAGGTCCCTTCCATGCCCGCCTGGCGGTGACCAGGGACGGAGCAGTAGAACGTGTATTTACCCGGCTTCAGGTTGAGCGTGACGGCCTTCGTGCCGCCGGTGAAGGTGGGGGTCGCGCCGAGCACCTTGGTTCCTTCCGCGATCGTGACGTTGTGTTCGATCGGGCTCATGTTCGTCATCGTGATCGTCACAGCGCCCGCCTTCGTGCTCAGCAGCTTGGTGTTGTAGGCCAACTGGGCGCCGGGGACGCTGAGCGCGAGCTTGGTGTGGTTGGGGGTGGGCTGATTCGGGTTGCTCACGGCCGGGGCTTCTTTGGCGGGCGTTCTGGACGGCGCCGGCGTCGATTCGGTGGTACTCCCCGCTGCCGGGGCTTCGCTCGCACCCGCTGCTGCCGGCGCCGGCGGGGTCCCCGGTGGGGACGGCTCCGGGGCGGCCACTTCGCGCGCTATTTTCGCCGTCACGGCCGCTTCCGCGGCCTTTGCCGCTTCGGTCTTCGTGGGGCTGCCGGATGTCGCCACGGCGGCGACGAGCGTGCCGGCCACGAGCACCGCGGTGATCGCGATCACCAGCCGCTCGCCACGCGAGTTGGTCGGGGAAGTTCGGGCGCAGGGTGCCGATCCGCCAGCGACAGGCCGAAGGCCCACACGACCAGCACACCGCCCACGATGTAGAACGGGGTTTTGCTCTTCTCGGCCGCCAGGACTGGGGCCAGCTGCAGGGCCAGCGCGTGCACGTCAGCGCGCGAGCCTAGCCGATGGACTAGCGGGTATGCTGCGCCGGCCTACGACCCGGGGGAGGAGCAACGTGAGCCAGGATGTCGTGCAGACGGAGCCGCAGGCGCTGGAAGGCCTGCCGGACTTCCCGTTCGAGTCCACCTACAGGCAGGTCGACGGCCTGCGTCTGGCCCACCTGGACGAGGGCGAGGGCGCGCCGGTGATCTTCTTCCACGGCGAGCCGACCTGGTCGTTTCTGTGGCGCAAGGTGATCCCGCCGGTGCGGGATGCCGGCTTCCGCTGCGTGGCGCCCGACCTGGCCGGCTTCGGGCGCTCGGACAAGCCGACCGACTTCGACTTCTACAGCTACGACCGCCACACCGAGCTGGCGGGCGACGCTGCTCGAGGACCTCGACCTGCGCGACGCCACCGCGGTCGTCCACGACTGGGGCGGGCCGATCGGGATGCGCCTGGCGGTCGAACACCCGCGACCGGATCTCGCGACTGGTGATCCTCGACACCGGCCTCTTCACCGGGCACCAGAAGATGACCGACGCGTGGATCGCGTTCCGCGACTTCGTCGCAGCGCACCGAGGACCTGCCCGTGGGGATGCTCGTGCGGGGCGCCTGCAAGACCGACCCCGGCGACGAGGTGATCGCAGCCTACGAAGCGCCCTATCCCAACGCCGCCTCGAAGGCCGGGGCGCGCGCGTTCCCGCTGATGCTCCCGACCGACCCCCGACGCGCCCGGCGCCGAGGCCGGGCAGCGGGTGCTCGACGCGCTGCGCGAGGACCGCCGCCCGACGCTGATGATGTGGGCCGACTCCGACCCGGTCATCCCGCTCAGCCACCGGCGAGCGCTTCGCCGAAGCGATCGGCCGCGAGCGCCCGCGCACGATCGAGAACGCGAGCCACTTCCTGCAGGAGGACCAGGGACCGCTGATCGGCGAGCCTGATCGCCGAGTGGCTGACGAGCCAGTAGGCCCGGCGCGGGCGCGCCGAGCCGGTGCGGGGCTCGCCGCAGGCTCCCGGCCGCGGCGAGGCCCGGCGGAAGGCTCCTAGCCGCCCCCGACGGGCGGCTGCTCGACCGGGCCGCCGGGACGCTGCCGGGCCCGGCTGCTCAGCCTCGGCCTCGACCTCGACGGCGGACTCGTACGGACCCGTGCCCGACGCGACGGGTGCGGGCGCGGCGGTGCTCGCCGAGCCCGCGATCTGCGGCTGCGGCGGCGGTCCCTCGAGGCCCGGCTCCGAGCGGGAGGCGCGCAGCTCGTAGTTGCGGCGGCTCTCGAAGTCGGCGCCCGCCAGCACCTTGTCGGCCTTCAGCACGCGGGCGAAGCCCTCGGAGATCGAGCGCGGGAGCACGGCGGTCAGCACCATGTTGCGGCTGGCGGACTTCGGCACCCACACTTCCACGATCTTGTACTGGAGCGCTTCCACGATCCGGTCGGCCACTTCGCGGGGCTCGAGGTGCTTCATCCCGCGAGCGTCACCGAGCCCGGCGCCGAGTTCGGTCTTGACCGCGAACGGCATCACGTAGCTGAGGTCGACCTGGGCCCCCATCAGCCGCAGCTCGCCGCGTACGGCCTCGGTCAGGCCGACCACGGCGTGCTTGGTGGCCGAGTAGGTGGCCCCGCCGGGCGCGCCGTACTTGCCGGCCTGGGAGGAGATGTTGATGATGTGGCCGCGGTTGCGGGGGATCATCCGCTCGAGCGCGAGCTTCATGCCGAGGATCACCCCGTGCAGGTTGATGTCGATCATGCGACGGGCGGTGAGGTCGTCCTCGTCGATGAAGCGGCCGATCTGCATGATCCCGGCGTTGTTGACGAGCACGTCGATCGGGCCCAGCTGCTGTTCGGCGCCGTCGAGGAACTCCGAGAAGGCAGCGCGCTCGGTGACGTCGAGCGGCAGCGCGATCGTGCTCGCGCCCAGCTCCGACGCGGTCTTGGCGGCCGCCTCGTAGTCCACGTCGCCTATCGCGACCTTCATGCCCTGCGCGAGGAGGGCTTCGGCGGTGGCGCGCCCGATCCCCCGGGCGGCACCGGTGATCGCGGCGGTCTCGCCGGCGAGGATGCGGGGCTCTTTGGCCATCGGCTTCTCCCTAGGTTGCGGCTGTCCCTGTCCGGGCCGGTGTGCTGCGGCCCGCCGTGCAGCAAACCTAGCGCGCACGCGACGCGGGTGCGGGCGGGGCGTCAGTACCCTTGTGTGACCGATGCCGTTCTTCAGCTACCAGGGTCAGCGCATCCACTACACGGAATTCGCCAGCGACGTCAAGCCGCCGGCAGAGACCGCGAGGAGCGCCGCGGCGCGGCGGGGAGCGCGCAGCAACGGCAGCCTGAAGGCCGCCAAGGGCCGTCCGCTGATCCTCCTGCACGGGCTGATGCTGAGCCAGGAGATGCACCGCCCGCTGGCCGAAGAGCTGGCCCGCCGCGGCAACCGCGTGATCACGATGGACCTGCTCGGCCACGGCCGCTCGGACCGCCCGCGGGACATGTGGCGCTACTCGATGGCCATCTACGGGGAGCAGATCGTCGGCCTGATGGATCACCTCGAGCTCGAGCAGGCGGCCGTGATGGGCACCTCGCTGGGCGCGAACGCGGCGCTGGAGGTGGCCTCCCAGCACCCCGAGCGACTGCGCGGGATGGTGATCGAGATGCCGGTGCTCGACAACGGCCTGCTCGCGAGCGCGCTCGCCTTCACGCCGCTGCTGGTGGCGCTGACCTTCGGGGAGCCGGTCATGAAGCGCGTGGCGAGCGTGACGCGGGCCGTGCCCCGAGGCCTGCTCCCCCACTGGGGCAACGTGATGCTCGACGTGATCCGCCAGGAACCCGGGCCCGGGCGGAGCGCTTCTGCAGGGACTGTTCTTCGGCCGCGTGGCGCCGCCGCGCAGCGAGCGGCGGACCTTCGAGGTGCCGACGCTCGTGCTCGGCCACCCGCGCGACCCGGTGCACCCCTTCTCCGACGCCGGGATGCTCGCCGCGGAGATGCCCAACGCGCGCCTGATCGAAGCCAACTCGCTGGTCGAGCTGCGGCTGCAGCCGGAGCGCCTGACCGACGAGATCGCCGCCTTCCTGGACGAGCTCTGGGGCCTCCCGCGGAGCCAAACGGGCCGCCGGCGGCGGCTCGCGCAGCGAAAGCCGCAAGAAGCGGGATCGCGCCAGCCCACGCGGAGCACGACCCGCGCCCAGAGCCCGCGCGCGACGCGCGCCAAACGGGCCCGGACCTCGCGCCGCTGAGCGGGCGAGGACGCGGGCCGAGCGGGCCTAGGACGCGCCGCTGAGCGGCCCTAGGACGCGGGGAACACTTCCACTTCGCCGACCTTCACGTGGCCGGGCGCGGTGGGGGTGCCGATGGCGGCCGGGGGCGCCTTGCTGATCCACGCCACCAGCTGGCGGAAGCCGACCTTGGGCTTGCGCAGCTTGAAGCGGGTGCTGGTCTTTTTGATCGCCAGGGCGTGGACGACAGCGCGACCCAGCCGGGGTCGGTGATCGAGGTCGGCGCCTGCTTTTCGGCGGTGCCGTAGACCTGCACGACCATGCCCTTGCTGGGGCTGACGAGCTCGAGCGCCGAGAGCTTCTTCAGCGACTTGAGGTTGATCAGCACGCCCTCGGCCATGCTCGGCGCGGTCGCCGGGTTCACCTGGGCGGTCCAGGCGGTGCCGTGGTCGCCGTCGATCGTGAGGCTCGGGTCGCCGAAGAAGCTGGCGGGAAGGTTGTAGGGGTTGTAGGTGGAGGCCGCGTCGGTGTCGAGCAGCAGCGCGGAGGGCTGGTTGGGGTTCGAACCGGAGCCTTCGGCGAGCCGGAGCCTTCGTTCGCCGCTCGGGGCGGAGCCCTGCGATTCGCCGTTCGTCCCCGAGCCGGCGGTGGTGGTTCCGGTGGGGGCTAGTCGGTATCGGGGTCGGCGTGGTCGAGACCTTCGGCAGTTTCGCGGGCGCTTTCGGGAGCGGCGTCTTGGTTGACGCCGGCGGCGTCGCCGGGACGGGAGTGGGGGTCGTCGCCGGGGGCGGCGTGGCCGGCGCCTGGGCGACGATGTGGGTGACCGTCGGCTGGGTCGCGGAGTGCTGGTTGAGCGCCGCCACGGCGGCTGCGGCGGCACCGAGGCCCAGCGCGGCGATGACGGCCACGATCAGGCCGGTCGAGCGCCAGGGCGAGCGCTCGAGCGCGCCCGGAGCGGCGGCGCCGCACTGCAGGCACCATTCCTGTGCCCGACTCCATCGGGGCGCCGCAGTTCGGGCACGGATGGCTCGCCGACGCCCCGGCGGGCCCGCCCGCGGGTCGGCGGACGTGGCGGCGCGATCGGCCTCGTCGCCCTGGTCGGCCTGCGGCTCGCGCTCCGGCGCCGCCGGCTGCTCGTCAACGAGCGTCGACATACGGGCGGATTTTACCCGTGGCGCCCGTTGCGTATGCCGCCCGCGGGGCACGATGCCCGTCTCGCGAGCGACCGCGAGGCCGCGGCGGAGCGGTCGCCCTCAGCCCGGCGGCGGGGGCCCGCCCGGCACGATCTCGCGGCCGGTCGGGCGCAGCTGCTGGTCGAGCTCGAGCTGCCAGTAGTAGCGGCTGAAGCTCATGCCGGCGTTGAACTCCCCCACGTGCGGCTCGGGCTCCTCGCCGGCGGCCATCCGCACGATCAGCTCCGGGTAGCTGCGGCCCGGCAGGGCGGCGTAGGCCGGGGCCGGGAAGCGCGCCGCCGAAGCGCGTGTTCACGTCGGTGATGGCGACGCCGATGTCGGGGTCGCGGAACACCTGGATCGTGGCCGGGCCGCGCACCCGCAGGCGCTCCATCACGGATGCGGCCCAGCTCGATCAGCTCCTCGTCGTGGATCACCTGGCCCTTGATCGACTCGCCGCCCCGCGACTCGAGCATCGTCCGTCGGGATCGCGTTCAGGCAGCGGCCCTGCTGGTCGCCGAGGCAGTCGATCGACAGCTCGGGCCCGCCCATCGCGCGCTGCACCATCGTCGGCTCCGGCACGTAGTCGATGAAGAAGCGCGCCTGCGCGGGGTCGCGGCGCGAGGTGGATCGAGCGCGCGCCCGAGCCGCGGCGGGGCTTGACCATCACCGGGTACTCGAGCGCGTCGAGGTCCTCCTCGCGGGAGCACGGTCGGGGGCGAGGGCAGCGAGTGGCGCCCGAGCAGCAGGTGGGCCTCGTACTTGTCGTAGGTGGCCCGGGCCACCTCCGAGGAGGGCACGAGCGCGGGCAGCACGCCCTGCTCGCGGGCGAGCGCGAGCACCTCGATGTCCAGATCGGTGAGCGGCAGCACGGCACCCACGCCGTGCTCGCTCGCACAGGCGCTGCCAGCGCCGGCACGTAGGCGTCGTCGGCGATCAGCGGCACCGACGTGCGCACCTGGGCGGCGTACTGGGCGGGCGCGAGCGGGGCGGGGTCGGCCACCACGGTCCTCGTCAGCCGGGCGAAGCAGCTGACGATGTCGTAGCGCTTGCCGGCTCCGGTGAGCAGCACGGCGGGCGGGCTCACATGCGTCCCTCCCAGCCCCCGGTCTCGCCCTTGTACACGCCCGAGCCGCCGAGCACCAGCGCCACGCTGCGCCGCAGGATCTGCAGATCCAGGGCCAGCGAGCGGTGTTCGATGTAGTACAGGTCGAGCTCGATCCGCTCCGGCCACGGCAGCGAGGCGCGGCCGTTGACCTGGGCCCAGCCGGTGATCCCGGGCTTGACCGCCAGGCGCCCGCGCTGGCGCTCGGTGTACTGCTCGACCTGGGCGGGGAGGGTCGGCCGCGGGCCGATCAGCGACATCTCCCCGCGCAGCACGTTGACGAGGTTGGGCAGCTCGTCCAGCGAGGTGCGGCGCAGCAGCGCCCCGACGCGCGTGATGCGGGCGTCGTCCTCGTTGATCGCGAGGCCCGCGCCGACGTGCTCGGCGCCGCTCACCATGGTGCGCAGTTTCAGCATCTCGAAGGGCCGCCCGTGCAGCCCGGCGCGGCGCTGGCGGTAGAGGACCGCGCCCGGGCTCTCGAGCCGGATCGCGAGGGCCGCCAGCGCCAGCAGCGGGGCTGCTCAGCAGCAGCCCCCCCGCGGAGGCCAGGATGTCGATCGCGCGTCGCAGCACGGGCGAACTTCTAGCGTGTTCCCTCCGCGGCCTCCCACGAGGCGCTCGTGCCGTGGCGCAGCCAGTCCCACAGCCCGGCGGCGCAGGAGGCCGTGGTGAGCACGTAGTAGCGGGCGATCAGCGGCCGCCCGCAGCGGCAGCGCCCCGGCCAGCTGCGGCGGCCGCCAGCAGCGCCAGCTGGAGCACGAGCGTGACCGAGTACACGACGCCCGCGCCCGAGCGCCACGAGCGCGACGTTGCAGACCAGCGCGGTCACGTGCAGGCCCGGCGAGCCGTAGCGCAGCAGCCGGTGGGAGATGACCATCAGCGCGTACCCGGGCGGGTAGCCGCGCATCGAGAGCATCCCTCCCTGCAGCAGGATCGGCCAGGTGTGGCTCATCATCCTGCGCTTGCGCTCGAACTCCCCCTCCAGCGAGGGGACCATCTTCTCGCTGGCGCGGGCGCTGGGGACGTAGACCGCCCGCAACCCCTCCTTGACGATGTTGAAGGGGAGCGAGAGATCGTGGCCCATGATCGGGTCCACGACGATGTAGCTGTCGCGGCGGGTCGCGTAGATGGCGCCGTTGCCGGCCGTGATCGAGGACAGGCGCGACTCGAGCTCGCGCAGCGAGAGCTCGTAGCGCCAGTACAGCCCCTCCTGGTTGGTGGCCCCGTCCGCGGCTGTGAACTGGACCTGGCCGCAGGCGTAGCCGACCTCGTCGTCGGCGAAGGCGCCGACCAGCTCCCGGGCGGCGTCCGCATCCCACGAGGCGTTCGCGTCGGAGAAGGCCAGCAGCTCGCCCCGCGCCCGTGCCACGGCCGCGTCCTGGGCGCGGATCTTGCCGCCCCGTGGCAGCTCGAGCACCAGGTCTGCGCCGGCGCGGCGGGCGCGCTCGGCGGTCTCGTCGCTGCACCCGTCGCAGGCCACGATCACCTCCAGCCGCTCGCGGGGGTAGTCGAGCGCGAGCGCGTTGGCGACCTTGGCGGCGATCACCTCCTGCTCGTCGTGCGCGGCGACGATCAGCGACAGCGCGGGCAGCTCCGGCCCCGCCGGCGCGAGCGCCGGCGACGGGCGCACGGGCCCGCGCAGGCGGGCCGACGAGGGCGAGCGCGAGCCGGTAGCCGATCTGCGTCCACACGAGCAGCGCGCAGGACAGCCAGAAGAGGAACGCGAGCAGGGTCATGGGAGCGTCATCGCGGGGCATCATCGCGTCGCTCATCTCAGCAGCGAGGCGTAGAGGTCTGACCGTCTGCCTGGCGACCGACCGCCAGCGAGTACCGACCGCGGGCGGCGGCCAGCGCGCTGTCGCTCATCCGCGCCCGCTCGGCCTCGTCGGCCAGCAGCTCCTGCAGCGCCGCGCGCAGGGCCTCGGGGCGGCCGCGCCGGGAACAGGCGGGCGGCGCCCGTGGCGGCGAGCTCTCCGAATGCGCCCACGTCGCTCAGCAGCAGCGGCCTGCCGAAGGCCAGCGCGGTGAACAGCACCCCGGAGGCCTCGGCCTCGCGGTAGGGGAGCACCACGAGCTGGGCGCGCCCGAACAGGGCCGGCAGCTCGTCGTCGGCGACGAAGCGCTCGTCGAAGCGCACGCTGGCGGGCGCACGGGCGCGCAGCCGCGAGGTGTCCATGCGTGCCATCCCCACGATCCACAGCTCCGCGCCGTCGAGGCCCTGCCCCCACGCGTCGAGCAGCAGGTCGATGCCCTTGTAGGGGCGGATCAGGCCGAAGCACAGCACCACCGGCGGGCGCTCCCCGGCGCCGGCTGCGGCTGCCGGCGGGCGGCTGCTCCAGCGGCTCCGCGGCGAGGTGCTCGAAGGCGCCGTGGGGGATCACGTGCACGCGCGCCTCCTCCACGCCCAGCTCCTCGACCAGCCGCCGGGCGCCGTGGCGGGAGTGGACGACGATCGCGTCGAAGCGGCGGTACAGGCGCCGCTGGGCGGCGCGCTGCCCGGGCCGGGGCTCGCGCGGGAGGATGTCGTGGGCGGTCAGCACCAGCGGGCGCCCGCGGGGCAGCAGCCGGCCGTCGAGCTGCTGCAGCGCGAGCCATTGGAAGTGCACGAGCTCCGCGGAGCGGGCCGCGCGGCGGTAGGCGAGCATGTCCGGGACGTGCTCGAGGAGCTTGATCGCCCTGCGCAGACCCGGGCGACCGTGCCCGCGAGGCGACCCGGTAGAAGCTCTCGCGGCGCTCGTAGCCGCTGGGGGCGGGAACCGATCCGTACGCGAAGCGGCTCGTGTAGAGGGTCACATCCACGCCCTCGGCCGCGAGCGCCGAGCACAGCGCGTGGTCGTAGGGGGGCGTGTAGGCGGAAGGGTCGACGACGTGGACGCGCATGCGCGGTCGGGACAATATGGGCGATGGACCCGCCAGAGCTGACCTTCTGCGTCGTGGCGACCGCCAAGCGGGAGCTGCTCGCGAGGTGCCTGGACGCGATCGCCCGCGAGCGCGAGACGCTGCCGTTCGCCAGCCGCACGATCGTGCTGGACAACTGCTCGCGCGACGGCTCCGCCGAGCTCGCCCGCGCGCACCCGGCGGTGGACGAGACGATCGCGCTCGAGCGCCGCACGGGCAAGGCTGCCAACGACTCACAGCTGCTGGCCCGCGCCGAGAGCCCCTACGCGCTGCTGCTGAACGAGGACTCAGAGCTTCGCCCGGGCGCCACGATGGCCCTCTGGCGAGCCCTGCAGGAGAACCCCCGGGCCGCCCTCGCCGGTGCCCTGCTGCTCGACCCGAGCGGGCGTCCGCAGCCGTGCGCGTGGAGGTTCCCGTCGCCGGCGTCCGCGCTCGCCTTCGCACTCGCCCTGCAGCGCAGGTTGGTCGTGCAGAGCCGCGGCGAGGATGCCCGCAAGGTCGACTGGTGCCAGTCCTCGGCGCTGCTGGTCCGCCGCCAAGCCGCCGCGCAGGTGGGCTACCTGGATCCCGACTTCTTCGTCTACTCCGACGAGGTCGACTTCGCCCGGCGGCTGCGTGACACCGGCTGGGAGAGCCTGTACGTGCCCGGGGCGAAGGCGGTGCACCACGAGCAGCTCTCCAACGACCCCGTCGGCGGCCGCGCGCGGATCGTGGAACTGGCCCGCAACCGCGACCTCTACATGCGCAAGCACCACTCCCCTGCCGCGGCCCGCGCGGTGCGCTGGCTGACGGCGCTGGGCTACGCCGAGCGGGCGCTGCTCGCGCTGCTCGCGCCCGGGCACAGCCCTCGGCGCTACTGGGCCCATGTCCGCGCCACCCTTCAACCGGGGCGCGGCGAGGGGCTGCGCGAGGCGGCCGAACGCCTCAACGCGTCGCTGCCGGCGGACGCCGACGCGCCGGCGCCGGGCTAGCTCAGAAGTCCAGCAGGCCCACGTCGGCGAGCGCGGCGGCGCGGTTGATGAAGAACCGGCACAGCACGATCCGCGCGTGGCGCAGCCTGAACAGCGACGCGTGGCGGGTCTCGAGTTCGATGCCGTAGCGGCCCCTCACGCGCAGGCAGGTGGGCACGATCACCGTGTCGCCGCCGACGAGCAGCTCTTCGGCGTCGACCTGCACGCGCTCGAACAGCTCGTGGAAGGTCCCCATGAAGCGCAGCGCCTGCTCGTGACCGCGGTACACGCCCCGCTCCAGGCCGGCTGAGCGGGTCCAGTCGAACACGGCGTCGGGGTCGGCGTCGCGCAGTGCGCTCCCGAGCTCGCCGGCGGAGAAGGCCTCGATCGCGCGGCGGACGATCTCGAGGTTCTCACTCCAGCGGGCCGGCGCCACCGACCTGAACGCCGCCAGAGCGCCGTCCTCTTCGGGACAGAGGCGCCACATCGCCCCGCGCCCGCCGGGTAGCCCCACGAGTTCGACGCGCCCTCTGCGGGCACCCCTCACGAGACTGAAGCTGGTCTGCTGCATGTCCCTACAGACGCCGCGACGTACAACTTCTTTCGCACCGCCGAGGTGACGGAGGCACAATCCCGTCGTCCGTCCTAGACGTTTTGGCGTATCCGGGGAGCCGCGCTCACACGTCGCGCAGGGGATCCTCGGCGTAGGCCTCGAGGTCGCCGTGGCCGGCTCGGAAGTCGACCACCCGCCGGCGGGCGTCGACGAGCAGCGCCCGGGCGCCGGCCAGCTCGTGGGGTTCGAAGAAGCGCGTCAGCAGCAGCGACGCGGGCACGAGCGCCAGCCAGGCCACGCGCGCGGCGAGGCCGCCGAGCCCCGAAGTGGGAAGCAGCAGCTCGCCCGAGACCGCGATCGCGGCCAGCAGCCCCGTCAGCTGAGCGAGCCGGCGCCACTGGAAGGCGACGCTGAAGAGGCTGCGGGTCAGGAGGTACATCACGATCAGCATCGCCACGTAGGCGCCGCACAGGGCCACTCCGGCGCCCTCGCTGCCGAGGCCCGCCCCGGTGGCGGGGACCAGCACCAGCAGCAGCACGACGTTGACGGCCAGGCCGCAGGCCGCCGCCGGGAAGTTGCGCGAGGTTACCCGGGCGCGGCCGCTGATCGCGACGAACACGAGGTACAGGCCGTACAGCGACCAGCCCAGCGCCAGCCACGGCAGCGCGCGGTGGGCACCGAAGAATTCGGGGGCGGCCAGCAGCCTCACCATCCAGCGTCCCAGGAGCGCCACCGCGCACACGACCACCCCCGTGGCGAGGGTGTAGTAGGTGGTGACGAGCGAATACAGCCCGGCCGCCTCCTCGTCGCTCTCGATCGAGTAGGCGAGCGGAGGCCACGCGTACTGAAAGCCGCGCACGGCCACGAACACGACCGTGGCGAGCTTGATCGCGACGGCGTACAGGCCCGCCGAGGTGTGCGAGTAGTGGCGGAACAGGTAGAAGCGATCGACCACCTGCAGCGCGTACACGCTGGCGTCTGCCGGCACCGTGGGCAGCCCGAAATGGAGCATCGCGCGCAGGTCGCTCAAGCCGGGCCCGCAGCGAGAAGCGCCGGCGCAGCACCCACCACAGGGCGAGCACGATCACGGCCGAGGCGCCGAAGTTACCCAGCAGCAGCCCGCGGGCGCCCTGGCCCGCGAACACGACCAGCGTGACCGTGAAGCTCACGCTCAACAGCACGTTGGCTGCGGAGGCGTAGAGATACGTGCGCCTGCGTTCGTCGACCCGCAGCTGGGCGTAGGCCATCTCGAGGTTCGTGAAGGCCCACAGCCCGAGGATGGCGCAGTCGATCAGGAGCGGGTCGTGGTAGCCGAGCAGCGCCTCCGAGAGCGGGCCGGCGAAGGCGACCGCGACCAGCGAGGCGACGGTGGTGGTCCATGCCACCGTGGCGGTGGCCGTGCGTGCGATGCGGTTGCGCCGCTCCTGGTCGTCGTCGTCGAAGTAGAAGCGGATGAACGCCTCCCCCACCCCGCCGCGCAGCAGGATGCTCACCAGGATCACGGCGGTCAGCAGCGTTTCCGCGGCGCCGTAGCCCTCGGGGCTGACGTGCCGGGTGTACAGCGGCAGCGTCAGCAGCGCCAGGCCCTTGGCGAGGATGTCCCCGAACTGATACGCCGCGCCCGACACCACCAGGCGCTTCAGGTAGCCCAGCACAGGCCCTCAGACGCTTCTGGCGAGCAAGCTCACGGCCCCACCGCCTGGGCCTCGAGGGGCTCCGCCACGGGCTCCGGCGGGCGCGGGGCGGCGCCGCGTGCAAGCGCCGCGCCGACCGCCAGCAGGGTCCAGGTGAAGGGATCCTCGAGGAAGTCGGCGTAGGTCCAGGTGTGCAGCACCAGGGCGGCGAAGCAGGCCGCGATCGCGATCCGCGGGGGCGAGCGCCCGGCGTTCGTGAACAGCACCGCGAAGGCGCTCACGAGAAACGCCAGGTACACCGCCAGCCCGATAATGCCCTGCTCGGCGCTGATCGTCACGGGGATCGTGTGCGACGCCGAGACCGCGTTCTGGTTGGTCGTTTCCGAGACCTTCCGGTACTCGGTTTCAAACGACCCCGACCCGTAGCCCTGGAGCGGTCGTTTGGTGAACAGTTTCAGTCCGCCTTCGATCAGCGTGGAGCGGCCGCTGGTGGCATTGCTGGTGGAGCCGGATGATCCCTTGAGGCCGAAGTGGAGGCTCTTGGGCGCGGCGAGCAGGACCGCGAGCGCGAGCACGAGCACGCCCGCGACCGTGATCAGGGTCGCCCGCAGGCCGTAGCGCCACCCGCCGAGCACCGCCAGGCCGAGCAGCAGCGCGGCGATGCTGGACTGCGAGAAGCTGGTCACGAGCCCCGCCAGCAGCCACGCCAGCACGCACGCGCCGGCGACCACGACGCGGCGGTTGGAGGTCCACAGCACGACCGTGCTGACGGCGATCATCACGAGCGCCAGGAAGCGGCCGTAGACGCTCGGGTCGAAGAACACCGAGTTGACGCGGAAGTAGTTGTCGAAGTCGTTGGCCGCCACGACCTTCGGGTTCAGGAACAGCGACTTGCGGGCGTACTCGACGAACCCCACGCCGGCGAACAGGACGGCCTCGGCGACCGCGATGGCCAGACATCGCAGCAGCAGCTCGCGGCTCCAGCGGACCATCGACAGGAGCACGAACAGCAGCCCGAAGGGGAGGTAGAAGAAGAGCAGGTTCTCGCCCCCCTTGGCGGCGTCGCTGGAGTAGATGCTCTGCAGCGCGTACAGCAGCACGCTGGCGCCCAGCAGCCACGTCATCCCGGCAGGGGTGCCCCAGAAGGCCAGTTCGCGGCGCGGCCGGCGGACCCTCAAGCTCCCCGTGCGGCGAGCCTCGAGCACCGCTGGGAGCAGGACGGCGAGGACGCCAGCCGCCACGACCAGGTACAGGGGAACGAGCAGGTTGACCGTGCGCCCCCCGCTGGAGATCGGCACGCGGAAGGGCAGGGCGAACACGGCGAGCATCGGCAGGGCCTCCTCGCGGCGTCGCATCACCAGCGCCAGCGCGCCGATCGCAGCGGCGGCGCCGAGCACCGCGAGCACCAGCACGCCCGCCGAGGGCAGCTTCGTGGCCAGCGCCGGCGCGTCCGCGTTCACGGCGCCACCAGCGCGAAGCTGCGGGGCGAGCGGATCGTGCGGTGCTGGTCGTGCAGGTGGATTTCGACCCGGTAGTCACCCGGCTTGGCCAGCGGCCCCGCGGGCAGGGCCACCACGCACGAGGCGGCCGCTGGGGGTGCGGGTGAGCTGATGGATGCGGGCGATGCCCCGACGGCCGTTCCAGCGCAGGGAGAACTGTTTGTAACGGGGGAGCCGGCGCCCCCGGACGAGCGTCGCGACGACGTCGCCTTCGGAGTCGATGACCGTCACCGTCACCGAGTCCGCCTGCTTGAGCTTGAACGAGATCGCCTCCTGTTTCAGACGGGAGCCCGGGTACGGGGAGAACACCGGCGTGAGCTCGAAGGTCTGTACCGCGGTGGGCGTGTGCTTGAGCCGCTGGGTCAGGAAGAAGGCGCCCAGGCACGCGAGGACCAGGCACCCGAGGACCACGCTTGCAAGCGCGTCGGGGGGACCTCTGCGAGCGTTCGAGGCGCCATTGGGTGCGGGAGCGAGACGGCCTGCGTCCGCGCCGGCACTGCTCAATCGGAGCCGCCCCGCGCGAAGTCCTCGACCGTGTCGGAGCGCAGGCCCAGGCGCAGCGTCTCGAGCGAGAGTACGTCGGCGGGGGCGATGTTGCCGAGGTTGCACTCGCTGCCGAAGTGACGCAACAGCCAGACTTGCTGCTCGCGCTGGGGAGCCTCGAAGATGAGCCTCTCCGGGTCGACGGCGTGGGCGATCTCCTCGATCAGCCCGGTCCTCGGTTCGCCGGTGGCGCGGTAGATCCCGGCCGTCCCGGACTCCCGGGCCTCGGCGATCACCTTCCAGGCTCCCGCCGCGAGGTCCCGTTCGATCTCTTCCACCCACACATAGGGGGCCATGATGAACTCCGCGTCCTTGCTACCGACCTCCGACAGCACCGTGAACTCGCTCGCGAGGCGTTCGATCAGTTCGCGCTTCACGTCCCCGTCGAGCGCGATCGTCCCGTCGGAGACCTCGACGTGGCGCAACCCGAGCTCGCGCATCCACTCGACCAGGCCCTCCACCCGGCCCTGGCGGATCGCGATCTCGGTCAGGGTCCCGCCCAGCACGACCGGCACTCCGGCCGAGGCATAGCGCTCCAGCTTGGCCTGCAGGTTGGGGCTCACCACGGCGGTTCCCCAGCCGAGCTTGACGAGGTCCACCATCGCGCAGGAGACCTCCAGCAGGCTGTCGACCTCGGCCACCGACATGCCCCGGTCGATCACGTGGGTGATGCCACGCTCGCGGGGCTTGACCGAGCGCTCGGGGATATCGAGGAAGCCGGCTATCGGCCCGTGGCGCCCGAGTCGGCGCCCATGATCACTACGACCTGGGCCGAGTCGGCGAGCGCGGAGACCGATTCTTCGAGCGGCTGCACGGTGCTCTTGGAAAGGGCGCGAGCCACTTCTTCGGCGTCGGTCCGCTGGCCGGGCGCGTACTCCACCACGGTGGCCGGATTGGTACCGCTCGGCTTGCCGCCGAGCGGGGTGGCCTGGGAGTACCCGTCCCGCTGCAGTTCCGCCGCGGTGCGGTGGGCGAGACCTTCCGTTTCGGTGCCGTTGAGGACGGTCACCGTCATCGCGGCCTTGGCGGCGGCGGAGAGGCTCGCGTGCCCCGAGCTGCCCTTCGAGCCGTGCGAGTGATGGCCGCCGGTGACGTGGGTGACGGTGGTCGTCGGGGTCGCTCCGTGTTGCGGGCTGGACCCGCCACCGGCGGAGGTCACGATCACCACCACCACGACGATGCCCACGACCAGGGCGCCGATCAGCAGCAGCCGTTTGCGGGCCGAGGACCTTCCAGAGCTGCCACGGCCTGCACGGTGGCGGGTGATCGGCCCCTTCTCCCCGGTCGCCGTCAGGGGCGGGGCTTCGCGTGCGGCGGCGGTGGCCGGGCGCGCGCGGCCGTCGCCCGAGGCGGGAGCGGGCGGGAAGCGTTCGGCGCCGGCGGGCAGGGGTTCCGCGGGGCTCCGGGGGGAGGCCACCGGGCTCCCGGGCGAGGACCCGGAGGTCGGCGGCCCGGGAGTGTTGACGGGCCGCAGCGGCGGTGACGGCGAGCGCGGAGGAGCCCCCGGACCACCCGCTACGGCCGCGGCGGTGGCCGGCGCCGGCGAGCGGGCGGCGAGCGCTCCGGCCCGGATCTCGGCGGCGCTGTCGGCCGCGTGCGGGCCGGCGGCTGCGGGAGCCTGGTCGGGGGGGCTGCCGGCGACCCGCGAAGCCTGCGCCGTGGCGGCGGCCGAAGCGGGAGCCGCGATCGGGGCGCCCGGGCGCGCGGGCGTGGCGGCGGGAGCGCCCGCCGCGTGCACGGGCGCCGCCTGCTGGCCCGGCGGGAGCTGCTGGCCGGGTGCCGCTGGCTGGCCCGGCGGGGCCTGTGGGGCCGGCGAGTCCCGTCGGCCTCCGACCACGGGCTGCCCCGGAGCGGGGGCCCGGCCCGGCTGGACGTTGTTGGCGGATCCCGGGGGATGCGTGCCGGAAGGCGCAGCGGCGGGAGCACCGGGCACGGCTGCGGGCGCCGGCGATGCCGGCGATCCGGCCTGGTTGGGGGCCCCGGCGCCGACAGCGCCGGCCTGACCGGCGGCGGCCGCTGCGGTGGCCGCGGTGAGCGGACGGGGGACGCCCGCCGGGGAGGAGGGCGCCGCGCCGGGCTGCCCGGCCTGGGCGGCGGCGGGGGCACCCGGGACAGAGGCGGTCACGAGTGGGCTGGCCGCCGGCGGGGGCAGGGGCGGGGCGCCCGGGGTGGCGGTGGGCCTCGGTTGCTGCCCGGGCGGGAGCGGCACGCCCTGAACGGGACGCACGGCCTGTACGCCGGTGACCTGCTGCTGTTGCT
The DNA here is from genome assembly GCA_963742395.1 of uncultured Solirubrobacteraceae bacterium. GTDB lineage: Bacteria > Actinomycetota > Thermoleophilia > Solirubrobacterales > Solirubrobacteraceae > Palsa-744. The sequence continues at coordinate 278,242 of CAVUME010000009.1, read as the reverse complement.
GCTGCTGGACCCGCACCGCCGCGGCGGCGGCCACGCGCTGCTCGTGTTCGGCGTCGCGCTCGGGGGCCCGCCCGGCCCACTCTCGTAGGCGCTTGATCTCCCGCGCCTGGGAGAAGACGAGCAGGGACAGGACCGCGATGCCGAGGATCGCCACGAAGGCTGCGATCGCTCCGACCTTCGTGAACGAGTTCGACAGCGACAGCGCGGTCGGTAGGAAGGTCATGCTCGCGGGGAGTTTATGAGTGGAACAGGCGCCGAGTTGCCGGTTGGGCTGAGGATCTCCTCATCGGCCAACGGCGCCGTCTCCACCTCGGGAGGCTCACGCCGGACCGCGGACAGGGCGGCGACCTTGGCCGCCAGGCCGGCCGCGTCGCCCTCGAGCACGAGCAGCCCGATCTCGGCGAACATCGCCTCCACCTGCTCCGCGGCGAGCGGCTCGCGCTCGGCCCGCAGGATCTTCTCGGCAGCCGTGGGCATCGGCCGCTCGTAGCCGTTGAAGAGCTCCTCGGTGAGCTTCTCCCCGGGACGGCGCCCGACGATCTCGATGTCGATGTCGCGTTCCGGATCCAGGCCCGAGAGATCGATCATCGCGCGGGCCAGGTCGACGATGCGAACGGGCTCGCCCATGTCCAGCACGAACACCTCGGCGCCGGGCCGGGGGGAGATCCGCCGCGCGGCCAGCCTGCCGCCGGAGACATCAGGGGTCGGTGCGGGTCGCGGCTCGCCGATCAGGGAGCCGGAGCGGATGATCAGCTGGACCGCCTCGGGGATCGTCATGAAGTAGCGGGTCATGCGCTCGTCGGTGACGGTGATCGGACCGCCGCGCTCGATCTGGCGGCGGAAGATGGGGACCACGCTGCCGGAGGAGCCGAGCACGTTGCCGAAGCGAACGGCCGCGTAGCGAGTGCCTCCGAAGCGCGCGGTGGCGGCCTCGAGGGCGAACTCGGCGAGCGCCTTGGAGGCGCCCATCACGGTTGCCGGCGTGACGGCCTTGTCGGTCGACACGAGCACGAAGCGGCGCACGTCCAACTGGCCGGCGACGTGGGCCACCACGCGGGTGGCGATCGCGTTGTTGCGGACGGCCTCCACCGGGTTGGCCTCCATCAGGCCCACGTGCTTGTAGGCGGCGGCGTGGAAGACGATCGAGGGGCGATACTCGGTGATCACCTCCCGCATGCGCTCCTCCTCCTTGCAGTCGGCCAGCACCGCCGCCAGCATCGAGGGCGGCACGTGGCGCTCGTCCTCGAGCTCGCGCTGGATCGAGAAGAGGTTGTCCTCGGCGTGGTCGACGAGCACGATCCGGTGGGGCTCCACGCGGGCGATCTGGCGGCACAGCTCGGACCCGATCGAGCCGCCTGCGCCCGTCACCAGCACGACCTGCCCGGTCAGGTAGGCGCCCACCCGCTCGAGCTCCATGTGCACGGGCTCGCGGCCGAGGACGTCCTCGACGCGCACCTCGCGCACCTGCCGGGCCAGGGCCCCACGGGTCTGCAGGAGCTCGAACACCGTCGGCAGGGTCCGCACCGGGATCCCCCGCGTACGGCACTCGCGCACGATGCGAGCGCGGGTGGAGCCGGGCGCGGAGGGGATCGCGATGATCACTTCGTCCGGTTCGGCCTTGTCGAGGATGCGCGGCAGATCGGCCTCCGTGTTCCCCCGCACGGGCACGCCGTCGATGCGCAGGCCGCGCTTGCGCGGGTCGTCGTCGAGGAACCCGACCGGCGCCAGCCCGAGCTCGCGGTTGCGGAGGATCTCGCGGACGACCATCCGCCCGCCCTCCCCCGCGCCGGCGATCAGGACCGACCGCTGGCCCCGGCCCTCGCCGCGGAAGGCGGCCAGGGGCCGGCGCTCGTAGATGCTGCGGACGATCGCGCGCAGGCCGACCAGGAACACGACCGCGAGCAGGAAGAACAGGACGATGACCCCGTTGGGCAGCACCACCGCCACCGTGCTGCGGTGGGGGTAGCGGTCCACCGGGCGCAGCACCTCGATCGCCACGGCGGTGAGCAGCACGATCGCGATCACGGCCTTTACGAGCGTCTCGTAGTCACGCTGGCCGGCGAAGCGATAGCGGCGCTGGTAGACGCGGAACAGCATCAGCACGACCACGCTCAGCGCCACCACCCACCAGATCGTGTCTTCGCGCAGGTGCGCGTAATAGCGCGGCGGGCCGCTGTTGAAGCGCAGCTGGAAGGCGAGGTAGTACGCGAGCCCGACGAGCACTCCATCGACAGCCAGCTGCGCGAGCATGTATCGGTGGAGCGGTAGGGCCGCCGAACGCAAACGTCGGCGCATCGCAGGGGATTGTACGGCCAGAAGGCGACCTAGACGGCAAATATCGCCGGGCTTCGGCCGCCTGGCCTAGAGCGCGCTAAGCGCGAGTTCGAGCAGTACCCGGGGATCCCTGCGCACGCGGGCCGGCGCGGGCGTGCCCGCGCGCGCCCCCAGGTCGAGCTCCTCGGGGCTCGTGAGCGGGCGCAGACGGCCCTCGGCGATGAGGCGTTCGTCGACGGCGCCCATGCGCCCGGCGAAGGTCGTATACGCGGGCGTGCCGAGGGCCACGGCCTCACGGTTCATGGTCCCTCCGGCCGAGACCACCGCGTCCGCAAAGGCGCACAGCGACTGCGCGTCGATCACCTGGCGGGGCACCAGCAGCCCGTGCATCTCGGCCAGCGCCGCCCGCTGCGAGTCCGCCCGCGGCAACACCACGCACTGCAGCCCGTCGCCCACGGCGGCGGCGTCAAGGCGCTCCAGCAGCGCGGCGAACAGGTCGTTGCCGAAGCGGTGGTAGAGGGACAGCTCCGGCGGTGTGCGGACCACCACCAGCGGCCGCTGCCGGACGAGGCCCAGCTGGTGGAGCACCTGCTCGTCGGGCTCGAAGTCGCTCAGGTAGTACTCCTCCTTGAGGCCCTCGTAGCGGCGCAGCTTACGCGTGGCGCCGTAGCGGGCCAGGCGCTCCGGGGGAATCGCCTCGGGCACCACCACCGCGCGTGCGAGGCGGCAGTTGATCGAGTGCTGGACGGTCGCCCACTCGTAGTCGAACATCGTCGCGCTGGGGATCCGCAGCGCCGCCGCGGCCACGCTGATGTCGTTGGAGCCGTGCCCGAGGGCGAGGTCGAACGGCGGGGCCCCGGGGCGTCGCCGGCGACGGGCCCAGCGAACCAGTGCCAGCGAGCGGGAGGTGAGGCCGATCGCCTTCGAGCCGATCCGCTCGCCGCGGTGGTGGCCGATGGCCGTGTGCTCGATCCCGAAGCGGTCGCACAGCTCCAGCGTCTGGGAGAAGTCGCGGGCGGTCACGCTGACCTCGTGCCCGTCCGCGCGCAGCAGCTCGATCAAGGGGCGCAGGACGAGCACGTGGGGGCTGTTCGTGAGGTCGACCCAGACGCGCATGGCGCCTCAAGCTAGCCGCCCGCCCAGCCGGCGCGGCGCCCGGCGCTCGATGAGCTTCCGTTCATGAGGCCCGATGCGGCCCTCCGCGCGGACCGGCGCCAGTATCGTGTCCCGCCGTGCTGGCCACCATCGTCGTGCTCGCCTCGGTCTCCGAAACGATCGTCAACGAAACGGCGAAGTTCGTCGGAGAAGCCGGGCTGCCCGGGATCTTCGCCCTGATGGCGCTGTCGAGCGCCTGCATCCCGATCCCCTCTGAGGCCGTGATGCTGTTCGCCGGGTTCGCGGTCGCCGACCCCGCGCAGGCGGGCACCAGCCACCACATGACGACGCTGGGGATCGTGCTGGCAGGCGTGCTCGGGACGATCGTGGGCTCGTGGCTGGCCTACGCCGTCGGGAGGGGTGGGCGGCTGGAGCTGTTCGAACGTCACGGGGCCCGTTTCCACATGGGCCCGGCCCAGATCGAGAAGGCCGACCGCTGGTTCCGCCGGCACGGGGACCCGGTGGTCGCGTTCGGGCGCGTGATTCCCGTGGTGCGGGCGTTTGTGTCGCTGCCGGCCGGGATCGCGCGTATGCCGCTGATCCCCTTCACCGTCTACTCGCTGATCGGAACCGTGTTCTGGGTGGTCCCACTGGCGCTCGCGGGAGAAGCCCTGGGGAGCGACTGGAAAACGGCCCGCAAGGCCTTCGAGTGGGTGGACTACGTGCTCCTCGCCCTGATCGTGGTCGGGATCGTGTACCTGATCGTGCGCCGCCGGCGGGACCGAAGGCGCCCCGCCACCGATGCGGCTGGCTGAGCGGGCGCTGCCGGTACGACACGCCGTCGCCCTGGGCCTGTTGCAGGGGCCCACGGAGCTGCTGCCGATCTCCTCCTCGGCGCACACGACGCTCGTGCCCTGGCTCGCGGGCTGGGGCTACGACGAGCTCGACGACGAGCTGCGCAAGGGCTTCGAGGTGGCCCTCCACGGGGGCACGGCGGCGGCCCTGACGCTGCTGGCGGGACGGGAGCTGGCGAGCGACGCGCGCCGAATCTGGCGTTCGCGGCCGGCCGTGCTGGTGCTCGCGCTCGCGCCCCCGGCGCTGGCCGGGCTGGCGCTCGGCCCGGCGATCGAACGGGAGCTCGGCGGCCCGCTGGCGATCGCGGTGGCACTCGCGGCCGGGTCGGCCGGGATGCTCGCGGCCGAGCTGCACGCGCGGGGCCGTCGAGACCGCGTCCGGGAACGGGACCCGGGCGGCGGCCCCGACGCGGACCGTCGGCTGGAGGAGGCCGTCGCGGGCGACGGGCTGGCGGTCGGGCTCGCCCAGGCCGTTGCGCTGATCCCCGGCATATCCCGCAGCGGAGCCACGATCAGCGCGGCGCGTTGGCGGGGCTTCGCCCGTGCGGACGCGCACAGGCTCTCGTGGACCGTGGCGCTTCCCGTGATCGCCGGGGCGGGCTTGCTGCAGGGGTTGCGGCTGCGCCGCAGGGGGGTGCCGGCGGGGCTGCGAGGAGCGATGGCGGCCGGGGCGGGGGCGGCCTTCTGCTCGACGCTCGCCGCCGGCGGACTGCTGGGGGGGCGCATGCGGGAGTGCCCGCCGGCGCCGTTCGCGCTCTACCGCGGCGCGCTGGCCGGCCTGGTCGTGCTGCGGGCGGGCGCCGGTCGGTAGCTGGAAAATACGGTCCAGCAACGATGCCTGTCCTTGGTGAGTCGATCGGCGGTCGCTACCGGCTTGAGGCGGTCGTCGGCCGTGGCGGGATGTCCACCGTCTACCGCGCCTTCGACACCGTGCTCGAGCGCCCGGTGGCGATCAAGCTGCTGCACCCCGGCGTGGCGGCCGACGCCGACCAGCTCGAGCGCTTTCGCCGCGAGGCGCGCCTGGTGGCCCGCCTCAGCCACCCCCACGTGGTGACGGTGATCGATGCCGGCGAGCAGCCCGGGGACCCGGACGGGGAGGGCTCGGAGCCCTCCTCGGCGTGCCCCTACATCGTGTTCGAGTACGTCGAAGGCGAGACGCTCAAGGAGCTGATCCGGCGCGAGGGGCCGCTCGAGATCCCACGGGCGGTGGCCTACGCGCTGGAGCTGGCGCGGGCGCTCGGAGCGGCCCACGCGCAAGACCTCGTGCACCGCGACGTGAAGCCGCAGAACGTCCTCATCACCGAGGAAGGAACGGCCAAGATCACCGACTTCGGGATCGCCCGGCCGCTCACCGAGGCGGCGCTGACGATGCCCGGCAGGGTGCTCGCGACGACCGACTACATCGCCCCCGAGCAGGCGCTCGGCGAGCCGGTGAGCGGCCGCTCCGACCTCTACTCGCTCGGCATCGTGCTGTTCGAGATGCTCACCGGCGACGTGCCCTTCCACGGTGAGTCCGCGGTGGCTGTGGCGATGAAGCACGTGCGCGAGCAGGTTCCCGACGTCCAGCGCCTGCGGCCGGGGGTCTCGGCCGCCACCGCGGCGGTCGTCGAGCGGGCCACGGCCAAGGATCCGGCGCAGCGCTATGCGGACGCCGACAGCATGGCCGCGGACCTCGAGCAGGCGTTGGCACTGGAGACCTCACGCTCGGGCCAGGCCACGGGTGAGGTGACCTCGATCCTGCGGACGCTGCCGGGGGACGCCCGCGGGCGCGTGCCGTGGCGGGTGCGCCACCGCGGGTGGGTGACCGCGGCGGTGGCAGCGGTCGTGTTCGCCGCCGCCGCAGGGGCGCTGCTGGCGGCCTTCGGCTTGACCCACCGCGGAGCCGGGGACGCCGCCTCGACGCCGCCGCCGAGCAGCGGACTGCAGGAGGTGGCCCTGGCCCAGGACGCGGCCCACGACTACAACCCCTTCGGCACGGGACCGGAAGACCGCGACCTCGTCGGCAACGTGGTCGACGACGACCCCAACACCACCTGGACCACCGAGCAGTACTACTCGGGGACGCTCGAAAAGGCCGGCGGTGTCGGACTGGGCGTGTACCTCGACGCCGCCCCGAAGCTGTCGGCGCGGGCGGTCGAGGTCCAGACGCCGACGCCCGGCTTTCCGATGCAGGTCTACGTCGCCAACCACATCAACCTCGACTACCCCTACGGCAGCTCCGTGCCGCTGACTGCGCGCGGGTGGAAGGGTCCGGTCGCCTCGACCCCCCACGTGGTCAGCTCCGAACGGATCCCGATCCGGCTGGGAGGGGCCGCCTACCGCTACTACCTGCTGTGGATCACGGCCCTCCCCCCCGGGCACCAGTCGGCGGCGATCTCCGAGGTGTCGCTGTTCCGCTGAGGCCTAGCGGCGCAGCGCGGCCAGCCGCCGATGGCGCTCGACGGCCAGTCGGCAGAGGCGCTCGACCAGTTCCGGATAGGAGATGCCGGCGGCCCCGATCAGCTTTGCGTACACGCTCGTGGGGGTGAAGCCGGGCATCGTGTTGAGCTCGTTGACGAGCACCTCCTCGCCGTCCACGAAGAAATCCACCCGCGCCAGTCCGTGACAGCCGCAGGCGGCGAACACCTCGAGCGCCAGCTCGCGGGCGCGGCGCTCCGCCGTCGCGGAGATGCGGGCGGGCACGATCAGCTGCATCCCCCCCGGCGAATACTTGGCCTCGTAGTCGTAGAACTGTCCCCCGAAGACGATCTCCCCGAGCGGGGAGGCGAGCGTCAGCGGGGCGTCCTCCGCAGAGCCCGGCGGCGACCCGGTGGGTCCCCCGAGCACGGCACACTCGACCTCGCTCCCGCCGGCGGCCGCCTCCACGATCACGCGCTCGTCGTGGGCGAAGGCCTGCTCGATCGCCCCCGCCAGCTCCCCGGGGGCCTCGACCTTGACGATCCCGACGGATGAGCCGAGATGGGCCGGCTTCACGAACACCGGCAGGCCGAGGCGCTCCAGGACGCCCGCGCCGGGCTCCTCACCCGAGGTCCGATGGGCCGCGAGGGACAGCCCCACGAAGTCGACCTGGGGGACCCCGGCCCCGCGCATCAGCTCTTTGAAGAGCACCTTGTCGAGGCTCACGGCCGAGGCGGCCACGTCGGAGCCGACGTAGGGGATGTCGAGCGTCTCGAGCATCCCCTGGACGGTGCCGTCCTCGCCGAAGGGCCCGTGGAGCACGGGGAAGGCGACGTCGGCCGCGAGCAGCCCGCGGCCCGGCGTGGGGCTGAGCAGCTCGCCGTCGCGGTGCCACTCGCCCTCGCGGGAGATCTCAACCCACAGGACCTCGTGACCGGCTGACAGCAGCCCGTCGCGCACCGCCCGCCCCGAGGACAGCGAGACCTCGTGCTCGGAGGACCGCCCCCCGGCGAGGACCGCCACCCGCAGCGCCCGCTCGCGGTGGTGCCCGTTGGTCGAGGTCACGGCGCCTGGGCCCCGCTCTGGCTGGGGGTCGTCGGAGTGGTGGTCGTCGGCGTGGTCGTGGTGGGAGTGGTGGAGCCTCCGCCGGAGACGCCCACGAAGATCCTCACCGTGCTCCCCTTGGGCAGGTGGGTGCCGCCGCTGGGGCTCTGGCGCAGGACCTTGCCCACGTCGTCGGCTTCGCCCGTCACCACCGAGGACACCGACGAGCCGAGCCCGACGCGTTCGAGGGCTTCTTCGGCCGACAGCTCGCTACGGCCCACGACCGTGGGGACGGCCACCTTCTTGGCCTTCGGCGCTTCGGCCACGACCAGGTTGATCTTCGTGTTCGAGCGCACTTCGCTGCCGGCCTTGGGTTCCTGGCTGAGAACGTTCCCGGGCGACTGCGACGAGGATGGTTCGCGGGTCACCGTGCCGTTGGCCAGGCCGGCGTTGGAGATCGCGGCCTGCGCCGAGGACAGGTTCTCACCCGTCACGTCCGGGACGGTGACCAGCGCCGGGCCGCTGGAAACGAGCACGATCACGGTGCTGCCCTGACGGTCGACCGTGCCGGCGGGCGGTTCGGTGCCGATCACGACCCCGGCGGGGACGGTTGGGCTCGCCGTGTTGTGGACCTCAGGGACGAAGCCGGCCCCGTGCAGGCGGTCGCTGGCTTCGGTGGCGTGCAGTCCGTGGACGTCGGGCAGGGCCACGTTGGCGGGGCCTCCGGAGACGACGATCTTGACCGTCGAGCCCTTGCCCGCGGAACTGCCCGCGGGCGGGGACTGGGTCACGACCAGGCCGGTCGCCACGCGCACGCTGGGGGCGAGCGTGGGGTTCGCCTGCAGGCCGGCGCGACGCAGGCCGAGAATCGCCGCCTGTTCGGTCTGGCCCACCACGCGCGGCACCGTGACCTCCTTGTTGCCCTCGGTGAGCAGCAGCACGGCCGCGGCCGCCGCAACCAGGACGGCTGCCAGCACCGGCCACAGCCACCACCGCCGCCGGCCGTGCTCCTCGTCCGGGGGCTCCTCCTCGGCCGGGGGTCCCATCGGCGGCACGACCAGCATCGAGCCGGTCGCGGGCGGCTCGGCCAGGGCGGTCGCGGCCGGATAGCCGGCGGGGATGGCGGCGCCCTGGTAGGCGCGTAGGACCTCGCGCTCGTGTTCGAGCGCGACGATCAGCTCGTCTGCGTCGGCGTAGCGCTGGGCGGGGTCCTTGGCCAGGGCCCGCATCACGACGGCGTCCAGCGAAGGGGGGATGACGGGGTTCAGTTCGCTCGGCGGGCGGGGGGCCGCCGAGACCTGCTTGTAGGCGATCGCGACCGCCGATTCGCCCTCGAACGGCACCGCCCCGGTGAGCAGCTCGTACAGGATCACCCCCACCGAGTAGAGGTCCGAGGCGCTCGAGACGGCGAACCCCTGGGCCTGCTCCGGGGACAGGTACTGGGCCGTCCCCATCACCGACCCGGTGAGCGTCATGTCCGAGGCGCCGGCACGGGCGATCCCGAAGTCCGTCACGCGCGCCCGGCCCTCTTCGTCGAGGATCACGTTGTGGGGCTTCAGGTCGCGGTGGATGACGCCGCGACGGTGGGCGAAGCGTGCCGCCCGCAGGATCTGCACGACGATGTCGATCGCGGTCACGGGGTCCAGTGCGCCGTCCTCGCGGATGATCGCCTTCAGCGAGCGTCCGGCGACGTACTCCATCGCGATGTAGTAGGTGCCGTTCCACTCGCCGCGGTCGAAGATGCCGACGATGTTCGGGTGCGAGAGCGCCGCCGCGGAGGAGGCCTCGCGCTTGAAGCGCTCGACGAACTCGTGGTCCTCGGCGAAGTGGTGGTGCAGGACCTTGACGGCCAGATGCCTCCCGAGGAGCTGGTCCTGGGCGAGGTACACGTCGGCCATTCCGCCCGAGCCCAGGCGCGAGATCACCCGGTAGCGGCCGTCGATGATGGTGTCCGGCTCGATCATCGCAGCAGGCTTTCCATGACTTCCTTGGCGACCGGGGCGGCGAACGCGGCGCCCTGCCCGGGGACGCCCTGGAGCGTCACCGCGACGGCCACGCGCGGGGCGCTGACGGGCGCGAAGGCGATGAACCAGACGTTGTTGATCGCGTTGCCGATCTGGGTCTCGGCGGTACCGGTCTTGCCGGCTACGGCGACGCCCGGGATCTGAGCCGGGGTGCCGGTTCCTTCTTCCACGACCTTCTGCATCATCCCCGCCACCGAGCTCGCGGTGGAGCGCTTCATGACGACCGACTGCAGCCGGGGGCCGATCGTCTGCACCGTGCGTCCTTCGGGGTCGACGATCCTGCTCGTGAGGTGGGGCACCATCAGGCGACCGCCGTCGGCCACCGCGGAGGCGACCTGGGCCATCTGCAGGGCGGTGACCTCGAGTTTGTCCTGGCCGATGCCCATGCGGCCGACGTCCACCCGGGGGCTCGTGGGCGGTATCGGACGCCCGTTGTAGTACTCGCCGCTGACCGACATTTCGGTGGCGGGGTAGTCGAGCTGGGGCTCGCGGTTGAAGCCGAAGCGGCGCATGTAGGTCCCGAGGACGCGCTTGCCGAGACTCACGGCGACCTGGGCGTAGACCGTGTTGACGGAGTGCACGAGCGCTTCGGTGAGGGTGATCTGGCCGAAGTTCTCGTGGTCGTCGTTGGACAGCTGCAGCCCGGAGATCAACACCCCGTCACGGCCGCTGACGGTCGATTCGGGGGTGTAGCGGCCGCTGTCGATGGCGGCCGTGGCGGTGACCACCTTGAAGGTCGAGCCCGGTGCGTAGCCGTCCTGGGCGGCGCGGTTGACGAGCGCCCCGGAGCCGCTGCGGGCGACGTGGGCGAGACCTCCGGGGAAGCGCAGGGCGTTCGGTTCGTAGGAGGGGTTGGAGACCATCACCTTCACCGCCCCCGTGAGCGGGTCGAGCGCCACGACCGCGCCGTGGTGTTCGCCGAGGGCCTGTTGGGCGACCCGCTGGGCGGACGGGTCGAGCGTCGTGATGACCTTGTCGCCGGCCGGTTTGACGCCCTGGAGCTGGTTGAGGACGGTCTGGAGGTTGCTCCGGGTCGCTCCCTCGAGCACGTCGTTGCGGTACTTCTCCAGACCCGTGGCGCCGAGGTTCGTGAAGTAGTAGCCCAGGGGGTGGGCGAACAGCGAGCCCGTCGGGTAGGTGCGCGTGTAGGTGCCTTCGCGGCCCTGGAGGCTGCGAGCCAGCACCGTCCCGTTGGCGGCCAGGATCTCACCGCGGCTGATCCGTTCCTGCTCGAGCAGCTGGCGGGCGTTGAGCGGGTTGTCGCGCAGCGAGGAGGCTTCGAAGACGGTCCACCGCGAGGTGAACGCCACCAGCAGGGCGAACAGCACCGCCACGAACGCGAACAGCCGCATTATGGGGCGATTCACGGCGCGCTATTCCCCCCCTTCCAATTGGCCCAGTTCGAGGCTGCGGATCAGGGACGCGGCGTCCGCTTCGGAGTGCAGATGGTGGTTGAGGAGCGTCTTGCGGCGGGCCGCCGGGATCGTCGAGGCGCTCACCCCGGACACGTATTTGCGCGAGTACAGCTCGATGTGGCCGGGGAGCTGGTACGGGACCCCCTGGTAGAGGGTCACGAGGCCGCGGGCGTTGGTGCCGATGAAGTAGACCGACTCCAGGGCGAGGTAGGCGCCCGCCGCGATCAGCCCCAGCACCACCAGCGTGACCACCAGCCCGCCGAGGTGGGGCACGCGCCGGCGACGGCGTTGCGGCGAGGCCGACGGCAGGCGGGGCAGGCGCCTGCGCGCGGGAGCGGGCGGGTCGGCAAGGGCCGTGGCGGTCGACCCGGCCTCGCCGATCGCGTCCGGGCCCGTGTCGCCGGCGGCCCCGTGGGCGGCCGTGTCGGTGTCGCCGGCGACCGCGGGCATCCCGATCACCGTGTCCCCGTCGCCGGCGCCGTCTCCAAGCGGCACCTCCACCTCCTTCAGGCGCAGCAGCACCACGGTCACGTTGTCGCGGCCGCCGGCGTCGTTGGCGGCCCTGATCAGCGCCTCGCCCGCGTCGCGCAGGCGCGCATGGGTGTTCAGCGCGGCGGCGATCTCCTCCTCGGAGAGCATCGTCGTGAGGCCGTCGCTGCAGAGCAGGTAGACGTCCCCCCCGCGGGCCTGAAAGGAGCGCGTGTCGACGTCGACAACGCCTTCGGGGCCGAGCGCGCGGGTGATCACCGAGCGCTGGGGGTGCTCGACCGCTTCCTCCGGGGTCAGCCTCCCCTGGCGCATCAGCTCGTCGACGAGCGTGTGGTCGTCGGTCAGCCGCAGCAGCTTGCCGTCGCGCAGGCAGTAGGCGCGGCTGTCGCCCGACGTGGGCGATGGAGACCTCCTGCTCGCCCACGTACAGGGCGGTGAGCGTGGTCCCCATACCGGCCTGCTCGGCGTTGGAGTGGGACAGCGCATGGATGCGCTCGTTGGCACTGCGAGCCAGCTCGGCGAGCTCGTGCTCGGGGTGGCCGGTGTCGGCGAGCCCCGGCTGGAACGCCTCGACCGCGATCCGCGAGGCGACCTCGCCCGCCTGGGCGCCACCCATCCCGTCCGCCACCACGAACAGGGGGGTGCGGGCGAACAGCGAGTCCTCGTTGGCGCGGCGCTGGCGACCGGTGTCGGTTCCGGTGTAGTACTCGTCGACCGTGAGCATCGCTCAGTCGACCTCGAAGCTGAATTCGCTCTCGCCGATGCGCACGCGGTCGCCCGGGTGCAGCGGCCGAGGGCTCTCGAGCAGCTCCTCGTTCAGGTAGGTGCCGTTGGTCGAGCCGAGGTCTTCGAGCACGACCGAGTTGCCCTGCTCGTAGACGCGTGCGTGACGGGAGGACGCGAACGGATCGTCGATCCGGATCTCGGCCTGGTCGCCGCGGCCCACGACCAGCTGGGAGTCGAGGTCGTAGATCATGCCGGCGTCGTGTCCGGGGGCCCGCTCGACAACCAGGCGGGGAGCCCGCCCGGCGATCTGGGCGCCGCCGAGCGTGGAGGCCGAGTACATGCCGGTGGCGTCAGGGGGGATGGAACGCGGATCCGGCCCGCTCGGAGACGAGGAGCGCGAGCCGAGGTCGCGGCGGGCGCTGCGGACGACCCACAGCAGGAACAGGTAGAGGACGGCCAGGAAGCCGAACTTGAGGGCGACGGATACGGGTTCAACCGAGTTCATCCAAGTTCGAAGACGACCTCCGTCGAGCCGAGCTCGATGCGGTCGCCGTCCTGCAGTGCCTGCGCCCCCTGGATCCGGCGGCCGTTGACCAGCACCCCGTTGGTGGAGCCGAGGTCCTCAACGACCCAGCCGTCCTCGTCCGGGCGCAGCTCGGCATGCTGACGGGACACGCCGGCATCCTCGAGCACGATCGCGCAGTCACGGCTGCGACCGATCGTGCCGCCCTCGGAGGGGACCAGCAGCCGGCGCCCGCCGAGCGCCAGCAGGGCCCGCGGAGGGCGGCGGCGGGCCTGGGCCTCCTGGACCGGTCCCCGCAGGCGTGCGGAGGCGCTGTAGATCATCGTGTTGCCGTGCTCGGCCGGTCCCGAGACGGCCGGAACGGGCTGCTTCTCGCCCATCTCGGGCGGACTCACGAGGCTGGCCTGGATGCCGAATTCCCCGAGCGCGAGGTCATCGTCGGTGTGGAACGACACGCGCGGCTGGGAGGCCATGATCAGATCCTCGCGGCGGGCGTGCTCGAGCAGGTAGCCGCACAGCTCGTCGATCACCTCCTGTTCGATCCCGCGGTAGCGGTCGCGGTCATCGGGCGACAGCCACACCGCGTACTCGTTGGGTACATACACGCGGGAGACCGAGAACGTGCGGTGGGCGTCCATCTCGCGGACGAGCTTGCGGGCGAGTTCCATCGGGCGAACCTCCGAGCGGAAGATGCGCCCGAAGGTCCCCTCGACGAGGTTTGCGATCGTCGTCTCGACGCTCTTCAACAGGTTCATGGCGGGGGCGATCTAGGACCGGCGAACGCGCCGGCTCTCGGGAGCCATGCTACGCGTACTGTCGGGCCGCAGGGCCCCGCAGGGCACGTCCCGCGAGCGCCACACAGGCGCCGAGGAGGGCCCCGAGGACGGCGCCCCGGGGCTGCGTGTGGGCGCCCCCGGCGAGACCTGCGTCGAGCATCGGTCCGAACAGCACAAGAGCCAGCGCCCAGAGGCCGGCGGCGATCGCGTCCAGCAGTGGTTCACGGCCGCGGACGATCCACGGCAGCACCAGCGCGGCGCCGGCCCACAGCAGCGCCCCGAGCAGCACCCCCAGGCTGAGTGCGGGGCCGACGACGTGGGTGGCCGCCTGGCCGACCGATTCCTCCCACGTCGCCGTCGCGGGCGTGCCGGCGGGCTGCGGGCAGCCACAGCCGGGACGCCAGCAGGGGTCCGGCTAGGGTCAGCCACCAGTAGCCGAGGGCGCCCCGCAACGCCCGCTCCGAGCCGCTCCGGGCCTGTCCCGCGAGCGCCGGGAAGGCGCCCGCCAGGCCGACGATCCCCAGCAGCGGGGCGAGGGCGCACGACACCCGGCCCACGGGCACCCGTCCGCTGCGTCCGTGGCCGCTCAGCACCAGCAGCGCCGGCCCCAGCGCGACGAGCAGCACCAGCGAGAGCCCCGGCCGGCCGGCGATCGCCTCCCAGCAGCAGAGCGCGATCAGGGCGGCCAGGGTGAGCCTGCGGGGCGCGCCGGTGCGGGGAGCTTCGCCGGCGTGGACGACCACGCGGGGCTCGGCCTCCACGCCTGCCTCGCGAGGGACGGGCCAGGCCTTGCGGGGGGCCGGCCAGGCCTCGCGGGGGGCGGGGCGAGCGGCCTGGCGATGCAGCGGACGGGTCGCGGCCAGCCGCAGTCACCGGGAGCGCCTCGTGGGGCGGTCCGGTGGGCGCCGGGTGGCGGTGCTGGTGGGCGTCCTGGAGCGCGGAGCGCAGGGGCCCCAGGCCGCAGCGGCCCTGGGGGGAGGGCGCGAGGGCGCCGTCGATCGCGTCGCTGAGCGAGGAGGGGAGATCGGGGCGCCGGCGCGTCAGCGGCTCGAGTGGACGGCCGATCCGGCGGGCGGTCTCGGCCGGGTTGGCGCCGCGGACGGGATTGTCCCCGGTGAGGGCCTCGTACAGGACGAGGGCCAGCGAGTAGATGTCCGCCGGCTCGCCCGCGGCCTTGCCTTCGGACTGCTCCGGGGCCATGTAGGCCAGCGTGCCGAGGACGTCGCCCGTGCGGGTGAGGATGTCCTCGCCGGCCATGCTGGCGCCGCCGAAGTCGGTCAGCTTGGCCGCCTGGTGGGGCTGCTCGCAGCGATCCGGGACGAGCACGTTGTGGGGCTTGATGTCGCGGTGGATCACGCCGCGGGCGTGGGCGTGGGCGAGCGCACCGCAGAGGGCGATGCCGATCTCGAGCACCTGGCTGTCGAGGAGGCTCCCGTCGGCGATCAGGCTCGCGAGCGTGCGGCCCTCGACGAGCTCCGAGATGAGATACATCGCCCCGTCGCGAACGCACGCCTCGTACAGGGCCACGATCGCGGGGTGCGAGAGGCGGGCGCAGACGAGTGCCTCGCGCATCGCCCGCTCGCCGTCGTCCCCGGCTCCGAGGGGGATCCGCTTCAGGGCCACCTCGCGCTGCAGCAGCTCGTCCGAGGCGCGCCACACGACGCCGAAGCCGCCCGCCCCGAGGCGCTGGTGCAGGCGGTAGCGCTCCAGTACCAGCTCACTGGAGGGCGTGGCGGCGGAGGCGGGGCGCCCGAGGATGCGCCGCGTCGGGGCCTCGAGCGTGGGCTCGGGAGGTGCGCGGCGCTCGATCAGGGTCCGTTGCGAGTCCACCGGATTGGCCGTTCGCCGTCGCGGGCGGCACTCCTTGCCGGACGGGCCCAGAAACGGGTCTGGATGAGCGCGAAGTTGCAAGAAAACGGGCTGACGGGAGCGCCAGTCATACTTCGCCTGCTCGTGAAGTACCTGCAAAGGAAGGGCACATTTGTCGTTCTTTGACGACGACGGGGATGAGACGGCTCAGCAGCCGGCCGCGCGCCTGCCCCGACCACGGCGCCCGCAGCCCCGTAGCCCGCGAGCCGGCGGCGCCGGCCCGGGAGGCCCCGGAGGTGCGGACGAGCACACGCTGATCGTGCGCCGGCGGGTGGCCCTCGGCGTGGGGGTGGCGCTGCTGATCGTGATCGTGCTGGTCGTCAACGGCTGCGTCAAAAGCGAAAAAACGCAGGCCCTGAAGAACTACAACCAGTCCGTCAGCCAGATCGCGCGGGAATCGGCCGAACAGGTGGCGACGCCGCTGTTCACGACCCTCGCCTCGGCCTCGAGCAAGCAGGCGCTGGAAGTCGAGGAGCAGGTGGACCAGCTGCGCATCCAGGCGCAGGGGTTCGCCTCGCGGGTTCAGGGCCTCAGCGTTCCCAGTGAGATGCAGGGAGCCCAGCGCAACCTGCTGCTGACCTACAACCTGCGCGTGGAAGCGATCGAGAAGCTGACCGGGCTGCTGCCGAAGGCCCTGGGCGGCAAAGAAAAACAGTCGATCGAATACATCGCCGGTGCGATGCAGATCCTGCTGGCCTCCGACGTGCTGTATTCGCAGCGGGCCGCACCGCTGATCCAGCAGTCGCTGTCCGAACACGGCGTGCACGGCATCGCCACGAGCCCTTCGCGCTTCCTGCCGAACCTCGGCTGGCTGGAACCGAACACCGTCAGCTCGCGTCTCACCGGGACGACCGCCACGGGTCAGCCCACCACCGGCGGGACCCACGGCAGCGCGCTGAAGGGCGTCAGCGTCGGGTCCACCGAACTGGCCCCCGAACCCGCCCTCAACCACCTCAGCGGCGGCGGCAGCCCGACGTTCAGCGTGTCGGTCGAAAACGCCGGCGAATCGACCTCCACCAACGTCAAGGTGACCGTGACGGTGTCGGCGGGGGGCAAGCAGTACAAGTCCTCCGGCACGATCGAAAAACTCGAAGCGGGCAAGACGGCCCCGGCCCAGGTGACGGTCACGGGGATACCCACGGGCCCGGCCACGAAAGTCGAAGCATCGGTGGAAGCGGTGCCCGGCGAGACCAACCTCGAAAACAACAAGGGCAGCTTCCTGGCGATCTTCGAATAGGCTCCACCGGGGGGCCGCGGGGGGCGCATCGGCGTGTGACGGGGCGACCCGGTGATGGGCCACGGCGAGCCGCGGGCCCCGTGCGTGCCGGCCCGCGCGAGCCATTGCCTGAAGCGGGGTTGGTTGCTAGCTTTCCCTTTGGAAGGCCTTCGCACGAACCCGCCGGGGGGCGGGCGCCGGAGGACGCCACGGACGGACCGGGGCGGGAATTCCACCAATCACTGGAGGAAAGTCATGGATAGACGCAATCTTCTGGCGGGGCTCGCGGTCCTCGCGCTCAGCCTGTTCCTGCTGAGCGGCACGGCCTTCGCGCACGCGGCCCACCACAAGCAGGCCAAGCCGCAGACCGAGGGCGGCTCGGGTTCGGCCGAAACCTGCGTGGTTCACGCGCTGCCCAACGCATTCATGGACCAGGGTGAGTTCGACAACTCCTCGAGCGTTGCCGACATCATCGAAGTCGAGTGCGAAGAAGTGTATGCCGAGCAGTACGTGCGGATCAGCGCCAACGAGCTCTACAGCCGCTGCGAGCAGAGCCTCTACTGGAGGACGCCGGCCTGGGAAGGCGAAGGACACGGCTCCAGCTTCCGGGTGCGGCTCGACAACGACGGCAACGCGACCGTGATCGTGATCGGCGGGCCCTCGTGCGCGGCCGGTGAAAGCCTGATCTCCGCGCACCTGGAATCGGCTCCGTACACCACGGTGACCACCGGCTTCACGGTGCTGCCGCCGCGGCCGACGACCCCGGGGGTGTACGCCACGCCGGCGAGCAAGGTCGAGGGTGAGGAAGCCAGCGACGTGGCGACCATCGTCCAGGTCGAGTTCCCGCCCGTGTTCGCCGAGGAACCCGTCAACGTCAACGCCTCGCAGCTGCTCTCGCGGTGCAAGAACTCGCCGCACATCGAATGGCTCTTCGTGAGCCAGTACGGCTACGTGCACTCGCTCGCAGACAGCGAAGATTTCACGTTGCACCTCGACAACGACGGCAACGCCTTCGTGGTTCTGGTCGGGAACTCCTCGTGTGCAGCCGGCACGAGCCTGATCGAAGCGAGCCTCGAAAGCGCGCCCTACACCACCTACACGACCGACTTCACGATCGAACCACCGCAACCCACTTTCCCCAACTGAGGATCGCGGGGGGCGGGTCTCTGACCCGCAACGGCAACGGGGCTCCGGAGGCGCATAAGCGTCCGGGGCCCCTTTGCGTCTGAGGGCACCGGGGCTCGCGGCCGGAATCCCCGGTGCGCCACTTGCGCAGCGGTGGACGAACCTGTATAAGACCCGTAGTCCCGCCATGGATAGCCGCCGAATGGGGGCTGGCTACCTGGAGTATGGATTGCACCGGGTAGGCGGGTTCAAGTACTACCACTGGAGGAAAGTCATGGAAAGACGCAATCTTCTGGCGGGGCTCGCTGTCCTCGCGCTCAGCCTGTTTTTGGTGAGCGGGACCGCGTTCGCGCATGCGACCCACCACAAGAGGGCGAAGCCGCGCACTGAGGGCGGCTCGGGCTCTGCGGAAACATGTGTTGTTCACGCAACGCCCAACGCATTCATGGACCAGGGTGAGTTCGGCGCCTCGTCGAGCGTCGCCGACGTCATCGAAGTTGAGTGCGAAGAAGTGTACGCCGAGCACCACGTCCGGATCTCCGCCAACGAGCTTTACAGCCGTTGCGACCAGGATCTGAACTGGCGGACGCCGACCGGCAACCAGCCGGAAAGCAACAGCTGGGGCTTCACCAAGGGGTCGAGCGTTGAAACGACGCTGGACAACGACGGTAACGCCACAGTTGTCGTTCTCGGTGGCCCTTCGTGCGCCGCAGGCGAAAGCCTGATCTCCGCGCACCTCACGGAAGCGCCCTACACGACGGTGACCACCGGTTTCACGGTGCTGCCGCCGCGACCCACGACGCCTGGCGTGTTTGCCACCCCGGCGACCAAGGTCGAGGGTGAGGAATACAGCGACGTGGCGACGATCGTCCAGGTCGAGTTCCCGCCCGTGTTTGCCGAGGAATACGTCAACGTGGACTTCTCACAGCTGTACTCACGTTGCAAATACGGCAACCACACCGAAGTGATCACCATGAGCGAAAAGGGTTACCCGCACACCGAGACCGGTGGCGAATCCGAACAGCTCAAACTCGACAACGATGGGAACGCCTTCATGATTCTCATCGGTAACGCGTCGTGTGCCTCGGGTACGACCCTCATCGAAGCTAGCCTCGAAGAGGCCCCGTACACCACCTACACGACCAACTTCACGATCGAACCGCCGGTCCCCACGTTCCCCAACTGAGGAACGTAAGGACAGGCTGGGAGACCAGTGAGACTGTCACCGAAGGCCCCGGGAGCAACCGCTTCCGGGGCCTTCGGGCTTTAAGCGCGCGGTCGGGGGCCGCCCCCGGGGCCTGTCGCACGGCGGCGCGCGGTCGATGGCGTCGCCGTCCGAGGGACGCCGGCGCGCGGTCCGGCCGAGGTGGTCCTTCCGGCCCACGCAGGTCGCCGTTTCTTGCGGACGGCGGGCGCAGCCTGTATTAACAAGTCCATAAGTCCCGCCATCGAAGGCGCCGGGGGGTGACTTCGAGAACCGGTCGGAGACCGGAAGCGCGGGTGGACAACCAACACCACTGGAGGAAAGTCATGGAAAGACGCAACCTTGTGGCGGGGCTTGCCGTCCTCGCGCTGAGCATGTTCATGCTGAGCGGGAGCGCATTTGCACACGCTGCCCATCACAAGAAGGCCAAGCCGAACTCCGAGGGCGGCTCAACGGGCTCCCCGGAAACCTGCGTGGTTCACGCCATGCCCAACGCATTCATGGACCAGGGTGAGTTCGGCACCTCGTCGAGCGTCGCCGACATCATCGAAGTCGAGTGCGAAGAAGTGTACGCCGAGAAGTACGTGCGGATCAGCGCCAACGAGCTCTACAGCCGCTGCGACCGCCACCTCTACTGGCGTACGCCCGCCGAGGCCAACGTGTCCGAGGCGCAGGTGCCCAACGGCGAATACGCGACCGGCCCGAGCTTCTCGGTCGAACTGGACAACGACGGCAATGCCACGGCGATCGTGCTGGGCGGGCCCTCGTGTGCGGCGGGCGAAAGCCTGATCGCCGCACACCTGGAATCGGCTCCGTACACGACGGTGACCACCGGCTTCACGGTGCTGCCGCCACGGCCGACGACCCCGGGGGTGTTCGCCACCCCCGCCAGCAAGGTCGAGGGTGAGGTCGCCAGCGACGTGGCGACGATCGTGCAGGTCGAGTTCCCGCCCGTGTTCGCCGAGGAACCCGTCAACGTCAACGCGTCACAGCTGTACTCGCGTTGCAAACGGTACCCGCACACCGAATGGGTCGTGATGGGCTCCGAGGGTCCCCAGGAAGCGGAAAACAACGGCGAAGAAACCTCGATCCAGCTCGACAACGACGGCAACGCGTTCGTGGTGCTGATCGGCAACTCGTCGTGCGCCTCGGGTGACTCGCTGATCGAAGCCAGCCTCGAAAACGCGCCGTACACGACGTACACGACCGACTTCACGGTCGAACCGCCGCAGCCCTCGTTCCCCAACTAGGGAGCGAGACTCGGCGAGCAGGAACGCCATAACCGACGGGCCCGGGGGCAACCGCTCCCGGGCCTTTCGGCCTCCGAGACCTTCCTCACCGGCCCGGAGCCGGGGCGCGAGCCGAGCGACCGGCGGGCGGGCGAACGCGGGCCGCCGCCCTGCCAGACTTGCGCAACGGCCCCAAAAGCGGTATTAACAGAGGATAAATCCCGCCAGGGGGAGCCGCTCGGATTAGGGGGGCGTGCTTCCTGGGCAGCGAAACCGTGGTCCCGTGCGGCGGGGAAGACAACTGGAGGAAGTCATGGAAAGACGGAACCTTCTCGCGGGGCTCGCGGTTCTTGCCCTCAGCCTGTTTGTGCTGAGCGGCACGGCGTTTGCTCACGCGACCCACCACAAGAGAGCAAAGCCGCGCTCGGAGAGCACTACGTCCGCGCCGGAAACCTGTGTCGTGCACGCGTTGCCCGACTCGTTCATGGATCAGGGTGAGTTCGGTGCCGCCTCGAGCGTCGCCGACGTCATCGAAGTCGAGTGCGAAGAAGTCTACGCCGAGAAGTACGTGCGGATCAGCGCCAACGAGCTCTACAGCCGCTGTGACGGCAAGCTCTTCTGGCGGACCCCGTACGAGTCGGACAGCGGCGGATGGGTGCCTGAGAGCGCCCCGAGCTTCTCCGTGCAGCTCGACAACGACGGCAACGCGACCGCGGTCGTGATTGGTGGCCCGTCCTGTGCGGCCGGCGAAAGCCTCATCGCCGCACACCTGGAATCGGCTCCCTACACGACGGTGACCACCGGCTTCACGGTGCTGCCGCCGCGGCCCACGACCCCCGGCGTGTACGTGACGCCGGAAAAGAAGATCGAGGGCGAGGAAGCCAGCGACGTGGCGACCATCGTGCAGGTCGAGTTCCCGCCAGTGTTCGCCGAGGAACCGGTGAACGTGAATGGCTCGCAGCTCACCTCGCGGTGCAAAAAGTGGCCGCACACGGAAGCCATCGTGATGGGCCCGGAGGGCTACCCCGAGACCGAAGAGGATCTCGAAGAAGGGACGCTCTACCTGGACAACGACGGCAACGCGTTCGCCGTGATCATCGGCAACTCGTCGTGCGCCTCGGGTGACTCGCTCATCGAAGCGAGCCTCGAAAACGCGCCGTACACCACGTACACGACCAACTTCACGATCGAACCGCCCCAGCCGACGTTCCCCAACTAGGGATCAGACGCTGGACGGGCGACCGCTGAGGTTGTCTTGCAAGGGCCCCGGGAGGAAGCTCCCGGGGCCCTTCTCTTTGGGCCCGAGGGTGCGGGCTCGGCGACGGGCATCGGCCCGACCTGCCCGGGTGGTGGGCTATTTTTGCCTCGATGGCCACGTCGCTGACGGACACGCACGGGATCATCGCGATCGCGGCCGCGGCGGCGGCCGTGGTGGCGCTGATCGGCTGCGTGGCCCTGGCGATCTCGCTGCGGCGGCTGCGCCGCGCCCAGACGGTCGTGCTGGGGGGAGCCGGGGAACAGGATCTCGTGGCCCATGCCGCCGGGGTTCAAGCCGCGCTGCACGAGATCCAGAACGAGGTGAGGGCGAGCGGTGCGCGACTCGACGCACGCCTGGGAGAGATCGAGCGGGACCTGCGGGGGGTCATCTCCCACCGGGCGCTCGTGCGCTATGACGCCTACAACGAGCTCTCCGGACGCCAGTCGATGTCGATCGCCCTGCTCGACGACGAACGCTCGGGGATAGTGCTGTCGTGCATCCACCACCGCGACCAGGCACGGGTATACGGCAAGCAGGTGCGGGGGGGCCGCTCCGAACTCGAGCTCTCGCCCGAGGAGGCCGAAGCCGTGCGCCTGGCGATCACCGGCGGCGACGGCGAGGGGCAGGCTGCCGCTGATGGCCGCACCGACTGACGGACCCACGGACCTGCCGCGGGCCGGCTATCTGGGGCCCGAGGGGACGTTCAGCGAGGAGGCCCTGCTCGGCAGCGCCCGCCCCGGCGAGCTGGAGCCGGTGGGCGTGTCGAGCATCTATGAGACCGTGATGGCGCTGCGCAGGGGCGAGCTCGACTGGGCGGTGGTGCCGATCGAGAACTCACTCGAGGGGTCGATCAGCGTGACCCTCGACCTGCTCGCCGGCGAGGCCGCCGACGTGGAGATCGTGGGCGAGGCGCTGCTGCGGGTGCGCCACTCGCTGATCGCCTCTGGGCCGGTGGAGCTGTCGGAGATCGAGACCGTGCTGACCCACCCGCAGGTGCCGGGACAGTGCTCGCGCTTCCTGCGCACCGAGCTGCCCCACGCGCGGGTGCTGCCGGCGAGCTCGACGGCGGAGGCGGTCAGGACCGTGGCCGCAGACCCGCAGCCCGGCAGGGCGGCGATCGGGACGGTGCTGGCGGCGCGCATATACGGAGGCACGATCGTCAGGGACGGGGTCCAGGACCGCGACGACAACGAGACCCGGTTCGTGTGGCTGGCACGGACGGGGGAGCGGCGCGAGGCGCCGCTGGAGCGGCCCGAGAGCTCGGCGTGGCGGACCTCCCTGCTGTTCTGGGGCAGCGGCGCGGAGCACTCCGGCTGGCTCGTGCGCTGCCTGCAGGAGTTTGCCGAACGCGACATCAACCTGACGAAGATCGAGTCCCGGCCCCGCCGTGAGGAGCTCGGCAACTACGTCTTCTTCACCGACCTCGCCGCCCGGGGCGACGAGCCGAGGGTGCGCCAGGCGCTCGCCGGCCTGGAGGAGATCTGCGAAGGGGTGCGGGTACTGGGCAGCTATCCGGCGGCGAAGGACCCCGTGGGAGCGGTGGCGCCGGCCGAGAACCCCCGCTAGACTCGGGCCGCAGAATGGAGAGCACAGTCCCACCAGAGCCGGTGGGGTCCGTGTCGTCCTCGCAGCACCCGCGGCACGGACCTGCCTCATCGCCCACCACGGCGATGGGTGGTCGGGTGCTCGTCCTGAACGCCACCTTCGAGCCGATCAACGTATGCACCGTGCGCCGTGCGGTGGTGCTGCTGTTGAAGGCCAAGGCCGAGCTGCTCGAGCGGGGCCCCACCCAGCTGCACTCCGAGTCCTCCACGATCTCGCGACCGGTCGTGATCCGGCTGGTGACCTACGTGAAGGTCCCCCGCGACGCCCACCGGCGCAAGATCACCCGCCGGGCCGTGTTCGCCCGTGACAGCTGGACCTGCCAGTACTGCGGCTCGCGCTCGAACCTGACCGTGGACCACGTGATCCCGCGATCCAAGGGGGGCAACTCGAGTTGGGAGAACATCGTGGCCTCGTGCGCGCCCTGCAACCGGCGCAAGGGTGACCGCACCCCCGGCCAGGCGGGGATGCACCCCCGCCACGCCCCCCGCTCACCGCGGGCGGAGATCTTCATCCACGTCGCCAGCCCGACGATCCCGGCGGCCTGGCTGCAGTACCTGCCCCAGGCGGCTTAGGGCCACGAGCACCCGGCCGCCGCGTTGGGCTCCCCTGGGGCCCGCCGGAGCGGCCGAGAGCGGCCGTAGATGCGGCGAGGGGCGCAGCCATGTAGACGTGCGCCCCTCGCAGTGATTCTTGACTGGATAGACCGAGGCCGACCTTCACGCGCCGGAGGGACCAGGACCGGCGGCCGTCTCGGGGTGTCCCGGGTTGGATTCCGCTAAGCGGACCAGCCTCCCGACCTAACGGCCGGTCACCTCCAGGGTCCCGCAAGTACTGTCAGACGTTAGGACCACCTCCTTTCTCTGGTCTGGCCAGGTTAGCGAAAGCTGGCGACGGCGAACAGGGCTCCACGGAATGCCGTGCGCAGCGTGCGGGGAGGAGGCTCTCAGGGACGCCGGCCGGGCTCCGCGGGGCCGGGCTCCGCGGGGCCGGACGGCGGCGGCGCCGTTTGAGCGGCCGGGCGCGCCTCAGGTGATGATGACCCCGAACTCCTGGGCGTAGGTGGCGCCGGGGGCGCCTTCGCCGCGGGAGACGGGGACTGCTGGGGTCACGCCGATCCCGGTTTCCGTGTAGCGGGCTTCGAGGATGTTCGCGAGGTGGGGCGGGGAGGCGATCCACGCGGCCACGATCGCCCTCGGAGTTCCGAGTTCGTAGGTGCCCCAGGCGAGGTTCTCGCCCAGCACGTAGCCGTCGAAGGGCGACGGTACGTAGCCGGTGGCCTGGATTCTTTCGACCGGCGTCTCTCCCGACGGGGAGACGTGGGCGAAGTAGTCGAGTTCGACGCATTCGTTGCTGTGGGATTCGGCCGCCGCCTGGAGCTTCGGGTTGATGCGCAGGGGCTGCTCGCCTTCGGCGGCACGCTTCTGGTTGATCAGGCAGAGGATGGCTTCACGGACGACGGCGATGTTCGCCGGTTCGGGGTTCACTTCGGTCTGGGTGCACGGTTTGGCGAGCACGGCGGCGATCATCGCCTGGCGGTTTTCGCCCGCGGAGGCAGACGGAGGACGGATGCCGGCGCGGGGTTCGTGCCCCGAGGCCTTGCTCCGGTGCAGCAGCAGGCTGACGTGATGGGAGCGGGCCTTCTTGCCCTTTGCGCAGGCCTGCGACGAGCGATTTGAGCGGTGCTGGCGGCCCAGGCCGCGCCGGGAGGCCGCGCAGCGCCCGTGGGTGCGGACGTGGGGACCAGCCCCGGCCGCGATGGGCACGGGCATCCAGGAGCGGGTATGGGTGTTGGCCTGTGCGCCAGCCGCGGCCCCGAACGGGAGGGCGGCGGCAGCGAACAGGGCGAGGAGGAGACGCGCTGGGCGGCGCTGCACCCCCCCTTCTTCGGAACCTGCCGCGCGACCTTGAGCGCCCTGGCCGAGTTTTGAGCCGCTGGGCGAGCTCTTGCAGAGCGCCGGGCCCGAGCGGCGGCCTGTGGACTAGGAGGTCGGCTCCTGCTCCTGGTCGGGCTCGCCCGTCGTCGGCTCACCGTCCGGCTCACCGTCGAGCTCTGCGGGCGCCCCAGGCTCCCCGGGCTCCCCCTGGAGCTCGATCCCCTCAGGCGCCTCGCCGCCGTTCTCGCCCGTGTCGACGACCAGCGCGACGGCGCTGACGGCGTCTTCGTCCTTGAGGTTCATCACACGCACCCCCGTGGCCGAGCGTCCCTGCTGGGAGATGCCGGCGGCGGCCGTGCGCTGGACCATGCCGCCGACGCTGATGAACACGAGCTCCTGGTGTTCCCGGACCACCAGGGCGCCGGCGAGGGCGCCCTTGGCCTCGGTCAGCCCGATCGTCTTGACGCCTTTGGCGCCGCGGTTGGTCTTGCGGTACTGGCTGATCAAGGTGCGCTTGCCGTAGCCGTTCTCGGTCACGACCAGCAGATCCATGTCGTCGCGGGCCACGTCCATCGAGATCACGCTGCCCTTCTTGCCGACGTCCATGCCACGCACGCCGGTGGTGTCGCGGCCCATGGAGCGGACGTCCGACTCGGCGAAGCGAACCGTCAGGCCCGCCCTGGAGACCATGATGACCTCGTCGTTGGGGTCGACGGCGCGTACGGCCAGCAGCTCGTCGTCGTCGCGGATGTTGATCGCGATGATCCCGTCCGCTTTGATGGGCGTGTTGTAGGCCGCCAGCTCGGTCTTCTTGACGGTGCCGTTGCGGGTGGCGAACACGAGGTACTGGGCCTCGGAGAAGTCCCTCGTGGAGACGACGGCCTGGATGCGCTCGCCCTCGCGCAGGGGCAGGATGTTGACCAGCGCCCGGCCCTTGGCGGTGCGCTGGGCCTCGGGCAGCTCGTAGACCTTCGAGCGGTAGACCTTGCCGCGGTTGGAGAAGAACAGCAGGTAGTCGTGCGAGGAGGTCACGAACAGGTGCTCGATGAAGTCGCCGTCCTTCATGTCCATCCCGGTCACGCCACGGCCGCCGCGTTGCTGCTGGCGGTAGGTGGCCAGGGGCAGTGACTTGATGTAGCCGGTCTGGGTGATCGTGATCACCATCTGCTGATCGGCGATCAGGTCCTCGATGTCGATTTCGTCCTCGGAGTGGCTGATCTCGGTGCGGCGCTCGTCGCCGAAGCGCTCGGCGATCTCGGTCAGCTCCTCCTTGATCACACTGAGCACGCGGCCTTCGTCGCCGAGGATCGCGCGCAGCTCGGCGATCCGCTCGAGCACATCGGCGTGCTCCTGTTTGATGCCGTCGGCCTCCAGCGCGGTGAGCTGGGAGAGGCGCAGGTCGAGGATCGCGCTGGCCTGGATCGTGCTCAGCTCGAAGCGCTCCATCAGCTGCTCGCGGGCCGTGTCGCGGTCGCGGGAGGCACGGATCAGCGCGATGATCGCGTCGAGGTGTTCGAGCGCCGTCAGCAGGCCCTCGAGGATGTGGGCGCGGCCCTCCTTTTCGGACAGCTCGTGCTTGGTGCGGCGGACGATCACCTCGCGCTGGTGGGCCACGTAGTTGTGGATCACCGCGCGCAGGTTGAGCGTGCGGGGCACGTTGTCGACGAGCGCCACCATGTTCACGCCGAAGGTGTTCTGCATCGGCGTGTGCTTGTAGAGCTTGTTGAGCACCACCTTGGGGATCGCGTCGCGCTTGAGCTCGATGACCAGGCGCATACCGCGCTTGTCGGAGTGGTCCTCGATGTTGGCGATCTCGGTGATGCGCCCGTCTTTGACGAGCTCAGCGACCTTCTGGATCAGCCCGCCGTCGCCGCCCTTCTTGACCATGAAGGGCAGCTCCGTGACGATGATCGCCTCTTTGCCCTGCTTCAGCGGCTCGATGTGGGCGCGCGCCTGGACGCGCACGCGGCCGCGGCCGGTCTCGTAGGCGTCGCGGATGCCGGCCCGGCCGAGGATCACGCCGCCGGTGGGGAAATCGGGGCCTTTGATGTGCTTCATCAACCCGTCGATGTCGATGTCGGGGTCTTCGATGTAGGCGATCGTGGCGCCGATCACCTCGCGGAGATTGTGCGGGGGGATGTTCGTGGCCATCCCCACGGCGATGCCCGAGCCGCCGTTGACGAGCAGGTTGGGGAAGCGCGCCGGCAGGACGACGGGTTCCTGCTTTTTGCCGTCGTAGTTCGGCACGAAATCGACGGTGTCCATGTCCAGATCGCGCAGCATCTCCATCGCGATCCGGGCCAGACGGGCCTCCGTGTTGTGGCTGACGAACCCGTTCGTCAGGAACGAATGGTCGGCGCTGTCCACCCGCAGCGAATACACGACCTGCTCGCCCGTGGGCTCGACCGAGGTGACCTCGGCGTAGTAGTGCCCGACGTCGAGAAGCGGCTCGATGACCTGCTTGACCTCCTGCGAATCGATCCGCTCGAGGATCGCGGTGCCTCCCTGCTCCCAGCGCTCCACGCGGTCGACGTTGTGCCGGCGGAGCCAGTCGCGGTCCTCCCAGCTGCCGCCGGCTTCCGAGCGGATGTAGCCGGCGATATAGGGCACCTGATCGCTCCGGAGCGCGCGGCTCATGCCCGGGATCTGCGCGATCGCGGCCCGGCTCATGACCAGCTGATCGCCCGGCGACAGCTCGTCCAGACGCTTCCACAGCAGCAGCGGGACACCCACCATGTCCACGAGGCAGAGAACCGGATGGTTGTGGGAGCCCTCCAGCTCGTAGCCCTCTCGCGTGCGCAGCCTCAGCGTCGGATGGACACCGGAGTTGAACAGCTTCGAGGCGTGGACCGGGCGCCCCAGCCGGTCGAGCACCTCGAGGTCGACATCGCACTCGGCGTCCTCCTGGAGGCCGGCTGCGAGGTCCGAGATCTTCACGGTGCTGCTCGGCAGGGCCACGCGGGTGTCGCCGGTGACGCAGTAGCGCATCGCGGCGGCCGGATCGTCGTCGATCGAGCCGAAGTTGCCCTGGCCGTCGACGAGCTCGTTGCGCATCGAGAAGTCCTGGGCGAGGCGGACGAGGGTGTCGTAGATGGCGGAGTCGCCGTGAGGGTGGTACTTGCCCATGACCTCGCCGACGATCAGTGCGCACTTCGAGTAGGAGCGGCCGGGACCGAGGCCGAGCTCGTTCATCGCGTAGAGGACGCGGCGGTGGACCGGCTTGAGGCCGTCGCGCACGTCGGGCAGGGCGCGCCCGACGATCACCGACATGGCGTAGTCGAGGTAGGCGGTGCGCATCTCCTCCTCGAGCGCGCGCGGTTCGATTTTGCCCCCGCCGATCACGTCAGCGCTGGCCACAGGCGATCACCTCCCCCTACACATCCAGGTTGGCGACCGCGCGGGCGTTCTCTTCGATGAATTCGCGACGCGGCTCGACCTGATCGCCCATCAGCTTGGAGAAGATGCGGTCGGCGGAGGCGGCGTCCTCGAGGGTCACCTGTGCGAGCACACGGGTGCTGGGCGCCATCGTGGTTTCGCCGAGCTGGTCGGCGTTCATCTCGCCGAGGCCCTTGAAGCGCTGCAGTTTGACGCCTTTCTGGGCCACTTTCATGACGGCGATGTGGAGCGCCTCGAAGGTCGCCGCCGTTTCGCTCGCGTCGCCGAGCGTGACGTCGAAGGGGGGCACGCCGGCGAGCTCGATCAGCTGCATGTGCACACGGGCGAGCTGGCGATACTCGTTGGAGTCGAACAGGGCTCGGCGGATGCGGTGGGTGCGGGCGAAGCCGGTACTGGCCTCGACGGACCTGACCCGGATCTCGAGCGGGTCCTGCTCGACCACTTCGATGCTGTGGGTGTCGGCCTCCTCCCCATTGCGGCTGAGCAGCTCGATGGCCGCCTCGGAGCCGCCCGCCTGCTCGCTCAGCAGCGAGGACTCCTCCAGCAGCTCCACGACCTCATAGCCGTGCTGTCCGCGCAGCGCCAGGGCCCAGCCTTCGTACTGCTTGAGCAGCCGCGTGAAGCGCTGCCAGCGGGCCTCGGTCAGCTTGAACTCCTTGCCGTGGCGGTCGAGCACGACGAATTTCTCCCACTTCTCCGCCAGCAGGATCTCTTCGAGTTCGGACTCCTTCTCGATGTAGCGCTCGCGGCTGCCCTGTCCGAGCTTGTAGAGCGGGGGCTTGGCGATGTAGACGTAGCCTTCCTCGATCAGCTCTTTCATCTCGCGGAACAGGAGCGTGAGCGCGAGCGTCCTGATGTGGGCCCCGTCGACGTCGGCGTCGGTCATCAGGATCACCTTGTGGTAGCGGGCGTTCTCGATGTTGAACTCGTCGCGGACGCCGGTGCCGATGGCGGTGATCAGCGCCTGGACCTCGACGTTCTGGAGCACCTTGTCGATGCGTGACTTCTCGACGTTGAGGATCTTTCCGCGCAGCGGTAGCACCGCCTGGGTGTTGCGGTCGCGGCCCTGCTTGGCCGAGCCGCCGGCGGAGTCGCCCTCGACCACGAACAGCTCCGCCAGCGCGGGGTCCTTGACCGAGCAGTCGGCGAGCTTGCCCGGCAGGGTCGAGTTCTCCAGCGCCGACTTGCGCCGCGTCAGGTCGCGTGCCTTGCGGGCGGCCTCGCGGGCCCGCTGGGCCTGCACCGCCTTGTTGATCACGGCGCGGGCCTCGCTGGGGTTCTCCTCGAGGAACTCGCCCAGGCCCGTGTTGACGATCGCCTCGACGAACCCGGCCATCCCCGGGTTGCCGAGCTTGGTCTTGGTCTGACCCTCGAACTGGGGGTCCTGGAGCTTGACGGAGACCACCGCGGTGAGCCCCTCGCGGACGTCCTCGCCCGACAGGTTGTCCTCTTTCTCCTTCAGCAGGCCGTGGTCGCGGGCGTACTTGTTGACCGTGCGCGTGAGCGCGGAGCGGAAGCCGCTGAGGTGGGAGCCGCCCTCGCGCGTGTTGATGTTGTTGGCGAAGGCGTGGACGGATTCCTGGTAGGAGGAGTTCCACTGCATCGCGACCTCCGCCGCCCCCTCCTCGGACTCGCCGGCGAAGAAGATCACCTTGCGGTGCACGGTGTCCTTGTTCTCGTTCAGATAGACGACGAAGTCCTCGATGCCGCCGTCGTACTGGAAGGAGACGGAGTGACCGCTGGCGCGCTCGTCGGCGATCGAGATCTTCAGCCCGCGGGTCAGGAAGGCGGTCTCGCGCAGGCGCTCTTCGAGCGTCGTGAAGTCGAAGTCGAGCGACTCGAAGATGTCGGCGTCGGGCAGGAAGGTGACGGTGTTGCTGGTGCGCTCGCCCTTGGCCATCTTGGCCCCCCGCTGCAGCGGCGCGAGCGGGTCGCCGCGCGAGTAGTCCTGCGTCCACACATAGCCGTCGCGGTGGATCTCCACGTGCAGCTCCTCGGACAGCGCGTTGACGACCGAGACGCCGACGCCGTGCAGGCCGCCCGAGACCTTGTACCCGCCTCCCTCGCCGAACTTGCCGCCGGAGTGCAGCACGGTGAGGACGACTTCGACGGCCGGCTTGCCCTCCTTCTCCATGTTCGCGACCGGGATGCCGCGGCCGTTGTCGGTGACGGTGACGGAGTTGTCGGGGTGGATCGTGACCGACACCTCGCTGCAGAAACCGGCCAGGGCCTCGTCCACCGAGTTGTCCACGACCTCGTAGACGAGATGGTGCAGGCCCATCACGCCGGTCGAGCCGATGTACATGCCGGGACGCTTGCGGACGGCCTGCAGGCCCTCGAGGACCGTGATGTCCTGCGCGTCGTAGCTGGCTGAGCCGCCAGTTGGCGTGTTCTGGTTCAAGTCGCCGGGCTCGCCACCCTCAGGCGAGCGGTCGCTGCGTGATGCCAATTGCCCTCCGTTGACGTGAAAGAGCCCCGGATTCCGGGGCAGTAAGTCCACGGCTCCGAGCGGGGGCTTGTGTAGTGATCATGGTAGCAGGCGGGGGGGCTGTAAGCGGCCGCACAACGGGCGTAAACCCCTGCAAAATCCCGCTTTACGAAGCCGTTTTCGGCTACCCGGTGCGGCACCGCAGGGCGTGCACGGCGGGCTCTCCGAGGGAGTCGTTCAGACGCTCCAGCAGAGCGCCCTCCATCAGTTCGAGCTCCTGGGCCCAGACGGCAGCCTCGCAGCTCACCGTGACCACCCCCTCGTGCTCGGCGACGGGGCGGGCGGCGGACGCGATCGCAGGACCCGCGGCCGCCGGCCAGGCCTGCTGGATGCGGGCCAGCGGGGTCGCCGGGGTGAGCTGGTCCACCAGCGGGCCGAGGGCCGAGGAGATCGGGCGTGGGGCCCTGCGGCTCACGCCGCGATCGCCTCCTGCATTACGGCCCCCGGGGAGATCCGCAGGCGTGCCACGGCCGCGTCGCCGGCGCCGGGAACGTGGCCGAGGTCGGTGGTGGCGATCACGCTCTGCCCGCCCGAGCGCAGCTCGTCGGCGAGCATCTCGCGGCGCTCGGCATCGAGCTCGCTCATCACGTCGTCGAGCAGCATCAGCGGGATCTGGCCGCGCTCCTGGGCGAGCACCGCACGCTCGGCGAGCAGCAGGGCCAGCAGGGCCAGCCGTTGCTCGCCCTGGGAGCCGTACACGCGCAGCTCGCGTCCGTCGCGCAGCACGGCCAGCTCGTCGCGGTGGGGGCCGTAGCCGGTGAACCCCCGTTCGAGGTCGCGCTCGAGGCGCTCCGTGAGCTCGCGGGCATACTCCTCGGCGTCGGCGACGGTGGCACGGGGGCGGTAGCGCAGCGAGACCTCGCCGGTCACGCCGAGCCCGCGAGCGCGCTCGGCGAAGACGTCCGCGAGTAGATCCACGGCGCGCTCCCGGTGCTCGCGCACGCGCAGGCCGGCGCGGGCCAGCTCGTGGTCCCATGCCCCCATCGAGGCGCGCGAGGCGCGCCCGGCGCGGATCCCGCCCAGGAGGGCGTTGCGCTGGGCCAGGGCCCGCGAGTACTCGCTCCGGTCCGCCGCCCGCGCCGGCCAAAGGGCGGCCACCAGCTGGTCCATGTGGGAACGTCGCAGCGCGGGGGGCCCTTTGACCAGCTCCAGGCGGTCGGGCAGGAACACGCTCACCAGCGGCCTGAAGCCGAGGTCCAGGACGCGCTCGACGGGGGCGCCGTCGGCGCTCATGCGCTTGACGGGCTGGGCCGCGCCCGCGGCCGCGCCGAAGCCGACGGCCAGCTCGTGGGGTTCGTCGCCGTCGAGCAGCTGGACGGTGACGCGGGCGGCCTCGGCGCCGAAACGGACCAGCTCGCGCTCGTTGCGAGTGCGGGGAGAGCGCCCCGTGCAGCCGTAGTAGACGGCCTCCAGGAGGTTGCTCTTGCCGGCTCCGTTGGGTCCGTAGACGACGCTCAGAGAGCCGCCGAGGGCGGCCTCCGCACGCGTGTAACTGCGAAAGTCGCGCACCTGCACGGACAGGACACGCGCTGCCACGGCGTCACACGTTCAGGCGGATGGGCATGATCAGGTACACGAAGTCGCCCGTCTCGGGTGTTTCGATCACGCCGGGGCGCAACGGGCTGATCAGCTTCAGCACCAGCTCGGGGGACTCGATGCTCTCGAGCCCGTCCTTGAGGAACTCGGGGTTGAAGCCGATCTCGAACACCTCGCCGTGGAAGGGCACGGGGATCGCCTCGCTGGCCTCGCCGATGTCGGGAGTCTGGGCCGAGACGGTGAGCGTGCCCTCGCTGAAGCTGAGCCGCAGGGGTGCGTTCTTCTGGGCCAGCAGGCTGATGCGGCGCACCACCTCCCCCAGCTCGGCGGTCGACATGCGCAGCTCGTGATCGACCGAGTCGGGCAGCAGCTGCCGGTAGTTGGGGAACTGGCCGTCGATCAGGCGGGAGGACAGCACCGTGTCGCCGAGCTCGAAGATCACCTGGTTGGATCCGCGGCTGACCGACAGCGTGTCGATGTCCGTGGCGGAGGCGATCCGGACCAGCTCCTGCAGGGCCCGCGCCGGCACGTTGACCTCGAGCGCGCTCTGCACGGCGGGCTCGAGCGCCGTCTGCTTGACGCACAGGCGGTAGGAGTCGGTGGCCACCATCCGCAGCTCCGATCCCGAGGCCGTCATCAGGATCCCGGTGAGGACCGGCCGGGTCTCGTCGCGGGAGGCCGACCGGGCCACACGGCTGACGGTCGCCACGAAGGCCTCCGCCGGGAGCGTCACGCGGGTGTCGGGCTCCGGCTGCGGCAGCGTCGGGAAGTCCTCGGCGCGAAGGGTGCGCAGGTGGAAGGTGGCTGGGCCGCTGATGATCTCGACGTCGCTCTCGGCACTGCGTAGCTCCATCGTCAGCTGCTCGGCGGGCAGCGAGCGAACCACGTCGAGCAGCAGGCGCGCCGGCAGCACCGCGGCGCCAGGGCGCTCCACCTCGGCGCTGAGCGGTACGCGCAGGCCGACGTCCATATCTGTCGCCAGCAACTCGGGTGGGCTGTCGGGCTGGGCCGAGACCATCACTCCGGACAGCGCCTGCACGGCGCTGCGGGTTGAAGCCACGCGTACCGCGCCCTGAAGTTGGTTCAGAAAATCAGCACAGGAGAGAGTGAGCTTCATTCGTCTAGAGAGATATCGAGAAGTACATAGGGGCTGTGGACATGTGCGAAGTCAACGTTTATCGAGGATCTGAGGGCGAGCGATGGTGGATAGCCGGTGGACCGACGGTGGGCAGTCTCTCAGGCTCAGCGGTCGCGGGGGTCTTCACGGCGTGGCTGGCGGCTCGCAGCCGAGCGCTGTGCACAGACGGTGGAGTGCGAGCCTGGAGGACTCCTCGGAGCTGATCTTGGCGGAGGCCCGCCTGCAGGCGTGGAGGACGGTGGTGTGGTCGCGCCCGCCGAACTCGTGGCCGATCGATAGCAGCGACTGGCCGGTGATCTCCCGCGAGAGGTACATGGCGATCTGGCGTGGCCAGGCGATGCGCGCGACGCGAGAGCTCGACACCAGCTCCTCGGAGGAGACGCCGAACAGCTCGCAGGTGGCGGCTTGTATCTCGGCGACGGTGCGCGGTCGGCGACCGGGTGAGGGCGCCTGGGGGTAGAGGCCGTCGAGGACCTCTTCGGCCAGAGCGCGGGTGATCCTCCGTCCGCTCAGCGAGCTGAAGGCGACCACGCGGATCAGGGCCCCCTCCAGTGCGCGCACGTTGCTCTGGACGCGGGAGGCGATCACCTCGAGCGCCTGCTCGTCGTCGAGACGGATGTCGTCGTGGTGGGCCCGCTTGCGCAGGATCGCCAGGCGCGTGGCGTGGTCGGGGGGTTTGATGTCCGCGACCAGGCCGGCGGCGAAGCGCTCTCGCAGCCTGTCCTCCAGCGCCTGGAGGTCGTGAGGGGGGCGGTCGGAGGTCACGACGATCTGACGGCCCTCGTCGTGCAGCGCGTTGAAGGT
Organism: uncultured Solirubrobacteraceae bacterium; assembly: GCA_963742395.1. Lineage (GTDB taxonomy): Bacteria > Actinomycetota > Thermoleophilia > Solirubrobacterales > Solirubrobacteraceae > Palsa-744. The sequence goes on along the minus strand of CAVUME010000009.1, from coordinate 243,883 downwards.
GTGGAAGAACTCTTCCTCGGTGCGGGCCTTGCGCTGCAGGAACTGGACGTCGTCGAGCAGCAGCACGTCGACATCGCGAAAGCGAGCCTTGAAGCGCTCAGCCTCGCCGGAGGAGAGCGCGGCCAGGAACTCGTTCGTGAACGACTCTCCGGTGGTGGTCCGGACGCTCATCTCCGGGGCGTGCAGCAGAAGCAGGTTGGCGATCGAGCTCAGCAGGTGGGTCTTGCCGACGCCGGGAGGGCCGCAGATGAAGAGCGGGTTGTAGGCCTGGGCGGGCATCTCCGCGACGGTCAGCGCGGCGGCGTGAGCGAGACGGTTGCTGTCGCCGATCACGAACTGCTCGAAGGTGAGCTTGGGGTTGCCGAGCGGGTCGGTCCGGAAGGAGGGCTGCGGAGGCGACGTCGCGGCAGACGGGACGCCCGCCGACGCCGTCGCGGACGGGCTGCTCGGATGCTTCGGTCAGCTCCAGCTGCCAGTCGGGACCGAGCGCGAGCTCGACGCTCGCCTGGATGACACGCCCGTAGCGCTCCTCGATCCAACGGCGGGCATGTGACGGAACCGCTACCACCACGGACCGCTCGCGCAGCTCCAGAGCTCGTAGTGGCTCGAGCCAGATCTTGTAGGTCGGCTCGTCGACCACGAGCGCGAGCTGGGCCTGGACGTGCGACCAAATCTCCTCGAGGTCGTGATTCACGGCAGCGTCTTGCGGCTCCTTCCCAGAAGCGGCCGACATCAGTATTGAAAGGGGACCCGAGGGCCCGGGAGCAGCGACTATAGCCAACGCCCAAAGGCCGCCGAGGGGGCTGCTCGCAATTGGCGAGGAATTTTCCGAACACCTCTCGGAGGGCCCCCGGCGGGCCTCCGCGGCGACTCTCGTTCACCCCTCCGTCGAGCGGACCAGAGACGCAACTGAGGCCGTCCCGCACCCCTATACTCCATGCGGCATGAAGCGGACCTACCAGCCCAAGAAGCGCAAGCGTGCGCGTGTCCATGGTTTCCGCGCGCGTATGCGCACGCGTGCCGGACGGCTGACCCTCAAGCGTCGCCGCGACAAGGGGCGCAAGCGGCTATCCACCTGAGACGCCGCGGCTGGCAGCACGCGACGTGAGCGAGGAGCACGCGATCAAGCCGCGCCTCACGTCCCGCGGAGGGCGTCTGTCACGCAGCGCCGAGTTCGAGCGCGTCTACCGTCACGGCCGCTCGAGTGCCACACGCCACTTCGTGCTGTACGTGTTCGACAGCCCCACCGTGGGTCCCAGCCGTCTCGGCCTGTCGGTGTCCCGCAAGGTCGGGGGGGCGGTGCAGCGCAACCTCGTCAAGCGGGTGCTCAGGGAGGCCTTCGCGGCGCGCGCCGGGGAGGTCGGCGACGGCCACGACCTGGTCGTGGTGGCGCGGCCGGGAGCCGCCGAGCTGACCGAGCGCGACGGGTTGGCCGGCGTGCAGGAGGCGCTCGCCGAGCTGCTGGCGAAGGCGGGCCTCACGGCTGTCGCGGCGGAGGGCCCGTGAGCTCGACGGCGGCCCCGCCTCCGCAGCCGGCGACGCCGGTCCGTATCGCGCGCACGCTCGTGAGCCTGCCGATCGTCCTCTACCAGCGCCTGATCTCGCCCGCGCTGCCGCGACGGTGCAAGTACGAGCCGACGTGCTCGCGCTACGCGGTGGACGCGATCCGCGAGTTCGGCGTGGCCCGCGGCCTGGTGCTTGCCGCCTGGCGGCTGCTGCGTTGCAACCCGTTCAGCTACGGCGGCTTTGACCCGGTCGAGGATCAGCGCCTCTTCAAGACTGCCCACCGCCACGCCCAGCCCCACGGGGACGGACCGGCGTGATCCTCGCGAACATCATCCAGGACGCCTTCGCGCCCCTGATCAGCCTCTTCGAAGGGATCATGGTGTTCATCCACGACCACCTCGTGGGGGGCAGCTGGGGCCTGGCGATCGTGCTCTTGACGGTGCTGATCCGGGCGGTGCTGGTTCCGCTGACCTACCGGCAGCTGAAGTCGATGCAGGAGATGCAGCGCCTGGCGCCCCAGATGCAGGAGATCAAAGAGCGCTACAAGGACGACAAACAGCGCCAGCAGCAGGAGCTGATGAAGTTCTACCAGGAGAACAAAATCAACCCGCTGGCGTCCTGCCTGCCGCTGCTGCTGCAGCTGCCCGTGTTCATCTCGCTGTTCTACATGCTGCGCACGGACCTGAAGAAGCACATCTGCCCGGAAGGGCTGATCACGGCGTACAACCACGCCTCACACAAGATGGTCCAGCACATCGGCGAAGTGCCGTCCAAGTTCGTCGGGGAAAAGACCTGCAACGAAGTCCAGCCGCACTCGGCCAAGTTCCTGTTCATCCCCGACATCACCTCCAAGGCCACGGGGATCGTGCTGGTCGTGCTGATCGTCCTCTACGTCGGCTCCCAGCTCGGCTCGACGTTGATCGCCACCGCCAGCGCCGACCCAAACCAGCGGCGCCTGATGCTGCTGCTGCCGGTCGTGTTCGTGGTGATCCTGTTCCGCTACCCCGCGGGGCTGCTCGTGTACTGGATCACGACCAACCTGTGGACGATCGGCCAGCAGTCGATCATCCGCCGCCGATTGCCCCCGCCGCCACGCCCGGCCAAGAAGGAGTCGCCCAACGGGAAACCCCGAAGTTCGCTCAAACAGCTGCTCGCGGGCGCCGCGGGCCAGCCGGCGCCCGAGGTCGCGGGCGCCTCGAGCGGTGGCGGCGCCGCAGCGGCCGGCGCGGAGAGCGGCGCCTCGACGACGAACCCGGGGGCGGCCCCACCGCGGCCGCCACGTAAGAAGAAGAAACGATCAGGGAGGCGTAGATGAACGACGCGAGCCCCGAGCCCCAGCAGGACAACGCGGAGCTTGAGCCCGCCGAGGCCCTGGAGGAGCTGCTCGAGGAAATCCTCGAGACCCTCGATCTGGACGCGAGCGTCGAGGTCGAAGAGGGCGATGGAACGCTGACCGGCCGCCTCGAGGGCGAAGGGCTCGGCCTATTCATCGGCCGCCGCGGCCAGACGATCGACGCGGTCCAGCATCTCGCCCAGCGGATCGTGTTCCCCGAGGGGCCCTCTTCGGTGAGGGTCGTGATCGACGCCGATGGTTACCGGGAGCGGCGCGCGGAGTCGTTGCGGGGCCAGGCCGACGACGCAGCCGAGGACGCGATCGCGACCGGCAGGCCGGTGGAGCTGGATCCGCTGCCCGCGTTCGAGCGCAGGATCGTCCACGAGTACCTGCGCGACCGCGGCGACGTGGACACCCACAGCGAGGGCGACGAACCCGACCGCCACCTGATCGTCAGCCCCAAGCGCGACTGAGATCGGAGCCATCCCGGCCCCTGCCCCGCCGGACGGGGTGGGGTCGCTCAGCCCTTCTCGCCCTGCTGCGGGGACCGGCCGCGACTGGCTTGGCGGCGGAAGAAGTCGGCGTAGTCCTCGCGCATCGCGCGCACCCGCTTGGCCGCGTGGGCGTCGATCTCGTCGGTCAGGAGCGACTCCACGACCGGGAGCACGTCCTCGACCAGGGCCGCCCCGCGGGCCATCCACTGGTAGTAGTTGCGCCCGCCGTGACCGTATGGGCCATACAGCCGCGAGCGCGGGAACAGGCGCTCGAGCCAGCGGAACAGGGTCTCGTGGCGGACGTGCATCCGCAGCGTGATCTGGGGATAGCGTCCGTCGCCGCCGAAATGCCCCTCTCCGATCAGGACGCCCACAACGAGGCCGCGCTCGGCGTCGGTGAGCTCCTTCTGGCGTGTCTCGGCCACGCGGGGAATTGTTTCACCGTCAGGAAACGGTCCGAGTACGGGATGTCGAAAGCGCGCCCTCTGCGCCTCGTCCACGGCGCACGGAGACGCTCCACGTGCCCGAAAAGTTGTTTCACCGTCATGAAAAACGTGAAACATCCGGCGGCGCGCCCAGGCCGCGGGTGCGCCCGCATGGACGATGCGCGGGGCGGCGATTGCTCCGCGGATGCCGGCAGGGAAGGTGCTCGAGTGGCCGATCGCCGCCGGCGGGCAGCGGTCCAGGGCCCAAAAGTTGTTTCACCGTCATGAAAAACGTGAAACATCCGGCGGCGCTCGCTGAGCCTCGCCGGGCGCTACGGGCTGAGCTCCGCGCAGCGGGAACAACTGGGCGCGGTGCTCGCCGCGATCGAGCAGGACCCGCGGGCGCCTACGAGCGATGCGCGGCCCGAGCGCGCGCTGGAGGTGCACCTGGCCGACTCGCTGGTGGCGACCGAGCTGCGCCGAGCTGAGGGCCGCCGGGTCGCTCGTGGACATCGGGTCGGGCGCGGGAATGCCGGGCGTGGTGCTGGCCGTGGCCCTGCCGGACTGCCAGGTGCGGCTGCTGGAGAGCCAGCGCCGCAAGTGCGCGTTTCTCGAGGACCTGCTGGAGATCGCGGCGGTCGGCAACGCGGAGGTGGTGTGTGAGCGGGCCGAGGAGTGGCCGGCCGGGGGCGAACGGCACGACGTGGCCAGCGCGCGGGCCCTCGGCGCCCAGCCACTGGTGCTCGAGTACGCGGCGCCGCTGCTGAAGCTGGGGGGCGTGCTCGTGGACTGGCGCGGCAGGCGCGATCCCGAGGAGGAGCTGGCCGCGGTGAGGGCGGGGGAGCTGCTCGGGCTCGAGCGCCGGGAGATCGTCGCGGTCACGCCATATCCGCGGGCCGCCGGACCTGCACCTGCACGTGTGGGCCAAGCTGACGTCCACGCCCGAGCGCTTTCCACGACGCCCCGGGATCGCCCGCAAGCGCCCGCTCGGGGGATGAGGAGTGCTCGCGGGAGCCGCCGGCCCAGGCTACCGCGGGGGAGCGCTCGGGAAACGGCGCGGCGAGCGCGAACGGCGCTAGCGTTGCGGCTGGTGGGAACCGTTTACGCGATCGCCAACCAGAAGGGCGGAGTGGGTAAGACGACGACCGCGGTCAACGTGGCGGCCTGCATCGCCGAGGCCGGCTACGAGACGCTGCTGGTCGACGTCGACCCGCAGGCGAACGCGACCGTGGGGCTGGGAATCGCGCGGACACACGCCCCGGGCCTGTATGAGGTGCTGAGCGGGGACGTGGACGCACGGGACGCCCTCACCGACACGCCGGTACGGGGGTTGAAGATGCTCCCGGCCGGGGAGGGGCTGGCCGCGGCCGGCATCGAGCTGCCGCGGATCGATGGCTTCGAGTACCGCCTGCGGGACGCTCTCGTGGATGTGCGGGAGTCCTTCGAGTACGTGATCCTCGACTGTCCGCCCTCGCTGGGCCCGCTGACGGTGTGCGCGCTGGTGGCCGCCGACCGCGTGATCGTGCCCGTCCAGACCGAGTACTACGCGCTCGAGGGGCTGGCCGGGCTGCTGGAGACGCTTGCCCTGGTGCAGCGGGAGCTGAACCCGCGTCTGACGCGTGGCGGGGATGCTGCTGACGATGTACGACGCCCGCACCCGCCTCGGCCAGGACGTCGAGCGGGAGGTCCGGGCCCACTTCCCGGAGCTCGTCTTCGAGACCGTGATCCCGCGCAACGTGAGGGTGGGGGAGGCGCCCAGCTACGGCCTTCCCGGTCACCCACCACGATCCGCACAGCGCGGGCGCGGCCGCCTATTTCGAGCTCGCCAAGGAGGTGGCGGCGCGTGGCTAGGCCGAAGCCCGGGATGGGGCGGGGCCTGAGCGCGATCCTGTCGGCCTCCGGCGAGAGTCCGGACGCCGCCGGCCAGGAGCTGCGGGAGCTGCCGGTGGAGCTGATCGCGCCCAACCCGCAGCAGCCGCGCCGGCGCTTCGACCAGGCCTCGCTCGAGGCGCTAGCGGAGTCGGTCCGGGACACCGGGGTGCTCCAGCCCGTGCTCGTGCGCCCGCGACCCGGAGGGCGCTACGAGCTGGTGGCCGGCGAGCGGCGCTGGCGGGCGGCCAAGCTGGCGGAGCTCGAGACCGTGCCGGCGCTCGTGCGCGCCCGCGAGGACAGCGCCTCGCTGGAGCTGGCCCTGATCGAGAACATGGTGCGGGAGGACCTCAACCCGATCGAGGAGGCGCGGGCCTGCGCGGGCCTGGTGGAGGAGCTCGGCCTGACCCGCGAGGAGGTGGGGCGGCGGATCGGCCGCAGCCGGGTGGCGGTGAGCAACCTGCTGCGGCTGCTCGAGCTGCCCGACGAGGCGATCGAGATGCTCGAAGAGGGTGATCCTGAGCGAGGGCCACGGCCGCGCCCTGCTGCTCGCCGAGGGCCACGACGACCGCCGCCGGCTGGCGCGTGAGGCACGCGAGCAGCAGTGGTCGGTGCGGACTCTCGAGGAGCGGGCGCGGGACGGCAACGCCTCGGCCGGCGGCCGGCAAGGGCGCCGCGCGGGGCGATGGCGGGGCGCACCCCGACCAGATCCAGGCGGCTTCGGACATCGCCTCCGCGCTGGGCAGGGCGCTGGGTGCGGAGGTGAAGGTGAGGCCGACGCGCACCGGCTATCGCGCCGAGATGGCCTTCGCCAGCCCCGAGGAGGCACTCGAGCTGGCCGACCGCGTGGCCCCGCGGCGACGCTGACCCACCGCCGCCCCGGCGGGCTATGCGACACTGTCAGTCGTTGCTGTGAAGGGCGATTAGCTCAGTTGGTTAGAGCGCTTCTCTGATAAGGAAGAGGTCCCTGGTTCGAGTCCAGGATCGCCCACTGGATCCTGACGGAGGCTGGGGGCTCATCGCCACGTCGCGTACCGCAATCTCGGTGGCGCCGGCCCGGCCGAGCGCCCGATTGCCGCTTTGTACTGCGGAAAACTGCTTGCAGGGGTCTCACCCGTCTGGTACGTTCGTCCACTCTGCCCCGCGTAGGCTAAACAGCGCCCCTCGACGGCTTCGGTTGGGCGCGCCTAGACGTCACAGGAGACGACTCGGGATCATGGAAGATAGGTTCACCGCCGCGGACGCGCCCGATCGGGTGGTTACACTCCGCGCGCTTCTCGAAGGCAGCACATGCGGTCCCGCTCTCTGGAGGGAGAGCCGGCGAACGCGGGGCACAAGTTCACTGGATAGGGCCCACTCCCGGGCCTGCGGTTCTTAGGAGGAGACCATGATTCATCGCGCTCGATCGGGTCGACAGCCACTTGGCGGAATCGCACTCGGGTGGGGCCTGTCGCAGCGGTCGCGGCGGCTCTGGCTCGTCGCGCAGCTGCTCGGCGTGCTCGTGACGATGGCGCTGGTGTCCTCCGCGTCTCCCTCGGCCGCGCTCGCGGGCGGCGGATAGGCGGCGGCGGCGGCGGGAATGAATGCACCTACGGCTGGTACGGCGGGGGTGTGAACAGTGTTACTTCGAGTTCGGCTGCGAATCGGTCAGCTTCTCGATCGTCAAGGAACAGCGGATCGCCGGTGAACACTCCTACACGACCTCCAAGCTGACGGGGGACGTCGGGCAGAAGATCGAATACAAGATCACCGTCACCAACACAGGGAACTCGACGCTGAACCTGGGGCCGCTGTCCGACAGCGCGTGCACGAACATCTATCCGGCGGGCAGCACGGTTCTGAGGTCAAATGAATCTGAGACCTTCACGTGCGAACACGTACTCGGCTCGAGCGACCACTCGCCGTATACGAACTACGCCTCGATCGAAGGCTGCCTGAAGTCCTACGAGAAGCAGTTCCCGTGTGGCCACGGCTATGGCCAACAGGGGGGCACGCCGTGCAAGGTCAAACAATCCAACACGGTCGAAGTCGAACTCTCGCCGAGCTTTGCGCTCAAGAAGGAACAGCGGATCAAGGGCGAAGCGCAACTACACGACGGCGAAACTAAAAGCCAAAGTCGGGCAGACGGTCGAATACCTGATCACGGTCGAAGACACCGGCAGCTCCACCGTCACCTTCGGCTCGCTGACGGACGCGAAATGCACCAACATCAAACCCACGGGGTCATTCGAACTCGCGCCGGGCTCGAAGAAGACCTTCACGTGCGAACACGTCCTGGCGGAAGGCGACCGCCCGACCTACACCAACACGGCCACGATCGAAGGCTGCCTGAAGTCCCACGAAAAAGAATTCCCATGCGGCCACGGCTACGGCAACAAACCCGGGACGACCTGCAAGATCAAAGAATCGAACACCGTCGAAGTCGAAGTCGAAGTCGAAACGCCCTCGTTCAACATCAAGAAGGAACAGCGGATCAAGGGTGAAGGCAGCTACACGGCCGCGAAACTGAAAGCCAAAGTGGGGGAGACGGTTGAATACCTGATCACGGTCGAAAACACCGGCGGCACGACGGTCACGTTCGGCGCCCTGACGGATGCGAAATGCACCAACATCAAACCGTCCGGCTCATCCGAACTGGCCGCCGGTGCGAAAGAGACCTTCACGTGCGAACACGTCCTGGCCGAAGGCGACAAACCGATCTACACCAACGCGGCCACGATCGAAGGCTGCCTGAAGTCCCACGAAAAAGAATTCCCCTGTGGCCACGGCTACGGCAACAAACCCGGGACCACGTGCAAGATCAAAGAATCCAACACCGTCGAAGTCGAAGTCGAAATGGAAACGCCGCTGTTCACGATCCACAAGGAACAGCGCATCCAGGGCGAACCCAACTACACGGCGGCGAAACTCAAAGGCCAGATCGGTCAGACGATCGAATACCTGATCACGGTCGAAAACACCGGGGGCTCCGCGGTCACGTTCGGGGCGCTGACGGATGCGAAATGCACGAACATCAAACCGTCCGGCTCATCCGAACTGGCGGCCGGCGCGAAAGAGACCTTCACGTGTGAACACGTGCTCGTCGAAGCCGACGCTCCGATCTACACCAACGCGGCCATGATCGAAGGCTGCCTGAAGTCCCACGAAAAAGAATTCCCCTGTGGCCACGGCTACGGCAACAAACCCGGGACGACGTGCAAGATCAAAGAATCGAACACGGTGGAAGTCGAAGTTGAACCGGCGAAACCGACTTCGAAATCAAGAAGGAACAGCGGATCGCTGGGGAAGTGTCGTTCACGACCGCGAAGTTGTCTTCTGAAGCTGGGAAGAAGGTCGAATACCTGGTGACGGTCAAGAACACTGGGAACACGACCTTGAAATTCTCGGTGTTGAAAGACGCGAAATGTGTCGGGGTCAGTCCGGCTGGGGAAACGACGCTGAAAGCTGGGGAATCGGAGACGTTCAGCTGCGAACACATGCTCGCTGAAGGGGACGAAAACCCGTACAAGAACTCGGCGTCGATCTCGGGTGGCGGGGTCGAAAAAACGTCGAACACCGTCGAAGTCGAAATCAAAAAGCCGAACTTCACGGTGATCAAGGAACAGCGGTTGAAGGGCGAAGCCGGCTTACACGACCGCGAAACTGAAAGCCGAAGTGGGGCAGACCGTGGAATACAAGATCACGGTCACGAACACGGGGAACACGACCCTGAAATTCGGAGCGCTGAAAGACGCGAAATGCACGAACTTCTCGCCGGCGCTCGGAGCGTTCGAACTCGCCCCGGCGGAAGCGAAGATCGTACACGTGCGAACACGTGCTCATCGAAGGCGGACGGGCCGATCTACACGAACGTCGCGACCGATCGAAAGGCGGCGAAAAAGAAAAAGAAACGCCGCCGGTCGAAGTCGAAGTCAAAGAAACCCACGAATTCGAAATCAAGAAGGAACAGCGGATCGCTGGTGAAGCTGTCGTTCACGACCGCGAAGTTGGTCTTCTGAAGTTGGGAAGAAGGTCGAATACCTGGTCACGGTCGCGAACACCGGGAACACGACCTTGAAATTCTCGGTGTTGAAAGACGCGAAATGCTCGGACATCCGTGCCGGCTGGGGAAACGACGCTGAAAGTCGGGGAATCCGAGACGTTCACGCTGCGAACACACGCTCGCTGAAGGCGACGAAAACCCGTACAAGAACACGGCGTCGATCGTCGGGTGGCGGGGTCGAAAAAACGTCGAACACGGTCGAAGTCGAAGTCCTGACCCCGAACTTCACGGTGATCAAGGAACAGCGGCTCGAAGGGCGAAGCCGGCTTACACGACCGCGAAACTGAAAGCCGAAGTGGGGCAGACCGTGGAATACAAGATCACGGTCTCGAACACGGGGAACACGACCTTGAAATTCGGTGCGCTGAAAGACGCGAAATGCACGAACATCCAGCCGGCGCTCGGAAGCGTTCGAACTCGCCCCGGCGGAAGCGAAGATCTTCACGTGCGAACACGTGCTGGTCGCAGGCGGACGAGCCGATCTACACGAACGTCGCGACCGTCGAAAGGCGGCGAAAAAGAAAAAGAAACGCCGCCGGTCGAAGTCGAAGTCAAAGAAACCCAGAATTCGAAATCAAGAAGGAACAGCGGATCGCTGGTGAAGCTGGCGTTCACGATCGCGAAATTGTCTTCTGAAGCTGGGAAGAAGGTCGAATACCAGGTCACGGTCACGAACACCGGGAACACGACCTTGAAATTCCGGTGTTGAAAGACGCGAAATGTTCGAACGTCCGTGCCGGCTGGGGAAACGTCGCTGAAAGCTGGGGAATCCGAGACGTTCACGCTGCGAACACATGCTCGCTGAAGGGGAAGAAAACCCGTACAAGAACACGGCGTCGATCTGGGTGGCGGGGTCGAAAAAACGTCGAACACGGTCGAAGTCGAAATCCTAAAGCCGAACTTCACGGTCGATCAAGGAACAGCGGATCGAAGGGCGAACCGACTTACACGACCGCGAAACTGAAAGGCGAAGTCGGGGCAGACCGTGGAATACAAGATCACGGTCACGAACACGGGGAACACGACCCTGAAATTCGAAGCCCTGAAAGACGCGAAATGCACGAACTTCTCGCCGGCGCTCGGAGCGTTCGAACTCGCCCCGGCGGAAGCGAAGATCTACACGTGCGAACACGTGCTGATCGAAGGCGACGGGCCGATCTACACGAACGTCGCGACCGTGAAAGGCGGCGAAAAAGAAAAAGAAACGCCGCCGGTCGAAGTCGAAGTCAAAGAAACCCACGAATTCGAAATCAAGAAGGAACAGCGGATCGCTGGGGAAGCTGTCGTTCACGACCGCGAAGTTGTCTTCTGAAGTTGGGAAGAAGGTCGAATACACGGTCACGGTCAAGAACACTGGGAACACGACCTTGAAATTCTCGGTGTTGAAAGACGCGAAATGTTCGGGCGTCCGTGCCGGCTGGGGAAACGTCGCTGAAAGCTGGGGAATCGGAGACGTTCAGGTGCGAACACATGCTCACTGAAGGGGACGAAAACCCGTACAAGAACACGGCGTCGATCTCGGGTGGCGGGGTCGAAAAAACGTCGAACACCGTCGAAGTCGAAATCAAAAACCCGAACTTCACGGTGATCAAGGAACAGCGGCTTGAAGGGCGAAGCTGACTTACACGACCGCGAAACTGAAAGGCGAAGTCGGGGAGACCGTGGAATACAAGATCACGGTCACGAACACGGGGAACACGACCCTGAAATTCGAAGCCCTGAAAGACACGAAATGCACGAACTTCTCGCCGGCGCTCGGAGCGTTCGAACTCGCCCCGGCGGAAGCGAAGATCTACACGTGCGAACACGTGCTCATCGAAGGCGACGGGCCGATCTACACGAACGCTGCGACCGTGAAAGGCGGCGAAAAAGAAAAAGAAACGCCGCCGGTCGAAGTCGAAGTCAAAGAAACCCACGAATTCGAAATCAAGAAGGAACAGCGGATCGCTGGTGAAGTGTCGTTCACGACCGCGAAATTGTCTTCTGAAGCTGGGGAAGAAGGTCGAATACCTGGTGACGGTCAAGAACACTGGGAACACGACCTTGAAATTCTCGGTGTTGAAAGACGCGAAATGTGTCGGGCGTCCGTCCGGCTGGGGAAACGTCGCTGAAAGCTGGGGAATCGGAGACGTTCAGCTGCGAACACATGCTCACTGAAGGGGACGAAAACCCGTACAAGAACTCGGCGTCGATCTCGGGTGGCGGGGTCGAAAAAACGTCGAACACCGTCGAAGTCGAAATCAAAAAGCCGAACTTCACGGTGATCAAGGAACAGCGCTTGAAGGGCGAACCGACTTACACGACCGCGAAACTCAAAGGCGAAGTCGGGGAGACCGTGGAATACAAGATCACGGTCACGAACACGGGGAACACGACCCTGAAATTCGAAGCCCTGAAAGACACGAAATGCACGAACTTCTCGCCGGCGCTCGGAGCGTTCGAACTCGCCCCGGCGGAAGCGAAGATCTACACGTGCGAACACGTGCTCATCGAAGGCGACGGGCCGATCTACACGAACGCTGCGACCGTGAAAGGCGGCGAAAAAGAAAAAGAAACGCCGCCGGTCGAAGTCGAAGTCAAAGAAACCCACGAATTCGAAATCAAGAAGGAACAGCGGATCGCTGGGGAAGTGTCGTTCACGACCGCGAAGTTGTCTTCTGAAGTGGGGAAGAAGGTCGAATACCTGGTGACGGTCAAGAACACTGGGAACACGACCTTGAAATTCTCGGTGTTGAAAGACGCGAAATGTGTCGGGGTCAGTCCGGCTGGGGAAACGTCGCTGAAAGCTGGGGAATCGGAGACGTTCAGCTGCGAACACATGCTCACTGAAGGGGACGAAAACCCGTACAAGAACTCGGCGTCGATCTCGGGTGGCGGGGTCGAAAAAACGTCGAACACCGTGGAAGTCGAAATCAAAAAGCCGAACTTCACGGTGATCAAGGAACAGCGCTTGAAGGGCGAACCGACTTACACGACCGCGAAACTCAAAGGCGAAGTCGGGGAGACCGTGGAATACAAGATCACGGTCACGAACACGGGGAACACGACCCTGAAATTCGAAGCCCTGAAAGACACGAAATGCACGAACTTCTCGCCGGCGCTCGGAGCGTTCGAACTCGCCCCGGCGGAAGCGAAGATCTACACGTGCGAACACGTGCTCATCGAAGGCGACGGGCCGATCTACACGAACGCTGCGACCGTGAAAGGCGGCGAAAAAGAAAAAGAAACGCCGCCGGTCGAAGTCGAAGTCAAAGAAACCCACGAATTCGAAATCAAGAAGGAACAGCGGATCGCTGGGGAACCCACCTACACCAAGTCAGAACTCTTCTCGGAAATCGGCAAGAAGGTGGAATACCTGATCACCGTGAAGAACACCGGGAACACGACGGTGAAATTCTCGGCTTTGAAAGACGCGAAATGCACCAACATCAACCCGTCCGTGGAAACGACCCTGAAAGCCGGGGAATCCGAGACGTTCACGTGCGAACACGTGCTCGTGGCGGCTGACAAGCCGGTCTACACGAATACCGCGTCGATCACGGGTGGCGGGGTCGAAAAAACCTCGAACACGGTTCTCGTGAAGATCAAAGAAGAACGCAAACCGGGCTTCACGATCACGAAGTTCCAGGAAATCCGCGGCTCCGGCAAAGGCTTCACGGCAGGGGCGCTCGTGGGCAGTGTCGGCCAGATCGTGGACTACGAGCTGATCGTGAAGAACACGGGCAACACGCCGCTGACCTTCTCGAACTTCACGGACACGAAATGCGTCGAAATCGTCGAAGGGCGAAACGAACTCCTGCCCGGCGAAGAAACCACGTACACGTGTCACCACGTGATCACGGAAGTCGGCGACTGGGTCAACGAAGGCACGATCACGGGAACGCCTCCGGGCGAATCGCCGATCACGCATATCTCTAACCAGGTGGTCGTCTACGACGCCCTCTTCAAGATCGAAAAGCTCCAGCGGCTGTCCTCGAACGATCCGTTCACGACCTTCGAACTGTCGGGCACGGTCGGCCAGGTGGTCCAGTACGAGATCGTCGTCACGAACACCTCGGAAATCGCGCTGACGTTCTCGAACCTCAGCGACCCGAACTGCCAGAACATCACCGGCGGACCCGGGGCCAACCCGGTGCCACCGGGGCAGTCGACGATCTACACGTGCGAACACGCGCTGTCGACGGTGGGCCTGTACGAAAACGAAGCATCCGTGGAAGGCAACGAAGGCGCGGGCAAAAAGACGTCCAACAAGGTGGTCGTGAACGTGGCCGCCGCGCCGGTCACGCCGCCTCCGTCGCCGCCGGCGAAACAGGAGGTCGCCGGGATCTGCGACATCTCGGAGTCCTCGATCACGCTCCACGGCGCCTCCGGCTCGAAGAAGAAGCCGTTCAGCGTCAGCGTGCCGTCGCTGGGGATCAAGGAAATCACGTTCTACGTGGACGGCCACAAGCTCAAGACGCTGACGGCCGCCCACGCGGTGAAGGGCCAGTTCGTGGTCGCGATCGACCCGCGCAAGTACCACTTCGGCGCCCACAAAGTGTCGATCAAGACCGTGATGACCAACGCGGCCTGCGCCAAGATCGCGCGGACGGGCGTGTTCGTGCGGGCCAAGCCGGCCGCCATCACGCCGAAATTCACCGGCTGAGCCGGGGCTCCGGCGGCGAGGCCGGGTGCAGAGCAGCGGGGGCGGCCGCCGGGCCGCCCCCTCGTCGTGGCGCCGGTTCCGGCTTGATAATGCCGCGAAGCTGCCCCAAAATGGTCCAGGTGGACGGGGATTCTCGCTCGTGATGAGCTCGAGCAGCTCTTTGGGGACGTGCCTGCGGGCACGCGCGGCGAGACGCCGCCGGGCGCTGGTGGTGGGACTCGCCGCCACGGCGAGCCTCCTGGCCGCAGTGGTGGGCCCCGCGGGGGCCGCCGGGGAACGCGAGTCGCTGTATCACCCGGGCGTGATCACCTACTACGGGTTCATCGAAAAGCCCGTCGAGGTCCGTTCCGACCCCAGCAACAGCGCACGTCGGGTGTTGCGCCTGTCGACCAGCACCGCGGACGGGACCAGCATGGTGGTGGAGGCGATCGCGATGGCGTCCGGCGCCGGCAACCACCAGTGGCTACAGATCCACATGCCGGTACTGCCGAACTCCCGCACCGGCTGGGTGCCGGCCTCCGCTGTGAGCCGTCTCGTGCCGGTCCGTGACTGGCTCCTGGTCGAAACCGCGCACCTGAAAATCCGCCTGATCGACTCCGGCCAGACGATCTTCACGGCGCCGATCGGGATCGGCGCCCGCGGCACCCCCACGCCGCACGGGAACTTCTACGTCATCGACCGCCTCTCCGACCTTGCCTCCGGGGGCCCCTACGGGCCGCTTGCCTTCGGCACCAGCGCCAAGTCGGCCACCCTGACCGACTGGCCGGGCGGAGGCGTGGTGGGCATCCACGGCACCAACCAGCCGAACCTGATCCCGGGACGCCCCTCACACGGGTGCATACGGCTGCGTAACGCGGACATTCTGCGTCTCGGACGGCTGCTGCCGGTCGGGACCCCCGTCACCATCGAGTGACGCCCGGCGTCCTGGACGGACGCACGAATTAACCCCATCCGTCCAGTTTCTGCAAGATACCTTTGCCATCGGACGTCCGGCCAGCGACTGCTGCACACCCATGCGTCGCGTTGGAGAGGGTTGGCGGCTTCACCCTTTGCGTGTGCCAAACCCCTTTGGTACGTTCGTCCAGCAGTTGGTTCAACCCTAATAACGCACAAGACGTGCGTTTCTTATCAGAGGAGATCAGCGGATCATGGTCACGGAAGACAGAGGTGCGGGACACTCGTTCCGACGTCGGTGGCAGTTGCAGGTAGCGGCAGTCCTGATCGTCGCGTTTGCAGCTCTCGCCGGGTCCCCGGCGTTCGCCGGCGCAACGGCACAGGCGAACACGGGCTCGTCGGGCGGAAGCGGATGCAGCGAAAGCTGGGGCTCCGTATCGCCGTGGAGCTACGGCTCCTGTCCCTCCCAGGGCGCCGAATTCACGATCCGCAAGGAACAGCGTCTGAAGGGCGAAAGCAGCTACACGACGGCGAAGCTGACCGGCAAGATCGGGCAGGTCGTCGAATACAAGGTGTCGATCGAAAACACCGGCACCGTGGCGACGCACTTCACGTCCCTGACCGACCCCCACTGCTCCAACATCTCGCCCTCCGGTCAGACCGAACTGGCCGTCGGCGCAAAGGAGTCCTTCACCTGCGAACACACGCTGGCCAAGGGCGAGGAATCGCCCTACGTCAACGTGGCCGCGATCGAAGGCTGCTCCAAGGTCGCCGAAAAATCAGGCTACTCGTGCGGCCAGGGCTACGGCAAAACGCCGGGTACGCCGTGCAAGTACAAGGAATCCAACAAGGTCGAAGTGGTCGTCGAACCGGAAACCCCGGAAATCTCGATGCACAAGGAACAGCGCCTCCACGGCGAAACGAACTACACGACCGCCAAACTGACGGGCAAAATCGGACAGATCGTGGAATACAAGATCACGGTTGAAAACGCGGGCAACGTGTCGCTGCACTTCACGGCCCTCACCGACGCCCACTGCTCGAACATCTCCCCCTCCGGTCAGACCGAACTGGCGCCGGGCGCCAAAGAGGCCTTCACCTGCGAACACACGCTGGCGAAGGCCGACGAACCGGTCTACACCAACGTGGCCTCGATCGAAGGCTGCTCGAAAAACGCCGAAAAAGAAGGCTACACGTGCGGCCACGGCTACGGGAAAACCCCGGGCACGTCGTGCAAGTACAAGGAATCCAACAAGGTCGAAGTGGGCGTGGAACCGGAAACGCCTGACTTCGTGATCCACAAGGAACAGCGTTTCCACGGCGAAACGAACTACACGATTGCGAAACTGACGGGCAAACCCGGTCAGATCGTGGAATACAAGATCGCGGTTGAAAACACGGGCAACGTGGCGCTGCACTTCACGTCCCTGACGGACGCGAAATGCTCGAACATCGCGCCCTCCGGCGAGACGGAACTGGCGCCGGGTGCCAAGGAGTCCTTCACGTGCGAACACACGCTGGTGAAGGCCGACGAACCGGTGTACACGAACGTGGCCTCGATCGAAGGCTGCTCGAAAAACGCCGAAAAAGAAGGCTACACGTGCGGCCACGGCTACGGGAAGACCCCGGGCACTTCGTGCAAGTTCCACGAATCCAACAAAGTCGAAGTCGGCGTCGAACCGGAAGCACCTGAATTCGTGATCCACAAGGAACAGCGATTCCACGGGGAAAGCGGCTACACGACGGCGAAACTGACCGGCAAAGTGGGCCAGACCGTGGAATACAAGATCACGGTTGAAAACACGGGCGACGTGGCGCTGCACTTCACGGCCCTGACGGACGCGAAATGCTCGAACATCGCGCCCTCCGGCCAGACGGAACTGGCGTCGGGTGCCAAGGAGTCCTTCACGTGCGAACACACGCTGGTGAAGGCGGACGAACCGGTGTACACGAACGTGGCCTCGATTGAAGGCTGCTCGAAAAACGCCGAAAAAGAAGGCTACACGTGCGGCCACGGCTACGGGAAGACCCCGGGCACGTCGTGCAAGTTCCACGAATCCAACAAAGTCGAAGTCGGCGTCGAAGCGGAAGAACCGAACTTCACGATCCGCAAGGAACAGCGGATCGGCAGCTCGGGCAACTACACGACGGCGAGGCTCTCGGCGGAAGTCGGCCAGACCGTCGACTACCTGATCACGGTTGAAAACACCGGGAACATGGCGCTGACGTTCGGCCCGCTGAACGACGCGAAATGCACCAACATCCAGCCGTCGGGTTCGACGAAACTGGCCCTTGGCGCAAAAGAGTCCTTCACCTGCGAACACAAGCTGGTGGCGGGCGACAAGCCGGAATACACCAACGTGGCGACCATCGAAGGGGGCGGCAAAGAAAAACCGTCCAACAAAGTGGTCGTCGAAGTCGAAGAACCGAACTTCTCGATCGAAAAGCTCCAGCGCATCTCGGGCTCCTTCACGAAGGAACGCCTGAGTGGAGAAATCGGGAACGTCGTCCACTACGAGATCATCGTCAAGAACACGGGGAACACCACCCTGAAGTTCGGTGCTCTCAAGGACGCCAAATGCACGGGCATCGACCCGGCCGGGGAAACGACCCTGAAAGCCGGCGAATCCGAGACGTTCACGTGCGAACACACGCTGACGGCGACCGGGGAATACACGAACACGGCCTCGGTCGAAGCCAACGAAAAAGAAAAGGAATCCAACGAAGTGGTGGTCGAAGTTCCGGCCAGCCCGAGCTTCACGATCGAAAAGACCCAGGAAATCAAGGGGTCTGGCGCCGGCTACACGAAGGCGCCGCTGACCGGGAAACTCGGTCAGACCGTTGACTACGACATCACCGTGACCAACACGGGCAACGTCTCGCTGAGCCTCTCCGGCCTCACCGATGGGAACTGCACCAACATCGGCGGCGGCGTGAGCAGCCTGGCGGTCGGCGCGAACGCCACGTTCACGTGTGAACACGTGCTCACGGCCGTGGGCAGCTGGACCAACGAAGGCACGATCACGGGTACGCCTCCGGGCGGTACCGGTGTGACCCACACCTCCAACCAGGTGGTGGTCAACGTGCCGGCGGAATCCAGCTTCACGGTCGAAAAGAAGCAGAAGCTCGCCGGTGAATTCACGACCGCAGAACTGGCCGGGAAAATCGGCGAAACCGTCCACTACGAGATCATCGTGACCAACACGGGCAACGTCCCGCTGAAGATCACGAACACGGTTGACGTCAACTGCACCGGCATGACCGGCGGTGCCAGTGAAATCGGCGTCGGCGGGTCGACGATCTTCACGTGCGAACACACGCTCACGAGCGCGGGGCCGTACATGAACGAAGCGACCGTGGTGGGCAACGAAAAACCGCAGACGTCCAACAAAGTGGTCGTCAATGTGGCCGCACAGCAGGTCAAAGCCCAGTGCGCGATCAACGAGTCGGCGATCGTGCTCCACGGCGGGACCGGCTCCAAGCGCGGACCGTTCACGGTCAGCATCAGCTCGCTTGGGATCAAGCAGATCACGTTCCTGCTGGACGGCAAGAAGATCAAGACGCTGAAGTCATCCCAGGCGAAGGGCGGTCAGTTCTCGCTTCGGATCGACCCCAGCAAGCTCCACTTCGGGGCACACACGCTGACGGTGAAGACGGTCATGACAGACGCGGGGTGCCCGCCGGTTGCGCGGGCGGCCGTGTTCGTCCACCCGCACACGCGGGTGATCACGCCGAAGTTCACCGGCTGAGGCGGAGGCAAGCGCTCAGGCGCCGCGGTGGGCCCCGGGTGGGGGCTCGCCGCGTGCCGAGCGAAGCTCATCGAAGCACCCTCGCGCGCGTATCGGCGGGGGTGCTTCGCTCTTGAGGGGACCGCTTCGGGTCCCGTCCAGCTGCAGGAGGAGCACAGCATCGAGGCGTATACCGTGGATCGCGGTGAGTGAGAGCGCCCAGCAGCTGATCGATGCCCTCGACCTCGACGCGGCGAGGGCCGCCGTGGCGGGCGACGTCCTGCACACGCCGACGATTCCCGCCGAGGAGCTCGCCGGCCGCGCCGGCGGACCCCTGGCGCTGAAGTGCGAGTGCCTGCAGCGGACGGGGTCGTTCAAGCTCCGCGGGGCCCTGTCGAAGGTGGCCGCGCTGGGACCTTCCGCCCGCGGCGGCCTGGTCACAGCCAGCGCCGGCAACCACGGCCGCGCCGTGGCCCAGGCGGCGATGCTGCACGGCATCTCCTGCGAGGTGTTCATGCCCCGCGAGGCCCCCGTCTTCAAGGTCGAGGCCGTGCAGCGGTTGGGCGCCCGCGTGACGCTCGCGGGCGAATCGGTCGACGAGGCCCTGGCGCTGGCGCGGGAGCGTGCCTGCGAGGACGGTAGCGACGGCCCGGCGCTGGTGCATCCCTTCGACGACCTCGACGTGATCGCCGGCCAGGCCACCGTCGGCCTGGAGTTGCTCGAAGACGCTCCCGAGGTGGCCCGGGTCGTGATCCCGGTCGGTGGCGGGGGCCTCGCGAGCGGTATCGGTGCGGCCCTGCGCCGGGCCGGGGCCGGCGTCGAGCTGATCGGCGTGCAGGCGAGCGCCTGTGCTCCCTATGCCCGGCTACTGGACCAGGAGGCGGTCGCGCACGAGCCCGTCGCATCCAGCGGTGCCACGATCGCCGACGGAATCGCGATCAAGCGCCCCGGCGTGCTGACCCGGCCCCTGCTGGAGGAGCTGCTGGACGGCGTCGTCACGGTCGAGGAGGACGAGATCGCCGGCGCGATCGTGCTGCTGGCCGAGCGCGCCAAGCTCGTCTCCGAGGGCGCCGGAGCCGTGGCCCTGGCGGCCGTGCTGGGCGGGCGCCTGCCCCCCATCAGCGGCCTCACGGTCGCGATCGTCTCCGGCGGGAACCTGGACAGCGGCCTCCTTTCGGCCGTTCTGCGCCGCCGCGAGACCGAGGAGGGCAGGCGCGTGCGCCTGTTCACGCGTGTGGCCGACCGGCCCGGCGCGCTGGCCGAGTTGCTGGCCCTGGTGGCCCACGCAGGGGCGAATCTGCTGGCGCTCGAGCACCTCCGCGAGGCAATTCCCCTGCACGTACGGGAAACCGGCGTGGCGCTGACGCTCGAGACCCGCGGGCCCGGGCACACACGCGAGCTGCTCGTGCAGCTACGCGAGGCCGGCTACGAGGTCGGCGAGCAGGATCCGCGCCCGCCGCAGCCGGCCCTTTAGGTTTCCTCGGGAGACCCGTCCGGCCGGGCCGCAGGCCGCCCCACAAAGGGCTCTGGAGTGGTATGGTCCGCAGTATCGCTAGGACGCTCGAGGGCAGCGGGGGAAGCGCCTCGGGGAGCGCCAAGGGATGGAACCGGGTGGCCGTGGGGCGCTCGGCAAAGCAAAGGCGAAAGGGAGGGTTGCGGACACAATGAGTAGAGCAAAGGTCGCGATCTGCGCGCTGGTCGCCGTATTCATGTTCGGTGCCCTGGCAGCGACGGCACTGGCGAAGAAGGAATACAAACGGGAATTCACCGCCAGCGGCCCGGAAGTCAAGCTTGAAACCGCGCCGGCCGGCACGAGCGCGTACCAGTTCACCTTGCCCTTCGAAGAAAAAGGCAAAGGCTTCGAGCCGTACAAGATCAAGTGCACTGAAGTCGTCAAAGCTACAGGCGAAATCCACGGCACCGAAGGCGTAGCCCAATCCTTCACCGACAAGGTCACCCTGGGAGGCTGCAGCAAGGGGAAAGGGAAATTCTTCAAGACAGTGACCGTCTCGGCGATCGAATTCGAATTCCACGCCAACGGCACCTTCTCGATCGTCAACGAAGCCGAAACTGGTACTGGAAGAAGACTGCACGATCATCCTCGACGCCGGCCAGGTTGTGGGCGGAGAAGAGGTCGAAGAAGGCAAAAAGGGACCGGCGACCTACGTCCAGATCGGCCAGTCGGCGCCGGAAGGCATCCCCAAGGTCGAAGTCAAAATCAAGACGCGGACCCACGAAGAAGGCGAAGTCGACGGGCTCGAATATGAAGGCGAAGGCGGGGGCTGCGAAAACTCAGGAACACAAGTTCGAAGGCGGGAAATTCAAGGGCAACTTGCTCGTCCACGCCAAATCGACGAAAGAAAACCCCTGGATCGGCTTCAAGGAAGAACTGCTTCCGAAGCCGCCGAAAGAATAGATTCAGCAGCGAGGTAGCACCCTGACCGCTTAGCGGCCGGGTGGTGAGAGGGGAGCGAGCCGCCGAGGCCGCTCCCCTCTCTGCTGTCGTGAGGCCTGACGCGTTGTGAGGCGTGGCAGCGGCCACGCGGTGTCGCCCCGGATCTGACAGAGTCCCGGCTGAGATGGCGAGCTATTCACTGTCCGGCAAGGTCGCCCTCGTCACCGGGGGCGCCCGCGGCATCGGCTTCGCCACGGCGCGCGCGCTGATCGCCCGCGGCGCCTCGGTCGCGATCGCGGACCTCGACCTGGAGGCCACCACGCGCGCGGCTTCCCAGCTACACGACTCGCGCGCGATCGGCGTGGCCGCCGACGTCACCGACCGTGGCGCGGTTCAGCGTGCGGTGGCCGAAACGGTGGAGCGCTTCGGTGGCCTCGACGTGGTCGTCGCCAACGCCGGTATCGCCTCCCGCGTGGCCACCTTCCGCGCGATGCCGACCGAGACCTTCCAGCGGGTCATCGACGTGGACCTGTTCGGCGTCATCCGCACGGTCGAGGCGGCCCTGCCGCAGGTGATCGAGCGTCGCGGCCACGTCGTCGTGATCTCCTCGATCTACGCCTTCACCAACGGCGTGGGAGTGGTCCCCTACGCCATGAGCAAGGCCGCCGTGGAGCAGTTCGGCCGCGCCCTGCGCGTCGAGCTGGCCCCCCACGGAGCCAGCGCCAGCGTGGCCTACTTCGGCTTCATCGACACCGAGATGGTCCACCGCGCCCTCGATGCCGACGAGCTCGCCGACATGATGCTGAAAAGCCTCCCCCGCCCGCTCCACAAGCGCCTGCAGCCCGCCGTCGCGGGCGAGGCGATCGTGCGCGGGATCGAACGTCGCCAGCCACGCATCATCAGGCCCCGCCGCTGGACGATCCTGTCGGTCCTGCGGGGCATCCTCGGCCCCCTCAGCGACGCCGCCGCCGAGCGCGACCAGAACGCCCAGGCGCTCACGCGTCAGATCGACGCCCGCGCCGGCGAAGACCAACCGACGACGGCCTGAGGCCGACGGCCGGACGCAGGACCCCCGCTCACGGGCGAGGGTCGCTCGGGCGGTCCCACCGGTTCCGCCGGGGGCTCAGCTGGCCGGGGCTCAGCCGGCCGGGACTGAGAGGCCGGCGCTTGCCGCCGCCCCTCTGATGGCCGAGATGGCCACAGCCGCAGCCTGGATTTCGCCGAAGTCGAAGTGGCCCGACTTCAGCTTCACGAGGGCTGCTTTGAAGCCCTCGTCGAGGGTCTTCATCGGCGCTCTCAGCGCTGCCAGCTGGGGGCTCTCGGTGGTCGCGACGTAGGCCGCGTGGATCTCGTTGGAGGCCGCCGCCGCTGCCTGGCCGGAGCTTGCCAGGGCCGCGGGACTGGGCTTGCCCTTGAAGGCTCCCTGCTGGTAGGGCGTGTAGATGGCCTTGTAGAAGGTCGTGAAGGCGGCACCCGCGTCCTTCGAGAAGGTGACGGGCGCACGCTGGGCGGGGTTGAGGGATACCTGCTGTGCGGCGCCGGCCGAGCCGTTGCTCGCCGACGTGGTGGCACCCGAGTTGGTGTGGGAGCTCGAGCCGCAGCCGGCCAGGCCGACGGTGAGGACTGCTGGGAGGAGGAGAGTAGAGCGCTTCATGGGTGGCTCATCGGCACGAGGCCGCCGGGGCCTTAGCGCTGCCAGGGCGCGCCGGGCGCCGCTACGCCGTGGCAGCGGCCCCCACGGGCGGGTTGGCGGCTTCGCGGGCCAGCCGGGCGAGGATCTGCCGGGCGTCACCGGGCTCGCCCACGAGGAAGCCCTGGCCGCATTCGCAGCCCATCTCCTGCAGGGCCAGCAGCTGGGACTCCTCCTCCACACCCTCGGCGATCACCGACAGCGACAGGGCACGGCCGACGCCCACGATCGCTTCCAGCAGGCCGCGGGCCTGGGTGTCGCTGGCCGGAGCGGCCACGAACACCTGGTCGATCTTGAGGATGTCCACGGGCATCTGCTGCAGTTGCGACAGCGACGCGTAGCCGGTGCCGAAGTCGTCGATCGCCACCCGCACGCCGAGCTGCTTGATCAGCTCCAGGTGCTCGCTCGCGGCCTCCACGTCACCGGTGAGGGTGGTCTCGGTCACCTCCAGCGTCAGCAGCGACGGCCGTGAGCCCTGAGAGGGCGAGCGCGTGCTTGACGTCATCCGTCAGCCCCCGCCGTCCCAGCTGGGCCGCCGAGACGTTCACGGCGATGTTGGTTGGATGGCCCGCGGCGGCCCACTCCGCCGCCTGGCGGCAGGCGTTCTCGAGCGCCCAGCGTCCGATCGGCGCGATCAGGCCGCTGTCCTCGGCGAGCGGGATGAAGGCCTCGGGCAGGATCACGCCGCGTTCGGGGTGGCGCCAGCGCAGCAGCGCCTCCACCCCACGCAGCCGCCGCGTGGCGAGGTCGACGATCGGCTGGTAGGCGAGGAACAGCTGGCCCTCCTCGACCGCCCGGCCGAGGTCGGTCTCCAGCGTGAGCCTGTCCTTCGCGCCCGCGTACATGGTGGCGTCGAACAGCTCGTAACGGTCCTTGCCCGCCGCCTTGGCCGAGTAGAGCGCGAGGTCCGCGTCCCGTCAGCAGCGAATCAGGGCTGTCGTAGCGGCCGACCGCCACCCCGATGCTGACCGTCACCGAGAACAGCTTGCGCCCGTCCTTCAGCTGCACCGGCTCGCGCAGCAGTTCGGTGAGCCGGTCGGCGAGCCTGTTGAGCGTTTCCTCACCCTCGCCGCAGCAGGCCAGCACCACGAACTCGTCTCCGCCGAGCCGTCCGACCGTATCGTCGTCGCGAACCGTGCTCTGCAGCCGTTCCCCGACCACCTTCAGCAGCTGGTCGCCGGCTGCGTGTCCGAGGTTGTCGTTGACGTGCTTGAAGCCGTCGATGTCGATGAACAGGGCGCCCGCGTAGGTACCGGGATTGCGCGACGCCCGCGCCAGCAGCTGTTCGGCGCGGTCGAGCACCAGCGCCCGGTTCGGGCAGGCCCGTGAGCGAGTCGTGCAGGGCCTGGTGGGAGAGCTCGCGGGTCTTCTCCATCACCAGCGCCATCGCCCGCCGCCGCCCGGTGCCGAGCGAGATCACCAGCAGCCCGAACAGCACGCTCAGCAGCGTCCCACCGATCAGCAGCGTGAGCGAGTGGTTGTTGGAGACGATCCCGCTGCGGACGGGCACCGTCAGGGTCTGGACGGTCCAGCCGTTGTGGAGGTTGCTCGTGGAGACCTGGGCCCCGGAGGGAGCCTTGCCGATCGAGAAGGAGACGTTGGAGGTGCCCGAGTGGTAGCGGAAGCGGATCGCCACGTTCGGGTGGCCTTCGAGCGCCCGCGCGAGCACCACGTCCGGGAGCAGCAGCTCTCCGAGCCAGCCCACGAACCGCTCCCGCCGCTGAGCCACGGTCGCGCGGGACCTTCCCGCCGCGGTACACCGGCGTCGAGATCCCGAGCGTGGTCGAGGCGCCGTTGACGACCGGCGCGTAGCTGGCTTCGCCCGAGTCTCGTGCCGGTGATCAGCGACGGGCGCCAGGGCGCAGTAGTCCGCGCCCCCGGGGATGTAGGTGGCCGTGCTCCGGGCCAGCCCCGCCACCGCGAAGCAGTAGTAGGGGCGCCTGCCGGCGGGCAGCACCTGGAAGCCTTCTTCGGGCGCCACCGAGTGGGGCCCGAGCGGCCGCACCGGGTGGGCGTCGAGGAAGCGTTCGAAGTTCCTCAGCTGGCTCGCCGGCACCAGCTTCACGAGCCCGATGTTCTGCAGCTCCGGGTAGCGGCGCATCGGCCTGCACGGAGTTGGCCCATCGGTCGAAGTCCGCCGGGGTGGCGTGCGGGTTGCCCGTCACGTACGCGCTGGCGGAGACCACGAGGTCTTCCTCGTGCTGGATCGCGAGCTTCAGCGTCGACGGCGATCTCGTTCGAGGCCAGATGCGAGGCGAGCTTGGCTTTCTGCGCTTCGGAGCCCGCCACGGCCCGCGCGCCGAGGACCGAGGCGAGCGTGCCGCCGAGCACCAGCACCGCCGTCAGCGCGAGCCAGAAGTTGCGATGGCTCCCACGCAGCGCGTTCAGACGCCTGCCCCACTGGCGCGGGGAGAGCCAGGCGGGCGTCCGGGAGCGGATGGGGGCGGATGATCTGCGAGGTAGACACTGCGATCTCTTGGGCCGTGGGGGCGCGGGCGGGCGCTTCTCGAGAGAATCGGTGCCCACGGCGCCCACGGCGCGCCCCCCGGAGCAGGCCGGACGGATGTTCGAGTTTCAATCGCGATCACGCGCCGTCGCCGAGCAGGCAGGCGAACTTGCGGGTCGCACGCTCGAGACGGTTGGGGCTAAGGAAACGCGCTCGCGTTGCCGATGAGCGGCTCGTGACCACTTTTGCGCGCTCCACCCTCCTGCGGCCCCGAAGCCGGCCGAACCGCCACAAGACTGCTCGTCGGACTGCTCGCGGCGGCCCTCATATGCGTCGTCGTACGCGGCCCTCGCCGTGCCGGCCGACGCGATCGTCGAGAAAGTCGAAAGCACCAGCGTCGGGCTGCAGCCGCGCGTGCTCGGCATCCTCCAGGATGGCCCCTCAACTCACTGTGGGTGAAGGCACGGTTTTCGACTCGCTGCCCGAAACGTTCGAAAACCCCGACGCGAACCCGGTGGTGCACGGCAGCAACGTGTACCTCGACTACTGGGACCCGACCACTCGTACCACAACGACTGGAAAGCTCTGATCGACAGGTTCGGCGAGAGTGTGAACACCGACGAAAACGGCCTCGACGACGTGTTCGCCGTCGACGAGCAGTACACCGACATCACCGACCAGCCGGCCTACAACCGCGTCCAGTTCCGTGGCTCCTACGCAGACACCAAGCCCTATCCGACCGTCGGGAACTGCACCGACCCGCACCCGCTGGAAGAAGCAAAACGCCACCACATCAAAGCGATCACCTGCCTGACCGACGCCCAGATCAAAACCCACCTCGGCGAATTCATCGAAGAAAACAAACTGCCCAAGGGGCTGGGCACGGTCTACTACGTCCTCACACCCCCCGGCGTCGGCGTGTGCCTGGACGCCGGCGGTGCGATCGGGACACTGCTCGACCTTTGCTGCCACGGCGAAAAAGCTACGAAAACAGCTTCTGCAGCTACCACGGCGACGTCAACCCCGGCAACCTCGAAAGCGGTGGTCCGGAAACGGTCCTCTACGGCGTGCTCCCCTGGACCGCCGGCGGCGTCGGCGATGGACAGCTGGCCGCGGCTGGACCAGACCGAGGCCGCCGAATGCCAGGACGGTGGGTACAACGCCGCCGAAAAAGAGGAACAAGAGAAAGAAAAGGGCAGAGAAGCGGTCGAAAAGGAAGAAGCAGAGCCGAGAAGAAGAAGCCTCGAAAAACTGAAGCCCGAAGAAAAAGAAGAAGAGGAAATCGAACGCATGCTCGAAGGCCCCCACGACGAGGAGCCCAACCAGCAGAAGTGCCCGACGGCCGACGGTTACTGCGACGAGGGTCTCGCCGACCTGATCATCAATCAGCTCGCCGTCGAGCAGCAGAACATCGTCACCGACCCGCTGCTGCACTCCTGGCAGGACTCCGCCGGCAACGAGGTCACCGACGAGTGCCGCAACTTCTTCGCGCCCACGCTCGGCGGCTCGGTCGACCGCAAACGAAGAAAGCGGCGCGGGCACGCTCTACAACCAGGAAATCGCGGGCGGCAACTACTACCTCAACGACACCTTCAACCTCGCGGCCGAGCGTCATCTCCTTCCCGGGCGTGTTCTGCCTGCACGGCGATCAGCCTGGTACCCGCCTTCAACGAGATCAGCCCCGTCGAAGTCGGCGACACGGTGGGCTTCGACAGCGGCGAGTCGATCATCACCCTCAACGCCGCCACCCGCTACGCCCAGACCGGCGCGACCGACCAGAACTACGCGAAGATGAAGTGGAACTTCGGCGACGGCTCACCCGAAGTCACCGGCTTCGCTCCCGGCTCGCCCCCGTGCAGCGAACCGTGGAAGAAAGAATGCGCCGAAAGCGTCTTCCACACCTACACGGCCGGGGGTACATACACCGTTACCCTCACCGTCACCGACGTCGGCGGAAACACTGCAAGCGTGTCACACGAAGTCACCGTAATCGGTCCCCCGCCGGAAAAAAGCACTCCGCCGCCACCGCCGGCGCCTGAAAGCGGCGGCGGAAGCTCGCCGAGCGTGGTCGGCGGCGGCAACCCCGGCGGCACCACCGGCGGCGGCACCACCGCCACGGGCGCCTCCGTGCCCGTTCCGGTGGCCACCGCAGCGGTCGTCTCCCACTCGCTGAAGACGGCGCTGCAGCAAGGGCGTGGCCGTCCACTACCAGGTCAACGAGCAGGTCGCAGGTCACTTCGAGGTGCTGCTCGGCCAGAAGATGGCCAAGCGCCTGAAGATCCACGGCAGCCTCGCGACCGAACTGCCCGCCGGCTCCGAACCGGAGGTGGTGATCGGCACCGCGCTGGTGGTGACGCTCAAGGGCGGTGGCAGCACCGACCCACGTCGTGCTCACCAAGAGCGCCGTCCAAGGGTCTTCGCAAGGTCAAGAAGGTGCCGCTGGATCTCCGCCTCACGGTCCGCAACGCGGCCATGCACAATCCGGCCACCGCGGTCGTGACGAGCGCCTTCACGCTCAAGCGCTAGCTGTAACACCCGCGCAGCCGGCACGAGGGACCCCGAGCGGCGAGCAGCCAACCGAGTCGTCGGCGGCGGCTATCGCGAGCCGTCGCGGAAGAAGAAGTACCACACGGCCCCGAGGCCGATCACCACGGCGACGATCGAGATGATCGTGACAACGCCGAGGAACGTGCTTTCGCTGCCACCGGTGGATTCCCCGCCGAGCGCCAGCGGTAGGAGCGCCAGCGCCGCCGCGTTCACGCGTGCCCGCCGCCGGGGAGGTGCATCAGCCGCGAAGGAGGTGCATCGGCCGCCCCCCGGCCCGCTAAAGCCCGGGCCAGTGCCGCACGACGAAGCCGCTGTTGTCGGTCGAGCCCACCAGCCAGCGCGAGGCGTACACGCCGCTGCGTCCCGCCGTGTCGTAGAGGATGCCGTCGACGTACATGTAGGTGTGGCCCGGCGTTCGCGTACACCGTGATGTAGCGCCCCGGTCCGGGGGCGCCCCAGTGCTCGAGTTCGCCGGAGACCTCGGGTGAGCCCAGCAGCCCGCCCGCCGCGAGCGCGTAGCTGACCGAGCCCGAGCAGTCGTAGGCGTGGTCCACGAAGGAGCCGTGGCCGCCACCGAACACGTACGGGAAGTCGGCGATCTCGTTGGCGCCGGCAACACCTTCTGGATCACTTCCGGCACCCCGGTGGGAATCGGGATCGTGCCGTCGCCGCCGATCGACTGCCCGCCGGCGACCGGCTTGAGCACGGCCTTGTGCGATTCGCTGGCGGCCTTCTTCTGCGCCGCCTGGGTTTCGTGCAGCGCCTGGCGGACTTCCGCGTCGCTCAGGGCGCCCGCCGCGACGACCGCTTCGCCGGCCTTCGAGGGGGTCGCCGCCGGGGCGTGGTGGACGCTCGCGGGGGCCGGGTAGCTTTCGGCTTCCTTGGGGTCGGCGACCTCCTCGCGGTGGCCGTCCGAGCCGCTCGCTGCAGCCTGTGAGCGGGCCCCCGAGGAGGCGCCGATGGGCCCGGAGGAGCCACCGGACCGGCCGGAAGAGCCGCCCGATCCGTGGGAACCGGAGGCCGCGGTCGTGCCGCTGTGGGCGTTTGCCGCCTGGGTGTGGGCGTGGGTGGTGGACGGGTCGCTACCGGCCCCGGCCGCGGTCTCGCCACAGGCCGCCAGGGCGAGGCACAGCGCCGCGGCGGCCGGCCAGCGCAGCCATACCGCCCTCGCCCTCCGGATGATCCTCATTCGGCTAGGCTAGCGAGAGGCCCCGCCCGAAGGTGCCGCTACCCTGCCCCGATGCGCGAGCACGCCACCGTCGTCGACATACGGCCGCACATCCGCCTGCTGCACGGCATGCGCAGGCCGGAAAACTGGCTCCAGCTGGTCCGATTCGGCCTGGTCGGAGGCGTCGGCTTCGTCGTCAACCTCGTCGTCTACGCGCTCTGCGTGCACGGCGCCGGGGTCGACTACCACGTCGCCAACGTGCGTCGCCTGGCTGGTGGCGGTGCTCAACAACTTCGTCCTGAACCGCCACTGGACCTTCGACGCGGCGCGAGGGCGTGCCCACGCCCAGGCGATGCGCTTCCTGCTCGTGAGCCTGCGTCGCGGAGGTTCTCAGCCTGCTGCTGCTGACCCTGTTCGTGGAGTCCGCGGGGCTCGCAAAGGTGCCCGCCCAGGCGCTCGCCGTGGGCTGCTCGATGCCGGTCAACTTCCTCGGCAACAAGCTCTGGAGCTTCAAGCGGGAGAGCCCCCGCTAGGGCCGTTCGGGCCCCGCCGGGACCGTCCCGGACGCTCGGAGCCCGCAGTGCCGACACCTATACTCTGACTTCACCCTTCCGGAGGATCTTCGTGCAGGAGATGGTCATCTACGGCGTCAGCTTCGACATGGTTGGCAAGCAGCCGATCGTGCTCCTGAAGACGGTCGACGGCAACAAGTTCCTGCCGATCTGGATCGGGCATCCGGAGGCCGCCTCGATCCTGATGAAGCTCCAGGGCGCCGGCACGCCGCGCCCGATGACCCACGACCTGCTGTGCGACATCCTCGGCGAGCTCGACGTCAACTGCACCCAGGTCTCGGTCACCGAGCTGCGCGAGAACACCTTCTTCGCCTCGATCACCCTCAGCGTGGGCGGCCGCGAGCTCGAGATCGACTCCCGCCCCAGCGACGCGATCGCGCTCGCGGTCCGCTCCGGGCGCCCCGATCTACGCCGCCGAGGAGGTCATCTCGGAGTCCGCGATCGAGTTCGAGCACGACGTCGAGGAGTCCGAGGACGTGGTCGAGAAGTTCAAGGAGTTCCTCGACCAGGTCTCCCCCGAGGACTTCGCCGCCGGCGACTACGCTGACGGCGCCGGCGCCTGCGCACGCGCGGCTCGCAGGCGCTGGCGAGGATCCGCTCGACGCAGCTCCTCGAAGCGCGATCCCGGCCGCGTCGGCGGCCTGCGGGAGCAGGCTCGTCTCGGTCATGCCCGGGACGACGTTGGTCTCGAGCACCCACAGCTTCTCGGTGTCCGCGCTCGAGCATCAGGTCGACCCGCGCGAACCCGTGGCAGCCGAGCAGCTCGTACACCTCGCACGGCCAGCTCCTGGGCGCGGGCGGTGGTCTCCTCGGGCAGCTCCGCCGGGCACACGAAGGTGGTCATCCCGATCTCGTAGCGGGACTCGTAGTCGTAGAACTCCTCCTCGCGGGGGACCGCCTCGACGACCGGCAGCGCCAGCGGCCCCGAGCCCTCCGGCGCGGCCCTCGAGCACCGAGACGGCCAGGTCGCGGCCGCGGACGTAGCGCTCGAGCAGGATCGTGCGGTCGTACGAGAAGGCCCCGACCATCGCTCCCGGCAGCTCCTCGCCGTCGCGGGCGAACTTCACCCCGAGCGCCGAGCCGCCGCGGGCCGGCTTGACGACCAGCGGGAAGCCGATGTCCTGCCTCGATGCGCTCCAGCGCGGCCGCCGCGCCGAGCTCCTTGATCGACGCCTCTCGCAGGGCGTGGAAGGGCGGCGTGGGGATCCCGGCCTCGCGCATCAGCTGCTTGGCCAGCACCTTGTCGGTGGCGCGCATGCAGGCCGCCGGCCCGGAGCCGGTGTAGGGGATCGACAGCGCCTCCAGCAGCGCCTGGACGGTCCCGTCCTCCCCTTCGCGGCCGTGCAGCGCGACGAACGC
This sequence comes from uncultured Solirubrobacteraceae bacterium, assembly GCA_963742395.1. GTDB lineage: Bacteria > Actinomycetota > Thermoleophilia > Solirubrobacterales > Solirubrobacteraceae > Palsa-744. Next base: position 212,770 of record CAVUME010000009.1, on the reverse strand, counting down.
GACCTCGGCCGCTCGCGCTCCAGCAGCTCGGGCACGAACGTCTCGCCCACGTCGATGGCCACCACCTCGTGGCCGAGCCCCGTGCAGCGCCGTCCTGGACCTGGGCGCCCGAGCGCAGCGAGACGCTGCGCTCGAGCGAGCGGCCGCCCTTGAGGACCGCGACCCGGCGGCGATCGCTCATCGATCGCCGCGGCGGCGTGCCTGCGGGCTGTCCTCGCCGGCGGGGGAGCTTGACGACGTCGGCCAGCTGCTCGGGCGCCTCGTCGCCACCCGCCGCGGGCTCGCCGCGCTGCGGTCCCGCTGTCGGCCTCCTGCCGGCGCCCGTTCGACGGGGCCACCGGGGACCCCGTGAGCGTGCCCAGCAGGCCGAGCTGGTCGCGCACGCCCCGCCCGATGCGGCGGATCCCCTCGCGGATGTCCTGCTCGGGGACGCCGGCGAAGTTCAGGCGCATCGAGGAGGAGCCGCGGCGGCCGTCCATGTAGGCGGCGCGGCCGGGCACGAACGCCACGCCCTCGCTCTTGCGGGCCAGCGCGAGCAGGTCGGTGGTGTCGATGCGCTCGTCCAGCGTGGCCCACACGAACAGGCCCCCGCGCGGGGTCGTCCAGCGGGCGCTGTCGCCGAAGTGCTCCTGCGAGCGACTCGAGCATCACGTCGCGGCGGCGGCTGTAGAGCTCCCGCAGGCGCTCCACGTACTCCTCCCACGCCGGCCGCCCGTCGCCGGCCCGCTCGGCGAAGTAGGCCGCCACGAACATCTGCGTGACCGGCGAGGAGCACAGGTCGGCGCCCTGTTTGCCGAGGTTGAGCTTCTCGAGCACCGGCCGCGGCGCGACCGCCCAGCCGAGCCGCAGGCCCGGGCGAGAGGATCTTCGAGAACGTGCCCAGGTAGATCACGAGGTCGGTGGCCCCCGCCCGGCCGACCGCTTCGGCGTCCAGCGAGTAGAGCGTCGGCAGCGCCTCGCCCTCGTAGCGCAGCAGCCCGTAGGGGTTGTCCTCGAGCACCAGCAGCTCGCGCTCGCGGGCGACCTCCACCAGCCGCCGGCGGCGGGGCAGCGACATCGTCACGCCGCCCGGGTTCTGGAAGTTGGGGATCGTGTAGATGAACTTCGGCCGCCGGCCCTCGGACGCGAGGCGGTCGAGCGTGCCCTCGAGCTCGTCGATCGGCATCCCGTCCGCGTCCATCTCGATCTGCTCGACGTCGGCCTGGTAGGCGCTGAAGGTCGGCACCGCGCCCGGGGTAGGTGGGCGCCTCGGCGACGATCACGTCGCCCGGGTCGATCAGGGTCTTGCAGACGAGGTCGATCACCTGCTGGCCGCCGGTCGTGACGATCACGCTCGCGGGGTCGACCGAGCGTGCCCTCGGCCGCCATCACCTCGACGATGCACTCGGCCGTCGACCGCCATCCCCTCGGTCGGGCCGTACTGCAGCGCCCGCGCCGTGGACTCGGCCGCCACCTCGGCCATCAGCTGGGCGAAGAGCTCGGGCGGGAAGGTCGTGGTGTCGGGCAGCCCGCCGGCCAGCGAGATCACGTCGGGGCGCTCGGTCAGCGCCATCATCTCGCGCATCGCCGAGCTCTTCATGCCCGCGCGTGCGCGTCGCGAACAGCGCCTCGTAGCGGGCCAGCTCGTGCGCCGCGGGGCGCGCCCGTCCGCCGGGTGCTCGATCGCTCCGTTGCCTGCGCCCGTCCGCCTGCGTCGGCTCTGGTGGCCATCTGCGGGTCGTCTATCGTCCTGCCGACCGAGGCCCCCACGGTAGCGCACCGCATCGCACGATGAACGGCTCTTCTTCTACATCGGGCTCGGCGCCGGCCTCGCCGCGGCCTGCGGGCTGCGCCCGTTTCTGCCCCTGCTGCTGGCCGGCGCGCTCGCCTCGGCGGGGGCGCTCGGGGTCGACTTCGCCCCGGCCCGTTCGACTTCCTGCAAGCAAGACTGGTGGCTGCTCGTGGTGGCCGTCACGCTCGTGCTCGCCTACGTGGCTGCAGCTCGCTGCTCGGGCTGGCGCCGGTGCTCGACCCCGCTCCCGCGCCAGGCGCGCCGACCCGCTGGCGGCGTCGATCGCCGGCCTCGCGCTGCGGGGCCGGAGCGGCTGCTGTTCGCGGGCACGCTCGCCGCCCACGGCGACGCCTGGTGGCCCGGTCTGCTCGGCGGCCTCGCCGCCGCCGCGCTCGCCCAGCGGGTGGTCGCGCCCGGTGATCCTCGGGCGCCCGCTCGCGGCTCACCGACGGCGGCGCCCGCGAGGCGCTGACGCTCTACCTCGACGCGGCCGCGCTCGCTCGTGGCGGCGCTCGTCGCGCTGCTGCACCCGCTCGGCTACGTGCTGGTCGCGGCGCTCGCCTGGCTGCTGCTGCGGCGCCGCTCCCGGGCCAGCGAGAAGTACGCCGGGCTGCGCATCCTGCGCCGCTGATGGCCCGCGCCGGGGCCGGCCGGCCCCGAAGCTCGTCCTGTGCGTGATCGACGCGATGGCGCCGGAGATGCTCGAGCGGACGATCGCGGCCGGCACCGCGCCGGTGCTCGAGCGGCTCGTCCAGCGCGGGCACTACGTGCCCGACTGCGTCGCCGCGTTCCCCTCGGTGACGCCGGTGTGCGCCGCCTCGATCGTCACCGGCCCCGGCCAGGACGAGCACCTGATCCCGGCGATGAACTGGTTTCACCGCGAGGAGGACCGCTACGTCGAGTACGGCTCGAGCTTCCGCGCCGCCCAGCGCTTCGGCATCGCCCGCCAGCTCACCGACACCGTCTACAACATGAACCGCGCCCACCTCTCAGCCGAGACGCTCGACCGTGTTCGAGTCCCTCGACGACGCCGACGTGCGCACGGCCGGCACGACCTACCTGATGTACCGCGGGCGCCACCGCCACGAGCCCCAGCGCGACACGGCGCTCACGCGCGTGGCCGCGGCGCTGATGCGCCACCCGGTGATGGGCCCGCGCGAGCTGTTCTACGCCGACATCTTCGCCTCGCGGCGCACCGGCTGCCGCTCGGGCCTCGGCATGCCGGGCGTGCGCGACCGCCACTCCGGGCTGCGTGTCCGCCTACCTGGTCGAGCACGACCTGTTCGACTTCCTGCTGCTCTCGCTGCCCGACAACGACTGGTACTCGCACAAGCGCGGGCCCGGACGGCCAGCTGCACTCGATCGCCCAGGCCGACCTCCAGCTCGCGCGCGTCGCTGAACGCCGGCGGCGGGCGTCGACGCGTTCCTCGACGAGCACGCGATGATCGTGATGGCCGACCACTCGCAGGCGCCCGTCGACGGCCGCGATCGCGCTCCAGGACGAGCTCGCCGAGCTCGGCGTGCTCGGGCCCGGCCCGCCAGTCCGCGGACGCGGCGGCGCGGGCGGCGAGCCGCGGATCGCCGTCTGTCCCTCCCAGCGGGCGGCGATGGTCTACGCGCTGCACGAGGCCGAGCGCGACGCGATGCGCGCCTCGGTGGTGACGCGCGCGCTGGCGATCGAGGGCGTCGACCTCGTGATGTGGCTCGAGCGCGACGCCCACGAGGCCCCGCGCGAGGCGGTGCTCGCGAGCCCGGGCCGGGGCGAGCTGCGCTTCGCCCCCGGCGGCCAGGCGCAGGATCCGCGCGGGCGGCGCTGGAGCGTCGACGGGCCAGCTCGGGGTGCTCGGCGGGCGCGTCGCAGGACGGGCGTGCTGCTGACGCCCGACTACCCGGACGCGCTCGCGCGGGTGTGGTCGGCGCTCACCTGCCCCACCTCCGGCGAGGTGCTGCTGTCGGCCGCGCCGGGCTACGAGTTCATCGACTGGGGCCGCCAGGCGCACGTCGGCGGCGGCAGCCACGGCTCGCTGCACGCCAGCGACTCGCTCGGCGCGCTGCTGATCAGCGGCGCTGGCGCTGCCCGAGCGCGAGCCCGGCGCAGTGGGCGATCCGCGACGTCGCGCCGCTCGTGCTGGCGCACTTCGGCGTGCGCCGCGGTCCGACGCCGGCGCGTTAGCCATCGCGGCACGTACACGCGCGAGACGCCTGCTCGCCGGCAGTGCTCTGCGCCGCTGCTCGCGCTGCGGCGCTCGCCCGCCGGCGACCGCAACGCCGGCTGCGCCGCTGACGGTCACACCGCCGGCTCGCACGGACACGCCGCCGATGCGCAGCGTCCGCGCTCTCGGCCAGCGACCGCCGACTCGCCGGGCCGCACGCTCGATCACGCCGCCGGCGGGCCGCTGGCTGTCGCCGAACCAGGTGCTGGCGATCGCGCGAAGCTGCCGATGCCGCGGCCGCGCGAATACCCGGGCTCCTACGGCGGCGCCTACCTGAAGGGCCCGCTTCCGCTGGCAGGTGAGCTACTTCTCGCGAGGACGGCAAGAAGGAGATCGGCCAGGTCGATCATCGACGACCTCACCGGGCGCGTGCTCGAACAGTGGACCGGCTTCCAGGTCGCCTGGACGATGGCCCGCGGCTACCCGGGCGCGTTCGGCGGGCACGTCAACGCGCTGTACATCTGGCTGCCGCTGTGCCTGCTGTTCCTGCTGCCGTTCTTCAACTTCCGCCGGCCCTTCTCGCTGCTGCACCTCGACCTGCTCGTGCTGCTGTCCTTCTCGGTCTCGCTGGCGTTCTTCAACCACGCCCACATCTACGGCTCGGTCCCGCTCGCCTACCCGCCGCTGCTCTACCTGCTGGCGCGCATGCTCGCGCTGCTGCGCCGGCGCGCGCAGCGGCGCCAGGCGCGCCGGGACCGCTGCGCCTGCTCGTCCCGGCGCCCTGGCTGGCGGTCGGCGGTCGTGTTCCTGATCGGCTTCCGGGTCGGCGCTCAACGTCACCGACTCGAACGTCATCGACGTCGGCTACGCGGGCGTGATCGGCGCCGAGCGGATCGTCGACGGCAAGCCGCTGTACGGCGGCTATCCCGACCGACAACGAACACGGCGACACCTACGGCCCGGTCAACTACGAGGCCTACGTGCCCTTCCAGCAGATCTTCGGCTGGAGCGGCACGCTGGGACGACCTGCCCGCCGCCCACGCGGCGGCGATCTTCTTCGACCTGCTCTCGGTCGGCGCTGCTGTTCCTGATCGGCCGGCGCATGCGCGGCCCGACGCTCGGCATCGCCCTCGCCTACGCGTGGGTCTCCTACCCGTTCACGCTGTTCGCGCTGGAGAGCAACAGCAACGACACGCTCGTCGCGGCGCTCGTGCTGGCGGCGCTGCTGGCCGCCAGCTACCGCTCGACGCTGGCGCGCGTCGGCCCGCGGGCGCGCTTCGCCGCGCTCGCCGGCCTGACGAAGTTCGCCCCGCTCGCGCTCGCGCCGCTGCTGGCGACCGACGCGCTGCGCGAGCTGCCCGCGCGCGGCGCGACCGCCTCGCTGGCGCTGTTCGCGGCGGGCTTCCTGGTGCTCGGCGCGCTGGCCGTGCATCCCGGCGCTCGCGCACGACTCGCTGCACACGATCTACGAGCGCACGATCGACTACCAGGCCGACCGCGGCTCGCCGTTCTCGGTCTGGGGCCTGTACGGCTGGCACGGCGCGCGCAGCTCGCCGCCGAGGTCGTTCGCCGTCGCGCTCGCGATCGTGCTCGCGCTCGTCCCGCGCCGCAGCGACATGGTCGGGCTGGCCGCGGGCTGCGCGGCGATCCTGATCGCCGTCGCAGCTCGCGATGGAACACTGGTTCTACCTCTACATCCCCTGGTTCTTCCCGCTCGTGATGCTCGCCCTGCTGGGGCGCTTCAGCGCCGTCGCCGGCGGCCGGCGCGGACGCGGCATCAGAACCTGCTCGATCGAGTCCGCGCGCCGCGGCCGCTGAGCAGCTGATCAGGACCCCCATCAGCCAGGGGTCCTCCTCGGAGGTCTCGAAGCGGACCGGCATCTGCGTGAGCAGCGACTCGATCGCCTGCTCGCGCTTGACGCCGATCACGCCCGCCGCGCGGGACCGGTCATGCCGACGTCGGTGATGTAGGCGGTGCCCGCCGGGCAGCACGCGCGCGTCGGCCGTCGGCACGTGCGTGTGGGTGCCGACGACGGCCGTCACGCGCCCGTCGAGGTGCCAGCCCATCGCCACCTTCTCCGAGGTCGCCTCGGCGTGCACGTCGACCAGCACGTGGTCGACCTCGCCGAGCTCGCCGAGCGCGACCTCGATCTCGGTGAAGGCCGAGCGCCCGGCGCGCAGGTAGAGGTTGCCGCTGATGTTCACCACGCCGAGGCGCACGCCGTCGTGCTCGACGACGCACGGTCCCCTGGCCCGGCTGGCTGCGCAGGAAGTTGGCCGGCCGCACGATCCGGCCTGTCGCTGTCCAGATACGGGTAGATCTCGCGGCGGTGGTAGGTGTGGTTGCCGAGCGTGATCGCGTCGACGCCGGCGGCGAACAGCTGGTCGGCGTTCTTGGGCGTGATGCCCGAGCCCGCCGGCGGCGTTCTCGCCGTTGACGACCACGAAGGTCGGGTCGTGGCGCTCGCGCAGCACCGGCAGGCAGTCGAGCAGCGTGCGCCGGCCGATGCCGCCGACGACGTCGCCGACGAACAGGATCCGGCTCGCGCCGCGCTCCGCGCCGCCGCCGGGCGGCCGCCTGAGGCTCAGCCATACTCTGGCGATGGTGGGAGGAGGTGAGGAGCGTCCCCGAGACGCCACCGCCGCCGTCGGAGGAGCCCACGAACGGGAGCGGCTCGCGGCCGGAGCCCGCCGGAGGAGCGAGCCCGCCGGCGAGCGAGGCCTCCAGGCCCGCGCCGCCGCGCGTGGTCGTGCCGCGGTGGGTCCAGCTCGTGCTGCTGCCGCTCGCGCTCGTCGCCGCTGTGGGCGATCGCGAAAGCGGCCGGGCAAAGTGCTGCTGATCTTCATCGTCGCCGGGCTCATCGCGCTGATCCTCAACCCGGTCGTCGCGTTCTTCTGCATCGCGGCGCGCCTGCCGCGCGGGCTGGCCGTCCTGGCCGTGTACCTCGCATTCTTCCTGACGCTCGCCGGCATCGGCGTTCCTGCTCGCGAACCCTATCTCCCATCAGGTGTCCAGAGGTTCGCCGACAACCTCCCGCACCTCGAACGGGAAGCCAACAAGAACGCTCGCGCACCTCCAGAGCACGCTCAACCAAGACGCGGCATCCACGTGCACTTCATCAAACAGGGCAAAACCGCCCTGCAGACGCCTGCGGCGACAAGGTCGGCAAAAGCGCCGGCACGATCGTCGTCGTTCGGCGGCGGCGCTGCTGACCGAAGTCGCGAGCGCGCTCTTCGACCTGGTGCTGATCTTCGTGCTGTCGGTCTACATGCTCCTGTACGGGCGACGCATCGGCGCGCTCGTGCGACAGGTCATGCCCCCCGGCGACGGGACGCCCAAGCCGACGACTACCCGGCGCTCGTGCAGAACGCGGTCTCGCGCTACGTCGGCGGGCAGCTGCTGTTCAGCGTGATCATGGGCACCTCGGCCGGCCTCGCGCTGTACATCTTCGGCGTGCTCGGCATCTTCCCGCGACGGCCGCAAGTACGCGGTCGTGTTCGGCGTCTTCTACGGCTTCATGGAGCTGATCCCCTACATCGGCCCGATCCTCGGCGCGATCCCGCCGGTGCTCGTGGCGCTGTTCACCGACCCGATCAGCGCGCTGTGGGTCACGCTCCTGTTCATCGGCCTGCAGCAGCTCGAGGGCCACGTCGTCGCGCCCCAGATCTTCGGCCACACGCTGCGCATCAACCCGCTGCTCGTGATCTTCGCGCTGCTGCTCGGCCTGCAGGTGCACGGCATCATCGGCGCGCTGGTCGCGCTGCCGATCCTGTCGGTGCTGCGCGAGACCGCCGTCTACCTGCACCGTCACCTGTCACTCGAGCCGTGGAACCGCTCGGCTAGCGGACCTGCTGTGAGCGCCGCGCTGAGCGTCCGCGGCGCTCGGCAAGCGCTACGGCGACCTGCAGGCGCTGGACGGGCGTCAGCTTCGACGCTCGACGCGGCGAGCTGCTCGCCGTGGTGGGGCCGAACGGCGCCGGCAAGACGACGCTGCTGTCGATCATCGCCGGCAGCACCGAGCCGAGCGAGGGCACGTTCGAGTGCGCCGGCGGGCGAGGTCGGCTGGGCGCCCCAGCAGCCCGGCCGTGTACTCGCAGCTGTCGGTGCGCGGAGAACCTCGAGCTGTTCGCGCGCCTGGAGCGGGTCGCGGACCCCCGGGCCGCCGTCGAGCGGATGCTCGAGCAGACCGCGCCTCGGCCCACGCGCGGACGACCTCCTCGCGCACCTCTCCGGCGGCAACCGCCAGCGCGTCAACGTCGCCCTGGCGCTGATCGGCGAGCCCGCCGTGCTGGCCCTCGACGAGCCCTCGGCGTCGCTCGACCCGGGCCAGCGCGAGCGGCTGTGGGAGTTCGTCGAGGGGCTCGTCGAGCGGGGGCGCGGCGGTGCTCTTCTCGACCCACAACGTCAGCGAGGTGCAGCGCCACGCGCGCCGGGTGCTGGTGCTCGACGAAGGCGAGGCGCGCTTCGACGGCAGCCCCGGCGAGCTGCTGCCGCGCCGGAGGCGAGTCGCCGGAGGGCGACCTCGAGCGCGCGCTGGTGCGCTTCCTGCGAGCGGGCGCCGGCGAGCCGTCTCGGGGCGAGGAGGACGGCCCGCTATGAGGTCGCTGCTGCGCAAGGACCTGCTGATCCTCGGCCGCTCGCGGCTGCTGGTGGCGCTGCTGGTCCTCTACCCGGTCGTGATCGCGCTGCTGATCGGCCTGGCGATCTCGCGGGCGCCGTCGCGCCCGCGCGTCGCGATCGTCGACGAAACCCCGCCGGGCGAGATCGATCCAGGTCGGCGGCCAGACGCGTCGACGTGTCCCGCTACGCCGACGAACTGCTCAGCCAGACGGACACCGAGCAGCGCCTCGAGCCGCGCCGACGCGGTCGCGAAAGTGCAGAGCGGGGAGGTGCTGGCGGCGGTCGTGATCCCGCCGAACCTCGCCGCGCGCGTGGCCTCGGGCACCGAGCGGGCGCACCTGGAAGTGATCTACAACGGCAACGCGCTCGAGCAGTCGCTCGTGCGCTCGGAGATCGAATCGGCCCTCGCCGAAGGCGAACCTCGCCTTCTCCGAACAGATCCAGCGCGTGGCCTCGAGCGCGATCGAAGGCGCTCCTGCGCGGTGGCGACCTTCGGCAGCTCGGCGCGCCCACGCTGCCGATCGGCCTCGAAGCGATTCCCCCCGCGCTCGATCGGATCATCGCCCGCAAGCCGCCGGGGAAGACCCGCACGCAGCTGCGTCAGATCGACGAAGTGGCCCGCTTCGCGTCCGCAGAACCTCGACTCCAGCAAGCAGGTGCTGGCGACCATCGGGCAGCCGATCGAGATCAACAGCACGCTCCTGAACGGCCGCCGCACGCCGCTGAACAGCTTCGCCGTCGTCGTCGCCGTGGCGATCTCGCTGATGTTCGTCGGCGTGCTGCTGGCGGCGGGCAGCGTCGCGCTCGAGCGCGAGGAGGGCGTGCTGGCGCGGCTGCTGCGGGGTCTCGTCTCGCGCGAGCGCTGCTGATCTCCGAGAAGGTGCTGCTGGCGGCCGTGTGCGCGTTCGTGGTGGCGCTGGCGATGCTCGCCGGGATCGGCATCTTCGTCGCGCTGGAGTGGTCGCGGGTCGGGCTGTGGCTGCTCGGCGCTGGCCGGCGGCGGGCTCGCGTTCGCCGCCGTCGGGGTGGCGATCGGCGTGCTCGCCCGGGAGGTCCGGGCCGCGTCGCTGCTCGCGCTGCTGGCGACCCTGCCGCTGGCCTTCCTGGCGCTGGTACCCGCCGGGTCGGTCTCGGGCGGCCTCTACCACGTGATCGACGTGATCGCGTTCGTGTTCCCGTTCCGCTCGGCCCTGCAGGCGCTCGACTGCGCCGTCAACGACACCGGGCCGCCGCTGTGGGTCTCGCTCGTGCACCTGCTCGGCCTCACGCTCGCTTACGGCGCTGATCGCCCGCGCGGGCCTCGCCCGGGCGGGCGCGAGCCTCTAACCTCAAGCGGAGATGGCCTTCCCACAGACGCGCATGCGCCGGCTGCGCGCGAGCGCCGGGCTGCGCGGGCTGGTGCGCGAGACCGACCTGCGCGCCGGGCAGCTCGTGCTGCCGCTGTTCGTCGCTCGACGCCGACGCCGGCAGCCGACCGCGCGAGCCGATCGAGTCGATGCCCGGGGTCGAGCGGCTGGCGCTGTCGGCGGCCGTCGAGGAGGCCCGCCTGGCGGCCGAGCTCGGCCTCGGCGCGGTGATGCTGTTCGGGATCCCGGCCGCGAAGGACGAGCACGGCTCGGGCGCGTGGGACGAGGAGGGCGTCGTGCAGCTGGCGGTGCGCGCGATCAAGCAGCGCCGTGCCCGAGCTGCTGGTCCTCACCGACGTGTGCCTGTGCGAGTACACCACCCACGGCCACTGCGGCGTGCTGCGGCGAGGACGGCTCGGTCGACAACGACGCCACGCTCGAGCTGCTGGCCCGCACCGCGGTCAGCCACGCGCGGGCGGGCGCCGACATCGTCGCCCCCTCGGACATGATGGACGGGCGCGTGCGGGCGATCCGCGAGGAGCTCGACGGCGAGGGCTTCAGCGAAACCCCGATCCTCGCCTACGCCGCCAAGTTCGCCTCCGCCTTCTACGGCCCCTTCCGCGAGGCGGCCGGCTCGACCCCGGCCTTCGGCGACCGCCGCGGCTACCAGATGGACCCCGCCAACGGGCGCGAGGCGCTGCGCGAGGTGCTGCTCGACGTGCAGGAGGGCGCCGACATGGTGATGGTCAAGCCCGCGCTCGCCTACGGCGACCTGATCAGCGCGGTCAAGCGCGAGACGCGCGCTGCCGGTGGCGGCCTACAACGTCTCCGGCGAGTACTCGCTGGTGAAGGCCGCGGCCGCCGCCGGACACGTCGACGAGCGCGCCGTCGTGCTCGAGATCCTCACCTCGCTGCGCCGCGCCGGCGCCGACGTCGTCATCACCTACCACGCCAAGGACGCCGCCCGATGGCTGGCAGAGCAGAGCTGAGCGAGCCGGGGCCCGCGCGGGCCGCCGACGCCGAAGCTCCGCAGCCGCAGCGGCGGCGCGGCGGTGGCGCTCGACGACCTCGACCGCCGCCTGCTGAACCTGATGCAGGGGAGCTTCCCGATCGCCCCCCGGCCCTACCGGGAGGTCGCCCGCCTGGCCGAGACCGACGGCTTCGGCGAGCAGGAGGCGATGGAGCGCACCAGCCGCCTGCTGGACGCAGCGCATCATCCGCCAGGTCACGCCGATCTTCGACACGCGCGCGCTGGGCTACTCCTCGATGCTGGTGGCCGCCAAGGTCGACCCCGAGTACCCCCACCGCGCCGCCGGCGTCATCAACGCCCACCCCGGCGTCTCGCACAACTACCTGCGCAACCACGAGTTCAACCTCTGGTTCACGATCGCCACCGAGCCCGACTCGAAGCTCGGCCTCGAAGGCACGCTGGAGGTGCTCGCGCGGGAGTCCGGCGCCGACCTCGGTGCGCCAGCTGCCGACGCTGAAGCTGTTCAAGATCCGCATGGACCTCGAGATGGAGGGCGACACCAAGGCGCTCGCCAGCGCCACCGCCGCGAGCGAGCCGATCGAGCTCGAGCCCCAGCCCTACGACGAGTGCGACATCGCCGTGATCCGCGCGCTGCAGGGCGACATGCCGGTGGTCGAGGAACCGTACGCTCCCGCCGCCGCCGAGCTGGGGGTCACCCAGGAGCAGCTGCTCGAGCACCTCGAGGGCATGCGCGAGCGCGGGCTGCTGAGACGGGTGGCGGCGATCCTCTTCCACCGCCGGGCCGGCTTCTCGGCCAACGGCATGGGCGTCTGGAAGGTGCCCGACGAGCAGATCCTCGAGATCGGCCGCCGCATGGCCGCCGTGCGGGGCATCTCCCACTGCTACCAGCGCCCCACCTACGAGGACTGGCCCTACTCGGTCTTCACGATGGCCCACGGCCGCTCCAAGGAGGAGTGCGACGCGGTCCTCGACGCGATCGCGCGCGACACCGGCATCGAGGAGCGCGCGACGCTGTACTCATCGACCGAGTTCAAGAAGATCCGCCTGCTGTACTTCACCGAGGACTTCAAGAACTGGGAGTCCGAGCACGCCGCCTGAGCGCGACAGGACGGCCGCGGGTGCGGGAGCGGTGAGCGCGTCGCTCACCGACACGCGCTCGGGTGAGCTCTACAGGCGCGCGCTGGACCTGATCCCCGGCGGCGTCAACTCGCCCGTGCGGGCGATGCGTGCGATCGGGCGCGAGCCGATCTTCATCGAGCGCGGCGAGGGCGCCGAACTGGTCGACGTCGACGGGAACCGCTTCGTCGACTACGTCTGCTCGTGGGGGCCGCTGATCCTCGGCCACGCCCACCCCGAGGTGCTCGCGGCGCTGGCCCAGACGATGGCCGGGGGGACCAGCTTCGGCGCGCCCACGGCGGCCGAGGTGACGCTGGCGGCCGAGGTCGTGCGGCGGATGGACAGCGTGGAGATGGTGCGCATGACCTCCTCCGGGACGGAGGCCACGATGACGGCCCTGCGCCTGGCGCGCGCCCACACCGGGCGCGAGCGGGTGCTGAAGTTCGCGGGCGCCTATCACGGCCACCTCGACGGGCTGCTGGCGCAGGCCGGCTCGGGGCTGGCGACCGGCGCCCTGCCCTCCAGCCCGGGCGTGCCCGCGAGCGCCGCGGCCGCCACGGTCGTGGTGCCCTGGAACGACGAGCAGGCGCTGCGGGCCGCCTGCGAGCAGCACGAGCTGGCCGCGATCGTGGCCGAGCCGCTGCCGGCCAACATGGGGCTGGTGCCGCCCCGGGAGGGCTTCCTCGAGCTGCTGCGCGAGCAGGCCGACGCCAACGGCGCGCTGCTGATCCTCGACGAGGTGATCAGCGGCTTCCGGGTGGCCCCCGGCGGCGCCCAGGAGCTCAGCGGGGTGGCCGGCGACCTCACGATCATGGGCAAGGTGATCGGCGGCGGGCTGCCGGCCGCGGCGGTCGGGGGCCGGGCGGAGCTGATGCGGATGCTGGCGCCGGCCGGCGAGGTCTACCAGGCGGGCACGCTGTCGGGGAACCCGCTGGCGGTGGCGGCCGGGCTCGCCACCCTGGAGCTGCTCGACGAGCTCGCCTACGTGCGCCTCGCGGCGCTCACCGCGAGGCTCGCGGAGGGGCTGCGGGCCGCCGCCGAGGAGGCGTCGGTGCCGGTCCAGGTGCAGAGCGTCACCGGCCTGCTGAGCGTGTTCTTCAGCGAGCGCCCCGTGAACGACTTCGAGGACGCCAAGGCCTGCGACCTGGAGGCCCACGCGAGCTGGTGCCGGGAGCTGCTCTCGCGCGGCGTGTACCCGCCGCCCGTCGCAGTTCGAGGCCTGGTTCCCCTCGCTGGCCCACACCGAGGAGCACCTCGAGCGCACGCTGACGGCCGCGGCGGCGGCGTTCGCGTGCCTGCCCGAGCGGGGCGCGCGCGGTGAGCGTGGCCAGCGATGCCCCGCCGGGTCGCTGCCGCGCCTGCGCGCGCTGCTGGCCGAGCGCGGGGGGCTGCTGGCGGGACTGCTGAGCGAGGACCCGCTCGACGGGGGAGGCGGGCAGGCCGAGCGAGGCGGCCACGCTGGCGGCCGCGGGACCGCGCGCGGAGGGCCGCCGCGAGGAGTACGAGCTGCTGCTGGAGGCGATCTACGAGGGCTACCTGGTGCACTACGGCGAGCCCCGCCTGCTGCGCGTCCCCGAAACGGCCCTCGGGCTGCTGGCGGGCGATCAGCTGTACGCGATCGGGCTCGCACGGCTGGTCGAGATCGGCGACACCGAGGCCGTCAGCGAGCTCGCCGACACGATCACCCTGAGCGCGCTGGCACAGGCGGACGACGCCGTCGAGCTGGCCGAGGCCGTGTGGCGGGCCGGCGGCCGGGCCGTGGGCTGGGGCTCCACGCCCGAGCACAGCCGCGCCAAGGAGCTCGCGCGGGCGGGCTCACCGGAGGCACTCGCGGCAATGCGCACAAGTGCGGAGGCTGCTGTGGCCGCGAGGTGAGCTCGCCTCGATATTCTGTGCGCCGGTGCCCCCAGACCGACACGCGCGACAGAAGTCGAAGTACACGATCGACCGCGGGATCCCGGGCGCCTTCGAGGGCGAGACCGTCACCCGCCGCCGCTTCATGGTCGTGGGCGCCAACACGGCCGGGGGGATCGCCACCGCGGCCTTCGTGCTGCCGGCCCTCGGCCTCGGCCTCGGCCCGATCTTCAAAAGCAACCCGGCGCGCTGGGAAACGGTCGGGACCGTCGACGCAGTTCAACGAGTTCAACTACGTCCCGGTCGTGCTGACGCTGGAACCGAACATCGGCGAAGCGGGCAAGACGACCGTGTACGTGCGCAAGTACAACCCCGCCATCGACACCGACCGCTTCGACCGCGGCAAGCAGCTTCATCGCGATCTCCGACCGCTGCGCGCACCTCGGCTGCCCGGTCCGCTGGGTCGACGCCGCCGAGCGCTTCATCTGCCCCTGCCACGGCGGCGTCTACGACCTGCTCGGGCGCCCCGTCGGCGGTCCGCCGGTGCGCCCGCTGGACCGCTTCTACACGCGCGTGATCGGCGACCAGGTGCAGCTCGGGCCGCGCTTCAGCGTCGACAAGGAACTGCGTCCCTTCTCCCCCCGCGACCCGGGGGAGCCGCTCGACGGCATCGGGCAGTATCTCTACCCGTCGCGCCCCGGCGCGCAGAAACTGTAGGCCCGGGCGCACCCGACGGCGATGCCCAGGGCACCGAAGATCCCGGCTCCCCCGATCCCCGGCCCGCTGAAGGAACCGCCGCCGCGCCCGGGCGAATCCAACGGCGCCGGCCTCGACGACCACCTCAAGGAGGCCGGGATCACGGTCGTCGACTGGGTCGACGAACGCACCTCCCTCAGCGGCGCGGCCCGCTGGCTGATGTTCCGCAAGGTCCCGAAAGGGACCAACTGGTTCTACACGCTCGGCTCGGCCACCCTGTTCGCCTTCCTCAGCCAGGCCGTCACGGGTGTGTTCCTGGCGATGTACTACCGCCCCGACGCCTCCGGCGGCGCCTACGAATCGATCCGCTACGTCACCAACGACGTGTTCCTCGGCCAGTTCGTGCGGGGCATGCACAAGTGGGGCTCGAGCGTGATGGTCGTGCTCGTGTTCCTGCACATGGGGCGCGTGTTCTTCTTCGGCGCCTACAAGTACCCACGCGAGCTGAACTGGGTGATCGGCGTGGTGCTGCTGATCCTGACGATGGTGATGTCGTTCACCGGCTACCTGCTGCCGTTCGACCAGCGCGCCTACTGGGCGACGATCGTGGGGGTCAACATCAACGGCACCGGCCCCCTGCTCGGCCCCTACCTGAGCGACTTCCTGCGCGGCGGCTCGGAATTCGGCGCCACCACGCTGTCGCGCTTCTATGCCATCCATATGTTGCTGATACCGGGGCTGTTGATCGCCCTGATCGGCGTGCACCTGTACCTCGTGACGAAGCTCGGCACGACCGCCCCGCCGTGGGACAAAGCCAAAAAGCCGACCGAGCTGCGCGAGGCTGAGGTCTAGCGGGTGAACCAGCGCCAGAAGGAGGAATACCTCCGCGAATACTCGGTCCTGAAGTCCCAGGGCAAGCCCTTCTTCCCCTACGCCGTGGCCAAGGACGGGGTCATGGCGTGCGTGGTGATGGCCGTGATCATCACGATGTCGCTGGTGCTGGGGGCCGAGCTCGGGTCGAAGGCCAACCCCACCACGACCACCTACGTGCCGCGGCCGGAGTGGTACTTCTTCTTCCTGTTCGAGGTCCTGCGCGTGATCAAGCCGCCGAGCCTCGTGCCGCTCGCGACGATCGGCATCCCGACGCTCGCGATGATCCTGCTGTTCCTGCTGCCGTTCTACGACCGCGGCCCCGAGCGCCGGCCCGAGCGCCGTCCGATCGCGACCACGACCGCGATCGTCGTGATCGGGGCGATGGCCTTCCTCACCTACTCAGGCGCCAACGCCGGCTCGCCGACCGCGATCGAAGAGCCGACGCCGCCGTCGATCGTCGCCCAGGGCGGCAAGACGCTTGCGGAATACGAAGCCGGCAAGAAGGCCGTGGCCCAGTCCGGCTGCCTCGCCTGCCACAAGATCGGCGACAACGGCAACGCCGGTCCGGGGCCCAACCTGACCCACATCGGAGCGCGTATACCCCGCGCCGCGATCGCGCGCACGCTCGTGAACCCGACCGCGCCGATGCCGTCGTTCAAGAACCTGCCGCCCGAAAAGTTCACCGCGATCGTCAATTTCCTCTCCCAGAGCAAATAGCTCCCCGGCCCCTGCCGGCCCGGGAACGGGTGCGGGGAGGCTTCAGGCGGACCAGGTGCGGGCGATGTTCGACCGCATCGCGCGCGTATACGACCCGATGAACACCGCCATGAGCGCGGGCCTGCACCACCGCTGGCGGGCTCGGGCGGCGGACCTCGCGGGCCTCGGCGCGGGCGAGCGTGTGCTCGACCTGGCAACCGGAACGGGCGACTTCGCGCTCGAGCTGGCCACGCGCGTGTGGCCCGCGGGCGAGGTCGTCGGAGCCGACTTCTCCGAGGCGATGCTCGACCGGGCCCGGGCCAAGAGCGCGCGGCCCCCGGCGCACGGAGCGGCGCGGCCACGCGTGGAGCCGCGCTTCGAATGGGCCGACGCGATGTCGCTGCCCTACCCCGACGACCGCTTCGACGCGGCCACGGCCGGCTTCGGGGTGCGCAACTTCGAGGACCTCGGCCGCGGGCTCGCGGAGATGGCGCGGGTGGTGCGCCCCGGTGGCCGGGTGGTGGTGCTCGAGATGACGACGCCCACGCGCCCGCCGCTGTCGATCTTCTACCGCGTCTGGTTCGACCGCCTGGTGCCGGCGCTCGGGCGCCTCGCGGGGGCGCTCGCGTGGGACCGATCGCGGCGCGCGGCGAGCGCCGGGGAAGCGATCGGCGAGGCCTACAGCTACCTTCCCAACTCGGTGAGGCGCTTTCCGGGACCGGCCGAGCTGGCAGCCGAGATGGGTCGTGCGGGGATCGTCGACGTGACGGGCGTGCTGCTGGCCGGCGGGATCGTGGCGATCCACGCGGGCACCGTCGCGCGCGGAGGACCGCGGCATGAGCGTCGTCGAGCACCCCACCCACGACAGGCCGCAGACGGTCGACGGCCTGCAGCGGATCTTCAACAGCGCGGGCCGGGGACTGCTCGAGCGGATGGCGAACGTGGAGCGCCACCTCGAGCTCGTCACCGCCGAGGCCGGCGAGCCGCTGGCGGGGCTGGCCAACGCGACCGTGACCTCGGGCGGCAAGCGCCTGCGGCCGCTGCTGGTGATGCTGGCCGCCGAGGCCGCCGGCGGGGCCCAGGCCACCCCGGAGGGCGAGGAGCGCCTCGTACGGGCGGCCGTGGCGGTCGAGCTGGTGCACTCCGCCACGCTCGTCCACGACGACCTCATCGACGGCGCCGCGCTGCGCCGCGGGCACCCCACGGTGGCAGCCCGGGCCGGGCGCCGGGCGGCCGTCGCGACCGGCGACCTGCTGTTCTCGCGGGCCTTCTCCGAGCTCGCCCGCAACCAGGACCCGGCCCAGCTGCAGGCGCTCTCGGACGCCAGCTCGGCGCTGGCCGAAGGCGAGCTGCTGCAGCGCGAAGACGCCTACTGCGCGCGCGTGTCGGTCGAGCGCTACCTCGAGCGCTGCGCGCTGAAGACGGCCGCCCTGTTCGAGGCCGCCTGCCGGCTGGGGGCGCTGTCGGCGAGCGAGCGCTCGCGCGGGCTGGCGGACGCGCTGGGGGCGTTCGCGCGGCGCATCGGGCTGGCCTTCCAGGTGCTCGACGACGTGCTCGACGTCTCCGGGCCGGTCGAGCGGACCGGCAAGCCGCGCGGCAACGACCTGCTGGAGGGGACCGTGACGCTGCCCTTCATCCTCGCCCGCGAACGCGTGAAGGAGCTTGCGGGCATCGATCTGCACGCACTCAAGGGAGCCGAGCAGGCCGAGGAGCTGTGCGATCGGATCACCGCCTCCGGCGCCCTCGAGCAGGCCCGCGAGCGGGCGCTGGCGGTGGTCGCCGAGGCCAAGACGGTGCTCGCCAGGACGCTGGCGGGACCGCGCGCGGTGCTGCTGGACCTCGTCGCCGACGCGGTCGTGGAGCGCTACAACTAGAAGTCGGTGGGCGTGATCAGGTCCGCCTCGAGCGCCCGCACGAAGAACTCGATTTCCTCGGACATGTTGGCGTGGGTCATCCGCCGCAGGTCGCTGAGCAGGGCGCTGGAGCCACGGTCGAGCTCGTCGTCGAGCTTTTCCACGACGGTCTGCTCGAAGACCCCCTCGCGGCGGGCCTCACATTCGGGGCAGCGCAGGATCACGCGCCAGTGGCGGGCGCCCTCTTCGGCCCAGTCGAGCGGGTAGACCAGCTCCCCCGAGCAGTGAAAGCAGACGTGCAGCTGCTCGCCCTCGCCCTCGCCGGTGGCGGGGACCGCAGGCTCGGAGCCGACCGCGAGGTCGACCGGTTCGGGGACTGGGACCCGGGGGTCCTCGTGGGGATTGGGTTCTGCCGTGGCGCTCATCTTCTGTTGAGACGTCATCGACTACCCGTTTAGTGCGCTTTAGCTCGGCAGAAATACCGGCGGGCCGCTTGCGTGCGGGTTTGGGCCGCGATGGTAGGTTCAAGCGCTAGAAAGCATGGTCGGCACCATACGAACGATCGGCCACGAGGATCGCCTCAGCCTCGTCGATCACCTGGAGGAGCTGCGCACGCGCCTGATCATCGGGGGCATCGCGCTGGGGATCGCCTTCGCCGTCTGCCTCTGGCAGAACCACGCCCTGCTGCACATCATCAACGCCCCCCTGAAGGCCCAGACGCGCAAGCAGGTGGCCAAAGGCGAAGGCACGGTCGGGCAGGCCGTCCTCGCCCAGCAGGGGGTGCTGAAAGTGAGCCAGGACACGCAGCGCGCCCTGCGCGCCCTCAGCAAGCCCGGGAGCGGCGTCGCGAGCCCCACGCGGGCGCAGCTGCTGGCCCTCGCCGCGGCGCTGAAGCTCGACGTCGCGCGGATCCCGCGCCATCCCCAGGGGGACAACCCCGCCACCCTGGGCGTGGGCGAGCCCTTCACGACCACCCTCGGGGTGTCGCTCGCCTTCGCCCTCGTGGCCAGCCTGCCGGTGATCCTCTACCAGCTCTACGGCTTCATCGTCCCGGCGCTGCGCCCGGCCGAGCGAAGAGCCGTGCGCCCGCCGCTGATGGCGGTCCCGATCCTGTTCATCGCGGGGGTCCTGTTCGGCTACTTCGTGGTGCTGCCGGCGGCCACGCGCTTCTTCGTGAACTTCAACTCCGGCCAGTTCAACATCATCGTCCAGGCCGCCCCCTACTACCGCTTCGCGGCCACGATCCTGCTGGCCATGGGCCTCGTCTTCCAGGTGCCCGTGGTGATCGTGGGCGCGGTCCGGGCGGGCCTCGTGACGCCGGCCCAGCTGCGCAAGAACCGCCGCTACGCGATCCTCGCCTGCGCGGTCATCGCGGCCTTCCTGCCGGGGGACTTCATCACGCTGCTGCTGGAGACGGTTCCGCTGTATCTGCTGTATGAGGCGAGTATCCTTGTGGCAGCGATCGTTGGGCGCTCGAGCCGCGGAGCGGGTCAGGCAGAGCCCTTCGCGGCCGGGGACGCCGGCGCTGGAGCCGGCGAGCCGCCACCGCAGCCGGCGGATCCACCGGCACCCAGAGACCGTGCAGCAGATAATCGACCACGTGGACAGGAACCTGTCCGGCTGATGCTCTTCGACCTGAGAGGTCGCGGGCGCCGCCGCACCGTCCGCGTGATCTACATCGGCCTGGCCGTCCTGATCGGGGTCGGCCTGGTCGGCTTCGGCGTGGGCGGCGGCTTCGGCGGCGGCGGGATCGTCAGCAGCCTCAACGGCCACGAAGGCAGCGGCGGGGTCAACTACTCCAGCCAGATCTCCAACTACCGCAAGACCCTCAGCCGCAACCCGACCGACGCCAAGGCCTGGGAACAGCTGACCAAAACGCTGGCCCTCCAGGCGGGCGGGGAAGCCTACAAAACCGCCAACGGCACGCTGACCCCGGCGGGCAAGAAGATCTACGGCGAAGTCGGCGACGCCTGGAACCACTACGCCGCCCTGACCCAGAAACCGAACGTCCCGCTCGCCAAGATCATGGTCAGGATCTTCGACGAAGAAGGCCTCAACCAGCCCTCCTCGACCGTCGAAGTGCTGCAGACGATCGTGGCCGAGGAACCCAACAACGCCTCCTACTACGGCTTCCTGGCCGCCTACGCCTACCTGGCGCACAAGAACGCCCTCGGCGACCTGGCCGCCGCCAAGGCGGTGGCGCTCGCGCCCGAAGGCCAGCGCACGCACCTGAAACTCCAGCTGGCCGAAGTCAAGAAGCAGTCCAACGAAAAGAAGGGCGCCACGGGCGCGACCGGCACGACGGGCACGGTCACCACCAACACCACCGGCACCACGTCGCTGACGGGCCCCTAGCCCCGGGCCGCTCCGAGCGCCAGCCCCCCGCTGAACAGCCCCGGCCGGGCCTCATCTCCGGACCCCCGACCCCCACCGGGACGGTCCCCAGCCGGTAAACTGACGGGCCGCCGCGGCATCGTTTCGCGCCGCCCCGCGGGCCGTTAGCTCAATCGGCAGAGCAGGGGCCTCTTAAGCCCAAGGTTGCTGGTTCGATTCCAGCACGGCCCATGAATCAAGCCCCCGCCCCGGATCCGCGTGGGCTGGGTTCGATGACCCCGCCCCTCGCCGGTGTGCTCCTCAGAGGGGTTCTTGGCCTTCGTAGAGGGCGTGCGTTTCCAGGTCGGAGACTTCGAGTTGGGCTTCGATCAGGGCTGACCTCGCGCAGGTGGCAGAGCTCAGCGCCGTGACCAGTTCAGCTTCGCCTTCGCCCACTTCGCCCAATTCGGTTTCGCCGAGGCCCGCGTGGGGTTCTCCGTGGTGGCCATCGAGGGCGCCGACTCGATATACGCACGGCCCCGGCAGCGTCATCTGCAGATTCGGCTTGAAGCGAATCGCAAGCGGGCCGCCGGGGGCCCTTTCGCAGCCACCCTCAAAGCAACTTCCGCCGAACAGGTCGATCCTGCTGATCTGGCCTTCCAGCGAGGCGCCGTCGTCACAGCTCTGCTGGGGATCCTGCATGGGGAAGCTGGCACGATCGTCGTGTGAGCCGTTGTCCTTCAGCTTGCCGGACACGGTCTGTTCGCAGTCGGCGCCCAGGACCGAGAGCTTGAAATCCGCACCCGTCGGCGTATTGACTCTCGCTCTGGTACCCGCGCTGTCCAGGATCAGCGTGAACTCGGTTTCTCTTCCACGTTCTCTTTCCCCGCGCGGGGCGTGTTCCGCGACGACGACCATGTGCGCGCTTTCGGCGCTGCCGGATGCGTTGGACGCCTCTATCCAGACGCGGAAGCTGCTCTTCGGGCGCACGTGGCGCAGGTACGCGAGCAGCACGACACCGCCCGCGTTCGCCCTGATCCTTCCTGCGCCGAAGGAGTACGTTTCGGTCGGCGTTTGGACCCAGAAGGCAAACTGGGTTTCGCTCCCTTCGGGGTTGATGAGTGCGTCGAGCGGGAGCGCGCGTCCTTCGAGGTATTCGGCGGACACCTCTCCAACGGAAGGCGGTCCGACGCCCGCGAAGGCCTGGCCGGCCAGTGCGAGCGCGAGCACCACGAGCGTGCTCCCGGCGAACAGCGCCTTGGCGGTACGCCCCAAGATCTCGACCCCCGGTCTCTCGATCCCCACCCCGCGGAAACAGGGCATCGGCGGATGCTACCACCGGCCGATTTCACTCGTTCCCGACGTTCTCAGGGCATCCCTACAGCTCAATCTCTCGGAAGCTCACCACGGTCCTCGCACCGACCTTCTCGCTGATGGAGAGCTTGATCCTACGGTGAGCGTGACGGTCGGCCTTCCCGGCCTTCGTCAGCAGCATCACGAGTCTGGTGAGCACCGGGAGAGAGCGTCCTGTCGATGCTCTTGAGCCCGGACCCCTTGATCGTCAGGAACCCCGGCTCGGAGGTCTTGACCGTGAGACGGAGTCTCAGCCCAAAGAGCTTCACCTTCTTCACCTTGACCGCCGCGTGCAGTTCTCTTTCGAGACTCTGCAAGCGCGCCCTGAGGGTCACGAGTTCGGCTTCTTCAGCGTGGCGCTTGGCGATGGCGGCTTCTTCTTCAGCCTTCTTCTTTGCGACTGCTTCCTCTTCGGCGCGTTGCCTCGCGAGGGCTTCTGTGGCCCGTTTGCTGCGCGAGGGTTCCTGGCCTACGGGACACCCGGTTTTCGCTGTCCATTCTGTCGTGTGCGGTTGGGGAGGGTTCGAGCCGCCTTCGTCAAAGGTCACCGCCGCCGTCCAGGAGAGTGTCCCGGTCGGGCATTCGAACGCAAGCGTCAGGCCAGAGGTGAAGTGGCTGAGCTCTTCTTCTTCTTCGGTTTCTCCGAATCCGAGGCTCAGGTCCTTGAACGAGGCATACGGTGCGCCCGGAACGGTCGAGACGAGCGGGACTTCCATCGTGATGACGTTGCCGGTCACCGTACCGTGAGCCAGGATTTCAAGGGAGACGGGCGAATGCCCGTCGATGAAGAGGTTCAACCCTCCGTCGGGGGCGAAGAATGCTTCGGTCAGGGCTGACTCTTCGACTCGTTCGGACCCGAACGAAACTATGAAGAGCGCCTGGCCGATGGGCCCTGCCGCTGAACCTTCGGGGCAGCCCGAGGGCCCGGTTTGTTCCAGAATCGATTTGGAGCACGCCGGATGGCCCATGGGGCTGATCGTGGTGCCTTCCGGAAGCCCGAGGGCGATCCCGACGACCGGGGGCGGAAACCCTCCGTATTCGGTTCCCTCGATGTTCAGAGCCTCGTTGACCGAGCCCGGGCCACCCGCCAGCCCCGAGGAGATTTCGGGGGTCAACGAGACGGAGGGGCTCGCGTCAGCCGTCGCGGCGAGAAGCAGCACCCCCAGCGCAACCGCGATGACGATGCTCCCCCACGTCCTCTGCCTCACGTGCAATACGTCCTCCCTGTCAAGACGCTACCAAGCCGCCGTCACTTCGGCGCTGACGCGTGTGCGTCGAGAACCAGTGGCTGTGGAAGCGGACCACGAACCAGCCGACGATCTGGACGTTCCGTTCGACGGGCTCGGGCAGCGGTTGCGGGTACGCCCACGGCCGCCGCAGCGGAACGAGACCATCAAGGACCCGGCAAGGAGAGGTCGCGCAGCGTTCGCCTTCGCACGAATAGGTGTTTTCGCAGGGCCGTGTGGGTGACACCGCGTAGATCGCGCCCTCGTAGCTCCCGCCGGGGCACCAGTGTCCCGTGTGTGACCGCGCCGGCGCCAGCGAGACGGCGACCTGGCCGTCCTGTGGGTATCCGTAGGCGGTCTTCTGCATGTCGCTGGAGGCCGAGCACGGGGGCTGGTGTCGTGCGGTGTAGTGCCTGTACGGCTCAAGCACCATCACCCCGTAGTAGTAGCCACCCGCGGGGAGCGTGCCGGCGGTGAAGCTGAGAGCGACGTTCGCGTGGGTCGCCGGCTTGGAGACGATCTTCGGCGTGACGTCGGCGCGGGCGCTCGCGGCGGCGACGAGCAACATGCTGCATGCCAGGATCGCGCCCCTTGTTCGTCGTGTCACCGCGCAGTCGAGCGTACTACTCGCAACCCCCTACCGCTACAGCAATCGCCCACTCCTGCCGAAAACAGTTAGGCGCATACCGCGAGCTTGTCGGTATTGGAGTAGTTGATGAGCTTTTACTGCATAGACGACGCGAGCAACGCTGCAGGACTGCCGCAGGAGGTCGGGGTGACGGCCGTCTCGGGCGTCATCGACAACTTCGCCAGTCCGACGCTCAAGGATCACCTCAAGGAGCAGATCGACGGGGGCCGGCGGTGGCTCGTGGTGGACCTCTCGGAAGTTGCCTTCATCGACTCCAGCACGATCGGCGTGCTCGTGGGCACCACCACGAACCTCAAGAGCTCCGGCGTGGGCGGCCTGTTGATCGTGTGCCCGGAGGAGAACGTGAGCGTGCACCGGATCCTCGACGTCGCCCGGGTCGACAGCGTGATCGACGTCCACGCTTCCCTGGCCCAGGCGCTTTCCACGCTTGCGCCGGCGGCCTGAGTTGGCATCGCAGCTCGAACGCCCGACGCAGGAACTCCACATCGCCGCCGGGCCGGACGGGCTCGCAACCGCACGCAGCTGCGCCGCCGACGCGGCGAGGGCATTCGGCCTGGACGAGGTGGCGCGCTGCGACGTCGTGCTGGCCGTCAACGAGGCCGTCGCCAACGCGATCCGCCACGGCGAGCCCGACGAGCAGGGCCGCATCCGCCTGGAGGCGACGATGGAGCACGAGCGCCTGACGTTCGCGGTGCACGATTGCGGGCGCTTCAGGCGTCCCGCCATCGCCACACCCGAGGACGACCACGGCAGAGGTCTGAAGATCATCGGCGAGGTGATGGACGAGGTGCTGCTGACGGTCGGGCCGAAGGGCACCACCGTGCGCTTCTCGAGGCTGCGGCGATGACGGGCGAATCGAGACGGAGCCGCTGATGCGGCCCGGCCGGCGCAGGGCCATCCTCGGGGCGCTGACGGCCGTGCTTGCCGCGTCGGTCGCCGGGTCCGTGTCGGCGCCCGTGGCGCCGGCACTCACCATCGGCCTGCCGGCCATCGAAGCCAAGCTGCCGAAGGTCGAAGTCTCACTCGGCCCCGTTCACGCGAGCACCCCGGAAACGACCGTCACGGTCCCGAGCGTGGGGGTCAGCACGCCGGCCCCGAGCGGCGGTGGCAGTGGAAGTGGGGCGGAAGCGGGAGCAGCGGAAGCGGTGGTGGCGTTGTCGTCGAAGTTCCCGTGAGCCTGCCCGCCTCCCCGGGCAAAGAACACGGCAGCACGACGACGAGCGGCGAATCCGCCTCGACCCCGGTGGGGAGCACCAAAGCGGCGAGCTCGACCACGACCAGCGGATCCTCCCCGGCGTCCTCGGTGGGCTCGACGCCCGCCAGCAGCCGTGCGCTTGGGCACACCACGGCGGCCGTGCACCCGGGCGCCGCTCGCGGATCCGCCACGCGTCACGCGCGTGTCCAGAACCTCCCGGCCTCGACCACGCCGCTCACCCGCACCGGGGGGACGGGCGGTGCGGGCTCCCACGACCCGCAGCCGACACACGACGTGTCCGCCACGAAGCAGTCCTCCAGCAACCCGCTGGAAAGTATCGGCGGGCACCTTCCCCTGCCGCTCCCGGTCCCCGACTGGAGCAAGCCGATCATCCTGCTGTTGCTCCTGCTGGCGCTCGGCCTCGCGGTCCGCGCCCGCACGAGCTCGCGGCGCGCGAAACGCCTCGAGCTGCAACGGGCGTCGCTGCTCAACGACTTCCACGCGATGCAGGTGGCGCTCGTGCCCGAGGTGCCCGCGGAGCTGGCCGCGCTCGGGGTGTCCGTCGCATACCGGCCGGCCGACGGGGTCGCGGCCGGGGGCGACTTCTACGACGTGTTCGAGCTGGAGCCGGGGCGGGTCGCCCTGGTCCTCGGCGACGTCTGCGGTCACGGGCGCGAGGCGCTCGAGCGTGCCGCCCTCACGCGCTACACGGTCCGTGCCTACCTGCAGGCGGGGCTCGAGCCGCGAGCGGCGCTCGCCCTCGCCGGACGGGCGCTGGCCGACCCGGACGCCCACTTCGCGACCGTCGCGGCGGCCGTGTACGACTCCCAGGAGGCTCGCATCACCTACGCCTGCGCGGGACACCCCGCTCCGATCGTGCTGGGGCAGGGTGTTCCAACGCCGCTGGAGGTCTGCTGCTCACCACCCGTCGGCTGGGGCATCCCCACGGGTCGCCGCCAGAGCCGGATCCCGCTGCCCGCGGGCGCCGCCGTGTGCTTCTTCACCGACGGCCTGACAGAGGCCCGCTGTGAGCAGGGGCTGATGGGAACAGCGCGACTCGGGGAGCTGCTCGGCGCGCTGGGCCCGGATCCGAGCGCGGACGAGCTGATAGACCGGGTCACCGAGGTGGCGGACGCCACGCCGGACGACATGGCCGCGTGCGTCCTCACGGCCCACACCCCACACGTGCCGCACACGCAACCTGCGGGGGACCTCCACGTCGAGGAACTGGAGTTCGATCGCAGGGAACTCGACAACGGCGGCTTCGCCCGCTTCCTGGCGGACTGCGAGCTCACGGGTGTCGTGGCGGCTGAGCTGGCGGCCGGCGCCGACCACGCCCTGGCGGAAGGTGAAACGGCCCTGTTGCAAATCGAGTTCGACAGCGACGGACCGCACGCGCGCATATTCGGGCACGAGCAGCTTCGCCCTCCCGCGTCCGTCGACGGCAGCCACGGCGCCGTCCTGGCGGCGCTGCCGCCCACGCCCATCCACGCCTAGCCGGGGGACAGGCCCACATGGGCGTCGCGACCTCGCCGTCGGCGCCCTGAGCAGATCGCGGCGGCGTGCCACCCCGCAGCCGGAACGTCGCTCGTCAAGTGACGTCGGTGAAGCTGAAGGTGAGCTTCAAACCGGTCAGCGGCGCCGCCTCGACGGCTAGCACCACGGCGCACTTCGGCTAGCGCACAGCGAACATAGCGGGCGTACGAGGCCGGGGCCCATTGGGACCCCGGCCTCGCAGTGCCGGACGGCTCGGTGCCGGCGACGCGAAAGCCGCCGGCCCGTGGCTCATTTTGGTTCCTTGAACGTGAAGACGGCGCCGGCGTTCGGCGCGCTGGTGCCGTTGGGCGTCGTGACCGTCACATTGACCAACCCCGGCGGCTCGGGCGGGGTGACGGCCACCAGCTTGGTGGCTGATTCGACTTTCACCGACGTCGCTTCGACGGAGCCGAAATCCACCGTGGTCGTGCCCGGCGTGAAGCCGCCACCGTGGACCGTCACTTTCGTGCCCCCAGCGGTGGATCCGTGTTTGCCCGACGACTTCGTGACCAGGGGCGGCCCTTCGGCCGGGGTCGTGAGTTTGAAGTTGCCGCCGAAGGCGATACCGGCCGAGTTTCCCGCCACGATCCTGTAGTCATATGTCGTGGCCGGAGCCAGGCCCGTCAGCGATGTCGAGACGGCGACCGGATCTTCACCTTCGCCCGGGAACGTCGAGCAGAGCGCCCGGTGTCCGTAGGCCGTCGAGGTGCCCCATTCGAATTCGCAGAGATTCACGAGCAGGGCGTTGGGATTGACCGCCGCGTTCAGCTGTGCCGATTCGTCGGTCACGTGCGAGACACCCAGGGTGACCGCCTTTGGCCGCGCCGGGAGTGTCGTGAATTTCGAGTGGCCGCCGGCCGCCGCGCCGAACGCGTTGGTCGCCACCAGGCGGAAGTAATACGTCGTGTCTTCATTGAGGCCGCCTACTTCCGCGGACACGGAAATGGCACTTTCTCCTTCACCCGCCGGGAGGGGCGAGCACGGCGCCTTCGAGCCGAACAGGATGCTCGTCCCGTATTCGAATTCACAGGTGAGGATTTCGCTTCCGCGCGGATTGACGGAGCCGTTCAGCGTGACCGAGTGACGTGCGACGTGGCCTGCTGCTTCCGTCACGACGTTCGGTTCCCTCGGCGGAGTCCTGAATTTCGTTACCGAACCGAGTTCCTCGCCATAGGCATTTTCGGCGACGAGCCTGTAGTAGTAGGTCGTGTGCAGCGAGAGACCCGTAACGTGCGCGCTCACCCTGACTTCTTTTTCCCCTCCGCCCGGGAAGCTCGCGCATTCCACGTGGGGGGCGCCTTCGAAGTTCGGTGAGGTGCTGTAGAGGAATTCACACTTGGTCACGAGCCCGTCGTTCGGGTCGACCTTGCCTCTCAGGTTTGCCGCGCTGCGCGTGACGCCGTTCGCGCTTTCGGCCACGATGCTGGGACGAGTGGGGAGCGTCGTAAACGACTTCACCGGATTGCCGACAGCTTCGCCATATTCACTCACGGCCACGACACGGTAGTAGTACTTCGTGTTTTCATGCAGGCCGGCAAGCGGAGCGCTATACACTTTCTGGAAGTTTTCGCCGCCTTCGGGCAGCGGTTCTTCGCACGGCGTCGATTCGGTCAGGGCGCTGGGCGAGGTGCCCCATTCGAATTCGCATTCAGTGATCACCGCGTTGTTGGGGTCCACCAGGGCCTGGAGGATCGCCGTGGTCTTCCCGACCTCCTGTGGTGCCTGGTTGAGCGCCGCTGGCGCTTCTTCGCCTTCCGCGTGTGCCAGCCCCGGCAGCGTCAGCGCAAACAGCGCCGCTGCCAGCAGGACCACCGCCACCGCCACGGCCCGCCCGCGCGGACTCCCGCTCATTGCGGTCCCGTGCCGCGTCACACGAGTCGCGTCCAGCCCGACGAATCGATCACTCATGACCGTCCCTCCCGATCGCATCTAGTTTCCCCGCGACCGCGCCCCCCGGCGCCGCCGGACGTGGCCCCATCTAACCGCCTGGGTGCGGCGAAGTCAATACCGCGCCACGCCTCCCTGACAGGCCGTGCTTCGCGGCCGGGCTCGATCGGACCCGGCGCCGGGCCGGATCAGTGGATGATGGGCCCGGTTTCGACGGCTTCGAATTCGGACCCCGGAACCTGCTTGATCTGTTCGAGGTCTTCGTCGTTCCAGCCCGGGTTGGGAGCCCCGGTGATGAACCACGGCGATCCGTTGTCGGCCACGATCAGCCCGAAGCGCTTGAGCGCTTCGAGGATCACCAGCGACTCGCCGTGGAAGCGGGCGAGGCTGTAGCCCGCCTTCAGACGCAGACGCAGGCCCATCGGCGGGAGCGCCGGGTTGGTACTCGAGGAGGCGAAGTGGGTGGCCGGGTGTATGTAGCCGCGCTGGCTCGCCGGGACGGTCACCCGCAGGGCGTGGTCGATCTGGCCGGCGGCGACCTCGGGGTAGCGGGCGAGCAGCGGGAAGATCGGCAGCCCGGCGGCGTCGGCGGAGGTCCAGCCTTCGGGGCGCAGGGCGCTGCTGCGGAGGTTGAAGACGGCGCCGTTCGAGGCCGTCCAGCTCTTGCCCTTCTTGCGGCGGTGGGCCAGGTAGAGCTCATACAGGGTGCAGCTGCCTTCCTGTGCCACGAGCACGTGGCGGTCGCCCTTGCCGTTCTTGCCGCCGCCCTCGATCGGGGCGGTGGGCGGCACGGGGTAGGGCCCCGGGTCCGATTCGGAGCCGTATTTCGTGAACTTGACCGGCACCTTGGGCTGGCTGGCGGGAACGACCGTGTACGGGATCCCGTAGGAGGGGTTGGTGCCGAAGTCGGGGTGCAGGTGGGCGCTGAGGCCGATGCTGGCGACGTAGCTTTCGGACTTCGGGCTCTCCGGCAGGTTCGCCACTTCCTGGTTGAGGGGGTCTTCGGCGGGAAGGATCGGGCAGCCGAATTCTTCGGGGGGCCCGGAAACCAGGGGACGGGCGTGACGGCGAGAGTGGTGGGAGGCGGCGCTCGCGCCGGCGGCCAGGAGCGTCAACGCCGCCAGCATCGCCGCCAGGCACACCGCGTGCCAGGACCTCATGGCGCCCCACGCTAGCGCGTCCGGCGGGCGCCGGCCGACGTTCGTACTAGGAGCTCGAGAAGGAGCCTTCGCCGAACGGAACGCCTTCGCCGAAGGTGCGTCCCGGCTTTGCTTCGCTGTGCTGGCGTTCGGCCCAGTCGACCGAGAAGGTGCCGAGCGGTCCGCTGGCTGCGGAGGGCGTCGCGATCACCTCGTTGGCGGGCAGCACGTGGCCGTTGGCGAAGCGGGCCGTGCCGGGACGGGCGCCCTGGCGCAGTTCGATCTGGGCGGCCGACCAGCGTGAGTCCTCCACGGGGCCCGTGTGGGAGCCGCTGGTGGCGGTGGCGGCGGAGAACGAGAGGCCCCCGAAGTCCGCCAGCGGCAGCGTCTGGCAGCCGGCCGCGGTGCAGCTGGACGGGGCCTCGAGGACCCAGTCGGCCGAGCTGACGTCGATCTGGGAGGTGTGGCGGGTCGTGGAGTAGCGGGCACCGGTCGACAGGTTCCGCAGCCGGAGCGTGACGTGGGTGCCGTGGACGGTGACCGAGCCGGTCATCTCATCGCCGCTGTGGACGGCGATCGGGATGCTCACGGGGGCGGCCGGGATCAGCTCGTACCAGCTGTCGTAGTGGGGGTGCCCGTAACGCGAGCAGTCGGCGTCCACGCCCACCTGCTCGAGCGCGTCACTGGTCGGCTTGTAGCCGCCGAGCCCGACCCAGTCGGCGGAGTAGGTGCTCTGGCCGGTGCTGCAGGAGAGGGTCGGGACCTGCCAGGTACCGGAAACGTTGTTGAAGGTGGCGTGTGGGGAGCTCGGGAGGGCGACCCAGCCGGCCCAGTTGCTGCTCAGCGTGCTCGCGCCGGCGGGGGTGGCGAGCGCGAGCAGCAGCGCGCCGGCGAGCAGCCCGGCGAGGGCCGGGCGACGCAGTCTCCGCCGCCGCGGAAGGGTGGGGGTTTCGCTGGCCATCGCGTATCTGGAGAATCGACGGGTGACCTTTACGGATGCTAAGAAGTGGCCGCGAGCTGCCTGGGAGATCAGGCGGGTGTTCGGCCCTCAGGATCCGATCTGGGCGGGAGCCAGCAGCGAGCGCGCGGCGGCGTCGGTCCAGATCACCTGATCGCGGCCCGGGCCGACCCCGATCAGGGCGACGGGCACGCCGGTCTGCTCGGAGATGAACTGCAGGTACTCGCGGGCGGCGTCGGGCAGGTCGGAGGCCGAGCGGCACTCGCCGAGGTCCTCCTTCCAGCCGGGCAGCTCGGTGAGCACCGAGGTGGTGTGGTGGAGCACCGTCTGGTGGTAGGGGAAGTCCTCGAACTCGGCCCCGTCGGCGCCGCCCCGGTAGCTGGTGGCGACAGCGATGCGGTCGAAGCCCGAAAGCACGTCGAGCTTCGTGATCACCAATGCGGTCATGGTGTTCAGGCGGGCCGCGTAGCGCAGCGCCACCAGGTCCAGCCAGCCGGTCCGCCGGGCCCGCCCGGTGGTGGTGCCGAACTCGCCCCCGCGGGTGCGCAGCAGCTCGCCGGTGTCGTCGTGCAGCTCGCTCGGGAACGGCCCCGCGCCCACCCGCGTGGTGTAGGCCTTGGACACGCCCCACACCTCCTCGATCGCCTTCGGCCCGATGCCGCTGCCGACGCAGGCGGCCCCGGCGAGCGGGTTGGAGGAGGTCACGAACGGATAGGTGCCGTGGTCGATGTCGAGCATCGCCCCCTGGGCCCCCTCGAGGATCACCGTGTGGTCCTCGTCGAGCAGCTGCCACATCAGCTTGGAGGTGTCGGCGATGTGCTGCTCGAGGCGGTGGCCGAAGGTCAGGAATTCCTCGGTCATGGTGTGCAGATCGAGCGTGGGGTCCTTCTCGTAGGGGCGCAGCGAGAGGCGCTTGGGCTCCATCGCGGCGACGATCTTCTTCTTCAGGATCTTCTCGTCGAGCAGGTCCTGGACGCGGATCCCGAGCCTCGCGGCCTTGTCCGCGTAACAGGGGCCGATGCCCCGGCGGGTGGTCCCGATCTGCAGGCTCCCGAGCCTGGCCTCCCCGGCCGAGTCCAGCAGCATGTGGTAGGGCATGATCAGGTGGGCGTTGGCGGATACCCGCAGCCCGCCCACGTCCACTCCGCGCGAGCGCAGCGTGTCGAGCTCGTCGATCAGCACGCGCGGGTCGATCACGACGCCGTTGCCGATCACGCAGCGCTTGCCGGGGTACAGGATCCCCGAGGGGATCAGGTGCAGCTTCCACTCCTCATCGCCCCTCACGATCGTGTGGCCGGCGTTGTTGCCGCCCTGGAAGCGCACGACCGCGTCGGCGTGCTCGGCGAGCAGATCGGTGATCTTGCCCTTGCCCTCATCGCCCCACTGGGCGCCAACTATGACCACGGCAGGCATGTCGCCTCAGGAGTCTAGGGACGCTCGTCGGTCGCGCCCAGGAGCGCGTGCCCGCTCGGGTCCGGGGGACTCGGGCGGGAGCTCCCAGCGCCTGTCCATTCCGTAGAGCGGGATCGGGACGCCACAGATCTCCACCAGCCGTGAGACGGTGCGCGCGCCGAGGTGCTCGGCGAGCTCGTCGGCGACTCTCAGGTTGGTGGTCGCGACGATCGCCCGCTGGGCCTCGTAGCGGGCGTTGACGATCGAGTACAGCTGCTCGAGCACCCACTCGGTACGGAACTCGGCCCCGAGGTCGTCGATGTGCAGCAGGTCGACGGCGCTGAGGCGGTCGACGAAGTCCACCAGGCCCCGCTCGCTGTCCATCGAGTCGCGCAGCAGGCCGAGCAGCCGCGGCAGCGAGTAGATCGCCACCGTCCGTCCGGCGTCCAGGGCGGCCTTCGAGACGAGCATCGCGAGCGTCGTCTTGCCGGTCCCGACGTCGCCCTCCAGCCACAGTCCCTCGCCGCGGTCGAGGTTCTGCTCGATATCGGCCACGTAGCGACGCACGAGCTTGACGTGCTCGGGGGCGACCCGGGCGATATCGCTGACGGGAGGGCGCTCGAAGGAGACACCGCGATAGCGGGTTGGGATCCTTCCCATCGTGCCGTGGGCCTGGGCTGCGGCGATCATGGCCGGGCGGCACCCGCAGTCGCTCATGGTCTCGCCGTCGGCGTCCGCGATGAACCCGCTGCCGTCGCAGATCGCGAGCGGACAGCGGCGCCCGCCGCCGGTGTGCTCGGACGCCGGAGGGCTCACTCGCTGAAGCGCTGGCCGGCGTAGTTCATGAAACGGGGGAACTCGGGCTGGAATGTCAGCGTGACTTTGCCGACGGCGCCGTTGCGGTGCTTGGCGATGATCAGGTCGGCCTCCCCGGGGCGCTCGGACTCCTCCTTCTTGTAGTACTCGTCGCGGTAGATGAACACCACCAGGTCGGAGTCCTGCTCGAGGTTGCCGCTCTCGCGCAGGTCCGACAGCATCGGGATCTTGTCGCCCGGGCGCTGCTCCACCGCACGGCTCAGCTGCGAGAGCGCGATCACCGGCACTTTCAGCTCCCGCGCCAGGATCTTCAGGCCGCGGCTGAGCTCGCCGACGGCCGTGACGCGGCTGTCGTAGCGGCTGTCGGTGCGCATCAGCTGCAGGTAGTCCACGATGATCAGCCCCAGCCCGCCCTCCACCTGGTTGTGCAGGCGCCGCGCCTTGGCGCGGATCTCGAGCATCCCCACGTCGCTGGAGTCGTCCACCCACAGGGGCGAGTTGGAGAGCTTCGAAGAGGCCTCGAGGATCTTCGGCCAGCGCTGCTCGGGCACCCGCCCCTTGCGCAGCTCCTCACCTTTGATCCGGGCCTGGGAGGCGACGAAGCGCTGGGCCAGCTCCGCCTCCGCCATCTCGAGCGAGAACAGCGCCACCGGGCGGCCGTGCTTCAGCGCGGCGTTCTCGGCGATGTTGCATACGAGCGCGCTCTTGCCCATCGCCGGGCGGGCCGCCACGATGATCAGGTTGCCGGGCTGGAAGCCCCCGGTGATCTCGTCGAGGTCCTTGAAGCCCGACGGGGTGCCGGTCAGCGAGGTCCCCTCCAGCGACAGGCGGTGGAGCTTGTCGAGCTCCTCGTGCAGGACCTCCTCGATCTTGCGGAAGTCTTTCTGGCGGTCGTCGCGGGCGACCTCGAGCATCGTCTTCTCGGCCTGCTCGACGAGGTCCCGCGGCGCGCCGGAGTGGCCGATCACGCTCTCCTGGATTTCGTAGGCACCCTTCAGCAGCCTGCGCAGCAGGGCCATCTCGCGCACGATCTGGGCGTAGCGGCGGGCGTGGCCGGCGGCCGGCACGAGGCCCGTGAGCTCGTCGACCGTGGCGGCTCCGCCGATCTCCTCCAGGCGGCCCGTCTGGCGCAGCCGGTCGGTCACGGTCAGCACGTCGACCGGCTCGCTGGCCTCGTACAGGGCGAGCATCGCCTCGTAGATGAGCCCGTAGCGCTCGCGGTAGAAGTCCTCCGGTCGCAGGCCCTCTTCGATCACGAGCGCATACAGGGAGCGGTCCGAGAGCAGGATCGCCCCCAGTACCGACTGCTCGGCCTCCAGGTTGTGGGGCGGCGTCAGGGCGGTCGCGCTGGCGGCGCCGGACGCGCCGTTGGTGTGTGGGACGACACTGGAGGCCATGGGTGGGGCGAGTGTAGATAGCTGCTCGAGCGCCACGACGGGGACCTCTCGCTATCTGGAGAAGAAATCGCTGGAGCGGATGTCGGATCTCGACAGCACGAACGCATGTTCGTGGCATCCCCGGACGGGACGCAACGAATCGTGCGCCGCCGGACGGGCACGGCGCAGCCTTCGAGGGGCTCCGTCGGGGGCTCGCGGCGCGAGCGCCGGCTACGCCGTCAGCTCTTGGCCACGATCATGGTCTTGATCGTGGATGTGGCGCCGTCGGCGACCTCCACGACGACCATGTAGGTGCCGACGTTCTTGATCGGCTCCGGCAGGTGGACGTTGCGTTTGTCGATCCGCAGCCCGCGGGCTTCGCGGATCGCGGCCGCGATGTCCTGGGCGGTCACCGACCCGAACAGGCGCCCGTCCGCGCCCGCCTGCTGGGGGATCGTGAGCACCGTGCGGTTCAGCAGCTGGACGTTCTCCTGGGCGCGCTCGATCGCCTCACGGGCGGCCCGCTCCTCGGCGGCCTGGCGCTGGCGGACGGTCTCCACCGCGCCCTTGGTGGCCGGCTGGGCGAGCTTACGGGGGATCAGGTAGTTGCGCAGGTAGCCCTTGGAGACATCGACCACCGAGCCCTGCTCGCCGAGCGACTCGACGTCCTGCAGCAGAATCGCCTCGGGCACGGCCGATGCAGCTCTCAGTCGCGGTCGCGGTCGCGGCCGCCACGGCCGCCGCGGGGGTTGTCGTCGCGGCCGCCCTCGTTCACGTAGGGCAGCAGCGCCAGCTCCCGGGCCCGCTTGACGGCGCGGGCGATCTGCACCTGGTGGCGCCGGCAGGACCCCGTGATCCGGCGGGAGCGGATCTTGCCCTTCTCGGAGATGAAGCGGCGCAGCGAGCTGACGTCCTTGTAGTCGACCTGCTCGACCTTGTCGCGGCAGTACTGGCAGGGCTTGCGGCGGCCTCCGCCGGGGCCCCCGCGCCTGTCGCGCCGGCGCAGGGGCTTGCCCCGTCCTCGTGCCTTGGCCATCTCAGCAGCCCCCCGGGTGCACGCCGGGCGCCACGCGGGAGCCCTCCGGCAGGGGCCGGATGGTGGTTGTGGCGTTCGCGGTGGGGCTGGGAGTCATGTCTTGGTGCTGGTGGGGCTAGAACGGAATGTCGTCGTCGCCCGTTCCTGAAGCGACCGGTGCGGGCTGGAAATCACCCTGCTCGACGGGGACCTCTCCGCCGGGTCCGGCGTTGCCCGGGGCGAACCCGCCGCCGGCAACGGCGTCCTCGCGGGAGCCCAGGAACTGCACCGAGTCGGCAATGATATCGACCGCCTGGCGTTTGGCGCCGTCCTGGGCCTCCCACTCGCGCCACTCCAGGCGTCCGTCGATCGCCACGGGGCGTCCCTTGGAGAGGAAGCGGGCGGCGTTCTCACCCTGCGCACCCCACACGGTGATGTTGAAGTAGTTGGGCTTGTCCTCCCATTCGCCGGTGGCGGCGTTCTTGCGGCGGGTGTTGCAGGCGACCCTCAGGCTGCACACCGATGTGCCGCTCGGGAGCGAGCGAAGCTCGGGGTCGGCCGTCAGGTTTCCCGTCAGGACGACGCGGTTGATGTTGGTGGCGGCCACGGCTGATCGATCCTTTCAGTTCGTTTTGAAGCCGACCCGGAGTCTAGAGCCGCCGCAAGCGGCCCTCGGCCGCCCGCCGGCCCGTAAATCACGGTCAATCCGAGGAGCGCTTGGCGTGGGGGGAGGTTTTGAAGACCTCATCCCAGTACGGGGCGCTGATACCGAAGCCCCGCGTGTCGTCCTGGAAGTGGTGGCGCATGTGGCGCTCGCGGAGCATCCGCCCGAGCCTCCCGCGGGGGCGGAAGTGGTGCAGGTAGTAGTGGGTCATGTCGTAGACCAGATAGCCGGTGAAGAAGCCCGCGCCCAGGCCCGGAGCGTAGGTGGAGCCGAAGATCAGGTACATGACGGCGAACACCGCCGCCGCCAGGGGGATGCTGACCGACGGGGGCATCACCAGGCGCAGGGGGTCGTTGGGGTGGTCGTGGTGGACGCCGTGGATGATCCAGTGCAGCCGCGCCCCGAGGCCGTGGTCGGGCTCGAAGTGGAACACGAGCCGGTGCAGCCAGTACTCGAACAGCGTCCACAGCGCATAGCCGCCCGCGACCAGGCCGATCATCACCGCGAGGCTCGTTTCGGAGAGCCCCCAGATGATCATCGCGACGATCGCCGGCACGAAGATGATCAGCGGCACAACCGGGTGCACCCTCGTGAGCGCGTCCAGCGTCCGCGATTCGAACATCGGTGGCGAGGCGCGCAGCACGTCCGTGCGGGTCGTGCGGGTGTCGCTCATGTCCTCGACGTCGGCCCAGCGCATGGGAGACGATGTTAGCTCGCCGCAACGGCCCGGCACCTGCCTGCAAGGACCAGGGGGGCTGGGCGCTGTGAGGACTACAGGAACGGCCAGGGATTCAGCGGCTGGGGCGCCACTTCCGACCCCGGCCCGTAGTAGCCGGGGCAGTCGGCCCGCCCGGGCGAGTCGACCGGTTCGCAGCCCGCGACGAATCCTTCTCCGCCGCTCAGCGTCCAGCTCCTGGCTTTCTGCTGCTGGTTCATGCGGCGTGCGCGAACCGGGAGCACGACCGTTTTCGACATCGCGCCGGGCATCACCACCACCACCCAGGTGGTGCTGAAGCTCCGCGCCCACACGCCCCCGAGTTCCTCCCGGACCCCCTGGACGGTGTATTCCGGATCCACGTACCAGCCCCCGAACGCCGGTTCCGGGCTCTCGTCCACGAACACTTCCCCGTCCTCGGTCAGCAGCACGGTGGCGAGTGCCAGCTCGGCGTCGGAGTCGGTGCTCCCCGCGGGCTCGACGACGACCGCTCGTTCCGCGCTCCGGGCCCGTTCGATCTTGGCGATCACGCTGCGGTACCTGGCCGCGGTGGTCGCACCGGCGAGCGTGACGGTCACCGACGACGCCGGCGCAGCGGTGGCGGCGAAGGGAGCGAACGGCCCGCCCACGTACTGCAGGCGGCATTCGGACGGCTCCTGACGGCCGGCGCAGTTGTACGGCCCGGTTTCCGCCAGCCGCACGGTGGCCGCCTGCGCGGTTGCCGCGAGGACGAGCCCGAGCGCTCCCACCGCGAGCACGATCACAAGCTTCCCGGCTGCCCGCACGAATTCGCGGCTGCTCTTCACGACCCGGCCCTCCGTTTGCCCCGGCGGTAGCCGGTTCGGGTAAGCGCTATCCGCGCGCAAGGGCAGCCTAGGGCGCGGCCCGGCAGGACCCCAGCGGGCTCGGCGGATGTCTTACTCGGCCGCTGGCTCGTCGGCCGGTGCGGGCTCGGGCGCCGCGCTCTCGGCGGGCGCCTGCTCGGCTGCGGCGGGTGCCTCGGCCTCGGCCGCGGGCACGTCTGCGACGGGCGCAGTGGCTGCGGTCTCGGGTGCGGCCGGAGCCTCGGGTGCTGGCGGAGCCTCGGGTGCTGGCGGAGCGTCGGGTGCGGCCGGAGCCTCGGGCGCGGCTGGAGCCGCGGGAGCCGCGTCCGCCGCGGGAGCGGGCTCGCCTGCGGGGGCCGGTGGTGCGACGTCGCCCGTGGGGGCGCCCACGGAGGGCTCTCCCTCGGCGCGGCGCGGCGGAGGTACGGCGGAGCTGCGCATGTCGGGCGGGTCGGGGACGCCCGGACGCAGCTTGATGAGCCTGAAGCGAACCACCCCGTCGGTGATCCGCAGCGTCCGGTCCAGGCCGCCCAGCAGCTCCTTGTCGGAGACGTGGAACTGGAACAGGTGGTACTCGGCGCTTTTGCGGCGGTCGATCGGATAGCTGAGCGGCCGTTCGCCCCAGTCGTCGTCGCGTATCAGCTCGCCGCGAGCCTGGATCGAGGCGCGGGCGTCGTCGAGGATCTTCGCCCGTGCGGACTCCTCCGCCTGGGCGTCGAGCAGCAGAACGAGGTCGTATGTCGGTGCGGGAAGCGTCATCTGTCAGGCCCCTTGCAGCGAGCAAGCCTAGCGGGTGAGCCGTGGCGGCTCGCTGCTCGGCACCGCCGGGTGCCCGCCCTCGTGGCCGCTGCTCAGCCCGCGCGGGCCTTCTCGCGGATGTCCGCCAGCTGCTCGTCGATCCAGTCGCCCGGGTCGCGGGAGGTGACGATCTCGGTCAGCCCCTCGGCGCGGCGGCGACGTTCGCGGGGGTCCATCGTCAGGGCTGCGTAGATCGAGTTGGCCAGCTCCTGGATGTCGAACGGATTCACCGACAGGGCCCACTTGCCGAGCTCCTCGTGGGCGCCGGTGTTCTCGGACAGGATCGAGACGCCCTCGCGCTCGTTGACCAGGGGTCCCTCCTTGGCGACCAGGTTCATGCCGTCGAACATGGCGTTCACGAGCAGCACGTCGTAGTGCTTGTAGGAGGCGATCGCCTCGTCGAGGTCGTCGCGGAGCTTGAGCTGGATCGGCATCCAGTCGGGGGTCCCGTGGCGGTGGTTGACGACCGCCACCAGGGCCTCGATGCGCTCCAGGTACTCGGCGTACTGGGGCACGTCCGTTCGGGAGGGCATCAGCTGGGCCATGAACGTGACCCGCTCGATGAACTCGGGGTGCTGCTCGAGGAACAGGTCAAAGGCGGAGAAGCCGCGCAGGACGTTCTTGGACAGGTCGGCCCGGTCCACCCGCAGGATCAGGAAGTCACGGCGGCGCAGCAGCAGCTCGCGCTCGAAGTGGGCCACGCGCTCGCTCTTGGCGAGCTGTCGGGTGGCGCGGTGGTCGATCGGGAGCGGGTAGGCGCGCACCCAGATCTCGCGCTCACCCGACTTGACCACG
Source organism: uncultured Solirubrobacteraceae bacterium (assembly GCA_963742395.1). Taxonomy (GTDB): domain Bacteria; phylum Actinomycetota; class Thermoleophilia; order Solirubrobacterales; family Solirubrobacteraceae; genus Palsa-744. Next base: position 174,149 of record CAVUME010000009.1, on the reverse strand, counting down.
CCGGCGTCGAAGTCGACCTCCAGGTCCATCAGGTCGCGGCAGCACTGCAGGAAGTTGAGGCGGTATGAGCGGGTGTGGAAGCCGATGATGTCGTTCGCCAGCAGCCCCGTGAAGATCTCCTCGCGGATCCGGTTGGGAAGCACGCGCCAGGCGTCCGGCTGGGTCCAGGGGATGTGGATGAAGTGGTGCAGGAAGACATCCGGGCGAGCGCGGCGGACGAGGTCCGGAAGCGTGTACAGGTGGTAGTCGTGGACCATCACCACCGGTTCGCTGGCGTCCTCGATCTCCTCGACCACCGCCCGTGCGAGGTCTTCGTTGACGACGTTGTAACCGAACTCGAAGGCCTCGATCTCCTCGCGGCGGATGTCCGGGGCGTTGGAGAGGTCCCACAGGTAGTGCTGGATGAACCACAGCATCGGGTTGGCGAAGACGTTGTAGAAGCGGTCGTAGGCCTCCGGATCGCTGATCACGAGGCGCACCTGGTACTCGCCCCCGGCGGGAGAGCGCACGGCGACCGCGTGGCCGCCGTTGGCGAGTGACACGGCGGCGTCGTACTCGTTCATCGCGGAGGCGATCCAGATCGCGTCGCGGTGGGAGGCCAGACCCGTGAGCGCCGTCACCAGACCGCCGGAGCCCCGCATCGTGTTTCCGTCCGCGTCGAAGGTCACTGGGCCGCGGTTGCTCACCAGCACCAGCGGAGCCCGCTGTGCCGGCTGCGGGCTCACGACCCGTCCAGCTCGGTGAAGATGCGTAAGTAGTCGCGCAGGTAGCGCGGGGTCAGGAAGTGCTGGCGGACGTGCTCCTTCCCGTGCCTTCCGAGCCGCCGGCCCAGATCGGGGTCGCGGAGGATGTCCATCGAGCGCTCGGCGCACTGCTCGGCGCTGGATACGAGGTAGCCCGTGACCCCGTCCTCGATCTGCAGGGGGATCCCGCCGACGTCGCCGCCCACGAACGGGCGGGCCTTCCAGATCGCCTCCGTGACGGTCAGCCCGAAGCCCTCGCGGGTGGACTTCTGGATCAACACGTCGGAGTGGGACTGGAAGGCGTTGACCTCGATCGCGCCGACGTTGTTGAAGTTGTTGAGGATGTGGATATCGGCGTCGCCGTCGGCGTGGGCGACGGTGGCGTTGTAGAAGTTCCACCCCTCGGGGTCGTCGCTGGCCATCGAGCCGACCAGCGCGAGCTGGACATCGGGCATCTCCTCCTTGACCAGTCGGTACGCGTCGATCACGCCAAGGGGATCCTTCCAGGGATCGAAGCGAGAGACCTGGCACATCAGGGGCCGGTCCACGTCGATCCCGAACTGGCCGCACACGTAGGCGGCGTCCTCGGGCAGCAGGGCCATGTTCTTCGGGGTCAACGGGTCGATGGCCGGGGGCACCACGTGGACCTTGCCGTCCATCCCCTCGGGCACGTACTCGCGCATGTGGAAGAGGCTGTCGGAGTACTCCTGCAGGTAGGGCAGCAGCTGGGCGACCGTGTCCGGGTTGGGCGTGGAGAGGTCGATGTGGCAGCGCCAGATCCAGCCCTTGGACTTCTCCGGGGCGAGGTGGCGCAGCGCGGCGGGCTGGGGGTCGTGGATGAGGCAGATGTCCCACCCGTCGGAGAGCTCGCGGGCGTTGATCTCGTTGTAACGGAGCCACGTGGCCCACTGCTCGCTGTCGAGGTCCATGGGCGCGCCCTGGAGGGCGTTGTGCATCAGCTTGGTGGCGTTGAAGAACTCTTCGCGGCCGTAGATGACGTGCCATTCGCAATCCAGGCCGACGTCCCGCATCAGCGGCACGAGCGTGTAGAGGATCTCCGAAACCCCGCCGCCGAAGGCGGTGGCCGAGACGTGGACCACGCGTTTGCCGGCGAGCGGCTCGGCCAACTCGCGGATTTCGGCGATCAGGTCGCGACCGCAGATGTGCGTGTAGTCGGAGAGCGTCTTGTTCGCGACGGCGACCGGCTGAAGCACGCGGCGGCACGATATCTGACGAGGTGGCCCGATCTGGCGGGGCAAAGCGGATCGACGGACCGAGCAGTGCTCGCCGCCCGGGCCGTTCCCGTTGGCCGCCGCCGAGCCCGGGGGCTATGGTTCGCGGCCGATGCTCAACGGCCGCATCTATCGCGCGGCGTTCTTGCCTTTCCTGCTCGCGCTCGGGATCGCCGCCTTCTCACTCGGGGCCCGTCCGGGCCCCCTGCGGTCGAACCTGGCGCCGGACGCCTTCCAGGGGTCCTCCACGCTCGCGCGCCTGAACGACCTGGCGAAGGCGTTCCCCCAGCGGCGGCCCGGGAGCAACAGCGACGGGCGCATGGCCCAGATGGTGGCGGAAGACATCGAAGCCCTGGGAGGGGCCGCCGGAGGGGGCTTCGCGGTCCACGTGTACAACTTCAACGCCCAGACGATCGAAGGCGAACAGACCCTCACCAACGTGGTGGCGGTGCGCCCGGGCTCCACCAGCTCGACGCCGATCGTGATCGTCGCCCACCGGGACGCCGCCCAGGGACCCGCCCGGGCGTCGCTGTCGGCCACCGCCGCACTGCTGGAACTCGCCCGTGTGTTCTCCGCCCGGGACACCAAGCGCACGATCGTGCTCGCCTCCACCAGTGGTGGCAGCGGGGGCGACGCCGGGGTCAGCCAGCTGCGCAACGAGCTTCCCCATCGGCTCGACGCGGCGATCGTGCTCGGAGACCTCGGGGGGTCGGTGCTGCGCCGGCCGATGGTGATCCCCTTCTCCGACGGTCAGGGCTCGGCGCCGCTGGTGCTGGCGCGGACCGTGGAGGACGCGATCAAGGATCAGGCGGGGATCGAAGCCGGGCGCCCCCAGCGCGCTCGGCCAGCTCGTGCACCTGATGGTCCCCCTCACCGTCGGCGAACAGGGCGTGCTCGACCGCGAGGGGGTGCCCGCGGTGCTCGCCCAGGTGTCCGGGGAACGGGGCCCATCCCGCAACGAGCCGATCGACCCCGAACGCCTGGAAGCCATGGGCCGCAGCGTGTTGAGTGCCGTCGACGCCCTCGACACCGCCCCCGACGTGACCCAGGCGCGCCAGAACGGCATCGTCCTGCAGCGCCAGCAGATGCCCCAGTGGGCGGTTCGCCTACTCGTGGTGATGCTGATCCTGCCGGTGCTCGCCACCGGCATCGACGGGCTCGCGCGGGCGCGTCGCTGGGGTCTGCGACCCGAACGCTGGGCGGCCTGGACGCTGAGCTGTGCGCTTCCCTTCGCGGCCACCGCCCTGCTCGCCCGCCTGCTGGGGATGTCGGGGCTGCTGGGTGCGGCTCCCGGAGGTCCCGCTGCTGTCCGGGGCGCTGGATTTCGGCGCCGGCCCGGCGACCGGGCTGGCGTTGCTGGTGGCCTGCTTCGTGGTGTGCTGGTTCGCGTGGGGGCTCCTCACCCGCTGGGCCGGCTGGGGCACGCGCCCGGAGCCGGAGGTCGGCGGGCTCTCGACGGTGCTCGTGGGGGTCGCGCTGGCGCTGGTGGTGTGGTTCATCAACCCCTACACCGCGCTGCTGCTCGTGCCGGCCCTGCACGTGTGGCTGGTGCTAGCGGCTCCCGAGCTTCGACCCCGGAGGCCGCTCGGGTGGGTCGCCCTGCTCGGGCTGGCTGCGCTGCCCGTGGTGGTGGTGGCGGTGTTCTACTCCCACCAGCTCGGACTCGGGGTCGGGGATGCCGTGTGGGCGGCGGTACTGCTGTTCGCCGGTGGCTTCGTCGGCCCGCTGGCGATCACCCTCTGGAGCGTCGGCTTCGGCTGCGGGGTCGCCTCGCTGCTGCTCGCCCTCGTCCACGATGTCCCCAGCGGCTCCGAGCACACGCCGGAGCCGACGGAGGTCACGATCCGTGGCCCCCTCAGCTACGCCGGCCCGGGCTCCCTCGGCGGCACCGAGTCGGCCCTGGGGCGCTAGCCGAGCTCCGCGCCCGTCACGGGCCACGCCACCGCCGGTGCTACCAGCGGTGCTCGTAGCCCTCGAGCTGCACCGGGCGCCCGTGGGCGTCGAGCAGGACCACCCCGGGCGGACCCTCGAGCACGGTCCCGACCCAGCTCACCCCTGCACCGCCGTCGGCCCGCAGCGCCTGCTCCAGACGATCCCGGTCGGCCGGGGCCGCGCAGAAGCACAGCTCGTAGTCTTCCCCGCCGCCGGCGGCCAGCCGCCAGGGCTCGACCCCGAGAGCACCGGCCACCTCGGCCACCCCCTCCGCCAGGGGCAGTTCGGCGAGGCGGAGCTCGACGCGCACGGCGCTGCGGGCGGCGAGCTGGGCGGCGTCGGCAGCGAGCCCGTCGGAGAGGTCGATCATCGCGTGGGCCCCCTCGCGGCGAGCGTGCGGCCCTCGCGCCAGCCGGGGCCGGGGAGCGGCGGCCCGCTCACAGGGCGCCGGCGCCCGCGGGCGTCCTCGGGGCCCGTCCCTCCATCTGGGCGAGTGCGGCGGCAGCGGCGCCGAGGCTTCCGGTCACGCCCACGAGGTCCCCGGCCTGGCTCCCGAGCGGGTCAGCAGCTCGGCGGCGTCGGCGGCCCACCCCACCGCGGTGACCGACACGATCAGGATCGGCGCAGCCACCACGTCCCCGCCGGCGATGACGGTGCCCGTGTCGCGGGCGAGGGCTGCCGCTGCAGCGCATCAGCTCGAGCGCCTGCTGCTCGGGGAAGCCGTCGGGCAGGCCGAGCACGAAGTACGCCTCCCCGGGCCGGGCGCCCATCGCGGCGAGGTCCGACAGCGCGCCGGCCAGAGCCCGGTGGCCGACCTCCGCCGGTTGGCTGAAGCCCTTCCCCAGGCGGAAGTGGGTGCCCTCGACCATCGCATCCACGGACGTCACGGAGACACCCGAGCGGGCGACCACCGAGGCGTCGTCGCCGATGCCGAGGAGCAGTCCCTGACCCGGCGCGGCCCCTGCGCCTCCCTCCCCCGCAGCGGCGCCTGTCGAGGCCTGCTCGCCGAGCTCGGCGGCCAGGGCTTCGATCAGGGAGCGCTCGGGGACGGGGAGACTTCTTCTAGCGGTGCCTGTAGACGATCCGCGCGCGATCCAGGTCGTACGGTGAAAGCTCACACCGGACCCGGTCGCCGGGCAGGATGCGGATTCGGAAGCGGCGCATCTTGCCGGCCACATGACCGAGGACGACGTGGTCGTTGTCGAGCTTCACGCGGAACATCGCATTGGGCAGGGCCTCGATCACCTCACCCTCGAATTCGACCTTGTCCTCCTTCGCCACGCTTCATTCCATTCTGCTCGCCGGTGCCGTTCGCACCTCTGGACGAGCGTCGTGATTGCTTTTCTGGTGAAACCAAAGCTACCAGCGTGGCACCTCAACCGGTGGCGGGGGCGCCGCCGGTCTGGCGTGGAGGCGGGCTCGCGCCGGGACCCGACGGGTGAGCCGGGCTGCGGGCTCTCCCGTGTGGGGCGAGACCGAGGGGCCTTCGCTGGGCTTGGAGTTGGGGGTCGTTTTGACGGGCCCCGGTTTGTAGGTTTCCTGGGTCGGTTCTTCGCCGGGCTGCAGGTATTCAGAGGCCGCTTTGTCGCCACCGAGCGGAGTACTTGCCGAAGAAGGGGACGTAGTTGGGCGACTCGCTGAGCGGGGGCGAAGGGGACGCACGGCTGGCCTTCGGTGACGGCCGCCATGTACGCGTGCCAGATTTCGGCCGGCAGATAGCCCCCCTGCTGGGGCTCGCCGTGGACGTCGGTCATTTCCACGCGCTTGTTGGGGTAGCCCATCCACACCACCGTGGAGTAGCGGGGCGTGTATCCGTCGAGCCAGGCGTCGATCAGGTTGCTGGTGGTCCCTGTCTTGGCTGCGGTGGGGCAGTTGATCGCGGAGCGGGTGGCCGTGCCGCTCTGGACGTTGTCCTCGAGGACGCTCGTCTCCGCTCCGGTGACGGCTTCGGTGAGTGCTTTCACGCGGTGGGGGGTGCCCCAGTTGTTGTCGACGTGGCCGTCGGGGAACACCACCTTCGTGATCGCGATCGGCGAGTTGCGCCAGCCGCCGTCCGCCAGGGTCGCGTACACGACCGCCATTTCCAGCGGCGTGACGCCGAGCGTGAGACCCCCGAGGGCCTCGGCCGGGTAGCTCGACAGGTGGGTCCGGACGCCCATCGAGTAGGCGGTGCGGGTGACCGATTCCTCACCCAGGTCGGCGGCCAGCTGGGCGTACACGGTGTTGTCGGAGGTGACGGTGGCCTGGACGAGGTTCTCGGGCTTGTTCAGCGAGGTGCCCTCGAAGGTCTTGACTTCGTATTCGGGATACGTGGGAAGCCACCCGGGGGCGAGTGTGTGGGACAGGTAGTAGGTGGAGTTCGGGTCGATCCCGTGGGAGAGGGCGTCGGCGAGGTCGATCGCCTTGAAGGTCGATCCCGGCTGACGGTGCCCGTCGGCGGCGAGGTTGTACTGGGACTTCTCGTAGCTCTCGGACTCCGCCATCGCTTCGATGTCGCCGTTGGCGGGGTTGATGGTGACGATCGCCGAGGCGGGGTCTTCGGGCTCGTTGAGCACTTCGGAGATCGCTTTGCGCGCCAGGCGCTGCAGGTTGAGGTTGATCGTCGTGTACACCTTCAGCCCGCCCCGCTGGACGGTGCTGGCGCCGTAGCGTTCGAGCAGCTTCTGGCGCACGTATTCGAAGAAGAAGCTCTCACGGCGTTCGGAGTAGTAGTAGCCACGGTGTACCTCGAGGCCCTGGTGCTCGGCGTGCTGCGCCTCGGCTTCGCTGATGTCGTGCAGCTGGGCCATCTTGGCGAGCACCTGGTTGCGCCGTTCGCGGGCCGCCTGGGGATTCAGGAACGGGTTGTACTGGGAGGGCGCCTGGGGAAGCCCGGCCAGCAGCGCCGACTGCTCGAGGTTCAGATCCCAGACCGGTTTGTCGAAGAAGATGCGGGCGGCTGCCTCGACGCCGACCGCCGTCTGCCCCCCGAGCGTGCCGTAGGGCACGCTGTTGAGGTAGCTGGTGAGGATCGAGCGCTTGCTGTGGTGTTTGGTGTATTCGATCGCGTACTTGGCCTCCACGATCTTCTGGTGCAGGGAGTGCTGGTCGCCTCCGAGGTAGAGGTTGCGCATCAGCTGCATGGTGATCGTGGATCCGCCCTGCAGGGCGGATCCGCTGGACACGTCCTTGAAGGCCGAGCGCACGATGCCGGTGAAGTCCACGCCGTTGTTGGAGTAGAAGCGCTGGTCCTCGATCGCGACCGTGGCGTGCTTGAGCTCGGTGGGGATTTCCGGCCAGGCCACGGGTGTGCGCAGTTCGTCGGACTGGATGAAGCCCAGCCGCGTGCCGTCGGCGGCGAACACCTGCGAGGAGCCGCCGCTGACCCGTGGGTGCAGGGTGTCGAGCGCCGGGGCCGAGTCGGCGGCGTGCAGGACGTACGTGACGATCCCGAGGACCGCGACCAGGGCGATCCCGAAGCCCACACCGCCGAACAGCAGCAACATCCGGTTGCCCCCGCCGGCGTGCTTGTGACGCCGCTTTCGCGCTTGTCGAGACATAGACGGCAGAGCCGAGGTTACCGTCCCGGGTGGTGTACTTTCGCCACCAGCGCCAAAGCGCTCTAGGCTCGGTGGGCGCCCAGATGAACCCGAACACGGCTGAGCCGACAGTTGTCGAGAGCGTGGGAGAGCTGGCTCTGCCGCCCCCCGCCGCCACCCTCCCCCACGCGGCGAGCCCCGCTCGCGCGCGGGCCGGCGCTCGCCTGCTCGACCGCGTACGCGCCGACGACGAGCGTGCACGCGCGCTGAGGGACACCTGGCGGGCGCTGTGGAGCTCGCGCCTGCTCGTATTGGGGGCCGGCGTCGCGACGGTGCTCCTGTTCGGATTCGGACCCCACCGGACGGCCTTCGACCCGCCCGGCCTGAGCCGGGGCCTGGGGGCGCTCGGCGACGTGCTGGCGGCGCCGGTGGCGCGGTGGGACTCCAACTGGTACCTGCTGATCGCCCACTACGGCTACCACCCGGCGCTGGGCGCCTACACCGTCTCCCGCAGCGCCTTCTTCCCCCTGTACCCGCTCGGCCTGGGCCTGATCTCCGGGCTCGGCGTGCCCCCCGTGGCCGCCGGGGTGCTGCTGTCGCTGTGTGCCCTGGCGGCGGCCCTGTACGGACTGCACCGCCTGACGACCCTCGAGCTCGGGGCGCCGCGCGCGGGGCGAGCCGAGCGGGCGGCGACGCGGCCATGGCGGTGTACGCGCTGGCCTTCGCGCCGATGGCCTTCTTCCTCTCGGCGGTGTACTCGGAGTCGCTGTACCTGGCGCTCTCGATCGGCCTCTTCTGGAGCGCCCGGGAAGGACGCTGGGCGTACGTGGGCCTGTTGGGGGCCCTCGCGAGCGCCACCCGCAGCGCCGGCGTGGTGCTGCTCGTGCCGGCGCTGATCCTCTACCTGTACGGACCCCGGCGGGATCGACTGCCCGACCGCCCCGGCGATCGCCCGCCCGACGGCTCCGACCACCCGCCCGACGGCTCCGCCTCCGAGCTCCCCCGTGGCGACGCTGCGGCCTCCGCGCGGCGCCTGCTCGCGCGGCTCACCCCCCGCTACCGGTTGCGGCCCGACGCGCTGTGGCTCGCGCTGGTGCCGGCCGGCCTGGTCCTGTACGGGGCCTACCTCGGCGCGTCCGGCGGGGATCCCGTTGGCTCCGCTGAGCGCACAGGGCGACTGGAGCCGGCACTTCGCGGGCCCGTACGTGGCGGTGTGGGACGGGCTGAAGGCGGCCTTCGAGGGAGCCCGGCAGCTGCTCTCGATGCAGCGGGGACACGTGTACTTCCGGGTCGGCGGCGAAGACCCGTTCGTGGCCGCCAGCCACAACCTGATCCTGCTCGCGTTCCTGGCGGCCGCGGTGCCCGCCGTGGTGGGGGTCCTGCGCAGACTTCCGCTGGCCTACGGCGTCTACCTGCTGGTGGCGCTCGCGCTGCCGCTCTCCTATCCCGTGAGCTCGCAGCCGCTGATGTCCCTGCCGCGCTTCCTGCTGGTGCTGTTCCCGCTGTTCATCTGGCTGGGGGACTGGCTCGCCCGCCATCCCCGGGCCCAACGGCCGATGCTCGCCGGCTCGGCGGTGTTGATGGTGCTGTTCGGGGCCCAGTTCGCGACCTGGCACTGGGTGGCCTAGGTGGGAGAGGCGCAGACACCCGCGGGCCCGGAGCTGTTCGGGCTCGAGCGCCGAGACGGGGACCTGACTCCGCGCAGCCGCCCGGCCCCGGTTCTGCGCAGGCCGATGGCCTCGGTTCTCCGCAGGCCGACGGCTCCGACTCGCCGGCGGCGGACGCGCGGCCTGACCCTCCACAGGACCCGGGGCGCTCGCCGAACACCACCTGGCCGCCGTGGTCGGGCCCGCTGGCGCTGGTGGCGGGCCTGATCCTGACGTTCGTCCTGATCCTGGTCGATCGACGCCCCCGCGGCGGCCCTGGGGGCCAAGGTCACCGGCTCCCACACGTCCCCGGGGCTGACGATCGCGAACACGTTCGTGCAGGACGTGTGCTTCGTGGTCGTCTCGCTCTGGTGCGCCCAGCTCGGGGCCAGGAAGGTCGCCTCCTGGCAGTTCGGGCTGCGCCGGCCACCGGCGGGCTGGCAGCGGGCGGTCGGCCTGATCGGGTTGTTGCTGATCGTGTTCGTGGTGCTGAGCGCGGTCTGGTCGGAGGCCGCTGAACCCCAGCCGCGAGAAGCTGCTGGAAGATCTCGGGACCAACGAAGGCACCACCCTGCTGCTGCTGAGCGCGGCGCTGACGTGCATCGTGGCGCCGATGTGCGAGGAGTTCCTCTTCCGCGGCTACATGTTCACCGCGCTGCGCAACTGGCGCGGTACGTGGCCGGCGGCGGTGATCACCGGCCTGATCTTCGGGGTCGTGCACGTGGGCTCGGCGCCGGCGCTCGATCTGGTCCCGCTCGCGGGTCTCGGCTTCGGCCTCTGCCTGCTGTATCGCTATTCCGGCTCGCTGTACCCATGCTTCGCCGCGCACTCGCTCAACAACTGCATCGCCTTCGCGAGCCTCGAGGGCTGGCACTGGGACCGGTGGCTGCCGCTGATAGCCGGGTCACTTGCTGGAATCACGGGTGTGGTGATGCTCTTCAAGCGCCTCGGGCTGATCGCCGATCGGGTGGAGGACCGCTCCCTCAGCAACGGCCATGCCCTGACCATGGAAGGACCTCCGCTACATGAACAACAAGCTCGCTCCCCGGCCCGCGACGATGCTCGCGTCGACGGCCATGCTCTTGCTCGCCACGCTGGCGACGCTGCTCGCCGGGGTTCTGCTCCCGGCGGGCGCCGGGGCGGCGTCCACCGCCGCAACCCCGGCCTCCGGGGCCGGCGTCCCCCACCCCGGCCGCGGGCTCGCCCACCACGCCCCAGCCGGCGGCGCCGAGCGAGCACGTGAAGCTCCTGCTCAGCGGCGCGGGCGGGAACCCGTTGTTCGCACCGACTGGCTCCACGATCGTCATCTACGGACGGGTGACCCCCTACCAGCCCGGACAGCGCACCACGATCGCCCTCTACCTCGGCTCCCGCCGGGTGGGCTCGAAAGTGCTCCAGGTGGTGCCCCGGACGGGCGGGTCGGGCAGCTTCCAGGTCCACTTCACGACCCGCGACGCGGGCAGCATGACGGCACGGGTGGCGGTCCACGTGGCAGCGGGGGTGGTGGCCACCGGACACACGCCGGCGGTGCAGTTCGTGCACACCGAAGTCTCCCCCGGAACCAGTGGCGCGTCGGTGAGGGTGCTGCAGTCCGAGCTCAACCGGCTGCACTACGCGGTCCCGCTCAGCGGGGTGTTCGAAGAAGGCACCGAACGGGCCCTGATCGCCTTTCGCAAGGTGACCAACATGGAACGGGCGGGCCTCGCCGGACGGACGGTGTTCCACAAGCTGGCCCACGGCGAGGGGAACTTCCCGGTCCGGTATCGCAGCGACGGCCGCCACGTGGAGGCCAACCTGACCAAACAGGTGCTGGCCGAGATCGAACCCGGGGGGAACGTGAGGGAGATCTACACGATCAGCTCCGGCAAGCCCTCCACGCCGACGGTGGTGGGGCGCTTCAGCGTGTACATGAAGACCTTCGGGGTCAACGAAAAGGGGATGGTGGACTCCAACTACTTCATCCGCGGTTACGCCATCCACGGGTACGCCGAAGTGCCCACGTACGCTGCCAGTCACGGCTGCCTGCGTGTGCCCATCCCCGACGCCGCGGCGATCTACTCCTGGGCGCAAGATCGGGACCCCCGTGGACGTGTACGACCAGGGAGGCGGGGGGAGCACGAACCTGCGCAGCAACGCGGGCCCGTGAGCGACGCAGAGGCGCCGCCGCGGTGACGGACGCCGAGGTACCCCCGGACGACGAGCTCGAGCTGGCCCGTGAGGTGCTCGTGGCAGAGCTGCGCGAGCACGCGCTGGTGATCGGCGAGGTGACGCTCACGAGCGGACGGACGGCGCAGTACTACGTGGACGCCAAGCGGGCGATCCTGCGCCCGGAGGGCTTCGCGGCCCTGGCCACGCTGTTGGCGGCGGAGGCGGCGCGCCAGGACGCCACCGCCGTTGGAGGGCATGACGATGGGGGCCGACGCCGTGGTCTGTGCGGCGCTTGCCGGAGGCGCGAGGGTGAGTGGGTTCTTCGTGCGCAAGGAGGCCAAGGCGCACGGGCTGCAGCGGCGCATCGAGGGACCCCCGCTGGGTCGCCTCCGAGCGCTGTCTGGTGGTGGAGGACGTGGTCACCACGGGCGGCTCCACGCTGGCGGCGATCGCCGCCCTGACGGAGGCCGGCCACCAGGTGTGCGGCGTGGTGAGCGTGCTCGACCGTCTCGCGGGCGCGGGCTCCCAGATCGAAGCCGCCGCGCAGGCTCCCTACCTCGCGCTCACAACGATCGACGACATCTACCCCGAGCGCACGGACCGCGTGGGCGAGGAGTCCTCGTGAGTGCCCCTGCCGAGGGTTCGGGCGCGCAGGGCGCAGGGGGCGACGGCGCAGGGGCGGGCGGCGAGGAGGTCACGATCCGGGCTGCCTCCCGCGAGGACGTGCCGATGCTGCTGGGACTGGTCGTCGAGCTGGCCGAGTACGAGCGGCTCGCCGACCAGGTGGTGGCGACCGAGGAGCTGCTCGACACGGCCCTGTTCGGGGAGCGCCCGGCGGCCGAGGCCCTGATCGCCGAGCTGGGCGGCGAGCCGGCCGGCTACGCGCTCTACTTCTCGACCTTCTCCACCTTCCTCGCGATCCAGGGGGTGTGGTTGGAGGACCTGTTCGTGCGCCCCTCCTGTCGCAAGCACGGGGTCGGGAGGGCGCTGCTGGCAGCTGTGGCCGCCCGCACCCGCGAGCGCGGCGGGCAGCGGCTGGAATGGTCGGCGCTGGACTGGAACGACCTCGCCCTGGACTTCTACCGCGGGCTCGGCGCGTCCCAGATGAACGAGTGGATCACCCACCGCCTGGTGGGGGACGAGCTCGAGCGGCTCGCTGGACAGGCCCGCTCGGCGCGCCGATAGCCTTCACGGCGGTGTGTTCGCCCCCACGCTCTCCGTGGGCGGCCGCCGCCGAGCCCTCGTAGTCCAATGGATAAGACGACCGCCTCCTAAGCGGTAAATCCAGGTTCGACTCCTGGCGGGGGCATGGGAACGTCCTGCAAATAGGCGTGTTTTGAGTCGCGTTCTATGCCGACACTCGACCGTCAAACGGGCGGTGAATCGAGTTCGATCAGCCCCTACCTAGTGAATCACGACGCCGCGATCGCTTGCAAAATGGGTGCATTTGGGGATTCGGCGCCAGGTCCCCGGGACGCGCCCAGGCGCGCGCCGCGCTTGCTGCCCATTGCTGCCCAAACCCCAGGCACCCCGCGGGCGTTAGGCTCACACTCGTGCGACGGATTGGTGCCAGCGCTGTGCTCATGATGACGCTCGTGCTCACTGCCCCCGCCGAGGCGGCGGGCGGGATCGCCGTGAGCCCGCACTCCGGTCGGAGCGGAACGAGATTCGTGGTGTCGTTCGTGGCGCCGCGGCCCGAGCCGGCACGCGGCTACCACGTGCAGCTGCGTGCCGCAAACACGCAGGAAGAAGGCTGCGTCGCCAAGATCGACTTCTACAACCCGAAGGCGGTGAGGGCCGGGCTGCGGGTGAGTTTCGCCTTCACGACGCAGGCCAGCGACGAACTCTGCACCGGCACCTGGAAGGTGTCCGTTCGCGCAGCCCCCTCCGCGGCGAGCGTGCTTTCCGGTGGCAGGTTCACCCTGAGCTGAGAGGTCGCCCACGTTCGTGGGGTGGTTCCTCAGCGCTCGCTGCTCGATCGGTGTCGGTACTGCTGATGAGTACGCTGCAGCCGGGCGGTTCGATCACGTCGATCCCGTGCCATTGAATCTGCAACTTGCCGGTCCGCACGTACCTGCGGACCACGATCCGCAGCTGCGGGATTCCGCGCGCCGCCTACGTGATAAAGCGGTGGACGGCCTCGTTGGCGTGGTCCTGAAACGACGGGTTGGCCAGATCGGGGAAGATGTCCGCTTGGTCGACCACGGGACCCTTCAGCTTGTTGGCCGCGCTGGCGTAGAACACGCCGCTGGACAGGGTCGGGTCGGTGACCCCGTCGACCAGTCGCTTCGCGCCCACGTCGAGTTTGTGGGTGATGCCCAGGTGGGGCATGACGTACTTGGCCGCTAAGCGCAGCGGCAATGCGAGGTCATTGGGTGCTTGGGTGCCGGTGGTGTTGCCGGGGCTCACGCAGATGAATCGGCGGTCCGGGTGTTGGCGGGCCAGGTAGGCCATCCATAGGATGCCGATCAGCTTGGCCTGCCCATAGGCCAAATTGACGTCGGCTTTGCGGTCGGCGAAATAGCTGCCGTCGATGACAGTGGCGAGCTCGTCGGCGGAGTTTGAGTCGAACGACGGCCGTTTGAACCCCATTTTCGGGATTCCCCTGGCTGCCTCGCTTCCGGCGAAGACCGCCACCTCGCCAAGTCGGTCCTCGGCCAGGAGCGTCTCGAGGAGGACAACGTGGCCAAGAACATTCTGCGCGAACATGTAGGTGACCCCGTCGGCGGTCAACTCCATGGGCGTCTTGCCGCCCATTCCACCGGCGTTCATGACCACCGCGTCGAGCGATCCGTCGATGTCCGCCACGCCGGCGCGGACCGAGGCCGGATCGGAAACGTCCATGAGAACGATGTCGAAGATGCGCCGGCCGGTCTCTGCTTCGAGCTCGGCCTTTGCCGTTGCCGCCCGGTCTTGGTTCCTGCACGCCAGGTAGATGCGGGCGATCTCGGGACGTGATGCCAGTTGCCGGGCCACGTCCTTGCCGATCCCGACGTTGGCGCCCGTGATCAACACGGTCTTTTCTGCGGTGGTTTGCATTTGAATGCTCAGATCGCGAGGCGGCCGCCGTCGACGGGGATGATCGCCCCGTTGATGTAGCCGGCCGCGGGGGTCGCGAGGAATGTGATGACGTCGGATAGCTCGTGCACTTCAGCGACGCGGCGGAGCGGAATCGTCTTGGCAAACTCCTTGGCCATCTCCAACCTCGGCTCCACCGCCGGGGTCAACGTCGGACCGGGTGCGACCGCGTTGACGCGGACGTTCTGCGGCCCGTATTCGGCGGCCCACGCCTTGGTGAGCAGCTCGATCGCGGCGCGCGAGGCGCCGTAGGCAGCCATGCCTGGCTGGCCGTAGCTCGCGACCATCGTTGAGACGTTGATGATCGATCCGCCGCCGCGGGCGGCGATCTTCGGGGCGAGCGCGGCGACGAGGAAGAACGGCGCCTTGACGTTGATCTGGAACAGCCCGTCGAACGCCGCCTCGTCGGTGTCAGCCGTCGGTGCGAGGGCGGCAAAGCCGGCACAGTTGACCAGAACATCGATCTCGCCTGCTGCGTCGGCGACGCGCCTCACCTCGGACGTCTCCGAGAAATCAGCGGCGATGAACTGCGCATCGTGCCCACCCGCCCGGATCTTCTCCACGGTGCTCGCGCCGCGGGCCTCATCGCGGCCGGTGATGATCACCGACGCGCCCTTCTCGGCCATCGCCAGTGCGGTGGCGGAACCCATCCCGGATGTGCCGCCGGTGATAAGGGCCCTCTTGCCTTGAAGTGCCATATCGTCTCGTGCTCCCTTCGAGTGGTTGTCGCGAACCCAATGAAATGGATTACGTGTTCCACTCTAACAGGGAATGGATGGCGTGATCCATTCCGCTGGTAGAATCTGCGCTATGAGCACGACTAGCCCCTCCCCTCGCCCGTTGACGCGCAAGGGCCAGGAGACCCGTCAGCGCATAGTCGACGCGGCGGCCGGCTTGATCTTCCGGCAGGGCGTCGCCCACACGACGATCGAGGACGTACGCGCGGCAGCGGACGTCTCAAGCTCGCAGCTCTACCACTACTTCGACGACAAGCCGGCCTTGGTCCGGGCCGTCGTTGACCACCAGGCCGACACAATGGTCGGCGGGCAGGAGAAGTTCGATTTCAGCACGCTGGATGGCCTCCGAGCCTGGCGCGACTTCGTGATCGCGGCCCAGCGCGAGCACGACTGCATCGGCGGCTGCCCAATCGGCTCTCTCGGAGGTCAGCTAGCCGAGACCGATCCCGACGCAAGAGCCCACGTCGCCGAGGGCTTCAAACGTTGGGAAGCCACGATCCAGAGCGGTCTACGAGAGATGCACGCACGAGGCGAGCTCCCGCCCGACACCGACCCCGACACCCTCGCCCTCGCGCTGCTAGCCGCCCTGCAGGGCGGCCTGCTCCTCACTCAGGTCAAACGCGACACCAAGCCGCTAGAGGCCGCGCTCGACGCAATGCTCGAACTGGTCGCCCGACTCAGCGGCGGCAGCTGGTAGCGGCCTCGCGCGATAAGTGTGCTGCGTTCGCGCGGATGCGAGCGTCCCGCTGGTTCGGGCACGGGCTGTCGCACGGGACGAACCCCAGGCGTCTCGAAGGGGGCGCCGGAGACGACTGTTTCGCCAGGCGAGGGAGCAATCTCGGGAGCCCCCGGCGAGACGGTCGCTCGTTTGGGCAGCAAGCGCGATCTGCTGCCCAAACGCGCCCCACTCGACCGGAAATCGCAGGCATCCGGGCCGACACCACGATGCCCATGATCTGGCGCCAGCAATCGCTTTACAGGCAAATTCAGCCCTGCTGTCGGCCTTCTCCTAAGCGGTAAATCCAGGTTCGACTCCTGGCGGGGGCATGGGAATCTCCTGCAAGTGGGTGGGTTTTGAGTCGCACGCTACGGCGCCCAGTCGACCGCCAAATGGGCAGTGGATCGAGCTCGGCTAGCCGATCCGAGTAAGCGGAGACGCTCCGATCGCCCGCTAAATGGGAGCGTTTGGGGGCTCGGCGGCGGGTCCCCGGGACGCGGCCAGGAGCGCACCGCGCTTGCTGCCCATTGCTGCCCAAACACCCGGGCACCAGGGCGGTTAGGCGGACCACTCTGGCGCGACCCTCCCACGTCGTAAATGGACGACCGCGGAGCATCACCGTCCTTGAAAGGCGGTCACCTACTTCTGCCTTGCGATGGCGAAGCAAGCGTCTGCCGAGCCTCAGTCCGCGCTGTCGAGATTCGTCCCGAGCGCTCCTCTGCTCGGCGCCGCGCAGTGCTGCTGTTTTCACGCGATCGCAGCGCTCTCGGCGCGGAGCGCTCGGGTTTCTGCTCCTCGTCCGTTGCGCTCGTCTCCGCGGTGCTCGGTCGGACGCTCGCTCGGCCCAGCAAAGCGCAAGAGCGGGGATTGTGGCCCGTTCCCGGGGCACAGGCCACCCGGCTTCGCCTCTATTCGAACGCCACCGTCGTGCCGGTGAAGGTTCCCTTCTTGACGGCTTTCTTTCCCCCGCACGTCTGGCCGCCCGTGAACGTCATCGAGGTCGTCCCGGTGAGCGCAGCCGGCGAGAACGGACCGGCGGTCAGTTCGCCCGAGAGCGCCACCGACGGTGTTTCGGTCAGCAGCATCCCGAGCGTCCCTGAGGTTTTCGAGGGCTTCGCCTTTGGGGTCCACTTGAAGCTCACAGCACCAGAAGCCAGTTCGCCCGCGCCTTCGAGCACGGGGCAGCCGACCATCCCGGCTGTTTGCAGCGCCGCCTTGTAGGTCCCGCCGGCGAAGCTTTCACCGCTGCAACCCGACAGCGTTCCCTTGATTTTCAGGGTTTGGACAGCCGGGCTGCCTGTCAGGCCCGGCGAGAGCGTCACCGTCCCGCTGTTGCTTGTGCAGAGCGCCTTCACGACCGTGTAGCTGATTCTTCCGTGGTCTAGCTGCCCGTCTTTGCTGGTCGCGGTCACGGTGTAGGTTTGCGGGCCGACGGTTGAGGTGTCGAGTGTCCCGGAGGTGCCGGAGCCGCCGTGCGAGTCCGTGCACGATTCGATGCCCGGTCCTTCACTGCCCTCGACGCATGAGAAGGTCGTCGGTATGACCTGGCCGACGGTATAGGTGCCGCCACCCGCCGGGGCACTGACCGAGGCTTTCGGAGGAGCAGACGCGATCACGATCTCGCTGATCGTGCCGGAGTATTGGTTGCCGACCCACACGTGGGTTCCGTCCGAGGACACACCTGTCGGCCTGGCGCCGACCGTGATTGTTTCTTCGAGCGTGGCGGTGCTCGCGTTGATCTCAGTAACCGTCCCGTAGGTGGCGTTCGTGACCCAGACGTGGGTCCCGTCAGAGGACACACCAACGGGGTAGTAGCCGGCCGTGATCGTTTTTTCGAGCGTGGCGGTGCTCGCGTTTATCTCACTGACCGTTTCCGAGCCGCCGTTCGCGACCCACACGTGGGTGCCGTCCGAGGACACGCCGATGGGCAGGCTGCCGACCGTGATCGTTTTTTCGAGGGTGCCGGTGCTCGCGTTGATCTCACTGACCGATTCCGAGAACCCGTTCGTGACCCAGACGTGGGTTCCGTCAGAGGACACACCTGTGGGGTAGCTGCCGGCCGTGATCGTTTTTTCAACCGTGCCGGTGCTCGCGTTGATCTCACTGACCGTTCCCGAGTTGAGGTTCGCGACCCACACGTGGGTGCCGTCCGAGGACACACCCTCTGGCTCGGAGCCGACCGTGATCGTTTTTTCGACGGTGGCGGTGCTCGCGTTGATCTCACTGACCGTGTTCGAGCCGACGTTCGCGACCCACACGTGGGTGCCGTCCGAGGACACACCTGTGGGCTCGGTGCCGACCGTGATCGTTTTTTCGAGGGTGCCGGTGCTCGCGTTGATCTCACTGACCGTTTCCGAGCCGAGGTTCGCGACCCACACGTGGGCGCCGTCCGAGGACACACCTTCGGGCTCGCTGCCGACCGTGATCGTTCTTGCGACCGTGGTGGTCGTGTTGAACTCGCTGACCGTGTTCGACGCCTGGTTAGCGACCCAGACGTGGGTCCCGTCGGAGGACACGGCGTGAGGTTCGCTGGCGGCCGTGATCGTTTTTGTGACGGCGCCGGTGCTCGCGTTGATCTTACTCACCGTATTCGAGGCCTTGTTCGTGACCCACACGTGGGTCCCGTCCGACGACACACCGACGGGATTGCTGCCGACGGGGATCGTTTTTTCAACCGTGCCGGTGCTCGCGTTGATCTCACTGACCGTCTTCGAAGCGAAGTTCGTGACCCACACGTGCGTTTTGTCCGAGGACACACCGTAGGGTTCGCTGCCGACGGGGATCGTTTTTTCAACCGTGCCGGTGCTCGCGTTGATCTCACTGACCGTGTTCGAGACCTCGTTTGTGACCCACACGTGCGTCCCGTCCGAGGACACACCTCGGGGCAAGGTGCCGACGGTGATCGTTTTTTCGAGGGTACCGGTGCTCGCGTTGATCTCACTGACCGATGCCGAGTACTGGTTCGTGACCCAGACGTGGGTTCCATCCGAGGACACACCAACGGGCGAGCTGACCGCGATCGTTTTTTCGACCGTGCCGGTGCTCGCGTTGATCTCACTGACCGTTTCCGAGCCGTTGTTCGTGACCCACACGTGGGTTTTGTCGGAGGACACTCCGAGGGGGGAGCTGCCGACGGCGATCGTTTTTTCGACGGCGGCGGTGCTCGCGTTGATCTCACTGACCGTGTTCGAGCCTTTGTTCGCGACCCAGACGTGGGTCCCATCCGAGGACACAGCCCATGGTTCGCTGCCGACCGTGGTCGTGTTGATGATTTCCGTGGCGGCGGCAGGAGAGGCTGCCACGCAGCACACCGCCGCGACAGCGACCAGCACCCCGGCCATCCGCCCGACACCCGAACCGTGAAGACCATCGCGTAGCCGCATGGCAGCCCCTTCCCCCTATTGTGAAACCGGGCGGCCTGCTGCCAGCCGGTTCGCGCTCTATAGCGCAGGCTAGGAACGTACCAGAAAGCGAGGTTTCGGATACGACTGCTTTTTGGGCGAAGGGACCTTCTCGATCGCCACGGGCCGCGCTGTCGCTCCGGACGACGGAT
Organism: uncultured Solirubrobacteraceae bacterium; assembly: GCA_963742395.1. Taxonomy (GTDB): domain Bacteria; phylum Actinomycetota; class Thermoleophilia; order Solirubrobacterales; family Solirubrobacteraceae; genus Palsa-744. The sequence continues at coordinate 154,844 of CAVUME010000009.1, read as the reverse complement.
GAAAATCAAGGGGGCTGGGGCTTTGTTTCGGCCGCTGTTTGTGAGGATCGCTGCCGTCGGATCGGGCGGGGAGCTTGGTCGCAGGGCGTGAGACGGGCTTCTGTGGCTTGGCTTGGGGTCGACGGGCGCGGTTCGTGCGAGTTTTGGCCGTCGTGGGGTCCGCGCCAGCGCTCTGGCGCTGGCTTGCAGGCGGCCCCGTGATGTGGGATTGTTGGTGTGGGCGCGAGCCGATGACGTAGCGAAGCGCAGACGTCAGGGGCTTGTGGTCTGCCGCGCAGCTTTGCCCTTTGAGGGCTTCTTTGATGCGCGCCCCGGTGTCGCACTCGCGCCCACCTTCGCCGCTTGGGCTGGCATGCCAGTCGCTGACGGTGCGCGCGTAGGCGACCTCGGCCTGGCGGGCGAGCTCGCGCTCGGCCTTGCGGACCGCGTCGTTGGCGTGCCAGATGCCGGCGGCCTCGGGTGTGTAGCGCTTGGCGCCGGCGGTGATCTCCAGGCGCCTGAGCTTCTTCTTGGTCAGCGAGGGCTGCTGGTAGGCGTAGTCCTCTTCGCGCGTGAGCAGGCACCAGAACAGGCACGCGAGCTTGCTGGCGGCGGCGACGATCGCGACCGAGTGACCGCGGCGCGCGCGGATGCGCTCGTAGAACGCGTGCAGCGGCCGGGCTGGCGCACCGTCGCTCCAGCACGCCTCGACGAGCGCGTGACGCGCCCGGACCGAGCCCTGCTTTGAGATGTGCCCGTGGCGTCGCCGGGCCCGCACCGGACTGGCGCACGCGCGGATCCAGGCCGAGGTAGCCGACGAGCTTGCGCGGGCTCTCGAAGCGGTGAATGTCACCGATCGCGGCCAGGAAGCTCGCGGCGACGATCACGTTCACGCCGGGCACGCTCATCAGCCGCCTGATCTCCGCCGATTCGAGCGCGTCGCTGGCGATCAGCCGCTCGACCTCGGCGATCTCTGCGTCGAGGAACTCGATCTGGCGCATGTGCGCTGTCGACCGTCTCGCGCTCCTCGTCCGCCAGCTCGAGCTCGGCGAGCCACTCGCGGCCCTTGACACCGAACAGGTCTGCTGACCGGCGGACGGCCGACGAGCTGGCGCATCAGCACCGCGTGGATCTGGTTCTTCGCCGCGGCTGCGCGCCCGCACCAGCTGGCAGCGACGCGACAGACGCCGGCGCATCACCCACGTCCAGCGGTCGGGCATCCACACCCCGTCCAGCGACCCAGCCGCCAGCAGCCTCGCGAGCGTCCGCGCGTCGAGACGGTCGGTCTTCGCACGCGCCTGGCGGATCCCCGTATCCGTCGGGACTCACGACCAGCACCTGCGCGACGTGCGGCTCGATGATCCGCGCGATCTCCCACGCGTTCCCCGTCACCTCGAGCGCCACCCGATCATCCGGGCCCAGGCTCCGAGCGAACAGCTCGAGCTGCTCGGGCTTGGTCTCGATCCGCCCCGCCGAGCGGACCTCACCATCCTCGACGATCGCGACCTCACAGAAATCCAGGTGCACATCCAACGCCGACCGACTCTCACCGCCATCACCTCCTCGAACTCTGCTCGACAGAGCGGGAGACGCCGTGGGCAAACGACACCGACGGATCCGCGCTCGCAGCGCAACCGGACAAGTCGCAGGGGCGGCCACCGAAAAGCCCGGGCTCCAACGCCCATCGTCCAAGAATCGGCCTGCCCAACATGCGTTCTCCCTGAGAGCCCCTGTCCCGGTCACCCGACCCTAACCCGGCCCAGGCCAGGACAACAACCCTCAAGACCCATTTTCATGCCCCGAGACGCAGGCGTATCGTCAGGCGCGGCCCAGACGACCGCTTTCAGCCTCGGCGATCCCGAAGGGATCGTCTCGCTGACCCGCCGCGAGACGACCGCAGCTCGTCCTGAGCGAGCGACAGCGGAGCTGAGCTGGCGACGACCGCATCCGTGCGAACGGAGCCGTCTCCGGCATGCCCGACGAGACGCTTGCAGCGCGCCGGAGAGGTCGCACAAGCGGCTCCTGAAGATGGCGAGCTAGCACATTTATCGTCTAACGCATGTCACTTGGGCGCTGCTCCACTAGCGGTATCTCCCGCACTTTGCGGGAAGTTTGGCGCTTTCTTCGACCTAGAGTGCATGGGGGACCGGTCGCGGCGTTTAGTGTTCCGCCATCCGGGGTCACTCACAGAACCGGGAGAGAGGAAGCAGAAGAGAGCGCAAACGGGAGCATTGCCGCTGCTTGTGGAACGTGGTGCTGCGCGACCCACTGTAAACCCAACATTGATGGGGGAACTTGTATGAAGCTATCTCTGTTCAGACCGATGAAAGGCGTGGCGACGGCCCGGGTGAGGCTGACTCTCGCGGCTGCGGTGGCGGCCTTAGCGTTGAGCGCCGTCACGGCATCCTCGGCGTCGGCGTTCTCGTGGTGGGTCGGGACACCGACACCGCACGAATTGGTTGGGACCCTGGCGATCAACAACGAAGCGAAGGTCACCCAGCCGTTTACGCTGAAGTGGCTGGGCGACTACGAAGTCAAGTGCACGGCGCTGAGCTACAACAAAATGTTCCTGGAAGGTCCTGTGTTCCTGGGCGCCCAGAGCATCATCTTCGAAAAGTGCAAGGCCAAGAAGCCCAAACACACGGTGCTCGTCGGTGAAACGATCGAAACAACGCAGCTAGGCGGAGAAATCAGACCCAACGGCGCCAGCGTGGAATTCGAATTCACGCCTGTCAGCGGCCCGCTCACGACGTTCACCCTGGAAAGGACGATCAAGCGCAAGCATAAGCGCCCGAGCCGGCAGTGCAAACTCGAAGTCTCGGCGATTGGCGGCCTCGGCGGCACGCTTGGCGACGCCACTGTCATCAGCAACGAAAAGACCTACGAATTCGGCAGCCAGCACCTCATGCTCAAACAGCACCGCAGCTGCGTGACCGCACCCGCCGCAAGGCCGGCGGGTGGCCCTGCGGGAGAAGGGGAAACGCCCCGGGAAGAAGTGGAACGGATCAAGAAGGAATTGGAAGAATGCAAGAAGGTCCCGCCGGGCAAAACGCCCGCGGAATGCAAGCGCGTTGAAAAGGAAGCCAAGAAGCTCGGCAAGAAAGAACACGAAGCCGGCGAAGAAGAAGCGGAAGAAACCAAGAGAAGAAGAAGAAGGACTGACGGAAGAACACGGCGGATCCACCGAAGAAAACAAAGGTAAGGGCACCTACAGCGCCTTTGAAGGGTGGGGCGTGGAATAGAGGCGGCGAAGGCAGGCAATGGCAGGGCGAGCTGCGGCGTCACGGAGGACGCGGGCCTGCCCTGACGGTCGATCGAATGTCCGGCTGCGCTCCCGCGAGGGCGCAGCCGGCGCGATGCGTCGGCCCACGCGCAGCCGCGGCGCGAGCTGCTCGCCCGCATCGAGCCACCTTTCGAGATGGAGCAGACACACGGAGCGAGCGGTTTGGGCGAGGGTGGTCTCACACGTCGCTCGCTCTTGCGCAGGGCGACGCGGCTGGGGCTGGCCGCGACGACGCTGGGCAGCCTAGAGCTGCTTGCGCGAACCCCGCAGCGCGCCGCGGCTCGCGGCCGGGCGCTGCCTGAAATCCAGTTCGCGATCGACCGCTTCATCCCCCGGGCGATCAAGGTCGAAGGGGTGCCCGTACGACCCGGCCCCGTTTACACGACGTTCCTCACGTTCGCCCTCCAGAGGTCCCCGACGCAGGCCGACCAGGCGACGCTGCAGCGCGCGCTCGGGCTGATCGAGTCGGCCTACCCGTTCAGCCCCGCGGGGGTCTTCACGACCGTCTGCTACGGCATCCCCTACTTCGAACGGCTGCCCGGCGGCATGGCCGGGCCGCTGCTCGCCTCCCACATGCCGCGGCTGCTCGCGGACCAGACGCGTTACGTGCTCGAGGAGGCGGTGCCCGGCCCCACCGACGTCTCTCCTGCCAATCCCGAAGTGAGCAAGCTGCGCTTCGACATCCCCGTGCAGATCGAGTCAAACGACATGCTGCTCGTCTTAGCGGGATGGAGTGGACGACGGGTCGTTGAGGCTGCCGGCGCAACCGGCATTTCACTGCGACCCCTCAACGTATGTTCTAGTACGCTTGTCCCTCGAAATGGGGTTTGTGGCGCGCTCGAGAGCCTGATGCGCGTCTAATTCCGCCGCAGTCCTCCGGACCGCCTCGGTGCTCGCCCTCTTTACAAGACTCTCCACGGAAGGATTCACATGAGGCGCGGTACGGCGAAGGTCAGCGACGCTTCATGGTGCGCGCCGGAGAGCGCGAGCCGAGAGCACACGAGAGGCGCTCGCCCAGACGCCGCGTCACACGCATACGGCGCTGCCCGCTCCAGGCGTAGCCCACTGGCGGACCCTCCTCGGCGCCGTCACGATCGCGCTGGCGCTTGGGGCGCTGATGTCGCTGCTCGGCGCGTCCGGGGCGGCGGCCGCAGTGGGCGCCGGCCTTCAGCTGCCAGAGCGAAATCGACTTCCTGACGCAGAGCCACTCGGACGGCGAAGCGACCAAATTCTACGAGTCGGAATTCAAATCCGGGGAAGTCGAATACAACGAAGTCAACTCCAAATCCGCCGGCTCGAGCTACAACGCGCTCGGCTACGACCCGATCAACAACTATCTCTACTCGACCCAGCTCAACGTAACCCCGCTCGGCACGGGCACAATCGGCACTCTCTTCCAGATCGACAACACGGGCAACGCAACGTCGCTGGGGGTCATCGAAGGCTACCCGGCCGAAAGCGGCGGCCCCGCAGACGGCGCCTTCGACCCGTCCGGGAACTACTGGATCACCGGCGGCAACGGCTCGACGAAAGCCTACGAGATCAACGTCACCAGCTCGCCGGCCAAAGTGATCAAAACAGTCACGCTCAGCCAAGCGTGGAAACCGATCGACTGGACCTACTACGAAGGGTACATGTGGGGCCTCGCCGAAACCAACCTCTACCGCGTTGACCTCTCGACCGGCACGGTGAGCACCTTTGCCGCGCCGAGCGGTGTGGAAAGCGGCGCCTACGGAGCGGCGTGGACCTTCAGCAACGGCAACCTTGGGTTCTCCAATAACGGCAGCGGAGCGATCTACAAGCTCGAAGTCAAAACTCCGGCCACCCCGAAATTCACGCTGCTGGCGCACTACACCGGCCCCAAAGCCGACGCGAGCAACGACGGTGCGGCCTGCATCGCCAAAGAAAAGGTCGACCTGGAAATCGTCAAGACGGCCCCCGCCGTGGTTCTCCCCGGCGGCGCCGTCACCTGGACGCTTACCGTGACGAACAAAGGGCCGGGTAAAAGCTCGGGCTTCTCGGTTGCGGACAAAGTTCCCAGCGGGTTCACGAACGTCAAAACGACCACCAGCGGCTGCTCGCTCGTCGGCAACGCCGTCTCGTGCGCCGAGGGGCAGCTCGCCGTCGGCGGCACATTCGTCATCACGCTCACCGGCACCGCTCCCTCGACCGCTCAGTGTCTCACGAACGAAGCGACGGTCGTCGGCGACGAGGAAGACTCCAACCTGGCGAACAACAAATCGAGCGCTCAGACGTGCACGGAAGCCGCAAAGCTGGGCGTGAAAAAGAAAGACAACCTCAACCCGCTCGAATTCGAAACGGTCGGGACGGTCGTGACCTACACGATCACGGCTACCAACGAAACCGCCAACGTCACGCTGCACGAAGTATCGGTGAGCGACTCGCCGGCGCTCGCAGGGTTCAAATGTACGCCGTCGATCCCGGTCAGCGAACTTGCTCCGGGTAAATCGATCGTGTGCACGGGTACCCACACGATCACCCAGGAAGACCTCGACCTCGGGTCATTCAAGGACGTCGCGAGTGCGACGAGCACAGAGACTTCGGGAGCGCCGACGCCGAAGACACGATCATCGGGCAAACAGAGGCCGAAGCTCGGGCTGACGAAGACGGACAACCTGAACCCGGCGAAGTACAACAAAGTGGGTCAGGTCGTCACATACACGTTGACGGCGACCAACGAAGGCAACACCACCCTGCATGAAGTCTCGGTGAGCGATTCGCCGGCGCTTGACGGGTTCAGCTGCACGCCGTCGATCCCGGCCGCGAGCCTTGCTCCGGGTAAATCGATCGTGTGCACGGGCACGCACACGATCACCCAGGCGGATCTCGACAACGGCTCGTTCAAGGACACCGCGAGCGCGACGAGCAAAGAAGCGACGGCCCCGAAAGCCGAAGACACGGTCACCGCCGAACAGAAAGCGAAGCTCGGGCTGACCAAGACGGACAACCTGAACCCGGCGAAATACAACAAAGTGGGCCAGGTCGTCGACCTACACGATCACGCGACCAACGAAGGCAACACGACGCTTGCACGAAGTGTCGGTGAGCGATTCGCCGGCGCTTGAAGGCTTCAGCTGCACGCCCACGATCCCGGCGGCGAGCCTCGCTCCGGGCGCGTCGATCACGTGCACCGGCACGCACACGATCACTCAGGCGGATCTCGACAATGGCTCGTTCAAGGACACTGCGAGCGCGACCAGCAAAGAAGCGACGGCCCCGAAAGCCGAAGACACGGTCACGGGCGAACAGAAAGCGAAGCTCGGGCTCACGAAGACGGACAACCTGAACCCGGCGAAGTACAACAAAGTGGGCCAGGTCGTCAAATACACGATCACGGCGACCAACGAAGGCAACACGACCTTGCATGAAGTCTCGGTGAGCGACTCGCCGGCGCTCGAAGGGTTCAGCTGCACGCCGACGATCCCGGCGGCAAGCCTTGCTCCGGGTGGGACGGTCACGTGCATGGGCACGCACACGATCACCCAGGCGGATCTCGACAACGGATCGTTCAAGGACACCGCGAGCGCGTCGAGCAAAGAAGCCAACGCCCCGGACGCCGAAGACACCGTCACCGCTGAACAGAAACCGAAGCTCGGGCTCACGAAGACGGACGATCTGAATCCGGCGAAGTACAACAAAGTGGGTCAGGTCGTCAAATACACGATCACGGCGACCAACGAAGGCAACACGACCCTGCATGAAGTGACGGTGAGCGATTCGCCGGCGCTTGATGGCTTCAGCTGCACGCCGACGATCCCGGCCGCGAGCCTCGCTGTGGGCGCGTCGATCAGCTGCACCGGCACGCACACGATCACCCAGGCGGACCTTGACAACGGATCGTTCAAGGACACCGCGAGCGCGTCGAGCAAAGAAGCGACGGCCCCGAAAGCCGAAGACACGGTCACGGGCGAACAGAAAGCAAAGCTCGCACTCACGAAGACGGACAACCTGAACCCGGCGAAGTACAACAAAGTGGGACAGGTCGTCAAATACACGATCACGGCGACGAACGAAGGCAACACCACATTGCATGAAGTGACGGTGAGCGACTCGCCGGCGCTTGAAGGGTTCAGCTGCACGCCGACGATCCCGGCCGCGAGCCTCGCTCCGGGCGCTTCGATCAGCTGTACCGGCACGCACACGATCACTCAAGAAGACCTGAACAACGGATCGTTCACGGACACCGCGAGCGCGTCGAGCAAAGAAGCCAATGCCCCGAACGCCGAAGATACGGTCACGGCTGAACAGAAATCGAACCTCGGGCTGACCAAGACGGACGATCTGAACCCGGCGAAGTACAACAAAGTGGGTCAGGTCGTCAAATACACGATCACGGCGACGAACGAAGGCAACACGACGCTGCATGAAGTGACGGTGAGCGATTCGCCGGCGCTTGACGGGTTCAGCTGCACGCCGACGATCCCGGCCGCGAGCCTTGCGCCGGGTAAAGCGATCGTGTGCACCGGTACGCACACGATCACCCAGGCGGACCTCGACAACGGTTCGTTCAAGGACACCGCGAGTGCGACCAGCAAAGAAGCGGCGGCCCCGAAAGCCGAAGACACCATCACGGCCGAACAGAAAGCCAAGCTCGGCCTGACCAAGACGGACAACCTGAACCCGGCGAAGTACAACCAAGTGGGCCAGGTCGTCAAATACACGATCACGGCGACCAATGAAGGCAACACGACGCTGCATGAAGTGACCGTGAGCGACTCGCCCGCGCTTGAAGGCTTCAGCTGCACGCCGACGATCCCGGCCGCGAGCCTCGCTCCGGGCGCGCCGATCACGTGTACGGGCACGCACACGATCACCCAGGCGGACATCGACAACGGTTCGTTCAAGGACACCGCGAGCGCGACGAGCAAAGAAGCAAGCGCGCCGAACGCGGAAGACACCATCACGGCCGAACAGAAAGCGAAGCTCGGGCTGACCAAGAGGGACAACCTGAACCCGGCGAAGTACAACAAAGTGGGTCAGGTCGTCAAATACACGCTGACGGCGACCAATGAAGGCAACACGACGTTGCACAACGTGTCGGTGAGCGATTCGCCGGCGCTCGAAGGGTTCAGCTGCACGCCGACGATCCCGGCCGCGAGCCTCGCTCCGGGCGCTTCGATCACGTGCACCGGCACCCACGCCATCACGCAGGAAGACCTGAACAACGGCTCCTTCACGGATACGGGGAGCGCGACCAGCAAAGAGGCGAACGCCCCCGACGCCGAAGACACGATCACGTCTGAACAGCAGCGGAAGCTCGGGCTGACGAAGACGGACGACCTGAACCCGGCGAAGTACGACAAAGTGGGTCAGGTCATCAAGTACACGCTGACGGCGACGAATGAAGGCAACACGACGCTCCATGAAGTGACCGTGAGCGATTCGCCGGCGCTCGAAGGGTTCAGTTGCACGCCGACGATCCCGGCCGCGAGCTTGGCTCCGGGCGGGTCGGTGACGTGCACCGGTACGCACACGATTACCCAGGAAGATCTCGACAGGGGGTCGTTTACGGACACGGGGAGCGCGAGCAGCAAAGAGGCGAACGCCCCAGACGCCAAAGACACGGTCAATGCCGAACAGAAGCCGACGCTCGGGTTGACGAAGACGGACAATCTGAGCCCGGCCAAGTACGAAGCCGTCGGGCAGGTCGTGAAATACACCCTCGTGGCGAAGAACGAAGGGAACACCACTTTGCATGAAGTGTCGGTGAGCGACTCGCCGGCGCTTGACGGGTTCAGCTGCACGCCGTCGATCCCGGTCGCGAGCCTTGCTCCGGGCGCGTCGATCACATGCACCGGCACGCATACGATCACCCAGGCGGACATCGACAACGGCTCGTTCAAGGACACGGCGAGCGCGACGAGCAAAGAGGTCGACGCGCCGAACGCCGAAGACACGGTCACGGCTGAACAGAAGCCGAAGCTCGGGTTGACCAAGACCGACAACCTGAACCCGGCGAAGTACGAAAAAGTCGGGCAGGTCGTGACCTATACGCTGAAGGCGACGAACGAAGGCAACACGACGTTGCATGAAGTGTCGGTGAGCGATTCGCCGGCGCTTGAAGGGTTCAGCTGCACGCCGGCGATCCCGGTCGCGAGCTTGGCTCCGGGCGCGTCGATCACGTGTACCGGCACGCACACGATCACCCAGGCGGACCTCGACAACGGCTCGGTCAAGGACGTCGCGGGCGCGACCAGCAAAGAGGCCAACGCGCCGAACGCGGAAGACACGATCGCGGCCCCAGGGAAACAGGTTGTGCTACCAGCCTGCACGGTCAACGAGCCCTCGATCGTCCTGGGAGGCGTGTCGGGGTCGAAGCGCAAGCCGTTTACGGCCCACATCCCCGCCCTCGGCATCAAGGAACTGACGTTCTACCTCGACGGCCGCAAGATCAAGACGCTGAAGGCCGCCAATGCCGACAAGGGCGTGTTCTCGGTGAAGATCGATCCGCGCAAGCTTCGGTACGGTGCCCACAAGGTCACTGTGAAGGCTGTCATGACGGAGGCGGTTTGTGCCGCGATCGCCCGGACTGCGGCCTTCGTCCACCCACGCCCCGCGAGGATCAAGCCGAAATTCACCGGATGAATGTGGCGGTGTTGAGGTTGCCCGCTAAGCGGTAGATCCAGGTTCGACCCCTGGCGCAGGCATCAAACCGCCCGCAAAGTGGACCTCCCAGGTTGGGCGTGGCCCACGGGCACTGGACCGCGGCCTGCGCCGGACCCCTCTCTGTGCTGGCGTCTCGGGGATTGGGCAGCAAGCCAGTCTTGCTGCCCAAACGGCGGCGCATCGTCCGCAATCAGCAGGAACATCAACTCTCGGCCAGCGGTCCAGATTTGGCCGCCAGCGCGGCATTTCCGAGGGGCAGGCCGACCCATGTAGCCGCCTGACAGACTGCGCAAATGTCAAGGCGGCTTGTCGCACTCGCACTTGCGGTCATCCTCGCTGCCACTTACGAAAGTCTGCTTCGTCAGCGGATCCTCAATTGGGGCGCGACGGACGCGGAGGCTCGGGCGCGACTGCCGGGTGATGAGCTGCTCGAGAATGCGGATGGGATCTCAACGCGTGCGATCAACATCAACGCACCGCTGAGCGCGGTGTGGCCGTGGCTGGCGCAGCTTGGGCCGTCTCCCCGCGGGGGCGCCTACACCTACGACTGGATCGAGAACCTGCTCGGCCTGAACATGCATAGCGCCGACCACATCCTCGAGCAGTTCCAGCATCCCGAGGTCGGTGAGACGATCGGCTTCGGGTCAAACCGGATGCGGCTTGAGCGTGTTGAGTCCGACCGTGTTCTCGCGTGGCGCTCCCAGGATGGAAACTGGGTGTGGACCTTCGTGCTCGAGGGTCAAGCGGGCGGCACGCGGCTGATCAGCCGCAACCGCTTTCGCCTCCCGTCCGCAATCGCACGCCTGGGGATGCTGCCGATGGAGCCGGCCTCGCTGGTGATGGAGCAGAAGATGCTGCGCGGCATCAAGCAGCGTGCCGAGCGTCTAGGGCCCTCGTCACCCGGATAGGGGCGACTGAAGGTGCAAACGGAAACGTCGGAGGTGCACAGTGAGCACCCGGCGCGAGGACCAGCCGCAGTCGAGCTTTACTGGCTGCCGCTTGGCGCAGGTGGCCGCTTCGTCCGTTTGAACGGTCTCGTCTTCGAGGCTTGCGACGCGGCGATCCACCGTCGCAGCAGGTGCGCCCTTTACCACTCCGCGCTTGAAGTGCACATTCCGAGCGGTCGGTTCGTGATCGAGCAGACCCCGGTCCCGGACGCTCTCGGCAACCAAAGGGGCGTGGTCGCCGAGGGTGCCGTCGGTAGCCGGTGGGCGGCGCGCGTGCGCATCTTCCGCTACGAGATCCGGCGTTGGCGCGACGGTGTCATCGCGGATCGCGGCGAAGCCGTCGATAGTCCGCGTCGCCTAACCGACGATCCCGCCGTCGCGCAGCGTCTGCTTGACCTCGCGCCAAAGGTTCCGACACTCGTGTGGGGCCGAGACGAGCTGCACGCGGGCGAAATGTGGAACTCCAACTCGATCATCTCCTGGCTGATCGTTTCGGCCGGAGCCGACGCATCGGAGGTGCGGGCCCCTGCGCGCGGGCGCGCGCCCGGGTGGCAGGCTGGCATTGCCGTCGCATCACGAGCTGAGCGGCTCGTGTAGGCGGTTGCTGTCCGCGCGCGGCCGGTTCAGCGCTTGGCGTGCAGCCGTTCGATCTCATGCTGCACGTCGGCGTCGGTGATCGGCCGCCGAGCGTGGACGTCCCAGGCATTGAACAGCAGCCCGATCGCCCAGAGTCCGGTGAGCCAAGCTGGCCAGGGGTAGCCGCCGCCCGTCGTCGCCCAAATTGCCCACACCGCGGCGTTGATAACAAGAAAGGAGAGCGCATGGGTCTGCAGATCGCGCCGCTTCTTGATGCGTACTAACGCCTGCTCGCGCTCACCGTTCGACTGTTGGATCTCCTGGACGGCCATCACAGGGGACGCTTTCATTGACAGCGGCCAACGGCATCCGTGAAACGCCGAGGACGCGACCAGTAGTCACTACCGCGGATGTTCCAGCCGGGCACCGGCCTCGTCCGTGGCGAGCGTGACCACACCCGACCCGTAGAGGTCAGCCATCCAGAACGTCATGTACGAAACGCACGACCATTGTCCCGTCGCCGACCGCGGGCCGGTCCCGGGCCCGCCTCCTAAGCGGTAAATCCAGGTTCGACTCCTGGCGGGGGCGTCGCTACGCGGGCAGTGCTCGTCCGAGCCAGCCTCGATAGAAGCCCGCGATGTCGGGCAGGAAGTCGTGCACGACGGGATAGCCCGGCGGGATCGCTTCGACCTCCAGCTGGCGCGCGCACGATGGGCAGTAGTACTCGCGGATCTGCTGCAAGGTCGGGTCCGGCCCGGCCATCTTCGGGTAGATCTCGGACAGGGATTCCTCGCTCTCCCGCACGTAGACGACCGCGTCGAGCTTCCAGTTGCGGTTGTGAGCGCAGAAGTCCTGCCCGCAATCGCAGCGGTAGATCAGCTCACCGTCGGAGCGGCGCTTGACGATGTTCAGCCCTTCTCCCGCAGGCAGCACAATCGGATCGGCGTATGGGACGCGACGCTGGAGGACCGCGAGCCACTTGTCGAAGCGGTCGGCGTCCTTGTAACCCGACTGGATCTCCTTGACCTCGCGGCGCGTGAGCTTTTCGTCGAGCAGCGCCTCGAGCGTCTCCTCGTCCAAGCGCCCGCCTGTCGCCGCGGGCACGCCCTCCTGCGCGCCGTGTGGGTTGGACTGCGCGAGGAATTCGTCTGCCGCGTCATCGGGATCGACCTTCCCGGGCTGCGCGCGCGCGAGTACGACCGTCGGCGTGACGACGTCGAAGTCGAAGTTCTCGGGCAGGTCCCAGAAGCCGCGGTACTCCGCCGCCCAGCGCGGTGAGAGCCGCATGGACTCGGCGAGTGTCTCCTTGATGGGCTGCGCCACGTCCTCAGCACGGATGCGCTCGCGCTCGGTGGCGACCCACTCGCGCACCGGCACGGCGCGCTGAAGACGCCGGCTCGCGGAACGCCTCGCGATCGGAGACCCCGTACACCGACTCGGCAAAGCGCGGCAGCAAGTGCCCTTCATCGACGTCGCGCTGCACGGCCTCGATCGGCCGCAGCAGTGGATCGCCGAGACCCGCGCCGCCCTTCATCACGGAGAGGTAGAGATCGCCGTTGGCGAACGGTGAGAGCATCGTCATGCCGTCGTTCTTGTATTCGCGCGTGCTGCCCTCGATTGCCATCAGTGCGGGGCTCTCGTAGTCCCCATCGGCGACCGGATAGGCCTCGCCCCGAAGTGCGCGCTGGGTCAGGTCCGCGCCCTTGATGTTGTGGATGTACGCGGTCGGGCCGGGGTAGCCGCCGAAGAGGCCCCCGGAGGACAGCACGCGCCCGGTGCCGATGTTCTGCAGCTCCCAGAAAGGAGTCTTGTTGACCATGAACAGCGACTCGAAGCTCGAGCCGCCGCGGTGGCGCCCGGGGCCGCTCGACGACGCCTTCACACGGCGCGAGAGGTAGACGAACGGCGAGATCAGCTCCCACATCTCGACGTCGCCCATGTCGCCCTCCGGGTTGAACATCGCGGCGCAGTAGTCGGTGCCGTCGAGCACGTACTTCGCCCCCATCCCTTGCGCGGAGACCTCGAAGTTCATGATCGCCGAGGACGCGCCGTACTGGTCGATGCCGCCGCCCTGCTGCACGTTGCCCGAGACCGAGTACGACGACAGCACCTCCTCGATGAAGCCGCGCGACTGCAGCGCTCGTGAGATCGAGCGCGGAAACCCCGTGAACGACGGCTGCAGGAACGCCCATGCGATCGCCGTCGAACCCTCCGCGTCGCCGAGGTTCGCGATCGTTCCCTCGGGGAAGTTCGTCTCGATCGCGAAGTACGCGCCGTCGTTGACCTTGTCGTTGCAGATGAGCGTCTGCGTGAACATCACCCAGATCGCCCCCTGCATCCCCGACGGCGTGCAGTTCATCGAATGCCAGCCCCAGGAAGACGCACCGTCGTAGTCGAGCGAGTACGTGCCATCGCCCCCGATGCGAACCTCGAATGGTGAGTGCATCACGATGTCGCGCCGAGCACGCGCTGGGAGCTCCTCCTTGTCGGCGAACTCCGCGTCGAAGAACGCCGGCGACCGGTAGCGGCCCGGGACCGTCATCTCACGGATGCGCGACTTGAAGGAGCGGCGGCCCTCCTCGATGACCTCGCGGCTGAAGCGCTTGAAGCGCTCGGCGCCTTCCTCAGCGAGGAGTCGCTCGACGGCGTCACGGATCATGTGACAGCCGGCGAGGCGCGTGCGCTCGTCGAGCAGGTAGTACGCGGACGCGCGCGTGCGCTTCTTGCAGCGCTCAAGGTGCCAGCGCGCCAGTTCGTCGCGCTCGCCGACCTTCATGCACGGGAGGTCGATGCCGTCTTCGTAGCGCGTCGTCGGACCTACGGGCACACCGCCGGGCGTGCTCGCGCCGATGTCGAGGACGTGCGTGACGCCGCCGGCCCACGCGAGCAGCTCGCCCTCCCAGAAGATCGGCACGAACGTCTGCACGTCGGCGTTGTGCACGTCGCCGATCGTCGGGTCGTTGTTCGCAAAGATGTCGCCCGGCCGGATCACGGGGTTGTCCTCGTAGCCGTTGCGGACCATCCACTTGATCGCGTCCGACATCGTGTGGACGTGCACGATGATGCCCGTCGAAAGCGCGATCGAGTCGCCCTCGGGGGTGTACAGCGCGAAGCACAGCTCGCCGAGCTCGCGCACGATTGGTGAGGCGGAGATGTTCAGCGCGGTCGAACGTGCCGAGACGAGTCCGCCACGCAGCCGCGAGAACAGCTTCTCGTAGCCGATCGGATCTGAGCGCATCAGCTCGAGCTCGCGCAGTCCGCCGTAGTGGCCGGTCTCTGCGAACACGCGCTCGGATTGCTCGAGCATCTCCACCAAACGCTGTCCGTCCCATCCGATGCCTGACTCCCTGGGCTCGGCGCGCGCTGCCTGGTCGACGGTCGCCATCGTTGGTCCTCCTACGTCGCGGTGAGATGGAAGATTTGGTGGCCGTCGAGCCGCGCCGCGCGCCCCGGCGGTACTGCAAAGGTGGTCGCGGAGTGCTCGACGATCGCCGGGCCGCGGAGGGTGTTGCCGGCGACGATCTGCTCGAGCTGGAAGATGTCGGTCTGCACGTACTCGCCTTCGCTCGCGCGGCCCCAATGAACCGGGCGGCGTGCCTTCAGCGGCGGCGTGCCCTCGACCTCCTCCGCAGTCGGCAGCGCGGGCTTCTCGACGTCGACGGTGCCGTGGACGATCGCATGCGTGACGAGGTAGCCGAGCTCGGGCGAGCGCGCTGAGGAGGCGTACATCTTCGCGTACGCGCTCTCGAAGCACGCGATCAGCTCATCTATGTGCACCGCGTCCGAAAGTGCGGGGTGCGGCGAGGGGAACTCGATGTCGTTCAGCTGTCCGTAGTACTGCATGCGCACCGTGTGCGTGAACCTCACGTGCTCGTGCCCGATACCCGACTTCGCGAACTCCTGCACGGCACGCTCCTCGAGCCCCTTCCACGCGGCCGTGATCATCGTGCCGATTCCCGCACGTTCGCCCTCGCCGAAGGCAGGCAGCAGCGGAAGGTCGACGGTCTGGTCGAAGCGGTAGTCGAAGTCCGCGCACGCGCACCCGAAGGCGGAGAAGCCTGCGGCCCAGGCGGGCATGAGCACCTCCGCGTAGTCGACGCCGTCGGTGTACCCCGCGACGTGGAGCGGACCGCCGCCGCCGTAGCACATCAGGGTGTAATCCGCGGGCGCGTAACCCTTGCCGAGAATCTGCCCGACGGCCTCGTTCTTGAGCGTCTGCTCGAACAGCTCGATCACTCCGGACGCCGCCTCCTCGACGCCCAGACCGAGCGGACGCGCGAGCTGGCGGTCCACTGCGTCGCGCGCGCGCTCGACATCGAGCGTGACTTCTCCGCCGAGGAAGTAGTCGGCGTTCAGGCGGCCGAGGATGAGATTGAGGTCAGTCACGGAGATCGTCTGCAGGCCTCCCTCGGGCCAGCACACGCCGATCCGCGAGCCCGCCGAATCAGGGCCAAGCTCGGGGCGCCCCGAGTTCGGGTTGACGCGCACGAACGACCCCGTGCCCGCGCCGATCGAGTCGATGCGGACGAGCGGCATGTTCAACACGAAGCGTGCGATGTCCGGCGTCGGTGTGATTTCGAATCGGCCGTCCGTGATGAGTGCGATGTCGAAAGAGGTACCCCCGATGTCCGTACAGAGGACGTTTCGCATGTCCATCCGTTGAGCGAGCGCGTGGGCCCCGACGACGCCGCCGATCGGGCCCGACACGAGCGTGCGCGCAAGTTCACGTGCCTCGATCGAAACGGTCCCGCCGTGCGCGGCCATCACGCGCAGCTCAAACGGCGCGCCGTGCTGCTTGGTGACATCTCGGACCGCCTTCAGTGTCGAGCGCGACGGCTCCGCGGCGTAGGCCTCGATGACCGTCGAGTTCAGCCGTGGGAGATCACGACGCATCGGGTACAGCTCGCTGGAGAGGAATATCGGCACCGAGCCGTCGACGCCGGCTGCGGCCTTCTCCTCCGCGATGATCTCCGCCACGCGCGTCTCGTGTGCGGAATTGCGATAGCCGAAGAGCAGCGAGACAACAATGCCCTCGACTCCCAGCGCGAGCAGCTCACGCGCGGCCTCGCGCGCGTCATCCTCGCGTAGCGGCAGCACCTCGTCGCCGAACACGTCGATGCGCCCGCGCACCCCCTTCATGCGCTCGCGCGGAACCAGCGGCTCGTTGTGGTAGTGCGTTGCCAGGTGGAGCCGGTCAGAGTAGGAGGTACCGAGATACGTCTGAATCCCGCGCTCGAGTCGCAGGTAGTCCTCGTGGCCGGCGTTGACGATGCAGCCGATCTTCAGCCCCTGGCGTTGGAGGAGGCGGTTGAGCATCGCGGTGCCGGAGTAGATGCCCGAGACGATCGTCGCGAAGCCGTGCTCGGGCCGTGACCCCCACTGGCCGAGCGCATCGCGCGCTGACGCGATGAACCCGACCGACTCATCGTCTGGGGTCGTCTGGGCCTTGCCGACAACGAACGCGCCGTGCTCGTCGACGATAAACGTGTCCGTCATCGTTCCGCCAGCGTCGATCGCGAGGACGCGAGGAACTCGTGCAGCGCTTTCTGGCACCTGACCTCCTACTGCCCAAGCCCGCATCGAGCGGACGGTGGGTGTCGTTGACCCTAGCGCGATGCGCCGGGCCGTGGGCAGCAAGGCGATACTGCTGCCCAAACCCGGCCCAATCGAGCACCATCGCGCCTTATCGGCGCCGACTCCCCTCGCCCTGCAAACGCCCGAGAAGCACGCGATCTGCGCGATCTGCAGAGCGTTCCGGGGAGGGCTTCAAGTCGCCTCCTAAGCGGTAAATCCAGGTTCGACTCCTGGCGGGGGCATGGGAATCTTCTGCAAATGGGTAGGTCTTGAGTTGCGCGCTACGGCGCCCGGTCGACCGCCAAATGGGCAGTGAATCGAGCTCGGCGGACCGTAACCGCCTACACGAGCCGCTCAGCTCGTGATGCGACGGCAATGCCAGCCTGCCACCCGGGCGCGCGCCCGCGCGCAGGGGCCCGCACCTCCGATGCGTCGACTCCGGCCGAAACGATCAGCCAGGAGATGATCGAGTTGGAGTTCCACATTTCGCCCGCGTGCAGCTCGTCTCGGCCCCCGTCTTCGTCGCGACAAGACTGTTGCAACCACCCGCAAGCGGGCGTCTCGGGGGCAGAGACCTTGGACTGTCGCTCAGGACGAAAAGCGAGCGTGTCGCTCGGGGTGGAACTACAGCCGCAGTCGAACCGGCAGCGTCTTGAGCTGGTTGGCGAACCCCGACTCGACGTACTTCGGGGTGCCGGCTATCTCCATGTCGGGAAAACGCGCGAGGGACTCCTCGATGAGGATCCGCAGCTCTAGGCGCGCGAGCGCCGTGCCGAGGCAGAAATGCCGGCCGCCCGCACCGAACGCCTGATGCTCCGGATTGCGGGTCACGTCGAATCGATCAGGGTCCTCGTAGCGCGTCTCGTCGCGGTTTGAGGACGGATACCACATCACCAGCTTCTCGCCCTGACGGATCGGCTGCCCATGCAGTTCGGTGTCGCTGGTCGCCGTGCGGGCGAAGTGGCCAAAGGCGGGAAACATCCGCAGCGACTCCTCGACCGCGCCCGACACGAGCGACGGGTCCTCCAGGACCTTTCGTAGCTGCTCGGGGTTCTCCATCAGCGCTCGCATGCCGCTGCAATAGGTCGCCTTGGTGCTGTCGTTGCCCGCCGCCATCAGCAGCAGGAACCCCATCACGATCTCGTCGTCCTCCAGCCTTTCGCCGTCGATCTCGGCGTGAACCAGCACGCTCGTGAGATCATCGGTCGGCGTCTGGCGGCGCTCCGCGATGAGCTTGCCGCAGCGCGCAAAGATCTCGGGCACGATCTGCGTCATCACCATCTCGTTGCCGTCCGGCGTCACGTCGGGGTCGCCGGCGCCGACGGTCGCGTTGACCAGGTTCGCCCACGCCTCGTCATCCTCGGGCGGTAGGCCCATGAAGCTGCCGATCACGCGCGACACGACCGGCTGGGCGACGTCGGTGACGAGGTCGCACTGCTCGCGACCCTCGAGGGCGTCGAGCACAGCGGTCGCGATGCTGCGGATCGCGTCCTCGTGCTCGGCGATCCGCTTCGGTGTGAAGCCGCGCTGAAACAGGGCCTTGAGACGGTCGTGCTTCGGCGGATCCATGCCGATGAACATCGCCTGCTGTAACTCGAGCGAAAGACCGGCGTTCTTCGTGGCCGTGAAGCCGCCCAGTTCGGAGGAGAACGTCTGCCAGTCGTGACTGACCGCGGCGACGTCGTCGGCCGTCGTCACCGACCAGAAGCCATCCTCATCGGGATATTCCGAGAAGCCGTCCGTCCAGTGCACCGGACACTCGCTGCGCAGACGGCGAAACAGCTCGATCGGCGGCCCGTCCACGAAGTTCGCGGTCTCCCCGACACGCAGCTGGTCGATCGGTGTCTGCTCCCGTCGCGTGGTGCTCATGGCACGTCCCCCATGGTGGCTTTGCTGGTCCTCCAGCAGACTACTCCAGACAGCCGCATCCGCAAGAGAACCAGCACGTGGGTCGCTCCACCTCAGAGACGGTCGATTTGGACGAAAACCGAGCGCGAGCGGCGATGTGGACCTGCCTGCTGCTCCTCGTCCATCTCAGCAGTCTCGGCGGTCCACACCGACACGCTCGCATCCATGACGAAGCACTCGTGTCGGGCGTTCGCCGACGTCGCCCTCTCACGGGGCACCTGCTCCTGACCGTTACTCCGCCAGCCCCACGGCTTTGAGGGCTTCGGTCACGTTCAGGTACGTGTGCACCTTCCGAAACAAGCCGTCGTCGAACTCGTACACGTATGCGAGCGGCGACTCGACCTCGACACCGCTTCCTTTGCCTCGCACCGTCATTCCCGCGACTACCAGAACTGTGTCCCCGAGGTCACGGGTTTCGGACACCTCGACGCGCAGATCCCAAAGCGAATGCCACTCGTCCCAGTATTGGCGCATCCCTTGCAACCCTCGGAAGGCCCTCATATCGCCCTCCCCTTGCACCATGAACGCGGAGAAGAACTCGCTCTCCGGGTGCCAGTCCTGCACAAACCCATCGAAGTCACCCCGATCCCAGGCGTCCAGGGACCTGCGAACTGCCTCCACGTTCTCCAGCGACATCGCCTACCCCGCCAGCCCGAGGGCCGCGCAGGCTCTGGCCCACCCACCATAAGCGTCAACGCGGCCGACCTTGCCCTGGCGCATGTGGAAGGTGGCCGCCCAACGTACATCGACGCGGATTCCACTTTCCCAGTTCTCCTGCGACACCGCCTACTCCTCCAGTCATGAGCTCTCTTGCGACACCGCCTACCCCTCCAGGCCGAGTTCGGCGAGGGCTGCGTCCTTGTCGGAGCAGCCGATCGTGGCGCGAACGATCTTGCCGTCAGCAAACTCGAAGACGTCCACGGTGCGAAGGTCGATCGCGACGCCGCTATCCCTACCAGTGGCACGCCAGCGGGTCACAGCGAGGACGTATGCGCCACCGTCGATGCACTCCTCGATCTCCGCACCGAAGTCGTCGAAGGCGGCCTCCCACTGGTCCCAGTTCGCGAGAACCGCAGATACGCCATTCAGGCGCTCCGACGTATCCGGCGCATGCTGAAGCTGACGCCATTCGATGTCCTGGTGGTACCCCGCGAACGCGCCATCTCGATCTCGACGGTTGAACGCGGCGTTGGTTCGCCGCAGTGTCTCCACGTTCTCCTGCGACACCGCCTACTCCTCCAGACCCACGGCTTTGAGGGCTTCGGTTCGATCATTAGCCAGAAGCCAGCGAACCACCCTGCCGTCCCGAAACGTCCAGACCTGACAGTGGTCCCAGACCACGTCAGCGCCACTGCTTTTGCCGGTTGCCCGGATTCGCACGTCTGCGATGACGTGGTCGCCTATTTCGCTCCAATTGGTCTGCGTCCAGCTATATCGCTCCCACTCCTCGATCCATGCCCGCCAAAGCTTGCGCATGCCTTCAAGCCCGTGAAAGATGCCGAATCCAGGCATGTCAACGCGAGAAGCGTCTATCTCGAAATCGGGGTCATAGATGTCAAGTGCGGCACCGAGACTGTTTGCAACGTCGAGCGGTATGGCTGCCGGGTCGCCTTCAAGCCCCGCACGGATGAACGGCGCCACGTCGATCCCTTGCAACGGTACGCCGGTCTGCCGCATGAGTTGAAGGTTCTCCTCCGACATCGCCTACTCCTTCAGGCCGACTGATTTGAGGGCTTCGGCGCGGTTGAGATAGATCTCGGCGCGGGCGATCTTCCCATCCCGGAAGGTGAACACGCCTGCGTGGACGACCTCGATCTCCGCCGTGCTTCCCTCGATCCGCCCGAAACAGTTGTAGGGCACGAACACACGCTCTCCTCCGAGATCGACCGCCTCGCCCTGTACGACGCGGTAGGACACGTAGGGCGCATACCACTCCAGAGCCCACTTCCTCAGACCCTGAGGTCCGGCGTAGGTCGCATCGGATTGAAACAGGGTTCCGCCGATCTCAAAGGTCGGGTGCAGGAGCGGCGTCACCGCCTTCACGAGGGCAGACGCCAGAGCGTCGTCCCTCATGAGCTCGGCAGCGTTGGTGTCGGGCGGGAGCATCATCGCTTCGCTGATGGCGACGTTTCGTCGGGGCCACCTGCGCGGAGGCACGCGGACCACAAGCCGAAAGATGAGCGCCATAGCGCCGGGGTAGCGCAGCAGACGACGAAGCTGGCGGTCCGAGATCGGCATCTGCCCTCGACTCCGCACGATTTCCACGTTCTCCTGCGACACCGCCTACTCCCGCTCCCGCGCGAGGCGTTCGGCGTCACCACGGGCCTCGTCTGGGTCAGGGTAGTGCTTGAAGCACTCGCACTTGCCGTTCGTCCATGTGGTGAGGTGCGCCACCCGCTGCTCGAGGCGACCCTTGCCGCCGACCAAGCGGCCGCCCTCCCGAACGACGCTAAGAACGACGCCGTGCCCGAGATCGAGGAGCTCCTCCTCCTCCTCGTACCGGTAGTCCTCCCAGCTCCGACGCCAGTCCTCGACGAAGCCCCTGATCGCCTCCGCGCCCTCGAAGGTCTCTAACCCAGCGGCGGACATGTCATACACCGCGTCGGGGGCAAACAAGCTCATCAACCCGTCAAGGTCACCGCGACTCCCGGCCTCGTACCCCTGTCGCACAAGCCCCACCAGGTCGGGGGTCGTGGACTCCTCGGGCATGGGTTGAGTATCCCGGACCGCTGCTTTCTGCGGCTAAGTGGCGCGTGCGACCGGGCTGCACCTCCGCTATCGCAGCGGACGAGCTCCGAGCGTCTCGCCCGGCGCACCGGAGACGATCGCTTCGCCATGGCTGAGCAGTAGTCTCAGCGCGGTCGGTCCGGGCTATCGAGAATCGTCCTTAGCGTCAGTCGGGGGCTAGCTTGTCGGTGCGACTGCTTCGCCGCGACAGCAGCAGCGTGGGGCCGGGTTGCTTGCTGTGCCTTCGATGCAGATCGTGCGACTAGCGACGTAACTCTGCTCGTAGCCGGGTTGCGAGGCGGACGGAGGCATCGATCTCGACTTGGCGGATCGAGACGCTCTCGACGCTCAGCCCGAAGGGAACACCGACGCGCCGGCAGAACGCGATCAGCTCGACGGCCGTAGCGAGGGCTTGATCGCAGGACGCGTCGAGGGTGTCGTCCGCGTGGCGCAGCTCGTTCTCGATCCAGCGCGGCACATCGACACCGAGCCACTGAACGAACTCCAGCGTCTTCACCGAGCCGCAGACCGAGAACGTGAAGACGATCGGCGCCGGCTTGAGGTCACGCGCGGCGCACTCGTAGTGATAGTCGGAAACCAAGTTCTTTGCCGCATTGACGTCATAGACGATCTGCGTGACGAAGAACGAGCAACCTGCAGCCTGCTTCGCCAGCAGGCGGAGGTGCTCCGCGCGCCCACGCGCGTGCCGCTCCGGGATCGCGACACCTCCGAGGAGGAGATCCGGGCGCAGCTCGTTCCTGAGTTCGTAGGCCCGCAACAGAGAGGTCGCGACCGCCTTCTCACGAGAGGACGCACCGACGAACACCGACAGCGCTTGGGTAGGGGCTTGTTCGCTGAGCCACGAGCGAAGACGTTGTTCGGGGTACTTGCTCACAGCGCGGTACACGATGGCGGGCACTTCCAAGCCGACGAGATCGCGAGCGAGGTAGTCGGCTGGGTCCATCGTGGGTAGGAACGGAAAGGGGCGTTCCTCGGGATTGCGGTCGCTCTCGTCATCGATGTCGTAGAGCACGAGGCCGTCGATGCCCACGGGGCGCAGGCGCTCGAGCGTTTTCGCGGCGATCTGACTGGCCTGCTCTGGTTCAGTCGTCAGGCGCGGTGGCGTCAGCGCGAAGAGCAAGAACTCACCCCTCCCCTCGGCAATGCGCCGCTGCAGCTCCACCCGCCGAAGCGTAGCCAAACGCCTACGCACGCCGACTACACGGTCACGCTCAGCTGCCTGATCGATGGTGGATCAACGTTGACTTACCGAACCTGTCCAGAATTGGGTTGTTCCAAGACTCACGAGGGCTTACACATCCCGAAAGACGTGCCGGGTTGTCAGTGGTGCCTCATCGGTGCGCAGCGCCTGAGGTGCCGAGCACTTCGCCGGATGCGCCGAGGGCCTGCACCGCAAAGACGGGATCCGTGTTGTCGACGGCGATTGACGTCTCGAAGCCGGTGCTCGCGGCTGTGGCGATCGAGGTGAGGGTGGCGGGGCTCGCTCCCCCCAGGACCCTCCAGGCGCTTACGCCGGTGGCTCCGTTCCAGCTTGCATAGATGCTCGTCGTTCCGCTCGTCGTCGTGACCGCCACCGCCGGGGACGTAGCCGGCGTGGCGCTCCAGGGGAAGCGAAACGCGCGGTATGACTCCCCCTGTGAGGGCAGGTGCCCTTCGAAGAGGATCTGACCGGCGGGACCGAATTCGGTGAAGTAAGGCTCTTCGCCCCAGCCCACGAACGAGTTGCCATTGGAGAGCACCTGGTCGTTGCCCTGGCTGCCGGACAGGAGCGCCGGGGTGCGCACGTCGCGGCCGACCAGCGTGACCTTGCGCGGCGACCAATCGATCCGCTCTCGGATGACGCGCGACTGGGAGTGCACCCCGGGATAACCGCCGTTGTCGAAGACCGTGAGCGTGTGGTCGGGCTGCCAGCGGACGTCGTGTTGCCAGGCGGTGCCGGTGCCGGGGCCCATCTTGAAGCTGGAACGCTTGCCACCTAGACGCCAGAGGATCGTTCCGCTGACGTGGTCGATCTCGTAGTCAGCCCAGGTGTTGCGCGAGGAAATGATGAAATCACCGTCACCCCAAGGGTCCACGGAGATGGAGTTGAGGTGGAAGAAGTCCCACGGCTGCGCGGAGTTCTCAGGCAGGTGCCAGCGGGAGTCACCCAGCGCCACGTGACCGTAGGCGTGCCACTCGAACATCACGAGCCCTGTTGACACGTCGATCTCCTGCAGGATCGCGTCCTGCAGCCCGCCGTCGCGAGACCCTCCCACGGAGGAGAGGTCGGCGTCGACGAGCGAGTAGGCGGTGATGAAGGCCGAGCCCTGGGGTGTGATCTGGAAGGCGTGCAGGTCCGCCTGATAGCCATTGCCCGCAGACACCGAGGCAATCGGCGTGTAGCTGGAGCTGTAGATCTCATCCGTGCCGAATCCGACGCCGAGGGTGGCGGGAACGTGGCCCTGCCACCACACAAGCACCGGCTGGCCCTTATAGCTCTCGAGCTGGAAGTTGGTCGCGACCTGCCCCGCGGGCACGGGCTGATACCAGACGAGGCCACCCTGCCCGTTGATGATCATCGGACCCGCCTGACCCAGACCGCTCGTCGGGGTAAGGAAGACGTCGCCGGGGGTGGCTCCTGGCGCCGCGGCGGTCGTGATCGCCACCTTGGCCGGGTGCAGCGCGGGCTCGGAGACGAAGCTCTGAGTCGTGTCCTCCTTGGACGGGGCCGGAGCGCCCGTCGGGGGAGGTCTGTAGCGCGACAGGCGCGCGATCGTAAAGCTGGTGCTGACCCGCCTGGTGTGGCCCTTGGGCCCGATCAGGGCGCTCGCCGTGACCTGCTCGCCCTGAGTGAACGAGCGCGTGGGCAGGAAGCTCGCACCCGGGCTGCTCACGTACGACTCGAGCCGCCCCCCGTGCCGGCCGCTGCGCGAACCAACCGCCGAGACATCCGCGATCTCGCTCGCGGGAACCCCCAGAAAGCTGATCTGGGTCTGGGGCGAGGCGTCCGGCGTTTCGTTCAGCGGCGAGAGCGCCAATGCCCCCGCAGCCGGCTCGGCGACCAGCGTCATCGCTGCCACAAGCGCGAGCGCGCCAAGCCACGGGCGAGCTCCTGCTACTGCGCCGGCACCCACCCTAAGCGTCCTCAAGCGTCCGTCGCCGGGTCGGGGTCTTAGGACGATCGCTCGCATCTATTGTCAATTCGCCCAAAGGCACTCAACACCCTCTCGAAGGTCAGGCCGTCGTGTAGGTGGGAGACTGGGCCCCAGTGTTTTACACCTCGGAGGCGCCGTCTCCCGGGTCATGCCACGCGGAACACGCCCTAGACGGGCGCCGCCAGCCGCGCGAGCGTTCGCGAGTTTGCGGCGGCAGGTTCTCGGGTACATCGCATCGGGGATGTGGGCTCTATTCGGGATGCGAGCGCTCTTCGCGACCGTCGCAATCGGTTGTGTGCTCGTCGCGGCAACCGCTTCGACGGCTGCGCCGATCGCGCCCTACGACGGTACCAACCCGTTCCGCTGCAAAGTCCAGAAACTGGGGACGGGCACTGAATTCAAGAATCCGAACGCGGACCCCTTGTGCGTCGAATTCGACAAGACGAATCAGAACGTGAGCGAACTCGGAATCGTCGACTTTCTGCTCAACGAGCCGGCGAGGACCGCCGCCGCCGTACCGAAGTGCTTCTACTACCAGATCGACC
This sequence comes from uncultured Solirubrobacteraceae bacterium, assembly GCA_963742395.1. Lineage (GTDB taxonomy): Bacteria > Actinomycetota > Thermoleophilia > Solirubrobacterales > Solirubrobacteraceae > Palsa-744. The sequence goes on along the minus strand of CAVUME010000009.1, from coordinate 129,523 downwards.
ACTGGACGGGCTCGATCGTCCAGGGCGGCCAGCCGACACTCTGGCATTGGGACGGCACTTACTTCTTCGACAAGGCGAAGGGCATGGGGGGCGTACACATCACGAACCTCACGATCGGCGGGGTGCCGGCCGACCCGAGCCTCCTGCCCGGCTTCCCGAGCGAATTCTCGCCCTACTTCGGGCCCGGTGAAGGGGGCGCATACGCGACCCTCGGAGCCGGGACTCCGGAATGCGCCGCCAAGGTGAACACACCCGCGAAGGCGCGGAAGATCTACCGCCGCACGGGCCCCTAGACGGTGTAGGTGGGGGATTGCAGCAGCTTCACCAGGAGGAGAACCTCGGCAGATTCGCGGCGCTGCTTTCCCGCCGCGAGGTGCTCCAACGCGCCACCGTGCTCGGCCTGGGTGCTCTCGTTGTCTCCGCGCTGCCCGTAGCCGAACGCATCTTCGTCTCCGAAGCGGACGCCGCGCTCCAGTTGACCGACGCGACGCTTCAGGCATTTGCCGACACGATGCTGCCGGGCCGCCCGGCGCTGACCACAGATCTCGGCAATGAAATCCATCCCCTGGCGATCGCGGGTGCGGATAACGAGCCGGGGGCCGTGGAGGCCGACGCGCTGCTCCTGTATCACAACGCCCTGGTCGGGTTCGATGCGCTTGAAGTGCCGTTCCTGTCCGAACTCTCGGCGCGTTCGCTCGTGCACGGTGGGCCGTTTCTGAGCCTGGCGTTCGAGCAGCGGGTCGCCGTGTGCCTCGAAGGACTCGCCCCCAGCAATCCAAGCGTCCTCGTATGGGAAGCGGCCGCGGCCGTGCCGTTCACCGCGTTCCTCGCGGCCGCCGAGCAGCGCGAGGCCACGATCGACACCTCGTCCGCGTATCAGGTGATGGGCTACCCGGGCACGGCGCCCAACGGCTACGCGGAATTCTCTTACAGGCGCAAGCTCTCCGACGAACTGACGAAGAAGGGCTACCTGCCCTAGGCGCGATGGCCGAACGTTTCGACGTCTGCATCGTCGGCTCGGGGTTCGGTGGCTCGATCGCCGCCTTCCGCCTGGCTGAGCTCTACCGCGCGGCGGGCGAGACCCCCAGCATCGTCGTGCTCGATCACGGCCCGCGCCATCAGCACACGGACTTCCGTCAGTCGATGGACGTCGAGAACCTGTCGCGGATCTACGGACTGATCCAGGGGGAGGGTGCCCAGATCGTCGTCGGCAACGGCGTCGGAGGCGGCTCCAACTTCTACCTCGCCGCGTCGCTGCGCTCGCCGACAGAGACCTTCGAGCGCCGTGACCACCGGCCCGACGACGGACCCGACCGGCGCATGTGGCCCGTGGAGATCAGCCGCACCGCGCTCGACCCCTTCTATGCCCGCGCGGAGCAGGCCCTGCGCGTGCAGCGCCCCACCTGGAAGCAGGTGGCGAAGTCGGGCGGACTGTGGGCGGCGACACTCGATCGCGCCGGCCACACTTGCGACCGGGTACCACTGGCGATCGATCTCAATCGCTGCATCCAGGCGAAGTGGTGTCACACCGGGTGCATCTACGGGGCCAAGAACTCGGTCATAACCAACTACCTGGCGTCCGCCGAGGAAATGGGCGTCGAAGTTCGCCCGAACACCGAGGCTGAGCTGATCGTTCAGAGCCAGGCACGGCCATACCGCTACGTCGTCACGTCTTGGGAACTCGACAACGAAGGTCCCGAACCGACGCGTCAGCCCACCGGACGCACCTCCGAGATCGAATGCAAGGTGCTGATCCTCGCGGCGGGAGCGATGGGTAACTCGCCACTCCTGATGCGCTCGAGGCCCGGCCTCCCGAACCTCTCGAGCCAGGTGGGAAAAAACGTCGGAATCAACGGCGACCACATCGCAGCGATCGAATACAACGAGCAGAAGGTCAAAGAAGTACTCGGGCTACCCGGGTTCGGGCAGACCTACAAGGGCAACCACATCACCACCATGACGTACGACTTCTGGGCCGGCAGGTCCGGCAGCCAGTGGGATGGAAAGCGGTTCACGCTCCAGGAGATCTTCCTCTCGACCCTCCCCCACATCCTCTACGACGACGGGCGCGACCCGCCCGGCGAACCGTCGTGGTGGGGCCTACAGAAGAAAGAAAGCCTCTCGACCTTCAACAACCACATCGAGATCCTCGCGATGGTCCAAGACACGAACGACGGTGAATTCCTCGCCCCCCCGCCCAGCGGAGGCGCCCTGCGTCCGAACGCCGGGCCGCTGTGGGAGGCGCTGTTCAACTACAGCCTCTCCGAACAGACCGAACGTGTGCGCGAAGCTGCGAACTCCGCGATCGCGGAAGTGCTTGCCAAGGCGGGGCTGGGTCGCTTCATGAAGTTCACCTTCCGCACCGCAAACGCCTCGCACCCGGTGGGGGGCTGCCGTATGGCGGACTCAAAGGAACTGGGCGTGGTGGATCATCAGAATGAGGTGTTCGACTATCCGGGTCTCTTCTGTATGGACTCCTCCTCGATCCCCACGTCGCTGGGAGTCAACCCGTCCCTGACGATCTCCGCGGTGGCCGAGCGAGCGTGCCAGCTCCTGATAGGCCGTAGCGCCGAATACGGGCTGCCCGCCAGGCCTGCGGGATTCGCCGCCGGAACGCCAGGCGTTCATCTTGGAGCCCACACCGAACCGGTTCGCCGGACATCGGACAAGCCGATCGACAGCAAGGTGCGCTATTACGAAACCGCCTTCGCTGGCCGCCCGCCGCTGCAATGAGTGTCCAATCTCCTGCCGTTTGATCACGGTGCGCTGACGCCCGGCCGCGCCGCCAGCCACGGCGGCGTCAGCTCAAACAACGTCGATCTTCGCCACAGCCCAGGGCACGAGCGTGCTCGGCGTTCCGGTGCCGGTCCTCGGCACCCAGGGCTGGACGGTCACCGTCCCAGTCAGCAGCAAGGTGCTGCCGCAGTTCGTCTGGGGCGCGCTCGACTTTACGGTCACGAGCAAGCTCACCGTGGGCAGCATGGAGGTCTACTACCTCTACGTCGACCCGCGCATGAGGTAGGAACGGCACGCGAGCAAGCGTCGGTCCGGAAGCCCGAGTCCTGGGCGGCCGGACCTACGTGCAGCTTCGGTCGGATAAGCGGCCGCCGACCAGCCACCGGTGCGACCTGCTTCCACGGGAGCATCAGGTTGGAGGAGCGATCCAGGTCGCCCTCGTGGGCTGAGATCGCCGACCCGGCTCGGAGGGCGCAGTGGGCGTGGGGTAGTCGGCCCTCGCCGAGCTCGTCGAGCTGCGAAACTGTCCACCTGATGGATGACTGGGATCTCAAACAGCTTGCCTGGAGGCCACACAACCCGGAGATCCTCTCCTCGTCCGAGGAGGGGCGCGCCGTTGTGCTCGACCTCCCGACGGGCGAGATGCTCCAAGACCATCAGGTCCACGAGGGAGCCTGGATCACCGTCGTCTACGGCGAGGTGAGGATCACCAGTGACCTGGGCCAGACGATTGACGCCGAGCCGGGCACTCTGGTCCAGTTTGCACCCCAAGAGCGACACGAACTCATCGCCCTCGCAGACTCACGGATCCTTCTGCTGCTGACCCCTTGGCCTGGCCCCGGCCATCCCGGAGCGATGACGCTGGTTGAAAAGACCCAGGTACGCGGCCGAGCTGCCGAGCGGGCCGGCTGAGCGACAGTCCACGCGGCGCTCGTCGTGAGCCTCACGGCTCAGGCAGCAACGCGCGCAACGGCCCACTCGGTCACGGCGCGCCCGCGAACCCGATCAAGTACGCTACGCCCCAAATTGGGGTTTGTGGCGCACTTAAGAGCTTGACTCGCGTCTAATTCCGAAGCGGTCCTCTGGACAGCTTCGGTGCTCGGCCTCTTTACAAAACACCCCGGCAGCGAAAGGATCTCATATGAGGCGCGGTACGGCGAGGGTCAAATGGCTTTCTTGCGAGCGGTCGACCGGTGGGGACGGGGACCCCGCGGGCGACGATCGGTCGGGCGCTTCGTCATATCCAAACGGCGCTGCGCGGGGTGGGCACACCCGCTCGAGGACGCTGCTCGGCGCCGTCACGGTGGCGCTGGTGCTTGGAGCCCTGGTGCCGCTCCTGGGCGCGTCGACGGCCGCGGCAGCAGTTGGGTCGCCCTTCACCTGTAAGAGCGAAGTCGACTTCCTGACCCAAACGCACACCGACGGCGAAGCAACCAAATTCTACGAATCGGAATTCAAAGCCGGCGAAGTCGTATACAACGAAGTCAACTCCAAATCCGCTGCCTCGACGTACAACGCGCTCGCCTACGACCCCACGAACGACTACCTCTACTCGACCGAGCTCAACGTCAACCCCGGCGCCACGCCCGGCACGCTCTTCCAGATCGACAACACCGGCAACGCAACGGCACTCGGGGTCATCAAAGGCTACCCGGCCGAAAGCGGCGGGCCTGCGAACGGCGCCTTCGACCCGGAAGGGAACTACTGGCTCACGAACGGAAACGGCTCGCAGGTGGCCTATGAGATCAACGTCAGCAAAGTCGAAGTGATCAAGACCGTCAAACTCAGCAAAGCCTGGCAGCCGATCGACTTCTCCTACTACGAAGGCTACATGTGGGGCCTCTCGGGAACCTCCATCTACCGCCTCAACCTCTCCACCGGTGAAGTGAGCACCTTCGCGGCTCCGGCCGCTGTGGAAAGTGGCAACTTCGGCGCCGCTTGGACCTTCAGCAACGGCAACCTCGGCTTCTCCAACAACGCCACCGGGGGCATCTTCAAGATCGAAGTCAAAACTCCCGCCACCCCGACCTTCGCGCTCCTGGCCCACTACCTTGGCCCCGTCGCCGACCAGAGCAACGACGGCGCGGCGTGCATCGCCAAAGAAAAGGTCGACCTGGGCATCGTCAAGACGGGTCCGGCCACCGTTATGACTGGAGGCGCAGTCACGTGGACGCTGACCGTGACGAACCACGGGCCGGGCAACAGCTCGGGCTTCTCCGTCCAGGACACGGTGCCCAGCGCGTTCACGAACGTGAAAACGTCGACTCCTGGCTGCTCGGTCAGCGGCAACGAAGTCATGTGCGCCGAGGGGGCGCTCGCCAAAGGTGCCACCTTCACGATCACCGTGACCGCCACCGCGCCGTCGAGCGCGCAGTGTCTCACGAACGAAGCGACGGTTACCGGCGACGAGGAAGATCCCAACCTCGCGAACAACACCTCGTCCTTCCAGACCTGTACGGAAGTACCGAAGCTCGGAGTGACGAAGAAAGACAACCTCAACCCGCTCAAGTTCGAAACGCTCGGTCAGGTGGTCACCTACACGATCGTGGCCACCAACGAAAGTGCCAACGTCACGCTGCACAACGTGACGGTCGCCGACACGCCGGCGCTTGAAGGGTTCAAATGCGCTCCCGCGATCCCGGTCAGCGAACTCGCTCCCGGCAAATCGATCGCGTGCACGGGCACGCACAAGATCACCCAGGAAGACCTGAATGTCGGGTTCTTCAACGACGTCGCCAACGCGAGCAGCAAAGAGGCCGAAGCGCCGCCCGCGGAAGACACGATCAAAGCCGAACAGAAACCAAAGCTCGGCGTCACCAAGACCGACAATCTGAACCCGGCGAAGTACAACAAAGTCGGTCAGGTCGTGAAATACACCCTTACGGCGACCAACGAAGGCAACATCACGCTGCACAACGTGACGGTCACCGACACGCCGGCGCTTGAAGGGTTCAGCTGCATTCCGGCGATCCCGGTGAGCGAACTCGCTCCCGGCAAATCGATCGTGTGCACGGGTACGCACACGATCACCCAGGAAGACCTCAACAACGGGTCCTTCAAAGACACCGCCAACGCGAGCAGCAAAGAGGCCGAAGCCCCGCCCGCGGAAGACACGATCAAAGCCGAACAGAAACCGAAGCTCGGCGTTACGAAGACCGACAACCTGAACCCGGCGAAGTACAACAAAGTCGGTCAGGTCGTGAAATACACCCTTACGGCGACCAACGAAGGCAACATCACGCTGCACAACGTGACGGTCACCGACACGCCGGCGCTTGAAGGGTTCAGCTGCATTCCGGCGATCCCGGTGAGCGAACTCGCTCCCGGCAAATCGATCGTGTGCACGGGTACGCACACGATCACCCAGGAAGACCTCAACAACGGGTCCTTCAAAGACACCGCCAACGCGAGCAGCAAAGAGGCCGAAGCCCCGCCTGCGGAAGACACGATCAAAGCCGAACAGAACGCGAAGCTGGGCTTGACCAAGACGGACGACCTGAACCCGGCGAAGTACAACAAAGTCGGCCAGGTGGTCACCTACACCATCACGGCGACCAACGAAGGCAACACGACGCTGCACGAAGTGTCCGTAAGTGACTCGCCGGCGCTGGCGGGGTTCAGCTGCATTCCGGCGATCCCGGTTGCGAGCCTGGCGCCGGGCGCGACGATCAAATGCACCGGCACGCACACGATCACCCAGGAAGACCTCAACGTCGGGTCCTTCAAGGACGTTGCGAGCGCGACCAGCAAAGAGACCAACGCCCCGAACGCGGAAGACACGATCAAAGCCGAACAGAACACGAGCCTGGGCTTGACCAAGACGGACAACCTCAACCCGGCGAAGTACAACAAAGTCGGTCAGGTCGTCAAATACACGATCACGGCGACGAATGAAGGGAACATCCCGTTGCACAACGTGACGGTCAGCGACACGCCGGCGCTTGAAGGGTTCAGCTGCATTCCGGCGATCCCGGCCGCCGAACTCGCGCCCGGCAAATCGATCGTGTGCACGGGTACGCATACGATCACCCAGGAAGACCTCAACAACGGGTCGTTCAAGGACACCGCCAACGCGAGCAGCAAAGAGGCCGAAGCCCCGCCCGCGGAAGACACGATCAGGGGCGAACAGCAGCCGAAGCTCGGCGTCTCCAAGACCGACAACCTGAACCCGGCGAAGTACAGCAAAGTCGGTCAGGTCGTCGAATACACCATCACGGCGACGAACGAAGGCAACACCACCCTGCACAACGTGACGGTCACCGACACGCCGGCGCTTGAAGGGTTCAGCTGCACTCCGCCGATCCCGGTTGCGAGCCTGGCGCCGGGCGCGACGATCAAATGCACGGGCACGCATACGATCACCCAGGAAGACCTCAACAACGGGTCCTTCAAGGACACCGCCAACGCGAGCAGCAAAGAGGCCGAAGCGCCGCCCGCCGAAGACACGGTCAACGCCGAACAAAACGCGAAGCTCGGGGTGACCAAGACCGACGACCTCAAACCGGCGAAGTACGAAAAGGTCGGCCAGGTGGTCAAATACACCCTTACCGCGACCAACGAAGGCAACATCACCCTGCACAACGTGTCGGTCAGCGACTCGCCGGCGCTTGAAGGGTTCAGCTGCATTCCGGCGATCCCGGTGAGCGAACTCGCTCCCGGTGCATCGATCGTGTGCACGGGTACGCATACGATCACCCAGGAAGACCTCAACAACGGATCACTCACGGACATCGCGAGCGCGACGAGCACGGAGACCCCCGGAGGGCCCGCGGAAGACACGATCGCGGCCGATCAGAAACCGGCACTCGGAGTTGAAAAGGAACAGCAGATCAAGGGGTCCGGCGCCGAATTCACAAAGACCAAGCTCGGCGCCACGATCGGCCAAACGGTCGTCTATCAGATCAAGGTCACGAACACGGGGAACGTTTCGGTGAAGCTGACGAAACTCACAGACGCGAACTGCACGAACATCGCGGGGCCGGCCAAAGCCGAACTGGCACCGACTGAATCAACGACGTATACGTGTGAACACGAACTGACGACGGCAGGCATCTACGCGAACCAGGCGGAAGTCGAAACCGAAAAGGGTCTCATCGAAAAATCGAACACCGTAGAAGTGGAAGCCTCGGCAAAACAGATCGTCGAGGCGGCGTGCACGGTCAACGAGCCCTCGATCGTCCTACGTGGCGTGGCGGGTTCGAAGAAAAAGCCGTTCACCGCTCAGATCAGCGCGCTTGGCATCAAGGAACTGACGTTCTACCTCGATGGACGGAAGCTCAAGACGCTGAAGGCGGCCGAAGCCAAGAACGGCGTCTTCGCGGTGAAGATCGATCCACGCAAACTTCACTACGGCGGCCACAAGGTCTCGGTGAAGGCTGTCATGACAGAGGCCGTGTGCGCCCCGCTCGCCCGAATCGCGGCGTTCGTCCGCCCACACCCGCCGAGGATCAAGCCTCACTTCACCGGGTAGTCCGGGGCGAGGAGGGATAGTCCCGCTGTTCGTGCACTCGATGGCGAGCGCGTGGGCGTAGGGCAGGCGTTCGCGATTGCGGGCGCGGGGCTTGCGGCCGGCATGATCAACGTGGTCGTGGGGAGCGGCACGCTGATCACCTTTCCGGTGCTGCTCGCGTGCGGCTATGCGCCCGTGACGGCGAATGTGTCGAACACGGTGGGCCTCGTACCGGGTTCTGTGTCCGGCGCCGTCGGGTATCGCCGCGAGCTGACGGGGCAGGCCGGGCGCGCAAAGCGCCTCGGGGCGATGTCGGCCGCCGGGGGGATCACCGGCGCGGTCCTGCTGCTCTTGCTCCCCTCCTCGGCCTTCAAGGCGATCGTGCCCGTGTTCATCGCGGGCGCGGTGGCGCTGACGCTCGCCCAGCCCAGGCTCAAACGCTGGCTCGGGGAGAACAGGATTGATCTCGAGGGAGGGCGCGGGCGTCTGCTGAGTCCGGCGGGCGTCTATCTGGCGGGCATCTACGGGGGCTACTTCGGCGCTGCCCAGGGCATCCTCCTGCTCTCGATCCTGGGTCTGACGCTGGCCCAGAACCTGCAGCGGACGAACGCCCTCAAGAACGTGCTCGTCGGCATCGTCAACGGGGTGGCGGCGATCTACTTCATCCTCGCCGCCGATGTACGGTGGGGGCCCGCGGCGATCATCGCGGGGGCGTCGATCGTGGGCGGACAGCTCGGTGCCCGCTACGGGCGGCTGCTGCCGCCGGGGGCGCTGCGGGCACTGATCGTCGTGGTTGGGGTGGCGGCGATCGTGCAGCTCCTCGCGTAGTCGCCACGGTCCTCGCCGCCGCCACGAGCGACGCCAGCTTGGCCGCGATGAGGCGAATCGACGCGACCTGAGCTCAGCTGTGCAGAGTGGCCAATCAGGCCGCGCTTCGGGTAATGTCCACTCCCTGAGCGCGACAGGGGGGTGTTGTCGGTGATGTCTTCTGGCTGGTTGTCTCGCAGGGTGCCGACCCGCAGTGGGGCGCGTCGGCGGGGAATTGCCCGGCAGATTCGCCGCGCGCTGGCGGCGGTCGCGATCGTCTCGTCGACGCTGGCGTTCGCTTCACCGGCGGGCGCGAGCTCCCGCGCGCCGATGCGGATGATCCCACGCAGAGTGCCGTTGCATCATGGCCGACTGTTGATTCGGGACCTGCATCGCGGATCGCGTCGCGCTCGCGCTGCGATCGTCGGCGGTACGCAGATCGCGATCACCCAGGCGCCGTGGCAGGTGGAGGTGATCGCGGTCCTCTCCGAAACCGAAGGTCTCCTGTGCGGCGGCTCGATCTTGAACAACACCGAAGTGTTGACGGCGGGCCACTGCGCGTTCGATCCGAGCACGCGAGGGCGCATTCCGGCGTCTGACTTCGTGGCCGTGGCGGGAACTTCGGACCTCGCGGTCCCCGAAGAAGAAGAACAGTTTTCGCTCGTCAGCTCGGTACGCGTGCATCCCTACTACACCTATGACCCCGAATCGACGCATGCTCTCCCAGATGACGTAGCGGTACTGCGCTTGCAAACCCAGCTGACCTTCACGTCCAGCGTCAAATCGATCGAACTAACGCCCACGGGACCGCCCCCAGCGGAAGGCACCGCCGTCAACCTGACTGGATTCGGCGAGGAGAACCCGCTGCTGAGTGAACTCAACGGCAGGCTCTACTCGATCGGGATGACCCTTGGGTTCAGCCAGCAGTGCGGCGGGGAAGCCAACGCGGTGTTCCTGTGCGCCAGTTCGCCCAGTGGTTCTCTCTGTTTGGGCGACAGCGGAAGCGCACTCACCGTCCCTCAGTCACCCATGACGGTATCCGGCGTCGCCGACACGGTGCAGGAGATTTCGGGCAAACCTTGCTTTGACGGGGCAATCGGCGGTTTCGCCAACGTGACTGCTCCGGAGATCCAGGACTTCATCGAGGGAAGCGAACAGCCCCCACGCGCGCCGCGTGGGGGTGGGATCGTCATCCGTGGCGTACCCACGGCAGGACACTCGCTGAGCTGCGAATCGGGCAGCTGGAGCAATGGGCCGACCTTTACCTACGCGTTCATCAGCAGCGGAACCGGGACCGTCCTTCAGCAGGGCCCGTCAAGCAGCTACCAGTTGTCCGCGGCCGACGTCGGGCGCACCATCTTCTGCCAGGTACAGGCGGCGAACGGCGGCGGCACCGGCATCGCGCGTACGGTCGCGCTGCCGCCGATCCAGGCAGCTCCTGCTCCTCAATCGCCTCCGTCTGGTGGCGGAGCGAGTAACGGGGGGAACACGGCCGGCCCGGGGAATGCGGAAGGCGGCGTGCTCGGCTCGAGCAGCACGAACATCACTTCCGGGCAGATCGAGGCGCTCCTCGTGCACGAGCTGACGCCGGCGGGCAGGGCGGCCAAGATCGCGGCCCTGCGAAAAGGCGACGGCTTCACGTTCACCTTCAAGGCTCTCGAGGCGGGGACCGCAGTCATCGACTGGTACGAGGTCCCGTCCGGCGCGGCATCGGCGAGCGCGAAACCAAAGCCGGTGCTGGTGGCATCGGGGCACGCTTCGTTCTCGGCGGCCGGAACCGGAAAGCTCAAAGTCAACCTCACGGCCGCCGGGAAGCGTCTGCTCAAGAAGGCCAGGAGCCTGAAGTTGACCGCCAAGGGCACGTTCACCCCAATCGGCGACACGGCGGTCATCGCCACAAAGACGTTCGTGCTGAAGCCGTAGAAGCCACCGCCCTCGCTGGTTCTGCCAGTCTGTGGTGATGCGCTTTCGCAGAGACGGCTCGCGCCGGGACGTGTCGCGCCGGCATCTTGCTCCGGCGCTCGGGGTGCGGGACATGGCGATCGACCTAGGCACGGCGAACACCCTCGTCTTTGTCGGCGGACGCGGGATCGTGGTCTCGGAGCCCTCGGTTGTCGCCTCCGATTCGCAGACCGGTCGCGTCCACGCGGTCGGAGCGGATGCCCAGCGGATGATCGGTCGCACACCCGCGACCATCTCTGCGACGCGGCCCCTCCGACACGGCGTGATCGCCGACTTCGAGATCACCGAGCAGATGCTGCGCTACTTCATCCGCAAGGTGCTCGATCGACATCGAGCCCACCCCCGTCTGATCGTATGCGCGCCCTCGGGCGTCACGGAGGTCGAGAAGCGGGCCGTCGAGGAGGCTTCGCTCGCGGCTGGGGCGCGTCGTGTGCAGCTCATCGAGGAGCCGATCGCCGCCGCGATCGGTGCGGGCCTCGATATCGCAGAGCCGATTGGGCGCATGGTCGTGGACATCGGCGGTGGCACCAGCGAGATGGCCGTCATCTCGCTCGGGAGCATCGCCCTGTTTCGGTCGGTGAGGGTCGGCGGCTACGAGATGGACGAGGCGATCACCCGCTACCTGCGTTCCGCCTACTCCCTCGCGATCGGCTCGCAGACGGCCGAGGCGATCAAGATCGCGATCGGGTCGGCGGTCGCGCTTCGGCCCGAAGAGATGACCGAGGTGCGCGGTCGTCATCTGATCACCGGGCTCCCGACCGAGGTCCGACTGCGCAGCGAGGAGGTGCGCGAGGCGATCGCAGCCCCGCTGCAGGAGATCGTCGAGGCGATCAAGGACACGCTCGAGCAGACGCCCCCGGAGCTCACTGGCGACATCGCGCGCGACGGAATCCTGCTCGCGGGCGGGGGCACCTTGCTGCGTGGCTTCCCGGAGTTCGTCGCCGCCGAAACGGGTGTACCGGTGTCACTCGCGGCATCGCCCCTCACGTGTGTCGTCGCAGGCTCCGGACAGGCTCTCGATCATTTCGATGAACTCAGCCGGTCCGGGGCAGCGGGTCGCTGGCGGCGCCGGACGGGCAGCTGACCCCCGGGCGGCGCCGGGGTCCCTACTCGTCCCTTACGCGCCGCGTGAGGCCGCGGCATTAGTCTGAGCGCGTGAGCGACGGTGAGCGGCGACTTGCCGCAAAGCGACTGATCGAGTCCACGCGTCGGCTCAACCGGCATCCACGGCTGGTGGGGCCGGCGAAACGAGCGCGTGAGCGTGTGCTCGGCGACGAGCAGTTCGTCGACAGGCTCTCCACCGCCCGGGGTCGCTCGGCCGATCTCGCGGCGCGTCAGCTCGTCTCCCTCAGAAGCGGCACGCCGGGCCTGCTGGGAGAGTTCGGGCTGGCGGCGCTGCAGGCATGGCAGACCTTCTCCGAGAGTCAGGGCCGTGGCCGCGGCGATGTCGATGTCGCGGTGCTGTTCACCGACCTGGTCGGCTTCTCGACCTGGGCCCTCGAGTCAGGAGACGAGCCGGCGATCGCGCTCTTGCGCGCGGTCAGCGACGCCATCGAGCCACCGATGATCGACCGGCGCGGCGAGATCGTCAAGCGGCTCGGCGACGGGCTGATGGCGGTCTTCTGGGACGCCTCGAGCGCCACGGAGGCGGCCTTCGCAGCGGGCCAGCGGGTCTCGGCCATCGAGGTTCAAGGCTACGTTCCACGACTTCGAACCGGCATTCACCTCGGCCGTCCGCGCAGAATCGGAGGCGACTATTTCGGCGTCGACGTCAACATCGCCGCGCGACTTGCCGAAGCGGCGGAGCCCGGCGAGATCCTCGTCTCGGACCACACGCTGAAATCGCTCGACGGCGCCGCGCTCAGGAGCACCAAGCGGCGCTTTGCGGCAGCGGGCGCGCCGCCCGATCTCACCGCGCACGCCATTCGCCAGCCGGCATAGCCCTCGGAGCGCCGGCTACCACGTCAGGGCGACTTCGCCGACCACGCTGCCCCCGTCGTCCTCCCAGCGCTCCGCATCCAAGGCATCTTGCATCGATGCAGCTCTGCGGCGAGCGCCGAGGTCATCTGGATACCCAGACCGGTCGGTGTGATCACTCGCCCTCTCCTCTGAGAGCTCATCAAGATCGAAGGAGCGGAAGCCCATCGCTTGAGCCGCTGAGGAGACCTCGCTCAGCGCGGCTCCACAGAGCGGGCAGCGATTCTCCAGGACAGCGATCGCCGGGGCGTTTGCACACACGCGAACACGACACGCCGCGCAGATCAGATGTTGGGAGGCCATCACACGGCCACGGCGCGGAGGCCTTCGGCCACGTGTGGTTCAACGTCCGCCGAGCGGACGCCGTCGCGCACATGGCATGCAGCGCTTTCGGCCTCAGCCTGAGAGGTGAAGCCGTCCGAACGAGCGAGGGTTTTACCACTGGCATCGACGATCTCCCAGTGGTACACGTCGCCGTTGTCCCGATAGGTGAGAAACGCAAGGGATGGCGGCCCGGGCACGGGGCTCACAGCGCGGGGCGTCGAAGTTGCGGCGTGAGCCTTCTTTGTTGCGGTGGCCATGGCCGACCGCCTCTCTACCCTTCTGAACGAAGATGTCGCCCAGGGAGCGAGAAGAGCTGAGGCTCAGGGGACGTATAAGTGACTATAACGCACTCCGACTCGGCTGATGAGGATCTTTGCCGCTCCCGACGCGCTCTGAAATCGCTCTGGCGCGCCCCATCTCGGCATTAACCTCCACGCCGAACAGCACCACCGCTGATGTGCCTCACGAGACCCGCGGGAACGTGTTAATCCCGAAGAAGGGAACCGTGTTAACACCCGACTGCTTCGGGGGGCGCGAGCATGAACAGCTCGATCTCGACATCGGGGCCGATGTGGTGATTGGAGATAAATGCGAGGACGTGGCGTCCGCTCAGGTGCTCGACCTTGTCGATGAACCGGCTCTGCATGGCGATCTGGAAGGCGCTGCGGGTCTCCTGAACGACGGTTGAGCGCTCGAGCTCGATCATCGTCTGCTCGACCTCGGTGTAGATGCCGCCGAGGACGCAGGCAAGCAGGTCATCGCCGAGCATCCGGGTCTTGGCCTCCACGGGCGTGCGGTGGTAGTAGCGCTCGTGCAGAGCCACCATGGCTTCGGTCACGGCTGACAGGAGCTCCTCGCCGCTCAGCGGAGGATCGAACGCCAGCATGCTGGCCTACTCTCTTCGTCCTCCGAGGTCGGGTTCGCGCGCGAGGCGAAGGGCGAAAACCCGACGAGCGATCAAAGACCACAGTAGCGCGACTGGCGCTACCATCGACCGAAATGGGCAGAGACATCCAGGTCTGGCAGTGAAGCCGCCACCCATCATGGAGGGCACTACGAGCACCCACGGAGACGTGCTCACGGCCATCTCGAATGGAATGGTCGCGCTGCTGAAGGAGTTCTATGGGCGAGGGCCGACCCGAGCGAAGTCCTACTACGACGATGACCTGGTGGTGTGCGTTCTGCGCGGCGGCTTCTCGCGCGTCGAGCAGACCCTGCTCGAGGGCGGGCGGGGCACCGCGGTCATCCAGCAGCGAATGGAGTTCCAGGAGGTCATGCGCAGCCGCTTCGTCGAGGTCATCGAGGAGGCGACCGGGCGTGTCGTGATCGGGTTCATGAGCGGTAACCAACAGCACCCCGATCTGATGTGTGAGGTGTTCATCCTCGGCCCGACAGACCTCGTCGACGAGCACGAGATTCCGGGCTCCGGGCCGGGCTTGCCCGGCGGCTGAACCCGGGGCCGGCCTCGCGGGCTCTTCTGCGCCGCGCTTGGCGCTATGCTGCCCGGCGGAGGGCATTACTGCGGTCGGTCCTGGGGGACGGGCATCAGAAGCTGACTTCCGGCGTTTGCTCACGCGCGAGGAGGTCCAGATGCTCCAGTTCTCGGCAGTCACGGGCCCGGCGGTTACGGGCCCAATCAGCCCCAAGCAGTTGTGCCACGCCGGCGCCATTCCTGTGTAGATGGCGGCTGGGTGCCTCCGGTGCGGTTTGGGTTCGCGTCGCGGGCGCGCTGGATCCCACCACCTCGCCGCAGCTCGGGCAGACGTTGATGGAGGCCCAGCTATCTGCCCATCTGGTCGTACTGGATCTCCGCGAGCTCACCTCGATCGACAGCTCGGGCATTCATGTCATCCTCGACGCTGCACACTGTGGTCGGTACGGGGGACGGTTGACGCTCGTGCGCGGTCCAGGCGAAGTCGACCGCGAGCTCACGTTGAACGGAGTCTGCGACCAAATGCTGGTCTTCGACCTCCACCCGGCCGAGCCCGCCGAAGCCCTGCTGAAGGTCGGCTCGAAGCGGTGTTGGGCATGAGTACCGCTACCGCCCACACGAAAGCCCGTTGTCGAACCCGACGCGAAGTTCTCAAGAGTTCCAAGCTTGGACAGTGGACCGTTGCCCTCTGGTCACGTCCGAGACAGCGCGGAGGTCTCCCCTCTCTCCCTCCATGTCGCTGTAAGCGGCGTGACCGCACCTCCCATCCCGGTGCGGTCACGCCGTAAATCTGTTGGTCACATCTAGCGCTCGAGGACGAGCACACTGCTCGCTTCGCTCCGTTCATCGAACGCGTGGCGCGCGCGACTCAGGAGGCTGACGCAGCGGAGATAAGGAGCGTTGCCTAGCCGCCGGCGCCGTGGTCCGGGCCCTGTGGACCCTGGTCGGCCTTTGGAACGCGTGCCTCCTCGGCCTCGGCAAAGCTGAGGCGTTCCTCCGCCTGCTCGTAGGTATGTTGCAGCTCGCGCAGACGCGCCGGGCTGGTGGGCCGTGGTCCGTAGGTCTTCGCCTTGTAGAGCTGGTATCGCTCGCGGGCGTACTGAGCCTGCGTTCGCAGATCCTCGAGGGGATTGGTGGGCATGGGACAGCGTCTCCGGGAAGCCGCGCTCGACCCGGCCCGGCCCTGATGCCTCAGCGCCGGGCGAGCCGGCGGCCGCTTTCGCTCTCCGGCGGGGTGTAGTTCAGCTCGTAGTGGTGGTAGAGGGAGGACTCGTCGGCCTGGGAAAGCTCCTCACCGTGCTGCTCGATGTTGGGCGCGGCTTTGACCTGCTCCTTTGTCACCGCGACCTGGAGCTCGTCGGGGCCGACCTGGATGCCGCCCAGCGGTACAAAGGTCAGGTGGCGGCCGATGAAGCCCTCCTTGACGGTTGCGAACTGCGGCTCGTCGTTCTCGACGTCGACATAGACGTCCTGCAGCTTGCCGATCCTCTCACCGTCACGATCGACCAGCATCTTGCCGTGCCAATCGCCGACGTTCCACTCGGCGTCCTGCAGGTGCTCGGTCATCTTCAAAAACCTCCTCGCGGCGTAGCTGGCCCGGCGCTCTCATTCTAGGTCGGGCTCATTGTCAACCCCGCGGCGCTGACGGGCGGCCGCGGTTGTGGCGCCAGGGCACGGTCAGATCACGGTCTCCGTGGTACCCAGGACGGCTCACGTGCCGGCCCGGTGCTCGAGACGGCGGGCGGCCGAGAAGCGCGCTCCTGGGAGAACGTCACAAGCTGGTGACCGTCCTCATCCCAGAGCTTGAGTGACAGGGCGCGCATTCCGTCTCCGAGCGAGAGGGTGGGAACGTCATGGAAGATCTCGTTCTCCTCGTGCGCGCGGGGAAGGTTGTAGCTCGGTATCCGGGCGTTGAGGTGATGGACATGGTGGAAACCGATGTTGCCGCTGCAGAAGCGAAGGACCGCCGGCAGCTTCAGGAATGAGCTGCCGCGGAGTGCCGCGTCGGCGTAGTTCCATGTCCCGCCGCTCTCCCAGTAGGCGTCCTCGAACTGGTGTTGCACGTAGAACAGCCAGATCCCGATTGATCCGGCGAGTAATGCGGGAAGCACGCCCACGAGCAGGTAGGCACGCCATCCGATCAGCCAGCACAGCGCCACGATGAGCACGATCAGGGCAATGTCGGTCCCGATCACGCTGCGGCGCATGCGCGGACGCGCCCCCTGCGCGACGAACCGCGGGCCGATCACGAGCGCGACGAAGGGGCCCAGCCCCAGCATCACGATCGGGTTACGCGTCAGCTGATATACGAGCTGCTCGCGCCGGGAGAGCGCTCGGAATTCGCCGACCGTGAGCGTGTGGACGTCGCCCACTCCCCGTCGACCCAGGTCGCCCGAGGAAGCGTGATGGACCGCGTGGTCGTGGCGCCAGCGCACGAACGGGACAAACAGGAACACCCCAAGGGTCCTCCCGAGCCAGGCGTTTGCGCGCCTGCTCGCCAGGAACGAGCCATGCGAGCAGTCGTGGAAGATGATGAACGTCCGCACCAGGAAGATCGCCGTCGGAAGCGCGAGAGCGAGCGCCAGCCAGGCGGAGACCTGGAGCAGGAGGTACATCGCGACCGACAGGGCGAGGTAGGGCACGACCGAGGTCAACACGGCCACCATCGCGCGACGATCGTTGGCCCGGGCGTAGGGGGCCAGTCTTGCGCGCCAGAAGGCGTGGTCGGCGCCCGTGCCGTCCTTCCCCGGGTCAGCCTCAGGCGCGACGCCGGGGGGCGGTGGCGGGACCTCGAGGGGCAGGCTCGAGCGGTGGCTGGCCTCCCGACGTTGGTCGTGGCCTGCGGGGCCCGCCGGATCGGGGTTCAGAGCTGGATCGGACATCGCGACTCCCTTGGTTGCCGAGCAAACGGGGAAGTCAGATCGTGATGCCGGGCTCTACCGGGAGGCCGACCGCAGTGATGCCCTCCACCAGCGACTCTAGCCGCTCGGTACCTTCGTTCCCAAGGACTCCGAGCCCGCGGTCTTCCGGAGTCTGCGCCGGGGACAACTGCTGGCCCCGTGGCGCATCCATGCGGATGTCTCGTCAGCGCATCACGGAGGTGTACCGCGTCGTCGACCGCGCGCCCCACCCGCCCGGCCGTGGGACGTTCATATGGCTCTCGATGTCGGCGGCGAGGTTGGAGATGCGCGCAGATTCCTCCAAGACCAACTGCGTGAGGTCTGTCAGGGGCCTACGTTCGTCGCCATGGGCGACGCCGAGATCCCCGGCGGCGTTCTCCAGCGCGGTTGCTGCCAGGCTGGTCAGACTCGCTGCGTGCGCGAGCCGTTTGTCGTTTCGTCGTGAGGCCACGGCCAATTCGCGACGCTCGATGGTGGTGCGTGCCATCGCCGGTCCTGTTCTCGCCCCCCTCTCGGGTCGAACAGCGCACAGGAGGAGAGAGACGAATGAGATCCGTGCCGGCTGTCCGCGCTCCCCAGTCATGCGGCTTGACGCCATCGACCAAAAGTCGCGTACACCCACCATACTCGACCTTGGGCTACGGCCTGTGCATGCTCGCTGGAGGGCAGCCTTCGGCTCTGGGTTGATCTGACGACCGCCTCCAAAATCGCCGGGGCGGTGCAAACCTCGAATAGGCAGCCTTGAGTAGTGTAGGGCCATACTCAAGGTTATGCAGTATCCTTGATTACGTGGCGAAGCTACTCCGGCGAAAATGGCGGGCGCCACACACCTCGGGGCTCCCACGACGTGATCGCCAAGGCTGTGAATACGGAGCCTATGTACCCGACCAGCTGGTGGGTCGGCGGATCACCCTTGCCGGACAGACGGCGGCCGACGTGGCCGACGCCGAAGCCGCCGTCACACGGCTGAATCGCGACGCCCGAACGCTGATTGACTCCGAGGCACTGGCCCGCCTGCTCCTTCGAGCCGAGGCCGTGGCCTCATCGAAGATCGAGGGCCTCGAAGTGGGGGGTCGGCGACTGTTGCGGGCTCAGCAGGCCCAACGTCTCGGAGACGATCCTCTTGATGTCACGGCCATCGAGGTGCTCAACAACATCGAGGCAATGGTTTGGGCCGTCGAAAATCTCGTCGCGGCAGAGGAGATCCGCGCGACCGACGTCCTTGAGATCCACCGCCGGCTTCTTGCCGGAACGCCGTTCGAGGAGTACGGCGGCATCGTGCGCACTGAGCAGAACTGGATCGGGGGAAGTAGCTACACCCCGTGCTCCGCGGCATTCGTGCCGCCGCCGCCGGAGTACGTCGCAAAGCTCCTCGACGATCTCTGCGCGTTCTGCAACACCGATGATCTGCCCGCCGTCACTCAAGCCGCTATCGCCCACTCGCAATTCGAGACGCTCCACCCCTTCGTCGACGGAAACGGGAGGACCGGACGGGCTCTCATACACGTGGTCTTGCGTCGCCGTGGACTGGCTCCGCGCGTTCTTCCGCCGGTCTCTCTTGTGCTCGCGACGTGGGCCGACGATTACATCGAAGCGTTGACCGCAACCCGCTACAGCGGGTCGGCGAACAGCCGCGCGGCGCATGATGGACTCGATCGCTGGATCGCGCTGTTTGCAACCGCAATCCGCCGGTCAGTTGACGACGCTGAGCTCTACGAGCAGCAGGTGCGCGACCTGCAGGGCACATGGCGATCACGCGCTGGGAGGATTCGGGCGAAGTCCGCCACGGACCTGCTCATCGATGCTCTCCCCGGCTCGCCCGTACTCACCGTGCAGAGCGGTGCTGCCCTCATCGGCCGAAGCGAGCAGGCTGTCAACGAAGCGATCTCGCGTATGGTCGAGGCCCGCGTCCTTGCGCAGATAAGCGTTGGACGCCGCAATCGAGCCTTTGAAGCCCCAGAGCTCATCGACGCGTTCACGCGCCTCGAGCGGCAGCTCGAGAGCCCGCGGGGCGACACAAACTTCTCCAAGCCGACACGCTCGGTTCCGCGCCGACGGCGGCCCGCTGCGAGTCCCAGCTAGGCGTTACTGCTGCCCTCACGGGTGCTAGGAGACTTCCTTCGCGCATTCGCTGAGGCCCGCAGCCTCAGCGTTGCGGTTTGCCTTGTCTGAATTGAGGGCTGAGAGAGCCGCCTGCGCCGCAGTCTCGTCGTGGCGGCGAACGGCGCGTTCCAGCGTGGTGAACGCCGTGGTGGCTTCCTCGGCACTGGCCACGAACTTGCGATATGCCGAACTCAGAGATGCCAGAGGGTGCAGGCGCTCGAGTTCGGCGGCAAGCTCATCGAAGATCGGCCGCACGTGCTCGGCAAACGTCAGGACTTCCGCTGGTCTTGTGATGGGCTTGACGAGTCCGCTCGCCCGACGCCGAGCTGAAGCGCAGATCTCACCCGCAACTCCGCCTGAGCAAAGGAGCAAAAGATGGACTGGAGCCTCGAGGTCGTTGTGCTTCCCGTTGGCGACATCGACCGTTCGGTCGCCTTCTACCGGGACAAGGTGGGATTCCACCTCGACCACGACACCCGCGACGAGCACATGCACGTCGTTCAGCTGACCCCACCGGGCTCGGGGTGCTCGATCGTGTTCGGCGACCTCCCGCCCCAGAAGCAGATGCAGCCCGGCTCGATGAAGGCGCTGCAACTCGTCGTTCCCGACGCAGCGCTGGCCCGTCGGGAACTCCTCGATCAGGGCGTACAGGCAAGTGAGCTGATGGTCATGACAGAGGCCGGCGGCGGTACCTTCTTCGGCTTCGTGGACCCGGACGGAAACTCCTGGGCGGTCCAGGAGATCAAGGCGCGAGCCCAAACTCCCCTGATCCCCACGGATCACATCGGACTGGGCCAATGGGCCGGGCGATGAACGCCGGCACCGAATCTCCGCGCGTAGCGCAGATCACGTTTCACCGCGACCGCCTGAGGGTATAAGTCCCTCTGTCAGGCGGCCGACCAGTGAAGCACCCAAGCGGCCGACATGACAACCGGGGCCAATGGAACGACGCGAAAATCCCACCGATAGCTGGCCGCTCGATGCGCGCTACGCTCTCGCGCTCGTCGCGAGGGTGAGGCGCGAGGTCGACGACGCTGGCGATGACCGCCGCAATCTCCTGCTCGAAGATCTCGTGTGTGCCGCATGGCCAACCTCGGTCGCACAGGATCAGTGAGCCGGCGATACGGGTGAGTGATCGCCATCCGTCGTTGACGGCCTGACCGCGACACCGCGCCGCTTTAGAGCGCGGCGCTCAGGTTGGCCATCGCGCTCTCAGCCTGGTCACACACGTCGGCTTCGCTGTACGGGTTGTACAGAGGGCCTGTCCCGTCGGTGACCAGGAGCAGCACTTCCGCGACCCCGCGGGCGCAGACCGGGGCCGGCTCGGCCAGCTTGTCCGCCAGCATCTGCAGCTCGTCTCTTGACGCCGACACACGCTCGCACAGCGGGACGGCCCGCATGCGCGAGAAAGCTCCTGTGCCATCTGCCGCGCGAACGAGGTCACGGATCGTGAGCGCGAGCTTGCGGCGGCTGGGCAGGTTCGTCAGGCGCCGGGCTCGCAGGGCCAGGGCGGCGTTGGTCTCCGCCGGCGTCCCGTTCGCCAGCGCCGTGTCCAGCGGCCGAGGATGGAGCCGTGCGACGAGCCGATCGCGCAGGTGCTCCGGAGGGGCGACGTAGAGAGCGGATCTCATGACCAACAAACACACTACACCGGTCACGCTGACTTGTCAAGTCATTTTGCCGGTCACGTAGAATGTGTCCCGTGACCCCGCTTCCCGCCTGGTATCCCTGGCCCGAGACCGAGACCAAGCCGGCACCCATGCCGCTTCTGCTCGTGCAGGCGTTCGTCAACACGCTCGACGTCGAGCGGGGCGAGGACCTACTGAGCAGTGACTGGTTGGTCGCGGCCGGGCTGCTCGACGAGGGCGCCGACGTGGCGCCCGATGAGCTCGCGCTGGCGCGGGCGATGCGGGAGAGCATCCGGCAGCTGCTCGAATCGGGCGACGCTGACCTCGGCCCGCTGCGCGAGGTGGCCGGCGCTCGAGCGGCCGCGCTGTCGGTGGGCTCCGGAGGGGCGGTGGAGCTTGCCCCCGCGGGCCATCGCACCATCACCGACGCCCTGTTCGGAATCCTGCTCATCGTCCGTGCCGCCCAGGAGCAGGGCACCTGGTCACGCCTGCAGGTGTGCGCCAACGACGAGTGCCGCTGGGCCTTCTACGACCGTTCCAAGAACAGGCAGGGACACTGGTGCAGCATGGCCGTGTGCGGGAACCGGCTCAAGAATCGGGAGCTGCGGGCGCGACAACGGGACGCTGGCGGGCCGGCGTGAGAGGAGCCTGAAGATGAGAGCCGCCCCGCGAGCAGGACGCCGGGGGCCCGCGGCGAATTGAACATCCCGATGCGCCTCTCCCCGACGCGTGCGATGCCGCTCCTTCCTGCGCTCGTGGCGGTCGTGGCGATCATGGTGGCGCTGCCGACGGCCGCCCTCGCCGAAGCCGGCTCCACTCCCCCACCGGCTCCCCCGGCGCCCGCCAACGACACCCTCGCGAACGCGCAGTCGATTCACAGCCTGCCCGCCACGATCAACGGCACCACGGTGGGCGCGAGCACCGAAGCGGGCGAACACGAATCTTCATGCAACGTGGCCACCTCGAACTCGGTCTGGTACAGCGTGCGGCTCACCACCGCCCACCGGATCGCGATCGACCTCACGGCCGCCGGGGCGCTCGACGCCACCGTCGACGTCTACCACGCGGTCCGCTCGCAGCTCGTGCCGGCGGGGTGCCAGGAGACGGAAGCCAAGGGCAAAACGTCGCTCTCGTTCGTCGCCGCCAAGAACGGCCTGTATGACATCCGCGTCGCCGCCCGCCAGAACTCCCAGCTGGCAGGGTTCACACTCGAAGTCTTCCTCCCCACGCCCGCGGTGCAGCCGCCGGGCCTGCCGCTTCCGGCGGCGGGCGTCACGGGCCAGGTCGATCGCATCCAGAACATCAACGCGGCCTACTCCGTTTCGCTTCACGCGGGTACCAGCTACCTGATCAGCCTCGCCAACCAAACCAAGGGGGCGTGTGTGAGCGGTGCGCTCTTTGCGCCCGGCACGACCTCCTTCGGCGGCGAAGAAGAAGAAGAAGTTCCCGCCCTACTTCACATCCGCTGTGGCGGCTACCACCTCTTCACTCCCGGCCCGGGGCAGGGAGGGCGCTACAGCTTCGAGGTCACACCCCGCCTGGCGCACCGCGGGGTGCAGCGTTTTCACCTGCAGGTGGCGACAGCAGGGCCTGCCGAAACGGCGCCCGGGTTGTCACTTTCCAACTACCAACACGCCCACGGGCACCTGAACGGAAACGGTGTCCAGGTGCTGCGCCTGTATCGCATGGAAGTCACCAGTATCTCCAAGCTGACGCTGAAGCTCACAGCGCCCGAAGCGGCCGACTTCAGCCTGCAGCTGCGTAACGTGGACGGCGACCTGATCGAATGCCAGTGCGACGGCAGCGGCTCGCAGAGCCTGCAGCATCGCCTGCGCCCCGGTACCTACTACGCGGTCGTAGCGGAGCGCAGTGACACGCAGGGCAACTTCACGCTCGTGCGCGAGTCCCGCACGGTCACGGCCACGAGCGTCTCCTTCACCTCGACCAAAGCGAGTCCCGGCGAAGGGCTCGGGATCGACGTCAAGGTGTCACCCGCCGTGTCCGGACCGGTGACGGTCGACATCGAACGCTTCGATCCGGTTTTCGGCTGGCAGTTCTTCCACGAAGCCCATGCCTTCGCGAGTGGCGGACTGGCGGTTGTCCCCTTCACCCCACCCACGGTCGGACGCTGGCGTGCGAATGCCACCTACCACGGCTCCCTGACCGCGAGCCCGAGCGCGGTGGGCTTCACCTATCTGCTCGTCTCCTAGCGCACCGGCGCTTGGTCCGGTGCGCGCACGGGTAGGGTTGTACGGGTGGCGCCTTCACTGATGTCAGGGGATGGGCGCGATCAGGCCCTCGAGTGGGAAGGGCCCTCGCCGCGGCTGCGCACACTTCGTCGTGTCGAGGTGCTGGTGGTGACAGTCCTGTGTCTGGCCCTCGTGGGCGTCCTCGCGGCCCTGGCCGGCTCGGGAACGTGGCTGGTGGTCGCGGTGGTCGTGGTGGTGATCGCCGGGGTGATCGCCGACGTGGTGCTGGGGCGCCGGGTGGGCGCGTGGGGTTACGCGGAGCGCGACGAGGATCTGCTGGTCAAGCGGGGGCTGATGTTCCGGCGCATGTCGGTGATCCCCTACGGTCGCATGCAGTACGTGGAGGTGACCGCGGGGCCCTTCGAGCGGTCGTTCGGGCTGGCCACCGTGCAGATGCATACGGCCGCGGCCGCGAGCGACGCGCGCATCCCGGGCCTGGCCGCCGCGGAGGCGGCCCGCCTGCGCGATCAGCTCACCTCGCTCGGCGAGGCACACGCGATGGGACTGTGAGCAGCGCCCCCGGACCCACCCCGCCGCCGGCCACGCCGGGGCCGCCCTCGCCGCCGGCCGAGTCGGGAAGCGAGCGGCGGGCGATCGCCGGTCTCGAAGGCCAATGGCAGCGCCTGCACCCGCTGTCGCCCGTGGTGCGGACCGGGCGCGGGCTGATCCCGATCGTCGTGATCCTGCTGATCGGCGTGAACCAGCGCGGCAACGGCGGTGAAATCGAGCACGCCGGCATCATCCTGCTGGCGTTCGTGCTGGCGCTGATCTCCTGGCTGGTCACGCGCTGGCGCGTCGAAGACGGCGTGCTGCGGGTCGACAGCGGGTTGTTCCGGCGGACCTCGGAGCGTTTTCCCCTCAGTCAGATCCAGGCGATCGACGTGGTCAGGCCGGGCACGGCGCGGGTGTTCGGCATGTCCGAGCTGCGTATCCGGCTGGCCGCGGGAGGCGCCACCGCCGGGCGGCTCGCGTACCTCAACAGCCACGAGGCGGAGGCGCTGAGGTCGCGGCTGCTGGCCCTCAGCCACGGCGTCGCGGAGGAGACTCTGGCCGCGCCCGAGCGGCGGCTGCTGACCGTCCCTCCTGGGCGGCTGCTCGCCTCGCTCACGCTAGGCGGCGCGGGCCTCACGCTCGAGCTGATCGCCGTGGCGCTGGTCGTGCTCGCGGTGCTGAGTCCGCGCGCCGCAGGGGTCGCCTTCAGTGCGGTGACGGCCTGGCTGCTGTTCCTCGGCCTCGCCCTCTTCCGCCAGTTCAACCGCGGCTACAAGTTCACCGTGGCGGACGCGCCCGACGGGCTGCGTCTTCGTTCCGGCGCGGTCGAGACGACGGCAGAGACGATCCCGCCGGGGCGCATCCAGGCGATCCGCATGACCGAGCCGCTGTTGTGGAGGTTGTTCGGCTGGTGCCGCCTGGATGTGGATGTCGCCAGCCAGAAGCCGAGGGGCTCACAGGACCGCACCGCCAGCAAGGCCGTCCGCGCGCTGCTCCCCGTCGGCACCCACGAGGAAGCAAAGCTGCTGCTCGACGCCGTCTTCGGCGAGCTCCCCGAGCAGCGGCTGGCTCCACCCCGGAGGGCGATGTGGAAGTCGCCGCTGCGCTTCCGCCGGCTCTCGTGGGGGGCCAACGACCGCTACGCCGTGACGACCAGCGGTCGCGTGCGGCGCATCAGCGACTGGGTGCCGCTGTCCAAGGCGCAGAGCGTCCGGCTCGTCGAAGGACCCGTGCAGCGGGCACTGAGCCTCGCGAGCGTCCACCTCGACACGGCCGGGCGCAACGTCCACGCGATCATGCGCGACCGCGACCGCGCCGAGGCCGAAGAGCTCCTGCGGGTCCTGCCCGAGCGCTCCCGTCGCGCACGTCAGCTGGAGGACAGGCCGAAGATTCGCGCGGGTACGCCCGTCGAGGGGTCCCGATGACGCGTTTGACGGTTGGTACGGTCAGCCGATGAGCGCCTCTGCGCTCCGCCCGCTGCAGGTCGGCGAGATCCTCGACGCGGGGATCAAAGTCTACGTGCGCAATGCGCGCACGCTGATAGGCCTGACGGCCGCCGTGGTGGTCCCGTTCCAGACGCTGAGCGCGGTCATCCTGCTCTCGACCGTCTCCAACGGGGACGAAATCCCCCGCGGCAGCTTCGGCTCGATCGGCACGCACACCTCGGCCCACTCCGTCTCGCTGGGCGCCAACGCCGTGCTGGCGATCACGGGCCTGCTCGTCACCGCCCTCACCACCGCCGCCTGCGTCAAGGCCGTCAGTGACGCCTACCTGGACCACCCCACCGGGGTGGGGATCTCGCTGCGCTTCGCGTGGCGGCGCCTGCTGTCGGTGCTGTGGCTGGAGATCCTGACCTTCGTGCTGCTGGCCCTGGCCTTCGTCGCGTTCGTGATCCCCGGGATCTGGCTGTACGCCGCGTGGTCGGTCGCCACCCCCGTGCTGCTGGTCGAGGGCACCGGGGCGTGGCCGGCGCTGGCCCGCTCCTTTCGCCTGGTGCAACGTCGCTGGTGGGCGACGGCGGGCGTGCTGATCGTCTCGGAGTTGATGGTGGCGCTGCTCGGAGGAGCGATCGAGGGCCTGCTGGTCGGCGTCTTCCTGACGGGCGGCTCGGTGGTCGTGGTGGTGGTGCTGATCTCGCTGGCTTCCGCCGTCAGCGCGATCCTCACGCGCCCGTTCACGGCCTCGATCCGGACCGTTCTCTACTACGACCTGCGCGTTCGCAAGGAGGGCTACGACGTCGAGCTGCTGGCCGAGCAGCTGGGGATCCCCCGCTCGGAGCTGCCGACGCCCCCGGCGGACGGCCCGACCTCGGCGGGGCAGCCCGACGGGCCTCCGTTCTGGCCTCCGCCGCCCGGGTGGCGTCCTCCCCCACCCGCCGATCCTCTAGATGCCGAGCAGCACTAGCGCCGCCGAACATCCAGCGGCGGCGCGGCACCTGGCCCGCGCGATCCTCTCCGAAGGTCGTTTCCACGAGCCCACCGTGCCGCGGCCGCTGCACACCGCGCTGCGCGAAATCGGCCGGCTGCTCGAATCGCCTGTGAACGGCGTCAACGAACTCGTGGACAAAATCGCCGGCTCGACCCCGGGCGGCGCTCCCGTGGTGTGGGTGCTGCTGGCCCTCGCGCTCGCCGGGGTCGCGGCTGCGCTGGCAATGACCGGTGTGCGCCGGGCGGCAAAGGGTCCCGCGTCGAGACGCGGGGAGCCCGCCGGCCGGCCACCGCCGAGCGCCTCCGAGCTCGAACGCGAGGCCGCCGGCGCCGAACGTGCCGGGCGCTACGGGGAGGCCGTCCGCCTGCGCTTCCGGGCGGGCGTCCTGTCGCTGTCGGAGCGCGAGCTCCTGGACGGCGCGCCCTCGATGGTCAACCGCCGGCTCATCAGCGAGCTCCACTCGCCCGCCTTCGAGCAGCTCGCGGGGCGCTTCGACGAGATCGCCTATGGCGCCAGCGCGGCCGACGAGCAAGATGCGCAGCGCGCCCGCGAGGGCTGGGCAGCCGTGCTCGAGGAGGCCCGCCGGACGTGAGCGCGAGCCCGGCGATCACGGCGGCCGGCGGGGTCGCACCGCGCCGGTCCGGCGCGCCGCACGAGCCGGGCGCCGCCGATCGGACACCCGTGTCGCGGCGCTCCCGGCGTCGGCTGGTGGCGGTCTGCCTCGCACTCGTCTGTGCGTTTGGGGCGCTGTCGCTGCTGGGGGCGTTCGCCAGCCAACCGGGAGGACCCCCGTCCTCCTCCTACTCCACCGGGCCCGACGGCGTGGCGGCGTGGGCGACGCTGCTCGCCCGCAGCGGCAGATCGGTCAGCCAGCTGCGCGTTCCCCTGAGCCGGGCTCCGCTGCCCCCGAACGAGACCCTCATCCTGCTCGAACCCGACGCCCTGCTGCGCTCCGATGGGACCCGGCTGATGTCCTTCGTCCGCGCCGGGGGCCTGCTGCTGTACGGCAGCGACGAATCGCGGACGGTGGTGGCGCTGCTCCACGAACCACCGACGTGGAGCGGGAGCGCACCGACTCACTACTTCGGCAGGCTGGGCACGCTCCCGCGTGCCGGTGCCGGTGCCGGTGCCGGTGCGGGTAGGGCGGGCAGCGCCGAAGTCCGGACCGTGGGGGCCGGCAGCTGGACGAGCTTCGGCGGCTATGAAGCGCCGCTACGGGCATCCGACGGTGAGGCGCTGCTGCTGCGACGGACGATCGGGCGGGGAACGCTGCAGCTGCTGGCCGACGTGTCGCCGCTGCAGAACCGGCTTCTGGGCGCCGCCGACAACGCCCAGCTGGCCCTCGATGTGGCCGGTCCCCGCTCGCGTCCGGTCGTGTTCGTGGAGTCCGTCCACGGCTACGGGGAGAGTCGTGGGGTGGCAGCGCTGCCCCTGGGCTGGAAGATCGCCTTCTGCGGCCTGGCCCTCGCCGGGCTGCTGTGGGTCGCCGCCCGCGGTCGGCGGCTCGGTCCGCCCGAGCGGCCGTCCGCAGATCTGTCTCCGCCACGCAGTGCCTACGCTGATGCGCTCGCAGTGCTGCTGAGGCGCACCCACGACGAGCAGGGAGTGACGAGCGCCCTCGACCGCCTGGAGGGGAAATGAGCGCTGACGAGCCCGGCGAGGCGCAGGCGCACGACGGGGGAGCGCAGGCGGGCTCCGCCGGCGGGCTTGCGGTGGAGCTCGTGGAGCAGGTGAGCGAGCAGCTCGGCACGGTCGTGGTGGGTCAGCAGGAGACGATCCGGCTGGTGCTGGTGGCGCTCGGCTGCCGGGGGCACGTGCTGCTGCAGGGCGTGCCCGGCGTCGCCAAGACGCTGCTCGCGCGGGCGCTGCGCGGCGACGCTCGGCGTGTCGATGCGGCGCGTGCAGTTCACCCCCGACATGCTGCCCTCCGACCTGACCGGGACGATGGCGATCCGCGCCGGGCGAGCTCGCGTTCCGGCCGGGGCCGGTGTTCACGAACGTGCTGCTCGCCGACGAGATCAACCGCACGCCGCCCAAGACCCAGGCGGCGCTGCTGGAGGCGATGCAGGAGCGCGCGGTGACGGTCGACGGCGAGACGCCACCCGCTGGCCGCGCCGCTTCATCGTGATCGCCACCCAGAACCCGATCGAGTACGAGGGCACCTATCCGCTTGCCCGAGGCCCAGCTCGACCGCTTCCTGCTGCAGGTGGACGTCGGCTACCCGAGCGTCGAGGAGGAGCGCCGCATGCTCGAGCTCGAGCGCGACGGCGTTGACCCGTCGGTCTCGAGCGGATCGCAGCCGTGATCTCGCCGGCGCAGATCGAGCGCCTGATCGAGGAGGTCGGCAGAACCTCCGTGGAGGACGAGGTGATGGGGTATGTGATCGCGCTCGTGCGTCGCACGCGCGAGCTTCCGAGCGTGGCCCTGGGCGCCTCGCCGCGCGCCGCCGTCCACCTGCTGGCGGCCGCTCGTGCGGCGGCGCGTCTGCAGGGACGCGCCTTTGTCACGCCCGACGACGTGGCCGAGATGGCCGCCCCGGTGCTCGCCCACCGACTGGTGATGACGCCAGATGCGGAACTCGAGCGCTTCGGCGCCCGCGAGGCGCTGCGGGTGGCGCTCGAAGAGGTCCCGGTCCCGCGTTGAGAGCGGCGCCGTGGGGCTGACGCCCACGACCCGCTGCGCCGCGATCGTGGCGGCCGCCGCGGCGAGCGCGATCGTGCTCCCGCTCGGGGTCTCGGTGGCGGTGCTCGTGGTCGTGCTCGGCGCGAGCCTCGTTGACGGCTACTCGGTGCGCCGCGCCCCCCGCGTTCGTCGCACGCTCGACACCTCCCTGTCCCGCAGCGAGCCCGTGGCGCTTGCGGTGCGGGCGCTGCCCACCGACTCCCGGCGCGTGCTGCTGCGCCAGCCGGCCACGTCGAGCCTGGCGGTCGACGTGCAGGCCGACCTGAACGAGCTTCAGGGGAGCGTGACCGGTGAGCGCCGGGGGCGCCACCAGCTGCCGGGTGTGGCGCGCGCGAGCGTGGGGCACCTCGGGCTCGCGCGCTGGCATCACGCGGACGGCGAGCGGGCCGAGCTGCTCGTGTATCCGAACCTCGTGCGCGCGCGGCGAGCTCGCACAGCGGCTGCGGGTCGGCCGCTCGGCGGTGGACGGGCGCCTACGCCGCGGACCGCTCGGGCTCGGCACGGACTTCGAGTCGATTCGCGAGTACTCCCCCGACGACGACATCCGCCAGGTCAACTGGCGCGCGACGGCCCGCCTCGGGCGGGCGATGAGCAACCAGTACCGCGTCGAGCAGGACCACGACGTCGTCTGCCTGCTCGACACCGGGCGGCTGATGGGTGCCCCCGCGGGCCGGGGCACGCTCCTGGATGTGGCCCTGGACGCGCTGGCGACGGTCGCGATCGCGGCCGACGAGCTCGGCGACCGTTGTGGCGCGATCGCCTTCGACGACGGCATCCGCCGCTCACTGGCTCCGCGCCGCCTCGGCGGCCGGGGCGTGGTGGCCTCGCTGTTCGACCTCCAGCCGGTCCCCGTCGACTCGGATTTCGAGCGGGCCTTCCTGCGCATCGGGTCGGCGCGACGGGGACTGGTGATCGTGCTCACCGACCTGGTCGACGAGCGCGCCGCCCGCTCGCTGCTGCGCGCCGCACCGATGCTCACCCGTCGCCACGCGGTGGTCGTGGCAGGTGCGCGCGACCCCGGACTCGAGGCGGCCGTGGCGGCGCGCGAGGAGGATCCCGAGCGGGCACTCGCGGCGGCGAGCATGATCCACGACCGCGACCTGGCGAGTGGGCGGATACGGCGGCTGGGCGTCGAGGTCGCGCTCGCCGAGCCGCAGGCGCTTCCGCTGCTCTGCCTGCAGGCCTACCTGCGGGCGAAGTCGCGGCTGCGACTTTGACGCCCACCGCTCAGCACGAGCGTCCAGAACAGCACGGCCCACGCGAGCCCGACCGCCAGCGCGGCCCCCAGCGGAAGGCCGCGCGGTGTCACGAAACCCTCGGTCAGGCCGGCCAGCACGAGCCACGGCACGGTCGCGAAGACCATCACCACCCCGCCGCGGGCCTCTTCGGTGAGGGCCTGGCCGCGGGGCCTGACCCCCGGTTCGATCAGCCCGCGGGCGAGCCGCAGGCCGGCCATCCCGGCGATCGTGATGCACGACAGCTCGAGCAGGCCGTGGGGGACGATGTAGCGGACGAAGACTTCGAAGGTGCCGGCCTGCAACGTGAGCCCGCCGAGCGTCCCCAGCAGCAGCCCGTTGTATGCGAGCAGCCCCAGCGTGGCGAAGCCGAGCGTGATGCCGCCGGCGAACACGAGGAACATGACCTCGATGTTGTGGGTGTAGATCGAGCTGGCGAAGGCCGCCTGCGTGGACAGGCCCGCGCTGAGGTGTCGCACCTGGGGGCTGGCGGCGGCGCGGTAGGGGCCGGGGATCAGGCCGATCGCCGCCCCCGGATCGACGATCGCCCAGGTTCCCGCCAGCAGCACGGGCACGAAGGTCGCGGCCAGGGCAAGGGCGAGCAGGCGGCGGTTGGCGCGGATCTGCTGCCAGTAGGTGCTCGTCAGATAGGTGCGGGCCGAGCCGCGGCGGGTGCGCTCGCCGTAGATCAGGTGGCGGCTCCTGAGCGCCAGCGCTTCCAGACGCCCCAATACCGGGTCGCCGGGGAACTCGCGCCGTGCGAGGGCGAGGTCGGCGACCGTGACCCGGTACAGGCGCCCGAGCTCGAGCACGCCATCGACGCCGAGGCGCTCGGGCCGCCTCCCGGCGCGTGCCACGAGCTCCTCCAGCCGCCCCCATACGGGGGTGCCGTCGTCCAGGAAAG
Source organism: uncultured Solirubrobacteraceae bacterium (assembly GCA_963742395.1). GTDB lineage: Bacteria > Actinomycetota > Thermoleophilia > Solirubrobacterales > Solirubrobacteraceae > Palsa-744. Next base: position 98,216 of record CAVUME010000009.1, on the reverse strand, counting down.
CTTCTAGGTTCATCCGGTGGAACTCGAGGATCGCATGACGATCAGCGCGCCCGAGGGCATCGAGTTGCACATCGTCCTTGCGGGCGCGGCGTCCCGCTACATCGCGGGCATCATCGACCTGTTCATCGAGGGCGTGCTGATCGTGCTCGCCGCCGCCCTGTTCCTGAACCTGCCCGGCGGCGGGGTCGGCGAGGCGCTGCTGGTCGTGGCCGTGTTCGCGGCGGTGTTCCTGTACGACATCCTGTTCGAACTGCTGGCCTCCGGGCGCACGCCGGGCAAGCGCCTGACCCACCTGCGGGTCGTGCGGGTCGAGGGTGCGCCCGTCGACTTCCCGGCCAGCGCGATCCGCAACCTGTTGCGCCTGATCGACATCCTGCCGTTCGCCTATCTGGTCGGGGTGATCTCGATCATGGTGACCAAGCGCAACCAGCGCCTCGGTGACCTCGCAGCGGGGACGCTGGTGGTGCGCGAGCCGCGTGTGGCCAGTCGTGCCGGCGCCGATAAGGAGGACACGGGCCCCCAGGTGGCCCCCGACTGGGACGTCTCGGCGGTCAGCGTCGAGGAGCTGGCGGCGGTGCGCCGCTTTCTCGAGCGCCGGGAGGAGCTCGACGACCGCTCCCGGCAGGAGCTCGCCGTGCGCCTCGAACAGGGGCTGCGGGGAAAGGTGGCCGGGGCCTCGGACGGGCTCACCGGGGAGCTGTTTCTCGAGGCCCTCGTGCTGGCGAAGTCCGCCCGCACGTAACGGCGGCGCCTACAGGAGGGCGGGCGCCGGCGGCGAATACACCCTCACACCTGTTGGTAGGTGAGGAGCTGATGGTGGCAACAGAGCCAAGCGGAGCCCAGTCGGGCGATTACGGGAAGGCGTCGGGGCCGCGGGCCGGTTTCTGGCGGCGCTTCGGCGCCCTGATCATCGACGGCATCCTGCTTGGGATCATCAGCCTGATCCTGCAGGCCGCGCTGAAGGGCGCGGGCAGCGCCCTGTCGCTGGTCGTGGGCCTCGCCTACTTCACCCTGTTCGTGGGCTCCGCGCGCGGTCAGACTCCGGGCATGAGCGTGCAGGGGATCCGGGTGATCAGCTTCGACGGCTCCGGCTCGATCGGATACGGGCGTGCGTTCATCCGCTGGATCGGCGGCTACCTGTCAGCGATCGTGTTCTTCCTGGGCTTCTTCTGGATGCTGTGGGACGACGAGAAGCAGTGCTGGCACGACAAGCTCGCCTCCGACGTGGTCGTGCCGGTATCGGCCTACCCGACCGGCCAGTAGCGCCCGGGCGCCACCACGGCCGGTTGAAGGTCGGCCAGGAGGAGTTGAGAGACCCCTCGAGCGGCTGAGGGAGGACGTCTGCAGGAGCCCGTCGAGGTCGCGTCCGAGTTGCCTGGTATCAAGCTTTAGTTCGACTACTGGGGAGGCTCACTCGGAATGGGATACCTACGTAAAGCCCTATCCATCGGCACGCTTGGCCTGTCGAACCTCGTCCTGGATGACGAGCCGACGCAGCCGTTGAAAGCGACGCCGGCGCGTGCACGCCAGCGCAAGCGGGCGAAGCCCAAAGCGAAGGCGAGGCCGGTGCCGTCGCCACGCGTAAGGCCTCATCGAGGAAACGGACCGGCGCCGCGCCGGCGACGAAAGCTTCAGGGAAGACAGGTGCCGCTCGGCGGGCCAACGCGACGAAAGCGACCGCGGCGAAAACGGCGGCGGCGAAAACCTCCGCACGGAGGACGTCGGCAGGGAGCACCTCGGCTGCGAGCAAGCCGGCGGCGAGAAAACAGGCGGCGAGAAAACAGGCGGCGAGAAAGCGGACCGTGAGGGCGCAGGCGTCGAGGACGCCGGTCGCACAGGCCAAGCCGCCGGCCGCGGAACGGCCCGAGTCTCTGCGGCCAGCCGAGCCCGAGCTGCAGTCCAGGCCGGAGACGGCTCCGGTATCCGCGACGGCGCGAACCGGTGCCTTGGGCAACGGCGTGTCGCTCGCGCTCGAACGCATCGCCACCCTGCACGAGCACGGCGCCCTGACCGACAGGGAGTTCGCGGCGGCGAAGGCCAGGATCCTCGGCACGGCGGCGTCGGCAGCGGGTGCGCCGGAGGCGCCGGCAACGGCGTTTCCCTCCATCGAAGCGAACGTGGCCGCGGCACGGCGCATCGACGGGTACGCGAACCCCGAGCGGGAGCCATCGGCCACGCCGCCGGGTGCACCCGGCGGCATCTGAGCCCGGCCCTGTGGGTCTGGCCGGGAGTTCCCGCTGCTTCCGTGCTCGTCGCCGTCGGCCCTGAGGCCGAACTCTCGAGGGCGCTGGGCCGGTGAGCTACGAGACGCTGCTCTACGAGCAGGCGGGCCACGTGGTCACGCTCACCTACAACCGGCCCGACCAGCACAACGCCGTCAACCGGACGATGAACGCCGAGCTGCATCACGCCTGGCAGCGCTTTCGCGACGACGAGGACGCCTTCGTGCTCGTCATCACCGGCGCCGGCGAGACGCACCTTCTGCGCCGGCTGGGACCTGCAGGACGCCGCGGAGCTGGGCGAGCTCGGCGACTACGACGCCTACCGCGTCGGCCTCCACAACAGTCCCGGCGCGTGCGGCTACACGCGCAAGGCCGACATCTTCAAGCCGGTGATCGCCGCGGTCAACGGGTACGCGTTCGCGGCCGGCCTGGAGAACGCGCTGCTCGCCGACATCCGCATCGCCGCCGAGAACGCCGAGTTCGGCGCGCTCGAGCGGCGCTGGAACATCGTGGGCGGGGACGGCATGACGGTGCGCCTGCCGCTCGTGGTCGGCTTCGCCCGGGCGATGGAGCTCGTCATCACGGGACGGCGCATCGACGTCGCCGAGGCGCTGCGCGATCGGGCTCGTCAACGAGGTCGTGCCCGCGCGGCGAGGCGCTCGCCCGCGCCCAGCAGCTCGCCGCACGAGATCGCCGCGCTGCCCCAGGGGGCGATCCGCAGCGACAAGGAGAGCATCATGCGCGGCGTCGGGCGCACGCTCGAGGAACGCCTGCGCATCGAGGCCGAGATGGTGATCTCGATGTTCATGCGTCGCGACCCCCACACGCTCGGCGCGGCGGCCTTCAAGGCCGGGAACCTCACGCCCGACGTGGCCGCACCACGGGCTATGAGCCCCGCGGCGACCGAGATGTCCTAGAACTTGTGTGACGACACGGATGTCGTCGACGTAATAGGGAAGATGGGACGCAGACTTCGAGCCCTGCGAGGGCATGACGGCCTCCCGGTGAGCGCCGGACCGGACTTCGACAGCCTCTTTCGGAGCTGCGTCGGGGATGTCCATGCGTACGCGATGTCGATGCTCGGCGATCGCGCGGCCGCCGAGGACGTGACAGCGCTGGCCTTCGAGCGCCTCTACCGGGCACGCGGCCGGCTGGACCCGCGCCGGGGAACCCCCCGCGGGCTGCTGTTCACGATCGCCCGCAACGCGGCCCTCGACGAGCTTCGCAGCCGGGCACGGCGCGGGCAGGCGAGTGAGGACCCCTCGCTCCTGAGTGACTCGAGCGCCGACGCGGCGCTCGCCCAGGTCGAGCACAGGGCCGTGGTTGCGGGGGCGCTCGCCAGGCTCAACGCGCGCGAGCGCGAGCTGGTGCTGCTCAAGTTTCACGGCCAGCTCTCGAACGCCGAGTTGGCGCGAGTGATGGGGATCAGCGAGTCGAACGTCGGCACCCGACTGCACCGGGCCCTCACGCGCCTGCGCACAAGCTGCATCGAGCTCGAGCGGGAGACGGCGGCATGAGGGTGATCCCGTTTGCTCCTCCCCGCATGTCGGACGCGGACGCCCGGGCGCTCGCCGAGATCGAGGCTGCCCTCGACGGCGACGGGACCGGCCCGGAGGCCGACCACTGGCGGGAGCTACGCGCGGACGTCCGCTCCCTCAGCGAGCCGGTGGACCCGGTGTTCGCCGACGCGCTGCGCCAGCGTGTCCGCGCCCCGAAACAGCCGGGCAGATCTCCGCGCGGGCTCGCAGCCGCCGTCGCCCGTCGGCGCGGGGTCGCGCTCGCGTTTGCGTCGTCGCTCGCAGCGGTCCTGGTGGCGGTCTTCGCCTTCGGCGTTGCGAGCTCCCCGAGCTCGAGGTCCCCGAGGCCCGACGAGCTGGCGCCCGCGGTGGCGGGGCCGGCTCGCATCGTTGAAGAGGCGGGACCCCGGGCAAGGGTCAAAGGTCTTCCGGTTGCGCCGGGGGTCGAAGTGCCGCATGGTCAAGGAGCAGAAAAGAAGGCGGAAGTGGTTGCCGGTAGCTCCGCGGCGTCGGGTGGGGCCGGCGTCGAAGAACCCGCAGGGGAAGCCCGCGGGCGCGTCCAGCACCTCGGGGCCGCGATCAGCTTGGGCGGCGGGGGCGAAGGGGTGCAGCGGGTCGCCGAGCGTGTGGGCCAGGCAACGGTCGCCGCGGGTGGCTTCGTGGAGGGCTCGCGCGTGCAGACCCAGCAGGGTTCGCCCGGCGAAGCGTTCCTGACGATCGTGCTCCCGAGCGCAAAGCTTCAGGCGACGCTCTCACAGCTCGAACGGATCGCGCCCGTGCGGGCGGAGACCCAGTCGCTGCAGGACATCACGTCCGAATACCACGCCGCCGTCTCGCGCCTGGCGACGGCGCGGGCCGAACGGTCGGCGCTGCTACGGGCGCTCGCGCGCGCCACCACGCCGGCGGCGATCGAAAGCCTGCATGCGCGTCTCGCCGGATCCGCCCACCAGATCTCGGCGGCCGAACACCAGCTGGCCAGCGTCTCCCGTCAGGCCAGCCAGGCGCAGGTCGAAGTGACGGTGCTGGGCGAAGCCCACCACGCCGGCGGCGGCACGCTGGGGCGAGGTCTCCGCGACGCGGGCAAGGTGCTCACGGTGTCGCTCGCCGTGCTGGTGGTCGCCGCGGCCGTGCTGGTTCCGTTGACGCTCGTGCTCGTGACGATCGCGCTCGGCGGACGCCTCTGGCGCCGTCAGCGACGCGAGCGTGTGCTCGGCTCAGGCTGAGCCAGCCCGCCCACGAACTCGGCGATCCGCTCCGCGACGTCGCCGGCGACGGCCGTGAGCCCGTGACGCAGGCCGGGGTATGCGTGCAGCTCGCGTGCTGGCAGCCTCGTCACCGCCTCGCGCAGGAGATCGACGCGCGCGAACTGGTCGCGGTCCCCCGACAGCACCAGCACCGGGCAGTTGATCCGTGACCAGTGCTCCACACGCAGCTCCTCGGGGTGGCCGGGGCGGTGAAGGGGGTAGCTGAGCAGGACGAGTCCCGCCGGCGGGGTCTCGGCGGCGACGAGACTCGCGACCCGCCCGCCGAACGAGTGCCCGCCGATCACCGAGCGCGCGAGCTCCTCGCCGACCTGCTCGCGCAGCGGCCGCATCGCCCTCTCGGCCGATCCTCGCGGCAGGCGCAACGCGTGTGCCTCCAGGCCTCGGCGATCGAGCTCGTCCAGGTACGGCTTCATCGTCTCGGGTCCTCCCGAGGCGCCGTGGCCGAGCCAGATCGCGGGCGGCCCCCCGCTGATCGAGGCGGCGGCTATGAAGCCTCGGCTCCGGCGGAAGCCGCCCCGAGCGCCGTGGCGAGCAGCGCCGTGCCCGCCATCAGCCCGGCGGCCGGTCCGGACACCGCGCCCCGCCTCCACTCCGCCACGATCACGGCGAAGTCGAGCGTGTCGACGACCACCTGCAGGCGCCACCACTGGGCGCGGCTGGGCCCGCTGGCCCCGTACATCCCGGCCGCGAGTGCGAGGTTACGGATCCCCCACATGCGCCCGAGCACCGGCAGCTGGGGGTTCGCCTCGGGGTCGAGCAGGAAGGAGCGTCCGGCCAGCCGCGGGGCGAGCAGCGTGGAGGCGCCGAGCGCGGCGCGGGCGCCGAGCAGGGCGCGGCCGGCGGTCGTGGAGGGGAGCGCCATCGTCCCAATACTGCCCGACCCGGTGCTCGCGCGGCTCCCAGGTCGCCCCGCCGCGGCGCCGAGGTGATCGCGGGCGTGGTCGGCCGCGGCCTCCCCAGCGCACCCGGCCACGCCTCGTCCCCGGTCTTTACCTCCTCTTGAAATATCCCTGGCATCACTCGCAAACTGTCGCGCGATCGACGGCGAACCTGTACGATCCAGCTGCGGAGCGCGGGGCGAATTCCGCGGAAGTCGCGTCATCTCGGCGGGGCGAGTCAGCGTTTTTTCAAGGAGGGAAAAGCAAGTGTCTGCAAGACGTGTCTTCGCGCCGCTGATGGCGGTCGCAGCTCTGGGGCTCTCCTCAGCAGCCGTAATGCCGGCGTCCGCAGCGGCGTCCGGCTCTCAGATAATCACCTGCCAGAAGCACGGCGGCAAGGCACAGCCTGGCCCACGGCGGGAAGTGCAAGAGCGGTGAAACGAAGACCGCTTGGCAGAGCACGGTCCCCTCGCCGAAGACGAGCGCGATCTACACCTGCAAGAGCAGCTCCGGGAGCGAGCGGCTCGTGTCCCACAGGCCACCAAGTGCTCCAAGCACGAACGCAAGCTCACCTGGTACCAGGTGAAGCCCGGCCAGAGCAAATCCGGGACGCTCGGGACGAACACGGTCGTGGCCCCGGCCCCCAGCACCGCGCCGGCAAGTACCACACCGCGCCATCGCCAGGAAGCTCGACGCCTCACTGGGCCGACGGGAGCGGAAGTGCGAAGGCCAAGGGGAAGCCCTGGAACAAGCGGAGGCGGCAGTCATCGCTGCCAAAAAAGCGCTCGACGCGGCCGCGGCGGCGTCGAAACCGATCGCCGAAGGCGAAGCCTCGCTCGCGAAAGCCAAGAACGAAGAAGCTACCGCCAAGAGCTAAACAGCAGGAAGCGGAAGTAGCCGCTACGAAGGCCAAGGAACGATTGGAAGAAGCGAAAAAAACGAAGGAAGCTGATGTAGTCAAGGTCGAAGAAGCAGAAGGGGCCGAAGAAGAAGCGAAAGAAGAAATCGAATACCTGGAAGAAACCGAAATCCCCGTGGACGAAGAATTCGTGAAGGAAGCAGAAGTAGAACTGAGGGAAACCAAGAAAGAAGACGACGCGCTAATCAAAGGAGACAGAGCAGAACAAAAAGAAGCTGAAGCCAATCTGAAACAAGCCCAGAAGAATTTGGCAAAAGACAAGATCACGCTCGCGAAAAACGGCCCAAACGCGCAGCTCGAAGCCGAAATCGAAGCCGAAGAAGTAAAGATTGCGGAAGCTCAAGCAGAAATCGACACCCTGACGAGCGAAATAGCGGCTGAAGAAAACGAAATCAGTGAATACGAAGGCCTCGTCGTCGAAGACGAAATCGAACTGAAGGAAGCCGAAGAAGCACTTCAGGCAGAAATCCAGGCTCTCGAAAGCCGCCAAGGAACAGAAACTGCTGCCGAAGAACACCTGAGCGAAGCCAGCGCGCCGAAGCGACTGCGCTCAGCAAGAAGACTCAGCCGGCCGAAGCCGCCGTCTCCGCGAAGACCGCGCAAGTCGCCGCCGAAGCTGCCACGAAGACAGCGGAAAAGAAGCGCGAAGAAGCGCTCAACGCAAACCCGACGGCTGAAAGCGCAATCGAACAAGCCGAAAAAGCTCTGCCGAAGCCGAAGCGGCCGAAGCGAAAGCGGCCAAGGAAGTCGCCGGAGAGAAGCAGCGCTCGGCCTAATAGCGCTCTTCACCGACGTGGGGCCGGCGTGTTGGGCGCCGGTCCCCGTCGGTCTCTTGAGCCCGTTGTCCAACAGGGCCGCGGGAATCTTGTCCCGGCGGCCCATCAGGCTTCTGATCCGAGCTGGCAGCCTGTCACGTGCAAGCTGACGGAGGCCCCGTACCTCCCGACCGAGACCCGAAAGGATCAGCCATGCCACGGATCATCGTCACCACCGATCCCCAGCGGTGCGCCGGAGCTCCGCCCGTCCTCCTCGACGAGGATGTGCGCTCCGTTCACCTGAGCACCGACCACGCGGCCGCCCAGCTCGTCGAGCGGCTCACGTGGGCGATCCACGACGCCGAGAGCACCGAGGCCGGATCGCCTGACGGCAGGGGGCGGGTGACCGCTCCAGCCGCCGCGGCTGGGCGCACCGGCGGCTCCCGCCCCCGTACGCAGACCGCGACAGTCGCTGACGCCCGTGGCGCCCGCCCGTATGATCGGGCGGCCGTGGGAGGGGCTTCCGGACAGACACGCTTCGCAGGGCTGCCCTGCTCACGGTCGGGGTGCTGGGCGCGCATGGCGATCGCTGTCGGCTCCGCCGAGGCCACGCCGAAGGTGACCTTCAAAGCCCTCCCGGTACCGATCGCGGGCTTCCCACACACCGGGTACATCCTCGGCGCGGGGGCGGCCCTGCAGGCCGAATACAAGATCTCCGGAACCGAATACGGCGGCTTCCCGCCCCCGGTGATCGGGATCAACGTGTACTTCCCGAACGGAACCACGCTGCACCCCCAGGGCTTCCCGACCTGCCCCAGGTCGGTCCTCGAACAGGTGGGCCCGAAAGACTGCCCCAAGGGCTCGGCGGCGGGCCCGGTGGGACACGCGCTGGGCGTCGTGGCCTTCGGCGGCGAACGGGTCGAAGAGTCGACCACGATCGAATCGTTCTACGCCCCCGGCGGCGACATCGAGTTCTTCACCGTGGGGCACTCGCCGGCGTCGCTGGAAATCCTCACCACCGGGCACTACGTCAAACCGGGCGGCACGGAAGGCTTCGGCCTCGAGCTGATCAGCGAAATCCCGCTGATCTCGACCGTTCCCGGCGCACCGTATGCCGTCGTCCAGTCGATCCAGGTCAAGGCCGGCTCGGCCCGGATGGCCGGCGGCAAGCCCGTCTACTACGGCACCATCCCCAAGCAGTGCCCGAGCGGCGGGATTCTCGATCAAGACCGAAGTCATCTTCGACGAAGGCGGGGCCAATCCACCCGTCCCCGAGCCGGTGACGGTGGGCTTCAAAGCCCCCTGCCCGCGGAAGTAGCGGCCGTCGCGCGAGCCTCCGGGCAGGGCCGTCCGGGGCCGGTCTCGGCGCATCGAGCGGCGGCCTGGCGAGTCCCCGGAACTGGGGGCGACGTATGTCCAGAACTGGATTGCGCGGAGGGTCCGCGTAGAGCCATAGTTGCGCCAACCGACCGGTTACCCCTCACTGGTTGGCGGAGGTGGGGCGGACGCGCACGGGGGTAGCGTCCGCCCCCCTCCTCTCGGCTCGGGCCCGACGGACGGCGGTCCGGCGGCTGGGCCGCGGTCAGCTCTCGGCGGCCTCCGGGCTGACGGGCGCCCGCAGGCGCACGAGCAGGTAGGTCACGATCGCCACGTTCACGACCAGCGCGCCCACCTTCAAGACGGTGGCGCTTTTCGTCAGCTCCCACACCTCCGGGTATCAGCAGCAGCGACGTGGCCAGGACCGTGAGCCACTCCGCCCAGCGGCGCCGATTCCACAGGCCGTAGGCCTCGGTTCCCTCGAGCGCGGCGTACGCGAGGGCGACGATCCCGAAGAAGAACGCTTTGCTGGCATTGAGTTTGGCGGCGTCGTGCAGGATCCGCTGGACCCAGTTGTCTTTCGGGTTGAGGCCGCTTTTGCGGGCCACATCGGTCACGTCGCTGGCCCAGTTCTCGTGCAGGTGGGTCAGGAGCACGATGCCGACACGCCGCCAGGAGCACCGCTCTCAGGGCCCGCTCGGCGGCGATCCACGGGAGCAGCCGATCGCCGCGCGTCTTTGACGCCTGCGGGGGGCCGGCTCCTGCACGGGAGGAGCCGAGCTCACGCTCGGACGCGGATGGTGGGCTTGGCATCGGCCACCGCCAGCCTACAGGCCGTCGTCGTCCGAAAAGGACGACACGGGCGTCGTCACTTTCGGGCAATCGACCATCCGCTGAAGGGCTCCGGCCCGGTCCTTGCTCCAAGGGCCCAGGAACCCGTCACCAACGGCGATCTGGACGTCGGTTCGAGGTGCCTGGATCGGACCATCGGTCCAGATGGTCGGTCCGGATTGACCGTGCAGGGATCAAGCCCACCCGCGCGAATGCCGAATACGACAAGAAAGTCAAGGGGGACGGCGGTTGACGAACACCAGCTATTCAGCGGTCGGCCGTTGTCACGAAGTTCAATGGTCAGGTACCAGTTCGTAAAAGCAATCACGCTTGCGCTTTGCGCCGCCCTCACAGCTGCCCTAGCAGTCGGCGTACCGGCTGCGGGCGCGGCATCTCCGGTGTACGCGTGCACGAACACCAAGAGCGGCTCGGTCAAGGCCGTCTCGAGCAGCGCGAAGTGCAAGAAGGGCGAAACCAAGGTCACCCTCAACGCCCCCGGCCCTAAGGGAGCTGCGGGAACCGAGGGCGCTGCTGGCCCACAGGGACCCGCGGGTCCGGCAGGACCCGCCGGGGCTCCTGGACTCCAAGGAGTACGAGGCGAAACGGGCGCCCCCGGCGCTGCAGGCGCGAGAGGTCCGGCCGGTGCGACGGGCCCCGAAGGCGAACAAGGCTCACAAGGGGTGCAGGGTCAAGCCGGACCCGACAGGGGCTACGGGGCCGCAGGGCGAACGTGGGGAAGCCGGGAGCGCGGGCGCAACCGGAGCGAAAGGTGAAAGCGGCGAACAAGGTGTCCAGGGCGTAACCGGAGCGACCGGACCCACTGGAGCGACCGGCCCCGAAGGCCCGGAAGGTGAACGGGGCGAAAACGGCGAAAACGGGTGCCAACGGCGAAAACGGGCCAAACGGAAAAGACGGAGCGACCGGACCTACCGGCCTGCAGGGCAAAACCGGGGCCACCGGGGCGACCGGCGAACACGGCGAACAGGGCGAAACAGGGGCCACGGGCTCCAAAGGCGCGACCGGCGAAACCGGCGAACACGGGGAAACTGGTGCCACTGGGGCGAAAGGCGCGACCGGTGCGACTGGTGCCGCTGGCGAAGTAGGCGAACGTGGCGAAAGGGGAGCGACCGGCGCAAGAGGTCTTCAGGGTGTGGAAGGCGAAGCCGGCGCTCCTGGAGCCACAGGCGCCACGGGTGCAACTGGCGAACGTGGCGAAACGGGCGACAGCCGGCGCAACCGGAGCAAAGGGGCAGCTGGCGAACAAGGCGAACGCGGCGAACAAGGCGGACGCGGCGAAAAAGGCGAACGCGGCGAAGTGGGCGCCCGCGGTGAAGTGGGTGAACGTGGCGAAACTGGCGCAAAAGGCCTTCAGGTGCCCGGGAGAAACCGGCGCCGCAGGCGCGAAAGGCGCGGCGGCGAAACCGGAGCACGCGGTGAACGAGGCGAAACCGGCGCGACCGGGGCGAGAGGCGCGGCTGGAGAAACCGGCGAACGCGGTGAACGGGGAGAACGTGGCGAAACCGGCGCCACGGGCGCGAAAGGCGCGGCTGGCGAAACCGGCGAACGCGGCCAAAAAGGCGAACGTGGCGAAGTGGGCGCGCGCGGTGAATTGGGTGAACGCGGCGAAACCGGGGCGAAAGGCCTCCAGGGTGTGCAAGGCGAAACCGGCGAACGCGGCGAACGTGGCGAAACGGGCGCCACCGGAGCAAAAGGCGCTGCCGGCGAAAGCGGGGAACGCGGCGAAAGAGGCGAACGTGGCGAAGCGGGCGCGCGCGGTGAATTGGGTGAACGCGGCGAAACCGGGGCGAAAGGTCTCCAAGGTGTGCAGGGCGACACCGGCGCGACCGGGGCGAGAGGCGCGGCGGCGAAACCGGTGAACGTGGCGAAACGGGCGCGACTGGCGCGAGAGGCGCGGCGGGGGAAACCGGCGAACGCGGTGAACGGGGCGAACGTGGTGAAACGGGCGCCTCCGGTGCGAAAGGCCTGCAGGGCGTGCAGGGCGAAATAGGGGCGACTGGTGCCGAAGGCGCTACGGGCGCCACGGGTGCAACAGGCGCTACGGGCGAAAAGGGCGAACGTGGCGAAGCGGGCGCCACGGGTCCAAAAGGCGCTGCGGGAGAAACCGGGGAACGCGGTGAACGTGGCGAAACTGGGGCGAAAGGCCTCCAGGGTGTGCAAGGCGAAACCGGCGCGACGGGCGCCAAAGGCGCCGTCGGCGAAACCGGCGAACGTGGCGAAACGGGCGCCACTGGCGCAAAAGGCGCTGCTGGAGAAACCGGCGAACGGGGCGAACGGGGCGAAGCTGGAGCAAAAGGCATCCAGGGCGTCCAGGGTGAAACCGGCGCGACTGGGGCGAGAGGCGCGGCCGGCGAAACCGGTGAACGCGGCGAAACGGGCGCGACTGGCGCGAGAGGCGCGGCGGGGGAAACCGGCGAACGCGGCGAACGCGGCGAACGTGGTGAAACGGGCGCCACCGGCGCGAAAGGCCTGCAGGGCGTGCAGGGCGAAATAGGGGCGACTGGTGCCGAAGGCGCTACGGGCGCCACGGGTACAAAAGGCGCTACGGGCGCGACGGGCGAACGTGGCCAAACCGGCGGCACGGGTGCGAAAGGCGCTGCTGGCGAAACCGGCGAACGTGGCGAAACCGGCGCCACGGGTGCGAAAGGCGCTGCTGGCGAAACCGGCGAACGTGGCGAAACCGGCGCCACTGGCGCAAAAGGCGCCGTCGGCGAAACCGGGGAACGCGGTGAAACCGGCGCCACTGGCGCGAAAGGCGCCGTCGGCGAAACCGGGGAACGCGGTGAACGGGGCGAAACTGGGGTGAAAGGCCTCCAGGGCGTGCAGGGCGAAACCGGAGCTACCGGCGCGAAAGGCGCTGCTGGCGAAACCGGCGAACGTGGCGAAACCGGCGCCACGGGTGCGAAAGGCGCTGCTGGCGAAACCGGCGAACGCGGCGAACGAGGCGAAACTGGGGCGAAAGGTCTCCAGGGCGTGCAGGGCGAAACGGGTGCGACTGGTGCCAAAGGCCTGACCGGCGCTACGGGCGAACGTGGCGAAGCGGGCGCCACGGGTGCGAAAGGCGCTGCTGGGGAAACCGGCGAACGCGGTGAACGGGGCGAAACTGGGGCGAAAGGTCTCCAGGGCGTGCAGGGCGAAACGGGTGCGACTGGTGCCAAAGGCGCGACGGGCGAACGTGGTGAAACCGGAGCTACCGGCGCGCAAGGGGCTGCGGGCGAAACCGGGGAACGTGGTGAAAAAGGAGAACGTGGCGAAACTGGCGCCACCGGCGCCAAAGGTGCGGCTGGGGAAACCGGCGCGAAAGGCATCCAAGGGGTCCAGGGCGAAACGGGTGCGACTGGCGCGAGAGGCGCGACGGGCGCGACGGGCGAACGTGGCGAAACCGGAGCTACCGGCGCGCAAGGGGCTGCGGGCGAAACCGGGGAACGTGGTGAAAAAGGAGAACGTGGCGAAACTGGCGCCACCGGCGCCAAAGGTGCGGCTGGGGAAACCGGCGCGAAAGGCATCCAAGGGCGTGCCAAGGCGAAACGGGTGCGACTGGCGCGAGAGGCGCGACGGGCGCGACGGGCGAACGTGGCGAAGCCGGCGCGACCGGTGCGAAAGGCGCCGTCGGCGAAACCGGGGAACGCGGCGAACGAGGCGAACGTGGCGAAACTGGCGCTAAAGGTCTCCAGGGCGTGCAGGGCGAAACCGGCGCGACTGGCGCCAAAGGCCTGATCGGTGCTACGGGCGAACGCGGCGAAACAGGCGCGACGGGTGCGAAAGGCGCTGTCGGCGAAACCGGGGAACGCGGCGAACGTGGCGAAGCCGGCGCGACCGGTGCGAAAGGCGCCGTCGGCGAAACCGGGGAACGCGGCGAACGAGGCGAAACGGGCGCGACTGGTGCGAAAGGCGCTGCGAACCGGGGAACGCGGCGAACTGGGCGAAACGGGCGAAAGGTCTCCAGGGCGTGCAGGGCGAAACGGGCGCCACTGGGGCGAAAGGCGCGATCGGTGCGACGGGCGAACGCGGCGAAACAGGCGCGACGGGTGCGAAAGGCGCCGTCGGCGAAACCGGGGAACGTGGCGAAAAAGGCGAACGCGGCGAAACAGGCGCGACCGGTGCGAAAGGCGCCGTCGGCGAAACCGGGGAACGTGGCGAACGAGGCGAACGGGGCGAAACGGGGGCGAAAGGTCTCCAGGGCGTGCAGGGCGAAACGGGCGCCACTGGGGCCAAAGGCTCGACCGGGGAACGCGGCGAACGCGGCGAAACAGGCGCGACGGGTGCGGAAGGCGCCGTCGGCGAAACCGGGGAACGTGGCGAAAAAGGCGAACGCGGCGAAACAGGCGCGACGGGTGCGAAAGGCGCCGTCGGCGAAACCGGGGAACGCGGCGAAACGGGCGCGACGGGCGCGAAAGGCGCTGCCGGCGAAGCAGGCGAAAAAGGCGAAAAAGGCTCGACGGGCGAAAAAGGCGAACGTGGGGAAGTGAACTGGCGCGGGGAATGGGCGGTTGGGACGGAATACGCGAAAGGCGACGCTGTCCGGGAAAGCGGGACGAGCTACGTCTCGATCAAAGCTTCGAACAAAGGCAACAAACCGTCGACGGCCCCGACGTTCTGGGAAGTCCTCGCTGAAAAGGGCGTCAAAGGCGAAGCCGGAGGCGTGGGGGAAAAAGGTGCTACCGGCGCGACCGGCGAAAAAGGCGAAAAAGGCACGACCGGCGACCGCCGGCGAAAAAGGCGCCACGGGCGCGACGGGCGCGAAAAAGGTAGCAGCGGGACGGCCGGCGAAAAAGGCGAAAAAGGTAGCACCGGCGCCACAGGCGAAAAAGGCGAAAAAGGCACGACGGGCGAAAAAGGCGAACGTGGGGAAGTGACCTGGCGCGGGGAATGGGCCGTCGGGACGGAATACGCAAAAGGCGACGCCGTCCGGGAAAGCGGGACGAGCTACGTTTCGATCAAAGCTTCGAACAAAGGCAACAAACCGTCGACGGCCCCGACATTCTGGGAAGTCCTCGCTGAAAAGGGCGCCCAGGGCGTGAAAGGCGAAACGGGGGCGAACGGAGAAAAAGGCGAAAAAGGCACGACCGGCGAAAAAGGCATCTCGGGAAGCACCGGCGAAAAAGGCGAAAAAGGCACGACCGGGGAAAAAGGCACGACAGGGGAAAAAGGCGAAAAAGGCGAAAAAGGCGAACGTGGGGAAGTGAATTGGCGCGGGGAATGGGCGGTTGGGACGGAATACGCGAAAGGCGACGCGGTCCGGGAAAGCGGCTCGAGCTACGTCTCGCTCAAAGCCGCGAACAAAGGAAACAAACCGTCGACGGCGCCGACCTTCTGGGAGGTGCTCTCTGAAAAGGGCGAAAAAGGGACGACCGGAGAAAAAGGCGAAAAAGGCGTGACCGGCGCGACGGGGCCGGAAGGCAAAGAAGGGCCCGAAGGCAAAGAAGGCAAAGAAGGGAAAGAAGGCAAAGAAGGCAAAGAAGGGAAAGAAGGCACCACTGCCGCGATCGTGACGTGGGGCACAAAAGGCGCCACCATGGCTGCCAAAGGGGAAGAATGCTTGACCGTGTCGAGCCTCGGCACGAAAGGCGCTTGCATCTCAAGCGGCTTCACCACCAACACCACGGGGCTCGCGTTCGGGCCGGTGCCCCCTGGAGGCATGTCGATCAAAAGCCTGCGGGTCGAATCGAGCGCGAGCGTTACGTTCACTGCGACTGTGCTGAAGAACGGCGTCGCCAGCGAATTGAAATGCAACGTGACGGGCACGTCCTGTTCGGACGAATCCCACACCATCACGGCGGTTGCCGGCGAATACCTCGAGGTGAAGGTCCACAACGAAAGCAGCTTCACGGCGGCCGCCTTCACGGCTGCTTTCCGGTACTGAGGGGCCGCCTGCGGGGAAAGGCCTGCGCGCCGGATTCGCCACCCCGTGACCGGGAAGCGGTCGCGAGCGGGCAGACTAGGGGGTCGTGGACGACCCTCGGACGACGACACCGAGTGCTGGCCCGGACCGCCGCCGCCGGCGGCTGATCCTCGGCATCTGCTGCATGAGCCTGCTCATCGTCGGGCTCGACAACACGATCGTGAACGTCGCCCTGCCGTCAATTGGACGGGAGCTCAACGCCCGCGTTGCGGGGCTCCAGTGGATCGTGGATGCCTACACTCTCGTGCTCGCGTGCCTGTTGATTCTCGGCGGCTCGACGGGGGACCGCCTCGGGCGCCGGCGCGTCTTCCAGGCCGGGCTCGTGATCTTCACCATCGCGAGCCTGCTCTGCAGCGTGGCCACCACCCTCGGCCTGCTGATCGCCTTCCGCATGCTCCAGGCTGTCGGTGGCTCGATGCTCAACCCGGTGGCGATGGGGATCATCCGCAACGTCTTCACCGATCCGCGCGAGCGGGCCCAGGCGATCGGGGTGTGGGGAGCAACGGTGGGCATCAGCCTTGCCCTCGGGCCCGTCCTCGGCGGCCTGCTGGTGGATGGTGTCGGGTGGCGGTCGATCTTCTGGATCAACGTCCCGATCGGGATCCTCGCCTTCCTCCTGGCGATGCGCTTCGTTCCCGAGTCCCGAGCCCCCCATCCCCGGCGGCTGGACCCGGTGGGCCAGGTGCTCGTGATCGTGATGCTGGCCTCCCTGACCTACGCGATCATCGCCGCCCCCAAAGCGGGCTGGACCTCGGCCCAGACGCTCGGACTGTTCGCCCTCTCCGCCCTGTCGCTGGCGGCCCTGGTTCCCTACGAGCGCCGCCGCACCGAGGCGCTGCTGGAAATGCGGTTCTTCCGCAGTGTCCCGTTCTCGAGCGCCAGCGCCATCGCGGTGCTCGCGTTCGCGGCGCTGGGAGCCTTCCTGCTGCTCAACACCCTCTACCTGCAGGAGGTGAGAGGGCTCTCGGCGCTCCACGCCGGCCTCATGACGCTGCCGATCGCGGCCGGCACGCTCGTCTTCGCCCCCCTGTCGGGTCGCATCCTGGGCCGTCGTGGGCCGCGCCTCGGCCTGCTGCTCGGAGGCATCGGACTTGGCCTCGGTGGCGCCCTTATGAGCTCCATCACCCGCACCACGCCCCTGGCTGAGCTGTTGCCCGCCTACCTGCTGTTCGGAGCGGGATTCGGGATGGTCAACCCGCCCATCACCAACACGGCGATCATCGGGATGCCCGCCGCCCAGGCCGGGGTGGCGGCCGCCGTGGCATCCACCTCCCGCCAGGTCGGCCAGACCTTGGGGGTGGCCATCTCCGGCGCGCTCGCCGTCGGTGCCAGCGGACTCGTGGGTCCGGGCTTCCTTTCAGGTGCCGAGGCTGGCTGGTGGATCGTCGCCACCTGCGGCGTGGCCGTGCTGGGCCTCGGCCTGGCCAGCACCACCCGCCGCGCCCAGGCCAGCGCCGAGCGCGTCTCCCAGGAACTCCGCGCCCCGGGACCTCCACGTGCCGAGGCTCAGCCGGCAGGGGCGTAGGGCCTCAGAGGTTCGGCGGGCCCACGGGCGGCCACCACTCGGCAGCCACCCGTGCCCGGATCTGCTCAGGCGCCTTTCAGGAACGGCACCAGCGCTTCCACGAAGGCGTTGGTCGGGTAGGCACCGTTGGGGTCGTTGTGGGCGTAGGTTTCTTCCTCGTTGATCAACGTCACCTGGCCCATCGGGATGTGTGACTGTTCCGCCAGTTCTTGGGCGAAGTTCAACGTCGTGAAGCCGCCGCCGGCGAATTTGTCCAATTCGGAGTTGATCGCCAGGATGTGCAGCGAGGTCGGCAGTTCGGTTCCGTGGACGGCGTGCTCGCCAAGAACCGCCTGGGCCGGGTTGTTGATCCCGTTGCCCACCGCCCCGGTGTCGATCGTGAGCCGTTCGGGGAAGTACCACTCGCTGCCGTCCGCGCCCTTCACGCCCACTCCCGCGAGCATTTCCGCGTAGCGCTCGATCGGGGTCAGCGCCCCAGTCCCGTCCCACGCGTACGGTTCACCGGGGCCCTGTTCGACAAGCCCCGCTCCGGCGTGTACCTGGGCCGCTGCCAGGTTCGGGGGTGAGGTGCCGACGTTGACGGCGTAGCCGAAGGCGCTTTCGTTGGTCGATTTGACGAGTTCGCCTTTGGAATTGTGGGTGTGCAGGTTTTCCGGCAGCAGCGAGAACGTCTGCTCGGTCGATTCCGTGTTCGGTTCAAGGTCGGAGAGCGCCGAACCGGTCATCGAGAAGAGGCCCAGCAGCGGCGACGGGATACCTCCGAACGCCAACCAGGGCGAATTTTCGGACAGGACGTGGACCTTGCTTTCAGCTGCTTCGGCGCTGATCGGCGTCGGGCCCGAGCCTCCGTCGATGTAGACCAGGCCGGAGAGGCCTTCGGCCCCCGGCTTACCGCCGAAGTCCCAGGTCGCGTAGGCGGTCACAACGGAACCGCCCAGCGAGTGCCCGGCCAGCACCAACTTGCCGCCCAACTTGCCGCTCACCTTTTTGGCCGCTTCGATGACCGCGTGCAGATCTTCGACCGCCACGGCCATGCCCCATTCGCGACCCCCGTCCTTGACCGCTTCGGTCAAGGTCACGGCTTTGAAGGTGCCCTTGGTGCCCTTGCCGTATTCGCCGAGGTAGTACTTGAAGAATTCAGATCCTTTGACCTTCCCGCCCTTGAACTTGTCGAGCTCCTTCTGGTTCTCGAGCAGGTTCTCGCGGCGTTCCACGGCCCACACCTGCCATTCCGGGGCGAGTTCGTTCAGCCACTTGGCCAGAGGCGTGAAGTAGGCCCCGCCACCCGAGGTGCCCGGCTCGATCACGAGCACGTTTGGCGCCTTCTTGTTGCCGATCTTGATGACCCCCACCTTGTCGAACTTCTTCGGGGTATTGGGTGCCGTCGCGCCCTTCATCCAGGTCGTTTTCAGCGTCGATGACGCCATCGCGCCGCTCGGGGCGCCAAGCAGGGCACAGGCCCCGCATACGATCGCCGCCAGCGCCACGCTTCTCAGCCTCAGCCCCGTCAACCGCATCACTTGCCTCCCTCGGGTGTTTCTCTTCCCCGGCCCCACGCCGGCGTAACAGGGGGGTCCTTTAGTCGCCAACCACACGACCTGGTCGCCCTCTCCCCTGCCCTGCAACGCAAAGTCTAGACCGTTGCACCGTGCGCGGGGCCCGCGAATCCTCCCGTTCGCACCTTGAGGGTCCCAAGACCTGCTGGTAGCTTGGGTTTCATGTGGCGTCGGTTGCTCTGCTCGGGTGATGCCGGCGCGCGGACGTCGGCCGGCTCTCCCAGAATCAAATCGCTCCTCGCGGTTGCGCTCGCGCTGGTCCTGCTCGGCGCCGGGACCGGCTGCGGGGCGAAGCTCAAAAGCCACTCCGGTAACTCGGCCGCCACCACCTCCGCCGCCGAACGCGCCGAAGAAGCCGAACAGAAGCGGGCCGAAAACGACGAAGCCAGCAAGGATCGCGAAGTGCTGACCGCCCTGGAAGCCAAGGAGCGCGAAGAAGCCGCCGAAAGCAACGCCTCCAAACGGGAAAAGGAAGCCACCCAGAAGGCCAAGAAGCGCGAAGAAGACGCCGAGAAACAGGCCAAAAAGAAAGAAAAGGAAGCCGCCGAAAAGGTCAAGAAGCTCGAAGCCACCGCTAAGGCAAAGGCCGAAGCCGAAGCCAAGAAGAAGTCCCAGGGCAATAAGCAGACCGCCCAGACCAAACCGAAGAGCCCCGCCAAGCCCAAAACCCCCAGCGCTCCCCAGGCAACCAAGAAAGCCCCCGTCTCGGGCGGTACCTCCCACGAACCGACGAGTTCGGGGACCAATAACCGGCGCAAACACTCCACCCCGACTGCGACGATCGAATGATGCCGAGCACCTCCGCGAGGGCGCGCCTGCGCCGCGCCCGCTACTTGGTGCTGGTCGCGTTTGCCCTGCTGGTGCTGGCCGGATGCGGGTCCTCCGGCGGCGGTGGAGGTGGTGGCGGCGAAGCGGGCGGCGAAGCGTCCGCCGAAGCCACCGAATCCACCGACACCCAGCCGACCACCGAAACCTCCACCCAGGCGAGCACGAGCCAGAAGTCCACCGAAGCGGCCGAACGGGCCGAGGTCAAGAAGAAGCAGTTGGAAGCGGCCGACACCGCGCGCGCGGCGGCCGCCGCCGAGGCGGCCAAAAAGGCCAACAGGCGTAAGCACAAGACGAAGGGCTCGAGAGGCGCCGGCGCCACCAAGACCCGTCACAAAGGCACCCACGCCCACAAGCACTCCCGCGGGTCCAAGCAATCCAGCGAAGCCGCCGCCCGCAGGCAGCTCGAGGCCGAAGAAGCGGCGGAAGCCCGCTCCTTCAAGGCCAACGAACACGGCGGCTAGACCCGCCCGGGCGCCCCGCCACGCCCGGGCGCCCCGCCGCTTCCCCTACTCGTCGTCCTCGTCCTCGTCCTCGTCCTCGTCGTAGAGCGACTCGCTCGCCAGCTCCCTCTTCTTGGAGTCGAACAGCTTGACCTCCAGCAGGTCCCCCCGGTAGTCGTCGGGGGCGATCATCGTGAAGCGTTCCTCGACCAGCTCGCACTGGTCCACCGCGAGGCCCGCCAGCTCGGCCGTCGCCACGTGGCCGGAGGACACCAGCGGGTGCCCCCAGATCAGCGTCATCGCCGCCACAGCCCCCTGCTCGCCCCGCCAGCGCCCGATCACCTCGTCACACAGGTCCAGCCGCCAATCGGGGTTGAGCTCGGCCGTCTGGTCGGTGAAGTCCACCCAGGCGGCGAACTCACCCGGCTCGCCCCCATCCTCGCCGGGCAGGAAGCGGACGTACCCGAACAGCTCGAACCCGCCGCTGGTGCGCGCCGTGGCCGGCACGTAGGTGCGCCCGTGCCAGGTGCGGTCGGGGTACCAGCGGATCTCTCCCGGGTCGCCGAGGTCCGGCTGTTCGGACTCGAGCGCCAGGGCGGCGCCCAGCAGCTCCCGTTCCAGGCGCTCCTCCCAGCGCCCGCCAGGAAGCCCCTCGTGTGGGGGCTCGGCGGCGAAGCGGGGCACTAAGCGTTCCTCGGGCGCCATCGACGGCCGCCAGCCTAGCTCCCGTGGCCGGGCCGGGTCTTCTCGCGGCGCCCTCAGGCGTCGCGCAGGGCGGCGGCGGCGTCCTCCGGCGAGACGATGTTGAGGTTGATCCCGGTCGAAAGCTCGAGTCCCGCGAGGTGGGTGAGCCGGGGCAGAACGTCGATCCGCCAGCAGAAGTCCTCCGCTCCCCGGGGGGCGGTTCGCACCCACATGTTCAGCGGCGGGCTGGAGCCCAGGTGGCGGGCCAGTCTGCACAGCCCGTCGTGCAGCAGCGACGCCCCCGACGGCCCCCCCTCCTCGAAGCGTGGCCGGGGCCGGCGCGGGGCGAGCATCAGCTGGAACGGCAGCCGCGAGGCCCACGGCGCGATCAGCACGGCCTCCTCGTCGATCGCCACCACCCGCTCGGCCGCGGCGCACCTCCTCGGCCACGAGGTCGCCGAGCAGGCTCGAGCCCATCGTGCGGGTCGTGTAGGCGCCGGCCCGCTCCCGCTCGCGGGCCACGTCGCCCGGGACGAAGTCCAGCGCGTACAACTGGGCGTGGGTGTGCGGCAGCGAGGCCCCCGCCTCCAGCGCTCGTTGACGATCAGCTGCACGTAGGGGCTGCGCTCGTGCGCCCGCATCCGCTCCCGCCAAGTCTCCACGGCGGCCACCACCTGCTGGCGGTCCAGTTCCGCCAGCGAGGTCACGGACTCCGGGCCGTTGACGATCACCTCGTGGGCACCGGTCGCGGGCAGCGATACGAACAGCTCCTGCGGCGTGCCCCCGCGGCCGCCCGGCTCCTCCGCCACCGCCCCTGTCCCCGGGCTGCCCTCGGGCGCCGGTGCGGACAGCGCCGGGTACAGGTTCGGCACCACCCGCACCCGCCAGCCCGGGGAGTTGGGCGCCGTTCCGTTTTCACGCAGCGCATACAGCTCGGGTGGAGTCCGGTCCTCGTGTCCCTCCGCGAAGGGGTCGCCGGCGGGGTCTATCGGGGCCGAGGGCACAGAGCGCGGCTCTCCCCCCGGCCGCCGCGACCGCTCCCCGGCGACGATCGTCCGGTGCCCGCTGAGGGGGTCGATGCGGAGCTCGGGCATCGCGTCCCGCTTCCCCGCTCAGGCGTCCAGCCCGTAGCGGACGATGTCGCGTTCCAGTTCCCCGTCGCTCTGATACGGGCCCTGGTGGATGAACAGGCCCCCGTGGGCTCCGTGGAAGACGGTCACCGGCGTGAAGCTCGAGTCGCTCACGGCGAGGCCCATGCTGCCGCGCGGATCGAAGTAGCTCGGGTAGCTCACGGGCGAGGACCTCAGGAAGCGAGCCGCTTCGCGCTGGCTGTCCTCGGAGTCGATCCCGAGGAAGGCCACCTCGCGGCCGTCCTTCAGGGATACCCGCTGGAAGACCCCGAACTCCCCACGGCAGGGCCCGCACCAGGAGGCCCACTTGTTGATCACCACCGCGCGGCCATGGAGCGTCGCGAGGCGCGCCTTCAGTGCCCCCATTCCCCCACCGAGAAGTGCGTTGGCCTGCCCGTGGAGGCTCGCCAGCGGCGCCGGCGAGCCGGTCAGCTGCGAGCGCATCTGCGCCAACGTGAGCTTCGAGGGGGAGGGGGCGTCCGAGGAGCCTCCGAGCTGCACCAGGCCCACCACCACGAGCGCTGCGAGCCCCAGGCCCGCCGCCGCGATCGCCACCCGCGTGATGCTCATCGCCGCACAGGGTCGCAGATGAAGGGGGCTGTCCAGACCTCTTGGATGGCGCCTGCGGGTGTTATATCCTCACCTACAACACAGCCGGGGGCTCCGTTAGCGTCCGGCAGACGGTGCGAGGAAGGCGCCGTCGCGTACTCAAGCCGCGCCGAAGTAGCACTTTCAGCGCGTTCCAGTCTCGAAGTCATTGCCGCATGGCCGAGTCCGCCTCAGCGGCCCCACGGGCCGCGTCGATCCCAAGTTCTGCCGACATCGCGCGGGCGGAAAAGCTCGTCCGCGAGCGCTTCCTGCACGAGGGCGAGGATCCCGCGCAGGCGCTCGCCCCCGGCACTCCCCGTCGCGCGGCTCTCGACATGGCCCTCGCCGAGCTCGAGGAGGACCCCAAGCGCACCAGCCCCTCCACCGCCTGGAGGAGGGAGTTCTCGCTGCTGCTGGGCCTCGAACGGGTCCTTTTCGAGGAGGAGCCCACGCTCACCGACGGCACGGTCCTGTCCGCCCACCAGGTGGACGCCCTGTCCGGCACCCTCACCGCGCTGCTGGCCGAGGAGCAGCGCAAGGTCTCCGGGGGCAATGGTCGCTCCAATGGGTCGGCCTCCCCGGAGCTGCTCGCCTCGGCCGCGATCCTCGGGCTCGACGAGCCCGCACCCGCCAACGGCGGCGCGCAGGAGCCGGCGGCGGTGGAGGACTCCGAGGAGGACGAAGAGCTCGACGAGGACGAGGACGAGCTCGAGGACGACGAGGACGACGATGACGACGACCTCGGGCCCGTGGCCCGCGCGGCTCCCGACGAGGACGACGACGATGACGAGCTCGAGGAGGAGCTGCTCGACAGTTCCGACATCGACGACGAGGAGGAGCCGGTCGAGGAGCCCGAGCTCCAGGGCGACGGCGAGGAGCCCCAGCGACTGGGTAGAGGAGGGCGAGGAAGAGGAGGTCCCTGGCCGACCAGCCCGAGGACCCCAACGCCGCCAAGCGCTTCTGGTTCGAGCACGCCACGGGCGCCGGCAAGACGGTGGCCGCACTCGGCTTCGTCGAGGCCTCCCAGACCGGCGGGATCCTGATCCTCACCCACCGGCGCAACCTCGTCGACCAGTTCCTCGGCGAGCTGCGCGACCGCGGCTACAAGAAGCGCATCAGCCGGCCCCTGCTGAAGGGCGAGGACTCCGCCAAAGGCCCCGTCACCGTCGAGACCTACCAGTGGTTCGTCCGCAACGCCGGCGAGATCTCGAGCGCCTACACGATCGTCATCTGCGACGAGGCCCACACCGCCCTCGGCGAGAAGACGAGCGCGGCGATCCGCAACTGGACGGGCCCGATCTTCATCGGCATGACCGCCACGGGCGCCCTCATCGCCCGCCACGTCACCGACCTGTTCCCCACCCAGACCTCTCGCTTCGACCTCGCCGCTGCAGCCCGCCGCGGGGTGATCTCGCCCCTGCGTTGCGTACGCATCTCTCCCGGCGTGGGCGTCAGGACGATCGCCAAGGTGCCCCTGCGCCGGGGCGAGGTGGACACCGAGTTCGACCAGGACGAGCTCGCCAAACTGCTCGACCAGCAGCCCTTCAACCTGGCCGTCGCCAACCTCTACAAGACCCGCTTCAACGGTGTTCCAGGCGTCGTCTACGCGGCCGGCGTCCGCCACGCCTACAACCTCGCCGAAGCCTTCCGCGCCGAGGGCATCAAGGCCCAGGCCGTCTCCGGCGAGACCCCCAAGCGCGAGCTCGTCGGGATCCTGGCGCGCTACGAGCGCGGCGAGATCGACGTGCTGATCAATGCCCAGCTGCTGGCCGAGGGCTGGAACAGCCCCCGTGCCACCGTCTGCGTGCACCTCGCACCGACGGCCTCCAAGCGCATCTACCAGCAGCGCGTGGGCCGCGTCACCCGCCGTCACCCCGGCAAGGAGGCGGGCCTGGTCGTGGACTTCGTCCACCCCGCCACCAAGCACGACGACCCGGTCGTCACGCTGCACTCGCTGTTGGACCGCGACGTCTACCGCGGCGGGGCGATCGTGGTCGGCCCCGTCCGTCGCGGTCGCGGGCGCCGGGTCCGCGTGGAGCGCCGGGTGCTACCGGTGTGCGCCGAGGAGGAGCGCCGGTTCGCGGTCTTCGAGCGCGAGCTGTGGCGGATCGCGGTCGAGTACCTGGACTATGGCGAGCAGCACCTGTGGGCGGCCCTGGCGGGTGCCCGGGTGGCACCCAGCGGCTGGCGCCGGGCACGGGCGATGCTCCACTTCGACCGCAGCGGGGAGCTCAAGAACCGCTTCCTGATCACCGCCGTACAGCGCAACAAGAACCCCCAGCTGCGGCTGCGGGCGCTGGCCGACATCGCCGCCCTGCGCGACCCCGACTCCTTCGACGAGGCGATCGACATCATCGGCGGGTGGCCCAAGGAGGAGCGCAAGGAGGCCTCCAAGATCATGCTCCGCGCGCTCGTCGAGCGCCGCATCGGCCGCCGCGACCAGGCCAACGCCTGGATCTGGCGCCTGGCGGAGTACACCCGCGACGTCCACGAGGAGTACGCGGTCCAGCGCTGGCCGGAGACCAAGCGCCTGCTCGGCCTGCTCGTCAACTCCGCCGGCGGCGCCCACGCCCGCAACGCCCGGCGGCTGATCCACGCGGCCCGCAAGCAGGATCGCCGGCTCGCCGCTGCCCTGCTGGCGGCCGCCCTCGCCCACACCCCGGAGGCGGAGGAGGCCCTGCGCGGCGCGCGCACCCGGATGGCCCGCAAGCCCCCCGCCCTGGCCCGGGAGCTGTTGCGCAACTTCCCCAAGCGGCGCGCACGCAACGGCCGCCGTCGGCGCAAGGGCGCCAAGGGGCAGGACTCCAAGGATGTCCAGGCGTCCAACGGCAAGGCGTCCACCGGCGCCAAGACGCCCGCCGAGGTCGATTCGCCGCGCACCGCGAAAGCAGCCGGCGGCCGGGACCTCACGGGCGGCCAGGAGGTCCGCGCCTCCAAGGGCCGCTCGCGCAAGGCGAAGGCCCCGCGGTCTGCGGACGCCTCGGGCTCGGGGGGGCCGGACTCCCAGAACGGCTTTCACCCCGACGGCGAGCTCGCACCGCTCGACGGCGAGCTGTAGGCGCACAGGACCATCGACGCTCCTGGCGGGGCCCCCTACTGGGCGCTCGCCACGCACGTGCGCGCTGCTCGCCCCGAGGGGGTGCGTCTATTCCGGAGGAGCGGTCTCGCGCTCCACTTTCCACGCACCGGTGGTCGTGGGCGAGAGGAAGCTCGGCGGCTGGTTGGTCTTCAGCCGTTCGTCGTAGTTGTAGTTCTTGGTTGAGTAGCCGTCAGGCGACCGGCCGACGGGACCTCGCCAGAACTGCGCGATCGAGCCCCACACGGTCAGCGTTCCGAGGCCGCTGCCGCACAGGTAGTTGTCGACGATCCAAGAGTGTTTGGTGCTCAGGATCGCCCCGTCGACGATGACGTTGGACGGCGACCCTGCGCCGACGAGTTCGTTGGCTTTTTCGGCTTCGGCCGCCGTCATGTTTTCCTCGTTGCAGGTCGAGGACGTGTTTTCGCACGTTTTGCTGCCGCACAGTCCCGGGATTTTGAATTTGTTTTTAAATTCTTTTTTGACTTCTTTTTTGGCTTTTTCAGTGAGCGTGATCGTTTTAGCAGCCGAGTTGAAGGCGCTCACTGTGTCGCCGACAGGTATTTCCGGCCCTTCGATCGAAGCACCTTTTTCAACCCCGGTGAACGACGTCACTTCCTTGAGTTCCGTGAGTTTGGCGGCTTCGATCTTCGCTTCAAATTCGTGGTTTGCCGAGCCGTTTTCCCCCTTTACGGGGTGATATACCCGTACGAAGTTGGTCGCGATCAGCCCGAGGGTGGCGGTACCCGTGGGTTCTCCCCCGGCACTCCCACCGGTGGTGGTGGTGTTGCCGTCCACGATCACGTCGTTGGCTGCGCCGATGGTGAGCGATTCGCTGTATTGGCCCCGGACATAAACGTTGCCGCATTCCAGGTCGCCGACGTATTTGGCCTGGAAGGGCGTGTACGAGATGCCACAGCCTTTGGAGCCGTTTTCCACGAAGACGACGCCGTTGTTGGGGAAGCTCTTGGTTTCGGTTACTTCTTTGCCGCTTCCCCACTGGGTGATTTTCAATTTGTTGGGGGTGCCTTCTTCCAGCACGATCGCGGTTCTGCCTTTGAATTTGTATCCGGTTTCGGCTGTTTCGAGCAGTTCGGCGTCCGTTTCCGGGGGCAGCAGCGTGCCCGGCTTCTTCCGTGAAGCCGCTACCGTGAAGGCTGGGCGTGCCGTTGTAGTGCCCCTGGTTCATCTCGATCGCGTCGTTGTCGCCTTCGCGCCCGAACGATGAGCCCGTTTGGTGTCGGCACCGTCGTTCGTGTGGAATGGCCCGTTCACTTTGTCGGTGGATCTCCACACGATCGTCGTGCAGTCTTTGACTTTTTTCGCGGTTCGTTCTTTGTAGTACTGTTCGCAGTCGCTCGGTTCGGGAGACTCGGTCACGGGATCCAGGATTTCGTAGTTGCTCACGAACACGTAGTTGATGAACCCGGGGTGGGTGAAGGTCGCCACGATGGAACGGGTGCAGGCTTTGTTTTGGGCGTTTTCGGTGAAGCCTTTTCCCGTGAGAACTTTTTCCCCGCACTTACCGGGCACGCTGCCCGTCGCTTCGACTCGGAAGGTGCCGTTCGCCGATCCGGTGGTTTCGATCAGAGCGGCCTGTTTTTTTGCTTCGCATTCTGGCTGGGTGTGTTTTCCCGAGGGGATCAGGCGGTACGTGTAGGTCTCGTCCGTGGTGCCGGGGACCGTGATCGGTTTCGCGGTTTTCGGGCACGTCGACCAGTAGTTCGAGTTCGCCCCCAGTTCATATTTGAACTCCTGGAGCCCGGCCTGCGCCGCCGCATAGGCCTTCTGCTGGACGATGTAAGTCCGGGTCTGCTGGGAGTCGTCGTTTACAGCCGAGAAGGCAGCGGCGGCCAGCAGCATGCCGACGACGAGCACCACCAGCGCGACGATCATCGCGAAGCCGCCCTCGTCGCGAGCGCGCGCCAAGCGCGATCGCCGGGACGATGGCTCGGGGACCTTGGCCGATTTCACGTGCATGGTTCGTTCACCGCTTCTTCGGTCGTTTCCGCCGGGGTCAGCCTGAAGCACGACGGAGTCGCTGAAGGGAGACATCCCGTAGCCTTTTTTCGTGTTTCCGGCGGTGGACGTCGCCGTGAAGCCGATGCCCACCTTGACGATCTTGTTTTCCGTGGCCGCCGTGGGAATGGCCGAGGTGACCTGCACGAATTCGCCTGCGGGTCGTCGTGAACTTGTAGTACTGGAAGATCGTCGAGGTCCCCGACAGGCTCTGAGGGATCACATTGGTCGCCAGCACCCGCGCTTTTGCGTTTTTCGATTCCAGCGTCGGGAATTCCCACTTGCCGGATTTGCTGGACGGCCCGCTGCCGGCAGTGCTTTCGAATGAGTAGTCGGTCAGCGTGCCGAGCGTTTCGCCGGTGGAGCTTTTCCCCGTGGAGACCCAGTGCACGTCGTGCTCGTAGACTGTTTTGATCACCGCTTCGCCGCTCGAGGGGCTGCCGTTGGCGCTGATGAACCAGAGATCGGTCGGGCCCAGTTCGCCCAGGGGACTGGTCGGTTTCGTGCTCGGAGCCTGGATCGCGTCGGCATTGAAGCCGACGCAGGCCGAGTGGAGGTTTTCGACCATCTCGGTCATCGCGTAGCGCCCACCACGGTTCGCCTGCACCCGTTCGGTGATGCGCGACTCCTGTCTGGCGGAGAACTCGAGCGTCGCGAACAGCGCCAACATCACCACGATCGCGGCGGCCATCGCCACGAGCAGCTCGATCAGCGTCATTCCGTCCTCGGCGGCGAGCACAGCCGGAAGGGATGTCTGGGAGGTCACGGACATTTCTTGACGCCCGCGACCGTGCTTGATTCCGCCCCGCTGTCTTCGGTGGTTTTGACTTCCTGCAGGTAGAATTTGTACGTCCCGGTACCGGCTTTTTTGACGTTTTCGATTTTGAACGTGTTGCGGAAGTATTTTTTTTCTGCTTCTTTGCCCACGACCGGCGTGAAGGCGGTCACGCAGAGCACCAGTTCTTTGGCGTAGGGCTGGTACTTGTACGCGGTTTCGAGGTGGCCGGCGGTCATCGCGACTTTGTGCTGGTAGGTGGGTTTCGCGAGGTTCTGGGACGAGGCGGCTTTGCAGCCTTCGTTGGTGATGTAGGCGTATTCGGCGCTCGGCAGCAAGCTGAGGGTTTTGGCTTTCGTGCCTTCGAAGACTTCGACGTTGACGGCCGGCGCTTCGACTTTGACGGTCGTGGTCGCGCCGGCGACCACCGTCGCCGATTTACTTTCGAGTTTTTCACCGGATTCGGTGACGGTTTTAGGGTTGTTGGCTTCGCACTCGCCCGCCCAAACTCGGTAGGGGTTGCTTTTGAACGGGAAGGCGCTTCCGAAGCTGAGTTTTGAGACCGGGGCCGCGCTCTGTTCGACGTAGGTGTTCGGGCTTTTCATTTCGGTGTTGAGCGCGGTGAAGGAGTTGCTGGTGATACCCGTCGCGACGCCGTTGCTTTCGAATTCGACCGCGATCGAACCTGGTTCGGCGAGCGTGAAGGTCTCTTCGGTCACCGCGTTCGAGGACAGGGTGATGCCCGTCAGCGCGGCCGGTGGATACTTGCCCTGCGCGTCCACGTCGAGGCCCTTTGTTGCAGAGATTTCGTAGGGCCCCGCGGACAAGCCTCCGAAGGTCACGCAGCCGGAGGAAGGCGTGTTCGCGCTCGGGCCGCCCGCGACCGAGACGGTCGCTCCTTCCACGGCTTCTTTGTTCTGGTTCAGGACCTTGACGAGCAGGATGTAGCTGGTGGGCACGTTGAGGACGCTGCTCTGGCTCACGGCGCTGCCTTTGAGCAGCGGCCAGGTGACCGACGATTTGGTCTGCAGGTAGTTCGCCGAGCCGCCGCTTTTTTCGCATGTGAAAGCGGCTTTTTCGCCGCCTTTTTCGGCCGATACGTAGCTCGCCGAGGAGGTGACCGTGAAGACGGTGCCGAGGTAGGTGTTGCCGGCGAAGCCCGTGACTTTTTCGCAGAAGAGGGTGTTGGCGCTGTTCCAGTACACGTATTTGGTGCCGGATTTTTCGAGGCACATGCCGCTTTCGGCGCGGTAGGTTTCGACCGTCCCGAGCTGCTCCAGGGTGGTCGTGCTGTTGCCGCGCAGGCGTTCCTGGTCCTGCTGCACGAGCAGGGTCCCCTGGGCATGGGAGCGCTCGTCGACGCTGGTCCTGCCCGCGGCGTCGAAAGCCGTGAAGGTGCCGATCGCGATGATCGCCACCATCACGGAGGCAATCAGCACCTCGATCAACGTCATCCCCGCCTGGGACCCCAGGCGCGCCCGGCAGCTCGCCCCGCGGGAGATCCGCGCGCGAAGCTTCGAAGAAGGGCCCGAAGGACCGTCGGGGGGTGCCATGGGAGGGGAGGTCCGCATCCTTGCCTTGGTCGCTGTAGATCGTGTCGGCACACCACGATCCGAGCTTTAGCCTGATGTCGTACGAAAGGTGCAGTCCGGGCGGCTCAGCCGACGCGCTGCAGGTGCACCTCCCCGGCGGCCAGCGAGGTGCGCCGGCCGGGCGACTCCTCCGCGATCAGGCGGCCCTCCCCGTCGATGCCGCGCGCGATGCCGCTTCCGCCCGACCACTCGATCCGCCGACCGAGCAGGGCGTCGCGCGCACGCCAGGCCTCCAGCGTGGCAGCGGGGGACTCCTCCAGGCGCCGCCCGAGCGCCTGGAGCAGTCTCGCCAGTGTGGGCTCGAGCTCCCCCTCCGAGAGCCCCATCGTGGCTGCCGGGCGGCTCCCTCCCGGGCGCAGTTCTGCGGGCAGGTCCGCAAGTCGCACCGCCACGTTCAGGCCGATCCCGAGCACCGCCCAACCCGCCTGCAGGCGCCCCTCGATCAGGATCCCCGCCACCTTCGCCGGTGGTCCCTCCGCCTGCTCGACCACGACGTCGTTGGGCCACTTGATCAGCGCCGTCTCGCCGACGATCTCCGCGACCGCCACGGCGGCGGCCAAGGGGAGCATCTGCGGAGGGTCGCGCACCAGCACGGACAGCAGCAACGAGCTCCCCGCGGGGGCGGACCAGGTGCGTCCCTGCCGCCCCCTGCCGGCGCTCTGCTCGGCGGCCGTCACGATCGTGCCGTGCGGAGCTCCGGCCTCCGCCAGCTCCCGCGCGCGCGAGTTGGTGGAGTCGGTCAGCCGCAGGTGAAGTCGCGGGTTCCCGAGCGCGCGCCGGTTTGCGGGTCCTGCCGCGGACGCGCCCTGCCGATGCTCCGCGGCACTCACCCGCCTCAGGCGGCCTGGTCGGCGAGGATCGCCTCGATCACGCCGTCGATGTCGTGGCGCTCGGCCTCGAGGTCCGGTGTGAGGCCCGCCTCGAGCAGCGTCGCGGTCGTGATGGGGCCGATCGAGACCACGCGCGTGGACGGCGCCAGGCCGGCCTCTCCGCCGGCCGCCTGCAGGAAGAAGCGCACGGTCGAGGAGGAGGTGAAGGTGACGTAGTCGGCCCCCCGGGCGGCGGTCAGCGTCTGCTCGCCCAGCGGCTCGGCCACGGTCTCATACAGGGGGAGCACCTCGACCTCGGCTCCGCGGGCGCGCAGGGCGTCGGGCAGCACGTCGCGCGCCTCGCTGGCACGCACGATCAGGGCCCGGTCCACCGTCAGCGGCTCGAGCGCCTGCACGAGCGACTCGGCTACGAAGCGCTCCGGCACGACGTCGGCGCGGATGCCGTGGTGGGCCAGCTCGCGGGCGGTCCCGGGGCCGATCACGGCGACCTTCGCACCGGCCAGAGCGCGCGCGTCGAGGCCCACACCGGCCAGCTGCTCGAACAGCAGCCGCACCCCGTTCGGGCTGGTGAGGCAGACCAGGTCGTAGCCGGAGAGGTCGAGCCGCCCGGGGTCGGTGGCGAGCGGGCGAATGCGGATCACGGGAGCCTCGATCACGCGTGCCCCGAGCGCCCGCAGTCGCCGTGCCATATCGCTCGCCTGGGTCCGTGCACGGGTAACCGCCACCGTGCGTCCGGCCAGCGGACCGGACGCGTGCCAGGAGATCTGCTCCGCCAGCTCGCTGACCGGCCCCACGACCGTGATCGCCGGCGGGCGCAGGCCCGCCTCCATAACCGCCTGCGCCAGCTCGCCGAGCGGTGCCCGCACGGTGCGCTGGCCTGGCAGCGTGCCGGCCTGGACGACCGCGGCCGGCTCGGAGGCAGGGCGCCCGGCGGCGATCAGCGCGGCGGCGATCTGCTCGAGGCGGGCGACCCCCATGTACAGGACGAGCGTGCCCGGGAAGGCCGCCAGCGCCTCCCAATCGAGGTCGCTCTCCGCCTTGGAGGGGTCCTCGTGGCCGGTGACGAGGGCGACCGCGCTGGCGAGGCCCCGCTGGGTCACGGGGATGCCCGCGTAGGCCGGGGCCGCGATCCCGGCGGTCACGCCCGGGACGATCTCGAACGGGATGCCCGCGGCGCGCAGGGTGAGCGCCTCCTCGCCCCCGCGCCCGAACACGAACGGGTCGCCCCCCTTGAGGCGCACAACCGTCGCGCCCGCGCGGGCGTGCTCCACCAGCAGCTCCTCGATCTGCTGCTGGTCGGCCGAGCTCCCGCCGCCCTGCTTGCCGACGAACACCAGCTCGGCGTCCGCGCGGGCTCCGTCGAGGGCGCCCTCGGGGATCAGGCGGTCGTAGAGGATCGTATCGGCGATCGAGATCAGCTCGAGCGCACGGGCGCTCATCAGGCCGGGGTCCCCCGGACCCGCGCCCACCAGGTACACGCGGCCGCCCCCCGCCGCTGGGCTCACACGCCCGCCATCTCGCTCGCGCGCTGCAGCAGCTCGTGGGCCCCGGCGCTGCGCAGCCGTCCCGCCATCGCCTTGGCCAGCCCGTCGGGATCGTCGCTCGCCCCGGACAGCTCGTCGCTCACCCAGGCCGAGCCGTCCGGCAGGCCGACCCACGCACGCAGGTGCAGCTCCGCTGCGCCCGCCGGGCTCGCCCATGCCCCCAGCGGCGTGTGGCAGTCGGCGCCGAGCTCCCGCGCCAGCGCCCGCTCGGCCAGCAGGCTCGCGAACGTCGCCGGGTCGCTGATCCCGCTGGCCGCGCGCGCGGCGGCCTCGTCTCCCGGCGCGTACCTCCAGGGCGAGCGTCCCCTGGCCCGGCGCGGGCACGAAGCGCTTCGGGTCGAGGCTCCCGCCGACGCTCTGCTCGCGCCCCAACCGGGCGCAGCCCGGCGCGGGCCAGGACGATCGCCTGCAGGTCGCGGGCCGGATCGGCCAGCCGCGCCAGGCGGGTGTCGACGTTGCCGCGCAGCTCGGTCACCTCGAGGTCCTCGCGGGCTGCCCGCAGCTGGGCGATCCTTCGGATGCTGCTCGTCCCGACCCGCGCGCCGGGCGCCAGCGCGTCGAGGCCCGCCGCCCCGCACAGCACGTCCTCCGGCGCCGCGCGCCCCGGCGCGCCCGCGATCTCCAACCCCTCGGCCAGCTCGCCGGGCAGGTCCTTGGCGGAGTGCACGGCCACGTCCGCGCGGTCCTCCAGCAGCGCCCGCTCGAGCTCGTCCACCCAGCGGGACTTGTCCTGGGCCGGCGCGCCCCGGTCCCCGCCGGTGGTGATCGGCACCAGCTCGCATCCGCCCAGTTCCCGTGCCACCAGCTCGGCCTGCGCGAGCGCCAGGGCGCTGCGCCGGGTAGCGAGGCGCATCAGCGCTCGCGACGGCGGCGCAGGTCGTGCACCTGCGCGAGGCTGCTCTCGCCCTGCTGCGGGTCCTCCGAGTCCGACTCGTCGGAGAGGGCGAACAGCTCGCGCAGGACCTCGAGGCTGGCGTGGCTGCTCTCGCTGCCGAGGCTGCGCAGGCGGATCGTCGGCTCGTGCAGAATGCGCGCGGCGACGGCTCTCGCCATCGCTTCCACGCGGGCGATGTCGCGCGGGGAGGCGGCCTCCCAGCGCCCGGTGTTCTCGGCCAGCACCTGCTCGACGATGTTCTCCGCGCGCTCGTGCAGGGCGGCCACGGTCGGCAGCGCATCGAGCTGGCCCATCCAGCGGGCGAAGCGACGGATCTCCTCCTCCACGATCTCCATCGCCCGCGGCGTCTCCTCGGCGCGCGAAGAGAGGTTGAGGTCGATCACGGCCTGGAGGTCGTCGATGTCGTACAGGCTCACGCCGTCGAGGTCGCGGCAGGCCGGGTCGATGTCGCGCGGGACCGCGATGTCGATCAGCAGCAGCGCCCGGCCGCGGCGCTCGTCCATCACCAGCTCGAGCGCCTCATGCTCGACGATCGCGTGAGGCGAGGCCGTCGAGGCCACCACGATGTCGGCCTTCACGAGCTGCTCGGGAAGCTGCTCGAGCCCCACCACCGAGCCGCCGAAGCGCTGGGCCACGCTGAGCGCCCGGTCGGCGTGGCGGTTGGCCACGAAGATCGTGCCGGCGCCCTGGTCGGCGAGGGCGCGCGCGGTCCCTTCGCTGGTCTCGCCCGCCCCGATGATCACCACGTGGCGCTCGGCGAGATCGCCGAGCACGCTGTGGGCGAGCTCCACGGCGACCGTCGGCACGCTGACCCGGTTGGCGCCGATCGCGGTCTCGGTGCGCACCCGCTTGCCGGTGCTGATGGCGGCCGCGAACAGGCGGTTGCTGAGCGGCCCGGTGGCTCCGCAGCGCATCGCAAGCTCGTGTGCCCGGCGGACCTGGCCCTGGATCTCGGCCTCGCCGACGATCATCGACTCCAGGCCGCAGGTGACGCGGAACAGCTGACGGGCGGCGTCGCAGTTGCGCGGCGAGTAGATCGCTCCGGCCAGCTCGGTGGGGCGGATGTCGGCGCGGCGGGCGAGCGCTCCCAGCACCTCGGACTCCGCCTGCACCGGGTCGCCCACGACGAGGTACACCTCGGTGCGGTTGCAGGTCGAGATCACGACCCCCTCGCGCACCTGCTCGGTGGCTGTCATGCGGCCGAGGAACTCGATCGCCTCGCTCTCGCCGAAGGAGAGCCGCTCGCGCAGGCCCACCGGCGCGGTCTTGTGCGAGACCCCGAGTGTCAGCAGCTCGCTCATGCCGGCGCCGACTCCCGCGCGGCACTCGAGGAATCCTGCGGCTCGCGCGCCTGGGCGGCGGAGCCCTGTGGCTCGCGCCCCTGCCCGGCGGAGCCCCTTGGCCCGTCCGTACCCGCCGTTCCGGGGTGCTGGTCGTCGGTCAGCGCCAGCAGCTCGCCCAGGTCCCGCTCGATGTGGCTCAGGCGGATCGCCATGATCGCCACGTAGATCAGCACGATCGCGAACACCACGATGTAGGCGCCGGCCACGTACTTGCCGGCCGTGTGCAGCGGCAGGGCGGGAATTTCGGCGACGACCAGGGCGCTCACGTCGAGGCTCCTCCGCCCGCCACCCGCGCGCCGAGCGTGGTCGCGTGGGGCTCCGGCGCCGCGCTGCGGCGGCGTCCGGCCCGCTGGCCCTGTTCGCCGGCCAGGCGCCGGCGCAGGGCGCGCAGCTGGAAGCGGGCGTGCTTGGCGGTCAGCTCGTACTTGCAGAGGGTCGCGAACAGCAATGCCATCGCCACCAGCGAGACCAGGAACGTGAGCGCCATCGAACCGGGAAGGTTGGAGGTGCTCCCCAGTACCCGCGGATGCAGATAGGAGCTGGCGAGGCGCACCGCGATGAAGTTCATCGGCACGAAGGCCCCGGCCGTGATCGCGAACACCGCGGCGTAGCGGGCCTGGCGCTCGGGGTCCTCGATCGAGAAGCGCAGCGGCTGGTAGGTGGCGTACAGCAGGAACACGATCAGGAACGAGACCAGCGTCGGCTCGCTCCATACCCACCAGTGCCCCCACGAGCCCTTGGCCCAGATCGAGCCGGTGATCAGGGTCGCCAGGGCGAAGATCAGGCTCATGTGGATGACGACGTAGGAGCGCATGTCCCAGCGCTGGTCACGTGTACGGAGGTAGGCGATCGCGAACAGGCCTCCGAGCACAAAGCCGCACAGGGCGACGATCGCCAGCGGCACGTGCACGTAGAAGATCTTCTGCAGGAAGCCCTGTTCGGCTTCCAGGGGCGCGTAGAAGAAGACCAGCGTGAGCGCCGCGACGATGGCCACGACGGTCGAGATGCTGAGCGCCCGAAGGCCCCTGCCATACATATCTGTCGCTAGTCCTCCAGCAGGAAATCGAACACGGCGTAGGCGATCAGCCCGAAAATCAGATCATAGAGCGCAAGCATCGCCAGCCAGCGCGCTGCAGGGGTCCCGGCGTGGCCGGCCACCAGCAGCGGTGAGCTCGCCCGCGCGGCCCCGATCACGATCGGCACCAGCAGCGGCAGGCCGAGCAGCGGACCCAGCAGATCCCGCGCCCGCGTCTGCACCGCCAGGGCCGCCACCAGCGTCCCCACGACCGCCACGCCGAGGTCGGCGAGCAACAGCACGAGCAGCAGGTCCGGCAGCGCGTGGGCGAACGGCACCGACAGCAGCAGGGCGAAGGCCGGCACCGCCACGAGCTCGAGTACGACCAGGTAGCACAGCAGCGTCAGCTCCTTGGCGAGCAGCAGCGCGCTGCGATCGACGGGGGCCAGCAGGAAGCCATCCAGGCCCCCTTCCTCGGCGTCGGCCACGAACAGCCGGTTGACCCCCAGCAGGGCGGCGAACAGGAGCGTCACCCACAGCACCCCGGTGGCCAGGTCCCCTTCGACGCTGTTGCGGTTCAGGGCGAAGTGGAACACCACGAACGTGGACAGTGCGAACAGCGACATCCCCGGAACCGACTCCAGCGTGCGCAGCTCGACCAGCAGCTCCTTGCGCAGCAGTGCCCCCACCACCCGGCGCAGCGGCACGGTCGGCGCAGCGGCGTCCGCGGTCGCCGCTGCGGGCACGGCGGCGGAAGGCGTGCCGGGCGCGGCGGGCGTCCCCGCGGCGGCGGCATCCCCTGCGGCAGGGCCTTCCGTGGCGAGCGGGACCTGGCTCTCGGGCCGGACGCTCACCGGTACAGCCCCTCCAGATCCTCGACGGAGACCTCGTCCGCCGGGCCCTGGACGGCCACGCATCCGTCGCGCAGGCCGAGCACCACGTCGGCCTCCCGCAGGGCGCCGGCGGGGTCATGGCTGCAGAGCACCCTCGTGCGCCCGCTGTCACGGCCGATCAGGGGTCCGACCAGCCCGAGCGCGGCGGGGTCGAGGTTCGCGTAGGGCTCGTCGAGCAGCAGCAGCTCGGGGTCGTGCAGCACCGTCCTCGCGATCGCCACCCGCTGGACCATCCCCCGCGAGAACGAGCGCAGCGGCTCGCCGGCGCGCCCCGACAGCGACAGCTGCTCGAGCAGGCCCACGATCCGTTCCTCCCCCACCCCGTGCAGGCGGGCGTGGAAGCGCAGGTTCTCCTGGGCGCTCAGCGAGCGGTACAGCATCGGCTCGTGGGCGAGCAGCCCAACCCGTCCCCGCAGCTGCCAGGACTCCTCGGGCAGGCGCCGCTCGAGCACCCTCACGTCTCCCCCGTGGGGTCGCAGCAGCGAGGCGAGGATTCTCAGCAGGGTCGTCTTGCCGGCGCCGTTGGGCCCGAGCACGGCCAGTGTCTGCCCCTGCTCGAGCGTCAGCGAGACCTCTGAGAGCGCCTCCCGCTCGCCATAGTGGCGAGCGAGCCGCTCGACCTCTACCGCCGCCACGCGCCTCAGGCGCTGGAGAGCTCGGGCGAGCGTTCCCGCTGGGCCCGGGCGATCAGCTCTCGCACCGCCTGCTCCCCGTCCTCGGTGCCGAGCAGCTCGATCGGGTCTGGGTCGCCGTTGACGATTCCCTCGAAGAACTCCTTGCGGTCCTGGTAGGTGGGCAGGTTCGACTTCGCCCACCCCCTCGCCTCGCTGAGCGCCACCGCCAGGCGCGCGTAGGGCTCGCCGAAGTGCTCTTCGATCTCGCGCTTCATGCGCTTGGCCAGCGCCGGAGAGGCGCCGGCCGTGGAGATCGCGATCGCCAGCGGGTTGATGCGCACGATCGCCGGCAGGATGAAGTTGCACAGCGGCGGCACGTCCACCACGTTGACGAGCATCGCCCGCGCCTCCGCGTCGTCGAACACGGCGATGTTGACGTCGGTCGTGTCGGTGGCGGCGATCGCCATGAAGGCGCCCTCGAGGTCAGACGCACCGGCGTAGTCCCGCTGCTCCCAGCGGATCGAGCCCTCGCGGGCGTACTCCTGCAACTCCTGGAGCGCCTCGGGTGCGATCACGGTCACCTGGCCGTCGCAGGCCAGCAGTCCCTCGACCTTCTCCAGCGCCACCTCGCCGCCGCCGATCACCACGCAGCGGCGGCCGGTCAGCTTCAGGCAGGCGATGTAGAAGGGGACCTCCAGCATCCCCTGGACGCAGCTCTGGTCGCAGATGCCCCTGCGCAGCTGGCAGACGCACTCCTTGCCCGCATAAGCCTGTGCCGGCATCTTCTTGGAAGGGTAGCTGTCGCCGGCGGAGCGGCGGGGTCGGTCGGCGGCGGAGCGGCGGGGGCGCTCGGGGGCGGGAGCGGTGGGGTCAGTCGGCGGCGGAGCGGCGGGGGCGCTCGGGGGCGGAGGGGCGGCTCAGCGCGGCAGGCCCCGCCCGAGGGCGCGCACGCTGATGCGGGCCAGCGCCAGGCCGCCCTCGGCGAGCGCGTGCCCACGCTCGCCCTCGCGGTGGGAGTGGACCCTCGCCAGGGCCCGCGCGGCACCCGTGCCGGCGCTGTCGTATGGCCCCCACCACACGCCGCGCAGGCGCGGGGGGTCCCAGGTGATGAGCTTCTCCTGGGCGCAGGCCCGCAGGCCGGCACGGCCGAGCGTGCGCCCGATGCCCCCGCCGGCGGCCGCGCCCCACGGTCCGCGGGCGACCATCGGGCCCGGGAGGTGGTCGTTGAGCCACACCATCCCGGCCCGCAGCTCGCGGGCGATACGGGACGCCATGTAGCGGTCGGAGGTCCAGATCGAGGCGCCGAGGCCGAACTCGCTGTCGTTGGCCAGCGCGATCGCC
Source organism: uncultured Solirubrobacteraceae bacterium (assembly GCA_963742395.1). Taxonomy (GTDB): domain Bacteria; phylum Actinomycetota; class Thermoleophilia; order Solirubrobacterales; family Solirubrobacteraceae; genus Palsa-744. Next base: position 59,904 of record CAVUME010000009.1, on the reverse strand, counting down.
TGGTCGATGCTGTCCACCGCCATCACCGGCAGCACGGGCCCGTCGAGGGGCTCGCGCATGATCCGCATGTCGTGACGCACGCCGCTGATCACGGACGGGGCGTAGAAGGCGCCGGCGTCGCATCCCGGCGGGCTCACAGGGCCGCCGCAGTGCCGCCGGGCGCCCTGGGCGATGGCCTCCTGGACGAGCTCCTCCAGGCGCTCGGCGCGCCGAGCCGAGGCCAGCGGGCCGACCTGTACGAGCGGGTCCGAGGGGTTGCCGACCTTGATCGCCTCGGCCGCCCGCACGAGCCCGGTGAGGAAGCGGTCATACAGCTCGCGGGCCACGTAGACGCGCTCGATCGATCCCCGCGCGGCGCCCGCGCCGGCGCACCCCGACCACAGCGCCCCGGCGATCGCCCGCGGCAGATGGGCGTCGGCGAGCACCAGCATCGCGTCCTTGCCGCCCAGCTCCAGCGCCACCTCCTTCTCGCGCGACACGCACGCCCTCGCCACCACCCGGCCGACGGGTGGCGAGCCGGTGAAGAGGATCTTCTCGACCGGCGACTGGGCCAGCGCCACGCCCGCATCGGCGCCCCCGTGGAGGATCCTCACGATCCCCTCCGGCAGTCCCGCCCGGGCCACCAGGCGCGCGATCCGCTCGCCCGCGAGGCTGGCGCGGGCGGCCGGCTTGAAGGCCACCCCGTTGCCCGCCATCAGCGCCCCGGCGATCTGCCCGAGCGGCTGGGCGAAGGGGGCGCTGCCGGCCCCGATCACGCCGATCACCCCGTAGGGCTCATACGCGATGCGAGCGCGCTTGAGCGGGAACACCAGGCGGCTGACGCCGATCCGCCCGCCGCCCAGCAGGCGCGCCCCCTCGTCGGCCATCCAGATCAGCGCGTCGACGGCAGCCAGCAGCTCCAGCGAGGCGATCTCCGCGCGGGGGCGGCCCTGCTCGCGGGCGATCACCTCGACCAGGTCGTCGAATTCGTCGATCACCGCCTGGGCCATGCGGCGCATGTAGCGGCCCCGATCCTGGACGCGCAGCAGCGCCCACAGGGGCACGACCTTGGCCACCTCACCGACGACGCGGTCCACCTCCTCCGGGGCGACCCGCTCGACGCTCCCGAGCAGCGCCCCGGTGGCGGGGTCATGGACGAGCAGCTCGGGCCGGTCGCCGTCCCGGTCGGTGCTCTGACTCACGGGGACGCTCATGCGAGCGCGATTATCGCTGCTCGCGTCCGGGGGGCCGCTCGGCCGGGCGGTCGCGTCCCCTTCCGCGCTCGATCTCGCGCAGGCGTTCGGCGAGGGCGGCCTCGGCCTCGTCGGGGGCGTAGAAGCGCTCGCCGGCGACCGCCTCGCGGCAACAGCTCCTGGCCGCCGAGATGCCCGGGCTCGCGGTGGGGGTTCTCGTAGCCCCCCTGGTCCTGACCCGGCCGGGGCCCGCTGCGCAGCCAGCCCGGCACCGGCGCCGCCCCGTGGTCGCGCACGTGCTCGGTGGCGGCCCCCAGGGCCCGCTCGGCGGCGTCGGACTTCGGCGCCAGGGCCAGGTAGATGGCGGCCTGGGCGAGCGCGAATTTGGCCTCCGGCAGGCCCACGTGCTCGACCGCGGCCGCGGCCGCCGTGGCGAGCGACAGGGCCTGCGGGTCGGCGTTGCCGATGTCCTCGGAGGCGAGGATGATCATGCGCCGCACGATGAAGCGGGGGTCCTCGCCGCCCTCCAGCATCACGGCCAGGTAGTACAGCGAGGCGTCGGGATCCGAGCCGCGCGTGGCCTTGATCCAGGCCGAGGCGTAGTCGTAGTGGCGGTCTCCCCCCTTGTCGTAGAGGATCGCCCGCCGCTGCAGGGCGTCCTGGGCCCGCTCCAGGCTGACCTGCCCCTCGCCCAGCTCGGCTCGCGGTCTCGGTTGCCAGCTCGAGCGCGTTCAGGGCCGTGCGGGCGTCGCCTTCGCTGCGGGCCGCGAGGAACTCGAGCGCCGGGCGTTCCACCTCCAGCGAGCCGCCGGCCGCCGCGCGCTCGAGCACCAGCTCGACCTCCGCGGGCGTGAGGGCCTGCAGCGCGTACACGCGCAGGCGCGAGAGCAGCGCGCCGTTGACCTCGAAGGCGGGGTTCTCGGTGGTGGCGCCGATCAGCGTCACCAGGCCTTCCTCGACGGCCGGCAGCAGGGCGTCCTGCTGGGCCTTGTTGAAGCGGTGGATCTCGTCCAGGAACAAGATCGTCTCGGTGCCGTTGACTTCGCGGCGGTGGCCGGCCCGCTCGATCACCTCGCGCACCTCAGCCCGTCCCGCCTGCACCGCGCTCAGCTCTTCGAAGGCGGCCGGGGAGGCCTCGGCGAGGATCCGGGCGAGGGTCGTCTTGCCCGCGCCCGGGGGCCCGTAGAGGATCATCGAATGGGCCCGCCCCGTGTCGATCGCGGTTCGCAGGGCCGAGCCCTCCGCGAGCAGGTGCGACTGCCCGACGAAGTCCCCGAGCGCGTGGGGGCGCACGCGCGTGGCCAGCGGGCGCCGAGCCGTCGGTGCCGGCCGCTGCGGGGCGCTCGCTCACCTGGTCGGGGTGGGATTCAGGGTCGAACAGGGTATTCATGGCTCAGTGGTTGTGTCCGCAAACAGATTTGCGCCGAACGAGCGTCTGAAGGTGGCGCCAAAACACCGTCGAATGAGTAGATTCGGTGATTGAGACACATGTCATCATCATCGCTCAGGCTGCCATGCTCGCCGTCGACGCACAGGCTCGGCCCAGGTGAGCGTAAGCGGCATTGAGCCCATGCCCGCCGGACTGGCGGGAATCGAGCCCCTCGACGCCGGCGAGGCCGTCTACGCGCTTTCGCCGCGACAGCTGTTCTGGCGGCGTTTTCGCCGCGACAAAGTTGCGGTGGTGTGCGGGATCATCATCCTCGTGGAGATCGCGCTCGCGATCCTCGCACCGTTGGTCGTGAAAATCCTCGGGGTTCCCGGGCCCAACGTCCAGAACCCCAACCTCACGAACGCCTTCGGCTCGCCTCTGGGGCCCAGCTGGGCGCACCCCTTCGGCGTCGACCAGCTCGGCCACGACGTGCTCTCGCGGACCATCTACGGGGCCCGGGTGTCGCTGATCGTGGGGATCGTCGGTACCGCGGTAGCGACCCTGATCGGCGTCACCGTGGGCATGCTCGCCGGCTACTACAAGGGGCCGGTCGACACCTTCTTCTCACGCATCATCGACCTGCTGCTGTCGATCCCGCCGCTGCTGCTGGGGCTCGGCATCGCCGCTTCGTGCTCGGTGCACGCCTGCGCCGGCGGTGCGATCCAGCCCGGGATCGGAGCGGTCATCTTCCTGATCGCGCTGATCACCTGGCCCTACTCGGCCAGGATCGTCCGCGGCCTGGTGCTGTCGCTGCGCGAGCGCGAGTTCGTCGAGGCCTCGCACTCCTTCGGGGCCTCCAACGCCCGCATCATGTTCCGCGAGATCCTGCCCAACCTGGCTGCGCCGATCATCGTCTACGCGACCCTGCAGGTGCCGCTCAACATCCTCCTCGAGGCGGCCTTCTCCTACCTCGGGATCGGCATCCGTCCTCCCACGGTCAGCTGGGGCCAGATGATCGCGGCAGCCACCCCGATCTTCAACACCGCATGGTGGTTCATGGTCTTTCCGGGCGCCGCACTGCTCATCACGGTGCTGGCGTTCAACCTGCTCGGAGACGGGCTCAGAGACGCCCTGAATCCGAGGTATGCGCGATGAGCGTTCTCATTTCCAACACAGGAGGCACCCCAGATGTGGTCCAGTAAGTCAATCGCCGTGCTGCTCGGCGCGCTGGCGCTGGCACTCGCCGCGGCCGCGTGCGGTTCGAGCGAATCGAGCTCCACCGGTGGCAGCACGAGCGCCAACAGCGGGCTCGAAACGGGCGGCTACATGAGCCCGGTCAGCGAGTCGCTGACGGGCAAAAAAGGCGGCAAGCTGGTGGTGCTCCAGGAAACGGAATTCGAACACTTGGATCCAGGCCTGTCCTATTACAACCTCGACTACCCGGTCGTCTTCGCCACCCAGCGGCCGCTGTACTCATACAAGCCCAACGAAGAGGCCGAACCCACGCCCGACCTCGCGTCGGGTCCGCCTGAAATCGCGGCGGACAACAAGACCGTCACGGTTCACCTCAGGGAAGGCGTGAAGTTCAGCCCGCCGGTCAACCGCGAAGTCACCTCGGAAGATGTCAAGTACGCGTTCGAACGGGGCAAGAACCCGAACATCGCCAATGGCTACGAGGAAGCCTACTTCGCTGCCGTGGAAGGTATGCCGGCCGCAAAAGGCGGATCGATCAAGGGGATCGAAACCCCGAACAAGCACACGATCGTCTTCCACTTGACTGAACCGAAGGCCCAGATCGTGGCCGACGCGCTGGTGCTGCCGCTGTCGGCGCCGGTGCCGAAGGAATACGCCGCAAAGTACGACAAGCACGCGCCCTCGAACTACGCCTCCTACATGGTCTCCACGGGGCCGTACATGATCAAGAACGACGCCGAAGGCAAAGTCCTCGACGTGGGCTACTTCCCCGGCAAATCGCTGACGCTCGTGCGCAACCCCAACTGGAACGCGACCACCGACTACCGGCCCGCGTACCTGAACGAAATCAACTACAAGATCGGCGGCACGATCACCGTGATCGGCAAGGAAACGCTCCAGGGGACGAACGTCATCGCCCAGGAACGCCCGGCGCAGGCGACCGTCCAGGAAGCGGCCGAAAACTACAAGAGCCAGCTGCAGATCTCACCGGGCGCCGGCGATCACTACATCGGAGTGAACACCAAGGTCGGCCCGTTCAAGAACGCCGACCTGCGCAGGGCGCTGTGGGCCGCGCTCGACCGCGAGCAGATGAACAAGGTCCGCGGCGGCTCGCTGGTGACGACCGTGCAGACGCACTTCCTGTACCCCGGGATCCCCGGCTTCGAACAGTCCGGTGGGATAAAGGGGCCCGCCGGTATCCCCTACAACGAACACCCCGAAGGCAACATGGCCCTGGCCGAAAAATACATCAAGGAAGCCGGCTACCCGAGCGGGAAATACTCGGGTGAAACGATCACCGTCGTCGGCGCCAAGGGCGCGCCGGCGGACCTCGATGCCGAAATCGTCAACACGACGCTGAACAACCTCGGCTTCAAAACCAAACTGTCGCTGCCGGAAAGCTCGATCGCCTACTCGAAGTACTGCAACGTGCCCAAGCAGGAGATCACGGTGTGTCCGGGCGTCGGCTGGATCGCCGACTTCGCCGATCCCCAGACGGTGCTCAACGTGACGTTCAACGGCAAATTCATCCCGCCGGTCAACAACGTCAACTGGAGCCAGGCCGACAACCCGCACATCAACGAAATGATGGACAAGGCCGAACTGGTCGCCGGCAAAGGCGCGCGGGCCAACGCCTGGGCGAAGATCGACGAAGAAATCGTCAAAGAAGCCCTGGCGATCCCGTTCGACTGGGACAAGCAGGCCAACGTCGAGGGTAAAGAAGTGGCCGGCGTCGGTCAGCTGTGGAACAGCGGTGAGTGGGACCTCGACTACACCTCCCTGAAGTAAGGGCTGACGTCACCGTTCCCACGAAAGTCCGCGGCAAATGACCGCATACATCATCCGCCGGGTCCTGTGGGGCATCCTGATGCTGGTCGTGGTCTGTCTGGTCACGTTCATCATCTTCCGGGTGCTTCCCGCAGGAAACCCGGCGGTGCTGCGGGCTGGGCGCAATCCGACCCCGCAGCAGATAAAAGCGATCGAACACTCGCTGCGCCTGGACCGCTCGCTGCCGACGCAGTTCTACGACTACGTCAAGAACATCCTGCTGCACTTCAACTTCGGCTACAGCTATGGCAGCAACGAGTCGGTGCTGCAGCTGATCAAAGAACGGCTGCCGGCGACGATCTCGCTGACCGTGGGAGCGGCCTTCCTGTGGATCGTGTTCGGGATCGGGATCGGGATCCTGTCCGCCGTGCGTCGCCACTCGCTCACGGACCGTGGCTCGATGGGCAGTGCCTTGCTGCTCGTCTCGGCGCCCGAATTCTGGCTGGGGCTGGTGCTGCTGTACCTGTTCTCCTCGAGCATCGGGAAGTTCAAGATCCTCCCCGGCGCCGGCAGCTACGTCGGCCTCACCTCCGATCCGGGTAAATGGTTCACCTCGATGCTGATGCCGTGGTTCGTGCTTGCCGCGGGCAGCGCGGCGGTGTTCGCCCGCCTGATGCGGGGCAACCTCTTGGAGGTGATGGACGAGGACTACATCCGCACCGCCCGCGCCAAGGGCCTGCCGGAGAAAGAGGTCACCAAACAGGGCGTGCGGTCCTCGATCAATCCCGTCGTCACCGTGATGGGCCTGGAATTCGGTCTCCTGCTCGGGGGGGCCGTGCTGGTGGAGACCGTCTTCAACATCCCCGGGGTCGGCCGCCTGGCGTACGAATCGATCGGCAACTCCGACTATGAAGTGATCGAGGGGACGGTACTGCTGGCGGCGCTGTTCATCATCGTGGCCAACATCCTGGTGGACATCCTGTACGCGTACCTCGATCCGCGGGTGCGGTACGCGTGAGCGCCTCCGAGCCGCTGCTGCGCGTGGAGGATCTGCGCGTCGAGTTCCAGACCGAAGACGGCGTCGTGCACGCCGTCGACGGGATCACCTATCAGGTGATGCCCGGCAAGACGCTCGGGATCGTGGGCGAGTCGGGCTCCGGCAAGACCGTGGCGTCGATGACGGTGCTCGGTCTGACGCGCTATCAGGGTGCGCAGGTGAGCGGGCGGATCCTGTTCGAGGGCCGCGACCTCGTGACGATGGAGGAGGAACAGCTGCGAGGGATCCGCGGCAACGAGATCGCGATGATCTTCCAGGACCCGCTGTCCTCGCTGCACCCCCTGTACAAGGTCGGCAAGCAGCTCACCGAGGCGATCCGCGTCCACCGCGACGTGTCCAAGGCACAGGCCCGTGCGCGTGCGATCGAGCTGCTCGGGCTGGTCGGGATTCCCGACCCGGCACACCGCGTGGACCAGTACCCGCACGAGTTCTCCGGCGGCATGCGCCAGCGCGTGATGATCGCGATGGCGCTGGCCAACGAACCCAAGCTGCTGATCGCGGACGAGCCCACGACCGCGCTCGACGTGACCGTCCAGGCCCAGATCCTGGAGCTGATGGAACGCCTGCAGCGCGAACTGGGGATGGCGATCGTGATCATCACCCACGACCTCGGGGTGGTCGCCGAGATGGCCGACGACATCGCCGTCATGTACGCCGGGCGGATCGTCGAGACGGCCCCCGCGAGGGACGTGTTCGCCGCCCCGGAGCACCCGTATACGTGGGGCCTGCTGCGCTCGATCCCGCGCCTGGAGCGCGACCGCGATGAGCCGCTGGTGCCGATCCCGGGGACCCCTCCGAGCCTGCTGGCGCCGCCGTCGGGGTGCCACTTCCACCCCCGCTGCGCCTATGCCCAGCCGTCCCACTCGAGGATCGACCCGGCGCTCGAACCGGTCCCGGGCACGCCGGATCACTTCGTCGCCTGCCTGCTGGAGCCCGAGCTTCGCCGCGGGTTGTGGAGCGCCCTGAGCGCGGGCGCCACCCCCGACGAGGCCAAGGCGACGGCCGGCTTCGTGGAGGAGCCGGCGGAGAGCCCCGCCGTCCGATGAGCTCCTTGCCCGGCCAACCGCCCCCGGGCGGGCAGCCTCCGGGAGGTTCATCGCCGCAGGGGCTGATCGGATCGCCGGCCGTCGGGCAGTCCTCCCAGCAGGGCGTCGCCGTCGCCGCCGGAGGCGACCCGCTCATCCGCGCGGAAGGACTCGTCAAGCACTTCCCGATCACCAGCGGGATCCTGGTCCAGCGCAAAGTGGGGGCCGTGCAGGCGGTCGACGGCGTGGATCTCGAGGTCCGCCGCGGGGAGACGCTCGGGATCGTGGGCGAGACCGGGTGCGGCAAGAGCACCACCGCGCGGCTGATGATGCGCCTGCTCGACGTGACCTCGGGCACGGTGATCTTCGACGGCGAGGACATCACCCACGTCAAGGGCGGGCGCCTGAAGGAGCTGCGGCGCGAGATGGGAATGATCTTCCAGGACCCCTACTCCTCCCTGAACCCGCGCAAGACGGTCGGCTCGATCATCGCCGAGCCGTTCGCGATCCACGGGCTGCTGAAGGGGGACGGGGAGCGCAAACGGACCGTCCAGGAGCTGCTGGAGACGGTCGGGCTGAGCCCCGAGCACTACAACCGCTATCCGCACGAGTTCTCCGGCGGCCAGCGCCAGCGCATCGGGGTGGCGCGGGCGCTGGCGCTGAAACCCAGGCTGCTGATTGCCGACGAGCCCGTGTCGGCGCTCGACGTCTCGATCCAGGCACAGGTGCTGAACCTGCTGCGCGACCTGCAGAGCGAGTTCGGCCTCACGCTGATCTTCATCGCCCACGACCTCTCGGTCGTCAGGCACATGTGCGACCGGGTGGCCGTGATGTATCTCGGCAAGATCGTCGAGACGGGCCCCAGCGACCCGCTCTACGAAGCCCCCCGCCACCCCTACACCGGCGCCCTGCTGTCGGCCGTGCCGATCGCCGACCCCTCCCGCCACGGCGCGCGCCGGCGGCTGCTGAGCGGCGACGTGCCGAGCCCCGCCAACCCGCCGAGCGCGTGCCGCTTCCACACCCGCTGCCCGAAGGCCCAGGAGCTCTGCTCGACCGAGGAGCCGTTGATCGAGGACAAGGGAACGGGCACCCGCGCGGCCTGCCACTTCCCGCTCGACGAGAGCGATCTCATCGAGCTGGGCCTGCGCGAGGCCCCATGAGCAGGCCCCGGCGTCGTAGGATCGCCACTCCATGAGCGCCACCGCCGCACCCACCGGCCCGGCCCAGGAGCTGCTGCAGGAGCTGATCCGCTTCAACACGGTCAACCCTCCCGGCAACGAGCTCCCGGCCCAGGAGTACCTGGCCGGATACCTGGAGTCGGCCGGCTTCCGATGCGAGCTGCTCGGGTCCACCCCCGAGCGGCCGAACCTGGTGGCGAGGCTGCCCGCCGACGGTGCCGCCAGGCACGACGGTCCGACCCTCTGCTACCTCGGCCACGTCGACACGGTCCTGGCGAACCCGCAGGAGTGGAGCCACGACCCGTGGTCCGGGGACATCGCCGACGGCTTCCTGTGGGGCCGGGGGGCGCTCGACATGAAGGACCAGGTGGCCGCCGAGATCGCTGGCGCGGCCGCGCTGGCGCGCTCGGGCTGGCGGCCGTCGCGGGGCGAGCTGCTGATCGTGACGGTCGTCGACGAGGAGACCGGGGGCTCGCTCGGGGCCCAGTGGATCACCGAGAACCACCCCGACAAGGTGCGCTGCGACCTGCTCGTCAACGAGGGCGGGGGCGCCGTCTTCGAGCTCAACGGGAAGCGCTGCTACGGCGTCTGCTGCGCGGAGAAGGGCGTGTTCCGCTTCACCGTCTCCACCTCGGGCATCGCGGGCCACGCTTCGATGCCGGGCATGGGGGTCAACGCGCTCCTGAAGATGGCTCCGCTGCTCGACCGCTTCGCCGCCCGGCAGCCCTCCTATACCGCCGTCGGGGAGCCGGCCGCCTTCCTGAGCGGGATCGGCGAGGATCCGGATGACCCTCGGGGGGCGCTCGAGCGGCTGAAGGCGGAGAACCCGCTGCTGGGGATCTTCTTCGAGCCGATGATGGGGGTCACGTTCACGCCCACCAAGATCAGCGCCTCGGAGAAGATCAACGTGATCCCCAGCCGAGCGGAGCTGAAGGTGGACTGCCGCGTTCCTCCGGGCCTCGGCGAAAAGGAGGTCCTGGATGGGATCGAGGAGGTCCTCGGGCCCTCCGACGGGGCCTTCGAGATCGAGTTCACCGAGAAGGTCGTGGGCAACCGCTCGGCAGCGGAGTCGCCCCTGATGGATGCCCTTTCGGCATGGGTGGCCGAGAACGACCCGGGCGCGATCGTGGTGCCCGTGGTGCTCCCCGGCTTCACCGACTCGCGCCACTTCCGGGTCGCCTTCCCCGACTGCGTGGCCTACGGCTTCATGCCCCAGCGCCACCAGTCGCTGCTCGAATCCGCCCCGCTGATCCACGGCGCCGACGAGCGCATCGACCTGCGCGACCTCGACCTGGCCGCCGGCCTGTTCGAAGACCTCGCCCGCCGCCTGCTGGGCTGAGCCGGCCCCGCGCGAGGACCGCTCGCGCCGGCCCCATCACGCGCGGCTCGCGCCGGCCTCACCAGGCGCGGCTCGCTGACGGTTTCGTTGCTTGGTTTGCATTAACGCTCAGGCGGCGGCCAATAATTTTCCGATGCCAAGGATGGTGCCGATGTCACGGAGGACCCAATGAGCGCTCAGTCCGGCCCAGAGGCGCTCGCCCTCGCCGCCGCCAAGCAGATCGAAGCCCACGGAGGCAGCGGTAATGCGGCCCTGAAGGGCCACGCCGTGGCCCCCGGCTTCAACGCCGCCGGCGCCCACACCGGGATCTCCTCCGCCGTGGGGACCGCCGCCGCCCACCCCCTCACGACCCCAGCCGTGAGCCACGCCTCGCTGGGCCAGGAAATCCAGAACTTCGCAGTCAACTGGGAGCCGGTCCTGATGATCGTCTTCTTCTCCGTGATCATCTTCGTGATGCTGCGGACGCTGAAGGTGATGCCGCGCGTCAAGCCTCAGCAGATCAAGCCCTCCTCCAACGCGGCCGTGACCTTCGACGACATCGCGGGCGTGGACGACGCCCGCGGGGAGCTGCAGGAGATCGTCGAGTTCCTGCGCGACCCGAAATCCTTCCACGCGCTGGGGGCTTCGGTGCCGAAGGGGATCCTGCTGCACGGCCCGCCGGGCACCGGCAAGACGCTGCTGGCGAAGGCCGTGGCGAACGAGTCCAACGCCCAGTTCTTCGCCCAGTCGGCGGCCTCCTTCGTGGAGATGTTCGCGGGCCTCGGCGCGGCCCGTATCCGGCGCCTGTTCGCGGAGGCCCGCAAGCACGAACCGGCGATCATCTTCATCGACGAGCTCGACGCCGTCGGCGGGCGCCGCGGCTCTGACATCTCGGGCGAGAAGGACCAGACGCTGAACCAGCTGCTGGTGGAGATGGACGGCTTCTCCTCCAACGGGCGCGTGGTCGTGATCGCGGCCTCGAACCTGCTCGACAAGCTCGACCCGGCGCTGCTGCGCCCGGGGCGCTTCGACCGTCAGGTGTTCGTCACCCCGCCCAACGTCAAGGGACGCCTCGGCGTGCTCCAGGTCCACACCCGCAACAAGCCCCTCGGCGACGTGGACCTCGGCCTGGTGGCCCAGCAGACCAGTGGCCTGGCCGGAGCGGACCTGGCGAACATCTGCAACGAGGCGGCGATCTTCGCGGCCCGCCGGCAGGCCACTCAGATTGACGGCTGCGACTTCGACTCCGCGATCGAGCGCGTGATCGCCGGTGTGCAGTCAAAGCGCGTGTTGAACGTCCACGAGAAGAAGGTGGTGGCCTTCCACGAGGCCGGCCACGCGCTCTGCGGCGAGCTGCTGCCGTCGGTGGACCGCGTCCACCGCATCTCGATCGTGCCCCGCGGGAGGGCTCTCGGGTTACACGCTGAACCTGCCCGCCGAGGACCGCTACCTGAAGACCCGCGAGGAGCTGATCGACTACATGACCGTGCTGCTCGGAGGGCGGGTTGCCGAGCAGGTCGTGTTCGGCGCGATGACCACCGGCGCCTCCGACGACCTCGCCCGCGTGGCCGAGATCTCCCAGGCGATGGTGCACGACTACGCGATGGGTACCGCCAGCGTCGGTCGCTCCCCCGAGGGCGACATCCAGCTCTCCGAGACGACGCTGCGGATCCGCGACGAGGAGCGCCACGACCTGGTCGAAGAGGCCCGCCGTGCTGCCCACAAGCTGATCATCGCCCACCGCCCCCAGCTCGACGCGCTGGCCCACGAATTGCTCGAGAACGAGGTCCTCGAGCGCCCGTCGATCGAGCGCATCATGGCCGGGGTGCCCCGCATGGAGCGGGCCCCGGGCGTCGGCCTGCGGGTCGTCGCCGCCAGTCCCACCGCGCCGCTGAAGCGATCGGCAGGGCTGAGCACCACGCCGAGCGAAGGCTGAGGTAGCTCAGCCCCCACCCGGCGCGCCCTCGCCGCGGGCGGGCACCTCCCGCTTCCGGCGGCGGCGGAGATCGGAGTTATTCGGCCGGTGGTCCCGCGGGCGGTTGCGCCTTCGCCGGGCGGAGCGCCGCCTTCGCCGGGGGGAGCGCCGGCCGGTGGGCCGCCTTCGCCACCACCGGGCGGACGGCCGCCGGCAAAGGCGCTCGGGAGGTCGCTCGCGCACTTTTTCTGTGCGTTCGTGAACGTTGCGCTCGTGCGGTCGATCCCTTTGGTGTCGAACACGGGACCTTTGCCGGTCGTGTTCGGCGCCGGCAGGTTGACGCCGTTTTCGCGCATGCACGCTGCGTACTTCGTGAGCGCCGACTTGGTCGCGGCGCTGTTGAAGTTGCGTCGTCCCGGGAAGCCCCCGCCACCGCACTTTTTGAGCGCTTCCTGGAACTTCGTCTGGGACACGCCTTCGGGCAGTTTGAAGCCGCCGCCAGCGCCGGGGGGGCCGCCTTGCCCGGTCGAGCCGGTCGACCCGGTGGAGCCGGTGGACCGGGCCGGAGGGAAGGGTGATCCCTTCTTTCTGCAGGCACGCTCGCAGCGCGGCGAAACGGCTGGCGCCACCGGCTTTGGTCGTGCTCGCGCTGTTTGTCGTGGTGCTGCTGCTGCCGGAGCTGCCGCAGGCGGCGAGCGTGAGCGCGGCGACCGCGATCAGGAGCACGGCGAGGAGCGGTCGCGTCCGGCGGTGCCGGCGTGGTCGAGGGTTGTCGTGTGCGTCTCTTGACATCTGTTTCCTTGCTATTGGGAGGGATGGGTTGGAGTTGGGGCGGGTGGCTGGTTAGCCGCCGCCGAAGAGCTGCGGCGATCCGCTCGCTTCGCTCGAACTGCTCGAGCTGCTCGAACTTCCGGTGCTCGACCCACCTGCGGTGATGCTGATCGAGCTCGCGGCGATGTTGCCTTTGCCGCTCTGGCTTCCCCGGACCAGCACTGTGTCTCCGGGGTGGATGCTGTGTACGTCGGTCGAGACGGTCTTGCTCACTTTGGTGCCGGCGGGAGCGCTGACCTTGATGGTGTTGCCTTCGCCGCTGGTCACGTAGAGCGTGTTGCCGCTGACGAAGGAGACTTCGCCGGTGGTGATCCCGCCTCCGGCGCCCGCTAAGCCGCCGGCGCCGGCGAATCCCGGGAAGCCCGCCGGCCGAGCTTTTGCCGCCGCCGGCCGAGCCGTTGCCGCCGCCGCTACGCAGCGCGGCGAGTCCCGCGAGAGCGCTGCCCGACGTGGAGGAGCCGCCTTGGTTCTTCTGGACCTCGACGCCGGCGAGGAAGCCGCCCGCGAGCAGGACCACGGCGATCAGAGCCAGAGGGAGGGGACCGAGCAGCCGCCGGCGCCGGCGACGCGGTAGCTCCTCGTGCTCCTCGAACCAGTCCTCCTCGGTCTCGGGGTCGTAGCCGAGCTCGGCCGTTCTGGTCGACTGAAGTGTCGGGGGTCATCATCTGCTGCTCCTGGTTTGGGGGAAGCTGGTCACTCAAAGCGAAGTGCCTCGATCGGTCTGAGCCGCGCGGCACGGGCGGCGGGGTACGTGCCGAAGAACAGTCCCGAGGCCACCGCTGCGCCGAACGCGAGCAAGATCGAGTAGGTGGCGATTTCCGGGTGTACGCCGGCGATCTCGAACTGGCTGCCGATCACGCCGACGGCGACACCGGCGAGCCCGCCGATCAGGGAGACGAGCACGGCCTCGGTCAGGAACTGGGTGAGGATGTCGCTGCGGCGAGCCCCGATCGCCTTGCGGATCCCGATCTCACGGGTCCGCTCGGTGACGGATACGAGCATGATGTTCATCACGCCGATCCCGCCGACGAGCAGGGAGATGGCGGCCACCTCGCCGAGCAGCGTGGTGAACACGCTGCTGGTTTCGCTGGAGGTTTCCAACAGCGAGCCCTGGTTGAGGATGTTGAAGCCGGGTTCCGAGGTGTTGGTGATCTTGTGGCGTTCCTCGATGATCGAGGTGACCTCGGATTCGGCCGCGTTCAGGGCGGATTCGGACTTCGCCTGCACGGTGATCGAGTCGATCGGGCCGACGCCGGTGAGGGAATCCTGGACGGTCGTGATCGGCGCCATCACGACGTTGTCCTCGTTGGTCGTGCCGTTGGTGCCCTTTTTCGCGAGCACGCCGACGACTTCGTAGCTGCTGCCGTTGACCTTCATCGTCTGACCGACGGCGCTCGCGCCGCCGAACAGTTCCTGGACCACTTCCTGGCCGATCACGGCCACGCGGCGGCTGCTGGGCCACGTCTTCGGCGGTGAACGACCGGCCTTCGGCGAGGTCGTAGCTGTGGGCGCTCAGGTAGGAGGGCGTGGTGCCGACGAACGTGGACGGTTCGAAGCTCGTGCCGCCGGAGACGAGCGTCACGCGACGACGCGTTCACCACCGGCGAGGCGGACTTGACGTCGGGTGCGAGGCTCGGGTCCTGGAGCGCCTGTGCGTCGGCCTTCGTGAGCGAGACGCTGCTGCGCGGTGCTCGCCCCGGCGAAGCGGCGAAGGCCTCCGCTCCCCTGCACGAGCAGGACGTTCGTGCCGAGGCTCTGGATGCGCGACTGCACAGCCTTGGAGGAGCCGTTGCCGACCGCGATCAGGACGATCACGGAGGCGACGCCGATCGTCATCCCGAGGATCGTCAGGCCCGAGCGAAGCTTGTTCGCGGTGATGCCGCCCCAGGCGATGCGCAGCGTCTCCTGGCCGATCATCGCTGGGCCCCGCCGTAGAGATGGTGGGCGGACTTCTGCTCGTGCGCCACGGGTGGCCGGTCGTGCACGCCCACGGTACGGCGATCGTCGATCACGCGGCCGTCGCCGAGCGTGATCACGCGCTTTGCCTGCTCGGCCACGTCGGGCTCGTGGGTGATCATCACGACCGTACGGCCTTCCTCGTTGAGCCCGGCGAAGATCTTCAGTACGTCCTCGGTCGAGCGGGAGTCGAGGTTGCCGGTGGGCTCGTCGGCGAGGATCATGGTCGGGTTGGTGACGAGCGCACGCGCGACGGCGACGCGCTGCTGCTGGCCGCCGGAGAGCTCGGAGGGCTGGTGGTGCTGCGCTTTCGCCATCCCGACCGCGGTGAGCGCCTCCTGAGCCCGCCGGCGGCGCGTGTGACGGTCCACGCCGGCGTACGCGAGCGGTAGTTCGACGTTCGCGAGCGCGCTCGTGCGGGCCACGAGGTTGAAGCTCTGGAAGACGAACCCGATCTTGCGGTTGCGCAGGTCCGAGAGGTCGTCCTCGTCCATCTCGCGGACGTCGACGCCGTCGATGAAGTAGCGGCCGCTCGTGGGCAGGTCGAGGCAGCCGAGGATGTTCATCAGCGTGCTCTTGCCGCTGCCGGAGCTGCCCATGATCGCCACGAAGTCGCCGCGCTGCGATCCGCAGGGAGACGTCGCGCAGCGCGTGCACCTGCACCATCCCGAGGCCGTAGGTCTTTGAGACGTCGCGGACCACGATCGCGGGCGGCGCGGCGCCTGCGCGCGCCTTCGGGCGCGACCGCGCGTTCGACGAGTGGGCGCTCGCGCACGGGCGCGCACCCGCACGGGCTTATCGGGGCTCGGCTGGCGCATCAGCCGCCTGGTGGTCCTCCGGGGAAGCCGCCGCCCCCGGCGAAGCCGCCGCCCCCGAGGCCGCCGCCGCCCGATACCGCCCGTGCGCGAGCCGAGGCGGGAGGCTCAGCGACGCACCGCCGCCGGAGGTGGACAGTGTCGGCAGCACGACCGTTTCACCGGCTTTCAGGCCGCTGAGGACGATCGTCGAGCTGTCGCCGGCGAGCCCGGTGGTGACGCGCTGGGTGACGTTGCTTGCCGCCCCGCACGACGGTGACCGTGCCGCCTTTGATGGCGCTCGTGGGCACGTTGAGTCCTTCGGCCTGCTTGACGACGACTTCTGCGGTCGCGCTCATCCCGACTTTGAGGCCTTCGGCCCCCTGGTCGAGCTGGAAGGTGACGTCGTAGCTGACCGCGCCGCTGGTGCTCGTGGGGACCTGGCTGACGCTCACGACGTGCGCGGCCACCTTGCGGCCGTTGAGGGCTTCGACCGTGACGGTGGCGACCTGGCCGTCGTGGACGCTGCCGATTTCCGACTCGCTCAGCGACACGACCAGCTGCAGCGAGTCGAGGTTGTTGAGGACGGCGAACGAGGAGGAGCTCGAGCTGCCCGTCGCCGGAGCTCGAGGAGCTGGCTCCGGTGCTGCTGCTGGTCGGAGTTTTGCTGCCCGTGCCGCCGGCGGCGGAGGAGCTGGAGCTGGATGAGCTGCTCGAGCTCGACTCGCCTTCGAGGTGCCGGTGCCCGACACGGTTTCGCCGACTTCGCCCGAGAGCGTGACGATCGTGCCGCTCTGGGGGGCGTACAGCTTCGTGTTCTCCACGGCCTGTTCGGCGCTCTGGACCGCGAGCTTGTCGCTCTTCACAGCCGCCCGGGCGGAGGCGAGGTTCGCTTCGCGGGTGGCGGCGCTCTGTTTGGTGGTGCTGGTTTCGGCGGCCGGCGTCGAGGTCGGCGTGGCTTCGGCCCCGCTCGACGCTCCTTTGGAGCCGCCCGACTTCGACTTGCCGCCCTGTCCGGAGGACGATTTCGTCGATCCCGCCGGCGCATTCGAGGGCGTCGTTGTGGTGGGCGTCGTCGTCGTGGTCGTGGGGTCGTCGGTCGTGGTGGTCGGCGTGGTGGCGGGGGACGGTTCCGTGCCGGCCGCCGCTGATGTCGCCCGGGTCGTGTAGGCGATCGTGCTCGTCGACGCCGCCGAGGCCGTGGCGCCCGTGCCTGAGGAGCCCTGCCCGGAGGACGATTCGCCTTCGTCTTCTTCCAGCCTCGCGAGGCTCGCTTCGGAGGACTGGAGCGTTGCCTTCGCCTCTTCCAGGGAGACTTCGGCGCTCTGGGGGTCGAGCTGTCGCCAGCAGCTGTCCCTCGCTTACGTGCTGGCCCTGGTGGACGTAGATGTGGGTGACCGTCCCGCTGGTCTTGAAGCCGAGGTTCAGCTCGTCCGCGGACTGGACGTTGCCGCTGCCGGAGACGGTCGACTGCACGACGCCGTCTTTGGCCGTCGCCGTTCGCGTGCGCGACCCGCTCGACTCCGACGCGGGCCCGACGGCTGTGTAGGCGAGCACGATCAGGGCGATGCAGGCGAGGACGAGCAGGCCGTTGAGGACGGGGTGTTCCCTGAACCTGCTCGCCAGGGTGCGCCGGCCGTCGGTACTCGGCTCGGGTTGCGGGGCTCCCCGTCGCGGCCGCCGGCCATCGCCCTCGACCTCGAGGGTCCCGGGTTCAGGCGCGTCGTGGCTCAGCTTCATGGCCGAAGGGGCGTGAGGTCGCATGGCACCGCCGGGATCATGCGGCGGGACAGTTACCGGAACGTCAGGGTTTCCTCAGAGAACCCTTGGAGATTGAGCGGGTCCTCGCGCCCGGATATGGCGGCTCTTGCAGCGCCCCGGGCCGTCGCAGGGTCGTCGTCCAGGCGGTTGCGGGGCCGTCTATAGACTGCGGCCCATGTTCGACCGCATAGACCACATCGGCGTGGCGGTGCTTGAGATCGAGCCCGCGCTCGAGCTCTACCGCGACCGCCTGGCGCTCGACGTGGCCCACCGCGAGGTCGTGGAGGAGCAGGGGGTCGAGGCGGTGCTGCTGGACGTGGGCGAGAACCACGTGGAGCTGCTGGCGCCCCTTTCCGAGGACACCCCGGTGGGCCGGTTCCTGGCCAAGCAGGGGCCAGGCATGCACCACGTCGCCTACCAGGTGACAGACATCGACGCCGTGCTGGCGAGCTTGAAGGAGGCGGGTATGCAGCTGATCGACGAGCACCCACGGGTGGGAATCCGCAACTCGCGGGTGGCCTTCCTGCACCCCCGTTCCACAGGCGGGGTGCTGACCGAGATCGTCGAGCCGGCCGGAGGGGCTCACTGATGGCCTCGGGAACGCGGCGCATAACGATCGGCTTCCAGGGTGGCCAGGTGCTCAACCTGCGGGTCAGCGACGAGGAACTGAAGGCGCTCGAGAAGGCGCTCCTGGACGGCGGCTGGCACGAGGTCAAGGGAGAGGACGGACCGGTGCGCGTGTACCTCGGGCAGGTCGTCTACGTGAGCGCCGATAGCCCAGAGCCGCACGTCGGCTTCGGCTAGGTGCCGGCCGGCATGGCCCGCGGGCTCCGCGTGGCTGACCGCGCGGGGGCGGCCCGCCTGACGGGCTCCCGCTCATGAGCACCCGCATCGGCATCGTCGGCATGCCCAACGCCGGCAAGTCCTCGCTCTTCAACGCGCTCACGAAAGCGGGGGCGGAGGCGGCCAACTACCCCTTCACGACGATCGAGCCGAACGTGGCGGTCGTGCCCGTGCGGGACGAGCGCCTGGAGGCGGTGGCCGAGACGGTGCACTCCTCGGAGATCGTCTGGGACACGATCTCCTTCCACGACATCGCGGGCCTGGTCGCAGGGGCCCACCAGGGGGAGGGGCTGGGAAACCGCTTCCTGGCGAACATCCGCGAGACCGACGCGATCGTCCACGTGGTGCGGGCCCACAACGACGAGAACGTGATCCACCCCGAGGGCCGGGTGGATCCGCGGGCTGACATCGACACGATCGAGACCGAGCTGGTGATGGCCGACCTCGAGCAGGCCGAGCGCCGGCTCGAGCGCGTTGCAAGGCAGGCCCGTGGGGGAGACCGCACGGCGAAGGCCGAGGAGGCGTGGCTGACGGAGGTGGTCGCGGGGCTGCAGGAGGGCAGGCCGGTCCGCTCCGTGGCGATCCCCGAGGACGCTCCGAATGCGGCTCGCGACCTCGGCTCGCTGACGAGCAAGCCGGTGCTGTTCGTGGCCAACGTGGACGAGGGCAGCGACGAGCTCCCGGCGGAGGTGCTCGAGCACGCGGGCGCCGAGGGCGCGCGGGCGGTCGCGGTCTCCTCCCGCATCGAGTCCGAGCTGGCGGAGCTCGAGGACGAGGAAGCGGGAGCCATGCGGGGGGAGTTGGGGGTGAGCGAGTCGGGCCTCGAGCGGGTCGTGCGAGAGGCCTTCGCGCTGCTGGACCTGATCGCGTTCTTCACCGCCGGCGAGGCCAAGCCGGCGCAGTCCTGGCACCTGCGCAAAGGGCTCACCGCCTGGCACGCCGCCGGGGAGATTCACAGCGACATCCAGCAGGGGTTCGTGCGCGCCGAGGTCATCTCCTGGAAGGAGTTGGTGGACGCGGGCGGCTACGGGGGCGCCCGCGATCGGGGCACGTTGCGCCTGGAGGGCCGCGACTACGTGATGGAAGACGGCGACGTGATCACCGTCAAGTTCACGCCGTAGCGGCCAGCTTGCGCAACCGCTCGGCCAGGCGGCGCATGCCGAGCGCCTCGGCGGCCTGCGCTCCGGCGAGGTGGTCGGTGGCTGTGTCGGGCGGGCGCTTCACCTTCACCTCCTGCAGCGTGGCGATCTCCTTGAAGGCCAGCAGCTGGGCCTCGTTGTCGAGCAGCGCGCCGCGCGTGCGGGGACGCAGCTCGGCTCCGGCCCCTCCCGGGGAGCGGGCGTCCTTCAGCAGCTGCTCGAGGGTGTCGTGGGCGCGCAGCAGCTCGGCCGCCGTCTTGGCGCCGATGCCGGGAGCGCCCGGAAGACCGTCGGAGGGGTCGCCGCGCAGGGCGATGAAGTCCGGCACCTGGCGGGGCTCGACGCCATAGCGCTTGTTGACCTCCGCCGGCCCGACGCGGCTGAGGCCGCCGCCGCGCAGCAGCTCGAGCACCTGGGCCCCCTCCGTCACCGCCCCGAACAGGTCGCGGTCGGCGGTCAGCATCAGCGCCTCCCCGCCCCCTGCCACCTCCGTGCGCGCGTACGAGTAGAGAAGGTCGTCGGCCTCGAGGTCGTCGGTGTTCGCGTACACGAAGCCCAGGCTCTGGAGCAGCTCGGGAGCCTTCTGCCACTGTGCCGCCAGCTCCGGGGGCATCGGGTCGCGGTGGGCGTGGTAGGGGGGATAGAGGGCCACCCGGTAGGCGGCCTGCTCGGCTCCCATGCACGCCACGACCGCCCGCACACCGCCCTCGGGTGCGAGCAGCTCCTCGCACGAGAGCAGCGCGTTGACGGTGCCGAGCAGCGCGTTCACAGGCGCGCCCTCGCCGTCGGTGATGCTTTTCGGCAGGGCGAAGTACGAGCGGTACAGCAGCCAGGGGACGTCGGCGATCAGGAGTGGTGGGGGCATCGCGATCAGGGGATCCGGCGCAGGCGGGCGGGCATCGTCGTCAGTCGATCCAGTAGCGGCGCTTGGTGATGCCGTTGGGATCGACCCGTGTGTCCTCGAGCACGGCGCCCTGGCGCTCGATGGCCTTGGCGGAGCCGAGGTTGTCCTCGTCGCAGGTCACGAGCACGCGGTCTACACCATGGGCGCGAGCGATGACCAGCGCCTGGCGGAGGATCTCGGTTGCAAAGCCGCGCCGGCGATACGGCGGGCGCACGGCGTAGCCGATGTGGCCGGCGTAGGCGGCGAGGAAGTCGTTGAGCTCGTAGCGGATCGAGACCCGGCCCACGAGAGCTCCGTCTGCTTCGGCGGCAAGGAAGCTCGCCGGTACGCGATCGGCGGGCAATTCGAGGCCCCGCTCGCGGGCGGCCATCCGGGCCAGGTAGTCCACCCACGGCATGCCGGGTTGCCAGTCGAGCAGGAAGGGGAATCCCTCGGCGGCCAGCTCGCCATGGGCGGCGCGGGCCTGTTGCTCGTCCTCGAGGCGGAAAGGTCGCAGAAGCACGGTCATGGCTCGAACTATCTACCCGCCGAGCCTGCCGCCGGCGTCTCGTCAGTCGGCGAGGCGAGTCAGGTTAGGATCCCGCGCTATCGACCGACCACCACCCCGGAGGGACTGCGGGTGACGGATGTGTGGGCCAGTCCCGAGCAATTCGAAGCCTTCGCGCAGGAGCAGATCGGGCCGTTCACCCAGGAGGTTGGGATCCCGGGACCGCCGCAGGTCACCGTCCACGAGGTCCACAACCACCTCACGGCCGGCTGAGAAGGCCGGCTTCCTCTGCTGGGGCTAGCCGGCGCTGGCGCCGCCGGTGCCCTGCACCGGTGCGGCCGGGCCTTCGGAGCCGCCCTGGGGTGTGGCGGGCGTGGGGGCCGGAGCTGACGACGGCGCGGGGGGCGCGGGCGGCGTGCCCGTGCTTGGAGAGCCGGTTTCGGTGTGGCCGCTGAGGTCTGGCTCGGCGGTGGTGGTGGAGCCGTTGCGCAGTCCGAAGTAGGCCCACGTGCTGGGCAGGCCGAGGCGGTACTCGAGCTCGGTTCCGGTCACGCGTGTGTCGCCGCGGGTGCCGAGCACCGCGGCGAGCAGGATCCGGGGTGAGCTCCCCGCGGCGCAGGACCTCGATCCCGCGCAGGGTGCCCTTGAACAGGCCTGCCAGCCGGGCGGCCGCCGTGGCGCTGGAGAGGGTGTATTTCCAGTGCGAGGTGGTCGTTTCGTAAGGGTCGCTGACGCCCTGCAGCCAGGGCTCCGGTTCGGAGCCTTCGAAGGCGTACTGGACGTTTTCGGTGTGGCCCCCGGAGGAGGCGAAGAAGTAGGTGACCGCCGGCTGGCCCGCGTAGGTCACGATCTGGCCCGCGGTGGCCGCGATGGCGGCGTTGCTCTGGGACGTTTCGGCGGCGGCTCCCTTGTAGACCTGTGAGCGTGTGTCGGCGTAGACGTCGAAACGGGAGCCGCCGGCGTGGGCGGTGAGGGCGTAGGTGCGGCTGGCGATCGCCTGGGCCTCCAGAGCGGCCAGCGGCCAGCTGGCCGGCATCTCGGCGGCGACCACGCCGCGGACGTAGCGTTCGAGGGGGACGCGGACGACCTTCGAGCCCTCCAGCACACGCACGACGGTGTTCGCCGGTGCGGTCCCGATCGTGATGCCCGAGTAGTAGTGGGACAGGATCTGGGTGTCGGTGAAGCCGTGCTTGGCCAGCCCGAGGGCCCCGTCCTGGCTCATGCCGACGCCGTGGCCTTCGCCGGCGCCTTCGATCACCAGCTGCCAGGCGCCGGCGGCTGGAGCCGCGACACCAAGGCCGAGGACCGCTGCCACGAGGGCCAACGGGGCGCGTACGGCACGGTGATACGTTGGGCGCGTGGGCGTCCGCAGTGCTTTTCCCGGGCCGCGCATCCGATCGCGGAGGCCCCTTCTCATCGTCCTTGAGAGACGCGCCCAGGGGCGCTCGGAGGTGTTGCCACGATGACGCGTTCTCGACCGCGAACAGGCCGTCCTTGAGCAGGTCCCCACAAACCTGTACATCCGTGGAGAGTGGAGGCCCGCGAGCGGCGGGGGGACGGCTGCCGGTGGAGGATCCCTCGACGGGGGAGACGCTCGTGGAGGTGGCCGACGGCCAGCCCGAGGACGCCCTCGCAGGCGCTGGCCTCGGCCTCCGAGAAGCAGGCCGAATGGGCGGCCCATCCGCCCCGGGAGCGGGGCGAGATCCTGCGCCGGGCCTACGAACTGGTGACCGAGAGGGCCGACGAGCTGGCCCTGATCATGACCCTCGAGATGGGCAAGGCGGTGGCGGAGTCGCGGGCCGAGATCCTCTACGCGGCGGAGTTCCTGCGCTGGTTCTCAGAGGAGGCGGTCCGCATCCACGGCCGCTACATGACCAACACGACCGGGAAGGGGCGCATCCTCACCCTGCGCCAGCCGGTGGGGCCGTGCGTGTTCGTGACCCCCTGGAACTTCCCCACTGCGATGGGCACCCGCAAGATCGCCCCGGCGGTGGCGGCGGGCTGCACGATGGTGATCAAGCCGGCCCAGCAGACGCCGCTGTCGATGTTCGCGCTGGCGAAGATCTTCGAGGAGGCGGGCCTGCCCGGAGGCGTGCTGAACGTGATCACCTCCAGGCATTCGGGGGCCGTGATCGAACCGCTGCTGAAGGACTCCAGGACGCGCAAGCTCTCCTTCACGGGTTCGACCGAGGTGGGCAGGACGCTGATCGAACAGTCCGCCGAGCAGGTCCTGAGGGTCTCGATGGAGCTCGGCGGCAACGCCCCCTTCCTGGTGTTCGAGGACGCCGACCTCGACGCCGCCATCGACGGTGCGGTGCTGGCGAAGATGCGAAACGTGGGGGAGGCGTGCACGGCCGCCAACCGCTTCCACGTGCACGAGTCCCTGGCGCAGGCCTTCGCCGAGGGCCTGGCGCAGCGGCTGGGCGCGATGAAGGTGGGACGGGGCACCGACCCCGGTGTGGACGTGGGCCCGCTGATCGACGCCAAGCAGCGGGAGAAGGTCAGCGAACTGGTGGATGACGCCCGCGAGCGAGGGTCCAGGGCGCTGATCGGCGGCGCGGCGATGGACGGCCCCGGCTACTTCTACGAGCCCACGGTCCTGGCCGACGTGCCCTCGGACGCGCGACTCTTGAGCGAGGAGATCTTCGGGCCGGTGGCCCCGGTGGCCACCTTCTCCAGCGAGGAGGAGGCGCTGGCGGCAGCGAACCGGACCGAGTACGGCCTCGTCGCCTACGTCTACACCCGCGACCTCAACCGGGCCCTACGAGTGAGCGAGGGCCTCGAATCGGGAATGGTCGGCCTCAACCAGGGCGTGGTCTCCAACCCCGCCGCCCCCTTCGGCGGCGTCAAGCAGTCCGGCTTCGGCCGCGAGGGCGGCTTCGAGGGGATCGGGGAGTACCTGGAGACGAAGTACGTGGCTATCGCTGTGTGACGGGGATGGGCGGTGCGTGGCTCCGGAACCGAACACCCGACATCGGGTAGGGCAGTAGGCTGCATACATGGAGCAGATCGGTCCCGGCGACCTCGTGAGCGTGGCAAGCGGGGGTCCGGAACTCGACGGCATCGTGTTCGACACCCCCAGCAGGAACAAGGTCGTGGTGGCAGTGGAGGATCCCAGCCGAGGTCCCGTGTTCCGAACGGTCCATCCAAAGACGCTGACCGAGCGCAGCAAAGAGGGTCTCCACGACCAAGTGCTGCTTCATCTCATTCGCCGGACGCCGCCACCCGTTCGGCGCCCAGGGGGCAGCAGCGCCGCCGGCCGGGGAAGCCCCGGCCACACGCGGGCCGCGATGCATCGCACGACGGGCAAGTAGTCACGGGCGAGGTCGTCGGGACGCAAGCGTGTCAAGCGCGGCCGCTCTTGGCGGGGTGATCGCGAAGAGATGTGAGAAACGCGATGTAGTCGCTGTGAAGGCCACAGGCGCGGGCACCGTCGATTACGCGGGTGATGTATTCGGTGCTCGGCGGAATCTCCTTATCGGCCTTCTGGATCACGCTGTAGGTGACGGCGGATATCTCTCCGGACTCCCGCCCCACCACGATGACGTCTTTTCGGTCGTAGGCTTCGCCGGCACCCTCGAGGCGGTCGAGCGCGCGAAGGTCCTCGTCACTAATCGAGTAGACGGCTCCCCACACCGCGAGACCCGGCTCAGCAACTACGTCGGCGACACCGCTGCCGGGGTACGTGACTTTGGATTCCCGCGTAAACGCCAAGCGGAAATCGATCAGTCTCGCTGGGCCCACCAATCTCGCGCTCGGGCAGCGCTCACTCATCTGCTCTGGGTGCAGATTGCTTCCGTACGCGAAGTAATGGAACATCGCAGTTCCAGGTGGCGCTGTTACTTCGCCGCGCCGCGGCTTTCTCACCGCGCCGCGGACTCCGCTTGGCCGCTCACCGAACTCCACGTCACAGCGGTTTCGCTGATGGCGAGTGAGGCAAGCACCACGGCTTCCGCCTTCACCGACGTGCGGAACAGCTGCTTCGGGAAGCTCAGCCCGTGGCGCTTGACGGTGAGCAGACAGACCTCCCATTCCTTGGGCGGCGGGGCTCCCGGCGTGAGCGATTCGAGAGCTTCGCCCGACCCGGCGACGGCAACCGCCCCATCGCCGGCGATCACGTAGTTGACGTGTTCGTCGGGGACATGCGGGATCGGGGGAGCACCTTCTTTTTCTTCCTGCAGTTCCTGTTCGCGGGGGATGTCCTGGGTCTCGGCGATCGGGCCTGACTCCGAGCGGGCGGTGTTGACTTCAACCCAGCCCACTTCTTCTCCGGCACCGCTCTGGACGCCTTCGATGTTGGCGACGAACCCGATCCGGCCGCCGAAGACCCTGAAGTCGGTCAAGTGTTCGCTCGTGAACGGTGAGCCTTCGCGAAATTTGTGACCCCTTCGTGCGCCCCGGGGACAGACGTAGAACGTCTTGAAGCTGCTGTTCTCTCCGTGGCTGAAGTGCGTTTGGCGCACGACCAGCACGATGCGGACGCCGTGCTCGCGGAAGATCGTCCTGCCGGAAGCGCAGGACACCGTGCCGTTGCCCGCCGCCGCGGCGGCGGGGCAGGTGAGCAGCGCGAGAGCCATGCCTCCGAGCACGCTCATCCTGGTACACGTGGCCCTGCCGGTCACCCCCGCCCCTTTCGTACGCCGCCAACCCTAACGCTAGGGCCCGGCGAACGTCACGGACTCGATGCTGACGGTCGTGTGGGCTCCGCTGCCGCGCTGGAGCGTGACCGTGTAGCGGCCGGGCGAAAGTGCGCGCAGCGTGGTCAGGCGTATGCTCATGTAGCCCTCGGCGACGTGCGCGGTGCCCGTCGCGTAGACCGTACGACCGCGGCTCACGATCGCATCCTGGGAGGCTCCCTTGGCGGCGACCTTGGCGGAGCTGGAGACGGGCTTCGTTGTGCACCGCCACTGGTGCTTGTGCTTGGAGTCGACGATCACGCACTGGGCGAGCTTTACGACGCTTTTGGACCCCGCCGGGCCGGTCGCCCCCGTCGGCCCCGCTGGGCCGGTCTGGCCGGTCGCGCCGTCGGCACCTCGTCCGCCTTGGGTACCCGTTTCGCCGGGCGTGCCGGTTTCGCCCTGCAGGCCTTCGAGTCCTTTGGCACCTTCTTTACCGGTCGCGCCGGTTTCGCCCCGGGCACCCTGTTCGCCGGTAGCGCCCTTGACGCCTTCTGCGCCGGTCGCGCCCTTTTCCCCTGTGGCGCCCGTCGCGCCTGTGGCGCCTGTCGTGCCTGTTGCGCCCGTGGCACCCGTTGCGCCTGTCGAGCCCGTGGCGCCCGTGGTACCCGTCGCGCCCGTGCTGCCTGTGGAGCCGGTCGCGCCCGTTTCGCCCGTGGCGCCTGTTGAGCCCGTCGCGCCTGTGGAGCCCGTTTCGCCTTTTTCGCCCTGGGCCGCCGCTTTCAGGAAGATCGCCTTGACTTCACTCGCTGCTTCAAGGGTGATTTCACAGGTCGGTTCAGCGCCCGGACAGCCGATCCAGCCGGCGAATTCGTAGCCGGCGTCCGCTGCGGCCGTCAGCGTGACAGTGGTGCCGCCGTCGAATTCGGCCGTGCAGCTGCTCACGCTGCATGTGATCCCGCTGGGAGCGGACGTGACTTTGCCGTGGCCTGATTTGGCAACCGTGAGACCGTACTTCGGCCCAAATGACGCAGTCACCGTCGAGTTTTCTTCGAGGATGAAGAAGCATTCGGTGCTGCATCCTGCCGCGGAGCCGGTGGCGCTCGATTCTTTGAGGTATTTGCCGGGGTCGGGAACGGTCCTCACGCTGACGAAGGCGCCGTAGGGATACGACGACGCGCACACGCCGTATCCGCTGCCTTCGACATCGCATTCAATCGTCCCGCCGGGCCCCGCTGAGGCGCTCAGGTTCTCTTCGATGTTCGTGACGACGCAGGTGAGACCGCTCACGCTCATCCTGATGTATTTCGCGGCGTTCCCTTCGACGTTGCATTCGAGCGATGAGCTACCGATCAGGGGGTCGTCTGGTTCAAATGACCAGTTGCCGCCGACGCTCGTGTAGCCTTGCGTTTTGTAACCGGGGTCACATTCCGGTGTCGAACGTGACAGTTCGATGCTCGCGCTTTCGCCGGGTCTGATGACGCCGAATTCTTCCGCGAAGGCGCCTGTGGCGCACGTCGCTTCACCGGTTTCGGTGGTGAGGCTCACGCCCGAGTTGTTTTCCAACGTGAACGTGTCGGAGGCCGAGGCCGGGGCCGCAGAGACTAGGCACGCCAACGCGGTGCACGCGAGCAGCGGGATGGAACGTGAGATACGAAGCGCGCGTGTTCGCACGATGCGGCCCCCTTCTTCTGTCGGTCGGTTGTGGCGATCTGGGAGAGCGACCGGCCGGCAGACTCGCCACGCCATTGGCGAACCGTGCCACCCAACCTGATGCCGGGTGCTCACCTACCCGGCCCCATCGGTTGCAGCGGAGATGTTCTTGAGCCGGTGACGTCCGAGCCGGGGATCAGGACGATGGACGCCAGCCCCGACCGGAAGGCGCCCGGGAGCGCTCGATGCGGCCCCGGGTCGGGCCCCGGCATTGACAGCGAGCGGCGCCTGAGCTATTGCTCTGCAGGGGCGAGCACAGCGCGGGTGCCGGGTTCTGCCGGTGGTCGCACTCTCTCGCCGGAGCGATCGGATGGGGGGAATCGTGCGTGGAGCGGGCCGTAGCGCGAGTGGTCGGGTCAGCACCGTTACGGGCGAAAGGCTGGCGCTCAAACCGAGCGTGGTGCTTGAGTCGAGAGCTGGGCGCGAGGGCCGTGGGCGGGCCGTGGGCGCCGTGTTGGCGGCCTGCCTCATGGCCGTGCTGGCGCTCGGCATGGTCTCCGCCGCCTCTGCCGGGGCGTACAACACCGTCTACGCGTGGGACTCCAACAGCAACACGGCCGGCGAACTGGGCAACGGCACCGAGGAAGCCAGCGCCCTGCCCGTGCCGGTCTGCGCCGTCGGGGCCACGGCGCCCTGCACCGTCCCCAACGGGAACGTGCTCAGTGGCGTGACCGCGGTCGCGGCCGGCAACGACCTCGGCCCGGGGCTTGCGCTGCTCGGCAACGAAACCGTCGTCGCGTGGGGGTCGAACGCCTATGGCGACCTCGGCGACGGGACCAACACCGGCCCGGAAAGCTGCATCAACTACTCATGCAGCACCACCCCCGTGGCCGTCTGCGCGGTGGGTCAGAGCTCGTGCACCCCGACGAGCAACGAGCTCACCGGGGTGACGGCGATCTCGGCGGGAGGCGTGCAGGGCGTCGCGCTGCTGCAGAACGAACGCGTTGTCGACTGGGGCTGGAACAGTGGCGGCGAGCTGGGAGATGGCTCGAACAACCCGAGCTTCGTCCCGGTCGAAGTCTGCGCCGTCGGCGCGACGGCACCGTGCGAAGCGAGCAGAAACAACGTGCTCGAACACGTCAAGGCGATCTCGGCCGGCGTCTCCTACAACCTCGCCCTGCTCAGCAGCGGCCGAGTCGTGGCGTGGGGAGCAAACCTCTACGGAGCGCTGGGAAACGACGGCCCCGGCATCACCGAGGTGCCGGTCGAAGTGTGTGCCGTCGGCGCCACCGCGCCCTGTGAAGCTTCGCGCTCGAACGTGCTCGAAAACGTCACCGCGATCTCGGCCGGGAACAACGCCGCCGTGGCGGTGCTCAACAACGGCGAACTACGCACCTGGGGCGAAAACCTCGAGGGCGAACTGGGCGACGGTGAAAGCGGGCACCCGGGGGTCAACAACCCCAGTCCCGAGCGCACCGAGCCGGTGCCGGTGTGTGCCATCGGTCCCAACAACGTGACCTGTCCCGGCGGCCCCTACCTGACCGGCGCCGTCGCCGCCGGCGCGGGCGCCGATCAGACCCTCGCCCTGCTCGGCAACGAACAGGCCTTGTCCTGGGGCAACGACGCGGACGGGGAGCTCGGGAACGGCACCGAAACGGGCCCCAACCCGTGCTGGGCGATCCCAAACTGCAACAACATCCCCGCAGCAGTGCTCGACGAAGCCGGCAGTGGGCCACTGGAACACATCAACGCGATCTCGGCCGGGGGCGCACACGACCTGGCCCTGATGAGCAACCAGACTCTCACCGCGTGGGGCGAGGTGACCGGCACGACCGAACCGTTCTTCAGCAGCGACCTGCCGGTCGGCGTCTGCGCCCCGGGGGGGACCGCGCCCTGCTCCGCTGCCAACTCGAACCTGCTGGGAGGCGTGAGCGCCATCTCGGCCGGCGGAGAGGACGACTTCGCGGTCGCCCCCGCCGTGCCGTCCTTCGCGACGCTCTTGACCGGTGAAGCGACGTCCGTGACGGCGACAACCGCCGTCCTGCACGCGAGCGCCGACGCGAACGGCGAAGTGGTGAGCGGGTGCGAGCTCGAATACGGCACCTCGAACAACCCTTACTCCTCCAGCGTGCCGTGCAGCCCGACACCGACGGGCACGAGCCGGGTCGAAGTGCCCGCCTCGCTCACGGGGCTGACGCCGGGCACCACCTACCACTACCGCGTCGTCGCCACCACCCCGGCGGGAACGAGTGTCGGCAAGGATGCGACTTTCATGACGATGCTCACCAGCTCGTCGGCGACCTCGAACACGCCCAACGGTACGGCGTCGGTGAGTGAAGGCAGTCCGGTGACGCTGTCCGCCACCGCCAGCGGCGGCGAAGGGACCGTCACGATCGGCACCTACGCCGCCGACCCGGTCGGACAGCCCTCGCTCGACGGCAACAGCAGCTACGTCGATATCCGCCTCAGCCCGGGCAGCACGTTCACGAGCCTCGAAATCAAAGACTGTGAACTGAACGGCGCGACAAAACTCGAATTCTGGGGCCGTAGCGGAAAAGAACTCTCCGGCTGGACCGTGATCGGCGAACCGCCTGCCCTCTACGAACCGGGCGCGACCCCGCAGCCGTGCATCACGCTCACGCTCACCGCGAGCACCACCCCGGATCTCGAAGAAATGGAAGGCACCGTGTTCACCGGCCGGGTGCCGGCCGGGCCGCAGCCGAAGATCACGAAACTGTCGGCGAAGAAGGGGCCCGCGGCCGGGGGCACGCCCGTGACGATCAGCGGTAGCGACTTCGCGGGCGTCTCGGCGGTGAAGTTCGGCGGCTCAGAGGCGACCAAGATCACCTATCACTCGGCCACCTCGATCACAGCGCTCTCGCCGGCCGCGAGCACCGGGGCGGTCGAAGTGAGCGTGGTCACCCCCAACGGCACCACGGCAGTGACCCCGAAGGCCAAGTTCACCTTCGAAGCCCCCACCGTGACCGCCGTCAGTCCCGGCGCGGGGCCACTGGCCGGAGGCACGGCAACGACGATCACGGGCACCGGGTTCGCAATCGGAAGCTCGACCGTTTTCAAGTTCGCCAAAAACCTGGCCACGAGCGTGAGCTGCACCACGACGACGACCTGTACCGCCGATGCGCCCGCTGGCAAGAAGGTTGGGACTGTCGACGTGCGGGCGGCCGCAAACGGAAAGACGAGCAAGAAGAACCCGCCCGGCGACCACTTCGAATATCGCTAGTTCCGCGGCGCGGCGGGCTCGTCCGCCCGGCTCAGGGCCGGGTGGCTAGCCCTCGTCGAGCAGGAACGCCACGAGATCGCTCATCGCGGCGGGGTCCTGGACGAGGAAGGCGTGCCCGCCCTCGTACTCCCGGAACTCGGCGCCCGGGATCCGTGACGCGATCGCTCGGCCGTTCGCGGCGGGCGCGATCTCGTCATAGCGCCCGGAGGCGACGAGCGTGGGGCAGGCGATCGAGGGCAGGCGATCCCAGACGTCGTGCCCCGCACGGGCCACCATCTGGGCCTCGGTAGCGGCGGCGCCGGCCGCATCCGGCACAGCTTTCGGGGCAAAGCGCTCGGCCACCACGCGGTCGTTGGGGTGAGCATCGAACCAGTCCTCGTCCCAGCGGCTGTCCACCAGCTTCAGGCCTACCGCGGCTCGTTCCTGCTCCGGGATCGCGAGCAGATCCCGCAGTGGATAGGACGACCCGCCCTCGCCACCGGATGAGGTGCAGAGGAGCGCGAGGCGCTCGACCCGCTCGGGATCGGTGACGGTGAACTCCTGGGCGACCATCCCTCCGAAGCTGATACCGACGACACGACAGACCTCCCAGCCGACGAGGTCGAGCAGACCCTCGACGTCGCCTGCCAGGTCGGCCATCGTGTAGGAGCCGTGGAGGCCGGTGTCTCCGAAGCCGCGGTAGTCCCACGCCAGCAGTTCGAACTCACCGGCCAGGTAATCGAGCATCGGCCGCGCCTCGGCCAGCGACCGGCCCGACCCGTTGCAGAAGAGGACCCGCGGTCCGCTCCCCCACCGCTCCCAGCCGAGCTCGACGCCGTTGACGGTGTCTACAGGCACGATGCTCCTCGATCCGGTCGTGGCACCCGATCAGCCTACGGCGCGAGGCGGAACGGCGGGTAGCGGTCGGTGACCAGCACGTGGGCGTAGGCGACCACCCGGTTGGTCCAGCGGCCGACGCCGACGAGGTAGTCGAACATGCCGCGCGGGTAGCGACCGGTGAACAGGATCGCGAACCAGGCGGCGATCACGACGAAGATCGCGCCGATGTAGAGGAAGAACAGCACGATGTAGTGTGGGATCGCCAGGATCCACTTGACCAGCGGCAGCCAGCGGTTGAGGTCGTTGGCAGCGTCCGGGTAGTCGAACTCGAGGTGGACGGCCTGGTGGTCGTCGGTGGAGGGGTAGCGGTCCTCCATCAGGGCCACGTAGACGCCGATGCGGGCGGAGAAGCGCATCAGCTCGCGGTTCCAGTCAAACCACCAGCGCGGGTACTTCTGGCGGAACAGGATCAACAGCAGCGTGGGCAGGACCACCAGGCCGGCGCCGACGATCCCGACTGCCTTCCCGCCACCGTAGGCGTAGCTGCCGCCCTCGATGAGGCCGATCACGATCGCGATCGGGATGACCATGAAGAGGCGGAAGAAGGTGGTCAGGCGGTTGAGCGGCCGGTCGGGGTAGTCGACCGAGTACTGCACGGGATACGGGGTGTCGGGGTTCATCGAAGTACCTTTCTGTGAGGGTGTACGGCGTACACTCGTCTGCAGGGCACTATAGGTGTACGGTGTACACTTGTCAAGGCCGATGGCGAAACAGAAGACAACTACCCGCGAACCGCTGAGCAGGGCTCGGGTGCTCGGAGCCGCCGTTGCGCTCGCCGACGAGGCCGGGCTCGAAGGCTTCAGCATGCGCGGCCTGGCACAGGAGCTCGGCGTCGTGCCGATGGCGCTCTACAAGCACGTGGCCAACAAGGACGAGCTCCTCGACGGCATGGTCGACATCGTCTTCGGCGAAATCGAGCTCCCTCCCGGAGAGCTCGAGTGGCGCTCCGCCATGCGCCTGCGGGCGCTTTCGACGCGGGAGGCCCTGAAGCGCCACGGCTGGGCCATCGGGATGATGGAGTCCCGCCGCCCCGGGCCGGCGAACCTGCGCAACCACGACGCGGTGATGGGCTGCCTGCGCAGCGCGGGCTTCTCATTCACGATGGCGATCCACGCCTATTCGCTGCAGGACGCCTACATCTACGGCTTCGCTCTGCAGGAACGTGACACGGGCTTCGAGACCCCCGACAGCGCCGGCGAAGCAGCTCAGCGCCGAGCGATGGCCGTGGCCAGCCTCGAGGACTACCCGCACCTCGTCGAGATCGCGAGGAAGCTCCCCGGGTCCGGTTACGACAACGCCGTCGAGTTCGCCTGGGGGCTAGACCTGATCCTCGACGGGCTCGAGCGTCTCCGCGGCACCGGCGGCGATTGCTAGAGCAGCCCCACCTGGCGCAGGATCGAGACGGAATCGGAGTAGACGTCCTTGCGCTTGACCTTGCCGTCCTCGAACGGCGGTCGTGGCGGTCATGCCCAGCTCATCGGTTCGTAGCCGCTCGTCCGTGGCGCCGAGATGATCAGGACGTTGACGGACTCGCCGCCGTCGTTGCGAACCGTGCGCTTGTGCTCGGGGTCGATGCGTGCGTACGTGCCCGCCACCACTTCGTGATCCTCGCCGTCGATGACCAGCACGGCATTGCCGTCGAGGACGACGAAGACCTCCTCTTGGTCACGGTCGATCTCGTCGTGGGTGGGAATCTCCGAGCCGGGGGTGACCTCGACCACGTTGATCCCGAACGAGTCGACCCCGAGGCTGCGACGCACGAGTGACCAGCTGCCGGTCGTCTCGAATTCGTCCGTGGTGGCGATGTTGAAGCTCACGAGGACAACATACGCGCTTGGCTCGGGTCAGGACCTGTGAGCCCCGAGAGGGGCCTGCCCGGCCCGCTAGCCGCTGAGAGTGTGCAGGGTGCTTGCGTGCGAGGCGTGGAAGGCGAGCTTGAATTCGCCGAAGCCTTCGTCCTGGTTGCACGTCATCGTCGCCTTCGTGTCCCGGCAGGAGAGCTTTTGCGGGAACACGACCATCTGGTTCGTGGGCAGCGTTTCGCCGCGACGAGCCACTTTGACGCTGACGGATTTCGCCGGGCCGGTCGGTCGCAGCCGGTAGGCCCGCCGTGTGGCCAGCAACTCGCATGTCACCGAGTTCGGGCTCGGAGTCCACACGCACCGCACGGTGTCGCGCGGGTTTGAGAAGTGGCAGGGCCGGGTGGGCCCCTCGTTACAGGCGAAGTGCTCGGCGCTGAGGGCCGTCGCGGCCACGGCGGGAGGGGCGCTGGCTCCGCTCGAGAGGAGCGCACACGCGACCACGCCGGCGAGTCCTGCCAGGAGCGCTGCGCTCGCCATGGTCCGGGTCCTGCGCCGGCTCATGACAGGAGCCTAAACCGGGTGGGCGACGGTACGGCCGACCTACCGCCGGCTTCGTCGGCCATACGTCCGCCGGACCGTGGTTCGAGGCCGTGAGCACTCAGCGTTCTGTCCGCGCTGCCGAAACAGCCTCTATGAAGTGCACGTTCGCGACCGCCCTACTCGTGGGCGTGGCACTCAGCCCGACGCTTCTTCCGGGCGGGGCCATCGCGTACTCCGAGCGCTCGGTGGGCACCCCCGAACAGGTCGCCTGGGTGCGCCACGCCGCCGAGCGATTTGTTGGCGCCGAGCTGCAGGGAAACGCCTCCGAAGCCTGCGCCGTCCTGAACGCGCCGCTGCGTGCCACGAGGCACGGGCGTACCTGTGAGCAGCGCTTGAGCGCCCGGATCGTGGCGGCCCGGCGCGAGCATGGGATGCGGGCGAGCCTTCGTGCCGAGCGACGGGCGGCGACGTCGGCGCGCGTGGTCGTGACCGGGAACGTCGCCTCGATCGAGCTGCCGGCGGCCCTCCTGCACGGACCGAACCGCTTCCTCTGGACCGAAAACTGCTGGATGCTCGAGGGCTGAGCCGGCGCGGACGTGCCGGGCGACGGCCCGAACCGGCCGTCAGGAGGTGGCGATCACGACCACGAGCAGCAACAACCCGAATGCCGCTCCGAGCACCGTGAGCACTAGCACCATCCCGTTGTCGGGCGGGGCGAAGTCGCCGCGCGCGAGCGCGTGTTCGACCTCGCGCTGGCGCACCATGCCGAACACGATGCACAGGACCCCCAGCGCCGTGAAGCCGGCGCCCGCGACCGTGTAGGGCCACTGGACCTCCTGGTGGCCCAGCAGGGGGACCACCTTGCCGGCCCCGACCCCAACCGCGATCGCGGCCAGGCCGGTCCTCCACCAGGCCAGGTAGGTGCGCTCGTTGGCCAGGCGTGTACGCCGGGTGGCATCCGTTCCTTCGACCTCGGCCGGGTGCGCCGGGAGTCCCGGCGGGGGCGCTTGGGAGCTCACGAACGGCAGGCTAGCTGTCGCGACCACGGACGTCGTGAGCGGGGCTGACCGTCGCCGGGCCTCGGAGCGAGCGGCGGGCCCGGCCGGGCCCCGTCCGTGCCGGCGCACCGTCGTTCAGCGCTTGCCCCGGGGTCCTTGCCCGTGCTAGCTTCTGAGGGGCTGAATGGCGGCAGCGGAGGGCTGTCGCCGGGGTGGAGACGCGGGCCGGGTCCGCGAACGGACAAGGAAGGACGAGTCAGGCGATGGGGCACCTCAGGGCGCTGGTGGCGCTGTTGGCAGCGGGGCTCCTTTGTGCTGCGCTGGCGGCTTCGGCATCCGCCCGCGAAGGCGGCGAAAGCCATGAATTCCTCGGCAGCGTGAGCTCCGAAATCAGCATCGCGCCCTCCGAACAGGAACTCGACTTCGCTCAGGTCGAGATCAAATGCAGGGGGGTCAAGCCGGTGAGGACCCACCACAAGTCCGTGTTCCCGGCGCTGAAGATCCTGGTGTCGCTCAAATTCATCAAGTGCAAGACGGGCGTGACCAAACTGAACAACAAAACGATCGCCGCATCGAGGGCCACGCTCAGCCTGCCGCTCGAAATCGAATACGCGGCGAACGGGGAACCGAACGGAACGATCGTGAACACCAAACCCGACCCGATCACCTTCGGCGGCGCCATGGAAGGGTGCACGATCGCGATCTCCCCGACCCGCGCCACCGACACCGCCGTCTACACGGACGGCGAAATCAAGGCCAAGAACATGAAGTTCTTCCCCACCGGTATCGCCGAAGTGGTCGAAATCGAAAACAGCTTCCACAAGATCAACTACACGATCGGCGGGGGCGCCTGTGAAGAGCTGAAAAAAACCGAAGGCAAGGAAGGCGAATTCTTCGGCACGCTGCTCACCGGTCTGAAGACCGGCGACCTGTCCTGGGAATAGCCGGCCGACCGCCAGGGGCGGCCCGGCACCTCTTACACATCCATATAGCCGACCGCCACGGGCGGCCCGGCACCTCTTAACATCCATATAGCCGCCGGCCGCCAAGGGCGGCCCCGCACCTCTTACACATCCATACCGCGGTCCGGGCGCCTGCGGTCACCGACGCCCGGCGGGCGCGGGTCAGACCTTCACGATCACCTTGCCGATGTTGCCGCCGGTGAACAGCAGGTTGAGCGCCTCGGGGGCCCGTTCGAGGCCCTCCACGACGTGCTCGGCCGACTTGATCTTGCCTTCTGAGAGCCAGCCGGCGATCTCGGCCTGGCCTTCGGGCATGCGGGCGAGGTAGTCGAGGATCAGGAAGCCCTCCATGCGGCCCCGGATGCGGATCAGGTTGACGTAGTTGGACGGTCCCTTGACGGCGCCGCGGTCGTTGTAGGCGGAGATCGCCCCGCACACCACGACCCGTCCTTTCATCGCCAGCTGGGCCAGGCAGGTGTTGAGGATGTCGCCGCCGACGTTGTCGAAGTACACGTCGATGCCGTCGGGGGCCTCTTCGTGCAGGCGGGCGGCGACGTTCTCGCCCTTGTAGTCGATGGCCCCGTCGAAGCCGAGCTCGTCGGCGATCCAGGAGCACTTCTCCTTGCCGCCGGCGATCCCGATCACCTTCTTGGCGCCCTTCAGCTTGGCGATCTGTCCCACCGTCGAGCCGGTGGCCCCGGCCGCTCCCGAGACGACCACCACGTCGCCCTCCTTCATCTTGCCGACGTCGAGCAGGCCGAAGTAGGCGGTCATGCCGGTGATCCCGAACAGCCCGAGGGCCGCGGTCGGGGGGACGCCGGGGGGCAGGGCCTGGAGGGCCCGCTCGCCGTCGTCGGCGATCACGTAGTCCTGCCAGCCGGTCATCCCGAACAGCAGCTGGCCCGGCTTGTAGGTGTCGGTGTTGCTCTCCAGCACCTCGGCGATGCCGCCGGAGCGGATCACATCGCCGATCCCGATCGGGGGCAGGTAGCCGGGGGCGTCGTCCATCCAGGTCCGGATCGTGGGGTCGATCGAGAGGTAGCGGACCTTTGCGAGGGCCTCACCCGCTCCCGCCACCGGGACGTCCTGGGCTTCCTCGCGGACGGTTCCGTCGTCCACCATTCCCTCGGGGCGCTGCGCGAGCACCATGCGGCGGTTCTGCTCGGTCATCGGCCACTCCTTCGTCTCTGATAGGTCCGGGAGCGGTCGGGGACCCCGCGCCACCCCACGCCGGCGATCTTATTCGCGCACGTATGGTTGGCGTGTGCTGAGGCGTCGCACCGCTCCCCCGGGGATCGTCGCGACAGCGGCCTGCGTGCTGCTGCTGTGCTCCTGCGGGAGCCAGAGCGCCTCCAACGGGATCGCCTCCGAAAGCCCGGCGCGGGCGCTCGCGCGGGTGCAAGCGGCGGCGGCCGAGGCCGCGACGGTCCGCGTGGCGGGGTGTCTCCAGGGTCCCGCCCGGCCGCTCACGATCGACATGGAACTCTTCCGAGGGGAAGGGGGGACCGGGACGCTCCAGGTGGGGGGCCTGCAGACCAAGCTGAGGCAGGTCGACGGGTGGATCTACGTGAAGCCGAACCCGCCCCTGCTGCGTGAACTTGTCGGCCGGCGGGCGGCTCGATCATTGGCGGGGCGCTGGCTGAAGGCCCCCGCCGGTCACGGCCCGCTGGCGCCGCTGGCCTCGCTGACGGAGCTGAGGTCGGTGCTGCTGGGAACGCTGTCCTCGCATCACATGCTCAGGACCGTGGGCGTGCGCAGCGTGGCCGGACGCCCGGCGGTGGCGCTGCGGGACGCTCTCCAACGGCGCGACGCTGTACGTGGCCGCCACCGGGACCCCGTACCCGATCGCGATCGTCAGGCCGGGCGGCGCCAGCCTCGACTTCGAACGCTGGAATCAGGAGGTCGTGCTCGAAGCGCCGGCCAACCCGCTGAACATCAAGGCCGTCTTCTCGTTGAAGGCCCTGTAGTTCTTTGGGACACCTCAGCCCCGCTGTATCAGGCCAGGCTGGGGAACTAGAACAAACGTCCACGGCTTATTGCAGCCATCAAGGGGCCTCTCCGGAGGGCCGAGTGGACGGGTGAGCGGCCAAGGATTTATT
This sequence comes from uncultured Solirubrobacteraceae bacterium, assembly GCA_963742395.1. Taxonomy (GTDB): domain Bacteria; phylum Actinomycetota; class Thermoleophilia; order Solirubrobacterales; family Solirubrobacteraceae; genus Palsa-744. The sequence goes on along the minus strand of CAVUME010000009.1, from coordinate 22,404 downwards.
GGCCGTTCGCCCACCGTCCGACCAACTGCCCCAACTTGAATCGCCTCGAGGAAGCCACCCACCGAGCGCCCGTGCCGGCGCGAGGGTCCGCCACGCCCGGCGAGCCACGGGAGCGCGACTGGACACGCGCGATCGTGGTGCTGGTCGTGTGGTGCCTGCTCGGTTCCGGCACAGCGCTCGCCGTCTACGTGACCGACGCCTCTGCCGGCGTGGCCGCTCTGCTGGTCGCCTTCGCGGTGGTCATCGGAGCAGTGGGCTGGTACGCCGCCGAGCGTGCACGGAGGGGCCTGGAAAAGGACAACAAACGCCGCACCCGGGAGCTCAAGAACGCGCTCACCGAGCTCGAGGTGGCCCAGGCGGAGACCGTCAGGCGCCTCTCGATGGCGGTCGAGTTCCGCGACGAGGACACGGGCAAGCACGTCGAGCGGATCGGCCGCTTCTCGGTGCTGCTGGCCGAAGCGATCGGCATGGACGGCGAGTTCTGCGAGCGGATCCGCCATGCGGCGCCCCTGCACGACGTGGGCAAGGTGGCGATCCCCGACCACATCCTCTTGAAGCCCGGCCGCCTGACCCCCGAGGAGCGGGCGATCGTCGAGACCCACACCGAGGAGGGTTACCGGCTCGTGCGGGGGTCCTCGTCGGCGATCCTCGACATGGCGGCCACGATCGCGCTCAGCCACCAGGAGAAGTGGGACGGCAGCGGTTATCCGAGGGGATTGAAGGGCGAAGCGATCCCGATCGAGGGTCGGATCGTAGCCGTGGCGGACGTCTTCGATGCCCTCACAAGCGACCGCGTCTATCGCCCTGCCTTCCCGGTTGAAGAGGCGATCAAAATGATGCACGAGGAGCGCGGTACGCACTTTGACCCGGTGCTGCTGGATGCCTTCATGGAAGTGCTCGAGGAGCACGGAACCGATGGGCTCGGCGGGCTGCCCCCCGACCCGGTGGCGCTGGTGGAGGAAACGCTCGAGCTGTTCGTGTCGGCGCTCGGCCGGGGCGAAGCCGAGGGCGCCGAGGAGGCGATCGCCGCCGCCATCGACGGCGGGGTCACGCCCACGACGCTGCACGCCGAGGTGATCAGCCCGTCCCTGAGGCGCGTGACCGTGCTGAGGGCCTCGGGCGAGATCAACGAGGACCGCGAGCGGCGCGCCCTCTCGATCATCAAGCGGGTGCTCGCGACCCTCAGCCGCTACATGACCGCCGACGCCCAGCCCACCCGCGAGCGGGTCCTGATCGCGAGCGTCGAAGGCGACTCCCACACGCTCGCCCTGCAGATGGTCCACGACCAGCTCGCCGCGGCCGGCTTCCGCACGACGCTCGACACCGACCTCGCGCCCGAGGACCTGCTCGAGGCCGTCACCCGGCGCCACCCCGACCTGGTGGTCGTGGGGGACACGGTCCACGAGATCGAGGACTCGATGGAGATCGCGATCCGCGACCTTCGCTCCCAGCACCCCGAGATCCCGGTCGTGCTCGGGGGCCCCGCCGTCGGCGGAAGCCTGCCGGCGGACGAGCTGGCCGGGGTGGCCGTGCTCGAGCGGATCGACGAGTCGGTCCACGCCGTGGAAGACCTGCTCGCGGCGCCCGTCACGACCGTCTAGATTTCCCGCCGGAATGGCGGAACGGGCGATCGTCACCGGCGGGGCCGGATTCATCGGATCGCACGTCGTGGACGCGCTGCTCGCACAGGGGGACACCGTGTCGGTCGTGGACGACCTGTCCTCGGGGGACCGGGCGCGGGTGCCGGCGGGGACGGAGCTGCACGTGCTCGACGTGGTGGACCTCGAGCAGTTGCGAGCTCTCGCCCGCGCGGTCCAGCCGCAGGCGATCTACCACCTGGCCGCCCAGGCGAGCGTGGTGGCCTCGGTGGAGAACCCGCTGAGGGACTGCGACGTGAACGTGAAGGGGACGCTGAACGTGCTCGAGGTGGCCCGCGAAAACGAGGCCCCGGTCGTGTTCACGTCCACCGGGGGAGCCCTCTACGGAGACGAAGCGCCCCGGCCCACGGGAGAGGACCGGATCCCGGCGCCGCTGTCTCCGTACGGGTCCTCGAAGTGGGCGGCGGAGGCGTACGTGAAGACGTGGTCGCTATCGCACGGGATCCCGAACGCCACGATGCGGCTGGGCAACGTCTACGGGCCCCGCCAGAGCCCCCACGGGGAGGCGGGGGTGGTGGCGATCTTCACCCACCACCTGTTCACCGACCAGGCCCCGAAGCTCTACGGCCACGGGAAACCGACGCGGGATTATGTATACGTGGCCGACGTGGTGGACGCCCTGCTGCGGGCCAGGGGGACGGCGGGCACGTTCAACGTCGCCACCGGCGAGGAAACCGACGTGGCGACGATCTGGAGGGAGCTGTCTGAGGCGGCCGGCAAGTCGATCGAGCCCCAACTCGAGGACCTGAGGCCGGGGGAGCTCCAGCACAGCTGCCTGGACGCGGGGCTCGCGGAACGAGAGCTCGGGTGGACGGCGAGGACCTCGATCTCCGAGGGCCTGGGGCTCACATATAGGGCCCTGATCGAGGAATTCGAAGCCCGGGGGTAGGGGAGGGCCCCTCCCGGGGCGGGACGGGCGCCACGCCGGCAACAGCTCTCGCGGGGGTCAGGCGATCGCGGCGGCGCGGAGCGAGGCTGGACGGCCGTGCAAGCGGGCGCCCGGGGGGTTGCAGGGATCGCGCTGGCTGCCGATGGGATCCACGTGGGAGCCGCCCGAACCCTCAAGCCTGCGGCTGCGCTTGCCCTGGTCACGGCCGCAGCCGGGATTTCGTTTGTCTCGACCTCGCAGGCACAGGCCATCTCCGGTGCCCCGGGCGGTGCGGCCGCGCCCACAGAATCCGAGGCTTCCTCCACGGTCAAGACCGGCGCGAAGCTCGCCCCGTACCGCCCGGCGGGCTCCCATCCCGTGCTGACCGCCCTCTCGGTGCCGAAGACGTCGACCCCCGGGAAGCCCCCGAAGGTGACCCTGAAGGTCAGCGAGCCCGGCGTCTCGACGGTGTACGTGAAGGTCAAAATCACGCCGCTGACGGCCGGTCAGCCGGCGGTCCTCGAGCGCATGGGGTGGGTCCACACGGAACGGACGCTGACCGTGGCCTGGCCCTCCGGAGCGAAGCTGGGAGCAGGCAGCTACCACGTGCTCGTGACCGGCCAGGACCACAACCGCGCGGCGCTGGTGGAACTGGCCCACATCTCGCGGGTGGTCACGCTCGTGGTCGCCGTCCCGGCGCCGGTCGTCCCGAGCCCGGCTCCTGCGACGACCGCGCCCGTGGCCGGGGTGCCGAGCCCGGCGCAGTCGGCGGCCGAAGGGGCCGTGTTCCCGGTGCAGGGGACCTACAGCTTCGGGGGCCCGGAAAACCGCTTCGGGGCGCCCCGGAACGGCTACTACCACGAAGGCCAGGACGTGCTCACGCCCGAAGGGACGCCGGTGGTGGCCCCCTACGCCGGGACGATCACCCAGGCCACCAACCAGGAAGGCGGGGGCGGCTACTACTTGGTCGAGCACACCCACGTGGGCTTCGACTTCATGTACGCCCACTGCATGGCCAACTCCTTCGCCGTGAAGGTCGAACAGACCGTGACGGCGGGCCAGCTCCTCTGCAAAGCCGGCATGACCGGGGACGCGACCGGGCCGCACCTGCATTTCGAGATCTGGCCGGGGGGATGGCATGCGGCGGGGATCAAGCCGATCGACCCGCTGCCGTATCTGGAAGCTTGGGCGGCGGAGAAGGGCTGAGGCGGCCTACGCGCGGCGCCGCAAGACCGGTTCCGGCGGTCGCGCCGACAGGAATCAGGCGCTAGCATCGACCGCCGCGGCGAGATAGCTCAGTTGGTAGAGCACACGACTGAAAATCGCCGTCTCGGGCATAGCACCGCCCTCGTTATCAGCGCTGTCAAGGGGCCTTTCGCGCGGTCTCAGACGTGCTCGGACGTCCTGGGTGGGCCCATAGGTGGGCCCACGGGAGAGCACACGACTCGGGAGCCAACCCGACCTCATGACCCGAAGGTCGCGGGTTCGAATCCCGTCCCGGGCACTTCGTTAGAGGCCTAGCCAAGCCGGTTCGGGGGTCCGTCGGAACATTCGTCGGAACAGTTCGCGCCATCGACGCGCCCTCGTGCTGACGCCGTCAGCGGCCCGGCCCTAGCCGCCGAGCGCATCGCCGAGTGGCCTTCGGGCCTAATCGGACGAAGGGGCGGGGGAATGCGCAGGCGTAGACCATCACCGAGCATGATCGTCGCCGTGACGGCGCTCGTGGTCGCGCTCGGCGGCTCGGCCGTGGCGGCGGTCAAGCTCGACTCATCGACGCCGCTCAAGGTCTGCGTGGCCGCGAAGGAAGGCAAGCCGGTCGTCACGCCCAAAGGCGGCGTCTGCAAGAAGAACTACACGCTGACCGAAGTCAACAAGGAAGGCCCCGAAGGCAAGGAAGGAGCGCCCGGAGGCGTCGGCGACTCGGTTAGATAGCCCGTTGCTGCGGCCCGAGCAGGCGGCAGAGCTCCCGAACGTCAAGACAAGTTGGATCTACGAGGCCGTCCGCACCAACAAACTCCCCTGCCTGCGCATCGGCCGACACGTCCGCTTCACACGTACGATGCTCGAGGAGTGGCTAAGCAGCCAGTAGGGCGGCAGCGCGAGCGGCCACACGAAAGGTCAGCGCGGGGACGTCCGTACCCTGCCCAAAGCTGGGCGGCACAAATAGCGGTCTACGGGATTCCGACGACGCGCACGGGTACGGAGCTGTTAGTCCTCGTACCGTCGCCTAGCTGGCCGAGGTCGTTTAAGCCCCAGCAGTCGATTGCGCCGTCGGGCAGCCTCGCGCAGGTGTGGCCGGTGCCAGCGACGATTGCTACGGGCGCACCGATGTCGCTGACCAGGACGGGGGTGGTGGACGTTTCGGGGTGTTCTGCGGTGCCGTTGACCTCTCCGTCGCCGAGTTGCCCGTACTGGTTCCAGCCCGAGCACTCGAGTGTCTCGGCAGCCAGCGCGCAAACGTGATCGGCGCCGACGGCGATCGCGCCGATCCCCGGCCCGAAAGTGGAAAAGCCCGCAGAACCGCTGCCGCATTGGCTGAAGGGATCTATCGCACAAGGAATAACGACGTCAGATGCACCCCAGCAGTCAACCGTTCCGCTCGCCGTGAGCCCGCAATAGGACTGGCCGCTGCCGGCGATCGCGCGGAAGCTTCCGGCGACGGGAACGGGGGTGGCACTGCGGACCACACCTTCCTGTTCTCCCCAGCAGTCCACGGTGCCGTCCGCGAGTAGTGCGCAGCTCGTGGTGGCGCCGGTGGCAATCGCGACAGCGTCGGAGATTCCCGCGACTTGAACGGGTGTGGCGCTATATTCACCCGCTGCGCCCTTTGTGCCGTTCCCCAGCTGCCCGTCATAGCCCGCGCCCCAACAGTACACCGTGCCGGCAGCCGTGAGCGCGCACGTGTGGCCGGCGGTTGATCCGTTGGTGTTCATGGTGACGTCGCTCGCCGATATGGCCGTCGCGTTGGTTAGGCCTGTCACTTCAACGGGGACAGCCCTTGAGTTTGTCGTTGTGCCATCTCCGAGCTCGCCGTCTACGTCACTACCCCAGCATTCGACACTGCCACCCGCGAGCAGAGCGCATGCGTATCCGGGCCACGCCCGATCGGCGGTAACTGCGTTCTCGTCACCAGCCGTGAGCGCTATGGCAGTGTGAATATCTTTGACCACGACCGGAGTAGCGCTGTATTCTTCCGGAGAGCCGTTTCCTAGCTCGCCAAACTGGTTTTGACCCCAACAGTCGACCGATCCGCCGTTGAGAATCGCGCAGGTAGAGCCCTGTGATGCGGCGAGCGAGCCGGTCGATGCGCTTCCGCCCCCGTCGCCACCGCCATCGCCACCGCCGCCACCGCCGGTACCGCCGCCGCCGTTACCACCAGGACCGCCATCCCCCGGGCCGGCGCACGTGTGGAAGAGGGGGAGATCGCCAAACGTGAAGCTGCCGAGCTCGAAGTCCCAGGTCTTGAAGATCACGTCGGCGTGGGCGCTAAGATCGGCCTCGGCAGTCGCCTTCGCATCGAAGCAGGTCTGCGCGGCAACAGGGTCGCGTTGGAAGGTCGCTGATATGACAGGTCCGACTGTGCCGGTGATCGCGGCAAGTTGTGCGGGTCCCTCGCCGAGAGAGATGCTGGTTTGGAGCCCAAGTCCTAAGCTGGCGCCAGCACTGCCCGTGACCGATGCGCTGCCGCCGTTCCGAAGGGCGAACGACTGGGAGTTGCCGCTCTTGAGCGAGCGGAAGAATGTAATGCCGATGAAAGGCGACCAAGCTAGGTGTGCGCTCAGGGACCCGCCGATCGTGAAGCTAAAGGCCGGGCCCATTTCGAGAAACAATCCGGTGGCGCCAAGCGGGATCGGCAGTGCGGTTAGCGACGCGGTGCAGGTCACAGCGGCTGACGTCCCGGAGTTTAAGGTGAAGGTCGGGCGGCCCTCAAGGATGAACTGCAAAGCCGGGCTATAGACAGAGGTATCGAGGCTGAGCACGACGTGGATCTGGGAAAGGTCGACGTCAACGGTGATCGGACCTGTGACGCCGTTGCATTTGAAGGCTGGGACCAGGCCAGCCTCATGCGCCGACGAAGCAATCCCGAGCCGAAGGTCGCGCGTCGCGAGGTCGCCGAGTGTGTCGTCAACGGTGAGGTGGTAGTCGCTGTAGGCGTCCTGAAGGGGCGCCGGGCGGGTAGTGACTACCGTTTCGCTGCCGGCCGATGCGATGCTCGTGACGATGCCAAGAACCCCGTGGCGAGCGGAGCCGCCCGGTGCCACGATGAGCACGTGTCCGATGTGGGGCGGACGTGTCCCGGCGGCCAACAGGACGACCGTCGTTCCGTTGGCGCCTGCATACACCCGACGCACGTCATGAGGGTTCTCCCGCACGGTGCCGGGCCGGACTCTGCTCTTCACGACAATGGGCGGATGAACGACGACCTGCTTCGGCGAGGACGTCGCGACCACCCGAGTGCCCGCGCGGATTTGCACGCGCAGCGTGACCCGCGTCGCGGCTTCCGGGGCCGTCCAAGTCAGCCTGAAGGCGCCTGCGGTAACTGCGGCACGGCGCCTAACCACCCACCGGCCCTTTGAGCGCTGCTCAAGCAGCACGCGTAGCGGCGGCGAACTCGTCTCGCCTACCTGGACCTTGGCAACAACGCGATCTGCGATCGCCGAGAACGAGGACTTGAGAGTCGCTTGCGAAGATCCCAGCGCGAGTGGCGCAAACGCAAGGCACAGAGAAGCCAACCCTAGAGTTACACAAAGCGCGTGCACCCGCGCGCGGTCGCGAAACGGCGGCCACCCGTGAGGAAATCGTGCACGTAGCGGGCGAGGGTTGCTCTGGATCAAAGTGGCGGCACCTGGTTGTTGATCTGCGACCCGTGGTAGAGGTGGCTTTGCCGCTTGCAGGCGGCGGGGAAGAAGAACTGGACGCTGTCGCTGCGTACGCCGTTATAGCTCGCGAACAGGGTCGCCCGTCCGACGGTCCCGGCCCTGCATAGGGGGTCGCTGCTCGCGACAACACGTACGTGGATCTTCATCACGTTGCCCGGATAGCCCCACATGACGGCGTAGTGGGAGTGATAGTCGAGGTGATGCGCCACCGTCATGGTGATCGCACGTGTAGAACCGCCGAATCGGCGTTCCTGGCAGACGACTCCCGAGACGGTGTTGGCGGCGAGGTTGATGTCGCCGTGTCCGCGTGCGAAGCTCCCGGACGCCCCGAAATCAGGAGAGCCCGTGTGAAAGCCCCACGGAGGGATTCCGGGGACGATCGGGATTTGGCCGCAGCCGGCGGAGTAGGCTCGTGCCTGGTGCACCGGGACGAGCGCGAGAGCCAGCACAGCAAACGCGAGCACCCTTAGGAAGTGACTTCGCCTGGACGGATCCCGCATACCGAGAGGGTTCCGGTATCGGCCCGCCAAACGCTGGAACCCCATCGCTGCCCCCTTGGCTGAGTATCGATCGGTGCCGGTAGCCTCACGGGATCCTACTGGATTGTCGACTCACCACGGCGGCGATCGGAACGATGTGGCGCAAGCAGCGCGAGCGGGTCACGCCTGTATGCTCTGATGTCATGGTGGGAGCGCACCGTCGGGAGGTCTGCGGAGCCTTCGCATCGCTGCTCGCATTCCTCCTAAGCGTCTGCACGCCGTCCATGGCTGCGGCGCCCGTTTTCCTGAACCAGCCCGACATACCGGCCGCGCCACAGCCAACGGCGTTTCGGATTGCCGACTACACGACGTCTGACTTTCGAATCGCCGTCAACTCATCCGTCTCCGCGGTCACCTGGTCAAGCTGGGGAGAAGCGACGGCGCGTGGGACCGGCCGAGCGCTAGTGCAGTGGACGGACGCATCTACCGGGCTCCACCACCAGGACCGAACCACGGTGCCGGTCACTGTTGTTGCGACGAATCAAGCGACATGTGGCGGCGTGACCGTTTACACGGGCCTCGAAATTGAGGTTATTTCAGGAGTCACGCCATCGCCTCATTTCGGGCTCGTCGACCGCGACGACAAGGTGCTCCCGTGCCAGGTTCACGGCGGAGGCCCGAGCGCGGCGTCCTCACCGGAATACAGCCCGAGCCAGCAATACGTCCCCGGCGACCGCGAAGAGCGAAATGATCCGCACGCCTGCCTGTTTCACGGCATATCAGAACGGATCATTCGCCCGCCATTTAGTGTCAGTTACTGCGCGATGAGGTGGAAGTCTTGGGGCGCATCTACTACCGTCGGCGAGGGGGTAGCTCGGATCGGATTTCGCCAATACGGGATCCGAGTGCATCTCTCCCGCGTCAGATGGTGTAGCCGGTGGACCGTCTCCTACACCCGTGAGAGAGCCGAAATCTGGGGACACGGCACAGCCATCACGGGCCAAGGGAACGTGAGCACGTCAGAAGCAAAACGCTTGACATCGCTCATCGGACGCGCTGGGGAAGCTCACAACAGCTTTCAAGAGTCGGCGCCCACGGAGGCACAATGCGCACCGTAGCTCGGAGTGGCCGGTGGTCTGAGACCCGAAACGTACCGCTCCCAGGAGGCCCGAGTTGGCACGCCGAGGCGACGACCGCGAGAGGGCCGACGCAGGAACGCGAGCAACCGCAGGAAGCGGCCCGACTGCTGCGACACGCCGGACTCCCGGCGGGCCGCTGATGAGTGAAGGGCCGTCCTCCGCACCCGTCGGGCTGTTTTGAGTAGAGCGCAAGTGCGCTTCCCCCCGTCGCTAGCTTCAGGAAAGAGCTGTCGGGCCAGGAAGCGCCCGCCGCCGGCAAGCTAACTCAGCTGGGGGCCGCCGCCGAGCGGACGCGCTGCGCCCGCGCGCCAAACGACCTACGGGAGCCCAGTCACCGGAGTTCGCGTATCGCTGTTGGAAGTGGAACCGTTTCCGAGTCGGCCGACATCGCCCTCCCCCCAACGGTCAAACCGCCGGTAGACAGCGACGCGCACGAGACCTCGGGACCGACACTCACTGAACGCGGCAGAACGCTAGCCGGCGCATCTCTTTGGCCAGCAAATGTCGGTGTCGCCGCTGGACCTCGTATCTTCGACAACGAACGGGGAGATATAGAGGTTAACGTTGACCTCGCCGTACCTCTGGAGCCTGGGTATTGCGAGGGTCATGGCGCGGCTCGTCAGACGCACACTCCGTCGATAGTCAACGGCACGAGTGCCGTAGCACTCGGACTGGAACGGGATCAGCCGACATGGCCTGAGTGTTAGTGCCGCGACGCGACCAATCCCGCCGATGCCGACGCGGATACGAAGGAGGTGGTTGTGGGTGACGCCGAGCCTTACAGGGATCGGCGGGCCTGTCATGAGCAGCGAATCGGTGGCGAAGCTGATCGTCTGCTTGTACGTCGCGCCGCTAGTGGGGCTAACCCAGTTGACAATGAGCGTGTAGCTGGCGTTGGGATTGAGCGGCTTGGTCGGCACGGCGAAGCTCGCGCCACCGCTGAGTTCTCCAACGAACTTCTGTGTCCATTGTGGATCGCCATTCGCTGGGGTCGGCGTCGATGGCAGGACGAGCGAAACTGGAAACGGTCTGTTAGCGGGGCCGACAAGGCTCGCCGAGCTCGCGACAGCGTCTGTGTCCTCCGGCCACAGGACAAAATTCGTGCCCGTTGGCTGTTCCTGCGGGATCCCCAGGGCCATCTGCGGCGTCCACGGGACCTCGCTAGGTATGTTCCAGGTAGGTACCTCTGTTGCGCCATCCCCAGGGAACGAGAAGAATGACGGGCTTGAGAAGGTGCGAGTGCCGCTTGTGCCCATGCAGGCGCCTCCACCTCCGCGCTTTTCGTCACGCTCGCCGTACCACGCCGTGGTCACCGCCGGATCGAAAAGCGAAGTAATGTGTAGCGGCGCCACCTCCGAGTGCACGGTCACGCCCTTGGCGGTGCCAACCGATCTACCAGGCGGAAAGTTGGGGATCCACCATGGGTTGCTGTCCGCTGTCCACGACGGGCTCCAGAAGAAGCCCGCGAGGTCTGATTGTTCGGCGGCTTCGGCGCCAAGCCGCGTGTAGCCGGGCTGGGTCGGGCGCTCTTCATGCGGGAACTGTCCAGGCGCTCCGTGATAAAGGTTCGTGTAGTCGTGGCAGCCCTGGCTGAGAGCCGCATCTTCGGTGAGTCCCCCGGGTATCCCGTTGCGTTCGCGCTGTTCGTCAAGATACGCGATGGCTTGGGGCGCAGAAACGGCGACTCTCGTGGCGGCGACGCCCCGCGTCGGAGGAGCCGCCAGGAGCACGACCAATGCCACTGCAAACGTGCCGACGAGTCGTCCGGCGATGGTGGTGTTCCGTGCATGCGCTCGCTGCTCTCCTCCGGCTAGCCCTCCCGGTACCGCGCGTCTCTCCACAGACCCCCACGTCATCGTGGCTCGTGAGGCTAGCAAGCCGCCGGTGAAACTGGTCTGCCGGACACTCTGGAATCGCGAACGTTGGAAAAGAGTGCGGGTCCCTTGGGCGCGCTCAGGTAGTTTAGCCTGAGTCTTGACGCCGTAGACCATTCGGACGCGTATTTGTCTCGGTGCACCGGCGCGGCGCGATCGCTGCACGGCGGATCCGCCACCCAGTAGCCTGATGTTTTAGGTGATAAGCACCGCGCCAAATTTGGCATCCGCTCTTGACATCTTCGGTAACCAGGCCGAAGACCGGCACAACAGCGACACCTCGACCACTGTCGTGCTCCCTGTTGTGCGCTTGCTTTCCAAAGAATTCGACATGGCGGATGTGTGCCTGCTTCTCACTGGCCACAAATTGGCTCTGAGACGCCGCGATTGTGTCAGGTGCTAGGAGGTGGTAGGCGCGCGCGAACTGGTGCTTACCGATATCCCTCCAATAGCGCTCGACGGTTGCGAGGGGAGGAGAAACTCGCACCCGAGTGGGATGCACCGCTAAACTCCCGCTACTCGGATCAGGGCCAAAGGGATCGACGAACGCGCTGATCGGCATGACCCCGGTACACAGTGGGTTGTGCGCGTCTTCGACTGCGGTTCCCACAAACCCGTCCATCTGCCAGTTCGAGGACACGCTGGCGAGAGCGTATCTACATCCGCGGGGAGACTCGATGACAATCGCCGGCTTGGCAATCGCGGTGACTCCCGTTGCGGTCGAGATGACCTGTGTAAACCCGCCGGACACCTTAAACGGATCGCATTCCTGCCACGAGCTCGGCGAAGGTGCTAGCCATTCGACTATGGGAGTGCCGTTGGCGACGAGCGTGGCTTCAACCCAAGCGTTACACTGCCCCGGCAGCATGATCTGCTCGATCATCGGAAGCTGATCGCCGTCTCTCAGGGGCGCCCCAAACGGAGCAGCCCAGATGACATTTATAGGGACTCGCGTAGCGTGCGCTGAGCCCGCGAATCCGAGTGCCGTCATGACTGCCACGGGCAACTGGCGCGTCAACCTAAGGCCTTGCCGAAGACTGCCTAGGTTTGGCACCTAAACCAGTTCAAGACTCGTGATCGCGACTCAGTGCATTTCAAACAGGGCGCCCGGCGAGTGGGGGCGTGCGGTGCACGCATACCGCTTGCTTCCACTCTGTGTTTGAGCGTAACGGCCATAACCGAACAGGGCGAGGATACAGAAGAGCGGGCGCCGGATGGCGTGGGCGCAAAGCCTGCTTTTGTCGGCGTGTCAGACGACAGCGTGTCTCGGCTTACCGGAGGGAAAGCTACGCTGGTCCGATCCAGCATGAGTAGCGGTTGCAGGGCATCACCGAGGAGGACTACTAGCCGCAACGTGTGTCGCCGCCGGGCTGTCATGGAGCCCGGGAGCAGCGGCCGTCCCACACGCCTCACCGCTCGAACTCACTGGATGTCGATCAAGGAAGGACCCGAAGGTAGCGCCGTTGCGCCGACTACGAGCGAGATGTATGAGCCGTCTACGTCCTAAGCGTGACGGCTCTGGGTCCAAGTCCACGCCTAGCGAGCGAATTTCACGAAGAGCAGACCACACAGCGAATGGTGATCAGTCCTAGAGAAGGCTCGCGCATTCGCAAGGGCCGGCGTCCTGATACTGAGGCTCATTTCGCGGAGGACAAACGCGCCTCAGATCGGCGTCCGTCCACTTCAGATAGCATGCCGCTTCGCATTGGCTGGGCCGCGATCATCCAGGGTCTTGCGCGTCGTGGTGGCGATGGTCGCGCTCGGTCTCTTCGTGCAGCTTTGTAGCGATGTCGCACCAGCGAGCGCGGCACCCGCTGTCCTGAATGCGGCTTTTGCTGACCGCGGAGTCGAACCGAGCGGATTCAGCCCAAATAGTGGGCTGGAACCGGAATCATCTTTTACGCTGAAGGCTCCCTATGTCGAGGGGATTGTTTGGAAAACGTGGGGTGGCGCACAGGCGACAGCCACCGGGCGTGTTCGCCTTCTGACGGGCAGCGTCACAGCGTCGAGCCCCGTGACTGTGACACTAAGCGGTCTCTCCAACTGCGGTGGCTTGATGGTCTACAGCACGTATGCACTTGAACTCGCCGCTGGTGCCCTGGCGCCGCGTCTTTGGCCGACCGTGCAGATCGGCACCTTCCCATGCATGGTAAACGCCGGGGCCTACATACCCGGCTCGACGCGCGCACGGAAGCCCGAAGCGCAGGGTGGCTGTGTGTTCCACGGTCTGGAAGTCCACAACCAGGGGTCTCCCGGAATCCCGTGGGACGGCTTCATCGAAGCACCTCGCATCTCTTGGCACCCACGTCTTCCCCGAGGGAGCGCCTACTCATTGTTCTGTCGGACTCACTGGTCGACATGGGGTGCCTCCACGGTGAGCGGCATCGGGGCGCTCCGGAACGGCACCAGGCAATGGGGTGTCAAGGTTCAACTCAGCCGCCTGGAGTGGTGCCAGCAACTCGGTGTCGCCTACACGCGGCTCGCCATGACTCTGTACGGGAGCGGAGAACTCATTCCGCGGCACGGCAACGTCAACATCTCGCACAGCGAAGCGGATCGCCTGAGACGCGAGATTGGACACTTAAGACCTCGGACGTACCGGCAGGAAGAGCCACCCGCCGCGCACTGCGGCCACTAACCCACCCGCCCCTTACCACATAGCCAGACCCCGTCGCGGTCGGGGTCGGGACGGCCTTGTTTCTGTTTGCTCACCTTGATAGGAGCCTGCAAAGCGGCCGGTCTCGGGGTTCGTGCGGGCGTGATACCTGCCGGCGCACGTTGGACGCTGCCTCTCGAGGCTTCGGATCGACTTTAGTTCTGCCGCCCTGGGGGAGGCAGGCACTTGGGCGGTACTGCCGTGCCGTACGACTGAGGGCTCGTGACGGGAATCTCGTAAAGGCCTCGCTTGGCATGTTCCGTGGAGCTGCGAGGGTATCCCTCGTTCACCACAAATGCATTACCAAGTTCGGTGATGACGGCGTTTAGTTCTTCGCCGATGGGCTCGCCAAACGAATTTCGCGTCTCGGCACCGCCGAGGAAATCGGAGGCCGCTTCGAAGAACGTGCCGGAGGAAAGGTCATAAATGAAAATGGACTGAAGGTACGTGAATGCGAACCGTTGGCCGTCGTCTGTCAGCGAGAATGCCGTCGTGAAGTCGTCGTTAGGGTCAGAAGGTTCCGGCTGCCACAATTTGTGCTTGATTTCGGGGGCCTTGAAGAACTGGCCAGCGCCCTCGAAATGGTAGATCCACGGACGGCTTTCCCCGTAGAAGGGCTGCAATATCGCGGTGGTCCCGTCCGACGAGAGCCACGCAATCCAGTTCAGACCTCCATTTATCCGGCGACGCTTATGGGTTTCCCATTCGTACATATCCCCTGCGACGTGACCCCTACCAGCGCGACTCTCGGCATAGAGAGCGACGCGGCCGTTAGCGCTGATCGCGGAAGGGTCGGCCCTGTCGCCTCGCGCGAAGGGCAAGCGAATCATGTGTTTTCGCGCCCTGTCATACACGACGCCATGAATTGTGTTCGACTCAGGCGTCTTACCAGCGAAGGCCTCGCCTACCACATACCTTCCATTCGCACTGAGCTTGGGGGCGTAATCGGTACGGCTGAAAAAGTTGAGGACAAGGCCCGGGACGAAGCTGCGCCGTCCCTTCGCTGTTTCATAGAAGGTCGTGCCCCACCGTCCATGCTGCACAGTAATGAGTGCAAGGGCGCTGCCATCCGCAGATAGCGAAAAGTTCAGAGGACTACCTTCCCCTGCAGGAGCGATCTCGCGAGTTTGGCCGCTGTGCTACAAGTAGATGGGACGCTGGCGCCTGCTGCCTGATTCGTACGCGACCTCAGAGCCGTCGGCGGAGGCTGAAAAGTAAGCGCCCGCCGGTGCGTTCGTGGAGATCGTGATCGGGGTTGCCGCCGACGCGCGGGCGGGGCCAGCCACAAGCACCAACAGCGACCCCACGATGGCCAAGCGTTTGGCGAGCACGATCGCGGACCCTAACAGTTGACCGAGATCCCGGGTCCTGCCGCCGCCGGCTTATACGACCTGATCACGCCCAGCCGGTTGGGGGGCGCTCTCGCCGCGCGCGCCGGCCGGTATTTCACTCTGAGGCCGATTTCAGCTCGCACTTGCCTGGGAGCGCCAGGCTCAGCACCCTGCCGCCGAGCTACGCGTGGAGAAGCGCATGCTCGACGAGCCGTGGGTCGAGCTTGACGTGTTTGCTGTTATCGAAGGACTCCGATTCTGGCTCGAGCTGAAGTACCTGAGGACGACCCTCGACCCCACGATCAGTGCCGAACGCGTCGCGCTAATCGCGGGCGCGTCAGATGTCGAGCGTTACTGTCGAGCGTTACGACGCGCTGAAGGACGTAGCGCGCCTGGAGCGGCTCCGAGCGGAGGCGGTGATTGATGCTGGCACAGTCGTCGTGCTCTCCAATGACCCCGCTATCTGGCTGCCCTCGCGGTCTGGTCGTCCAGCTGGGTTCGATGCGTTCCGACTCCAGGACGGCGCCACGCTTTCCGGGGTGCTGGCGGGCTGCCCTAGGGCTGGTGCTGGCACGCGGAGGAATCGGGAGCTACCGATTGACCTCGCCGGTCGATACCAGCCCGAATGGGCACCTTTCTCCCGGGTGCCGGCGGTCGGCAACGGTGAGCTTCTTAGCCTGACCGTGGTCGTTGGATAGGGTGATTTCTCAGCTACGTGCTTGACACCGGCTCGGTGGAGGAGCCTGAGGAAGTTCAGGCCCAGAATGGCCCTTGAGATCGACAAGAACATCAAGGTCGGTCTCGCCGGTTCCCGAACGCCAAGAGGTCGCACAAGGGGCATCACTGGGGCAGGCCCTGCGGCGCAGGGTTGGGTCGCTGCCCCGCTCCCCCGTGTCCCGGGCGGCCCCTATGCTACGGCGATGGCCCGCAGCGATCTCCTGAAGCAGATCTTCTCGAGCTATTCGAAGGGGGATCACGCCGGGTTTCGCAGCGCCGCCGAGGAGGTCATCCAAGACGAGCGCCGCAAGCATCACATGATCCTCGCCGATGAGTTGGCAGGCTTGCTCAGCGACGCTGAGTCGCCTCGGCCGTTGAACGTCTCGACCATGCAGCCGCTGCCGTTGGGCCGCGACGAGGTGCCCCTGGTTCATGTCCGTACACCTGCTCGCACGCTTGACGATGCGGTGTTGCGGCCTCGCTCGCGGGCGATCATCGAGGAGTTGGTCCGCGAGTTTCGAAGCGCAAGCGTGCTGCACGCCCATGGACTTCGGCCACGCTCGCGCGCGCTGTTCGTGGGTCCGTCGGGGACCGGCAAGACGCTTACTGCTGAGGCGCTCGCAGGAGAGCTCGGCTTTCCACTGGTGGTGATCGACATCGCCACCGTCGTCTCCTCTTACCTAGGGGAGACGTCGCGCAACCTCGCGGCGATCTTTGATTTCTGCGCGCGCGGCAGCTGGGTCGTGCTGTTCGACGAGTTCGACGCGCTCGCCAAGGAGCGCGCCGACGACAGCGAGCACGGCGAGCTCAAGCGGGTAGTCACTGCCTTTCTGCAACTGCTTGACGAATTCCCGGGCCGCTCGCTGATCCTGGCCGCATCGAACCACCCGGCGCTGATGGACGACGCTGTGTGGCGGCGCTTTGACGAGGTGCTCGAGTTCTCACTGCCCACCCAGGCGGAAATCGCGCGGGTGGCACAGATGAAGCTGAGATCCACGCGTCATCGCTTCGCGCTGCGCGACCTCGCGCGCTCGATGAAGGGCTTCAGCCACGCGGAGGTTGAGATTGTGTGCCTGGACGCGCTTCGCCGCTCGGTGTTGGAAGAGCACGGGGTCGTCAGGGAAGAGGATCTCGTCCAAGCGATCGAACGGATGGAGGAGCGACGGCAGACGATTCGCAAGGCGCGGGCCTAGACGGCGCCACGCTGCCGCACCTGCGCCTCGTCCGCGCTGAGCCGGCCGGCACGCGCCACGCCCGCGGCGCCGGCTTCGGCAGCCGCATACACGGTGACCGCCAAGCGCACGGCAAACAGCTCCAGCAGCGGGCACAGGCCCTGGCCGCCGTGCACGTGGAACGCCGAGCGACACTGGGCGTCGACCCGAAGCTCGTCCTGGTCTTCGAGCTTGGGGGCTCGGTGTCGGCCTCGGCACTGCAGGCCGCAGGGCTAACACCGCTGGGCGGCACTCAGGGCACGGCGGTGGTCGCGTTCGCTGATGACCCCCAGCTGCACGCCTTCCTCGATCGCCTGAACGGATACACCTCCGCGGGCGCCGACGCGGAGTACGCGCCCGCGCCGAAGGCGAGCACCACGGTGGATGCGTTTGCTGCGAGTTGCGGTTCACGTGCCGGCGCATCCGGGCTCATGGGACCGAGGTGCACGGCGAACATCGCGGAGAGAATCAATGGGATCATGCGCTCCTCCTCAGAAACGCAACCGCAGAGCCAGTTGCATGGATCGTGGATCGTCGACCGCCGTCACCTGGCCGAAGCTCGACGACGGATTCGTGGGATAGGCGCCCGCGCCGAACACACCGTTCTTCGTCAGGTTGTTGCGGTGGTTGAGTGCATTGAACGCCTCGGCGAGGACTTCCAAACGGACGTTCTCGGAAATCCGGAACCCGCGACTGACGCGCGTGCCGATGCTGAAGAAGTCGTTGCCAATGCCGGCGTTGCGCCCGATGAACGCGCCGTTCACGAGCGGCCGGCCGGCGGTGCCCTGAATGGTGGTCACTCCCGACGTGATGTTGAACGGCAGCGCCGAGTAGTACTGCAGCATGCCGCTCACCTGAAAGCCGTGGCTGATGCGTCTGCCACGCCGTGTTGGCCGGCCCTTCGACGAGTGGACGGCGCCGTCGAACACGAACGCGGTGCCGCTGATCGTCGTCGGATCGGCCCTAGTCCTTGCCAGATGTTGAAGGGGTCGATCGGGGAGCTGAAGAAGAACTCGCCGACGTTGTTCAGCGACTTCGAGTAGCGTGTAGGAGACGCGATAGCTGCCCCACTTGCGCCGGCCGCTGCACGAAGGACACGTGCAGGCCGTGGTAGTTGGAGTCCGCCAGCGACGAGTACTGGCTGTTGTTGGCGTAGTTCGGGTTCGGCCGGCAGCCGTTGTTGGTGCCCGACGCCACGCAGGTCGGCACGTTCTGATTGATCGACATGATCAGGTGCAGGCCCGCGCAGGTGCTGGTAGCCGACGCTGACGGTGCCGTGCGTCGCCGAGCTGCTGCTCGATTTCGAGGCTCGCCTGCCGCGAATAGGCGTTCTGCATGTTGCGGATCCATCGTCGTGCAGATTGACCAGCGTGACCGACGGGACGACGGCGCTGAGGATGTTCGGGAAAGACCGGTGCGCCGGTCTGCGTCGGCGAGAGGCTGACGCTGACTCTGGCCGCAGGTTGGTCGAGATCGGTCGTGTTGCCCGCGGACAGCAGCGCATTCGCGAGCGCGCGCAGCGGCACGCGGTCGTAGAACAAGCCCGAAGCTGCCGCGCACCACCGTGCGCCGCGAGGCGAACGGCGACCACGCGAATCCGAGCGCGCGGCGAGACGTTGTTCGTGTCGGTGTTCGATCGTCTCGAGGAACTGCAGGTCGTAGCGCACGCCCGAGTTCAGCGTCAGCCGCGGACCGATCTTCCACTCGTCCTGCGCGTAGAAGCCGACGTTGGGATTGGTCTGCGACACCACGCTGTTCGCCGAACGTCTGCGTGAAGCCGGAGTTGTTGTAGATGCCGGTCAGGAAATTCGCCAGCGACGAGAACGCGTAGCTGCCGCGAATCGGTGCGCGGGATAGGTGATGCGGTCGTCGTTGTAGAGGAAGTCCACGCCGACGCGCAGCGCATGCGCGCCGGCCTGGTGGGAGAGATTGTCGACGACCTCGTACAGCTTGTTCAGGCGGCCGCGTCGGGCGATCCGGACAGCGTCCCGAACGACGCGACGCCGGAGATGCTGACCGCCGGGCCGATCGGATCGGTCGGCAGCGCCTCCAGGTTGCTGTGGGTGAACTGCCCGCGCGTCTCGTTCACCGTCCGCGGCGAAAGCGTCACGATGTTGCTGACCGCCACGCGTCTGATCGGTATTGTCCAGGCCCGCCGATGCGCTCGGCGCGTTCAGGCCGCCGGCGCCGCGCGAGTTGGTGCTGGTGCACGTCGTACAGGCTGTAGCGGACGCTGAACTGATCGCGGTCTGCTGAACTGGTGATCCACCTTGCCGAGGACGTTGGTGGTGTGCACCGGATTCGGATAGATGCCGGTGGAGATCTGCGCGACCCGGATAGCCGACCGCGGCGAGCCGCGCGTTGATCGCGCTGACGTTCGCGGGCGAGATCGTGATCGAGGCCGGTCTGATTCAATGCGCCGCTGCTCGAAGTTCGCGAAGTAGAACGTGCGGTCGCGGACGATCGGTCCGCCGAGGCTCGCGCCGTACTGCGTCTGGGTCATCGGCAGCTTGGTGCCCGAGCAGCGCATTCGCCGCGTTGAAGCGCTGGTTGCGGAAGTAGCCGTAGACGTCGCCGTGCAGCGCGTTGGTGCCGCTCTTGGTCACCACGTTGACGTAGCCGCCGAGCGCGCGGCCGAGCTCGGCCTGGCCGCCCGAGGTGACCACCTGAAACTGCTCGCACCGACATCGAGGCCGTAGAAGATCCCGCTCAAGCCCGCGGCGTCGTCGTTGGCGGACAGGCCGTCGACGATGAAGCTGTTCGAGAAATTGCGCTGGCTGCCGACCGAGATGCCCTGGCCGGGCACGGCCGACGTCTCGGCAAAGAGCTGCGTGCTGGCGGTGTTGGTGGGCGACACGCCCGGGACCAGCAGCGCGAGGTCGAGGAAGTTGCGCCCGTTCAGCGGCAGGTACCTCACCTCGGCCTGCGAAACCGTGCCGGCGATCTGCGTGCGCGCCGCCTCCAGCAGGTCCGCCTCGCCGCTGACGGTGACGTTGGTCTCGGACGAGATGCGAGAGCGAGCACGACCGGAAGTTCATAAGCGGACCCCAAGCTTAGGGTCACGGATCGGGCGGCATTCGCAAAGCCTACCTGTTGAATCCGGATCTCATACTCGCCAACCCGGAGGTACGGGAAACGAAATCTTCCTTCCTTGTCCGTGAGCAGAGTGCTGGCGATGTTGGTGTCGAGTTGACGCGCGCTGACTTTGGCGCCCTGAATCACGGCTCCCGTGGCGTCCGCGACACGTCCACTGATGCTTCCGTACTGAATGGATTCCTGCGCGGTCGCTGTGATTGCGAACAGCGCCAATAACGTCAACTTCCTCGTAAATTGATAATTCACAGACTCCCCTCACTAGACCTTTTTTGACCAATCGGAACCGAGTGGACAATTAGCCGAGGAATGGAGAAGGTCTTTCGAACAACGCAAACTTGACGGCAGGCCGCCTCCACTCCGAACGGGGTGAAGGGAGGAGCATCGATGTGCGTAGGTTCGGACCAGCGGGGAACCCACCTGCGGTCAGGCTACAGGCCAGTGAAACGGCCAGCCCCGCGGTCTGCCCGCAACCGTTCGGGCATATCGGTCGGGAAGTCCACCCCGCGCGTGTCTGATCGCCGCTGTGGCCGGATCGATGGCAAAAGGACCTGGCCGTTTTGCAGCAACTCATCCCGCAGGACAGGTTGCCCGCTTGCAGCCGGAAGACGAAGCCCTGGAGGAATGGCGTTAGTAACGCGATCGCGAGGACCCCAGTTGCCACGGTGCGGACTACGCGACTGAGAAGGCCGAACAGCATGGAAGTCGCCGGATTGTCACGAATATGGATCAATGTTCTTCAATTCCCGAGGCCAGATACACCACGGTACTACGCCTGTTGGGATGGAGCAGTTATCCGAGTTTATTAGGGGGCGGGGACGTTGCTGTAAGGCGTGGTCGGAGAATTGCGCTGGCGGCGTGGACTCCCCGACACTCGTACCGCTGAGGAACTCGATGGGCGGCGCCAGGGACCTCGTTGAAGATTGAATGAAGCCACTCGCGCTGACACTGCCCAGCGTCAACTGGCCGCAGTCGCTGCCGCAGGATTTGCTGGAAAGTGAAGGACCGACCGGCTCATTCGCGCTCGCCTTGCGACAGCAGCACTTCGCGCGACTTCGGCAACAGGACGATGTGGATGGGCTGAGGGATCGGGCCGCGAGCGGCACCAAATAAGCGAACGCTAGCAGTAGAGCCAAGCACGCAGACGCGATACCGCGCACTGAGCCAATAAGCTTTTCTTTCCCCAGCATCCTGTTTGGAGTGAGTATACCATGCACTGTGCTTTTCAAAACTGCATCCGGGCTGTTGAGGCTGTTGACGGATTTGTGCGCGTTCGTTCCCCGTCGTGGATGCGTTCGGCCTTTGGCGATCTGCCTGTCGCCGGCATCAAAGCGGTCGTCCAACAGATTCAATCGCTTGCGAGTACGTGACCACTCCAGCGGCTTCCCTCCGCAGCTCCGACCGCCATCTCGCGTACCGGAGGTGCCAAGCAAAACGCAGCGTACCCGCTGCCACAGTGCGGCGCCGGTGCTTATCCCGGCAACTCGCGCATTCCGCTATCGTTCCCAATGTACTCGTAACGTCCCTAACGGCGAGATCCCGCGGGTGGCGTCGGCCAACAAAACACGATCCCGTTTCTCCTGGCCTCATAATGGAGGGTAAATGGAGGGTAAGATGAGAGCCCTTCCTAACTCGGCGATCACCCGCTTTCTAATCGTCGGAACGCTCGTTCTCGTCCCGCCGGAGAACGGCATGCCGTTTGCCAACATACGCCCACGGTCAGATGTAGCCGCCTTGACGAAAATCGGACAGTCGCGGACGGAACGCAGGACGCGTGGGCGAAGCCCGCACCCTCTGACCTGATGAATTGTCTGGCTCGAAACAAGGCTGCACTTCTTCCGGAAATGGAGGAGGTCGGGGCAAGAATGGGTACAAATCAGGCGGCACGTGGGCGGAAGTGTTTGGGAACGACGAGTGGGCGGCGAAACTTCATGGCTTACTACGTCGGCCGCTTCATGGGCGAGGTCGCCAAGGCAGGCAAGGCCGAGTTGAATATGCCGATGTATGCGAATGCCTGGCTGGGTCCGCAGCCCCCACAGGACCTGCCGGGCGAGTCTCCGAGCGACGGGCCGGCCGCGCGCGTCATGGATGTGTATCGCGCAGCCGCTCCTTCGCTGGACCTGATTGCTCCGGACATCTATCCATTGGCACACCCGCGGCCAAGCATACGCAGACGAAGGTCACTCTGTTCATCGAAGAGCTGGTCCAGGGATGAAGAATATTCCGGGTTGCGCGAGCGCCCTATGCCAACCCGCCCGTCGTCCGGTAGCCCTCACGCCGTGGCGGGCGTGTGCGATGGCCGCCACTCGTCAAGGGAGTTGGTGACGATCACGTGCCGGCCCCCCGTTGCCGGGCCGAGCCGACGTATTTGACCGGTCGAAGATGATCGACCGTCAGGCCGTCAAGGACTCTATCGATACCGATAGAGTCTTCACGCGCTGGATGCCGCGGTCAGGCGCCGAGAGGCGTACTCCGCTGCCGGACTGGCCCATGTCGGC
>CAVUME010000008.1:0-8382 GCA_963742395.1 uncultured Solirubrobacteraceae bacterium | reverse complement strand
AGCGTGGCCAAGATAATCGATGGGAAATCGGCGATTCCTGAGCAACTTCGCTGAGGCTGCCAAGAAAATTCCCCTCGAAGAGCCTGATCACTGGATCAAGCTCCCCGAGGGGTGTACTCCGTAGGGTGCGAACCCAACCACGGAGTACTCGACCATGTATCACAGTCTGCCTCCCAACGCCAGTTTCTGGCCGTTCCTCAGTTCGGTCGACGAAGATCTTGCGGAGACCGCTCGCAAACAGGGATGTCCCTGCGGCGGACGCCTGCACTGTGCCAACTACCCCCGCAAGCCGCGGGGCGGGCCCGACACGCTCCCCGAGACCTACCAGCTCCGACTCAGCTTCTGCTGCGAGCGCGACGGGTGCCGCAAGAGAACGACTCCGCCGTCGGTGCGCTTCCTCGGCCGAAAGGTCTACCTCGCGGTCGTCGTCATTCTGGTCGCCGCCATGCGGCAAGGGCCGACACCACGCCGGGTCCGCGCGCTTGCCGCCCACTTCGGTGCCGATCGCCGCACCATCGCGCGCTGGCAGGTCTTCTGGCGCGATCTCTTCCCCAGCACGCCGTTCTGGAAGGTCGCACGCGCTCGGCTGGCGCCCGACGTCGACACCACCACTCTTCCACTGGCACTACTCGACGCCTTCCTCCGCGGGCCTGATGACTGCGACGGCTGGGGGCGGCTGCTCCGCTTTCTCGCTCCGATCACGATCCCGGGAGCCCTGCGGATCGAGCTCTCCTGAGGAGCGCCCACGATCCGCAGACGATGCTCCTTGGGCCCCTCGGCCGGCCGGTGTTAGAGAGGATGTCACAGTCCTTTTCACCGTTTCACCGGCCTCCCGAGGAGCTCTGATGACCCCAACATCCCCCATTTCGACCGGCGCCCTGTGGGCGCGGTTTCGCTTCTCCGTCGTCGGCACGCTGTTGAGCGCGCCCCACCGCGCGGAACGCTCAAGACCGCCATCCGATCCCTGGCCGCCAAGACCTGGACTCACCCCACCAGCGGACGCGACGTCCAGTTCTCGGCCGTCACCATCGAGCGGTGGTACTACACGGCGCGGCGCGCCGACGACGACCCCGTCGCCGTCCTCCGCCGCGCCGTGCGCAAGGACTGCGGCAAGGTCTCCCTGGCCCCGGCCCTGGCCGAGCAGCTTCTGTCTCCAGTACCACAACTACCCGCACTGGAGCTACCAGCTCCACTACGACAACCTCGCCGCGCTGGTGCAAGGCCGAGCCCGCGCTCGGGCCGCTGCAGCTCGTATGCCACGGTCCGCCGCTACATGAAGGCGCACGGCTGGGTGCGCAGGCCGAGGCCCCACCCGAAACAGCGCCCCGGGGAAGTACAGTGCCGAGATGAGACGCCAGACGCGCGAGGTCCGCAGCTACGAAGCCGCGTACGTCGGGTGTCTCTGGCATCTCGATTTCCACCACGGTTCGCTCAAGGTGCTCACCCCCGGCGGCCAGTGGCTGCGGCCGATCGCGCTGGGCATCCTCGACGACCACTCGCGGCTCTGCTGCCACGTCCAGTGGTACCTCTCGGAGACCGCCGAGGACCTGGTGCACGGGCTCTCCCAGGCGATCCAGAAACGCGGCCTGCCCCGTGCTCTCTTGACCGACAACGGCCCGGCGATGGTGGCCGACGAAGTCACCGAGGGTCTCCTGCGCCTGGGTATCGTCCACGAGCGGACGCTCCCCTACAGCCCCTACCAGAATGGCAAGCAAGAGTCCTTCTGGGGCAACGCTCGAGGGCCGGCTCATGACGATGCTCGAGGGCGTCGCGGAGCTCACGCTCGCGTGTGCTCAACGAAGCGACCCAGGCGTGGATGGAGATCGAGTACAACCGCGCGGTGCACCGCGAGACCGCCAGCACGCCGGTCGAGCGCTTCGCCCACGCGCCCGACGTGCTCCGCAGGAGCCCTTCGAGCGAGTCGCTGCGGGACGCGTTTCGCCTGGAGACCAGCAGGACGCAGCGTCAGAGCGATGGCACGATCTCGCTCGAGGGCGTGCGGTTCGAGATCCCGGCACGGTATCGTCACTTCCGCGAGCTGACCGTGCGCTACGCCCGCTGGAACCTCGGCCGGGTCGATCTGGTCGACCGCCGCAGCGGGATCGCTTCTCGCTCCCATCTACCCGCTCGACAAAACCGCCAACGCCGACGGCCGCCGCGCCCCGGTCGCGGCCGACGGCCAGCCGACGTGCCGCGCGGAGAACAGGCCCGGCAAAGACGGGGCGATGCCGCCGCTTTTGAAGCAGATCCTCCAGGAGTATTCCGCCACGGGACTGCCGCCGGCGTACCTGCCCAAGACACCACCTTCCAGCACCGGAGACGCCTCATGAATACCAAGAAACTGCTGGCGCTGTGGGGGCTGAAATGGAACCCGTTCTCACCCGAGCTCCCCGGCGAGGGACTGCTGGTGACCCCCCGGATCGAGAACTTCGCCTGGCGCGTCGAACAGTTGGTCCAGGAGGGGGGCTTCGCGCTGATCTCGGGGGAGTCGGGGACCGGCAAATCGGTGGCGCTGCGGATCGTCGCCGGGCGGCTTCCGGCGCTGCGGGACGTGACCGTTGGCGTGCTCGAGCGGCCCCAGTCGAAGGGCTGCCGACTTCTATCGCGAGCTGGGCGACATCTTCGCGGTGAAGCTCACGCCGCACAATCGCTGGGGCGGCTTCAAGGCGCTCCGCGAGCGCTGGAAGGCCCATGTGGCCTCGTCGCGGATCCGGCCGGTGCTGCTGATCGACGAAGCCCAGGAGATGACCCCCGAAGTCCTGGGCGAGCTGCGGATTCTCTCCAGTGCCGACTTCGATGCCACGTCGCTGTTGACGGTGGTCCTCGCGGGAGACGGGCGGCTCCTGGAACTGCTGCGGCAGGAAGATGCTCGTGCCGCTGGGGACCCGGATCCGCACGCGGCTGGTCACCGAGGCGGCCACCCGCGAGGAGCTGCTCGAGCTGCTCCGCCATGCGCTCTTGAAGGCCGGCAACGCGATCGCTGATGACGGCCGAACTGATGGACACGCTGGTCGATCACAGCGCCGGCAACTACCGCGTGCTGATGATCATGGGCGGCGAGCTTCTGGCCTACGGCATGGCGCACGAGATCGGGCAGCTCGACGAGAAGTGTTACCTGGAGGTGTTTCAGGTCCAGGCAAGCCCGCACGGCGTTCAAGAAGAAAGTGAAGGTGTGACGATGCCTGCGACTGTGAATCAAGCGCTTCCCGTGGTGCGCGTGGGGAGATCTTCCCAGCGGCGAGGATGCCCCGCGCTGGCTGGTGGAAGGACTCTGGGGCGCCCCGTCGGTGGGTGTGATCGGCGGTGCGCCCAAATGTGCCAAGACCTGGCTGGGGCTGGACCTGGCGCTCTCGGTGGCCACCGGCACGGCGTGCCTGGGCAAGTACGCCGTGCCCGAGCCGGGGCCGGTCCTGGTCTATCTGGCCGAGGACGCGCTGCCGGTGGTGCGCGCAGCGGATTGCGGGAATGGCCCGGCATCGCGGTCTCGATTTGGCCGGAGTCGAGATCCACGTGATCACCGCGCCGATGCTGCGGCTCGATCGCGATCCGGACCGCACGCGGCTCTTGGAGACGACCCGGCGGCTCCGGCCCCGCCTGCTGCTGCTCGATCCCCTGGTGCGACTGCACGGCATCGACGAGAACCACGCCGGCGAAGTGGCCGGGCTCCTGGCGTACTTCCGCTCGCTGCAGCGGCAGCTCGACCTCGTCGGTCCTGCTGGTGCATCACACGCGCAAGAACGCCGCGGGGGGAGTCGCCGCCGGTCTGGGGCTGCGCGGCTCCAGCGACATCCATGCCTTCGGCGACTCGAACCTCTATCTGCGGCGCACCCGGGAACACCTGGTGCTCTCCAGCGAGCACCGCGCCGCGCCGGCCTCGGCGCCGGTCTCTCTGGAGCTGGTCACGACCGACGCGGCGACGACCCACCTGGAGGTCATCGCCGCGCTCCACGACGGCAAGCGACGCGGTCTCGAGGAGCAGGTCCTCGACCTTCTGGCCGGGGGCGCGGTGCTGACGCGTGCCAAGCTCCGCGGATCGCTGGCGGTCCAGAACGAGCGTCTGGGCGAGGTGCTGGAGTCGCTGGAGCGAGCCGGCCGGCTCGGCCGCACGCCGGCGGGCTGGCAGCGTCTTGACTGATCAAGTCAGGGGGGCCGTTCCCGTTCCCCAGAGAGTGTTGCAGGGGAACGGAACGGTCCGCGCGCACGGAACTGGGTGGTCCCGAGGGAGGAACCATCGTGCCAGGTGTTGACTTCGACTGCCTCCGCAGCGAGATCACGATGGAGCAAGTGCTCGACTTGCTCGGATTCGAGCCCGCGCAACGATCCGGAGTCCAATGGTACGGCCGTTGTCCGTTGCATGAGTCCAGGTCGGGGCGTCGCCGCTCGTTCTCGGTGAACGTGGCGCTGGGCCGTTACTATTGCCATGGCTGCCGCAGTCACGGGAACCCGCTTGAGCTCTGGGCGGCTGCCACGAAGCGGCCGCTGCATCAGGCCGCGATCGATCTCTGTCACAGGCTGGGCCGCGACGTTCCCTGGATCAGGCGTTGGTGAACGCCTCCGCGATGATCATGCGGCTCACACCACGGGCGATGTCACCACCACAGAGAACCGAGCAGAGAAGAGGCCACCGGTACTCTGGCGACCCGTCAGACCGGGGACATCCCATCGATTATCTCGATCCGATGTGCATCAATTACCGTGATCACTCTCATATGCACGGTTAGACGGTGGGCGTCGTGCGAATTGGTCGTGATTCACGGAATCCGTGGAAGTGCGTGGAAAGGCAGCCGGTCGCCCAATGATGTCATGAGGTGCTGATCGTGACTTCCCGGTTCTTCCCGTCGATCACGATCATCAGGCCGTTCCTCAGGAACCCCACACCGCGCAGGCAGGCCCTGCGCGATCGGGCTGGACCTGCCCGATGCGGTTGCTCAGGTCCGCTTCGGCTGGAGGATATGCCCCATCATCGTGAAGTGGGCATCGTACCCGAAGACTTCGTCCACCACCCGCTCACTCAGCAGTGCGAATGACGTGCAGTCCGTGAAGGAAAGACACGCGTCGGCATAGCGCAGGAAGATCGCTTCCGCCTGCGCCCAGAGTTGCTCGTCGATCCGGTGGATCGCCAAGGCTCCGCTGCCGGTGGCGTCGTGGATGAGCCGCAGGAATTCGGCAGCCTTGGGATGGCCCACATCGTAGCGAAGGCGCGTGATGACTTCGTCGAGCACATAGTCTGTGGTCAGCGCCAGGGCCCCGACCGCGATCAACGCCCGGAAGTATCCGGTGCCGACCTCATGATACTGATCGGACTCGATCAGGACCGAAAGCCACCCGCCTGAGTCGATGAAGACGGTCACGGCGCATCGCCCGGGCGCAGGTCATGGATCACCGAGCTGTCGGTCGGGCCATCCTTGACGAGCCCGATCATCTTCTCGAAGGCCGCATAGCGCTCACGACCCGGTTCGCGGCCCAAGGGTCCCTGGTTCTGTAGGTAGTGCTCTAGGGCCTCGCGACAGAGGTCTTGCTCCGACTTCCGGACGGCCGCGGCCAGCTCCCGCAAGCGCCGCCTCTGATCGTCGTCCAGTTCGATCGAGACTGTTGTCATCGGTAGCGCTCCGGAGTCATCTGTAACGCGGGATGTCGATGCCCGGCATCACGAGGCTCATGTACGAGGATATTCCCACAATGCAACGCCGACACGTGCTTTAGAGAAACACTGTTCGGGCCTGATTTTCCAGGGCGGACTCAACAGGGTGCCGAATACCGATGCCATCGGCTCTATAATCGCAGCATCCAGAGGAGCGTGGAGATTGCTGACGTGGGGCGTGTGGGAAGGCCACGATGGGCTGCGACCGACTTCCCTCAGCAGCTTGCCGAACTGGTCCGCGATGCCGCTGTTAGTCACATAAGTATGCCTGGCCTGCGAAGCTTTGTTCGTATCGATCCACCGGCCAGCAGGATAATCCAAGGTGGGACATTCCACAAAGAAGACCACCAGGAACAGACCGGCGTCGGCGTGAAAGCTACGGAGATTCGCAAGTTTCCGCGAATAATCTGAGGCGATTATCGGGTACCACTTCGATAGGGTACATTCGTACGCGAGCTTGCTCTCGACGTGGCCACATCCGCTGCGGCCGGGAGAGCCGATGTTGATGTCGGACCCTTCCCCCTGATTGCGGGCGATGTGCCCTAGTTCCGGGGCCTGTTTCTGGAGGATCGCAGTCAGATTGCCATTGATCCCAATCCGCAGTTGCGTGACTAAGGGCGAAGAGACACCTGCCCGCTCGTAGCGATCGATGAGCCGCTTTTGAGGTAGTGACCTTGCGCCCTCTTCAAAGCTATTATCCCTGGCGAGCGACAATACCCAAAAGTCATTGTATTCCGGCGACTCCACGAGCGTTCGGCAAGCGGCAATGATGAAGTCACGCACAGTAGGGCTCTCGTGTCAAAACGCATAGGACGTCTTGCAACAGCTTTATTTCACTGTGTTTGGATCGGTTTTGCAAGATCGCTATGACTGCGGTCTTGGGGCTGCGTTCAGAACAGGCTGAGCTGACGCCGGCGCTGCCGTTGGTCATGGGCAACGCGGTGCCGGTAGGCGGGTTCCCACCTGGCTGGGGCGGCTCATAGATCAGAGAATAGATGAATCACCGCTTGCGGCGTTGCGATTAGCGACCAGGACTGTCCGGTTAACGCCCATGGTACTCGTCGGATCTCATTGTTATTTCTGAGGTTAGGCGTGATATCAGTTGTCTTCGATCTGAACGCCAGAGTAGCCTTGAGCCATTTCCCACCTGTTTCAACGTACAGGGGACTGGCTCATGCTCAACGACCGCTACGTCTTTTCTCAACTGATGGACTTTCTGCCCAGGCACGAGTTCGACCGTTACGTCGCGCGCTATCAGGGCAATCAACGGATTCGCAACTTCTCTTGTTTCGATCAATTCCTCTGCATGGCCTTCGCTCAATTGACCTATCGCGAGAGCCTGCGGGACATCGAAACCTGCCTCCGCGCCCTTCACAAGAAGCTCTACCACGCGGGCTTTCGAGGAGCGATCGCACGGAGCACGTTTGCCGATGCCAACGAACACCGCGACTGGCGCATCTACGCCGACTTCGCTCAAGTTCTGATCGCCCACGCGCGGCGTCTGTACCAGGCCGATGGGTTCGGCGTTCAACTGGAGCAAACCACTGAGCGTGAGCAACCTAATCGATGGGAACTCGCCACGGCCTGAGCAAGATCTTTGAGGCTGGCGAGAAAAATCCCCTCGCGGAGCCTGATCACTTGATCGAGGTCGGCGAGGGGTGTACTCCAGGAGGATACCACTCAACCCGGAGTACTTCCGATGTATCACGCACCGTCGTTCAATGCTACGTTCTGGGCGTTCCTTTTCACGATCGACCAGGATCGCGCCGAGGCCACCCGCCGACGGGGGTGTCCGTGCGGTGGACGTTTACACCGCGCCAACTACCCCCGCAAGCCGCGCGGTGGCCCCGACCCGGTGCCCGACGCCTACAAGTCCCGATTCAGTTTCACCTGCGATCGAGACGGGTGCAGAAAGCGCGCCACACCCCCCTCCGTTCGGTTCCTCGGTCGGAAAATCTACCTCGGCGCCTTCGTCGTTTTGATCAGCGCCATGCGGCACGGGCCAACGCCGCAACGGGTCCGTGAAATCTCGACTCTCCTGGACGTCGACTGGCGCACGATCGCCCGCTGGCAGAGGTTCTGGCGCGACCACTTTCCCCAGAGCCACTTCTGGAGGGCCGAGGGCGCTCGCGTCATTCTGCTCACCAAGGTCGCGACCTTGCCACTGTTGCTCCTCACCGCCTTCCTTGGCCGCTGGGACGACTGCGACGACCACAAAGGCTGGGGCCGGCTGCTGCGATTCCTCGCTCCAATCACGACCGCTGCAGCCCCGCCGAGCTAGCTTTTCCGCTGGGCAAGCCCCGCCCGCAGAGGATGTCCTCTCGGCATCCGGGCACGTCGACCTATAGAGGTTATCACGGACCCTTCACCATTTTGTGAGGAGATGTGATGACCCAAACACGCAGAAGTCCGACCGGCGCCAAATGGCGCAGTTTCGATTCTCCGTCGTGGGACGGCTGTTGAGCGCTCCCCCCTCGCGCGGAGCACTCAAGACAGCCATTCGGGGCCTCGCGGAGATGACCTGGATGCATCCCGTGAGCCAACGCGAGGTTCAGTTCGCCCCCGCCACCATCGAACGCTGGTACTACATACTCT
Organism: uncultured Solirubrobacteraceae bacterium; assembly: GCA_963742395.1. Classification (GTDB taxonomy): domain Bacteria; phylum Actinomycetota; class Thermoleophilia; order Solirubrobacterales; family Solirubrobacteraceae; genus Palsa-744. The sequence continues at coordinate 146 of CAVUME010000008.1, read as the reverse complement.
TACGCGAGCGAGACGATCCCATGCGGGCGTTGCGCCGCGCTGTCCGCAAGGACTGCGGCAAGGTGTCCCTTGCCCCAGCGCTGGCCCAGCGGCTCCATATTCAGTATCGCGAGTATCCACACTGGAGTTACCAACTCCACTACGAT
>CAVUME010000007.1:0-514160 GCA_963742395.1 uncultured Solirubrobacteraceae bacterium | reverse complement strand
GTGCGGATGCCGCGAAACAAAAACCCGACCACGCGCTGCGCGACGTGAAGTACCTGCCGGTGATCACGAATCCCGACAAGATCCTCTGCGTCGGCATCAACTACAAAGCGCACCAGGAAGAAACGGGCCGCGATCCGACGAGCCATCCGACCATCTTCGTGCGTTTCGCCGAAGCGCAGATCGGACACGGCGAAGCGATGAGCTGCCCGAGCGAGTCGCGACCAGTTCGACTACGAAGCGCGAGCTGGCGGTGGTCATCGGCAAGGTCGGTCGCCGCATCCCCGAGGCGACTGCGCCGTCGCACGTCGCCGGCATCAGCTGCTACAACGACGGCTCCGTGCGCGACTGGCAGCTCCTCACGGGCCAGTGGTCACGCCCGGCAAGAACTTCCCCGCCACCGGCGCCTTCGGGCCGTGGCTGGTCACTCCGGACGAGGTCGATCCGGCACGCGCGCTGCACCTGCGTGCCGATTGAACGGCGAAGTGATGCAGGACACCACGACCGTCGCTGCTGATCTTCCCGCTTCCCGGCATTGATCGCGTACGTCTCGACCTTGACCACCTCGAGGTCGGCGACGTCATCGTCACCGGCACGCCGGGTGGCGTCGGCGCTGCGCCGCGATCCGCCGGTGTTCATGAAGGCGGCGACATCGTCGAGGTCGAAGTGAAGCCGATCGGCGTGTTGCGCAATCGGGTAGTCGTCGGCTAAGCGGAATGGCGATGCGTTGATGGGGTCGGGCGTGGCGGAGGGTCAATGCTCCGTACTCGCTCGAGCCATCCCTGGGCGCTCCTGTCGCGCCATCCATGGCGCTCCAGGGTCCGGCGCACTGACCCTCCGCCACTATCGATACCAGCGCCGCGTCTCTGTTCTAAAGAGATAAGAAACGTGCGACGACTTCACTGACCACCTGAACATTTGTTGGTGATACGGGCAAAGCATCGGCCTTCAGGTTGATGCGACGACTCGAACCTCTAGCCCTTCAGCCCAGCGATTCGGCGCTCGGTCTGCCGACGGTGCCGGCCACCATGTTGCGCACTTCCTTCGTCGACGACCTGCGTCGGCTTGCCGCGCGCGGCGAAGTTGTACGGTTCGGTGTCGATGTCTTCGAGCTCGATTTCGCCTGCCAGCACCGCCGCCTTCCATTGCTGATGCTCGCGGCTCGCGCGCGTGGAACTCCGGCATGACTTCCCGCGCGAACAGTTCGAGGCTGCTGCAGATGTCGGCGTGCGTGTTCTTGCCGGCCTGGTTGAGCAGGATGACCTGATCGACGTTCGCCGCTTCGAGTTCGAGCAGCCGCGTGCGGATCGTTTCGGGTGAGCCGATCAGCTCGCTGCCGGTGCGCTTCTGTCCGGCCGGTGTCTGCTTCCATTCCTGGTAGCGCTCCCAGATGTTCACGCTGCCGGGTTCGAACGGGCCTTCTTTGTTGTAGAGCTGCAGTGCGAACTGGAAGAACGTCCAGCCGTCGGCTTTCTGCCACGCTTCTTCGTCGGTGGCGGCGCACATGAAGCCCGACACGACCGCGATGTTCGGATTCGTCTGGTAGTCGCAGAGCTTCTCGAGATCGCGCAGGTAGGTGTTGTAGTACGCGTTGACCCACGCTTGCGCCGCGTTGAGATCGGCGAACTTGAAGCACAGCGAACCCATGCCCCGGTGCGCCGCGTAACGGATCGTGTCGAGTTGCGAGCACGCGACCCACAGCGGCGGATGCGGTTTCTGCAGCGGTTTCGGCACGACCGCGCGCAGCGGAAACTTGAAGTACTCGCCGTCGTATTCCCAACCGTGGTTCCAGAACATCGGCAGCACGCAGCGCACGCCGTCTTCCCACACGTCGCGCTTGTCGCGGAAGCGCAGGTTGAACGGATGCAGTTCGGTGACCGACGCGCCTTCGCCGAGACCGAGTTCGACGCGGCCGTCCGAGACCAGGTCGAGCGTGGCCACTTTTTCGGCGACGCGCGCGGGGTGATTCGTAGTCAGCTGAATGATGCCGTGGCCGAGCCGGATGTTCTTGGTGCGCTGGCTCGCGGCGCCGAGGAACACCTCGGGGGCGGAGGAGTGCGAATACTCCTCCAGGAAGTGGTGTTCCACCTCCCACGCGTAGTCGAAGCCGAGTTTGTCGGCGAGCTCGACCTGGTCGAGCGCCTGCTTGAACAGCCGGTGCTCGCTGTCCTTGTCCCAGTTCCTAGGTATCTGATGTTCATAGAAAATGCCGAATTTCATGCGCTCTGCTCCCCGGTGACTACGCAAAATGACGGCGAAATGACGAAGGGAACGGATGGTCGCACCCGGTTTCTGAAACTGCAAACCAGGGTTCCGGCGACTGGAGAACGGGGGGGCAGGTCGGAGATTTCGGGACCGATTCAACAAATTCCTGAATTGGTCCAGCTAGTCTCTTGATTTTCTCCATTTTTGAAGGCTCTAATCGCGTTCAGTAGATCTCTAGGGTCCAGGTAGCTGGACGAAAGCCCGCCTCAAAAGCGGGCTTTTTTTTGGTTCACGTTTTCGGCGCACCCTTATCTTCGTCGGCCGGATCAGCTCGGCACGGTTCGGATGCTGAGTTCGCGCTGCGGAAACGGAATCTCGATGTGGTGTTCCGCCAGCACGCGAACGACCTCGGTGTTGATCCGATCGACCACGTCGCGGCCGGTATCGATGTCGTCTACCCAGAAGATACAGCCGGTAGTTCAGTGCGCTGTCGCCGAAGCCTTCGAGCACGACCTGCGGGCTTCGGATCTTTCAGAACGTCGCGGTCGCTCTGCGAGGATGTCCGAGCAGCACTTCGTGCACGTGCTTCTGATCGCTGCCGTACGCGATGCCGAGTGGACATGTCGTAGCGGCGGCGTCGATCGGACATCGTCCAGTTGATCAGACGGTTCGAGATCAACTCGGCGTTCGGGATGATCACTTCGGAGCCGTTGAACGTGCGCAGCTGACTCGCGCGCAAACCGATGTGCACGACCGTGCCCTGCAGATCGTTCAGCTGGATCGTGTCGCCGATCTGTACCGTGCGTTCGAAGATCAGAATGAATCCCGACACGAAGTTGTTGACCACGTTCTGCAGGCCGAAGCCGATGCCGACGCCGAGTGCGCTGACGATCAGCGTGAGATTCGACAGACCGACGCCGAGAATGCTCGCGCCGATCAGCAGCCCGATCAGCACCATCGCGTAGTTCGCAATCGTCGATATCGCGGTCGGCACTCCGCGCGGCAACGCGAACCGAGGCAGCAGATCGTCGCGAAGCAGCGCCTGTGTGATGCGCGACGCGTACACCGCAACCCACACCGCTACGGCAAAGCCGAGCATGCGCCCGAGCGAGAGTGTGACTTGCCCGATGGTCCAGTTGGCAGCGAGCATCGTAGACACGAAGTCGGTGACGGGACCGAGCATGCGCATCGAGTTCAGCATGAAGGCAATCCAGAGCACCGTGCTTGCCGTCACGTAGATGCGGCGGGCGCGGCTCAGGATCGTGTACTCGAACGTTGCCACCGAACGCATGCCGCGGGATTTCAACGAGTGCACGATCAGGTGCGAGATCTCGTCGAGCACCAGCACCGCAGCGTACTGAGCGGCCGCGAGCACCGCGCCGCGAATGACCGTGGTCTGCAGCAGCAGCGCAAGGTCGACATTGCCGAGCACGTTGAACAGCAGACTGGCAACCGACACCGCAATGGCGAACGACGATCGCGCGACGGATGAACGGCGAGAGGTAGCGTCCGAGTCCGAGCCGCGTGTCGAGCGTCAGGGAGCGCGCCCATGCGAACAGACCCAGCGCGACGACGGTCAGCAGCAGCCCCATCATCCGTTGCAACACGATGTCGCGCGCAAAGGCGGTGGTGAGTCGTTCGAGCAGGAACGTACCGGCCAGTGCGTATACCGCCGCCCGCAGTTCCGGCTGCACGTATAGATTCAGAATGCGCACCATAGGGACGATGCTGAGCAGGCCCAGCATCTGCAGCACGCTCGATGGCGCCTCGGGATAAACGAGCGGCGACGCGAGCAGCATCAAGAGCACCGCCGCGGAGTAAGGACGCGTCGCCGCCCGCGCGCTGCGGCCCGTCTGCGTTTCAGTGCCGAAGCGTCTTCTCAGATGAGTGATCAGAACAAACCCGGCGACGAACACGCCGATGTGCAGCACCACGCGCGAGATGTTGTCCTGCAGGAATCGCAATCCACCCGGAACCGCCTGTCCGACGAAGTACGTCGATCCGGCCGTAGAAGCGGCGATGTCTGCAGCCTTCACTCTCCACAGCGGTGGTTGCTGTACTTGAATCAACGCACGCAACCGCTCTGCGCCCACTTCCGCGAGGTCCGAATCCGCCGTGCGTGCGCGGTCCTGCAGCACGAGCAACCGGTTCTGCAGTTGGGCCGCACGGTCGAGCCGTTGTTGTGCGCTCTGCAGTAAGCGCGTTGCCTCCCTAGCGATGGTATCGAGGCGTTTGACGATCGCCTCCGGTTGCGGCGCCGCGCCCGGCACGCGCAAGGCTTGAGCGCGCTTCATCATGTCGGCGATTTCTTTACTCACCGCCTCGAGCGTTGCCGAACGCTGCGCCAGAATGTTGCTGATCGAGGTGACACCCGTAGACACGGCGTCGAGTTCGGACTTCGCGTCGCGTATTGCCGCTTCGGTGAGCCCATGCGCGGAATCGGGATGTGCCAGCACGTTTCCGAGATTCGCATCGAAACGCTGTTCGAGTGCAGCGAGCGAGCCTTCCAGCTTCTGCAAATCGGACTGAACCGCGAGCCGGTCGCGGATTTCCGACAGACGCCGCGTTGCGTCGATGGACCATTCACTAACGGCATCGTCGGGGGGCGCGGCGGCCGCCGGCGGCTCAGCCGCGTCTGCGGCCCGCGACGGTGCTGCGCCGCAACAGGATCCCGAGGGACAGCGTCAGGAACGCAACTGCGGCTGCGGCTCGGCGGAGAAAGCTCAACGATGCTTCGCCAGGAAGTCGCGCACCACGGCGTTGAACTCGGCCGGCTTCTCGAAGTAAGTGGAGTGGCCCGCACCGGCAACCATGGTGAGGGTCGCGCCGATCGACGCGGCGGTCGCCTGCAACAGTCCGGGTGGAAACGTCACGTCGAGATCGCTTGCGATGACGTGCACGGGCACCGGGAACGGTCGCAGCCGTTCCGGATCGATGAATGCCTCGCGCGCCATCAGCGCCGCAATCGGCATCGGTGTGGTGTTGAACGCCGTGATCGCGGTGTACAGATAAGCGCCCGCGGGGTCGGCTTCCCGGAACGGCGCGCCGAGCGTCATTGCGGTGAGGTCGCCGCTCGGCGGACGTGCAACGAGCGTGCGCATCTGATCGCGCAGTGCGTCGCTGTAGATGGCGCCCGGCGTATTGCCGAGCACCAGCGCGCGAACGCGCTTGGGGTGATTCACGGCCAGTCGCACGCCGGTCCATCCGCCCATCGACTGACACACCACGGCGGCGCGGTCGATTTTCTCGGCGTCGAGAATGGCGAGCGCATCGTTGTCGAACGCGCTTGCGGAAAACGCGGCGGGTGCGCATTCGCGAACGACCGAAGCCGCGGTGGTCGAACGTGATGACCCGATAATCGCGGCTGAACTCCGGCACCTGCTGCCACCAGCTTGCGGCGTTGCCGCCGGCGCCATGCGCAAACAGCAGCGCCGGACCTGCGCCGGTCGTCTCGTAGTAGATCTCTGCGTCTGCTGTCTTGACCGTAGGCATGATGCATCCTCGAAGAGGGGATGGCATTGTGCCATGGCCGGATCGAAGCGCCACACATGCGTGCGCCAATGGGAGTAGCCGATGCCGTACAACCGTTTTGTCGAGGTGCGCGCCGCCGTCGTGGACATCGCGCGTGAATTCGCCGCGCGCCGATCGGAACGGCTCGGCCGCAGGACGCTCGGCCCGGATGACTTCGCGCGACTCGAACGCGCCGGTTTTCTGTTGACCGGCGTGCCGGCACAGCAAGGCGGTTTGTGGCGCGGGCTCGCTCGAGTCGGTGCGCGAATACACCGAACTGGTGCGCCTGCTGGCCGAAGGCGACGCCTGCGTGGCGCTGGTTGCCGCCATGCATCCGTCGGTGATGTCGTTCTGGCTGGCGGCCGCCGACCCGCAGGCTGACGGCGCCGAGTGGCATGCTCAACGGGCGCGGTTCGTCGACACGGCAAAGGAGGGTCACTGGTGGGGCACGATGATCTCGGAACCCGGCAGCGGCGGCGACATCCTGCAGACGCGTGCAAAGCGCCGAGCCGGACGGTGACCGATTTCGCGCTGAGCGGCGAAAAGCACTTCGCATCCGGCTCCGGCATTACCTCCTTCATGATCACCACGGCGCGCAGTAGACGGCGCGCCGCCCGAGTCTGTTCGTGGTGGACATGCGCGGCCGGGACTGGGACGGCAGCACCGGCATCACGCTGCTCGCGCCGTGGAACGGCCACGGCATGATCGCGACGCAGAGTCACGCGTTTACGCTGAACCGGTGCCGCGCCGAACGTGGCCGCCTCGCGAGAGGCGTTCTCGAGTGCGGTTCCGGTGGTGTCGCAATTGACGCCGATGCTCTTTGCCGCGGTCGTCATCGGCATTCTGCGCAACGCGATCGGCATGGCGCGCGAACGGTTGCGCAAGCGGGCCGTCGACGTTGAAGCCCTATGAGCAGGTGGTTTGGGTCGAAGTCACGAACGCCGCGTGGCTTGCAGAACAAGCCTACGAAGGGGCGCTGCGCGCGATCGAAAACGAATCGGGCGGGCTTCTGGCCGCGTCGCGCGCGAAGGCGACCATCGCTGCGCTTGCCGAACGATGCCTGGCCGATCTCGGCAGAGTGCTCGGCGGTGCGAGCTTCGCGCGCGACGCGCCGTTCGGCCAATGGGCCGAAGACGTGCGTGCGCTCGGATTTCTACGCCCGCCGTGGGGACTCGCGTTCGAACAGCTGTTGAAGCTCGATCTCGCGCAGCCCTAGCGTCAGCTTTTGGTGCCGGTCACCAGAAACTGCGGCAGGCACGCCATGTACGTGCCTTCTGCGATGCCGCGTTCCGCTGCGCCAGCAGCGCGTCGACCTCGGCATCGGGCATCGTTGCGAACGTGCGGATGTAGCTGCGCATATTGCGCAACACCGACAGCAGCGCGCCGCTGCGATCGACGATCGGCACGATGCGCACGTCGATGTCGCGCAATCCCACTGCGTGAAATGCCGCCGGCAGCTTGCGGCCGATGTGCGGTTCGCGGAATGCCGGTGCGGCAGCCGCGAAGAAGCGGTCGACGGTTGCCTTGCCCCACGGTTCGACGATGACGAAACCCCAGTCGCTGTCGATCGCGTGCAGCTTGCCGCCCGGCGCCAGCACCCGCACGGCTTCGCTGAGCGTCGCGTGCAGATCGGGCACGTACTCGAGCACGTTCTTCGCGATCACGCGATCGACCGCAGCGTCGCCGAGCGGCAACGCGGCGCCGTCGAGTGATGAAACTGCACGTGCGACAAATCGCGTTGCATCGCGCGAGCGCGCGCGTCGGCCACGAACCGGGCGTTGATGTCGACGCCGTGTACAGCGCCGTTGCGGCCGACCATCTCGGCCAACGCGAGGCTCAGAAAGCCGGGTCCGCAGCCGAGGTCGAGTACGCGCTGCCCCGGCGGCGATTCCGGCGGGTTCGAGCAGGCGCAGCCTGTTCGGGGCGCCAGACGAACATCTGTTCGTAGCGCGCGAGCCGCTCTGCCTCGATGACTTTCCAGTGATCGGTGTAGAAGGTGGCAGAGGAGCTCTTCGCGAGATCGCTCATTCCCGCTAGCCGCCGAGCTCTTCCAGCACCTTCGCCGGATGGTCTTCAGCTTTCGGAACACGCTTCCAGTGTTTGCGCACCTTGCCGTCGGCTCCGATCAGCACGGTGGAACGGATCACGCCGATCGTTTTTTTGCCGTACATCATCTTTTCGCCGTACGCGTCGTAGGCCGTCATCACGCTTCGGTCCGGATCCGACAGCAGCGTGAAGGGCAGTTTGTACTTCGCCGCGAACTTCTGATGCGACTCGCCGCTGTCGGCCGAAACGCCGAGCACGACGGTGCCGGTTTTCTGAATGTCCTTCCACAGATCGCGGAAGCCGCACGCTTCCTTCGTGCAGCCGGGCGTGTCGTCCTTCGGATAGAAGTACACGACCACGTTCTTCCCTTTGAAGTCCTTGAGCGCCACTGTCTTGCCGTTAGCGTCCTTCAGACTGAACGCCGGTGCCGCCTTGCCTTCTTCGATTGCCACGAGTTGCTCCTGTTCGTTGAATGCGTGTTCGGTGAATGCTGTGTTCAATGGACCGTGATGATCAGCGATAACCCTCGGTGACCGGCCGCCGCGGCAACTGCCACCACAACGCGTCGCAGCCCTTCACGAGTTCGTCGTCCCACGCCACCTCCAGCGCGGCGACATTCGCGTCGAGCTGGTCCGCGCGGCTCACGCCGATGATCGCCGACGTGATGCCCGGCTGGCGGATCACCCAGCTGACCGCGACGCCGACCATCGACAGATTCCGTTCGCGCAGTAGCGTCGCGAGGCTGTCGACCGCCGCGAAGTACGGATCCTGCCAGTAGCGGTTCTGATACGTGTTGGCCGCGGAGCCGAGCGTGAAGCGCGTTTGCGGTTGCAGGCTGGTATCGCCGCGGTACTTGCCGGACAGCATGCCGCCGGCGAGCGGGTTGTAGGTCAGCACGCCGAGACCTTCGGCACGCACCAGCGGCAGCACTTCGGTTTCGATCTCGCGATACAGCAGGTTGTAGCGCGGTTGCAGCGATGCATAACGCGCGACGCCCAGGCGATCCGCCGCCGCAAGCGCCTGGCCGAAACGCCACGCCGGATAGTTCGAGCAGCCGACGTACCGCACCTTGCCGGCCCTCACCAGATCGTCGAAGGCGCGCAGCGACTCTTCGATCGGCACGCGCGGGTCGAATGCGTGCGACTGATAGAGATCGACGTAGTCGGTCTGCAGACGCTTCAGGCTGGCGTCGATCGACTCGACGATGTGTTGTCGCGACAGGCCGGAAGCGTTGGGGCCGCGTCGCATCGGCGCGAAGCACTTGGTCGCGAGAATGATCCGGTCGCGATTGCCGCGTGCTTTCATCCAGCGTCCGATGATCGACTCGGTGGCGCCGACCGTTTCGATGGAGCCGCCGAGCGGATACGCATCCGCAGTGTCGAGGAACGTCAGTCCGCGATCGAAGGCTGCGTCGAGAATTTCGAGGCTGCGCGGTTCGTCCACCTGAAAACCGAACGTCATGGTGCCGAGGCACAGCGCGGGCACTTCGAGTCCGTTGCGGCCCAGCCGTCGCATTTCCATCGTCACGCTCCGATGCACAGGTGCGCAGGCGAGCTTGGGACGAACCTTTTGGTAATGCAACGACGGGAGTGAGACAGCAGGGCAAAGCAGCTTGACTCTGCTTCGGTGGCTGCTGAATAGTCCGTGGACCGCACAGTCAAGAGCCATGAGAGGAGCGCAATGAGCTACCCGGTCATTTCCGCCGATTCGCACATCACCGAGCATCCCGATACCTACACCGCACACATCGACCGCGCGTTCCGCGACCGGGCGCCGCACATCGTCTCCACCTCCGATCGCGGCGACGTGTTCGTCATCGACGGCATGGATCGTCCCATCGCGCTGGGTCTCGTCGCGGCTGCCGGCAAGAAACCGGAAGAGATCACCGAGGCGGGCGTGAAGTTCGAAGATCTGCACCGCGGCGGTTGGGATCCGGTGGCGCGGCTGGCCGATCAGGATCGCGACGGCGTTGCCGCCGAGATCATCTATCCGACGGTCGGCATGATGCTGTGCAACCATCCGGACTTCGACTACAAGAAAGCCTGCTTCGACGCGTACAACCGCTGGATCGCCGAGTACTGCGATTCGCGCCCCGACCGCCTGCTCGGTTGCGGCCAGACCGCGATGCGCACGCCGGAAGAGGGCGTGCAGGACATCAAGAACATCAAGGCGCTGGGCCTGCGCGGCGTGATGATGACCGGCGATCCGGCGCTCGAAGACTACGACAGCCCGATCTACGACCCGGTCTGGGAAGCCGCCGTCGAACAAGGCTTGCCGCTGTCGTTCCACATCCTGACGACGCCGCGGCACCAGCAAGCATCGCGGCCCGCGCATCAACAGCTTCATGTCGATCATCCGCGGCAATCAGGACATTCTCGGCACGATGATCTTCGGCGGTGTGTTCGAACGGCATCCGCAGCTGAAGATCGTCTGCGTCGAAGCGGACGCCGGCTGGGTGCCGCACTACATGTACCGCATGGACCACGCGTACAACCGCCATCGCAACTGGCTCGGCAAGGGCGTGAATCTGTCGAAGGCGCCGTCGGAGTATTTCAGCGAGCACATCTACACGACGTTCCAGGACGACTGGGTGGCGTTCCGCAGCGCCGATCAGATGAACTGGCGCCGCCTGATGTGGGCGAACGACTTCCCGCACAGCGATTCGACGTGGCCGTGGTCGCAGGAGATGCTGGCCGAACAGTCGAAGCATCTAACGGACGAGCAACGCCGCGCGATTCTGTGCGACAACGTGGCGGACCTCTATCACATCGACCTGTCGTCGCTGAAAGCCGCGGCATGAGTCGAACCGGCGCCGATCTCGTCGCGAGCGCGCTGAAGGCGCTCGGTGTCAGGCATGCGTTCGCGATCGTCAGCATCCACAACATGCCGATCGCTGGATGCCATCAACAGGCTCGGCTTCACGAAGCTGATCGACGTACGCCACGAACAGGCCGGCACGCACGCGGCGGACGGCTATGCGCGGGCTACCGGCGAAATCGGCGTGATGATCGCGAGCACCGGCCCGGGGACCACCAATACCGTTACGGGTCTGTATGAAGCCGCGTATGCGTCGAGTCGCGTGCTGCGTGATCACCGGGCAGGCAGAAACGGGGTTCTACGGCCGCGGTCTCGGTTACGTGCACGAAGCCGACAAGCAGATGACGATGCTGCGCAGCGTCGTTTGCTGCCGCCGAAAGCCCGCGCGAGGCGCGCGACATTGCGCCGTTGTTGGCGCATGTCGTTGCGCAAATGTCGCGTGGACGCCGGCAACCGGGCGCGATCGAGATTCCGATCGATCTGCAGTATGCGGACGTGGGCGATCAGGCCGTTCGTCGTTCCCGACCAGAAGCCGAGCAGCCCCGACCAGGCGGCGTTGACCGCGGCGGTGGACGCTGCTGAAGCAGGCGCGCCGTCGCGTGATCATCGCGGGCGGCGGTGTGATTGCGGCGGAGGCCGGCGCAGCGCTCGTCGAACTGGCCGAACGGCTCGGTGCGCCGATCGTCACCACCGTGAATGGTCGCGGAGCCGTGCAGGAGCGGCATCCGCTCGCGATCGGCAACCTTTATCAGAGCCGCGCAATGGCCGGCGCACTGGAACAAGCCGACGTAACGCTGGCGATCGGTACGCGCTTTCAGGCCGGTGTCGACGGCGCGAACCACCGGCTGAAGCCGCCGGGGAAACTCGTTCACATCGACGTCGATCCCGGCGTCATCGGTCGCGCGCATCCGGCATCGGTATCCGTGGTCGGCGACGCCGGACTCGCGATCGCGGCGTTGAACGACCGCCTGCACGACGTCTCTCCCAACGATGCTCAGTTCAACGCGGCGGTATTCGAAGTGCGCGACGGCGTGCGCGCGTCGTTGCGCAGCCGCATCGGCGCCGACTACGCCGCCATCATGGATCTGATGCGCGCCGGCCTTCCCGACAACGGCAATGTGGTGCGCGACACCACCGTGCCCGCATACAACTTCGGCAATCAGCTGCTGCCGATTCTCGCGCCGCGCACGTCGATGACGCCCGACGTCCGGCGCGATCGGCCCGGGTTTGCCGATGGCGATCGGCGCGGCGATTGGTAGCGGGTCGCCGCACGCTGGTGATCCACGGCGACGGCGGCTTCATGTTCCATGCCACGGAACTCGCAACCGCCGCGCAGTATCGCGTTCCGGTCATCGTCTGCGTGTTCAACGATCGGGGCTACGGCGTTCTGCGCGGCTTGCAGGCCAACCGTTTCGAGGGGCGTATCAACGAAACCGACCTCGGGGTGGTCGATTTCGTGGCGATGGCGAAGAGTATGGGTGTGCCGGGCAGCCTCGTCAGATCGGTGGCGGATTTCGACGTCGGCTATCGTGCCGCGCTCGCTACCAACGGGCCCTATCTGCTCGAACTCGACATGCTCGCGCTCGAGCCGATGAAAGGCAGCATTCTGCCGCGCTGACGTTCGGCGCGGAAACAAGGGGGAGTATTCGCATGGATCTCGGATTGAAGGGGAAGAGTGTCGTCGTCACCGGCGCAAGCCGCGGCATCGGTCGAGCGATTGCGCTCGAGTTCGCGGCTGAAGGCGCGAACGTCGCAATCTGCGCGCGCGGCAAAGAAGCGCTCGACGCGACGCGCGCCGAACTCGATGCGCTCAAGGTAAAGACGTACGCGCAGGTGTGCGACGTCGCCGATGCCAAAGCGCTGACGGACTTTCTGAATCAGAGTCGCGAGACGGCTCGGTGCGGTCGACGTGCTGGTCAACAACTCGTCCGGGTTCGGCACGTCGGACGACGAAGCCGGCTGGCAGATGAGTTTCGATGTCGACGTGATGGCCAGCGTGCGCGCAACGTGGCAGGTCGTGCCGTGGATGGCCGCGCAGAAGAGCGGCGTGGTGATCCACATTGCGTCCACCTCCGGACTCGAGGCCGGTTCGCCGCCGTCGTATGCGGCGGCGAAAGCGGCATTGATCAGCCACTCGAAGACGTTGGCTGCGGCGCTGGCGCCAAAAGGCATTCGTGTGAATTGCGTCGCGCCGGGTTCGATCGAATTTCCGGGCGGCATGTGGCAGCAGATCAAGCAGGGTATGCCGGCGATGTACGAGGGAATTCGCAACAGCATTCCGTTCGGTCGACTCGGCACCGCAGAAGAGGTTGCCGCCGCCGTGGTGTTCCTTGCCTCCAAACGCGCGTCGTGGATTTCCGGAGTTACGCTTTCGGTGGACGGCGTCCAGCACAAGGGAAATCTGTAAGCACCTGCGATCTCAAGCGCGTTCAGCCGAGCGCGTTTCCGAACTGCGATTGCACGCCGAACAGCGACGCCATCCACGAAATCAGGCCGGTGACCGCGGCCAGCAGCGGTTGTTGCAGCTGCGGTGCGAACAGCAGCAGCGCAACGATGATCAGCAGCCCGAACTGTTCGAGGCGTCGATAGACGGCGAGCGCGCCGTCAGGCAGGAAGTACTGAACGACGCGCGACCCATCGAGCGGTGGGATGGGAATCAGGTTGAACACCGCAAGCAGCGCGTTGATGAAAATGCCGGATGCGAGCATCTGCAGCCATGCCGACGTCGCCGGTGTGCCGGTGCCTTTGCTGATCGCGAAGATCGCCATCAAGCCGAGCGCGATCGCGATGTTCGCACCCGGCCCCGCGGCGCCCACGAGCGCGGCATCGCGACGCGGCTGATGCAATCGTCGGGTGTCGATCGGTACCGGCTTTGCGCCGCCGAAGATGAACGGCGCGCCGGTAAGCAACAACGCGAGCGGCAGCAGAATCGTGAAGAACAGATCGATGTGCGGAATCGGGTTCAGCGTCAGACGGCCGCGTTCGCGCGCGGTCGGGTCGCCGAGCCGATCCGCGGCGAATCCGTGCGCGGCTTCGTGACTCGTGATCGAGAACACCGCGATCACGATGACCCCGACGAGCGTGAGCGTATCCATGTGAGTTCAGCCGTTGGTGGCGGTGCGTGATCCGGGCGGTGGCGGCATGGGAACGTCGTGCGGCACGAGATCGGCGATCTCTTCGCTGATGCCGATCTCGTCGACGAGGAAGCGTTTTCGCGCTTCGCCGGTCAGCGGCGTGCCGGTGGCGTTGCCATTTGCGTCGACGACGATGCGGTTGCCCAGACCCGCGCCGATCCTGCCGTCGCCGCGGACGAGGTTCAGGTTCAGATTGAAATTGAATGGGCTCCAGTTGCGCGTGGCTTCGTGGAACGTGCTGAACTGCGCGGCCGAGACGTCGTAGAGGTTGTAGCGGCAGTCGAGCAGGTCGGGGCGCTGCAGCGCGTTCCAACGGATGGTGAAGTATCCGTCGTCGAAGCGCGCATCGACACCCCACGCCGGGTGCACAACGCGGGCTCCGTCGGCGACCGGCAGCGGTTCGACGAACAGCATCGACGCGTCTGTAACGTAGCGTGCGTCGTCGAAATGCACGACGACGGATCCGTGGTTCGGCGGAATTCCCGGGGCGACCATCATCGTTGCCGCGGCGCGACGGGCATCGAAGCCGAGAGAGCGGAGCAAATCGCAAAGTGCACCGTTGGCTGCCCAACAGGTAGCACCGGTACCGTGCGCAAGCCACGCCTCGAAGAATTCGTTGGGGGTGTCTCCGGGAAGTGTCGCGGGATCACTCGCCCGCACGTGGATCAGTTTGCGGATGTTGTCGAACGGCACCCGCCGGCACCATGCACCGTAGAGATCCGAGAGACCGGCAAGCGACAGTTCCGGCAGCGACGACAGACCGAGCCGTTCGAGCACGCGCTCGACGAGTTCGTTGTTCAACGCTCGGGTCATGTCGCTTCGTCCCTCGAATGGTGGTGCGGAAGCATAATCGGCGGCTTGCCCGAATTGAACATACCGCGCTACGGCGCGTTACTCGTGGCGCAGCGCTTCGATCGGATCGAGGGCCGCCGCTTTGCGTGCCGGAAAGAAGCCGAACGTGACTCCGACGGCGCCGAGAATAGAAACGCCACGGCAACCACGCGGAAGTCGGAGGCGAACGGGATGTCGAGGAAGTGTGCGGCGAGCGCGGCGCCTCCCAGCCCGAGCGCAATTCCGACGAGGCCGCCGAAACACGAGAGTGCCGCGGCCTCCACCAGAAACTGCAGTCATGACTTCGATCTGCGCGCACCGACCGCCAGCCGGATGCCGATCTCGCGCGTTCGTTCGGTGACCGACACCAGCATGATGTTCATGATACCGATGCCGCCGACCAGCAGACTGATGCCGGCGACCGCAGCGAGCATCGCGGTGAGTACGCCCGTGGTGCGCGCCACAGTCGCCTCGATTTCCTTGAGGTCTGTGACCTGGAAATCGTCCTTCGATCCGACGGAGTGGCGCCGCTGGCGCAAGAGCGCCTCGATGCTGCTGCGGACCTTCTCGGTGACCGAGCTGTCGCGCGCCGACACGAACAGCGTGTCGACGTCGGAGTCGCCCGCGATGCGACGCTGGAACGTCTTCAGCGGAATGACGATCAGGTCGTCCTGATCGTTTCCGCCCATCGAGCGTCCTTTGCTGGCGAGCAGCGCGATGACGTTGCAGGTCATCGTTCCAATCCGGATGTTCTGCCCGATCGGATCCGACGATCCGAACAGATCGCCCGCGACGGTTGCGCCGACGATGCATACCGACTTGCCGCCTCGCTGTTCGCTGTCGGTGAACGTGCGACCGCGCTCGACTGTCCAGTTCGCCGCGACGAAGTAGTCGTTTTCCGTACCTGTCAGCCATCGTGGAGCGGTTCGCGCTGCCGTTCACCGCCAGTACATTCTTGTTCGCATACGGCGCGACGGCGCGCATGTCGCTGACCTCGCGCTTGATCGCTTCGAGGTCGGCCAGCGTGAACGGCGCGCCGAGCGACGACGTCCCTCCAGGGCCGCGCTGCACGCGCCCCGGCGAAATGATCAACAGGTTCTCACCCAGGCTCGAGATTTCCGCCGTGATCTTCGAACTGGCGCCGGCGCCCAAGGTGACCATGGTGATCACCGCGGCAACGCCGATGACGACACCGAGAATCGTCAGCATCGACCGCATCGCGTTGCGGCGGATTTCACGGATCGCCAACAGCAGGGTGCTCCACCACATCAGGCTCGCGCCTCAGTATGTTCGTCGGCGACGATGCGACCGTCCAGGAAGCGGATGCGACGCCGCGCGTATTCGGCAATATCGACTTCATGCGTGACCATGATCACGGTGATGCCCATGCTCAGCATTGAAGCGCGTCAGCAGCTCCATGATTTCGCGGCCGCGCGCCGAATCGAGATTGCCGGTGGGCTCGTCGGCGAGCACCACCTGCGGTTCACTGACGATTGCACGCGCAATGGCGACGCGCTGCTGTTGGCCGCCGGACAGTTCCGACGCGGTGTGATGCTCGCGCCCTGCCAGGCCGACGACGCGCAGGGCTTCGGCCGCCCTGGCGCGCCGTTGCGCCGCCGGAACGCGCTGATAGATCAACGGAAGTTCGACGTTCTCCATTGCCGAGGTCCGGTTGAGCAGGTGGAAACCCTGGAACACGAATCCGAGCTGGTGGCGTCGCAGCAACGCGCGCTGGTCCCGATCGAGCGTGCCGACGTCGACGCCGCGAAACCTGTGCGTTCCGCTCGTCAACGTATCGAGACAGCCCAGCACGTTCATGCAGGTGGATTTTCCCGAGCCGCTCGGACCCATCACTGCGACGAATTCGCCGGCATCGATCGCCAGATCGATACCGTCGAGCGCACGCACGGCTGACGGACCGCGCCCGTATACCTTCGTTGCGTCGCACAGTTCGAACAGCGGTGCGCTCTGTTCCAGATCGGGCATCGCGTCAGGTCAGTGCGGCGAGCGTTGGAAGAGGCCAGCGGACGCAGCACCCGCATCTGGCGTCGCGATGTCGATGACGAGGCGCGTCCCGGACTGCGAGCGAGGCGTCCACCAGTTCGGTATTGTGGCTGTCAGAGTCGCCGATGCGGACCTGTGCGGACGTCGGCGTCGTGTCTCCTTCGGCGAGCAGCCACACCGTACGCGCGGACGGGTCGTCGCTCAGTAGGGCGGGAGATAGACCGGTCGGCTTGAAGCGCAGTGCGGCGTTGGGAATGCGCGTCACGCCTGTGAGGGTTTTCGTCACGATGTCGGCCGTCGCGGTCATTCCCGGACGCAGCAGCAAGGCGGAGTTGTCGAAGTCGAGCACCGCTTCGAACGTCACCACGCCCTGGACTGTCTTCGGTGCGAATCGAACCGACGCGACGCGGGCGTCGAAACGCGTGTTCGGATACGCATCGACCGTGAAGGTCGCGGCCTGACCTTCGCGCACCCGTCCGATATCCGCCTCGTCGACGTCGACTTTCAACTGCATCTGCGACAGGTCTTCCGCCAGTGTGAACAGCAGCGGCGTCTGGAACGTCGCCGCCACCGTCTGGCCGGGTTCGACGAGGCGGCTCAGCACGATTCCGTCGATCGGCGACACGATGACGGCTTTGCCGAGTGCCGTCTGGTCGGCCTGCAGGTTTGCCTTCGCTTGCGAGACCTGCGCGAGCGCGATCGATTCGGCGGCTTGCGCGCGCAACCACGTTGCTTGGAGTTGATCGAGATCCTGCTGCGAACACATGCTGGTCCGTGCCAGATGCTCGCAACGATGGAAGTTCAGGTCCGTTTCATGGACGGTGGCGGCAGCCTGCCGGCGTGCGGCCTGCGCCGATTCCAACGAGGCATTCCCCTGTGCAACGCGGGCCTGCAATTGATCGGTGTCGAGCCGCGCGAGCACCTGGCCGCGCGCGACCCGATCGTTGAAATCGACCTCCACGGTTCGGATCACGCCCGACACTTCGCTTCCGACGTCGACCTGCGTGACCGGATGCAACACGCCGGTAGCGGTAACCGTGACGACGATATCGCCGCGTTCGACGGGCGCGGTCAGGTAGACGGGGCTGTCGGACTTCTTCGATGCGATGGCGATCCAGATCCCGCCGCCGACGATCGACGCCGCGGCCAGCAGCGCCGCTACGCGCCAACGTCGTCTCGTTGGGGAGCTGAAGATCAGCGTGTCGATGGATGTCGCCGCCCGGAAAGGATCACTGCTCAATCGTTACGTCCTCAAAGGTCGACGAACGACCGCGCGACCAGGCGCGAGCTTATCCCATTAAAGAGGAAGGAACGGAATGCGGTGGGTCGTCAGCCGTCGATTACCGGCAGCGCGACCAGGCGCTCGCGAAGGACCTGCGGAGGTGCGCGGTCCGACAGCCAGTCTTCGTAGGCGTCGACCACCGCCGAGAACTTCACGTGACGCGTGCTGGTGGTCGCGGGCTGGCCGTGCGCACCGGTTCGTCCTTCGGCACCTTCGTTGCCGGCCGACTGCGCGGGTTGCGAGCCGCGGACGCCTTTGCATCCGGCGCCGCCGCGGCCACCGGGACCGCCGCGTCCTGCCGTGCCGGCAGCTCCCGGCTCACCTGCGAAATGCGGAGCCGCAGTGCCATACCAGACCGTGATGAGTCCGCCCGATCCGCCGTGGCCGGCATCGCCGCCGTTGCCGCCGCTTTTGCCGCGTTCGGCCAATCCGAATCCACGCGGTCCGCAGAAGCCGTTGCGTCCGGCCGCGCCCGCGTAGCCGCGTTGGCCGTCGCCGCCGGCGCCGCCGTTGGAGGTGATGGTCACGTCGGTGAATTCACCGGCCGCGATATAGGCCGAACCGCCATTGGCGCCATCGTCTCCGGCTGCGCCCGGTCCGTGACCGTCGCGACCGTCTGCGCCGGAAACGTCTATCACGCCGTTCGAGATGTGCGGCGCGATCACCACGAGTTCGCCGGACGGCACCCAGATGCGGCTGTTGGGCGCGAATACGATCTCGTTCGCCACCAGAACGGCGGGGCTCGTCAGCAGCACATGGCCTACCACACGAATTCGTTTTGCAGTGATCACACCGTCGCTCGGCAATTCGTCCTGCTTCGATGCGTCGAGCACGCGTTCGTCGGCCGCACCTTCGGCGATGTGTTCGCTAACGAGATCGATCTGTGAGTCCGACGTGTGTGGCCATGGAATGAGGATCAACAACCACATCACGCTGAGCAGCGCGAGACCGACCGGCCACGGGTGCGCCAGCGCCAGGTCGCGCCAGTGCTCGAGGTTCGTCAGTCGGTCCTGGTGGTCCATGTTCGTTTGATGGATTGGTTGACGGATCAATCGTACGCGCCCCATTTGACCTCTTCTGCCACTCCGTTACCGCGATTGAGCGCACAGACGATCGCGCCGACGCGGCCGCGTATCGCGGTTGCGCCGGTTGCCATATAGTCGGGCGGAAGGGGGGCACATGCAGATTCGCTGTACTAAACCGTGGTTGCCGATCGATGCCGCCGCGCTCGACGCGCTGCCGGGCCAGTTGGGAATCTTCGAACTGGCCGATGCGACCGGCCGCGTGATTTTCATCGGCCGCGCCGACGCGCGCACTCTGTTCGGCTTGCGCAGCGAAGTGAGCCAGCGGGTGAGCACGATCTCCGAAGCGCACATCTTTCCGCTACGAAGTGACCACCGCCTATCACACACGGCATCTCGAACTGTTGATGGTGCACCAGGCCGACCACGCTGAACTGCCGAAGTACAACGAACCGATGCCGACGCTCGGCAGACTGTCTCCGGGCTGAATGAAGAGGACCGAAGCATGGATCTGACGTTGACCGCGGAGCAGGACCTGATCGTGTCGATGGTGCGCCGGTTCGTGCGCGAGGAGATCGTGCCGCTCGAACTCAAGCTCGACCCCGACGCGGACGAACTGCCGGCGGCAGACCGCGATCGCCTCGTCGCCAAAGTGAAGGAGATGGGGCTTTACGGCCTCGACATTCCGCCAGAGTACGGCGGCCCCGACATCGATCTGCCGACACGCACGTTGATCGCCATCGAGATGTCGCAGCACCGCGCCGGGCTCTACGCGCCGTGCTACGGCGTGTTCGGCGGCGCCGGTCTCGCCCAGCTGTTCGAAGCGAACGACGACCAGAAGCACGCTATCTGTATCCGATGCTGCGCGGCGAGAAGCGCGGTTTCTTCGGCCTGACGGAACCGTCGGGGGGCAGCGATCCGGCGCGCGCCATCCGCACCCGCGCCGTGCGCGACGGCGACGACTGGATCATCAACGGCTCGAAGATCTTCATCTCCGGCGCCGACCGCGCCCACTTCGGCCTCGTCTTCGCCCGCACCGATCCCGAGAAGGGCCGCGGCGGCATCACCTGCTTCATCGTCGACACCGACACGCCCGGCTTCCACGTCCGCCGCGTCGTGCACACGCTGCGCGCCGCGCACTACGCCACCGAGCTTTCGTTCGAGGACATGCGCGTGCCGCACGCCAACGTGCTGGGCGAGGTGAACGGCGGCTTCGCCATCGCCAACGACCGTCTGTCGCGCCAGCGCATTCCGTATGCCGCCGGCTGCATCGGCGTGGCGGTCCTCGCGCAGGAAATGGCGATCGAATACGCAGGCCAGCGCGAGACCTTCGGCGCGACGCTGGCCACCCGTCAGGCGATCCAGTGGATGCTGGTCGACAACGAGATCGACATCGAGAACGCGCGCTGGCTGACGTTGGCGGCCGCGGACCGGGCCGAGCGCGGCGAAGACTTCCGCAAGCAGGCGGCGATGGCCAAGCTCGTCGCCACCGAAGGCGCCGGCCGCGTCGTCGACCGCTGCATGCAGATCCACGGCGGCTACGGCGTAACGAAGGATTTCCCGTTCGAGCGCTGGTATCGCGAGATGCGCATCCGCCGCATCGGCGAAGGTCCGAGCGAAGTGCAGCGGCACATCATCGCGCGCGACATTCTCGGTGAGTCGTTGCGTTAGTGAACTAGTTGTGGTGGTTCGGTGCGGGCTGCCAACCCATCACGGCGAGCAGAACGAAAAATCCGACGACGTACGCCAACGTCACGTGCCAGCCGCCTGTCACCCAGCGACCGACCGATTTGGCTTCCGGGAACAGGTTCGACAGCGCAACCCCGGCGCTCGATCCGAACCAGATCATCGAGCCACCGAAGCCGACCGTGTATGCGAGCATGCCCCAGTCGTAACCGCCCTGCTTCAGTGCGAGGGCCGTGAGCGGGATGTTGTCGAAGACCGCAGAAATGAAGCCGAGCCCCATCGCGCTGTGCCATGACGCGGGCGGCAGTTTTTCGACCGGCATCATCGATGCGATGGTGACGAGAGACAGCAGAAAAATGGTTCCCTTGAACGTCTCGGGTAGCAGCGACCAATCCGGCTTGCGCAGCGGCGCAGTGGCGAGAAGCGCAACCCACACGGCCGCGCCGATCAGCGGGAAGTGGTCGAGCACGTCCGGGAACTTCGAGGTTCGCGACGACGTTTGCCGTGATTGCGGCGGCGAGAATGATCACGACGATGGCGACGCGGGTCCAGTCGACCGACGCCCCACGCGTCACTTCGGTGCTGATCGGCGAGTAGCGGTTCTGCTGAATGGCCGCGGGGATACCGCAAACGATCAGCGCGACACCCGCGGCGACGTAAGCATGTAAGACGTTCAGGGGACTTACGCCGTCGATCCACATCATCGTGGTCGTCGTGTCGCCCACGACACTGCCCGAACCGCCGGCGTTCGATGCCGCGACGATGCCGGCCAGATAGCCGATGTGCACCTTGCCGCGAAAGACGACGCTTGCCATGGTGCCGCCGATCAATGCGGCGGCGATGTTGTCGAGGAACGACGACAACACGAACACGATGACCAGCAGCGCGAATCCGCCTTTCCATTCGCGCGGGCAGGAAACGAGGCAATTCCGCTGGAATTCGCGATTCTTCGAAGTGTTTGGAAAGCAGCGCGAACCCCATCAACAGACCGAACAGGTTCGTCAGGATCACCCACTCGTGTCCTAGATGATGAACGAGTCCGACGACGCCCGTACCTGTCTTGAATCCCGTGAAGAACAATTTGTAGAGGGTCACGACCGCCAGACCGGTCAGCGCGACATAGAGTGTCTGGTGATGGAACAGCGCAACGCCGGCGAGCGTCATCGCGAACAGCGCGAATTCGATCGGCGCACCGTATGTCACGGCACCGATCGCGACGACTCCGGCGAGCAGAAAGAGGCCTCGTTCGCGGGACAGAACCCGCACGACAGAGCTGGACATACTTGGATTCCCCCCAGGCGTCCATTGCGGACCGTCGGATTATAGGCACGCTTTCGATCGGACCGCATCAGCCAACGATTCCGCTGGAGCGCGTCGATGGGGTTAGACTGCCGCCTTCGTTGCTGGAGATCGCGCTATGTATCGGATCCTCGTTGCGGTCGATGGTTCGGAACATGCCGATCGAGCGGCCCAGTTCGCCGTCGACCTTGCAAAACGTATCGGCGCTGCAGAACTGCAGCTCGTCAATGTCCAGGAACCCGCCGAAGAGTCACAGACCCACGGGCTCGCGCGCGATGCAATCCGGCAGCATCGCGAGACACTTGCCATCGCAACAGGTACTGCGGCCAAAGCGATGGCCGACGCCGCAGGCGTGCCGTGCGCATTCGAGTGGCACTTCGGTGACCCGGCGGAAGTCGTGGTGAACGTGGCGATCAGCATGCAGTGCGCGCTCGTAGTGATGGGGTCACGGGGTGCCGGTGCGATCCAGAACCTGCTGCTCGGATCGGTCGCGCAGAAGGCTCTGCACCTCTCGAGTGTGCCGGTGACGCTGGTCAAATGACTGGCACAGACATGCGTAGCGGATGGACCGTGGCATGAGATAGAGTTCACGGCGACGAACAACTCGAGGGAGAGGCGAGTGATGTTTCGTATCAGGCGCGGGCTCGATTTGCCCATCGCGGGCGAGCCCACGCAGCAGATCGGCGATCTGAAGCAACCTCAGCGGGTTGCATTGCTGGGCGCGGATTATCCCGGTCTGAAACCCACGCTGCACGTCGCAGAAGGCGAGCATGTCAAACGTGGACAGACGCTGTTCACCGACAAGAAAAACGAATCCGTGCGCTACACGGCGCCGATGTCAGGCACCGTCGTTGCGATCAACCGCGGTGAACGGCGCTCGTTCATCTCGTTAGAGATCGCCGTCGACCCGGGTGCACCGGACGACGTGACCTTTCGCGCATACGAAGCGGCGGAACTGGCCGCCCTTTCGCGTGAAGAAGTATCGTCGAACCTGCTCGAATCGGGATTGTGGACCGCGTTGCGCGCGCGGCCGTACGACAAGGTCCCGGACCCGAACACGATTCCGCATGCGATCTTCGTCAACGCGATGGATACCAATCCGCTGGCAGCGAATCCCGACGTCGTGATGGCAGGTCGCGATCACGCGTTCAGAAGCGGTGTGATGGCGCTGACGCGATTGACCGATGGGCTGGTGTACATCTGCCGCGCGCGCGGCAGCACCGCGTCCCGAATAGTGGACATCGATCGCGCGTCCGAGCAGGAATTTCACGGTCCGCATCCGTCGGGGCTCGTGGGCACGCACATCCATCTGCTCGATCCGGTCGGGGCGAACAAGACCGTATGGCATCTCAACTACCAGGATGCCATCGCGATCGGTGAACTGTTCGCGACCGGTAAGCTCGATTCGACGCGCGTGATCTCGCTTGCGGGACCGCAAGTCCGCTCGCCGCGACTGATTCGCACCTGCCTCGGTGCCGCCAGCGACGATCTCACGCGCGGTGAGTTGCTCGACGGCGAAAACCGCATCGTCTCCGGATCGGCGCTGCATGGCGCGGTTTGTGACGGCCACGTCGCCTACCTCGGCCGCTATTCGCTGCAGATGACGGTGTTGCAGGAAGGCCGCGAGCGCCACCTGCTGCGGTACGTTCAACCAGGGCGCGAGATGCACAGCGTAACGAACCTGGTGACGGGCAAGTTCCGGCCCGGCCATCGATTTCGATTCACCACCACCACGAACGGCAGCGCGCGCGCGATGGTGCCCATCGGCACGTACGAAGAGGTGATGCCGCTCGATATCCAGCCGACGTTCCTGCTGCGCTACCTGATCGTTGGCGACACCGACCGCGCGGTACAGCTGGGCGCGCTCGAACTGGGTGAGGAAGATCTCGCGCTTTGCACCTACGTTTGCCCGGGAAAATACGAGTACGGACCCATCCTGCGCGACGTGCTGACCCGAATCGAAGTCGAGGGTTGAGCATGTCTCTGCGCAGTTACATCGACACGAACATCGCGCCGCATTTTCGCAAAGGCGGCCGCTACGAGCGGTTCTACACGTTCTACGAAATGTTCGACACGATGCTGTACAGCCCGCCGAACGTCACGCACGGTGAAACGCACGTCCGCGACGCCGTCGATCTGAAGCGCATCATGATGACCGTGTGGTTCTGCGCGTGGCCGGCGATGCTGTTCGGGATCTGGAACGTCGGCCTACAGGCAAACACGTTGATTGCCGCGGGCTCTGGCGCAGAACCGATTCCGGGCTGGCGCACTGATGTCGTGGCAGCGCTCACCGGATTCGATCCGAGCGAGTTTCTCTGCGAATTTCCTGCACGGCCTCGTGTACTACCTGCCGATCGTGATCGTGACGTATCTCGGCGGGTTCCTGTGGGAAGGCCTGTTCGCGTGGAAGCGCGGTCACGAAATCAACGAAGGCTTCTTCGTAACCGGCATCCTGTTCTCGCTGACGCTGCCGCCAACGATTCCGTTATGGCTCGTCTTCTTCGGCATCACGTTCGGTGTGGTGATCGGCAAGGAAGTGTTCGGCGGCACCGGCAAGAACTTTCTCAATCCCGCGCTGGTTGGACGCGTGTTTCTGTTCTTTGCCTATCCCGCGTACATGACCGGTGACACGGTGTGGACCGCCGTCGACAACTACACCGGCGCTACGGCGCTTGCGACCGCGAAGGGCGCAGATCTCGCCGTCGGCAGCGTCGCTGCGCTCGAGCAGGCCGGTTTCCAATGGAGGGATACGTTCTTCGGCACCATCCCCGGCTCGATCGGTGAAACCTCGACGCTGATGATCGCCATCGGCGGCGTCGCTCTGGTCTTCTTCAAGGTGGCGTCGTGGCGGATCATGGCGGCCGTCGTCGTCGGTATGGTCGCATCGACGCTGCTGTTCAACACCATTGGCAGCGATACGAATCCGATGTTCGCGCTGCCGTGGTATTGGCATCTGACGATGGGCGGCTTTGCGTTCGGCGTCGTTTACATGGCCACCGATCCGAAACCGAAGGCAAGGAAGGCGAATTCTTCGGCACGCTGCTCACCGGTCTCAAGACCGGCGACCTGTCCTGGGAATAGCCGGCCGACCGCCAGGGGCGGCCCGGCACCTCTTACACATCCATATAGCCGACCGCCACGGGCGGCCCGGCACCTCTTAACATCCATATAGCCGCCGGCCGCCAAGGGCGGCCCCGCACCTCTTACACATCCATACCGCGGTCCGGGCGCCTGCGGTCACCGACGCCCGGCGGGCGCGGGTCAGACCTTCACGATCACCTTGCCGATGTTGCCGCCGGTGAACAGCAGGTTGAGCGCGTCGGGGGCGTGCTCGAGTCCCTCGACGATGTGCTCGGCCGACTTGATCTTGCCTTCGGCGACCCACCCGGCGATCTCCGCCTGGCCTTCGCCGATGCGGTCGAGGTAGTCGAGGATGATGAAGCCCTCCATGCGCCCGCGGATGAGGATCAGGTTGACGTAGTTGGACGGTCCCGGCGGCGCCGCGGTCGTTGTACGCGGAGATGGCCCCGCACACCACGACCCGTCCCTGCATCGCCAGCTGGGCCAGGCAGGTGTTGAGGATGTCGCCGCCGACGTTGTCGAAGTACACGTCGATGCCGTCGGGCAGGCCGCTGCGTGCAGGCCGGGGCGACGTCCTCGCCCTTGTAGTCGATGGCGGCGTCGAAGCCGAGCTCGTCGGCGATCCAGGCGCACTTCTCCTTGGCGCCGGCGATCCCGACGACCTTCGCGGCGCCCTTGAGCTTGGCGATCTGTCCCACCGTCGAGCCGGTGGCCCCGGCCGCGCCGGAGACGACGACCGTCTCGCCCGGCTTCATCCGGCCGACGTCGAGCAGGCCGAAGTACGCGGTCATGCCGGTGATCCCGAAGACGCCGAGGGTCGCTCGGGGGCGACGCCGGGGGGCATCGCCTGCAGGGCACGGGCGCCGTCGTCGACGATCACGTAGTCCTGCCACCCGGTCATCCCGAACACCACCTCGCCCGGCTTAGCGTGTCACTTTGGGACTCGACCACCTCGCCGACCCCGCCGCAGCGGACCACCTCGCCGATCCCGATCGGGGGCAGGTAGCCGGGGGCGTCGTCCATCCAGGTCCGGATCGTGGGGTCGATCGAGAGGTAGCGGACCTTTGCGAGGGCCTCACCCGCTCCCGCCACCGGGACGTCCTGGGCTTCCTCGCGGACGGTTCCGTCGTCCACCATTCCCTCGGGGCGCTGCGCGAGCACCATGCGGCGGTTCTGCTCGGTCATCGGCCACTCCTTCGTCTCTGATAGGTCCGGGAGCGGTCGGGGACCCCGCGCCACCCCACGCCGGCGATCTTATTCGCGCACGTATGGTTGGCGTGTGCTGAGGCGTCGCACCGCTCCCCGGGGATCGTCGCGACAGCGGCCTGCGTGCTGCTGCTGTGCTCCTGCGGGAGCCAGAGCGCCTCCAACGGGATCGCCTCCGAAACCCCGGCGCGGGCGCTCGCGCGGGTGCAAGCGGCGGCGGCCGAGGCCGCGACGGTCCGCGTGGCGGGGTATCTCCAGGGTCCCGCTCGGCCGCTCACGATCGACATGGAACTCTTCCGAGGGGAAGGGGGGACCGGGACGCTCCAGGTGGGGGGCCTGCAGACCAAGCTGAGGCAGGTCGACGGGTGGATCTACGTGAAGCCGAACCCGCCCCTGCTGCGTGAACTTGTCGGCCGGCGGGCGGCTCGATCATTGGCGGGGCGCTGGCTGAAGGCCCCCGCCGGTCACGGCCCGCTGGCGCCGCTGGCCTCGCTGACGGAGCTGAGGTCGGTGCTGCTGGGAACGCTGTCCTCGCATCACATGCTCAGGACCGTGGGCGTGCGCAGCGTGGCCGGACGCCCGGCGGTGGCACTGCGGGACGTCTCCAGCGGGGCGACGCTTTACGTGGCCGCCACCGGGACCCCGTACCCGATCGCGATCGTCAGGCCGGGCGGCGCCAGCCTCGACTTCGAACGCTGGAATCAGGAGGTCGTGCTCGAAGCGCCGGCCAACCCGCTGAACATCAAGGCCGTCTTCTCGTTGAAGGCCCTGTAGTTCTTTGGGACACCTCAGCCCCGCTGTATCAGGCCAGGCTGGGGAACTAGAACAAACGTCCACGGCTTATTGCAGCCATCAAGGGGCCTCTCCGGAGGGCCGAGTGGACGGGTGAGCGGCCAAGGATTTATTGGCCGTTCGCCCACCGTCCGACCAACTGCCCCAACTTGAATCGCCTCGAGGAAGCCACCCACCGAGCGCCCGTGCCGGCGCGAGGGTCCGCCACGCCCGGCGAGCCACGGGAGCGCGACTGGACACGCGCGATCGTGGTGCTGGTCGTGTGGTGCCTGCTCGGTTCCGGCACAGCGCTCGCCGTCTACGTGACCGACGCCTCTGCCGGCGTGGCCGCTCTGCTGGTCGCCTTCGCGGTGGTCATCGGAGCAGTCGGCTGGTACGCCGCCGAGCGTGCACGGAGGGGCCTGGAAAAGGACAACAAACGCCGCACCCGGGAGCTCAAGAACGCGCTCACCGAGCTCGAGGTGGCCCAGGCGGAGACCGTCAGGCGCCTCTCGATGGCGGTCGAGTTCCGCGACGAGGACACGGGCAAGCACGTCGAGCGGATCGGCCGCTTCTCGGTGCTGCTGGCCGAAGCGATCGGCATGGACGGCGAGTTCTGCGAGCGGATCCGCCATGCGGCGCCGCTGCACGACGTGGGCAAGGTGGCGATCCCCGACCACATCCTCTTGAAGCCCGGCCGCCTGACCCCCGAGGAGCGGGCGATCGTCGAGACCCACACCGAGGAGGGTCACCGGCTCGTGCGGGGGTCCTCGTCGGCGATCCTCGACATGGCGGCCACGATCGCGCTCAGCCACCAGGAGAAGTGGGACGGCAGCGGTTATCCGAGGGGACTGAAGGGCGAAGCGATCCCGATCGAGGGTCGGATCGTGGCCGTGGCGGACGTGTTCGATGCCCTCACAAGCGACCGCGTCTATCGCCCTGCCTTCCCGGTTGAAGAGGCGATCAAAATGATGCACGAGGAGCGCGGGTACGCACTTTGACCCGGTGCTGCTGGATGCCTTCATGGAAGTGCTCGAGGAGCACGGAACCGATGGGCTCGGCGGGCTGCCCCCCGACCCGGTGGCGCTGGTGGAGGAAACGCTCGAGCTGTTCGTGTCGGCGCTCGGCCGGGGCGAAGCCGAGGGCGCCGAGGAGGCGATCGCAGCCGCCATCGACGGCGGGGTCACGCCCACGACGCTGCACGCCGAGGTGATCAGCCCGTCCCTGAGGCGCGTGACCGTGCTGAGGGCCTCGGGCGAGATCAACGAGGACCGCGAGCGGCGCGCCCTCTCGATCATCAAGCGGGTGCTCGCGACCCTCAGCCGCTACATGACCGCCGACGCCCAGCCCACCCGCGAGCGGGTCCTGATCGCAAGCGTCGAAGGCGACTCCCACACGCTCGCCCTGCAGATGGTCCACGACCAGCTCGCCGCGGCCGGCTTCCGCACGACGCTCGACACCGACCTCGCGCCCGAGGACCTGCTCGAGGCCGTCACCCGGCGCCATCCCGACCTGGTGGTCGTGGGGGACACGGTCCACGAGATCGAGGACTCGATGGAGATCGCGATCCGCGACCTTCGCTCCCAGCACCCCGAGATCCCGGTCGTGCTCGGGGGCCCCGCCGTCGGCGGAAGCCTGCCGGCGGACGAGCTGGCCGGGGTGGCCGTGCTCGAGCGGATCGACGAGTCGGTCCACGCCGTGGAAGACCTGCTCGCGGCGCCCGTCTACGACCGTCTAGATTTCCCGCCTGAATGGCGGAACGGGCGATCGTCACCGGCGGGGCCGGATTCATCGGATCGCACGTCGTCGACGCGCTGCTCGCGCAGGGGGACACCGTGTCGGTCGTGGACGACCTGTCCTCGGGGGACCGGGCGCGGGTGCCGGCGGGGACGGAGCTGCACGTGCTCGACGTGGTGGACCTCGAGCAGTTGCGAGCGCTCGCCCGCGCGGTCCAGCCGCAGGCGATCTACCACCTGGCCGCGCAGGCGAGCGTGGTGGCCTCGGTGGAGGACCCGCTGAGGGACTGCGACGTGAACGTGAAGGGGACGCTGAACGTGCTCGAGGTGGCCCGTGAAAACGAGGCCCCGGTCGTGTTCACGTCCACCGGGGGAGCCCTCTACGGAGACGAAGCGCCCCGGCCCACGGGAGAGGACCGGATCCCGGCGCCGCTGTCTCCGTACGGTTCCTCGAAGTGGGCGGCGGAGGCGTACGTGAAGACGTGGTCGCTCTCCCACGGGATCCCGAACGCGACGATGC
This sequence comes from uncultured Solirubrobacteraceae bacterium, assembly GCA_963742395.1. Taxonomy (GTDB): domain Bacteria; phylum Actinomycetota; class Thermoleophilia; order Solirubrobacterales; family Solirubrobacteraceae; genus Palsa-744. The sequence goes on along the minus strand of CAVUME010000007.1, from coordinate 485,013 downwards.
GGCTGGGCAACGTCTACGGGCCCCGCCAGAGCCCCCACGGGGAGGCGGGGGTGGTGGCGATCTTCACCCACCACCTGTTCACCGACCAGGCCCCGAAGCTCTACGGCCACGGAAAGCCGACGCGGGATTATGTATACGTGGCCGACGTGGTGGACGCCCTGCTGCGGGCCAGGGGGACGGCGGGCACGTTCAACGTCGCCACCGGCGAGGAAACCGACGTGGCGACGATCTGGAGGGAGCTGTCTGAGGCGGCCGGCAAGTCGATCGAGCCCCAACTCGAGGACCTGAGGCCGGGGGAGCTCCAGCACAGCTGCCTGGACGCGGGGCTCGCGGAACGAGAGCTCGGGTGGACGGCGAGGACCTCGATCTCCGAGGGCCTGGGGATCACATATAGGGCCCTGATCGAGGAATTCGAAGCCCGGGGGTAGGGGAGGGCCCCTTCCGGGGCGGGACGGGCGCCACGCCGGCAACAGCTCTCGCGGGGGTCAGGCGATCGCGGCGGCGCGGAGCGAGGCTGGACGGCCGTGCAAGCGGGCGCCCGGGGGGTTGCAGGGATCGCCCTGGCTGCCGATGGGATCCACGTGGGAGCCGCCCGAACCCTCAAGTCTGGGGCTGCGCTTGCCCTGGTCACGGCCGCAGCTGGGATTTCGTTGGTCTCGACCTCGCAGGCACAGGCGATCTCCGGTGCCCCGGGCGGGGCGGCCGCCCCCACGGAATCCGAGGCTTCCTCCACGGTCAAGACCGGTGCGAAGCTCGCCCCGTACCGCCCGGCGGGCTCCCACCCGGTACTGACGGCGCTGTCGGTGCCGAAAACTTCGACCCCCGGGAAGCCCCCGAAGGTGACCCTGAAGGTCAGCGAGGCCGGCGTATCGACGGTCTACGTGAAGGTCAAAATCACGCCCTTGACGGCCGGTCAGCCGGCGGTCCTCGAGCGGATGGGATGGGTGCATACGGAACGGACGCTGACCGTGGCCTGGCCCTCCGGAGCGAAGCTGGGAGCAGGCAGCTACCACGTGCTCGTGACCGGCCAGGACCACAACCGCGCGGCCCTCGTCGAACTGGCGCACATCTCGCGGGTGGTGACGCTCGTGGTCGCCGTCCCGGCGCCGACCGTCCCGAGCCCGGCCCCTGCGACGAGCGCACCGGTGGCCGGCGTGCCGAGCCCGGCCCAGTCAGCGGCCGAAGGGGCCGTGTTCCCGGTGCAGGGGAGCTACAGCTTCGGGGGCCCGGAAAACCGCTTCGGGGCGCCCCGGAACGGCTACTACCACGAAGGCCAGGACGTGCTCACGGCCGAAGGGACGCCGGTCGTGGCCCCCTACGCCGGGACGATCACCCAGGCCACCAACCAGGACGGCGGAGGCCGGGTACTACCTGGTCGAGCACACCCACGTGGGCTTCGACTTCATGTACGCCCACTGCATGGCCAACTCCTTCGCCGTGAAGGCCGAACAGACCGTCACGGCGGGCCAGCTCCTCTGCAAAGCCGGCATGACCGGGGATGCGACGGGCCCGCACCTGCACTTCGAGATGTGGCCGGGGGGCTGGCACGCGGCGGGGATCAAGCCGATCGACCCGCTGCCGTATCTGGAAGCCTGGGCGGCGGAGAAGGGCTGAGGCGGCCCGACGCAGGGCCGCAAGACCGGTTCCGGCGGTCGCGCAGGCCGCTACCAGGCGCTAGCATCGACCGCCGCGGCGAGATAGCTCAGTTGGTAGAGCACACGACTGAAAATCGTGGTGTCCCCAGTTCGAATCTGGGTCTCGCCATTCCCCCCGTTTCGCCGGGTCTCAGCGAGCGTTCGGGGTCATTTGTGCGGCCCCTTCGAGATCGTCACGCGAGTCGTATAGACGCTCGTGCCGGTCTCCTCGGCTTCCGCTGTGTCCTCCTGATACGGGTTCGGAGGGCCGAGTGGCACGTCGAGCGACAGCCGCCGTTCGGCGCCAGCCTGAACGGTCTCGGTGGCGTCACCTTCGTGGCCGTTCATCGTGACCGTGTAACTGTGCCCGGGGCGATAGTCGGCCGGCGTTAGCACCGTCGCCGAGCCGCTACCCGCCAGCGAGAAGCCCTGTGCGTCGGCTTCCTCGAGTGTCGAGAATTCCTCTGCGCTGCGGTGCGTCGTCACGCTCCACCCGTACACCGAGTACTGCGCGTCGGCGGTCGTGTAGCTCACCGACGTCGGCGCCGGGAGGGGATTCGCGAAGTCTTCCATGACCGCGCTGATGCTCCACTTCAGATCTCGTGTCCAGTAGGGCCAGGAGTGGGTGCCGTCGCCGTAGGGGTCGTACAGGCTCGCGATGCCCAGTTCGGTGAGGCGTTCGTGGAAGTGGATGTTGTCTTCGTGCACGAGCGCCTCGATCGACATGGCCGCCGGTTCGGGGGTTTCGCCTTCCGCCGGCACCCCGTTGCCGAAGTACTCGAACAGGTTCATCCCCCGTAGGTTTTCGGCGAGGGTCGTGGGGTCGTGGTCGGCCCAGTTGATCTCATTGGTGACCCGGCTGCCGAACATCGAGTTCGGGGGTTCGCCGTCCAGGCCCACTTCGGTCGCGTAGGCGATACCGGTGAAGCCGGCGGTATCGGCGGCGTTGTAGGCGATGTCGGGCACGCCCGAGTAGGCGAGTGCCGTCTCGAACACGTCCGGATGGCGCGCGGCGTAGCTCACCGAGCAGAAGCCCCCCTGCGAGAGACCGGCGATGGCGCGGCCGTCGCGGCTCGCGATCGTGCGCAGGTTCGCGTCGACGTAGGGGATCAGCTGATCGATGTGGAACGTTTCCCAGCTGTAGGTGCCGCTGACCCAGTTGGTGCAGTAGCCACCGCCGTCGTCGTTCAGGCCGATATCAGGCATCACGACGATCAGTGGCAGTCCTTCGGTGGTCTGCTCTGCTTCGCCTTTTTCCGTCCAGTCGCCTGCCCCACCGCTGGTGCCGTGAAAGAGGTACAACACCGGGTAGCGACGCCGGGGTTCGGATTCGTAGCTCGCGGGCAGCAGGATCCTCACCGTGGCCGCGCCGGGCAGCGCGGCGGTGTCTATCGTCAGTTCGTAGAGGCGGCGGTTGATGCGCTGCACCGAGACGACCTGCAGACCGTCGCCGCTGGCGAAGCTCGGCGGCGCCTTTCGTGCCAGCGCGGAGCCGGGATGGACGAGCATGAGCAGGAGCCCGGTCAGCGCGAGGCGCGTCCCCCAGCGACGTGCGCGCGGCGTCTTCGAAGTGGACCTGTTTGCGGTCACGTGTCGAGTCTCCTTCCGGTCGCTCACTGGGGGCACCCCCTTGCGGTCGCTCACCGGGGGCATCGCGCGTGGCCCTGCGCGAGCGTGTGCTGAAGGGGCAGTTCTTCGGAGGAGGTCCCGACCTCGATCTCATCGCAGCCCGGCGCCACCTCCCACGCGTTCGCGGCGTCGGACCAGTACGAGAACGAGCGCGCGTCCAGCGGCATCGTGACCCGCGCTTTCTTGTGGGGCGCGAGCGGCACCTTGTCGAAGCCCTTCAGCTGCAGCGGCGGCTCCGGCACGGCTTCGGTGGAGGGCAGCGAGACGTACAGCTCCGGTGCCGCCCAACCGCTGCGCTTGCCCGTGTTCGTCACGGTGACGCTGACTTCGGCCGACGGTTCGCCCCCCTTGCCGCGTCGCACCGTCAGGTGGCTGAGGCGGAAGGTCGTATAGGAGAGCCCGAATCCGAAGGGGAACGCCGGCTGGAGGTGCTGCTCGTCGTACCAGCGGTAGCCCACGAACACGCCTTCGCTGTAGTCCTCCTGGTAATAGGGACACGGTACGGTCGTCTCGACCTGGCATTCGGCTTCGAGCGGTTCCGGCACGCCCGGGTAGCGGCTCGGCCCGCTGGAGGCCGTCGGGATTTCCGATTCCTGCTGCGGGAACGTGGCGGGCAGCCGCCCACCGGGGTCGACATCGCCGAACAGCACGCGCGCGATAGCCGTGCCACCGTCCTCGCCCGGATACCAGGACTCGAGCAGGCCGGCGATCTGGCTGCGCCAGGGTGTCAGCACCGGCGCGCCTGTCTCCATCACGACGACCGTGTTCGGGTTGACGTCAGCGACCTTTTCGATCAGTTCGTCCTGATCGCCGAAGTCGAGCTGCGTCGATTCGGGGTCGGGGGGCGTGGCCTGGCCGGCGCCGCTGCACTGCGCGGTCAGCGACATACACGTCTTGTCGACGCCCTCAGACTCGGTGTCGGCCACGACGACGATCGCGAGGCCCGCGCTCTTGGCTGCTTCTTCGGCGCCCGCGACGAGCGTGCCGCTGTTGTAAGTGACCGGAATGTGCGCCTGCGAGGCGCGAGCTTCGATGCCATCGAGCGCCGTCGTCTTGAAATACGGCGTGACCTCGGAGGAGCCGTTGCCGTGGATGTACTGGTCGGCCGCGGGACCGATCACGGCGATCGAGTGGACCTTGGCCGGGCTGATCGGCAGGGTGCCGTTGTTCTCCAGCAGCACCGAGCCACCCTCCTCGGCTTCGTCGGCGACCTGCTCGTCGGCGGCTACGTTGTCCTGGCCGATTTCCTTGGGCCACGTGGGGTGGTCGAAGAAGCCGAACGCGAACAGTGTGCGCAGGATTTCGAAGACCCGTTCGTTCAGCGTGGCTTCGCTGACGGCGCCGGCGGCGAGCAGCGCATCGACCTCGGGCGCCGAGTAGCACGTGTCGAGAATGTCGATGTTGAGCCCTGCTTCGAGATCCTGGCTGGTCTCATGGCAGGCGCCGGCGTCGGAGGCGACGAAGCCCGGGAAGCGCCATTCTTCGCGCAGCGTGTGCTTGAGCAGGTAGTGGTTGGCGCACGAGTAGACGCCGTTCACGAGGTTGTAGGAGCACATCACCGTTGCGCTGTGGGCCTGCTCGACGGCGGCTTCGAAGGCCGGGAATTCGATTTCGTGCAGCCAGCGCGGATCGACGTTCACGTCGGTGTCGAGGCGGCCCCCGACCACGCCCTCCAGCGGAGAGACACCGGCCTGGCCCTCCTGGTTGTTGGCGGCGAAGTGCTTGACGTCGGCCATCACGCCCTGGGACTGCAGTCCGTCGATCCATCCGACCGCGGACTGCGCGGCGAGATACGGGTCCTCGCCGTAGCCCTCGTACGTGCGCCCGCCGAGCGGCGTGCGCATGATGTTGACGGTCGGCCCGTAGTCGCCGTCGAAGCCCCGGTGCTCGACCTCGGCACCGACCGCTGCCCCGTACCGGTGCGCCATCGCCCGATCGAAGTTCGCGGCCAGGGCGATCCCTGCAGGCATCGCCGTCGCGTCTTCGGTTCCCGAGCCGACGCCACCCGCCCCCACCGCACCATCGGTGAACTTGATCGCTGGGAGACCCACGTCGGAGGCTTCCTGGCTCGTAAGGATCCCGACCTTGTCCGACTGCGACATCGCGGCGAGCATCAGTTCGGCACGCTGGGTCGGCGTCTGCGAGGTGCTGCACCAGGCGTAGCTGCCGCAGCGCCCTTCCGCGAATGCCACGGGCGCCGGCCCGGCGAGTGCCACCACGACCAGTCCAACCACCGCTCCCAACAGCATGCTCCGACGGTCCCCGCTCACCCCTGGCCTCCCTTTGTGGTTCATGACGCCCCTTGGCGGGAATAAAATACCCACGTGTCTTTAGATCTAAACTGGCAAGCTGAGCCGCTCCCGCGCGGCCGGCACAAGCTCTCTGCGGACGAGGTGCGGACCTCGCAGCGGATGCGGATCGTGCGGGCGATGCTCGAATGCGTGGGCCTCGCGGGCTACGAGGCGACGACCGTCCCACAGGTCGTCGCGACCGCGCGTGTTTCCCGCAACGCCTTCTACGAGTTCTTCGAGGACAAGGCCGACTGCTTCATGGCCGTCTGCGACGAAACCAGTGAACAGCTGCTCGGCGAGCTGCTCGCGCTAGCCAGCGAGCCCGACTGGATCCAGGCGATGAGAGAGGGCGCCCTCCGCTACCTGAGCTGGTGGCAGGAGCGCCCGACGATCGCCAGCGCCTACCTCATCTCGCTGCCGACGGTCGGGGAGCGGGCGATCGCGCAGCGCGAGCGCCACTACGGCGCCTTCAGGGGGATGTTCGCGGCACTCGGGGCTCGCGCGCGGATCGAACAACCCGAGCTCCCACCGCTCGACGAGCTGATGCCTCGGATCCTCGTGCTCGCCATCACCGAGCTCGTCGCCGAAGAGGTTCGCGCGGGACGAATTGCGCAGCTCACGGAGTTGGCCGAGCAGGTCGCGCTGCTCGGAATCCGGCTGCTGGCGGACGACTCGACAGCGGAGCGGGTCAGGGAAGCGCGGCGGCGGCGACCTCGTGGCGGCGCGGCCCATGAGCCATAGGTAGAGGAGGTCGCCCTCGAACTTTGGGAGCGAGCTGACACGGCCCTCGCGCACGTAGTCGGTGACGAGCTCGAGCGTGGCGACCACGAGCGCGCGCGGGACGACATCCGGGATGGCGTCAGGGCGCTCTCGCCAGATAGCGGTGGCCGGGCGCGACAATTACGTGGCGGCGGTTGACGAGGTTGTCGACCGATCGGCCGAGGTTGAGCGATTCGCCCGAGCGATCCGGCGTCGATGACGGCGCGGAAAGAGCGGGCGCGAGCTCCTACGGACAGGCCGCAAGGACTACCGCCTCACAGCCCCGCCCGCCGTCGACTAGCATCGCACGCATGGGGGCGCGAGGCTCACTCGCAGGCACTCTGCCCAGCAACCGCGCTGAGCAGCCCATCCGCGCCGCGGAGCTGGTCGCCGCCCTGTCCGTCGCCACCGACCTCGGCACCGGCCAGCCCCTGGAGCACGCCATCCGCTCGGCCGTCCTCGCGGTCCGCCTCGGCGAGCTAGCCGGCGCCTCGGCCGACGAGCTGGCCGACACCTACTACGTCGCCCTGCTCCACGCCTCCGGCTGCACCTCGAACGGGCACGAGGCGGGGGAACTGTTCGGGGACGACATCGCCCACCGGGCCGCCTTCTACCTGATCGATCCCACCCATCCGGACGAGGTGCTCGAGTTCTACCGCGCCTTCGTCGGGCTTGGCCGGCCGCCGGAGGTTCGGGCGAAGATGCTCGAAGCGGTGATCGCCGACGCCAGTCCGAGGGCGCGCGAATCGCTGGAAACGATGTGCGAGGTCGCTCAGCAGTTCGCCGCCTGGCTCGGCCTGCGCCCGAGCATCCAGACGGCGCTGGAGTACGTGTTCTCGCGCTGGGACGGCCTCGGCCTTCCGGGTGTCAAGGGAGAAGAGATCCCGATGTCGATCCGCCTCCTGCACGTCGCCAAGGACGCCTCCCTGTTCCTGTCCGCCGCGGGCCCCGAGCGCGCGTGTGAGGTGCTCGAGGAGCGCTCCGGCACCGCCTATGACCCGCGCCTGGCAGAGCTCGCCGTCGCAAACCTCGGGGAGATGCTCGACTCGTTCGAGGACTCGGGGCATGTGGGACTACGCGCTGGCGATCGAGCCCTCCCCTCCGGTCTGGCTCCACGGCGAGAAGATCGACGCCGGCTTCGCCACGATCGCCGCGATCACCGGCCTGAAGACGCCGTGGCTGCGCGAGCACTGCGCGGCCGTCGCCGACCTCGCCGAGGCCGCTGCCTGGCGCGCGAACCTCGACGAGGACGAGGTCACGCTCGTCCGCCGTGCTGCCCTCGCCCACGACCTCGGCCGGGTGGGCGTCCCGAACTCGATCTGGGAGAAGCCCGCCGCGCTCTCCTTCGGCGAGTGGGAGCGCGTGCGCCTGCACGCCCACTACACCGAGAGCGCCTTCGCCCAGTCTCCGGCGCTCGCACCGATCGGGCGGGTCGCCGGCGCCCACCACGAGCGCCTCGACGGCTCCGGCTACCACCGCAGCGTCCGCGCTCCCGAAATCGAGCAGGCGGCCCGCATCCTCGCCGCGGCCGACTGCTACGTCGCGATGCTCGAAGACCGTCCCCACCGGCCGGCGCTCGACGCCGAGGTCGCCGAGGCCGAGTTGCTACGCGAAGCGAGCGAGGGCAGGCTCTGTCCCGATGCCGTCGCCGCCGTGCTGGCCGCGGCCGGCCACCAGGTCTCCAAGCGCCCGAAGGAGCTGCCCGCCGGGCTCACGCCACGGGAGCTCGAGGTGCTGCTGCCGCTAGTCCGCGGCGACTCCAACCAGGCGATCGCCGACGCCCTCGGTATCTCCGTGAAGACCGTCGGCCACCACGTCCAGCACATCTACGAGAAGGCCGGGGTGCACAGCCGCGCTGCCGCCACGGTGTGGGCCTTCGAACAGGAGCTCGTCCACAACCCATAGGGCATTCGCCCGATGTGGCGGCCCCCACCCCCGCCGGATACTCGCCTCGACATCGGCACCGACCCGCGGCGCCGAGCACCCACAGGAGGCAAAGCATGTTTCTGGCAACCACCACCGTCGAGGACTTCGAGCGCTTCGAGCGGATCTTCTCCACCAAGGGCGCCGACAAGCGCCGCGAGCACGGCTCCAAAGGCGCACAGGTGTTCAAGGACCCCAACGACGACACCCGCGTCTGGGTGATCTTCGACTGGGACGCCGAGGGCTGGCAGGGCTTCGTCTCGGACCCCGACGGTCCCGCCGATCCTGCAGGAGGCCGGCCACAAGAGCCGCCCCCAGGTCGCCGAGCGCGGCGGCAGCTTCGACGCGTAGGGCCGGCAGCTCCGCGCCCAGCGTCGGCGGCACGTTCCACGCGTAGCGCGTCGGCAGATTCGACGCGACGCGCAGCGCGAAACAGACTCCCCGAAACCGATCGAGAAACGGAGAAAACGTCATGGCAGCATCAACACCCTCAACCGACCCGATCAAGCTGGGCGTAGTCGCCGACCTCACCGGCCCGATGTCGTTCATGGGCATCGCCGACGCCAACGTCGCACGGATGGTGGTCGACGAAATCAACACCGCCGGCGGCCTGCTCGGCCGGCACATCGAGCTGCACATCGAGGACAGCGAGACGACCGACGAGGCCGCCGAGGCCGGCGCCGCGAAGCTCGTCCAGGAGGTCGGCGTCGACGTCGTCTTCGGCGGCATCCTCAGCTCCACCCGTCAGGCCATCAAGGCGGCCGCCGTCACCGAGGGCAGGACCCTGTACCTCTACCCCGAGCAGTACGAGGGACAGGAGTGCGACCCGCTGATCTTCTGCACCGGCCCCGTGCCGGCCCAGCAGGTCGACCCGCTGATCCCGTGGCTGATCGAGAAGACCGGCGCCAAGCGCTTCGCGCTGCCCTCGGCCGACTACATCTGGCCGCGGATCATGAACGAGAAGGTCCGCCAGATCGTCGACCGCCGCCGGCGGGGAGATCGTCGAGGAGGACTACTACCCGCTCGACCACACCGACTACAGCGACGCGATCGAGAAGATCATGTCCGCGCGGCGCCGAGGTGGTCTTCAACACGATCGTCCCGCCCGCCGTGGTGCCGTTCTTCCAGCAGCTCCACGACGCCGGCTTCAGCCAGCGCGGCGGGCAGCTCGTCTGCACCTACTTCGACGAGAACTGCCTCGGCCTCGTGCCGGCCGAGCACGTCGAGGGCCTGTACAGCTGCCTCGACTACTACCAGGACTCGGAGGACCCGTTCAGCCGCGAGCTGCTCGACCGCTACGACAAGCGCTATCCCGGTGGCGCGATGTTCACCGGCGGCGGCGCCTGCTCGGGGCATGTATCGCGGTCTGCGGCTGTGGGAGGCCGCCGTCCGTGAGGCCGGCTCGCTCGACCAGAGCGAGGTGATCGAGGCCCTCGACCACGCCACGATCCCCGTCGGTCCCGGTGGACCCGCGGAGATGGTTCCCGGCCAGCACCACGTGCGCATGAACATGTTCATCGGCCAGGTCCAGGGCGGCGCAATCAAGACGATCAAGCGCCTCGGAGCGATCGACCCCGACGAGCAGACCGTTCCCTCAGCGCCCCTCGCCCGCGTCTAGGCAGAAGCCGTGGGGGCCCGGGACGATCGGGTCCCCACGGAGCCGGGTGGGGCCCGAAACGATCGGGTCCCCACCATGCGGCCGGGATACTTGCCTCGACGCTAGGATCCTGGCATGTCGCAGCTGCGACACGCGCGGCTCGCGGCCGGTTTGAGCCAGGCGGCGCTGGCGTCCGCGGCGGGCCTGAGTCGCCAAACGGTGGGGGCCGTCGAGGCTGGACAGACACGGCCGAGCGTCGATGCGGCGATTGCCCTTGCGATGGCAGTGGGCCGCCCGGTCGAGGAGCTCTTCGCCACGGCACCGCCCACGAGCGATCCGGTGCTCACGCAGACCGCCGGCGAGGGTGAGGGCGTGCTCGCGTGCCGGGTCGGCGGCCGCCTGGTGCACGCTCCCGCCGCCGCTGCGCTCTCCTTTCAGGGGTGGCCCGCCGCGAATGCGGTGATCCGCGCCGGTCGTCTATCACCGCTGCCCGGAGCCGACCTCGAGGGCTACGTCGTGGTGGGTTGCGACCCGGCTCTCGGGTTGGCCGCGGCGATGCTTCCGCAGACCGGCCCGCGGCACCTGATCGCCCTCGCAGGGTCGACCGGCGCCGCGATCGAGGCGATGCGCGCGGGCCGTGCCCACGGTGCGCTCGTGCACAACTGTCCAGACCGGCTGCCAATCGCGCCGCGCGGCACGTTGCGTCTGCGTCTCGCGCGCTGGCGGGTGGGACTCGCAAGCCGCCGACGGGTCCGCTCGGTCGAGGAGCTGTGCAAGCGCCGCGTACGGGTCGTGCAGCGCGAGGCGGGTGCGTCCAGTCAGCAGGCGTTCATCGACGCGGCCGCTGCCGATGGCCTCGCACCTCCGCCCGGGCCGCGCGCCGCAGGGCACCTCGAGGTCGCCCGGCGTGTCGCTGACGGTGCGCCGGCCGGGGTCACGATCGAGCCTGCCGCGCTGAGATACGGGCTCGAGTTCAATGCGCTCGAGGAGCACGTCGCCGAACTTTGGCTCGATGCCCGCTGGCGCGCCCATCCCGCCGTCGACGCGCTCGGGAACGTGCTGCGCTCGAGTGCCTTCACCCAACGCCTCGCCCTGATCGGCGGCTACGAGATCCACTGACCTTGGCAACCAGGCGAGAGGAGAGTCCGTTGTCGTTGAGTTCACGTTCGACCCGACGTATCGCCGTGGCGTTTGCCGCCGCCGCAATCGCCGCCCTGGCGGCCGGCTGCGGAAGCAGCTCGAGTACCACGCCCACGAACGCCGCGGCCACGTCTACGTCTTCGACCACGACGCCGAGCGGCTCCGCCCCGATCGTGCTGGGCGCGGCGTCGCTGACGAAGGTGTTCCCGATGATCGACCCGAACGCAAAGTTCACCTTCGGCGGTTCGGGTGCGCTCGCGACCGACATCGAACAGGGCGCCCCGGCTGACGTGTTCGCGGCGGCGAGCCCGAAGTACCCGGCGAAGCTCTACGAGGCGGGACTGGTCGAAGAGCCGGTCGACTTCGCCACCAACACGCTCGTGATGATCGTGCCCAACGGAAACCCGGCGGGCATCACGTCGGTCAGCGACATCACCAAGCCGGGCGTCAAGATCGTGATCTGCAACGCGACGGTGCCGTGCGGTGACTACGCCCGGACGGCCTTCATGAACCTCGGCATCACCACGGCGGCGATGAAGAACGTGGTCAGCGAAGCGACCGACGTGACACAGGTCGTCGCAGACGTCTCCTCCGGTGCTGCCGACGTCGGCTTCGTCTACATCACGGACGCCGATTCGGCGAAGGGCAAGGTCAAGGCCGTGCGCCTCTCGGCCAAGGCGATGCCGGGCACAATCGACGTGATCGCCGCGGTCAAGAAGGCTCCGGACCCAGCCGCGGCGAAGGCGTTCGTGGCCACGGTGCTCTCGCCCAAGGGTCAGGCCACGCTTCAGGCGGCCGGCTTCGGCCCGATCCCGAAGTGAGCGCCGCCGCGAATAGCGGCGCACCGGCCGACGGCGACGTCCGGGCGTGGACTTCAACGCTCGGGCGCCTCGCCGTCGGGGCGATCACGGTGATCGCGATCGCCGTAGCGAGTGCCTTCCTGCTGCTTCCGATCGTCGCGCTGGTGACCTACCAGCCGATCCACTCCCTCATCCACGGCTTCGGGACAACGGTCGCGACGGATGCGATCAAGGTCTCACTGAAGACGAATGCGATCGCGCTCGTCCTGATGCTCGCGTTCGGCACCCCGTTCGCCTACGTCGTCGGTCGCCGGCGCTTTCGCGGACGCAGCGTTGTGGTCACGCTCGTCGAGCTGCCGTTGGTGATGCCGCCTGCCGTTGCCGGGCTCGGGCTGCTGGTCGCGTTCGGCCCACTCGGGCTGCTCGGCGGCACGTTCAGCACGCTCGGAATCCCCAGCCCCGTGTTCCGTCAGGGGGCCGTCGTGATGGCGATCCTGTTCGTCGCCGGCCCCTTCTACCTGCGCGGCGCGATCGCGGCCTTCGAAGCCATCGACGGTACCTTGGTCGATGTTGCGGGCACGCTCGGCGCGGGGCCTCTGCGACGGGTGCTGCGGGTCGCGATTCCGCTGGCGGGTGGTGGACTCCTCACGGCAGCCTCGCTCGCATTCGCACGCGGAATCGGCGAGTTCGGCGCGACGATCCTGTTCGCGGGCAGCTTCCAGGGCACCACCCAGACGCTCCCGCTGGCCGTATACGGCGAGTTCGACGCGAACCTCGACCAGGCGATCGCGATCGGCGTGCTGCTGATCGCTATGAGCGCTGCGATCCTCCTTACCGCCAAGCTGCTCCCACGCTTGTGGACCTCCTCGACATCGACATCACCCTCCCCAGGCGAGCTTTCGATCTCCGCGCCGAGCTGAAGGTCGCCCCAGAGACGATCGTGCTCGTGGGGCCGTCCGGCTCGGGCAAGACCTCGCTGCTGCGAACCGTCGCCGGGCTCGAGCGCCCTCGCGAGGGGCGCATCACTCTCGGCGGCGAGGTCTGGTTCGACGCACAACGCGGCGTGCGGGTGGGCGCCGAGCGACGCCGCGTCGGCTACCTGCCGCAGGACTACGGTCTGTTCCCGCACCTGACCGTCGCCGGCAACGTCCGCTTTGCCGGCAGGCGCGAACGCCCGGACCTGCTCGAACGATTCGGGATCCTGCATCTCGCGCGCGTGAGACCCGACCAGCTGTCAGGGGGCGAGCGCCAGCGGGTCGCGCTCGCCCGAGCGCTCGCCCGAGAGCCCCGCGTGCTCCTGCTCGACGAGCCCTTCGGGGCGCTCGACACCATTACGCGCGAGCAGGTTCGTGACGAGCTCGGCGACCTCCTCGTCAAGCTCGAGCTCCCCACCCTGCTCGTCACGCACGCCTTCGAGGACGCCGCCGTCCTCGGCGACCGTGTTGGCGTGATCGACGATGGTCGCCTGGTGCAGGTCGCCACTCCCGCCGAGCTGCTGCGCAATCCCGCCAACGCGATGGTCGCTGCGCTCACCGGCGCCAACGTCATCGAGGGAAACGCAACCCCGTCGGCTTCCGGCTCGATCGTGCGCCTCGGCGGAAGCGGCGAGCTCGCCAGCTCCACGCCGGCCCAGGGCCCGGTGACGGTGGTCATACATCCGTGGGAGCTCGAGCTCACCGACGTGGGATCCGGCACCCTGACCGACACCGTCATGAACGTCCGCCGCGATCGCGGGGGACTGCTCATCCGGCTCACCCGATTTACCGTTCAGACGCCACCCGAGAACGGTTATCAGGCGATTGCCGAGGGCTCAACGGTCGGATTGCGAGCAGCGCCCGGCGACGTCCGGGTCCTGACCGCGGATCTCTGACCACGCGGCTCGCCGGGCGGTGCGTGTCCGGGAATCTGGCGCGGTCGCGTCAGCGAGGTTGCACGACTAGCGTCTGGAACGCTCTTCCGATCGGCCCGCTCTCATCGTGCAGCACGCTCTCGGCCAGCCCCGGGCCGCCGACCGAGAGCAGCGTACGGGCGTCGAGGCCGATCCAGTCGCCGTGGGGAGCGCGCTGGAGGTGGAGCGTCAGGTCGGCGTTGATGAACAGAAAGCGGTCGAACGGAAGCACTGCGCCGACACCGTTTCCGAAGTCGGCGGCGGCGACGGCCCGCGCGAGCGGCGACATCGGCTCGCCGGGGAGCAGGTCCATTCTCGGCCTCGCCCAAACGCGGGCCGGGCCCGCTGACCACGGCCGATCGAGCCATCTCACCTCCATCCCCGTCGACCCGAAGCCCGTGCCCCCCGCCAAGAGGGCCTCGGGGGGTCCGCCTTCGTTCTCGAACTCAGGAAATGCCTCCAGCGCGTCCTCCTTGGGCGCCATCCGCTCCAGGACGGGGTCGGGTACCGGGACGTCTTCGCCCACCGGGCGCACCAGCAGCGCGTCTGCGCGTCCGATCAGCTCACCGCCGCTCGCGAGGTTCGCGTGCAACTCGCTCACCCGCCGCCCCGGTCGTACGAGGCTGACCGTCACTTCGAGCGGGGCCATCGGGATTGGGCGTAGAAACTCGAAACCGAGCCGGCCGAAGGTGAGGTCGCTGCCCTCGAGATGCTGTTCGAAGCATCGCGTGAGCAGGGCGCCGGGCGCACCTCCGTGGAGGCTGCCCGGGTCCCACGGTCCGCGCGTGTGCTCGCTCGGTAGGTAGAGACCGCCCTCCGTGGTGAAGAGGGCGGTCCCGGGCGCCGCGATCGTCATTGGCCCTCGACCTTAGCCAGGACTCGACGGACGTCCCCTGCCGGCGTTCGGCGTCACCTACGCCGAGCTACGGCTTGAATTCATCGAGTCCTGCGGCTTCTTGGATGCTGCTGCCGCCGATCGCGCTGCCGGTCCCGGCGGCGTGGTTGAGGGAGCCACCGGAGACGGCGGACGCTTCTCCGGTAGCCGAATTCAGCCCGCCCCCGCTGATAGTCGAGAACTTCCCAGAGGCGAGGTTGGTGAGCCCGCCGAGGATCGAGCTGAATTCGCCCGTGGCTTTCGTTGCAAGGCCACCCGAGATCGAGGCGTCCTTGCCTTCGGCGACGCCTTCGTCCCCACCTGAGATCGAGGAGGACTGTCCGATGGCCTGGTTGAGTGTGCCGCCCGTGACCGACGAGGCGATGCCGCTGGCGGAGTTTTCTTCGCCGCCGCTGACCGTTGCCTCGCGCGCGCTGGTGGTGTTGAAGATGCCGCCGCCGATGTCGCTGTATGGGCCGTTGGCGAGGTTGCCGTAGCCGCCGAGGACCAGGGAGTACGGCGCGGTGACGCCGTTGCTTTCGCCGGCGATCATCCCGGCATAGCTGGTGTACTGGAGTTCGTCGCCGAGGACGATGTTGTGCGAGCCCGTCTGCGGGCCAGGCGATTCGTCATAGCCGACTACGAGGTTCCCGGTGCCGTTCACGGGAGAGAAGGTTTTACCGGCCCCGGAGACGATCTGTACGTTGGCTCCGGAGAACTGGATCGTCGGCTTTCCGCCGACACCGGCGGGCACGAACTTGATGTACGGCAGGATGCCCCTGAGTGTCGCCAGCTCAGTCGATTCCGGTTGGTCGGCACCTTTGGCACCGTCAGCACCTTTGGCACCGCCCAAGCCCGGCAGCCCCGAGGGCCCACGGGCGCCGTTCGCGCCGTGGAGCTTCTTCAGCACACCGGGCTGGATCTGCTTGACCGACGTGATCAGGTAGTGCTTGGCCGCCATCGCGCTGCCGCTCAGGGCAAACACGAGCGCGAGTGTGGCAACGACGTTCGCGTATGTCAGGTGTCGGGTGATCGACCGCATCAGAAGCCTCCCAGCTCGTTGGATGCGACGATGCTAGGTAGCACCCGCTCCCCCACCGCGCATCGGAACGCGCTTGGGGGTTCATTCGGAACGGCTTAGGGGTTCGTTCGGGTCACAGCCCGAGCTTGCGAACGCCTTCCTCGTCGAAGCCGAAGTAGTGGCCGACCTCGTGACGGACGGTGTGATTGACGTGCTGTCGCAGGCGCGCGGGGTCGTTCCCGAAATCGCGCACCAGCGTGTCGCGGAAGATCAGGATCTCGTCCGGAACGCCGCCGCCTCCGAAGAAGCCGGTACCACCCCTCCTGGCGCCGACGTACATGCCGTAGGCGTGATTCTCGGCGCCGCGGTCCGATACGACGATCGCGACGTTGTCGAGCGCTCGCTGGAACTCGTCCGGCAGTTCCTCGATCGCCGAACGCACGAGCGCCTCGAACTGCTGCTCGCTGTAGTGGCGGTGTCCGCTCATGGCTTCAGTCGCTGATCAGTCGTCGGTGTGTGGCCCAGCGGGTGAGCTCGTGGCGGCTCGAGAGCTGCAGCTTACGCAGCACGGCCGAGACGTGGGCCTCGACGGTCTTGGCCGAGATCCCGAGGCGGGCGGCGATCTCCTTGTACATGTAGCCGCGTGCGATGTGCTGGAGCACCTCGCGCTCGCGAGGGGTCAGCAGATCGAGCTCCGGGTCGACCTCTGCCGGCGGGAGTTGCTCGGCGAACACGTCGAGCACGAAGCCGGCCAGGCGCGGCGAGAAGACGGCGTCGCCGTCGTTCACGCGCCCGATCGCGTCCGTCAGCTCCTGCGCGGAGATCGTCTTCGTCACGTACCCGCGGGCGCCGGCGCGGATCAGGGCGATCACGTCCTCGGCGGCGTCGCTCACCGACAGCGCCAGGAAGCGCGTGGCGGGAGCGGTCTGTGAGGCGCGGCGGATCACCTCGACGCCGCCGCCGTCCGGCATGTGGACGTCGAGCAGCACGACGTCGGGCTCGAGCTCGTCGATGCTGCGCACCGCCTGCTCGACGTCGCCGCACTCGCCGACCACCTCGACGGCCGCGCCGAGACTCTCGCGCACCCCGGCGCGAAACAGCGCGTGGTCGTCGACGATCAGCACGCGAGGCCTCGCCGCGGCGCTCACGCCCACTCTCCCCGTTCGAGCGCGAGCTCCACCTCTGTCCCCTGCTCGGCCGACGAACGAACGCTCGCCCGCCCGCCCGCGCGCTGCATGCGCCCGACGATCGACTCGCGCACGCCACGCCGCTCGGCGGGTACCGCGCCGGGGTCAAAGCCCGCGCCGCGGTCGCGCACGAAGACCTGGATGCGCGCGGGGGAGAGCTCGGCGTAGACGGAGATGGGACGCTCGCCCGCGAACTTGGCCGCGTTCAGCATCGCCTCCCGCGCTGCTGCGAGAACGCTCGAGGCGCTCTCGTCCAGGTCGCAGTCGCCGACGGCCACCAGCTCGATAGAGCTTCCGCTGGCGGCATCGACCTCGGCGGCAGCGGCCTCGAGCGCGGCGGCGAGATGCTCATCGCTCGACTTCGCCTGCCCACCCGCCAGCCACGTACGCAGCTCGCGCTCCTGGTTGCGGGCGAGGCTTGCCACGCGCTTGGGGTCGTCGGCGCTTCGTTGGATGAGCGCGAGCGTCTGCAGGACCGAGTCGTGCAGGTGGGCGCCCACGTCAGCACGCTCCTGTGAGCGGATGCGCTCGGTGCGCTCGGCGGCGAGGCTGCGCGCGAGGCTTCGCCAGGAGGGCGCGAAGATGAGCGCGGCGGCGATCAGGACGGCGACCGCCGCGAGCACCGCTTCGCCCGCCGGTCGCACGGCCCCGTTGGCCCACAGGAAGGCGATGCCCGCAGCCAGCACGAGCGCGATGCCGAGGCCGCGACGGCTGACCTCGGGGCGCACCAGCGTGGCGACGCGGGCCGCCCTCGGTTGCTCGGGCGCCGGCTCGCTCGCGAGGTGCGAGGGGTGCGCCGCCCAGGAGCGCCTCGCCCGCAGCACCGGTGTGGGCGCGCGCCAGATCAGCAGTGCGCCGAGTGCCGCGCCGGCCACCGGCCACACGATCGGGTCTCCCGGCCACAGGCCGGTGGGGCGCACCAGCAGCAGGCCGCCGGCGAGCAGCAGGGTGGCGCCGACGGCGATCCTCGCGCCGCCGCGCGGAGGGTTGCTGGTGCTGGACATCGCTCGCGCTGGATGATCTCAGTCGCGCGCGTTCGAGCCGCTCGCGCGGGCACGCGCTTCGAGGCCGCTCGCGAGCAACACGGCGCCCACGCCCGCGACGATCAGCGGCCCGGTGTACGCGAAGCGCAGCGTGATGTGGCCGCCGGCGGCGAGCACGAGCAGGACGCCGAGCACGATCACGACGAGCCCGCCGGTGAGCGCGGTCATGTTCAGGGCGCGCTTCACTGGAACGTACCGTTGACGCCGAGGCAGGCTTCGTTGTCGCCGTAGCCGTTCACCTGGTAGTTGCCTTCGAGTGGCCGGTTGACGACGAACAGCGCACCGAGCCCGACATGGCCTTCGAGCCTGAGCACACGCACGCCCGCGGGCAGGGGCTGGGTGGCGTGCCAGTTGACGTCGAGGCCCTTCGATTCGCCGCCGAGCGCGCCGACGTAGCCGCCGCCGAGTCGCGCGTGGGTCAGCACGCACACGTCCCTCGGCACGATCACGACCAGCTCGCCGAGACCCAGGCGCACGCGCAGCGGGGTCGCTCCGGCCGGGAGGCGGACGCCGCGGAGGTCCACTTCGAGCTTGCCGGCGCCGAGCTCATAGCCACGGCGCAGCTGGTTCAGGGCAAGCGGGCGGTAGACACGTTCGCCGAGGCCGCCGTGCAGGTCGACCCCGGCGGCGGCGAAGATCACGACGGGCACCGCGAAGGCGCCGACCGCGAGCACGAGCCAGCGGATCCGCGTCAAGGCGCTGAGGAGAAGCGCCACGCCGAGCGCGAGCACCGCCCAGGCGGCGATGTGGGGCTCGGTTCCGGCGAGCAGGCCGCCTGCGACCGCGAGCAGCACGAGACCGGCGAGGACCGCCACGAAGTGCGCGAGCCACTGCGCCAGTCGCAGGTCGGCGCTCTTGCTCGCCGGCACGCGCTTGCGCAGCCTCCTCCAGACGACCGTTGCGAGGACGCCCACGAGCGCGACAACGCCGACGCCGACGCCGAATCCCGCCGCGCTGCCGAGCAGGCTGTGGCTGAGCACGGCCACGAGCGCGCCGAACGCGGCGATCAGTGTGACGACGCCGAGGACCGCCTGCCAGGAGGAGCCCAGCATCAGGATGGGCGCACGCCGTGCACCCTCCTCGGGGGTGAAGAGCAAGATCGCGAGGTACAGCCACACGCCCACTCCCGCCAGGAAGGTGAGGCCGACGAAGGCGATTCGCAGCAGCAGCGGATCGACGCCGAAATGCGAGCCGAGACCGCTGCAGACGCCGCCCACCAGTCGCCCGCGGCGAGTGCGCACGAAGCGCGGCCGGCGCTCGCGCGACCCCTCGGGCGCGAGCCCCGAGCTCTCCGTCGTGCTGTGCGTCGACCCCTCGGGCGTGGGCACAACCGGCTCCTCAGGCGTAGACATGGTCGGTTCCTTTCAGATTGGAGTACAGCGTCCGCGCAGCTGCGCGGCGCCCGCCCAACCGGCGTCCACTCGCGGCCTGCGCCTGCGGGCGCACCGCGTGCACGACCACCGGCTGGGAGATGTTTCGAAGCCACTTCGCGCCGCGCTGTTCGAGCTCGACGGAGCGCGTGCCTGTGCGCGCGATCTCAGCGACCTCGTCGCTGACGAGCACCTCGCCGGCGCCCGCCACTGCGGCCACGCGGGCGGCGAGGTTCACGGCGGCGCCGAAGAAGTCGCCGTCACGCTCGACGGCGGATCCGCAGGCGATGCCGACGCGGACGGGCGGGTCGAGCGGTGCGGGCAGGGCGCGCTCGACGATCCTCAGCCCTGCGGCGGCCGCCTCGGCGGGGTCGGCGATCCTCACCATGACGGCGTCGCCGAGCGTCTTGACCACGTGGGCCTCGGCCCCGAGCTGGCGCTCGACGCCGAGCCGCAGCCGCCACGCGAGCTCGGCCGCGTGGGCGTCGCCGTGAGCCTCGGTGAAGGCGGTGAAGCCGACGATGTCGGCGAACAGGAAGGCCGCGTCCCCCAGGCACACCGGGGCTTGCGTGACGTAGCGATCTGTGACCGTCTCGAACATGGCCACAGTCTCGGTGCGCGCGCCGGGCCGCACAATTGGGAATGTCCCCTAGGGGTCCCAATGCGACCTGGGGGGCGCTCAGGCGGTCGGGATCGCGATCAGGATGCTGAAGTTGGCCGACCCGTTGGCCACTGCCAGCTTCTCAGTGCCCGTGAATCACTTCTTCGTTACGGATTTCCTCTGGCCCGTAGGTCACGGTGACCGAGCGGCACTCAGGGACAGAGTTGAAGTTCGGGCTCGTGCGGCTGAGGAAGGGGTAGGTGATCGACGAAGGGTCGGTTTGTCCACCGTCGAGGTGCCCGAATAGATGGCCGACCTCGTGGGTCATCGAATCGCAGAACCACTGGAAGGATTCATCGTCCTGACGCCAGCTGCCCCAGAGGGAGGTGTTTATGGTGATCGTGCACTTCTGCACTTCGGTCCACATCTCGACGACGGAGTCGGCTGGTTCGGCGTTCGTTACGGCTTCATAGGCGGAGTTCGGAAGCTGATGATGACTCGTCACGATCGCCGGCGTCCCGCACGCCGGCGTGCCGTGCCAATAGCGCTCGGCGAGCTTCAGCGCGAGCGCGACAGGATTTGTGGTGGGCCCGCGAGCGTGGCGATCGCGGTGGCCCTCGGCAGTCGCCGATGAGGGGAGCAGGAGCGCCGCTGCGAGGACGGCGGCGAGCAGAAGACGGGCCACACCTCGATGCTGAGGCGGGCGATCGCCGTGCCGGTCCTCCCACAGGGATGATCTTGGGGGGATGAGCGGGGGGACGCGGGGGTGAGTGGCACCTCACCCTGCAGCCGCTTTGTGTCGATGGACACCTGTGCGCCGCATCGCTGGCGCTTGCACCGTCTATGTCGCTACACGCCCCGATCACCGTGGTCCTCGCCAGGTTCGACGACCTGCTGGCAGGAGGACTGCGCGAGTTGATCGAGGGCGACCCGACCCTCACCGTCGTCGCCGCCGACGTCGAGCACAGGAGAATCCCCGTTGTTCTGCGCGCCCACCATCCCGATGTGGCGATCCTCGACGTCGGCGCATTCGCGAAGCTGGTCGAGGTTCGGCAGCTGAGGGAAGACCAACCGGGTACATCACTGATCCTGCTCTCAAGGGAGCCATCGATGGAGGAGAATGCCCAGCTGCTCGCGTTCGGAGCCAGCGCGTGCCTTGGTGTGGACACGCAGTCGCGCGACGTGCTCAATGCGATCCACCTGTCCTCACGGGGCCTTCAGGTTGTTCCGCGGGCAGCGTCCAAGCAGGCCGGCGGATCGGTCGGCCGAGGGAATCTGCTGACCCGGCGCGAGGCAGAGGTGCTTCCACTGCTCCAGGAAGGTCGCTCGAACGGACAGATAGCTCTCGCGCTACACGTCGGCGTGGAGACCGTCCGCACTCACGCGCGCAATATCTACCGCAAGCTCGGGGTCGCCTCCCGCCGCGAGCTCTCCCCCGCTCCCACGCCTGCGCCGGCACCGCGCGCCGGTGCCGCCACGCATTCTCCGCGGCGCCGGAGTGCTGTGGGGCCGAGCGGCGAGCGGCGCGGACACGGCTCGGGACGTAGATGAACGGCGGTCGTCGGCAGCTATGCGTCCGGCGCTTCGCGGCTGCCTAACCTCCAGGCCGCAAAGCGTCGTGTAGATGAGTGGTCGCAAAGACCGGGGAGCCATCCCCTTCTATCGCGGTGCTTGACGCCGCAGTCAGGAGACGCCCATGAACGATGGCGTCCCACAGTCTCACGAGTTGCTTCCGAGCAACTCCCTCACAGCAGTTCGGCGTCCCGGACATCGGGCTGCCCGCAACACCCTCCGAGGAGGGCTCCTGCTGCTCGCCTCGCTCTCCGCCCTGGTGTTCGCGAGCAGCGCCCTCGGCGCTGCTGCGTCTGTGGGGCTGGGGTCGGCCGCCAGCTTCTCCGTGCTCGCTGGTTCGACTGTCACCAACACCGGTCCGACGACGATGTTCGGCGACCTGGGCCTGAGCCCCGGTTCGTCCGTGACCGGGGCGCCGCAGGTGCTCGGTCAGACGCATGTCGATGACGCGGTGGCGATTGGGGCCAAGAACGCACTGACGACGGCCTACAACGATGCTGCCTCGCGTCCGAGCAACGGTTCGGCCGGCACCGACCTCGCCGGTCAGGTGTTCTTGCCGGGGGTTCGTACGGCCAGCAGTTCCCTGCTGCTGTCATCGGGGAGCGTCACGCTCGATGCGCAGGGTGACCCCAACGCGGTGTTCATCTTCCAGATCGGCTCTACGCTGACCACGGAATCGAACACCAGTGTCGTGCTGGTCAACGGTGCACAGGCGTGCAACGTCTTCTGGCAGGTTGGTTCCTCCGCGACACTGGGCACCGGCACGCACTTCGTGGGCACCATCATGGCGTTGGCGACCATTTCGGCGAATACGGCCGCCACGATCCACGGCAGGCTGCTGGCAAGCACCGGGGCCGTGAACCTCGACACCAACACCATCACCACGTCGAACTGCGCCTCGAGCGAAAGCGGTAGCGGCGGCGGCACCGAAACGACCAGTGGGGGGTCGGGCACGACCACACCGGGCTCGGGTACGACTCCGGGGTCGGGTACGCCGGGGTCGGGCAAGCTGCCGGTTGCCTCGAAAACCACCGGCAAGCCCGGCAGCCCCACGGCGGCTGCGCGCAAGCGTCGCGCGAACGCACGTAGGCGGGCGCGCAAACACGCGCTCGCGCGCAGGGCGCTGCCCCACAAGCGGGGCTCGTTCACCGGCTGAGTAAGGCTCGGCGGTTGGACGACGGAGGCGTCGCCCAACCGCCGGCAAGTTCGTACAGCCACGAGCGGACCACCGAGCTCGGGCACGAGAAAGGCCCGGCGATCGACATTGTCACTTCACCATCCTTCACACCTACCGCGTTCGACTCCGCCTCGTCGGCGTCTGGGACGCTGTGTGGTAACCGTCTTGGCGGCGGCGTGCCTCACCGGCGCGCTGCCCGGCGCGGCGGCCGGCTCTGTCGCGGGTGTCCAGCCCCGTGTGCAGGCGACTCAAGAACTCGTGATCCTGCTCACCCCACACGGTGCCCACCTGGCGCCCGAAGCCGGATCGCCACAACGTGCGCTCGTCGCTGCTCGCCGGCCGATCACCGGGGAGCACACCACTTTGCCGGTGATCGCACGGTTCATCGCTCCCGGGGGAGCGCGATGGCTCGAGGTGATGCTTCCCGGTCGCCCTGACGGATCGACCGGCTGGATCTCACAGCAGGGCACCCGTCCCCTGGTGACGCCTTGGCGTGTCGTCGTGAACCTCACCGCCCGCCGGGTGAAGGTCTACCGAGACGGCCGCGTGGTGAAGAGCTTCCGAGCGGTGGTGGGCAAGCACTCCACGCCCACGCCCACCGGCCAGTTCTTTGTCGAGGAGGCGGTGCAGATGCCGGCCGGCGACGCCGGGGGCCCGTACGCGCTCGCTCTCAGCGCCCGCTCGAACGTGTTACAGGAATTCGAAGGCGGCCCGGGCCAGATCGCGATACACGGACGTGACAACCTCGGGGGGACTCTGGGCACCGCGGCCTCGCACGGCTGTATTCGCCTCGCCACCGCGAGCATCGAGTGGCTGGCCGCGCGCATCGGAGCCGGGGTGCCGGTGACGATCTATGATGGATAAAGCCGTACGCCACCTCAAATAACGCAGCTTCGCGCGCTATCGGGTCGACCTCCCCACGCGAGGCGCGTTGCTGTGAGAATCGATGACCCAGCTCGAGCAAGCGATCAGGGCACAGCCGGCCGAGCTCGAGCGCCTGGCGGCCCGAGACCTCGCGTCCCACGCCGCGCGGCTCGAAGGCCGGCGGCGGGTCTGGCTGGTGGGCACCGGCTCCAGCCAGCACGCGGCCGAGTTGGGCACGAGGCTGCTCGTGCAGGCGGGACTGGATGCCCGCTGGTCGGGCTCCGCGGACTTCGCCCGCATGGTCGGAGGGCCGGAGCCGAACGACGCGGTGATCGTGATCTCGCACACGGCACGGAGCTCCTACGCGGTCGCGGCGCGCGAGGCTGCGCTCGCTTCGGGCGCCGAGCTGGTCTCGATCACCGGCATCGGAGGGGGCTGGCCGGAGGCGATCGAGACGGTCGCGATGGAGCGGTCGGAGACCTACACGGTGAGCGTCACCGCAGCGCTGATGGTCCTGTTGCGGCTGGCCCACGAGCTGGGTGCTCCGGGGCTGTCCGCGGGCGATCTGAAGCTCGCCGTCGAGCGCGTCGGGACGGTCGTGGACGAGATGGAGGTCCCGGCCTTGGAGGCGTCCAGCCGCGTGCTCGTGCTCGTCGGCAGCGGCGCTGGAGCCGTGAGCGCCCGCGAGGGCGCGCTCAAGCTGCGGGAGGCGGCGCACGTGCTCGCGGAGGGATATGAGAGCGAGTACCTGCTGCACGGCGGCGCCGTGGCCCTACAGCGCGGCGACGCCCTGCTCCTCCTGGGTCCCGCAGGCGATGGCGACGGGCTGCTGTCCGCCCTGGGGGAGGCGGCCGGGGCCGAGGGGCTCACCGTGGCGAGCATCGAGGAGCGGTCGATCGATCATCCGATCCTGGCCCAGCTGCCGATGATCGTGCGACTGCAGCTGCTCGCGCTGAGCTTCTCGGAAAAGCGCTCCACGGATCCCGACAAGGCCATCACCGGACACTGGGCCGACGAGGCGATGTGGGCGATCGGCCGGCCCGGATGACCCGGCCCCGACGTCCCCTAGCCCTGGAGCGCCGCCACGACCGCCTTGGCCGTCTTCTTGTCCGTCCGCGGTACGTCGAACTCCCACGCGTGCCCGTTGGCGAACCGCAGCGTCAGGTGCGAGACCATCCTTCCCTCATCCCAATCCACTGACGCCAGTTCTCCTCTGGATGCCCGCACGACCACCTCTTCGGTGGGTGTCATCTTCCAACCTGTTTTCGTTTTCAGAACCATCACGTCGGCCTCGCTGACAGCCACGTAGCCGACGCGCCCGAAGGCGGGGAGATCGGGCGCCCCCGGGTCGCCCGCCGCGAGCCCTGCAGTCACCGAGCCGACGAGTCCCGCCACCTCGCGGCCGGCCACGCGGGCCACCGTCTTCTTCGCGTAGCCCTTGGGATTCACGAGCGTGCCGGCGATCTCCGGCGCGCCGAGTGCGTTCGACACCTTGTCAGCCATCCAGTTCCCCCGTTCGCTTGCAGGTCGTTTGCACGCCGTCACGCAAGCTGGACAGCGTCGCGCGGAGGGTAGCGGTTGCCGGCGTCGCGGATCGGCGAAGGCCCGGCGCCCGCGCGGGCGCCGGCGAGTCCGGGCGCGAGACGCGTGCATATCCGGAAGGCTCGGGCACCCCTGAACAACTGGCCGAATCTCGTAGACGGCACTCAAGCCTTCCGCCCGCTAGCCCGACACGTCTTTGTAAACGCCACCCGCGTTCTCGACATGGCGAACCCACCTCCTCCGCACCACTCAGATCGCGAGATCTGCTGCTCGATGACGAGCGTCGTGCTCCGACAGATACGTACTCGGGGCGGCGAGGCCGCTGTCGCGCGGGTGCTCGAGCGGGCGGGCATCGAGCGGGAGCCGTCCTACCTCGAGAACGTCGAGAACTGGGTGTCCCTGACGGAGGTGACGGCGATCCTGGAAGCAGGCGTGGAGGAGACCGGCGACCCACTGTTCGCGCGGCGGGTGGGCGAGAGCACCCAGCGTCAGCACGCCGGCACGCAGGTGGCCACGTTGCTCCGCTCGCTGGGCTCGCCGGAGGCCGTCTTTCAGGCCATCGCGCGGAGCGCCCCCAGGCTCAGCGCCGTTACGGAGATGGATGCGCTGGAGGTGCAGCCGGGACGCGCGGTGATCACGGCTCGCGCTCGGGACGGCTTCACCCGCGGGCCACTGCACTGCGACTGGACCACAGGACTGCTCGCCGGTACCCCGATCCTGTTCGGGCTTCCCCTGGCGCGAGTCGAGGAGGGTGAATGTCAGGCACGGGGAGACAAGCAGTGTGTGTACACGGTCTCCTGGGACGCCGATTCGGCCGCGGTCGCGGCGGATCCCCAGCAGCGCGTGACCTCTTTGGAGGGACAGCTGGCGGCGATGTCAGAACGTCTTCAGGGCGCCTACGCGACCGCCGGGGACCTGATCGGCACCGACGACCTCGACTCGGTGTTGCGCCGGATCGTCGAGCGGGCTGCGGACGCCGTGCGTGCGCCCAGTCACATCCTCGCCGTTCGCACCGATCCGATGGCCGAACTGCAGGTCTACAGCCGGGGGATCGACGAGGACAGGGCTGAGGAGCTGGCGCTCGCGACGCTCGCGGACGAGACCTCTGTCGAGGATTCGACGCTGGTCGTCGAGGTCGCGTCGGCCAGGCGTCACTACGGACAGCTGATCGCGCGCTTTCCGGGCGGGGTCGAGTTCTTTCCCCAGGAACACGAGATGCTCGGCCTGTATGCCAAGCACGCGGCCGCCGTTCTGGACATCTCGGTGGCGCTGCGCGAGTCCACGCGCCGCCATGAACAGGTCAGCTCGCTGCTGTCCCTGGCACACGCGGTGGCCGAGGCCGGGACCAGCCAGGAGGTCGCCGAGCGCCTCGCCGTCGTGGTCCCCGAAGTGGTCGACTGCGATCGCGCCGGTGTCTGGTTGTGGGACGACCTCGAACAGAGCCTGAGGTCGCTCGCGTCGTGGGGAGGAACGCCCGAGCAGGCGGATTACCTGCGTGATCTCGTCATCTCAGGCGATGCCACGCCTCATCTGCGCGAGATGATCGACGCGCCCCATCCCGAGTTCTTCGAAAGCGACACCGAGGACCCGTTCATGCGGGAGATGATCGCGCGACTCGGCGTTGTGACGCTCGTGATCGTGCCGATCGTCGTCCGCGACGCCTTCCTTGGAGTCCTCACGGTCTCGGTGATGGACGAGCCGCAGCGTCTGCGCTCCGATCGCGAGCTGGTGGATCGGCTCACTGGAGTTGCAGCGGTCGCGGCGACCGCGATGCGCAACGGCCAGCTCGTGGACAGGCTCCACTACAAAGCCAGCCACGACGCCCTTACCGGGCTCCTGAACCGAACCGGCTTCAGGCAGCACGTGGAGCGCATGCTCGACTGTGGAGGAGCCGCCCGGCTCGGTCTGCTGTACGTGGACCTTGACGACTTCAAGCAGGTGAACGACACCCACGGCCATGAAGTCGGCGACGAGCTCCTGCGCCAGGTTGCGCTGCGGCTCGAGGGAACGGCCCGCGACGAAGACGGCATCGCGCGGCTCGGCGGCGACGAGTTCGCGATCGTCCTCACAGACGCAGGCGACAACGATCGCCTCCAGAGCGCTGAAACACGGGTGCGGGCGGCATTTCGCGAGCCGTTCATGCTGGGCGACGTCGAGGTCTCGATGCGGGCCAGCGTGGGACGAAGCATCTGGCCCGACGACGGCCGCAGTGTGACCGTCCTGTTGAGTCACGCCGACGCAGCGATGTACCGGGACAAGGCCGATGGTCGCTGCCCCCCGGCGGCCTCCAGCCCCGATCGGCCGCTGACCAACGCTGTCAGCTGACCGGCTGTCGGCTCACCGGCCCGCCTGCTGCCCGGCCCGGCTGCTGACCGGCCCGCCTGCTGCCCGGCCCGGCTGCCGGGCGACGCTCTCAGCTAACTCGGTGGAACGCTGACCAGCGGCGCCCGCCACCTGGTCGTGGCGTCACGGTCGACCAGCGTGGTGTGGTCTATGCGGTTGAACGCCAGCACGACCTCGGGATCGAACTGGCTTCCGCTGCAGCGGTGGACCTCGCTGACGGCGTCGTCGATGGTCGAGGCGGCCCGATACGGGCGCGTGTGTGTCATCGCGTCGAACGCGTCTGCGACGGCGACGACGCGACCGACGACCGGGATGTGGCGTCCGCCAAGGCGCTCCGGATAGCCGCTCCCGTCCCAGCGCTCGTGGTGTGTGGCCGCGATCTCGCCAGCCATGCGAAGTATCGGTGACTGGCCTTTGCCGAGGATCCTGTGTCCGATCGTGGTGTGCGTCTTCATCACCTCGAACTCCTCCCGCGTGAGCGCAGCCGGCTTGAGCAGGATCGCGTCGGGGATGCCGATCTTTCCGACGTCGTGCAACGGGGCGGCTCTGCGGATCGTGCGGGCGATGTCGCCGTCGAGGCCGAGCGCGTGCGCGATCTGCTCGGCCGAATGGCCGACGCGTTCGGTGTGCCTGAAGGTATCGTCGTCGCGGTACTCGCACACCAGCGCGAGACGTTCGAGATCCTCCAGCCTCGCGGCCTGCAGCTCGGCAACGGTGCGCCGGTGGGCGGTGACGTCGGTGAACGACACCACCACGGCCTGCGGTGCTGCCTGCCCGGGATTCGAGACCGGCGTGCTGTTCACCGCGAGCCAGCGCCTGACTTCGCCTGCGACCGCGACCCCGAGGACGACGTCTTGCTCTGCCCGCCCGGTCCGCAGACACGTAGTGCTCGGGTATTCCTCAGGTGAGAGCTCGCGGCCGGTCTCGTCCACCACCGACCAGAGCGCGCGGTTCGGAAGGTAATCCTCGAGAGTGCCCGCCGGCAGTTCGAGCAGCCGCCCGGCGTTCTCGTTGGAGGCCAGTACGCGACCGGCTCGGTCGAGCATCACGACGCCCTCGTTGAGCGCGTCCACGACCGTCTCGTAGCGACGCTCGCTCGCTCGCAAGGCTGCTTCGGCGTCATGTTGCTGTATGACGTCCGGCGCCGCGTCCGTGAGCGGCACCCGGAAGGGTTCGTCGCGCCGCGGAGCGGGCCGGAGGGCCGAACTGCTCAAGACGGTGTCAGCAGTGGGAGGAAGCACACCTGCGCTGGTTGCTACCCCGGCCAGCCGTTGCGGCACCGCTGCTGGACAGATAATCGAGCCACGTGGCTCCCGCTCGCGAGCTGACGAGTGGACGCCTGTCCAGCTCCCGCTTCGCCGGCGGGCGCGAGGGTAGAGCAGCGGTGTGATAAACGCCCCGGTCGGTGTTGGCGGCGGTCGTGTGTCGGTTGCCACGACGAGCAGCGGCACACCGGACGTCAAACGGATTCCCCCTGAGACGTCGAGTTACATTCTCCCCCCGCTGCCGGAAGTGCCCAGCGAGGAACAGCAGGAGAGGCTCGACGCGCTCATCGTCACCGTGCTGACCGTCGCCTGCACGGTGCTGGCGCTGTTCGACGTGTTCCTGCTCGCGTGGGGCCTGTGAGCTAGCTCCCCAGGCTCTCGGCGAAGCGTCGCGCGAAGGTGTGAGCGTCCCCCGGCCACCGCGCCGAGGTGTAGATGCCGTCCTGGACCACGAAGGCGGGGCGGGCGTCGTCGAGCTTGTCACGTGAACGTCCGCCCCGCTTACGCCGCGCGTGCGCGTCGGATGGGTCGACGTCGAGGAAGTCCTCAGGAGCGGCCAGCGCGCGGGTGACCTCCGCCTGCACGGACATGTATCCGTCGGGCTGGCCGGGGAGCTCGTCGTAGGTCCGGTAGTAGTGGGGATCCCAGAAGCGGCTGACCCGGCCGATCCGCCATCCCGTTCGCTCCAGCTCCCACGTCAAGGCCGTGGTACGGCGGCCGTAGAGGACCGACCTGGAGGTCCTCGGGTCGATACTGCGGGCCGCGAGCAGCACCCCGTGGCAGATCGCGCCGACGGGCATCTCGCGGTGGAAGGCCTCCACCACGAGCGACTGCAGTCGTTCGCTCTCGAGGTAGACGCGCATCCCCCGCGCACGGTGGCCTCCCGGCAGGATGAGCCCGTCCACGCCCTCCAGCTCGGCCGACTCCCACGGGACCGGGCTGCGGAACTCCTCGCTCGAGCGCATCCGTGCATACGCCGTACGTGCGTCTGCGTTGGCGCCCAGGACCCGCCCGACGAGGCCCGCTTTTCGCAGTCCCGGCACCCACCCCCACGGATCGAGGCCCTGCCCCGTGAGCATCAGCTCGTCGCCTGCGGCTGTCTCACCGACCGGTGTGGCGAAGGCCACGTCGTGGCCCGATCGCACCAGCACTTCCCAGCTGACGGCAACCTCCGTCGGGTCGAAATCGCACCGCGGGATCGGGATCAGGACGCGCGCCATCGCCGGCCGCTCGATCCTATGGGTTCACACGATTCCGGACGCGATCCTCAACGCCGGCGAGTGGATCAGCCGCTCGCCCCTTCGGCGGCCCCCAGCACACGCTCCCCGCCGGTGTCTTCGGCCGTGCTGGGAACGAGCGCGACCTGGTCGGCCCCGGCGCGGTGGTACTCGGCGATCCTTGCCCTCACCTCGTCGGGGCTGCCGATCGCGCCGATCCTCGCCAGCAGCTCGCGCGGGATGGCAGCCGCGAGCTCTCCCCGGCGCTCGCCGGCGCGGGCGCGCTCCACCAGCGAGCCGAAGCCGAGCTTCGCGAACTGCTCTCCGTAACCTGGCGCTCCGAGATATACCGCCAGCTGTCCCGCGAGCTGCGCCAGTGCCGCCGGGCCGGGATCGAGGGCGGCGGGCACCCAGACAGCGAGCCTCGGCGGCTCCCGTCCTGCCGCGGCGGCCTCCTCGGTAACGGCGGCATGAACCGCCGCCACGTGCTCGGTGCTGACCAGGTTCAGGACCACCTCGTCGGCATGACGGGCCGCCACCCGCGTCATCGCCGGACCGAAGGCGGCGATCGTCAGCGACGCCCCGGGCTGGGGGCGGCGCAGGCGGAATCCGTGGGCACGGACGTACTCGCCGTCGAAGTCCGCCCGCTCGCCGTCGAGCAGGGCGCGCAGCACAGTTGCCGTCTCGCGCATGCGCCCGGCGAGGTGGTCCCAGGGGCGGTCGTGCCAGCCGCCGACGATCATCGGGCTCGAGGCGCCGAGGGCGATGTCGGCCGGGCGGCCGGTGAGGCTTGCGACCGACGCCACCCCGAGGGCGATCGACACAGGACCCCGGACGGCGATCGCGAGCGGGCCGATCTTCATGCCGATGCGCTCACTCCGCAGGCCGATCGCGGTGGCGAGCGCGAACGCGTCGAAGCTGTGCATCTCGCCGACCCACACCGTCTCCATGCCGGCCCGGTCGGCGGCGAGCGCGATCTCGACCGCCTCCTCGTCGGGGCGGTCCAGCCAGAACGGGATCGCCACGCCGACGCCGCTGCTCATGGGGCGTCTATTTGTACAGGTGCGACGCTTGCCCCGAAACCAACCCACGGAGGTCCTCCCCGAATGCGCTCCGACATCGTCCCCGGCGCCACCTTCCCCGACTACGAGCTGCCCGACCACACGAAAACCCCCCGCAGGCTCAGCGAGCTGCAGGGCGAAGACCCGCTGATCCTCACGCTCGCGCGGGGCCACTACTGCCCCAAGGAGCACATGCAGCACCTGGAGCTGGCCGCCGCCTACCCGAAGGTGGCTGTCGCCTACACCCAGATCGCCACCATCTCCACCGACGAGGACCACCTGCTCAAAGAGTTCCGCGCCTCCCTCGGAGCCCAGTGGCCGTTCCTGTCCGATCCCGGGCGGACGGTCCAGAAGGATCTCGAGATCCAGGAGTACACCGACCCCGACAACGACCCCATGATCCCCCACACGATCGTCCTGAAGCCGGGCCTGGTGGTGCACAGCATCTACAACGGCTACTGGTTCTGGGGGCGGCCCTCGGTTGCGGAGCTGTGGCGGGATCTGCGCGCCGCGAGCGCCGAGACCCGCCCCGACTGGGATCTCGCCGCGCCAGGACTGCGCGAGAAATGGGACGCCGGCGAACGCTCCGCCTTTCATGGCTACGACGACTCGAACAAGGAGGCCTGAGATGGCTGCTGACAGCGGACCCGGACTCGACTTCGTACTGACCCACTTCATCGTCTCCGACGACGTCGAGCGCTCGCGGCGCTTCTACACCGAGGTGCTCGGTGGGGAAACGATCCGGGAGTCCGGACCGGCCTACGTGGCGCTCGCCAACAGCTGGATCATCATCAACTCCGGCGGTGGCCCCACCGACGACAAGCCCGAGGTGATCCTCGAAACGCCCCCGGACCCGAACCGCACCAGCAGCTTCCTCAACATCAGGGTCGCCGACATCCAGGCGGTGTATGAGCTGTGGAGCGAGCGCGGGGCGGAGTTCCTCACGCCTCCCATCCGCCGGGAGACGGAGATCCGCTGCTACATACGCGACCCCGACGGGCATCTGATCGAGGTCGGACAGACGATCCTCCCGAGCGGCTGGCGTCCACGCTCGGGCCAGCTCGCGGCCTCCGCCGGCGCTTCCTGACCGCCGAGCGCTCCTGGGGCGCCGTGGGCATGAGAGCTCGCGCCGGCCCCTGAACGCAAGAGAGCCCCCGGGTGGCGGGGGCTCTCCTCTGCGCGGGTGTCGGCTGTGCGATCAGGCGGGGGCGGTGTCGCAGCCGTATTCGAAGGCTTCCTGCTGGGAGCGCAGGACGGCGGCTTCGTTGTCTTCGAGGTCTTTGGTCGCGTTTTCCTTGCCGGCGAGGCTGAGGCCCTTGAGCTCGAGCCAGTCGTGGTCGTCGCCGACGAGGTTTTCCGCGGAGCCGAGCTGGCCGTTGATGCGGGTGCAAGGGCTGACGCCGCCCTCGGTGTAGTTGCCGTGGGTGATGACGTGGCCACCGACGACGATGGTGTGCCACTGGGCCTGAGAAGCGGCCGGGACGATCGCGGCGCCGGCGAAACCGGCGGATGCGACGAGGGCGATGATGCTGTTGCGGGTCTTGGTGCTGAACATTTTGTGTGCCTCCTGGGTGCGGGTGGTTTCGATAGGACCATCCTCGGCCCGCAGCAGCCCCCCGGCCAGGCACCCCAGGGGTAGGGGTGCCTTACCCGCGCTCAGTCCAGATACGTGACGAAGGCGCCCGGATCCTCGCGCTCAGGTACCAAGCTCTCCTGCCGCAGCGGCCCGAGGTGCAGCAGGCCCAGCACCCGCTCCTCGTCGGGGAGCCCGACGGCCGCACGGCCCTCGGGCGTGCGCAGGACCGCCGGGGTGCGCCAGTAGCCGGCGTATCCGCGGGCGTGGGCGGCGAGCAGCACGATGTAGGCGGCGATCGCCGTGGAGTGAAGGTCCTCCTCGTCCTGGATGGGGTCTCCGGCGAGTGCCGCGCTGACCACGATCAGCGTGGGGGCCCGGTCGAGCTTCCCCGCCTGCTCCTCTCCCGCCGCCCCCTTCAGCCGCCCGAGGGCCTGCTCGCCCAACACGCGGAAGCGCCACGGGTTGGTGGCGTGGTGGTTGGGGGCCCAGCGGGCGAGCTCGAACAGCTCGTCGAGGACCTCCCGGTCGAGCGGCTCCGAGCCGAAGACCTTGTGGGTGCGGCGGGTGCGGATCGCGTGTTCGGTGTCCATCGTGGTGCTCCTCTGCACGGCTCCGTGCAGGCCCGGCCGGGCGGATGCTCCCGCGGGCCGGCGGTCGTTAGGCTTGCAGACGCGCAACGCGACCGGGGAGGAGCGAGGCGAGCAGCGATGAGACAGGTGGCAGCACTTGACGCCGTATGGCTCGAGCTCGAGTCGCGTGACACGCCGATGCACGTCGGCGGGCTGCTCGAATTCACGCTCCCGAAGGACGCCCCGCCGGACTACCTGAAACAGATCTTCGAGCGGATGCGCTCGGTCCGCACGATCCCGCCGCCGTGGAACCTGCGGCTGGTCGAGCCGCCCCTGATCGGCCCGCGGCTGCCGCTGATGCGCGAGATCCACGACGTCGACCTCGACTACCACGTCCGCCACTCCGCCCTTCCCCATCCGGGCGGCCAGCGCGAGCTCGGGATCCTCGTCTCCCGCCTGCACAGCAACCAGCTCGACCTGCACCGGCCGCTGTGGGAGGTCCACCTGATCGAGGGCCTGGAGGGCAACCGCTTCGCGATGTACACGAAGACCCACCACTCGCTGATCGACGGCGTCAGCGGCATGCGCCTGATCATGCGCGCCCTCTCGACCGACCCCGACGCGCCGGGACATGGCGTCCGTTCTGGGCGGTGGGCGCGGGCGCGCGCCCGCGCCTCGCGCGGACGCAACGGCTCCGCCGGCGTAGCTCGGCGCGCCCGCTCGAGCGTGCTGCGCGAGGGCGCCGCGTCGCTCGGCGGGCTCTCGCGTGCCGCCTTCGACCTCGCCCGCGCGGCGGTCGACGAGCAGCCCCCTGCAGGCCCCCTACCGCGCGCCCGAGTCGGTCCTCGGCGGGCCGCTCGGAGGGCCAGCGCCGCTTCGCCACCCAGCAGTACGAGATCAAGCGCCTGCAGGGATCGCGGCCGCGAGGCCGACTGCACGCTGAACGAGATCGTCCTGTACCTGTGCGGCAGCGCGCTGCGCAGCTACCTGGCCGAGCACGCCCGCGTGCCCCGAGCGCCCCCTCACCGCCGGCATCCCGGTGAACCTGCGCGAGGCCGACGACCAGTCGATGGGCACGGTCGTCGGCATGATCGTGGCCGAGCTCGGGACCAACATCGCCGACCCGCTCGAGCGCCTGCAGGCGATCAAGCGCTCCAGCGCCGAGGCCAAGCGCCACCTGCGCACGCT
Organism: uncultured Solirubrobacteraceae bacterium; assembly: GCA_963742395.1. Taxonomy (GTDB): domain Bacteria; phylum Actinomycetota; class Thermoleophilia; order Solirubrobacterales; family Solirubrobacteraceae; genus Palsa-744. The sequence continues at coordinate 450,882 of CAVUME010000007.1, read as the reverse complement.
GCCCGCCGGCGGCCCGCACCTCCTACACGCTGCTGATCAACGGCCCCTACATCGCCGGGCTGATCTTCGGCCTCGGCTCCCACGCGCCGATCCCGTTCAACCTCGGCATCTCCAACGTCCCCGGCCCGCCCGAGCCCGCTGTACTTCAACGGCTCCCGTCTGGAGGCGCTGTTCCCGCTGTCGCTGCTGCTGCAGGGCAACGCGCTGAACATCACCTGCGTGAGCTACGCCGGCACGCTGAACTTCGGCTTCACCGGCGCCCGCGACACGCTTCCCCACCTCCAGCACCTGGCGATCTTCATGGGCGAGGCGTTCGAGGAGCTCGACCGGATCCTGCTCGGGGGGAAGGCCAAAGGCCAAACGGCCGGCATCGTCAGGCGCGTCGGCAAAGCTCGGCTCGTCGGGCGCGTCGGGCAAACGGCCGGCATCGTCGGGCGCGTCGGGCAAGCGGCCGGCATCGTCCGGCGCATCGGGCAAACGGCCGGCATCGTCGAGCAAACGGCCCGCATCCGCCGGCGCGTCGGGCAAACGCGCCCGGCCGACCGCGAAACGCTGACCCACCTCGCGGGCGTCGCGCCCCCCGCGGCTACGGAACCCGGACCGAGAAGCGCCCGACAGGGATCGCGTGGCCCTGTCCGGGGAGGCCGATGATCGGCATCGAGTTGGCAGGCCCGGTCGTCGGCACGTAGGAGATGGTGCCGCGTACCACGCCGGGGCATCTGTCGGGAATCAGGGTGTCGAAGTGAACCCGCTGCCCGGCGCGGATGTCGTAGCTGGTGGGCCCGCCCGTTCCTCCGATATCGCACGTGTGGCTGTGGGGGTAGACGAGGTTTGAGGTGTAGTAGCTCGCGCTGCTCGTGATCGCGACGTGCGAGACGAAGCTCACCCGCACGAGCAGTGCCGGTTCGCCTCCCGGTTCCAGGTGCCGGAAGCCGTGGGGTGGCTGCCCTTCGCAGGCCACGATCGTGTCGCCGACCACCCGGTCGCAGTAGGACTTGGCGGCCACCGTCTTCACGCTGATGTGGCTCGCGAGCCGGCTCGCGCTCGGCACGATTCGGTGCGGTGCGACGAACCCGACCGGTGGGCAGCTGCCCATCAGCGAAGCGCGGGGGACGTTGCACACGTGCCCGTCCCGGTATCGCACCTGTGTGATCTCGCCCGCGGCAACGTTCGGGCCGCCGCTGTCTCCCGAGGCCATCGGGTTGCCGGCGCCGGCGGTGAGCGGGAGCACGATCAGGTAGGCGCCCGAGCCCTTCATGACCCGCAAGCTCCTTTGGGCGCCGTCGGGGAGCAGGTATCGGATCGACTCCGCGTCCGGTCCCAGCAGGCCGAAATAGACTTCCCGCATGTCCGCCGCTGGGCACACAGCCTGCGGGCTCACATCGGCGGAGTGCTCCCGGAACCGGCGAGCGACCGCGGTGGAAACCGCAGCGGCGGCCGGAGTTGGCGCGCAGCCACCGACGGAGGTGGGACGTTCGCCCCACAGGCCGCTCGCGGGCACATCCCGCAGGCCCACGTTCACGAATCCGTGTCCGGCCGCGTCGGTCACGTCGCAGCCGAGGTTGACGAGGTAGTTCAGCGACAGCGGGTGGAAGCGGTCGTCGTCGCCGAAGGCGCCGTCGATGCCGAGCACACCGACCGTCCCGTAATCGACCCTGCCGAGGCTCACACAGGTGAGGCCCCGGGTGGTGCGCACGACCCGCAGACCCCACGGCAGCCCGCCCGCGGGGTCGGGTGTGCGGATCGCAAGCAGCTCCGCGGTCGACGGGATGGCGACCCCTTCGCGGGCGCCGGGTGTCGCGGGCGTGGATGAGCCGAGCGTCGTTCCCCGCTTGAACACCCCGGTCGCCGTGAGGCCCACGGCCACGCTCACCACGATCAGAGCGAGGTTCACCACCGCGCTTCGAGGAGTCGGGTGGAACACGCTCGAGCGCACCCACATGACCACCCGCCGGCCGAAGGGCAACTGCCGGCCGAAGCGCACCTGTTGTTGGGCCGTGCCCGCTGCCACGGCGGCGCCGGCCGTCACGGCCGCATCCGCCGGCTCGGCGGCTCGCTCGGCGGCCTCGATCAGCGCAGCCCTCAAGCCCGGGAGGTAGCTCACGTGGTCCCTCCCATCGCGGGGTCCTCGGTCAGCGAGGTCCTCATCGTGTGAAGGCCCCGACTGACGCGCTTGCGCACGACGCTCTCGGAACAGCTCAGCTTCTGGGCCAGCTCGGCGTAGCCACGTTCCTGGACCACCCGGCCCTCGACCGCCAGCCGCTGGTCGGGGGGCAGCGCGTTGAGCGCATCCAGCACCTGCCCCTCGGTCTCGGCGAGCTCCTCGATGCGCACGAGCTCCGGGTCTTCGAGCGCGAGCGGCTCCATGCCCAGGGAGCGGCGGGCGCGGTCCTCGACCCGACCCCGCTGCCAGAGGTCGGCGAGCTTGTGGCGCGCGATCCCGAACAGCCATCCGCGGGCGCTGCCCCTCGAGGGCCTGAACGACGGAGTGGACGCGAGCGCCGCCGCGAACACCTCGGCGGTGAGGTCGGCGCCGAGGTCCGCGCGGCCCGTGTTCCGGACGAAATACGCCAGCAGCAGCCGCTCGTAACGGTCATAGAAGGCCCCGAAGGCCTGTGGGTCGTGGACGCTTGCGGTCAAGAGGGTCGCGTCATCGCTGTGCGTGTCCCACGCAACTCCCATCACCCCTATGTTCCGTTCTGGCCGAGTTTTGTGACGGGGCCGCCGGCCGGGAGATCCGCGAGCGCCGGCGGGGACATCGGCGAGCGCCTGTAATCGAGTGCCCCCAGCCGGCCATAGTTGGGGTGTGGACGAGGAGCAGATCCAGGCCATAAGCCGGCTCTACGAACGTCACGCCCCCGCTGTGCACCGCTACGCCCTGCGGCGCTCGGACCCGGACACCGCCGAGGAGGTCACCGCACAGGTGTTCCTCGTCGCGTGGCGCCGCCGCGACGCCCTGCCCCATGAGCCTCTGCCCTGGCTGTACGGGGTCGCCCGGCGGGCCCTCGCCGATCAGCGCCGCGGAGCATCCCGGCGGGTGCGTCTGCGCGACCGCCTGCAGGGCGAGGCGGCCGGTCCGAACGCCGGCGTGATCGGGCAGGGCGCCGAGCTCGATCTCCCCGACCACGGTCTCGCCCGCGCCCTCGCTGGACTCTCGGAGACCGATCGCGAGGCCCTCCTGCTGCGCTACTGGGAGGACCTCGAGCCGGCACAGATCGCCCGGGCGATGGGCTGCTCGCGGGCCACCGCGGCCGTGCGCCTGCATCGCGCCCGGACACGCCTGCGCGGGGCCTTGGAGGCGCAGGGCGCCCACGAGGAGCAGGGCGCTCAGAAGGAGCAGGGCGCTCAGAAGGAAGCAGGGCGCTCAAAACGGGCGGGGCGCTTACCAGGGACAGGGCGCCCACCAGACCGAAGACGACAGCGCGGGACACCCGTGCGTGGAGGGAGCCGAGTCGGCATGAGCAGCTTCGTCGCAATCGAACAGCGCCTGCGGGTGGCACGACCCTCCGCGGAGACCCCGCCCCCCTCGCTGGCGTCGGTCCTGGAGCGCATCGCGCGCTCCGAGGGCGCGCCGGGCCAGGCGGCGGGTGCGCCCGGGCAGGCGCCGGCTCTGCAGCAGCGGCGCGCCCGGCGCTGGTGGCGGCGTGGCCGGTTCCTGGTTCCGGCCATCGCTGCGGCCGTCGTCCTCGTCGGTGCCGGCGGGGTCGTCCTGCTCGAGCAGGGCAGCCCCCTGCCGGCGGCCTACGTCCTGCCCGCGAACCCGGAAACGGGACTGGGCCGGCCCGAAGCGGCGAGCCTCACGCCGCTGCCGATGCGCGTGGCCGACCCCGAAGGCGGGCCCTCGTGGGCGATGCGGGTGATCCACACCACGCGGGGGCTCGTGTGCCTGCAGGCCGGCCGCCTCGTCGACGGCCAGCTCGGAGGCCTCGGAAGCGGCTACGCGTTCCACGCCGACGGCCGCTTTCACCCGTTCCTGGCCGAAGACGCGATCGGCACCGACGCCTGCCCCGCGGTTGGCAGCGAACGCGGCGCCTTCCTGCCGGGCCCGCCCGTGATCGTCCCCGCCAATGCCCTGCCCCTCGCGGGCGAAAACGTGGCCCCCGCGGATCAGGTGCACTGCGACCTCCCCGGACAGGAAAACTGGGGCGTGCGCTGCCCGCAGTCCGAACTGCGCCAGGTGGCGATCGGGCTGCTCGGACCGGATGTGAGCTCGATCGGCGTCTCCTCCGGAGGGTCGAGCTTCACGGTCAAGCCCTACGGCCCCGAGGGCGCCTACCTGATCGTGCTGCCCGCCCAGGCGCAGGCCGACGCGAGCATGTCCTCCGGCGGGTACGCGGGACCCTTCGGCTACGCCAGCCACGCCCCCGGCGGCGCCGTGCTGACGATCACCTACAACGACGGCTCGCAGTGTGAGATCCCGGACACCGGATCCGGTGGGCACCAGTGCCGCCCGCGGGGCGCCGAGGGCGAAGGCGGGCCGACCCCCACCGCGCTCCCGAACACCACCATCCACGCCGGCTACGTGCCGTCCGTCAGTCACCTCGAAATTCCGCTGCTGGCCGACGCCCGCAACACCCCACCCAACACCATGGAAACGTTCCGGCCGGCCCAGGCCGGCGAGGAAAGCGCGGGCCCCGCGGCGTCGGTCAGCTTCGATGCACCGATCGCGGCCCCGAGCGCCTCCACTGCCTACGTCGTCGAACTCGTGCCCCGCGAAGTGGCGGGCTGCGCGACCCCGTCGCTGATCGTCTCCCAGCCCAGCAGCCAGGACATCGCCGCAGGCCAGCAGGTGCAGATGACCGTTCCCCTGGAGAGCACGTGCGCCACGAGCTACTCAGGGCGCGTGTTCATCGCACACTCCTCGAGCGTGGGCGGTGACAGCGGCGGCGAAGGGCCGCTGTATGAGGTCATCTCCCACCAGTTCCTACCCGGCGGGCGGGGCAACCCGCTGAAGTTCCCGACCGTGGGGCGCTTTCAGCTGTCGGTGCCCTGAGTGTCCTGTCGCAGGTAGGCGAGCACCGCCAGCACGCGGCGGTGGTCGTTGGCGGCTGGGCGGAGGTCGAGCTTGGAGATGATGCTCTGCACGTGCTTCTCGACGGCTCCCACGGTCAGCACGAGTGTGTCGGCGATCCCCGCGTTGGAGCGGCCCTCGGCCATCAGCCCGAGCACCTCGCGCTCGCGCGGCGTGAGCCTCGCCAGCGGGACGTCCTCGCGGCGGGCGCGGAACAGCTGGGCGACGACCTCGGGGTCGAGCGCCGTCCCGCCGTCGGCGACCCGTCGCACCGCCTCCACGAAGTCGGCGACGTGCATGATGCGGTCCTTGAGCAGGTAGCCGACCCCGCCGGCGCCACCCGCGAGCAGCTCGGCCGCGTAGGTCTGCTCGACGTACTGGGAGACGACCAGGATCGCCGTCCCGGGCGACCCGCCGGCGCAGCTCGAGCGCCGCCCGCAGGCCCTCGTCGCGGAATTCCGGCGGCAGGCGGATGTCGACCACCGCCAGGTCGGGCTCGTGCGGCCACCACCTCGCGCACCAGCGCGTCGCCGTCGCGCGACCGCCGCCACGACCTCGATGTCGTTGTCGCGCAGCAGCCGCGTGAGGCCGTCGCGCAGCAGCGCGAGGTCCTCGGCGATCACGACCCGCACGGCAGCTCCGCGCGGATCGTCGTCGGTCCGCCCGGCGGGCTCCTCACGGCCAGCGTCCGTCGAGCGCCTCCACCCGCCGGCGCAGCCCGCTGCAGTCCTCCGCCCTCGGGGTTGGCGCCCGCCGCGGCCGTCGTCGTGGACCTCGAGCTCGAGCCGCTCGCCGACGCGGCGGACGATCGGATCTCGACGCGGCGCGCGTCGGCGTGCTTGCCCGCGTTCGCGAGCGCCTCGGCGACGACGAAGTAGGCGGCGCTCTCCACCACCGGGGGCGAGTCGCCGGGGACGTCGACCGACACCGTCACCGGCATCGGGGTGGAGCTCACGAGCGCCGCATCGCCGCCTCCAGGCCGCGGTCCGCAGCACCGGCGGGTGGATCCCGCGAGCCAGGTCGCGGAGCTCGCGCAGCGCCTCCTCGGCCCCGACGCGGGCCTCGGCGAGCAGCTCGCTCGCCCGCTGCGGGATCATCGGCGATCGTCTGCTCGGCCATGCCGAGGCTCATGCCCAGCGCCACCAGCCGCGCCTGCGCGCCGTCGTGGAGATCGCGCTCGATCCGCCGCAGCTCGGTCTCCTGCTCGTCCACGGCGCCCGCACGGGTGGTCTCGAGCGTGTCGATCCGCTCGGTCAGCTCGGCCTCCCGCGGCGAGGACAGCCACGCGCCCGCCACCCATATCCCCGCCGCCAGCGGCCATCGCCAGCAGCGGCCACACGGGCCAGAAGTAGCCGCCGCCCGCGGCCGCCCAGACTGCCGATCAGGTACAGCTCGACACGCCACCGCACACCCCGGCGAAGCCCGCCAGCGCCCGGCTCCTGAAATGCCGCGTGGCCCAATCCGGGCGCTCGCCCAGGAACACGAACCAGCCGTGGATCGCGAGCGCCAGCGCGAGCGCCAGCAGCACCCACATCGGCCAGAAGTAGCCCCGCGAGGTCACCGCCCACACGGCGATCAGCAGGGCGAGCAGCAGCACGTCCGCGACCCCGTGCGCCTCCAGGGCCGCCCGGCGCCTGCGTTCCCGCGCGGCTCTATCCACGGCCGTGTCCCCGGCGCCCGCGCCGCCGCATCGGTGTCCTGCGCTCCCGGCCCCGCAGTCGGCGGCCTGTGCGCCCGCGCCCGCCGCGCTGCGCGTCCGCCGCGCCGGACGCCAGCAGCGAAGACGCGAGCGGCCCGAAGGGCCTGGCCACGAGCGCGCCCAGGAGGACGCTCGCCGGCAGCAGCAGCACGCCCGCCGGGATGAACACGAGCGACTGCGCGAGCGTGTGGACATGCCATCCGCCGATGTCGGCTCCTGCACTCGTGAGCACCCATAGCGGGCGCGAGCATCAGCCCCACCGAGCCCGCCAGCAGCACGAACACGCCGATCGCAAGCGGGACCCCGATGAACCAGCGCACCAGCAGGTAGGCCTGGGTGCGCCAGAAGGGGCCGCTCGAGCATCGCCCCCAGGTAGCGCCAGAAGCCGACCCCCCGGCGCGGGAACTCCGGACCGCGCACGTCGACGTCGAGCAGGCTCCGCGCGAGCTCCGCCTCGAGCCGCCGCGCAGCCTCGCGCGATCGCTCCCAGCCCGAGCAGGGCGGGGATCACGAGCGGCGTGATCAGCACGGATGCGCACAGGCTCCACCCGATGACAAGTACCAGGAACCAGATCTGACCGAGCACGAACGCGGACAGCAGGAACCCGAGGCGCCGGTAGGTGGCCGGCGCCGAGAGCTCACGGGCGAGGGAGCCCATGGTCAGGCGGCCTCTTGCACGCGCTCGAGCGCGCCGCCTCGCCCGGCGCGGGCGTCTGCGAGCCGGCGCCGCCCGCCGGCCTCGAGGTTCACGCGCGGCAGCCAGTCGAGCCAGCGCGGCAGGTACCAGTTCCACTCGCCCAGCAGCTTCATCGTCGCCGGCAGCAGCACGCCACGGATGACCGTCGCGTCGAGCAGCACCGCCACCGCGAGCCCGACGCCCATCTGCTTGATGTCGAGCGTCGGCAGCGAGGCGAAGACCGCGAACACGGCCACCATCACGGCCGCCGCGGCGGTCACCGTGCCGGCGGTGCCGCGGATCCCGCGCGACACCGCCTCGGCCGTCGTGTGGCCGTCGTCGTGCAGCTCCTTGATGCGGCTCACGATGAACACGTGGTAGTCCATCGAGAGGCCGAACAGGACCGCGAACAGGAACAGCGGCAGCCACGTGACGACGGCGCCGTTGGAGTGGAAGCCGAGCAGGCCCTGCAGGTGGCCGTCCTGGAAGATCCACACCAGCACCCCGTAGGCCGCTCCCACCGACAGCAGGTTCAGCCCGATCGAGCTGAGCGGGATCACGACCGAGCGGAACGTCACCAGCAGCAGCAGGAAGGCCAGGCCGAGGACGAAGGCGAACACGAGCGGGAAGGTCTGCTTGATGCGGTCGTTGAAGTCCTGCGTACCGGCCGTCTCGCCGGTCACCGCCCAGCTCGCGCCCGGCACCCGTCCGAGGCTCGCCGGCAGCACCTGGGAGCGGAGCTTCGCCAGCGCCTGCATCGAGGCGTGATTCTCGCCGCTGCCGACGAGCGGCACCTCGACGTTCGCGACGGTGCGGTCCCTGTTCCACGTCGACCGCGATCGGTTCGCGGGCTGCGCCGCTCGCGAGCGCGAGCCGCCGCATCCGGGCCAGCGCAGCCCGTGCCGAGGGCGAGTCTCCGGCGGGGCTCTTGAACGCGACCACCGCCGGCGTCTGGGCGCCCGGAAACGCCCTCTGGATCTTCTCGTAGGTCTGCACGATCGGGATGCTCCGCGGGAGGTCGCCGACGCCCGAGCAGCGTGGTGTGCAGCTTCAGCGCCGGCAGGGCCAGCACCATCAGCGCCCGCCGAGGCGAGCAGCACGGCGCTCTTCGGGTAGCGGAGCACCGGTCCGAGCACGGCGTCCCACACGCGCGAGGTCGGGCGGCTGCGTGCGCAGTTTCCCCTTCTCGACGTTGTCGCCGAGCCGTCCGAGCAGCGCGGGCAGCACCGTCAGCGAGCCCACCATCGCGGTGAACACGACGAGGATCGCCCCGACCCCGATCGAGTCGAACACCTTCGTCCCCGACAGCAGCATCCCGGCCATCGCGATCAGCACCGTGATGCCCGAAGCAAGCACGGCCCGTCCCGAGGTGGCGGCCGCCCGCCCCAGCGGGTCGGGGTGACCCGCCGCGGCGCTCCTCGCGCTCGCGCTTGAGGTAGAAGAGCGAGTAGTCGACGCCCACGGCCATCCCCATCAGCAGCATCACCGAGCTGGTCGCTTCCGAGGCGTGCACGAGGTGGCTGGCGAGCGCCGCCAGGCCACCGGAGCCGAGCACCGCCGAGAACGCGAGCAGCACCGGCAGGCCGGCTGCCACGAACGCTCCGAAGGCGATCAGCAGCACCGCGAAGGTGATCGGCAGCGACAGCTCCTCGGCGCGGGAGAGTCCGGCGCTGACGGTCTTGCGCACTTCCCGTTCCCCGCTTGCCTCGCCGAACTCCTTGACCTGGAAGCCCGGCGCCGAGCGCTGCAGCGAGGAGACCGCCGCGAGCACCGGCAGGACGTGTTCGGAGGCATCTTCGGCGGGCCCCTTCAGTTCGAACTCCACGAGCGCCGAGTGATCGTCCTTCGACAGCTGCCCGGCGTTGCCCGGCGCCAGCGGCGAGCGCAGTTTCGTGACCTGCGGCAGGGCGCCGAGCCGTGCCACCACCGTCGCCAGCTCCCGCCTGTAGGCGGAGTCAGAGCTGCTCAGGGAGCTGCTCTGCACGAGCACGTCCTCGCCCGCGTGTTCGCCGAAGCCGGCCCGTTCCAGGATCGCCTGGGCGCGCGCCGCCTGGCCGGTGGACTGTTCCCGGTTGGCGAGCTTCACGGTCCCCACGGCGTTGCCCACCGCGATCGCCACCACGACCAGGGCGAGCCATCCAAAGGTGGCGGTCTTCCAATGTGCGGCACTCCAGCGACCTGCTCGGGCGGCGATGTTCATGGCGGCTCCCTTTCGATTGCCTGTGATCCATCGCCAGCTTCGTCCGGCTCGACGTCCCCGCCAATGCGGCCACCTGGCAGGCGGGGGTGGGGCTAGCTGGTGTGTCGCGTGGCCGGGCGGGCCGCCTCAGCGCGCGGCCGGGTCAGCCCGGTGACGGCGGATCAGCGGCGCTCGGCCGCGACTAGACTCATCTCCGCTGCCCGTGGCACACGACAACCGCTTCCCCGGTGAGACGGATGAGTACCGCCGTGAGCGCAACCGCCTGCTGGAGGCGGAGGTCGATCTGCGGCGGGCGATCGAGCGGGTGGCCGCCCAGCGGCGAGCGCTACCGCCCGGCGGTGTCGTGCCCGAGGACTACGTCTTCGAGCGGGTAGGGGGCGCCCCCGGCGAGATTTCCTTCTCGGCTCTGTTCGCCCCCCAAAAGGACATTCTGGTCACCTACAACTTCATGTTCCCGCGCCACGCCGGGGACACCCGGCCGGGGCCCGTGGAGGGCAGGACCGCCGAGCTGCCCCTCGAGGAGACCCCCTGCCCCTCGTGCACCTCGATGCTCGACTCACTCGACGGCGCGGCCCACCATCTGACCCGCCAGGTGAACCTCGCGGTGATCGCGAGGTCCGACCCGCAGCGCGTCGCCGCCTTCGCCCAGGACCGCGGCTGGCGCCACCTGCGGCTGCTGTCCTCTCGCAACAACCACTTCAACCGCGACTATCACGGAGAAACCGCCGACGGCGACCAGATGCCGATGCTGAACGTGTTCGTCCGCGACGGCGAGGAGATCCGTCACTCGTGGGCCACCGAGCTGATGTGGGCTCCGCGCGACGAGGGCGAGCACGCTCGCCACGTGGACTCGATCTGGCCCTTGTGGAACGTTCTCGACCTCGTCCCCGGCGGCAGGGGAGACATGCCCGAACTGGGGCTCGACTACCTCTGATCCGCGGCCACCGCCCGCGCGCCCGCGTGCGGTCAGCTGATGCCGGCGTCGCGCACCGCCTGCTCCACCAGCAACCGTCAAGCCGGGCGAGAGCGGCGCCGGCGGTCTCGGGGAACCGCCGGCGACTCGCCCGCGTGCGTGGCGTGGGCCGGGCCGCTCAGGCCGCCGAGCCCGCCCGCGCCGCCGCGGCTCCGTTGCCCGGGGCGGTGGGCACGGCCATGATCTCGCCGATCTCCACGCCGCCGCCGAGCTGCACCGTGGGGCATCCCTTGGCGAGTGCCGCAGCACCGGCGGCGTCGGGGGCTTCGATCAGCGAGTAGCCGCCGACGCGGGTGTCGGCTGCCTGCCGACGGTCGTTTGCTCGCTCACCGGGTTGCCTTTCTCGACGACGCTCGAGCCCATGCTCTCGAACCACCCGGTCCAGGCCGCGAAGCTCGCCGCGCGGGCCGCCTCGTCGGGCTGCTCCTGCATCGCGGCCTCGGGAACTCGGTATGTGAACAGGTATGTCGGCATTGCTGGGTCCTCCTTGTTGGTCGGGCTGGGGTGTTTGATCGCTTAGACACCGGCCCGGCCCGGGAGGGGTCACCGAGCGCCACGAGGGGTCACCGGGCGCCCCGGAGGGGTCGTCTTTTCGCAGTGACCCCTTTTCGCCCCGGCCGGTGTCTGAACTCGTGATGGCCACATCTCCCGAGGAATGCGAGGATCAGTGCGTGAGCGAGGAACTGCTGTCGCGTGCCGGCGCCGGCGACGAGCAGGCCTTCCGCGAGCTGACCGATCCCCTGCGCCGGGAGCTGCACCTGCACTGCTACCGGATGCTCGGCTCGATGCAGGACGCTGAGGACATGGTCCAGGAGACGATGCTCGGCGCCTGGCGCGGGCTCGGGAGCTTCGAGCGGCGTGCCTCGGTGCGCTCCTGGCTGTACCGGATCGCCACCAACCGCTGCCTGAACGCGCTGCGCGACGCCAGCCGCCGCCCGGTCCCCGCGAACGAGGCCACGCTCAACTTCCCTCCCCCGACCCGCATGGCCGAGCCGACCTGGCTCGAGCCCTACCCCGACGTGCTGCTGGAGGGACTCACGGACACGGCTCCCGGCCCGGACGCCCGCTACGAGTCCCGCGAGACGGTGGAGCTGGCGTTCATCGCCGCGCTCCAGGCCCTGCCTCCGCGCCAGCGGGCGGCACTCGTGCTGCGCGACGTGCTCGGCTACCGCGCATCCGAGGTGGCCGAGCTCCTCGACACCAGCGAGGACTCCGTCAAGAGTGCCCTCAAGCGTGCCCGCGCGCGCATGGACGAGCGTCTGCCGAGCGGGCGCGACGAGGCACCGATCCCCGAGTCGACCGCGGAGCGTGAGCTCGTCGACGGCCTTCGCCGACGCCTGGGAAGCCAGCGACCTCGTCCCGCATCATCGCCCTGCTGACGGAGGACTCGTGGCTGACGATGCCACCCCTGCCGCTCGAGTACCAGGGTCACGAGGCGATCGCCACCTTCTTCGAGGCGATATTCCGCAACCGGGCGGACCGGGCGGTGCGCCTCGTCCCGACCCGCGCCAACACCCAGCCGGCGATCGCGACCTACGTCACCGACCCCCACGGCGCCGTCTCCCACGCCAGCGTCCTGACCGTGCTCACGCTCGAAGGGGATCGCATCTCGGCGCTCACCGGCTTCACCGACTCGGGCGTCTTCAGCCGCTTCGGCCTGCCCCGCACGCTGCCGGCGCAGTAGCGCTCGGCGGTCGACGGCCGGCACGGACCGTCCGGACGCTAGCTCTCGGAGATCCGCTTCAGTAGCCCCACGGCCCGCTCCAGCAGCTGCTGCTCCTCACGGGTGAGCTGCTCGGAGATGACCGTCGCCAGCCACCCCTCCCGGTGGCGGCGGTCGGCCTGCAGGGCGCTGGTGCCGGCCTCGGTCAGCTCCACCAGGATCCGCCTGCCGTCGGCGGGGTCGGGCCGGCGTGAGATGAGGCCCTCGCCCTCGAGGTCCCCCACGGTCTGGGCCATCGACTGGGGCTTGACGCCTTCGCGGGAGGCGAGGTCGCTGACGCTGGCCGCCCCTTCGCGGTCCAGGCGCCCCAGCACGGCGCCGTGGGAGAGCGGGAAGCGGTGCTCGGCCCGCAGGCGCCGGACGAGGCGGCCGATCACCCCTCGCAGCTCGCTGGCGATCATGGCGGTGTCGGAGGCCACGGGCATCAGGAAAGGATCATTTCAACAGTTTGCCTGAACAGGTTACCTGTAGAATAGATCAGAGTGGGAGACCGGTACAAGTGGGTCGCGCTGTCGAACACCACCCTCGCGGTGCTGCTCGCAACGCTCGACCTGTCGATCACGTTGATCGCGATGCCGGACATCTTCCGCGGCATCAAACTCGATCCGCTCGAGCCCGCCAACAGCTTCTACCTGCTGTGGATGATCCTCGGCTACATGATCGTGGGCAGTGTCCTGATCGTGAGCCTCGGGCGCTTCGGGGACATGTACGGGCGCGTGCGCATCTACAACCTCGGCTTCGTCATCTACACGGCCGCCTCGCTGGTGCTGGCGGCGGACTGGCTCACCGGCCGCGCCGGGGCCGACTACCTGATCGGCTTTCGCATCGTCCAGGGGATCGGCGGCGCCTGTCTGCTCGCCAACGCGGCCGCCATCATCACCGACGCCTTCCCCCAGCACCAGCGTGGCATGGCGCTGGGCATCAACAACATCGTCGCCGTCAGCGGGATGTTCATCGGGCTCATTCTGGGCGGCCTGCTGGCCCCCATCGACTGGCGGCTGGTGTTCCTGATCTCGGTGCCGGTGGGGCTGTTCGGGACCGTCTGGGCCTACCTCAAGCTGCGCGAGATCGGGGTCCACAAACGAGCGAAAGTGGATTGGTGGGGCAACCTCACGTTCGCCCTCGGGCTGATCTGCCTGATGGTGGCGATCACCTACGGCATCCGTCCCGCGGGCGGGCACTCCACCGGCTGGATGAGCGCTCGGGTGCTGGGCCTGGTCGGGGTCTCGATCGCCCTGCTGAGCGCCTTCGCGGTGATCGAGCGCCGCGCGCCGGACCCGATGTTCCGGCTGCCCCTGTTCAGAATCCGCGCCTTCAGCTTCGGCACCCTGTCGACCTTCCTGTCGGCGATCGCCCGCGGCGGGCTGATGTTCATGCTGATCATCTGGCTGCAGGGGATCTGGCTGCCCGAGCACGGCTACAACTTCACCGACACGCCCCTGTGGGCGGGCATCTACATCCTGCCCCTGACGTGCGGGATGCTGATCAGCGGCCCCACCTCCGGTTACCTGTCCGACCGCTTCGGAGCGAGGGGGTTCGCCAGCGGCGGAATGGTCGCATGCGCGGTCAGCTTCGCGCTGTTGCTGCTGCTGCCGATCGACTTCCCGTATCCGCTGTTCGCCGTCATCCTCGCCTTCAACGGTGTCGCCATGGGCATGTTCGCCTCGCCCAACCGCGCCGCCGTCATGAACAGCCTGCCCCCGGGCGACCGCGGCGCCGGCGGGGGCATGAACCAGACCTTCCAGAACTCCGCCCAGGTGATCTCGGTAGGGGTCTTCTTCTCGCTGATGGTCATCGGGCTGTCGGGCACGCTGCCCCACACGCTCGACAGCGGCCTGACCGCCCACGGGGTGCCCGCGGCAGCCGCCTCCAGCGCCGCCCACCTGCCCCCGATCTCGGTCCTGTTCGCCGCCTTCCTCGGCTACAACCCGATCCAGCACCTGCTCGGCGCCCACGTGCTCTCCGGCCTGAGCGCCCATAGTCAGGCGCTGTTGACCGGCCGCAGGTTCTTCCCCCAGCTGATCTCCAAGCCGTTCCACAACGGCCTCGACAACGCGTTCGTGTTCTCGATCGTGGCATGTCTGATCGCGGCTGCGGCCTCGGCCATGCGCGGCGGGCGCTACCACGCCAAGGACGTTGCGAGGGCTACCGACGAGCCTGCTCCGGCGGCGACGGCCGTCGCCGAGGGCGAGCCGGCGGTCCAGCGTCAGCTCGCCTGATCGGCCCCCTTGTAGGGGTAGAAGCGCTGCCGGTTGCCGGCGTCCCACGCCTCTCGCATGCCCGCGACGGAGATGTCCCCCGCGAGAGCACCAGGATCATCGGGTCGGAGCCCTGCAGCTCGCTCAGCCTCCGGCGGGTCTTTTCATGGTCGGTGAGCTCGTAGTCGGGGAAGCTCCCACCGGGCACGATGTCGCTGCGCACGGCCTGCTCCTCTCTTGTCGGGGGCGCGGATGTGATCATTCAAGACGCCGTGGCGGCGAAAGGGGGCTGCCACCGCACTCCAGATGAGCGCAGCCCACGTAGATCGCGCACACCACGAGGCACCCGCCTCGCGCTGGCGCGAGCGCCTGCGGCGGCTGGCGATCATCGTGCTCGTGGTGGTCCTGATCGGGGCCGCCGCGAACCTCTTCGGCTGGGACCTGAGCGGCTGGTTCGAAGACCTCTGGAACACGATCACGAAGATCTCGATCGGCTACCTGCTGGCGGGGATCGCCCTGATCACGCTGCAGACGACCACCACCGCCTACGCCTGGTACTCGATCCTGCGCTTCGCCTACGGCCGCGTCGCCGTCCGCTGGATGCAGGTCTACGCCTGCTACGCGACCGCCGTGGCGCTGAACTTCGTGCTGCCCGCCAACCTCGGCACGTTCGTGATGCTGCTGATGTTCCTGGCCACGATCGCGGGCGCCACCTTCGCCGGCGTGATCGCCGGCTACGTCGTCCAGAAAGTCTTCTACACCGCCATCGGCGTGGGGACCTGGCTGTACCTGTTCCTGTCGCTCGGCGACACCTTCAAGCCAGCAGTTCGGCTTCATCGAAGAACACCCCGTCTCCGTCGTGATCATCCTGGTCGGCGGCGCGGCCCTGATCGCGCTCGTCGTACGGCTCCTGAGGGCCCGCATCGAGAAGTGGTGGGAGCAGGCCAAGGAGGGCGGGCGAGATCATCGCCCACGCACGCCCCTACCTGGTCGGGGTGCTGGCGCCGGAGGTGCTCAGCTGGGTGGCGATGGTGGGGACGATCGCGGTCTTCCTCGCCGCCTATGACATCCCCGTCAGCTTCCACACGCTGATGCGCGTGGTGGCCGGCAACTCGATCGCCAACATGACCTCCGTGACCCCCGGCGGGGCCGGCGTCGTGCAGGGCTTCAACACGCTGTCGCTGAAAGGCATCACCAGCGCCACCAACGCCACCGCCTACTCGGTCGCCCAGCAGCTCGTGGAGACGGCCTGGAGCATCGTCCTCGCGCTGATCCTGCTGATCCGCGCCTTCGGCTGGGAGGGCGGCAGAACGCTCGTCGAGCAGTCCTACGCGGAAGCCCGCGAGAAGCGCGACGAGCAGATGGCCGAACGGCGGGCCAAGAAGGCCTAGCCGCCCCGCTAGTACGACTGTCCAGTTGCCCTAAAGGGGACCTGCGCGCGTCCCGATGGTGCGGGGACAAGTAAATCCACTGCCAAAGGCAAACCCGTCGCGAGGCGGGGACGCAAAGCATGAGGTCTCGGACACGAGATGGCTCGGCTGCCAGTGAACAACAGGGAGGACCTGTGTTCACAACTTCGGCTCAATCTGGTGCGCGCACGGCGGCGATGGTCGCGGCGTGTACCGCTCTCTTCGTATTCGGCATCTGCTCGGCGACGGCGCTCGCCTCAAGCGGCGAAGTACCAACGGCCTCCTCGGCCCTTGCGGCGAGCGACGCCGCGAACTCCAGCGAAGTGGCTACCGGCGGCGAAGGAATCGCCGCCACCGAAGCGCCCGCCAGCGAAACGTCCGCCGGCGAAGCGCCCGCCACTGCGGAAACGACGAGTCCCAGCGAAGCGACCGGCGGCAGTGAATCGGTCGGCGCCATCACGACCGTCGCCGCCAAGACCGTGGCCGCGAGCTGCGAAGGGGAGACCTTCACGCAGCCGTTTGAAGCATTCGGCGATAACAACCTCTACACGCTCGTGGCCGGCTCGCAGTTCGCCGGAGCCGAAGAAGGATGGACGCTCTCAGGCGGGGCGAAGCTCGTCACCTCGAGCCACCCGGACGGATCCACCGGATCGGTGCTGCAGCTCCCGAAAGGCGCCCAGGCCGTGAGCCCGCCCACGTGTGTGACGCTCCTGTACCCCACAGCCCGCGTGTGGCTTGCCGGGAACCGGGGCGTCGTAAAGACCCAGGTCGTGTACTCGACGGCCAAGAGCGTCGCGGTCGCGAGGACCGTCGCCAAACTCCAGGCGGAAGGCTCCTGGAGCCCCTCGCCGACGTTTGAAGTCCGGCCCCAGCTCGGCGGCAACGCCGAAGGTCCGCGGCCCGTCAGGTTCGTGTTCACGGCCAGGGGCTCCGCCAAGGAATCGTCGTCCGAGCTCTACGAGCTCTACATCGACCCTCGTATGCGTTAGACCGAGAGCAGTTCCTCCCTGCTCGCGTCGAAGCGGGCCGGTGCCCCCACCGGCCCGCTTCGTTTTGTTCGGGGCGGTGCCTCATCGCTCCGGGGCCCTCGCGCGGCGGCCGCCAGACGCTCAGGGCCGCCAACCGGCTAGCGATCCCCGACAACGGGTAGCCCCGGATGTGTGGTCGGCCTGATCGAGGAGTTCGGAGCCTGGGGCGTGTTCCTGCTGATGGTGCCCGAGAGCGCCTGCGTCCCGGTGCCGAGCGAGGTCACGCTGATCTTCTCCGGGTTTGCCGTCCACCAGGGTTGGATGAGCCTCCCGCTCGCGATCCTGGCGGCCACGGCGGGCAACCTCCTCGGCTCCCTGATCGCCTACGGCGTCGGCGCGAGCCGCGTGCTGGCGGGGGTGCCGGTCGTCTCCGGCGTGCTCGGACGCTGGGAGGGGATGATCGAACGCCAGGGCACCCGCGCGGTCTTCACGGCACGGCTGCTCCCGCTCGCACGGACCTTCGTCTCGCTGCCCGCCGGCGCCCAGGGCGTGCCGTTGGTTCCGTTCGTGCTTCTGACCACGCTGGGGTGCGCCCTGTGGGCGGCGGCGCTCGTCCTCGTGGGCCTGCTGGCGGGAGCCGCCTGGGTCACCGTCAGCTCGGTGGTGGGCAAGGCCCTGCTCGTGATCGGATTGGCCGTCCTGGCCTTCGCCGTGTTCGGCCGACCCGTCGAGAGATGGGGGCGTCGGGGAGGTCGTTGAAGTGGGGCCTCCGGCGAGCGCCCGGCGAGCGACCGCCGACCCGCGCCCGACGAGCGACCGCCGACCCGCTGGCCGCCCCGGCCGGCTTGAGCGCTCAGCCCTTCGGTGGCAGCGAGCGGGTGAACTCGACCCCGCGGCGGACCCAGGACTGCAGCTGGCGCTTGGTCCGGACGCCCTCGTCCGCAACCCAGACCCAGCCCGTCATCGGCCGGCCCCCCATTTCGATCTGCTGCGCGTGGGGACGCGCGAGCGCCGCCGGGCCCTGCTCGGGTCCCACCCTCACCATCAGGCCACCCCGGCGGGAGGCGGTCACGGCCATGTTCCCGTCGATCAGGAAGGCGAGCCCGCCGAACATCCCCTTCTCGGTCACGTTCTCGACCTGCGCGAGCTGCTCGCGCAGCCGCTCGGCGAGCTCCGGGTCGTAGGCCACGCCACGAAAATAGCGCCGCTACGGCCCGGGTGCCCTCGCGTTTCGCCCCCTGGCTTTCGCCCTGCTCAGCGGTCCTGCACGGAAACCGCGGGCACCGGGGTCGCGTGCACGGGACCGGGTGTCGTAGCCGCCTCCGGAGCAGGAGCGGTAGCCGCCTCGCGGAAGGTGACCAGGCGCCCACGACGCTCGTCGTAGAGGCGCAGTTTGGTCGCCTTCAGGCCGTCGCTGAGCGTCAGCGTCGGCACGTCGTGGAGGGCCGGCGTTCGATCGTGGGCGCGTTTGAGGTTGTAGTTCGGGATCCCCGCGTTGAGGTGATGGACGTGGTGGTAGCCGATGCTGCCGGTGCAGAAGCGCAGCACCTCGGGCAGCTTCAGGAACGAGCTCCCGCGCAGGGCGGCGTCGGTGAAGGTCCAGTCCTCGCCGTCGTCCCAGTAGGCGTCCTCGAACTGGTGCTGGACGTAGAACAGCCAGATGCCGGCCGATCCCGCCAGCAGCGCGGGCAGGAAGATCACGATCAGGTAGTCGCGCCAGCCGAGCGCCCACACGAGCAGGCCGACCATCACGAGGATCGCCCCGTCGGTGAGGAGCACGCTGCGCCGCATCCTCGGGCGCGCGTTCTTGGCGACGATGCGCGGGCCGATCATCAACGCCACCAGGGGCCCGATCCCGAACATCACCAGCGGGTGGCGCTCCAGCCGGTAGGCACGTTTCGCTCCCGGGGACAAGGCTTCGTACTCGGCCACCGTCAGCATGCGGACGTCGCCCGTCCCGCGCCGGTCGAGGTCGCCCGAGGACGCGTGGTGGACGGCGTGATCGTGGCGCCAGCGTGTGAAGGGCGCGTACAGGAGCAGGCCGATCGAGCGGCCCAGCCAGAGGTTCACGCGCCGGGAGGCGAAGAACGAGCCGTGCGTGCAGTCGTGGAAGACGATGAACGACCGCACCAGGAAGGCGGCCGCCGGGATCACCAGCAGCACCGCGAGGGCGGAGTCTTTGAGCAGCAGGTAGAGGGCGACGGTCAGCCCCAGGTAGGGGAGCACCGAGGTCGCCAGACACAGAAACGCCCGCTGCGAATCGGGCACCGCGTACGGCGCGAGCCGTGCACGCCACGAGTGTGCGTCCTTCCCGTCGTCATCCGCCGGCGACGGTCCCCCGACCTGATGCGTTTCGTTTCGCTCGCGGTAGCCGTCAAACACCATTGCTGCCCCCTTCGATGTGGATTTGAAATATCCCCCACAGGGCCGCACCGGTTGCCAAACGGAGCCCTTGACCTCGTGCCGCGAACGGCAGTTCGGCCGCACAAGAATACGGACGGCGCGGGATGGAGGTCGCGCCTGCCCGCGGGTGTCCCGCTCGGGCCGTCGCCGGTCCCGCTCGGGCCGCGCCGGTCCCGCTCGGGTCGCGCCTGCCCTGCAGGGTCGCGCCTGCCCCGCGGCGGCAGGGCTCAGGCCGCCGAGAACGCCACCGCTCGGCGCTTGGCCGCCGTGACCGCTTCGGTGAGGGTCTGCAGGTCGTAGAGGCCGTAGTGGCGGCGTCCGTTGATGAAGAAGGTGGGCGTGCCGGTGACCCCGCTCTCGTCGGCGCTGGCCACGTCGGCGAGGATGCGGTCGGCGTATTCGCCCTCGCGCAGCTCGGAGGTGAAACGGCCGACGTCGAGGTCGAGCTCCTCGGCGTAGCGCATCAGATCGCTCCAGCGCAGGGCCCCCTGATGGTCGAGCAGGGTTTCGGACATCTCCCAGAAGCTGCCCTGGGCGGCCGCCGCCTCGGAGGCTTCGGCGGCCAGCTGGGCGAACGGGTGCACGTCGTTGAGGGGGAGGTGGCGCCACACGTAGCGGACGTCGGTTCCCTGCCCCACCAGCAGCTCGCGGATCGTCTGCTCGGCCTGCCCGCAGTAGGGGCACTCGAAGTCGCCGTACTCGAGCAGCGTCACGGGTGCGTCCTCGGGGCCGCGGATGTGGTCGCGCTCGGGGTCGACGTCGTCGGTCAGATCCGGGATGTCCTCGGCCGTGCCCCGGATCTGGCGGGCCCGCACCTCGGTGGGGAGCCTTTTGACCAGCCACAGGGCGGACCACGTCAACAGTGGCGCCAGCACGAGCGTGCACAGCACCGCGAGCTTCGCCTCTTCGAGTGTCACGCCCGTGAAGGCGAGGTTCGAGATCAGCAGCGAGACCGTGAAGCCGATCCCGGCGCAGGTGCCCGTGGCAAACAGGATCGGGCCGCTGATCAGCGGACGCGGTCCGTGCAGTGCGGGCCGCGAGGCGAGCCAGCTGCCGAGCGTGATCCCGATCGGCTTACCCACCACGTAGCCCACCACGATGCCGAAGAAGACCGGCGATTCGATCGCCCCTTCGAGCAGGCCGCCGGTGATGTGCACGCCGGCGTTGGCGAGCGCGAACAGGGGCAGCACGACGTAGCTGACCCAGGGGTGCAGTTCGTACTGCATGCGCTCGTTGGCCGAGATCGAAGCCGCCACCCCCCGTTGCACCGACCTCGCGAGCTCCGGCGTGGGCTGCTCGCGGAACGAACGCGCGAGCGCGCTGGCCCGCTCGAGGTCCCCGCGCTCGGGCGGATATGCGCTCGTCACGAGCCCCACCGCGAGCCCGCTCACGAGCGGGTCGATGCCCGACTTCAGCATCGCCACCCACAGCGCCACCGCCACCACCACCGACGCGGCGGTACGGCCCACCGGGAGGTAACGCAGCGCGTAGAGCACGACGAACAGCGCGACCGCGGCGGCGAGGGCCGTGGCGGAGACGTGGCTGGTGTAGACGACCGCGATCACGCCCAGCGCGGTGAGGTCGTCGAACACCGCCAGCGTGAGCAGGAAGACGCGCATGCGGGTTGCCGCCCGGGGGGTCAGCAGCGCCAGCACCCCGAGCGCGAAGGCCGTGTCGGTGGACATCGCCGCGCCCCATCCGTGTCCCCCCGACCCGCCCGCGTTGAAGGCCAGGTAGATCGCGATCGGCACCAGCACGCCGCCGACGGCGGCCACGGCCGGGAGCACGATCCGGCGGCGCTCGCGCAGTTCCCCGAGGTCGAGCTCGCGCTTGGCCTCCAGCCCGACCACCAGGAAGAAGAGCGTCATCAGGCCCTCGTTGATCCAGTGGCGCAGGTCCAGCGTCACGCCCGCGTCGCCGATCCGGATCGACATCACCGTCGTCCAGGTGGACTCATAGGAGGCGGTTGCGATGTTCGCCCACAGCAGCGCCACGACCGTCGCCCCGAGCATCAGCGCCGCCCCACCCGTTTCGGTGTTGAGGAAGTCCCTCACGGGCGCTGCCAGGTTCCGCCCCCAGGCGGTCCGCTCGGAGAACGGCAGTGTGCGCCGGTGGGCGTCCATTAGCGGCGAACGGTAGCGTTCGCGGCGCCTTGGTCAGCGCCCGCGAGAAACAGCAGATCGACGCCGCCAACGCGGGCGTTCAGGACCCCGGCGATCTTCATCCACGGCCTGTGGCTGCTGGCCGGGAGCTGGCTGCCGTGGGAGCAGCTGTTCGAGCAGTCGGGGTATGCGCCGGTGGCGGTGGAGTGGCCCGACGACCCGGAGACGGTCGAGCAGGCCAGGACCCAGCCGGACGTGTTCGCCGGCAAGACGGTGGGCCAGGTCGCCGACCACGTCTCCGAGGTGATCGCGGCGCTCACCAGCAAGCCGGTCGTGGTCGGCCACTCCTTCGGCGGGCTGCTCGCCCAGATCGCCGCCGGGCGGGGCGAGAGCGTCGCCGCCGTGGCGATCGATCCGGCGCCCTTTCGCGGCGTGCTGCCGTTGCCGATCTCGGCCCTGCGCTCGGCCATGCCGGTGCTCGCCAACCCTGCCAACCGCAAGCGCGCGATCAGCCTCACCCTGCCCCAGTTCCGCTACGGCTGGGCCAACGCGGTCTCCGAGGACGAGGCCCGCCACCTGCACGAGACCTTCCACGTGCCCGCCCCGGGGGCGCCCCTCTTCCAGGCGGCGTTCGCGAACTTCAACCCGCGCACGGAGGTCAGGGTCGACACCCGCAACCCGCAGCGCGGTCCGCTGCTGCTGGTCTCCGGGGGCGCCGACCACACCGTCCCCCGCGCCATCACGAAGGCGTCCTTCAACAAACAGAAGCGCAACTCCAGCCCGACCGAGTTCACCGAGGTCCCCAACCGCGGTCACGCTCTCACGATCGACAGCGGTTGGCGAGAGGTCGCCGACCGCGCGCTCGAGTTCGTGAAGCGCTTCTGATATGGCGTGGCTTTTGTCAAGTGGGCAGGGTTGATCGTGCCCGTTTGATGGGCGTTGGTTGTGGTCGGGAGGCCGGGGCGCCGGGCTCGGTATCGGCGTTGCCAGTCTGATGATGCGGGGGTTGGGTACCCCAGGGCCCGGTTTCGTGCTGCCGGCGTGCGCTGTCTAGAAACGGGCGTGGCACTCTTGTTGGGGTGCTGCCCATAGAAGGACCGCGCGTGCCGGCTGCTTGTGGCCCGGCGCCCTGGCCTCCCGACCGGTAGGGCTGTCGGGCGTGCTCAGTCGGCTGTCGCGGCTGCCCAGAGGAAGCACGCCAGCTCGCGGGCGCATGCCACGACGATCACGTTGTGTGGCTTGCCGCGGGCGCGCATGCGGTGATAGACGCGGTGGAGGCGCTGCTGGGCACGGTTGGCGATCTGCAAGACGTGGGCGGGCTGGCCTTGCTGGCGGTTTTGGAGGGTCACCCCGATGCGCGGGGGCGTCCGTAGTGCCAGGCGGACTCGACCAGCAGCCGCCGCGCGAGCGCGGAGCCGGTCTTCGTGATCGAGCCTTGATGGGTTGTTTGGCCGGACTGGTGAAGGGATGGGATCAGCCCGAGCCAGGCGCTCAGGGCGCTCGCTCGTTCGAAGCGCTGCCAGTCCCCGCCGAGCTCGAGGTGAAGCGCGAACGCGGTCAGGGTGTCGATTCCACGGAAGCACCTGAGCCTCGCGACTGTCGCCCACCACGCTTCCTCTTGGGCCAGGCGCGAGAGCCGCTCGGCGATCTGTGTCTTGCGTGCGGTCAGGCCGTCGACGGCCGCGAGCAGATCAGCAAACACAAGATCGCTCACGGACTCCTCGAACTGTTGACGAGCGAGCCAGCGTCGGTGCGCCACGGTCCAGGTACTGGGCTGCGGATAGACCCGGCCGTGACGGAGCAGCATCTTGGAGACCCTGTGACGAGCGGTCATCAGATCCCGCCTGCACGCATCGTGCGCGCGCATCAGCTCCCGGGCAGCCTCGAACTCGGGCGGCGGGACCACGACTGTCGTCAAAGAGCCAGCGAGCAGCAAACGCGCGAGCAACTCGGCGTCCTTGCGGTCGGTCTTGACCCGGTCAGAAGAACCCCGCGGCGTCTTGCCCGGCGCGATGACCTGCACATCCACGCCAGCCCTCTTCGCGGCCCGATAGAGCCCAAAACCCGTCGGCCCTGCCTCATAGCAAGCACGCACCGGACCGGGCAAACCCTGAAGCCAAGCCACGGGCTCCTCGATGCCCGGCCCGAACCTCGCACGAACCAGCTCCCCCGTCCCGACATCGATCGCCGCTGCATGCGTCGAGCGCGCATGGACATCAAGCCCCGCCCACGTCACAATCCCAGTCACGGCCGGACCTCCTCAATTTTCTGGGGTCAGCCGGAGCCGTTCTCCGGCCAGACAAACCCCCGCGAGGAGTGTCCGGCCTACTCACTCCGACGGCCAGCCCAACGGCCAACCTGCGACATAGGGTCTAGACGTTGCTGCGGATCTTGCCGCCGTCCACCTGGTAGGTGGAGCCGGTGATGTAGGAGGCCGGCTCGGAGGCGAGGAAGGCCACCAGGCTCCCCAGCTCGCGGGGGTGGCCGAGCCGTCCCATCGGGATGCTCTGGGCCAGCGGCGCGAGATCCGCCACCAGCGCCGGGTCCAGCTGCTCGGGTTCGTCCTTCAGGCCGGGGTGAATGCGCGCGGTCAGGAACGTCCCGGGGAGAACGAGGTTGATCGTGATCCCTTCGGGAGCCAGGTCCCCCGCGAGCGCCTTCACGAGACCGGCCACGCCCGGGCGGATGCCGTTGGAGAGGTCAAGGAAGGGGACCTGTTCCTTCACCGAGCTGGACTGGATGGCGACGATGCGCCCCCACCGGCGGGCCCGCATGTGGGGCAGGGCAGCCCGCACGAAGCGCACGAAGCTGAGCGTCACGACCTCGAAGCCCTGGCGCCAGGCGTCGTCGTCGAGGTCGCCGAACTTGCCCGGGCGCCGGGCCTCCCGAGTTGGCCACGAGCACGTCCAGGGCCGCCGAACTGCTCCACCGTTCCCGCCACCACCTGCTCGACTCCCTCCGAGCTCGACAGGTCGCCGGCGATCGCCAGCACCTCGCCGCCCGTCCGCTCGCGGATCTCCTGCGCGCTCGCCTCGAGCGCCTCCCGATCGCGGGCGCAGATCGCCACCCGCGCTCCCTCCTGGGCGAGGGCCAGCGCCGAGGCCTTCCCCAGGCCCCTGCTCGCGCCGCCCACGAGGGCGACCTTGTCACCTAAGCCGAGATCCATGTGCGTGTCCGTGCTCCGCGGCCGCCCAGTTTAAAGGGGCCCACCCGCGCCGGTGCGGGCACCGGCCGGAGGCCCTCCGGCTGCCTCTTCGTTGCGGTGGGTTGGGAGCCGGGAGGTTCGGGTAGACGGCCCCAGAGGCCCCCCGCAGCCGCAGCAGGTTTGCCGGAGAAGGTATGCGGGGAAATAGTTTGCAAAGAAACGAAACTGTGGTAGAGTGGTTTCTACGGAAATTATTCATCCCTCAACTACCGGCGGTGAGATCGCGTGCAGTGAGGACCCGCCGGTCCGAAAGGAGCAGCAGAGATGAGCACCACCCTCCAACAGGTCCCCACCGGCACCTACACCGTGGACCCGATCCACAGCACCTTCGGCTTTGCCGTCAAGCACAACGGCATCTCCCTCTTCCGCGGCCAGTTCGAGCAGGTCGACGCGTCCCTGAAGGACGGCGTCCTGCGCGGCAGCGTCGCCGGTCGACTCCGTCAAGACCCCGATCGCCGACCTCAAGGGCCACCTGCTCTCGCCGGACTTCTTCGACGCCGAGCAGACCCCGACGATCGACTTCACCTCCAAAGAGATCCGGATCGCCGACGACGGCAGCGTCGAGGTCGACGGCGACCTCGAGATCCGCGGCGTGAGCCACCCGGTCACGGCCCACGGCAACTTCGCCTCCGGCGTCGGGCTCAGCGGGACCGACGTTGCGGGCTTCGACCTCGAGACGAGGATCGACCGCCGCGACTACGGCCTCAACTGGCAGGCCCCGCTCCCCAGCGGTGGCGACGCCCTCGCCTGGGACGTCCGCATCGAGGCGCACCTCGAGCTCGTAAAGCAGTAACGATGAGGATCCTCGGCATCTCCGGGAGTCTGCGCCGGGACTCCCACAACACCCGCCTGCTGCGGGCGGCGGCGAGCGCGCTGCCGCCCGGGGTGGAGCTGGTCGTCTACGACGGGCTGCGTGAGCTGCCCCCGTACGACGCCGACCTCGACGTCGCAGCCGGCCGACGCCCGCCGTCGCCGCGCTGCGGGAGGCGATCGACGACGCCGACGGGATCCTGATCGCCACGCCCGAGTTCAACGGCTCGATCCCGGGCGTGCTCAAGAACGCCCTCGACTGGGCCTCACGGCCGTTTCCCGGCAGCTCCCTGAGCGGCAAGCCCGTGGCCGTGCTCGGCGCCTCGACCGGGCTCTTCGGCGCCGCCTGGGCCCAGGCCGAGGTGCGCAAGGTGCTCGGCGTGATCGGCGCCGACGTGATCGACGGCGAACTGCCGATCGGACAGGCCGACAGCGCCTTCGGCGAGGACGGCGAGCCTGCTCGACGCCGACCAGCGCACGGTGCTGGCCGACCTCGTGATCGGTGCTGGCCGACCGCGCCGCGGCGGCCGGTCAGCCCGCGCTCGCCGCCTAGGGCTCCGGCAGTCCCGCTACCAGGGGATCGTGTCCGTGCCGACGCTCAGTAGCAGTCGCCGAACGTTCCGGTCACGCGCGTCACGCCCCAGCGGTTCACCGCCGTGATCACGTACTCGCCGACCTGGCGGTATCTCGCCCACTTTGAACTTGCCCTTGAGGTCTTTCGCACGCGTCGAGTCAGTGCCCAGGAATGACGTTTCGATATGGGTGTTACTTCCCCTTCGTCGGGCAGAAGGTCGAGGGTGTTGCCATTTTTTGGCCCAGTCCATGCCCATCCACACCTTGGTGAACGAGCCGTGAGGAGTGACCCTCACTTTGACGTGCGTTCCGCCGGCCACGACGCTCTGGCGAATCACGAGGAGTTCGGCTTCGGGCGCCTTTTCTTCTCCGGGCGCCTTGCCGGCCATGGCTTCGCGTTGTTCCTGGTCGAATAGTTCTTCGCCCGGGAGTTCGGCGGCCAGTTCGCGTTCGACGATTTCCCCGTCGGTCACGTCTTCCCGTTCGTCTTCTTCGCGCTTTTCTTGGCTGAGCAACGGCGAAGCACACCGCGGCGAACACCAGCACGTAAATTCCCCTGAGCCTCATTGGCGCCCCCTCCAGTCGGACCGATCCTGCTTTTCGCGGCCGTGGGTCGGCTCCTGCGCCGTCCGCCCGGCTGCCCCGGAGTGTAGTCCTGCCGGACCATTGCGGTCAACCGCCACAGGGCGCCACCGGGAGCGCGGACCCGCGGCCGGCCGACGCCCCCGCACCCGCCGGCCGCGGTGGCCTGGGCCTGCCGCCGCGGCAGGGACGCAAGCCCGGCCCGGAGCCGAAAAGTGACTAATCTGAACTGTCTTGGTGTCCCCCTCCGCGAGAGTCCTGTCGAGCACCCAGCTGGAGATGCTCGCCCAGCACGGCGAGCGGCGCACGGCCGAGGTGGGGGAGAAGCTGTACGAAATCGGCGACGAGCGTCTATCCCTTCATCGCGATCGAGGAGGGGGAGGTCGGTGCTGCTGGACGGAGCCGGGCGCGAGGTCGTCCGCCACGGGAACGCCGGCTTCCTCGGTGAGGTCAACCTGCTGTCCGGCCAGACCGTGTTCCTGACCGCCGAAGTCACCAAGCCGCTGCGCTACATCGCCGTCGAGCGCGAAAAGCTGAGGCGCCTGCTCTACGACGACGGCGCCTTCTCGGACCTGGTGCTGAGCGCGTTCGTCGAGCGCCGCGAAGCGCTCCAGGCGCTCGATGGAATCGGGCTGGAGATCGTCGGTGCTGCGCGAGTCGCCCGACACGCGCAGGCTGCTGGAGTTCGTGGGCCGCCAGCGTCTGCCATACACGCTCACCGCCCCTGCGGCGGCCGGCGAGGAGGAGGGGTGCCGGCGCCAGAGCGGAGCCGCCAACGGGCAGCCAGCCCAACCCGCCGATCGTGAGGCTCCCCGGCGGGGCCGTGATGGAGAACCCCAGCAACGGCGCCCTGCTGCGCGCGCTCGGCATCGGCCTGGAGCTCGCCCCGTGCGAGGAGGTGGACCTGCTGGTCATCGGCGGCGGTCCCGCCGGGCTCGGAGCCGCGGTGTACGGGGCCTCCGAGGGACTCGACACGCTGGTGATCGAGAGCACCGTGCTCGGAGGACAGGCCGGCACCTCCAGGCGGATCGAGAACTACCTCGGTTTTCCCGCCGGCATAACCGGCACCGAGCTGACCAGCCGGGCGGTCTCACAGGCGCGCAAGTTCCGCGCCCGTCTGGCCACGCCCTACCGCGCCCACAGCCTGCAGGTGGGCGGGGGCGGGGACCGTCACGTCGTCACGCTGGAGGAAGGCAACGAGGTCGCAGCCCGCGCGGTGGTGCTCGCGAGCGGGGCCGAATACAGGCGCCTGCCCGTGGACTGCCTGGACGCAGTACGAGGGCATCACCGCCTTCTACGCCGCCGGGCCCCACGAGGGACAGCTGTGCGGCGGCGAGCGTGTGGCGGTCGTCGGCGGCGGCAACTCGGCCGGGCAGGCGGCCGTCTGGCTGGCCCGCGGTGGCGCGCTCGTGACGCTGCTGCACCGCCGCGCCGATCTGCGGGAGACGATGTCCCAGTACCTGATCGAAGAGCTCGACCACTTCGGAGTGGCTGTTCGCGACCGCTCGGAAATCTGCAAGCTGGAGGGCAACGAGGGCAGGCTCGAGGCCGTCAAGCTGACCGACGGGGACACGCTCCAGCTGTCCTACCTGTTCTTCTTCCTGGGAGCCTCCCCGTGCACCGGCTGGCTCGGCGACACGGTCGCCAGGGACGAGAAGGGCTTCATCCTCACGGGCGCCGACGCCGGCGTGCCCGGGCTGCTGGAAACGAGCGTGCCCGGCATCTACGCGGCGGGTGACGTGCGGGCCGGGTCGCTGAAGCGCTGCGCGACCGCCGTGGGCGAGGGCGCCGCCGTGGTGCGGTTCGTCCACGACCACGTCGCCGCCGTCTCGATGCCCACGGCCTGAGCGAGCTACGGAGCGCCCAGCCTGACGGGTAGGCCGCCCAGCCTGACGGTAGGCCGCCCACCGGGCGTGGGCGGATGCGTGCCCGGCTTGCGCCTCTACGGTGCGGGCGCGGCGGCGCCGCCCGTGATCGGGTGGGCCTTGGGCGCCGCTGAAGGGGTCCGCTTCGGCGTGGTGGTCGGGGTGGTCGGGGTCGTGTGGGGCGTCTTCGCGTGCGCCGGCTGGCGGCTCGCGGGTGCGTTCGCGTGCCGGTGGCGGTTGAGCCCGATTTCGTGCTGGACGGCCGAGCGCTGGCTGTCGATCCGCAGGCGCTCGCGCAGCACCGCCCCGGCCGCCGCGTTGGCGTTGTCGAGCCGCAGTGCCCGGCCGAGGTCATACAGGGCTTCGGCATACGCCACGCATCCTGGGGTGGTCGGCTCGCTGCAGTTCGCCGCCGACTCGCCGCCGGCGCTGATCGCGGCCCGCAGCTCGGGGATGGCCGCCGCGTAGCGGCCTTCCGCCAGCAGCAGGTGGCCGGCCTGTTGCAGCTGGGCGGCATGGCTGAGGGGCGGCGGCGGTGCGGCGGGAGTCGCGTGATGGGCGTGGTGTGAGGCCTTGTGGGCGGGCGGCGGACGCGGGCAGCCGGCGCGGACGCGCTCGCGGGCTGCCCGGAGTGGGTCGGCCGCGGAGCCCGCGAGGGCGGATCCGGCGTGCCGGCCCTTGCCGCTGGCCCGACCCGGGCCCGCTCGACCAGCGCCACCACGATGACGATCAGGACGAGCGCGGCGACGCCCGTCGCGATCCACGACGACAGTTCCCGTGGCGGGCGTGGCGGCGCCGCCACGCGCCGCCGTCCGCCGCCGTTCGGAGCTGCAGCGGCGCCGGCCGCTGAGCTCTCCTGCAGGGTCTCCCGGTTGCGGGAGCCTTCCCGGGAAGGGATCTCCAGCGGCAGCGTGGCGTCGAGCCGCAGGCCGACGGCGCTCGCGCGGCCCCCGGCCCTCTGGCCCTGTACGTGGCTGATCGGCAGGCCGGCGATCTCGAGCTCATACGCCAGCACGGCGGGGTTCTCGATCCCCTGGCTGCGCAGCTCCTCGAAGCTGACCTCCGAACCGCGGGCCGCCACCAGGATCTCGACCAGTCGCGCCTGCTCCTCGTCGAGGGGTCGGACGAGGGGCAGGTACTCGCTGAAGCCGCTGTCGGTGGCCGCCATTGCCCCACGTTAATACCCCTCCGCGCGCGTCTCCGCAAACTGCGGAGTCGGATCGTCACATTGCACCCGCCGGGGCGGTTCTCCCGTCGGGAAACGTGGCCGGCGCGCCTGCGGGAACCGTGGCGGGCGCGGTCGTGCGAAACTCGTGGTCCGGCTGCGCCGTCGACCAGGAGGGACAGACCACATGAGCAACCGCGCGTTCGTCATCGGGGTGGGCATGACGAAGTTCGACAAGCCCGGCACCAAGCAGGGCGACTACCCCGACTGGGCCCAGGAGGCGGCCTCGAAGGCGCTCGCCGACGCCGGCGTCCCCTACGAGGGCCTCGAGCACGTGTTCGCGGCCTACTGCTACGGGGACTCGACCGCCGGCCAGCGGGCCGTCTACGGGCTGGGCCTCACGGGTGTGCCGGTCGTGAACGTCAACAACAACTGCTCGACCGGCTCGAGCGCGCTCTACCTCGCCCGTCAGTTCGTGCGTGGCGGCCTCGCCGAATGCGTGCTGGCCGTCGGCTTCGAGCGGATGGAGCTCGGCTCTCTGGGGTCGAAGTTCACCGACCGCACGAACCCCATCGACAAGCACTACATGGCGCTGACCGAACTGCGCGAGTGGGAGGACGCGCCCCCCGCACCGCAGCTGTTCGGAGCGGCCGGGCGCGAGCACATGGAGCGCTTCGGCTCCGAACCGGACCACTTCGCCTGGATCGGCTGGAAGAACCACAAGCACTCGGTCAACAACCCCTACGCCCAGTTCCAGGACGAGTACACGCTCGATGAGATCCGCGAGGCGAGGGAGATCTACGCGCCGCTGACGAAGCTCCAGTGCTCACCCACCTCCGACGGCAGCGCAGCGGCCGTTGTCGCCTCCGAGCGCTTCGTCGAACAGCACGGGCTCGCCCCCCGCGCCGTGGAGATCCTCGGGCAGGCCCTCGTGACCGATCTCTCGAGCACCTTCGAGAGCCGCTCCGCGATCGCCGTGGTGGGCGCCGACATGAGCCGCGTGGCGGCCGAGCGGGCGCTGGCGGAAGCGGGCCGGGAGGTCGGGGAGGTGGACGTGGTGGAGCTCCACGACTGCTTCTCGGCCAACGAGCTGATCACCTACGAGGCGCTGGGGCTGGCGGCCGAGGGCGAGGGCCACAAGCTCGTCGAGGCCCAGGCCACGACCTACGGCGGCGAGGGGCCGGTCGTCAACCCGAGCGGCGGACTCATCTCCAAGGGGCACCCGCTCGGCGCCACCGGTCTGGCCCAATGCTCGGAACTCACCTGGCAGCTGCGGGGCGAGGCCGAAGGCCGGCAGGTGCCCGACGTGGACCTCGCGCTGCAACACAACATCGGGCTCGGCGGCGCCGCCGTGGTAACCGTGTACGCCAGAGCCGAGTAGCGCTCAGCCTTCGAGCTGGCGCAGCATGTGCAGTGCCGTGCTGGCGTTCGCCGGATAGAAGGCCTCGATCGAGAGCTCCGACAGGGTCACGTCGACGGCGGTCCCGAAGGTGGAGATGGTCGACATGAAGGAGAGGACCTCCCGCTCGCCGAGGCGAAGCCGCAACGGGACTGCGATCTCGCCCGCCACGCGCTCCGGCGCCGGCGCCTCGGCGGCCACGCCGGGATAGCCGCTGACCTCCTCGTACAGGGCTTCGAGCTCCGGATCGCCGGTGACCGCCGCCTCGCGCCGCAGGCGGGCGAGCAGGTGGGAGCTCCACTCGGCGAGGTTCTCGGTGCGCGGCGCCATGCCCTCTGGATGCAGTGCCACCCGGATCGCGTTGGCGGGCGGCTCGAGCAGGTGCGGCGCGCAGCCGTCGGTCAGCGCCAGCAGCGCGTCGTTGGCGCTCAGCAGGTTGTGGCGGCGATCGATCACGAGCGCCGGGTAGGGCTCGTGCGCCCGCAGGAAGCGCTCGAGGGCGTCGCGTACCGGCTGCATCTCGGGCGAGTCGTACGCCCGTTCGCCGTAGACGGGGGCGTAGCCGGCGGCGAGCAGTAACGCGTTGCGCTCCCGCAGCGGAACCTGCAGGCACTCGGCCAGGCGCACCACGACCTCGCGGCTCGGCTGCGAGCGCCCGGTCTCGACGAAGCTGAGGTGACGCGTGGACACCTCGGCGTCGAGGGAGAGCTCGAGCTGGCTGACGCTGCGCCGGTGTCTCCACTCCCGCAGCAGCCCTCCGAAGCCGATGGTCGCGTGCGTGGCTGCCATTGCCCGGAGCGTAGCCGCGGTTGCCGCGAGCGCCATTACCTCGCGGGTAATCGAACGGCCACCCGGAGGCCCACGCATTACCCCGGGCGTAATCGACAACGCTCCTGCGCCGCGGCACGCTGCCGGCATGCAAGCGACCGAAGGAGCCACCATGGCCGACACACAGCAGCTGATCGCAGTCAACATCGAGCAACTCGTCGAGCGCTACCTGGATGCCTTCAACGAGACCGAGCCCTCGCGCAGGCAGGAGCTGCTGCGCGATCTCTACAGCGCCGACAGCACCTACGTGGACCCCCACGTCGAACTGCGCGGCCCCGAGCAGCTCGACCAGTTCATCGCCTCGACCCAGGAGCGCTTCCCGGGCTATCGCTTCCGTCTGGGCGGGCCGATCGACGCGCACCACAACCAGGCGCGCTTCCAGTGGTACGCCGGTCCCCCCGACAGCCAGGACCCGGTGTACGTCGGGTTCGACGTGCTCGTCACCGAGGGCGAGCAGGTACGCAGCGTCTACGGCTTCATGGACGTCGCTCCGTGAACCGCCGAGCGTGAACCGTCAGGCGCCGGTGGGCTCCCCACCGGCGCCCTGGCGCGCCGGCGCAGCCAGCTCCAGCAGCGGCGGCTGCTCGTCGAGGTGCTTCGAGGACGGCTTCCGCTGTCACGCGGTCCGGGTGTGGACCGGACCGCGCGCGGAAGCAGACGCTAAGTGCCGAGGATCTTGGCCTTGGCCGCGGCGAACTCCTCGTCCGTGAGCACGCCGGACTCGTGCAGCTGGCCGAGCTCCTTCAGTTTGTCCATCGAGTCATCGACGGGCGCCGCCGCCGGAGGGGGCGCCTGGGCGGCCATCTGCTGCTGCTGTTGCTGTTCTTCCTGTGCCGCCCACTTGTTGCCCTGTCGGCGGCTCACGTTGTTGGACACATGTGTCGCGGTCCCCGCGATCACTGCGGTTCGGGCAACGCCCCGAAGAAGTGGCATCTCGTCTCCTGTCGTTCGTTTTCGGAAGGGCTACTCGGCGGCCTCTAGCGCCTGCAGGGTCTCGATCAGGTCTTCGGCCGGGATCCGGTCGAAGGCGAGCACCTGGCCGCCGTTGCGCATCACCGAGGTGACGAACGGCGCGGCCCAGGAGTTCTCGAAGCAGATCAGCACGGCGGCTTCGCCGGCCTGCAGTCCCTCGCCTGCCACCGAGGCGTCCTCGTCTCCGAGCATCCCCGTACCGGCCCCCTCGAAGACCTCCAGGTGAGCGCCGAGATCGCTGATCTCGAGCTCCGCCACGGTGCCGTCGGTCCCCTTCTGCACGATCATCACATCGAGGATGCGGATGATCCCGCGGTCGACGAGGTCGACCACGAGCGGGATCGACTCGCCGGTGGCCGGTGCGTCCGGCGGGAATCCGATCACGACAATGTCAACCGGCCCTAGCTCCAACTGCTCGCTGCTCATCGGCGCGATCCTTTCGTGGAAGAAGCCCCCCGCGCCGCTCTCGACTGCACGCGGTCGGCCGGGATCGATATCGAGCCGAGTCTACCGCCGCGTTGTGGCCGGGGCCGCCTCCCCGGACGCCCGGATGAACCATCCGCGCACGCGCCCGCGCGGCGTTGATCAGCCGCCGGCGCCGGGACCCCGTGGGGTGCGGTGGGGCCCATACGAACAGGGCCGATCCGACCAAATGATTTCTACGTCAACTGTTTCCTCAGCTATCATTTAGGCATGGCGTCCTCCACCGCTGCACCGCACCTCGAGGCCTGGCGAGCGGTCGTCACGAGCCACGCTGCCGTCACCGACCGCGTCCAGCGTGCCCTCACGGCCGCTGACCTGCCGCCGCTGAGCTGGTTCGAGATCCTTTCGGCCGTGCGGAGCAGCCCCGACGGCGCGCCCAAGATGAGCGAGCTCGCCGAGTGGCTGACCCTCAGCCGCGGCGGGATCACGAAGCTCGTGGATCGCCTCCAGGAGGCGGGCTATCTGGAGCGGGTGTCCTGTTCCTCGGATCGCCGCAGCCTTCACGCCCAGCTGACCCCCGCGGGGGAGCGGATGCTCGAGGAGATGCGCGTCGTCTACGAGGCCGAGATCGAGCGCCACCTCGCGACGCTGACCGCCGAAGAGTCGGACCTGATCACGGCCTGTCTGCAGAAGGTCACCGGCAGCACCTGCGAGAAGGCGAGGGCCCAGCTCGAGGCACAGGCCGCCGGGGCCCTCACCGCGGCCTAGAGCAGCCCTAGCCTTCGGCTTCCCCTTCGCAGACTTCGCGTGAGTCGCGGGCCTTGGTCTGGAGGTTCGTGGCTGAAACCTTCCTGCCCTTCCGGGTCTGCACAACGACTTCCTGGGGAACGCTCGGCAGCGCGGCATACACGAGCACGCCGCCGGCGTGCAGCGCCTTGGGAATCTTGACCTTGCGCAGCGGTACCAAGCCCGTCGTGGTGCGGGCCAGCACCACGTCCCCGGGCTTGCGCAAGAGGCCGTAGACGATTGCGAATTCGCTCGGCTGGCACCCGGTTTCCAGCTGCGGGGTGAACTCGTGCCGCGGGCGCGACGATCCAGATGATTCGCTGAAGCCTTCGGAGGACCCGAGTGCTGCGAGTTCGACCCGCAGGGCGAAGCTCGCGTGTTTCTCGTACGTCGTGTCGGTCCCGTCGATGGTGAAGGTACCTCCCCCGGGCAGCGCGCCGGTTGCCAGCGCCCGGGTTCTCCGCTTGGGTTCCTCGACGGGCCGGGGCGGGCACCTCGGGGTGTGTCCGAGCGCGATCGTGCGCAGCACCCGGCCGCGGGCGCCGAGCTCTTCGAGCCTTGTTGGGGCCCCCGCGGATGCAGGGACCGCTTGGTAGTACACCCCGGCGGGACCTCCCAGCTTCGCTGGGACGTGCGCCACCGGCGAGCTCACGCGTCGCCCGTCGCTCAGCGTCAGCCGTACGCGGCGGGCAGCGGCCACGGTTCGCAACTCGATCGTCAACGCCTTGCCTTCACATTCGACCGCCGGGTGCGCGGCCGAGAGGCAACCTTCGCTGGATGAGCCGGTTGTGAGCCGCACGAGCCCTTCGGACCCCTGACCACGCGATACCGGGTACACGTTGATCGGGTGCTTGCACTGGGTCTCGCCAAAGGGACCGGGTTCCGCCTCCGGCGGTTCCACGTAGACCTTGAAGCGGGTGCGGGCGAGCGTTCGCCCGTGGCCTATCTCGACTGAGCCTTTGTGGGGCCGTTCTGACTCTTCGCTTTCGGCCTGCGTCTTCAGGCCGAGCCTGACCTGAACCTCTTCGGCGGCCCGTGCACTCGTCCTGGCCTGCTTCTCCTCCGAGGTCTCGAGCGAGGTGATCGTGTGCGCCAGGCGTTTCGCGCTCGGCCCCTCAAAGCCGCCGATCGACCCGAGGTGGCCGTTTGCTTCGATCAGCCGGCGCAGGCCTTTGAACAGGTGTGCGAGCTCTTCTTCCTCGAATCGTTCTATCGCCTTCGAACTCGGGCTGAGCGTCCGGTAGTCGCTCGCAACCCACGCCTTCATGTCGCTGCACACGGGTGGCACAGGCCGGGCGAGCTCGGCTTCGAGCGCTTCGGCCGAAAGATGCGTCAGCGCCGTCAGGACGGGGTCGGTCCACCGCAGCGCCCGCGCAGCGCGGGCGTATGCGAGGGCTGCTTCACGCGTCTGCGCCAGCTCTGTCGCGGATTGCGCTGCTTCGAGCTCGCTCTGGAGCGTGGAGAACTGCCGGTCGTGGCGTTTTTCTTCGCCTTCCTGGCGAGCGGTCGGCTTGGGACCGCGTCCGTTTTCGCGGCTGAACAGGCCGCTGAGGGTGTCGTGGGGAGCGCCGATCATGACTCCGGGACATTCGTTTTCGAGTGCGCCGTCGAGTGCGCCCAAGGCCGCCGTGGTCGCCGGCGCGCTCGCGATCTGAGCACGCACGTACGCCAGCCGGGCTTCCAGCAGGGCGCGGGTCGCCGCACGGTCTGCGGGCGTCACATGGGATCCCTTGCCGGCCGCGAGCGGTGCCCCCGCCCACAGCAGTGCCCCGCACACGGCCACGAGCACGGCGACCAGCACCGGTCCGCGGGCCCTTGCGACGGTTCGGCTGCGGCGATTGCGTCTCATCCCGGCCCTCAACTGATCCCCCTTGCGGTCGTGCTTCTAACCGGGCGTCATGCGAGCGCCTGCTGGATCGAGTCGATGGCGGCCTGCTCGGCCTCCCCGACCCCGTCCTTGCCGTCGCTCTCCTTGTGGGCCGCCGCCACGCGGTGGGTCAGGTTGAGGACGAAGCCGCGGTACTGCTCGAGCTCCTCGGGGCTGCCCTTGGCGGCCAGCAGCGTGCGCGCCTCGCCCAGCACCGACAGCACGTGCTCGCGCAGTTCCTCCGGGGAGTGGTAGCGCGTGTGGTCGAGCTTCGGCTTGGTCGCCACGATCTCGTCCAGCAGCTCGCTCTGCCCGTGCTGCTGGCGCGCTTCCGCATAGGCCTTGGCCATCGACAGGGTCTCTTTGAACATGCCGCCCCGCTGGGCGGTGATCACGAGCATCCCGGCGCCCGGCGGGCCGGCGATGATCTGCTCCCACTCCTGCTCGGTGAAGTCCTGCTTGGTGCTCATCGGCTCCTCCTCGCGCTCGGATCTGGCGGCCCTGGGGTGGGGCCTGATCCTACGTCGCCGCCGCGGTCTCCGCTTCGGCGGCGGCGCGCGCTTCGGCCGCGGCCGGCTGCTCGGTCGGCAGGCGGAGGCTGAAGATCGCCGCCAGCAGGGCGAAGATCGCCAGCACCGAGATCGCCGAGCGCAGGCCGTGCAGGCGCGCGGTCTCGTTCTCTTCCACGATCGCGTCGCTCGCCGCCGGGGGGACGTCGCTCTTCTTCAGCGCCGCTTCGAGTTCCGCGTCGGAGATGAAGGGGATCCCGCCCGCGAGTTTTGTGCTCGCCTGGCTTTTGACCTGCTCGGGCACGGCCGGGTTCTGCTGCACGCCGGTGAGGAAGGAGCTACTGAGCGCGGCGACCAGGATCGCGCCGGTGAGCGCCGTGCTGATCGAGATACCAAGGTTGGTGAGCGTGTTCTGCAGGCCGCCCACCTCGCCGCTGCGCTCGTCCGGCACGGCCGAGACGGTCACGCTGCCGAGCTGGGAGGCGAGTGCCCCGACGCCGGCCCCTGCCAGCAGCATCGGCCAGGTCGTGATCTCCGCGCCGGCGCCTTGATCGAGCGCGCCGATCAGCACCACCAGGCCCACGAACAGCGTCAGGAAGCCGAGCTCGGCCACGCGGCGCGGAGAGGCGTTCGGGAAGTAGCGGGGGATGCCGGCCGCCGCGATCAGCAGCGTCACCGACAGCGGCAGCAGGCGCACGCCGGTTTCGATCGCCGACAGGCCTAGTGCCACCGACAGGAACAGCGGCACGGCGAAGAACAGCCCGCCCTGCACGAAGTACTGCGCGAAGAACGTCGTCAGGCCCACGCGCAGCTGCGAGTTGCGCAGGATGCCGGGGTCGACCAGTGGCTGCCCGCCGCGCGCCAGCAGCCGGTTCTCCCAGCTCATGAACCCCCAGATCACGGCCCCGCCGCCAAGGATCAGCCAGATCGTGGGGGACAGGCCCAGCCACTGCGGCTGGCCCGCCTTGGGCACCACGAAGCCCCAGGTGCCCGCCCGCAGCACGCCGAACACGATCAGCCCGAGGCCCGCCGCCGATAGGGCGGTGCCCACGAGGTCGAGGCTGACGCCCTCCTCGCCCGGGACGTCCTCGATCCGCCGCGCGAGGGCCAGGATCGCGATCACGATCAGCACCTCGCTCGCGAACACATAGCGCCAGGAGAGGTAGCTCGTGAAGAGGCCCCCGACGATCGGCCCCACGGCGATCGCGATCGCGGCTGCCGAGGCGATCAGCCCGTAGGCGCGGGGGCGTTCGCTGCGGTCGAAGTTGGAGGCGACGAGGGCGACGATCGCGGGCAGGATCAGCACGGCCCCCAGCCCCTCCAGCAGCGACCAGCCGAGCAGCAGCACCGGCAGGCTCGGCGAGATGGCCGTGATGAACGAGCCGCAGCCGTAGACGACGCACCCGATCGCGAAGCCGCGCTTGACACCGATGATCTGGCCGAGCTTGCCGCCGGTGATCATGAAGGCGGCCATCACCAGCGTGTAGAGGGTGATCGCCGTCTGGATGCCGGTGACGGTGGTGCCGACGTCTTTGGCGACGGTCGCGATCGACACGTTCATCACCGAGGTGTCGAGCATCATCAGGAACTGACCGGCGCAGAGCGTCATCAGCACCAGTCCCGCCGCGCTCGTCTTTCCCTGCGTTCGGCCCGCCGCCACGCCGCCACCTCGCCTCGCTTGTTCGCGAGCCCAATCTAGCTCGGGCTCCAGATCGCCCGGCGGCGCGGTAGCCGCCAGTATGTCCTTCGATGCCTGCGCGCGTGACCGCACTCGTGGCGCTTCTGTGCCCGCTGGCGATGGCTGTGACCGTGGCCGTCGCGCTGGCCGGCGACGTGGCGGTCGCGGTGCTCGCGGTGGCCCTGGTCGCGGGCGCGTCGGCGTGCCTGTGGCTGGCGCTGACCAACCGTGGCGGGGTGCGACTGCTGGGGGGAGTGCTCGCGGGGCTCGCGGCCGCGGGCCTGATCGTCGTCCTCGCCACCAACTGGCAGGGGATCGTGGTGCTCGCCCTGCTGATCGGCCTGCTGATCCTGTTCGGGCTTGACGGCGCGTCACGCCCTGCGGCGCAACGCGAGCCCGGCCGACGGGGCGACCGGCCCCTCCCACATGGCCCCGGCGGGCCGGGCCGAGCGGCCCGTGCTGATCATCAACCTCAAGTCCGGCGGAGGCAAGGCCGAGCGCTTCGACCTCGCCGGCGAGGCGCGTCGGCGGGGGATCGAACCGGTGATCCTCACGCCGGGGGACGACCTGCTGGTGCTGGCCGAGGAGGCCGTCGACCGGCGGCGCCGGGGTGATCGGGATGGCCGGTGGCGACGGCTCGCAGGCGCTGGTCGCGACCGTGGCCGCGCGCCGGGACGTGGCCCACGTCTGCATCCCGGCCGGGACGCGCAACCACTTCGCGCTCGACCTCGGCCTCGACCGCGACGACGTGGTCGGTGCGCTCGACGCCTACACCGACGGTCACGAGCGGCGCATCGACCTCGCGCGGGTGAACGACCGCGTGTTCGTCAACAACGCCTCGCTCGGCGTGTACGCCAAGGTCGTCCAGTCCGCCGCCTACCGCGACGCCAAGCTGCGGACCTGGGCGAAGATGCTGCCCGACCTGCTCGGGCCCGGACGCGAGCCCCCTCGACCTCGAGTTCAGCGGGCCCGACGGAGAGCGCTACGGCGACGCGCCGCTGGTGCTCGTCTCGAACAACCGCTATGAGCTCACGAGCCTGTCGGGTGCCGGCACCCGCGGGCGTCTGGACGAGGGCGTGCTCGGGGTGTTCGCCGCGCGCGTCCTCGGTCCGGGCGACGTGTCGAAGCTGACGGCGCTCGAGCTCGCCGGACAGGCCGATCGCTTTTCGGGGCTGCTGGCGTGGTCGGCGGGCGAGTTCGAGGTGCGCTCCAGCGGACCGGTCGAGGTCGGCCTGGACGGTGAGGCGCTCGTGATGGACCCGCCGCTGCGCTTCGTCATCGATGCCGGGAGCCCTGCGCGTGCGGCTGCCCCCCAACGCCGGTCTGTCGCCGGCTGCCCGCGCGGTGAGGCTCTCGCGCGAGGACCTCGCGGCGCTCGTGCGCGTGGCCGCGGGCAGGTGAGCTCGCTTGCGCCCACGCGTCGCTGCTCGGCTGGGCGGCCTTCGTGCTGGTCGGCTGGGGTCTCGGTGAACTCTGGATCTCGGTGGGTCCGAACGAGGCACAGCTGATGCGCGAAATCGCGCGCGAGCGCTCGGCCGGGCTCGTCAGCGCCGCGCGCGTCATCACCTGGGCGGGGAGCCTGTGGCTGCTCGGCCCGCTCGCGCTGATCAGCGTGCATCCTGCTGCTGCGCGCGCGCATGTTCGAGGGCGCGCTGATCGTCGCGCTCGGCCTGCTCGGCGGAGCCCTGATGGCCGATCTGATCAAGCTGCTCGTCGCCCGCCCGCGACCGCCGGTCGAGCACCTGCAGGCGGTCGGCGGCTACAGCTTTCCCTCCGGTCACGCCACCCAGGCGGCGGCGTTCTGGGTCTCGCTGCTGCTGGCGCTGCGTCCCCTCGTCTCCCGGCGCCGGCGGTGCTCGGGCTGCTGGCCTGCGCGTGCGCGCTGATCGTCCTGGCGGTGTGCGCCTCGCGGGTCGATCCTCGGTGTGCACTACCCCAGCGACGTGCTGGCCGGCACCCTGCTCGGTGCGGGGTGGGCGGTATATCTGTGGCGATGCGTGCGCGACACCGCGCCACGCCGCCACGCGCGGTGAGGGGGCTGATCGACAGTCTGCGCCGGCTCGACCGCGGGGTGATGAGGCGCGCCCGCCGGGTCGATTCGCCGGAGCTCGACCGCTGCCCTGGTGCGGATCACGACGGCCGCCAACTACTGGCGGCTGTGGCTCGCGATCGCCGGCCTGCTGGCGCTGCTGGGCGGACCGCAGGGGCAGGCCGCGGCCGGGCGCGGGCTGCTCGCCGCTCGTGATCGCCGGCGTCACGACCAACGGCCCCGCCAAGCTGCTGACGCGCCGGCGCCGTCCTGCAAGCCGTCGCGCCCGGCGCTGATCAGGATGCCGCGCTCGACCTCCTTTCCCTCCGGCCACAGCGCCGCCGCCTTCGCGTTCGCCACCGGCGCGGCCAGGAGCTGCCGGCGCTCGCGCCCGTGCTCGTCCCGCTCGCGCTGGCGGTCGGCTACTCGCGCGTGCACACCGGAGTGCACTACCCCAGTGATGTGGCCGTCGGCGCAGCCATCGGGATCGGCTCGGCGGCGCTGGCACGGCGGCTGGGCCCCACGCCCGACCGGCGCGGTCGCCTCGCGCGGGGTGCCCCCCTCGCCCGGGGCGGTCGATGGCGCCCTGCCCGGCCCCGCTCCCTGGTGAGCGCCAGCGGCTCGGTCGAGCGCTGGGTTCCGGGGGTGCGCGCGCTCCGCACCTACGAGCGCGCGCTGGCTGCGCCCCGACCTCGTCGCGGGCGTCGTGCTCGCCGCGATCCTCGTCCCGCAGGGCATGGCCTACGCCGAGCTCGCCGGGCTGCCCGCGGTCACCGGCCTCTACACGACGATCGCCTGCCTGGTCGGCTACGCGCTGTTCGGGCCCTCGCGCGTGCTCGTGCTCGGGCCCGACTCCTCGATCTCGCCGCTGATCCTCGCCGCGATCACGCCGCTGCTCGCGGGCGGCGGCGACCGGCCACGGCGATCGCGCTCGCGGGCATGCTCGGCGATCCTCGTCGGGCTCACCGAGATCGGGCTCGGCCTGGGCAAGCTCGGCTTCGTCGCCGACCTGCTCTCCAAGGAGGTGCAGGTCGGCTACATGAACGGCCTCGCCATCACGATCATCGTCGGGCCAGCTGCCGAAGCTGTTCGGCTTCTCCACCGACGCCGACTCCTTCCTCGACGGAGGTCAGGGCGTTCTTCGAAGGCCTCGACCAGACGCGACACGACGACGCTGCTGGTCGGCCTCGCGCGTGCTCGTCGCTGCTGCTGCGTGCTGCCCCGCATCACCCGGCGGGTGCCGGCCGTGCTCGTCGCGGTGGTCGGCGCGACCGCGCGCCTCGGCCGCTGCTCGAGCTCTCCGGCCACGGCGTCAGCACGGTCGGCGCGCTGCCGCAGGGGGTTCCCTCGCCCGAGCCTTCCCGTGGACGAACGCGAGCGACGTCGGGCCGCTGCTGATCGCCGCGATCGGGATCACGCTCGTCTCGCTGACGGACACGATCGCGACGGCCACGAGCTTCGCGGCCCGGCGCGGCGAAGAGGTCGAGCCCAACCAGGAGATGATCGGCATGGGCGCCGCCAACATCGCCGCCGGGCTTCTTCCAGGGCTTCGCCGTCTCCACGAGCGGCTCGCGCACCGCCGTGGCCGAGCAGTCCGGCGCCAAGAGCCAGGTCACCGGCCTCGTCGGCGCCGGGCTCGTCGTGGTGCTGCTGCTGTTCCTCAACTCGCTGCTCGCCGACCTGCCCGCAGACGGCGCTGGCGGCGGTGGTGATCGTGGCCGCGCTCTCGCTGATGGACCTCGGCGATCCTGCGCCGCTACCTGGAGGTGCGCCGCAGCGCGCTTCTGCGGTCTCGCTGGTGGCGAGCGCCGGGCGTGATCCTGCTCGGCGTGCTGCAGGGGATCGTGGTCGCGGTGGCGCTCGCGATCCTGCTGTTCTTCCGGCGCAACTGGTGGCCGCACGGCGCGGTGCTCGGGCGCGTCGACGAGGTCGAGGGCTGGCACGACGTCGACGCCTACCCCGACGCCGAGCAGCTCCCGGGCGTCGTCGTCTACCGCTGGGAGGCGCCGCTGTTCTTCGCCAACGCGGGCTCCTTCCGCGAAGCAGATCCGCCAGCTCGCCCGCGAGCG
Source organism: uncultured Solirubrobacteraceae bacterium (assembly GCA_963742395.1). Classification (GTDB taxonomy): domain Bacteria; phylum Actinomycetota; class Thermoleophilia; order Solirubrobacterales; family Solirubrobacteraceae; genus Palsa-744. The sequence goes on along the minus strand of CAVUME010000007.1, from coordinate 408,760 downwards.
CCAGCCGCGCTGGATCGTGCTGCAGTGCGAGGCGATCACCGATGTCGACGTGACGCGCCGCGGAGATGCTCGAGCAGCTCGACGACGAGCTCAACGCCGCGGGCATCCACCTCGCCTTCGCCGAGCTGCGCACGCGCCTGCAGGAGCTGACGCTTGCGCTACGGCCTGATGGAGACGCTCGACCGCGACCACTTCTACCCGACGCTCGAGGCGGCGCTGCGGGCGATCGCGCCGAGGACGCCGACCTGCAGGACGGGGATTAGGCTCACGGGCGGGATGTCCGAGGAGCTCAGCAGCGCGCGCCGGCGGGTGCTGGCGAAATTCGCCAGGCAGCTGCTCGTGCCGCCCGGTGAGGCGATCCGCCTGAACCGCGATTGTGATCCCGGGGCGACTCCGGGCGTCAAGAACAAGGCACAGGGACAGGACCTGCTCGAGGAGGGCGTGCAACTGCTGAGCCACTACCAGGCGCGGCTCGCGGCCGCACGGCACGTGGGGGTTGCTGGTGGTCCTGCAGGCGCTGGACACGGCCGGCAAGGACGGCGCGATCCGCCACGTGATGAGCGGCGTCAATCCCCAGGGCGTGTCCGTCCACAGCTTCAAGGTCCCGTCCTCCGAGGAGCTCGCCCACGACTACCTGTGGCGCTACGCCAGCCGCCTGCCGGCGAGGGGCCAGATCGGCATCTTCAACCGCTCCCACTACGAGGAGGTGCTTGCCGTGCGCGTGCACCGCGAGTACCTCGAGCGCCAGAGACTGCCGGCCGCCGCCAAGGGCAGCGGGATCTGGAAGCGCCGCTTTCGCGAGATCAACGACTGGGAGCGCTACCTCTCCGACAACGGCCTGAAGATCGTGAAGCTGTTCCTGAACGTCTCCAAGGAGGAGCAGCGCAGGCGCCTGCTGCGGCGCATCGACCTCCCCGACCACAACTGGAAGTTCTCCCACGCGGACGTCGTCGAGCGAGGGTTCTGGGATGACTACCAGGGCGCTTTCTCCGACACGCTCTCGCACACGAGCACGAAGTGGGCGCCCTGGTACGTGATCCCGGCCGACCACAAGTGGTACGCCCGCATCGCCACCGCGAGCGTGCTGGTCAACACCCTGATCGAGCTCGATCCGCAGTATCCGCACGTCGGCCACGAGCAGCGCAAGGAGCTGCGGGCCGCCAAGGGGGACCTCGAAGCGCAGGCGCCGCCCGGGGCTGTCGCCGACCCCAACGTCTCGGACGCGGACGAATAGACGAAGCCGTCCCGCCGCGGGGAGGTAGATCCGACCGCGCCGCGGGTAATCTCGCCACAGGATGCCGCTGGTGAACGAGGTCAGCGAGGAGTTCATCCGCGCGCTCGCGGGGATCCGCGCGCCCGAGGGGAGCATGCTGAGCATCTACCTCGACCTCGACCCCGACCGCTTCGCGACCCCGCCGGCGCGCCAGAGCGAGATCGACTCGCTGATCGACTCCGCCCACCGCGACATCGAGCAGGGCCAGCGCCCACACCGGGCGCGGGCGGCGCTGCGCGAGGGGCTGGCGCGGGCCCGCGAACTGCTCAACGACCCCGAGCTGCCGCAGGGCGCGCGCGCCGCGGCGGTGTTCGTGTGCGAGCCGCTGGCGCTCGAGCAGGCCGTGCGCATCACGCGCCCGCTCGAGAGCCGCGCGATCGTCTCCGACGAGGCCTTCATCGGGCCGCTGCTCGAGGGCGCCGACCGGGGCCGCGAGGACGCCCTGCTGGCGCAGCTGCGCGCAGGGATCGAGAGGGCCGACGGCCGGCTGGCGGTGACGGGACTGGAAGGGGTCCTCGACGCGCTCGTCGAACAGCGCGTGCAGGCGCTCCTGTACGAAGTCGGGCTGCACGAGCGCGGCGTGGCCTGCCCGCACGGGGACTGGATGGCGTCCAGCGGCGATCTCTGCCCGCTCGACGGCGAGCCCCTGCAGGAGCGCGAGGACATCGTCGAGGACGCGATCCACGCGGCCTTCGCCCAGTCGGCCGAGGTGCTCGCTCTGCGCGACCGCCCCGAGCTGGGGGCGGCCGGCGGGATCGCAGCGACGCTGCGGTTCTAGCTCGCCCATCAGGGCGGAGCCACACGCAAAACCGCAGGCCGCCCGGCAACCGGCAGCGCGTCCGGCGGCTTTTGCCGTCCGATCATCCCGGTGTCACGCCCCCGCAAGTAGCATGCCCGAGGAGGGAACGGTGAGGATGTCCGTGCAGACGGTCGCGCTCTTGATGACTGATCTCGTTGGCTCGACCGAGATGGCTGCTCGGCTGGGTCCGGTCGCGGGCGAAGAGCTCCGGCGGGAGCACTTCAGGTTGCTGCGCGGCGCGATCGAGCGGACCCGGGGCCAGGAGGTCAAGAGCCTCGGCGACGGTTTGATGGCGGTGTTCGAGAACCCCTCCGACGCGCTCGGCTGCGCGGTACAGATGCAGCAGGCGGTGGACGCCCACAACCATCGCTCCGGGGAGCGCTGCGAGATCCGGATCGGGGCCAGCTTCGGCGAAGTGACGCTCGACCGCGGCGACTACTTCGGCGCTGCGGCGGTGGAGACCGCGCGGCTGTGCGCAATGGCGGGCGGCGGGCAGATTCTGATCACCTCGGTCGTGCGCCAGCTCGCCGGACCGCGGGATCAATACGGCTTCCGGGCGCTCGGCACCGTGGAGCTCAAGGGCCTGGACCCGGTCGAGGCGCTCGAGCTTCTGTGGGAGCCGCTGCTGACGGCGGGCCTGCCGCTGCCGGCCCGTTTGCTCGAGGCGCATAGCTCGCCGCTCTCCGGCGGCGGTCCGCCCCTGGGGATGGTGGGGCGCGTGGCGGAGCTCCGGGAGCTGACGGGGTCGTGGGAGCAGGCCTGCGCGGGCGCGCTGCGCGTGGCCCTGCTCGGCGGCGAGGCCGGGGTGGGCAAGACGCGCCTCTCGACCCAGCTCGCCTGGCAGCTGCACGACAGCGGAGCCACAGTGCTGTATGGGCGCTGCGACGAGGATCTCGGCGTCCCGTACCTGCCCTGGCTACAGTCGCTCGGCCACCTCGTGCGGAACGTCCCGGATGCGATCCTGCAGGCTCACGTGCGCGAGCGGGGAGGTGAGCTGGCGCGCATCGTCCCCGAACTGCGCGAGCGGATCCCGTCCTGTCCGGCCCCCCGTCAGAGTGATCCCGAGACCGAGCGCTACCTCCTGTACGCCGCTGCGTCCGGGCTGCTGGAAGACGTCGCCGGGCAGGGTCCGGTGCTACTCGTCCTCGACGACCTCCACTGGGCCGACGGTCCCACGCTGTCGCTGCTTCGCCACGTCGTCTCGGCCGCTCCGGCGCGGACGATGGTGCTGGCCACCTACCGCGACACGGAGCTGCATCGTGAGCACCCGCTGACCCCCTTCTTGGCGGACCTGCGCCGCGAGCACAGCGTCGCGAGGATGAGGCTCTCGGGCCTGTCAGCCGACGACGTCCTCGCCCTAATCGAGGCTGCCGACGACGAGCACCCGTTCGCGCTCGGTGAGGCTCCACACGCGGTCGAGGTGGAGGGCGGCGAGCTCGCGCGCCAGATCACTGAGGAGACGGCCGGCAACCCCTTCTTCACGCTCGAGGTGATCCGCCATCTGCGGGAGTCCGGTGCGGCCGCTCTTCTAGAGGACGGGCGCTGGCGCTTGGCGAGCCGCCTCGGCGAGATGGGCCTGCCGCGGAGCGTGATCGAGGTCATCGGGCGCCGCGTGGAGCGCCTGGGCAGGGAGGCGCAGGACGTCCTCGGTGCCGCAGCGGTGATCGGGCGGGACTTCGATCTGGAACTGCTGGGCACGGTGCTGGAGATGCAGCACGAGCGGCTGCTCGATCTGCTCGATGGCGCCGTCAAGGGCTCGATCGTGGAGGAGAGCAGGCAGCGGCCGGGCGGCTTCACGTTCACCCACGCCCTCGTCGAGCACGCCCTCTACGAGGACCTGGGGTCGATCCGCCGCGCGCGCTTGCACCGCAGCGTCGCCGAGGCGTTGGAGCTGCGCTATGGATCAGACCCCGGCGAGCGGCTGGGCGAGCTCGCCGCCCACTGGGCGGCCGCGGTCGTCAGCGTGGACGCCGCCAAGGCCTCCCATTACGCGCGGCTCGCGGGCGAGCGAGCGCTGCAGCAGCTTGCGCCGGACGAGGCGATTCGCTGGTACGGCCAGGCCCTGGAGCTGCTGGCGGCGCCCGGATCGCCGGCCGGCCCCGCGGTCCGATGCGAGTTGCTGATCGGGCTCGGCGAGGCCGAGCGCCAGGTCGGGGACCCCGCCTTTCGCGAGACCCTGCTGGATGCCACCGGCCTCGCTCGCCAGCTCAATGACAGCGAGCTGCTGGTGCGCTCGGTGCTCGCCAACAACCGTGGCTTCGCCAGCAACTTCGGCGGCGTTGACGTCGCACGGGTGCATGCCCTCGAAGCGGCGGCCGGAGCACTGCGCAGCGACGATCCACGTCACGCGGAAGTGCTCGCGCTGCTGGCGGCGGAGCTGCAGTTCAGCGGAGAGCCGGAGCGTTGCGAAGCGCTCGCCGAGCAGGCGATCGAGCTGGCCCGCGCGTGCGGTGACGGGGCGACACTCGCCAGGGCGATGACCGACGCGTGGGGTGCGATCGTGGCTCCGCACACACTCCAGAAGCGCAGGCGCATGATCGACGAGCTGAACGAGCTCGCTGCGCGACTGGACGATCCCCGGCTGATGGCCCGTGCGGCCGCACGCAGGATGCTCGTCGGTCTCGAGGTCGCCGACCGCGAGCAGGTCGAGCTTGGTTTGCAGACCCTCAGGAGCGTCGCGGAGAAGGTACCCGAGCCGTGGATCGCCTACCTGCACCTGTTGCTCGAGTTCGGCTGGACCCTGCTCGGCGGGGACCTGTCCGGGGCCGAGCAGGTGGCCAGGCACGCCTACGAGCTGGGGACCGGCGCGGCTCAGCCCGACGCGCCGATCTTCTACGGCGCCCACGTCTTCCACGTGCGCTACTTCGAAGGGCGCGCCGGCGAGCTGACCGACCAGGTGGTGGCCCTCGCGGGCCCGGGCGGAACAGTCTCGGGCTGGCGCGCGGGGGCGGCCGCACTCACCATGATCCAGGGCAACAGATCCGCGGAGGCCCGCGAGCTGGCGCTCGCAGAAGACTTCGACGGGATCGCCCACGACGAGGCCTGGTCGCTGGTGATGATGTTGTGGGCCGACGCCTGCTCGCTGCTGGGCGCCGTCGAGCCGGCCGAGACGGTGTTCGCCCTGCTGCGACCGTTCTCGGGCCAGCTCGCGGTGAGCGGAGCACACGTGTACGGTTCGATCGACTTCGCCCTCGGGGCGCTGGCCGCGACGCTCGAGCGCTTCGAGGAGGCAGAGCGGCACTTTGCGGCGGCCGCCACAATCGAGACGAAACTCGAGGCCCCGCTGTTGCTCGCCCGTACCCACGCACGATGGGCTCGCGCGCTGATCGCGCGTGGCGCCGTCGACGACTGTGGCCGCGCCGAGATGATGCTCGAGCGGGCGCAGGGGAGCGCGCGGGAGATGGGCGCGGGCGGCATCGCCAGGGAGATCGCCGAGGTCCGCCGCCAGCTGGTTACGATCCGCGACTAGATGCCGGGCGCGCACACCGAGGAGCTCGTCGAGGGGACCTTCCTCGCCCGGCTCACCGACGAGGAGCGCGAGGGCGTCGAAGCGCTCGGCCGGCCCACGAGCTTTCCCCGCGGCAGCGTGATGATGTTCGAGGGAGAGCCCGAGGAGCGGCTGCTGCTCGTGCTCGGTGGTCGCGTCAAGGCCACCCGTACCGGCCCCGAGGGGCGCGAGGTGATCATCGGCATCCGCGACCCCGGGGACCTGCTCGGCGAGCTTGCCTTCATCGACCGCCAGCCGCGATCGGCCACGGTGGTCGCGCTCGAGCCGGTGACGGCGCTGATGATGCCCGGCTACCGCTTCCGCGAACACCTCGAGCAGACCCCGCGGGTCGCGGTGGTGCTGCTCGAAGTCGTCGCCGGGCGCTTCCGCGAGGCGACCTTGAACCACCTCCAGTTCGCCGCCCTGGACACGATGGGGCGCCTGTCGGCCCGCATCCTCGAGCTCGCCCGCCGCTACGGCGAGCGGGTGGACGGGAGGATCGACATCCAGTTGCCCCTCTCACAGGAGGAATTGGCGAGCTGGACGGGGGCGTCCAGGACAGGTGTGGCGCAGGCGTTGCAGTCGATGCGCGAGCTGAAATGGCTGGACACGGAGCGCGGGCGGATGACGATCACCGACCTCGAGTCGCTGCGCGCGCGGGCCGACGCGGTTCCCTAGCCGCCGCGCTCGATGTCCAGAAATGGATGTCTGCGGCGCCATTGATGGGTCGATGCCCTCCGCCGCGGGCGCCACACTTGCCGTCATGGTCGGACTGATCAAGAGCGAGGTCTGGGAGGAGTTCTTCGGAGCGCTGGATCGCTGCTGCACGGATGCCCTGGCGACGGTGCAGTTCCAGCTGCGCGAGCACGAACGCAACCCGGCCCGGCGACAGCGACGACTGCGCTCGATCCGCTACGACGGCGAGCGCGACGCGGTCGAGCTCTGTGCGGGTGGCGATGAGGACCGCGGCCCGGCGGTGCGCGTGTTCATCCGCTCCCCCCGGCGAATCTCCGTCGAAGAGGTATACGGCGGCTCACGGATCATGATCGAGGACCGTGCCCACGGGATGACGGCGATCGCGATCGACCAGGACACCGAGCACGAGGGCGCCGGCGCCGCGGCCCAGCTCAACCGGCGCTTCAGCCGCGAGCTTCCAGCCGAGCCCGACCCTGGTGCGCGCTCGATTGTGGCTCGCCTGACGATGCGGCGGCACGCGGACGCCCGCTCCGGCTGATCCACACCAGCGCTGCGAAGACCGCCAGCGCGAGGAGGTTCAGTGCGAGCTTGTAGTCGGCCGAGATGCCTCCGAAGATGTCCGCCCGTCCTGGGCGCGGGCCCGAGGGGATCAGTCCGAGGCCTCCGAACAGCGCGTCAACCGCCAGCGCGGCGCTCGCCATCGTGACGTACATCAGCGCCACGATCCTTAGGGTGTAGCGCCAGCCGTAGAACTTGCGGTAGGCGGCCACGATCGGGAGCACGATCAGGTCCGCGTACAGGAATGCCAGCACCCCCGCGAAGCTGATGCCTCCGGACCACAGCACCGCGGCCAGGGGCACGTTGCCGACCGAGCACACGAACGAGAGCACCGCGATCAGGGGGCCGACGATCACGTTCTCGATCGGGCCGAGGGGGGAGGGCGCGTGCTCCACGAACAGCGACGAGAAGAAGCCGTTGCCGAGCTGGGCCACGAAGCCGGCGATCAGGAAGCCGGCCCCGATCTCCTTGTAGAGCATCCGCCAGTCCCCGAGGAACGTCTGCGACACCGCCCGCCAGGCCTGCAGCGAGCTCACCCGCCGGCGCCAGCCGAGCTGCTCCTCGAGCTCGCCGGATCCGTGGTCGTGATGGTCGTGGCCGTGGCCCGACTCCTCCGCCCGGCGTGCGTGCTCGCGCGCCTGTGCCTCCAGGCGGGGAGAGACGAACAGACGCAGCAGCACTGCCATCAGGGCGATCATCACGATCCCGCCGAGGTACTCGCCGAGGGTGAACTGCCACCCCAGCAACACCCACAGCACCAGGCCCAGCTCCCAGACGAGGTTCGTGGAGGCGAACTGGAAGGCCAGCGAGGACGCCGCCGAGGCGCCCTTTGCGAACAGCGAGCGCCCAATCGCGATCGCCGCGTAGGAGCACGAGCTCGATGCCGCGCCCAGCGCGGTGGCGATGCCGACCGGCCGCGCGCCACCGCCGGCCATGCCGTGTTCGATCCGCCCGCGGGGCACCCACGCCTGCACGATCGCCGAGATGGCGAAGCCGAGGACGAGCGCCCACCACACCTGCCAGGCCATCAGCAGGGCGTCCCGGAGGGCGTGCCAGATCAGTTCGAGAACATCGGTCACAGTCCCTCCAATATACCCCCGGGGGGTTTATTGCTAGCGTGTGTGGGGCGATGGCCACAGAGACCCCCGCCCCCGCCCGTGGATACAGCTCCACCAAGCCGCAGCTGCAGACGCGTCTGCGCCGCATCGAGGGCCAGGTCCGGGGGATCGAGCGGATGGTCGAGGAGGACCGCTACTGCATCGACGTCCTCACCCAGATCGCAGCCGTCCAGGCCGCGCTCGACCGGGTCGCCCTGGGCCTCGTCGACGGACATGCCCGCACCTGCGTGGTGGGCGGCGAGCCCGAGCTCCAGGACGAGCTGACGACCGAGCTGCTCGGGGCCGTCGGGCGGCTGTTGCGGCGCCGCTGAGGTGCCGTGGGGACGAGGTGGGGGCGCCACGTCGTGGAGAGGACCGAGCCGGTGCCGAGACCAGGGCTGATTCGGTGCTGCAATAAGTGCCATAATGGTGCATAATTAAGAACCAAATAAGCACTGAATCCAGCACTTTGCTGGCGCTAAACTTGGCACCACGATGGGAAGTCCGTTCAGGTACGAGGACCCCCTCGACGCGAGCGAAGAGCTGGCCGATCGCGTCGACGAGCTTGCGTTGCTTCGCGAGCGGATAGCCGAGACGCGAAACAGCCGCCTGAGCGGACCTCGGCGCTACGGCAAGACATCGCTGCTGAACGCGGCGCTGGCGCGGGCCGACCGCGACGGCTTCGTCGCGATTTACGTCAATTTCCTGGGGGTTCTCACGGCGGGAGATGTCGCTGAGAGGATCGAGCGGGCCTATCGCGAGCAGCTCGACGGCGCCCTGCGGCGGTGGTTCGCCGGGGTCGTCTCCACCCTCTCTCCGCGTGCCAAGGCGGCGCCCGGAGGGGTCGGAATCGAAGTTGCGCCCGCTGCCACGGTGCCGAGCCTGCTCGACCGGCTCGAGCTTCCGCGCAGGCTGTTCGAACGCCACGGGCGCCGCTGCGCGATCGTTTTCGACGAGTTCCAGGACGTCGTCCGCGCGGGCGGAGAGCTCGCCGGGACGATCCGCTCCGAGCTCGAGCGGCACGGAAACGTCGCCGGCTACGTGTTCTCAGGCTCGCACCCCGGCCTGATGCGCGACCTGTTCTCCGACCGCCGTCACGCCTTCTTCGCCCAGGCCATGCCCGTGGAGCTGGGGCCGCTTCACGGGGAGGACCTGGCCGATTACATCGGCGGGCGATTCCTGGCCGCACGGCGCGATCCCGGCGAGGCGCTGGAGCCGCTGCTGCGCGTCGCCGACGGCCATCCACAGCGAGCGATGCTGCTCGCCCACCACCTCTTCGAGGCCACCAGACCGAAGGCCAGGTCGGGCCCCGAGCAGTGGCTTAGGGCGTTCACGGCGGCCGCCCGCGACGCCAACCCCGAGGTACAGGCCGTGTGGGACTCGTGGAGCAACAGCGAGCGGCGCCTGAGCTCGGTGATCGCCGGGCGCACGATGCCGCTGCAGGGCAAGGACGCGCGCGAACGGTACGGCGTCACCAAGAGCGGGAACAACGAAGCCACCGTCGAGCGACTGCAGCGGGAGGGCCACCTGGTGGCCGACCCGAGCACGGCGACCGGCCTGCGCGTGGTGGACCCGCTGCTCGAGCTGTGGCTGGCAAACGGGCGCGGATGGCCCAGCGAGCTCGGTGCAAGTTGACGATCTGAGCTCGCGGGCGCTCGTGCGCGGGGGCAGGGCTGCCGATAGGGATCGGAGTGCGGGCGCCGCCGAAGAAGACCCCCGGGCTGATTGCCCTCGCCCTCGCCTTCGCGCTCTCGCTTGCGCTGGCCGGCGCGAGCTCCGCGTCGTCGCCGCCGGCCCGCGCCGGCTCGTCCGGGCCACGCGCCCACGCCTCGATCGTCAACGGCGTCGCCGCCGAAGCGGGCACCTTCCCCTGGCTGGCCGTGATCTTCCACGAAGGCGAAGGCGAATCGTTTCAGTGCACGGGCACGGTGGTCTCCCCGAACGTCGTCCTGACGGCGGCCCACTGCGTCGAGGACCCCCGCACCGGCGACCGCTACACCGCCGCCGGCTACTTCGTCGTCACGGGAACAGTGGACTGGACCCTGACCCCCCGCCAGGTGTTGGGTGTCTCCACGACGGTCGTGTATCCATCGTTCAACCGCCTCTTCGCCTCCGGCGACGCGGCCCTGCTGGTGCTCTCGACGCCCACCACCGCGCCGGCACTGCCGCTCGCGACCGCAGCGACCGACGCAGCCTTCCTGGCGCCCGGTCACCACGTCGTGATGGCCGGCTGGGGCGAGACGTTCCCCGGCGGGCCCGTCCCCCACGAACTGCACTGGGCCGGCACGGCGGTGCAGTCGACGCGCTACTGCCAGGGCCACACGCGCGTGTACGTGCCCAGCGAGGAGCTGTGCACGCTCGACAATCCGGCCCACCACACCGTGGCCTGCTTCGGCGACAGCGGCGGGCCGCTGCTCGGCGCCCTGCCCGCCACCGGGGAAGTCGTCGAGCTGGGTGTCGCGAGCCATCTCTTCAGCGACTGCCAGCCGACGTCACCCGTCGTCTACACGCGCGCTGACCTCCTCAGCACGTGGGTGCACGACTGGATCAGCTCGGCCTCCTACCTGCCGGGTACGGTCACGCCCGCCTCCGCCACCCACACGGTCGCGAACGGGGCGCCCTCGGGAGGGGCCGCGCCCGGGGTCTACAGCTCTCAGCTGGCCGCCGGCCAGTCGATCACGCTGCACGTCGCGAACAACGGCGAATGGATCACCGAAGTCGCCGCCACCGTGCGGCTCTCCTGCCGTCGCGGAGTCATCCTGGCGCTGACGCTCAGCTGGCCCAACGAAGCGCTGTTCATCTCCGGCGGCGCGGCGAGCGCGGTACTCCCGATCGCGCCCAACGGACACGTGCGTGGCGGCACCGCCAAGCTGAGCGCGCAGTTCACCGCCCAGGGCACCCTCCAGGGCCAGCTCAACATCCGCGCCAGCGGTGCCGGACGCCATCTCGGCGGCTGCACCGCGCAGCTGCCGTTCACCGCCGCACCCTGAGGGCGCCTACTCGGACAGCCCCGCCACGCGCAATCCCTCGGCGTGGTCGTCGAGCGCCGCGGTGATCGCCGTCCAGTACTGGAAGTCGGGGGTCGCGAGGTCGGCGAACAGGGCGTCGACGTCGCGGCGGTTGTAGGCCTCGACCACGCGCCGGGCGACGTCCAGTTTGTCCGCGGCCATCCTCGGGCGAGTATTGCGCGGCGGGCACCCGCCGGCCGCCTCGACCGCCCGGCGGGCCAGATTCGGTTAGCGTCCGGGCGGATGAGCACGGTCCGCGAGGCAACCTTCGATCTGCTGCGTGCCAACGGGATGACGCGCATCTTCGGCAACCCCGGCTCGACCGAGCTGCCGATGCTGAAGGACTTCCCCGATGACTTCTCCTACGTCCTCGGCCTGCAGGAGCTCGTCGTGGTGGGGATGGCCGACGGCTACGCCCAGGCCAGCGGTGGCCCCGCCCACGCCAACCTGCACACCGCCCCGGGTGTCGGCAACGCCGTCGGTGGGATCTTCAACGCGCAGGCCAACAAGTCCCCGCTGCTGATCACCGCCGGCCAACAGGTACGCCCCCAGATCACCTTCGAGGCCAACCTCACGAACCGCGAAGCGGTGCTCGGGCCGGCGCCGTACGTGAAGTGGTCCCACGAACCGCCACGTCCCCAGGACGTCCCGCAGGCGATCGCGCGGGCGATCCACCACGCCACGCTGCCCCCGCGCGGGCCGGCGTTCGTGTCGATCCCGATGGACGACTGGGGCGAGCCGGCCGACGAGGACGCCCTCACCCAGCTGCTGGCTCGCGGCGTTCACGCGCGCGCGCTGCCCGACCCCGTGGCGCTCGAGGACCTGGCCGGGGCGCTGCAGGAGGCGTCCAACCCGGTGCTGATCGCGGGGCCCGACATCGACGCCTCCGGCGGCTGGGACGCCGCCGTGGCGCTGGCGGACAAGCAGCGCCTGCCGGTATGGGCGACGCCCGCCCCCGGCGGAGGACGGCTCGGCTTCCCCGAGAACCACCCCAACTTCCTCGGCATCCTGCCGCCGGCGATCGGCCCCGCCTCACAGACGCTCGAGGGCCACGACCTGGTGCTCGTGGTGGGCTCCTCGGTGTTCCCCTACTACCCCTACATCCCCGGCCCGCTGCTGCCGGCCGGCACGCGGCTGGTGCAGATCACGAGCGACCCGGCGGAGGCAGCCCGGGCGCCGGTCGGCACCGCCATCGTGGGCGACGTCGGGCTGGCGCTGGAGCGGCTGCTGGAGCTGCTCGGCAGCGCCGAGCGCGAGGCGCCCCAGGCGCGCGAGCTCCCCGGCGAGCCGGCTCCGAGCGAACCGATCAGCGGCTCGTCAGCGATGGCGGCGCTCGCTGCGGTCTGGCCCCAGGACGGCATCGCCGTCGTGGAGACGCCTTCGAGCACGGTCGCGCTGCGCAACCGGCTGCGCCTGTCGAAGCCCGGTAGCTACTACTTCTCCTCCAGCGGCGGGCTCGGCTTCGGGATCGCCGCCTCGGTCGGTGTGCAGCTCGCCCAGCCCGAGCGCCCGGTCGTGTGCGTGCTCGGCGAGGGCTCCGCGCAGTACGGCATCACGGCGCTGTGGACGGCCGCCACCTACCGCGTGCCGGTCACCTTCCTGGTGCTGCGCAACGAGGAGTACATGATCCTGAAGTGGTTCGCCGAGCTCGAGCAGGCCCACGGAGCGCCCGGACTGGACCTCAAGGGCCTCGACGTGGGGAGCGTCGCGGAGGCCTACGGCGTCCCCTCGCGGGAGGTGTCCGACGCCGAGGAGCTCACCGAGGCGCTGCGCGAGGCGATCGCCGTGCAGGACGGGCCGCGGCTGGTCGAAGTGCCGGTGGCCACCGGCATGTGGCTGGAGTAGGGCCGCCGTGACGGTGGGGCCGTCGTGACCGCCCTCGGGACCGACGTGCGGCGGATCGCGCCGCAACCGCACGAGGCCCTCAGCGACCGCGCCCCCGATTGGGTCGCCCACGGCACGCCCGAGCCGCTGCGAGGAGAACTGCTGCGGGCGCTCGGGCCGGCCGGGGCCGCCACCCGCGCTCTCGACCTGGTCCGCTACGCCTCCGACGCCAGCCCGTACCGCACGATCCCGCGCGCGGTGGCGATCCCGCGCGACCTCGCCGACGTGCAGGCTGTGCTCGGGGTGGCGCGCGACAGCGCGACCCCGATCGTGTTCCGCGCCGGTGGCACGAGCCTCAACGGCCAGGGTCAGGGCGAGGGCATCATGATCGACATTCGGCGCCACTTCCAGCGCGCCCGCGTGGAGGACCAGGGCGCACGCGTGCGGGCCCAGCCGGGGGTCATCCTCGGGCACCTCAACCGCCTGCTCGCCCGCCACGGCAGGCGCATGGGACCCGACCCGGCGAGCACCGACATCGCCTGCGTCGGCGGGGTGGTGGCCAACAACTCAGGCGGGATGCGCTGCGGCGTCCACGCCGACTCCTACAGCACCGTCAGCTCGCTGACGTTCGTGCTCGCCAACGGAGCCGTGATCGACACCGCCGCCGAGGGCGCCGGCGAGGCGTTCGCCGCCGCTGCCCCCGAGCTCGCCTCGGGCCTGCTGCAGATACGCGAGGAGCTGCTCGCCGACGAGGCGCTGCGCGAGCGCATCAGGCGCAAGTTCGAGATCAAGAACACGACCGGCTACCGGCTGTGTGCCTTCCTTGACGCCGAGCAGCCGCTGGAGATCTTCAGGCGCCTGCTGATCGGCTCCGAGGGCACGCTCGCGTTCCTGGCCGAGGCGGTCTTCGAGACGCTCCCGCTGGAACCCCACACGGCGCTGTCGCTGATCCACTTCGCGGACATCGACGCCGCTGCGCGCGTGGTGCCGGCGCTGGTGGCCGCAGGTGCCAGCGCCACAGAGCTGATGGTCGCCCCCACGCTGATCGCGGCCGCCTGGAACATGCCCGGCACGCCCGCGGCCTGGAAGGAGCTGCCGCCCGACTCGGCGGCGCTGCTGGTGGAGTTCCGGGCCGACTCCGAGCCGCAGCTCGACGAGCCCGAAGCCCAGGCGCTCTCGATCCTGCAGGCCGACGGTGTCCTGCAGGCGCCCCGTTTCACCCGCGAGCGGGGCGAGATCGGGATGCTCTGGCACGTGCGCGAGGGCATGCAGGGCCTGCTCGCGGCGATGCGCGCCCCGGGCGTGCAGCTGATCATCGAGGACGTCTGCGTCCCGCCGGAGCGTGTGGCCGAGGCGGCCAAGGACCTGCAGGCGATGCTCGGCCGCCACGGCTTCCTGCCGGGGGTTGCGGGCCACGCCTCGGCCGGGAACCTGCACTTCCTGCTGACGCCGAACTTCGGCGAGCCCGCCGATCTGGAGCGCTACGAGGCCTTCATGCACGAGATGGTGGAGATGGTCATCGACACCTACGACGGCTCGCTGAAGGCCGAGCACGGGACCGGCGTGAACATGGCTCCCTACGTGGAACGGGAGTGGGGGGCGAAGGCGACCGAGATGATGTGGCGCGTCAAGCAGCTCGCCGATCCCGATGGGATCCTCGCGCCCGGGGTACTGCTCAACCGCGAGCCCGGCGCCCATCTGCGCAACCTGAAGTCCACCCCCGAGATCGACGAGGTCGCCACCAAGTGCATCGAGTGCGGCTTCTGCGAGCCGGTCTGCCCGAGCCGCGATCTGACCACGACACCGCGCCAGCGGATCGCTCTGCGGCGCGAGATGGCCCGCCAGCCTGAGGGCTCCCCCGTGCTGGAGGTGCTGCTCGAGCAGTACCAGTACGACGCCATCGACACCTGCGCGGCGGACGGGTCCTGCCGCCTCGCGTGCCCGGTGGGGATCGACACGGGGGCGCTCGTGAAGCAGCTGCGGGCCGCCGAGCACTCTGCCCGCGCCGAGCGCGTGGCGGCCTCGCTGGCACGCCGTTGGAGCACCGTCGAGAGCTCGGCACGAGCCGGGCTGCGGGCGGGCGCGGCCGGCGCCGACGGGCCCCTGCGGGCGCTCACGGCAATCGGCCGCGGCGTGCTCGGGGAGGACCTGATCCCGGCCTGGTCGAGCGCGATGCCGGCGCCGGCGCCGGCGGACCTGCCTCGCGGCGTGGGCCCCGAGGCGGCGGCCGCCGTGTACTTCCCGGCCTGCATCAACCGCATCTTCGGCAACCCCCGCTCGCGTGCGGACGAGCCCTCGCTGGCGGAGGCCATGCTGGCCGTCTCCGCGCGTGCGGGCCAGCCGCTGTGGATCCCGCCCGACGTCGCCGGGAACTGCTGCTCGACTCCGTGGAGCTCGAAGGGCTACCGCGAGGGCCGTCGCCTGATGGCGCGGCGCATGGCCGAGGCGGCGCTGCGCTGGACGCGCGAGGGAGAGCTGGCGCTCGTCACCGACGCCAGCTCGTGCGCTCAGACGCTGGCCGGGGGAGAGCTGGGCGAGGCGCTGGACGAGCACCTGCGCGAGCGCTTGGCGGCCGTGCGCGTGATCGACCCGATCGAATGGATCCACGAGCGCGTGCTGGGCTCGCTGGCGCTCGGCGGGCGCCTTCGGACGGTGGCCCTGCATCGGCCCTGTGCGGCCGTTCAGGGCGGGCTCGACGAACGCCTGCGGGAGATCGCAGACGCCCTTGCCGAGGAGGTGATCGAGCCGCTCACCCCGGGCTGCTGCGGGATGGCCGGCGACCGCGGGCTGCTGCATCCCGAGCTGCCCGCGGCGGCCCTCGCCGACAGCGCCGCGCAGCTTTCGGGCCGCGAGGTGGATGCCTGCGTGTCCTGCAACCGCACCTGTGAGCTGGCCCTCGAGGGGGTCACCGGGCGCCCGTATGAGTCGATCGTGATGACGCTCGAGCGTCTCACCCGCGAGGTCCCGGCGGCAAGTAACGGCAACCGGCAGCCGCTGGCCGGACGGCTCTAGGATCTGAGGCGATGCGACGCTCCGCGGACCGGCCACTCGGAGTCTCGCCGGCGACGGTGGGCGACTACCGCGAGCTGGCCCGCCGCCGCTTGCCCCGTCAGCTGTTCGACTATCTCGACGGCGGCGCCTACGAGGAGACCACGATGCGCGCCAACGTCGAGGACCTCGAGCGGATCCTGCTGCGCCAGCGCGTGATGCGCGACGTTTCCGTGCGCGAGCAGGCCGTGGAAGTGCTCGGCCAGCAGCTCTCGACGCCGATCGTGCTGGCGCCCGTCGGGCTCGCCGGGATGATGGCTCCGCGCGCCGAGGTGCAGGCCGCCCGCGCCGCCGAGCGCGCCGGGGTCGCCTTCACCGAGTCCACCGTCTCGATCTGCCCGATCGAGGAGGTCGCCGCCGCCACCAGCCGGCCGCCGTGGTTCCAGCTGTACGTGATGCGCGACCGCGGCTACGCCGAGGACCTGATGGCGCGCGCCCGCGCCGTCGGCTCGCCGGTGCTGGTGCTGACGATCGACCTGGCCGTCGTCGGCGCCCGCCACCGCGACATCCGCAACGGCATGGGCAAGAGCTCCCGCTGGGGCCAGCTGCGCCGCGGCCTGGACCTGGTGGGTCACACCCATTGGGTCCGCGAGGTGGCGCTGGGCGGCAAGCCGCTGACCTTCGGCAACCTCGAGAAGGCCGTCCCCGGGGCGCGCTCCCCGAGCGCCTTCCGCACCTGGGTGGACTCCCAGTTCGACCCGTCCGTGACCTGGGAGGACATCGCCTGGGTGCGCGAGCACTGGGACGGGCGGCTGGTGGTGAAGGGGGTACTCGACGCCGAGGACGCCCGCCGGGCGGTCGATGTGGGCGTCGACGGCATCGTGGTCTCCAACCACGGCGGGCGCCAGCTGGACTCGGTGCCCTCGACCGTCCGCGCGCTGCCGGAGATCGCCGACGCCGTCGGCGACCGCGTCGAGGTGCTCGTCGACGGGGGCATCCGCACCGGCCTTGACGTCGTCAAGATGCTCGCCCTCGGCGCCCGCGCGGTGCTGATCGGACGGGCCTGGGGCTGGTCGGTGGCGGCCCGCGGCGAATCGGGCGTCCGCCACGTCCTCAGCGTGATGAAGGCCGACATCGACGTGGCCCTCGGGCTGACAGGCTGCAGGTCGGTGACCGAGCTCGACCGCTCTGCGCTGGTTGGGCGGCGCCGAGGGCGTCGAGCGACTGCTGGCCGGCTAGGAGCGCCTCAGACCGAGGAAGCGCCCGAGCGCGGCGTAGACGGCCAGACAGGCCGTTGCGTCGGCCAGGCCGCGCAGCGCGCCGTCGAAGGGATCGTCCGCGGCGACCCCCGCGATCGTGATCGTCAGGGCGATCGCAGCCGCGAACGCCGCCGCGAATCCCCAGCCCGCCATATCCACTCCTGCCGGGACGAGCCCGCCGAGATCGTCTGTCAGGTCTCCCGCACCCCCCGCCAGCTGCGGTTGCAGGCGGCGCGCGTCGCGCAGCGCCGGCAGCGCCAGCGCCAGTGCCACCCCGCCGGCCGTCGCCAACGTCAGCGCCAGGGTCGTCCACCAGCCGGCGATGTGCCCGTCGAGCCCGATCGCCGTGATGGCGAGACCGGCCATCGTCACCGCGCCAGCGAGCAGCGCCACCCACGCGCGGCGCACCAACACGAGCGCCTCCGCGCGGCTCAGCACGGCGGTGCGCCGGCGCCGCAGCGCTCGCAGGATGGTGAGCGTGCCCGCGGCGAGCGCGACCTGGGCGCCAAGGGCGCTCAGGGCGAGGCCGACGCCGCCGAGCGGGGAGACGTCCTGTCCGATATGCCGGACAAAGCCGCCCGCCGACCGGACGGCGAGCACCGCAACCAGGA
This sequence comes from uncultured Solirubrobacteraceae bacterium, assembly GCA_963742395.1. GTDB lineage: Bacteria > Actinomycetota > Thermoleophilia > Solirubrobacterales > Solirubrobacteraceae > Palsa-744. Next base: position 391,160 of record CAVUME010000007.1, on the reverse strand, counting down.
ACAGCGTGCCGGCGATCGCCAGCGCGGCGAAGGCGGCGAAGGCGGCGCGCAGGGCCCGGCGGGTGCCGAGCTCATCGGCGAACTGACGCGCGACAACGCCCGGGTCGCCGAGCTCCGCGTCGGGGTCGCAGGCGAGGTGGTCCTCGATCTCGGCGACGATCCGCCGCCGCAGGGCGCCGCCGATGCCCGCCTGCTCGAGCTGGCGCTCGAGCCGTTCCGGATAGCTGCTGCCGGCGCTGCTGCCGGCGCCGTTGCTCATGTCGGCGCCACCTGTGGCTCGCGCGCCAGCACCAGCTCCACCGTTGCGGCGAAGCGACTCCACTCCCCTCGCCGCGTGTGCAGCTCGCGCTCGCCCCGCCGTGTGAGGCTGTACACGCGCCTGCGCCGTCCGTTCGCCTGGGCCCAGGTGCTCGACAGCAGCCCAGCCTGCTCGAGCCGGTGCAGGGCGGGATAGACCGTGCCCTCGGGCAGCGTCAGGTCCCCTCCGCTACGCCGCTTGAGCTCGGCGATGATCGCGTAGCCGTGGAGCGGCGCGGACTCCAGCACCGACAGGATCAGCGCGTCGAGATGGCCCTTCAGGACGTCCGGCTTCACGAGCCCAACCTATACCTAGGAACGCTAGGTGTCAAGCGGGCGCCAGCGGGCCGCGGACCGCTATTGGGCGACAACTGGGCCGAGTCTCGGAATACTTCTGCTGGATGCTGGCGGGTGCCGAACTCGACGGGCGGGTCCTCGACGGCCGCTACGAGCTGCGCGGAATCATCGGGGAGGGATCCTTCGGTCGCGTCTACCGCGGGCGCGACCGGCGCCTGGAGCGCTCGGTGGCGGTGAAGGTGATCAAGCCGTGGTGGGCCGAGGACGGTGCCTCGATCGAACGCTTCCAGCACGAGGCCCAGCTGCTCGCGCGCGTGAACGACCCGGGGATCGTGCAGATCTACGACTTCGGCCATAGCCCCAACGGCCCCTACTACGTTGCCGAGCTGGTCGAAGGGGAGAGCCTCGAGCAGCGCCTGCGCCGCGGTCCGGTCCCCGCCGCGGAGGCTGTCCGCGTCGCCGAGCAGCTGTGCGGCGCGCTCGGCAGCGCCCACGCAGAGGGCGTCGTCCACTGCGACGTCAAGCCGGCCAACGTCCTGCTCGACCGCTCGGGCCGGGTCAAGGTCGGGGACTTCGGCGTGGCTCGCATCGGAGAGGCCAACCCCACCGACAGTTCGGCGCTGTTCGGCGGCACCCCCCGTTACATGTCTCCCGAGCAGGCACGGGGCCGCCCGCTGACGGCTGCCAGCGACGTCTACAGCGCCGGCGTGGTGCTCTACGAGATGCTCGCCGGCGAGCCGCCGTTCCAGGCGGGCTCCGCCGTCGAGCTCGGCATCTGCCACCTCCAGGAAGAGCCGCCGCAGCTGCCCGAGCGGATCCCGGCCGCGCTGCGCGAGGTCGTCGACGTGGCCCTGGCCAAGTCCCCGGGCGAGCGCTATCGCGACGGCGCCGTGATGGCGGCCGCACTGCGGGCGGCGCGTGACGCGATGCACGACCCCGGTGCGTCGACCGCGCTGCTGGAGCGTCAGGCGCGCAAGCCCCGGCCGGGCGAGAGCGCCGCGACGGTCAAGCAGGCGCCGCCGGCCGCGGAGCGTCCCGCAAAGACGCCCGCCACGAGCGCCACGGTTACGGCCGTCCCGGCGGCCCGCACGCGCGCGGGATCGGGCGGCGCCACCGTGATGCTGCCGCCCAAAGCGCCCCCAGGCAGGCGCCGCGGGCGCAGCCGCCGAGCGATGTGGCTGGTGCTCGTACTCGCCCTGATCGCCGCCGGCGCCGGTGCCTTCCTGACACTCGGGGGGACGGGGAAGACCACCGTGCCCCCGCTGCAGGGGCTGCACCGGGCGAGCGTGCTCGAGCGCACGAGCCGCACCCACGTGCACGCGGTGTTCGCGTCGCACTACTCCCATGCCCCCGTGGGAGTGGCGATCGCGCAGACCCCGGCGCCCGGCACGCGCGTGAAGCAGGGATCCGACGTGCGCGTGCTGGTCAGCTCCGGTCCGCCGCCGGTGGCCGTCCCCGACACGGTCGGCGAGCCCGCCGCGGAAGCCGAGAGCGCCGTCGCCGACGCCGGGCTGCGCTACGCCGTGCACTCCGTGTCCGCGCCGGGGCACGTCGGCGGGTCGGTGCTCTCGGAGCGCCCATCTGCGGCAGCCAGCGTGCCGAGCGGCTCGACCGTGACGCTGACGATCGTTGCCGCACCCCAGTGGCGGGCGCTGACGAGCTTCTCCGGCGTCGATGCCGGGCAGTCGGTGCCGTTCAGGATCCGCGGGCATCGCTGGCGGCTGGCCTACACCATGTCCTACGAGCGCACCTGCCTGCTGCTGGTCGTGTGCGAAGGCCCCAGTGCCTCCGTGGAAGACCTCGAAGACAGCTCGAGCTTCGGTGAATTCGAACTCGACGAAGGCTCCGGCACGCACTACCACGTCTACGACCGCGGGCCGGGCCTGTACCACGTCACGGTCTCGGGCGGGAACGACCCCGCGCGCTGGTCGGCGACCGTCGAAGACTTCTACTAGGCGCCGGGCGGCCACGAGACCGGGTTCGGCCACGGATCGGACCCGGCTCGGCCAGCGAGCCGAAGGTCTGGAGGAAAGGCGCGTGCCGCGCGGACGACCCCGGCGGTTACCAGGGTCGTCGCGCAGCAGGTACATCCGCGGCGGGCCGCGAGGGGACGACGCGCCGGCCCCGGCGAGCACCGGGGCCGGCGCGGGTCCGGTCTTTGCCGAGCTAGGGCATCAACAGGTTGAAAGGTAGGTCGACGAGTTTTTCCACCGGGGCGTTGTAAACGCTGATCCGGAATTCGCCGCCCGTAAGGGTCGTCAGCGCCACCACGTCGATGGGCGTGCCCCCTCCGTTTTCCGCGTTCGAGGTTGCCACGGCGATTCCGGCGGGATTGCCGATGAACTTGACCACGTACCTGCCTTCCCCGAGGCGCTTCACTTCGACCGGCTGGCCGCTGCAGTTGTATGCCCCCGCGACCGGCACGAATTCGCCCGACACGGCCGCGCTGGCGTTGATCGACACGAATCCCTTGATCTGACCCGTCCTCGAGTTGCAGTCGCTGTGGGTGAATTCGTTGGCCGGCGTGCCCCCGAGCGAGAGCGCGTTCCCGGCGGTCGTGGCCGTGTTCGCCGTGTTTGCCGTGTTCGCCGTGTTCGCCGTGTTCGCGCTGCCGGCCGTTGTGGCCGATCCCGCCGTGGCTGCCGATCCCGCGGTCGTCGCGCTGGTCGCCTTTGCGACCTCGACCGTCTTGGCGAGCGACTTGAAGGTCCCTTCGTCGCGCTGGGTAAGGGCCCCGAGGACCTTGGGGTTGATCTGCTTGGTCGAGTTGACCAGATAGTGCTTGGCGGCCAGAGCCCCGCCGCTCATCGCGAAGACGAGAGCCAGGGTGGCCGTCACGTTCGCGTACGTCACGTGTCTGCGCATGCTGCTCCTCCCGGGTGGTGTTGCCGTGAGCGGGGCAAGCTAGCCCCAGGGGGGAGGGCGGCCAGCCTGGGTTGCCCACCTACTGGGCCGACCGGGCCAGCAAGTCGGCCGATTCGTGGCCCGACCGGGCCAAGAAGCGACTCTGGCGGTGGCCGACCGGGCTACTTCGTGACGACGACCGGGTCGGCCACATCGACCGGCTCGGCCTCGCGCAGGGCGCGTGCCAGAAGCTCGCGCAGGATGGCCCGCTCGGCGGGCTCCAGCCCGCGCAGCACGTCGGCCTCGACGCTTTCCTGGGCCCCCTCGGCGGCGCCGACTTCCCGTCTTCCCGCGGGGGTGATGCTGACGAGGTGGCGGCGGCGGTCCTGGGGGTCGCGCTGGCGGTTGACCCAGCCGAGATCCTCGAGCTCGTTCAGCAGCAGCACAACGTTGTTGGCGTCCATGCACAGAGCCTCGGCGAGCTCCTGCTGGGGTCCCCCGTCGTGGTCGCGCACGTAGCTGAGCGCCATCAGATGACGCAGGTGCATGCCGAGCAGCTGTTCGTTGCTGCGCCTGTAGACCTGCTTTGCGAGGCGCGTCAGGAGCACCATCGTGCCCGGTGGGTTGGGGGTCGGTCCCTTCTTCACAGCTCGTCCATCTTACCAGAAATCGCCGACTATCACGTGACAAAAGATAATCCTTGAAACAAGGATGATAGGTGCTATGTTGTCAGTCATTGCAACCTGGAAGGAGCACCCTATGAGCACCGTCACCCTCGCCAAGCCCGACACCGTCCTGACCCGCTCCGCGAGCGAGCGCCGCCGCTGGATCGCGTTGGGGGTGCTGTGCCTCGGCCAGCTGATGATGGTCCTCGACGCGACCATCGTGAACGTGGCGCTGCCCTCGATCCAGCACGACCTCCACTTCAGCCAGAGCAACCTCACCTGGGTGATCAACGGCTACCTGATCACCTTCGGCGGCCTGCTGCTGCTGGCGGGCAGGATGGGCGACCTCGTGGGGCGCAAGAAAGTCTTCCTCATCGGGCTGGCAGTCTTCACGGCGGCCTCGATCGCCTGCGGGCTGGCGCCCACCCAGGGCGCCCTGATCGGGGCCCGGCTGATCCAGGGCGTCGGCGGTGCGATCGCCTCGAGCGTGATCCTGGCGATCATCGTGACCGAGTTCCCCGGACGCGCGGAGCAGGCCAAAGCGATGGGCCTGTACGCGTTCGTGTCGGCCGGCGGCGGCTCGATCGGCCTGCTCGCGGGCGGAGCGCTGACGCAGTCGCTCGACTGGCACTGGATCTTCTTCGTCAACGTCCCCATCGGAATCGTTGCGTTCCTGGCCGGGTGGGCGCTGATCGAGGAGAACCCCGGCATCGGGCTGCGCGGCGGCGTGGACATCGTCGGCTCGGTCGCTGATCACCCTCGCCACGATGCTGGGCGCGTTCGCGATCGTGAAGTCCAGCGACTACGGCCTGCTGTCGCTGAAGACGCTGCTGGCCGCCGGAGGGCTCGCTGGCGCTGATCGCCGGCTTCCTCTCGTGGGAGTCGAGGATCGCCAACCCGATCATGCCCCTGCGGGTGCTGAGGCAGCGCATGCTGATGGGCTCGAGCCTGGTGCGCGGGCTGCTGATCACGGGCATGTTCTCCGCCTTCTTCCTCGGCGCCCTGTACCTCGAGCGGGTGCTCGGCTACGACGCGATCGAGACCGGCCTGGCGTTCATGCCGCTGACGATCGCGATCGCGGTCATGTCGCTCGGTGTCTCGGCCCGGCTGGTCGAGCGGATCGGGGCGGTGCGGACGCTGACCCTCGGTCTGGGCGGGATCATCGTCGGGCTCGTCCTGCTCGCCACGCAGGGGATCCACGCCAGCTACTTCCCGGGCCTGTTCCTCGCGTTCCTGGCCCTCGGCCTGGGCGCGGGCGCCTCGTTCCTGCCGCTGCTGACGATCGGGATGTCCGACTCCGCGCCCGAGGACGCCGGACTGGCCTCCGGGATCATCAACGTCTCGGTGCAGCTGTTCGGGGCGATCGGCCTGGCGACGCTCGGCACGATCGCGACCGACCACGCCAAAGCCCTGTCGCAGTCCGGACACACGCTGCAGAGCGCGCTGACCGGTGGCTACCACCTCGCCTACGTCGTCGCGGCGGTGTGCGTCGTCGGAGGGATCATCGCCGCGCGGGCGTTCCTGCGCCCGCCGGCGGACCCCCTACTGCAGGAGGCCGACCTGGGCGAGAGCGACGTCTCCGAGCTGGCCGAGGCCGACATGTCGGCGCTGGCGGCGTGAGCGCCATGCCCTGGCTATCGGAAGCTGACCCTCGCGGTCCGTCAGTGCGCCTGAGGATGGCGGATGCGCTGGCGCGTCTCGGCGTAGCGTCGCACCTCGAAGGCGATCAGCCCGCAGGCGACCGCCGTCACGATCCCCAGCGCGAGCAGCGCCGGGACGGCGGTGGCCAGCGGGATCATCGCCAGCAGCAGCGCCGCGGCGACGAGTCGCTGCTTGTTGAACGTGCCTATGTTGCGTCGCTTGAACGCGCTGAGCGCAAGCAGATACAACGCGATGCCGCCACACAGCGCGCTCGCCGGAACGACCTGCAGGTGCGCGTGGAGTTCGATCAGCGTGCGCTTGACGCCGATCGCGAACAGGATGATGCCCGCCATCATCGGCAGGTGCAGGTAGGTGTAGGAGTCGCGCGCGATCAGCGCCTGCTTGGCCGCATCGGCCAGCCGCAGCCGCCGCTCGCCGACGATCGCCACGACGTCGAAGTAGGCCCACCAGAGGGCGGCCGCCACCAGCAGCCCGAGCAGCGCGGCGGTGATCACGCCGGCGGTGAGCTCCAGGCGGTCGGCGCCCACGCCGAGCGACACCAGCGACTCGCCGAGGGCGATGATGATCACCAGCCCGTGGCGCTCGGCGAAGTGCCCGGGGATGATCCGCCAGCCGTCGATGCCGCGCAACATGATGCCGCCGTAGTCGACCGCCAGGGCCGCGGCCCAGCAGGCCGTGCGGGCAGGACCGTCGAGTGCCCCGGCGAGTACCAGCAGCGCCGCCGCGGGCATCATCGTGGTGCCCAGCCGCGCCACCACGCTGCCTAGCTGGGCGTCGTGCTGCGTGCGCGCGACATACGTGTACGTCGCCAGATGCAGTGAGCGCACGGCGAAGTATCCGAGTCCGAAGATGAGCCCGTAGCGGCCGAAGGCGTGGGGGACCGCGAGCGAGGTCACGAGCATCGCTCCCATCGCCGCGATCATCATCACCCGCAGATGCTCCTCCTCGGCATCGGCCGTGTTTCCGAGCCACGCATAGCCGGACCAGCCGAACCACAGCACGGCGAGGATCGCGAGGCCCTGCAGCGAGCCGGATCCAGCTCGGTGCGGCCGAGACGTAGCCGCGTCACCTGCGTGATCGCGAACACGAACACGAGGTCGAAGAACAGCTCGAGCGCTGTGACGCGCTTCTCCTCTTCCACGCTCGCCTCGAGCAGCGCCGGCGGTATCGACGCCGCATCCACCCCAGCCGTGTCTGGAGTCCCGCCGAGGACTTCCACGCCAAGCTGCGGATCGCTGCTCACGGCCACCAGGATGACGGCTACAGGACCCGTCCCCAGCCGCGAGCGTAGACTCGTGCGCCGCTAGGGCAAGACGTCCAGGAGAGGGAGCGGAACATGAACGACCAGCAGGCGTCCCCCAAAGTCCTCATCACCGGTGCCTCCGGCTACCTCGGCGGCTGGTGCGTCGTGGGAGCCCTCGAGCGCGGCTACGAGGTCAGGGCGAGCGTCCGCAACGCCTCCCGCGAGCAGGAGCTGCGCGCGATGATCGAGTCCGAGCGCGGCTCCAGCGACGGCATGTCGATCGTGGAGGCGGACCTCAACAGCGACGACGGCTGGGAGCAGGCCGTGAGCGGATGCGACTACGTGCTGCACGTCGCCTCCCCGTTTCCGACCTCCCAGCCCAAGGACCCGAACGAGCTGATCGTGCCGGCACGCGAGGGCACCCTGCGGGTGCTGCGCGCGGGCCTCGCCGCCGGTGTGCGGCGGGTCGTGGTGACCTCCTCGGTGGCGGCGGTGCGCAACTTCGCCGGCCCGCTGCCGGACCGCCCCCTCAGCGAGGAGGACTGGACCGACCCGGACCTCCCGGGCCTGAGCCCCTACGCGCGCTCGAAGACGATCGCCGAGCGCGCCGCCTGGGACTTCGCCCGCGAGCAGGGCGCCACCGAGCGCCTCGCCGTCGTCAACCCGAGCGCGATCCTCGGCCCGGTCATGAGCGCCCACCGCTCCTCCTCGCTGCAGCTGGTCGAACGGCTGCTGGCGGGCATGCCCGGGATGCCGCGGCTGTCCTTCAGCGTGGTCGACGTGCGCGACGTGGCCGAGCTGCACCTGCTCGCGATGAGCTCGCCCGAGGGCGCCGGCGAGCGCTTTCTGGCGGTCGGCCCCTCGCTGTGGATCTCCGACATGGCCAAGATCCTGCGCGAACACATGGAGGAGGGGGCCGAGAAGGTTCCGCGCCGGACGTTCCCCGACGCGTTCGTGCGCCTCGCGTCGCGCTTCGATCCCGGGCTGCGTTCCTTCACCAGCGACCTCGGCAAGCAGGTCGTGCTCTCCAACGAGAAGGCTCAGCAGCGGCTCGGCTGGAAGCCGAGGACGGTGCAGGAGACCCTGGTGGAGTGCGCCAACAGCCTGATCGCCCAGCGCGAGCCCGCGCCGGCCGCCGCCTGAGACAGTGCCGCCCGGCGAGCGGATCGAGGTTTCCCTGGCGGACGGGGCCGTGCTGCAGGCCGAGTACTTCGCGGCCGCCGGCGAGGGGCCCCATCCGGGTGTCGTGGTGCTGCACGAGTCCTTTGGCCTGAACGACGACATCCGCCGCATCGCCTCCCGCTTCGCAGCGGCGGGGTACGCCGCGCTGGCGCCGAGCCTCTACTCCCACGGCCGGCGCATCGTGTGCCTGTCGCGCGTGATGGTGGACATGGTGCGCGGCTCGGTGGCACGCGAGATCGCCGACATCCACGCGGCCCGCGAGGCGCTCGGAGCGCGCGAGGAGGTGGACCCGCAGCGGCTCGCGGTGGCCGGCTTCTGCCAGGGCGGAGGCTTCGCGCTGATCGCCGGCACCCGGCCCGGCTTCCAAGCCGCCGCGGTCAACTACGGCGAGGTGCCCGAGGAGCGCTCCAAGCTCGACGGGGTCTGCCCCGTGGTCGCCTCATACGGCGCCCGCGACCGCGTGTTCGGCGCCAAGATGGCCGCCCGCCTGGAGCAGCACCTCGAGGCTCTCGGGGTGCCCAACGAAGTGAAGCTCTACGACGGCGCCGGGCACTCGTTCTTCTCGGAGGTGGACGGCTGGCAGGGGTGGCTGGCGCGCATGCCCTCGCCGATGGCCGTCGGCTACGAGCAGCAGGCGGCCGAGGACGGCTGGCGGCGCATGCTCGACTTCTTCGGCGAGCACGTCTCAGCTACTCGCGGCTCTTGACGAGCCCCACGACGTGACCCTCGGGGTCCGCGAACAGCGCGATCGTGGGACCGCCGGGTACCTCCATCGGAGGCCGCACCGTGCTTCCGCCGAGCTCGGCGATCTTCTCCAGGGCGGCGGCCGGGTCCTCGACTTCGACATAGAAGGTCACGTGCCCCTCGGCGCCCTCGGGGCTGGCGCCGATCCCGCCGTTGATCCCGCTCTCGTCACCGCGGTCGACCATGTAATAGGAGCCGCCCATGACGTCCTGGATCTTCCATCCGAATGCCTCGCCGTAGAAGCTCTGCAGCGCCGCCGCGTCTGATCCGAGCACCTCGAAGTGTGTAACCGGGTTGCCCATGTGGCTCCTCTCTGTCGCAGTGATCGGCAAACGGTACGGCAGCCACACCATCTACCCCTGCGGCCGGTGCGGTGAAACGCGCTGCGATCCCAGCGCGGCTATCTTTGGCCGCTCGCCGAAGCTCATGAGCACGCTTTCACTTCACGGGGAACCCGCCCGCTTCAGCGCCGGACTGCAGGAGCTCGGCGAGGGCGTGTGGGCCTGGACGCAGCCCAACGGAGGGCTCGGCGAGTCGAACGCCGGGCTGGTCCGCGGCGAGGGCCAGTCGCTGCTCGTGGACACGCTCTGGGACCTGCGCCTGACCGGGGCGATGCTCGCCCAGATGGCCGAGCCGACGGCCCAGGCTCCGATTCGCCGGGTCGTGAACACGCACGGTGACGGCGATCACTGCTGGGGCAACCAGCTGCTGGCGGGAGCGGAGCTGATCGGCACCGAGGCCTGCGCACGGGACGTGGCCGCCGAGGACCCGCGCGCGATCCGTCTGCTGCGCAAAGCCGCCGGGGTCGTGGGCCAGGTCGCCGAGCACGCACCCCGCAACCTGCCGGGCGTCGAGCAGGGGATGGGGCTCGGCGTGTTCGCCTCGCTGCTCTCGCCCTTCGACTTCGAGGGGGTGGAGGCCACGCCGCCGACCCACACCTTCCAGGGGACGCTGGAGCTCGACGTCGGCGGACGGACCGTGAACGTGATCGAAGTCGGTCCCGCGCACACCCCCGGCGACGCGATCGTGCACGTGCCCGACGCCCGTGTCGTGTTCGCGGCCGACGTGATGTTCGTCGGGGTCGCGCCGATCATGTGGAGCGGCTCGGTCGAGCGCTGGCAGGCCGCCCTGCAGCGGATCACCGAGCTCGACCCGCTGCACGTCGTACCGGGACACGGACCCGTGAGCGACCTCGACGGCGTGCGCGCGATGGGCCGGTACTGGGACTTCGTGACCCCGGCCGTGCGCGCGCGTCTGGCGTCCGGGCGCACGCCGGAGGAGGCCGCTCGCGACGTGATCTCCTCGCCCGAGTACGGCGAGCAGCCGTTCGCGGACTGGGACGGTGCCGAGCGGTTGATCGTCAACGCCGACACGATCGCCCGCAACGATGCCGGCGAGGTCGCTCGCCCGGGCGACGTCGCCCGCCTCGGTCTGCTGTCGGCGATGGGGCGCCTCGGGCAGGAGCGCGCGAGCGCGGCGTAACGAGGGGACGGGGCGCGCCGGGCGTCGCTCAGGCGGCGAGGCCCGCGGCGGCGCGGGCCAGTGCCCGGGGGAGCTCGCTCGCGGGTACCGGCCGGGCGAGGTGGAAGCCCTGGCCGTAGCGGACACCGAGCTCGCGCAGGGCGTGGAGCTCTGCCGCCGTCTCGATGTGCTCGGCGATCGTGACCGAACCCGATTCGGAGGCGAAGCGCATCAGCGAGGCCGCCAGTGAGCGACGGACGGGGTCGACGTCGATCGAGGAGATCAGCTCGCCGTCGAGCTTGATGTAGTCGGGCCCGAGCCGGAGGATGTGCATCAGGCTGGCGAACCCGGCGCCGGTGTCGTCGATCGCCAGGCGCGCGCCGGTGGCGCGCAGGTCCTGCATCGTGGCCGTCAGCTGAGGATGCCGTCGTGCACCCGGATCTGCTCGGTCAGCTCCACCATCACGTGCGCGGCCGTGGCCTTCGCGGAGCGCCTCGGTGATGCCGCCCGAGACGAGCGCGCGCGGGCCCGCGTTCAGGACAGCAGCGCGGTCGGGGGCAGTTCGCCGAGGTGGGCGAGGGCGGCCTGCACGATCGCGACCTCGAGCTCGACCCCGAGGCCCACGCGGTGGGCGAGCGAGATCACGGCCTGGGGCGTCTTCGAGCCCCAGGCGGAGAAGCGAACCAGGGCCTCGGCGGCGAGCATCGACCCGTTCTCGAGGTCGAAGATCGGCTGGAACACGAGCGAGAAGTCGCGCGAGGCGACGATCTGCTCGACCCACGCGCGGGCGGCGTCCTCGCGCCCGTCCGTTGACCACCCGCTGAGACGGTGGCGCCGGGTGAGAAGCCGCCGGGGAGGGTGAGCTCGGCGTCCCCGGCGTCGGGGCTCGGCGGTGCGAGCTCCTCGGGGCTCGTGGTGCGCGCGCCGGCCAGGCGGGAGGTGACGCGGGAGAAGTCGCGCGCCGCGCCCACGACCGCGCTGACGAACTCGGCCAGGCCGGCCAGCAGTACGAGCTCGCGCGGCGTGAACGCGTCGGGCGCCGCGAGCGGGCGTCGAGCACCCCGAGTGGGCCGTCGGAGCGCATGAGCGGGACGCTCACCATCGAGCCGGTCGCGTCGCCCGGGGCGGCGCCTCGCGGTCGCGCCGGCGGTCGCTCTCGCTGACGAGCACGGTCCTGCCCTCGCGCAGGGCCCGGCCGCAGAGGCTGTCCTCGAGCGGAACCTCGGCGCCGACGGCTCGGCGGTGGAGCCGGCCGCACACACGTAGCGCAGCGAGCCGTCCTCGACGAGCAGGCCCACGAGCACCTCGTCGGCGCTGTCGAGCGCCGCCAGCGCCTGGTCGGCCACGCGCTGCATCAGCGCGAGCGGGTCCACGGCCCGTCTGATCGAAGCGTTTAGGTTGAACCACTCGTCCACAAGACGACCTCGCCCGGAGGCGTCCACTGTTGGTATCGAGAGCGTGGGGCCGCTCGCTTTAGCGCTGCAGCGGCCACGGTGGACGATCTCGGCCGCTTGCAGCCTCCGCGACCACGCCCGCCGGCGGCCCGGCCGCGATGCGCGAGCGCTGCCTGGACCGGTTGCGCAGATAGCGTTTTTTGGCTAACGTGGGCGCCGTGCAGCGGGTGATGCTGAAGTCGAAGATCCATCGCGCCACCGTCACGGACTGCGATCTCCATTACGTCGGGTCGATCACGATCGACCGCGACCTGCTGAGCGCCGCCGACATCCACGAGCACGAGCAGGTCCACGTCGTCGACATCGACAACGGTGCTCGCTTCGAGACCTACACGATGGCGGGAGCCCCGGGCTCGGGGGTGATCTGCCTCAACGGCGCCGCCGCCCGCCTCGTGCAGCGCGGGGACCGGGTGATCGTCATCTCCTACGCCAACTACGAGCGCGAGGAGCTGGAGGGCTACACGCCCCGGGTCGTCCACGTCGAGGCGCAGACCAACCGCATCATCTCCGTCGACGACGAGGTCGGCAGCCTCCTCAGCCGAGACCCGCGCGGTCGGCGCGGGGGAGGCAAGATGGTTCTAGAGGCAGCGGGCCCGCGACGGGCCCGATCGCCGGGCCCGCCGCGGGAGCCGCTCACTACAGCCGCTCACTACGCTGCACGGGCGAGGGTCCGGGGAGCCTCGGGCACCCGACGACGGTCCGAGAACGCTCGGCGTCCTCGGCGTCGCTGATGGCCCATCCGAGCCGCTGGATGAACTGACCGGCCGAGTGCTCGGTGTCCAGGTGGATGGATTGGACCTGCTCGTCGAGCAGGACCGCCTCCTCGCCTGCGGGCTTCCGATCCTCGGTGATCACGATGACCCTGGGCATGTCGATTACTCCATGTGTGGTCGGGGTATAACCGAGCAAAACCACATTGCTCAGTAAGTCAGTCGAGATTATCAACAAATCCCGGAGACGCCAACCATCTGGGCGACTTCATCCAGTTCGGCCATCGCCGACTCGCGCGTGGTGCCGAGCACGTAGGCGAGCTCGGAGGCGAGCTCCTCGCGCGTGGGGGTCGTGCCCTCGAGGATGCACTGGCGCATCAGCGTGAGCGTCGCGCCCATCACGGATTCGAGCCGTGCCATCCGCACCACCAGCTCGGCGCTGCCCGCCTCGCCGTGAGTGTCGTGGTCGGGACCGTCCCAGCCGTCGCCGTCGAAGCGCCGGTCTCGGAGGACCAGCTCGCCCCCCTCCGGAGGGCTGCCCGGAGGCTGTTTATCGGTGTTCGCAGAGGTCCCCACGTCGTGTGCCCTGGTGCCTAGCAGGCATCGCCCCGGTGGGCAATCACGATTCTGTCCCAGTTTGCGGCTTTGCCCGGAATCTGTAGCCGAGCGTCGTAGGCGCCGCGATCCACGCGATCGGCACCCCAGCCACGCGGAGCCGGCCCACTACCCGGCCGGCGACCAGCTCTCGGGGTGGCCCGGGAGGTGCGCCAGCCGCGGCTCGGCGCGGGTCTCCTCCGGGCCGGCGGGGCGTTCGGTGAGCTCGCGCGTGGAGCGGGGCAGCAGCGCCAACAGCAGCGCCCCCAGCCCGATCACGCTCCCGACACCGAGCACGGTCTGGGCGCCGAAGGCTTCGGCCAGTGGGCCCGCCACGGCATAGCCGACCGGCAGCAGGGCCAGCGAGCCCATCCAGTCATAGGCGCTCACCCGCGAGAGCGTGTGTGGAGGTATGTGGCGGGCCAGGGCCGTCTCCCACCAGATCATCAACAGCCCGAAGCCCCAGCCGGTGGCGAACCCGCACGCGATCACGAGCGCCAGTGGGGCGCCGAGGGCGAACACCCCGCACTGCACCGGCCACAGCAGGCACAGCACCAGCCCCGTCAGCAACGGCCGGGTCGGTCGCCAGCGCACGCTCACGAGCGCGGCACACACGGCGCCGATCCCCGCAACCGTCTCGATCACGCCGAACACGCCCGCCCCGCCGTAGTGGTCGCGCGCGATCCCCGGGGCGAGCGCGTACCACTGTGCGTACATCGTCAGGACCGCCACCGAGTAGACGGCGATCGTGACCCACACCCACGTGCGCGAGCGCACCTCGCGCCAGCCGGCACGCAGCTCGGTGAGCAATGACTGCGCACGGGTCTGCAGACCCCGTCGGCGGGGATGCACACGGGCCAGCATCAGGGCGCTGAACACGAACGTGGCGGCGTCGAACAGGAACGCCTCACCGGCGCCGACGCCGAGCACCAGCAGGGTCGCCAGGGCCGGCCCGATCAGCTGGGCGAGGTTGGCCATCCATTCGGTCAGGGCGCGGGCGTCGAGGATCATCTCCTCGGGCACCGTCTGTGGCACCAGACCGCTGTAGGCGGGCCGGAAGAAGGCCTCGGCGGCCCCGTAGCAGGCCTCGATCACGATCAGCGCCAGCAGGGTGACCCCGCCGGTGAGGATCAGGATCGCGAGCAGCACGTGCAGGGTCGCCCGCACGAGGTCGGTGGCGATCATCACCTTCTGGCGCGGCCAGCCGGTCCGCCCACACGCCGCCGATCAGCAGCAGCGTCACCAGCGCGAGCGACTGGGCACCCAGCACCAACCCCAGGTCGCCGACCGAGCCGGTCGTTTTGGTCACGTACAGGGCGATCGCGACCAGCACCACGCCGTCCCCGATCGCGCTCGCGGCCTGTCCCGCGAACATGAACCTGAAGTTCGGATGGCGCAGAACGCGCGTGTACTGGCTCACGAGGTGCTCCCCGGGAGCCGCTCAGGACTCGAAGGCGGTGCGCCCGCCGGCGTCGAGAAGCTCCTGCAGGCGCTCGCGGCCGTCGCCGATCAGGGGCGCGCCGTGGGCCAGCAGGACGTTCTCGAAATCGACCTCCTCGAGCAGAGCCGCGAGGCCGTCGAGCAGCGCCCGCTTGGTGGCGGGCGGGTCGTCCATCAGGGAGTCCGGTACGAAGCCGAGTTGTCCGTCGCTGTCGTTGGAGCCGCCCCGCACGATGCCGTCGGCGAATGCCAGCGCGCGCTTGGACGCGATGTGCAGGACGGTGTCGTCGGGGCAGATCCCGCCGAGCTCGAGTGCCGTCACGTCGCCGGGTAGGGCGGCGGGGGGATCGAAGCCCTCGACCGGCTGGCCGTCGTTGAAGTGCCGCAGCCCCGCGCTGTTGACGAGAATCGGGCAGCCGAACGTTTCCCGGAAGATCACGCTCTCGCGCAGGTGCAGGCGGTTGGTGAGGATCACCGTCCCTGGTTCCTCGGGCCGGTTCGCGAACCAGTCGATCCCGACGTCTTCGGGTATCAGCGGGTCGAGCAGCACGCCGCCGTCATCCAGCCAGTAGCTGGACACGTACACCTCGATCTGCGGGTGCAGCGTTTCCCAGTGATGGACGCCCGGCAGGATCTCGCGCATGGCGCCTACCGTAGCGCCGCCCCTACGCCGGGGCAGTGCCGTCGCGGGCGAGCGCCCACAGCCGGCGGGTGTCCGCCAGGCTCAGCAGCCGCCAGCGGGTCCCGGGGCCGTGGTGCAGGTACACGCGGGCATCGAGCGCGCTGCGCATCCCGGCCAGCGTCTCGACGGTTTCGCGCGCGTCGAGATCCTCGCCGAGCGTCTCCCCGCTGAGCACGTCCACGACCCGGAAGGTGGTCCTCGGCGGGGGCTCGGACGGACGGGGCGCCCGCGGTGGCCGGGTCAGCTCTACGAGCGCGAGCTCCGCCTCCCCGGCACCCCTGTGGGCGCCCTCGGACAGCGGCGCGATGTGCGCCCCGGTTCCCTTCGTCTCGGTGTCGAGCACCCATGTCTTGGCCATACCCACAAGATAGGAAGCTCCCGCTACGGCTCGGTGGCCCCGGCCAGCGCCGGCTGCAGGCGCACCTGGGGCGAGAAGGCCGCCAGCGCGGCGGTGCCGAGGGCGGCCACTGCGCCGAGCAGGAACACCGCCGGGTAGCCGGCCAGCGCGGCCGTGGCTCCCGCCAGGGGAGCGCCGAGACCGACGCCGATGTCGAAGAACGCGGTGAACGCTCCGAGGGCGGAGCCGCGGTTCTCCTCGCCGACCTCGCCCACCACCATCAGGGCCAGCGCGGGGAACATCATCGAGAAGCCGATCCCCATCACCAGCGCCCCGCCGAGCGCCGCATCCAGAGAGTGGGCGAAGGCGATGATCGCCAGGCCGAGAGCCTCCAGCAGGGCGGCGCCGGTGGCGGTCACGCGTGGGCCCAGGCGATCCGGGAGGGTGCTGAAGGCGATGCGGCTGAGGAACACGGCCGAGGCGAAGGCGGTGAACACGCTCGCCCCGCCGCTCACGCCGTATGAGTGCAGGTCGAGGATCACGAACCCGGCGAGGGCGGCGTAGCCGAAGTTGGCCAGCGCCAACGCCACCCCGGGGCGCCTCGCCGGGCGCGGGAAGAGTCCCATCTTCTGCCTCACCCGGCCGTGCATGGGGCGGACCGGCTCGGGCAGGCAGATCGCGATCAGCCCCCCCACGAACGGGAGCACCGCCGTCAGCAACCACACGGCGTTGTAGCCGGACGCCGAACGCAGCAGCTCACCCACCAGCGGACCGAGCGAGAGGCCGCCCCACACGGCCAGCCCGAACAGCCCGAGTGCGAGACCCTGGCGGCGGGCGGGTGCGAGGTCCACGGCCCAGGTGGCCCCGGCGGTGTAGAGCGCTCCCTCGCCCATCCCGACGACCAGCCGCGCTGCCACCAGGCTCGCGACGCTGCCGGCCAGGAGGTACAGGATTCCCCCGGCCGACATCACGAACGCGGCCACGACCAGCACGATCCGCCGCCCGCGGCTGTCGGCGAAGCGCCCCGCCAGCGGCCGGCAGAAGACAGAGGTGACCGAGAACGCCCCCACCACGATGCCGACGGCGAAGTTGCTCGCGTGCAGCGGTCCGTGAACGAACACGGGCAGCACCGGGAGCGCCGCTCCGATCGCCAGGAACGCCAGCAGGGCCGCCACGAAAAGTCCTCCGGAGGCCCACACCTCCTTCGGGCGTGAGCGCAGGCTCTGTACGCGCCGGCGCCGGGCAGCCCGTCGCGGCGCTCTGGCCAGGCGACGGGTCGGTCGGGTGGGCGAGCGCAGAGGACGATCCTAGCCGTAAGCTGGAGAGGGTCCACAACGACAGGGGGAAGCGATGCCAGCCACGGCGAGCAAGAAACAGAAGCCCTCTCCTCTCGAGGCGGCCGGCGTCCCACATCTCTCGGTAGCCGAGCGAGCGGAGCTCGGCAAGCAGGCCCGAACGCAGACCCCGCGCTCCTCCCACGCCGCCTTCGAGGCTGGGCCAAAGCGCCCGGATCCGGTGAAGCTGCTGCAGGAGCAGGCACGCTCGCGGGTCCCGGAGCTCGTCCCGATCCGCTACGGCAGGATGCTGGTGTCGCCCTTCACCTTCTACAGGGGCGCCGCGAAGGTGATGGCGCAGGATCTCTCCACCACGCCCACCTCGGGCCTGCGGGTGCAGTGCTGCGGGGACGCGCACCTGTCCAACTTCGGGGTCTTCGCCTCTCCCGAGCGTCGCATGGTGTTCGACATCAACGACTTCGACGAGACGCTCCCGGGGCCGTGGGAGTGGGACGTCAAGCGACTCGCCGCGAGCCTCATGATCGGCGCCGGAGACAACGGATTCACCGCCCGCGACGGCGACCGGGTGGTGCTCGCGTCGGTCACCGAATATCGCGAGGCGATGCGGGGCTTCGCCGCGATGAGCAACCTCGAGGTCTGGTACGCGCGGGTGGACGTGGAGGCGTTCATGCGGGAGTTCGGACCGCAGTTCAAGAGCCGCACCGTGGCCCGCGCCGAAAAAACGCTCGCCAAGGCGCGCACGCGCGACAGCACCTCCGCGCTCGCGAAGCTGACCGAACGCGTCAACGGCTCCATCAGGATCGTCGACCAGGCGCCCCTGATCGTGCCGCTGCGTGTGCTCCTCTCCGGGGAGGAGTACGAGCGCTTTGCCGACGAGTTGTCCGAGCTGCTGCGCTCCTACCGGCGCACCCTGCAGTTCGACCGGCGGGTGCTGCTCGAGGAGTTCGAGATGGTGGACTTCGCGCGCAAGGTCGTGGGCGTGGGCAGCGTCGGCACGCGGGCCTGGATCGCGCTGTTGTTCGGGCGCGACGAGAGCGACCCGCTGTTCCTGCAGATGAAGGAGGCGGAGGCGTCGGTGCTGGAGGAGTTCGCTGGCAAGAGCGAGTTCACCAACCACGGCGAGCGGGTCGTCACCGGTCAGCGCCTGATGCAGGCGGTCAGCGACATCTTCCTCGGCTGGGTGCACGTGAAGGCCGGGATCGACGGGGCCTCCCGCGACTTCTACGGCCGCCAGCTGCGCGACTGGAAGGGTTCGGTGGAAGTCAGCCGGCAGACCCCCCAGACGATGGCCGCCTACGGACGGCTGTGCGGCTGGACGCTGGCGCGCGCGCACGCGCGAGGCGGCGACCGCGTCGCTATCGCGTCCTACCTCGGCAGCGGCACCACCTTCGATCGCGCGATCGTCGAGTTCTCGAAGGCCTACGCACACCAGAACGAGCTCGACTACGCACGCCTCGCGGCCGCCGTCAAGGACGGCACGATCGAGGCCCAGACGGGTCTGTGAGCCGGCCTGCGGCCGCGGTGCCGGCGGGTCTCGCAGGGCCGGCCGTGACCTGGCTCGGTCACGCGACGGTCCTGATCGAGCTCGACGGGGTGCGCCTGCATCACCGACCCGCTGCTCGGCTCGCGGGTGGGGTTCCTGACGCGCACCGGGGGCGCCGTGGACCCGGCTGCGGTCGCCGACATCGACGCGGTACTGCTGTCCCACCTGCACGCCGACCACGCCCACGTGAGGTCCCTCCGGGCGCTCGGGACGGGCTTGCCGGTGCTTGCGCCGGCCGGCGCGCGGCGGCTGGCTGGCGGGCAAGGGCTTCACCGACGTGCGCGAGCTGGCCGCGGGACAGGAGCTCGAGCTCGGCGGGGTGCACGTCCGCGCCACCCCGGCGAGCCATTCACGCGGACGCTGGCGCGGCGGCGGGGGCCCGGCGCCGATCGGGTTTCTGGTGTCCGGCTCTCAGACCGTGTACTTCGCCGGCGACACCGACCTGTTCGCCGAGATGGAGCAGATGGCGGGCACAGTCGACCTCGCCCTGCTGCCGATCTCGGGCTGGGGTCGGACGCTGGGAAGCGGTCACCTCGACCCGGCCCGGGCGGCGCAGGCCACGGCGACGATCGCCCCCCGGACGGTGGTTCCGATCCACTGGGGCACCCTGAGGGCCCCATGGCCGCTGGGCTCCCCGGCTCCACCCGGCGCCCCCGCGCAGCTGTTCACCCAGCTGGCCGCGAGGCTGGCGCAGGCGAGCGAGGTGCGCGTCCTGCGTCCCGGCGAGCGCCTGCAGCTGAGCACGCGCCCGATCGGCGGAGCGCATAGCGTGGGCGCATGAGCAACCTCGACGAGCCGCCCAAGCGCCGCAACCGCGGGATCGCGCCCGGCCGCATCCTGCTGGTGTGGATCGTCTCGGCGGTGACGCTCGTGATCGTGGCCGAACTCGTGTCCGGGGTCACCCTGAAGAGCTTCGGGGCGGCGCTGTGGGTGGTCGCCCTCGTGGGCCTCGTGAACGCGCTCGTGTGGCCGCTGCTGCTGCGGGTGGCGCTGCCGCTGACCGTGCTCACGCTGGGGTTCGGCGTGCTGCTCGTGAACGCCGCGGTCGTGTTCGCGCTGTCCGAACTGAACCTCGGGCTGCACGTCGACACGTTCGCGGGGGCGCTCGTGATCACGATCTGCCTGACGATCACCAACACCGCCGCCACCGGGGCGCTGGCGATCGACGACGACAGCTTCTGGTACCACAACGTGGTCGAGCGCAACGCCCGCCGGACCGCTCCCGGCAGCGAACTGGAGAAGCCCGGACTGCTGCTGCTCGAGATCGACGGCCTCGCCCACGACGTGCTCGTGCGGGCGCTGCGCGACGGCAACGCTCCCACGATGGCGCGCTGGCTGCGCGAGGGCATCACACCGCTGACCGCGCTGGGAGACCGACTGGTCCTCGCAGACCGGGGCCTGCCAGGCGGGGCTGCTGCACGGCGACAACGAGGACATGCCCGCCTTCCGCTGGTGGGAGAAGGACCGCGGGGCGGCGATCGTCACCAACCACCCCCGCGACGCGGCCGAGCTCGAGCGCCGCCACTCCAACGGGCGGGGGCTGCTGTTCGCCGACGGCGCGAGCCGCGCCAACATCCTCTCCGGCGACGCTCCCGCACAGCCTGCTGACGATGAGCACGGTCCTGCAGCGCGAGCGCCACGGCCGCATCGGCCAGGACTACTTCGCCTACTTCGCCAACCCCTACAACGTCACCCGCACGCTCGTGCTCGTCGATCCGGGAGATGTTCAGCGAGCGCTGGCAGCGCCTCCCGGCAGCGGCGCCTGGACATGCGCCCGCGGATCCCGCGCTCACGCAGCTACGCGCTGGTGCGGGCCTGGGCGACGATCATCCAGCGCGACCTGCAGGTGGCGGCGGTCATCGCGGACATGTACGCGGGACGGCCGGTCGATCTACACGACCTTCCTGGCCTACGACGAGGTCGCCCACCACTCCGGCATCGAGCGTCCCGACGCGCTCGCCACGCTCGCCGCGCTGGACCGGCAGATCGGGCGGCTCGCGAGACGCCGCGCCGAGGGCACCGCGCGCCGCTACGAGCTGGTCGTCCTCTCCGACCACGGCCAGTCCCAGGGCGCGACCTTCCTGGACCGCTACGGGATCACGCTGGAGGCGCTCGTCGACGCAGCACGTCAACGCGGGCACGACGCTCCGTCGACGGGAACCCGAGCGAGGCGCTGGGCTACATGGGCGCCTCCCTCACCGAGGCCGCGGCCGGGGACCGGCGCCCCGGCGAAAGTGCTGCGCCGCGTGACCCGGTCCAAGAGCACGGCGGCGAGGTCCGCCTCGGCGGGGAGGCAGCCCCGCGGCGCAGCGGGAGGGCGGGAGGAGCCCCCGGAGGTGGTCGTGATGGCCTCCGGCTGCCTCGGCCTGATCACGCTTCCCGCGCGAGCCCGGGCGCGTCACCCTGGAGCGCCTGCACGAGCTGCTATCCAGGCCTGCTCGCGGCGCCTGCTCGAGCACCCCGGGATCGGCTTCGTGCTGGTGCGCTCGGAGCAGCACGGCGCCGTCGTGCTGGGGGCGCGAGGGCACGCACTACCTCGACGAGGACCGCGTCGAGGGCGACGGATCCGCTGGCGCCCTTCGGCCCGACGCCGCGCGCCACGTGCGCCGCACCGACGGCTTCGCCCACTGCCCCGACATCGTCCTCAACAGCACCTACTGGCACGAATGGGACGAGGTGGCCGCGTTCGAGGAGCTGGTCGGCTCCCACGGCGGGCTCGGGGGAGTCAGTCCCACCCGTTCCTCCTGCACCCCGTCTCGCTCGCCGTTCCCGAGCAGGAGCTCGTGGGCGCGGAAGCCGTCCACCACGAGCTGCGCCGCTGGCTCGTTCGAGCTCGGTCACAGCGAGTACGGCGAGCCCGCGGGCCCGAGGCACCCGCCGCAGTCCCGCCGCGCAGCACCCGCCCGCCGTGGCCGGCGCCGACGGCCAGCCCTAGCTTGCCGCGCCGGCGCGCGCGCCCCGCGCAGGCGCGCGCCTTGTGCGAAGCTAGGTCGTGGTGGATTCCGGGGCCCAGCAGGGAGAGGAGCAGGCTCTTCAAAGCCGCCTTCACGCAGTCGCGCAACCCGATGGCGCTGCTCGACGAGCGCCGCTGTCTGCGTGGAGGTCAACGGTGCCTACGTGTCGCTGCTCGGCTATCCGGCCCGGGAACTGCTCGGGCACCCGATCTACGAGTTCATCGTCGGCGGCCCGCAGATCGACCGCACAGGCAGTGGCTGAAGCTGATGGACGAAGGCAACTTCAGCCGCCAGAGCGAGATGCGCTGCTCGGACGGCCACACCGTGACGGTGCAGTGGGCGGCCACGGCCGAGCGTGTGACCGACCGCCGCCTGGTGCTGTTCGTGGCGCTCAGCACCTCGCGTTGGGGCGCGCACGCGCGCCGCGCGCGCAGCTCCCCGCTGGGCGTGCTCCCGTTGACCGCGCGCGAGCTCGAGGTCGTGCAGCTGATCGCGCACGGTGACACCGGCCCCGAGATCGCCGACGAGCTGCACATCGCCCACGACACCGTTCGCGCCCACGCCCGCAACGCGATGCTCAAGTCGGGTGCCCGCTCGCGGGCGCACCTGGTCGCGAAGGTGCTCGGCGAAGGGCTGTTCCTCGGGCGCCCGGCCGCCCGGCGCAAGCCACCGGAGGTGGCCGAAGAGGTCCCGAACGGGGAGGCCACGCCGGAGGCCAACGGGGGACGCGCAGTCGGCCGAGCGCCGCCGAACAGGGCTTCGGCGCCCTGCGGACCTGAGGTCCCGCGTCCGAGCCAGCGACGGGGCCCTGCGCCGCCGTCCCGCTTCCGAGTCATCGACGGGCCCTGCGCCTGCGTCCGAGCGTCGGAGCCAGCGGCGGTGCCCTGCCGCGCGCTCGGCCCGGGCCGGTGGCGACGCCGGCCCTACGACCTGTCGGGTCCTGCATCTCGGGCTGCAGGCGTTCCTCTGGGTGGGCGGCGGCGACCGAGGTTGCCGACGATCAGCGAGACGACCGTGACGAGGTAGACCTGGCCGAGCAGCCCCTCCGACACCGACAGCGTGTGTCCGAGGTTGGTCGCCGCGGTGAGGTCGCCGTAGCCGATCGTGGCGAGCGTGGTGAAGCTGAAGTAGGTGCAGTGGGCGATCGTCGCCGGCACCCCCTGGGCGAAGAAGTCTTTGCCCCCGACGTGATCGAGCGCGCCGAACACCGACGCGAAGAACATCCCCAGCAGCAGGTAGATGGACAGCACGCCGAGCACCGCGTCGACCGGCACTGAGCGGGTTTCGCGCATCCTGCGCAGCACGCCGAGCGCGATCACCGGGGGCCCGAACACGACCACGATCGCGTTGGCGAGCTTGACCAGGCGTTCGTCGATTTCTCCGACGAGCACCTGCAGCAGGCTGAAGGCCACGACCACCACGACGAGCCCGGCCGCCGCCCGAAAGACCTCCGAGCGAACTTTCGATGCGTGCAACGCCAACAGCAGGGTGGAGCTCAGCAGCACCGCCAGGATCGCCAGCTCCCAGCGTCCCGGCGGGGAGATGCCCTCGATCAGGAAGGCGGCCACGATCACCGCCAGCAGGCGCGCGTAGCGCCGCACGTACTCCCGGTCGACGGGCATCAGCTGACCTTCGCGGGGCTGGCTGTGGGCTGCGGTGGGCTCGGACACGTTCGTGTGGCGCCGACCTGCGACGCGACGCACGCCGATCTTCCACCACGGCCCCGACGGGACGACGCCGTGTCGTCCTCTTGGTGCCGGTGTCTTGTCGGCCCTTTAGGGCATACGTCCAGGGAGGGTTTAGCGGCTAAGGAATAGGAGTCCGTTATGCCGACGCTGGGACCATGATCGTGGTCACAGCGATGTTCCGGGGGCGGGGTTGACCATGGAAACCGCCTCGCTGGCGCTGCCGAAGCAGATGGGCCCGCCGGTGCGCAACATGGGTCACCGGCGTGCGCTGACGGTCCGGATCCTGCGCGCGCGCCGCGGTCGTCGGGCTGATCGCCTACGCGATCCACGCGATCACCGGTTTCGGCGGACACACCCTGCACGTGCTGTTCGAAGACTGGGTCTTCAACGGTCTGCTCGTGGCGAGCGCCGCGCTGTGTCTGCTGCGCGCCTGGTGGTCGAGCATCGAGCGCGCCGCCTGGCTGTCGCTCGGCATCGGTCTCGGCTGCTGGGCGATCGGCGAGATCCTCTTCACGGTCGACCCCGGCCAGGTCACCGAAGGCAGCTTCCCGGCGCCCAGCGACTTCCTCTGGCTGGTCTTCTACCCCGCCGTCCTTCATCACCCTCGGTCTGCTCGTGCGCGCCCGCGTGCGCGTCTTCTACCCGAGCCTGTGGCTGGACGGGATCGTCGGCGCCCTGGCGATCGCGGCCCTGGCCTCGCAGTTCGTGCTGCCGCCGATCGTGGCGGACACCGAAGGCTCGCTGAGCAACGTCGATCGGCGACCTCATCTACCCGCTGGGCGACATGCTGCTGCTCGCCTTCGTCGTGAGCGTGCTCGCGATGACGGGCTGGCGCCCGGGGCGCGTGCTCGGGACGGTCGCGGTCGGCCTGGCGCTGAGCGCGCGTCGCCGACTGGATCTCGCTGTACTGGTCCGCGACCGGTCACAGCGAATCCGGCTTCTTCGACTCGCTCTGGCCGGCCTCGGCCGTCGTGCTCGGCTGGGCCGCCTGGCAGGCGCCGCGTCCCTCGCGCGGTGATCGGCCTCGACGGTCTGCGGCTGCTGGTCTTCCCGCTCACGTTCGCGCTCGCGGCCCTCGGCCTGCTGGCGCTGCAGGCCGAGCCACCCGATCCACGACGCCGCCTACATCCTCGCGGTCTGCACGATCGCCGGCGTCATCGCCCGCATGGGCCTCACCTTCTCGGAGAACCTCGCGCTCGCCGACCGCAGCCGCGAAGAGGCGCTGACCGACGCCCTCACCGGCCTCGGCAACCGCCGCCGGCTGCTGACCGCGCTCGAGGACGTCCTGCAGTCCGCCAGCAGGCGCGAGCCGTGGGCGCTGCTGCTGTTCGACCTCAACGGCTTCAAGGTCTACAACGACACCTTCGGCCACCCGCTGGGCGACGCCCTGCTGTCGCGCCTCGGTGCAGAAGCTCGCGCGAGGCGGCGGAGCCCGACGGCGCGGCCTACCGCCTCGGCGGAGACGAGTTCTGCGTGCTCACCCGCGTCGGCGCCAAGCCGCTCGAGGCGATCACCGGCGACACGATCGAAGCGCTCTCCGAGCGCGGCCGCGGCTTCGACATCACCACTGCCTGCGGGTGCATCATGCTGCCCCGAGGAGGCCGAGGAGTCGCACCGCCGCGATGGCGCTCGTCGACGAACGCCTCTACGCGGACAAGCGCTCGCGCCAGACCTCGGACGCGCCCAACCAGCTGCGCGACGTCCTGCTGCAGGTGATGGCCGAGCGCGAGCCCGACCTGCACGCCCACCTGCACGAGGTCTCCGTCATGGCCCGCACGGTCGGCAAGCACATGGGCATGGAGGGCGAGGACCTCGAGACCCTCGTCCGCGCCGCCGAGCTCCACGACGTGGGCAAGGTCGCGGTGCCGGAAGCGATCCTCGACAAGCGCGCCTCGCTGGAGCCCGGCGAGCGGGCGATCATCGAGCGCCACAGCGAGGTCGGCGAGCGCATCCTGGCCGCCTCCCCGGCGATGGGCCCGGTCGCGCGGCTCGTGCGCTCGAGCCACGAGCGCTTCGACGGGCAGGGCTACCCCGACGGGCGCGCGGCCGACGAGATCCCGATGGGCGCCCGCATCATCTCCGTCTGCGACGCCTTCCACGCGATGACCACGGACCGCCCCTACCGCAAGGGCATGAACACCTCCGCGGCGATCGCCGAGCTGCATCGCGAGGCCGGCCACCAGTTCGACCCCGGCGTGGTCGAGAGCTTCTGCGCCCTGACGGCGGGCCACATCGAGATCACCAGGGCCGAGCCCCGCCCGAGCACTCGACCCCGCCGGACCACTCGACCCGGCCCGAGCACTCCCCCCAGCGCTCACCCCGTCCGAGCACTCACCCCGGCCCGAGCAATCCCCCCGGCCCGACCACTCACCCCAGTCCGACCCCCCGCAGGCGCCGCCGCGGCCCGTCACGCCTGAGCCATGCCCACCGCGACCCCTCACCAGCAGCGCACCACCGGACCATTCGCACGCCGGCTGGCGGGCGCGGTCTCGCTGCTGACGGCCTGCTGCTTCTGCTCGCGCTGGCCTCGAGCGCGTTTGCCTGGCCGCCCATCAATACCTCGCCCCCGACCGTCACCGGTACCGCCCAGCAGGGCAAGACGCTGACCGAGCACCACGGTGAATGGCTCAACTTCCCGACGGGATACAGCTACCAGTGGCTGCGCTGCAACTCCTCGGGTGCCAGCTGCGCGTCGATCAGCGGCGCGACCGGCGAAGCGTACGTGCCCGTCGCCGAAGACGTCGGGCACGAGCTACGGGTGGCCGAGACGGCCTTCAACTTCACCGGCTCGAGCAGCCCCCAGAACTCGGAAGCGACCGCGGTCGTGGTCCCGCCGGTGCCCGTCGACTCAACACTGCCCACGATCACCGGCACCGCTCAGCAGGCCCAGACGCTGACCGAGCACCACGGTGAATGGACCAACTCGCCCACCGGCTACACCTACCGGTGGATGCGCTGCAGCTCCTCCGGGACCGGCTGCGTGGCGATCGGCGGCGCGACCAACCAGACCTACTCCCCGATCGCCGAAGACGTCGGGCACGAGCTGCGTGTGACCGAGACGGCGAGCAACGCCGGCGGCTCGAGCAGCGCGGCCGAATCGAAAGCGACCGCGGTGGTGGTTCCCCCGGTGCCGGTCGACTCCACGGTGCCGACGATCACCGGCACGGCCCAGCAGGGCAAATCGCTCACCGAGCACCACGGTGAATGGACCAACTCTCCGACCGGATACACCTACCAGTGGATGCGCTGTGAAGCCCTCGGCGGCAGCTGTCTGCCGATCTCCGGAGCGCACCGGCGAAACGTACTCCCCCGTGGCCGAAGACGTGGGTCACGCACTGCGCGTGACCGAGACGGCCAGCAACGCCGGCGGCTCGAGCAGCGCAGCCGAATCGGCGGCGACCGCGGTCGTGGTCCCGCCGGTGCCGGTGGACTCGACGCCACCGACGATCACCGGGACGGCTCAGCAGGGCCAGTCGCTGACCGAGCACCATGGTGAATGGAGCAACTCTCCCACCGGCTACGTCTACCAGTGGCTGCGCTGCAACTCCGTCGGGTCGAGCTGTGTGGCGATCGGTGGAGCGACCAACCAGACCTATTCCCCGGTGGCCGAAGACGTCGGGCACGAGCTGCGTGTGACCGAGACGGCGAGCAACGCCGGCGGCTCGGGCAGCGCGGCCGAATCGGAAGCTACCGCGGTGGTGGTTCCGCCGGTGCCGGTCGACTCGACGCTGCCGACGGTCACAGGGACGGCTCAGCAGGGCCAGTCGCTGACCGAGCACCACGGTGAATGGACGCAACTCTCCCACGGGCTACGTCTACCAGTGGATGCGCTGTAACTCATCCGGGTCGAGCTGCGTGGCGATCGGTGGAGCTTCCAACCAGACCTATTCTGCCGGTGGCCGAAGACGTGGGCCACGAGCTGCGTGTGACCGAGACGGCGAGCAACGCCGGCGGCTCGGGCAGCGCGGCCGAATCGGAAGCTACAGCGGTGGTGGTTCCGCCGGTGCCGGTGGACTCGACGCTGCCGACGGTCACCGGGACGGCTCAGCAGGGCCAGTTGCTGACCGAGCACCACGGTGAATGGACGAACACCCCGACCGGCTACGTCTACCAGTGGATGCGCTGTAACTCCTCCGGGTCGAGCTGCGTGGCGATCGGTGGAGCTTCCAACCAGACGTATTCTGCGGTGGCCGAAGACGTGGGCCACGAGCTGCGTGTGACCGAGACGGCGAGCAACGCCGGTGGCTCGGGCAGCACGGTTGAATCCTCAGCGACGGCGCTCGTTGTCCCGCCGGTGCCGGTGGACTCGACGCTGCCGACGGTCACAGGGACGGCTCAGCAGGGCCAGTTGCTGACCGAGCACCACGGTGAATGGAGCAACTCTCCCACGGGCTACGTCTACCAGTGGATGCGCTGTAACTCCTCCGGGTCGAGCTGCGTGGCGATCGGTGGAGCTTCCAACCAGACCTACAACCCGGTGGCTGAAGATGTCGGTCACGAGCTGCGTGTGACCGAGACGGCCAGCAACGCCGGTGGCTCGGGCAGCGGGGCCGAATCGGCGGCGACCGCGGTCGTGGTCCCGCCGGTGCCGGTCGACTCGACCGTGCCGACGATCAGCGGGACAGCCCAGCAGGGCGAAACGCTGAGCGAGCACCACGGCGCCTGGAGCAACTCCCCGACCGGCTACACCTACCAGTGGCTGCGCTGTGACCCCTCCGGGTCGAGCTGTGTGTCGATCGGTGGGGCTACCGGCCAGACCTACCCGCCCGTTGGCGAAGACGTCGGACACACCCTGCGCGTGTCCGAGACGGCCAGCAACGCCGGCGGCTCGGGCAGCACCGTCGAATCCGAAGCGACGGGTGTTGTGATGCCCCCTGTGCCCGTCGACTCGACGCTCCCGACCGTCACCGGGACCGCCCAGCAGGGCGAAACGCTGACCGAGCACCACGGCGCGTGGACCGACTCTCCCACCGGCTACACCTACCAGTGGATGCGCTGCGACTCCGCGGGTGCCGGCTGCACGGCGATCAGCGGCGCGACGGGCGAAACGTACGGCCTCGTCGGCGAAGACGTCGGGCACACGGTGCGTATCGCCGAGACCGCGAGCAACGCCGGCGGCTCGGGCAGCGCGGCCGAATCGGAAGCGACCGCCGTGGTCGTTCCTCCGGTACCGGTCGACTCGACCATTCCCTCCATCACCGGGAACGCTCAGCGGGGTCAGACGCTGACCGAGAATCACGGTGAATGGGCCAACTCCCCGACCGGGTACACCTACCAGTGGATGCGGTGCGAACTCAACGGCGCCGGCTGCGTGGCGATCAGCGGCGCCACCGGTCAGACGTATGTTCTCGCCGGCGAAGACGTCGGGCACGAGCTGCGTGTCGCCGAGACGGCCAGCAACGCCGGTGGCACGGGCGCGGCGGTGGAATCGGAAGCGACCACGATGGTGCTCGCCCCGACGCCCACCGACCCACCCGCAGACCCGCCTGCAGACCCACCGGCCGACCCGCCGGCGGCGGCGCCCACGGTCGTCATAGCGATCAGCGCGGTCCGGGTCGACAAGCACGGCAACGCCGTGATCCCGCTGGCCTGCCCGGCGAGCGCCACCACGGGCTGCAAGGGGACGCTCGTGATCACCTTCATCGAACGCCGGGTTCACCGCAAGCGGGCCGTGGCGTCGCTGCTCTGCGCCCGCGGATGCCGTCAGCTCGGCAAGTCCAAATACGAAGCGCGTGCGGGTCAGAAAGTGAAGATCCGCGTGCACATCGCCTCCGCCGGTCGCCACCTGCTCGGCGAGGGCAAGGACGTGACGAGCACGCTCACGGCCACCAGCCTCTCCGAAGGACACACGACCACCGTCGTGCACAAGCTCAAGCTCGAGCCGGCGCGCAAAGGCTGAGCCGCCGGGGGCGTCGAGCGGCCCTCCGTCCGGAGGCCGCCGGGAACCCTCGCTCCGATACGATCCGCGCCGGGGCCAAGCGAGGAGAGGGAGGGGCAGATGCCGCTCGAGGTTGTTGGAGCAGGCGTGGGACGGACGGGCACGGCGTCGTTGAAGATGGCGCTCGAGCAGTTGCTCGGAGGCCGCTGCCACCACATGCTGGAGATCATCGGCGATCCCACCCAGGTGCCGGCGTGGACCGCCGCGATCGACGGACGAGAGGTGGACTGGGAGGAGCTGCTGAGCGACTACGTGGCGCTCGTCGACTGGCCGGGGGCCTCCTTCTGGCGCGAGCTCTCGGCCGCCAACCCCGATGCGCTCGTGGTGCTCTCGGTCCGCGACCCGGAGGCCTGGTACCGCAGCGCCTCCAACACGATCTTCAACGTCTTCCAGAGTCCGCCGCCGGGCCTGGAGGAGTGGTTCGGGACGACCGTTCCAAGGATGTTCAGTGAGCGTTTCTGTCGCGAACTCGAGAACCCGACGGCGATGATGGACGCCTTTGAGCGTCACAACGACGAAGTGCGCGCCGGCATCCCCGCCGAGCGGCTGCTGGAGTGGACGGCCTCCGACGGATGGGAGCCGCTCTGCGAGCGACTCGGCACGGAGGTCCCGAACGAGCCGTTCCCGCTGACCAACACCACCGCCGACACGCGTGCCCTGATCGGACTGCCGCCGCTGTAGGAGTGAGCACCCCGAGCATCCGCAGGCCCTCCTGATCGCGGACTGCGACGGCGAGGTGGCGGGGTTCGTGCTCGATCTTTGAGCCGGCGGCCCGGATGCGCTGCCGCCGGCGCGGGAGTGATCCCGGACCAGGCGCGTTGACAGCGCGTGCCAAGGCCAATACGATGCGGGCCGCTTAACGAAGTCTGCTTTTGGTGTGAGCAAGGTAGCTCTAGGGGGTGAGCATGACGGAGGATCCTCGTGTGCCTCGTGCGGCAGCCGCTCGCGCACTTCGATTCACAACTGCTCAGGAGAAGCCCATGTCTGTTTTCAAGCGAACGAGCCGTCTGCTGCTCGCGGCGACCGTCTCGGTGACCGTGTTCGCCGTCGCCGTTTCGGCGGCAAGCGCGTCGGTGATCTACAACAACATTCCCAGCCCATTGCCCGGAAACCTCGCGTCGTTCGGCAACGAGGCGTATTCGATGGCGGAGTTCGGGGGCATGGTCGAATTCGCCTCGCCGGGCCAGAAGCACCAGACTGTGACGGTCGGAATGAGCACCTGGGCATGCCAGTTCGGGAGCGTGTATCCGAACACCTGTGAAACGCCCAAGCCACAGAAGAAGTTCAAATGGCCGCTGACGCTGAACGTCTATGAAGTCGGACCGGGCAACTCGGTCGGCGCGAAGCTGGCAACGGTCACGAAGACCTTCAGCATGCCCTACCGGCCGACGAGGGACACCACCGGCACGTGCGTCGGCAAAGGCTCCGAAGCCGGCACCTGGTACGACGCGACGACCAACGCCTGCTACCACGGCATGGCGTTCCCGATCACGTTCAAAAGGCTGCACCTCGAAACCCGTAAGAAAGAGATCATCAGCGTCTGCCTACAACACCAGCGACTACGGTGCTGCACCGGTGGGACCCGCCGCCTGCAGCTCGACGGTCGCCGGGTGCTACTACGACTCGCTGAACATCGGGATCATCGAACCGGCGGAAGGCGCGCCGACAGCCGGCAGCGACCCGACCAACGCGCTGTACGTCAACACCACATACACCGCGATGTACTGCGGCAGCTCGACACCCGTCGGTACCTTTGGCCCGACGGCGCCGATCGAAGGATCGTGCGCGATGGGCAGCCCGTACGAAACCGAACCGGGAATCCAGCCGGCTCTGTCGGTCTCCGCTGAATAGGTTCTGAGACTCAACGGCAGCTTGGAGTCCGGGCGCAGCTTGCGCCTCGGGCTCCAAGCCCGCCGCTGGGACTTCTTCCTCAGCACCCTCTGAAGGGCCGCTGCCGGCAGACCCTCTCGCTAGCCTTGGCCCATGCCGGATCGCGAGCGAGGACACGGCCCGGTTCGCCCGATCATCGGGGCCCTTTTCGTCGCCGCGGTGCTGATGTGCGCGGCCTCGGCGGGAGCCCTCAGCAGCGCAGCGGCCGGCTCAGGCGGCGGCTGCCATGCCCCGCTGCTGGAAGGTCTCACCTTCAAGCTCGCCCGCACGATCGCCGGGCGCGCAGGCTGCAAGCTCCGCGTCAAGGGCAATCCCCTCGCGATGGCGCGCATCCAGACGGTCGCGCGGCAATCTCCTGCTGCGGGCGGGGTCTCCTCGACGGTCACCGTGTGGCTCAATCGGGTCTGTCAGAAGGGAGGCGAGGCGGCCCCCGAAATCAAAGAGCCCAAGATCACGGTCGGACCCACCAAGCTCGTCACGCGGCTTCTATCTCGTCGGCGGCCCGGCGCCGCACTATTTCTCGGCCCCGCAAATGTCCCCGCCGTCCCGAACCGCCGCCGGGCGCCGGCACGGTGGAAGTGACCAACGCAAGCGGGGCGGTCGTTGCGACAGACACTTCCGTGGCGGGGCAGTTCGTCGAAATCCCCCTGCCCGCGGGCTCGTACACGATCCGCGGCACGTTCCTCGGTGCCGCCAGCAACGGGGCTCACCCGATCCAAAGCCGGGCGCTGGTTGTCCCGGCCGGGCACACCGTGAGGCAGGATTTCCTTCTGAGCATCAAATGATTCGGCCGGGCCTGCGAGATCCAGGTCCGCGCAGCCGACGCGGGTGACGCTCGGCGCTGCCCTCAACCGGACTCGAGACCTCTGACCGCGGCCTCCATGAACCCGTCCGCGAAGGCGTCGCCGACGCCGCCGAGCGGGATCAGCCCCGGCACCGGCATGGTCGCGTCGAGCTCGAGCTCGAGATGTGTCCCGTCGCGATCCTCAAGCCGCCAAGTGGCGTCAAACGAGGCGCCGCTGGACGACCCGCGGGACACGTGCGACAACTGGACCAGGCCCGGCTTCTGGACCTGCACCGCCAGCAACAGATCGAGGTCCCTGGAGACCGGTCCCCAGGAGAGGTGCAGCTTCGTCTCCGCCCTGAGCGGAAGGCCGTCCTTGCCCGTCTCCACGACCTCCACCCCTCTCACGACGTCCGGGTACCAGCTCGGATAGGCCTCGAGGGCCGCCAAGAACCTGAGGCAGTCGTCGATCGCGACACCGACGGAGGCCTCGGCGTCGCCATGGAGGTGCTTCATCGATAGCCAGCCTAGCCTCCCCCTGGCGCCCCGGCAGTGGGGGCAGGCGTGTCGCCTCGCGCGGATACTCTTGGCGGGTGAAGTTCAAGATCACGCGTCACTCCGGCTTTTCCGCGCCGCCGGATGCGCTCGATCAGCTCTTCGAGCGGCTTCCCACCCGCGCAGAAGGAGTGTCGTTCTCAAAGGCCAAATACGGGATCACGGCCACGTGGGGCGAGGACGGAGGTATCTCCAGAACCGAGGAGGAACTTGCGGCGATCGGGCGTCTGGAGGTCTTGGACGTCGTAATCGCCACGTGCGAGCGTGCGCCCGCGCTGAGAGCGGATTGGTTCGCCGTCAGCGTCATGCGCTGAGACCCTGGTCGAGCCGATCGGGCAACTCAGCGTCCTTCCGGCGGCGCAGCACCTTCGCCCTCCGGCTTAGGCTACGGCCGTGAACGAGCCCGCGGACACCCCACCGCCGGCCGCGCTGCCGGCGCGCCTGGCGATCGTCAGCGACAGCACCCACTACGTTCCGCGGGAGCTGATCGAGCGGGAAGGCGTCGCACAGGTCGACCTCCATGTCGGCTGGGAGGGCCAGCTGGAGCCCGAGAGCCACTACCGCGATCTCGACGCCTTCTACGCGAGGCTTCAGGCATCGCCGAAGCTGCCCACAACCTCCCAGCCGTCGATTGGCGAGTTCCTGGCCGTGTACAGACCGCTCGTGGCGGCCGGCCGGGACGTGCTCTCGATCCACATCGCGGGGGGCCTGTCGGGCACGTGCGAGAGCGCTCGAGAAGCCGGCAGGCTCCTCGCCGAGGAGGGCCACGCCGGCCGGGTCGAGGTACATGACAGCGAGACCGGAGCGGGCGGCCTGGGCTGCCTGGTGCTCCTCGCCGCGAGCGCCGCTGGACAGGGCGCCAGCCTCGAGACCACGCTCTCGGCAGTCCGGCGCGCCCGAGAGACGCTGGACATCTGGTTCTGTCTCGACACGCTCGAGTACCTGCGCCGCGGCGGGCGGATCGGGGCGGCTCAGGCGATGGCCGGCACAGCGCTGAAAATCAAGCCGATCCTCACCTTTGGGAAGGAAATCGCCCCGGCGGGCCGCGTGCGCACGCATCGCCGGGCGCTCGAGCGGATGGCCCTTTACCTCGGGGAGCTGCGTGACCGGGGTGCCACCGACTGGATCGTCCAGCACGCGCAGGCGCCTGCCGACAAGGACCAGCTCGTCGCCGAGGGGCGCGCCCTGTTCGGCAGCGACCCACTGTTCTGCTCCGAGGTTGGCCCGGTGCTCGGCGCCCACCTCGGATCGGGAGTGCTCGTCGGGGGGATGACGCGCCCGGAGCTGTCCTGACTCTACGCGCGTTTCGAGCGGCTGCTCTTGCGGCAGCGGTGACCGCCGCCGGATGCGCATGCGGCGGCTCGAGCGAGCCGAGGCAGACCGCTGACGCAAGCTCTCATGGGCGTTCACCTCTCCCAGCGCGCTTGGCGCCCCAGTCCGCGGCGCTCAGGCTGACCGAGGGACGATCCAGCGCTCAGTACACGGTCATCGCGCCGCCTCCGGCTCGCTACGCCTTCGATGTGTCCATCGACATGCCCCGAAGCGCAGCTCTGACCATCCTGCTGCGCACGTCGTACGGCGCGGTCTTCACCGCCGGCGACTATCGACCCAACGCAACGGGCGCATCCTCCACGGTCAACAGCGAGAGCGCCTGCAGCGTCCATGGCCCGCGTCTCACCTGCATCGGGCACTACCCGCTGCTGCCCGCGCAGAAAGCGGGTAAGTGGACCGTCGTGGTTTCCAAGCGGTCCCGAGCTCCCGCATCCGTGCGGGTAGGACTGACCTTCTACCGTCCCCAGGCCCGATAGCCCGAGCGCGTCAGAGGAGCAGCTCAGAATCGTGGTCGCGGAAGATGCGACTGTGATCCTCGGCTCCGGGTTCGTGCAAAGCCTGGATCAGGGCACGGATCTTGGGCGTCATGACGAGCAGATACCGCGCCATCTGGCCACGTCGTGCATTGCCATACGCGTGCGGGGTCCCCTTTGGCGCCAGCACGCCACCACCGGCACCCACCTCGAGTGTCTCCTCACCAAGCCGAAACCGGAGGGCGCCCTCGAGCACATACCAGGCCTCATCGTCCTCGTGATGCACATGCAGGGGCGCGATCCAGTCCGACTCTGAGAGGCCCGGGTCCGTCCACTCGACGATCACGAAGTCACTCTCGGGCCCTCCCAGCTGCTGATTCGAGGTGGGGCCTGGCATCGCCGCAGTATCTACCAGTGGCGCCAACGGCACAAAACGCTCGCCGCGACGGAGTTCAGGAGGAACGAGGCCGTCGCAGCGAGTCCCAGGGCGGCTTAGGCCCGACTACGCATCTTGGACCACTCCGCCTTGTGCGCCTTCTTGGCGGCCTGGTAGTCGCGCAGCGCCTGGCGTGAGTCGACGTCTCCGAGGGTCGGATGGGGCGGCACCAACCCCTTCGCCTTGGCGAGTTTGTAGCGCTTGGCGAGCACGGAGCCGAGAGCCTTGACCTTCATCTCGCCGAACCCGGGCAGGTCTTGGATGTTGGCACGCAGCTGGTCGGAGTTCTTGGCGTCCTTCCACACCCGTGCGGCGTCCCCGTCGTAGTCGTCTCGAACCGTGACGGCGAGGTCGTGGACCCTTTCGGCCATTTTTCCGGGAAAGCGGTGGACCGCCGGTTTCTCGCGGAACACCGGCTCGAGGTCGGTCGCGGCGAGCTTCGCGGGGTCGAGGGTGCCGACCCGTTCTTTGATCGCCAGCGGCCCCGAGAAGGCCTTTTCGACGGTGACCTGTTGATCGAGCGCGAAGCCGATCAGCAGCGCCATCGGGTCCTGCGCGATCAGCTGATTGGCCTCGTCGGAGTCGGTGAAGTACAGGCGGTCGGGCATCCGCTCGATCCTACTGCGGGATACTGGAGGCGGTGTCGCGGAACGCGGAGCTCGTGCGCGTCTGGCATAGGGCGGCGGAACTCGGTCACGTGTCTGCGCCTGAAGGGGCTGCGGACCACGATCTGGGTCGAGCGCAGCTGTTCGATCGCCTGCGTTCCCGCCCGTGATCGCGGCGCTGGTACTGATCGGAGCGCCCGGCAGCGGGAAGTCCTCCGTGCTGGAGGCGCTGATGACCCTGCTCGAGCTCGACGGTGTCGACTACGGGGCGATCGAGAGCGAGCAGCTCTCGCTCGGCTGGCCGCCGCTGCCCGCTGCTGAGTGGACGCACCAGCTCGGTGTCGTGCTCGCACTCCAGAGGGAGGCCGGGCGGCGCCGGTTCCTGGCTGTCGCCACCGTGGAGAGCGCCGGTGAGCTGGGCGACGTCGTGGCGGCGACCCGCGCCGATGTTCCCCTCGTGGTGTGTCTCTGTGCCTCACCGGACACGGTTGCTGCCCGCATCGGGGATCGTGAGCCAGATCGCTGGCCCGGGAAGGCGCCGCTGATCGCCCACGCCCGCGAGCTCGCGAGGACCGTTCCTGAGCTCGACGCGATCGACCTCCGCATCGACACCGAGGATCGCCGTCCCGAAGAAGTCGCGGCAGAGGTCTACGAGGAGATGCGAAGCCGTGGCCTGATTGCGCTAGCTGGGTGATACTGCACCCGGCGTCCGAGAACGCAAATGTGGTGCGTGCCTTCGTGGAGGCGGTGAACCGCGGGCTCCTGGGCCTCAGCCGTGTGGGAGCGGCGAATGGGCAAAGAACAAAAACCACACGATCAGCGCGATCACCGCGACGTAAACCGTCACCGTGACGATCTGCTCGACCATGCTGATCGGGACTGCCCGCACCGGTTCGGCCTGGGCATTGAACGACCTCAGCCACGTGGCCCTGCTTTCGCGCAGCGGGTGGCCGACGAGGCGGCGGTAGCGGCCCTCGAGCCACATCAGCGCCACCAGCATCGCCAGCGTGAGTGCAACCAGCACCAATACGACCACCGCCACCGCTCCCATGCTCAGCACCTGCTGGCCGGAGGCCTGTGAGCCGACCCAGAGGGAGAACAGGGGCGCCCCCGTCCAGAGGTTGATCGACAGGAACGCCGTCGCCCCGGCAAACAGGGCGCGCCTGAGCTGCAACATGCGCACCGGCTTGGACATCTGCGCCTCCGAGATCGAGTCTAGTTCGACCGCGCGTCCCGTCAAGGGAGGCCGTTGTGCTCAGGCGCGCGCTGCCAGCGCGGCGGCGAGATACAGCACGGCCTGCGTCCGCGCGACCGCCCCCACAGCGGCGTCGGGGACGAGCAGCTCGGGGTGGTGCAGCGGCCGGGTGGCGAACCCCGCGGCGCCGTCGAGGCCCACGAACGCCATCGCGATCGGGGCCAAGGCACCGAAGAAGGCGAAGTCATCCGAGCCGCACGAGCGCCAACCGCTCGCCGATGACAGGCCCGCGGTCGCGATCAGCTCGCGCGCGCCCGACACGATCGCGGCGTCGTTCTCGAGCTGGGGCTCCCCGGCTGTGAGCTCGACAGCGGCGGTGCAGCCGTGGGCGCCGGCCACGCCCTCGCTCACCTCGCGGACCAGGTCGCGCAGGATCTCCCGGTGCTCTGGGCTGTGGGCCCGCAGGGCGACGCGGGCGCGCGCCTCGGAAGGGATCAGGTTCTCGGCGCTCCCGCCCTCGATCGTTCCCACCGTCAGTGAGGCCGCGCCGAGCGGGTCGATCCGCCGACCCACCTGGGCGTGCAGCGAGACCACCACCTCGGCCAGGGCCAGGATCGGGTCGCGGCCCAGGTGCGGGTAGGCCCCGTGCGAAGGGCTTCCGTGGATCACGATCTCGGCCGCGTCGCAGGAGGCGTTGACGACCCCCTCGTCCAGGCCCACCGTCCCCCAGGCGAGCTCCGGGTGCACGTGCGCCCCCACCACCGCCGCGGGTGCGATCTCGGCGAGCTCGTTCCGCGCCAGCTCCTCGGCGCCGGAGGGGTAGGCCTCCTCGCTGGGCTGAAGCAGCGCCAGCAGCGGCGCGGGCAGCTCGTCGGCGAGCGCGTGGGCGGCGCGGGCCAAGGCCACCAGCGCGGCCATGTGGACGTCGTGGCCGCAGGCGTGCATGGTCTCGCCCTCGGCGCTGAACTCGCTGCCGGTCAGCTCCCTCAGCGGCAGACCGTCGAGCTCGGCCCGGACCGCCACCGGTGCGACGCCCTCCGTGCCGATCAGGGCGGCGCCGCCCGTGCCGGCCACGCTGCGGCACGGCACCGGAAGCCGCTCGGCGACCAGCTCGAGGGTGGCGTGCTCGGCGTGCGCCAGCTCGGGGTCGCGGTGCAGCAGGTGGCGCAACTCGATTGCCCCGGGGAGCTCCCCGTCGAGTCCTTCGAGCAGCCGCCCCAGCAGCCGCGTACGCTCGGCGGGAGGATCAGTAGGCGTTGCCATACAGCCGGCAGCGCTCGGCCAGGTCGAGCTCCGCGACCGCCGCCAGCTCGCCCCGCTTGAGGCTCATGTAGGCGTCGTAGAGCAACGGCGGGAACCAGCTACGGGCGAGCTCGTCGGACTCGAGCTCCTCCAGCGCCTCCTCCAGCGAGGAGGGCAGCGCGCCGACACCGAAGCGCTCGGCCTGCTCGCCCTCGAGCGTCGTGGGATCCACCTCCAGCAGCGTCGGTCGCCGAAGCTCCTCGCGCACGCCCGCGAGCCCCGCCATCAGGATCGCCCCGAGCGTCAGGTAGGGGTTGGCGGTGGCGTCCGCCGCGCGGTACTCGAGCCGCATCTGTCTGCCCGGCTCGCCGCCCCCGACGGTCACGAGCGGGGGGATTCGCAACAGGGCTTCCCGGTTCTGCGTCGCCAGGGCCACCGCCCCGGCCCCCCAGTGATGGGGTGCGAGCCGCTGGTAGGAGACAGGACTGGCGGCGGTCAGCGCGCAGAGCGCCCCCGCGTGGCGGAGGATCCCGGCTGCGAACGCGCCGCCCTCGTCGCTGAGGCCGGCCGGCGCCGAGGCGTCGTACAGCAGCGAGTCCCCCTGCTCGTCGATCAGGTTCAGGTGCACGTGGGCGCCGTTGCCCGCGTCCGTCGGACCGAGCAGCGGAAGGAAGCTCGCTCGGGTTCCTTCCCAGCGGGCCACCTCGCGCACAACCTCCTTGACCACGACGCTGCGGTCGGCTCCCGCCAGGCCCTCCGCCGCGGCCACCGGGATCTCGAACTGGTGGGTCGAGAACTCGGCCAGGAAGCGCTCGGGCTCCACGCCCGCTTCCTGCAGGGCGCCCATGACGCGCGCGGGGAAGGGGCTCGCGCGGCGTTGCTCCTCCAGCGAGAAGGGCAGACCCGCCCGGCCCTCTCCCAGCAGCACGAACTCGTGCTCGAAGCTCGCCCGTAGCCGTGCGCCGAGCTCCTGCTCGAGCGCGTCGAGCGCCGCGCGCAGAAAGTGCCGGGGGCAGCACTCCCACGGGCGTCCGTCGATCTCGACGATGTCGCACAGCAGCAGCTCGAGCGGGTCGGACTCCCGATCCAGACGGACCCTCGTGGCAGCGTCGGGGAGCAGGCGCAGGTCCCCCGTGGAGCCGAACGGGTTGGGTTCCGCGAGCGGCCCGAGGGGGGTGAGGGCGTGGTTGGCGGGCACCCAGCCGACGCCGCCGGCGAGGTTGGCGGCGAGCTCGTCGGCCGCCAGCGAGCGTCCCCGCACGATGCCCCCGAGGTCGCAGCACACGAGCGCGACCAGCTCGATCTCGCTCACGTAGCCACCACCGTGCCGTTGTCCCACATCTCCTCACGCAGTCCGAGTGCCCCGGCGCCCGCGCGCGTGCGCTCGGCGTCCTCAGCGGAGACCACTACGAGCATCCCGCCCTCGGGCATGTCGCGCCGCTCCAGCGCCGCGGCCAACCGCTCGCGGGGCTGCAGGTGGACGCCCCGGTCGCCCAGCGCCGGATATGTGTCGGCGATCGCATACAGGCTCCCCGCAGGACCCTCGACGCGGCCCACGACCACCACGAAGTGACCCACCTTCCAGTCCGGCGCCGGCCCGTCCTCCTCGCCGTCGAGCAGGTAGGAGAGCAGCCGGCTCACGCTCGGCCGCGAGCCCCACAGGTGATGGGTGGCGAGGTTGGCGATCAGGCTCGCAGGCCGTTCGTAGCCGGCCAGCAGCCCGAACAGCCCGTCGAGGGCATCCGCGCTCCAGGGTCCGGCGAGCGCCAGCGCCGCCAGGCGTCCTGCGGAGAGCGACTCGATCGCCTGCTGCACGCCGGCGGCGGTTGTCCCCGAGACGTCGGAGTCGTCGATCACCGGGATCGACAGGCGGTAGTCGCGGCGGCCCGTTTCGCCGTGGGGGAGGGAGCCATGGGCGCTCGCGACCACGCTTCCGGCGGCGAGCGCCACGGCGTCCTGGTCCAGCGGCTCACCGTCGCGGGCCGCGATGCCGGCGGCGCCGAGCGCGAGCGAGCCGCAGAAGGCGCCGCACAGATCATCGCGCTGGGGCAGCTCACGCTCGTGTATCTCGAGCAGCTCGCGGGCCCCGGGTAGCAGGGTCAGCTCCAGCGTCCCGTCCTAGTCCTCGGTGGTCCGGGGTGCGTAGCGGTGGTGGAGCATCAGCGCGTTCCCGTCCGGGTCGCTGAAGAACGCCATGTGGCACACGCTCGTGTCGAGCGTGTCGCCCTGGAAGCTCACGCCCTGCTCTTCGAGCTTCTTGCGGGCCGCTTCGACGTCGTCCACGTGCAGCGCGATCGCGTTGCCCGAGACGTGGTGCTCGAGGCCCATTTTCTCTGCGTGGATGATGCTCAAGGTCAGGTTGCCGGTCTCGAACTCGGCGAAGTTGCGCTCGGGCATGTAGACCGAGCGCCGCAGGCCGAGCGTGGTGCCGTAGAACTCCGCCGCCCGCTCGATGTCGTGGGTGGGCACGGGCAGGAAGTCCACCCCTCGCACAAGCTCCTCGTTGGTGCTCATCGGTCGATCTTGCCTTTCTGTTGTGGGGTAGCTACCGCTCTCGCTTCTTAGCACTAAGCTTGCTCGCGCGATGGCCTGGGACTTCCGCACAGACCCCGAGTTTCAGGAGCAACTGGACTGGATGAGCTCGTTCGTCCGCCAGGAGATCTGGCCGCTCGAGGCGATCTGGCCGGAGCTCGGGATGGACGGGCTGGCACGCGCGCTGGAGCCGCTGAAGGCCGAAGTCAAGCAGCGCGGCCTGTGGGCCGCCCACCTGCCCCCGGAGCTCGGCGGCCAGGGTCTGGGCCAGGTTCCCCTCGGCCTCATGCACGAGATCCTCGGCACCTCGCCGATCGCCCCGCTCGCATTCGGTAACGCGGCCCCGGACTCCGGCAACTCGGAGATCCTGGCCCTGGCCGGGACCGACGAACAGAAGGAGCGCTGGCTGCACCCGCTGCTCGCCGGCGACCTGCGCAGCGCCTTCAGCATGACCGAGCCCGACTCGGCCGGCTCGGATCCCACCCAGCTGCGCACACGCGCCCGCGCCGACGGCGACGGCTGGGTGATCGACGGGCGCAAGTGGTTCACCTCCAACGGCTCGATCGCCGACTTCCTGATCCTGATGGCCGTCACCGACCCCGAGGCCCGCCCCTCCCAGCGCGCCTCGATGTTCATCGTTCCGGTGGACACGCCCGGGGTCCACATCGCTCGCGACGTGCCCACGATGGAGCATCCGTGGGAGGCCTTCGGTTCCTACGGGGGGCACTCCGAAGTGATCTACGAGGACGTCCATCTGCCGGCCGAGGCCCTGCTCGGGGGCGCGGGGGAGGGCTTCATCATCGCCCAGCACCGGCTCGTCCCGGGACGCATCCACCACTGCATGCGCTGGCTCGGGGTCGCCCGGCGCGCCTTCGACATGATGTGCGAGCGCGCCACCTACCGCTACGCGCACGGGTCGCTGCTGGCGGAAAAGCAGACCGTCCAGAACTGGATCGCCGACAGCGCCGCCGAGATGCAGGCTGCCCGCCTGATGACCCTCCACGCGGCCTGGGTGATGGACACCGAGGGCGCCAGCGCCGCCCGCACCGAGGTGGCGATGATCAAGTTCTTCGGCGCCCGCGTGCTGCACGACGTGGTCGACCGCGCGCTGCAGGTGCACGGCTCGCTCGGGTACTCCACCGACCTGCCCCTCGAGCAGATGTATCGCTTCGCCCGCGCCGCCCGCATCTACGACGGTCCCGACGAGGTCCACCGCCAGTCCGTCGCCCGCCACGTGCTGGCCGCCTACTCGCCGCCGTCCGACGGGGTCCCGAGTGAACACCTGCCCACGCGCCGCGAGCTCTCGCGGGCGCGCTTCGCCGAGCTGCTCGAGCTGCTGACGGCCAACGACTAGCCGCGCCTTGTCCGCTCGGGGGGCGAAAGCGGCGTCTAAGAACCTGGTCCTGGCGGCGATGGTGTTCGCCGTCGCGATGACCTTCATCGACCAGACGATCGTGGCGATCGCGATCCCGAAGGTCCAACGCGAGCTGGGGATCTCGGGAGCCGGGGCGCAGTGGGTGATCAACGGCTACCTGCTGTCGCTGTCCGCCCTGTTCGCCTTCGGGGGGAGGTTGGGCGACGTGCTCGGCCGCCGGCGCATGGTGGTGATCGGCGTGCTCGTGTTCGCGGCCGCCTCCGCCTGCTGCGGGCTGACGCCGAAGGGGTCGCTCGCCGAAGCGTGGCTGATCTTCTTCCGCATCGTCCAGGGCGTCGGCGCGGCACTGATGTTCCCGGCCTCGGTAGCGATCGTGATCGCGGCCTTCCCGGTGGAGCAGCGGGGCCGCGCGATGGCGATCTTCTTCGGCATCACAGGCGGGCTGACGGCGATCGGGCCGCTCGCCGGCGGGATCCTCACGCAGTGGACCTGGCGGGCGATCTTCTGGGTCAACATTCCCATCGCGATCATCGCCCTGGTGCTGATCCGGCTCTCCAAACCGGACAACGAGAAGCGCCCCGCGAAGCTCGACTATCGCGGCACCGTCCTGATCTGTGGCGCGATGGGCCTGATCGTGCTCGGCCTACAGCAGTCGAGCGTGTGGGGCTGGGGCTCGGCGGCGACCTGGGCATGCCTCGTGGTGGGGGCGATCACGATGGTCGCCTTCGTGCTCTGGGAGCTGCGCGCGAAGGTGCCCCTGCTGCGGTTGCAGATCTTCCGCGACCGCAACTTCTCCGTCGACAACGCGGCCCTGCTGCTGATGTCGTTCGTGTTCGTTCCCTACTTCTTCTTCGCGAGCGTCTACGCCCAGGTCTCGCTCGCCAAGGACGCCTCCGAAGCCGGCGTCTACCTGCTGTATTTCTTCATCGGCTTCGTCGTACTGGCCCAGATCGGGGGACGCATCCTCGATCGCCGTGGCGCCCGCCCGGCCGTGGTGCTCGGCAGCGCGATGGCCACCGTGGGCTTCTGGCTGCTCGCCAACAAGCTGCCCGATCTGTCCCTGAGCGCCCAGAAATGGTCGATCCTGATCGCGGGAGGCGGGGTCGGGTTGATGCTCGGGCCGGCCAGCACCGATGCCGTCAACCGGGCTCCCAGCACCAACTACAGCGAGGTCACGGGGATCACCCAGACGGTCAGGAACTTCGGAGCCAGCCTCGGCCTGGCGGTGCTCGGGGCGATCCTGATCGACCGCGACAAGACGAACATCGCCGGGGCGCTCCGCGCCCGCGGGGTTCCCGCTGCGCGTGCCGAACACATCGCCTCGGGGGTCGGTTCGACCAGCTCGGGGGGCGCCGCGAGCGGGAACTCCGCCGCCGACCATGCGATCCGCCTGGCGACAGCCCACGCCACCGGCACCGTCTTTCACGTGATGGCCGGTGTGATGGCTGTCTGCTTCGTGCTGACGTTCCTGCTGTACCCCCGCGGGCGCGCCCGCGAGCACGCCGAGTTGTCCGCCGGCGAGGCCGGGGCGGCCGCCGCCCCACTGCCCGGCTAGCACGGACCGGCAGCTAGGCTCTTGCCGTGGCAGCCGATGCCAGGCGGACACCGCTGCTGTTCGACCCCAGCGCGTTCGAGGCCTTCCGCTTCCTCGATCGCGAGCTCCACGAGGACGGCCACGTCACGCTGGGCTACGGACTCGACGATGAGCTGTCCTTCACCGAGCG
The DNA here is from genome assembly GCA_963742395.1 of uncultured Solirubrobacteraceae bacterium. Taxonomy (GTDB): domain Bacteria; phylum Actinomycetota; class Thermoleophilia; order Solirubrobacterales; family Solirubrobacteraceae; genus Palsa-744. The sequence continues at coordinate 347,987 of CAVUME010000007.1, read as the reverse complement.
GCTGCGGCTCCCGGTGCCGCACACGCTCAGTGCTGAAGACCGATCTCGGGCACAGCCGCTGCTCGCGCTCCTGCACTGGGTCGCGGGCGTCAGTTACTTCAAGTTGGCCGCCCCGCCGCGGGTGGAGTTCGAGGGCGATCCCCCTGGGACTGCCGTTGCGGCGCTGTTGGAGGCGCTCTACTCGGAGGGCCTGGGGGAGTTCGCCTACACCAACCGTCTCGCCCGGCTGCCGCGCCCGAGCTTCTCGGCCGCGGGTACGCGGGCCGAGGAGGCGTCCCCAGCGCGAGAGGACTCGAGCGCCCGATCGGAGGGCTCGACCGCGCGATCGGGGCGCTCGACCGCGCGGCCAGAACGAGTGCTGGTACCCGTCGGGGGCGGTAAGGACTCGGCCGTGGCGATCGAGATCGTGCGCCGTTCCGGGCTCGACAGCGGCCTGTTCTCGATCGGGGATGCCCCCCCGATCGCACGCACGGTCACTGCGGCCGGGCTGCCGTGGCTTATGGCGCGGCGCGAGCTCGACCCACAGCTGCGCCGGCTGAACGAGTCCGGGGCGCTGAACGGTCACGTCCCCGTGACGGCGATCGTGACCGCCGCGGCGCTGCTGTGCGCGCAGCTGAACGGCTACGACACGGTCGCGATGGCCAACGAGCGCTCGGCCTCGGCGGGCAACCTGCTCTGGGACGGGGTGGAGGTCAACCACCAGTTCAGCAAGAGCCTGCGGGTGGAGCGGCTGCTCGACGGCGCCGTCGAGGAGCTGGGCGCGCCCGTGCGCGCCGTGTCGGTCCTGCGGCCCGCCTCCGAGCTCGCGATCGCGCGCGCGTTCGCCCGGCTCACCGTCTACCACCGGGCGTTCACGAGCTGCAACACGATCTTCCGCCTGGACCCCGCCCTGCGTGGGACGTCGTGGTGCTGCGACTGTCCCAAGTGCCGCTTCGTGTTCCTGGCGCTCGCCCCCTTCACCACGCCACAGCAGCTGCGCGAGATCTTCGGGCGCGACCTGCTCGAGGAGGAGGATCAGTTCGACGGCTTCGCGCTGCTGTGCGCCGCCGGGGGTCACAAGCCGTTCGAGTGCGTGGGGGAGGAGCAGGAGAGCCTCGCCGCGATCCGGCTGCTGGCCGAGGATGAGCTCTGGAACGAGCATGCGGTGGTGCGCCGGCTCGTCGAGGAGGTGCTTCCCCGTCACGGACCGGAGGAGGGAGACCCGGCCCGGGTGCTCGAACTGAGCGAGGACCACGAGGTGCCCGAGGCCCTGATGGCAGACGTGCGTGCGCTTCTCGGAGCTTGAAGGCAGGCGCATCGGCGTCTGGGGCGCCGGCCGGGAGATCAGCTCGTTCGCCCGCGCGGTGGCCGCTCGCCTGCCCGCCGCCGAGATCGCGGTGGCGGCGTTCGACGACCCGCCCTCGCCCGAGGAGGTCCGCTCCCAGCTCGGGCTGGACTCCGCGGTGGAGGTGGTCGGGCCCGAGCAGGCGCTGGACGCGCTGTCGGAGTGTGAGGTGGTTGTGCGCTCGCCCGGGGCGTCGATCCACAAACCGCAGCTTGCGGCGCTGAGAGCAGCGGGCACCCCGGTCACCACCGCCACCGCCCTGTGGCTGGCCGAGCACGGGCCGCAGGGTGTGCTCGGGCGTGAGCGGGACCAAGGGCAAGAGCACCACGGCCGCGCTCGCCGCCCACCTCGCCGCCGCGGCCGGCGTGTCGAGCGCGCTGGCAGGCAACATCGGCGTGCCGGCCCTGGAGCTGCTCGACGCCGAGGCCGCCCGGCTGACGGTGCTCGAGCTCTCCAGCTACCAGATCGCCGACCTCGACACCGGTCCCGAAGCGGTGCTGATGACGAACCTCTTCAGGGAGCACACCGAATGGCACGGATCCGAGCAGGCCTACCGGCGCGAGAAGCTCCGCCTGCTGTCGCTGCCCGAGGTTCGGATCGCGGTGCTGAACGCGCGCGAGCCGCTGTTCGAGGAAGCCGTCACGAATGCCGAGGTGTTCCGCTACGGGGACCCCGAGGGCTGGGACGCCGGACCCGAGGGGGTGACGCGGGCGGGCGAGCCGGTGCTCGCACCCGAGCAGCTGCCGCTCGCCGGCGAGCACAACGCGCTGAACCTCTGCGGCGCCCTCGCCGCGCTCGAAGCGCTGGACATCGCGCCCGCCGCTGCCGCGAGGCGCTCGACGGCTTCGAGCCGCTGGCCCACCGCCTGCAGGTGGTGGGCGAACGCGACGGGGTGGTGTGGATCAACGACAGCATCTCCACCACCCCCGAGTCCACGATCGCGGCGCTGGAGAGCTTCCCCGGCCGCGGAGCTGCTGCTGATCGCCGGCGGCCAGGACCGGGGCCAGGACTACGCCCGCCTGGGGTTCGCCCTGGCCCGTTCCGGCGCGACCGTGATCGGCGTGCCGAGCACCGGGCGGGCGCGTGGTGGCGGCGGCGCGGGCGGCCGGGTTACCGGCGAGCCGCGCCGTGGAGGCGATCGATCTGCAGGAGGCCGCCGCCATCGCCCGAGAGCCGCGCCAACCCCGGCGCGGTCGTGCTGCTATCCCCCGCGGCCCCCAGCTTCGACCACTACCGCGACTTCGAGCAGCGCGGGGAGCGCTTCAGCGAGCTCGCGCGGGGACACGTGGCCGGGGCGTAACCGCGTACCCGCCCGCGGCGGGTAAAGAAACGCCGCCGCCCCGAGGGGCGGCGGCGCGTTGTGTGTGCCTTTCCAGAGGCTAGGAGCCTACGGGCACAGTGGTGTGACGGGGACTTCGCGGCACGGGTTCAGCATCGTTTCCTGATCCCCCGGTTTCGGCTGCGGTACCCGCGTCCTGGTTTCTGAATATGCCTGCAGTTCGAGCAGGTAGTCGACGAACGGTTCGCCTCCACCCGGGTTCGGGGTGGTTGCGTTCTGGCAGCCCCATTCCCCTTCGAGGCTCACGGGGAAGGTGCTGTCAGCCGTCGTGTTGCCGCTGAAGCAGTTGTCCAGCGACTTTTTCGCCGCGAACAAGCCGCCCTCGAAAGCGATGTCGCCTTCGAACTGCGGGGAGAGACCCAGTGTGCCGTTACCGGAGAAGGTGTTGTTCGCGACCTTGTTCCCGGAGTTCTGGAAGAAGATCGTGTCCGCCTGCGGCGGGAACGGGTTCGGGTACTCGAACGCCAGCACACCGTCGCTTGCGTTCTTTGTGATTTCGTTTTCTTCGATCAGGTCGGCGTAGTCGCCGGGAAGCTCGATCCCGGCCCCGAAGGGGGCGCCTTCCGCGGACCCCGTCGCCGGGGTCGTGTTGTTGTCGTTTTCCGTGATCAGGTTGTGTCGGATCACCGTGCACCGCGCGATTTTGGTCGTGGTGAATTCCGGCAGCCCCTTCGGCGTCTTGTTCTTGGGGTCGTGGTTGCACTGCCCGTTCTGCGGCGGTGGCGAGTCTCCGGGGTTTTCCCCGTTCGGCGCCACGCCCGATGAGTTGTGACGGAAGATCCAGTCTTCGATCGTCAGGCTCCCGCCCGAGTTCGAGCCCGAGTATCCGAGCTGGTTGTATTCCATGTCGGCGTAGGTGATCCGCGCCTGGCATTCCTGGCACGCACCCAGGTACATCCCGGAGTCGTCGTAGCCGGAGGCGTAGATGTGTTCCCATTCGCCTTCGATCTCGTTGTTGGTGAAGATCCCGTAGCTGCCGTACAGCCCGGTGTCGTAGGCGGTCAGGTAGCGACCGCACCAGCCGTGGCGCGCCGACCTTTTTCGTCTCGTTGCCGCCGCTCCACCAGAATGCGTTTCCGCCCGGCACCTCCGGGTTCCTGTTCGAAGTTGCGCGCGGTCATGTTCTCGACCGTCACGTTGTTGGCGATTTCGTTCTTGTTTCCTGGGTCTCGCCGATCTCGATCCCGTTGCTGCCTTTCTGCTTTCTGCAGCCCGGTTCCGTCGAGGATCACCGTGTTGCGGTCCATGCCGCGGATGTGAAGGCCGTCGTGGATCTTGCCCTTGACCTTGACTTCTTCGTTGTAGACGCCCGGTTCGATCACCACCCAGGCACCCTTCTTCGTGCCTTCCACCGCTTCCTGGATTTTGTGGAAGCATTTGGTGGTCGTTGCCCCGATTTCAGTCAGTTCGGCGGCTTCCGGGCACGTGCCCTGGGTGACCATCTCGACTTCGGGCAGCCTTCTTCGCCGACGCGCTGGTCGCGAGCGCGGCCATCAGGGCCGCGCTAAGCGCCACCAGCACACACAGCAGCCGGACCAGGCCGGCCGTCGAGACAATTCGCATGGATCGCATTCTGAAAGACATCTCCCCTCTCTCTGGATGGCCGAAGGCGATCCCCCTGGGGCGATCGGGCCCATCTGCGCATCTCATCCTTGCGGAGCCCCATCCGTCTCGCCTCCGAGACATATGTCCGCATGCCGGACTGTCCGGCCGGCCAAGTTTACAGGAGCTTTAGCTGCGCGGGCAAGCCGAACCGGCGCTCGCGACACAAGCCCACACTCGTCTCATGGGCGCTGCGCAGCGCGAAACAACCGCGCGCCGCTGCCTGAGCGCCCGCGAGCGAGCGAACGCGCGCCCGTCGCGGGGTGGGCGCTACTCGTCCTCCGGCTCGCCCTCGCCCGCGGGCGAGGGGGGCTGGGAGGTGACCGGACCGGCGTCGGCGTCGGCCGCGGCGCGGTTCTCGTCGCGGACCGCGTGCCAGATCTCCTCGCGGTAGATCGGAACGCCGCCCGGGGCTTCGATGCCGAGCCTCACGCTGTGTCCGCTGACGCTCATCACGGACACGAAGATGTCTTCGCCGATCACGACGCGCTCTCCCGGTCGTCGCGTAAGGATCAGCACCCGCCTGATTATGACCCAATCGGCGCCGATGTACAGACGCGCGCCGAGAACGCTCTTGCTGAAGCCGTTGGCGGGCCCCTCAGGCCCGCTCGGGAGGCGCCGCTAGCGCAGAACGCGGGCGGCCAGCTCGGCCGGATCGAGGCGCGTCAGGCGCCAACCGCCGGCGGCGGCGTGCTCGACCATCAGCTCCGGCGCCAGGCCGAAGCGGCAGGCGAGCTCGATGCCGACGCCGAGCTGGTCGGTCTCGTCCGCGTGTGTGAGTGCCAATGCGGCTGGTCCGATCGGCTCCAGTGAGGCGAGCAGCTGTTCGGCCGCGACCGCGCCGAGCGTCACCGGCAGCGCCACCACGATGCGGTCGGGCTCGAGCTCGCCGAGCAGGCGACCGAGCTCGCGGATCCCGCCGGGCTCCGAGGGAGACAGTCGCGGGGTGTCGATCACGACCACACCGTCGCTGCCCGCGGCGCGCAGCTCGCGCCGTGCTCGGGGCGAGTCGGCAGGCTGGGGCTCGAGCATCTGCGGGCTCATCATCAGCTGCAGCTCGGTCTGCGAGCTCGGGCCGCACGAGCGTGGCGAAACGCGCCGGCAGCGTGCTGTGGGCGCGGTATGCGCCGAGCAGCGCGGCACAGCAGGTCGTCTTGCCCGAGCCGCCGGCTCCGACCACCACGATCGAGCAGCCGGTCGCGGGCAGCGGGCGCCCGGGCGGGATCCGCTGCGCGAGCGCGGCCCGCACCGCAGGGACGAGGCCGATACGGGGGGCGAGCGCGAGCGTGTGCGCCAGCGCGGTGTCGGTCAGCTCGCGCACGAAGTTGTCGCTGAAGCCCGCCCTCGCGAGCGTCCTCTCGACGGACGCCCGGTTGCGGGCGTGGGGGCTGGTCCAGACGGACGCGCCGCCGGTGGTGCGGCGGGGGGCGCGGGCGCTCGCGTGGGCGCGCGCCGGACACGGTCCCGTTCCCGCCGTTGCCGGAGACCGGGCGCGGCGGCATGGCGCGGGAGGCCCGCGGCGCCACCGGGTCGGGCGGGAGCGGCGCGGGGGTGGCGGCACGGGCGGGTGGAGCAGCCGGGGCTGACGGGCGTGGAGGGGCCGGTACGGACGTGGCCGGTGACGCGGCCGGTGCCGGTGCCGGTGCGGCCGCGGTCGGCGTGGGGTCGGTCGTGGCGGCAGCCGGTGGGGGGGCGGTTCGCGAGCGGACCGGTGGCTCGCCGTCGGCCAGCCGCGCCAGGTATTCGCTCACGTAGCTGCCCTCGGTGTTCATAGGCGTCTCGAGGGTGTCACGTGCCGCGGACCGAGCGCCGTCGAGCGGTCCCCCGGCGGCGTGCCCCGGGGGTGGTGGGTGCACCTCGAGGAGCGGTCGCTGGAAGAAGCGCAGAAAGCCACGGATCGGAGAGCTCACACAGTTGTTTTCGAGGCGCGCCCGCGAACGCCTCCACGGACGGCGCTGCCCGATACGATCGCAGGGTTGGAGCCCTCACGGTCATCTGCCGCCAGCCCGTCCGCCGAGCGGGCAGATGCGGGCGCCGATTCACCAGCCGGCGCGGCCTCGCGCGTTCCCGAAAAGCCAACCCTGGAGGGGCTCGAGGCGAAGTGGAGCGCCTCCTGGGATGAGTCCGGCACATACCGCTTCGAGCGAGCGGCCGCGAAGGAGGAGATCTACTCCGTGGACACCCCGCCGCCAACCGTCAGCGGCTCGCTGCACGTCGGCCACGTCTTCTCCTACACCCACACCGACGCGATGGCCCGTTTCATGCGTATGCGCGGCCGGGAGGTCTTCTATCCGATGGGGTGGGACGACAACGGGCTCCCGACCGAGCGCCGCGTGCAGAACCACTACGGCGTCCGTTGTGACCCTTCCGTGGCCTACGACCCCGGCTTCGAGCCGCCGGTGGAGCCGTCGGATCGCGAGCCGGTTTCGGTGTCGCGCCCCAACTTCGTCGAGCTGTGCCTGCGCCTCACCGAGGATGACGAGCGCGTCTTCGAGGCCCTGTGGCGCACGCTCGGGCTGTCGGTGGACTGGACGATGACCTACACCACGATCGGCAGCCTCGCCCAGCGGATATCCCAGCGCTCGTTCCTCGGCCTGCTGCACCGGGGCGAGGCCTACCAGCTCGAGGCCCCCACCCTGTGGGACGTCGACTTCCAGACCGCGGTCGCCCAGGCCGAGCTCGAGGACCGTGAGCGTCCAGGCGCGATGCACAAGGTGCGCTTTCACCCGGACGGGGGCGGGGAGGCCCTGATCGAGACGACCCGCCCGGAGCTGATTCCCGCCTGTGTGGCGCTGCTGGCCCACCCCGACGACGAGCGTCACCGCGACCTCGTCGGCAAGGAGGCGGTGACGCCGCTGTTCGGGACCCGCGTGCCCGTCAGGACACATCCCCAGGTCGAGAAGGACAAGGGCACCGGGCTGGTGATGGTGTGCACTTTCGGCGACCTCACGGACGTGACCTGGTGGCGCGAGCTGGCGCTGCCCGTGCGCTCGGTGCTCGGCGCCGACGGTCGCCTCGCACAGGTGACGTGGGGCGAGGAGGGCTGGGAGTCCGACGATCCGGCGGCCGCCGGCGCCGCCTACGCCGAGCTCGTCGGGCTGACGATCAACCAGGCTCGCAAACGGATCGTTGAGCTGCTCGAGCAGGCCGGCGAGCTGGCCGGCGAGCCCCAGCCGGTGACGCGGGCGGTGAAGTTCTTCGAGAAGGGGGACCGGCCGGTCGAGATCATCACCAGCCGCCAGTGGTTCATCCGCACCCTGGATCACCGCGAGCAGCTGCTCGAGCGTGGGCGCGAGCTGCACTGGCACCCTCCCTACATGAGGGCCCGTTTCGAGGACTGGGTCAACGGCCTGACGGGCGACTGGTGTGTCAGCCGCCAGCGCTTCTTCGGGGTCCCGTTCCCGATCTGGTACGAGATCGACCAGCACGGGGAGGTTCGCCACGAGCGTCGTCTGCTGCCCGACGATCACCAGCTGCCCATGGACCCGTCCACCGAGGTGCCGGCCGGATACCAGGCCGACCAGCGCGGCGAGCCCGGTGGCTTCATCGGCGACCCCGACGTGATGGACACCTGGGCGACCTCCTCGCTGACGCCACAGATCGCGGGCCACGCCGGCGTCGACGAGGAGCTGTGGGAAAAGGTCTTCCCCTTCGACCTCCGCCCCCAGGCCCACGACATCATCAGGACGTGGCTGTTCAGCACGGTGCTGCGCAGCGAGCTCGACGAGCACGCGCTGCCGTGGAGCAACGCGGCCATCTCCGGCTGGGTGCTCGACCCTGACCGCAAGAAGATGTCGAAGTCCAAGGGCAACGTGGTCACGCCCATGCACCTGCTCGAGGAACACGGCGCCGACGCGGTGCGCTATTGGGCCGTCAGCGGACGCCCCGGTGCGGACACCGCCTTCGAGGCCCAGCAGATGAAGGTCGGTCGCAAGCTGGCGGTGAAGCTGTTGAACGCCTCCAAGTTCGCGCTCGCCGACCTGCCGCCGGCGCCGGTGACGAGCTCGCCAGCCCGCTCGACCGGGCCATGATCGCGCGTCTGGCGAACGTCGTCGAGCAGGCCACGTCGAGCTTCGAGGACTACGACTACGCCCGCGCGCTGGAGCGCACCGAGACCTATCTTCTGGTGGTACTGCGACTACTACCTGGAGCTGGTGAAGGGCCGTCGTTACGACCCCGACCCTGCCGTCAGCGGCCCCGTCAGCCTGGCGCTGCGGCTTTCGCTGTCCACCTTCCAGCGTCTGTTCGCCCCGTTCCTCCCGTTCGTGGCCGAGGAGGTGTGGTCCTGGTGGCAGGAGGGCTCGATCCACCGCGCCTCGTGGCCCACCTCCGAGCAGCTGCTGGCCGACGCCCGTGCCGTCGGCGGAGGGCGCGAGGAGGCGGCCCGCGAGGAGACCGCCCTCGAGCTCGCCGCCGACGTGCTGCGCGAGGTTCGCAAGGCCAAGTCCGAGGCCCGCCGGCCGATGCGGGCGCCGGTGGCACGCGTCGAGGTCGCCGTCCCGGAGTCCCAGCTGCCGGCGCTCGAGCTCGGGACGCGAGGACCTGATCGCGGCGGGCACGATCGAGCAGCTGGACGCGGTCCCGGGCGAGGAGCTCTCGGTCTCCGTCGAGCTGGCCGCCGAGGACGCCTGAGCGGGACGCTCGGTAGGGTCCGCGCCGACGTGCAGCGAACGCTGATCTCACAGCTCCCCGGCAGGGTGGGCGAACAGGTGCAACTCCGCGGCTGGGTCCAGGCCGATCCGCGACCAGAAGCGCGTCCAGTTCGTGATCGTGCGCGACGAAACGGGCCTGGCCCAGGTGGTGCTGCCCCACGAGGACCCGCCCACGCGAGCTCAACGCCCTGATCTCCGGCCTGAGCGTGGAGTCGGCCGATCACCCTCACCGGCGAGGTGGTGGCGGACGAGCGGGTCAAACTGGGCGGCCTCGAGGTGCGCCTGCAGGAGCTCCAGGTCGAGTCGCCGGCCGAACCGGAGCTCCCGGTCACCCCGGAGTCGGCTCTGGACAAGCGCATCGACTGGCGCTACGTGGACCTGCGCCGTCCCGACCGGCGGCTGATCTTCGAGGTCCAGACGACCGTCGAGCACGCGATGCGCTCGTTCTGGCGGGAGCACGGCTTCATCGAGCTGCACTCCCCCAAGCTGATGGGGTCGGCCAGCGAGTCCGGCGCGGAGCTGTTCAAGGTCGACTACTTCGACCGCACCGCCTACCTCGCCCAGTCGCCGCAGTTCTACAAGCAGATGGCGATGGCGGCCGGCTTCGGCAAGGTGTTCGAGATCGGGCCGGTGTTCCGCGCCAATCCGTCGTTCACCTCACGCCACGACACCGAGTTCACGAGCGTGGACATGGAGATCTCTTGGATCGACTCTCACGAGGACGTGATGGCCGTCGAGGAGCGCTGGCTGGCGCACGTGCTGGCACACACGATCGACGTCCACGGCGAGCAGATCCGCGAGACCTTCGGATCCGAGCTGACGGCCCCGACCGTGCCCTTCCCGAGGGTCACCCTCGAGCAGGCCAAGCAACTGCTGCGCGAGAGCGGCCACGAGCCCCCCGGCGAGGGCCACGACCTCGACCCGCCGAGCGAGCGGGCGCTGTCGCAGCTGATCCTCGAGCGCGACGGACACGAGTTCGCGTTCGTCACCGACTACCCCACCACGGTGCGGCCCTTCTACCACATGCGCCACCCCGACGATCCGACTCTGACGCGCAGCTTCGACCTGCTGTGGAGGGGCCTCGAGCTCACCACCGGCGCCCAGCGCGAGCACCGCTACGAGAAGCTGCTTGGAGCAGGCCCGCGACAAGAAGGTCGACGTCGACTCGATCGACTACTACCTCAACTTCTTCCGCTTCGGGGCCCCTCCCCACGGCGGCCTCGGCTTCGGCCTCACGCGCCTGCTGATGCAGATGCTGGCCCAGGACAACGTCCGCGAGGTCACCTTCCTGTACCGCGGCCCCCACCGGCTCGAGCCCTAGAGCCGTAGGGCAGCGCTCGGTCCCGTGCCCGTGCCCGGGCGTCGCCGGCCTGGCGTGCCGCGGGGGCGCCGCTACTCGTGCAGGCCGCCGCGCAGGAAGTGCTTGCTCAGCATCGTCAGCTGACCCTGGTAGCTGGAGCCGATGTCCTTGCCGTAGAGGACGTCCGGCTCCTGGGCCATGCGCTCGAAGGCGAGCTTGCAGACGGGCTGGCGGTGCTCGACCATGAACGAGACGTCGCGGGCGCGAACCTCCAGTGCGGCGCGGCTGCCCTGCGGGGGTCCGTCGCGGGAGTAGCCGAAGCCCGGGTCGAAGAAGCCCGCGTAGTGGGTGCGCAGCTCGCCCGCGGTGGGGTCATAGGCGAGCATCTCGGCGGCGTGGGTGGGGGGGATGCCGACGCCCTCGGCCGACAGCAGCAGGTAGAAGATCTCCGGCTCGAGCACGATGCGGCCGCCGCGCTCGGGGTGGACGGGCTCCCAGTAGTCGCGCCAGCGCAGCGTCTCGGTCCCGGTGAGGTCGATCGGCAGGCTGTTCTTCTTCGCGCGGTAGCCCACGATCGTGTCGGCGTCGCCCGACACGTCGAGGCTGAGGAACAGGCCGTCCGACACCGACAGCTCGCTCGCCTGCAGCGGCCGGGAGTCGAGGAACAGCAGCGGAGTGCGAGCGTGGAGCTCGAGCGTCTCGAGGTCGTCGAGGCGCCCGTCGCCGGCCATCAGGCGCACCTGGTTGAGCGCCAGTCCCGTCTTCACGCGGATCGCGAACGTGCGCGGGACGACCTCGAGGTAGAGCGTCCCGTGGTAGCCCGCGGCGACCTCGTCGAAGCGATGGCTGCGGTCGCTGAGAACACGGCGTGAACACGTCCAGGCGGCCGGTCGAGCTCTTCGGATTGGCCTTCGCGCGGATCTCCGGCGGCAGTGCGAGGCGCTCGATCAGGGGCACCAGGTAGGGCCGGTCGCGCTCCAGCGTGGCGCCGTCGCGCAGGTCGATCCGTTCGAAGGCGAGGTCCTCGATCTTCTCCTCGACGGTCGAGTCGCTGTCGGGCAGGAAGCTGCAGCGCAGTGCCCAGGCGTGCTCACCGAGTCGCAGGTCGATGCTCGCCGGCTGCACCGAGGAGGCCGGGATCTGCCACGGGTCGGCCTTCAGCCAGCCGGCAGCGAGCGCCTCTCGCAGGAGCTGGGCGGGGAGCACCCCGCGCGTGTCGCTGCCGGCGAGCTCGCGCTCGGGCGCCAAGCCGGTCACGGCGCCCTCGCTCACGGACGGTCTCTGCTCGGCCATCGGTCATTGAGTCTAAGCAGCGTCCTGGCCGACCGCGGCGAGCAGTCCCGTCCGCGGCTCGTCTTTACCTTCGTTGTGTGTCCATGAAGCAGCTCACAGACGGCGCCGAGGTCGACGGCGTTTTCGTGATCCGCGAGGTCGAGCGCCGCCGCCGCCGCGACGGCGGTGACTACCTGCGCCTGCAGATCGGCGACCGCACGGGCACCGTCACCTGCATGGTGTGGGAGGAGATCCAGGACGTCGAGGAGCTCGCGCGCGCGGGCCAGCCGATCAGGGTCACCGGCCGCTACGTCGTCCACCCCCGCTTCGGACCCCAGATCAACCTCGGCGGCCTCGGGGCAGCCGAGCCCGGCAGCTTCGAGCCGGGCGAGCTGCTCGACGGGCCCTCGCGCGACGTCGGCCAGATGGAAGCCGAGGTCCGCGAGCTGCTCGCCACGATCCAGCAGCCCCACCTGCGGGCGCTGCTGACGCAGGGTGCTCGGCGAGGACTCCAGCGTGTGGGAGGACTACCGCATGGCGCCGGCCGCCAAGTACTACCACCAGGCCTACAGGCACGGGCTGCTCGAGCACTCGCTCGGGGTCGCCCAGGCGGTCAGCGCCATCAGCGCCACCTTCGGAGGCATCGACCGCGACGTCGCGGTCACCGGGGCGCTGCTGCACGACATCGGCAAGCTCGAGGCCTACAGCTCCGAGCAGCCCCAGAGCATCGAGCTCACCGACCTCGGCCGGCTGCACGGCGAGATCGCACTCGGCTACTACCGCATCCGCCGTGAGATCGAGGACATCGACGGCTTCCCCGAGCATCTCGCGCGCGGGATCGGGCACATCATCCTGTCCCACCACGGGTCGCTCGAGCACGGCAGCCCGGTCGTGCCCTGCACCCGCGAGGCCACGCTCGTGCACATGATCGACAACCTCGGCGGACGGCTGGGCAGCTTCGACCGGCTCGAGAAGGAGCTCTCGCCGGGGAGCAGCTGGTCGTCGTATGACCGCGCGATCGGAACCGGCGCCTACTTCGCCGCCCGCGGGGGCGACGAGGAGGGCGGCGAGCCGCCTGCGGCGGCCTCTTCGCGCGAAGCCGCCTGAGCGGACCCGGACCGGGCCCTGACCGGACCGCCAGAGCCGCCAGATTCGTCCTTCGGCGGCGTCTTCGCGCCGGGCCGCCCGGGCCGTTCTGGATCGCGATGGGCCCCCTCGGCAGCCCCTTCGCGCCAACCCGCCTGAGCCGAGCTTCCTCCGAAGCCCGCTGAAACGCCGCAAATAGCGCTGGGGGCCGGAATCGCCGCTCACGCGGCCACCCGCTGGCTTCTATCGTTACAGAGCCGATGGCAAAGGACACCGAGAAGCTGATCCGCCAGCTCTCGCTGATCTCCTATCTGATGGCCGAGCGTCGGCCGGTGACGGCCCTGGAGATCCGGCGTGACGTCGAGGGGTACAGCGGGATGAACGAGGATGCGTTCGCGCGGCGCTTCTACGCCGACCGCTCGGAGCTCGAATCGCTGCGCATCCAGCTCACCGTGGAGCGCCCGTCCGACGGGGCCGCCGAGCAGGAGAACTACTCCCTGCGCCCGGAGAACTTCCACCTCCCCGCGATCGAGTTCACCGACAAGGAGCTGGCCGCCCTGCAGACCGCGCTGAGCCTGCTCGACGGCGAATTCGCCTACGCCGAGCCACTGCGCCTGGCGCTGCAGCAGATCACCTGGGGGCGCCCCAGCCCCCTGCGGGCCCCCGAGCAGAACACCGTGGCGCTCGGGATCACCGGCTCGGCCGGGCGGACACGAGCTGACGGCGCGCCTGGCGAAGATCGAGACGGCGATCTTCCGCAACAAGACGATCCTGTTCGACTACTACACGATGGAGCGCGACGAGGTCGGCGCCCGCAAGGTGGACCCCTACCACCTGATCTTCCAGGGCGGCCAGTTCTACCTGCTCGGCCTCTCCCACGAGCGCAAGGCGATCCGCGTGTTCCGGCTGTCACGGATCCGGGGCAAGGTGTCCTACGCCACCAAGGCCGAGCACGACTTCCGCCGCCCGGCGGATTTCGACCCGCGCGCCTATGCCACCCGCGCGGACTGGCAGCTCGGCGAGGAGGAGGGCGTCGCCGAGATCCAGGTCTCCGAGCGCATCGCCTGGCAGGTGGAACGCCACTTCGGGCGCTACGGGGAGGTCCGCCAGCAGGACCCCGAGATGGTGTTCGCCACCAGCTACTCCAACCCCCGCGGGATCATCTCCTGGGTGCTGGGACTCGGCGGCAACGCCCGCCTGCTCGGCCCCGAGGAGCTGACCGGCGAGCTCGACCGGCGCCTGGAGCTGCTCGAGGAGCGCCACCACGAGGGGGCCCTGGCGGCGGCCGCGTCCGCTGCCCGCCCGCCCAGCGACGTCCCGGGATCCGGCGCCGCCGGCGGTCGTTCCCGGTCCGAGCGCAGGGCCGATAAGGCCGACGAGAACGGCCGTGCCGAGGCCGCCATCCGCCCCGAGCGCTTCGCCCGCCTGGTCACGCTCGCGAGCATCCTCATCCGCGCCGGCCGCGCGGGTGAACGAGTGTCCTGCGAGGAGGTGCGCGAGCGCCTGCAGCTCAGCGACGAGGAGCTGCGCGAGGACGTCAACGTGCTGAACGTCGTCAACTTCGGCGGCGGCTCCTACGTGCTCTACGCGGAGATCACCGACGACGGGCAGATCGAGGTCGACCCGGAGCCCTACAGCGACAACTTCGACCGGCCTGCCCGACTGCTGCCGGTGGAGGCCAAGGCGCTGGTGGCGGCGATCGACCTGATCGGCGAGCACCTCCCGGAGGGCTCCCTCACCTCCGCCCGCACGAAGATCGTGGCGGCCCTGGGGGAGGACCCGATGGACCAGGGCCTGCAGGTGGCGACCACCGGCGCCGACGACTCGGACGTGGCCCGGCGGATCTCGAAGGCGATCGCCCAGCGCAAGCTGATCGAGCTGGAGTACTACAAGGAGAACGAGGACGAGCTGACCTCCCGCACGGTCGAGCCCTACGCGCTCACCAACGGCCGCGAGGGCTGGTACGTGGCCTCCTTCGACCCCGCCCGCGACGGCGTGCGCCACTTCCGCCTGGACCGCATCAAGAAGGTCTCGATCACGGGCCAGAAATTCAAGCCCCGCCCCGAGGTGGACCCCGCCGCCGAGGTGGACGGGTGGCTGCGAACGGGCGAGGTGCCGGCCTCGGCGATGGCCCGCGTGTGGGTCTCGCCCGAGCGCGCCCGCTGGGCACGGGAGGCGCGCAGGGTGGTGGGCGAGTGCCGCGACGGCGCCGTGATCGTGGAGCTCAGCTTCGCCGGCGTGGACTGGCTCGTGCGGGAGGTCCTCAAGGAAGCCGGGGACGCCGCGGTGATCGAGCCCGAGGAGGCGCGCGAGGCCGTGCTGGCCGCCGTCGCCCGGCTGCGCGAGGCGAGCTCGGCCGCCGCCGTCGTGTCACAACGGGAAGCTCGACGATGCCAGCGCCCCCCACGCTGTTCGTCTGTCACGGCGATGAAGGCGGTCCGCGGATACATCCCTGCCGACGCGTCCAGAAAGCCATGACGGCCGCCGGGATCCCTTACGAGAAGGTCATCGGCGGACACGGAAACCCGATCCCGTTCCTGCGCAAAGGCTCCCGCGAGGAGCTGCTGGAGCAGACCGGCACCAGCAAGCTCCCCACGCTGAAGACGGCCGAGGGCGAGGTCGTCGTCGGCTCGAAGGCGATTCTGGCCTGGATCTCCGAGCAGCAGGCCGCGGGCTCGGCCGCACCGGCCGCTTGAGTCGCCGCAGCCAGATCACGATGAGCGAGCAGGAGGCCGCCGGCTTCCTGGCTGAGGAGCGCACGCTCACGTGTGCCACCACCGGACCCCGGGGGTGGCCCCACCTGATGCCGCTCTGGTACGTCCTACGGGAGGCCCCCGAGGGAGAGCCTGGACCGCGGCTGTGGGCCTGGACCTACGCCGCCTCCCAGAAGGTCCGCAACCTCGAACGCGACCCCCGCGCGAGCGTGCAGGTGGAGGCCGGCGAGCTCTACCACGAACTGCGCGGGGTCTCGCTGGAGTGCGAGGTCACGATCCACCGCGACAGCGACCGGGTGGCGGAGCTGGGCCTGGAGATCTTCACCCGCTACGCCTCACCGCGGGGGGAGCCGCCCGTGGAGAGCCTGCCGGCGGAGGTGGCCGAGATGGTGTCCCGCCAGGCCTCCAAGCGGGTCGGGCTCGAGTTCTGCGAGCGCCACCGGGCGAGCTGGGACCACCGCAAGCTCGCCGGGGTCTATTAGGCCGCCGCTAGGCTTCGGCGGCCATGCAAGCGCTCAAGGGACTGATCCTCTCCGGCGGCAAGGGCACCCGCCTGCGCCCGATCACCCACACCAGCGCCAAGCAGCTCGTCCCGGTGGCCAACAAGCCGGTGCTGTTCTACGGCATCGAAGCGATGGCCGAAGCGGGCATCGAGGACGTGGCGATCATCATCGCCCCCGAGACCGGAGGCGAGATCGAAGCGGCGGCCGGCGACGGCTCGCGCTTCGGGGTGCGCCTCACCTACGTGCTCCAGGACGAGCCCGCCGGGCTCGCCCACGCGGTGCTGACGGCCGAGCCGTTCCTCGGCGCCAGCCCGTTCGTGATGTACCTCGGTGACAACCTGCTCCAGGGCGGGATCGCGGAGCTGGTGAGCGCCTTCGACGAGCACCGCCCGGACGCCCTGATCCTGCTCACACCCGTCCCGGATCCCGAGCACTACGGGGTCGCCCAGCTGGCGGACGGGAGCACCGGCGAGGCCGGCACGGTGGTGCGCCTGGTGGAGAAGCCGAGCGAGCCGATCGGCAACCTCGCGCTGGTGGGCGTATACATGTTCACGGCCGCCATCCACGAGGCGGCCCGCGCGATCGAGCCCTCGGCCCGCGGCGAGCTGGAGATCACCGACGCGATCCAGCGGCTGATCGACGACGGCCTGCGGGTGGAGCCCCACGTCGTCCGCGGCTGGTGGAAGGACACCGGGCGCCTGGAGGACATGCTCGAGGCCAACCGCCTGGTGCTCGACAACCAGGTCGAACGCATCGACGGGGAGCTGCTCGACTCCCAGGTCGAGGGCCGGGTCGTGATCGAGGCGGGCGCGAAGCTCGAGCGCACGGTCGTACGAGGGCCGGCGATCGTGGGCGCGGGGGCGCGGCTGAGCGACTGCTACGTGGGCCCCTACACGGCGATCGGCGAGGGCTGCACGATCAGCGGAGCGGAGATCGAGCACTCGATCCTGCTGGAGGGATGCACGATCTCGGGGCTCGACGGGCGCATGGAGTCCTCGCTGCTCGGGCGCGGTGTGAGGATCCGCCGCGGCGAGCGCCAGCCGCGCGCGTATCGCTTCATGGTCGGCGACAGCTCCGACATCTCGATCCTGTGAGGGTGCTCGTGACGGGCGCCGGCGGGATGCTCGGCCAGGATGTGCTCAGCGCCGCCCGCCGGGCCGGGCACGAGCCGCTACCCCTCGCCCGCGGGCAGCTCGACATCTGCGATGGCGCGGCCGTGACGTCGGCGATCGCGGGCGCCGCTGCCGATGCCTTGATCAACTGCGCTGCCTGGACCGACGTGGACGGCGCCGAGGAGCATCGCGAGCAGGCCTTCGCCGTCAACGCCGAGGGCGCCGGGCTGCTGGCGCGGGCGGCCGGCGAGGCCGGTCGTGCCGATGCTGCACGTCTCCAGCGACTACGTCTTCGACGGGCAGTCCCCGGCGGGCGCCCAGGGTCGGGCATACCGCGAGTCGGACCCCACCGCTCCCCGCTCGGTGTACGGCGAGAGCAAGCTCGCCGGTGAGCAGCAGGTGTTGGCGGCCGGCAGCGAGCACACGGTCGTGCGCTCGGCCTGGCTGTTCGGTCTCGGCGGCCGCAACTTCGTGGCCACGATGCTGCGCCTGGCGCGTGAGCAGCGCGAGCGGGGCGAGTCCTGCGAGGTCCGGGTCGTCACCGACCAGGTCGGCTCGCCCACCTGGACGGGACACCTGGCGCCTGCCCTGGTCGGCTTGCTCGAGCGCCGCGTGAGCGGTCTCGTGCACCTCGCGGGCGGCGGGCAGGTGTCCTGGAACGGCCTCGCCGCCGAGGCCTTCCGCCAGGCCGAGGTGCAGTGTGAGGTCAAGCCCGCGAGCACCGCGGAGATGGGCCGTCCGGCGCCCCGGCCGCCCTTCTCGGCGCTGGAGTCCGAACGCGAGGACGTGCTGCCGCTGCCGCCCTGGCAGGACGGGCTTGGCGGGGTATCTGGCGGCGAGCGCTGGGATGATCCGCGCATGAGGCTGCTCGTCTGCGGTGGCGCCGGTTTCATCGGCTCGACGTTCGCCCGCCAGCGGCTGCGCGAGCACGGCGACGAGGTGGCCGTGCTCGACAAGCTCACCTACGCGGGCCGGGAGGAGAACCTGGCCGACATCCGCGAGCAGCCCGGCTTCCAGTTCCTGCGCGGCGCGATCGAGGATCCCGAGGCGGTCGGCGTGGCGGTCGCGGCCTCCGGCGCCCAGGCGATCGTGAACTTCGCCGCCGAGACCCACGTGGACCGCTCGATCGCCCAGCCCGACGCGTTCGTGAAGACCCACGCGCTCGGCACCTACGTGCTGCTGGAGGCCGCCCGCGAGCACTCTCTGCGCTACGTGCAGGTGTCCACCGACGAGGTGTACGGCTCGATCGAGCAGGGGACCTTCACCGAGCAGAGCCCGCTGGCGCCGTCCTCGCCCTACTCGGCCACGAAGGCCGGCGCCGACCTGCTCGTGCAGGGCTACCACCACACCTACGGGCTGGACGCCGTCATCTGCCGGGGCTCCAACAACTACGGCCCCTACCAGTACCCCGAGAAGCTGATCCCGCTGATGATCCTGAACGCCATCCACGGTGACCCGCTGCCCGTCTACGGGGATGGAATGCAGGTGCGTAACTGGATCCACGCGGAGGACTTCGCGGCTGCGATCGGGTTCGTGCTCGAGCACGGCGCCGC
Organism: uncultured Solirubrobacteraceae bacterium; assembly: GCA_963742395.1. Taxonomy (GTDB): domain Bacteria; phylum Actinomycetota; class Thermoleophilia; order Solirubrobacterales; family Solirubrobacteraceae; genus Palsa-744. The sequence goes on along the minus strand of CAVUME010000007.1, from coordinate 329,530 downwards.
CGGCGAGGTCTACAACGCCGGGGGTCCCGACGAGGAGGCCAACATCGAAGTCGTGCGCCGGATCATCGAGCTGACCGGTGCGCAGGAGTCCCAGATCGAGCACATCACCGACCGCCCCGGCCACGACCGCCGCTACTCGCTCTCCTCGGAGAAGGTGCGGGCGCTCGGCTGGGAGGCCCGCGTGCGCTTCGCCGCCGGGCTCGAGCAGACGGTCGGCTGGTATCGGGAGAACTCGTGGTGGTGGCAGCCGATCCGCTCCGGCGACTACCGCGCCTACTACGAGCGCCAGTACGGCCGCGCCCTGGGCTCCTGAGACCCCCGGCCGCGGACTCCTGAGAAACCCGGCCTAGGCTCCTGCGACCTTCCAGCCGCCTGTTTCCTTGACCAGCGGGATGGTTTTTTCGCGGCTCTTGCCTTCGTAGGTGCTCTTGACCTTGGCGGTGGCGCTCTTGCCGTCGGGGGCCACCTTCACCGACACGATCGTGGCTTCCAGGTTGTCGATCTGGGCGAGCTGGTGTTTGAGCGCCGCTTCGCAGCCCTTGCGCCCGCCCAGCTTGGCCACGATCGGGGCCGAGAGGTCGTTCTTGCAGATGTTCTCGCGATTGGAGGAGGTGGCGTCGCTCTGCAGGTCGGCGACCCGCTGGGCGACTTCGTGTTCCACCCCTTTGAAGGAGGACGTCGAGGCGGTGCTCCCGCAGGCGGCGAGCGCCGGGACACACAGACACAGCGCGATCAGGTGGCGGACGCGGGGCATTCGGGCGCCCACAGGCTAGCGCCCGCCCGTCCCGCGGGAGCCGCCCGTGGGGAGCAGATAGCCTGGGCCGAGGATGGCCCTGGAGTACTTCGCACCCGCCACCCGCCGCTGGTTCGAGAGCGCCTTCGGCGAGCCCACCCCCGCCCAGGAGCAGGCCTGGCCTGCGATCGCCCGCGGCGAGCACGTGCTCGTGTGCGCCCCAACCGGCTCGGGCAAGACGCTGGCGGCGTTCCTGTGGGCGCTCGACCGGCTCGTCGCCGAGGATCAGCCCGGCACGGGCGTGCGGGTCGTCTACGTGAGCCCCCTGAAGGCCCTCGCCTACGACATCGAGCGCAACCTGAGGGCGCCTCTGAAGGGGATCGGCGCGGAGGAGATCCGGGTCGGGATCCGCACCGGCGACACGCCACAGCGCGAGCGCGCGGCGATGGCCCGCAACCCGCCGGACATCCTCGTCACGACCCCCGAGTCCCTGTACCTGATCCTCACCTCCCAGGCCCGCTCCATGCTCACCGGGGCCCAGGCGGTGATCGTCGATGAGATCCACGCCGTCGCCGCCACCAAGCGCGGCTCTCACCTGGCCCTGACGCTCGAGCGCCTGGAGCTGCAGGCGTGCGGCACGGCCCACGGTGGCGGCGAGGTCGCGTCCGGTCGCCCCGGGCTGCAGCGGATCGGCCTCAGCGCGACCCAGAACCCGCTCGAGGAGGTCGCCCGCTTCCTCGGCGGCCCGCGCCGCGAGGTGACGATCGTGGACGCCGGGATCCGCAAGCCGCTCGACCTGCGCATCGAGGTGCCGGTGGAGTCGATGAGCTAACCTCGGCCGGCGGGGGCGAGATGGCTCCCGAGCTGGACGGATGGGAGAGTCCGGAACGCTCGATCTGGCCCGCCATCTACCCGGAGCTGCTGCGCCAGGTGCGCGAACACAACTCCACGATCGTGTTCGTCAACAACCGCCGGGCGGCCGAGCGGGTGGCGTTGCGCCTGAACGAGCTGGCCGCCAGCGAGGACGGCGATGAGCGCGAGCGGGACGGCGGCGGGAGCCCGCTGGGGCCCCGGACGGCGCGGCCCCGGACGGCGCGGCCCCGGGCGGCACGATCCAGCGGCGAGGCCCGGTCGAGATCGCCCGCGCCCACCACGGCTCGCTCGCCCGTGAGGAGCGCACGAAGGTCGAGGAGCTGCTCAAGGCAGGGCCGGCTGCCGTGCCTGGTGGCCACCAGCTCGCTCGAGCTCGGGATCGACATGGGAGCCGTCGACCTCGTGCTGCAGATCGAGTCCCCCAAGTCGGTGGCCCGGGGCCTGCAGCGCATCGGCCGCGCGGGCCACGGCGTCGGCGAGCTGAGCGTGGGGCGGATCTTCCCCAAGTTCCGCGGCGACCTGCTCGAGAGCGCGGTCGTGGCCCGGCGCATGCGCGAGGGGCTGATCGAGCCGACGGTGGTTCCGCGCAACGCCCTCGACGTGCTCGCCCAGCAGATCGTCGCAATCGCCGTGGCGGCGGAGAGCTCGGCCGCGGTCCGGAGCCGCGCCGAGGGCGAAGGGGCCGGCGACGGTGACGGGGGCGGCGAGCAGGAGGGTGCCGTGTCGGTTGACGAGCTGCACGAGCTGGTGCGGCGCACCCACTCCTACAGCGAGCTCTCCCGCGAGCTGCTGGAGAACGTGCTCGACATGCTCGACGGCCGCTACCCGTCACAGGAGTTCGGCGAGCTGCGGGCGCGGATCGTGTGGGACCGCCTGGCGGGCACGATCCGGGCGCGCAGAGGCGCCCGCCAGCTGGCGGTGGCCAACGCCGGCACGATCCCCGATCGCGGCCTGTACGCGGTCACGCTCCCGGACGGCCGGCGGGTGGGGGAGCTCGACGAGGAGATGGTCTACGAGGCCCGCGCCGGTCAGACGTTCCTGCTCGGCGCCTCCAGCTGGCGCATCGAGGAGATCGGCCGCGACCGCGTGGTCGTGACGCCCGCCCCCGGGGTGCCGGGCGCGGTTCCGTTCTGGAAGGGCGACTCGGTGGGACGCGAGAAGGAGCTCGGCGCGGCGATCGGCGCCTTCTCGCGCTGGGCAGTGGACCAGGACGAGGAGACGCTGCAGCGGGAGTACGACCTCGACGAGCGCGCGGCCCGCAACCTGCTCGAGTACCTCGCGCGAGCAGCTGCAGGCCACGCGCGTACTGCCGAGCGATCGCACGATCGTGCTCGAGCGCTTCCGCGACGAGATCGGCGACTGGCGGCTGTGCGTGCTGTCTCCCTACGGCGGCCGCGTGCACTCGGCCTGGGCGCTGGCGCTGTCGGCGCGGATGCACGAGCGCTTCGGCGTGGAGGCCGACGCGATCGCCGCCGACGACGGGATCGTGCTGCACCTGCCCGACCTCGACGCCGACGACACCGAGTCGCTGCCGTCGGCCGCCGAGCTGCTGCTGCTGGACCCCGAGGAGGTCGAGCAGGCGGTCACCGGCGAGATCGGGCGGCTCGGCCCTGTTCGGGGCCCGCTTCCGCGAGAACGCCTCCCGGGCGCTGCTGATCCCGCGCGCCTATCCGGGCCGCCGCACGCCCCTGTGGCAGCAGCGCCTGAAGGCCCAGAGCCTGCTCGAGGTGGCGCGCCGCTACAGCGACTTCCCGATCGTGCTGGAGACCTACAGGGAGTGCCTGCGGGACGTGCTCGACGTGCCCGGCCTGCAGGCCCTGCTGCGCGACCTGCACGCGCGCGAGGTCTCGCTGGTGGAGGTCGAGACGCGCACCGCCTCGCCGTTCGCCTCCTCGCTGCTGTTCGACTACGTGGCGACCTACATGTACGAGGGGGACACGCCCACGGCCGAGCGCCGGGCGGCGGTGCTGTCGCTGGACCGTGACCTGCTGCGCGAGCTGCTGGGGCAGGAGGAGCTGCGCGAACTGATCGACCCGGGCGCCCTGGAACGGGTGGAGGACGACCTGCAACGGCGCTCGGAGATGACCCGCGCGACCGGCAGCGACGAGCTGCACGACGTGCTGCGCCAGGTGGGCGACCTCGACGAGTCCCAGGCGCGCGAACGGGTGCTCGAGGGGATCGACGCCGCCGGCCTGCTGCGCCAGCTGGTGGCTGAGCGCCGGGCGATCCGGCTGCGGCTGGCCGGGCGCGAGCGCTACATCGCCGCCGACGAGGCGGGCCTCTACCGGGACGCGCTCGGGGCGGCGCCTCCGGGCGGGCTGCCGGAGGCGTTCGTGGCTGCCAGTGGAGGACGCCCTGACGCAGCTGGTGGCCCGCTACGCCCGCACCCACGGGCCCTTCACGACCGCGCAGCTGCACGAGCGCTACGGCGTCGACGGCGGCCCGGTACTGCGCGAGCTCGAGCGCGCGGGAACGCTCGTGCGCGGCGAGCTGCGCCCCGGGGGCAGCGAGCGCGAGTGGTGCGACGTGGAGGTCCTGCGGCGCCTGCGGCGGGCCTCGCTGGCCGCCCTGCGCAAGGAGATCGAGCCCGCCGAGGAGCGCCGCCTGGCGGCCTTCCTGCCCGCCTGGCAGGGCATCGACCGGCGCGCGCGTGCGGGCGCCGGGGTGGACCGCCTGCGCGAGGTGCTCGTGCCGCTGCAGGGGCTGGCGCTGCCGCTGGAGAGCTGGGAGCGCGACGTGATCCCGCGCCGCACGGGCGCCTACTCGCCCTCGTGGCTGGACGAGCTGTGCGCCAGCGGCGAGCTGGCGTGGGTGGGGGCCGGGCCACTGGGCGCTCCGGGCGCGTGGCGCTCTACTTCCGCGAGGACGCTCCGACGATCGGTCCGCCCCCGGCTGGCGGCGCCTCGCCACCGCCCTCCGGCCCCGAGCACGAGCTCATCCGCGCCTGCCTGCAGCGGGGGCCGTGCTTCTTCTCCGAGGTGCTGGTGGCCTGCGAGGCGCCCGCCGAGGCCCTGCGTGAGGCGCTGTGGGACCTGGTGTGGGCCGGCGAGGTGACCAACGACGCCTGGGCGCCGCTGCGGGCTCCGCGGCTGACGCTCGCGCGTGGCGGCCAGGGCGCTCGCGCCGGCGTCCCGGCGGAGCGGCTCGCGGGTGCCGACCCGGCCCTGCCGGCGCGCGCGCGCTCGGGCGGGGCACGTTCTCCGCGCGCTCGCGCTTCGGCAGCCGCCAGCGCAGCGGGGCCCAGTCGCAGGTCCAGGGCCGCTGGTCGCTGGCGGCCGGGATCTTCGGCGCGGACGCGGAGGATCCGGCCGGCGCCCCCGACCGCCGCCGCGCGCTGGCCGAACTGCTGCTCGAGCGCTACGGCATCGTCACCCGCGAGCAGGTTCTGGCGGAGAACGTCCGCGGCGGCTTCGCGGCGCTGTACGACACCTTCAACAAGCTCGAGACGCTCGGCGTGTGCCGGCGGGGGTACTTCATCGAGGGCATGGGCGGCGCCCAGTTCGCGCTCCCCGGGGCGGTCGAGCGCCTGCGCGCGCAGGACGCCCGGCGAGAGTCGACGCTGGTGATCGCCGCCACCGACCCCGCCCAGCCCTACGGGGCCGCCCTGCCGTGGCCCAGGCGTGAGCGCGAGCAGGGGCGCCCGGCGCGCGTGGCGGGCGCCTACCTGGTGCTCGTGTCCGAGCAGCCGGCGCTGTACCTGGAGCGCGGCGGGCGCAGCCTGCTGACCCTGATCGAGCCGCACCGCCGCCGGCGTGACGGGGCCCTTCGCCGAGCAGGGCGGGCCGCTGCGGGCCGCGCTGGAGGCGCTCGCCGAGGCGGTCCGCTCCGGGCGGCTGGGCGCCGGATCTCGCTCGAGCGGATCGACGGCGAGCCGGCGATGGGCAGCCCGCTGGCGGAGCTGTTGGTCGAGCTCGGCTTCCACTCCGGACCGCGGCGGCTGACGCTCAGCGGATGAGCGAGGAACTCCGCAGCCGGCCCCGCACGGGTCGGTCACAAGGGGGCGGCCCACATCGAGCCGGGCAACACGCTCGCCAGCTTCGACGCCGCCCTGCGCCACGAGGTGGACATGATCGAGCTGGACGTCCTCAGCGAGCACACCGACGGCAGCGGCTCGCTGCTGGTCGCCCACGACTACGAGGACATGCACTCGCGCGTGCCCCTCAGCCTGTACGAGGCGCTCGAGCACCTCGCCGGGCCGAGCTTCGCCGGGATCGAGCTGGACGTCGACATCAAGCTGCCCGGCTACGAGCGGCGCGTGCTGGACGCGCTGCGCGAATTCGAGCTGATCGAGCGGACGCTGATCAGCGGCATGTTCACCGAAGGGCTCGACCTGATCCGGCGTCTGGAGCCGCACGTGCGGCTGGGCTGGTCGGTGCCGCGGGTGCGGCGCGACTACACCACCGACATGCTCACCGCCGTGCCGGCGCTGGCCATCCTCACCGGCTACCGCGCGCTGCTGCCCCGCCGCGCCCGTCGCGCGCTCGCCGAGGGTCGCTACGACGCGATCATGGCCCACTGGCGGGTCGTCACCCCGGCGCTCGTGCGGGGGGTCGCGGAGGGCGGCGGGCAGCTGTACGTGTGGACCGTTGACGACGCCCGCCTGATCGCCAAGCTGACCGCGATGGGGGTGGACGGGATCATCACCAACGACCCCCGCCTGTTCGCGGCGGCCTGATCAGAGCGAGCACTTGGCGGCGCTGAACCCTTCCGGTTCGGCGCCCACCAGGGCCTTGCGCCCGGCGGTCGTCGGCAGCGTGGCGTGGGCGAACTGGTGTCCGGAGCGCATCCAGCGGAAGCCGACCATTCCCCGCAGCACGAACTTGCCGCGGCCCTGGGGCGGCTTCAGCGTGAAGCTCCAGCCGCTCTGGCGGGCGGAGCTGGAGCCGGCCCCGACGAGCACCCAGCCGCTGCTGGAGGAGGGCAGTGCGGCCCACTGGTTGACGGCGTCCAGGTATTCGAGACCGAAGCTCATGTAGAGCTTGTCGGTCGGCTTGCCGTCGCCGGGCATCGAGCCCCTGATCCCGACCGTGTTGGGCTGCTTGGGCGAGTTGCACACGTCGATCGTGGCCCACAGTTCGCGCGAGCGCATCAGCGCCTGCGGCTTCGGCGTGGCTGTGTGCTGGCTGGCCTGTGGTGGCGGCCAGCGCCCCGGCGCCGGTGAGCGGGCCCGAGCCGGCGAGCGCACCGGTGGCGGCCAGGCAGGCCGCGGCGAGCGCGAGGGAGGCGGGCGCGCGGCGGGCGAGCGTCAGCAGGCGGTCACGGGAGGCTGCCATGGTGGCAAGATAGCGCTGGCCATTCAGGGCGGGCGCCGGTGGGGCGCGGGCGCCCACGGGAAGCTCCTGCGGAGGCCACGGGTCTCGCATCGGTGTGGTATTCCCTTCGGCGATATGGGGGATATGCGAACCGATGAGGTCGTCGAGCTGCTGGGCCGGGTGCCGGCCTTCGAAGCGCTCGACCGTGCAGACCTCGAACGGATCGCCGAGGTGGCGGTACCGCGGAGCTTCGAGCCCGGACAGCTCGTGTTCCGCGAGGGCGACGACAGCGACACCTGTTACGTCGTGCGCGACGGTCAGGCCCGGGCCATCCGCAGCCACAGCGACGGGCGCACGATCACGTTGGCCACGTTCGGTCCCGGGGACATCTTCGGCGAGCTGGCGATGTTCGAGGACGAGCGCCGCTCGGCGACGATCGAAGCAATCGAGCCGATCGGCGTGGTGGGCGTGCTCGGGGGTGACATGCGCAGGCTGATGAGCGAACACCCGGGCATCGCGATGCGCCTCGCGGTGGCTCTCGCGGGCCGCCTGCGGGAGACCAACGAGCGCCTCTCGCGACAGTCCTTCCAGACCGTCCAGAGCCGCGTGGCGGTGGTCCTCAGCCAGCTCGTGCAGGCGGAGGTCGATGCCGGCCGAGCCAACGGCGACGTGCTCGTGACCGCCACCCAGGCGGACCTCGCCCAGCTGGCCGGCTCCTCGCGTGAGTCCGCGAGCCGCTTCCTGGCGGTGCTCGAGCGGGCGGGGGTGATCTCCCAGGGCCGCGGCCGGCTCGTGGTCCACGACCCCAAAGCGCTGGAGCAGTATGTCTTCTAGGAACCCGAGCCCGGCCGAGAGCGATCAGCCGCGCGGGCGGGAGTTCTCGGCCGGCGGCGTGCTGGTGCGGGGGCGCGAGGTGGCGGTGATCGTGCCGACGCGCCGCGCCGCCGACGGTTCGCGCGTGCTGGCGCTCCCGAAGGGCCACGCCGACGGCTCCGAGACGGCGATCGAGGCGGCCGCCAGGGAGGTCCGCGAGGAGACCGGGCTGACGGGCACGCCGGTGTGCGAGCTGGGGGAGTCCCGCTACTGGTATCGCCGCGACGGACGCACGATCGGCAAGACGGTCGCCTTCTACCTGTTCCAGTACGAGGGCGGCGACGTCTCCGACCACGACGACGAGGTCGAGGACGTACGCTGGGTGGGCCTGGAGGAGGCGCGGAGCACCCTCACCTACGACGGCGAGAGGAAAGTCGTCGAGCGCGCCATCGCCTACCTGGACAAAGACCGATAGCCTGCTGCCCGCGATGCAGGTCCTGAACTTCTACTCGACGATCTTCGCCGACGAGCTCAAGCGGGGTCGCAAGACGGCCACGATCCGCCTCGGCAACAAGTCCAGCAAGTACCGCAAGAACCAGGCCGTGCTGGTCACGATCGGCTTCCAGTACTCGCCCCGCGAACGTATCTTCGAAGCGGTCATCGACCAGGTCGAGGTGATGAAGCTCGGCGACCTCTCCCCGCGCGACATCAAGCACGACAACCCCGAGTTCCGCCGCCACGAGGAACTGATCAACTTCCTCGAACAGATCTACGACCGCACGGTCTCGGTCGAGGACACCGTGACGGTTGTGCGCTTCTCGCAGATCATCGACAACCCGAGCGGCATGACCCAGGCGATCAAGGGCTTCGGCGGCGCCCAGAACTAGCCCCGCGAGCGTCCCCAGGTTCCCGGGGCGCGGTTTTCCGGGCCCGTGCAGCGGTTTTTCGAGCTCGCAAGCTGCGGAATTGCAAGAAAGTTGGCAGTCTCGGTGCCCGACTGCCAAAAATACGCCGGAGACCCGCGGAAAACGTATATATTGGGGGCACTGTTGGCACTCTCCCCGTGTGAGTGCCAAAAGGCGGGATTTCGCCCCGCGGGGCAGATTTCCCCCTGTTGCACTCTCTAGATGGAGGTTCTTTAGAACATGAAGCTCAAGCCCCTGGGCGATCGCCTGATCGTGCAGGCGATCGAGGAGGAGCAGACCACCGCGAGTGGGATCGTGCTCCCCGACACCGCCAAGGAGAAGCCGCAGAAGGGCAAGGTGCTTGCCGTCGGCGACGGCAAGCTCGACGAGGACGGCAAGCGGATCCCGCTTGACGTCAAGAAGAACGACGAGGTCCTCTACAGCAAGTACGGCGGGACCGAGATCAAGGTCGACGGCGAGGACCTGCTCGTGTTGCGCGAGTCCGACGTCCTCGCACGCGTCGAGGCATAGGAGAAGCTGAAGACATGGCTCACAAGGAACTGAAGTACAGCTCAGAGGCGCGCAATGCGCTTGAGGCGGGTGTCAACGCGGTGGCAAACGCCGTCAAGGTGACGCTCGGCCCGAAGGGGCGCTACGTCGTGCTCGACAAGAAGTTCGGCGCGCCCACCATCACCAACGACGGCGTCACGATTGCTCGCGAGATCGAGGTCGAGGACGTCTTCGAGAACCAGGGTGCCCAGCTCGTACGTGAGGTGGCCACGGCCACCAACGACGTGGCCGGCGACGGCACCACCACGGCCACGGTGCTGGCCCAGGCGATCGTTCGCCAGGGCCTGAAGAACGTGGCCGCGGGCGCCAACCCGCTGGCGCTGAAGCGGGGCATCGAGACGGCGGTTGACGATGTCGTCAAGAACATCGCCACCCAGTCCAAGGAGGTCTCCGGCAAGGACCAGATCGCCCGCGTGGCGACGATCTCGGCCGGCGACGAAGAGATCGGCGACGTGATCGCCGACGCGATCGAGAAGGTCGGCAAGGACGGCGTGGTAAACGTCGAGGAGGGCCAGACGTTCGGCATGGACCTCGAGTTCACCGAGGGCATGCAGTTCGACAAGGGCTACATCTCGCCCTACATGGTCACCGACCAGGACCGCATGGAGGCGGTGCTCGAGGACCCCTACATCCTGATCGCGAACTCGAAGATCGGGTCCGTGCGGGACATCCTGCCGGTGCTCGAGGCAGTGATCCAGAGCGGCAAGCCGATCCTGATCATCGCCGAGGACGTCGAGGGCGAGTCGCTCGCGACGCTGGTCGTCAACAAGCTCCGCGGCACCTTCACGGGTGTGGCCGTCAAGGCACCGGGCTTCGGCGACCGCCGCAAGCGGATGCTCGAGGACATCGCGATCCTCACCAACGGCGAGGTGATCACCGAGGAGATGGGCCTGAAGCTGGAGAACACCCAGCTGTCCCAGCTCGGACGTGCCCGCCGCGTGGTGGTGACCAAGGACACCTCCACGGTCGTGGACGGCGCCGGTGACTCGGCCGCCATCAAGGGCCGCATCAACCAGATCAAAGCCGAAATCGAGAACACCGACTCGGACTTCGACCGCGAGAAGCTCCAGGAGCGCCTGGCCAAGCTCTCCGGCGGGGTGGCGGTCGTCAAGGTGGGCGCCGCGACCGAGACGGAGATGAAGGAGAAGAAGCACCGCGTGGAGGACGCCCTGCAGGCGACCCGGGCGGCGTTGGAGGAGGGCATCGTGCCCGGCGGTGGCGTCGCGCTGCTGCAGGCCTCGAGCGCCATCAAGCTCGACAACGGGGCCGTCCACAGCGAGGACGGGACCGACGACGAGCGCACCGGTGCGCGGATCGTGCTGCGGGCGCTCGAGGAGCCGCTCCGGCAGCTGGCCGAGAACGCCGGCATGGAGGGCTCGGTCGTGGTCAACGACGTCCGCAAGGCCAAGAAAGGCCAGGGCCTGAACGCCGCCACGGGTGAGATCGTCGATCTCGTCGCGGCGGGGATCATCGACCCGGCGATGGTGACGCGCTCTGCGCTGCAGAACGCCGCCTCGATCGCCAAGAACATCCTCACGACCGAGGCGATCGTCGCCGAGGTCCCCGAGAAGGAAGGCAATGGCGCCGGTGGCGGCGGCATGCCGGACATGAGCGGGATGATGTAGCAGTGCCCCGGCCCGGGCCCACGCGCCCGGACCGAGGAGCTTCCTCAGAAGCAAGCAAGTTGGGCCCGGCGAACGCCGGGCCCAACTTGCGTTAAGGGTCGCGCGCGGTGGACACGGCGCGCGGAGGCCGCGCCCGCGGCATCATGTCGCGCGCCAGGCGGCCGGGAGAACCTGCCGCGTGGGCAGGGCTGCTCGCGACCGGCGGACTTCGGGTCAGCTGGTTTCGACCGGCTCGCGGAGGATGAGTCGCCGGCTGCCGCGGCCGACGGCGGGATGCAACACACGCACTTGCTGACCGTCTCCGGCAAACCATTCGACCGTCTGGGGCACCAGCCGGGCGCGCGCCGTCTCGAGGCGCCTGGCGAGCGGTTCCAGCGCCCGTCCGTGGACGCGCCCCTTCCGGATCTCGCGCCCAAACCTCCGCCGCAAGGCTTCCAGCTTCTTGATGGGCCGCTGGGGCGGAGTGAAGTCGAACACGTTGCCGGCCACGGGCGCGGTGATGACGTCGCCGTTGCGGTAGCGCAAGCGGACCGTGGCGACGCCGTCCGGTGCCACTTCGATCACCTCTGTGGTCGATTGCGCGGTCGCGATCAGGCTGGCGCCGGTCTGGACGTCTGCGAACGCCGAGCATCTCCCTTCCGGATATCTCGGGCGCTTCGGCCCGAGCTCGTCGATGCAGTAGACGGGCTGCGCTTCACGCTTATGTAGTTCTTCGACGATTTGTGCCCGACGCTGCCGTAGCGGCGCAGGCAGGCAGCGCGCGGGGGGGAGGGTGATGCCACGTTCGAATCCGGGAATCTCGAAGTAGCGCTCGCCATCGGGATCGCGTGCGATCTGGCGTATCTCGCCCGGGAAGTAGGCGCGCAGCTGAAAGCCGATGTCTTGGTCGAACGGATTGAGAGACGGCAGCGCGTCTTCTGGCCCCGCCGGCCGGCGCAGGAACGCGAACATCGCCGTGACGCTCGCTTCCAGGGGAGCCGTTTCGGCGTTCGGCGCCTGGGGACCGAGTCCGACGGAGGATTCGGTACACGGGTGCTTCGTGGCCGCCGCCGCTGCCGGAAGAGCCGCGATGGCGATCGCGACCGCTGCGATCGCCGCCGGCACCGAGCGCCGCATAGTTACGCATCCGGACATGCCCGAACGGTACCCGCTTGCCCGCGACACACCAGCGCCCCCGCCCCGCGCCGCTGGTGGGGTCCTCGGCGGCGGGAGTGCGCCGCCTACCCTTCGACGTCCTCGACCGCGCGCGGCCCGGCGCCGACGTACTTGGCGGTCGGGCGGATCAGCTTTGCTTCGCGCTTCTGCTCGAGGACGTGGGCCGACCAGCCGGCCACGCGGGCGCAGGTGAACATCGGCGTGAACAGGTCCGGCGGCACTTCCGCCAGGTCGAGGATCACGGCCGACCAGAACTCCACGTTGGTGGCCAGCACACGGTCGGGCTGGCGCACCTGGAGCTCTGCCAGGGCGGCCTTCTCGAGCGCCTCGGCGGCCTCGAAGCGGGGCGAGCCGAGTTCGGAGCAGGTGCGCCGCAGCACGCGGGCGCGGGGGTCTTCGGCACGGTAGATGCGGTGCCCGAAGCCCATCAGGCGCTCGCCGCGGTCGAGGGCGTCGCTGACCCACCTGGCGGCGTCGCCGGTCTGTTCGACTTCATCGAGCATCTTCAGGACGCGCGAGGGGGCACCCCCGTGGAGCGGACCGGACAGCGCCCCCACGGCGGCCGACAGGGCGGCGGCGCAGTCGGCGCCGGTGGAGGCCACCACGCGGGCGGTGAAGGTGGAAGCGTTCACGCCATGCTCGGCGGCCGAGATCCAGTAGGCGTCGATCGCCTTCACGTGCTCGGGGTTGGCCTCGCCGCGCCAGCGGATCAGGAAGCGCTCGGGAATCGTCCTGCCCTCGTCGATCAGCGGCTGGGGCACGGGCGGGTGGCCGGCGCCGCGGGCCGACTGGGCCACGAACGACAGCGCCATCACGGATGCCCGGGCAAGGTTCTCGCGGGCCTCCTCGTCGCTGATGTCGATCAGCTGGCCAAAGCCCCACTCGGGCGCAAGCATCGCCAGCGCGGACTGGACGTCCACGCGGTGGTCACCGGAGCGGACCGTGAGCGCGTGGGGTTCGGCGGGGGGCAGGCCGGGTTTGAAGTGGCCGTCGACGAGCAGACCCCAGACCTGCTCGTAGGGGACGCGGCCGACGAGGTTCTCGATGTCTACGCCGCGGTAGCGCAGGGCGCCACCCTCTTTGTCGGGCTCCGCGATCTCGGTTGCGAAGGCGACGACCCCTTCGAGGCCGGAATGGACCTCGGGGCTTGTGGTAACCGCGCTCATGGCACTCGCTTTCTGGCAGAGGATGCTTGACGGGGAGCTGCCTTGTGGGCAGGGACATATCGTCGCAGGAATGGGCTCGGGAGTAGGCTTGCAGGCGCTGAGCCAAGCCCGGGCCGAGCTGCGCCCGGGGTGCCGACAAGGAGGCTTCGAGGATGCCCGACAGCGACATTTTGTTCCGTTCTGCCACCGAGCTGGCAGCCATGGTCCGCGACGGCGAGGTCTCCTCCCGTGAGCTCGTGGAAACGTCCTTGGAGCGCATCGAGGAGCTCAACCCCGAGCTGAACGCATTCGTGGAGGTGGACGCCGACGGCGCGCTGGCGGCCGCCGACGCGATCGCGCCCGGCGACGAGCGTCCCTTCGCCGGAGTGCCGACGGCGGTCAAGAACAACCGGCCCGTGAAGGGCATGCGCCTGACCTACGGCTGCAAGCTGATGCAGCAGCACATCGCGCCCTACGACCACAACGTCACCAGCCGGCTGAGGGCCGCCGGGTTCGTCCTCGTCGGCACCACCACGCTGCCCGAGTACGGGATCCTGCCCGTCAGCGAGGCCCACATCTTCGGCCCCACCCGCAACCCCTGGGACCTCGAACGCACGCCGGGAGGGTCCTCCGGCGGCGCAGCCGCGGCCGTCGCCGCGGGCCTGCTGCCCGTGGCCCACGGCAACGACGGGGGCGGCTCGATCCGGATCCCCGCCGCCTGCTGCGGCCTGGTGGGACTGAAGCCGAGTCGGGGCCGGATCTCGCTGGCCCCCGAGCTGGGCGACGGGGAACTCGTCTGTGACGGCATGCTCACCCGCCACGTCGAGGACGCCGCCGCCACGCTGGACGTGCTGGCCGGGTACGAGCCCGGGGACGCCACCTGGGCGCCCGAGCCGCCCGAGCCGTTCGCCGCCAGCGCCCGTCGCGAGCCGCTGAAGCTGCGCATCGCCGCCACCACCAAGCCGCCGGTCGCCGACGCCGTCGTGGACCCGGTCGCCGCCCGCGCCGTGGGCGAGGCCGCCTCGCTGCTGCGCTCGCTCGGCCACGAGGTCGAGGAGGTCGATCCGCCGTGGCAGGAGGAGCACCTGCGCGAACTGTTCGGGGCGGTGTTCTGCGATGCGATCGGCCTCTCGATCGCCTACTCGGGCCTCGTCGCCAACCGCGACCCCAGCGCCGAGGACATGGAGCCGATGAGCTGGGCGATCTTCTCGATGATCCGCAAGATGACCTCACTCGAGGCCGGCGCGGCAGCCGTGCGCCTGCAGCAGTTCGCCCGCCGGCTGGTCAGCTTCCTGCTCCCCTACGACGCCCTGCTGACCCCCGCCCTGGCCGAGCGCCCGCTGCCGATCGGCACGCTCGACACGGCCGCACCTGAGCCGATGCAGACGTTCACCCGCTCGGCCCTGTTCACGCCCTTCACGCCGGTCTTCAACGCCACCGGCCAGCCCGCCATCTCGCTGCCCCTGTACGAGGGTGAGGACGGCATGCCGCTGGGCGTGCAGCTGGCCGGACGTCCCGCCGCCGAGGGGACACTGCTGGCACTGTCCATGCAGCTCCAAGAGGCCTTGCCCTGGGCCCAGCGCCGTCCTGAGCTACTGCGTCGCGGCGCCGGCGCCGGCGCGTGAGCTCCGCGCACGGCGCGTGAGCCGGGCGGGCCGCCCGGCGCCTATTCCCTGAGCAGCAGGGCGATCGCCCGCTGCGCCATCTCGGGGCTCGGGTTGGCATCGGGCTCGCCGCCGTTGTGCAGGAAGCGCTCGGTCATGGAGATGACGGTGTCGGCCAGCAGCCTCGGATCCTCGGGCGGCACGTATCCGTGGGCAGCGTCGTTTTCGATGCTCTCGGTGACGTAGTCGAGCAGCCGCGTGCGGTAGGTGTTGCTCGGGACGGTGAGCGCCTGCAGCCCGCGCTGGCCTTCGCTGAGCAGGAACGAGCGGACCGCCTCTGAGCCGCACAGGATGTCGATGAAGCCGACCGCGATCGTCTCCGTGTGCGGGTAGGGGCCCGCCGCCGCAACCGCGGCCAGGGCGTCGAGGCCGCTTTTGGTTTCAGCCCACAGGACGTCTGCCAGCAGCCGGTCGCGATCTCCGGTCCAGCGATAGAGGGTCGTGCGGGCCACGCCAAGGTCGTCGGCGAGCCTGCCCATGTCGAGGCGATCGCCGGCCGTGAACAGCTGCCGCGCGCGGGCGAAGGCGGCCGCGGGGGTGGGCACGGTCCTCGACAGGGCCGTGCCCGCCAGGGCCTGGGTCAGAGCCGGTGAAGAAGGTGCCGTGGGTGCGTCCGCCATGGGACATAGCTTATCGCGCGCCGCGGAAAGTACAAATTGACAAGTGTGTAGCGTGCGCTACACTACGCCGATCGTGACTGACGGTGGTAACCTTCTTGCCCCACACGGAGGGAGGGAACGATGTTGAGAGTTGGAGGGCGCCTGCGCCGGCGGGGAACGGATGCCACGGCCCGCGGGCTGGGAGCTGGACGCGCCCGCGCCGCTCGCATCGCCGGGCTCACGATCTGCGCCGCGGTCATGCTCGCCCTGGCCGTGCCCGCCGCCGGTTGGGCGACGATCACGATCTCGCCTCTCCCCGGAACCCCCGACGCCCCCCCGGCGACCCAGATCAGCATCCTCGGTACCCCCGCTTCGAACGTCGAATCGGTCACCGCCACCGGGTCGATCAGCGGCACTCATCTGGGCACCCTCGAGTCCTACGTCAGCAGCCCGGGTGCCAGCTTCCTTCCTGAACTGCCCTTCACCGAAGGCGAGGAAGTGCACGTCGTGGTGCACCTCAAAGAAGGCGCGCCGCTGGAAGACTCCTTCACGGTCGCGCACCTCGGCCCGTCCGAAGGACTCCTACACAACAGCGGCGAAAAGCCCGAAGAACAGCAGCACTTCGTGACCCAGCCGGAACTCCGCCCGCCGAAGGTGACGATCACGACCGCCGACCCGAGCCTCGAAGGGGACATCTTCACCAACCCGATCCCCGCACCGTTGATCCATCCGGGTGAAAAAAAACTGCTCGAATTCGAACCGATCGGGCCCAACGGGCTGATGATCATGAACCCGGAAGGCAAGCTGCTGTGGTGGAAGCAGTTCAAAGAAGAAGTCGGGTCGGTCTTCGAACCCGTCTCCTACGAAGGCAAAACGGCGCTCGCCTGGTGGCAGGGCAAGGTCACCGAAGCCGCCTACGGGCTCGGCGAAGGCGTGATCGCGAACACCGCCTATGAACCGGTGGCCCACATCAAAGCGGCCAACGGCCTGCACGCCGACATCCACGAGCTCTACGTCACGCCCGAAGGACAGGCCTACATCATCGCCATAGAGCCCGTCTGCATGCCGGAATGCAACGAAGAACACGTGCCCGTGCTGGACGACGAAATACAGGAGATCGACATCAAAACCGGGCTTGTCATGTGGAGCTGGAACGCACTGGGCTACGTGCCCCTCAGCTACACCGAAGCCGTCGTGTCGGGAGGTGTGCTCGACCCCTACCACCTGAACTCGATCCAGGCCCTTCCCGAACACAAGCTCCTGATCTCGATGCGCGACACCTCCGGTGTCTACGAGATCGAACAGAGCACCGGAAAACTGCTCTGGGAAGTCAGCCCGGAACACAGCACGCTCAAAAAGCGCAAGGGAGTCGAATTCCATTTCCAGCACGACGCGCGTCTATATGGCAAGCACCTCGAAACCCTCAGCATCTTCGACGACGAAGCCGGTCCGCCCCTTTACGGGCCCTCGAAAGGCCTGGTCCTGAAGCTCACGAAGCACGCGGTGAGCCTGGAGCACGCCTACGAAAACCCCCGGCCCACGCTGACGGTTGCCGAGGGCGGCATGCAGGTGCTCCCCCACGGCGAAGCGCTGCTGAGCTACGGGGCGACCCAGTACATCGCGGAGTTCTCCAAGCGTGGTGGCAAGAAAAAGAACGGGAAGCTCCTGTTCGAAGCCGAACTGCCGAAAGGCGACGGCACCTATCGCGCGATGCGCTTCCCGTGGTCGGCGACGCCGAACACCAAGCCCGCGGTGGTCGCGAAACGGGAAAGCCCCGAAGAAGTGGCCGTCTACGTGAGCTGGAACGGCGCCACCGAAGTCGCGAAATGGGAAGTGCTGGCGGGCGAAGAAGCGAACGCGCTGGCGCCGGTGACGAGCGCCGAATGGAGCAACTTCGAGACCCGGATCCCGATCTCCAGCACGGACAAGGTCTTCGAGGTGAAGGCTCTGAACAAAGAAGGCAAAGTCCTCGCGACCTCGGAAGCGGTCGACGAATCGTGAGGCACCCCATGCACAAGACCCAGAGGGAGGGGAAGCACCTATGAAACGGATCAGCATCGGCGGCCTCGTGGTCGCGGTAATCGTGCTGGCCTCATTATCGGCCGCGAGCGTGGCTGCGGCGAGCGGCGGCCCCGAATTCCTCGGCTGCGCCAAGGTCAAAAAGGTGAACAAAAAATACACGGGCCACTACTCGGACAAGGCATGCTCGATAGTTAGCGAAACGAACGAAGGCGCCTACGAACGGGGTGCGGCCAAGAAGTTCCCGATCAAGACCACGGGCAAGTTCGGCGAGACCACGATCTACCTCTACAACCCGATGGAACACAAATACGAATCCGAAGTGCCGTGCAAGACCGGCGCTGTGGCGGGGACGATCAACAACTCGACTGAAGAGACGATCAAGCTCACCTACAAGGGCTGCAACGTCCCGAAGGAATTCGCCGACCACGAAAAATCGCAGTTCCCGGGCGCGTGCAACTCGCCGGGCAAGAAGCCCGAAGAAGTCGCCACCGAAACGCTGGCGGCCAAGCTCGTGTGGCTGGACGAAGCGGAAACGGAGCCCGGTCTGCTGATATCACCGGCGCCGCCGGGCACCACGTTCGGGGTGGTCGAATGCGTCAAAGGGCTGGTGAAAGTCAAACAGTACGGCTCGATCCTCGCGAAGCTGACCCCGGTCGGCGCGGTCTCCAAGACGCTCACCGCCGCGATCAACGCGAACACCACGACCGGCGAACCGGAATTCGGCGGCTACTGGGAAGGCGCGACGCAGACGGAAGTCAAACTGTTCAGCGAAATCCACGCACCGAACGGGATCGAAAAGACGGCGGTGCCGACCTCGCAGATCTCGACGATCCCGGAGAAGGACGGCAAGGTTCTGGTCAGCTAGCGCGATTCATCTGCTCGGGGGCGTGGAAACGGGGGCTCACCTCGGGCCGGGAGCAACGGAATAGCTCCCGGCCCACGCTCCTTCTGCCCCGGCCGCACCGTTGGCGCGGCGGCCTGGGCACGTACGCAAGGGAGGGCGCCCGCCGGTGACGGCGGGCGCCCTTGTACGTTCTGGGGCGCCGCCCCG
Source organism: uncultured Solirubrobacteraceae bacterium (assembly GCA_963742395.1). GTDB lineage: Bacteria > Actinomycetota > Thermoleophilia > Solirubrobacterales > Solirubrobacteraceae > Palsa-744. The sequence continues at coordinate 311,123 of CAVUME010000007.1, read as the reverse complement.
TCCATGTCGGCGGGCGACCCTCTACGGTCGGCGGGCGACCCTCTACGGTCGGCCGGCGCTCCTGTACGGCGGCGGGCGGTCGCTCAGGCGGCGCCGAGCACGGCGGCCATCCGCTGCGGGCGCACGCCCAGGGCTTCGGCGTCCGCGGCGCCGCGGGCAGAGGTCATCGGGACCTCGAGCAGCTCGGCCTCGTCCCAGGTGGCGAAGGCCGCGGGGCCGGCGAAGCGCTCGAGCAGCCTCAGCCCGCGCGAGACCAGGGGCGTGGGTACATGCAGCAGCGGGCGCTTGCGCGCCACCGAGCCCAGCACGATGCGCGTGATCTCATTCAGGTTGAGGGTCTCGGGACCGGCGAGCTCGTGACGGGCCCGGCGCGGGGGGCTCTGCTGGGCCAGGACGGCGCTCACGCAGCTCGCCACGTCCTCGGCCCAGATCGGCTGAAAGGTGGCCCGTCCGGCGCCCGGGACCGGCATCAGCGGCAGCCACGCCAGGCGCTCGAGCAGCGTCAGCCACGGGTCCCCCGGGGCGTACACGATCGACGGGGCGATCACGACCGAACGCAGGTCGGCCTCGCGGACGGCCTGCTCGGCGAGCGCCTTGGCGCGCAGGGTGCGGGTGCGGTTGTGGGTCGAGGCCCCCAGGGCCGAGAAGTACACGAACGACTCCACGCCCTGGCGCTCGGCCGCCTCGACCATCCTCCAGGTGGCGATCCCCGTCAGCTCCTCGATCGACCCCCGGGGCTGGTCGCGGATCGAGGCCGCCAGGTGGATGACCGTCTGGACCCCCCGCAGGGCGTTACGGAAGGAGGGCGGGTCGGTGAGGTCGCCGAGGGCGATCTGGACCCGCACCCGCTGGGCCCCGAGGCGCCGCGGATCGCGCACCAGGCAGCGCACGTCGGCGCCTTCGGCGAGCAGGCGGCTCAGCAGCGTCGAGCCCACCAGGCCGGTGGCGCCGGTAAGCAGGAGCATGCCTCGTACAATATGCCTCCGCCGCAGGAAGCTCTCAACGACCGGTAAACGGACAAAGGACACGAATGGCATACGTGATCGCCGAGCCATGCATCGGCACCAAGGACAACTCTTGTGTCGAGGTTTGCCCCGTCGACTGCATTCATCCGACGCCCGACGAGTCGGGGTACGACGCGGTGGAGATGCTCTACATCGACCCCGAGGAGTGCATCGACTGCGATGCCTGCGTCGAGGCCTGCCCGGTCGATGCCTGCTTTGCGGAGGACCAGCTCCCCGACGAGTGGGGGAAGTACACCCAGATCAACGCGGACTACTTCGCCAACGCGAAGTAACACCGGCGTCCGCGCGCATCACTGACGCCCGCTAGACGAGATCAGGCCAGCTTCCGCCGGCCTTTGGATATCTGGGATATCCTGATGCTGTGGCCAAGGTCCTGGTGTCGATCGACGATGCGCTGCTGAGGCGAGTGGACAGGCTTGCCCGTGCGCGCGGCGTCTCGCGCAGCGCCTACCTCGCCGGGCTTGCCGAGCGCGATCTGGCCCGCTTGCATGGGCGGGGGTCCAGCCCCGGTGCACGACGCTCGCTCGCTCGGCTCGACGAGCTCTTCCAGCAGGGCCCAAGCGGCGATTCGACCCCCGCGCTGCGGGCAGAGCGCGATGCCCGTTGAACGAACTCGTGCTCGACGCATCCGTGATCGTGAAGTGGTTTCACCAGGACGGGGAGAGGCATCACGAGCAGGCGCGCTCGCTGCGCGCGGCTTTCGAAGCCGGCGCCGCGGCGGTATTTGCGCCGCCGCTCCTGTGTCTGGAGATCCTCAACGTCGCCGCTCGTCGCTGGGGCTGGACGGAGCATGCTCTTGTCGAGCTGGCGGGCAGTCTCGGCGATGCCGGCTTCGACTTCATCGAGCCGAAGCTCGAGCTCGTCGCGCACTGGAGCGCTCGCGGGCTGACGGCCTACGACGCGGCCTACGTAGCGCTTGCCGAGCAGGAGCGAATCCCACTCATCACCGATGACGAGTTGATTCTCTCGGCCGCGGCCGGTATCGCCGAAGCGCTCGAGGCGTCCTAAGAGCACGCAGGCGCCCGCCCTTTGAGGCAGGCGCCTCGCCACTACGTGCTAACCCGCGATCGGGCTACCCCGCGATCGGTTCTATTTGAGCCATTCGTCGAACGATTCGCTCGCTGCTCAGAGCGAGATGACCGTCGCCCTGGGCGGCGGCCCTGACCGCCTGCGAGGCCCCCAGGCGCCGGCACAGCGCGTCGAGCTGATCGTCGGTGCGTTCGGGGTGGTGGTGGAAGAGCACCACCTCGCGCGGCACCCGCCCGGCGCCCGAGCGCGGCCGAGTACTCCGCACAGGCGTGCCCGAGGAAGCTCTCCCGCGCCAGCTCGCCCTCGCCGTGCAGGTGGGAGTCGTGGAACAGCACGTCGGCCCCGTCGGCCAGCTCGAGCGCGGCCGCGTGGTACTCGCCGAGCCCGTCCGGGCCCTCGCCGAGCGCCGTCGGGCAGTGGTCGGGGATGTAGGCCATGGTCGAGCTGCCGTCGCTGATGCGGTAGCCGAAGGTGCGCCCGCCCTTGTGCGGGACCTCCCGCGCCAGGATCGTGTAGGCGCCGCTGTTCCACTCGTCCGTGGGGACCGAGGCGAACTCCCAGTCCCCTCGTAGCTGGCCCGGTTCGATCGGGAAGAACGGCGGGGACATGTTCCCGGCGAGCACCCGCTCGGCCGTCACGCCGTTGCCCTGGTCGGGAACCAGCACGCTCACCCGTGAGTCCTCGCGGTCTCCCCCGGCGAAGAAGGGCAGCCCCTGGATGTGGTCCCAGTGCAGGTGGCTGAGCAGCAGGGCGCCTTCGAAGGGGTGCTCGTGCAGCAGGCCGGTGACCCCGCGCAGGCCGGTGCCGGCGTCGAGGATCAGGTCGGGCTCCTGGCGATCGCCGCTGGCGAGGGCCAGGCAGCAGGTGTGCCCTCCATAGCGGGCGAACTCGGCCCCCGGCGCGGGTGTTGAGCCCCGCGCGCCGCACACGTGTATGCGCACTTCGTCACGAACCCTACCCGGCCGGCTCCGCGTGTAGACCTCTCAGTACTCCGGTGCGCACACGTCCACGATCGGCACGTCCTCGAGCACGCGCGAAAGGCCGTCGCGCATCCGCTGGGAATCGAAGCTGTGCGACTGGGGTGCGACGGGGTTGACGGTCAGGGCCAGCAGCGGCGCACTGCGGGTCGCGTGCAGCGCGATGCCCTGGCGGCGATACCAGCCGATCCCATGGCTGTTGACGAACACGCGAGTGGGGTCGTGGACCACGATCGCCGGGAGCTCGCGCCGGCGCCGGCGCAGCTCCAAAAGTGCCTCCAGCAGGCGCTCGGGGAGCGCCCCGCCGATGAGCAGATAGCTCCCGGCGGCCTGTTCGGGCAACAGCTCCGCGAGCGCCGCGCCGTCGGCCCGCAGGGCGAAGCGGGCCGGCAGCTCCTGCACGCTGCCGTCGGCGGTGACGATGCCGCTGAAGTGACCGCCGTGGCTCTCGGCCAGTTCCCGTGCTCGGCCAGCGGCGGGTCCGTCCCCTGCGAGCAGAGGCAGGCGCGCCAGCTCGACCGCCTCGGCCGTGCGCTCCACTACCTGCTCGAGCTCGCTTCCGAGCACGGCGCCGGTGGCCATGATCAGCCCGTCGCAGACCTCCGGGGCGGAGGCAGCCCGGCGGTCGATGGCGCCGTCGATCAGCACCTGGTCGGCGTCGTTCTGGAGCATCAGCTCGCCCACCGCCCGCACCTGCTGGGAGGCGCTCGGCCCGGCCACCTCGACGATCCCGGCCCCCTTCAGGCGCACGACCAGGACCTGGCCCAGGGGCGTGCGGGACTCGGTCGCGGACAAGAGCTCATACGGCAGCCCGCTGGCCCGCAACAGCTCGTCGGTGGTCGCCAGCAGGCTGCCGGTCGCCAGCGCCACGCGCGGCTTCTCGATGCGGGCGTCGATCACGTCGTGCTCCTCGCCGTCGCGACCCACCGAGGTGACACCGACGGTGCGGCCCTGCTGCTCGAGTTCGCCCAGCAGGGTCGTCAGAGCGACCGTCTTGCCGGTGTTCTTGGCGAGCCCCACGAGGGCCACGCGCGCGGCCGTGCGGGTCAGCTCGCTGAGGCGCACCGGCGGCGGCGCGCCTCAGGCCCTCGCCGGCGTCCGCGCGGCCAGCTCGCGGGCGAGGAAGGTCGCCAGGTGCTGCGGTTCGGTTCCTTTCGAGAAGCCCGCGTCGTAGCCGAGCTCCTTGGCGAGCTCGTTGGTCACCCGCGGGCCCGCCGCAGGCGAGGATCATCTGCGTGCGGCGGCCCTCGGCCTCGACCATCTCCACGAGCTCGGTGAGGTTCTGCACGTGGAGGTTCTGCTGGGTGACGGTCTGAGAGACCAGGATCGCGTCGGCGTGGACCTCGATCGCCTTGGCCAGCAGGACGCTGTTGGGCACCTGGCTGCCGAGATTGTGGGTCTCGAAGGTGCGGTAGCCCTCGAGGCCGTGGTGGCCGTGGTAGCCCTTGAGGTTGAGCATCGCGTCGATCCCCACGCTGTGGGTGTCCGAGCCGGTGCTCGCGCCCACGACCACGATCCGGCGTCCGATCTGCTCCTCGACGAAGCGCTCGACCTCGTCCTCGCTCATGTACTCGATGTCGAAGCCCTCGCCCTGCATCGACGAGAAGTCGATCGTGGCGGTGCAGCGGCCGTACATCACGAAGTAGGTGTAGCCGTCGGTCAGCTGCTGGTAGTGGACCACCTCGGGCTCCTCGAAGCCCATCCCCGCTGCCAGCTCCAGCGCCGCCCGGCGGGCGGCCAGCGAGTAGGGGATCGGCAGCGTGAAGCTCATCTGCACGAGCCCGTCGCCGAGGTGGTCGGCGTAGGGACGCACGGAGGTGAGATCGACCTCCCTAGGCATAGCTGGCCTGCGTCATCAGCTCGAGCAGCGGGTTGAAGTACTCGCTGGACACCTTCACGATCCCCTCGATCCCGCGCCCCTCGTCCACGCGGCGGCTGACGTCGCCGAAGCTCGCCCGCTCGATCGCCGAGAAGAGGCCTTCATCGGCGATCTGCTCGAGCAGCTCGTGGGCTCCCGCGAGCACCTCCCGGGCGTGCGTCTGGATGATCCCCCCGGGCTTGAACTCGATCTCGTCGCCGAGGTCGGCGGCGGCGTTGAAGACGTAGTCCACGTTCTGCAGGCCGAGCACACGGTCGTGGATGTGGGGGGTGAAGATCCCCTCGGTGGGCACCCCGATCGTCTGGATGCCCTGGCCGGTGGCGACCGTGACGAGGTTGAACAGCGCGTCCGCCGCGTGGGTGCGGAAGAGGTTGCCGTCCATGTGCCGGGTGGGGGGCATGTACTTGACGGGGCAGTCCGGGAACAGCTCCCTCGTGAGCTGTGCCTGGGCCCACTCGTACAGCAGCCCGTTGCGCACCGGGACGTCGATCTCGAACGCGTCCCCGAGCGCGATCTGGCCGTCGGGCACGCCCGATTCCCGTGCCAGCTGGTAGTTGATGAACTGCGAGGCCGTCACCGACGGCGCGGCCTCCAGCGCGTCGGCCGTGCGCAGGTAGTTGTCCTCGCCGGTGTTGATCACGACCCCGAAGTAGCCGTTGATCATGCGCGAGATGCGCTGGTCGATCAGCCCCCGCACGATGTTGATGTCGCGGTAGAGGATCCCGTAGAGGGCGTCGTTGACCATGTTGTCGAAGCCCTCCCAGGCGCCCATCATCGCGATCTCCGACATGCACAGCCCCGAGCAGAAGCTCGACAGGCGGACGTAGCGGCCGTGCTGCTCGGACCACTCGTCCATCGCCTCGCGCATGATGCGGAAGTTCGCCTGGGTGGCGAAGGTGCCCCCGTAGCCCTCGGTGGTGGGGCCGAAGGGGACGTAGTCGAGCAGGCTCTGGGCGGTCGAGCGGATCACCGCGACGATGTCCCCGCCGGCCTCCGCCACGGCCTTGGCGTGGACCACGTCCTCGTACACGTCCCCGGTGGCCGTGAGCACGTAGCGCAGCGGCGTGGGGGCCTCGCCGAGGCGCGGCGCATCGCCCGGCGCTCCTCGAAGCGGCCGTTGATCTCAGCGATCCGCGCCGAGCACTCCTCGCTCACGCGCTCGCGGATGGCAGGCTCCTCGGCCTGGTCGAGTTCCGCCAGGTCGAGCTCGCCGGCGCTCACGGCTTCGGCGATCTGCTGGGGCGAGCGCTGCGTCTGCAGCATCGCGTTGCCCAGCCAGTGGGCCACGCCGCGCTCGAGCCCTCCGCGCTCGGCCACGTGGTCGACGAGCACGTTCGGCAGCGGCGCCTCCAGCTCGTCGGCCCCGTCCACCCCGAGCAGGCGGGTGACGCTGCGCTCGACCGACAGGGTCGTGCGCGAGGAGATCTGCTCGAAGACGTCCTCGGCGATGCGCTTGGCGGCCTGGCGACAGGCGTTCACGACGCCCGGGTCCAGGTTCAGCTTGGAGGGGCTCATGACATGTCCCTCACGATCGGGAAGGGGATCACCTCGCGCAGCGAGTCGCGTTCGGTGAGGATCATCACCAGGCGGTCCACGCCCATGCCCCCGCCGGCGGTGGGGGAGTAGCCGAACTCGATCGCGCGGGCGTATTCCTCGTCGTTGGGGTGGGGGACGTCGGCGTCGTCGATCATGCGCCGCTGGCGCTGGTCGACGAAGCGCTGCCACTGGTCCACGGGGTCGTTGAGCTCGGTGTCCCCGCTGACGAGCTCGATCCCGCCGATGACGGCGTCGAAGTGTTCGGCCAGCTCCGGGTGGACGGGGTGCCGGCGGGTGATCGGGAACGGCTCCAATGGGAAGTCGAACACGTGCGTGGGCTGGTTGAGGGTGTGCTCGATGTGCTTGGTGTAGATGTCGCCCACCAGCTCGGCCCAGGTCGCCTGCGGGTCCACCGGGCCGTCGAGCACCTCCGCCAGCTGCTTGGTGTCGGACTCCATGAAGTCCACGCCCGTGCGCTCGAGGATCAGCTCACGCATCGTCACCCGCCGCCACGGCTTGGCGAGGTCGATCGTTTCGCCGTTGCGCTGGACCGTCGTGCGGCCGAGCGCCCGCTGGGCCACGTCGCGGAACATTTCTTCGGTCACCGTGGCCACGTCGTAGTAATCGGCATAGGCCTGCATGAACTCGATGATCGTGAACTCGGGACTGTGCTTGTGGGAGATGCCCTCGTTGCGGAACACCTTGCCCATGTCGTAGACGTTCTCCATGCCGCCGACGATGCAGCGGTTGAGGAACAGCTCGACGGAGATCCGCAGGTACAGGTCGCGGTTCAGCGCGTTGTGGTGTGTGGTGAACGGCCGGGAACCGGCTCCGCCCGCGAGCGACTGCAGGGCGGGTGTTTCGATTTCCACGAAGTGGCGTTCGTTGAGCCACTCGCGGATCGCGAACACGATCTTCGCGCGCGTGATGAACAGCTCGCGTGTGTCCTCGTTGGCGAGCAGGTCGAGCTCCCGGTAGCGGTAGCGGGTGCCGGTGTCGCCGATACCGTGGTGGCGGTCCGGGGGCGGTCGCAGGGTCTTGGTCAGCAGCGTGCACTCCTTCACGGCCAGCGCCAGCCCCCCGCGCTGGGTGACGTACACGACCCCCTTCACGGCCACGATGTCGCCGATGTCCAGGCCCAGCACGCGGTCGTATTCCTCCTGCCCGATCGCGTCCACGCGGGCGACCACCTGGATCTGGCCGGACAGGTCGCGGACGTCGAGGAAGGCCGTCTTGCCGTGCTCGCGGCGCGCCACCATGCGACCCGCGATCTCGTGCGTGAGCTCGGGGTGCTCGCCGTGCTCAAGCTGCGCCGGGTCGTGGGCGGCGATCACGTCCTCGATCCGCTCGCGCACGTTCCACAGGCTCACCGGCGGGTAGGGGTCGATCCCCTCCGCGCGCAGGCGATCGAGCTTCGCCCGCCGTTCGTCGAATTGGACCGCGCCGTCGGCGGGGCCCTCGACCGCGGCGTCCTCCGCGCGGTCCACCGCGTCGTCCTGCTCCTCCTGTCCTCCCTGTACCGCCATGTCGAAACGATCCTCTCACGTGGGCGCGCTTGTCAAGCGCGCCGGGGTCGGGTGCCGGCGCCCCCCGAGGGGACGCCCGCGCGTGGCCGGCCGGCCACGCGCCGTCGGGTTCCGGGCATGTCCCCTGCCGTCTGGAAGCCCTCGCGGGGCTAGGCCATCGGCAGCGACATGCCCACGGGTTTGCGCTCACCCTGGGGTACGGAGGGGGCGCTGGGCACCTCGACGAGCGGCAGCGCTACTGGCTTCGGAGGAGCCAGGGCGATCAGCCCACGGGCGACCTGTCGGATCGCCTGGGCGGCAGGCTCGTCGGGGTCCTCGATCACGAGCGGCAGCCCGCCGTCCGCCTGTTCGCGCAGCGGCATCGTGAGGGGGACCTTGCCGAGCAGGGGCACGTCCAGCTCGTCGGCGAGCTCCGCGCCGCCACCCTCGCCGAAGATCTCAAAGCGCTCCCCGGAGGGGGTCGTGAAGCTCGACATGTTCTCGACCACGCCGGCGATCTCGAGCTGGACCTTGTCCGCCATCTGGGCGGCCCGCCGGGCCACCCTCTGGGCCGTCGCCTGGGGGGTGGTGACGATCAGGAACAGGGCCTGGGGCAGCAGCTGGGCGAGCGTCATCGAGACGTCGCCGGTGCCGGGGGGCAGGTCGACGAGCAGGTAGTCCAGGGCGCCCCAATCGACGTCCTGCAGGAACTGGGTGAGCGCCTTGTGGAGCATCGGACCCCGCCACACGACGGCCGCGTCCTCCTCCACGAAGAAGCCGATCGACATCACCTTCACGCCGTGGGCCTCCAGCGGGATGATCATGCGCTCGGCGGAGACGGACGGGCGGGTGGCGCCGAGGCCGTACATGCGCGGGATCGAGTAGCCCCACACGTCCGCGTCCAGCACGCCCACGCTGCGGCCCTCCGCGGCCAGCGCCGCGGCCAGGTTGGCGGTCAGGGTGGACTTGCCGACGCCGCCCTTGCCGGAGCCCACGCAGATCACGTTGGCGACCTGGGCGAGGGCCCCGGCCGGCAGGCTGCCGCGTCCGAGCTTCTGCTGCAGGGCCGCCTTCTGGGTGTCGCTGAGCACGTCGAAGTAGACGTTCACGTGGGTGACCCCGTCCAGCGGCGAGACGGCGTTGACCACGGAGCTCTGGAAGTGGCCCTTGATCGGGCAGCCGGGCGTGGTCAGCGACACGGTCACGTCCACGACGCCGTTGGCGTTGAGCTCGATCGAGCGCACCATGTCGAGCTCGACGATCGAGCGGTGCAGCTCAGGATCGATCACGGCCTGGAGCGCCCGCATGATCTGGTCCTTGTCGGTCACGGCTCCCATTCTGGCAAACCGGCGCCCCCGTCACCGGCGTCCGAACCCGGTCCGGGCGGCGGGGCACCCGGCGGGCGCCCAAAAAAGTGACCCGCGGGCGGTGGGGGCCGCCCGCGGGTCGAGGGGAGGAGAGGGTGCTACTACTGCCGGCGAGATATGAGGCCGGCAGACTTTCCCGCTTGCCCGGTCTCTCCGTCCGGGGCGGGTGAAGCTTCTGGTCCTAGACCAGGCTCAGGATCCGATCCTGGACTTCGCGGGCGATCTCGGGGACCCGGTTGGCGATTTCGCTGCCGTTGTTGAGCAGCGTTTCGCGGCGGTCGTCGAGGTCGTTGACGCTTGCTCTCCACGATCCTGCGGCGCTGGCGCAGTTCACGCTCGACGCGCACGCGGGCTTTGCGGACCTCGCGCTCGAGGCGGTTGCGGGCGGTGACCCCGCGACGCTCGAAGCGGCGCAGCTGAGCCTGCGTCTTGGTGCTCGAGGAGTACGTGGAGAGCGTGTCGCTGACGCCCGACACGACGCGGTCACGGGCCAGCAGGGCGGCCCCGACGGGGATCAGGACGGCACGCTCGGCGTAGTCGCCGAACACGTTCGCGGTCTCGCGCGTGGCGGTCTCGCTCTGGCGGATCGTGGACTGTGCGGTGTGCACGGCACGGGTCCGTGAGCCCTTCGCGTGGATCGCTTTCGAGCGCCGCGAGCTGGTGCGGCGGGCGGCCGTGGTTTTCGCGGCCGGTTTGCGGGCGCTCACTTTGCGGGCGCTGCTTTTGCGGACCGCTTTACGGGCGCCGACTTTGCGCGCCGCGGTTGCACGCGTGGTGCTTTTGCGGGCGGTCGTTTTGCGAGCGGTGGTTTTGCGAGCTGCTTTGGCTCGCGGCTTGCTCGCTTTGGTTGCTGTGGTGGTGGCGGGTGGCATGTTGTTCCTCTTTCTTCCTCGGCCCGGGGGCGCGGGTGTCAGTTCGTGTCCTGTTCGATTACCCTCGTTCTGTCAACCGAACACATGTTTGTAACCCGCTACGGGAAGATCGTTACAGAAAGAGTAGCACCAAGCCCAGAAACCCTGATTTCTCGCGGGGTTCCAGGGGGTGACTTTGTAACATACGGAACGCGCGTTCGGCCAGTTTGGGGGGCAAGTATGCCTCCACGGCACGTACCCCCGGGTGGTCGTGTTCTATTCGCGCCGAGAGGCCAAATCGCCTCCGAGACGGTGTTCGCGAGGCCCCGCGAGGCCGCGGCCGGGCCCGGCTCCGTGTGTTCAGGCGCCGCTGTGTGCGGTCAGCGCGGCCGGCGGTTTGCTGATCCGCTGCAGCCAGCGGTCGGGCTGCTCGAGCTCCTCGGGGCGGGGGAGGGTGGCCGGGCTCTCCCAGGCCCGTGCCAGCGCCAGGGGCCCCGCGGCGGCCACGACGGCGTCGCAGAAGCGTCTGCCCGTCTGGTACTGGCGCATCTTCAGCTCGAGTCCGAGCAGGCGCTCGAGCACCTTCCACGGCAGTCCTCGGTTTTCGCGGCGCGAGTTCATCGCCGCCCGCAGCCGGTCCAGGGACGGGAGCAGCTGGGCGCCGATGATGTCCATCGTGTGCTCGGCGTGGCCCTCCACGAGCGACATCGTGGCCTGGATCCGCTCCACCAGCTGCCAGCGGTCCTCTCCGAGCGTGAGCCGCAGCAGGTCTCCACGCCGTGCCCGCTCGACCAGGTCCTTCATGTCCGCCGGAGGCGGGGAGCTTGGGGAGCCAGCCTCCTCCCCCGCCGGAGTCGACGCTCACCTGCAGGCCGTCGATCAGCTGGGTGATCATCCCGGCGAGGTGCTCCCGCAGCCAGGGTGCACCGGAGAACTGCACGGCGTGGGTGATCTCGTGGATCGTCACCCACAGCACGAGCTCGTCGCGGTCGAGCTGCAGGTTGCGGGCCGCCTGTGACAGGTTCGGGGCCAGCAGCAGCAGCCGCGGCGGGACGGTCGCATCCAGCAGCGCCAGGTCGTACTGGCCCAGCACCCGCTGGGAGAGCACTCCCGTCAGGGCCCCCACCTGGGCCCCCATCATCAGGCCGGTGGCCGAGCGCAGCGGGTTGCCGAGCAGGCCGCGGGGCGGCTCGATCCCGGCCTGCTCGGAGAGGCGCCCGAGCAGCGGGCGCATCGTGCGCAGGTTGGCCGCGATCCAGGCCGAGCGGTCCACGAGCTCCAGCCGGGGCAGTTCCGTGGGGGGGCGCAGGCCGCTGTAGGCGGCCACCCGCACGGCGAAGTCATGGGCCATCGGCTCCACCCGCTCGGAGCTGATCGCCCCGAATTGAGGCGTTCCGGCGACCAGGTCTCCCACCACCTGAGCCACACGCCAATCGACGAACTCCATCCGACCGTCAGCCTAGCTCCCCCGCCGCGAACGCTTGCAGGGGCCAGCGCCCCGGGCCCGTATCCTGTGAGGGAGTGTCCGGGTTGGAGATCGCGACGGCGCCGCCGGGGCTCTCGCGCGAAGGACCCCCGAGCGAGAGCGAATCAGCGGACGGTTTTTTGGGGCGCCCGCAGGTGCGCGACGTGATCGCCTGGCTGCGGCTGCTCGTGGACCCTGAGGACGCCAGCGCCGTGGCCCGCGCGCTCGCCCGCCCGCCGGTGGAGCTTCGCCAGGTGGACCTCGCGCGCGTGATCCAGGTCGCCCGCCGGCGCAAGCTCGACCTCGTGGTGGGGGTGGGGGCGGCGATCGAATCGCCCCAGGTTCCCCCCGAGGCCCGCGAGCGGATCGAGCGCTTCGCCGCACTTCACCGCGTGGTCGAGGCCGAGCTCCACAGCCTCGAGCCGGCGGAGTTCCTGGCTGCGCTGATCGATCGTCTGGGCCTGCTGCGGCGCAGGCTGATGACGCCGGTCGACGCGGCCCGCTCGAACGAGGGCCTACGCGCCCTGCAGGAGCTGGCGGGCCGCTTCCTCGCCGAGAACCCCGAAGCCGAGACGATCGACCTGGCCCGCCATCTTGCCGCCGTGGCCGCCGATCACCACGAGCGCTCGATCGCCGAGGCGCCCAGGGAAGAGGCCGAGGAGCGCCTGGGGCAGATCCTTCAGGCCCTGCGCGAGGAGCTCGCCCAGGGCATCGGGCGGATCGGGGACCGGCTTGCGGAGCTGCGCCTGGACACCGACCTCGACATCTCCCACGGGATCGTGCGCTACCTCGAGCTGCTGAAGGTCTCGGCCCTGATCCAGCGTCCCCCCGGACAGGACCTGGGGGAGGCCCTCGCCGACATCAACGTCCGCCTGCTGGCGGCGGCGACCCCGCTCCAGAGAGAGATCCTCCAGACGTCGCCCCTCGATCAGACGCTGCTGGCCGAGCCGGACGCCGGCGAGACCCCCTCGCGCCCGATCGTGGCCCGGGAGGAGCTCTCGCTCGAGCCCTTCCTGCCCCGCCGCGGCGCCGGCCTGGCGATGTCGGCCTCGGACATCCAGACCTATCTGAGCTGTCCGCTGCGCTACAAGTTCGCCCGCGTCCTGCGGATCCCGGTGCCCCAGACCGTTCAGCAGCGCTTCGGCATCGTCATCCACCAGGTGCTCGAGCGCTACCACTCCGGCTCCGACCAGACGCTCGAGGCGATGCTCGAGCTGCTCGAGCAGGTGTGGCGGCGCAGCGCCCTCGGGGAAACCGAGTCCGACCTGGTCTTCATGGCGAAGGCCCGCGACGCCCTCTGCCGCTACCACGCCCGTCTGTCCGAGGAGTCGGTGGATCCCGTCTGGTTCGAGCGCTCGTTCTCCTTCCGCGTCGGCCCCCACCACCTGCGCGGGCGGGTGGACCGCGTCGACCGGCTCGCCGAGGGCGCCGAGCACCGCTACGAGCTGATCGACTACAAGACCTCGCGCCCCCGCACCCCCGATCAGCTCTCCGAGGACGTGCAGCTGTCGCTGTATGCGATGGCGGCCCGCGAGGACTGGGGGCTGGAGTCCTCCAGCCAGGCCTACTACTACATACTCGACGACCTCAAGGTGCCGGTCCCCGACCGTGCCGCCGACGCCCACGCGCTCGAGGAGGTCGTGCTCGAGGTCGGCGGCGGGATCCTGGCCCAGCGCTTCGAGCCGACCCCCTCGCCGGTTGCGTGCGCCTACTGCGACTACCGCGTCGTGTGCCCGGCGGCCGAGGTGGCCTAGCCCCCGCGGGGGCTGGCTCCTAGTTACGGCCGCGCTGGCGCAGGAAGCGCTGGAATTCGCGCGCCAGGGCCTCGCCGGAGGGAACCTCCAGGGCGGTGTCCGGGGCCTCGGAGTCGGCCGCCTGCTCCAACCGTTCCACGAACGCCTGGATGTCGGGGTCGCTCTGCACCGCCAGGCCGATCTGGCGCTCGTAGTCGGAGGCCGCCGACTCCAGCTCCGAGACGTCCACCGAGACCCCCACCAGCACTTCCACCCGTCGCAACAGGGCCAGGGCCGCCTTCGGGTTGGTGGCCGCGGCGACGTAATGGGGTACCGCCGCCCACAGGCTGGCCGACGGCAGCCCCGCGTCGGCGCAGGCCGTGTGCAGGACCCCCACGATCCCGGTCGGGCCTTCATAGCTGGAGCTCGCCACCCCGAGGCGCTCGAGCAGCGCCCCGTCGGAGGCGTGGCCGGTCAGCGCCACCGGGCGCGTGTGGGGCACGTCTCCGAGCAGCGCCCCCAGCGACACCACCACCTGTACGCCGAGCGCCTCCGCGAGGTCGACCATGTGCGCGCCGAAGGCCCGCCAGCGCATCGAGGGCTCGGTCCCCTGGACCAGCACCAGATCGCGCGGCGCCCGCGGTGCGGTGGCTTCGAGGATCTCGACCGTCGGCCAGGTGATCTGGCGCTTTTCGCTCTCGTCCAGGGCGATGCACGGCCGGTTGGACTGGAAGTCGTAGAACTCCTCGGAGTCGATCGTCGCGAAACGGCGGGCGTTCAGCGAGGAGGCCAGGAAGGAGACCGCGCTGGAGGCGGCGTCGCCCGCGTCGTTCCATCCTTGAAATGCGCAAACCATCGCCGGGGCTCTGAGCCCATCAGGCCGACGGTCCCAGATGAGGGGCTGCATGGCCCGACCACCGTACATCATGGGGCGATCGCGGTCCGCCGGGTGCCACGGGCGAATGTGGCCCTGCAAGCGGTCAAGAGCCCCCTCCGAAGTGCCGATATGAGGAGAGATGGCCGAGACCGCCACGCCCGCCGCCGCGCGCCCGGGAGGGGCGCCCGAGGAGGATCCGGGCGCACTTCCGCCGCCCGGGCCCACCCCCAACCCCAACAAGGGCCTCTACCCGCCCCGTCACCCGGGTCGTTCCTCGCGCATGATCGGAGAGGTCGTCGTGGACCTCGGGCTGTCGGACCGCGAGACCGTCGAGGACGCCGTCCAGGCCGCCCGCGAACAGGGCCGCCCGACCGGCCTGATCCTGGTCGAACGCGGGATCCTGCGTCACGACCAGCTCGCCCGCGTGGTGGCCGAGCGCTTCGGCCTGGACTTCGTCGACCTGACCTCCTTCGACCTCGACATGGGCGCCGTCAACCTCGTCAGCGCCTCCACCGCCCGCCGCTACCAGGCCGTGCCGGTCGGCTTCGCCGAGGACGGCGCCGTGCTGGTCGCGATGGCCAACCCCACCAACGTCCTCACGATCGACGACATCGGCATGATGACCGGCCGCCGCGTGCGTCCATGTGCCGCCTCGATCGAGGACCTCGACCTGCTGCTTGCCAAGCTCGCCCAGCTGGACGAGTCGATCGAAGACATCGTCGACGAGGAGGAGGAGATCAGCGCGGAGGACCTCCGCCTGGCCGAGTCCGAAGACCAGGCGCCGGTGATCAAGCTCGTGCACTCGATCGTCGCCCAGGCCACCCAACAGGGCGCCTCCGATATCCACATCAACCCCGAGGAGGGCGACACGCGCGTGATGTACCGCGTGGACGGGGTGCTCACGCCGGCCGCCACCGTGAGGCGAAAAATGTCCGCCTCGGTCGTCTCGCGCATCAAGATCATGGCCGACCTCGACATCTCCGAGCGCCGGGTGCCCCAGGACGGACGCTTCGGGCTGACCGTCGACGGGCGCCGGGTCGACATCCGCGTCGTCACGCTCCCGCTGGTCTACGGCGAGGGGGTCGTGATGCGAATCCTCGACACCACCGCCTCGGTCGGCGAGATGGACGCCCTCGGGATGCAGGACGAGGAGAAAGAGCGCTTCGAACGGGCCATCCGCCGACCCAACGGGGCCGTGCTCGTCACGGGCCCCACGGGCTCGGGCAAGTCCACCACCCTGTACGCGGCCCTGAACGCCGTCAACGACGGCGAACGCAGCATCCTCACGATCGAGGACCCCGTCGAGCAGCGGATCGCCGGCATCAAGCAGATGCAGATCGCCTCCAAGGCGGGGGTCACGTTCGACGTCGGCCTGCGCTCGATGCTGCGCGCGGACCCCGACGTGATCATGGTCGGCGAGATCCGTGACAGCCAGACGGCCCACATCGCGGTCGAGGCCGCGCTCACCGGCCACCTGGTGCTCTCCACGCTGCACACACGCGACGCCCCGAGCGCTCTCAGCCGTCTCACCGACATGGGCATCGAGCCGTTCCTGGTCTCCTCGGCCGTCGACTGCATCGTCGCCCAGCGACTCGTGCGCAAGCTCTGCGAGAGCTGCAAGCGCCCCCAGAAGGTCTCCAAGGCGGTGCTCGCCGAACACGGTCTCGAGGGCGCCGAGCCGCTCGAGGCCGAGGGCTGCCCCCGCTGCGGCGGATCCGGCTACCGCGGCCGGGTCGGGATCTACGAGGTGATGGAAATCACCGAGCCGATCCGCGCGATGGTCCTCGAGCACGCCTCGGTGGATGACATCGTGGCCGTGGCCGTCTCGGAAGGCATGCGCCGCCTGCGCGACGACGGCCTGCTGAAGGTTCGGGCCGGGCTCACCTCGATCGCCGAGATCGAGCGCATCACAAGCAGCCTGCTGTAGTCCTGCCCCGGCGCCGCGCCTGGAGGCTCGCGCGACGCCGAGGGGACCACGCTGCGGAAGGGATGCTCAGCGCGTGTGCGCTGCCTTCTTGCCCTTCTTCTTGGGAGAGTGCTTGTGCTTGGAGTGCTTCTTGGACTTCTTGGACGGCGCCTTCGGACTCAGGCGTGTTCCGCCCGAGGAGGAGTCCGCCTTGCACCCGAGCGGGCGGCCGAGGTCGAATGGGCCCGCGATCGCCTGTACGACGGCGCCCTTTTCGATCGTCGCCGAGACCACCGTCAGCAACGGGTCCTCACGGGGCTCGGCGCAGATCTTGTGTTCGATCGCGAACTGCCCCGTGATCGTCTCGTAGCCGGCCTTGGTGGCGCCCACGCAGTTGAGCGCGAAGCCCGGCACTTCCCCGTTGCAGGAGAAGTTGTCCGAGAGCGGCCCTTTGGTCGCATTCGAGATCACTTCCGGCGGGCTCTGGATTCCCGTCACCGGGATCTGAGACGCCAGCTGGTAGCCCGTGATCGGGCCATCGCAGTAGAAGCTGTAGCGGACCTGCTGTTCTTCGCTGCCTTCTTCAGGCGTGCCGGCCTTGATGCTTCCGATGCAGTTGAGGTTGTTGGGGTTCGATTCTTCCGCTCGGCCCACGGCGGGCAGAAGCAGAAGCAGGGCGAGGGCGCCCATCGCCGCGGCGAGCGCCAGTAGCGCTCCCCGTTGGCCGGATAGTGGTACAGGTCGGTGCAACAGTCCTCTCCGTTCGTTCTTGCTGGTCGTTGATCTGGGTTTGGTGTTCAGTTGTGTGCGCACACGCAGCCTCAATGCAGCAGCGCTTCGATCGTGTGCACGGGGGCGGTGACCTTGTAGGACACGCTCGAGTGAGCGCCCGCCTTCGCGAACGGTGAGACCAGCAGCACCCCTGCGGGGGGCTTGGAGGTCAGCGTCGCGCTGGAGGCGCCCGTCGGGAGCCCCTGCTGAGAGGCCAGTCCGACGGTCGCGAAGGTGACGACGGCGAGCCCGTGTTCGTGGAAGGCCGCCGCGGCGGTGATCTGGGGCAGCGTGGCCTGGGCGAATTCGTCGGCCGCCTTCAGTGCGCCCGCAGGCGTCGCGCAGCTTTCACCGGCGGCCCCTTCCGGGCACGGGGGCTGGACGATCGAGTGCACGATCGGCGGCGTGGACACTTCGCTGGAGGGGGCCGCCAGTGCGGCCTGGCTCGCGAACGCGCTGCCTTCGATCGCCGACCAGCCGCCGAGCAGCGTGCCGGTCGGGATCAGCTGGCCGCTGATGTAGGGGGCCGAGCTCTTCTGGGCGAGCAGTTCTTCGTAGCTCGGGCCTGAGAGCTCGATCAGCCACACGTCGGTCACCGCCGGCACCTTCGATTTCGCCGGCGTGCTGGATTTGCCCGGTTCTTCCGTTTCCGCTCCGGAGCTCTGTGAGCCGGAGGCCGGCGTTTCCGCCGCGGCGGCTGGCGTCGTGCCGGCGCTGGTGGCCGGCGGCGAGCTGCTCGGCGGCGCCTGCGCCGGAGTTTCAGCGGGCGCCTGGCTGCTCGCCGGCGGTGTCGCCGCGCGATCGCGTGCCGCCAGTTCCGAGAGCAGCTTGGCCACCAGCGCGGGCGTGTCACCGGCAAAGGATGTGGTCGGGGCGGGGCCGATGGCGGCTCCCACGCCCACGCCCACTGCGAGCATCGCGGCGGCCAGGATCGCGGTCACGCGCAGCGCTCGGGCGGCGCGAGAGCAGCGGGGGTTGCGCGTAGGGATTGGGAACGGGCGAGGGTGGGGTGTCCGCGGCTGCGCCATCGCGCCCGCTGTCCGCGGGTGCCGGCTGCTCGCCGAACGGCGAGGCCGCCCGATGCCCTCTGGAAAAGATGTTCTCTTGCACCTTCCGCACTATTTGCACTTTTCTTGTGTTCTTTAGGACCGGCGACGCTTCCAGGTGACGGGAATCCCTTCCCGTAACCCCCCTTAACAGACCATTTCGACAATATAGCTAATGTCGATCGGATCTATGAGGTTATGGTATCTTGGCGGCGTCCCCCGCGTCAACCGACAACCGCCACTCGAAAGGATTCCTCACCAAATGCAACGAATTCGCCGTCTCTCCGTCGCCGTCGCGGTGGCGGGAGTGCTCGGGGTAGCGGCGCCTGCGGCCGCCAATGCAGCGACCACGATCACGATCAGCGGTGCGACCGCTTCCTACCCGCTCGCTCAGCCTGCTGGCGCAGAAGTACGTGAAACTGCACCCCGGCAAAGTCAAATTCAAGATCGCCCAGGGTGGCGCCCAGGTAGGCATCAACGACGTCTCCGCCGGCCGCGTGTCGATCGCCGACGTCTCCCGTGACCCGCTTCCCAGCGATCCCGCAGGTCTCGTCTTCTACCCGATCGCCAAGTACGGGATCTGCGTCATCACGAACAAATCGGACCCGCTCGCCAACCTCACGACGGCTCAGCTGGTCAACATCTTCACGGGCAAGACACGCTCGTGGAGCGGTATCCCCGGAGCCACTGCGACCGGCACGATCGACCTGATCAGCCGCACCTCGGTGGCCGGTGTGCTGACGAACTTCCAGACGCTGCTGCTGGAAAACAAGAAAGTCGCGAGCGTGGCCCAGGAACAGTCCTCTGAGGGACTCCTGCGCCAGGCCGTCGAAAGCGATCCCAACTCGATCGGGTTCGTGTCCAACTACCAGTCCGACAAAGGCGGCGTCAACGCCGTCAGCATCAACGGCGTCGCTTGCAACAAGAGCACAGTCACCTCCGGTACCTACCCGGGTGTGGCGCGCTTCTATGAGGTCACCAAAGGCAAGGCCACCGGTGCCGCTTCGGCGTTCATCGGCTGGATCCGCAACTCCTCGGCGGCGCGCCAAGATCATCTCGACCCAGTGGGTTCCCGTCACCTAGCAGGCGCTAGGGGACGGCAGGGAGGCCTCCACGTGCTTGCGCGATTGCGCAGACCATGGCCCGACACCCGCGCCGAGCGCACGCTCGGCGCGCTGTCGTGCCTGGTCGGGTGTGCTGGTGGTGGGGATGGTCGTGTTCGTCGCGGTCCACGCCTGGCCGACCTTCCACCACAACGGCCTGAGCTGGCTGGGGCCGGGGGAAAGCCCCGAAAGCAGCTTCGAAAAGATGCAGGCCACGGGCGTGAACGCGCCCGCCTCGGCCTATCACCTGCGCGCCTGGCCGCTGCTCTACGGGACGCTGCTGGTCACCGTCGCGTCGGTCGCGGTCGCGTTCGTGGTCTCGGTTTTCGCCTCGATCTTCATCGTCGAGCTGGCGCCGGAGCGCCTGCGCAAGGTCACGATCCCGGTCATCCGCCTGCTGGCCTCGGTGCCGTCGGTCGTATACGGCCTGCTCGGGGTGCTGGTGCTGGTGCCGTTCGTCGGCAACCACCTGATCACTGCCTCCGAGAAGGCCTCGGTGGCCAACGAAGTAGAGCTCACCGGCGCGGGACTGCTGGTGACGGTGGTGATCCTGACGGTGATGATCGCCCCGATCATGATCGCGCTCACATGCGAGGCGCTGGCGTCGGTGCCGAGCTCCTGGCGCGAGGGCGCGATCGCGCTCGGGTTGAACCCGCTGCGGGCGATCCTGGCCGTCACGGTGCGGGCCGCCCGACCGGCGATCGTGGCCGCGGCGGTACTCGCCACGGCGAGGGCGCTGGGCGAGGCGATCATGATCTCGATGGTCTCCGGGAGCCGCGCCTTCAAGCCCAACCTGGATCACGGCCTGCTGGTCTTCCTCTACTCGCCGCTGCGCACCTTCGCCTCGGCGATCGTCGACTTCCGCGAGGGGATCAGCGCGCCGGCACTGGGCTCCTCGCTGTATGCGATCGCGCTGCTGCTGCTGATGGGCGGCTTCGTGCTGTCGGTGTGCGGCTACCTGATCAAGCTGCCGCTGCGCAAGTACCAGGTGCGCGGATGAGCACGCTGGTCCCGTTCGACTTCGACGAGCCGCGCGCGATGCAGACCGGGCGCGGCCGGCGCTCCTCGCCGTTGAGCTGGCGCTGGCGCGACCGCCTCGCGCTGGTGCTGGCGTGGTCCGCGGGGATCGGGCTGGTCCTGATCGCGGGCGCGATCGTGGGCTATTTCGCCTTCCGTGGGGTGCAGTACCTGCGCCCCGGCATGCTCTTCTCCAGACCGCAGATCTCGAGCTCCCAGGCCGGCAGCGGCGGCTTCCTGGACCCGCTGCTGGGCACCATGATCCTGACCTTCGTGGGCGTCGTGCTGGCGCTCCCGCTGGGCGTCACCACCGCGGTGTGGATGAGCGAGTACGCCCGGCCGCGGTGGCTGGCGCGCGTGATCGAGTCGTGTGTCGAGATCGTCGCCGGCACCCCCGACATCGTGATCGCGCTGTTCGGCCTGGCCGTCTTCCAGCTGAGCTTCATGGGGCCGTTCTCCGTCAAGGCCTCCGGGGGAGGCGTCTACGGACGCTCGTTCCTGGCGGCCGGGGCGATGATGTCGCTGATCGCCATGCCCCCGATCTTCGCCGCCACCCGCGACGGCCTACAGGCGGTCCCCGGGCATATGCGCGAGGCCGCCTTCGCGCTGGGCAAGACCCGCATCACCACCATCCGCCGGGTGCTGCTCCCGAGCGTGCGCTCGAACATGGCCACCGGCGTGACCCTCGGGATCAGCCGCATCATCGGCGACACCGCGATCGTCGTGCTGCTGCTGGGGGAATCACTGCGCCTGGAATCGCAGGGCTCGGTCCCCGCCCTGGGGCTGCTGCGGGGCACCGGCTCGACCCTCACCAGCTACGTATACGGCAACTCCCCGGCGGGCGAAGGTGCGGCTCCCCAGAAGGCCTATGCGGCCGCCTTCGTGCTGTTGCTGTTCGTGCTGGGTCTCAACCTGCTGGTCGAACGCATCGGGCGCAGCCAGGAGCGCGCCACCGGCCTGTCGGTCGCCACCGGGGCCGTCTAGGAGGGCCGTGGAACATGCACCCTGGGCGCTTTACAACCCGCGATCAGAGCCGCTAACCTCAGTACTTCGGTGTAAAAAGTTTCTCTGATGGGGAATATCGATGTTGCGAGGTAGCGTGATGGCCGAACCGGCCAAGCCGATCCACCTGGGCGAGGACCGCGGCGAGACGCCGACGGTCGAGCACCTGCACCCGGTCGAGGAGTCCGCGACCGTCGAGCAGCTGCACGCCGCCCCCGCCCAGGCCTCGGCGGTCGGGCACGTGGATGCGCCAGCCGCGGCGGACCCGTCCCGCGGTGCCGCCGGTGCGCACGATCGTGCTCGATCGCGCCCCGCAGCCGGCGACCCCGCTCGAGGAGCGCCGCGCGGTGCGCCCGGCCGCGGCCGGCAGCGGCCCCGAGCGCCTGCGCCTGGAGGACGTGAGCATCGCCTACGGCAGCAAACCGGCGGTCAAGTCGGTCTCGCTGTCGATCCACCAGGGCGAGGTGCTGGCCCTGATCGGCCCCTCCGGGTGCGGCAAGACGACCCTGCTGCGGACGCTCAACCGCCTCACCGAGCTGACCCCCAGCGCCGCTCGCGCCGGCCACATCAGGCTCGACGGCGAGGACATCCACGAGCTCCCCGACACGAGCCTGCGCTCGCGCGTGGCGATGGTCTTCCAGCAGCCCAACCCGTTCCCGATGTCGATCTTCGACAACGTCGCCTTCGCGCTTGCGCGAACAGTCGCGCCGCCGTCCCCGCCGCAAGGAGCTCGAGCCGCTGGTGATCGACGCCCTGCGCCGCGCCGGCCTATACGAGGAGGTCCACGACGACCTCGACCGGCCCGCCCTGCGCCTCTCCGGCGGCCAGCAGCAGCGCCTGTGCATCGCGCGGGCGATCGCCCCCCGCCCGGAGGTGCTGCTGATGGACGAGCCCTGCAGCGCCCTGGACCCGATCTCCACCAACACGATCGAGCAGCTGATCGGCGAGCTGCGCCGCGAGCTGGCGGTCGTGGTGGTCACGCACAACCTCGCCCAGGCGCGCCGGATCGCCGACAAGGTCGCCTTCATGTACCTCGGCGACCTGGTCGAGTACGGGGAGACCGAGGAGGTCTTCGAGGCGCCCCGCGCCTCCCGTACCCGCGAATACGTCCAGGGCGCCTTCGGGTAGGCGGCCCGGCGTGGCTGACGTGAGCCTGATGGCGGTTCCCTCCCAGCCGCAGGACGGGACCAGGTGCGCCAACTGCGGCGCCGAGGTAGTCGCCGACCAGCGCTACTGCCTGTCGTGCGGACACCCCGTGTCGCCGGTGCGGCTCGGCTTCCTCGACGTGCTCCAGGACCAGGGCACCCACCCCGCCCCCCAGTGGTCCTCGCCCACCACGCTCGAGGCAACCCCGGTCGGCTACGGCCCCGAGCCCCAGCGCGGGCTGGGCGGCTGGATCCGCCGCAACGGCCCCATCTTCGCGCTGCTGTCGGTGCTGCTGCTGTGCCTGATCGCCGGGCTCCTGCTGGGCCACTGGGCCTCCGGCGGCGCCGGCAAGGGGACCAACACCTCGACGGTGAAGATCGAAGGCCTCAGCGGCGCGTCCCTCGCTCCGGCTGGAGCGACCACGCCCTCTACCGCGACGCCGGCGAAATCGTCGGGCGCGGCGGCGGCCGCGAAGGCCAAAAAGGAACAGCAGCAAGCGGCCAAAGAAGCGGCCAAGGAAACGAAGGCCGAAAAAGCGCCGCCCCCGCCGCCGAAAAAAGTCTCCCACAAGGAACTCGAAAAATTCAGCCACTCGACGGGCAAAGCCCACACCGAAGAACTGAACCGCAAAGGCGCCGAACCGATCGAAACGAGCTGATGGCTTCGCGACCGTCACCCGCGAGCGGCTCGCTCGCACAGCTGCGCGCCCGCCAGCGCGAGCTCGCCCAGCGCGTGGCCGAGCTCACCTGGGACCTGGGCGGGCTCACCTACGAGATGGCGATCCGCGACCACTACCGCCTGGATGTGCTCGCCCGCCGGGCCGCCGAGCTGCAGGAGGCCGACGCCCAGCTGAACGAGATCCAGCGGCTGCTCGCGAGCTCGGAGGCCGGGGTCCACGGCCAGTGCTCCTCGTGCGGGGCCGTCCACAGTCGCGGCGCGGCCTACTGCTGGCAGTGCGGCGCTCCGTTGCTCTCCGAGGCCCGTCCCGAGGTTCTCGCCGCGGGCTCAGCCGGCTCCAACGGCTCGGCTGGCTCGAACGGAGCACACGGCGCCAACGGCTCACACGGCGCCGACGACGTCAGCTCCGCCAACGACGCATTCGGCGTCGGCGGCGCGTAGGCCACCCGGCCGCCTTCAGCCCACGCGGCCGCCACGGGCGGACACGCGGCCGCGGCGCAACGCCGTCCCGAGTGGTTTACGCGCGACCACGACCACGCGCGCGACCATGACCACGCCCGCCGGGTCGCGGCGGGCGGCAGGCGAGCCTCGGCCGGCTAGGCCTGGTGGCTCGGCTCGACCGGGGCCGGTTCCGCGACGGGTGCCTGCCCGGGAACCGGAGCGGCCGGAGTGGCCACCGGTGCTGCGGGCTGGGGCGCCGCCTGGGCGGGCGGGGCCGGTGCGGGTGCGGCCGGGGCCGCGACCTGGGTCGCCTGCGGCAGAGCCGCCTGCTGCTGGTGGTTCTGCTGGGAGCCGGTGACGGAGTCCTTGAACTCACGCATGCCGGATCCGAGCTGACGTCCGATTTCCGGCAGCCGTTTGGCGCCGAACAGCAGCAGCAGGATCACGACCAGGAACGCGATGTGAAGCGGGTTGTCGAGTCCCATCTGGATACAGAGTCTAGCCGCGGCGGCTCTCGCGTACCAGACGCACGGCTACGAACACCATGAAAGCGGCGAACAGGTCGCGCAGCACCTGACCCGGGAGCGCGTTGGCCAGAGCCACGCCCGCAGCCGCGCCACCGATGGACAGCGCCCCCAGCCTGACGGCGTCGGGGCGGTTGACGTTGCCGTAGCGGTCCTGGCGGATCGTCCCCAGAATCGCGACGGGGATGATCGCCAGCGAGCGAGGTCGCGACGGCGTGGTGCTGGTCGAGGCCGAGGAACAGCACCATCCCGGGGACGAACACGACGCCGCCGCCGACGCCGAGCAGCCCCGCGATCACGCCCCCCAACAGGCCGACCAGCAGCGCGCCGACTATCACTGCAACACCAGTTGCACGGCCGTGGCCACGAGCACGGCCGCGAACAGCAGTGCGATCGTCCGCTGGGGCAGGCGCTGCTGCAGCCAGGTTCCGGCCAGCACGCCGGCCAGCCCGGGTATCCCGACGAGCAGTCCGTCCACCACTTTGACGTTGCCGTAGAGCGCCTGAACACCCGCTGCGAACGAGGCGATGGCGATGATCGCGGCCAGCGAGGTGCCCGTCGCCGGACGCTCTTCGTAGGCCAGCCAGAGGACCAGCAGGGGCACCATCACGGTGCCTCCCCCGACGCCGAAAAGGCCACTGAAGAAGCCTGCCGCGGTGCCGATCACGGCCAGCTTCAGCGATCGCTGCGAGGGTCCCCGCCCGCGCGGCGCACCAGCGGACCGGCGGGACACCATGCGCGGCATACTAGACCGCGTGACCCCGGCCGCCATGCTCGTGGAGGCTCTCGAGCCGCTCCGCTCGGACCCCGCCCGCTCGGCGATCCTGATGGACATCGACGGCACCCTCGCGCCGATCGTCCGCCACGCCGACGACGCCCACGTGCCCGAGGCGACGCGCACGCTGCTGATCGAGATCGCGCGGCGCTATCGGATCGTCGGGTGCGTCAGCGGACGACCCGCGAACGCCGCCCGCCAGATGGTTGCGATCGGGACGATCGCCTACGTCGGCAACCACGGCGGCGAATTGCTGCGTCCCGGCGCCACCCGGGCGGACGTGGACCCGCAGCTGGAGGAGTGGACCGCCCGCGTGCGCGAGTTCGCCGCCCGCGTCTACGACCCCGAGCACCAGCGCATGCGTGTGCGCAGCGAGGACAAGGGCTCGATCGCCGCCTTCCACTGGCGCGGGGCTCCCGACGAGGACCGAGCGGAGGCGGCCGTGAAGGAGATAGCCGAGCTCGCCCAGCGTGAGGGCCTGGCTGTGCACTGGGGTCGCAAGGTGCTCGAGGTGCGCCCGCCGGTGCTGATCAACAAGGGCGTCGGCATCGCCGCCCTGCTCGGCCACGGGCCGGTCGCCGACGCGCTCTACGTCGGCGACGACACGACCGACCTGGATGCCTTTCGCGGGCTGCGGGAGCTCGTCTCGTCGGGCGCGCTGGAGAGCGCCCTCTGCGTGGCCGTGGCCTCCGACGAAGTGCCAGAGGAGCTCTCCCGGGAGGCCGACCTGACGGTGGACGGCACCACGGGGGTGCGGGCGCTGCTCGAGGCGCTGCTGTAGAGCTCGGCGCGTGCGCTTCGTCGACTTCCTCAGGACGACCGTGCTGCTGAGCGGCAGGCGCCGCCACCGCCCTGGCCGCGATCTCCGTGCTCGCCTCAGCCGCCGCCTCGGGCCCGCACACGGTTCTGGTGGCGGTAGACCTCGGGTGGTGGATCATCGCCACCATCGCCGGACTGCGACTCGGGCGCCAGGCCCAGACCAGCCCTCCGATCGCCCGCCTGCTGTCCTCCGCGCGCGCCTCCAAGTCACTGCCCGAGCTGCACCCGAGTGCGGTCCTCGTCAACCGCCTGTGGCCGCTGGCGGTGTTCACGCTGCTGTCCGGCGCGCTCGCCTTCCTGGCCCCCCAGATACCGGGCATCGCGGCCGGCTTCGCGATCATGGGGGCGCTCGCCTGGCGCCACCAGGACGCGGCCGTGGCGGCCATCGAGGAGCGCGACGGAGCGGCCTTCTACGTCGAGCGCACCTCGCCCGTGCACGCGATCTCGCTGGTGCGGACCCCGGGCTTCAGCACCTTGCGGCCCGAGCGCATCAACGGGGCCGTGGGCTAGCGCGGCCAGCCGATGGCGGCCATGGAGCAGCTCGAGGTGCTGCTCGTCTCGCTCGGCTCCACGAGCGGGCTGCGCCTCGCCGACGAACAGCTGTGCGACGCGCTGCGCGCCGCCGGCGCACGGGTTCAGCTCGCCCGCGCCGAGCCGCCCCGATCGGTGCGCACGATGGCGCTGACCGACCTCGCGTGGGCTCGGGCCGCGCGGGCGGCCACCGAGCGCGCCCTGGACGAGCGCCGCACCGGTGACGGCCGCTCCGCGAGGCCCCCGGCGGTGATCTACTCGAGCACCACCGCGGCACTGCTGTGGCCGCTGCCGGGCGCGATCCGCTTCGACGCCTGTGCGGCCGCCAACCGCCCCGGCCGTCACGGGCTCTGGCAGCGCCCGCTGGAGCGCCGGCGGCTGGCCGCCTCGACGCTGCTGCTCCCCTGGAGTGAGGCCTCGCTGCGGGAGTGCCCGTCCACCGACGCGCCGCGGCTCCTCCGGATCCCCACTGGTGGTCCCGGTGGCGGTGGCGCCCTCGGGGCCCGCCCCGCCCGAGCGCGACCTCGCCGCCATCACCTACGCCGCCAACCCCCTCAAGAAGGGCCTCGACCGCGTCCTGGAGGCCTGGCGGAAGGTGCGTGCCAACAGCGATGCCGGCGAGCTGCTGGTGGTGGGCACCGACGCACGCGAGCTGCACAACGCCGGGATCGATCTGCCGCGAGCCGATGAGGGGGTGCGGCTCCTCGGAACGCTGCCCACCGAGGAGTACCGGGCGCTCCTGCGGCGCGCGCGCGTGTTCGTCTGCGCACCCCGCCGGGAGGACTACGGGATCGCGCAGCTGGAGGCCCTCGCGGACGGGTGCATGCTCGTCACCACCCCCTCTCCCGGACCGTACGTGGCGCTCGGTCCGGCACGCGAGGCTGGACCCCCGCCTGGTCGGCGAGGACCTTGCCGCGGGGCTGCGCGGCCGCCCTGCAGCAGCCGCTGCCCGGCTACTCCGAGCAGGTCGCCCGGGCGCTCGAGCCGTTCGGCCCCGCGGCGCTGGCGGAGCTGGTGCAGCGCGAGCTCGTGCCGCGCCTGTCGCGTGCGAGCTAGCGCCGCGCCTTTTTTCTCAGCTTGCGCAGCTGGGTCAGCGAGCGTGTGTTGGCCACCTGCCCGGCGGTCAGCCACGCCCGTCTGGCGGTGGCCACGCCCCAGCGCATGTTCTCGAGCGTGCGGACGCGGTGGGCGTCGGAGTCGATCACGATCATCACCCCGGCGGCCGCGGCTGCGCGGGCGGCCGAATCGGACAGGTCGCGGCGGTCCGGGTTGCCGTTGATCTCGAGCATCGTGCCCGTCCGCGCGGCGGCCTCGAAGACGGCGTCGAGGTCGACGGCGTAGGGGGGCCGGCGTTCGATCAGGCGACCCGTGGGATGGGCGATCACGTCCACCAGCGGGTGTTCGATCGCCGTGACCATGCGCTCGGTCATCGCCTGCTCGCCGATCGCGAAGGAGGTGTGGACGCTCGCCACCAGCCAGTCCAGGCGTCCCAGCAGCTCGTCCTCGTAGTCGAGCGACCCGTCGGGCAGGATGTTGACCTCGCTGCCCGCCAGCAGCTCGATCCCATCCAGACGCTCGTTGGCCTGCGCGACCAGCTCGATCTGGCGTTCCAGCTGCTGCGGGGAGACGTCGTTGCCGAAGCCGTGGCTGGCCGAGTGGTCGGTGATCGCGAAGTAGTCGTAGCCCCTTTCACGGGCCGCGGTGCCCATCTCCTCGATCGTGTTGTGCCCGTCGGAGGCGTGCGTGTGGCTGTGAAGGTCCCCGCGGATGTCCTTCAGCGTGATCAGTCGCGGCAGGGTTCCGTCCCGTGCGGCCTGCAGCTCGCCCCGGTCCTCGCGCAGCTCGGGCTCGATGTAGGGGAGACCCACCAGCCCGTAGACCTCCTCCTCGCTCGCGCACGCGGTGCTCTTGCCGGTCGCGTCGTCGAGCACGCCGTACTCGGACAGGTGCAGGCCACGGCGCACGGCCAGCTCGCGCAGGGCCGCGTTGTGGGCGCCCGATCCCGTGAGGTGCTGCAGCAGGTTTCCCCGCTGCTCGGGGGCGGCGATCCGCAGCTCGACGGCGATGCCCGAGTGGGTCATCCCGCGCGCCCCCGCCTCGCCCGCGGAGCTCACGCTGGCGATCTGCTCGAGCTCGGCCAGCTGGGCGGCCAGCTCTGCCGGCGTCGGTGCTCGTCGCCACCAGGTCGAGGTCCTTGACGCTGTCGGCCTGCCGGCGCAGCGAGCCGGCGATCAGCACCTCGGTGCCGGCATCCGCACGCTCCGCAAGGGCCGTCGCCAGCTCCTCTGCCAGCTCCGTGGCCCGGGACAGGATCACCCGCGCGGGCTCCCGCGAGGGTGCAGGACGGCTGTCGTCGGCGAGGGCCTCCAGGATGCGTTCCTCGAGCTTCGGCCCGAGGCCCTTGACGCCCCGCACCCGCTGGGCGAGGGCCGCCTCACGCAGGGCCGCCACGGAGTCCACCCCGAGTTCGTCATACAGCAGCCGCGCGCGCTTGGCCCCCAGCCCCGGCAGGCGGGTGAGTTCCAGCAGGCCGGGCGGGAACTTCGCCCGCAGGCGCTCGGCGGCGGGGATCGTGCCCGTTTCGGCGAGGTCGACGATCTTCTCCTGCAGGGTCTTGCCGATCCCCTTCAGCTCGGTGGCGCGCCCCTGACGGGCGAGGCCGGCGACCGAGACGGTCGCTTCGCGGACCGCTTTCGCGGCCGCCTTGTAGGCCACCACGCGGTGCACGATCGCCCCGTCGAGCTCGTACAGGTCCGCCAGTTCCTCGAACGCCGCGGCGATCTCGGCGTTTGAGGGCTCTCGCTGGGCCACCGCTCGACAGGGTATGCGGGATCGCTCCGCGAGCCGACTGTCTAGGGTACGCGCCGAGCTGATGTCCGGCGAGGCGTGGCTGATACTGCCCACCTACAACGAGGCCGAGAACGTGGGCCCGATCGTCGCCGCGGCCGGCGAGGTGCTCGCGCGCGCCGCGCCGGAGGGCTTTCGGGTGCTGATCGTGGACGACGGCTCACCCGACGGCACCGGCGAGCTGGCCGACCAGCTGGCGGCAGAAGCACGACTGGGTCTCGGTCCTGCACCGCACCGAGAAGGCCGGCATCGGCCCCGCCTACATCGCCGGCTTCCGCCACGCGCTGGCCCACGGGGCCGGCTACGTGATGGAGATGGACAGCGACTTCTCCCACGACCCGGCCGACCTCGCGCGGCTGCTGGGCGCGGTCCACGACGGGCGCGGACCTGGCGCTCGGCTCGCGCTACGTGGACGGCGGCGGGGTGCGCAACTGGGGGCTGCTGCGGCGGGTGGTCAGCGAGGGCGGCTCGACCTACGCGCGGGTCGTGCTCGGCCTGCAGGTCAAAGACCTCACCGGCGGCTTCAAGTGCTTTCGCCGCGAGGTCCTGGAGACGATCTCGCTCGGCGACGTGCGCTCGCGCGGCTACGCCTTCCAGGTCGAGCTCACCTACCGGGCCGTCCAGGCCGGCTTTCGGGTCGTCGAGGTTCCGATCGTCTTCCGCGACCGCGAGCTGGGCACGAGCAAGATGTCCTGGCGGATCGCCGCCGAGGCGATGTGGCTGGTCCCGCTCATGCGCTTTCGCTGAACGGTTCTCCCTATAGCCCGTGGCCACCGGCGCCGATCAATTGGGGATGGATGCCTCCGCCTACGCCTTCACCCACGGGGTCAGGCGCACGCGCAGCACGCTGCGTCGCCTGGCAGCGGGCGCCGCTGCGCGTGGTCGGGCGCTGGACGGCGGGCTCGGCGCTGGCCGCCGCCGGGCTGCTGGTGGCGGTCCTGGCGGTCGCCTCGATCGACCACGGCTACCAGCAGATCATCAGCCTGCAGCCCCCGTTCGCGGTCGGCGGCCCCCACGACGTCCTGGTGCTGCTGCGCAGCAACATGCTCGTCCTGGCCCTGCACGCGATGGCGTGCGTGGCCGGCTTCATCGCCGGCAGCTCCCTGCCGCTGCAGGCCGGAAGCCACAGCGGCGTCTCCCGCTGGGTGCACGAACACGGCGGGCAAAATCGCGATCGCCTTCGTGGTCTGCGCCACGACCTTCTCGCTGAGCGCCCAGGCGTACGTGATCGGACACACCCTGGCGGGCGTCTCCCACTTCCTGCACGTCTCCCCGGCGATCCTGCTGCTGGGGGTCCTGCCGCACGCGGTCCCAGAGCTGATCGCGCTGTTCCTGCCGCTGGCCGCCTGGATCCTGGCCAGCCGCCGGGGCGCCTGGGAGGAGCTGCTGGCGGCGACGGTCGTGACGGTCGCGATCGCGATCCCGATACTGGTGGCTGGCGGCGGTCGTCGAGGTCTACGTCTCGCCCCACCTGTTCACCGCCCTGACCCACATCCACCCGCCGATCATCCGTGCCAGCGAAGGCTGGATCGTGAAGGTCAACTAGCGCCGGGCGGCGGCTCCTCGCCGCGCTCCCCGTCCTCTTCCTCCTCTTCCTCGCGTTCGCGTTGGGACTCGCCGCGGTACAGCACGAACAGCAGCGTCAGCGCGATCGAGATCGCGATCGTGATGATCAGCAGGCCGCTGCCGGATACGCCGAGGGGGACCATGTCCTTCATTTTGTATAGTGAGGGTCAAGCGACCAAGGAGCAGACGATGGCAGGAACTCTCACACAGGTCACCGACACCAACTTCGACGCCGAGGTGCTCGAGGCCGAGGGCCCTGTGCTCGTCGACTTCTGGGCTCCCTGGTGCGGGCCCTGCCGGGTCGTCGCACCGGTGCTCGAGGAGATCGCCTCCGAGCGCCCGGAGCTGCGGATCGTGAAGCTCAACACCGACGAGAACCCGCAGGTGGCGGCCCGCTACCAGATCCTCTCGATCCCCACGATGATGGTCTTCAGGGCCGGCGAGCCGGTCAAGACGATCATCGGCGCCTACCCGAAGAAGAAGCTCGAGGCCGAGCTCGAGCCGGTCCTCGCCCCGGCCTGAGCCCTGCGCCCGTGCGCCGCGGCCCGAGTGCCGCGGCGTCTCGCCCAGGCCCGAATCCCGCGCTCAGGTTCGCGCGGCGCGTGTGAGGGAGATGCCGAGCCGCATGTCCTCGACGCTGGCCTCGCCCCGGTAGCCCCCGTCCGCGGATCCGGCTGCGCGCGGCGATCCGTCCGGCGGCGCGTCGGGCGGGGCCTCTGAGCCAGGCCCGGGAGCGATCGTCAGCTGCAGCGCGAGGGTCTCGCCGGCGATGTAGTCGCGGTGGGCCTCGGCCGCGTCCAGCAGGGCGCCGTCGCCGCCGAGCGTCAGCGAGATGCGGTCCTCGACCTGCAGGCCCGCGTCTTTGCGGGCGTTCTGGACCGCGTGGACGATCTCTCTCGCGAGACCCTCCCGGCGCAGTTCTTCGTCCAGGTTCAGGTCGAGTGCCACCGCGTGGGCACCCTCTCGCTCGACGCTGTAGCCATCGGGGGCACGCATCGTCAGGATCAGGTCCTCGGCCGTCAGGGTGTGCTCGCGACCGCCGACCTCGATCCCGACGACCCCGCCGTCGCGCAGCGTCTCGGCCACGTGCGCGGGGTCGAGCGCCGCGATCGCGGCTGCCACGAGCGGCATCTGCTTGCCGAACAGGGGGCCGAGCGAGCGGTAGTTGGGCTTGATCTCGTAGCTGCCGAGCTCACCGGCCGCCGCCACGAAGCGGATGCCCGCCACGTTGAGCTCCTCGCGGACCACCTCGGCGAGCCGTTCGATCGCGGCCCGCTCGCGCCCGTCCGCCACCACCACGGCCTCGCGCAGCGGCTGGCGGACCTTGATCTTGGCCTTGCCGCGGGCGCCCAGCCCCAGGCGCACGGTCTCGCGCGCGAGCGCCATCGCCTCCTCCAGATCGACGTCGCGGGCCCCGATCTCCTGCGGCTCGGGGAAGTCGCACAGGTGCACGCTCGTGAGCGTCCCGTCGAGGTTGTCGTAGATCTCATCGGCGATGAACGGGCACAGCGGGGCGAGCATGCGGCTGACCGCCAGCAGGCAACTGCGCAGGGTCGCGAAGGCCGTCGCCTCCCCGTCCCAGAAGCGTCGCCGGGAGCGGCGCACGTACCAGTTGGAGAGGTCCTCCACGAGCGCCGCGATCGCCCGGCCGGCGGAGGTCGCGTCGTATGCCTCCAGGCGCTCGGTCACCAGCTCCGCCGTGGCGGCCGTGCGTGACAGCGCCCAGCGGTCGAGGTCCTCGAGCGCCTCAGCGCCGGGTGGGCCTCCCGGGGGCGCCGCCGTTGCCGGCGATCCCTCGGGCGCGGCGGAGCCCTCCAGGGTCTCGGCCGAGGCGTGCGCGTACAGGGAGTAGAAGTAGTAGGTCGACCACAGCTGCTTGAGGAACAGGCGTACCCCTTCGCCGATCGTCTCGGCCGAGAAGCGGTAGCCGTCCCAGGGCTGCTTGGCGGTGAAGAAGTACCAGCGCAGGGCGTCTGCCCCGTAGGCGTCCAGCACCTCCCAGGGCTCGACCGTGTTGCCCCGGGACTTGGACATCTTCTGCCCCTGCTCGTCGAGGATCAGCCCGAGGCAGACCACGTTCTCATACGGCGCCGGGCGCGCGAGCAGCACCGCGATCGCCAGCAGCGAGTAGAACCAGCCCCGGGTCTGGTCCTGGGCCTCGCAGATGAACTGCGCCGGGTAGCTGTCGCCGAACAGCTGCTCGTGCTCGAAGGGGAAGTGGTGCTGGGCGAAGGGCATCGCGCCCGAGTCGAACCACACGTCGATCACCTCCGGCACGCGGCCGCATCGGCTCCCCGCAGACCCCACCGGAGCCGTCCTGCTCGGCGCACGGGAAGGCCAGCTCGTCGACGTAGGGGCGGTGGTGGTCGGCCAGCTCGCTGCCGCTGAGAGTGGCCAGCTCCTGCGAAGGAGCCGATCACGCGGACGTGGCCGCGGGGGCAGCGCCACACCGGCAGCGGCGTGCCCCAGTAGCGCTCGCGCGAGAGCGCCCAGTCGACGTTGTTGGCCAGCCAGTCCCCGAAGCGGCCGTGCTTGACGTGCGGAGGGTGCCAGTTGACGGTCTCGTTGGCCGCCAGCAGCTCGTCGCGAAGGCGCGAGGTGGAGATGTACCAGGACGGTTTGGCGTAGTAGATGAGCGCGTTGTCCGAGCGCCAGCAGTGGGGGTAGGCGTGCTCGTAGTCCTCGACCTTCAGCACCAGTCCCCGCTCGCGCAGGTCCTCGATCAGCTCCGCGGTGAGCTGCTCGTCCTTGACGAAGCGCCCGCCGAAGCTCTTGCCCTCGCGGTCCAGGACGCGCTCGTCGTAGGTGCCATCGGGGCGCACCGGGTTGTACAGCGACCCGGCCACGGCGGGGTCGAAGGGCACCTGCGGGCTGGCGGCGGCCACGCGGTAGTCGTCCTCGCCGAAGGCCGGCGCGAGGTGCACGATGCCGGTGCCGTCCTCGGTCGTCACGAAGCTCATCGGCCAGGATCGGCAGCGGTCCCGGCTCGCGGTCGCTGGCCGTGAAGATCGGCCCCTCGTAGGCGCCGAAGCGCTCCACCAGCTCGCTGCCGCTGAGGCGCTCGAGCACCTCGGCGCGCCCCTCCCCGAGCACCGCCTCGACCCTCGCCTCGGCCAGCACGAGCAGCTCGCCGTCGACGCTCACGCGCACGTAGGTCGCCTCCGGGGCCACCGCCAGGGCCACGTTCCCGGGCAGCGTCCAGGGCGTCGTCGTCCACACCAGCAGCCGCTCCTGGGCCCCCTGCACGGGCAGCTTCAGGTACACGCTCGGGTCCACCACGTCGCGGTAGCCGAGCGCCACCTCGTGCGAGGACAGGGTGGTCTCGCAGCGGGGGCAGTAGGGCACCACCTTGTGGCCCTCGTACAGCAGCCCGCGCTCGTGGATCTGCGGCCAGAGCCCACCACACCGACTCGATGTAGGTCTCGTCCAGCGTGCGGTAGGCGCCCTCGAGGTCCAGCCAGAAGCCGATCCGCTCGGTCAGCCGGTTCCAGTCCTCCAGGAAGGCGAACACCGACGCCCGGCACTCGGCGTTGAAGCGCTCGATCCCCACCTCCTCCTCGATCTGGGCCTTGGAGGTGATGCCGAGTTTCTGTTCGACCGCGATCTCCACCGGCAGCCCGTGGCAGTCCCAGCCGCCCTTGCGTTCCACGTAGCGGCCCCGCATCGTCTGAAAGCGCGGGTAGATGTCCTTGAACACGCGCGAGAGCACGTGGTGGGTGCCCGGCGGGCCGTTGGCCGTCGGCGGACCCTCGTAGAAGACCCAGCGCTCGCCGCCCGCACGGCGGCGCAGCGACTCGGCGAACACGTCCCGCTCGCGCCAGCGTCCCAGGACCTCCAGCTCGAGCGCTGGCAGCTGCTGCTGCGGGTCCACCTCGCGGCGGGGGATCAGCGGATGTCGCCTGGCCGCGCCCATCGGGCGGCTCATTGTAGGTGGGCTCCCCCCGCCCGAACGTACGATACGGCGCCATGCGTCTGCGCCTGTACCACCACCACGACGGCGCACGCGTCGCCTACCGCGAGTACGGCGCCGGCCCGCCGCTGGCGCTGCTGCACTCGGGTCTGCTCTCGCACATGGAGTGGGAGCCGTTGGTGGAGCACCTCGCGGACCGTTTCCGTCTCGTGCTCCCCGACCTGCCCCTGCACGGCGACTCCGAGGCCCGCCCCCGCCATCCCTACACCCCCGACTGGTTCGCGGAGGTGATCGCGGCCTTCTGCGCGGAGGTGCTCGGTCCGCACCCGCTCGTCGCCGGCCACGGCGCCGGCGCCGAGATCCTGCTGCGGGCGATCGCCGGCGGGCGTCTGGAGCCCTCCTGCGTGGTGCTGATGCCCAATCGCATGCACGCGCCCCCGACCCGTCCGCTGCGCCGCCGCGGCTGGCAGCTCCTCACGAGCGCGGCCGCCGTCCCGGGTCTCGACGGCCTGCTCTCCTACGGCGCGGGCCTGCGTATTCAGGCCGGAGTGGGGGGTGAGCCTGTCCAGCCGCGCCAACCCCGCCGCCGCCGACCTGGTGCGCCACGCCTTCGCCGACGTCCCCGGCAACTCGAGCCTCGCCCGCTCGTGGGCCAGGTGCGCCCGTCATTGGCCGCGCGGGCGCCCGGACTGAGCTGCTGGACGCTCTATCCCCGCCTGCGGATGCCGGTGCTGCTGCTGTGGGCCGACCAGGATCGCATCCATCCCCTGAGCGCCGCCGAAGAGGCTCTGGCGTTGCTCGGCGACGGTCACCTGCGGGTGCTCCCGAGCTGCGGCTTCCTGATGGCCTACGACGATCCCGTCGGCCTCGCCCGCGAGCTGGCGGCCTTCTGCGGGTAGCGCCGCCCTCAGCTGTGCGGATTGCCGAATGCCGCTCTGCATATAGGGTGTGAGCATGGCCGCCAAAGGAGGATCGCGAAGCAACGGCAAAGCCCGCGCCGTCAACAAAGCCCGCGCCGCCGCCAAGGTGCGCGCCCCGCGGGCGGCCCAGAACGGGCGCGGCTCCGGGCGCAAGCTGTGGGGCGGTGAGACGGAGAAGGCGGTCGAGAACTTCCCCATCTCCGGTCAGGTTGTTCCGGTGCCGGTGGTCCATTGGCTGGCCCGTATCAAGGGCGCCTCGGCCGCCGTCAACGCCGAACTCGGGCTGCTCCCGAAGCAGACCGCCGCGCGCATCGAGCGGGCCGCGAAGGAGATCGCCGCCGGCCAGCACGACAACCAGTTCCCGATCGACGTCTTCCAGACCGGCTCGGGCACCTCCACGAACACGAACACCAACGAGGTGATCGCGACCCTCGCCGGGTCCGGGGCGCACGCCAACGACCACGTCAACATGGGGCAGTCCTCCAACGACGTGTTCCCCTCGGCCGTCCACCTGGCGGCGCTGGAGCAGGCCCAGAACGAGCTGCTGCCGGCGCTGAAACTGCTCGAACGCGCGCTGGCACGCAAGGCCCGCAGCTTCAAGGACGTGGTCAAGTCGGGACGCACGCACCTGATGGACGCGGTGCCCGTGACGCTCGGCCAGGAGTTCGGCGGCTACGCCGCCCAGATCGCCCTCGCCCAGGAGCGGATCTCCTCCGCGCTCGTGCACGTCGGGCAGATACCCCTCGGGGGCACCGCCACCGGCACGGGCCTGAACACGCACCCGAAGTTCGCCGATCGCGTGCGGGCCCGCCTGCGCCGCGAATCGGGACTGCGCCAGATCGACGCCCCCAAGGACCCCTTCGAGGCCCAGGCCAGCCGCGACTCGCTGGTCGAGCTGTCGGGCGCGCTGAAGGTGCTCGCCGTGTCGCTCACCAAGATCGCCGGCGACCTCGCGCTGATGGGCTCCGGTCCGCGGGCGGGGCTGGCTGAAATCCGGCTGCCCGAGCTGCAGAAGGGCTCATCGATCATGCCGGGGAAGGTCAACCCGGTGATCCCCGAGGTCGTCCTGCAGGTGTCCGCACAGGTGATCGGCAACGACACCGCGATCACCGTCGCCGGCAGCCAGGGCCAGTTCGAGCTCAACGTCCGCATCCCGTTGATGGCGCTCAACCTGCTCGGCTCGATCGGCCTGCTGACCAGCACCTGCCGGGTGTTCGCCGAGAAGTGCGTCGACGGAATCGAGGCCAACCGCGCCGGCACCGACGCCTCGGCCGGAGCCACGCTCGCCGTGGTCACGGCCCTGAACGGGGCGATCGGCTACGACAAGGGCACCGAGATCGTCAAAAAGGCGACCGCCTCCGGCCGCCCCGTGCGCGAGGTCGCCCTCGAGGAGGGCGTGGACGCGAAGCTGTACGACTCGGTCGTGGACCTGCGCCGGATCGCCCGCGGCAACCAGGCGTAGTCGCGCCGCAGGCAGATGCAGGACCTCGAGGCGTATCTCGCGCGCATCGGCCTCGGTGGGCGCCCATCGCTGTCCGAGCTGCACCGCGCCCACGTCAGCTCGATCCCGTTCGAGAACCTGCAGTGCCACGGCGGCGAGCCGGTCTCGCTGGCTGGCGAGGACATCGAGCGCAAGCTTGTCGCCGCCCGCCGCGGCGGCTACTGCTACGAGCACAACCTGCTGTTCGCCGCTGCGCTGCAGGAGCTCGGCTTCGAGGTGGAGCCGATGCTCGCCCGTGTCAGGTGGGCCGTCCCGCCCGGCACCGTCAGGCGCCGCTCGCACCTGCTGCTGCGGGCCACGGGGGAGGGGGGCGTGTGGCACGCCGACGTCGGCTTCGGGGCCGGCACGCTGCTGGAGCCGATCCCGTTCGGGCCCGGTGAGGAGCACGAGCAGGAGGGCTGGCGCTTCCGGGTCGTGCAGGATGGCGAGGAGCTGGTGCTGCAGGGCTTCCTCGCCGACCGGTGGAGCGACCTCTACGGCTTCGTCCCCAAAGCCGTCCCGCTCGTGGACGTGGAGACGAGCAACTGGTTCACCTGCACGCACCCCGCATCTCCGTTCGTGACCGGTCTGTTGATCGCCTCCCAGACAGGGGACGGCAGCCGCACCACGCTGAGCGACTGGGGCGAGCTCGAGCTGGTGACGCAGACCCCCCGCGAGCGCACGGTCACGGCGGTGACGCGCGAGCAGATCCCCGCGCTGCTGGAGGAGCGCTTCGGGCTGGAGGGCTTCGCACTGGATCCGGCCGGCCGCGTGGTCCGCGCCGCGGGCTAACCGCACGGCGGCGCGTGGTCCGGGCCGCAGGCCAGGCGCACCCGGCGCGTCGTCCGGGCCGCTCCCTAGGTTTGCCTTCCGGGCGCCGGTGGGAGCGCCCTTGGGACGAAGGGAGCCAGGTGAAACTGGTGATCGGCATCGTGCGCCCCGAGCGCTCCAACGACGTGCTCGAGGCGCTCTACCGGGCCGATGTGACGGGCCTCTCGATCAGTCGGGTCCAGGGCCACGGGGGAGAGCTGGACCGGGTCGAGACCTACCGGGGCACGACCGTCAAGATGGGGCTCTCGGACAAGGTCCGCTTCGAGATCGCCGTCTCCGAGCCGTTCGTCCAGGCCACCATCGACGCGCTCTGCGCGGGCGCCCGCACCGGCGAGGTCGGCGACGGCAAGATCTTCGTGGTCGCCGCTCGAGCAGGTCGTCCGGATCCGGACCGGCGAGATCGACACCGGCGCCGTCACGCCCGCGACGGAGGCTGAGCTTGCCGGCCGTCACGACCATCGGGCCCGGCGGATCGACCCGGCGACCACCGCCTGGATGCTCGTCGCCACGGCGCTGGTGCTGATGATGACCCCGGCGCTCGGCCTCTTCTACGCCGGTCTCGTGCGCAGCAAGAACACGCTCAACACGTTCATGATGAGCGTCGGGGCGATCGGCGATCGCGACCGTCACGTGGGCGCTGGTCGGCTACTCGCTGGCCTTCGACGGCAGCGGCGGCTTCATCGGCGGGCTGCACATGGTCGCCCTGCACGGCGTCGGCTTCGCGCCCCGCCACGGGACCCACGATCCCCCAGCTGCTGTTCATGGCCTTCGAGGCGACCTTCTGCATCATCACCACCGCGCTGGTCTCGGGCGCGGTGGTCGAGCGGATGAGCTATCGCCGCCTTCCTGGTGTTCGCGGCCCTGTGGTCGCTGCTCGTCTTCCCGGTGCTCGCCCACTGGGTGTGGGGCGGCGGCTGGCTGGCCCAGCACGGCGTGCTCGACTTCGCGGGCGGCGTGCCGGTCGAGATGGGCTCCGGCTTCTCGGCGCTCGCGGCGGCGCTCGTCGTGCGGCGCGCGCAAGGACTACGGGCGCCAGGCGCTGCTGCCCCACAACGCCGTCTACGTGCTGCTCGGCGCTGGGCTGCTGTGGTTCGGCTGGTTCGGCTTCAACGGCGGCAGCGGCTACTCGGCCGGGCATCCGAGCGTGCTCGCGTTCGTCAACACGCTGCTCACGCCCGCCTGCACGCTGGTGGTCTGGTTCGTGCTCGACCTGATCCGCAACCGGCGCAGTCACCGCGATCGGCGCGGCCACGGCGATCATCGTCGGCTGCGTCGGGATCACCCCCGCCGCCGGCTACATCAGCCCCGCAGCGGCGATGCTGCTGGGCGCGGTGGCGGCGCTGCCGAGCTACGCGCTGATCCTCTGGCGCCCCCGCTCGCGGTTGGACGAGACGCTCGACGTGCTCGCCGCGCACGGCCTGGCCGGGCTCACCGGGATCCTGTTCATCGGCTTCTTCGCCCAGCTGTCCTGGAACGGGGTCTCCAACGGGCTGCTGTTCGGCAACCCCCACCAGCTGCTGTGGCAGGCGATCGCGGCGCTGGCGGGCCCCGCCTATGCGTTCGTGGGGACGTTCGTGATCCTGCGCCTGATCGGGCTCGTGATGCCGCTGCGGGTCAGCGAACGCGAGGAGGCACTCGGCCTCGACGTGGCCCAGCACGGCGAGGAGGCCTACGCCACAGGAGAGGGCGCGATCCTGGTGGAGGCCGCTTAGCCGCGGCCGGCCTAGCGGCGGGCCGCCTAGCCGCTGCCGAGCGCCTGGTACATCCGCGCCACCACCGAGACGGCGGGCTTGGCGAGGCCGCCGTAGGTGAACAGGCCCTTCTGGCTGAGGGCCTCGATCAGGCGCAGGTTGGGCAGCCGTTTTTTGATCGAGCCGCCCTGGAAGGTCGGGTTCAGGGGATAGTCGCGTAGCAGCCAGATCATCATCGCCGTCAGTGAGGGGTCGGACTCGTAGACGGAGATGTGCTCGGCCAGCACGCGGGCCTGGAAGGAGTAGGAGCCGGGCGCCCCGCCGGGGTTCAGGTCGTTGGATTCGGCCCCGAACTCGCTGATCACCAGCACCCGACCCGGGAACGTGCGCTGCATCGCCGCCAGCCGCGAGCGCATCAGGGCAGCCAGCTGCGAGGGGGTGTCCCGGGGCGAGTCGTACCAGCCGCTGTAGTCGGTCTCGGCGATCGCGTCGACGTTGTCGTAGATCGTCCCGGGCGTCCCCGTTGGGGGATGGTCGCCCCAGATGTCAACCGCCACCAGGCGCCCGGGGTCATAGGAGTGCAGCCAGTGGGCGGTGCGCTGGACGTAGTGGACCTCGGCCTCGTCGCGCCCGTTGCGGGCGATCTCATCGGACAGGTTCCAGGCGAAGATCGACGGGTGCAGCATCGCGCTGCGGACCGCCAGCCGCGCCTGGGCTTCGGCTTCGCCGAGCAGCCGGGGGGTGGCGGAGTACCAGTTGCCGGCCCCTTCGACCGGCCCGACCCCCTGCCACACGAGGATCCCGGCGGCGTCGAGTCGTTCCAGCAGGGCCGGGTCCAGGGGGTGCTGGGCACGGACCACGTTGGCGTGGATCTGCTCGAGCTCGCCCACGATCCTGTCCTCGTCCGAAGGCGTGAGGGCGTCGCCGCGCCCGGCGGCGTCGGGCTGCACCGAGGCGCCATGGAGGCGCAGCAGCTGGCCGTCGAGGTACACGTGGCCGCCGTGCCAGGTGAGCTGGCGCAGGCCCACGTGGGCCACGTAGGTGCTCTCGCCCGGGACTTCGAGGGCGAGGTCGTAGAGGTTGGGATGGGCGCTCGACCACAGCGCGGGGTTGGTCACGGTCACGGTGGCGGTGGCGTTGGCCGTCTGCCCGTGTTCGAGGGTCAGGGCATGGAAGCTCAGCGGGATCTGTTCGGAGCCCCGCGAGAGCGTGCCGGTGGGGGTGAGGGCGCGCGCTTCGCCGTTGTTGCGCACGAGCATGCTGATGCGGACGTGGGCGGGGCCGGCGGTTGGTTCGTGCTGGGGGAGGGTCGTCTGGATCCGAGGCTGGGAGAGCTCGCTGAGGCCGATCGGGCGGACCGTCGCCTCGCCGTCGAGGCCGCCCCAGTTGAACCACGTGCGGTGAAAGCCTTCCCGCGACTGGCGTTCGGGGTCACGCCAGTCGATCCGCACGACCACGGTGTGTTCGCCGGCGGACACGTTGCGGCGGAATTCGAACGGCAGGTAGGAGCCGTGGTGGGATCCCAGCAGGGTCCCGTCGACCCACACCTGGGCCAGGTAGTTGGCCGACTGGAACTGGAGCGCATACACGCCCGCGGTTTCGGCCCTGAAGCTCGTCCGGTACCAGGCCACCGAGCCTTCGTAGTTGACCGCCCCGGCCTTGCCTGCGTAGGGCTTCGGCTCGACCACGTTGGGCACGGTCACGGTGCTGCCGCCGAAGTTGCCCCGCTGATAGCCGAGCTGCAGCCCACGGTTGTGGGGGTCGCGCTGCAGGATCCAGTTGCGCAGCGGCGCCCGCCCGCCGGGGCCTTCGAAGATCAGCGGTGCGCCCGAGGGCTCCTGGGCGGAGACCTCGCCGGGGAGGGGGATCACGAGCGCCAGTGCCAGCGCTGCCGCCAGCGCCAGCGGGATCCTGATGGGAAGTCTCAGCAAGCTGAACCTTCAACAAGCGGCGCGGGCGATCGGAGCGCGCCGGCGGCGAGCAGTTGCTCGAGCACCCACAGGGCGCCGGCCTTCGATAGGGGCTCGTTGAGGTTTCCGCACTTGGGTGACTGCACACACGAGGGGCATCCGCCGCTGCATGGGCACTCGGCGATCAGCCGCTGGGCGTCCGTGCACAGCTCCTCGAAGCGGGTGAAGGCGATGCGGGCGATCCCGATCCCGCCGGGGTGCCCGTCGTGGATGAAGATCGTGGGGTTGCCGGTCTGGGGGTGGAAGTTGGTGGACAGCCCCCCGATGTCCCAGCGGTCGCACATCGCCAGCAGCGGCAGGACCGCGATCTGGGCGTGCTCGGTCGCGTGCAGCGCCCCCAGCAGGGTCTCGAGCGGCAGCTCGCAGTCCGGCTCGCGCAGTGCGGGCAGCTCGAACCACAGCGCCTGGGTCTCGAAGCTGGTGGGCGGCAGGTCGAGTCCCACCAGCTCCAGCGGGTTGTGGTCGGAGAGGCTGCGCCGTTGGTAGGCGAGGACCGTCTCGGTCACGCTCACCTCGCCGAAGGAGAGTGTCACCCCGAGCGTCTCGCGGCGGTC
Source organism: uncultured Solirubrobacteraceae bacterium (assembly GCA_963742395.1). Taxonomy (GTDB): domain Bacteria; phylum Actinomycetota; class Thermoleophilia; order Solirubrobacterales; family Solirubrobacteraceae; genus Palsa-744. The sequence goes on along the minus strand of CAVUME010000007.1, from coordinate 269,351 downwards.
CAGGAGGCGCACGATGTCGGTGTCGGTCGCACGCTTGGGCTGCGTGTACCAGTCGCCCCGGAAGGGGGTCACCAGCGCCCGGCGCGTGTCCAGCTCGAGCGCCCGGACCTCGTAGGAGCTGCCGAGGTGCATGTACACGGCCCCCTCGTGGACCGTGCTGTGGGCTCTCGCCGCCTCGGTCGAGCCCAGCAACTCGCCGGAGGAGACGTCGACGATCTCAAAGCTGTCCGGGGAGGCCGAGCGCAGCGACACCTCCGCCGCCGGGTAGACGTCCGGGCGGCGGGGCACGAAGGTGCCGGCGATTCCGCGCCGGCGCAGCTCCCCCGCACTCTCAAGGGCCTCGGCGTGGCCCTCCCAGCGGGGCCCGAAGAAGACCTTGTCCTCGGCGCCCAGGGGGCCCTCGTGGGCGGCGCAGAGCAGGTGCGAGCGGAAGATAGGGGCACTCTCGTGGTCGAGGATGGCCGCCTCCACCGGTCGCTCGAGGAAGTCCTCGGGGTGACGGCAGAAGAACTGGTCCAGGGCGTCCTCGCCGGCCACGTACACCGCCAGTCCGCGGCCCCGGCGCCCGGCCCGGCCCCACATCTGGCGCAACGAGGCGACGGTGCCGGGGAAGGTCACCACGAGCGCCGCGTCGAGCTCGCCGATGTCGATTCCCAGCTCCAGCGCGTCGGTCGTCACGACCGCCCTCAGCTCGCCCCGCATCAGCCTGCCCTCGAGCTCCCGCCGCTGCTGGGAGGTGTAGCCGGCGCGGTAGGGGCTGACCAGCTCCGCGAGCTCGGGATCCTCGGCCTGCAAGCGGTCTTTGACGAGCACGCTCAGCACCTCCACCCCCTTGCGCGACTTCACGAAGCAGATCACGCGCGAGCCGCGGCGAACGAGCTCGGCCAGCAGCTGGGCGGCCTCGCCGAGCGACGAGTGGCGGGTGCCCGCGTCCGCGTCCTCCAGGGGCGGGTTCCAGATCGCGATCCGTCGTTGCGGCGCCGGTGCGCCGTCGCGGGAGATCAGCCGCACCTCGTCGAGTCCCGTCAGCCGCTCGGCGAGCTCCTGCGGGTTGGCGATCGTGGCCGAGCTCAGCAGGAAGCGCGGCTCGGTGCCGTAGGCGGCGGCGATCCGGCGCAGGCGGCGCAGCACGTTGGCGACGTGGGAGCCGAACACGCCCCGGTAGACGTGGGCCTCGTCGATCACCACCACGGCGAGGTTGGCGAACAGCTCCGCCCAGGCGGCGTGGTTGGGCAGGATGCCGACGTGGAGCATGTCGGGGTTGCTCAGCACCACGTTGGCCGAGCGGCGGATCTCCCGGCGGGCCTCGCGCGGCGTGTCCCCGTCGTAGATCGCGCAGCGCAGCTGGCGCACACCGAACGAGTTCAGGGCCCGGGCCTGATCCTGGGCCAGCGCCTTGGTCGGATACAGGTACAGCGCCCGCGCCCGGCGATCGCGGCAGAGGACCTCGAGGGTCGGCAGGTTGAAGCACAGCGACTTGCCCGAAGCGGTGCCCGTGGTGACGATCAGCGGGCCCTCCCAGGCCGCCTGCAGGGCCTCTGCCTGGTGGGCGTAGAGGCGCTCGATCCCCGCCCGCTGCAGGCCAGCTAGCAGGTCGGGGTGCAGCTCGCCCGGCAGCTCCGTGAACAGCCCCCCGGTGGGCCCCTCGTTGGCTTCGCGCACGAGGCGGCCGTCCGCGCGACCCGCGTCCAACAGCGCGCTCCACGGCTCGATCGTCCGGTCCAGGGCCAACGAAGCTGAGATAGTAGAGGCGATGGCCCGGACCCCCGGCGAGCGTTTTCCGCACGGACGGACCTTTCATCACTCGCAGTTCGCCCCCGAGCGGATCGCGGCGGAGCGCCGGCAGAGCGTGTCCGTGTGCCTGCCCGCCAAGGAATGCGCCCGCACGGTCGGGCCGATCGTGGAGCAGCTGCTGCAGTTGCGCCAGGACGGAGTCCTCGACGAGGTTCTGGTGGTCGACGCGGCCTCCGAGGACGGCACCGCGGCGCGGGCGGTCGCTGCCGGCGCGAGCGTCCGCCAGGAGGCCGAGCTGATGCCCCGGCAGGGCCCGGTGCTGGGCAAGGGCGACGCCCTCTGGCGCGCCCTGTCGGTGCTCGAGGGCGAGGTCGTGTGCTTCCTCGACGCCGACACCGAGGACTTCCGGGCCCACTTCGCCAGCGGCCTGATCGGCGCCGTCTGCTGCGAGCCCGAGGTGGAGTTCGCGAAGGGCTTCTACCGGCGCCCGGGGCCCGGGGGTGGGGCCGATCGCGACGGCGGCGGGCGGGTCAACCGCCTGATGGCGCGGCCGTTGCTGGCCGAGTTCTTCCCCGCGCTGGGATGGATCCGCCAGCCGCTGGCGGGCGAGGTGGCGGCCCGCCGGGAGCTGCTGGAGAGGCTTCCCTTCGCCACCGGCTACGGCGTGGAGATCGCGATGCTGATCGACGTCTTCAACGAGGTCGGGACGGGCCGGATGGTGCAGGTCGATCTCGAGGAGCACCGTCACGGGCACCAGTCCCTGGGTGCGCTGGAGCCGATGGCGCAGACGGTCCTGGCCACGGTCGCCCGCCGCCTGCACGCGGAAGGCAGGCTGGCGGAGGAGCCCTCCGGCGCGCCGGTCGAGCGCCCGCCACTGGCGAGCGTCGCGCTCGTCTGAGGCCCGGGGATGCGTTGCCTGTACCTCGACCTCGACGGCACGCTGCTCGGCCGTGGTGCATCGCTGCTGCACGACGGCGAGGGCCGGGTCACGATCGCCGGCGTGCGGGCCGTGCAGGCGTGCCTGCGTGCCGGGGTCGAGGTGGTGCTGATGTCGGGCCGCCGCCGGGCCCAGGTCCACGAGGACGCCCGCCTGCTCGGCCAGGAGTCCTACATCTACGAGGCGGGCTCCTGCCTGGTGCTGGACGGCGAAGAACTGTGGCTGACCGAGACGATGCTCCCCGGCGAGCTGACGATCGCCGAACAGATCGAACGCTCCGGGGCCCCGCAGCTGCTGCTCGAGCACTACCAGGGGCGCCTGGAGTACCACGAGCCCTGGCACGTCGCGCGGGAGGTTTCGCACCTGTTCCGGGGTCTCGTGGACGCCGTCGAGGCCGACCGCCTGCTGGCCGAGCACGGCCACGGGGACCTGCGGCTGGTGGACAACGGGGCGGTCAGCCGGCGCTCGCAGGCGCTGGCGGCGCTGCCACAGGTACGCGGATACCACCTGCTGCCCGCCGCCGCCTCGAAGGCCAAGGCGGTGGCCGCCCACCGGCGTGCCCGCGGCTACGAGAGGGGGGAGACCTTCGCCGTGGGGGACAGCCGCGAGGACCTTGCCTGTGCCGGCGAGGTGGGCGTCTTCTGGCTGGTCGCAAACGCCCTCACCCGCGACCCCACGCTGCGTGAGACGTTCACCTGGCCGGACAATGTGAAGGTCGCCGAGGAGGGGCACGGCGAGGGCGTCTACGAGGCTGTGATCGCCACCTTGATGGAGGACTGAGCGCAGGCGACGACGCGGAGCTCTGGCGAGGCGGCCGTTGGGCGCCGCTCCCGCCGGTGGGGCGCTCAGTGCCCTCTCAGGCGCGCCCAGACGCGGCGCCAGAAGCCCCCGCTCCCGCTCCCGCGCCAGCGGGCGGGGGGCGGGACGGTGGCCCGCACGAGTGCGACCCAGTCCTTCAGCGGCAGCTCGCCGGCGATAAGGCGCGCGAGGGCGACCGTCACGGGCGCGCTGACGCCCGCCTGCACCAGTGCCCGAGCGAGCAGCGGCACCGACTCCAGGGCCTCGACCGCCTGCCCGATCCGCTCGGGGATCTCGGCTGAGGGCACCCCGGCGGCCAGCAGTTCGCCGGCGCGGCGGTTGCGGCTCTCAGGGGACAGCGCAGTCGCCAGCAAGTCGCCGGTGCCGGCCAGGCCGATCAGCGTTTCCGGGTGCGCGCCGAGGGGCTCCGCCCAGCGCCACACCTCGGCGAAGATGTGGCCCGCCGCCGCTCCGGCGGCGTTCGCCCCCTGCGTCTCGGTGGCTCCAGCGGCCAGCGCGGCCGCGTTCTTGGCGGCGCCGGCCAGCTCGACTCCCACGGGGTCGTTGGAGACCTCGCACACCACCCCCGCCCGCGTCAGCACCTCGGCCAGCAGCTGGGCCAGCTCGCGCTGCGCCGAGGCCGCCACCAGGGCCGCGCCCGCGTGGACCATCTCCTGGGCATGGGCCGGCCCGCCGAGGCTCGCGACCCTTTCGGAGCCGAGCACGCGTTCCAGCGCCACCGTCGGCGGCAGCCCGTCGGGTGGGACGAGACCCTTGGCGGCCGACACGATCGCGGCCTGGCGCGAGACGCCCACGGCGGCCAGCGCGGCGATCACCTCCGCGAGCGCGGACGAGGGCACTGCCAGGAACACGAGATCCGCTCTGCCGACGGTCGTCAGGGACGGCTCGATCGACAGCTGGGCCGGCAGCTCCACCCCGGGCAGGTAGCGCTTGTTCTCGCGCTCGCTCACGAGCAGGCCCGCCTGTTCGGGTGAGCGCGTGTGGAGCGTCACCCGCAGGCCGGCACGAACGAGGAGGACCGCCAGGGCGGTGCCGAACGAGCCCGCTCCAACCACGCTTGTGTACCTCACGCCCGAGATCTCCCGCCGGCGTGAGCGCCCGCTCCGTGACGCGCTCCACGCGCGGGGCTCCGGCTCGCTCATCTCCACCCAACCTATCTTGAGGATGTGCCCGAGGGGGACACGATCCACTACGCCGCGATGCGGATCCGCTCGGTCCTGGAGGGGCGGGTACCCCGGGAGATCCTCACGCCCCAGCTGCGCCATCGCCTGGACCGCTGGCCGGAGCGTCTCTCGGGCTGCCGCGTGGGGGCGGTGGACGCCCACGGCAAGCACCTGTTCCTGCGCTTCGAAGCCAGAGGGGCACAGGCGGGGGGCCTGACGCTGCACTCGCACCTGCGCATGAGCGGCTCCTGGCGCGTGTACCCGCAGGGAAGCCCCTGGAGACGCTCTCCCGGGCGCGCGTGGCTGGTGATCCGCACGGACGGCTGGGAGGTGGTGCAGTTCGACGGCCCTGGTGCTCGAGCTGCTCAGCGACGCTCGCGCCCGGCGCGATCCGCAGTTCGACCCGGCTGGGGCCGGACGTGCTCGGCGAGAGCTTCGACGAGGACCTGTTCCTGCGCAACCTCCGCGCCGAGGATCCCCGGCGGCCGATCGGGGACTCGCTGCTGAACCAGCGCATCCTCGCCGGGATCGGCAACCTCTGGAAGGCGGAGGCGTGCTTCGCCGCCGGCGTGGACCCGTGGCGGGCCACCGGCGAGGTGGGCGACGAGGAGGCGCTGCAGGTCGTCGCGTTCGCCCGCGAGCGCATGTCCCAGTCGGCCCGGGACGGCTTCGAGGCCCGGCCCCGGGCGGTGTACCGGCGTGGCGGCGAGCCCTGCTCCCGCTGCGGCACGACGATCCGTCAGCGGGGCCAGTGGGAGGACAACCGTCTCACCTTCTGGTGCCCGGGTTGTCAGCGCTGAGGGTGCCCCGCTGGGTGACACCTGGGGTGGTGTTGGTCCGCGGTGACCCGTCCGCCTGCCCCGAAACCACGACGGCCCGACCGCAAGGGCCGGGCCGTCGAGATTCCGTTGACTGAAGCCGCTACGGCTTGGTTTCGAATTCGGTGGCCGCTTCTTGGAGTTTGCCGCCGAGAATCGAGGTGTAGTTCGCTTTTGCTTTGTTTCCTTTGCCGCCGCTGACCGACGCCTCGGATCCAATTGCTTCGTTGCTTTCTCCTCCGCTGATCGACGCCGCGGTGCCGCTGGCCTTGTTCAGCTTGCCACCGCTTGTTGTCGTAGCGTTCCCTTCGGATACGTTGCTCGCGCCACCGCTGGCAACTGAGTTGCCACCGCTGGCGGTGTTGTGAAATCCACCGAAGGCTGATGACGTCAGGGCGCTAGCAGTGTTGCCTTCGCCGCCGCTGGCCACAGAGTCGAGGCCGCTGGCGAGAGCGGCGAAGCCACCGAGGGCGGCAGCGTTCTGATTTTCGGCCGTGTCGTTCTTACCGCCCACTACCGAGGTGGAGCTTCCCAGCGAGTGGTTTTCAAACCCACCGGCTGCCCACGCGCCGTTGCTCCCCAGTGCTTCGTTGTCGTTGCCGCCCGAGACCGACGCCTCCGCTCCCCTTGCCCAGTTGTTCTCGCCGCCGCTGACCGAGGCGCTGCCACCGGTCGCGCTGTTGACGAGGCCTCCGCTGACCGATGCGACCGGGCCGCTGGCGGTGTTCTGTTCGCCGCCGCTGATCGAGGAGTTCCGGCCACTGGCGACGTTGAACTCGCCACCGGTGACGGTCGCGAACGCCGCGGTGATCGCATCTTCGAACCCAGCGACGAGGCCCCCCGAGCTCGTGAATGTCTGCTCCTCGCCCAGGATCAGATCGTGCGAGCCGGTCTGTTCGTGTTTGCCTTCGTTCTCGTCGTAGCCGATCACGAGGTTGCCCTCGCCGTTCGTCGTTTCGGTTTTCCCTTCCCCGTTGACGATCTGCACGTTCACGCCCGAGAACTGGACCGTCGGCTTCGCGGCGACACCGGAGCCGATCGAACTCTGATGTGCGGCAGCAACGCCTTCAGCGTTTCCAGTTCGCTGCCGCTAAGACCCGTGGTTCCGGCCGCGCCCTGTTTGCCTTCCGGGCCTTTTTTGCCTTCCGTCCCCGTCTTGCCTTCCTTGCCTTGCTTACCTTCCGCGCTCAGGCCCGTCAGCTTGAACCCCTTCTTGCACTTGCCGTGCTTGGGCGTCGTGATCGCGCTGCCTTCCTTCTTCGGAACGCATAGCTTGATAGCGCCCGAAGCCGCCGCCGTAGCCGCCATCGCGTACAGCGCCGCCACTAGTACGACGCCCGCAACACATACCCGCCTCATGGAAACCTCCTCGTTCGCTTTGGCGCGGCGCCATCAAGCGCGCACGCATTTTTAGAGTCCTCGTCTCTGGAAGGGGTCGCGTACAGGAGGCGCCAGCCTTCCGTCGTTTCTGACACTACGCTCTGCCGGCCCGCGCTGGCCGGCAGGCGAGCACCCGGAGCGCCAGGACTCTCCGGTCCGCGTCCGGTGGTCCGCTGCCTACCGGCGAGGCGCGGTTGGAAACGGGATACTGGAAGCGATGCCCGAGGAGTCGACCGCGCCCGACCTGGAGCAGTTGTCGCGACGGCTCGTCGACGCCTGCAATCGGCGCGACTTTGCTGCTGCCGCCGCCATATTCTCGACGGGAGCAGTATGGGATCGAGGCTTGGAGGTCTTTGAAGGCCGCGACGCAATACGCATCGCCCTCGAAGAGTGGATAGGGGTTTACGACGACTACGAGCAAGTGCTGCAGGAGTTCCGTGATCTTGGCAGCTGGGTGGGCTTCGGCGTGTTCCTCCAACGCGGGCGTCTCCGGGGCAGCGGCGGGTTCCTTGAGCTCCGCTACGCGAACGTGGCCGCCTGGGCCGATGGACGCATCGAGCGAATGACGAGCTACGTCGAGATCGACGACGGCCGCGCCGCTGGCGAACGGCTCGCACAAGAACGCGTAGCGCACAAACTCTGAGTTCTGAGGTTGTTACTCGAGGGCCCGGCGTGGTGGCCCATGCTGTGACGCACGGGCCACCATTCCGCGAGGTGCCCTGTTCTGGTTAGGGGATCGCTTCGTATTCGGAGATCGTTTTGAGTTCTTTGCCCCCGAAGATCGACGAAACCCGGGAGGTCGCCGTGTTGTCGCGGCCGCCGCTCACCGACGCGTAGCGGTGGGTAGCCCGCTTGTACTATCTCTCGCAGGCACGCCCGCCGCGCTGTAGCCGCCGCAGACCGGCGACGAGCGTTCGCGGTCGGGATACTGCGAGCACGATGTCCGAGAGGCCCCCGACGCTCGACCTGGAGACGTAACGATGTCGCAGGAGAATCTGGAGGTCGTCCGTCGAGCGGTCGCGGCACTCAACGCGCGTGACCTGGAGGGATATCTGGCGTACTGCACCCCCGATGTGGAGCTCCATATCCCGGCGGTCATCGCGGGTGTCTATGAAGGCCCGCAGGGGATAAGGCGCTTCCTGACCGATGTCGAGGACGCTGCCCCTGACTTTCAAATCGAGATCCAGGACCTGAAGGCGGTCGGCGAGGATCAGGTACTGGCGCCCATCCAGACCGCCTCCCACGGACGTGCGAGCGGCATTCCCATGGAGACGGCCCAGACGAACGTGTATGACCTCGTCGACGGCAAGATCAGGCGAATCCGAATCTTCGTCGATCATGATCAGGCCCTCAAAGCCGTGGGGCTCGCGGAGTAGGCGAGAACTCCCACCTCTGAGGCGTCGCCCTATGGCACGACTGCCCGGTCGCGCGAGGCCCGGGCAGCCGACACGGGTCTCGCTCTCCTATGGCTTGGTTTGGTAGATGGTGCTCGTCGACAGTTCGCGGCCGCCGAAGATGGCTGAGAATTCGCCGTCGGTGAAATTGACGAAGCCGCCGCCGATCCACGATTCGTTTGCGGCGGCTTTGTTGCCGTTGCCGCCGCCGATCGATGTGGCCGTGCCGGCGTCGATATTGACGTTTCCACCGCTGATCGAGTCCGCAGTTCCCCTGGCCTGGTTCGCAATCCCAGCGCTGACGGCTGCGAATTCCCCGCTGGCTTCGTTCTGCTCCCCGCCGCTGACCGACGCCAGGTCTCCGGTGGCGGTGTTCCCGCTCCCGCCGCCGACGGAGGAGTGAGAGCCACTGGCGGTATTTGTCTGGCCGCCGCTGACCGACGCCAGGTTTCCGGTGGCGGTGTTCCCGCTCCCGCCGCCGACGGAGGAGTGAGAGCCACTGGCGGTATTTTGCTGGCCGCCGCTGACCGACGCCCATTCGTTGCTGGCAACGTTTTCCTCGCCGCCGCTGACGGAGGAGAAGAGACTTGTGGTCTGGTTCTTCTCGCCGCCGCTGATCGACGCGTCGCCGCCGGACGCTGTATTGGCGTCTCCGCCGCTTACCGAAGCCACCGAGCCGCTGCTGGCGTTTCCTTCGCCGCCGCTGATCGAGGAGTTCCGGCCACTGGCGACGTTGTACTCGCCCCCGGTGACCGTCGCGAACGCGGCGGTGATCGCATCTTCGTATCCGGCAACAATGCCCGCCGAACTCGTGAACGTCTGTTCCTCGCCGAGGACCAGGTCGTGCGAACCCGTCTGTTCGTGTTTGCCTCCGTTCTCGTCGTAGCCGATCACGAGGTTGCCCTCGCCGTTCGTCGTTTCGGTCTTGCCTGCCCCGTTGACGACCTGGACGTTCACACCGGAGAACTGGATCGTGGGCTTGCTGGCGACGCCGGAGGCGATGAAGCTGATGTGCGGCAGCAGGCTCCTGAGCGTTTCCAGTTCGCCGCTGCTGAGTCCCGCGGTGGCGGCCTTCCCTTCCGCCCCGGCTTCTCCTTTGGGGCCGGGGGCACCTGCACCTCCGGGTTTGCCTTCCGCGCCCAGCGCGGTCAGCTTGTAGCCCTTATGGCACTTGCCGTGCTTTGGCGTGACGAGCGGGCTGCCTTCCTTCTTCGGTACGCACAGTTTGATGCCCCCCGAGGCAACCGCCGTGCCCGTCATCGCAAACAGCGCCGCAACCAGTACGACACCCATACCGCACACCCGCCTCATCGCCAACCTCCCTTGGTCGTGTAGGCGCGCACCCTACGCCCGGGAGAAGACCGCCCTACCGAAGCCCCGCCAGCACCTCTTGTGCGAGCGTCGCTCCCCGCCGCCCGCAGCGACCGTGGTGCCCCGGCCTGGAGCACGAGCTGCAGATCGAGGATCCGCGCCTGGAAGGAATCGAGGCCGTTCTCCGCCGTGACCGCGTAGCAGGGGACGCCCCCCTGGCGGGCGCGGGTGGCCAGCTCGAAGGCGGGGGTGTCCTGGAGCATGTCCCCGTCCAGGCGGGCCGCGGCGATCAGGAGCGCCCGGGCGGCGGGCAGGCGCTGCACGAAGCGCTCCTGCTCGAGCAGGTCCTGGAGCTCCGGCCCGGCCCTCAGGCCGCCGGGCAGGGCCAGCACATCGGGCTCGGGCAGACCCCCGTCCTGCATACCCCGCGCCAGCCAGCCGAGCGGCTGCCTCGGCCCCGAGGTTGGCCCCGAACGGCTCGCTGACGAGCAGCAGGCGGAGGTTGGGGCGCACATGCGGCATCCTTTCAGCCGATGGCCGCCAAGAAGGGTGAGAGCGTCGTGCTGGAGGCCGGCGGCCGCGAGGTGCGTCTCAGCAACCCGGGCAAGGTCTTCTTCCCCGAGCCGGGCCTGACGAAGCTGGACCTCGCCAACTACTACCTCGAGTGCCAGGAGGCCGTCGTGCGCGGCCTGCGCGATCGCCCGACGGTCCTGAAGCGGTGGGTGGACGGCGTCGCGGGGAAGCCGTTCTTCCAGAAGCGCGTGCCCGACAGCGCGCCGGAGTGGCTGCAGACGGCCACCGTGACCTTCCCCAGCGGACGCCATGCCCGTGAGCTGGTCCCGAACGACGGGGCCCACCTGCTGTGGGGCGTGAACCTCGGCGTGGTCGACTGGAACCCCTGGCCGGTGCGCCGGGCCGACCTCGACCACCCTGACGAGCTGCGGGTGGATCTCGACCCGCAGCCGGGAGTCGCCTTCGACGAGGTCCGCCAGGTCGCGCTGACCGTGCGCGAGGTGCTGGCGGAGCACGCCCTTGAGGGCTTCCCGAAGACATCCGGCTCGCGGGGGATCCACATCTACGTGCGCATCGAGCCGCAGGAGAGCTTCGAAGAAGTGCGCCGCGCGGCCCTCGCCCTGGCGCGGGAGGTCGAGCGGCGGATGCCGGGCCGGGCCACCAGCCGCTGGTGGAAGGAGGAACGCGAAGGGCGTCTTCATCGACTACAACCAGAACGCGCGCGACCGCACGATCGCCTCGGCCTACTCGGTGCGGGCGGTGCCCGACGCGCGCGTCTCCTGCCCGCTGGAGTGGGACGAGGTCCCCGACGTGGAGCCGGCCGAGCTGACGCTGCAGACGGTGCCCGCGCGACTGCGCGAGCGGGGCGACCCGTCGGCGGCCCTGGACGAGCGTGTCGGCAAGCTCGATCAGCTGCTGGAGCTGGCCGTCCGCGACGAGCAGCGAAGGCCTCGGCGACGCGCCCTGGCCGCCCCATTTCCGCAAGCGCAGCGGCGAGCCGCCCCGCGTCCAGCCCAGCCGCGCCCGCGCTCGCAAGGCCGAGCAGTGACGCTGCCGCTGACCCCGCCGCTGGCGCCCCAGCTGGCGCTGTCGCGCAAGACCCTGCCGGAAGGGGAGGAGTACTGCTACGAGGTCAAGCTGGACGGCTTTCGCTGCCTGGCCTTCGTGGACGGGGAGGAGATCTACCTGCAGTCGCGCAACGGCCGCCCGCTCGGGCGCTACTTCCCCGAGCTGACGTTCCCGCCCGGGCGCTACGTGCTCGACGGCGAGATCGTGGTGCGCGACTCCGAGGGCCACGAGGACTTCGACGCCCTCGGCCAGCGGATCCACCCGGCCGAGTCACGCATCCAGCGCCTGTCCCAGGAGACCCCCGCCGAGTACGTCGTCTTCGACCTGCTCGCGCTCGACGACGAGGTGCTGCTCGAGCAGCCGTTCACCGCCCGTCGCGAGCGCCTGCACGAGCTCGTGGGGGGCGACGCCTTCGCGGCGGCCCCGGTCGAGACGATCCCCAGCTCGGACACCCCTGAGGGCGCCCAGGTGTGGCTCCAGCGGGCCGAGGGTGCGATCGCCAAGCAGCGCAACGCCCCCTACCTCCCGGGCGAGCGCAAGGGCATGGTGAAGGTCAAGCGCGTGCGCACGATCGACGCCGTCGTGGTCGGCTGGCGTCCGGGCAAGGCGGAGAACACCGTCGGGGCGCTGATCCTCGGTCTCTACGACGGCTCCGATCTGCGCGTGGTGGGCCACTGCTCGGGGCTGACCGCAGCCGAGAAGAGCAGGCTGGTGGGCTTCCTGGCGCCGTATGAGACGGGCGAGAGGGGCTCCGGCGAGAAGAGCCGCTGGAGCGCGGGGCGCGATCTCGAGTGGGTCGGACTGCGCCCCGAGTTGGTCGTGGAGATCGACTTCGACCACGTCTCGGCGGGGCGCATCCGCCACGGCGCCAAGCTGCGCCGCTGGCGCGAGGACAAGCCCCCGCTGGAGTGCACCTTCGACCAGCTGTCGCTGTAGGCGGCCGCCAATCAGGCGCGTAGGCGCCCAACCGGGCCGCCGCAGTGGCCCGGCTGGCGCGGGGCTCTAGCATCTCCGGCGTGAACGACGCGGAGGGGACGCAGGCGACGGTCGCCGAGGAGGAGTACCTCCAGAGCCTGTTCTGGCTGCAGGAGGCCGAGCTGCCCGATGACGGCGGCCAACGTCGCGCGGGCGATGCAGCTCTCACCGCCGACCGTGCACGAGATGATCGGGCGCCTGGAGCGCGACGGCTACATCACCCGCGCGGCCGACCGCTCGATCGCCTTCACCGAGTCCGGGGCCGCGGCACGCGGAGGACATCGTGCGCCGCCACCGCATGATCGAGCGCTTCCTCACCGACGTCCTCGGGGTGCCCTGGGACGAGGTCCACGAGGAGGCCGAGCGCCTGGAGCACGCCATGTCGCCGGTGCTCGAGGAGCGCATGATGGCCGCCATCGGCGACGCCAAGACCTGCCCCCACGGCCACCCGATCGTGGCCGGCAGCCGCCTCGCGGGCGTCCCCCTCGCCGACGTCGAGGTCGGGGCGACGGTGCGGGTCATGCGCTTCGAGAACGAGGCCGAGGACCTGCTCCACTACCTGAAGGCATCGGGCCTCGAGCCCGGCCTCGACGGGGTGCTCGAGGAGCGCGACGACGAGAGCGTGGCGGTCCGCACCGCCGACGGGCAGCTGCTGAGCATCACGCCGAGCGTCGCGGAGACGGTGTCGGTGATCGCCGACCCCTCCCCGCCGCCGCGCACCGCCCTGCCCGAGCAGCTGGTGCTCGGACAGCGCTACGGCCGCTAGGTCGGGCCGGTTCGACAGCAACCGGCCGCCGGAGCGCTGGGGCCCCGGCGGCCGGTGTATGGCTATCTAGCTTCGGTCGCTATTCGTTGTATTTGTATTCGAGCTTCGTGCTCTTCAGCCCGTTGACCTTCGCCTGGACCTTGACCCCATGTTTGGGTTTGGATCCTTTCGGCGCGACCACGGTGCATTCCGTCGTGGAGGTGCAGTCCACTTCCGATGACGGGTTGCTTTTGCCGAATTCGAACGTGGTGCCGTGTTCACCCAGTTCGAAGCCGAACCCTTTGACCGTTGTCACGGTGCCGCCCGCGAGCGGTCCTTCGTTCGGCGAGATCGAGGTGAGTTCCGGCTTGCCGTAGAGGTATTCGCTACCACTGCCCGGTTTGCTGGTTCCCGCTTCGGTCACCACCTTGACTCCCACTTTGCCGACGCCCGGGGGCGCGGTCACTTCGAGCTTCAGGACTTCGGATTTCGTCACCGTAGCTTCATTGGGCCCGAAGAACACCGCGACGACGTGTTCGAAGTTTTTGCCCTTGATCTTGACCGTGTTCCCGCCTTTCGCCGGGCCCTTCTTCCCCGAGATCTTTTCTACGACCGGGCTGGCACTGCCGTTCGTGGTGATGAAGTTGTGGTTTTCGCCTTCACCGCCGCGCCCTACGCCGCCGGCATTGACCGCCACGATGCGCACGAGGTATTCGGTGCTTTTTTCGAGCCCGGTGACTTTGGCACCGACGGGGACGTATTTTTCGCCGTTGCCGGGCAGGGCACTGCATGGTGCGACTTTCCCCAGCGCCCGGGTCGTCCCGTATTCGAAGAAGCACTGCGTGACTTCCCCGCCTTCGGGGTTCACCGACGCGGACAGTTCGGCCGATTCGTTGGTGACGTTATTGGCGTGATGCATCAACACGTTCGGGGCAGTCGGCAGAGTCGTGAACCGTTTGTTCCCGCTCACGCCTTCGCCGAGTGCAGTTAACCGCGGTCAGGCGGTACTCGTAGGTCGTCGCTTCGGCGAGCCCGCTCAGTTTCGCGCTGACGGGTTCCTTCGCTTCGCCTTCACCAGCCGGCAGCGATTCACACGGAATGGAGTTTTCGAGCGGTCCTTCACTTTCGGTCGGCTTGCCATATTCGAACGTGCACGCCGTGACTTTTGCACCGTCGGGAATCACGGTGCCCTTCAGCGTAGCCGTCGTGCGTTCGACCGCCCCGGCGAGCAGTCCACCCGGGTTCGGCCCCGACGGCTGCGTGGTGAAGTTGTTGTTGCCGCCCTTGTCTTCACCGAACGCGTTTGTTGCGTGCAGGCGATAGAAGTACTTTGTTTTTTCGCTCAGTCCGCTGAGTTTGGCTTCCACCCTCTTCGCTTCGGACGGTTCTTCGCCTGCCGCGATCGTGCCCGGCACACATGAGGCGGTTTTCGTCTCGTTGTTCGCTTCAGTGCCGTAGCTGAAGGAGCATTCGGTTACTTCCGAGTCGTTCGGCGTCACGTAGCCGACGAGGGTCGCGGAGGTGTGCTTGATTTCTTCAGCCGGTTCGGTGTTGGCGTGCGGCTTGTTGGGAAGCGTGGCGAATTCGTGGATTGCGCCGGTTTTCGAACCGTTGGTGTTTTTGGCCGTGATCCGGAAGAAGTAGGTCGTCGTTTCGCTGAGACCTCCCAGCTGCGCGTACTCCTGCACCCTGATCGGCCGTTCGCCGGGGGCGAAGGCGCAGGGAGCGATTTTGTTGAGGCTCCCTTCGGAGGTCCCGTATTCGAATTTGCATTCGGTCGTGGCGCCGTTCGGTTCGACCGTGGCTTCCACCACTGCGGTGGTGCGGGTGACCTGCTCGGCCCTTTCCGTTTCGACGCCGGGCGCTCCGCCGCTGGCGAAAGCTCCCATGGCCCCCAGAAGTCCAAGTGCTACGGCGAGCGCCCCCACCACGCCGGCCAAGAGCGTCCGAGCTCCCGGGCGTGGGGCATGGACGCCGTTCGGCCGGCTCCGCCGACCTCGCTTGCGATCAAGCATTGTTCCCTCCCAATTTGGCTTTGAACCACGGACTCGTGGAGCTATCAATCCGCTGCTCCCCCGCCGGCGCCCCTTCCCGCCGGAAAGCCACGTGTATGACGCGATCCCAAGCCTAGTCCTCTCGGGCCCGGCCTGTCAAACCCGCGCACAACTGCGCTGGTCGGGAAAGAAAGCGGCCGCCGGACCTGGAGGGCCCGGCGGCCGCACTACGGCTATCTAGATCGTGTCGCTATTCGGTGTATGTGAACTTCGCCTTGGTGCTTTTGGTGCCGTTCACGATCGCGTAGACCTTGACTTCGCCGGCGACCGGTTTCGCCACTTTGTGGTGCACCTTGATTTCTGCGGGCGGGGCTACCACCACGCAGCTGATCGTGGACGCGCATTCGACGGAGGTAGCCTTGATCTTGCCGAACACGAATTCGGTTCCGTGACCCAGTTCGAAGCCGGCGCCTTCGACGGTGACTTCGGTCCCGCCGGAGACCGAGCCTTCGCTCGGGGTCAGGCTGGTGATGAACGGCTTACCGTACTGGTAGACGTCCTTGCTGGTGATCGCGCTGCTGCCGTTGTGGGCGGTGAATACCGTGATGTCCACCTTTCCGACGCCGGGTGGCGCGGTGACTTCGATGAACCCTTCTTTGTTCACGTTGCCCGCTTCGACCTTGTCGATCGTGCCTTCGGCGAAGCCGAAGTCAACGGCGGTCACTTCTTCGAAGAAGTCGCCGTTGATCTTGACCACGTTGCCTCCGGCCGCGGTCGCCTTCTTCGGCGTGACCTTGTTGACGATCGGGGCTTTGTTTCCTTCGGCGGTGGTGAAGTTGTGTTTTTCACCTTCCCCGCCCCGGTCGGATCCCTTTTCGTTGAAAGCCTCAACGCGCACCTGGTAGGTGGTGTTGGGTGTGAGGCCGCTGATTTTCGCGTGCACCTTGACCAGTTCGTCGCCTTCGCCCGGTGAGTTTTCACATGGGGCGACGTGGCCGAGCGCCTGGGTGGTCCCGTATTCGAAATAGCATTCCGTCGGGGATTCCTTGGGGTTGACGGCCGCGACCAGTTCGGCCGAGGTCGCGGTCACGTTGTGGGCGAAGTGCATGAGCACGTTCGGCCCGGCCGGCAGCGTCACGAAGTTGGCGACTTCGCTCGTGTCGGTGCCCTGGGAGTTCGTCACCACCAGGCGGACCGAGTATTCGGTGCCTTCCTGCAGGCCGCTCACCGGCACTTTGACTTCTTCCCTGGTTTCACCGCTGAGGACACCGAACGATTCACATGGAACCGTTGTGGTGATGTTCGGTGCGATGCCGTATTCGAAGTTGCACGCCGTGATTTTGGAGCCGTTCGGCCTCGCGTAGCCCCACAGTGTGGCTGTGTTTCGTTCGATGAACTTGGCGCCTTCGCTGTTGGCGTGCGGCGCAGCCGGCAGCGTCTCGAAGTTGTGCTTGCCGCCGACGTCTTCGCCGAAGGCGTTCTTGGCGACCAGACGGAAGTAGTAGGTCGTGCTTTCCGCGAGGCTGCCGAGGTTCGCCGACACGAACACGGGTTCGGACGGTTCCCCACCTGTGGGCACCGTCTGGGCGCAGTTTGCCACTTGCGTGAGGTTTTCTTTTTCGGTGCCCCATTCGAAGTAGCACTGCGTTATTTCGGAGTCGTTCGGAGTCACAAAGCCGTTGAGGGTCGCCTGCGTGTGCTTGACGTCTTCGGCCGGTTCCGTGTTGGCGTGGGGCGCGGTCGGCAGCGTCGTAAAGCTCTTTTCGTCGCCGTTGACCGTCCCGTGTTCGTTGCTGGCGTGGATGCGCCAGTAGTAGGTCGTGCTTTCGTTGAGACCTGTCAGGTTGGCGAACTCGGGCACGCCGATGTTGCGGCTGCCCGGTTTGAAGAGGCATTTCGCTGTCTGGTTGAGCGCGCCTTTGGTGGTCCCGTATTCGAATTCGCATTCGGTTTCGCTGCCGTGCGGGAACACTTTGGCTTCGAGCACCGCTTCGTGGCGCGTTATTTCAACTGAATGCCTGCTTTCGGCCCCGGGCGCCCCGCCGCTGGCGAAGGCTCCCATTGCTCCCAGCAGTCCCATCGCCACGGCGAGCACGGCCACAACGCCGGCCGAGAGCATCCGGGCTCCCGGGCGAGTGGCATGCGCGCCGTTCGGTCGGCTCGGCCGACCTCGCTTGCGATCAAACATCATTCCCTCCCAATTTGGCTTTGAACCACGGATTATCTAGCGATCGATCCGCTGCTCCCCCGCCGGCGCCCCTTCCTTGCCGGAAAGCCATGCGTTCTGACGCAGACCCAAGCCTAGTCCGCCCAGACCCGGTATGTCAACTTGGCCAGCCGGCCGAATACGGGACGGCGTGAGGGAAAAGAGCCCCGGGCAGGGGCTACAGCGAGCGGTAGGCCTCGGCGAGGCGGCTGACGCCGGCCTCGATCTGCTCCGGCGTGACCCCGGAGTAGGCCAGCCGCAGCGCGTTCTCGCCGCCCTCGAGCATGAAGTCGGTGCCCTTCACGAACGCCACGCCGCGCTCGGCGGCGGCGTCGAACAGTGCCGCCACGTCGGTACCGGGCGGCAGCGTGACCCACATGAAGTAGCCCCCCTCGGGCTCCACGAACTGGGCCTCCGGCAGCTCCCGGCGCAGGGCCCCCGCGAGCGTTGCGACGCGCTCGGCGAGGGCTGCCCGCACGGTTTCGATCGAGCGCTCGATCGCCCCGGAGGCGCAGAACTCGTACACGATCGACTGGGCCACCATGTTCGGTGAGATGTAGGTGTTGGTGGCCAGCTTGGCGATCGCCGCGATCAGTTCCGGCGGGCCGACGAGGTAGCCCACCCGGATCCCGGGGCAGACGGTCTTCGAGAACGACGAGGCGTACACCACGTGCTCGGGGTTCAGCGACAGCATCGTCGGGGGCGAGGCCTCGCCGAAGCGCAGCGCAACGTAGGGGTCGTCCTCGAACACGAGGAAGCCGTGGTCGCCCGCGAGTTGCATCAGGCGCTTGCGCTTCTCCACCGACAGCGTGTAGCCGGCCGGGTTCTGGAAGTTGGGGATGATGTGGGCCAGGGTCGGGCGCGCGCCCCCGGCGGGGCTCAAGCAGCTGCTCCAGGGCGTCAACGTCGATGCCGTCGGGCTGCAGCTCGACGGCGTGGATGCGGGCCCCGCGTTCGCGCAGCGAGAGCAGCGTGCGGTCATACGTGGGGCGCTCCACGATCACCTCGTCGCCGGAGCGGACCAGGTGCTCGAACAGGAACGCGTCTGCCTGCATCGACCCGTTCGTCACCAGCACCCGCTCGGGCTCCACGCCGTGGTGCTCGGCGATCCAGCTGCGCAGGCGCGGGTAGCCGATCGAGGTGCCGTAGGCGGTCGTGCCGGCGGGGTCGGTCTCGAAGGCACGCACGGCCGCGTCGCGCAGGCCGTCCACGTCGACGATGTCCAGCGACGGGGCGCCGCGGGCGAAGGAGATGGTCGAGGCGGGGGCGCTCGGCATAGCGGCGTAGCTTAGGCGCCCGAGGACTTCGTCGTACTCGTGCGTCAGCTCGGACGCCGTTCGCGAGAGGCGCTCGCGAAATCGCAGCAGCTCCTGCGGAGCCGAGGCCGGGGAGTCAGGTTCGCTCGCTGCCCCGCGCGAGGCCGGAGCTGCCCCGGGGGCGCCGGCGCGGGCTCGCCGGCGGACGCCCCGCCGGCAGCTCCTTCGGAAGCTCCGTCGGGCCCGTGGCGCTCCAGCGCCTCGTCGATGATCCTGCCCTGGTGGGCCTCCTCCCGGCCGGCCGCGGGAGCGGGCATCGGCTGCGCGGAGCCCGGCACGATCGTCGCGGCAGCCGGCACAGCCGCGGGAGCCGACATGTCGGCCGCGGGAGCCGACACGGCCGCGGGAGCGAGCCCGCCCGGGGGAGATGCGGGCACGGGAGCCGTGGGGTCGGTGGCGGGCTCGGTGATGGTGCGCAGGGCACGCTCCAGCTCTCCGATCTTGAGCTGCAGCTCGGCGAGCGTGTCGGCGATGCCCTGGTCCACTACGGGCAAGCCTAGCCGTGGCCCCACGGGGCGCTGCGTGGCTGCCTGCGGCCCGGGCGTCCGGGCGGCGGGGGAGGCGCCTGTGGCTTGCGCTCAGGAGGCGCCGGCGGGGGCGCCGCCGAGCACCTCGACGGCGATCGAGGCCGCTTCGGTGGGGGTCCGCCCGACACGCACCCCGCGCTGCTCGAGCGCCTCGGCCTTGGCGGCCGCCGTGCCCGAGCTTCCCGACACGATCGCCCCGGCGTGGCCCATCTGCTTGCCGGCGGGGGCGGTGAAGCCGGCGATGTAGGCGACCACGGGCTTGCTCATGTTGGCCTGGATGTACTCGGCGGCCTCCTCCTCGGCCGAGCCCCCGATCTCCCCGGAGAGGACCACCAGCTCCGTCTGCTCGTCGGCCTCGAACAGCTCCAGCACGTCGACGAAGGAGGAGCCCGGGACCGGGTCGCCGCCGATCCCCACGATCGTGCTGCAGCCGAATCCGGCCTGGGCGATCTCGTTGCCGATCTGGTAGGTGAGGGTGCCCGAGCGGGAGACCACGCCGACGTTGCCGGGCTTGAAGAAGGCCGCCGGGATGATGCCCACGTTGGCCTTCCCGGGGGACAGGATGCCGGGGCAGTTCGGGCCCACCAGGCGCGTGCCCGGGTGGTCGCGCTTGAGCGTGTTGTAGACGCGCAGCTCGTCGTGGGCGGGGATGCCCTCGGTGATCGTGACCACCAGCTCCACGCCCGCGGCCGCCGCCTCGAGGATCGAGTCGGCGGCGAAGCGGGGCGGGACGAAGATCATCGCCGTGTTCGGCTGGGACTCCTCCATCGCCTCCTGCCAGCTGTCGAACACGGGGATCCCCTCGACGTCCTGGCCGCCCTTGCCGGGGGTCACGCCGCCGACCACGTTGGTCCCGTAGTTGCGGTTGTTGAGCGTGTGGAAGCTGCCCTCGCGGCCGGTGATGCCGGCCACTGCCAGGCGCGTCCCCTCGTCGACCAGGACCGACATCAGGCGTTCGCCTCCCGGACCGCGGAGGACATCAGGCGCCCGCCCCGACCGGCCGCCCGGCGGCCAGCGCCACGACCATCTCGGCGGCCTCGTTCATGGTGGTGGCCGGGTGGACGTTGGGCAGCGCCGCCTCCTGCAGCAGCCTGCGGCCCTCGACGTCGTTGGTCCCGTCCAGGCGCACGACGAAGGGCACGTCCGGTTTGATCTGCTCGAAGGCCTCGATCAGCCCGAGGGCGACCTCGTCACAGCGGGTGATGCCGCCGAAGATGTTGAACAGCACCGCCTTCACGTTCTCGTTGGCGAGCAGCAGCTCGACCGCCTGGCGGATCTTCTCGGCGTTGGAGCCGCCGCCGGCGTCGAGGAAGTTGGCGGGCGAGCCGCCCGCGTGGGCGACCACGTCGAGGGTCGACATGACGAGCCCGGCACCGTTGCCGAGGATGCCGATGTCGCCGTCGAGCTTGACGTACTGGACGCCCTGTTCACGGGCCCGGCGCTCGATCGGGTCTTCGTTCTCGGCGTCGGAGAGATCCTGGTTGTCCGGGTGGCGGAAGAGCGCGTTCCCGTCCAGGGAGACCTTCGAATCGAGCGCCCTCACCTCCCGCTCGGGGGTCACGATCAGGGGGTTGATCTCGGCCAGGGTGGCGTCCTCGGTGTCCCACACCTCATACAGGGCCACGAGCGCGTCGCCCACCTGCTCGATCACATCCGCGTCGGCGCCGCCTTCGGTCGCGATCGCCACGCCCTCCTCGCGGGCGAGCCCCGCCAGCGGGTCCACGTGGTGGCGGATCAGGCGCTCGGGGTTGCGCTCGGCCACCTCTTCGATGTCGACGCCCCCTTCGGTGCTGAACATCACCAGCGGCTTCTTCGCCGAGCGGTCGAGCAGGACGGCGGCGTAGTACTCGGAGGCGATGTCCGAGGCGTGCTCGATCCAGACCGTGTGGACGGTGTGGCCGCGGATGTCCATGCCGAGGATGTTTCCGGCGTGCTCACGCAGCTCGGCCTCGTCGGCGGCGAGCTTGACCCCGCCGGCCTTGCCGCGCCCGCCGATCAGCACCTGCGCCTTGACGACGACGGGGTAGCCGATCTCGGCTGCCGCGGCCACCGCATCCTCCACGTTCTCGACTGCTCTGCCGGAGGAGACCTTCAGGCCGTGGCGCGCGAACAGCTGCTTGCCTTGGTACTCAAGCAGGTCCATTTGCGGCGCGGGACTCTAACGCAAAGCCAGATTCCCGCGCTGCGATCACGAATTTCGGCCGAGACCCGGGATTTCTGCTCCGGCGCGGCATAATGCCCGTCGCTCATGCCGATACCTAAGAACGTCTCCTTTGTCACGTTCGACGTGTACGGCACCCTGATCGACTGGGAGACGGGCGTCTACGAAGCCTTCGCCAAGGAGGCCGACCGCGACGGCATCGAGTTGGACCGCAACGTCCTGATCCCGATGTTCCACGAGATCGAGCAGGAAATCGAGGCCGGCTCCTACGAGCTCTACGCCGAGGTGCTGCGGCGGACGGCCCTGGAGATCGCCAAACGGCTCGAGTGGAACCTCGAGCCTTCGCGGTCGGGCTTCCTGCCCGAATCGGTCCAGCGCTGGAAGCCCTTCCGGGAGACGAATCCCCAGCTCGTGAAGCTGGCCAAGAAGTACAAACTCGGTCTGCTCTCGAACATCGACGACAAGCTGCTCGGGCAGACCCGCCGGCACATCCCCACCGACTTCGACCTCGTCGTGACCGCCCAGCAGGTCCGCTCCTACAAGCCCGAGCCGGCCCACTTCACCGAGTGCGCCCGGCGCATCGGCGGCAAGCGGGGCTGGGTCCACGTGGCCGCCAGCCACTACCACGACGTCGTTCCGTGCATCAAAGCGCGCGTGCCCGTGATCTGGGTCAACCGCCACAAACAGAAACTCGACTCCTCTCAGAAGAAGCCGACCGCCGAGGTCCCGAACCTCAAAGAGGCGGCCAAGCTGCTCGGCATCACCTGATCCGCGAGTGCGGGCGCAAGCCCTCCACCAGGACGTCCTGCTCGTCACCAGCGCCGTCCTTGCCCTCAACTGCGTGGTCGTCCGGGCCGTGCTGGAGGAGCCCGCCGGCGAGGCGGAGGTGTTCGTGATCGACTCGCCCGTGCTCCCGGAAGAGCTCGACTCGCTCCCGGGGCTGCTGGGACAGGCCGGCTTCCCCGAGCCGAGCGGGCTGCTCGCCACCCACGGCGACTGGGACCATCTGCTCGGCCGCCTGGCGTTCCCGGGGCTCGCCCTCGGATGCGCCGAGAGCACCGTCGAGCGCCTGGCGGAGAACCCGGGGGAGGCGCAGCGCGGGCTGCGGGACTTCGACGAAGAGCTCTACATCGAGCGCCCCGGGCCGCTGGCCCTCGGCTCGCTGCAGGGCCTGCCCGTGCCCGGCCGTCTGGACATCGCCGACCGGCGAGCTCGAGCTACACCCGACCGCCGGCCACACTCCCGACGGGATGGCGCTCTTCATCGACTGGGCGGGCGTGCTGGTCGCCGGCGACTACCTGTCGGCGATCGAGATCCCCACGCTCCAGGCGGGAGGCACGGTCGAGACCTATCTCGAGACGCTCGAGCGCCTGCGAGGACTCATCGACCGGGCCGAGCACGTGGTCGCCGGCCACGGCCCGCTGATGGATCGTGAGCGGGCCCGCTCGGTGCTCGAGGAGGACGTCGCCTACCTCGAGGCGCTGCGCGAGCGGGGAGCAGGCGCAGCTGCCCGAAGGGCGCCGCGGGACGGCTCAGCGCGAGCTGCACGCGCAGAATGTCGCCGCCCTGGGGCCGGCCTAGCGATGGCAGAGGAGGACAAACGTGGAGCTGGTACGGTCTTCGACGCGTACCTGCGCGGCGATGACGGAGCGGTGTTCGAGCTCCTTTCGCCCGACATCGCCGTGACGCAGTTCCCGGACCAGCTCGACACACGCGCCTTTTACGGGCACGACGGCGTGCGTGAGGCGATGAGCGACTGGATCGGCGCGTGGGACGAGTGGACGATCGAGCTCATCAGAGCCAGCGAAATCGGCGCACACGTCCTGGCGATCGCGTTTCAGCGCGGGCGGGGCAAGGTGAGCGGGCGCCGATCGAGAGCGAGGTCGCGTCCGCGTTCACCGTCCGTGACGCCGCGATCGTCCGCTGGCAGATGTTCCGCACCGAAGCGGAGGTGCTCCGAGCCATCGGGCTGGAGCAGGAGTAGCCGCCCGCTCGACTCCTCGGCGCTCTTGATCGTGGCGATCGGGGCGCCGGCCTGGATCGGCTGCCCCTCGCTGATGGGGAGCTCCACGACGGTGCCGCTCTTGTGGGCGGTGATCTCGTTCTCCATCTTCATCGCCTCGATGATCGCCAGCAGCTGGCCCTCCTTGACGGCGTCGCCCTGCTTGACGAGCACCTTCCACACGTTCCCCTGCAGGGGCGAGGGCAGGATGTCGGGTCCGCCTCCCGAGGACGATGAGGCGCGCGCGCCGCGTTTGGGCGCCGGGCGGGCGCCCGCTGCGGGACCGTTGGAGCGCGCCGCCGAGCCATCCAGGGGCGCAGCTCCGTAGCCCGCCATCGGGGGTCCCACGACGCGGACCTGAAAGCGCCTGCCGGAAACCTCGACGTCGTATTTCTGCTCGACGCGCTCGCTGTCCTCCTCGCCATCCACGGGAGCCTCGGGCGCCGGGAAGGCGAGCTGCTTCAGCCACGCCTTGTCTTCGAGCAGGTCCCTGCAGGTCTCCCCCCGGGCCCACTGGTCGCTGGCCATCAGCGCCTTGTGGAAGGGGATCAGCGTCTTGAGTTTCTCGATCTCGTATTCGCCGAGCGCCCTCAGCATGCGTTTGGTGGCCTGCTCGCGGTCGGCGTCCCAGACGATCAGCTTGGCGACCATCGGGTCGTACATCGGCGAGACCTCGCCGCCTTCGCCGACGCCCGAGTCCACCCGTACACCGGGGCCGGTGGGCTCGCGGTAGCGGCCGATGGCGCCCGGGGCGGGGGCGAAGTTCTTGGAGGCGTCCTCGGCGTTGATGCGGCACTCGATCGCGTGGCCCCGCAGCACGATGTCCTCCTGGGAGTAGGACAGCGGCTCGCCGGCGGCCGCCCGGATGCCCTCCTTGACGATGTCGACGCCGGTGGTCATCTCGGTGACGCAGTGCTCGACCTGCACGCGGGTGTTCATCTCGAGGAAGAAGTACTCGGACTCGCCGGAGCCCTTGGAGCCGTTGGAGGAGCCGGCCACGAACAGCCCCTCGATGGTGCCCGCCCCGACGTAGTTCACGGCACGGGCGGCCTCGACGCCGATCTGGCCGATGCGGGCCCGCATCTCCTCGTTGACGACCCATTCCGGCGCCGGGGACTCCTCGATCAGCTTCTGGTGGCGGCGCTGGATCGAGCAGTCCCGCTCGCCCAGGTGGATGACGTTGCCATGGGTGTCGGCGAGCACCTGGACCTCGACGTGGCGGGGGTCGGGCAGGTAGCGCTCGAGGTACACGGTTCCGTCGGAGAAGAACTTCTCGCCTTCGCGGCTGGAGCCCTCGAAGGCACCGGGCAGCTCCTCCTCGGTGAGCGCCACGCGGAAGCCCTTGCCGCCCCCTCCGCCGGCCGCCTTCACGGCCACCGGGAAGCCGATCTGCTCGGAGGCGATCTTCAGCGCCTCCTCGGCGTCGGCCACGGGCTCGGTGGTGCCCGGGACGATCGGCACGCCCGCTGCCTTCATCAGCTCCCGGGCGCGGGTCTTGGAGCCCATCGCCTCGATCGCGCTGGCGGGGGGCCCGATGAAGACGACGCCCGCGTCGGCGCAGGCCTGGGCGAAGGCGGCGTTCTCGGCCAGGAAGCCGTATCCGGGGTGGATCGCCTCGGCCCCCGAGCGGGCGGCCACGTCGAGGATCTTCTCGATGCTGAGGTAGTTCTCGGCGGCCGGGCCCGGACCGAGGTTGTAGGACTCGTCGGCCCGCCCCGCGTGCAGGGCGTCTTTGTCGAGCTCCGAGTACACGGCCACTGACTCGATGCCGAGCTCCTCCAGAGCACGGACGATGCGGATCGCGATCTCGCCGCGGTTGGCTATGAGCACCTTGCTGAACACCGGCCGCGGAAGCTTAGCTCGGCTCGCCAGGGCGGCCCGGCGGAGCGCAATGCCGGTCGGCCCCGCCGCGGGCGCCGGCCACGGGTCGCCGTGTCCCCGAACGGGGCTCGCAGAACCGTTCGGCCGCACGCGTCGGGCTCACGACCGGGCGCCTACAAAAGTGGGGGGCCCAATTGGGCCCCCCACCTGCGCTACTTCTTGTTGCTTCGAATGCTGCTTGTTGCTTGGGTACTGCTTTACCGCCTTGCGATCAGGTTTCGATCAGGAACGCTTCGCCCTTGTTGACGGAGGTGAATACCTCTGTTTCAGGCGCGGTCGCTGATTTGGCGCCCGAGATGTGCGCGATGCGCGTGACAGGCGCCGTCGGCGCGGGCGGGCCGTACCTCAGGATGCACGCGAACTGTGCTTCTTCTTCGGTCAGGCCTTTTTTCATTTCTTCGGCCACGCAGCCGCTGAAGTCGATGGCCGAGAAGGCTTCGGCTTCGCTGTGCGCTTCTTCTTCGTAGTAGGGGTCCTGACCGTGGTGCGGGCCTTCCTTGGCGACCAATCCAGTCGTCTTGTTGGCGAGATTGGTGTTGCCCGTGACTTCGAGCAGCGCTTCACCGCTCGGGGTGTCGTTCACGAGGCCTTCGATGCACGAGATTTTCGCGTATGACGGGCCCGGCACCGGTGCCTGGCGTAGGCCGACAGTCGTTTTCGCTGCGTTGAGGTAGACGAGTTTGCCTTCCATCGGTCCGGTCTTGATTTCGCCTGAGTGCGCACCTTCGGTTTCGCACGGGCCGACGATTTCGTTTTTCAGTGCGTGCACTTCGCACTTCTTGTAGACCGTGGACCACGTTGCGGTGTTCGGTCCTGTCACTTCACCTTCGGTCTTTTCCGACTGGCATTCCAGGTTCGATTCGACTTTGCCCGTCGGTTCTTTGCCTTCTTCGTCTGTCGGGTTGATGATCAGGAACAGAGATTTGGCGCCTTTGCCCTTGAACTTCTTCTTTTTGGCTTTTTCCCAGCTGACGCGTTCGTACTTGCCTTCGCCTTTGGGTTCTGGTTCGGTGCCGCAGGTCTTGTCTTTCCATTTGCCGGTGTATTTTTTTTCAACCTTGACCGTCTTCGCGCACACCTTGAATTCAGGCGGTTCCGCGGAGGCTCCGCTCGCGATCGCCAGTCCGGCTACCAGGAGGGCCAAGAGGCACACCCCTGCAATCCCCATCCGTCTCATCCTGTGCTCCTTCGTTGCGATGGTCATATCCCCCGGATGCCCCTCATACGACCGCCTGACCCGAGATAACGCGCTGGGTGGCCCCGGCGTCCGGTGGCGTCGCCCTCCGGCGACGCCCGATTTGCGAACCTTTGCACATGCGCCTGGCTCAGTCAATCTGCCAGGGTCCCTCGAGTGTCCAGTCTAGCCGCCTCTTCGGCCCCTCCAACGCGAGCCGAGGACTGGCGATCAGAAGTAGCCCGCCTTCTTGCGGTCCTCCATGGCGGCCTCCGAGACGCGGTCGTCGGCTCGCGTCTCGCCGCGCTCGGTGATCGTCGTGGAGGCGATCTCGAGGACCACCTCGGGCAGGGTGGTGGCCTCGGAGCGGACCCCGCCGGTGCAGCTCATGTCCCCGACGGTCCGGTAGCGGACCGTCTCGGAGTAGACCTCCTCGCCCTCGATCAGCTCCGTGCCCTCGCGCCAGGCGTAGAGCATGCCGTCGCGCTGGAACACCTTGCGCTGGTGGGCGAAGTAGATGTTGGGCACCTCGAGGCCCTCGAGGTCGAGGTACTCCCACACGTCGAGCTCGGTCCAGTTCGAGAGCGGGAACACCCGCACGTGCTCGCCCTTGTGGATGCGCCCGTTGTAGAGGTTCCACAGCTCGGGGCGCTGGTTCTTGGGGTCCCACTGGCCGAACTCGTCGCGGAAGGAGAGGATCCGCTCCTTCGCCCGAGCCCGCTCCTCGTCCCGGCGTGCGCCCCCGAAGGCGGCGTCGAACTCGTGCTCGGCGATCGCGTCCAGCAGGGTCACCGTCTGCAGGCGGTTGCGGGATGCCCGCGGACCGGTCTCCTCGACCACACGGCCGCTGTCGATCGAGTCCTGGACGCTGGCCACGACCAGGCGCTCGCCCAGTTCGGCGACGCGGCGGTCGCGGTACTCGATCACCTCGGGGAAGTTGTGTCCCGTGTCCACGTGCATCAGCGGGAACGGGAAGGGGCCCGGCCGGAAGGCCTTCTCGGCCAGCCGCAGGAGCACGATCGAGTCCTTGCCGCCGCTGAAGAGCAGCACCGGGCGCTCGAATTCGGCGGCGACCTCGCGCATCACCTGGATCGCCTCGGACTCGAGCGAGCGCAGGTGGGTCAGTTGGGGGCGGGCGGCGTAGTTCACTCGTGCAGGCCGCACTCGGTCTTGTCGCTGCCCATCCAGCGGCCCTCGCGACCGCTGCCCGGCTGGGTGCAGGGGGCGCACCCGATCGAGGCGTAGCCGCGGTCGTGGAGCGGGTTGTAGGGCAGGTCGCGCTCGTGGATGCGCCGCCACAGGTCCTTCTCGGTCCAGTGGGCCAGCGGGTTGTACTTCCACAGCCCGCGGCGCTCGTCGCGTTCGATCAGCTGTGTCTCGGCGCGGGTCGGGCCCTGCTCGCGGCGGATCCCGGTGATCCAGCCCTCGGCGCCGTCGAGCGCGTCTTCCAGGGCCGCAACCTTGGCCGCCCCACAGCAGTGCTCGGGGCCGGTCCACGGCTTGGCCGGGTTGCTGGCGTCCTTGACCTCGATCTTGACGCCGAAGCGGTCCTCGAAGATCTTCCACGTCTGCAGCGTCTCCTCGAACAGGACGCCGGTGTCGATCGTCACGATCCGGACGGCCTCGGCGGTCCCCTGGTCGAGCTGCAGCAGCTCGTCGATCAGGACCGACTCCTCCTTCTGGAAGGAGCACAGCAGCACGGCTCGCTCGCCGTGGCGGGCGGCCTCGCGCAAGGTATGGGTTAGGCCGAGCGCGATGTCGGTAGGGGCCTGGGTCTGACTCTTGATGGGGTTCATCGTCGTGTGGATCGCCTGATCTGCTGTTTCCCTTTAGTTACTCGCGGTCCCGTGCGCTAGACCGCGCACTCGCCCTCGCCCCGGATGACTTCGAAGGGGACGTCCCGGTTCCAGTCGATGAACGTGTTCATCGTCTCCAGCCCGAACTCGACCGGCATCGAAAGGTCCTTCACCAATCCTTCGAACTCTCCCGTGCCCACGCGCTCCGCGAACGCGCGGAAGCTCTCTCCCTCAGTGCGACTGGACTCATAGTGACGAATCCAGCGCTCGATCGCGTCGGGTACCCGCTTGGCGGCCAGGCGCACCTTCAGGCGCTGGCCGAAGACCACGTCGGCGTCCTCGTATTTGCCCCCGATGTGGGGGATGTAGGCGGGGATCGTGTGCTCGCCGACTTTGATCGAGGCTCCGTAGAGGCCGATGTCGGCCACGTGGTGCTGGGAGCAGCCGTTGGGGCAGCCGCTCATCTTGATGTGGATCTGACGGCTGAGGGGATCGGTCACGTCCATCGTTTCGATCCGCTCCTGGACGGCCTCGTTGAGGCCCATCGAGCTCGTGATCCCGAGCTTGCAGGAGTCCGTCCCCGGGCAGGACACGACGTCGCTGACCTCGCGTGGCCCGGGGGACGCGAGGCCCAGTTCCGAGAGCGCCTGCCAGACGTCGTAGACGCTCTCCTCGGGGACCCACCGCAGCAGCAGGTTCTGCTGGACGGTCGTACGGGCGTAGCCGCCGGTGTAGGTGCGGGTGATGTCGGCCAGTCCCCGGAACTGCTCCGGGGTGAGGTCCCCGCGGGTGATCCTGGCCTCGACCGTGACGTAGCCGTCCTGACGTTGCGGGGCCACGTTGCGGGCGCGGAAGTCCTCGAAGGCGGCCAGGTCGCCGTTGGCCGAGCCGCCCGAGGCCGGGGGAGCCGGCGCGGTCTCACGTTCGTCGATCACGAACAGCTGGGGCTCGAAGTCGCGTTCGGCGACCCAGTCGCCCTTCAGCTCCTCCTCGACCTGGTTGCGCAGCTCGTCGATCCCGTACTTGTCCACGAACACCTTGATGCGGGCGCGGGCCCGGTTGGCGCGCAGCCACTCCTGGCGGTCGAAGATCCGGAAGACGGCCTCCGAGGCCTTCAGGTAGTCGCCGTTGTCGAGCTCGATGAAGTCGTACAGCGTGTGGGCCACGCGGGGCATGATCGAGGTGCCGCCGCCGACCAGCATTTCGGCTCCCTTGACCTCTCCGCGACCCTCGATCTCCCGAACCTTGGCGCGGAAGGCGATGTCGTGGATCGCGCAGATGGCGCGGTCGGCGGGGCTGCCGTCGAAGGCGGTCTTGACCTTGCGCGGCATCGCCTGGGTGGTGGGGTGGCGGACGAAGTAGCGGATGTACGCGCCGGCGTAGGCGGTCATGTCGAACAGCTCGTCCGCGGCCACACCCGCCCAGGGGTCCCCGGTCACGTTGCGGACGGTGTTGCCGCAGCCCTCGCGGCTGGAGAGCCCGGCGTCGCCCAGCTCGCGGATCGCCTGCTCGATTTCCGGCAGCGGGATGTGGTGGATCTGGATGTTCTGGCGGGTGGTCACGTGGCCCTTGTTCAGGGGGGCGTACTTCTCGACCACGTCGGCGAACGCTTCCAGCTGCTCCGGGGTGACGCCGCCGAAGGGCAGCTTCACGCGGATCATCTGGACGTCCGGCTGGCGCTGTCCGTAGACCCCCTGCTTGAGGCGGAACTTGATGAATTCGTCTTCCTCGATCTGGCCGTCGAGGAACCTCGTGGCCTCGGTCTTGAAGTCGTCGAACTCCCGCGTGAGGATCGGGATCACGTGGCCGGGCACGTTCTCGATGACCTCGGGATCCTCCAAGGTGCCGCGTCGGGGGGAGATTGCAGATGGCTCCATTAGGGGTCCTCCAGGTCCTCGCGCGGGGGAGGCACGAGAACCTCTCGTAGCCAGCGAAAGGTTATTGGGCCAAAGCCTAGCGACTTTTAGGTATTTATCCAGGGGAGGAGGATATCCGCGCGGGGCTCGCGTTGGACGCCTTCCATGAGCCCCGCCAGGTGCCATCCGCCAGGTGTACGCGAGCGCGTCGCCGGCGGGGGTGCCGTGTCGCGGATGAACCGCTCCAGGGCGGCCACGATGGCCGCCGCCTCCTCGGGCCCGGCCGTGGGGTCGAGGAGGGTCAGGCGGGCCGAACCGGAGCCGCCCGGACGCCCGTCGCTCACAAGGGGATGTTCCCGTGCTTGCGGCTGGGACCCGGTTCGCGCTTGCTCTGCAGCGTTTGCAGGGCCGTGATCAGCCTCGGCCGGGTCTCGTGGGGGACGATCACGTCGTCGATGTAGCCCCGCTCGGCAGCCGTGTAGGGGTTGGCGAAGCGGGCCTTGTAGTCCTCCATCAGCTTCTTGCGCCGCTCGTCGGGAGTGGGGCTGTCGGCGATGTCGCGCCGGTAGATGATGTTGACCGCCCCCTCCGGCCCCATCACCGCGACCTCGGCGGTGGGCCAGGCGAAGTTGAAGTCCGCCAGCAGGTGCTTGGAGGACATCACGTCGTAGGCCCCGCCATAGGCCTTTCGGGTGATCACGGTCACCTTCGGGACGGTGGCCTCGGTGAAGGCATACAGCAGCTTGGCTCCGTGGCGGATGATCCCGCCCCACTCCTGGGCGGTCCCCGGGAGGAACCCGGGGACGTCGGTGAACGTGACCAGGGGGATGTTGAAGGCGTCGCAGGTCCGCACGAAGCGGGCGCCCTTGGCGGAGGCGTCGATGTCGAGCACCCCGGCCAGCTGGGCGGGCTGGTTGCCGACCACGCCCACGGCGAACCCGTCGAGGCGGGCGAAGCCGCAGATGATGTTGCGGGCGTAGTGCTCGTGGACCTCGAAGAATTCGCCGTCGTCCACGATCAGGCGCACGACGTTGCGCATGTCATAGGGCTTGTTGGGGTTGTCCGGGACGACCACGTCGAGCTCGGGGTCCATCCGCATGGGGTCGTCGGTGGGGGCCACCCGGGGCGCCGTCTGGAGGTTGTTCTGGGGCAGGAAGCTGATCAGGTAGCGGCAGTCCTCCAGGCACGCGTCCTCGTCCTCGGAGGCGAAGTGGGCCACCCCCGACTTGGAGTTGTGGGACATCGCCCCGCCCAGCTCCTCGAACCCGACCTCCTCGCCGGTCACGGTCTTGATCACATCGGGACCCGTGATGAACATGTGGGAGGTCTCCTTGACCATGAAGATGAAGTCCGTGATGGCGGGGGAGTAGACGGCCCCTCCCGCGCACGGCCCCATGATCAGGCTGATCTGGGGGATCACGCCGGAGCACTTGACGTTGCGGACGAACACGTCGCCGTAGGCCCCGAGCGAGACGACCCCCTCCTGGATGCGGGCCCCGCCGGAGTCGTTGATGCCGATCACGGGGCAGCCGATCTTGGCCGCCAGATCCATGATCTTGCACATCTTCTCGCCCATCACCTCGCCGAGGGAGCCTCCGAAGACGGTGAAGTCCTGGCTGAACACGCACACGGGGCGGCCGTCGATGAGGCCGTGGCCGGTGACCACGGCGTCGCCCCAGGGCCTGTTCTTCTGCATGTCGAAGTCGTGGGTGCGGTGGCGGACGAACGTGTCCAGCTCCTGGAAGGAGCCGGGGTCCAGCAGCTTCTCCACCCGCTCCCGGGCCGTGTACTTGCCGCGGGCGTGCTGCTTCTCCTCGGCCTCGGGGGCGGAATGCAGCGCGGCCGCACGCAGCTCCTGGAGCTGGGCGAGCTTCTCCTCGTAGGTTTCGGGGGCCTTCTGGCGGGGTGGTTTGCGATGCCCGCTACGGGAGGTGGCCAGCAGCGCGGCGTCGGCCTGACGGTCGTGTGAGCTTGCGGCCATGGGGCAGCGGATGTTATCCGCGCAAGGGCGAAAATCCCCGCCTGGGAGCCCGATCCGGCCGCGGCCGGTACTAGGCGGCCACCCAGGCCTTGGCGTCCTCGAGCCCGTCGAGCCCATACGCCTTGACCTCGCCCGGCGTCAACCAGGCGAACATGTGAGCACCTGGGTGACCCACTCCACGTCGGTGACCAGGGCGGTTCGCTTCCAGGCTTTGGGGTGGCCCAGCCCGAGCGTGACCCCGGCCTTCGTGTCCGTCGCCAGGGCTCCCAGCTCGAACTTCTCAAAGCCGGGCCCGACGGCGAACACCATCCTCACGTCGCCCCCCTCGGCCGCCGTCTTCAGGGCCGGGAGCAGGAGGTCGCGGTACTCCTCGCGTGTCACCCGCCCGCTGGCACGGAAGCCGATCGTCCCCGGCGCCATTCCCTCCAGCGGCTCGATCACGAGCCCGATGCTACGCCCGTGGGCGCGCCTGGAGTTACGCCCGTGAGAACGGCCTGTGGTGGGCCGCCCCGAGGCGGTCGAGCACGCCCGTGAGGATCTCCTTGACCTGGTCCTCGGTGGGTGCTGTCGCTCACGTCCTGCGGCCCGATCTCCTCCGCCCGCCGCAGCTCGCTGGAGAGGTTGTCGTCGGTGGTGTGGTCGGGGTCCAAAACGGCAGCGGCGGCGGGCGGCTCGGGCGAGTCGCCGCCGTCGGTCGGGTCGGGCGAGAGGTCTTCGGCCGCGGGCGGGTCGGGCGCAGGCTCGCTCGCAGTCGGAGCGGGCTCCTCGATGACGGGGTCGGCTCGGAACGGACGGGGTCTCGGGTACCTGCGGCCGGGCGGCGAAGCGCGCCTGCAGGGCCTCGAGCGCGGTCGGTTCGGCGGGCTCGGGGGCCGGTGCCGGGTTGGCGGGGGGCTCGTCCAGCTCCGCGGGGCGCTCGGGCGCGTGCTCGTGCTCCTCGGGCCGGCGGGTCCTGCGCCCGAACAGCCGCGCGAAGAACCCGCGCCTGGTCGGCTCCGGGTCCCCGTCCTCGCGCGTGTCGCGGGGTGGATTCTCGGTGTCCTCGAAGGTCGGAGTCTCGTGACGAGGTCATCGCGGGCAAGGTCAGGTTCAGACGCTTGGGGGGAGGCGAACACGAACGCGGGCTCGCGCGCCGGCGGCCGGGACGCCTCGACGGGCGCGCCTGACCCGGTCGCGACGGCCCACGCTGACGGCGTGGGGGGCTCGACGGAGTCGCGCATGGCGGCCGCGGTCAGCGGGCCGGGAGCTCCCGCCTGGGACATGGGGCTCTGTGCGGCCATGGTTGAGGCCGGGCCCTGGGTCGCCACGCTCGTGGCGGGTGTGGATGCCGTCGGGGTCGTGGGGGCGGGCGCCGGCGCCGGCGGAGACGGGTGGGCCGTCGTGAGCACAGGGGTGGCCTCGTGCTCGGGCTCCTGCTCGGCCGCTCTGACGGTTGCCCGGAGGGTGACCTTCGTGCCCCAGCCGGCCTGTCTGATGAGGGCGCTGCCGGTGGCCTCGTCGGTCTCCCAGTGAACGGCGCTCTCGGCCACGGTTGAGGTGATGCGGATCTCGCCGAAGTCGGAGAGGTGGCGGGCGAGGGCATCCTGGTCGCTCAGCTCCGCCCACAGCTCGGGGGGTGACTTCACGAGCGTCCGGTGAACCTCGGTGGTGGCCATCGTGGGCCTTGTTCGAGCGAACCCTCGCGACTCCTGCCGTCGAGAATCCGCTTGCCATCCGGTGGACGCTCCGGAGGCAATCCAACCTTCGGCGGCCTGCCGCGTTTAGGTAGGTACAGGCCGGCAGACCGCGAGTGACGGAGGGAGGGAACGACGATGATTCGGAGGGGATCGAGGGACGTACGCAGCGAGGGCCAGGCGGGGCCCCGCCCGTCGCCGAGGTCACGCTCATCGCGTGCCTTGCTGTCGCGGTCGTTGCCGGCCTGTGCGCTTCCAGTCAGGCGGACCTCGGGTCGCTGGGGGGCGCCGCTGGTGCGCACCTCCTACCCCACGCCGATCGAACACGTGGTCGTGATCCTGCAGGAGAACCACAGCTTCGACAACGTCCTCGGACAGCTCTGCATCCAGGAAAAACGGGAATGCAACGCCGCCTCCACCGGCACCAACAAAAAAGGCGAAACGATCCCGCTGAGCAAGGCCAGCGACGTGGTGCCGGCCGTCTCGCACAGCCAGGAATCCCAGCTGAAGGCGATCGACAAAGGCAAGATGGACGGCTGGGAAAAGGTCGGGGGCTGCTCGGCGCGCCAGTGCTACACCGCCTTCGAACCGTCCCAGATCCCCTCGCTCGCGGCGTTGGCCCACGCGGGAGGGATCTCCGACGCCTTCTTCTCGCGCGACATCGTCCCCTCGTGGGGAGGCCACCTCGACTTCTTCGCGCAGACGCTGGACGGGTTCGTGGGGAACAACCCGACGCACGCCAAAGGCGCGCCGCCGGAAGCCCCCGGGTGGGGATGCGACTCCAACCTCGACGCCAAATGGACCGACCCGGTCACCCATGAACTGCTGAGCGAGCCCTCCTGCATTCCCAACCAGAACGGCGAAGGCCCATACCGGCCCTCGCCCGTCCCGTACGTGCCCACGATCGCGGACCGCATGGAAGAAGCGGGCCGGACGTGGGGGATCTACGGGGCCGTGAACCCGACCGTCAAAGCCCAGAAGGGGCCGTACAAATGGGCCATCTGCCCGACCTTCGCCGAGTGCCTGTACGGGCCCCAGAAAAACGACATGCACGTGGCCTCCCAGCTGCTCACGGCCGCCAAAGAAGGCACGCTGCCGAACTTCTCGATCCTGACGCCGAGCGCCGGCAAGAACGGAACCGTGACGGGATCCACGAGCCAGCACAACGGCACCTCGATGATCATCGGCGACAACTGGATCGGCGAAGAGGTGAGCGCGATCCAGAACGGGCCCGACGGGGCTTCCACGACGATCTTCATCTACTACGACGACTGCGGGTGCTTCTACGACCACGTGCCGCCGCCGGCCGGGCTCGGGATCCGGCTCCCGCTGGCGATCGTGAGCCCCTACGCGAAGGCGGGCTTCACCGACCACAACGTGGCCACCAACTCGTCGATCCTCGCCTACGCGGAGAGCGTCCTCGGCGTCGAACCCGTCAACGAACAGGACGGGGACGCGTACGACTTCGAAGAAGCCTTCGACTACAGCCAGTCGCCGACGGCGCCGTTCAAATTCAAAAAGGCGGCCGTCCCGCAGAGCTCCCAGAACCTGCCGCCGCCCCCGCCGGACGACACCTGAGTCCCAAGGGCCTGGCCGGCCGCGCGATCCAGAGCTTCGGCGGGACGCCCTAGGCGAAGGTGACCGCGCTGCTGGCGCGGTCGGAGCCGAGCAGACCACGCTCGTGGAGCAGCTCGGCGAGCTGGACCGCGTTCGTGGCGGCGCCCTTGCGCAGGTTGTCCGAGACGATCCACATGTCCAGGGCGCGCTCGTGACCGGGGTCGCGGCGGATGCGGCCCACGAACACCTCGTCCTTGCCGTCGGCGTCGATGGCAAGCGGGTAGAGGGCCGCTGACGGGTCGTCGAGCACGCACACACCGGGAGCCGCCTCGAGCACCTCGCGGGCCCGCTCGGGGGAGAGGGGCTCGCGCGTCTGCATGTTCACCGCCTCGGAATGGCCGTTGACCACCGGCACCCGCACACAGGTGGCGCTCACCCGGATGGAGGGGTCCTCGAGGATCTTGCGGGTCTCGTTGATCAGCTTGCGCTCCTCGTCGGTGTGGTCGTCGCCGTCGGCGAAGTTGCCGGCGTGGGGCAGCGCGTTGAAGGCGATCTGATGCGCGTAGGTGGCGGGCGGCTCGATGGCCTGCTCGTGCAGCAGCGCGTGGGACTGGTCCAGGAGCTCGTCCACGGCCGCCTTGCCGGTGCCGGAGACGGCCTGGTAGGTCGAGATCACGAGCCGCTCGATGCCCGCCTCGCGGTGCAGGGGGGCGAGCGCCACGACCATCTGCATGGTCGAGCAGTTGGGGTTGGCGATGATCCCGTGGTGGGAGTCCAGCGCGTGGGGGTTGACCTCGCTGACCACCAGCGGGACGTCGTCGTTCATGCGCCAGCGCGATGAGTTGTCGACCACGATCGCTCCCTCACGGGCAAACACCGGAGCCCACTGCCCCGAGGTGCCCCCGCCGGCTGAGAAGAGGGCGAGGTCGAACCCGCGGGCCGCCTCCTCGCTGAGACCCTGTACGACGAGGCCGTCCTCGAGCTCGCGCCCGACCGAACGCTCGGATGCGAACGGGACGATCTCCCGGGCGGGGAACTCCCGCTCGCGCAGCAGGCGCAGCATCAGCGTTCCCACCTGCCCGGTGGCACCTACGACCGCGACTCGGTAGCCCTCGCTCATCTTGCGAAGGAGGGTACCGTCCCGACGCCTCCGCGCTAAGGCTTGATGACCATGAACAGGATGGTCAGGAGCACCAGCAGGCTGAGGCTGCCGCCCACCAGGCTGAGGCGGCGGACCAGCCCCTGATACTCCTCGCCGAAGGAGACCTCCCCGTCACCGGCCGCCGCGATGTCCCGTTCGGCGGCCTGCTCGGCCTTTTTGGCGGTCGGGATCATCACGGCGCCGACCACAGCTCCGATCACGAACACGGCCGCGAAGCCCCACTGCACGAAGAAGGCGCTCCACTGATGGCTTTCGCTCGCGAGGTAGATGCCGGCTACGAACACCACCAACAGCCCTGGGTTCACCAGCCAGCGCTCGGTCGTGTACTCGACGCGGTGGAGCACCGGCAGCGAACGGGGCGAGGCCTTGGCGCCGACGGCGAACATGACCGGGTAGGCGAAGGTGACGCCGAACGCGACCACCACCGCCATGACGTGCAGCGCGAGCACGATTTCGAAGGCAGAGGCGGCGAGCGGCTGGATCACGAGGGGGTCTCCGTTCTCTAGAAGCGCGGGGTGTACTGGCCGAAGACATCCTGCATGGCCCCGCACACCTCGCCGAGCGAGCAGCGGTCCTTCAGCGCCTGGCGGATCCCTCCCAGCAGGTTCTCGTTCCCGCGGGCGAGGACACGCAGCTCCTCCAGGCGGCGCTCCACCAGCTCCTGGTCGCGCTCGGCCTTGAAGCGCACCAGGCGCTCCACCTGTTCGCGCTCGGACTCGGGGTCCACGCGCAGCAGGTCGGGGACCTCGATCTCGTCTTCCTCGTAGGCGTTCACGCCCACCACGATGTCCTGGCCGATGCGATAGCGCTCCTGGTAGCCCCAGGCGGACTCGTCGATCTCGTGGGTGATGAACTCGATCGCGTTGACCGATCCGCCGAGCTCGTCCACCTTCGCGATCAGCTCCTGGGCTCGCTGTTCGATCTCGTCCGTGAGCGACTCCACCAGGTAGGAGCCGGCGAACGGGTCGACGGTGTCGGCGACGCCGGACTCGGCGGCGAGGATCTGCTGGGTGCGCAGGGCGATTTTGGCCGCTCGCTCGCTCGGCAGCGCGAGCGCCTCGTCGAAGCCGTTGGTGTGCAGCGACTGGGTGCCGCCGCAGACCGCCGCGAAGCCCTGCAGGGCGACCCTCACGATGTTGTTCTCCGGCTGCTGGGCGGTCAGCGTGACGCCGCCCGTCTGGGTGTGGAAGCGGAGCATCATCGCCTTCGGGTTGGTGGCCCCGAAGCGCTCCCGCATGATCTGCGCCCACATCCTCCTGGCGGCCCGGAACTTCGCCACCTCCTGGAAGACGTTGTTGTGGCCGTTGAAGAAGAACGCCAGCCGGGGCGCGAACTCGTCCACCGACAGCCCCCGCTCGATCGCGGCCTGCACGTAGGCGATGCCCGAGGACAGCGTGAAGGCGACCTCCTGGACCGCCGAGCAGCCCTTCTCGCGGAAGTGATACCCGGAGATCGAGATCGTGTTCCAGCGCGGAACCCGTTCGTGGCAGTACTCGAACAGGTCGGTGGTGAGCCGCATCGTGGGCTCCGGCGGGTAGATGTAGTTACCGCGGGCGATGTACTCCTTGAGCACGTCGTTCTGGGTGGTGCCGCGGAGCTTCTCGCTGGGCACCCCCTGCTCCTCGCCCACGAGCTCGTACAGCAGCAGCAGGCAGGAGGCCGGAGCGTTGATCGTCATCGACGTGGACACCTGGTCGAGGGGGATCCCGTCGAAGGCGGTCCTCATGTCGTCGATCGTGTCGATCGCCACCCCGGTGCGCCCGACCTCTCCCAGGCATCTCGGGTTGTCGGAGTCGAGGCCCAGCTGGGTGGGCAGGTCGAAGGCCATCGACAGCCCGGTCGAGCCCTTGGAGAGCAGGTAGCGGTAGCGTTCGTTTGACTCCCGGGCGGAGGCGTAGCCGGCGTACTGGCGCATCGTCCAGATCTGCTTGCGGTACATCTCCCGATGTACTCCGCGCGTGTAGGGGAAGTCGCCAGGCTCGCCCAGTTCGAGTTGCCCGGGCAGGTCCTCGGGCCGGTACAGCTCGTTGATCTCGATCCCGGAGTCGGTGAACCGGCGCGGGTCCTCGGGGCCCACGATCGGGGCCACGGTGAGGTGCTCCTGGTCCTCCCGGTTGGCTCTGGTGGTCGCCATTGGATCGATGATATGGAAGTCCGGCAGCGCGATTGGCCCGCGCGCGCGTCTCCGCTCGCCGCAACGACCGGCGCGGGAGCGGCTTTGCAACGGATTGCGGTAGGGGCGCTCGGGTAAGGTCTCCCAAGCGGTATGGCTACCTGTCTGGTCACCGGCGGCGCCGGATTTCTCGGATCCCACCTCTGCGACGAGCTCCTCGCGCGGGGCAACCGCGTCATCTGCGTGGACAACTTCGAGACCGGCTCGCTGGCGAACATCGCCCACATCCGGGATCCGGACCGCTTCCTGCACCTGGGCTGCGACATCATCGACCCCTACCACGTGGAGGAGCCGGTGGACTTCGTCTACCACCTCGCCTCGCCCGCCTCCCCGATCGACTACCTGCGCCTGCCCCTGCACACGCTGAAGGTCGGCTCATACGGCACCCACAACACGCTCGGCCTGGCGAAGGCCAAGCGTGCACGCTTCCTGATCGCGTCCACCAGCGAGGTGTACGGGGACCCGCTCGAGCACCCCCAGTCGGAGAGCTACTGGGGCCACGTGAACCCGATCGGCCCCCGCGGCGTCTACGACGAGGCCAAGCGCTACGCCGAGGCCCTGACGATGGCCTACCACCGCCAGCAGGGCGTGGACACGGCGATCGTGAGGATCTTCAACACCTATTCATCGAGAATGAGACCTCACGACGGGCGCGCGATACCCACCTTCCTGCGCCAGGCGCTGGCCAATCGTCCGCTCACCGTTTTCGGGGATGGCAGCCAGACGCGCTCCTTCTGTTACGTCAGCGATCTGATCAGAGGGCTGATAGCGCTGGCCGAGTCCGGGTATCACGATCCTGTGAACATCGGGAACCCGGACGAGTTCACGCTGCTCGAACTCGCCGAGATCGTCAAGGAGCTCACCGGCTCGAGCTCGGAGATCGTGTTCGAGGCGCTGCCCGTGGACGACCCCCGCCAGCGCCGTCCCGACATCTCGCTCGCGAAGGAGCTGCTGGGCTGGTCGCCGGAAGTGTCGCTGCGCGAGGGTCTGCGGCGGACGATCGAGGACTCGGGAGTCGAGGTCCTGCTGGGCGGCGGCTCCGGCTAGAGAGCGCCCGAACAGCCGTCGAGCGGCGCCGGGGCGCCGACGACGGGACCGCTCCATGTGAGAGGGTGAGGTGTTGTGGCAGGCGATATGCGTTCGGGTAGAACAGGAACGTCGGCCCCGCCGGCCAGGGACCCACGCAAGCCCTCCGTCCCTCCACTGCCCCGCCCTGCCCGCTTCCGCCGCGACGCCGGAGCCGGTCCCGGAGGAGGGTTGGCACGGCCGAGCCGAGGCCCGCGGCCCGGTGACCGCGGCGGCGTCCGCGGCGTCCGCTGCGTCGTTGCCGGCGGAGGTCAGCGAACGCGATATCCGCCGCAAGCGTCCTCCGGCGCTCTCGTTCCTGGCTCGCGCGGCCACTATCGGGCGCGGCGCGCGGGTGGTCTCGCTGCTGGCGTTGGACTTCGCCGCGTTGGCGCTCGCGATCTTCACCGCACTCGTCCTCAAGGAAGCCGCCCACGGCACGGTGGACGCCTCCAACTCGGTTCACGGAACCAAGGAATTCCTGCCGTTCGCATACCTGCTCACGGCGCTGCTGTTCGCCCGCTCGGGCCTGTACGCCGAGCGCGCCCAGCGGCCCGGGCTACCGCGGATCGTCGGCTCGCTGTTCCAGGTCGCCTTCGTGGCGCTGATCTTCGCCGTCGTCAACGGCGAACACTTCTCCAGCTACTACCTGTTCTGGAGCTCGCTGCTGTTCGCGATCATCTACGTGTCCGCCGGCCGGGCCGTCTACGACCGCGTCACCGGCGAGGTGCTGAGGGCCGCCGGTCACCAGCGTCGCGCGGTGCTCGTCGGCCGCGGACCACAGATCGCCGAGGTGGCCAACGCGCTGAGCTCCGGCTCGCACCTGCCCGACCGAGGTGCTCGGCTTCCTCTCCCCGCAGCCGCTGGCCGCGAACGGGCTGCGCCCGCTCGGCTCGCTCGCGGACCTCGAGCGGGTGCTCGACGAGACCAAGGTGGACGAGGTGATCATCGCCGACTCCGACTTCCCCAAGGACGACGCCGTCGGGCTCGTGGACCGCTGCCACCAGCGCGGCGTGACGGTGCGCCTCGCGCCCTCCACGATGGAGATCCTGATCCACCGCGCGGAGTTCGTCCCGGGCCAGTCGCTGCCGCTGTTCGAGCTCGGCCCGCCGGTGTTCGAGGGGATCGACTTCGCGCTGAAGCGGACCTTCGACATCGTCGGCTCGAGCCTGCTGCTGATCGTTCTCAGCCCGCTACTGCTCGCGATCACGCTGGCGGTGCGGCTGACCTCGCAGGGGACCGGCCCTGTACCGCTCCAGCCGCCGCGGCATCGGCCAGCGCCCGTTCGCCTGCCTGAAGTTCCGCACCATGCAGATGGACGCCGAGCAGCGTCAGGAGGGCCTCGAAGATCTCAACGAGGCCGACGGCGCGCTGTTCAAGATCCGCGAGGACCCCCGTCTGACGCCCGTCGGTGGCCTCCTGCGCCGCTTCTCCCTCGACGAGCTTCCCCAGCTGGTCAACGTGCTGCGCGGCGAGATGTCGCTGGTCGGTCCGCGGCCGCTGCCCGAACGCGACTACGAGATGCTCGAGGAATGGCACCGCAAGCGCTACCTCGTGCTGCCCGGCATCACCGGCCTGTGGCAGGTCTCGGGGCGCTCGGAGCTCGACTTCGACGACCTCGTGAACCTCGACTTCATGTACCTCGAGCGCTGGTCGCTGGCGCTCGACCTGACGATCCTGCTGAAGACCGTGCCGGCGGTCCTCACCCGCCGCGGCGCGTACTAGCGCAGCTGCCCCTCAACCGCCGCTCCGCAGCGCGGGCGTGCCGGCTCAGACGCCCTCGACGCGAGGCCGGCGCGCGCGCGAGCGCACCGGGCGCGAGCCGCTGCCGTTGCGCTGCTCGGCCCCGTCGGCGAGCGCGCGCGAGTAGACCTCCCACGTCGCCCCGGCTGCGTCCTGCCAACTCCACGCCGGAGGCGCCGGAGCGGGACGTGTGGCAGCTTCCGCGGCCGCGATCAGCGAGCGCATGTCGCCCTGCTCGACGAAGGTGGCCCGCTCGCCCAGCACCTCTTCGAGCGCCGGCGTGCGGCAGGCGGTGACGGGCGTGCCACAGGCCAGCGCCTCCACCCCCGGTAGCCCGAAGCCCTCGCTCTCGGAGGAGAGCACGAGCGCGTGGGCCCCGCTGTAGATCGCAGCCAGGTGCTCGTCGGAGACCGTCCCGGTGAGCGTCACCTCGGGAAGCTCGTGCGCCCACGGGCACGTCGGCCCGACCATCACGAGTGGCAGCCGGCGCGGCGTGGCGGTCAGCTCACGGACGTGTTTGGTGGGGTCCGGGTGGCGCAGTGCGCCCACCCACACCAGGTAGCGCTCGGGAAGGTTGAACAGCCGGCGCACCGAAGCGACCTCGGTCTCGTCACGCGGGCGCATCACGGGATCGGCGGCGTGGGGGATCACGCTCACGCGCCTGCGCTCCAGGCCCAGCTCCTGCACGGCATCGTCGGCCACGGTCTGGGTCGGGACCACGACCCGCATCGCACGCTGCACCGCGAGGTGGCGCAGGCGCTGGCGCACGCCCCCGCGCAGGTGCTCGCTGCGACGCTTGAGCAACGTCAGGTCGTGCACCGTGACCACCGCCGGGCAGGGGCTGCGCAGGATCGCGCCCTCCATCCAGGGGGCGTGCATCACGTCCGCCGCTCCGCTCCGGCACGTCGTCGCCGGACGGTTGGTCTCGATCAGCTCGTCGGCATCGCCGCGCAGCTCGCGCAGCGCTGCCAGCAGGCACCGCGAGTAGCGGCCGATGCCGTCCGGCTCGGACAGCGTCCGCGTATCAAAGGCGACCTTCAGCGCCTCTCCCCGGAACCTCGCTGAGCACCCCGCCAGCGCACGTAGGCAACCCTAGTCGTTCCTATGCATCGGTGGGAAGAGCTGGGCCGCAACCTGCAGGGCATAGCCTTCCCGGGATGCCGCCGCGCCCCTACCACGAGGCCGTCTGGGAAGGGCTGCCGGAGGGTCTGCAGCCGAGCGACTGGCAGGCGCGCAGGCGCTTCCTGCTCGACCACGTCAGGGCCGGCCAGCGGGTGCTGGACGTAGGTTGCGCAGAAGGCCGCTTCGCCGCCGAGCTGCAGGGTGCGGGCGTCGATGTGCTGGCGGTCGACGTGGCACAGGAGCCGCTGCGCCGCGCGCGTACCGCGCACCCCGAGCTGGAGCTGACGCTGGTGGCCTGCGAAGGCGAGTGGGAGCTGCCCGACGCCGGCTTCGACGTGGTGTGGGCGGGAGAGGTGATCGAGCACGTCGCCGACACCGCCGGCTGGCTGTCGGAGGTCCGCCGTGTGCTGCGCCCGGGGGGAACGCTGCTGCTGAGCACTCCTGCACACCCGCTGCCCCGGCGTCTGGCGCTCGCGCTGACACCGGGTGCGTGGGAGCGCAATCTCGATCCGCGCGGCGAGCACCTCCGCTTCTATACCCGTCGTTCGCTGCGGGCACTCCTGACCGACTTTCGCTTCGAGCGCGTCGAGATCTCCACGCTCGGGCCGCCACTGATCCCGCGCGTGCTCCTGGCCGCCGCCGTCCGCGCGCGTTTCTGAGCGAGCGGCTGGGAATTACAGCTAGCCGCTGGTCCTGCGGGTCAGTTCGACCAGGCGGTCGTAGATTTCGATCGATTCCGGCTGGGCCGCCGGGCCGTTGACCTCTTCCGGGGAGATCGACTCGGGGTTCAGGTAGACCGCGGCCTGGAACTCCTTCAGCGCGGCCCGCGGCCGGTCGCGGATGTCATAGCGCGCCAGTTCGATCCAGGTCTGCGGGTTCGACGGCTGCATGCGCACCGCCCGCTGCAACGTCTCGCGGGCGCGGGCGGAGAGCCCGGCCGCCTCCTGCACCGCCGCCAGGGCGAACTGCGCTTCGGTGGACACCGGGTCCCTCGAGACGGCCGTGTGGGCGGCTTCCACCGAGGCTCGCCGACGGCCTTCTTCAGCCAGTGTGAGCGCCTGCTGGCGGGCTTCTTCGGAGCGTTGCGGCTGCCACTGCGTCCAGGCGACCAGCAGCGCGGCTGCCACCACCACCCCGGCGAGGAGCAGGCGCGGATCGAGCTCTCTGCCCCGGATCCGCCAGCGGGACGCCTCCGTCTCGAGGACCGGTGCAGTGGCGGGCGTGAGCGGTCCGCGCCCGGCCAGCCAGCCCGCGCACAGCAGTGCCACGCACGCGTCGCCGGGGACGTACCAGGTCCAGTCGATCAGCGAGTGCACGCCGAACACGACCACGATGCAGAGCATGCTCAGCAACCCCACCCGCTCGGGCGTGTACGGCCGTCGCGGACGGTTCAGTGGGCGCGTTCCCCGCCGGGCATCGAAGATCCAGCTCCCGAGCAGGGCGAGCGCCACCAGCAGCCCGACGATCCCGAGGTCGGCCAGCGTCTGCACCACGAAGCCGTGGGCGTGGGTGACCACGAGCGTCTCCTT
The DNA here is from genome assembly GCA_963742395.1 of uncultured Solirubrobacteraceae bacterium. Classification (GTDB taxonomy): domain Bacteria; phylum Actinomycetota; class Thermoleophilia; order Solirubrobacterales; family Solirubrobacteraceae; genus Palsa-744. The sequence continues at coordinate 225,576 of CAVUME010000007.1, read as the reverse complement.
GCGGTAGCGCAGGCGCGCTGTCGCGTACCCTTCCGCGCCCGCGCCGAGCGCGGGATGGGCGCCGAAGACCTGCAGCGCCTCCTTCCAGTAGCGCGCCCGCACGCTCGCCACCGCGGTCAGCCGGCCGGGCGTATTGGGGGGCGGTTTGGCATTCGGGTTGGTCAGCGCGCTGACGGCGTGGGAGATGCTTCCCGTCAGGCCCCGGTGGCTGTGGGCCAGGCCTGCGATCAGCGCGAGCACGGACAGCCCCACGAGCACCCACAGCGCGATTCCGGCCCGCCGCCGCGCGCGCCGGGTGGGAGGTTGCCGCGAGGTGAAGAAGGTCACCGCCATCCCCACGAGCGCGAGCGCGAGCACCATCACAAGTGCCAGTGCACCGAGCTCGTGGCCCGCGGTCGCGCGCTGCGCGAGCGGGATGTTTTCGTCGCTGAGGGCGTGCTGTGAGAAGTCCCAGCCCGCCACCGCTCCCGCCCCGAGCATCCCTGCCAGCAGCACCGCGGCGCCCCGCAGGCGCAGCGGGACGATCGCCAGCCACAGCACGGCCCCGACGGCGAGCGCGGCCAGCGCCCCGCGCGAGTACGCCAGCAGCAGCGTCAGCAGCAGCACGCCGCAGGCGGGATAGGCCATCGCGCTCAGCAGCGCGTGTCCGCGCCGGCGTGCGCCCAGCCACATGCAGCCGATCACGCCCATCGCCGCCGTCAGGCCGAGCGCATTCCAGTAGCCGAACGGTTCCTGCAGCCGTGCGGGCGCGTTGGCCGGCACCCCGGAGGGGAACACCTTCGTGGCCAGTCCGTAGGCGCATACGACCGTGGCGGCCAACGCGATGCCGCCGAGCACTGCCGCCCAGCGCACCGTGAACATGCGCACGGCCGCGATCGAGCCGCCCAGGACAGCGCTGTAGGCGAGCATCCGCGAGGCGTCGCGCCAGCTCGCGTCCGGCGCCACCGACCAGGCGATCGACAGCGCCGTCAGGGCGGTCAGCGCGAGCATCAAGCCGAGCGTCCAGGAGCCGTAGCGCCGCCGGGTGGCGGGGAGCGTCAGCACCGAGGCCGCGAACAGCACGCCGCCGCCGACCGTCAGCCCCATCTCGGTGGCGGTCATCGTTTCCTGGGTCAGCCCGCCCTTCGCGTAGAAGGTGATGAGGAGCAGCACGCCGCAGACCAGCAGCGCCCCCCACACGGTCGCCTCCGGCAGCCGCCGGCCGTCGCGCGCGGTCCGGACCGGGCCTGGCGGTCCGGTCCGCCTGGCCGGCGCCGCGGGCGCGGGAACCGGCGTCAGCGTCTCAGCCGTCGCGCCTGGCACCTAGACGCCTGCGGGCGAAGCTGACGACGAGCGCGACGAGCACCGCGAGCATCAATGCCAGCACCGCCAGCACCGGATCCGGCAGCGTGCTCACGGCGCTTGAAAGGTTGGCGTGCACGACCCCGGGAGTGATCACCTGGCCGCCGACGGCCACCGGCCCGGAGCCGGACTTCTGGGCGTGCCGGAGCGCGGTCGCTTCGCGCGCGGTCACGCTGATGGCGGTCGTCGGGGCGCCCGTCGCGCCGCTCCGGTGGGCGGCCAGGGCGGCCAGCTGGGCCTGGCGGATCTGCTGCCCGCAGGGCGAGTACTCCAACGAGTCCGCGCTCAGTTCCTTCAGCGCCTGGCGGTAGGCGCTCTGCGAGAAGCCGCTTAGCGACTGGCCGTGAGTGCAGCGCAGGACTATCTGTTCGCCGACGCTCATCCGACCTGTCCAACGCTACCAGCGCCCAGGGGTTGCGGTGCGAGCCGAATCCCGCATGCTGCGAAGCTCACCGGGCCGCGACCCCGACGCTCTCCAGCGCCCGCGAGAATGCCGCCGCCCAGCCGTCGAAGCTGTAGGCGGCGACGGCCTGTCGGCCGCCCGCCCCCAGTTGCGCCCGCAGCTCGGCCGAGCCCGCCAGGCGGCGCGATCGCAGCGGCGAGCGCGGGTGGATCCCCGGCGGGTACGACGATGCCGGTGTCGCCGTCGCGCACGAGCCCTCCGGCGGCGGCCCCGACCGCGTCGCTGGCGATCACCGCGAGCTCCCTGGTTCATGGCCTCGTTGACCACCAGCCCCCACGGCTCGCGGAAGCTCGCCGTGGGGATCGAGGGCACGACCAGCACGTCGGTGTGGGCGTACACCTCCCGCAGCTGCTCGGGCGAAAGCGCGCCGAGCGCGTGGACACCATCGCCCGTCGTCTCCGTACCGCACCAGCACCAGCTCGCACAGCGGCCGGCGGCCCGGCCAGCCTCCAGGCGTCCCGCAGCACGGCGAGTCCCTTCTCGCGGGCCGGGCGCCCGACGAACACGAAGCGCGTCGGGGCGCTTTGCGGCGCGCCGTCTCCCCGCCCCGCGCCGTCCCCCCGCGGCGGGCGCCCTCCCCGCGGCCAGCCCTCCAGCTGCGGCTCCGCGACGCCGGCAGCCGACCAGAACTCGTTGTCCACCGCCTGGGGCGCCTCGAACACGTTCACGGCGCCCCGACGGCGCACGTAGGCGCTCACGTGGGGCCCGTAGGTGACGACCGCCTCCGCGGAGCGGTACAGGCGCCGCAGGGGCAGGTAGCTGAGCGCGTGGGCAGGCGTCCGCGGGTGGGCCCACAGGGAGGCCCACAGGATCACCGGTACGCGCCCGGCGCGGGCTCCGGCCCAGCTCGCCAGCAGCGCCGCGCGACCGCCGGTCGGAACCACGACCGCGCGGTAGCGCCCACTCGCCGCCAGCGCGTACAGCTCGCGCGGGCCGGCCCGTCGCGAGGGGAACGGCAAGCGGCCCGCCGGCATCCGGGCCGCCGTGGCGCCGGGAGCCGCCGAACAGCGCGACCTCCAGCCCCTCGCGCTCGTGCAGCCGGGCGAGTCCGCCGACCCGGTAGGCGGGGACGTGGCCGGTGACGAACAGCACCGGCCTGCCCGCCACGTCGGCCGGGCGGCGGTGCCCCCGGCACTGCGCGGCCGGGGCGCTCACGGCTGCGTTCCTCCCCGGGAGCGGGCCCGCTCCAGCACCTCCCGGTAGGCGGCGAGCGTCTGCTCGCCGCAACGCTCCCAGGTGAAGCCCTCCCTGACCGTCGCCCGCGCGCGTTCGGAGGCCTCGTGCAGCCGCTGAGGGTCGGACAGCAGCTCGTCGATGCGCTGGCTGAGGCGCTCGATGTCCCCCGGCGGCACGAGCAGGAAGCCTCCGCCGGCGGCCGCGATCTCCTCCGGACCCGGCTCGCCGCGGCAGCCGATCGCGGGCACCCCGGCGGCCATCGCCTCGATGTAGGCGGTCCCGAAGGCCTCCTCGGTCGAGGGCATCACGAACACGCTCGCGCTGCGCGCCTGCTCGAGCGCGGCGGCCGGATCGAGCTGACCGTGGAAGTCCACCCGCTCGGCCACCCCCAGGCGCGTCGGCCAGGGCCTCCAGGGTGGGGCGCTCGGGGCCCCCGCCGACGATCGAGTAGCGCAGCGTCGGGTGTCGCGGTCCGAGCACCGCCAGCGCCCGCAGCACGTCGGCGTGGCGCTTGCGAGCCACCAGGTGGGCGACGGTCACGAGCGTGGGCGGCCCCGGGGACCGGCGCGCGGGAGCGCCGTGGTTGTGTCCCGCGGGTCCCCTCGCCGGTGGCAGCTCGGCGCCGAGGTGCACGACCCGCGTGCGGGCGGCCCCCCGATCCCGGGAGAGCTCGGCGATCCCGCGGCTGTTGGCGAGCACGAGCTGGGCGGCCCCCAGCCCGCGCGCCACCGCACGTGCGCCGCGGGGTCCCCGCCAGGCCGTGTAGAGCACGTCCGCGCCGTGCTCGGAGACGATCAGCGGCGTGCGCGGACCGGCGCGCCGGACGGCGTCTCCGGCCGGTACGGCGTTGTGGGCGTGGATCAGCTCGTAGGGGAAGGAGCCGCCGCAGTCGCCGCAGCGCGAACGCCAGCGAGGGCGCCGCCCACGCGCCCCAGTCGGGGTATCCCCGCTCGCGGGGCGGCGAGACGTAGGGCGCGTAGGTGACCGTACAGCCCGTCGCGCAACTGGTGGCGGGGCTCGGCGAACATCTCCCGCAGCGTCGACGTGGCCCGCCCGAGGCCGTCCGCGAGCGCCGCCCGCGGGGGCACGATCCGGTGCAGCACGATCACGCGCACGTCGGCGCCGGCTTCGCGCACGGCGAGCGCCTGGCGGTGGGCCCAGATCCCCATCACGGGATCGCGGCGGCTGGGGTAGAACTCCGCCACGATCGCGACCCGCGGGCCGGGGGCCGTGTCGCTCACCAGTGCCGGTGCGTGGTCAGGGTGCGGGCTGCCTCGCGGGCGGGCAGGTGGGGCTGATCCGATAGGAAGGCGCGCGCCTCGGCGAGCGCGGCCTCGCGCCCGTAGGCGGAGGCCACGGGAGCGGCCAGATGCTCGATCGCGACGGCATCCACCACGCCACAGCGCCACCCGTGCTCGCGGGCGAGCGCGGCCCAATGGGCGTCGAGGCCCCAGCCCATGCGCAGTGGCGGGAACGGCAGCAGGACCGGAAAGGTGACAGCTGCGAAGGCGCTCACCGGCCCGATCTCCACGAAGCCGGTCTCGCGCACCACGCTGCCCGCGCGCCGGCGGGTGACCGGCCAGGCCGCATGCGAGCGCAGCCGGTGGGCGGGCTGTGCCAGCGCCAGCGAGAAGCGCTCGCACAGGAACACGAAGTCGTCCACGAATCCGCGCGGCAGCTTCACGTCGTCGTCCAGCACCAGCAGCCAATCGTGGCCTTCGGCCGGGTGCAGCGCGAGCAGGCGGTTGAGGTTCTCGAACTTCCCCAACTCTCCGGCGGGCGAGCTTCGCAGCTCCACCTGGTGGCGCGAGCGCTGCAGCTCGCGGCCGATCGCCTCCGTCAGCGCCGCGTTCTCGGGGCGCTGCACCGACAGCGCGAGGATCCTGCGCGGGGGCGTGCGCCGGGCGGCCCGGCGCAGGCGCGCGCGCCTGCCGCTCAGCAGCGCCAGCGAGTCGATCGCCACGTCCGCGCCGCCGCGGGCGATGCTGTCGAGGCCGCCGACCGCGCCGCTCTGGCCGCTGAGGAAGTCGTCCGCCGGCTGGGCCGGCGTCGCAGACCCGGCCCGAGGCGCTCCCCGCGCGGCGAGGGCTTCACGAACGCGGCCCGCGCTGTGGGCGACCATCGTCAACCCGGCGGGGCAGGCACGCCTGAGCACGTGCCCGGTGCAGCCCGCGAGCGTTCGCAGCTCGCCCGCGGTCGACGGCGCGAGACCGCGCCGGGAGTCGAAGCGCCGAGCGGCCCGCCCGCGCGTGTAGGCGGTCGCGCACAGGGCCCGCAGGCGCGCGTCGGCACCGGCGCGTCGGTGCTCCACGCGCGCGCGCGTGAGGTAGAGCGTCTGGGTTTCCGGCCGTCGCCGGCGCAGGCGTTCCTGCCACTCCTGCTCGTCGCCGCCGTGCTCGAGTGAGACGTCGAACGGCCCGGCGAGCGCCAGGGCGCTGCGGCGGATCGCCATGTTGACGCCCCACGCGAGCTCCGTGGGCGTGTCGTGCTCTCCCAGTTCGAGCGTCGTCGATCGGCGGCGCCTCGCGTCCGCAGCTGCGGGGGGCCGGGCCTTCCAAACGCGCGACCACGGGTCCGGTGAAGACGTCCGCCTCGCGGGTACGCGCGCGCGCCCTCGAGCAGCGCCGCCAGCCATCCGGGGCAGGCGCGGATGTCGTCGTCCACGTACACGACCAGCTCGCCGCGGGAACGCTCCGACGCCGCTGTTGCGGGCCGCGTTCAGCCCGAGCGGGCCGGGGTGCGGCTCATAGACGGGCGCCGGCGCGCTCGGCCACGGCGCGGACCTCGGGCGACTCGCCGGCGTCGTCCACGACGATCACCTCGGCATCGCAATCGCGGGCCTGGGGCATGATCGAGCCGAGCGCCACCTCGAGGTAGGCGGGCCGCCCACGCGTGGGTATGACGACCGAGGCCGCTGTCATGGGCTGCACGCTGTCATGGGTCCCGGCAAGTCTAGGTTTGCCTCGTCGGGGCCACCCACCGTACGCTGCTGCGCGTCGATGGTCCTGTTCCTGCACAACCGCTACCGCACCACCGGCGGCGAGGAGCGCGTGGTCGAGGACCTGCTGTGGCTGGTCCGCGAGCGCCTCGGCGAGGACGCCGAGCTGCTGGCGCGCGAGTCAGCCGCGATCCCCCGCGGGCGGGCGGCGCTCGGGCTGCTGCGCGGAGGGCTGTCCCCCGACGAGGTCGCCGGCGCCGTCACGCCGTGGCGGCGCCGGGATCGTCCACGCCCACAACCTGCACCCGAGTCTCGGCTGGCGGTCGCTGGCCGCCGCGCGTACTGCGGGCGCCGCCGTGGTGCTGCACCTGCACCAGTACCGGCTCGTGTGCGCGGTCGGGGTGTGCTTCACCAACGGCCAGGAGTGCACCCGCTGCCACGGGCGCAACACCCTCCCGGGGTTGCGCCCTGAACTGCCGCGGCAGCGTGCCCGAGTCGGCCGCCTACGCGCTCGCGCTGGCCGCCTGGCAGCGCCGCATGATCTCGCTCGCCGACGTGATCCTCGTCCCCAGCCGCTTCTCCCGCGAGCGGCTCTCCGAGCTCGGTGCGCGGCTGCCCGAGGCACGCGTGCGGGTGCTGGCGCCGCCGCTGCGGATCGCCCTCGCCCCCAGCCGCGAGCGACCCCGGCGGCGCCGGCGACGGGCGGTTCCGCAGCTACGGCGACCGAGGCGATTCGCCGGAGCCGGACGGGCTGCCCGCGCGCTACGCGCTCGTGGTCTCGCGCCTGGCGGCGGAGAAGGGGATCGACGTCGCGATCGGGGCCTGCCGCCGCGCCGGGATGCCGCTCGTGATCGCCGGCGAGGGCCCGGAGCGGGGGCGGCTGGAGGCGCTCGCGCAGGGAGCCGAGGTGCGGCTACTGGGCGCGGTGGGCGACGAGCGGCTCGCGGGCTTGCGGGCCGGAGCCGCCGTGGCGCTCGCGCCCTCGCGCTCGGCCGAGACCTTCGGGGTGGCGCCGGCGGAGGCGATGGCGGCCGGGGTGCCCGTGGTCGGCAGCCGCATCGGCGCCCTGCCGGAGATCCTCGCCGAGGACGAGCTGGTGGAGCCGGGAGACGAGCGGGCGCTGGCGCAGGCGATCCTTCGCGTGGCGGGCGACCGGGCCGCCGGTGAGCGCGGGCGGGCGAGGATCGAGGCGGTGTGCGGGCCCGAGGTGGTGGCCGACGGCCTGCGGGCGGCGTACGAGCAGGCCCGGGAGCACGCGGCGGTGCGCGGACGCCCTAGGGTGCCCGGCAGATGACGACGCAGCCGAGTGCGCTGATCACGGGGATCACGGGCCAGGACGGGTCCTTCCTGGCGGAGCTGCTGCTCGACAAGGGCTACGCGGTCACGGGCATGGTCCGCCGCTCCGAGCCGGATCTCGGCTGCTCGGAGCACCTGCAGGGTCGCGTCGCGCTGCTGGAGGGCGAGCTGCTCGAGCCGCAGAGCCTGCGCGAGGCGATCTCCGAGGTGCGCCCGCGCGAGCTCTACCACCTCGCCGCGCCCTCGTTCGTGCCCGACTCGTGGGAGCGTCCCGCCGAGACCGTGGCGGCGATCACGGGTGCCTGCGCGGCCGTGCTGGAAGCGGTGGCGGCGACCGATCCGTCGATCCGGGTCTTCAACCCCGCCTCGGCGATGATCTTCGGCGAGGCGCCCGAGAGCCCTCAGAGCGAGACCACGCCGTGCCGGCCGCAGAGCCCTTACGGGGTTGCGAAGCTGGCCGCGCACGAGCTGGTGGGTGTGCTGCGCGAGCACCGAGGCCTGCACGCGAGCTCGGGGATCCTCTACAACCACGAGTCCGAGCGCCGGCCCGAGCAGTTCGTGACGCGCAGGATCAGCCGCGCGGCCGCGGCGATCGCGCTCGGCCTGCAGGACGAGCTAACGCTGGGCGCGCTCGACGCGGTGCGGGACTGGTCGTTCGCGGGCGACGTGATGGAGGGCGCCTGGTTGATGCTCCAGCAGGAGCAGGGCGGGGACTACGTGCTGGCCAGCGGCACCGGCCACACGGTGGCCGAGTTCGCCGAGAGCGCGTTCGCCTACGTGGGCCTGGAGGCCGAGCGCTACCTGCGCGTCGACGAGCAGCTCAAGCGTGCCCCCGAGAGCACGCCGAGCGTCGGCGACCCGTCGAAGGCGCACGAGCGGCTCGGGTGGCGCCCGCGGGTCGACTTCTCCGGCCTGGTGGCGCGGATGGTGGCCGCCGACGTGGAGCGCCTGCGGCCCTGAGCCGGGCGCCGGCCGGGTAGTGCGCCGGATCGGAGCGGCGAGCCGGGCCGGGCTGCCAGGAGCGTCGCCGGGGGCGCCTACACTGTCTGGCCTGTGAGGCGCGTCGGCGTCATCGGCCTGGGTTACGTGGGCCTGCCACTCGCCGTGGCCTTCGCCCGCGAGGGCTGCGAGGTGATCGCGCTCGACGTGGACTCCCGCAAGGTTGCCGCGCTCGGCGAGGGGCGCTCCTACATCGAGGACGTCAGCGACGAGGAGCTGCTCGCCGTGGCCGAGCGGCTGCAACCGACCACGCGCTACGCCGAGCTGGCCAAGGCCGACGCCGTGCTGATGTGCCTGCCGACGCCGTTGACGGCCAACCGCGAGCCCGACCTCGGCCCCCTCACGGAGGCCACCCGCGCGCTCAGCGAGGTCCTGCAGGCGGGCCAGCTGGTGGTGCTCGAGTCCACCACCTACCCGGGCACCACGCGGGAGCGGATCGCGCCGCTGCTGGAGGAGTCGGGGCTGGCGGTGGGGCGCGACTTCCAGCTCGCCTTCTCGCCCGAGCGGGTGGACCCCGGGCGCGAGGACTTCACGCTGCGCAACACGCCGAAGGTGCTCGGCGGGCTCACGCCCGCGTGCGCCGAGCGGGCCAAGGAGCTCTACGAGATCGTCTGCGACGAGGTGCTCGTCGTGTCCTCCCCCGAGGCGGCCGAGCTGACGCAAGCTGCTGGAGAACATCTTCCGCTCGGTCAACATCGCGCTCGTCAACGAGCTGGCGATGCTCACCGACCGCATGGGGATCGACATCTGGGAGGTGGTCGACGCCGCCGCCACCAAGCCGTACGGGTTCATGCGCTTCGAGCCCGGTCCCGGGATGGGCGGGCACTGCCTGCCGGTGGATCCCTTCTACCTGTCCTGGCGGGCGCGCGAGTTCGACGTGTCGACGGAGTTCATCGAGCTGGCGGGGAAGATCAACCAGCAGATGCCCTACCACTGCGTGGCCAAGGCCCAGCGGGCCCTGAACGACCACGGGATGCCGGTCAAAGGGGCGCGCGTGGCGGTCTTCGGCGTGTCCTACAAGCCGTCGGTGGGAGACGTGCGCGAGTCGCCCGCGCTGAAGATCATCGCGCTGCTGCGGGGCCTCGGGGCGGAGGTCTTCTACCACGACCCCCACGTGCCGGAGCTGGGCGAGCTGGGCCTGCGCAGCGTGCCGCTCGAGCAGGCGCTCGCCGACGCGGACCTGGCCCTGATCGTGACCGCGCACCCGGAGGTGGACCACGAGCTGATCGCAACCCGCGCGCGCCTGACCGTGGACCTGCGCGGGGTCACCCGCGGAACGGGCGCCCCCCGGACAGTGCGCCTGTGAGCGCCGGGCCGACGGGTGGCGCCGAGCGCCCGGGGCCGCTGCTCGGCGAGGGGGTGAAGGTCGGGGCGGACGTCGGCTTCGGCGCCTACGTGGTCGTCCACGACGGGACCGTGATCGGCGACGGCTGCCGTATCGGCGACCACGCCGTGCTCGGCAAGCGCCCGCAGCTGGCCCGCCATTCCTCCGCGCGGGGAGAGGTGGGCGAGCTGCACCTGGGCGCCGGCGTGACCATCGGCACCGCGGCCGTGGTGTTCGCCGGCAGCAGCGTCGGCGAGGGGGCGATCCTCGGCGATCAGAGCTTCGTGCGCGAGCGTAGCTCGATCGGGCCGGGCAGCGTCATCGGCCGCGGCAGCGCGGTCGACAACGACGTCGCCGTCGGCTCCGGGGTGCGTGTGCAGAGCAACGTCTACCTGACGGCCTTCACGATCGTCGAGGACGACGTGTTCGTGGGGCCCGGCGTCAACACGACCAACGACAACACGATGGCCCGGCACGGCGACGAGACGCCGATGCAGGGAGCGCTGCTGCGGCGCGCCTGCCGCGTGGGCGGCAGCGCCGTGCTGACGCCGGGGGTCGAGATCGGGGAGGAGGCGTTCGTGGCGGCAGGGCGCGCTCGTGACCCGCGACGTGCCGGCGCGGGCGGTCGTGATGGGGGTGCCCGCGCGGGTCGTGCGCGAGGTCTCCGACGAGGACCTGATCGAGCGCTGGCGCTAGGTCCGGGGTCAAGCTCAACTCGAGCCTGACCATCGCCGGCGTTGCATCTGACTGGCCGGTCAGCCAGAGAAACCGCGTCCTGATGCGGGATGAGCAAGGTTGACCAGCGTTCTGTAGCTGTGCTACGTTGCCCGCGACATGATGTCGGGGGTCGAGCTGGGGAGGGGACGTCTGCGTGCTGCGCAGTGTCTGCTGGTGGGCTTTCTGGCCCCGGTGCCGAACTGGCTCGATCTTGACGCCAGAGGGGTTTTCTGGCAAGGTCAACGACGAATCGGACCGATGCGCTAAGGACTAAAGCGCTAGGCAACGACTGGCTTCGGGGCTTATCCGTCCCGAGCGAGGGGCTAATGGGGCGGGGGTTTCGTCCCGGAGGGAAGTTCGGGGTCGGTCGAACTAATCCAGAGGGAAAAGGAGCAACGGAAAGATGAAACGTTTCAAGATCGTGGGGCTCTGCCTCATCGCGGTCTTCGCGCTCACTGCGGTGTTCGCGGGGTCTGCGTCGGCTGCTGCGCCTGAATACTTCACGTGCCTCAAAGCCACGACGAAGAACAAAGGCAACTACTCGGACAAAGAATGCTTCACACCCGCAACCGCCACGCCGGAAGTCAAAGAATCCGGCACGGGCAAGTACGAACGCGGTGCCTGGAACGCAGGCAAGAAAACTACGTTCAAGGGCAAGGGGAAGAACCCGAAAAACAACAACGTGAACCCCTTGGGCGAATGCATTAAACCGTCTGAAGCCGAAAAAGCCGAAAAAGAAAAAGAATTGGGCAAAGAAGTACCTTGCGAAACCTACTCACAAGGTAAAGGCAAGATCGAAGGCACGACGGAATGCAAGACCGAAAAGCTCGAAGGTGAAATCACCGGTCCGAAAACCATCGAAGTGGAAAACGACCTACAAGAGCTGCGAAGCCAGCAAAAACAAGTGCCTGACCAAAGGCGGCAAGTCCGGCGAAATCAAAACCGAAACGCTTGAAGCCGAACTGGTGTTCCTCGACTCCGCGAAAACGAAAGTCGGCCTGAGGGTCAAAGGCGGGCCTGCCGGCCCCAAAGTGGCGGCGTAAGCGGAACCCACCGTCCTGGCCCAGTACGCATGTGGGCCCAAGGCTCTGCCTGAAGCGGTCAACATCGAAGCGTTCGGTGAAGTCCTGACCGAAACGACTAGCCCGCTTGAACACGCCGTGAAGACGCAGAAGAACGTCGTCAAAGAAGGTCCTCTGGCGCTCCAGGGCACGGGCGGCACCTACGTCGAAGAATCACCCTTCGGCGCAAACAGCGAAGACGTTCGCCAAAGGCTGGTGGGAATACGAGGAGGAGCTCCTCGCGTGTGAGGCGGGCACTGCCGCCTCCGGTCCCGGCCGGTCCGCACACCCAGGCGGAATGCGAAACGTTCATCGGGCCGCAACCCGTCCCGGTGAAACCGCTCCTGATCGAAAGCGTCCTCAGCGGTGCCCTCACGGGTCTCTCGCCGGACAACCAGAACGGCGAAACCGAAAACAAGGGCGAAGCACTGGGGATCACGACCAAATAGCAGCCCACGGGCAGCTAGGTAAGAACCCAGCAGTAAGCAGCACGCAGTAGCAAGCAAAGAAGCGGTGTGGGGCTCCAGATGGGGCCCCACACCGCGTTTAAGCACGGGTTGTTTCTTCCTCCGGTTGCCTTCTCCGGTTCCCTCTGCCTCGGTAGGCGGGCCCGGCAGCGGTCGCCGGACGTCGGGGAAGGATCCCGCGGCAGCGGCGTCTACGCAGAGGAGCAGCCGAGTAACCGGCGGTCGGCGCGGGCGATGCGCAAGACGTCGGTTCTTGGTTGAAGCGCCAACGGGAGGCTGGTAGCTTGTGCCCAGGAACTGGTGGTCAAGGGAAACGGGGAAGGATGCGAGGGGCTAGGGGCAGCAGGGGCTTCAGGTTTGCGTCCGCGCTACGCGAGCGGACCGCGGTTGCCGCCGTCTGCGGGCTCGCGCTCGCCTGCGGCCTGCTCGCCTTCAGCTCGCCCGCCAGCGCTCTGATCCATCGTGGCCACGAATTCGCCGGCTCCTTCGGCGCTGGGAAACTCAAGGCTCCGTTGGGGGCCGCCGTCAACGACGAAACGGGCGACGTCTACGTGCTCGACAGCGGCAACAACCGCATCGTCCGCTACGGGCCCAACCACGAATTCCTGCAGGCCTGGGGCGCGGGCGTCAAGACGGAAGGCAGCAAGGCGTACGAAGTCTGTGAAGTGGAAGCCGAATGCAAAGCGGGCGTGGCCGGATTCGGCAAGGGTCAGTTCAACAACCCGCTCGCGATCGCCGTCGACAACTCGAGCACCTCGCCATCCCATGGCGACGTCTACGTGGTGGCGAACCAGACGGCCACGAAGGCCGTGCTCGACAAGTTCAGCCCGACCGGCGTACTGATCGCGAGGCTGCTCGCGAGCAAGGAAGAACACGAAGAATTCGAAGAAGAGCGCATCGTCGGCGTCGCCGTCGCCCCCAACGGCACGGTCTGGATCGACCGCGAAGCCGAAGAAGAAGAAATCTATGTCCAGCGTCTCAGCAACGGCGTCACGAACACTCCCATCGGCGTTCCGACGGACATCGAACTCGAACCGCTCGCCGGGGTGGCCAGGCCGGGCTTTGCCGTGGACGGCAAGGGCAGCATCTACGTGACCTACGAGCCGGCCGGGCACACGCTCGAAGAACAGGAAGAAGAAGAAGAAGAAATCAAGGAAGAAAAAACGCACGCCAAACCGCAGCTGCCGTGCGAACGCAACGAGTGCCTGACCGTCAAGCTCAACCTGGTCGAAGAACCGGGAGGAGAATTCGAAGCCACCATCGCCGACAACCCGCTCGTCGGCGAAAACAGCACCGGCGTGGCCATCAACCTCTCGCACGGAACGCAGGCCAGCGGAGACGTGTACGTCGACAACGTCACGAGCGTCAACGCCTTCACCTCGGCGCGCTCGCCCCGATCCAGACCTTCGGCTCCGAACAGCTCAGCGCCGGCAAGGGGCTCGCGGTGGACGATGACAGCAACGAAGTCTTCGTGGCGGATGCGACCGCGGGCGTCATCGACGCCTACCGCCCGGCGAACCCCGCCCCGCCGGTGATCGCCACGAGCAGCCCCAGCGCCGCGCACCTCACCTCGACCTCGGCCGAACTGCGCGCGACCATCGATCCGTCGGGGGCGAACACCAAGTACCGCTTCCGGTACGGGACCTCGAAGTGCTCCGAAGCGGGCGCCGACTGCAAGGAAGCCCCGGCGAAGCCGGCGGAACTGGGCAACGGCTTCGGCGACACGCTGGCCGCCACGCAGATCAGCGAACTCACTCCCGGCACGACGTACCACATAACCGTGCTGGCCGAATACAGCTTCGAAGAAGGCGGCACCACGAAGACCGGGACCGTCGTCAGCGAAGAACACACCTTCGCCACGCTCTCCGCGACGCCGGAAGCGGCGCTGCCCGACGGGCGCGCCTGGGAACTCGTCTCGCCCCCGCAGAAGAACGGCGCCTCGATCGAACCTTCGGCGCGCGAAGGTGGGATCGTGCAGGCCGCCGCCGGCGGCAAGGCGATCACGTACACGGTCGACGGGTCCGCTCGGCGAAAACGAACCGGAAGGCTACCGCGGGCCCGAACCCTCGCAGATACTCGCGACCCGCTCGGCCTCTGGCTGGTCCGCGCGCGACATCGCGGTGCCCAACAGCGAAGGGCTCGGCGCACTGCCGGGCAACCCGCGCGAGTACCAGTTCTTCTCCAGCGAACTCGACGGCGCGCTCATCAATCCGCCGGACTTCTCGCGGCTCAACAAGAGCGCGAACGAAAAGACCGTGTACCTACGCCACGCACTGACCTGCGTGGAAGCTCCCGAAGAATGCTTCGAACCGCTGGTGACTACCTCGAACGACACGGCCGGGAGCCATTTCGGCGGTGGGCTGGACATCCTCGGCGCGACGCCCGACCTGCAGCATGTGGTGATCAGGGCGAGCGGGGTCAAGCTCACCACGGGGGCTCCGACCACGGGCATCTACGAGTGGACCGCCGGCACGCGCACACTGACCCCGGTCAACTTCCTTCCGCACGGGCAAGCGACCACCGGACTCGTGTTCCTCGGGGCGGGCTCCCCGGACGGGGATCCGGTCGGGCGCATGACGCTGACCGCGATCTCGCACGACGGCGCGCGCATCGAGTGGTACGCCGAAAACGAAAACGCACCTCTACAGCCGCGACGTGCCGAAGGAAGAAACGCTGCAGGTGGACGAACTCGCGACCGGCGTCAGCGCACCCGCCAAGGAACTCCCGGCGCTGTTCCAGACCGCCAGCGCCGACGGCTCGAAGATCTTCTTCACCGACGCCGAGCGTCTGACGGCCAACTCCAAAGCATCGGAAAAGCAGGCCGAACCGGACCTGTACGTGTTCGAACCGGAAAAGCCGGCCGGCGAACGGGTGACCGACCTGTCGGTCCCGCTCGCCGAACACGAAGGTGGCGATGTGCAGGGCGCGGTCGTGGGCACCAGCGAAGACGGCACGCTGGTCTACTTCGTGGCCGACGCGAAGCTGGCGGAAGGCGCGAGCCCCGGCAACTGCGGGCGCCCGGGAGGGTCGGCCTGCAATCTCTACGTCGAGCACGACGGCGCGAGCGGCTGGGAACCGGCCGGAACTGGTCGCCCGCCTGTCCCAAAAAGACGCGCCGGACTGGGCCCTGCCGAACGCGCTCGAATCGCTTCCATCTGCAGTACAAGACCTCCGAGGTCTCGCCCGACGGCAAGTACGTGGCCTTCATGTCCGAACGCAGCCTCACGGGCTACGACAACATCGACGTCAACAGCGGAGCCCGCGACGAGGAGGTCTTCGTCTACCACCACGAAGGCTCCGGCACGCTCGCGTGCGCGTCGTGCAACCCGACCGGGGCACAGCCCGACGGAGTGCTCGACTTCCAGGGCGAAACCGGCGAAGGCGAAGGCCTGCTGGTGGACCGGCCGCTGGTCTGGACGCCCCTGCTGATCGAAGGCGAGACCGACCAGTGGCTCGCCGGCAGCGTCCCGGGCTGGACCGCCGTCGGGCTGTTCGCCACCAACTCCCAGCCGCGCTATGTGAACGACTCCGGCCGCGTGTTCTTCAACAGCCCCGATGCACTGGTCCCGCGTGACACCAACGGCAAGGAGGACGTGTACGAGTATGAGCCGGTCGGCCTCGGCAGTTGCTCTTCGGCGAACACCACCGGCGGCTGCGTGGCGCTGATGAGCTCCGGTGAATCCGACCGCGAATCGGCCCTGCTCGACACCAGCGCAAGCGGCGACGACGTCTTCTTCCTGTCCTCGGGGAAGCTTTCGCCGCTGGTCCAGGAAACCGGCATCAACCTCTACGACGCCCGGGTGTGCGAAGCGCCCGGCGCGGAACCGTGCGCCCAAGAACCCCCGCCCCCGCCCTCGCAGTGCAACGGAGAAGCGTGCAAACGGGCGGCCGAAGGTCAGCAGAGCTATGAAAGCCCCACCAGCTCCACGACGGGGCAGTCCGGCAACGTGCACGTGTTGGGCACCACCACGACGAAACCGCCGACCACGAAACCGCCGGCCAAAAAACTGACCAAGGCCCAGCTGCTGAGCAAAGCCCTGAAGGCCTGCCACAAGATCAAGAGCAAGAAGAAGCGCGTCGCCTGCGAAAAACAGGCGCACAAGCGCTACGGCCCGTTCAAAGCGTCGAAAGCCAAGCGCCACAGCACAGCGAAGAAGTCGCAGGTGCACCGATGATCCCGTCACGCCGGCTGGCGCTGCGAGCTGGTGTGCTGCTCGCCGTCGCGTTCGTACTCCTCGGCAGCCTGGGCGCCGGGCAGGCGCTCGCCGCCGGGCCTCGTCTGAGCATCGTCACTCGACCCGCGCCGAGCCTGCTCGCACCTGGAAAGGGCGGAGAAATGCTCACCGTCGTCACGAACCTGGGAGGCGAATCGGTCGTGGCGACTGAAAAGAACCCGATCGTGTTCACCGACAACCTGCCGCCGGGCCTGAGAGCAGTCACCCCGATGCGCGGGTCTCCGCAGGGGGGCGCCAAGCTCGAACCGCCGGTTTCGCCGCCGCTGCTCAAATGCCAGCCGCTGCCCGCCGTCAGCTGCACGTTCACTGGGACGGTGCAGCCGTACGGCTCGATCGAGCTCGCGGTCGGTGCCGTCGCGAGCGAAAGCTTCGCTGGAGAAAGCAACGAAGTCCAGGCCAGCGGCGGCAACATCGGCGCGACCTCCGCAACCGGCTTCGTGCGCGGCCAGCGCGAAAGGGGTCCCCTTCGGTGTCGAACGTTTCGAACTGCTGCCCGAAGAAGAAAACGGGGCGCTCGACGTGCTCGCCGGATCGCACCCGTTCGCGCTCACGACGAACCTCGAGCTGAACCAGATCTTCAGGGGATCGCACCTCTCCAACCCGGCGCTGCTGCGCAACGCGTACACGACGCTGCCGCCCGGGCTGATCGGCGACACCGCTGGCGGTGCCGCAGTGCTCCTCCGCGGACTTCGCAACGCTCGGCGAAGGGACCGTCAACCTGTGTCCCGAGGACACCGCCGTCGGTGTCGCGGTCGTGACCTTCAAAGCCGAACCCAGCAGGTTCCCGTGGGCGACGCTTGCCGGTCCCGATCTTCAACCTCGAACCCGCACAGGGCGAGCCCGCGCGCTTCGGCTTCGAGTTCGAGCAGGTGCCCGATCACGATCGACACCTCGGTGCTGACCGGTGGCAACTACGCGGTGAAGGCGGAAGTCAAGAACTCCTCCGCAGGCGGCCGAAGTGTTCAACGCCACGATCTCCGTCTGGGGTGTCCCCGGCGCGCCGGTGCACGACGGGCAGCGCGGCTGGGGCTGCATCTTCGAAGCCAACCCCGAAGAATGCATCAAGCTCGAAAACAAGCACCCGGAGCCGTATCTGACGCTCCCGACGTACTGCTCGAAACCGCTCGTGTCGTCCGTCCAGGCCCAGTCGTGGGAGCCCGGAGCCCCGCTGCTGGCGCCGGTGACCTACGAACAGGCGCCGCTGGTGGGCTGCAACTCGCTCCCGTTCACGCCGTCGCTGAGCGTCAGGCCGGACCAGAAGACGGCCAGCACGCCCACCGGCCTGACGGTCGAAGTCAAGATCCCCCAGGAACCGACCCTGTCCGCCAACGGCGTCGCGGAGGCGGACGTAAAAGAAACCGAACTCACCTTCCCCGAAGGCCTGCAGGCCAACGCCGGCGCGGCAGACGGACTCGAAACGTGCTCCGTGGGGGCAATGGGCTTTGAAGGCTCCGAAGGCGAAACGCCGGAATCGGGGCTCGAATCCACGATCGAACGCCAGCCCTTCACCACCGCAGCGCCGACGTGTCCCGACGCCTCAAAGATCGGCGAAGTCGAAGTGCACAGCCCGCTGCTGGAACACAACCTGAAGGGGTTCGCGTACCTCGCGGGGCAGGACACGAACCCGTTCAAGTCGCCGCTGGTGCTGTACTTCTTCGCCGAAGACCCGATTTCGGGCGTGCGGGTGAAGCTGGCGGGCGAAACCCGGATCCTGCCCAACGGCCAGCTGGTGGGGGTCTTCAAGAACACGCCGCCGCTGCCGTCGGAAATCATCACGCTGCACCTGTTCGACGGTCCGCGAGCGTCGCTGGCGACGCCTCCGTACTGCCGGCCCTACGAAGCCAAGGCACGCTTCGTGACGTGGTCCGGACAGGAAGCCACGCGGACGTCCTCGTTCACTCCCGAAGGCGGCCCCAACGGCAGCACCTGCCAGTCGAGCGGGCCGCTGCCCTTCAGCCCGGCGGTGCAGGGCGGAAGCGTCAACAACCACGCCGGGGCGTACAGCCCATTCACCTTCACCGTCCAGCGGCCCGACGGCCAGGAGGGCATCACGGGCGTGGAAACCGCGCTCCCACCCGGCATGGCCGCGAAACTGGCCTCGGTCACCCCGTGTCAGGAACCGGCCAACGAAGTGGAATGGAACTGCGGGCCCGGAAAGCGAAATCGGAGTCGCCCACGCGAGCTCGGGCCTCGGGCCCGACCCCGTCAGCATCGGGGGCACGGCGTACCTGACAACGGGCTACAACGGCGCGCCGTTCGGCCTGCTGGTGCGCACGCTGGCCAAAGCCGGGCCGTTCAACCTCGGCTACGTCAACGTGCGTTCGAAGATCATGGTCAACGAAGAAACCGCCGCCGTCACGGTGGTCACCGAACCCGGGCCGCACAACGAACCGGGCGGGCGTCCCGAAGAACTGCCGACCATCTTCAAGGGCGTGCCGGTGCAGCTGAAAGCCCTGAACGTGAGCGTCAACCGGCCGGAATTCGAGTTCAACGGCACCAACTGCGAACCGATGTCGATCGGCGTCAAACTCACCGCCAACGAAGGCGGGAGCCTGAGCACCTCGCTCCCGTTCCAGGTCACCAACTGCCAGAGCCTGCCGTTCGCGCCGAAATTCACCGCATCGGTCGCCGCCCAGGGCAGCAAATCCCAGGGTGTGGGGGCGAAGATCACGGTCGAATCCAGCGGGATCGGCGCCGAGGGAATCCGGAAAGTCTTCCTGATCGATCCCGAAGATCCTGCCCGCGCGACTGCAGCCGACGCTCCAGAACGCGTGCCTGGACAAGGTGTTCGTCGAAAACCCGGCCAAGTGCCCCGAAGACTCGTTCATCGGCAAGGCCACCGTCACCACTCCGGTGCTCAAGAACCCGCTGGTGGGACCGGCGATCCTGGTCTCGCACGGCAACGCGGCCTTCCCGGACGTCGAGTTCGTGCTCCAGAGCGAAGGCATCCACATCCTCCTGGACGGCAAGACGGACATCAAAAAAGGCATCACCTACTCGCGCTTCGAATCGGCGCCCGACGCCCCGTTCACGAAGTTCGTGACCGAACTGCCGGCGGGTCCGCACTCGATCTTCACGGACAACACCGAAATCGTCCCGACCTACAACGTCTGCGGCCAGAAGATCATCGCGCCGACCGAAATCACCGCCCAGGACGGCCGTGTGATCACCCAGGAAACGAAATTCGCGGTCGACGGCAACTGCGCGGTACAACACAGCAAAACCAAGAAGAAGAGCGCGCTCGAAAAGGCGCTCGCATCGTGCCGCAAGAAGGACAAGGGCAAGAAGCTCAAGGCCAAGCGCGAAAGCTGCGAAAAAGCCGCCCGCAAGAAGTACAAGAAGCACACCACGAAGCACACCACGAAGCACGCGCAGCGCCACTAGGGGCGGCCGCCGCGGCGCTCTAGCTGGGGGCGGGCCCGGCGGCGACGGGCCGGGGCTGGACGCCTGCGGCCTCCACTGCGGCCACGACCTGCTGGGCCTGCTCGTGCGTCAGCACCGGGCTCATCGGGATCGCGAGGTGGTTGCGGGCGGCCTCTTCGGTGCCCGGTAGATCGACCGTGGGCGCCCACGGGCCCATCGGCGGCTGCAGGTGCACGGGCGTGCGGTAGTAGGCGCGGCAGCCGACTTCCGCCGCTGCGAGGCTCTCGCGGACGAGTTCGATCTGCGGGTGGCTGACGACGTAGAGGTGCCAGGCGGGCTCCGTGCCAGGGGTCGTGAGCGGCAGCGCCACGAGCTCTCCCAGGCCGGCCTGCTCGTAGTGCTCGCCCGCCCGCCGGCGGCCGTCTGCCCAGGTGTCGAGGTGCGGGAGCTCCACGCGCAGGAGCGCCGCCTGCAGCTCGTCCAGGCGCGAGTTGTAGCCGAGCATCTCGTAGCTGACCTTGTCGTGGGAGCCGTGGAAGCGAAGCGTGCGGGCGGCCTCGGCGATCTCCGGGTCCGAGGTGGTGATCATCCCGGCGTCGCCGAACGCCGCCGAGGTTCTTGGAGGGGAAGAAGGAGAAGGTGGCCGCTGTTGCGAGCGCCCCCGGGCGTCCCGATGGCGCCGCGCGTCCCGGCCGCCTGGGCGGCGTCCTCGAGCACCGGCACGCCGAGCTGCTCGATCTCGGCCACCGGGGCGAGGTTGCCGAACAGGTGCACGGCGATCACGGCCTTCGTGCGCGGGCGTGAGCACTGCCTTGACGGTCTCCGGCGGTGACGCAGTAGGTGTGGGGGTCGATGTCGCAGAAGACCGGCGTGGCGCCGGTCGGGGGGATCGCCTCGGCCGAGGCGTAGAAGGTGAAGGAGGGCACGATCACCTCGTCGCCCGGCCCCACGCCCATTGCCCGCAGGGCGATCGTGATCGCGTCGGTGCCGTTGGCCACGCCGACCGCGTGGGCGCACCCGCAGTAGGCGGCGAACTCCTGCTCGAAGGCCTCCACCTCGGGGCCGAGGATGAAGCGCCCGGAGTCCAGCACCCGCGCGGCCGCCTCGCGCAGCTCGTCGCGCAGCGGCGCCAGCGGCGTGGCGGTGTCGAACAGGGGGACGCCCGGCATCGCGTGCGGCCGTCAGGAGCGCCCGAGCAGCTCGAGATCGGCCCGCGTCATCAGGCGGATCAGCTCCTCGAAGCTCGTCTGCGCCTTCCAGCCGAGGTCGCGCTCGGCCTTGCGAGGCGTCGCCGATCAAGATGGTCCACCTCCGCCGGGCGCACGAACGCGGGGTCGATCTTCACGTACGGCTCGAAGTCGCCGAGACCCGCCTCGTCGAAGGCCACCTCGCAGCATTCGCTGCACCGAGTTGGCCTCGCCGGTGGCGATCACGTAGTCCTCGGGCTCGTCGCGCTGGAGCATCAGCCACATCGCTTCCACGTAGTCCTTCGCGTAGCCCCAGTCGCGCTGCGCGTCGAGGTTGCCCGAGCCGCAGCTCGCTCTCGCAGCCCGAGCTTGATCGCCGCCGCGTGCCAGGTGATCTTGCGGGTGACGAACTCCAGGCCCCGGCGGGGGGAGTTGGAGATCACGAGCCGCCCCACCCCGGCGGCGAACACGCCGCTCTCGGTCTCGATGTCGAACGTCCACTCGTCGTCGGGCACGCTCGCGGGGACCACGCGGCGGACCTCGGCCGGGTTCTTGCGCAGGTGCTGGCCCTTGGCGCCGACTCGCGTGCGGGACGCCAGGTTCAGCTGGTAGTAGGTGCGTCCCTCGCGCTGCTCGACGTACACCGAGGCGGGCTGGCCGGCGACCTCGTACATCCAGCAGAGGCCCTGCGCGAGCACGCCGCTGTTCGTCTTGATCGAGTCGCCGTTGCCGCGCTTGAGGCCGTCGCCGGCGTAGTAGCCGCGGAGGAAGGCCTGCTGCGTCTCCTCGTTCCGCGTTGAGGATCAGCGGCGGAACCTGCTTGAGGTCGGTGGCGGTGTAGAGCTGCTCTCGCAGCCACGGCGCGAGGCGCGGCTGCCCTGAGAGCTGAGCATGCGGCAGACCTGCGTGCCCGTCGTTCCATCCCGACGGGCCCGTCGCACTCGCTGGACCTGTCCGATGAAGAGGCGCGACCACAGCGATGCGACACGGCCTCGCAGAATGCGGATCGTTGTTGGTGAAGCAGATCTGCGTGCCGTCGCGTGCGACGTAGCCGTCGGCGGCCATGCAGCCCGAGGAGCTCGGCCATCTCGACGGCTCACGGCGGTCCAGTCGGACGGCGGCGGGCGTCCTCCGCAGAGCGCGAGCTCGTCTCCGGGCTCGACATCGCACGCCGCGATCTTCTCGTGGTCGGCGATCGAGCATGTTGTGGTGCGCCGTCACCTCGACCGTCCCGGCTCGCGCCTGGATCGAGAGCAGCTCGATGATCAGGGTCCGTCGTGCGCCGGCGCGTTGGCGGTGATCGCGGTGATCGACGTCCAGCTCTCGCCCGTCCCAGACCTCAAGGAGCGACTCGGGCACGAAGTTCTGCGCTGAGCGCCCCTGCGCGAACAGCGGGACGAGATCGACCGGCGTCCTCACCGCGATCATCCCGTTTTCGCGGACGATCAGCGGCGTGTTTGTGACGACGCACTCGTGATTGAACAGTATCCCCGACGTCGCGTGAAGGTCATAGGACTCGCGGTAATTGACCGTGATGAAGTGCCCGTAGGCCTTCGCCACGCCGTATGGTGAACGCGGGTAGAAGGGGGTCGATCTCGGTCTGGGGGACCTCGAGCACCTTGCCGAACATCTCGCTGGAGGAGGCCTGGTAGAAGCGCGCCTCGGGGCACACTTCGCGCATCGCCTCGAGCATGCGGGTGACGCCCACGCCGGTGAACTCGGCCGTCAGCGTCGGCTGGATCCAGGAGACGGCCACGAAGGACATCGCGGCGAGGTTGTAGATCTCCGTCGGGCTTGGAGGCGCGCAGCGCGTCCACCAGCGAGCGCTGGTCGAGCAGGTCGCCCTGGTGCAGGGTGATGCGGTCGCGGATGTGCTCGATGCGGTCGAACTTCTCGGTCGAGGCGCGGCGGACCATGCCGTGGACGTCGTAGCCCTTCTCGAGCAGGAGCTCGGCCAGGTAGGAGCCGTCCTGGCCGGTGACGCCGGTGATCAGCGCTTGCTGGAATCGGCATTGCGGCGCTCATCGGTCGGCTGAGCGCCGCGACGGCCTGCGCGACCGCTGCGCGCTGCGCTCGCGGCGTCGCGCGCCGTCGGCCGCTCGCGCAGCCAGCGAACGGTCGCGGCGATCCCCTCCTCGACGTCGATGCGGGCCTCCCAGCCGAGCAGCTCGCGGGCCTTCTCGACCGACGGCCAGCGGCGCTGGACGTCGACCTCGAAGGTGGGCAGGTGCTCGAGCTCGAGCTCCTCGGGGTCCTCGCCGCAGGCCTCCCACACGATCGCGCGCGATCTCGGCGACGGTCAGCTCGCGCGAGGCGGAGATGTTGAAGTCCTCGTTCAGGCCCGCCGGCGAGCTCATCGCGGTGACGATGCCCGTCGGCGATGTCGTCGACGTGGGTGAGCGTGCGCGTCTGCTCGCCCGAGCCGAAGATCTGCAGCGGGCGCTGGCCGGAGAGGACCTTGTTGATCAGGTCGGGCACCGCGTGGGCGATCCCGGGCTCGGCGTCGGGCATCTCGCCGGGGCCGTAGGCGTTGAACGGGCGGCAGATCGTGTAGGGGAGGCCGTGCTCGTCGTGGGCCGCCCGGCAGTAGACCTCGCCCGTGAGCTTCGAGAAGCCGTACGCCGAGCGGCGGCACCGGGCAGCGCGGGCAGGTAGTCCTCGGGCGTCGGGAACAGCTCGGCGCGCTCGAACACCATCGAGGAGGAGACGTACACGAAGCGCTCGACCTCGCAGCGTCGAGCGCGGCGCCGGATGACCGCGTTGTAGAGCGCGTTGTTGACCTCCGTGAGCGTGTGGGGCAGGCGGTGGAAGTTGGCGATCCCGCCGACGATCGCGGCCAGGTGGATCGACGTGCGTGCAGCCGCGCCGTCGCCGCCTGCGCGCCTCCTCGGGCACGCGCAGGTCGCCGGTGTGGACCTCGCAGCCCTCGCGCATCCACTGCGGCGCGGGGCGCTGGTCGGAGACGCGCACCTCGTAGGCGGGGTCGGCCAGCAGGCGCCTCACGACGGCGGCGCCGATCGTGCCGGCGCCGCCGGTGACGAGGACCCGGCTCACCGCGGCTCGCGCCGAGCGCCGCGAGCTCGGAGGCGTAGGCGAACACCTGGCGCCGCGCCCCAGCAGTTCCACGGGTCCACCACGAGGCAGTCGCGGCGCGGCCAGCTCGGCGATCGCGGCGAGCGTCGCGCGGGTCGCGGAACTCGGAGTGGTTGGTGGCCACGATCACCACGTCGGCGCCCGTCACGGCCTCCTCGAGCGACGCCGTCGGGGTCGCCACGTGCGGGTCGTGGACGGCGACGTCGGCCAGCTCGCGCTCGAGCAGGCGGATCAGCTTGTGCGCGAGCGAGTCGCGCTCGTCGTCGGTGTCGGCCTTGAAGGCGAGCCCGAGCACCGCGACCTGGCGGTCGGCGAGCGTGCCGAGCCGCCGCTTGGCGCCCTCGAGCAGGAACAGCGGCACGGACTCGTTCACGCGCGAGACGGCGAGCAGCATCCCCGGGCGCCGCGGAGCGCTCCTCGGAGAAGGTGAAGTCCTTGCGCAGGCAGGTCCCGGCGGTGAGCCCGGGCTGGGCGATGCCGCCGCGCGGGTAGTCGCGGTTGATCAGGTCGATCACCTCGAACACGTTCGCGCCGTGGCGCTCGCAGTCCATCATCAGCAGGTTCGGGCAGCGCGAAGTTCGTGTAGCGCAGGATGTTGGTCCAGATCTTCGCCAGCTCGGCCTGCACCGGCGTGGTCTGCACGATCGGCGCGTCGAAGACCCCGAACAGCTCGGCGGCGACCTCGCCCGAGCGCTCGCCGACGCCGCCGATGATGCACGGCAGCGTGTCGATCTCCTCGAGGAAGCGACCCGCGGCGATCCGCTCCGGGGCGTGCGCCACGAACACCTCCTCGCCGATCTGGAAGCCGCGGTGCTTGGCCAGGTAGCCGGCGACGAACTCGGTCGTGCCCGGGGCGACCGTCGAGCGCAGGATCAGCGAGTGGCCCGGCGCGCAGCACGCCGCAGCAGGTCGTCGAGCGCCGAGCGGATGTCGCGCATGTCGATCTCGATGTGCGAGAAGGAGGGCGTGCCGAGCGTGAGCACGATCTGGCGCGCGCGCGGCGGCGTCGGCGACGCGGTCGGAGAGCGACAGCGTGCCCGCCTCGCGGCACCCGCTCGAGCAGCTCCTGGGCGCCGGGCTCCGCGAACGGCATGCGGCCCTCGCGCACGGCCTCGAGCACGGCGCGGGGTCGTTGTCGATGCCGATCACCTCAGGCCGCGGTCGGCGAAGCGACAGCGCCAGCGGCAGCCCGACGCGGCCCAGCCCGACGACGGCGACCTCGGCGCTGCTGTTGCGAAGCTGCCATTCCGAGGAAGAAAGACTAGCGGCGCCCGCGCTGCGCGGCCGGGTCATCGACGGCGCGTGTCGCGAGGTACTGACGTGCGAACCCGCCCACGAACAGGGGGTTGTAGCGGGCGTAGCGACGCCACAGGCGGCGGGGCTCCTGCGCACAGCCGGTAGACCCACTCCAGGCCGCTGCGCTGCATCCACGCCGGCGCCTGGGGGACGAGGCCGGCGTGGAAGTCGAACGCGGCGCCGACGCCCACCAGCAGCGGCGCCGGCAGGCGGGGACGCATCATCGACATCCAGCGCTCCTGCTTGGGCTGGCCGATGCCGACCCACACGACCTGCGGCGCCGCGAGGAGTTGATCGCCTGCGCGATCTCGTCCTGCTCGGCGGCGCGTCAGCTCGCGGAACGGGGGCGAGTAGCCGCCGGCGATCGCGAGCCCCGGGAAGCGCTTGCGCAGACGCTGCCTGCGAGCAGCTCGAGCGCCTCGGGCGTGCGTCCCCCGTAGAGGTAGATCGGCGTGCCCGCGGCCGCCGCCCGCGCACAGAAGCGGATCATCAGCTCGGGCCCGTAGACGCGGGTGGCCTGGCGATGGCCGAGCGCGCGCAGCGCCCACACGAGCGGCTGCCCGTCGGGCACCGCCAGCGTGGCGCCGTGGACGGCCGCGCGCGTCGTCGGGGTCCTCG
Source organism: uncultured Solirubrobacteraceae bacterium (assembly GCA_963742395.1). GTDB lineage: Bacteria > Actinomycetota > Thermoleophilia > Solirubrobacterales > Solirubrobacteraceae > Palsa-744. Next base: position 200,002 of record CAVUME010000007.1, on the reverse strand, counting down.
CGGGCGGACATCACGAGGTTGACGGCCGCGGCCGTCAGGTAGCCGCGCGCGCCGGCCGCGCACCATCGCCTGCATCCAGGAGATCACCTCGCTCGTAGTCGCTGACGGCCAGCGGGATGCCGAGGACCTCCGCCCGCGGGGGAGGCTCGGGGGCCGCCGGCGTGGCGTATGGACGGGCCGAGATCGCTCCGATTGCGTGAAGATAGCCGCCCCCGTGCTGATCGACAGTGACCTCTGGCGCGCCCGTCGCGTGCTCATCACCGGCCACACCGGCTTCAAGGGGGCGTGGCTGTCGCTGTGGCTGCAGTCGCTGGGCGCACATGTGATCGGCCTGGCCCCCGGTGCCCCCACGCGTCCTTCGCTGTTCGAGCTCGCGCAGGTGGGAGACCACATGACACAACACGCGGCCGACGTCCGCGATGCGCAGGCCGTGCTGGAGGTGATCCGCTCCGAGCAGCCGGAGGTCGTCTTCCACCTCGCCGCCCAGCCGATGGTCAGACGCTCTCTGCGCGAGCCGGCCCTGACCTACGAGGTCAACGTGATGGGCACCGTGAACGTGCTCGAGGCCGTGCGCGTGGCCGGCGCGAGCGTGCGCGCGGCCGTGATCGTGACCTCCGACAAGTGCTACGAGAACGAGCTTCCCGGCGCCGGGCCCCCGGGCGCGAGGGCCTTCGTCGAGTCCGACCGGCTCGGAGGGCGGGATCCGTACTCGAGCTCGAAGGCCTGTGCCGAGCTCGTGACGGCCGCCTACCGGCGCTCCTTCTTCGCGGACCCGGCTGCCCCGGGCGTGGCCAGCGCCCGCGCCGGCAACGTGATCGGAGGCGGCGACTGGGGCGAGGACCGGCTCCTGGCCGACGCCGTGCGTGCGGTCCAGGGGGGCACGCCGCTGCGCGTCCGCAACCCGGCCGCCGTCCGTCCCTGGCAGCACGTGCTCAGTGCCCTCGCCGGCTACCTGATGCTCGCCCAGGCCCTGTGGGAGGGATCCTGTCCCGCGGGCGCGTGGAACTTCGGGCCCCCCCACGAGGAGGCCAGGAGCGTGGAATGGGTGGTGGAGGAGCTGGCCCGGCTGTGGGAGGGGGCGCTGCGCTGGGAGCCCGACCCCCGCCCGGCGCCGCCCGAGGCCTCCTACCTGGCGATCGACTCGGGGGCCGCCGAACGGGAGCTCGGCTGGTCGGCCCCGTTGACGCTCGAGCGCTCGCTGGCGCTGCTGGTGGACTGGCACGTGGCCGCCGCCCGGGGCGCCGACATGCGGGCCGTCAGCCTCGGCCAGCTCGAGCAGCTGGCGGCCGGCGCGGTCTAGACGGGCGGAAAGGGCCCCGAGGAGCCCGTGAACCGCTGCTGTCAACCGTTTGCAGAATGGCCCTCGCGGGTACCAAAGGCTCCATATGTTCGACGACGGCGCCACGAACGGCGGGGTTGCGAGCACGCGCAGTACCGGCGTCGATCTCGACCTCGACCTGTACCTCGGCGCCGTCCCCGATTCGGTCCCCGCCGCACGTCACGCCGCGGTTCGCTGGGCGGCTGCCGTGGGCGCCCGGGGCCCCGACCTCGACCGGATCGGCCTGGCCGTCTCCGAGGCGGTCACCAACGCCGTCGTCCACGCCTACTCGGGACCGGTCGACGGGGCCGCGGGCGAGGTCCGTCTCACAGGAGGCTCCCGCGCGGGCCAGCTGACGATCCTGGTCGCCGACAGGGGCTGCGGGATCGGCCGCGCCCTCGCCAGCCCCGGTCTCGGCCTCGGTCTGGCGGTGATGGACGAAAGCTGTGACTCGCTCGCGATCCGCAGCCGCCCGGGACGCGGGATCCAGCTCGAGCTGGGGTTCCGCCTGCGGCGCTGGGCCGACACCGGTTCCGGCCCGCGCGTGACGCGCGGACCGGCGGGCTCCGCTTCCGACCCGGCCTGAGGACCTGCCGCCGGTAGTAGGCGGACGTGGCCGGCCCGTGCGGGCGCCGGCGATCGCCGGAGGGCTTCGCCCCGCTTGTGCTGTCTCCTCTCAAGGGTCGCTCGCACGCCCAGATCGGGACGCCCTCTTTGCCCTTGGGGAGAGCGGCCTTAGACTCGCGCGATGAGCCCGCTCGCGGTCCGCCGGTATCGCGCAGATCGGCTTCTGCAAGCCGAATTTCGCCAGCTGCAGGCGCGGGTCGTCGGGGTCGTCCGCAGGCGTCTGGGCGCCACCGCCGGCGCTCTCGACGAGGCGGATCTCGAAGCCTGCTACGCCGTCGCCTGGCAGGGGCTCTACGCGGCGGTGCTCGAGGGCCGGGAGATCTCCAATCCGACGGGCTGGCTGGTGCTGGCCACCTATCGACGGGCGATCGACGAGCAGCGGGCGCGCGTGCGAGCCGAACGTGACACCCCGTGGCAGCGGAGCCAGGATCCCGACCTGGCCGGAACACTCGACGACCGCGAGCGGCTACGGGAGCTGTTCGAGGGCCTGCGCGGCCGTCTCGGCCGTAAGGAGCGCCAGGCGGCCGTGCTCTGCTACCTGCACGGCTATACCCGCTCGGAGGCTGCCGCCCGCATGGGCATCAGCGAGCGGCGCATGCGCAGGTTGATGGAGGGGAGCGGACCGGGGCGCCCGGGGGTCAGCGAGAAGCTGGGCGAGCTGGCGACGAGCATCAGCCAGGGGCGCTGGTGCGAGCAGCAGGGATCGCTGATGAGGGGGCTGGCGTTCGGGATCCTCGACCGCGACGGCGAGCGCTACCGGCTGGCCCTCGCCCACAGCGATCGCTGCCCGGCGTGCCGCGCGTATGTGGCCTCGCTGCGAGGTCTCGCCTCGCTGCTCCCCCCGGTGCTGATGCCGGGCGGACTTGGTGCGGCGATCCTCGCCCGTGTGGGCGAGGGGGCCCGTGCGGCGGGCGCCCACACGGGGGCCGCGGGTGGCGCGTTGGGCACCGCCGGTGGCGGTTCGGGCGCCACGTCGGGCGCCACCTCGGGTGGGGCCCTCGGCGGCGGCACCTCGGCGCCGCTCGGCGGCGGGGGGATGCTCGGCGGCACCGGTGCGGGCGCTGCCGGGGCCGGTGGAGCCGGAGGCGGCTGGATCCTCGCGGGCGGTCCCGTGGGCGCGAAGCTGGCAGCCGGTTGCCTGCTGGCCCTGGGCGTGGGCGCGGGCTGCGTCGGTATCGGCGGCCTGGGGTTGCGGGCGAGCCACGGGTCCCGTCATCAGCACAGCCGCGCGGACGTCGCCGAGCGCCACCCCGGACTCCAAGCCCGTGGCTCGAGCTCACTGGCCGCGGCTGCAAGCGATCGCGCGCCGGCGTCCGGCGCCGGCGTGGCTGCCTCGGCCGGCGCCGGGGCGAGCGCTACCGGTCAGGCCCGCGCGGCCCGCGAGTTCGGACCCGAGCAGGCCCAGTCGGGAGCTGCGGGCGGCACCCTGGCGAACGGGTCAGCCGGCCGCGCCAGCACGGCATCGGTGCACGCCTCCACTCGCCGGCACCACGCCGCTGCCGGCACCGTGGACACCCTCACACCTGCCGCCGGCGCCGCTGAAGCAGCGGCCGAACCGTCCCCTGCGGCCACGTCCACGGGCGCAGCAGCCCAGCCGAGCCAGGCTGCGCGGGAGTTCTCTCCCGGTTAGCCCAGCGGGCCCGAGGTGAAGCTCAGTTCGTGGGGAAGACCTTCGCCAGGCGGGCCAGCGCGAGGGGGTTGCCGCGGGGGCGCAGACGGCCGCTGAGCAGGGCCCGGCGGGGATCCAGCCGCTGGCCGACCATGTCGGCGAAGTCCTGGTAGGCGATCCGCATGCGCAGGTCCGCCCGCGGGGCCTCGCCCTCGGCCACCACGCTCGTCCCGTTGTTGACCGTGAGGTGCCAGGTGGGCACGTCCGGGTCGGTGAACTCCCACTGGAAGGTGGTGGCCCGCTTGAGGCCGTGGTCGGGGTTGACCTGGCGGCGGATCGTGTCGAACAGCAGCTCGAGCGTCTCGGGGTCGTGTTGGGAGGTCCCTTCGCGGACACCGATGATCCCTGCTTTTGCCAGTGCTCTCCCGCGCTGTGACATCTCCAGCGGCGTAAGTCCCGGGGGCAGGATGGGTGGTCCGGGGAGCGTCTCGGTGGCCAGGCCGGCCGAGCGCAGCTTCGTGGTCATCGATTCCACGCCTTCCACGCCCACCGCGTCGTAGCTGGAGTTGAAGACCGAGATGTAGCGTTCGTCCCAGTTCGGTGGCATCAGCACCTGGGCCGTGTAGCGGGTGACTTCGCGCAGCAGCCCGGCCACCGCCTTGGGGACCCCGACGGGGTCTTCGCGGTTGAGGTCGGCGAGCAGCTTGACCCCGAAGCCGATGTGGCGCTGCTCGTCGGCGGCGATGTTCTGCATCCCCTCGCGGAAGGCGGGGAGCTGGTCGCGTTCCTCGAGGTAGTTGCAGATGAAGTGCTGGCCGGGCTGTGCCAGGGACGCCTCGATGACGACGTGGTAGAGCGTCACGGCGGCCGCCAGCTTGGAGCGGGAGCGGTCGGCCCGCAACTCCTCGGCCATCGTGTCGAGGCGGTCGAAGATCTTGCGGAAGCCGGTCGTCAGCTGGGGCTTGATCGCCTCCAGGCCGCTGGAGGTGGAACCGTCTCCGATCCCGCAGACCTCGTGCATGAAGCGCTTGAAGAACACCGCGTGGCGGGCCTCGTCGACCTGCTGGGTGGCGAGGAAGTACTTCTGCTCCTCCAGGGGGGCGGCGTCGATGTAGGGGGAGAGGTTGTCGGCGACCGCGTCCTCGCCCCAGAAGAACAGGCAGTAGTTCCACAGCGCCGCCTGGCGCTCGAACTCGGTGAAGTCCTCCCGCCACTGGCGGGCGTCCTCGGTGAAGTCCAGCTCGGTGGCCCTCCAGTTACCGCGCTCCCAGCGGGCGTAGAGGTCCTCGTAGGTGATCGAGTCGGTGGGCAGACTCGCCGGCGACCTCGTCTCGGGGGATGTGGTTGCGCTGGCCAACTGCCGACCTCCTTGCTGGTGGGGTGTCCCGTCGCGTGGCGCCTTCGTTCCGGCGCCTCCAGTCTGGATCCGACTCCGTCGGATCCGACTCCAGTCTGGATAATGGACGTTATCGGAATAGTAGACGTTGTTCAACTTACTAGGATGGGGGAATGAGGCTCACGCGGGAGGAAAGCCGCGCGCAGACCCGCGAGCGCCTGCTCGAGGCCGCCCGAGGGGTGTTCGCGGCCAACGGCTTCCACGGCTCCTCGGTCGAGGAGATCGCCTCGGCGGCGGGGTTCTCGACCGGCGCCCTGTACTCGAACTTCGATGGCAAGGAGGACCTCTTCCTGGTGCTGATGGAGAGGGAGATCGATGAGCACGCCCGCGAGGTCGCAGAGGCCGTGAGGTCCCGTCCGACGATCTCCGCACGGGCGGCAGGCGGCGCCAGGCAGTGGATGACGACGATCGAGCGCGAGCCCGACCTGCTGCTGCTGTTCATGGAGTTCTGGGCCTATGGGGTCCGGGACGCCGAGGTCAGGCCGAAGGTGGCCGAGCGCTTCGCCCAGATGCGCCGCGTGCTGACCGAACTGATCGTGCAGGGGGTGCGGGACTTCGACCTCGAGCTGTTGCTGCCCGCCGAGCAGCTCGCCATCGCGATCGACGCCCTGGCCGACGGGATCGCCCGTCAGAAGCTGGCCGACCCGGAGGCGGTGCCGGACGAGCTGATGGGGCGGTTGCTGTCGCTGATGCTGACGGCCGCTACCCGGCCGGCGGGAGGCACAGAGCCGCATAGTGGAGCGTGAACAGACTCCTCGCCAGCGGCGGGGCGAGGTGGTGCAAGCCGCTCCGTAGGCCCCACTTCAAATAGCCGCGAGCCCGCTGGGCGCTCGTTCGGGCGAAGAAGAGGTGGACCTCCAGCGGCAGCGGGTCGTCGAGCTCGCCCGCCAGTTGCAGCCCGGCATCGGAGACGATCGCGCGGGCCCCGCCCCGGTCCAGGCTGCGGAGGTGCCCGATCTCATCCGCATGTGCCCGCTTGGAGGCCCGCCGCGCGGACACGTTGGCCTCGAGCGGCACCTCGATCACCACTGCGCGACAAACCCGGGCCACCTCGGCGAGCAGGGCGGCGGGGTCGGGCACGTGCTCGAGCACGTGGGAGAGGATCCCGAGGTCGTACTCGCCCGCCGGTGCCGGCACGTGGGAGCCGTCGAACTGCTCCACCCGCTCGATCCCGGGACGGGCGCGGGCGATGGCTACCGCGGCGCCGCTCAGCTCGAGTCCCGTGAGGGTGCCCCCGAAGCCTCGCCGGGAGAGCTCCCCGAGCAGGGCTCCGTCGCCGCAGCCGACGTCGAGGACGCTCTGCGGGTGCAGCGCCGCGCGGGCACACAGCTCGATCACGTGGTCGGCCTTGCCGAGGGCACCGAGGGCCCGCCAGCGGGAATACAGCTCGGCCTCCTCGGGGGTGCTGGTGTACGCCTGCTCGTAGAAGGAGGAGAGTGCCTGGGGGTCGTTGACGCTCACGTTGGGGTCGCGCCGGTGGGCGGCGGCTGGGCCGGGGAACGGTAGTGTGAACCCATGCCCCCGTTCTGGCTGTGGACGCAGGTGGCGATCGTGCTCGTCACGGTCGCGGGCATGATCATCGCCATCACCAAGCTCGCCTAGGCGGGTGGGGATATGATCCCCGCGCCCGCGCCGGCGGGCACTCCAGCGTCACTCCGAGGAGGATCATGTTCAAATCGATCGTGGTTGGGACGGACGGATCCGACACCGCTACGCAGGCCGTGCGGGAGGCCGTCGATCTCGCGAAGGCCGTGGGTGCGAAGGTCGAGCTCGTAAGCGCCTACGAGCCGGTGTCCAACCAGCGCCTGCGCAGTGAGCGGCGTGACGCTCCCGAGGACGTGGCGTGGTCGATCAACCCCAAGGAGGACGTCGAAGCGACCCTCACCGACGCCGCCCAGATCGCCGAGGCGGCAGGGGTGCCGGTCGAGAAGTTCGCTCGCCGGGGAGACCCGGCCGACGCGATCCTGGACGTGGCCGAGGAGAGCGAGGCGGACCTGATCATCGTGGGCAACAAGGGCATGACGGGGGCCAAGCGCTTCCTGCTCGGCTCGGTCCCGAACAAGGTCTCCCATCACGCTCCCTGCTCGGTCATGATCATCCGCACCACCTGATCGCCTGACGGGCTCACAGGCCGAGGCGGGTCTCGGCCTGATCGGCGACGTGGCGGGCGATGGCCAGCGACGCGGTGGCTCCCGGCGAGGGAGCGCTGCGGACGTGGACCGCGTGCTCGGTGTAGGAGAAGACGAAGTCGTCTACCAGTGACCCGTCGCGGCCGAGGGCCTGGGCGCGGACGCCCGAGAACGACGGCTCGACGTCCGCGACGGTGAGCTCGGGGACGTAGCGGGCGGCCGCACGGACGAGCGTGGAGCGCACCAGAGCGTGCGCGAGCTCGGAGCTGCCGGCACGCCACCAGCGGGCCATCATGCGCCAGCTCCCAGGGAAGCCCAGCAACCTGCGCAGCTGCGTGGCGCGGGCCGAGAGGGACGCGCCCGGATCGCGGGCGAGGGCCGGTATGGCCGTGGGCCCGACGAGCACCTGGCCGTCGATCGTCCGCGTGAAGTGGACCCCGAGGAAGGGCAGGGTGGGGTCCGGGACGGGGTAGATCAACGAGCGCACCAGCTCTCCCCGTGCCGGGGCCAGGCGTAGGTAGGAGCCGCGGAACGGCAGGATCCGCAGCTGCTCGCGCTCGCCGGGGGAAAGCAGGTCGTCGGCCCGCACCCCCATGCAGAAGACGGCGTGGCGGGCCAGCGTCTGTCCGTGGCTGTGCTCCAGGCGCAGGCCCCCGGAGGCCGGCTGGGCATCCAGCACCTCGCAGCCGGTGATCACCGACCCGTCCGCTTCGAGCAGCTCCGCGGCGAGGGCGGCGGTGACGGCGCGGAAGTCGAGGATCCCGCTGTTGGGCGAGTGCAGGGCCGCGATCCCACGGGCGTGGGGCTCGAGCTCCCGCAGCCCGTCGCTGTCGAGGCGGCGCAGGCCCGGGACCCCGTTGGCCCTACCCCGGCGCTCGAGCTCCTCCAGGCGCGGGATCTCGTGCTCGTCGAGCGCGACGATGACCTTGCCGCTGCGCTCGTGAGGGATCGCGTGGCGCTCGCAGAAGGCGTACATGTCGCGGGCCCCTTCCACGCACAGCTTCCCCTTCAGCGACCCGGGTACGTAGTAGATGCCGGCGTGCACCACGCCCGAGTTGTGGCCGCTCTGTTGACGGGCAAGCTCGGGTTCGCGCTCGAACACGCACACGCGCGCCTGTGGACGGCGGTGGGCTAGCTCGCGTGCAACGGCGAGACCGACGATGCCACCGCCGACGACGGCGATGTCGCAGCGCTCTGGAGCCTGGGGCCCGGGCAACTCGCCCAGGCAGGTTATCCAGTCACCGCGTAGGGGCCACCGGGGGCGGTGGCCGCGGCCGCGTCTATGAGCCCGGCGCCGTAGAGGGCTTCGTCTCCTCCCCCGCCGAGCTTGCGGGCGGTGGCGATCAGGCGGGCGACCAGCACGGAGGGGGACGGGTGGCGTCCGAGGACTCCGCTGGCGATCACGAGTGCGGCCGTGGCGGCGACGTGGGGGGTGGCCATCGAGGTGCCTTCATAGCCGAGCGGGATCCCGAACTTCCTCGGTGAGCCGCCCGTGAGGGTGACCTGGAAGATGTCCCGGCCGGCGGCTTCGGTGGGTTTGCAGTTGGGGTCTCCGGGCAGGTTGGCGTCGGGGCCGCCACCGGGGCCCACGATCGTGAGCCCGGTGCCGTCGTTGGAGTAGGCCGCGAGGCAGCCGTGTTCGGTGGTGGCGCCGACCGAGACGACGTAGGGGGCCCGTGCCGGGTAGGCGATCGCGCGATGGGCCTCGTTGCCCGCAGCCGCGACCACCAGCACGCCCTTACGATGGGCGTAGCGGATCGCGGAGATCAGCTCCGGGATGTCCTTGGCGGTCACGCCCGCGGCGAACTCGAGGCTGAGATTGATCACCTGGGCGCCGTGCTTGACGGCGAACACGATGCCTTCGGCGATCGTGGACGCTTCGCCTTCGCCCTCGGTGTCGAGCACCCGTACCGGCATGATCTTGGCGCCGTAGGCCAGGCCCGTGAGGCCGTACCCGTTGTCGGTGTTCTCGGCGATCGTGGACGCCACGAAGGTGCCGTGGCCGTTGCGGTCGACGGGCGGGCCGCCGCGGTTGACGAAGTCATAGCCCTTCACGAACTGGAAGCGGCCGAAGTCGGGAGAGCGGCGGAAGCGGCGCCAGTTCGTATACGCCACCCCCGTGTCGAGAACGGCGATCGTCACTCCCTTGCCGCCGGGCCGGCCGTCCTTGATGAGGTTTTCCCACGCCGCCGGCGCCCCGACGCCGAACGGTCCCCAGAAGTTCCACTGCAGTTCGCGCCAGTCGCCCGCTTCTTTGCCGGCTCCCGGGTCGTCGGGGATGAATTCGGTGCCGGTCGCCGTGCCACCGGACGCGTGGGCGACGTAGTCGGGTACCGCCCATGCCACGCCCGGCCGGGTGCGCTCGTGCGCGAGCGCGGCCGACATGCTGGTGCCGGGGGCGAGGTCGATCACACGGGTGCGTTCGGCCGGCGCTTCGGCGGAGCTGCCCGCAACGCCGGCGGCGTGGGCCGCGACGGACGCGCTCGTCCCATAGCCGACCACGATCCGCTGCGGAGCGGCTCCGGCGGGGGCCGCGAGCACTGCCGGGGCACCCAGCGCGAGCAGCACCAGGGCCACCGTCGAAGCACGGACGCGGGCGGGTGTGATCGATCGGGTGGGGGATAGCTTCATCTGGTCTTCGATAATGACGGCGTGACTTGGCTGGGGCGGCAGGGACTCTCGCAGAGACGCACTTCTCAGGGATGAATCAGCAGCCCCTGCCCCAGAAGGCGCACCTGATGGCGCTTGCGCTGCATCAGGCCGAGCAAGCACTTAAACACGACGATGTACCGATCGGCGCGGTCGTTGTCCGTGGTGAAGAGGTGATTGCGGCGGCCCACAACGAACGGGAGCGCTTGCAGGACCCGACCGCCCATGCGGAGATACTCGCAATCCGGGCGGCGGCGAAGGTGTGCGGAAGCTGGCGCGTGCTGGACACCGCGCTGTACGTGACACTCGAGCCGTGCGCGATGTGTGCAGGGGCGATCGTGCTGGCCCGCATCCCCGAGGTCGTCTACGGAGCCGCGGACCCCAAGGCCGGTGCCTGCGGGTCGGTGCTCGACGTGCTCGGGGAGCCCCGCCTCAACCACCGCCCCCAGGTCACCGGCGGCGTCCTGGCCGAGGAGTCTGGTCGCATGCTGAGCGCGTTCTTCGCCGCCCGCCGCTGAGAGCCGGGCCCCTCCGCCGTCCCGCCGCCGAGGCCAGGCCGCCGACTCCTGCGGCTGTATTGCCGGGAGGCGATGAACTAGCCTGAGGTGTCGCCCGGAGGGGTGGCAGAGCGGTTGAATGCGGCGGTCTCGAAAACCGTTATGGGGGGTTTTTCCTCCATCGAGGGTTCGAATCCCTCCCCCTCCGTTTTGTGAAGTCTCAGGTGATCCCGGACACGTGTCTCGGGTGTTCGCGGACAGCTTAGGGGGAGGACAGGGGCTGGTAGGTGCGGCTGGGGTCGAGTTGGAGTTCGCGTAGGAGCTCGCCGTTGGTGTCGATGACGTGGATCTGCTGGTCGGCGATGAGGAGCTTGACTGTGCGGCCTGTGTGGGCTCTTCCGAGGCCGATTTTGTAGAGGCGGCTTTCGTAGCGGAGGCTGATCTTGCCGAACTTGTCGACCTTGTCCTCGCGGACTCTGAAGTGGGTGTTGGCTGCTTGACCGGCGGGTCTGGCTTTGGTGCGGGCGCTGTAGGCCTGTAGCGGGGTTTGGCCGCCGAGGGCTCTGTGGGGGCGGATGTGGTTGTAGTAGTGGGCGAAGGTGTCGAGCTGGGCCTGGAGCTCGGTGACGTTGTGAGCTGGTGGTTGCTTGGCGAGGTAGCGCTTGAGGGTCTGGTGGAGTCTCTCGACCTTGCCGCAGGTCTGGGGGTGGTAGGGGCGGGAGTTCTTGAAGGTGATGCTTAGGCGCTCGAGTTCTGACTGCAGGAGCACCTTGCCCTTGCGGGGGGAGGCGGTGAAGACGGCGCCGTTGTCGGAGAGCAGCGAGTAGGGCAGGCCGTGCAGTTGGGCGGCTTCGTGGAAGCTGGCCACGACGTCGGCGGCTTTGACGCGGGGATAGGCGTCGGAGCCCAGGAGCAGCCGGGAGTGGTCGTCGATCAGGTTGAGGATCTCCGCGGGCTGTCCGCCTGAGAGCTGCCAGTAGGTGATGTCGGTCTGCCACATCTCGTTCGGTAGGTCCGCTTGGAAGCGGATGCGCGAGCAGACCGGGCGCTTTTGGGGCTGGGGGACGATCAGCCCTTTGCGCTTGAGGATCCGCCAGATCGTGGAGCGTGAGGGCGCATCTTGGCGGTCGGCGAGGAGGTGGTAGCGGATCGTGGCTGGGCCGCAGTCATGGCCGGTGGCCTGGAGCTCTCGGCGTAGCCGCAGGATCTCCTGAACGATCTCCGGTGGGGTCTCGTGAGGGCAGTTGCGGGGCCGCCTGGAGCGCGGCTCGAGCGCCTCGTAGCCGCCGGCGCGATATCGGCCCAGTAGTTCGTAGATCCAGGTCTTTGAGAGCCCGTGGGCGCGGGCTACCTCCCGGACGCTTCGGCCCTCCAAAACCACGGCGTCGACCACGTAGCGCGCCATCCCCATACCGGCACCCCTTTCGTCGGGTGTCCGGTATCTACCGAGACATCAGTCCGGTATGTGCTGCAACCACACACCTCCCCCTCCGTTTCCCGTCACGCATTCCCGATGCGGAATACTCCGCACGCTATGTCCACGGCGTCCACGAGGCTCGATCTGACCCGCCGCCTCGAGGATCACCGTCGAGGTGCGAGATAGCCGTGCCGATTCACGTCGACGCCGACAACTTCGTCCGGGCCGAGACCGACCGAATGTTCTCCGACCTGATGCGGGCGGCGGGAGGGATGAACGTCTGGGGGCACAACCGCACCCCTACTCCTGTCGAGGACCAGCCCGTCATACGGATGAACCGCGACACGCTGTACAGCACCGCTCTCGTCGACATCTCGGGCGGGGCGACGATCACAATCCCAGACCCGGGAGTCCGCTACCTCTCGGTGATGGTCGTCAACGAGGACCACTACATCAACCGGATCCTGCACGAGCCTGGCGTGCATCGGCTGACGGTCGAGGAGTTCGACACGCCGTTCGTCCTGGTAGGTGCGCGGATCCTGGTTGATCCCGCCGATCCCGATGACCTGTCCGCGGTCGCCACGCTACAGGATCAGCTGAGCGTCTCCGCCGCATCGGACAAGCTGTTCGTATCGCCCGATTACGACAGGGTGAGCCTTGATGACACTCGCAAGGCCCTACTCTCGTTGGCGAGGGGGCTGCACAGCTTCTCCGGCGCATTCGGCGCTCGCGTCGAAGTCGATCCGGTACGTCACCTAATCGCCACCGCAGCCGGATGGGGCGGGCTTCCCGATCGAGAGGCTCACTACATCGGGGTAGAGCCATCCCTTCCTGTAGACCAGTACAGCCTCAACGTTCGCGACGTCCCGGTGGACGGGTTCTGGTCGATTTCGGTGTACAACGCGGACGGCTTCTTTGAGCCCAACGAGCGCAACGCCTACAGCGTCAACAACATCACGGCGACACCCGATGAGGACGGGTCGATCACGGTCCATTTCGGCGGCTGCGATGACGGCCGAGCCAACTGCCTGCCCTTGCCGGAGGGCTGGAACTACACCGTTCGGTTGTACCGGCCTCGACGCGAGATCCTCGATGGCACATGGACCTTCCCGACCGTCGCGCCGCCCTCGTAGGTAGCCCCTCCGTCTTGTGGTGCTTTCGCTGGAAGCGGTATCAAGCCAAGGCCGAGCGGCCTATGGGCGCCAGACTGAATACTCGAGCGTCGTCGGACTGGATGGCCATGCGAGCGCAAAGACACGTCCGGCGGGTGCGCTGGTGAGCGAGCTGAAAGAGGGCGAGGGTGCCGGCTGATCGGGACCACCGCCGGCAGGTCTCACGAATGGAGGAGTGGCGACCGGTGCTCCGGGCCCGTAGCTGTTGGCTGCTCGTCCGCCTTCGAGCACTGCATCCCCGCCCGCGTCGGCGGTGATCGGGATGACCGCGTCCGCGCCCTGCTGCGTCGCGCCCGGGACGCCGTCGGCGCCGATCTTCGCGCTGAACGGTTCTTCGACCCCGTTGGCTGCGGTGACGTCCCAGCTGACGATCCCCCCTTCGGAAACCGCGACTGCGCTGCTGCGGATCGCATCGGTGGCGTTAGAAGTCAGGGTGCGGGTCTCAGTGAACGCGCCGTCTCGGAGGAGACGGATGAGCACGGCCCCGTTCTGGGGCGGCGTCGTTTCGTCATAGGAACAGGCTCCGGCGATCCATGCCGCGAGGCCCTGTCCGGCGCCGGAAAGGGCGAGCGTGAATGACTTCGCGGCCCCTCGGGTCACGATCGTGCGGCTGAAGTGTCGGCTGTGCGCCGGTGCGATCGCCACGGTTCCGCTGCAGTGACTGGAGAGGTAGGCGGTCCCGGTCGCGTCGAACTGCGGCACGGATCCGAGCGGCGCCGCGTGCACCACCCTCGGCGGAGCCGAACGGACGCCCTGGACGATGCCACGCGATCACGACCCGCTGCTGTGAGTAGCCTTCGCCGAGGATGCCTTCGCAGGCGTGTTGTGTCAGGCACCCGTTCCAGGCAACGATCACGGTGCCCTGCGGCGACAGCGCGAGACTCGGCTGCGCCCCTGGACGGCCGTTCGTCCACCCGATGCTCCAGCGCCCGCTGATCGTCTGCGGCGCGGACCACCGACCGGTCAACGGTCCGTAGGCGACGCGCAGGCCTCCCGGAGAGTCGATCCAGGGCTTCCTGTACTCCAGCAACACCGTCACCTCCGCAGGGCTGAGCCCGACTGCGATCGGCTGCTCGGCCCGCGCGGACGTCACCACCCGGGTAACCGTCCGCCCACTCGCCATGACCACTGTGAGGTGCACCGTGGTTACCGGGTAACACCCCAACCGCTTCGGTTCCGGCTTCCCCGGCCCCCACGAGCAGCGGCGGCCGCGATACTCGACCGGACGCGCCCCTGTGCTCGCCCAGGCCACCGCGACATCACCACGCGAGTCAACGGCCACATGACCGACGATTGCGGGCACGTAGCCGCTGCCCAAGTGCAAGCGCGGAGCGGACGCGACCACCCGCGGCACAGACCAGTCAGCCCGCACCACCGGCGCCGAGCCCGCCAGCGCCGCAACGACGACCACCGAGGTCAGTGCAAAGCACGCTGATGGATTTCGAATGCTCGCCACTGCATTCACCGTAGCCAGCCTCAATTCCGCGCGAAACCGCGAAAACCCGAGGGAGGTCGGCGCGGGATATTGCGGTGCCGAGTGAGTACTTACCCGGGAGAAGCTGTTGGACACGGCGTGCGGGCTTGCGGGCAACGTAATCGCGGACGACCGGGAGCCGCGCGTGCTTCTCACTCCGTAGAAGCCATCGTGTTGGCAGCGGGTTTCGCCTGATGAGTCGGCGCTTCGCCCCGCCTAACGTGGGATCTCCTCGGAACACACTTGTGTGGAAGGAGATCCGGCATGGGCCGCAGAGCATCGATCGTTGTTGGGGGCTGGGTCTTCGCCGCCTTGGCGATTCTGGTCGGGCCGGCGATCGGGACCGCCCCGGCACTGGCCGGATGGTCTGCGCCGCAGGCGGTGAGCCACTCCAGCTCGGGGTTCCGCGACGTCACACTGGCAACCGATGCACGCGGCGATACGGCGTTGGCCTGGGTCAGCGAGAGCGGCGTAGGGCCGGTGAAGACGCGGTCGGCGGTGAACGTGGCATTCGTCGGCACCGGCGGTCGGCTGGTGGAGCGGGCTCTGTGGCGCAACAGCGACGCGCTGGTCGGCGGTGTCACGGTCGCACTCGATGCGCGCGGCGAACTGACGGTCGCCTGGATCGACGCTGAGCGCGGTCGCAGCGGCGAAACCCTCTCGAGGCACACCGTCCGGGCGGCCTACCGCACCCCTTCTGGCAGGTGGTCGCCGGCCCAGGTCATCGGCCACAGCGGCCCGTTCGTCGGCGCCGACCCGCGGCTGGCGGCGGCGCCCAATCGCGAGCTGCTCCTGACCTGGGTGGCAGGCACGAAGAACGCTCCCGGCGTGGCCGCCGCGTGGCGCAAGCCGGGTCATCGCTTCGGCCCGGAAAGCGCGGTCAGCCGCGCCAAGAGCGCCATGATGAGCGACCCCGCGTCCCTGTTCGACAGCGGCGGCGCCGCGCACGTCTACGGCACGGTCCGCTGTGGGCGTTTGATCCACACCTGCGCGACGATGGTCAGCACCGCCCCGGGCAGCCACCGCTTCGGTTCGCCGCTGCTGATCGCCCCTGCCCCAGCCGAGTTCCCCGTCGTCTCTTTCAGCGCGCCGGGCCGAGCGCTCATCGCCTGGGAGGCGGGCGATTTCCAGGACCTCGAACCAAGCTTCGCAGCGCCCTTTGCGCGCGTGATGAGCGGTAGATCGCTCAGCGCGCCGGTGGCGCTCGAACCCGGCTCCGTGTCTGCCACGAGCGAGGTCAACGCGGTGGCCGCCAGCGAAGGCGGGACCGTGAGCTGGACCGCAATGCAGGCGCCGCACTCGAGCTTGGCCCTCGCGATGCTGGCGGTCGGCGATGCGAGCGGCCACTTCTCGGCCCCAAGCGTGTCGCCCGTTGGCCTGATGCCGATGCTACGCGACGGCGCAGGCGACGTGTTGCTGAAGCTCGGGTGGGTCGGCGGCCCTGCAGGGCTCCCGTCGAGCCCGGTCGCGATGCAGCCGGCCAGCGGCGGCGCGGCGCAGCCATCGCCCATGCCTCTGCCGCCGTCGGCGTCGCTCGCCGGGGTCGTGACGAGCGAGCCGGTCGGCGCAGGTGCGGCGGCGGCCTGGGTTGCCGGGGCGAAGCTCCAGATCTCGACCTGGCGGCCGTAGCTCGTCACCCCAGTAACCGCTCGGCCGGAACAGCTCCTGGCGGCCAGCCGCCGAAGCGCGCCCCGTGCTCGGCGAACTCAGCCGTCAGCCGTGATGCGCTCGAGTAGCTCGGCGAGGACGCTTTCCGCTCGGTCGTTGGGGACCTGGCAGGTACCGGCCGCCTCGTGTCCGCCGCCACCGTAGGCGAGCATCAGCGCACCGACGTCCGTCCTGCTCGTGCGGTTCGATATCGACTTGCCCACGGCGAGCACCGTGTTCTGCGCGACGCAGACCCCACATCACGTGGATCGAGATGTTGCACGAGGGGTACAGCGCGTAGATCATGAAGCGGTTGGTCGGGTGGATCACCTCGTCCTCGCGCAGGTCGATCACGACGAGCGTTGCCGTGGACGCTCGATCTCGCCAGCAGCTGCGCTTCGGCCGCCTGTGCGTGGTCGCGATAGAGCGTGCACCCGTTCAGCCACGTCGGGCAGCTCCAGTATCTCCTCGACCGTCAGCTCCAGGCACGCGTCGATGAGCTCCATCATCAGCTGGTAGTTGGAGATCCGGAAGTCACGGAAGCGGCCGAGACCCGTGCGGGGGTCCATCAGGAAGCTGAGCAGGATCCAGCCGTCCGGCGTGGTGATGTCCTCGGCTGAGAACAGCGCGCTGTCGGCCTTGTCGACGGCCTCCATCAGCTCCTCGGAGACGTTCGGGAAGCGGGCCGCGCCGCCGAAGTAGTCGTAGACCACGCGGGCGGCAGAGAGCGCGTCGGGCATGATGATGTGGTTCTCGAGTGTCTCGGTGACCCGCAGCGTCTCGCTGTGATGGTGATCGAACGCCAGACGGACACCCGGGACGTAGGGGAGGTTGGTGGTGATGTCGCGGTCGCCGAGCTCGATCAGGCCATCCTGGACGTCCTTGGGATGGACGAACTTGATCCCGTCGAGGAGCTCCAGCTCTTTGAGCAGGGCGGCGCACACGAGCCCGTCGAAGTCGCTTCGTGTCACAAGGCGGCACTTCTCGATCGTCTCGGTGCTCATCAACGGCTGACTCCTCGTTCGCGGCGGACCTTCCTCACGTGTCACATCGGCCGCGAACGTCGATGCTTGAGAGCGGTTGGCGATCGGGCGTTCCGAAAGCCGGTGCTCGCGCGCCCGGGAGGTGTGTCCAGTCGGGGTCAAGCAAGGTGGCAGTACGGCCGATAGCGACTGTGCCCAGCCCCGGGCCGGTCGCAGATGCTTTCCGTGAAAGAAGATCTGAGGGATCTCCCGATCGTCGCTGTCGACGACGAGGACGCCAACGTCCTGTTGCTACGCCGGGTGCTCGAACGGGGCGGCTACACGCGCCTGACGACGACCACCGACCCGACGAAGGTCCTTACCCTGGTCGAAGAGCACCGCCCGCGGCTCGTGCTGCTCGACCTGCACATGCCCCGCATGGACGGTTTCGAGCTGATGGAGCAGCTCGGGGAGCTCGAGGGCGAGTCCGATGGCGTCCCGATGCTGGTCCTGACGGCGGACATCACCGACGAGGCCAAGCGCCGTGCGCTCGAGCTGGGCGCCCGCGACTTCCTGACCAAGCCGATCGATCACGTCGAGCTGGCCCTGCGGGTGCGGAATCTGCTCCAGGTCCAAGATCTTCAAGACCGCCTGCTGGCCCAGAATGCGAGCCTCGAGCAGCAGGTGGCGGCGCGCACGCGAGAGCTCGAGGTGGCGCGCCTGGAGGTCCTCGATCGGCTCGCGCTCGCGGGCGAGTACCGCGACGATGACACCCAGCAGCACGCCTGGCGAATCGGCCGCTCGAGCGCGTTGATGGCCGCCGAGCTCGGGCTCGGGCGCGAGCAGGCGGAGCTGATCGGCCGTGCGGCGCCGCTTCACGACATCGGCAAGCTCGGGGTCTCCGACGCGATCCTCCGCAAACCGGGACCCCTCAGCAAGGAGGACTTCGAGTGCGTCAAGCGCCACGCGGCCATCGGCGCTGAGATCCTCGCGGGCAGCAGCAGCTCCCTCCTGCAGATGGCCCAGGTGATCGCGCTCTCACATCACGAGCGCTGGGACGGGGCCGGATATCCGAACGGCCTGGCCGGCGAGGAGATCCCGCTGCCCGGGCGGATCGCGGCGGTCGCAGACGTCTTCGACGCCCTCACGCACGAGCGCCCATACAAGCGTGCGTGGGACGTGGATGAGGCCGTCGCCGAGATTCGCGAGGGTTCGGGGAGTCAGTTCGATCCGGCCGTGGTGGAGGTGTTTCTGCGACTGGATCACAACACCCTGTTGACGAGGATGCGTCCCGAGCCGGAGGCCTTCCAGGTACGGCGGGTCGCGGACGCTGCGGCGCTCAGCGGGAACGGTCGGGTCCGATGAGGACGGCTCGCGTGGGACGGGTGATCGCGCCCGCGGCGGCCGCCGCGGTGGTCCTGCTGGTGCTCGTTGCGCTCGCGATCCACTCGAGTCAGACCTCCGCCCGACGGGCGCTCGAAAACGGGTTCGCCGCCCACGCCAAGGTGAGCGCGGCGCTGACCCACTCGCTGTTCGCCTCGACATCGGAAATCGACCAGGTCGCGTCCACCTACGGGACGGCGCATGTGAACCCGAACGTGCTGCGCCAGCAGGCCCGCGAACAGGAGGGGGCGGAGATCGTGCTGTTCTCCTCCGACGGGCGGGTCATCGCCTCCAGCGCGCCCGACGCACCGGTCGCCCTCGGCGACAACGGCTCACCGGCGAGCTACATCCGCAGTGCGCTGGCGGGCCAGGCGTTTGCGGTGTCGAACGTGATGATGCCCTCCAAGGGACTCGAAACGGTCGCGCTCGCGGAGAGCTTCGAGACGCCGTTCGGTCGGCGGGTGCTCGTGAGCAGCTTCCCGATCGCGACGGTGTCGGGCTTCATCGCAGACTTTCTCTCCGGCAGCGCGACAGGGGCCGCCGCGCACGCCTACCTGATTGACGAAGACGGTCGCCTGATAGCAAGCTCCGCCGCCCCCAACAGCGCGGTCCGGCCGGTGATCACCCAAGGTCTGCTGAAGGCCGTCGCCGGGCGCCAGAGCGGAGACCTGGCGCACGGCGAATACTTCGCCGCGAGCAAGGTTCAGGGGTCCGGTTGGCGTGTGGTCGTCACGGGCTCGCAGAAGAACGTCTTCGCGCCCGTGAGCGGCGCCACCAGCTGGCTGCCATGGGCGTTGTTCGCGGGCCTGGCCGTCGGGCTCGCTCTGGTCCTCGTGCTCATCGCCCGCCTGGTCGCGAGCACCGCCGCCCAGCGCGAGGCCGACACACGGCTACGTGCCCAGGCCGAGCAGGCCAACCGTGCCAAGAGCCAGTTCCTCTCGCGCATGAGCCACGAGCTGCGCACGCCGATGAACGCGATCGTCGGGTTCGGGCAGCTGCTCGAGCTCGAGGATCTGCCGGAGCGCCAGCAGGAGAGCGTCGAGCAGATCCTCAAAGCCGGCCGCCACCTGCTCGAGCTGATCAACGAGGTCCTCGACATCTCGCGGATCGAATCCGGCACGATGTCGATGTCGCTCGAACCGGTCCACCTCGGCAGCCTGCTGGCCGACACGCTCTCCCTGCTGAGGCCGCTGGCCGAGAAGGCCGACGTACAGCTGATCGCCGATCCGGCGGCCGCCGACGTGTACGTCCACGCCGATCGCCACAGGCTCAAACAGGTGCTCGTCAACGTCCTCTCGAACGCGGTCAAGTACAACCGTCCTGGCGGCGAAGTGAGGGTCACCCAGAAGGGCTCGCGCGAGAACGTCGAACTGGTGATCGCCGACACCGGCTGCGGGATCAGTCCCGAGGGGCTCGAAAGGCTCTTCTCGCCATTCGACCGTCTCGGAGCCGAGCGCACCGACGTCGAGGGCACGGGCCTCGGCCTGGCCCTCTCGATGCACCTGATGGAGGCGATGGGCGGATCGATCCGAGCTGAGTCGAAGCTCGAGCACGGAACCACGATGTGGCTGGAGCTACGCTCCGCCCGCGCCGACGTCCCGGAAGGCGAGGTCGTCGCTTCGGCGCCGGGGCGCACGAACGGGGCGATCAGAGGCACCGTCGCCTACCTCGAGGACAACCCCTCGAACCTGACGCTCGTCGAGCGGACGCTCGAGCGCCTACCGGGGGTGAAGATGATCTCGGCGACCCAGGGCGGCCTCGGCCTGGAGCTGATCCGCGAGCACCACCCCGATCTCGTGCTCCTGGATCTGCACCTGCCGGGTCTCTCGGGAGCGGAGGTGCTCGAACAGCTCAAGGCGGATCCCTCCACGACACAGATACCGGTCGTGGTCGTCAGCGCGGACGCAACACAGGAGCAGATCGAGCGGTTGAAGCAACTCGGCGCCGACGCGTATCTGACCAAGCCGGTCGACGTGCGCCAGCTGCTGGAGACGGTCGACAGCAAGCTGGCGGCAGCACCCGAGCTGCAGGGCGCGCGGGTCGGCGATCCGGCCCGGTCCTAGCCGGTCGCCGGTCGACCGACGCGCGGATCCCCGACGGGTCGCGCCGGAAGGGCTCTCGAGCCGCTCACTTTTCGGGCGTCGTGTCGATACCGGCGTAGGAGTAGGGGCCGGCGTAGCCGTCGTCCTGGACCATTCCCGGGCAGCCTTTGCGGAGGTTCTCGCAGTCCCACTGCTGGTTGCCCTTGAACAGGTGGATGTCCAGGCGTGAGAGGTAGTAGAAGGAGAACGCGTTGGCGTCCTTGTTGGGATCGACTTCGGCCACCAGCGGTTCGTCACGCCAGCGGTCGCTGAGCAGACGCTGGTCGGCCGAGCGTTCGCGCTTGAGGTACTTGTCGAACCAGGCGCTCGTGTACCAGTCGATCATGTCCGGACCCCGTAGCGAAGCTCCGAAGGCCTGGTTGGGGATGAAGCTGAAGTCGAGATGGGAGCCGCCACGGATGATGATCTCGCCGCTGTCCACGCCGGCCTTGCTGTAGGCGAGTGACTCCTGGGACTTGCCGAGCGGTTCGGGCAGTGAGGTGTTCGGCGTCGGCGGTAGCCCGTAGTCGGCGGACATGCCGAGACCGGGCTTGGTGACGGGCACGGACGCGCGGTCGGAGGGGTCGGCCGGACAGTCCTTCTCGCCGATCGTCGAGGAGCCCGTCGCGCCACCCGGCACTTCGGCACCTCCGGGTGTCGGCGGGCCGAGGTTGTCCCACGCCACCACCGCCTTCACGCGCGGATCCCACTGGGCGATGTAGGACACGCCCACAGCGCCGTAGGAGTGCCCCGCGAGTCCGATCTCGCTGCTCTTGAGGCCCTTCCACAGCGGGTTGTAGGCGGCGTCCAGTCCCTTTGCCACGCGTTCGTTCTGCTTGGCGGCGTGGCTGGTCCCGGTTTCGCAGCTGGCCACCGGCTCGTAGGGATGCTTGGCGCTGGAGAGGAAGAAGTTCAGCGCGTCCTCGGTGCCGTCGTAGAACGGACGCCCGTCGGTCTGGGCGGGGAAGCCTTCGTCTTCGTCGGGGCCCTGTCCCAAGGTGTCGCTGCGTCCCTGACCCTGGGGGTCGAAGGTCATCACCACATAGCCGTCCTTCGCGAGCGCCTCGGCGGCGTACCAGTACATCTGTTCATCGGCCTGCACGGAGCCGTCGGTGATCACTACTCCGGGCCGTTTCGCGGGGCCTTGGCGGGTGGCCCAGATGCGCCCCGACAGGGTGGCGCCGCCGCGGGAGGTGAACAGCACGCGGCGGACGACTCCGTCGTTGTTCTTTTCCCAGCCGTACAGGCGCACATCTCCGGCGCAGCCGTTGCCGCCGTTCCAGCAGAGGTCGGAGGTGAAGAGCCGTTCCGGGTCCGCCGCCTGTTCGGAGAGTGCTTCGAGGGTGTTGGTGTTCCCCTGTTCGGTGAGCTGCGCCTGATATTCGGGCGTGTCATAGATGGCCTGGCGCTGCTCGGTGATGGAGAAGTTCTCCGCCTCCACGGCGGGGTTGAATTCTGCGGGTGGTTCGGGGTATTCCGCGGGCGGTTCGGGCGCCGGCGGCGTCTTTGCGAACGCAGTGGCGGCCGCCGGGAGCGCTGCCACGAGCACCACCATCGCTGTCCTCGGCAACACCCGCATCACGATCCGCGCAGCACTCATCCCACTCGTCCTCCAGGTCTCTTGTGTCACGCGTGCCGGCGGCACCCGTTGACGATGGCGACATCCGCGCCGCCGTCACCTGCCGGGGCGGGCAACGACGCGCGATGGGCCGCCATTTACCCGCCGCCGCTACGAGGTAAACGTCGCGGGAGTCACCCGATCCCTTGCTCGCCTCGCAGCCTCAAGGGGTTGCCTGCTTCCATAGGCGGGTAACTCCCGTGTATCGGCCTCGAAGGCCCGTCACGGGTACGGGACTGATCTTTAACCCCACGGAGAGCTGATGGCGAACCGTCACGTTGTAGTGCTGAACCAGACACTCAGGCCCGCGCCCGACGCAGGTGAGGTGCGGCCGAGGCTCGGCCGGCTGGAGCTCGGCCAGCTGCGGGATGACCTCGCCCGGCACGAGGTCCACGCCGACATCGTCCGTGTCGTGGATCGGGGCAACGGACCGCGCGCGAGTACAGAGCGCGGTGACGAGAACCACCGCCCCGAGCTGCCACACCCGGTTCCGGCAGAGGACGTGCTTGTGCTCGGACCGCCGGCCTGGGCTCTGGTACCCGGGCCGCGCTCGTAGGCGCCCCTTCGCAGCCCTATACCGTGGCGGCGCCGGGCGATCTGCGCGCCGTGAGCAGCTCGGTGTCGTAGGTGATCTCGACCTCTTCACCGGCGGCGTCGAGGATGCGGCGCATGTCCCGCGCGAGCGCGTCACGGCGGGAGGGCTCGAGCCGTTTGTGATCGCTGTGGGTGAAGACGTGCTCGACCCACTCGGAGTTGGCGACGGTCCGGCTCCAGCGCCAGCTGTGGGTCTCGGGCACGCCGAAGCGCTCGATCTCGCCCAGCGCCGCGGTTGCCGTCACGAGCCGCCCTTCGGTGTTACCGAGGACGACGGAATGGCGAACGATCTCCGGCGCGTGGCGCTCATAGGCCTCCTGCAGCTCGCCGGCGAGCTCGGGGGGAGGCGAGGCGAAGTTCCAGAACAGCGCGATGCGGCCGCCCTCCCGCAGAGCGGCTGCCGCCCGTTCCAGACCCGTCTGCGGGTCGATCCAGTGCCAGGCCTGCCCGCAGGTGAGCAGGTCGAAGCTACGCCCGTGCGGCTCCCAGGTCTCGAAGGCGGAGATCTCCACCACCAGCCCCTTGGCGCGGGCCACGGCAGCCATCCTTTCGTCGGGCTCGACGCCGACCACGCGGCAGCCGTGGGCGGCCAGGAGGGCAGCGGCGATGCCGGTCCCGCAACCCACGTCAAGCACGTCTGAGGGCGCGTCGGTGAGCAGCTCCCGAACCAGCTCGTCCGGATAGCTCGGACGCAGACGGTCATACGACGCGGCATCCTGGCCGAAGGACTCGGCCCGCTCACGGTCGCTATGCAGCACGGCCGCATCCTCGCAACTTCACGACGCGCTGGGACGTCTCCGCGCTCCAAACACACACTGGCCCGGGCGGTGGACGACGCGGCCCCGATGCACGCATGGCTCGATTGGTGTTTACTACGTGGTGCATGGATCGGGGTATGGGGGCTGTACTGGCTGAGAGGGTGTCGCAACGTCGCCGATTCGTCGCGACGTCCGCGCTCCGGCGTCGTGCCGGGATCCTCGCCGTCGCGATGCTCGCGACGGCCGCGCTCTGCTTCGTGACCGCCGCGGGGGCGTTCGCCTTCAGCGCGCAGGGAAGCGTCGAACAGGTCTACGTCACCGGCCTGGCGCCGTCCGCTCAGATGTCCTTGCTGGGGCCGAAAGGGGAAATCGTCTCCACCCAGACCGCCGATACGGAAGGCGGGCTGCTGTTCCGGAAAGTCGCGCCGGCGAAGGGTTACAAGGTCAAGCTGAGCCCGTCGGGCGAAGAATCGGGCGAAATCACCGTCTATGACCAGAAGCCGGCGCCGTGGGACAGCAAGACGCTCTACAAGCAGTCGATCCCCGAAAGTGGATACGGGTACCTGACGACTCGCGACGGCACCAAGCTCGCGTACGACGTCCACCCGCCGGGGATTCCGTCGGGCCTGGCCGGCTCGGCCGCGTTCGGGGCGTTCGAACCGCAGAAGAAGAAAGCCCCCGTTCCGACGCTGATCGAATACGCCGGGTACGGCTACGCCAACCCCGCGGGTCCGGAAAGCGGTCTCGCCCAGATCGCGAACCTGATGGGCTTCGCGGTGGTGGACGTCAACATGCGCGGGACCGGCTGCTCGGGCGGTGCCTTCGACTACTTCGAACCGCTGCAGAACCTCGACGCCTACGACGTGATCGAGATCGTCGCCCACCAGTCGCTGGGTGCTCAAACACAAGGTCGGGATGTTCGGCATCTCCTACGGAGGCATCAGCCAGCTGTTCGCCGCCCAGGAGCGTCCGCCGGCCCTCGAGGCGATCGCGCCGCTGTCGGTGGTCGACGCGACCGCGTCGACCCTCTACCCCGGCGGCGTCCTCAACACCGGCTTCGCGGTGGCGTGGGCCGAAGAGCGCCAGCAGAACGCCGAACCGGCCGGCCCCACCAACGGCGAGCACTGGGCCTACCAACAGATCGAAAAAGGCGACACCACCTGTGCGGCCAATCAGAACATGCACGGTGAGGCAACGAATCTGCTCGGAGAAATCAAAGAAAACTCGACATACAACCCGGCCGTGGCCGACGCCTTGGATCCGGTGAGCTTCGTGCACAACATCAAGGTTCCGACCTTCCTGGCGTGCCAGTGGGAGGACGAGCAGACGGGCGGTCACTGTGCCGACCTGGTGCAGCACTTCACCGGTACGAAGAAGAAGTGGTTCACGTTCACCAACGGCGTCCATACCGACTCGCTGGATCCGGCTACCTTCGACCGGCTGTACGACTTCCTGCAGCTGTTCGTCGCGCACAAAGCGCCGATAGAAAAAAAAGTGATCCTCCATGCCGCAGCTCCGACCATCTATCAGGCGGCGTTCGGGCTTCCCAGCGGAGATGAAGTCCAGGTTCCGGCGGACCCGATCCAGGAAATGCCGAAGTACGGAGAAGCGCTGAAGGCGTTCGAGGCGTTGCCGGAGGTGCGGGTGCTGTTCGACAACGGGGCGGGCACCTCGCCGTCCAACCAGAAAGTCGCCGGTGACCCCTATCCCGCGTTCGAACAGAGCTTCCCCACCTTCCCGATTCCCACTGCGACGGCCGACACGTGGT
Organism: uncultured Solirubrobacteraceae bacterium; assembly: GCA_963742395.1. Taxonomy (GTDB): domain Bacteria; phylum Actinomycetota; class Thermoleophilia; order Solirubrobacterales; family Solirubrobacteraceae; genus Palsa-744. Next base: position 174,903 of record CAVUME010000007.1, on the reverse strand, counting down.
ACCTCGGCGCGGGCGGCAAGCTCAACGAAGCGCCCGCCGTATCCGCGGGAGAAGACTCCTACACCTCGGATGCCAACGCCACCTCGCTGACGGACTACCTCGGCGGTACGGGGCCGGGCGGGGAGTGGGGTAACGCCTCCGAGTGGGACTGGAACTGGGAACAGTCAAAAGCAGGCTCCGCCGTCTCCTATGTTTCGGCGCCGCTGGCCAGCGACACGACCGTGATCGGTGGCGGCGCAGTGAACCTGTGGGTCAAGTCAGCCACTCCGGACGTAGACCTGCAGGCGACGATCAGCGAGGTGCGTCCCGACGGCAACGAGACGTTCGTCCAGGACGGTTGGATCCGTGCCAGCGAGCGCAAGCTCGCCACAACCTCGGACAACATGTTCAAGCAGGAACCCACCCCGCTGCAGCCGATTCCCACCTTCCTCGCGTCCGATCTGCAGCCGATGCCCGCCGGCGAATTCGTCCCGGTCACGATCCCGCTGTACTTCGAGGGCCACGCGTACCGCGCCGGCTCGCGCATCAGGGTCACGATCGCCGCGCCCAACGGAGCGCAGCCGGTGTGGTCCTTCAGCAAGACACAGCCGGAAGCCACCACCGACAACGTGTCGATCGCGTTCGGCCCCAGCATGCCCTCCAACCTGACCCTCCCGGCCGTGTCCGGCGTCACCGTGCCGCCGGCACTGCCCGCCTGCCCGAGCCTGCGCAACGAGCCCTGCCGGCCGTATCAGGAATTCGTCAACGAAGGTTCCTGACCGCGGGCTCACGCCCTGGGGCGTGAGGGCCTCGACCGAGGCGCGTCGCGATACAAAGTCAGCATGGCCGCGTGAGCGGCCGCTCTCGCGGGCGTCGCGCCCGGCAGACGGTGGGGCGCACCGAGTTGGGATACTTCGCACAGGGGATGAGCGGCCTGTTCGCGCCCGCCGAGTTGACCGAGGGAGAGCTCGAGCTCCAGGCTGAGGCGCGGGCATTCCTCGCCCAGGAGCTGCCGCGGGGGACGTTCACGCCCGGGCTCGGGATGGGCGCTCCGCGGGATCGGGCGTTCTCGGAAAAGCTCGCGGGACGCGGGTGGCTCGGGATGGCCCTGCCGGCTGCCTATGGGGGTCACGACCGCAGCGCCGTCGATCGCTTCGTGGTCACCGAGGAGCTGCTGCGGTGGGGCGCACCGGTTGGGCACCACTGGGTCGCCGATCGCCAGACCGGCCCGGTGATAAACCGCTTCGGCACGGAGGAGCAGAAGCAGCGCTTCCTGCCAGCGATCTGTCGCGGCGAGCAGTCGTTTGCGATCGGCATGAGCGAGCCCGAGGCCGGCAGCGACCTGGCGGCGGTGCGGACGCGGGCCAGCAGGGTCGACGGCGGGTGGGTCGTGAACGGGACGAAGGTGTGGACCAGCGGAGCCCACGAGAGCGATTGGTTCGTGGTCCTGTGCCGCACGAGCGGAGAGTCCGAGGATCGCCACGCCGGGCTCAGCCAGCTGATCGTCGACCTGCAATCGGAAGGGTTGACGATCAGCGCGATCCCGTTCCTCTCCGGGCACCGCGATTTCAACGAGGTGGTGCTCGAGGACGTGTTCGTGCCGGACGAGCTGGTGCTCGGGGAGGTCGGCGCGGGCTGGGCCCAGAACACGTCCGAGCTCGCCTACGAGCGGGGCGGCCCCGAGCGCTGGCTGTCGACGTACCTGCTCGTGGAGGAGCTTCTGCGGTCGCACTCGGAGGTGTTCGATTCCGAGCGGGCACGGACCGCGCTCGGGCAGGCGGGTGCCCGCTGGTGGGCGATCCGGCGGCTGTCGCTGTCGGTGGCCCGCATGATCGACAGCGGCGAAGCGCCCGCGGTCCAGTCCGCGCTGGTCAAGGAGATGGGGACCCGCTTCGAGCAGGACCTGCTGGCGGAGGTGCAGGAGCTGATCGCGCTCGAACCGACCCGCGATGCGGACGGCGCCTTCGAGCGGCTGCTGTATGAGGCCGTGTTGAGCGCACCCTCCTTCACGATCCGCGGCGGCACCAACGAGATCCTTCGCTCGGTGGCCTCCAAGGGGCTGGCCGGGCTGTGAGCGATTGGCTGTTGGTCGACGGTGCGCGGCGACTGCTGGCGGACACGTGCACGCACGAGGTGGTTCAGGCGGCCGAGGCCGACGGTTGGTCGGAGGGGGTGTGGGATGCCCTCACGGACGCGGGCTACGGCTCGATCTCCGAGTTGCCACTCCCCGATGCGCTCGCGGTCCTGACGGTTGCCGGCGAGCATGCCGCGCCGGTGCCGCTCGCCGAGACGGCGCTCGCGGGCTGGTTGCTCGGCGAGCCGCTCCCCGGAAGGACGAGCGTCGGAGTGTCCGGCGAGCTGCGCCTGCAGGATGGCCGCCTCAGCGGGACCGTCCGGGTGCCCTGGGGTCACGCCGTCGAGCGCATCGTTGCGGTCGCCGGCGGGCAGGCCGTCGTGATGGCGGTGGCGTCCGCCGCGAGCGTCGAGCGGCACGTGAACATCGCCGGCGAGCCACGCGACGCGGTCCTCTTCGAGGACGCCTCACCGGAGGATGTGCGCCCGGTCGCCTGCGACCTCCGCGAGCGGGGCGCGTTGACCCGGGCGGCCCTGATGGCAGGTGCGCTGATGGGGATGGCGCGACTCACCGTCGCCTACGCCGGTGAGCGGCGACAGTTCGGTCGTCCGATCGCGGCCTTCCAGGCCGTCCAGCAGCATCTCGTCACGATCGCCCAGGAGGCGTGTCTCGCCGGCGCGGCGGTGGAGGGGGCGGCGACGCTGCCGGGCTCCTTTGAGATCGCCGCTGCCAAGACGGCCGCCTCCCGGGCGGCCGTGACGGCGACCCGTGCCGCCCACCAGGTGCACGGCGCGATGGGGATGACCCAGGAGTACCGCCTGCACCATTTCAGCCGCCGGCTATGGGCCTGGCGAAGCGAGTACGGCGATGAGCAGCACTGGGCCGGCCTGCTCGGTGGGGCGCTCCTCGGCGGGGGCGCAGAGAAGCTCTACCCCACGATCACGGGAGGATCGGCTGCCCTCCAGCTAGGGCGCGAACGGCAGCTGCACGTTGGACGGATGCTGCGGGTCGTGCAGGATCGTGATCGTCCCGCCGAGTGACTGCCCGAGGGTGGGCTCGGGCGGCAGTGTGGAGATGGTGTCCGCGGTGCCGATCGTGAGGCGCAGGCGGTTGCCCGGCTTGACGATGTCGGACGTGGGGTAGATCTCGACCTTGTATTCCGTCGGTTCGTTCGGGGTCACGGCCTGCTGGCTTTCCTTGGTGAAGGGGTGCCAGGGACGGATCACGAGGTGCTTGGGACCGTAGGTGGCCAGTTCCGGGTCGAGCGCCCGCTGGCTCGCCAGCAGGTACCCGGCGGTGATCTGGTTGGAGGCACCCGATGGTTCCACTTCGCTGAGGACGGCGATCATGGTCGCGTCGGTGGTGCTGAGGGTGGCCCACAGGTTCGCCGTGATCAGCCCGGTGATCCTGGTGGGGGAGGTCATCGGCGCGGAGCTGTAGGTGAGCGAGGTCGCCTCGTAGGTGTTGTTGTTGGTGTCACAGAGTGGGTTGGACTCGGCCCCTGCGGTCCACTGCGCGGTCATCCGCGTGCAGGGGCTGGAAGCGGGCAGCAACGGCTCGGTGTCGCCGGCTTCGGCGTGCGGCGGGGCGCCCGTCAGCGAGCCGTCATGCAGCGACACGGGTGTGGACCCGGAGGCTGCGCCGCTCAGGTACAGGTGACGGTATTCGGTCTTCGGGAGGGGGAAGCGGGTGAAGTGTTCCCAGCCTTCACCGTTGATCGAATAGAGGTTGATCTTCGGCGTCTTCTGGACGCCGTTCTTGGCTCCGAGCAGCCAGTGGCTGAACCATTCCTGCTTCAGGGCCGGGTGTTCCAGTTCCGGTCCCTTGGTGATGTGGTAGTGCGGGGACATGATCAGGACGCGGTCGGAGGAGTGCTTCAGCGATTCCCACAGCAGCGGCTCGCCGCGCTGGAAGAGGTCGTACCAGCCGCCCTGGATCACCACCGGGACGGTGATCGATGCCGTCCGGGTGACGGGTGAACGCAGCCGGTAGAAGGGCCCGTCGTAGGAGCTTTCTTCACCGAGCGCCGAGCCGGCCAGCTTTTCACCGTCGAATTCGCCGTTCGCGATCAGGTGTTCGATGTAGATCGCCGCGGCTTCTTCGGGGTCCGCGCTGAGCGAGGACGGCGGCAGCGCCGAGAGGCCGCTCACGAGCCCCAGCCAGAGCGGCATGAAGCCCGAGTCCAGCGCCCCGCCCTGGAAGGTCACATCTCGATACGCGTCGGCCATGGGGATGTCCGCCCACACCGCCTGCACCGCCCGCGGCTTGCCTTCCGCGACCCGTTCCGCGTCGGCCTCGGCGAGCAGCAGCGAGGTGATGCCCATGTACGATTCGCCGGTCGTGGCGACCTTCGAATCCGACCACGGCTGCGCCTGGATCCAGCTCAGGACTTCCTTGTAGTCTTCCTGCGTCCGCTGTCCCCACGCTTCCCACTTGCCACCGGAAGCGCCCGTTCCGCGGTCGTCCATCACCATCACGGCGAAGCCCTTTTCGGCCAGGGTCGGTTCGTCCCCGGCGATCCCCGTCGAGGATTCACAGTCCTGGCCGGTCGGGTTGCCCGCGTCCTTGTTGTAACCGGTGACCGTCAACACGGTCGGGTACCGGCCCGAGGAGGAGGGCAGGTAGACGTTCGCGCGGAGCACGGTTCCGTCGCTCATGGGGATGGCCACGTTGCACAGACTCACCGTCGCCTGGGCCAGCGACGGGAGCACACCCGCCGCTCCGCAGACCAGTAGTGACGCTGACACCAGCCACCCCAGCCGGCGTCCACGAGTGCGACCCGTCCCCTGAACATGCATCTGCTGCGGTCTCCCTTCGGCCCCTGGGTTTTGGGCCCACTGGTTTTCGAACTGTCCGCCCTGAGCGCGGCCGAGTGACGGGGTACCCGGGCTCGCGAGCGGCCAAACGTCCGGCCGCCGGGACGCGCTTGCGCCGGCGCCCGCCGTGGCGAACGCGGGGGCGCGCTGCCGTCGGCGCCCGCCGTGTCGAACGCGGGAGCGCGCTGCCCTCGGCGCCCGCCTTGCCGGACGCCGAGGGCTTCACAGGTCGTGGTGTTCGGACTAGTGGTGCGTCAGCAGGTACGCGGCACCCTCGTCAGGGGTCGATGCCGAGCAGCACGGCCTCGACCTCGCGCAGGCGCTCGGTGTCGCCGAGGATGCCCACGATCGCGTCGTTGTAGATGAACGACTCCGCCAGGCGGACGATCGCGTAGGCGAGCGTGGGTGGGGCGATCGCCGGGGCGAAGGCACCGGCCTCGATCTCGTCGCTGAGCAGTTTCTCGATCAGGGTGACCATGCGCGGCTGGACCGCCCCCGCGCTCGAGATCAGGATGCGCAGGGCGCGCTCCTGCTCCTGGGCCAGCAGCACACCGAGCCCCCGGGTCGCCGACACCTCGCGGTTGAAGCGATCGAAGCACTCCAACAGGGCCTTCGGGCCGCGGCCGGGAACCGACCGTCTGATGGCCAGCATCCGTTCTTCGCCGAGGTTGGCGAGCACCTCGCCCAACAACCCCTCGCGGGTTCCGAACCAGCGGTGCATGGTCGCCCGCGCGAGTCCTAGCTCGCGTGCGATCGCCTGTACATCGACCCGTTCCGACGCCAGCAGGCGCCGGGTCGCGAGCGCCAGCGCCTCGTCGCGCGTGGCCGCCGCCGGCCGCCCCGGACGTGCTGTGGCGGCGTCGGGCATCTCGACAGCCTACGAGAGCCCGAGGCCGGCGTCAGGGCGCGATCGCACGGCGGTCCTGCGGCAGTTGTCCGGCGGGTGAGACCTGTCACGGCCAGACCCGTCAGAATGTCCCTTATGCGCAGGCTCCTCGCGCCGATCGCCGTGCTCGCCCTCGCCGTGGCCCCCGCCCCGGCGCTGGCCGGCGCCCAGGATGCGGCCACCACCCACGCCGCCGTCGCCGCCGCCTATACGCTGGGGCGGGCGAGCGTGGCTGCCATCCCGGTGGCCCAGGGGAGGATCCAGAGCTACAACCGCAAGCTGGCCGCGGAATGCCCGAACGCGGGTGCTGGAACGCCGGAGAACGAAGCCTCCGAGCCGATGAGCAAAGAGGTGGCCGCTGCCCTCTGGTCGATCGAGTACGGCACCGCCGCCGGCCCGATCAAGGCCTTCCAGAAGGCGCTCAGGCCATTGCACTGGAGCAACTCGCGCTTCGATCACGCCGTCCACAGCTACGCCTCGAATCTCACCGGCCTCGCGAGCCTTCCTCAGCCGAACCTCTGCAGCGACGTGCGGGCCTGGAAGGCGGGGAACTTCACGACGGTGCCCAAGGACGTGCTCGAAATCGACGAAAAGGCCGAACCGCTGAACCTGCCGTTCATTCCCTGGAACCTGGTCGCCCCGTACGTCCATGGACACGACGCGAGCCTGGTGAGGTACATCAAGGGTGCCGAACTGAAGACCGAGGAAGCCGAATTCATGCTCGGCCAGAAAGACTGGTACCAGGTGATCGAAACGGTCGGGCTGGCGCCCTAGCTCCGGCCTCCGGCGGCTGGGCTCACTGCCCGCCGGCTCCCACCCGGGGTGCCAGGGGGGCTCCATCGGAGAGCTCGATCGTCGTCCCGGGACCCGGCTCTGCGAGCACCAGCTCGATCACGTCGGGGTCGGTGCTGCGAATCAGGGCACGCTCGCCCGCGGCGGTGATGGCGCTCACGATCGCCGCCTCGGGAGCGCCCTCGCGGTCGTACTGGACCGTGTACGCCTCGATCGCGGCCGGGCCCGTGTGGCCCCGGATCTCGGTGCGGGCTGCGGGTAGGGGCGGCTGCAGGGCGAGCGTGCGGAAAGGCTCGCGCGGAGGGCGGGCCGAGTAGACGCCGAGGGCGTGCTTGGTCAGGTACCAGCCGACCGCGGTCGCGAGGCCGTAGGCCTGTGGATCGGCCCGCAGCAGGGGCACCAAGGTGGCGATCGCGTGGCTGGTGTAGTTGTTGCCCGGACCGCCGGCGAACGTCAGCCCCCCGGTCACCGTCAGGGGTCGCCCCGGCTCGTCGATCGCGAGGCCGAGCTCACGCGCCGCGACCTGCACCGCCGAGGGGAAGCACGAATACACATCGACGTGGGCGATCTCGTCGATGGTCACGCCGGCCCGCTCCAGCGCCGCCCGGCCGAGCGCCCCGATCGCAGGGGCGGCGGAGAGGGTGCGGCGTTCGGCGACGTGCCAGCGTTCGTGTGCCTGGGCGCCGGCGTGGATGAAGATCCAGCGATCCCTCGGCACACCGGCCTGTTCGGCGGCGCGGGCGCTCGTTAGGATCAGCCCGCTCGCCATGTTGACCTGGATGTTGGCCGTGAGGAGCTTCGTGTACGGGGCCGCGACCATGCGGTTGGAGGGCGCCGGTGTGGCGATCTCATCTGCCGTGTAGGCCCGCCCGAGCCAGGCGTACGGATTGCCGGCGGCCACCTCCGAAAAGCGCGACCACAGCTCCGCGATCCGCTGCCTGTGGGCGGCGGGGTCCGCGCCCGTGTCGGCCCTCACGGCGCTCTCGATCAGGGCGTACATGTACACCGGTGGGGCAAGCCCCGCCGCCTCCTCGGCGGCTGTCACCGCCGAGCGGTCCTCGCCCAGGGTCAGCGGGGCCGGCACGCTCTCGTCCTGAGTGCGCCACGACGGCGCCCGACCTGCCCGCCGGGCCTCGCGCACCACGGTCACGGCCTCGCCGCCGCCGATCAGGGCCACGTCGAGTTCCCCGCCGGAGATCCTCGCCGCCGTGTCGTTGATCAGCACCTGCGGTCCGTCGCCGCCGAACATCGAAGTCTGTGCGGTGTCGCGGGGGCTCGCACCGAGGTCCTCGGCGATCAGGGCGGCGGCGTTGCGGTAGTGCCAGCCGACGACGGGAACGCAGCGCACCGAATCGGCCCGCCGCAGGAGCCCATCTCCTGCGCCGCTGTCCTGCGCCGCCGCGCGCAGGGCACGGACCATCAGCGCCGCCGGCTCGGAGAGCTCCTCGTCGCCGTCACGGGCGAGCACCTGTCCCGCGCCGACGATCACGGGGGTGTTCGGGTCGATCGTCACGGGGCCGGATGATCACAAATCAGCCGTCCCGGGGCGGGCAGCGCGTCAGTCGGGCACGGCGCCGAGCAGTGAGGGCCGGACGCTGAGCGGCCGAGGCGGGGTTCGGCGGGCCCTACTGGCTCAATGCGTTGAGGTTGCCCCAGGCCGCGCACAGGAGGGCGGAAAGCAGGGCTTCCCGCTCATCCTCCGTGCTCTCGTCGATGTCGTCGATGGCGCGCATCACGAGTGCCGCGGCGAGGATCGGGTCAAGGGGCTGGTGGTCAGGTTCCATCATGTAACCGTCGGGGGTGATTGGCCGATCCGTATAACGGCCAGATAAAGAAATCGGGCAAGATCGAGAGGGGACAAAACACCTACCTCAGACTCTACAAACGTCTTGCGTCACTGCGCGTGAGAACCCTTCATCGGCGCCCGGAGTTGCGGTCCACCGGCGACGCTGCGTCGGCCCAAGAATGGGTGCCGACTTAGACGTTTTGGCCAAGGCGTCTGCAGCGGCTAGGCGGGGCGCGGCTCGCGCCACATCGTGGCCACCGCCCGGCTGCCGTCCGGGGTGGTGAACTCGCCGATCCGCTCGAACCCGAGGCGTTCGTAGCGGGCAACGTTTTTGGGGTTGCTCGACTCGAGGTATGCGGGCATCCGCAGCTCGTCGATCCGGGCCAGGTTCTCGGCCAGCAGGCCCACACCGACGCCCCCGCCGCGGTGCTCGGGCCGTGTCCCGAGCAAGCTCAGATAGAAGTGGGGAGGGCTCTTGGGATGGGAGGCCTCGAAGCGCTCGATCAGCTCGAGCACCTCGGGCGCGCGGGGACCGGCCAGCTCGTCCATCAGGGGGGCCACCTGTTGCTCCTCCTGCGCGGTGAGCTCGTGGCCGTCGGGCGGGATCCAGACCGACACCGCCATGAAGTCGCCGGCCACGAACACCCACGGGTACCGCAGCGCGCTGCCGATCAGCATGCGCCACCACGGCGCCAGGTTGCGGTGCTCGGGGAAGGCCCATTTCCAGAGGGGGTCCTCCCCGAAGGCCGACCACAGCGCGTCCGTCAACGCGTCCAGGTCCGATGGGCCGGCCACCCGAACCGGCGGCCCTGACCGCCCGGCTGCTCCCTCGGCCACCATCGCCGGCGAGGGTAACCGCTGGCGCTCCTCCGCCGCCGTGGCCGGGCTGAACGCTGATCGGATGTGACCCGCCAGGTCGGACTGGGCCGGCGCCGAACCCGTCCGGGCCGCCTACGGTAGAGTCGCGACCGTGGAGCGCCAGAACCTCATAAACGGCCTTTCCGGCCTGCGCCTGGCGGTCGGCGTGTCCTCGTGGGCCACACCCCGGGTCGCCGGCAGGCTGTTCGGACTGGACGCCGAAGCAAATCCCCAGTCGCCCTACCTCGCCAGGTTGTTCGGCATCCGCGACGTGGCCCTCGCTTGGGGCACCCTCAGCAGCACGGGCTCCGCGCAGCGCCAGTGGCTCGTCGCGGGGCTGGCCTGCGACGCGGCCGACGCGGTGGCCGGGGTCGTCGGTGGCCGGGCCGGCTACCTGGCACCCGTGACGAGCGTGCTCGTCACCGCCACGGCGCTCTCCGCCGCGGCGCTGGGGGCGGCTGCCCTCGGCGACAACGGCTCCTCGCAGGGCTGAACCGCTGCAGGTCCGGCGCTGCGCCTAGGGCGTGGCGGCGAGGAGAACCTCCGCCACGCCCTGGGAGATCGGCGCGCGCCCCCTCCGGCTGAGCCGCGCTCTCAGCCGGTGAACTTGGGCTTGACCACCGCCGCCCGCGGGTGCACGAACACGGCCGAGCGGGCGATCGCGGGACACACGCTCTCGCTCATCACGGTCGTGACCGACACCTTGTGGGCCCCGTAGTGGAGCTTGGCGGGGTCGATGCGAACGATGAACTGGCCCTTCTGTGCCTGCGCGGCCGTCAGCGTCTTTAGCTTGTGGCCGTCGAGGTGGAAGGTGATCTGCTTGATCCCCAGTGCCGAGATGTGAACCGTGAAGGGGCTCTTCTTGGCGCCGCTGGCGCCGTGGAGCACGATCAGCGACTCCGACAGCGTGCACTTGGCCTGCACCGCCTGCTGGGCCTGCTGCGGCTGCTGGGGCGCTGCCGGCACGGTCACGATCACCTGGTTGGAGGTCTTCGATTTCCCCGCGCCTTCGATCGTCGCTTCGTTGGCGAAGCTGCCGGGACCCGTGAGGGCACGATCGCAGGTGAAGGTCTCCGATCCCCCGACCGGGAGTTCGGTGCTCCCCGCCGGCGAGATGCCGCTGCAGTTCGCGTCCGCGAGCGCCGACATGCGCCAGCGGCACGTTGCCCGTGTTGCGCACGATGACCTCGTAGTCCACCGTCTGCGACGCGGCGCCCTGGAGTTCGGCCTTGGTGAAGCCCGCCCCGGAGCCGTGGATCGACTGGAGCTTTTCGATTTCGAAGTTGGGTTCGGCGGGGACGTTGGCGACCACCTTGTTCGAGGTCGCCTTCTTGATCACGCCCGCACGAGCCAGCGCACGAGCGTGGGGGTGGACGGTCTCCGGCTGCTCCGTCTGTCCGAATGCGGCTTCGATTTCGGCCACGTTTGCCCATTCACCGGCGACGCTCAGCAGGTGAGTACAGGTGAACGTCTCCGTTTCGTCCGGTTGCAGTTCGGTTTCGCCGCTGGGCGAGACCCCTTCGCAGTTGGGGTCAGACAGCGGGGAGAACTTGAGCGCGCGGTCGCCCGTGTTGGAGACCGCGATCTGGTACTCGATCGTCTGCCCCAGCTCGGCGGTCAGTTCGTCGCCCGTGAACGCAGTCTCGGTGCCTTCGACCCGCTGGGCCTTTTCGATCGTGAATTCGGGTTCTTCCTGCGCCTCTGCGAACACCTGGTTGGACTGTTCGACCACCTCGCCGCTCTGCGCCGTGGCTTCGTTGGTCCAGAATTCCCCGGCCTTCGCCAGCGTGTGTTCACAGGTGAACGTCTGGCTGTCCTCGACGTCGATTTCGGTGCTGCCCGCGGGCGAGATGTTCGTGCATTTGGCGTCCTGGAGCGGTGAGAGGCGCACCGGCATGTCGCCCGTGTTCTGCACGATGATCTCGTATTCGACCGTCTGGCCCGCGGTTCCGAGGAGGAAGCCGGTCGTGAAGTCGCTGTCGCTGCCCTTGATCCGCTGGAGCTTTTCGACGGAGAATTCGGGTTCTTCCGCCTGCACGATCACTTCGTTGGATTCCTGAAGTTCTTCGCCACCTTCGATTTCGGCGACGTTTTCCCATTCGCCGGATTCGGCGAGGGTGTGTTCGCAGGTGAATATCTCGCTTTCACCGGCTTCGAGTTCGGTTTCGCCTTCAGGGGCGATGTTCGTGCAATCTTCGTCTTCGAGTTTGCCGAAGCTCAGCGTTTCGTCGCTGGTGTTGGTCACGACGATTTCGTAGTCGACCGTCTGACCCACTTCAGCCGTGAGTTCGCCGGTGGTGAAGCCGCTGTCGGTGTTCGCGATCTTCTGGAACTTTTCGATCGTGAACTGAGACGACTCGTCGATCGACTTCGGCCGCGCCGCCAGCGCGGAGCCCGAGAGGATGCAGAAGATAGCCGTCGCGGCGAGGAGCAGCGTGATCACGCGAAGCCCCCGGCGCCCGGTCACTGCGGTACGTCCTGCCTCGGTCCCCGAGGCCGTGCTCCCTGCCCGACGAGATCCATCCATGGTCAGCATTCTTCCCTTGACGCGATTGACTGGTGAACGCCACCTGAGGGGCGCTTGCTGCTCGTGGACGAACGTACCAGCCGTTGCCGTTGATGAGCAACCGACTACGGTGCCAACCCTCACCAGTAGAGGGCAGAGCTCCGCAGGCGTGGGCCCCCCGGTGGCCTCACGCAAGCGATCCTGCATTCCGGATCGCCCGGTCGGACCAGACCGGAGCCCCTACGGCAGGCCTCCGGGGCGGGCGCCGGGACCCCGGCACCGCGAGCCCGGGCCGTCGCGAGCCGGGCCACACGCAGGAGAACGAACCCCCGTTGCGAAAGCAGCTCTCGTGAAAGCCGCTCTGCTCGTGAAGCGCAATACTGACGAGCCCGTGTCGGAGGAGCCCCAGATCTCGAACGAGACGCCGCCGGATCCGGTGCGGGCCCTGGCCGAGGGGTGGGGCTACTGCCTCACGACCCAGGAGCCATCGGAGGGCCTCGCCGGGAGGCTCCCGGAGCTGTTCGACCCGTCCGTCCGCCTGGACTTCTCCGAGCGCATCTTCAACCCGAGCGTGTACGAGGGTCACGAGGGCGTCCGGCAGTGGAGGACCGAGCTCGCCGAGGTCTGGGAGTCCTTCCGGGCCGAGCCCCGGGAGCTCTACGCGGGCGAGGACGTGTTCGTGGTGTTCGTCGCCGAGGTTTCCAAGGGCCGGCTGAGGGGCACCGAGGCCACGCGCGAGACGGCGCTGATGTGTAGGACCCGAGGCAATCGGATCGTCGAGTTGCGCTCCTTCGTGGACCGCACTCTTGCGCTGCGCGAGGCGGGCCTCGAGCACGCCGTCGCGACCGCTGCCTAAAGCCTTTCCGAGCGCCTTCTAAAGCCTCCCGAAAGGGTTTCGCGCGCGCGATACCACGGTTGCGCTATTCCCGAACCGGGTGTGAACCAACGCCCTTCGGGCGGGGTTGGGACAGGTATCCAACGATCTCCAAAACCGCCCCTGGAGGCTTGCTGATGATGGAACAGGAACAACCCATACCGAACACCCCGGCCTATGCCGACATGGTCCTGCGCACGATCGATGACGTCGACTCGCAGACCGCCGAACGCCGTGACTGCCTGCTCGCGGACCTGCTCTGCTCCTCGTGGGGAAGCGTCGTCGCGCAGAACCAGTGAAGCGCCTTCTTGTGAGCCCCCGCAACGTCGCTGAGCTGCAGCTGCTCGCCATAGCACGGTTGCGCGATCTGACGCTCACCGACGCGACCACACGCTCGGTCGAGGGTTGAAGTGGCAGGGGCAGGATAGCCCCGTCTAGAGGGGAGACACGCGACCCACCTCCAGGGGTCGCGCCAGGGGGAGCCGAGCGCCCGGATAGCGCTCGCTCCCCCCAAATTTATTCCGCGGCCGGCGGCGGCGTGCCGAGCCCCGAAGCGGGCGCGCCCGCTAGATTGTGCGCCCGGATGTCGCTGCAGGAGGAACGTCTCGCGGTCGTGGAGGAGCACATGCGCTCCGAGAACGAGCACCGCTTCGAAGACACCCTCCAGACCTTCGACCATCCCCGCTACGAGATCGTCCCCACCGGGGACATATACGACGGGGCCGAGCGGGTCGCCGAGTACTACCGCACCAGCCGGGCGGCCTTCCCCGACCAGCGCAACGAGAACGTCGTGTTGCACTGCGCCGAGGACTCCGTGATCGCAGAGTTCGACCTGTTGGGGACGATGCAGGGAGAACTGAGGGGGATCCAGCCCACCGGTCGCTCGTTCCGCTGCCGCATGTGCGCGCTGTTCTTGTTCGCCCCCGGCGAGGACCGGATCGTGTGCGAGCGGATCTACTTCGACCAGGCCTCGATCATGGCGCAGCTGCTCGGAGACGGCTAGCGGCTGTTTCGCCGCTGCGGGAGGCCGCCCCTGTCGGTGAGGCAGGCTCGGCCGGCCGGGCAGCTCCGGGCCCTCAGCCGGGCAGCCCCGCCGCCTTCAGGGCCTGCTCGGCGCTGTTGAAGTAGTCGAGCCGGGACACCTTGGCGTCGCGTACCCGATACACCATCCCGTCCTGGCGTTCGATCTCGATCCCGCTGGCGGCGCCGGTGGCCTTCATCTGCACGATCACCACGACGTACTCGCCGGCGTCGATGAACCGCTCGGGGTCCATCGTGAAGCTCGACCACGCGGCCGACCAGTCGCTGACCCAGCGCTGCACTCCCTCGAGGTCCCGGTACTCGTCCCGTCCATGATGTCGTGGTCCACGACCAGCCTCGGGCGGTCGCCTCAGTCCGGCTCGCCGGTCTCATGAAGCGCTCGAAGGCGCCACGAGTCCAGTTCTCCGACACGGGCGTCAGCCGCGGCGGACCGAGCGCACCAGGGCGAGCCCGGGAATCTGGGGCAGGCGTCGCACCTTCACCTCCTCGAAACCGCTCTCCCGCAGCCACTCGGAGACCTGCTCGGTGGAGTAGGTGTCGGCGCCCGAGGTGAGGTGGAAGAACAGCCCCAGGTAGCTGCCGCTGTCGGGAGCTCGGCCGGCGGGGCCGGTCGTACAGGTCCAACACGCACAGGGGTGAGCCCGGCCGCACCGCCGCCGCCACCCGCTCGAACAGCCCGCGGACCTGCTCGGGGGAGAGGTGGTGGATGATGTTGAACACGAGCGCGCCGTCGTGGGGGCCGCCGAGGTCGGTCACGAACATGTCCCCCTCGACGTGCCGCACGCGCTCGGACATTCCCGCCTGCGCGACGATCTCGCGGCCGATGCGGGCGCTCCCGGGCAGGTCCACGACCGTCGCCGTCAGCCCCTCGTGGCTGCGGCACAGGGCCATCGAGAACTCGCCGTGGGCGCCGGCCACGTCGAGCAGCGAGCTGGATCCGGCCGGCAACCGCACCGCCTTGGCGACCGCCGCGCTGGAGAGCTTCGCGAGCTGGTACTGCCCGGTGATGTAGGAGCGCCAGTAGGGGTCATCGGGCGGCTTGTCGTGGAGCTCCACCGAGCGGCCGTTCCTGACCAGCCCCTCGAGATCCTGCCACCACTCCCAGTAGTGGATGTTGTCGGCGAGGAAGTCGCCCACGTAGGTGGAGGACTCCGGGTCCAGCCACTTGCGCTGCCGTGAGGCGATCTCGAAGCGCTCGCCGCCGAGCTTGAGGATGCCGGCCACGGTCAGCACTTCGAGCACCCTCAGGGTGCCCTGCTCGCGGAGACCCAGTCGCTGCGCGAGCTCCTGCGCGCTCGCCGGCCCGGCGGCCAGCCGGCCGAGCATCCCGGTGCTCTGGGCGACCTGCAGCGAACGCGCCACGGGCATCGCGAGCATCGACAGGCCGACAGGCTCGGGGACGAGGTTGAGCATCCCGCCGACCCGCTCTTTGAGATCGTCGTATTGGACCCCGATGCGCACGGCGGCACTTTATCTGCCGCCGTCCGCCCGGTGCGGGGAAAACGTCGACGACGAGGCCGGAACCAACCCTCCCAGAACGCTGTGAAACCTCGCAAAATGGCTACAAATCGGCACTTTTCGAACTGCGTCTTGCGCTTGACCAGAGTGATAGGTTTGTAAACGAGAATGGAGTTGCGCTGAGAGTCCGTCGGGAGGCGGGCGAGCGGCGCGAGAAAAACCTGGAGCGGCGGTGGATTCATGGATGAGGATGCTCGGCCGGCTACCGGTATTCGCGGTGGCCTGACAGAGACGCCCGGACGGCGTGGGTGGCTTGTAGCGCGCGGCTCGGCCGCGGCGCTGGCCCTTGCCCTCATCACGGGCCTCGTCCTGATCGTGGGCGCCGGCGGAGCCTCCGCCTCGACGCTGAAGCTGGTCCAGGGCAACGGTGGCGCGCTCGGCCCGCTCGCCAGTGCCGCTTCCGAGAGCGCCCCCGCGGGAGGCGCCGGATGTGTCGTCAACTCGCTGCCCTCGTTCATGGACCAGGGCGAGTTCGGCAAGTCCTCGAGCATCGCGGACATCGTCGAAGTCGAGTGCGAACCGGTTTACGCCGAGCACACGATCCGCTTCGGCTCCCAGGAGCTCTACAGCCGCTGCCAGCACCACCTCAGCTGGTCGCTGCCGTATCCGTACTCGCCTCAGAGTGGCTCTGGCTTCTCGGTCACGCTCGACAACGACGGCAACGCCACGGCCGTGATCTCGGGTGGCCCCGGCTGTGCCGCGGGAGAAAGCCTGATCTCCGCGCACATGGAACAGGCTCCCTACACGACCGTCACGACCCCGTTCGTGGTGCAGCCGCCCCGAACCAGCCCGCCGGGCGTGTATGCGCTGCCCAGCGAAGAGGTCGAGAACGAGGAAACCAGCAGCGTGGCCACCGATCATCCACGTCGAGTTCCCGCCCGTGTACGCCGAGCAGACGTGAACATCAACGCCGAACAGCTCTACTCCCGCTGTCACATTCCGCCCAAACTGGTATGGGTCGGCGCCGGTGGCGAAAAACTCGAGGGCGGCTCGAATCTGGACGGCCTAAAGCTCGACAACGACGGCAACGCGTTCGTGGTGCTGCTCGGCGGCGGCTCGTGCGCGAGCGGCCCGAGCGAGATCGAAGCGAGCCTCGAATCGGCGCCGTACACCACATACACGACGACCTTCACGATCCTCCCGCCCCAGCCGACGCTGCCGGTGTCCCCCGGCTTCACGATCGAAAAGCTCCAGCGCCTGGCGGGCGAACCCACCTTCACGAAGAGCGAACTCACGGGCCAGGTCGGTCAGACGGTGGAATACGAAATCGTCGTCCGCAACACCGGCAACACGCCGCTTCAGTTCAGCCACTTCCAGGATCCCAACTGCGAAGGGATCTCCGGCGGGCCCGGTGAAAAACCCCTCCAGCCCGGACAGGTGACCGTGTTCAACTGCACGCACAGGCTCACGGCGCCCGGCAAATGGATCAACGTCGCCACCATCGAAGGCAACGAAGGCACCGGCAAAAAGGAATCCAACGAAGTCGTGGTCAAAGTCCCGGCCGTTCCGCCGGTGCCGGGCTTCACGATCGAAAAGCTCCAGCAGATCGGCGGGGGGGCCTTCACCAAGAACGAACTCACGGGCGCCATCGGTGAGACCGTCAACTACGAGATCATCGTACGGAACACCGGCGAAGTGACCCTCAAACTGTCGAACTTCAAAGACGAAAAATGCGAAGGCATCGCCGGCGGCGCGAGCGAACTGGCTCCGGGCGCCTCCACCACCTTCACCTGCAGCCACAAGCTCACCACGGTCGGCGTGTGGACCAACGTCGCCACGATCGAAGGCAACGAAGGCACCGGCAAGAAGGAATCCAACGAAGTGGTGGTCAAAGTCCCGATGCTCGCCGAACCCGCCTTCACGATCGAAAAGCTCCAGCGCATCGAAGAAAACGGCAACTTCACCAAGCAAGAACTGACCGGCATGCTCGGCCAGACGGTGAACTACGAGATCATCGTCAACAACGTCGGCAACGTGACCCTGACGTTCAAGAACTTCGTCGACACCGAATGCGAAGGCATCGCCGGCGGGCCCGGGCCGAGCGGGGAAATCAAGGTCGGCCAGTCGGCCGTGTGGACCTGCTCTCACGTCCTCACGAGCACCGGCACCTGGCCGAACGTCGCCACGGTCGAAGGCAATTCGGGCACCGGCGTCAAGGAATCGAACAAAGTCGTCGTCAACGTGCCGCCGGAACCGAAGCTCGCGATCGAGAAGAAGCAGATGCTTCCCGGCGAACCCGGCTTCACGACCAACGAACTGACGGGCACCGTCGGCGAGGTCGTCAACTACGAGATCATCGTGGCCAACGTCGGCAACGTGCCGCTGAGCCTGTCGAACTTCACCGACACCCAGTGTGTGGGGATCGGCGGCGGCGCTCCCGAACTGGCCCCCGGCGACTTCACGATCTTCACCTGCACGCACACGATCACGAGCGTGACCCCCTACGTGAACGTGGCAGCGGTCGAAGGCACGCCGCCTCCGGGCCAGGGTGCTCCGGTGAGGGTGGAATCGAACATGGTCGTGGTCAGGGCCGTCGAACCGAAGGGCCAGGTCATCGGCGAAAAAGTCGGGCCCCCGGCCGTGTGCGCCGTGAAGCCCGGCACGCTCGTGCTGAAAGGCGTGGGCGGGCCCAAGCGGCACAAGTTCACGGTTGAGGTGAGGTCGGCCGGCCTCAAGCAGGTGACCTTCTTCCTCGACGGCCGCAAGATCAAGACCTTCAGCGCCTCAAAGGCCTCCGTGCCGAAGTACTTCAGGGTCAAAATCGACCCCCGCAAGCTCGGCAAGGGGCCCCACCACATTTCGGCCGTCGGCCTGCTCGCCGACCCCGAGTGCGCCCCGGTGAAAGCCAGCGCCGTGTTCGTGCGGCCGGGCTCGGGCGCGCGGCGCCCGAACTTCACCGGCTGATCGGCGGCGCCTCAGGCGCGCGGATCAGACGATTTCGATCGGGGTGCCGACTTCCACCATCGGCCACAGGCGGCTGATATCGCCGTTGCGCATGCGGATGCAGCCGTGGGAGGGACGGCCGGGTACCAGCTGCGGTTCGTCGGTTCCGTGGATGCCCACCACGCCGCCCCCGGGCCATTCGCTGAGGGCCGGGGCGTAGGCGCTGGTGCCGAGCGCGAAGGGCCCGTACACAGGGCCGCCGATCGCGAGCAGCTTCTCGGTCACGAAGAAGTGACCGGAGGGTGTGGGCAGGCTCGGGCGCCCGACCCCGACCGGCGCGGTGAAGATCGAGTGCCCATCCCGGTAGAGGCTGATGCGCTCGCTCTCGCGGTTCACGCGCAGGTACTCGTGGAGCTCGTGCGTTTCGCTGAGGTCGCTGGCGATCACCCAGCCCATGCGCCCGTTGGGTCGCCCGGGGAGCGGAACCTCGATCCACTCGCTGCTGCCGAGCGTGTAGGAGCGGAGCGTGATGTAGACCTGGGCCTGGCCGTCCGGCGTGAGGAACTGCAGGTGCCCCACGACCTTCGAGTGGGCGGAGGGGGAGGCGTGTGCGGGCGCCGTCGCCTGGGGGTAGGCCCAGCGCGTGAGCGACTTCAGGTTCGACAGCGTGGCGACGGTCGCAGTGGCACCCGCGCTCGTCTGTGCGGGCAGGGGTTCGGCTGACGCCGCTACGGGTGTCATGATCGCGAACGCTGCCGCGGCGGCGGCTACTGAGAGGATGCCCGCCACTCGGCGTGCGCCTGCGCGGATGTCCTGTCGCACACGGTGTCGCACGGGAGGACCCAAGACGATATCGCGGTCCGCAATTTGCGGCGCAAGCGCGCGTTCACGCGCTCAGGCGATGACGCCGAAGTCCTGCGTGTAGGTGGCGCCGCCCTGCCCTCCCGAGAACGATTCGGGAGCCGCCGCGGCCACCCCGATTCCGGAGTCGCGATATTCACCATTGAGGATGTTTTCGCGGTGATCGGGAGAGTTCATCCAGGCGCTCACGGTGGCCGCCGGAGTGGCGAGGTAGAGGGTGGCGCAGTCGATGTTCTCGCCGAGCTCGTAGCCCTGGCTGGGGCTCGCGTAGCCGCTCGCCAGGATCCGCGTGTCGAAGGCTTCCCCGGTGGGGGTCGTGTGGGAGAAGTAATTGCGAGTGACCATGTCTTCGGAGTGGCCCTCGGCCGCCGCCAGCAGGTGCGAGTTTTCGCTCAGCGCCGACTCCCCGTGAGCGGCGCGTTCGCGGTTGATCAGGCAGAGCGTGGCCGCCCGTACTTCGGCGAGGTTCGAGCTGGTCGGGGTCAGTTCGGTGTTGCTGCAGTTTTCCGGTGCCGGCGGGGGGGCCGGTGCCGGGGCGGGCGACGTCAGTTCCTGCACCGGCAGGTTGCGCCGCGGGTTGCTCTCCCGGCGACGGTGGCTGGCCCGGTAGCGGGCAGTGCGGCCGCAGCGACGGCCCCGTGCGTGAGCCCGCTGGGCGCTGCAGTTGCGCGAGCCCGCGTGGCGATGTGAGCGCGCCGCGAGCGCCTCGGTGCTCGCCGCCAGCGCCGCCGCGATCGTGATCGCAACGGCCACCAGGACCGTCATGGGTCGCCGGGGGGAGAGCTTCAGGGGAGAGGTCGGTTTCAAGGGCTCGTGAGCGATGTCGCGCCGGCGCGGCCCGGAGGCCGGCGGCGGCGATGGTTTGCCAACTCACGAGGGCTATCGACCGGCACGAGGCCCACGGGCGCCGGGGGCCGGCCGGTTGGACGAATGGTCGGCCGCCCGACCACGCGCGAGGCAGGGCGTCGCGCCAGCGCCGGGGGGCGTTGGACGGCGGACCGCCGGCAATCCCGGCGGCCAGGCAGCCGCTCAACCCGATGACGCTCGCATCGGCGATGGGGCTCGCATCGGCGATGACGCTCGCATCGGATCGGACGCGCAAGCGTCCGGACACTGCTCGGCCGGGAGCGCCGGTTCCCCGGCGCCCACGGCTGCCTACTCGCTCACGAAGGAGCTATCAGCCCGCGCGAACGGGCTCGCGACGCTCGCTGCGAGGCTCGTCGCGGCTGCTGATCCGCTTGAGCAGCTCGCGCTCGGCTTCTGCTCCCTTACGGGTGGCCGCCCCCGCCAAGTGGGTGGCTCCCCGCTGCACGCTCCAATATCCGGTGGGGGTCTGTTTGATCGTCAGCTCTGCTTGAGGCATGTTCTCCTCCGACTCTGTTGGAGCCCCCTTCTGCCAGCTGCGCGCACCCTGCAGGAACCTTCCTCGAGCGCCAGAACCCCGGGGGACAGGGTCCGGTCGGGCGCTTCGCTCGTCATGCAGCACGTGCGGCGCAACTCGACACCGAGCTTAGGACATGTGTGGCGGGTCGTGTTGCGATACGGATAAATCCCGCGCAATTTCGGCACTTCGTTCTAGTTCGGCCGGCTATCGCTGCGGCCGCTGCCGTGATATGGACCCGGCCGGCACCCGCCGCCGCCCGAACCCGGCTCGAACCGGCGAAGCCCGAGCTGTCTCAGTTGCCCCGGCGGCCCATCTGGCGGCGCATGCGATGCACCCGGCGCAGCTCCTCCACGGCCTCGTCGCGCCCGCCGAGGACCGCCACCGAAGCATCCCCGAGCAGCAGCTCGGGGTCGATCCGCCGGCGCACCAGCTCGCCCGCGACCGCGTCGGCTCGCTCGGCGCCGGCGCCGGGGCGAGAGCTCACGACGCGCTCCAGCCGGCGTCCCCGGAACAGCATCCCCACCCCATCGTCGAGCGCCCACCCGCCGGGGATCGAGCCCTCACGGACGGCGCCCAGCCAGACCGGTAGCCGCTCGGGCTCGCCGTCGGCGTGGACGCTCAGCGAGCCTTCGAGCAGGCCCAGCCCCTCGAGCGTCTCGGGTGCGCCCCGCGAGCGGGTGACGCCGGCGGCGAACCAGCACATCGCCCCGGCGCTGAGACCGGCGAGCACAACCCCCTGTTCCCAGGCGCGCATCAGGATGCGCTCAAGTCCGTGGGCCCGCCAGAGGGCGAGCAGGTTGCGCATCGACCCGCCCCCGACGTACACGATGTCCTGTTCGAGCACGATCTCCTCGAGCGCCCTGGTGGTCTCGCTGAGCCTGAACAGGGACAGGTCGTTGGCCACGCAGGTGCGGTGCGCGAAACGATCGCGGAAGGCGTTCAGGTGCGCGCCCGTCTCACCGGAGGCCGTGGGCAGGAACAGGATCTTCGGCTCGGCCGTCCCCGGGAGCGACAGCACGAAGTCGTCCAGCAGCGGGTTGGCGGGCTCCATCGTGAAGCCGCCCCCGCCCATCGCGAAGATCTGCCGCCGGTCCTCCTGCTGTCGGGGGGTCGCCGTCAAGCGGCTGGCCCTCGACGCCGGATTGATCGACGGCCGCGCCTCACGCTGCCACCAACGCGGGCCGGCGCGCCCTCCCTGCAGCGGGCTCGCGGAGCGCCTCCTCGCTTGGCGGAGGGGTGCCCACGGCGTCCTCGCCGAGGTAGCTGACCGTCAGGCGCGTCTCGCGGATCCGTCCGCCCGAGACCGCCACTCGGTAGGCGCCCGCGTGCGGGCTCGAGCTGACCGCGCGCTGCAGGCGGGTGCCACGGAAGTGCAGCGCCACGCCGTCGTCGGCGGCATATCCGCCCCGCATCCCGTCGGCGACCGCGCGGTGGTACTCGGCGCGGCGGGCGGGCTCCGCGTCGTAGTGGACGCAGTTGGAGAACGGCAGCAGCCCCAGCCCCTGGACCGGGCGGGGGGCGCCGTGGAAGGCGCTGAGTGCCTCCTCGAACCAGCACAGCGAGCCCGCCGAGGGCCCACACAGAACGATCCCGCGCCGCCAGGCGTCGTGCAGGATCTGATCGAGTCCGTGCGCCCGCCACGCCCCCAGCATGCTCACGACGTTGCCCCCGCCGACGTAGATCAGCTGCTGGGAGAGCAGATGGCTGGCGAAGTCGTCCTCGACGCCGCCCGTCCCCTGGTCGCGGCGGAACAGCGACACGTGGCTGGCGTCGCAGCTCGGGGCGAAGCGACGGTAGAAGCGCACGACGTAGTGGTCGGCGTCGCCGGAGGCGGTGGGCAGGAAGCAGACCCGCGGGCGCCCCGACCCCACCAGCGAGAGGATGTAGTCGTCGAGCAGCGCGCCGTCGCGCTCCATCGAGAAGCCGCCCCCGCCGAGAGCGACGATCTGGGGGGTTGGCATGGGCACCTTGGTTTCGCTCTCCTTCTCCTCGGCCGCGCACCCATCTCAGCGAGCAGCGATTGCAGTCACATGATCGGCTTTCGGGGAACGGTGAGCTATGGACGCGCGTCCCACATCCCGTGGGGGCCCGATGGACACGCGCACAGGACGGCGTTCGCGGCCCCGGCTCCTACAGTTGCTGCTCGTGGACGCGGGTGGCTTCAATGGCCTCGACGCGGGCATGCCCGCGCGCGGAGCCCGAACGGCGGCGATCTCGATCAGGGGCGTGGTCAAGCGCTTCGGGGAGATCACGGCCGTCAACGGGCTCGATCTCGAGGTGCCGAGCGGCGTCTGCTTCGGGCTGCTCGGCCCGAACGGAGCCGGGAAGTCCACGACCATGCGGATGCTCACCGCGCAGTCGCTCGCCGACGAGGGCGAGATCTCGGTGCTCGGCTATCCGATGCCCAAGGACTCCAAGCAGGCACGCCTCGAGATGGGCGTCGTGCCCCAGCTGGACAACCTCGACGTCGAGCTCACCTGCCGCCAGATCCTGGCCGTGTTCGCGTGGCTCTACCGGGTCCCCCGGCCCGAGCACGAGCAGGCCATCGAGCGCGCCCTGGGGATCGCCAACCTGGTCCCCCGCGCGGACACGATCGTGCGCGACCTGTCGGGCGGGATGCGCCGGCGGCTGCTCGTCGCCCGCGGGCTGATCCACCAGCCCCGCCTGGTGCTGCTCGACGAGCCCACGGTGGGACTCGACCCGCAGGTTCGCCAGGAGCTGTGGACGCTGATCGACGGTCTCCGCCAAGGCGGCACGACGGTGCTGATGAGCACCCACTACATCGAGGAGGCCGAGCGCCTGGCCGACACGGTGGCGGTGATGTCGGCGGGGCGGATCATCGCCCAGGGCACGCCCGGGGAGCTCGTCCGCGCCCACGCCGGCGAGCAGGTACTGGAGGTGTACGGCACGCCGAGCCAGCTCGAGGAGATGACCGCACGCGCCGCGAGCGCCGGCTGGGCGAGCCGCCGCAGCGGTCCCGCACTGGCGATCCTGCGCGCCGAGACGCTCGACGGCGAGGCCCCCGAGGGCGTGATGCGGCCCGCGAACCTCGAGGATGCCTTCGTGGCCCTGACCGGGGAAGACATCGAATGAGCTCTGAGGCTCCCAGCACGGGCCCGGTCACCGCCGGCGAGCCCGCTGCCGGCGTGCGCAGGATCGGGCGCCTGGAACCGGCCGCCCTGTTCGGCGTGATGAGCCGCGACATCGCGATCTTCGGGCGCAACTGGCCCTCGACCACCTTCTCCTCGATCGTCCAGCCGACCGTCTACCTGCTCGCCTTCGGGCTCGGGTTCGGGACGCTCATCTCTCACATCGAAGGCGTGAGCACCGTCGAATACATAGCCACCGGGGTGGTGGCCACCGCGGTGCTGTTCTCCTCGGCCTTCCCGGGGATGTTCAACACCTTCATCCGCTGGCAGTTCCAGCGCACCTACGACGCGATCCTGGCCGCGCCCGTGGACGTCGAGGAGCTCGTCACCGCCGAGGTCCTGTGGATCTCGCTGCGCTCGGCCGTATACGGGCTGGCACCGCTGCTCGTGGGGATCGCCTTCGGGCTGAACGCCGGAGATCGGGATGCTGCTGGTGCTGCCGATCGGCTTCGTCACCGGCTTCGGCTTCGCGAGCTTCGGCGTGACGATCGCCGCCGTGGCGAAAACGATCGACAACTTCAGCTACATCACGAGTGCCGTGCTGACGCCGCTGTTCCTGGTGGCCGGCACCTTCTTCCCGATCTCCAAAGCGAGCAACGACGGGACTGTGGGTGGTCGCCCAGTTCAACCCCCTCTACCACTGCGTCCAGCTCGTCCGCGACGCGACCTTCGGCGACCTCGGCCCTGTCGACCTCTACCACGCGTCGGTGCTGATCGGCTTCGCGCTGCTGATGTGGCGCCTGGCCGTGAGCCAGCTCGGCCGCCGGCTGATCGACTAGACGGCGTCGCCGGGGCTCGAGCCGTGCGAACGCGAAGGATTGCGCCATCGCCGGCCGCCGCGCAAGCCGTGGCGGAGTCTCAGCCCGCGCTCAGGTTCCGCTCAGGCTCGCGCTTCATGCTCCTCCATCGAATGAGCGCCTCGCCGAACAGCCCGACCCTGGCGGCGTCCAGCCCCTCCGCCGCCGCACCGGTGGCAGTGGGTCGCCCGTGGCGGCTGCGCGAGCGCGCCGGAGCGGTCGCGGTGCGGATCGGTCGCCCCGAGCTTTGGGCCCTGCGTCGGCCTGACGGCCTTCCTGAACCTGTGGGACCTCAGCCGCAACGGCTGGGCGAACGTCTACTACAGCGCCGCCGTGCGCTCGATGAGCTCGAGCTGGCACGACTTCCTGTACGCCTCCTTCGACCGCTCCGGGGTGATGACCGTCGACAAGCCGCCGCTGGCCCTGTGGGTGCAGTCGCTGTCGGTGCGGGTCTTCGGCTACCACCCCCTGAGCATGCTCGTCCCGCAGGCGCTGATGGGGATCGCGAGCGTGGTGCTCGTGTACGACCTCGTCCGCCGGCGCTTCGGACGCGCTCGGTGGCTTCGTCGCCGGCCTCGCCCTGGCGCTCACGCCGATGACGGTCGCGATCTCGCGCCACAACAACCCCGACGCCCTGCTGGTGCTCGCCTGCGTGGCGGCGGTGTGGTGCGCCGTGCGGGGGCTGGAAGGCGGCCGCACCCGCTGGCTGGTCGCTCGCCGGGCGTGTGCGTGGGGCTCGGCTTCGAGACCAAGATGGGCGTCGCGCTGGCCGTGGTCCCGGGGATCGCCGCCGCCTGGATGTGGGTCGCCCCCGCCGCCCGCGGGCAGGCTCCACGCGCTGCGCCAGCTGCTCGCGGGCGGCGGGCGCGATGCTGCTCGTGGGCGGCGCCTGGCCGGCGCTCGTCGAACTCACGCCCGGCGAGCTCGCGGCCCTGGATCGCGGGCACGAGCGACAACCGCGTCCTCTCGCTGATCTTCGAATACAACGGCCTCGGTCGCGTGGACGGCCAGGCCGGGGGCCCCGCCGGCGGACCCGGCGGAGGCCAGAACAACATGTTCGGCGGAGGCTCGGGGCCGCTGCGGCTGCTCAACTCCGCCCTCGGCGGTCAGGTCGGCTGGCTGCTCGGGTTCGCGCTCGTGACCACGCTCGCGATGGTCCTCGGCGTCGCGTCTGCGCCGCCGCGACCCGCGCACCGGGTGGCTGCTCGCGGTCGGCGGCGCGTTCCTCGCCGGCGCTGTGCTCTTCAGCTTCGCCAGCGGGATCTTCCACCCCTACTACGTCTCCCTGCTGGCGCCATTCCTGGCGGCCCTCGTGGGGGCCGGCGCGGGCGAGCTGTTCGGCCGGCGCCTGAGTCTGCGGGTGGTGGCCCCGGTCGCGATCGCCGCGGGCGTGATCGTCGAGCTCGTGATCCGCGGCCACTACCCGGGCCAGCTCCACTGGCTGGCGCCGGTGCTGATCGTGCCTCGGCGTGCTCACGATCGCCGTGCTCGCGCTCGCGCGCTCACCGCGGGCACGCGCGCGTCGCGCTGGCGGTCGCGATCGCGGCGCTGCTTGCCGCGCCGGCGGTGTGGGCCTTCGACACCCTCTCCTACGCGACCAGCTCGACCTTCCCCTCCGGCGGCCCCGCTTCGGCCGAGACCGAAGGACAGGGCTTCGGCGTGCGGCGGACGCGCGCTTCCTGCGCGGCTTCGGCGCCGGCGGCCCGGCCGGCGCCCGGCGCTGTTCGGCTCCTCGGGTTCGGCCGAGTCCGGCTCGGCGCGGGCACGGCCGGCTCCGGCGCGGCGGGCGGCCGCGCGCTGTTCGGCTCCTCGGGTTCGGGCACCGGCTCGGCCGGCCCCGGTCGGGTGGACGCCTCCGGCGCCGGCGCGGGCTTCGGCGGCGGCCCCCCGGCGGCCCCGGCGGCGGGGCGGCTTCGGCGGCAGCCCCTTCGGCGGCAACGCCGCCTCCCTGAACAACGGCCCTGTCCTACATCGACGCGCACGGCGGCGGCACGCTCGCGGTCTCGAGCCAGTCGGGCGCGGCCGCGCTCGATCATCGCCCGGGGCGCCAACGTGGTGGGTATCGGAGGCTTCTCCGGGCGCGAGAGCGAGGTCAGCCGCTCGTGGCTGGCCGAAGAGGTCCGCGCGGGCAAGATCCGCTGGGTGCTCGCCGAAGAAGGCGGTCCCGGTCAGAGCGTCGGCGGCATCGGCGCCTCCGGCGGGGCTCGGCGCGCTGGCGCTCGGAACCGGCTTCTCCGCGGGGCTCGTCACTCCGCGCTGCTCGGCGGGGCGGCGCCGGCCGGCCCGGCGGAGAAACCCGCGTGGGCTCCAAAAAGGTGATGGCCGTGGTCGAGAAGGCCTGTAGCCGGGTTGAACTAACGAGCTCGGGCTCGACGACCACGGGCAGCTCCGGCTCGACTTCTGCCGGCAGCCTGTACGACTGCAGCGGCGACGCGCGGCGATCGCCGGCTGACGCAACAGCCGCCCTTCTGGCCTGTTCTCTCCAATATAGGTCCAAGCGCCCTTCCCGCCGGACCGTGTTCGGCAGGAGATGCGGCGCCGGCGTGCAATAACGATCCAATAAAGGGCGCAACTTCCCGGCCGTAGGGGCGTCCATATGGGTAGATAAAGGTCGTAGACGCCGGTACCGGGAGGTTCCAAATGAGGGTGAATGCTAAGAATCCTGCTGTTCGCTGGCGCGCTCGTATGCGCACTCGCCCTCTCCGCCTCCGCGGCGTACGCGTCCTTCGGGATCGAAAAGTTCGTGGCCGTCAACTGCAAGGTCTCGACCTGCGCTGAAACGAAAGTCGGTCCCTACTCCGAACCCAAGGAACCGACGCTCAAACGAAGAAGAAGAACAAAAAGAAGGATTCACGCAGGCCGGCGGCCGGGTCCCGTTCGGGATCACCCACTTCAAGGTCAACACGACCGGGCCGGTTGGTGAACAGGATACCCGGACGGCGGTCCGGTCACCCACATCCGCACCGACGTGGCGCCGGGCCTCGCGACCAACCCGCAGGCGGTGCCGGAGTGCTCCCAAGAAGACTTCGGGACAGTGGAACTGCTCGAAGGCTCAGGCGCCTTCCCTCGCCGACGTGCTCTGCTGCGCACCGTCATCGGCGAGCAACAAAGTCACCGTCTACGTGGAAGCGATCAACAAAGACGTGCCCCTCGAAGGCACGGTCTACAACCTCGTCCCCGACGAAGGCCACGCCTCTGAATTCGGGGTCGCCGTGAGCCTCGAACCGCTGGGCAAACCGGGCGTGTTCGCGCACACGCTCATCAAAGGCAGCGTCGAATGGGGCAAGGGCAGCGCGCTCGAATCCAAGTACGTCAACTTCGGGACGCGCGCCGGCGACTACCACGACTACTTCGAAATCGAAGTCTCGCCCGCGCTTCCGCTGGTCGCCTCGCGGCTGGTGTTCTTCGGCAACGAAAACCACGAAACGAAAAAACCGGCCGACTTCATCACCAACGCCACCAGCTGCCCCGGAAGTTCCACCACCACGCTGAGACTCGAAAACGAAGCGGGGGCTCGCGCACCGAACCCAGGAACTACACCCCGCCCCGACACCTCAGCAACTGCGGCGCGGTGCCCTTCGAACCGGGCTTCTCGCTGACGCCCGCCACCCTCGTGCAGGACCAGCCCGACGGCTTCACCACCGAAACCTCCGTCAACCACGAAGCCGCGGCAGAAATCGACAACTCCGAGGTCAAGACCGTCACCGTCACGCTTCCCGAAGGCATGACGCTGAACCCGTCGGCCGCCGCCGGCCTCACGGCGTGCACGGAAAAGCAGGCCAGGATCCACGACCCCGTACCCGGCGTGGAATGCCCCGCCAGCTCCGAAGTCGGAACCGTCAACCTGGAAGTGCCGACGCTTCCCGCCGGATCGCTGAAGGGCAGCCTCTACCTCGGCGGGCCCGAAGGCGGCCCGATCACCGCACCGCCCTACACCATGTACCTGGACGCGGAGTCCGCAAAGTACGGCATCTCGGTGCGCCTCAAGGGAGAAGTCGTTCCCCAACGAAGCCACCGGGCAGCTGACGACCGTCTTCAACGAACTCCCCGAACAGCCGTTCAGCAACGCGATCCTGCACTTCAAGGAAGGCGCGCTGGCGCCCGTCGCGAACCCGCTGTCGTGCGCCACCGGCGCCGCCACGACGATCCTGACGCCCTTCTCGGAAACGGGGGCCAAGGCGGTCTCCACGGCGCTGTCCTTCTCCGGCTGCGCGAACCCGCTGGCACTCGTGCCCTCGCAGAGCACGTCCGTCTCGGACGCGAACGCCGGCGCCGCCACGGCCTTCACCTTCAACCTCGAACGTCCGGAAGGCAACCAGTACCTCTCGCGGATGAGCACCACGCTCCCGAAGGGGCTCGTCGGGACCGTCCCGGCCGTCGAACAGTGCCCCGAACCGCAGGCCGGACAGGGCGTCACGTGCCCGAGCGGGCAGCCAGATCGGCACCGCGACGGTGCTCGCCGGGTCCGGTCCGACGCCGTACTCGTTCAGCGGCCCCGTGTACTTCACCGGCCCCTACAACGGCGCCCCCTACGGGCTCTCGATCGCGGTTCCGGCCGTGGCCGGCCCGTTCAACCTGGGGACCGTCGTCACCCGTGCCTCGGTCAACGTGCAGCAGTACTCAGGGCAGGTTGTGGTCAGCACCACCCTCCCGCGGATCGTCAAGGGCGTGCCGATGCGGATCCGCAAGATAACCGTGGCCGTGAACAAGGCCGGTTTCATGAGGAACCCCACCAGCTGCTGCAGCGCTGACGACGGCGAGCTCGGTCACCGGGTACGTCCCCGGCAGCAGCGAAAGCGCGACCGTCACCGCGACGTCCCCGTTCCAGGTCGGCAACTGCACCGCTCTGGCGTTCAAGCCGGCGTTCAGCGGCGTCGAGCTCCGCCAAGGTCTCGAAAGCCAACGGCGCGAGCCTCGAAACGACGCTGAAGATGCCTTCGGGCAACTCGAACATCAAATCGGTGCTCGTGCAGCTGCCCAAGCAGCTCGTGTCACGGCTGACGACGCTCAACAAAGCGTGCCTGGCGGCGGCGTTCGAAAACAACCCGAACTCGTGCCCGCCCGGCTCGTTCGTGGGCGGCGTGACCGCCAAGACGCCCGTGCTCCCCGGCACCCTCACGGGTCCCGGCGGTGCTGGTGTCCCACGGTGGCGAGGCGTTCCCGGACCTCGACCTGATCCTGAACGGCCCGTCGGGCCTTCGCGTGATCCTGGTCGGCCACACCAAAATCACCAAAGGCATCACGACCACCAACTTCTCCGAAACGCCTGACGTCCCCGTCAGTTCGATCACGGTGAACCTCCCGGTGGGCGCGCACTCTGCCGTCACCAACTTCGGCGACCTGTGCGCCCAGCCGTTGGTGATGCCCACAACCATCAGCGGTTGGAGCGGGACCACCTTCAAACAGAACACGATCATCAAAGTCACCGGCTGCGGCGTGCGGATCGTCGGCCAGAAGGTCGTCGGCAACACGGCCTTCCTGACGGTCCAGACGTATGCCGGCGGCCGCGTCAGCGGCAGTGGGTCGAACCTCAAGACCGTCTACCGCAAGCTCAAGGGGGCCTCGAAGTCGGTGTCCCTGAAGGTGCCGCTGTCGGGCTCGGGCCAGGGTCGCCGGCGCCCGTTCAAGGTCAAGGTGAGGGTGGGCTTCGTGCCGAGCAAGAAGAGCATCGGCACCTCCACCGCCTTCAAGACCGTCGTCTTCCGCTAGCAGCGGATCG
The DNA here is from genome assembly GCA_963742395.1 of uncultured Solirubrobacteraceae bacterium. GTDB lineage: Bacteria > Actinomycetota > Thermoleophilia > Solirubrobacterales > Solirubrobacteraceae > Palsa-744. Next base: position 144,980 of record CAVUME010000007.1, on the reverse strand, counting down.
CCCGGACCGCATACCAGCCTCACCCCGGCAGGTGCCGGGGTGAGAGCGGTCCTGCCTCACGCCCACAGGCATGGGGTCGGCGGGGCCGTGAGTGGCACCGGAGGGCCTGTGGCGCCCGGGCCGAGGGTGGCTCGCTGCGGTCGCCGCTGGTCAAACGTCCGATCTTGGCTTACATTCTGAGGACATGGATGTGGTGTCGGGTATGGATGCCTCCAGCACGATCGGAGCGGGAGACGGCGAGGAGCATGCGGCCGCGGTGTTCGCGGGCATCCGCAGGCTGAGCGCGATCGCCGACAGCGCCTCCGAGCCGGAGGAGATCGTGCGGGCCCTGGCGTCGGAGCTGCTGCGCTCGCCCGGCGGCGACGAGGTCCACGTCCACTACCTGCAGCCCCCCGGGCAGGAGGGCGACGAGCTGGTCGTCGTGTATCTGTTCGACGGCGAGGGACGCCTGAGCTACCGCGTCCCGCGGGCCGAGCGCCCGCCGGGTGTCAACTGGGTGGCCTCCACGGGGAGCAGCTTCCTGGCCGCCCACGCCGACGAGCTCACGGCGAGCGTGCCGCGGCTGGCCCAGACGGGGCCCGTGCGCTGCGCCCTCTTGCTGGCCCTCGCCGACCGCGGCGAAGCGCAGGCGGTGGTGATGCTCGTGCGCCGCTCGGCGGACGCGCTCGGGCCCGACGACGTCGAGCAGGCCAGCGCCCTGGTGCAGCAGACCGCTACCGCGATGGCGCTCGTACAGGCGCGGGCCGAGGCCGGAACGGACGCTGTCACCGGCTCGATGAACCACCGCGCGATGCGCCGGCGTCTGGGCGAGGAGATCGATCGAGCCTCCCGCGGCGGGGGCCTGCTGTCGTGTCTGCTGATCGACCTCGATGACTTCAAGGCCGTCAACGACCTGTACGGTCACGCTGCCGGCGATGCCGTGCTGCGCAGCGTCGTCCAGGCCCTGGTGGGCGAGTTCCGGGCGTTCGACCGTGTCGCCCGCTACGGCGGCGACGAGTTCGTGGTGATCCTTCCCAACGCGGGCGTGCAGGCGGCCGCGGTTGCCGGCTCCCGAGCCCTCGCGCGGCTGCGGGCGATCCGCGGCGAGGACGGCACGGCCCACGGGGTCTCGGCCTCGATCGGGGTGGCGGCCTGGCGCTCGCCGATGGGCATCGACGAGCTGCTCGTGGCGGCGGACGTCGCGCTGCTGCGCTCCAAGCGCCAGGGCAAGGGTCGCGTCACGCAGGCGCCCGACCGCGTTTTCTGAGCGCCCGACCGGGTTTCCGGCCTTTCTCTGCGAGACTCCTTCCCCGCGAGGGGCCGACTGCCCGCCGTCCGACTGCGAGGAGAGCCGATGTCGCAGAACAGCTTTGGTGCCAAGGACAAGCTCGCGGTCGGTGAGCGCGAGTACGAGATCTTCCGCCTGGACGTGCTCCAACGCGAGTACGACGTGGCGCGCCTACCGTTCTCGCTGAAGGTCCTGCTCGAGAACCTGTTGCGGACCGAGGGCAACGGCTCGGTCAGCGCCGCGGACATCGAGGCCCTCGCCCGCTGGGACGCCAAGGCCGACCCCAGCAAGGAGATCTCCTTCACCCCTGCGCGCGTACTGCTGCAGGACCTCACCGGCGTGCCGGCCGTGGTCGACCTCGCCGCGATGCGCGACGCGATGGCCGACATGGGCGGCGACCCGGCCCGCATCAACCCGCTCGCCCCGGCGGAGCTGGTGATCGATCACTCGGTCCAGGTCGACGCCTTCGGCACCCCCGACGCCTTCCGCCTCAACGCCGAGCGCGAGTTCGAGCGCAACCAGGAGCGCTACCTGTTCCTGCGCTGGGGCCAGGGGGCGTTCGAGCACTTCGCGGTGGTGCCGCCCGACACCGGGATCGTCCACCAGGTCAACCTCGAGTACCTGGCCCGGGTGGTCTTCGACGACTCAGAGCGCGGCCAGGCCTATCCCGACACGCTGCTGGGGACCGACTCCCACACGACGATGGTCAACGGCCTCGGCGTGCTCGGCTGGGGGGTGGGGGGCATCGAGGCCGAGGCGGCGATGCTCGGACAGCCGGTGTCGATGCTGATCCCCCGGGTGCTCGGCTTCAGGCTCCACGGAGAGCTGCCGGCGGGCACGACCGCCACCGACCTGGTGCTGACGGTCACCGAGAAGCTGCGCGAGCGTGGCGTGGTGGGCATGTTCGTCGAGTTCTACGGCGCCGGCCTGGCGTCGTTGCCGATCGCCGATCGGGCGACGATCGGCAACATGTCGCCGGAGTTCGGCTCCACCTGCGCGATCTTCCCGATCGACTCCGAGACGATCGACTACATGCGCCTCACCGGACGCCCCGAGCCCCAGATCGCGCTGGTCGAGGCCTACGCCCGCGAGCAGGGCCTGTGGCACGACGAGCACTCCGAGGAGCCCACCTTCTCCGACCACATGGAGCTCGACCTCGGCGAGGTGGAACCCTCGCTCGCCGGCCCTCGCCGCCCGCAGGATCGGATCCCCCTGCGCAGCGCGAGCGAGTCCTTCCGCGACGCCCTGGCCGAGATCATCGGCCGCGACGGTGCACCGGGGCCCGCCGGGGACGCCCATGACGAGGCCGAGGAAGAGAGCTACCCGGCTTCGGACCCGCCCGCCAACGGCGTCCCGGGGCACCACCCGGCGGCGCCCGCCGAGCCGCTCACGACGCACACCGCGAGCGCCCCCGGCGCGACCGTGACGCAGAAGCTCGAACGCAGCCACAGCGCCCGCCCCGTGACCCTCGCGGGGGAGACCTTCGAGCTCGACCACGGCGACGTGGTGATCGCGGCCATCACCAGCTGCACCAACACCTCCAACCCGTCGGTGATGGTCGGGGCGGGCGTGCTGGCGCGCAACGCCGTCGCCCGTGGCCTGCGCTCCAAGCCGTGGGTGAAGACCTCGCTGGCCCCGGGCTCGAAAGTCGTCACCGAGTACCTGGACCGGGCGGGCCTGACCGAGCCTCTGGAAGAGCTCGGCTTCAACCTCGTGGGATACGGATGCACGACCTGCATCGGCAACTCGGGGCCGCTGCCCGAGCCGATCTCCGAGGCCGTCGGCGAGGGCGACCTGGCGGTCGTGTCGGTGCTGTCGGGGAACCGCAACTTCGAGGGCCGCATCAACCCGGACGTGAAGATGAACTACCTCGCCTCGCCGCCGCTGTGTGTGGCCTACGCGATCGCGGGGACGATGGACATCGACATCGTCGAGGACCCGCTCGGCCACGATCAAGAGGGGCGCGAGGTCTACCTGCGCGACATCTGGCCCTCCGAGCAGGAGGTGGCCGAGACGGTTGCCCAATGCGTCCAGGCTGACATGTTCCGCAAGAGCTACGGCGAGGTCTACAGCGGCGACGAGCGCTGGCGCGGGCTGCCCGTGCCCGCGGGCGAGCGCTTCGGCTGGGACCCCGCCTCCACCTACGTGCGCCTGCCCCCGTACTTCAAGGACATGCCCCGCGAGCCGACGCCCCTGCGCGAGATCGAGGGCGCCCGGGTGCTGGCGTTGCTGGGCGACAGCGTCACCACCGACCACATCTCACCCGCCGGCTCGATCAAGCGCGACAGCCCGGCGGGGACCTACCTGCAGGAGCAGGGCGTGGGGCCCCGTGACTTCAACTCCTACGGCGCCCGTCGCGGCAACCACGAGGTGATGGTCCGCGGCACGTTCGCCAACATCCGCCTGCGCAACCTGCTCGCCGCTGAGCGGGGAGCGCTGCCCGAAGGCGGCAACACCTACCACCTCTCGGAGCAGGGCGCCGAGCAGATGACGATCTACGAGGCCGCCATGCGCTACGCCGCCGAAGGGGTCGAGCTGGTGGTGCTCGCCGGCCGCGAGTACGGGACCGGGTCCTCGCGCGACTGGGCCGCCAAGGGCACCAGGCTGCTGGGCGTAAGGGCCGTTATCGCGGACAGCTTCGAGCGCATCCACCGCTCCAACCTGATCGGGATGGGGGTGCTGCCGTTGCAGTTCCCCGCCGGCGAGGCGGCGGCGTCGCTGGGGCTGACCGGCGAGGAGCGCTTCTGGATCGAGGGCCTGGCGGCGGCCAGCCCGCCGGGGGAGCCGATGCCCTCGCAGCTGCGGGTGCAGGCCCGCGGGCGAGGGCGGCAGGGACGTGGAGTTCGATGCCCGCGTGCGGATCGACACGCCGCGCGAGGCCGAATACTTCCGCCACGGCGGCATCCTCCAGTTCGTGCTCCGCAGCCTGCTGGCCCGATGAGCCCGCAGACGCGTCGCACCCCGACGCGCAAACGCGCTGCCGCCAAAGGGCCGGGGGCGGCGAAGAAGTCGAAGCCGGCGGTGGCCCGGACGCCTGCGCTGCTGAAGGAGCTGCTCAGCGCCCGTGGTGCATCCGGGCACGAGGCCGCGCCGGTGGCGGTCTGGCTGCGCGCCGCCGAGCAGTTCGCGAAAGCCGGCACGGACGCGATCGGCACTCCCCACGCGCTGGTGGCCCCGCGCGCGAGCCGGGCCCGGCGCAACGGCCGCTCGCAGGATCGCGCCCCCCGGCGGATGCTGCTGATGGGCCACATCGACGAGATCGGCCTGATCGTGACCCACATCGACGACGACGGCTACCTGTGGGTGCGCGAAATCGGCGGCTGGGACCCCCAGATCCTGGTCTCCCAGCGCGTCACGATCGACACCGCCAAAGGACCGCTGGCGGGGGTGGTGGGGCGCAAGCCGATCCACCTGCTGCGCGATGAGGAGCGCAAGAAGGTCCCCGAGCTGTCGGACCTGCACATCGACATCGGCGCCCGCGACGGCGCCCAAGCCTCCGAGCTCGTGAGGATCGGCGACGTGGCCGTGATCGACGTGGCGCCGCTGGAGCTGCAGGGCGGACGGCTGGCCTCGCGGGCGCTCGACAACCGGCTCGGCTCCTACGTCGCCCTGGAGGCGGCCCGCGAGGTGGCCAAGGCCGGCGGCTCGGCCTGGGAGCTGGGAGCGGTCGCGGTCGTCCAGGAGGAGACCACCTTCGGTGGTTCGCGCACGAGCGCCTTCGCGCTGGCGCCCGACGCCGCGATCGTGATCGACGTGACCCACGCCACCGACGCGCCCGGCATCGAGGTCAAGCCCTCGGGCAAGCACCCGCTCGGCTCGGGCCCCGTGATCGGGCGCGGCTCGACGCTGCACGAGGGGATCTTCGAGCTGCTGTACGAGACCGCCCGCGCCAAGGGCATCCCGTTCACGATCGAAGCCTCGGGGCGCGCAACCGGCACCGACGCCGACGCGGTCCACGCCAGCCGCGCGGGAGTGCCCACGGGGCTCGTGATGATCCCCGTGCGCTACATGCACTCTCCGGTGGAGACGGTCGACCTGCAGGACGTGCAGGCCACCGTCCACCTACTGGCCGCGGCGTCGCTTGCGCTGACGCCCGACCAGGCCTTCGTGCGCTAGCCCGCCGGCTCCAGTTCGGTCATCTCCGGGATCTCATATGCCTTCCCGGGGCAACCTCCGAGCACGAGCATGCGGATCCCCTGTGGGCCCGCGAGCACCTTGCGCGTGGTCCCCGCGGAGACACGCACGAGCGTCTCGGGGTCCATCTGGACCTGCTCTCCTTCGACCTCCATCGTGCCCGAGCCGTCCAGCACCGCGTAGACCTCTTCCTGTCCGTCGCCTGCGTGGTCGTGCTCGGGGTAGTCGGTGAAGTTAGGCGGCATCGCGATCACCTGCATCCCGAACGAGCTCACTCCGAGCTCGGCCCGGGCCTTGATGAAGCCGCCGCCGAAACCTGCCTGCATGTCACTGATCTTCTTTGCTGTGTAGTCGGCCATGCCTGCAACCTAACGGATCGCGAGCGCCAGCTGCCGGGACTGGACCAGGACCGTCCCGTGCTGGTCCCAGATGACCGCGTCCTCCTCGAAGAAGCCTTCGTGGATCAGGGTCGAGTGCGTGCGCGCCAGCACCAGCTCGTGGGGGTCCGCCGCGGCGTCGCCGCGTGGCGGCCGCGGCAGCGCCGTGCGGAAGTGGATCGTGATGTCGATCGTGGGCGCCGGGGCCGGCCCGGGCAGGCGCATGAACGGGGTCGGGACCAGCGCGTCGGTGAAGAACGCGAGCGCCAGCGCGTCGAGCGGGCGGGGCTCGACCAGGCCGAGCCAGCCGCCGGTCTCCAGGGGCGCCTGCTCGCCCGTGAAGGGCATCTCGCCGAAGCGTCGCTGCAGCACGATGTAGCCCGCGAAGGCGGGCCCGTGCTCGAGCGGGAACAGCGTGCCCGGGCGCCGCTCGGGGTCCGGGGGCGCGACCTCGGGCATCGGCAGCTCGTTCCACTCCGGCCCCTGCCAGGGGACCGAGAAGGCGGCCAGGGCGAGCCCCATCGTGACCCCGTTCTGGCTCATGCGGGCCGACAGCGAGCTCAGCGAGCGTCCGCTGCGCTCGATCGTCGTCTCGATCAGCAGGGGCCCCTCGTCCGGGGCCTTCAGGAAGTGGATCGTCAGCGAGCGCGGAGAGCGGCTGCGATCGTCGAGGGCGAGCGTCAGCGCGCGCAGGATGATCGCCGCCAGATATCCCCCGTGGGGGCCCCTGCCGGCACGCCATCCGTGCGCCACCTCGGCCGCGAACGAGCCGCGGTCTCCCTCGCGGGAGAGGGTCTGCACGGCGGTGTCGCGGTCGAAGGGGCCGGGCCCCTCGCCCGCCCGCCCCTCAGCCACGCACCAGCCGCTTGTAGGTGATGCGGTGGGGGCGCTCCGCGGAGGCGCCGAGCAGCGTGCGCCGGTGCTCCTCGTAGGCCTCGAAGTTGCCCTCGAACCAGCTCACCTGGGAGTCGCCCTCGAAGGCCAGCACGTGGGTGGCGACGCGGTCCAGGAACCAGCGGTCGTGGGAGATCACCATCGCGCACCCGGGGAAGGCGAGCAGGGCCTGCTCGAGCGCGCGCAGGGTATCCACGTCGAGATCGTTGGTGGGCTCGTCCAGCAGCAGCAGGTTGCCCCCGGCGCTGAGCACCTTCGCCAGGTGCACGCGGTTGCGCTCGCCGCCGGAGAGGACCCCGACGCGCTTCTGCTGATCGGAGCCCTTGAAGTTGAAGCCGGCCGTGTACTGGCGGGAGTTGACCTTGCGTTCGCCGAGCGTGAGCTGGTCGTCCCCGCCGGAGATCTCCTCCCACACCGTCTTGTCGGGGTCCAGCGTCTCGCGCGACTGGTCCACGTAGGCGAGCTTGACCGTGTCGCCCAGCTCGAGCGTGCCGCCGTCGGGCTCCTCCTGGCCGGTGATCATCCGGAAGAGGGTGCTCTTGCCGGCGCCATTGGCCCCGATCACGCCGACGATCCCGGCCCGCGGCAGCTCGAACGACAGCGACTCGATCAGCAGCCGGTCTCCATAGCCCTTGCTGAGCGAGTCGGCAACCAGCACACGGTCCCCCAGCCGGGGGCCGGGGGGGATGTAGATCTGGACGTCCTCGAGCTTGACGTTGCGCTCCTCGGCCACCAGCTCCTCGTAGCGGGCCAGGCGCGCCTTCGATTTCGTGCGTTTGCCCTTGGGATTGGTCCGCACCCACTCCAGCTCGGCGGCGATCGTGCGCTGGCGGGCCTTCTCGCTGCGTTCTTCATGGGCCAGCCGCGCCTGCTTCTGCTCCAGCCAGCTCGAGTAGTTGCCCTCGTAGGGGATGCCTTTGCCGCGGTCTAGCTCGAGGATCCAGCCGGCCACGTTGTCGAGGAAGTAGCGGTCGTGGGTGACAGCCACGATCGTGCCCTTGTACTCGGCCAGGTGGCGCTCCAGCCACGCCACCGACTCGGCGTCGAGGTGGTTGGTGGGCTCGTCCAGCAACAGCAGGTCGGGGGCCCTCAGGAGCAGCCGGCACAGCGCCACCCGCCGGCGCTCGCCCCCGGAGAGGACCGACACGTCGGCGTCTGGAGGCGGCAGGCGCAGCGCGTCCATCGCGTAGTCGAGCTGCGTGTCGAGGTTCCAGGCGTCGACGGCGTCGATCTTGGCCTGGATATCGGCGAACTCCTCGGCGGTCTCCTCGGAGTAGTTGGCCGCCAGCTCGTTGAAGCGGTCGAGTAGCGCCTTGGTCTCGGCCACTCCGTCCTCGACGTTGCCCTTGACGTCCTTGGTCTCGTCCAAGTGGGGCTCCTGCTCGAGCATCCCCACGCTCGCACCGGGGGCGAGGGCGGCCTCGCCGCGGTACTCCTGGTCGGTGCCGGCCATGATCCGCAGCAGCGAGGACTTGCCGGCGCCGTTGTAGCCGAGGACCCCGATCTTGGCCCCGGGGTAGAAGGCCAGCGTGATGTTCTCGAGCACCGTCTTGTCCGGCTGGTGGACCTTGGACAGCTGGTGCATCGTGAAGATGTACTGGGCGGACACTGGCACGCAGGATATGCGCTGGTGCTCGTCGCTACCGTTTAACGGTCAATGCCCGGGGCGATCCTCGACATCGAGCAGCACCTCCTCCTGCTGGAGCTCGATGCGCCCTTCGACAAGCGCGACGTACAGCTCGCCCGGCGCAAGATGGCCAAGCGCTGGCACCCCGACGTGGCACCCCAGGGGCGCCAGTTCGAGCACGAGCGCCACCTGAAGGCGATCAACGAGGCGGCCGACCAGCTCGAGCGCCTGGCCGAGGGCTCCCGCGGCGGGCGCGTGTCGAAGAACGCCGTGAAAGTGAGCGCCGCCGCCGCCCGGCGCGAGCGCGAGGAGGCCGGCAGGCGAGCCTACGAGGCCGAGCAGCGAGCCCGGGCGGACGCCAAAGACCGGGCCAAGAACGACCCCTTCGGAAGCCGCGTCCCCGACCACTCGGTGGTGCACCGCTATGCCCGCTGTCTGACGTATCCGGAGTGGGGCGTCGGCACCGTCACCGGGATCTACTTCTCGTCCCATCCGAGTCGCTCGGCGAACGGCTCCAACAACGGGTCCGACGGATCCGAGGAGACCGACGTGCAGCAGTGGGCGCGCGTGAAATTCAGCCACGGCGTGCGCACTGTGCCCGCCGGGAGCATGAAATTCGTGGACTTCTCCAAGCCGGACCCCTCCGAGGAGCGGGTCGAACGCTTCCTCATAGCCGCCCAGCGGGCGATGGCCGAAGAGGAATACGAGCTGGCCGCCCAGCGCCTGATCTACGCCCGCGACGCCGAGCCCCGCAACGTCGGCGTGCTGCGCTTGATGACGCTCGCCTTCTGGCACGCGGGCAAGCTCGACGAGGCCGCCCGTGCGGTCCGGGACTGGGCCAGGGTGGACTCCAAACGGCCCGCCCCGCACCGCTTCGCGGCCAGGATCTACGAAGACATGGGCGCCGTCGATCTCGCCGCCGAGGCGGCCGAGCGCGCGGTCGAACGCGGCCCTCGGGACGCCGGGGCGTGGGAGCGTCTGGGGCGCCTGCGCCTACGTCTGGCGGACCGCGAGGGCGCCCTGCGGGCGCTCGAGCGGGCGCTCTCGCTCGGAGCCGGGAGCGAGGTCAGGGAGTTGATCGCCGAGGCCCTCGCGCTCGAGCCCCAGGCCGTCGGCTAGGCCGCCTGCATGTCCGCAGAGGAGGTGTCGCCGCGCTCCCCGGGCGAGCCGACCGGCTCGCCGTCCGGGTCCCCGTGCTCGCTGGTCTGGCAGACCGAAATCCAGGTGCTGCCGCAGGGCCGGATCCTGGAGCGCCGCGAGGGGTACCTCGTCGTGCGCTCGCCGCAGAACCCCCTCCACCACTGGGGCAACTTCCTGCTCTTCGACAAACCACCCGAGGCCGGCGACGGCGACCGCTGGGAGGAGTTGTTCAGCTCTGAGTTCGGAGCTACGCCGGGCATCTCACACAGGGCCTTCGGATGGGATCGCGCGGACGGGGCTCTGGGCGAGGCGCGCCCGGAGTTCGAGGCCCGCGCCTATGAGCTCCAGCAGCTCGTGGGCCTGCGCGCGGGGACCGGCGACGTGCGAGCCCACCCACGGGAGAACCACGAGGTCACGATCGTGGCGCTCGATCCGCGCCCCGGCGCCGACCCCGGCCTGTGGAAGCAGGTGCTGGATATCTGGGTGGCGTCGGCGGAACTGCGACCCGAGGAGGAGCCCCCGCGGCGCTCCTTTGCGCGCGGGCGCCTGGATGAGCTGAGGACGCTCTTCAGCGCCGGCAAGGGCTCCTGGTATGTCGCCCTGGACGCAGAGCGGGGCGAGGTGCTCGGCTGCTGCGGGATCGTCACCGAGGGCTCGCGTGGACGCTTTCAGTCGGTCGACACACGCTCGGACTGGCGCCGTCGCGGGGTCTGCTCGCGGCTGCTGGTGGAGGCCTGCCGGCACAGCGAACGCCAGCACTCGACCGATTGCTTCGTGATCGTCGCCGACGCCGGCTACCACGCCGCCGGCCTCTATGAATCGCTGGGCTTCAAGCCGGTCGAGCATGTGGCGGCGGTGTGTCTGGCTCCCGGCGCCGCGCGCGGGGGCGCGCCTCGGCGGGACCCGGACGGCGAGCGGGATCCCGAGGGAGAGCCCGCCGCGGCGGGCGCGAAGCGCAGCGTCGGCGACGACGAACGAACCGCTTCTGAGTAACCACGGGCCCGGTTTGGCCCGGGCCCGTGGCGGAGGGAGGGATGGATCTTTGTCTATGGCGGGAGGGCCAGCTGCCGCTCCGCGGCTAATGGGAGGCCCCACGCCAAACCTTGACTCTTCTCACACTATCCCACTATTCGGCGGAGCGCGCGTTGTGCCCGGCGCCGGCGGCTAGAGGATGTTCACCGCCCGCGAGATGATCAACCCGATCGTCACGATCGAGATGATCGATTGCAGTCCCATCACCATCTTTGCCATGTGGCTGAGCGGCATCGTGTCGGTGGGGGAGAAGGCGGCGGCGTTCGTCAGCGACACGTACAGGTAGTCGACGAACATCGGCCGCCAGTTGGCGGGCTCGATCGCGTCGTCGCTCATCTGCGGGAACAGGAAGTCCGGAGGCCCGTCCTCGCCACCGGCCCGCTGGCCGGGTCCACCGCGGTCGATCTCCCAGTACCAGAGGCCGAAGATCATGAAGTTCGTCAGCCAGATCAGCAGCCCCGCGACGATCAGCTCGTGGCCGTTCTCGGGGATCTTGTGGTGCAGCAGGTTGTGGGCCAGCAGGTACAGCGAGATCGCGTTGGCGAAGCTGACCACCGCGACCAGGCCGATCGTCAGCCGGCGACGGATCGCGTGGCGTCCTTCGAGCGTGCGGGGGGTCGCCAGCACCAGCCCCACCACCAGCACCGCCTCCAGCGCGGGGAGCAGGAAGTGGGTGCCGACCGCCAGCCGGTCGGGCAGGCTCAGCTGCAGCGCGATCGCCGCGATCACCGTTATGCGCGCCGGCCAGGTCGACTCCGGGGCGCCCGGCGGGGGATAGGTGCGGCGCGCTGGCGCTGGCGCTTCGTAGGCCACCTCGACCAGAGCGTAAGCACCGCCCCGGCCATCTCTGACGGCTGAGCCGTCTCGCTGCCCTGCCCCTGCGGGCGGGCCCGGGAGGACCGTCCGGCGCTAGCCTGAAGGGACAGATGGGCATCGAGAGCCCTATCCACCTGGTCTTCATCGGCATCGTCGCCCTCCTGGTGCTGGGGCCGAGGCGCCTGCCCGAACTCGCCCGCCGCCTCGGCGACGGCGTGCGCGAGCTCCGCGAGGCGATCGACGCGGGCGCCGAGGGACACGACGCTCCGCCGGAGCCGCCCGCGGCCGCCGCGACCCCGGCTGCCGGCACCGCGACCCAACCCGTGGACGTGACGGAGACCGCCGACGTGACGCAGACCGTCGACGTGACGCAGACCGCCGACATGATCCCGGCGACCACCACCGAGACGCACCCCGCGGCTGCGGCGCAGCCTGCCGGCGCAGCCCCTGCGGCCACCGCCGCGACCCCGCCCGCCGACGCTGCGGCGCCCGCCCCTCCGGCGCCGCCCCCCGCGGGCCAGACGCCGCCGCAGGCCTGACCGGCCGGCCCGATACCGTCGCGCGATGCGTCTGATCGTCGCGCGCTGCGAGGTCTCCTACCTGGGTCGGCTCAGCACGACGCTGCCCGAGGCGGTGCGGCTGCTGATGGTCAAGCCCGACGGGACCTTCATGGTGTGGTCCGACGGCGGCTCCTCGAGCGTGAAGCCGCTCAACTGGATGACGCCTCCGACGGTCATCGAGGAGCGGCACGAGGAAGGCCTCTTGCGGGCGCTGACGGTAAGAGGCCGTGGATCGGAGGAGCGCCTGGAGATCACGATCGCCGAGGTCCTCGACGATGTCCAGCAGGAGCTCGACACGCAGGCGGGGCTCGAGAAGGAGGGGGTGGAGCGAGAGCTGCAAGAGTTGCTCGCGGAGGCCCCCGAGCAGTGCGGCGAGGGCTTTCGGCTCGTGAGGCGGGAGTGGCCGACGGACATCGGCCCGGTGGACCTGATGTGCCGTGACATCCAGGACGAGTGGGTGGCGGTCGAGATCAAGCGCCTGGCGACGATCGACGCGGTGGAGCAGCTGTCGCGCTATCTGGAGCGCATCCGCCACGACCCCGCGCTCGGTTCCTGTCGCGGCGTGCTCGCGGCCGAGCGGATCAAGCCACAGGCACGGGTGCTCGCAAATGCGCGCGGGATCGAGTGCGTGGAGGTGGATCTCCAGGTGCTGCGCGGCGAGCGCGAGCCCGACCTGCGTCTGTTCGCCGCCTGACGCGCGCCCGGATAGGCTTCGCTGCCCCGATCAAGGAGCAGCCGATGACTGACAACAACGCCGGCGAGGAGACGCCGGTCCTCACCGAGCGGCGCGGCAACGTGCTTGTCATAACGCTGAACCGGCCCAAGGTTCGCAACGCCGTCAACGCCGCGCTGGCCGCGGCCGTCGCGGGGGCGCTCGACGAGCTCGACGCGGACGAGGGGCTGTCGGTCGGCGTCCTGACGGGCGGGGGCGGCTTCTTCAGCGCCGGCATGGACCTGGGGGCGTTCGTGCGCGGCGAGTCGCCCTGGTTCGGGGACCGGGGTTTCGCCGGAATCGCCCAGCGCTCCGCACAGAAGCCGCTGATCGCGGCCATCGAGGGGTTCGCGCTGGCGGGCGGGATGGAGATCGCCCTGGCGTGTGACCTGATCGTGGCCGCGAAGGGAGCCAAACTCGGGATCCCGGAGGCCAAGCGCTCGCTGGTGGCCGCCGGTGGCGCGCTGCTGAGGATGCCCAAGCGGATGCCCTACCACGTGGTCATGGAGCTGGCACTGACCGGCGACCCGCTGCCGGCCGAGCGCTTCGAGGAGTTCGGCCTGGTCAACCATCTCGCCGAGCCCGGGACGGCGCTCGACGTGGCGCTCGAGCTGGCCGGCCGCATCGCCGGCAACGGGCCGCTCGCGCTGATCGCCACCAAGCGCATCCTGCAGGAGCAGTTCGACTGGAGCAGCGCCGAGATGTGGGACAAGCAGGGAGCCATCTCGGGGCCCGTGTTCGCCTCCGAGGACGCCAAGGAGGGGGCCGCCGCCTTCAAGGAGAAGCGCGAGCCGGTCTGGAAGGGCGCCTAGGAGCCGCGGAGGGCGCCTAGTAGCCGCGGCGCTTACGCCGGCGCTGGGCCATGATCGCCTTGAAGCGGCGCCAGAGGGCGCCCATCAGCGCTCGCCGGGGGTCTTGCGGGGGAACTGGGAGATCGGCACGCGCAGGTCGATGGCGGTCGTGAGGATGCGGTTCTGTTCGTCCATGTGGGCGGCCGGATAGCCCTCGCCCGGGCTGGCCCGCTCGGGACGCCCGACGTAGCCGAAGTGGATCTCGGGCGGCATGATCTGCATCAGGCGCGGGAACATGTGCGCGCGGGCGCCCATGTTGCGCGGCTCCTCCTGGACCCAGAGGATCTCCCTGCAGGTTCGGGTATTTACCGATCAGCTCGAGGATCTGGCCTTCCGGGAACGGATACAGCAGCTCCACGCGAGCGACTGCGAGGCCCACGTGGGAGGCGCGTTCGGTGTGGCCGATGAGGTCGTAGTAGATCTTGCCGGTGCACAGGACCAGCCGCGTGACCTGCTCGTCCTCGACCCCCGGCTCGGCGAGTACGGGCTGGAAGCGGCTCCCCTCGGCCATGTCGGCGAGCGCGCTGGCGGCCTGGGGCAGGCGCAGCAGCGACTTCGGCGTCATCACCACCAGCGGACGCTGCTTGGCGATCCGGGCCTGGCGGCGCAGCAGGTGGAAGTACTGGGCCGGGGTGGTGGGGCTGGCGACCCTGATGTTGCCCTCCGCGGCCGAGCGCAGGAAGCGCTCCAGACGGGCCGAGGAGTGCTCGGGCCCGGAACCCTCGTAGCCGTGCGGCAGCAGCAGCGTCAGGCGCGAGGTCTGGCCCCACTTGGCGAGCCCCGAGACGATGAACTGGTCGATGATCACCTGGGCGGAGTTGACGAAGTCGCCGAACTGGGCCTCCCACAGCACGAGCGTCTCGGGCGCCTCCTGGCTGTAGCCGTACTCGAAGCCCATGCAGGCGAGCTCCGACAGGGGGCTGTTGTGCAGCTCGAGCGGCGCATCCGCGTCCGGGAGATTCTGGATCGGGCACACCGTCTGGCCGTTCTTGGCGTCGTGCAGGACCATGTGACGCTGGCTGAAGGTGCCGCGCTCGGTGTCCTGTCCGGTGAGGCGGATGGGGGTGCCCTCGGTGAGCAGTGAGGCGAACGCGAGCCCCTCGGCGTGGGCCCAGTCGATGTCGTGCTCCTGTGGCTCGCCGGCGAGGGCCTTGCGGCGGCGGTCGAGCTGTTTGACGAGCTTGGGGTGCACGGTGAACCCTTCGGGCACCCGCAGCAGAGACTCGCCCAGGGAGCGCAGCCGCTCGATCGGAACCGAGGTCTCGACTTCGGGGCTCGGCGAGCGGTCGAGCTGGTACTCGCCGGTGACGTGCTCCTCGCCTTCGGCGGCGGCGGTGATCTTGGCCTTCAGGCGCTGGTGGAGGTTGGTGAGGTTGTCCCACACCTCCTGGGCCTGGCGGTCGACCTCCTCGCGGGTGATGACTCCTTCGGACACGAGCCGGTCGGACCACAGCTCGGCGACGCGCTTCTTGTTCTTGATCTTGACGTACATCTCCGGCTGCGTGTAGGCGGGCTCGTCGGACTCGTTGTGCCCGAAGCGGCGGTAGCCGATCAGGTCGATCAGGACGTCGTGGCCGAACTCCTTGCGGAAGGCGAATGCCAGGCGTACGGCGCTGACGCAGGCGGGCACGTCGTCGGCGTTGACGTGGATGATCGGCACGTCGAAGCCCTTCGCGAGGTCCGAGGCCCAGCGCGTGGAGCGGGCGTCGTCGGGGTCGGTGGTGAAGCCGATCTGGTTGTTCATGATCACGTGGACGGTGCCACCGACCTTGTAGCCGTCCAGGGCCTGCAGGTTGAGCGTCTCGGAGACGACACCCTGGCCGGGGAAGGAGGCGTCGCCGTGGATCACGATCGGCATCGCAGCGTTCGTGTCCTGGTGGGCGTGGGGGCCGTGACGGGAGGTCTGGGCCGCTCGCGTGGCCCCCTCGACCACCGGCGAGACGTACTCCAGGTGGCTGGGGTTGGACTCGAGGTTGACCCGGATCGTCCCGCCACCCGGGAGGTCGTAGGTGCCTTCGGTCCCGTGGTGGTACTTGACGTCGCCGGTTCCCCCCTGGGGGATGGTGGTGACGGCCTCGAGGGTCGAGGCGCCCTCGAACTCGGCGAAGATCGTGTCGTAGGCGCGGCCGAGGTTGTGGGCAAGGACGTTGAGCCTGCCGCGGTGGGCCATTCCGACGACGACCTCCTGGCCCCCGTGCGCCGCTGCCAGCTGGATCAGCTCGTCGAGCATCGGGACGGTCATGTCCAGTCCCTCGATCGAGAACTGATGCTGGCCCAGGTAGGCCTTGTGCATGAAGCGCTCGAGCGCGTCCACCTCGACCAGCCGTTTGAGCAGCGTGGTGCGCTCTTCACTGGTCAGCTCGTGACGGAAGGCTCCGGACTCGATGTGCTCGCGCAGCCACACCCGCTGGCGGTGGGAGGCGATGTGCTCGACCTCGTAGGCGATCGTGCCGCAGTAGGTCTCGATGAGGTGGGGCAGCGCGTCCGCGAGCGTCGCTCCGGGCACGTACATCTGGAAGATGCTCGCGGGAAGCTTCCCCTGGATCTGCGGGGTCAACCCGAGCGCCTGCGGGTCGAGGCCCGGGTCGCCCTCGGGCTCGCTGCCGAGCGGATCGAGGTGGGCGGCGAGGTGCCCGTGGCTGCGCACCCGGGTGACGTAGATCGTGGCCGCGTGGACGGCATCGAGCAGGTCGTCGGTGGGCACCTGCTCGGTCGTCGTAGGCGCCCTTGCGGCGGCCGCCGCGGCTGCGGGAGCGGGGGGCAGCGGTGGCGGGCCGAGCTGGACCTCGAGGGCCTCGAAGACCTGGTCGTAGAAGCCGTGCTCGCCGCGCAGACGCTCCTCGATCAGCCCCAGGAAGCGTCCCGACTCGGCCCCCTGGATGATGCGGTGGTCGTAGGTGGAGGTCATCGTCACCACCTTCTCCGCGCCGATCATCTCGCCGATCTGCTGGAGCCCGACCGGGTAGCCGATCGAGCCGCTGGCGATGATCGTGCCCTGGCCCGCCATCAGGCGCGGGACCGAGGCGACCGTGCCGAGGCCGCCCGGGTTGGTGAGCGTGATGTTCGCCCCCGCGAGGTCGTCGGGAGCGAGCCGGTTGTGACGCGCCTTCTCGATGATCTCGTCGTAGGCCTCGACGAAGCGGTCGAAGGGCAGCCGCCCGGCGCCGCGGATGACGGGCACCATCAGCGTCCGCGTACCGTCCGTCTTCTCGACGTCGACGGCGATCCCCAGGTTCGTGCCCTCGTCGCGCACACGGTGGGGCTTGCCCTCCAGCTCCTCGTAGTGGTCACGCATGACCGGCATCGCGTCGGCCGCCTGGGCGATCGCGTATGCGATCAGATGCGTGAAGGACACCCGCCGGCCGGCCGCCTTCAGCTCCTGACGACGGGCGTCGAGCACGGTGACCGGAAGCGTCCTGAAGCTGGTGGCCGTCGGGATCCCCAACGACTGGCTCATGTAGCGGGCGAGCGCGGCGGCGCCTCCGCGCAGGAGCTTTGATCCCTCCTCACCCGCCCGAGCGGGAGCGGGGAGTGTGGCCGCGCCGTTGCCCGAGGGGCGATCGGCGGCGGCGAGCACGTCGGACTTGGTGATCCTTCCCGAGGGGCCGCTGCCGGAGACGTGCTCGAGGTCCACGCCCTTGGCGGCCGCGGCCCGCGCGGCCACCGGTGACACCTTCACCCCGGAGGGCGCCTCGGCGAGTGGCTCCCCGGTCGCGGGTGCAGGGCCGGACGCCGGCGGCCCGCCGGCCTGATCTGCGGATCCATCCCCAGCGGACGTGCCCGGGCCCGGCGTCGGGGTTCGCTCGGGGCCGGCTCCGTCGCGGCCGACCGCGATCCGCGCGATCACCTGGCCGACGGTGACGGTCTCGCCCTCGTTCACGAGGATCTCGGCGATCGTCCCCGACGTCGGGGCCGGCAGCTCGACGTCGACCTTGTCGGTCGAGATCTCGACGATCGTCTCGTCGCGGTTGATCGTCTCGCCCACCTTTCGCCGCCATTCGAGGATCGTCCCCTCGGTCACGGACTCTCCCGCGGCGGGGGTGACGACGTCGATGAGCTCGCCCGTAGCGCTCTCCGAGGCGCCGGACTCCGTGTCGGCCTGTGGGCCGTCGGCCACGCTCGCGTCGTCGGCAGCCGCGCCGTCGGTCGCCGTGCTCTCGGCCGCGGTGCTCTCGGTGGCCGCGCCGTTGGTCGACTTGGCGGGCGACGAGCCGTTGCCGTCGGCACCATCCTCGACCGAGATGCGGGCGATCACCTGGCCGACGGTGACCGTGTCGCCCTCGGCGACCAGCAGTTCGTAGACGGTGCCCGCGGCCGGGGAGGGAAGCTCGACGTCGACCTTGTCAGTGGAGATCTCGACGATCGTCTCGTCGAGCTTGATCGCATCCCCGACCTTGACGTGCCATTCGAGAATCGTCCCCTCGGTCACCGACTCCCCCGCTGCCGGGGTGACAACATCTACGGTTCGCACTCCCGTTGTGCCAGTGGCCATCTGTGGTTGCCAC
The DNA here is from genome assembly GCA_963742395.1 of uncultured Solirubrobacteraceae bacterium. Lineage (GTDB taxonomy): Bacteria > Actinomycetota > Thermoleophilia > Solirubrobacterales > Solirubrobacteraceae > Palsa-744. The sequence goes on along the minus strand of CAVUME010000007.1, from coordinate 127,065 downwards.
TCTAGCGCGCCCAAACAGGGCCGTGCGGGAGGAAGTTCTCAGGTCGCAGCGTCGCGTTCGCGCTGCTCGTGGACGAACTGGATGCTGCCGAAGAAGGGCCCGATCCCGCCCAGGACGGCGACGGCAACCGCGAGCCGCAGCGAGACCACCCGTAGGCGGGCCGCCGTGATGCACAGCAGTGACATCGCGATCCACAACAGACCGTGGGTCCACCCGAGCACGAACGTGAGAGGTTCCGGTTTGCCCACCGCGAACGCGCTGATCAGGAGCGCCGTGTAGATGCACGAGTGCACGAACGACGTCCACTTCAGGCGCGTGAACGTCAGCGGCCCGACACCGGCCCGCAGGCCCGTGTTCACCGAGACAGCCAGCTCGCCACCCGCGGCAGGACCTCGCCGGCCTCGGCGGGCCAGTCCTCGATCTCTCCTGGCCACCACTGGAACTCGTCGTGCTCCTCGTCGGGGCGCACCTCCCGGTCCACGCCCTCGGCCAGCCAGGCCTGGCCCACGAACATGATCATGCCGTGGGGAAGTCTGATCAGGGCCTCTCCCTGGACGCGCTCGGGCTCCACGCCCCACTCCTCGTGCAGCTCGCGCACGAGCGTGTGGGCCGGGTTCTCGTTCAGGTCCACGGCGCCGCCCGCGCCCAGCGCCCAGCGCCCGGCCCACGACGCCACCCACGGGGCCCGGCGTCCGGCCAGCCAGCGCCCGTCGGCCGCCCTCGTCACACACAGCGCGGCGACGCTGAGGGAGGCGTCGCCCTCTACCAGTCTCAGGGCCCACCGCTGGGGCTGGAGTTCGATCTCGATGCCGTGGTCGGTGAGGCGGTAGTCGACCAGCCGGGCGGCCACCCCGTCGTGGCTGGGAGAGCCGCGCTCGCGCAGGCCGCGGATCGCCTCGTCGGCGGCCTCGCTCTGCTGGTCGCTGGGCTCGAATGTGCTCGCCAGCCAGCGAACGCTGATCGTGCTCCATCTCCCAGGGTCCGCGGGCGAGCACGTTGGGCGCGCTCTCCACCCCGGCCGCGGGCGCCTGCTCGTCGGGCTGCTCGGCGGTGGCCATGACGGGAGCATAGACTCGGGCTGCCGATGGATCGACGCCGCAAGCACTGGGGCTGGGGCTACGAGGACCAGCAGCCGCCGGCGGACAAGTTGGAGGCCGCGGCGAAGCTGCTCTGCGAGCAGCTGGGATACGGCCTCGAGCAGGTCGAGCAGCCGGTTGCGCTGGCGCAGCTGAAGCTGGCAGATCCGCGTGTACCGATCCCGACGCGGCTGGCTGCCTTCAGCGCCGCCGACACCCACGCCCGCGCCTCACACGCGCTCGGGAAGTCCTACGTCGATGTCGTGCGCGGCTTCCGCGGGCGCTTCGAGCATCCACCCGACTTCGTCTGCCGGCCACGGGACGAGATCGAGCTGGAGGCGGTGCTCGAATGGTGCTCGGCCGAAGCGGTGGCGGCGATCCCCTTCGGCGGTGGGACCTCGGTCGTGGGAGGGGTCACACCGGACGTCGGCGAGCGCTACAACGGCGCCGTTTCGGTCGACCTCGGAGAGCTCGACCGGGTGCTCGAGCTGGACGAGGTGTCCTCGGCGGCGCTGATCGAGGCCGGGGCCACCGGCCCGGGGCTGGAGGACCAGCTGCGTAAGCACGACCTGACCCTGCGCCACTTCCCACAGTCGTTTGAGTACTCCACGCTGGGAGGCTGGATAGCGACCCGCGCCGGAGGCCATTTCGCGACCCTCTGGACCCACATCGAGGACCTCGTCGAGTCCGTCCGGGCGATCACACCCTCGGGGGTGTGGGAGTCGCGCCGCCTACCCGGCTCTGGCGCGGGGATAAGCCCCGACCGCATGCTCGCCGGCTCCGAGGGCACGCTCGCGGTGATCACCCGAGCCTGGGTCCGCGTCCAGCGCCGCCCCCCGCACCGCAGCTCGCGGGGGGTCCGCTTCGCGAGCTTCGCCGACGGTGCCCGGGCCGTGCGGGCGATCTCCCAGGCGGGTCTGCATCCGGCCAACTGCCGCCTGCTCGACGCCGGCGAGACGGCTCTGATGATGCGTCGCGAGGGCACAGCTTCGCTACTGGTGCTGGGCTTCGAGTCGGTCGACCACCCGGTCGAGGAGGCGATGGCGCGGGCGCTGACGCTGTGCGCCGAGCACGGCGGTCAGCCCGCCGGGAACGGTGCGGCCGGCGCCAACGGGGGCGCGGGGGAGGCGGGGGGCGACGCGCAGGACGCGGGCGCCGCAGCCGATCCCGTGTCGAGCTGGCGGGATGCGTTCCTGGCCATGCCCTACCTGCGGGACGTGATGGTGGCCGCCGGGGTGCTGGCGGAGACCTTCGAGACGGCCATCACCTGGGAGCGCTTTCCAGCGCTGCACGAGCGGGTCACGCAGGCCGCCGCGGAGGCGCTGCCGCCGAGCGGACGGGGACCGGCGAGGGTGAACTGCCGCTTCACGCACGTGTATCCGGATGGGCCCGCCCCCTACTTCACCGTCATCGCTCCCGCCGACAGGGGCGGGGAGGTGGAGCAGTGGCAGCAGGTGAAGGCCGCCGTCAGCAAGGCGATCCTGCAGGAGGGGGGCACGATCACCCACCACCACGCCGTCGGGCGCGATCACCGACCCTGGTATGACCGCCAGCGCCCGGACCCGTTCGCCCGGGCCCTGAGGGGGGCGAAAGCGGCACTCGACCCGGCGGGTGTGATGAACCCCGGAGTGCTGATCGAGGCCCCGCGATGAAGTTCGCCGTGCTGGGGCCGGGAGGAGTGGGTGGGCTGCTGGCCGGTGCCCTCTGGCGGGCGGGGAGCGATGTGACCGTGATCGCCCGGCCGCACACGGCCCAGCTGATCAACGAGCAGGGGCTGACCCTCCGCAGCGTCCGCCTGGGTGAGTTCGTGGCGCGCCCGACGGCCCGCGCGAGCGCCGTGGAGAGTGCCGACGTGCTGATCGTGGCGACCAAGGCCGTGGGCCTGGAGGAGGCGCTCGAGCGGCTCCAGGGGATGGCCGACCCGGGGCTCGTCCTGCCGCTGCTGAACGGGCTCGACCATCTCGCCGTGCTGCGCCGGCGGTTCGAGCCGCGGAGGGTGCTGGCGGGGGCCATCAGGGTGGAATCCGATCGCTCCGAGCCCGGGGTGATCGTGCATTCGAGCCCCTTCCTGCTGATCGACATGGCCGCCCGCGACCCGTCGTGCGGCGCCGCCCTGCAGGAGCTCGGCGACGAGCTCGAGCGGGTCGGCTTTCCCGTACGGCTGGGCTATCCGATCACCGACCGCTCAGAGGCCGAGGTGATGTGGTCCAAGCTCGTGCGCCTCAACGCGCTGGCCTGTACCACCAGCGCTCGCGACAAGCTGCTGGGGGAGATCCGCTCGACGCCGGCGCTGCGCGCGGAGCTCGTGGGGGCGATCGAGGAGGCCTGTGCGGTGGCCCAGGCCGAGGGCGCCTCGGAGATCGTGCCCGAGCGTGCCGTGGAGGAGCTCGAGCGCGCCCACGCCACGCTCGGGAGCTCGATGCAGCGCGACATCGCCGCCGGGCGCGAGCCCGAGCTGGACGCGATTCCGGGCGCGGTCCTACGGGCGGCGGCGCGTCACGGGCTGTCGTGTCCGACGATCGAGGCGCTGGTCGGGATGATCCGGGCCCGCATCGGGGCCGGGGGAGGGGACCGGCGCGAGGCTCCCGCGTAGGGGCTCGGGCCGGGGGCTGCCGCGACCGCGCTCGGCGCAGGGCTGCGGCGCTCGCTCAGGCGTCTTCGATGCTTCGAGGCGGGGGCGAGTAGACGGGAATCGCCTGCGTGGCGATCGCCTCCACGACCTCCCGCTCCTCGACCTCCCGCTCGTCCTCGTGCTCGCCGTCGCACAGCACCCGGAAGTTGCCCGTCACGCCGCCGTCGGCGTGGATCGTGATGCCCGGGAGGATCTCCTCGCCCTCCTCGAGCCCCAGGCGCTCCATGTCGAAGTGCGCCAGGCCGATGCCGTAGGCGGTGTGGGTGGGGTTCTCGCGGTCGTGGGCCGCCACCGCCTGCGCGAAGCGCTCGAGGTTCTTGGCGATCTTCCCCGTGTCCGCCATGGCTCATCGGGAGCCTAGCGCTGTTGTCTAGATTGGGCCGATGCCCGCCGGCGCCGAGCGCGAGCCCTCGGGCGCGGCGGGGAGCTGCTCGACGATCGGCTTGCGAGATGATGCCCCTTGGCCCTGAGGCCCTCGGGCGCATGGCCACCAAACCCGAGTGGAGGAGGCCAACATGAGCTTTGACGGATCAGACATCGACCGGCTGCTGAGCGCGGCCGTCGAAGCGGGCACCTGGCACGGCGTCGTGGCGGTGGTCGTGGACCGCGACGGCGTGCTTTACGAAACCTCCGCCGGCCAGGCGAGCGCCGAGACGATGTTCCGCAACGCCTCGATGACCAAGGCGGTTGCCACCACCGCCGCGCTGCAGCTGGTCGAGCAGGGCAGGCTAGAGCTCGATGCGACGGTCGAGTCGGTGCTGCCGGAGTTCGCAGAGCTGCAGCTGATCGAGGGCTACGACGGCGACCGCCCGCTTCTGCGCGCCCCGGCCAGCAAAGCGACGTTCCGTCAGCTGATGACGCACACGGCGGGCCTCGGCTACTTCTTCGTCAACCAGCGGCTGTTCGACTACTTCGCCGCGACGGGCCTCCCCAGCCCGCTGGATGGGCAGACGGACCAGCCTCGACGCGCCGCTGGTCAACGACCCGGGCACCGTCTGGGAGTACGGCGTCAACACCGATTGGCTCGGGCTGGCGATAGAGCGCATCACGGGGGAGTCGCTGGGTGCGTACGTGACGAAGCACGTGTACGAGCCGCTGGGCATGGTCGACTCCACCTTCAGGCCCACGGCCGAGCAGCGTTCGCGCCTGCTGCCGGTGCTGATGCGTGGCGCCGACGGCGGCCTCGAACCGACCGACATCGACCTCCCGGCCGACCCGGAGTGGGACGCGGCCGGCCACGGCTCATATGGCACCGCTCGCGACTATGCGCGCTTCATCCGCGCGTGGCTGCGCGACGGCGAGCTGGATGGGCAGCGGATCCTCGCCCCCGACACGGTGGCGCTGGCGTTCAGCGACCACATCGAGGGCGTCGCCCTGCCCGAGCTGATGACCTCGTGCATGCCCGAGCTGTCAAACGACGTTCCCTCGCTGCCGGTCCCCCAGGGCTGGGGGCTCGGCTTTCACCTGATCAAGGTCGACCTCCCGGGCATGCGCAGCGCCGGCACCGGGGCCTGGTCGGGGATCTTCAACACCTACTACTGGATCGACCGCACGGCCGGGGTCGGTGGCGTGATCATGACCCAGGTGCTGCCCTTCTTCGACGCCCGCATCATCGAGACGGTGCTCGGGTTCGAGATGGCGGTCTACGCGCAGGTCGGCGCGGCCGTGCCGGCCGGCGCCGTGTGACCCCACCGGCCGCCGCGGCCTGACGGGCGAGGTTACGCCGGCCCGCAGCGGCCCCGAGTCCGGCGATCAGATGGCCACCGGTCCCGGGTGCAGCACCTCGGGATCGTGGCCGGGCAGGACCCGGGCGCCGGCGTCGCGCATGCCGCGCAGGCGGTCGGCGGACTCCGCCTGGGCGTCGAAGTCGTCGCCGAAGGAAGGGAAGCGATGGTCGTCGAAGGTGGAGGCGAAGTGGGCCACGTCGACCCCGAGCACCAGCTGCTCGCCGACGCGGACCGACTGGTGGCCCGGGGTGTGGCCGGGCGTCAGCAGCAGCTCGACCGACCCGTCTCCGAGTAGGTCGTGATCGCCGTCCACGAGCACCACCCTGCGGTCCTCGACGGCGTAGTCGCGCGGGAAGAAGAAGTTGCGTTTGATCACGTCCGTGTCTTCGCGGCCCTCCCATTCGCGGCGCTGGACCACGATCGGTAGCGAGTCCGGCAACAACGTCAGCGCGCCGGCGTGGTCGAAGTGCAGGTGGGTGAGGACCACGCGGGTGAGCGTCGTGACGTCCACCTGCTCGGTGATCGGCTGCTCCTGCTCGAACTCGAAGATGCCCGGCTCGGGGCGGCCGTAGTGGGTGACGGCGTCGGCCGCGGCGCCCGGGTGCAGGCCCGTGTCGATCAGGATCCGCTCCTGCTCGGTCTCGATCAGGTACGCCGGGATCGGGAATCGGATCCTCCGCTCGGGGTCTTCGCCCTGCCGCCACACGGCGGCGGAGCTCGAGAGCCAGCCCACGTTGAACATCTCGACCTTCACGGCGAGCCCCTGACTGCGCGTCCCATCACGATCGACGCCACGATCGGGGGCACGCCCTTCCAGTGCTCCTGCTCGTGCTCGCTGGAGAAGCCCGCGGCCTCGATCGAGGCGACCGTGTCGCGATTGCAGCGGCAGCCGGCGCCGAAGTGGCGCCACGGGGTCTCCAGGCGATCCTGCCAGCGGGCAGTGCCCGGCGAGGGCGAGCGGACGTGCTCGATGAACAGCAACTGGCCCCCCGGGCGCAGAGCGCGGGCGACCTCGGCGAGGGCGGCGTCAGGGAAGTCGACGGTGCACAGCACCAGCGTGCAGACGACCGTGTCGAACGACTCTCCCTCCACCGGGATCGCTTCCGCCGGCGCGTCCAGCAGCGTCGCGGATCTGCCGCTGGCGGCCAGCTTGCCGGCCAGCCGGCGGCGCATCGGCTCGAACGGCTCGGCGAGGGTCAGCTCCTCCACGGCGTCGGTGTAATAGGGGAGGTTGGCGCCGGTGCCTGCGCCGATCTCGAGCGTCCGTCCGGAGGCTTTTGCCACCATCTCGCTGCGGCGCCTGCCCATGCTGCGTTCCTCTCCGCGACGCATCATGCGGTCGTACATCGCGGCGAACACGAAGTCCCATCGGTGCTCGCCGTGAACGGTTGCGGGAGCTGCCGCGTCGGGGCTCACGACGCGAGCGTACCTAAGCCCGTACGCCCGGGGCGAGCTATCGCTCGACGGAGGCCGAAGTCCCCGTCCGTGGCATCCGGATAGTTCGGATCGACGTCCTCCGCCCGGATGACGTCGGCAGGCTGCACTGAACCAAATGGCTCTCTGCGTGGATCGGTCATGCGACCAGCCTCGCAGGCCCCGAGGTCATGGCTCTACGAGCATCAACATCGTCTCGGGGCGCACCCCGTCGTGCTTCATCGCCTCCGCGGCGCCCTCGCTCTGCAGAGCCTCCTGCAGGGTCTCGAGGGACGGAACCTCCACGATCAGCCCGACACGATTCGAGCCATCCGGGTCCCGAAACGTCCGGGTGCTCATCCCCAACGGTCCAAAGAATTCCTCTCGCTTGGGCGAGGCGAGCCAGTGATCGACGTCATCTACCTCATGGAACACGAGCAGGGTCGGCATTTGCGCTTGGTCCTTTCCACACCGCATGTGTGCGGTGTTCCCGAAGAAGGGGCGGAGCATAGGCTCTCGCGCACCGAGCCGCCTATCGGCGCCGTGCGTCCCAGTAGGCCTCCGCCTCTGACTCCATCACCGCGAGACGTGTGTAGTAGTCGGGGAACTCGTTCAGGTGCGCCCGCGCGATCTTGGCCGTGACCTCCACGTCGTCCTCGGTGACATTCGTTTCGGGATCGTGGGTGCCGTGCTCGAGCTCGACGTCCATCCCCATCCGAAACTGCTCTACGTCGAAGGGCGACGTCGACCAATCGATTCCGATCCGCGCACCGGCCGCACGCGCCTCCTCGGCGGTGAAGTGCTTGGTCTCGCTCATCAGTTGCCCGGCGGCAGCACCGAGATGGCTCGCAACGTGGCCCTGGGCCCCACGCCCTACGCAGCCGTTACGGCCGCGGGGACGACCTCCGCGTACTTGACCGTGTCGATGAACTGCCGGAAGCGCGCCAGCTTGCCGTCGCGGATCTCCCAGACGTGGACCGCCGGCACGTCCAGGGCCTTGCCGGTTGCCTTGCCGGTGCCCGTGTAGCGGACGACCGCCGCGACGGTTGCGCCGGATCCGATTAGTTCCTCGGGTGTGACCGCGAAGCCCTCCACGTCCTCCGTGATCGGGCCGAAGACGTTCTGGGCCACGGCGTCGGGGCCGCGGTGCAGGCCCCCGTACGGCATGCCCTCGGCCTCGAACCATTCGATGTCATCAGTGAATGCTCCGAGCACGGCGGGGACATCGCCCCGGCCGAACGCGCCATAGGTGCCCTTGACCAACTCGACGTTCTGCTCACTCATGGCTCCCTTTCGGTCGGCTGACGTGGAATCGCGACGGTACTCGAACGCCAGGCCTCGCGTCCCGTCCACGGTGCGGGGCACGACCCGAGCACTACGGCTTCTCGATGCACTTCAGGGGCCGCGGCCCGGCGGGCACCGCCGCCAACTAGTCATTTCGAACCTGCAAGCGGCGCGGATCTGGCGATTGATGACGGTGCGCGGTTAGGCTCCACCGTCGCGAGCGCGCTCGCCAGAGCGCCCGATTTCGCGGCGCAAGTCAATACGGGAGGGGCACTATGAGAAGGGCGAGGGTAGTGACCATGGTCGCGACTGCGGCCTGCGCATTCAGCATGGTCGGCGTGGCGTCGGCATCCGCGGAACCGCCGGAATTCCAGACGCAGAACAAGAAGACCGGGGAATTCGAAGCCCTGACAAAGAAGGTCGCGCTGACCGAATCCAGCGGCAGCGTCGAGGTTCGCAGCGCCAGCTCTGATCTGGTCTGTACGGGATCGACCGGGAAGGGCAAGCTCACCGGCCCGAAAACGTTCACGTCCAAGACCACCTACACGGGCTGCCAGGACATGGGTCTGGGAGTCACGTGCCAGTCCAGCCGGAAAGCCGGCGTGATCAAGACCGCCAACATTGAAGGATCGCTCGTTGAAGCCAGTGCCGGCCTGGGCCTGCCCTCAGCGGCGGCCGCCTCCAGCCCGGCGATCCCCAGCTACACGTGCGGGACGTCGAAATTCACCGTCACGGGCCTCGCGCTGGGCGCCGTCACTCCCCGCGGCGCCCCGACGAGCGAATTGGACGTCACGTATGCCGAAGGAGCAGAACCAGAACCGGGCTGCGGCACCCAGGAACTGCAGCTGATCGATGACCTCGGTCCGTGCGTCCACCTCTCCGTACAGGTCGACTCAGGACCCGTACAGCCGGCGGCGATGGCGACCGTCGCCGGAAAACACACCAAGACAGGGCACGTGACGCTAATGAAGTGAGCTGGCGCGGCTGGGTGGGCTGGGGTCATGCCGATCGCCGTCCCCGGCCCACGCCGCGTTCTACGCCCCCGCTGCCCGGGGGCGTCTCGCTCAGCCGCTGGTCTCGCTCGGGGTCGGCTGCTCGATGATCTCGACCCGGTAACCGTCGGGGTATCGAATTGCGATAGCTGACGAGGTGCAGGTGGCCCCGCCGCCGCAGCCGTCTAGGTGGATCGTACTGGTCGGTGGCGCCGGGTTTGCGACCGGTGATGCGCACGGCTAAGCTCCGCCGCGAGCGGCGATTCGCTCGGGAGAGGGGGAGCAACCCAAGGACGGGAGATCGCGATCGGTGCGACCACCGAGCCCGGATCTGGCCGGACTCGGCGAGGAGAACATGTCGCGGTCGTTGCGGAATCACCCACGAAAGGACTCGATTTCACCGCGCATGTCAATTCGGAGGAGGGCACTATGAGATGGATGAGGATGATGGCGACGGTCACGGCCGCGCTGTGCGGATTGACCATGGTCGGCGTGGCGTCGGCATCCGCGGAACCACCGGAATTCCAGTCGCAGAACAAGAAGACCGGGGAATTCGAAGCGCTGAAAAAGAAGGTCGCGCTGACCGAATCCAGCGGCAGCGTCGAGGTTCGCAGCGCCAGCTCAGATCTCGTGTGCACGGAATCGACCGGGAAGGGCAAGCTCACCGGCCCGAAAACCTTCACGTCCAAGACCACCTACACGGGCTGCCAGGACACGGGTACGGGAGTCACGTGCCAGTCCGGTAAGAAAGCCGGCGTGATCAAGACCGCCACGATGGAAGGATCGTTGGTTGAAGCGAGTGCCGGCATGGGCCTGCCCTCGGTGGCGGCGGCCTTCAGTCCCCCCGCGATCTCCAGCTACACCTGCGGCATGTCGAAATACACCGTCACAGGCCTCGCGCTGGGCGCCATCGCTCCTCGCGACGCCCCGACGAGCGAATTCGAAGTCACCTATTCCGACGGCGCCGAACCGGAACCGGGCTGCGGTACCCAGGAACTGCAGCTGATCGATGGCATGGGCCCGTGCGTCCACCTGTCCGTGCAGGTCGACTCCGGGCCGGCAGAGCCGGCGGCGATGGTGGCCTCCGCCAAGAAAAAGGACTTCAAGGGGCACGTGACGCTCATGAAGTGAGCTATCGCGGCACGCGGGCCGGGGGGTGCCAACGTGGTCCCCGGCCCACGCCGCGTTCCACGCCCTCCGGCGCATAGCCGGACCCATCGCTTGTTCGGCGGCGGGTCTCCCGCTCAGCCCTGCGTCTGCGCGACCGTCGGCTGCTCGATGATCTCGATGCGATAGCCGTCGGGGTCTTTCACGAAGCACAGCCGCGAGCCGCCCTCACGGACCGAGTAGGGGGGCTTCTCGGGCTGGATCCCCTGGTCGGCCAGCGCGCGCGAGGGTCCCGTCGAGGTCCTCGGAGGTGATCGCGATGTGGCCGTAGCCGCTGCCGAGGTCGTAATGGTCGACGCCGAAGTTGTAGGTCAGCTCCAGGCGCGGCATGTCGCCGTCGCCGGGCTGGTTCATGAACACGTTGACCGCCTCGTCACGGATCGGGATGCGGCCGATCTCCTGGAAGCCGAGGGCGTTGTAGAAGGCGACCGAACGGTCGATGTCGGTGATGCGGTAGCAGGTGTGGATCAGAGCCATGGCGCGTCAGGTCTACGTCGCAGCCGTGGACGGCTGCCATGGACCGGGCCGGGGACCGGGGAGCACGGGCGGCCGGCGGAGATTCGCGGGCCCACGCCCGCCGCGCCAGCGTTCGACACGCGCGGTGCGCAGCGCGTGCGGGCACGCCAGCTCGCCAGAGCGTGCGGCCTACGCCCGGCTACGCCCAGCGCCGAGGCGCGCGTCCTGCAGCGCGTCCTCGAGGCTGCGGTACTCGGTCAGGGAGACGATCTTCCCGGCCGAGAAGCGAAACATGTAGGCCGCGACTTCGGTTTCGCCGCCCGCGTCCGCGTGCGAGAAGCGGACCGGCACGATCAGCAGGTCGCCCGCCAGCAGCCAGCCACCGGGGAGCATCCTCGCCTCTGCCGGGGTGCCGAGCGGGCGTGGCGCCTGCGGCTGGCACGGAGGCCGCCGGAGGGTACGCAGACGCAGCCGCCGCCGGCGGCGTCTGCACCCCCGCCGTGGAAACACCCGCGACGACCGGGAGCTCCAGGTGGGGGCACCTGAGCGCGCGTGCTCGCTAATTGCGAGCCTCCTCCCGGTCGCCGCGAGACCCCTCCCTCATGTCCTCATCCCGCTTGAGCAGGCGAACGGCCTTCGACCTAGGCCTTCTGCCGGGCTCGTCGTGGCCGGGATGAGGGCCCGCCGTCGCAGCCTGCACGCCAACCAGCTCGTTGTCGTGCAGGCCGGACGGCCCCTCCTGCGCCACGCTTTCGGCGCCCACCGCCTCGAGGGCCTCGCGTCTCGAGGCGTAGCCGGCCGCGCGCGTCAGGGCGCCGTGTGGCGAACCAGGTGACCCCTGTCCACCTGAACGCCAGCGGCTTGCCCGAACGCGCGCTCCGGCCGCGGATGCAGTATTCGGCGATCGACGTAATCCTCGCCCGTGGCGACGATCTGCTCGAGCTCGTAGCGGGGCTTGCCCGTGAACTCTTCGAACAGGTCCTCGATCCAGTCCCGCCACCCCGACTCACCCCGGTAGGTGTAGTCGGAGATCGAGCTGGCGCAGTTGCGCATGTAGAAGCCGCGGGCGAGGATCTCAGACGGTACGTCCCCCGCCTTCATCGCCGCCACCACACGTGCGTGGAGCTGGATGTTGGGCTCGCTCGTGCCAGCCTGCGGTCGCCGATGTGGCCAGCCGCAGCCTCCCAGTGCCCGATCCGTTTGATCGCGTGCTCCTGCATCTGCCCATAGAACGCCGACCCCGAAAAAAGGTTGGGGGGGGACGCAGATTCTTTTTGCGCTTGACGATTGCGCCTGCTGAGGGGTAGATTCTTGGTGCCGCAACGGGGCCTAGGAAGGGGAGTTTGTTGGCAACCAGGGTTCGACCCGATATCGCCGAGCACGGCCGCTCGGCACGCGCTCGCCACAGACGAGCAGCTGGTCAGCTCGATCCGGGGGAACGACCCGGCCGCGTTCGAGGCGCTGTACGAGCGCCACCAGCGCGAACTGCTGTCGTTCTGCCTCTACATGCTCGGCTCGCGGGCCGACGCCGAAGAAGCGCTCCAGGTCACCTTCGCCTCCGCCTACCGTGCCCTGCTCGCCGACGAGCGCCCGGTGGTGCTGCGTCCCGTGGCTGTTCGCGATCGCACGCAACCAGAGCCTGAGCATCCTGCGCCGCCGCCGCCCGACCGTCGAGCTGGGCGGCGAGGCCGCGACCGGCCACGACCCGGCGGCCTCCGGGCGACCTGTTCCGCGAACTCGAGCTGCGCGAGGAGATCCGCCACACGCTCGCCGGCGTGCGGGAGCTGCCCGAGGGCCAGCGGGCGGCGATGGTGCTGGCCGAGCTCCACGGCCTCAGCCAGTCGGAGATCGGCAGCGTCATGGGCCTGCGACCCGAGCAGGTCAAGGCGCTCGTCTACCAGGCGCGCTCGAGCCTCATCTCAGAACGCACCGCCCGCGACGCCGACTGCCGTGAGATCCGCGACGAGCTCGACACGGCACGCGGCGCGGCGCTGCTGAAAGGCAAGCTCCGCAAACACGTCCGTGCCTGCCCGGACTGCCGCACCTACGCCGACGGCATGTCGCGCCGGCGTCGCGGCGTCGGAGCCTTCCTGCCGCTGCTGCCGTGGCTGACGCTGAAGCTGCGGGCGCTGCAGGACGCCCTCTCCAGCGCCCCCACCGAACAGCTGACCTACGCCGGCGGCACGACGCTGGGCGGCACCGTCGCCGGCGCGGCGCTGGTGGCTGGCGGGCCGATCAAGGCGATCGCCGTCAAGGTCGCGGCCGGCGCGGCGCTGCTCGGCCTGTCAACCGGCCTCGGCGCGCCCGTCCTCAGCACCCCGTCGGTGCAGCACCACGCCGGGTCGACCGTATCCCTGGTCAGCAAGCCCGCGTGGCTGCCGCTGCTGGGCGAAGGCGAAGGCGAAGGCGGCGGGTCCGGTCACCACGGCGGGGCCATCGGCGGCGGCTCGAGCGGCGGCGGCTCGGCTGCCCGGGCGGCCAGCCTCCGGGCGCCGGGCGGCGAGCCCCCGCTCGGCGGCATCGAAGGCGGCGCGGGCGGTAGCGGCGGCTATGGCGGCGGAGGCGGCGCGGGCGGCTCGTCCGGCTCAGCCGACGGCTCCGGCCAGCACGGCGGCGGCGGTTGGCGCGCCCACCACGCGGCGGGCACCACGGCCGGCGGGATCGTGGGCGCCGGCGCCGGGCGTGGCGCGGCGACCCAGCGCCAGCACGCGGCCGCGTCAGCACGGCGCCGCTCCGCGGAAGCCGCCGGGGCCGGGGTCGGGCTCCTCCGGTGAATCCGGCGTCTCCGGCGAATCCGGGCAGGGCGGCGAATCCGGCAGGCAGCGGTCACTCAGCGGACGCGGCCACTCCGAGGGCGAAGGCTCGCCCGACTCCGCAAAGAAGGTCACCCAGGCCGGTGACCCCGAAGGCCAGACCGAAGAATCCGGCGAAGGCGCCGGCGCCCAGACGCCGAAGCCGAGCAAAGCCGAGCGCGAACAGGCGAGGTCCGCAGAACGGGCGCGCCGCGTGGAAGAACGCAAGGCCCGCGAACGCGAACACCGGCTGCAGGCGCGCGAACGCGCCGCCCAGCAACACGCCCGCGAACGCGAACAGGCCAAGCACGAATCCGAACACGCTCGCACCGTGGCCCAGACACGCAGCGGGAACGCGAACAGAGCAAGAAACAGGGCGAAAGTCGCAAACTGCGCGAACAGAAACAGCGCGAACGGCAAAAGAACAAGCGCCTGAAGAGCCACAACGTGCGCGGCGCCGGCCAGGAAGCCGAAGCGGCTACATAGACTGCGCCACGTGCGCACCCTGATAGTCGGCCACGGCGGTCGCGAGAGCGCGCTCGCCACACGCATGGCCGCAGCACAGCGAGCTGCACGCGTTCGTCGGCCACGAGAACCCGACGATCGTCGAGCAGGCGGCGGCATCCGGGGGAGGGCACCAGCTCGGAGACGTGTGCGACGCCGCCGCGGTGGCCGCCTTCGCGCGCTCCCGCGAGATCGACATCGCGATGATCAGCGCCGACGAACCGCTGGCGGCCGGCGTGGTGGACGCGCTGCACGCCCAGGGCACGCGGGCGGTGGGCCCCACGCGGGCGGGTGCGGAGATCGAGTGGAACAAGGTGTTCGCGCGCTCGCTGCTGCGCGACGTGGCGCCCGAGTCGGTCCCGCGGCTGCAGATCGTCAACGCCCCCGGCGAGCTGTCGGGTGCGTTCGAGCACTTCGGCGAGACGCCCGTGGCGGTCAAGCCCGCCGGTCTCACGGGCGGCAAGGGCGTGAAGGTGATGGGGCCGCATCTGGCCGATCACGAGGCCGCCCGCGAGTACGCCGGCTCGCTGCTCGCGAAGGGCGAAGCGGTGCTGATCGAGGAGCGCATCACGGGCGCCGAGTTCACGATCCAGGCGATCAGCGACGGGCGCACGGTCGTGTTCCCGCCCTCGACCTACGACTACCCCTACCGCTACGACGGGGACGAGGGTCCCGGCACCGGCGGGATGGGCTCGCTGTCGATGCCCGAGCCGTCGCTGCCGTTCATGAGCGAGGCCCACTACCAGCGCGGGTGCGAGATCGTGGAGCTGGTGATCGAGCGTCTGGGCGCCGAAGGCCGCCACTTCAGCGGCGTCATGAACAGCGGCTTCTTCGCCACCGCCGAGGGCGTCAAGGTGATCGAGTTCAACGCCCGCTTCGGGGACCCCGAGTGCATGAACATCATGAGCCTGTTCGAGGGCAGCTGGACCGAGGTGATGGGCCAGATCAGCGACCGGCAGCTGACCCCGGCGGCGGTGCCGCTGCGGCCGGAGGCCTCGCTGGTGCTCTACCTGGTCTCACCCGACTACGCGCTGCGCAAGGGCCCCGCCTACGACTTCACGCTCGACCCCGCACGCGTCGAAGCCGAGGGCTGTCAGGTGTTCTTCTCCTCGGCCGTGGCCACCGGCGAGCACAGCTATCGCACGGTCGGAACCTCCCGTGCGGTCGCGCTGGCGAGCACGGCGGCCTCTCTCGAGCAGGCGCGCGAGCGGGTCACGAGGTGCGCCGAGATGGTGCCCGTGCTGGAGTGGCGGCGGGAGGTCGGCGACGAACGCTACCTGCGGGGGCTGCGCCGGCTGGTCGAGACCTGCGAGCATTCCGCGCTCTGATGATCGTCGAGACCTCGACCCACCCGCAGTTCGTCTCCAACACCTTCCTGGTCGCCGACGGCGACGGCGGGCCCGCCTTCTTCGTCGACGCCGGCGGCCCGGTGGAGCCGCTGCTGGAGGCGGCCGAGCGGCTCGGGCTGTCCCCTTCGCACGTGCTGCTGACCCACCATCACTTCGACCACGTCAGCGACACGCTCAAGCTGCGCGAGCGCTGGCCCGGCCTGCGCGTGCTGATCAGCCCCACCGAGCACGAGCTGCTCGCGGCCACCGGCGTCGAGGTCGGGGACCTGGTCGAGATCGAAGCCGGCGAACGCCTGCCCCTCGGCAGGCTCGAGGTCCAGGCCGTGGCCACCCCCGGGCACACCTCCGGGATGCTGTCGTTCGTGATCAGCGAGCACGGCGGATCGCCGGACGGCGGCTCGGGCTCCTCGGCCCCCGGAGCCGTGTTCACCGGCGACACGCTGTTCAAGGACTCGGTGGGCGGCGTGCGGGCGCCGGGCCACAGCACCTACGAGGACCTGCGCGAGTCGATCATGGGCACGCTCATGCAGCTGCCCCAGAGCACCGTCATCTACCCCGGCCACGCGGACACCACGACGGTCGCCCGGGAGTGGGAGTCCAACCCCTTCATCCGTGTGTGGCGGGGTCTGGACCCCGAGGGCACGGAGGCCTGCACGGCGCTGGATCGCCCGGCCACGCTCGTGCTGCCAGGCCCCCGACTACGACGGCGGCACCAAGGCCTGGGTCCGCTGGGAGGACGGCAGCGATGACATCGTGCCGGGCTCGAAAGTGACGCCGGCCGCCTGACGCCCGGCGCGGGGTGCCGGAAACCCCGCTCCCAACGTGCCGGTCGTCGTCTCGGGCCCAAGTAGCATGAGACGGGGAATGGCGCGCGAGGACGAGAAGATCCCGAGCTCGCGCGCACGGCGCACGGCGACGGTGGCGACGCTGGCGGCGAGCGAGGCCGTCAAGCAGTTCGGCACCCGCGCCGCCAACCTGACGCGCGACGAGCAGGCCTCCGAGGAGGCGATGGCGCGCCGTCAGCTGGAGACGGCCAAGCAGATCGTGGCCGTGCTGGGGACGATGAAGGGCGCCGCCATGAAGCTCGGCCAGGTGATGTCGTTCCTCGACGTCGGCCTGGTCCCCGAGGAGCACCGCGAGGAGTTCCAGCGCGAGCTCGCCAAGCTCCGGGACGCGGCCCCCACGGTGTCCTTCAAGCAGATGCGCCGCGTGATCGAGGAGGACCTCGAAGACCCGATCGACGAGCTCTTCGAGAGCTTCGACGAGGAGCCGATCGCGGCGGCCTCGATCGGCCAGGTCTACCGCGCCACGCTCGCCGACGACGGCCGCGAGGTGGCCGTCAAGGTCCAGTACCCCGGGGTGGCGGCCGCGGTCAGGGCCGACCTGCAGAACCTCGACATGATCATGCGGCTGCTCAAGCGCATGACCCCGGGGCTCGATGTCAACGCGATCACCGAGGAGATCCGCGAGCGGATCGTCGAGGAGCTCGACTACGAGCTCGAGGCCCAGAACCAGCGCTCGCTGGCGCGCATCTACGCGGGCCACCCGTTCATCTTCGTCCCCAAGGTCGTCAGCTCGCTCTCGCGCGAGCGGGTGCTGGTCAGCGAGTTCGTCAACGGCGTCGGCTTCGAGGAGCTCAAGGAACGTGACCAGGACGAGCGCGACCGCGTCGGCGAGATCGTGTTCCGCTTCTTCATGGGCAGCCTCTACCGCCACCGCCAGTTCTCCGGCGATCCCCACCCGGGCAACTTCCTGCTGCTCGACGACGGCCGCATGGCGTTCCTCGACTTCGGTCTGTTCAAGCGCATGGAGCGCGGCTCCCGTCGAGCTCGAGCTCGCCGCCCAGCGGGCCGTCGCGGAGGGTGACGCGCCGACCTTGCACGCGCTGCTCGCCAAGTCGGGCTTCCTGCCCGAACCCGAGCGCGTGGACCCCGAGCACCTGCTCGCCTTCGTCACGGAAGCGATCTGGTGGTACACGACGGCCGACGAAACCGTCCAGCTGACGCCCGAGATCGCCACCCAGGTGATGATCGAGAGCTCGGACCCCCGCTCCAGCTACTTCCGCGAGATGCGCCACCAGGCGATGCGCCCCGAGCACCTCTTCGGGCGGCGCATGGAGATGCTCACGCTCGCCGTCCTCTCGCAGCTGCGGGCGCGCGCCAACTGGCACCGGATCGCGCGCGAGTGGATCTACGGGGATGACCCCGTCACCGAGCTGGGCCGCGAAGAGGCCGACTTCTACGGCCGCCGCGAACTGAACCCGACCGGCTGAGCGGTCGCGCCCCGGGCCTGGCTAGAGCGTCTGGATCTGCACCAGGCTGGTGGTGCCGGGCCGCCCGGAGGGCAGCCCGGCGGTGATCCCGACGCGCTGGCCGCGGCTGCACCAGCCGAGCTCCACCACCCGCCGCGCGGCGTCGGCGATCAGCTCCTCGGTGGTCTCGTGGCGGCGCATCGAGGCCGCCTGCACGCCCCACATCAGCCCGCAGCGGCGGACCGTCTCGCGGCCGGGGGAGAGGGCGTAGATCGGCACCGTCGGGCGGTGCGCCGAGACGAGCCTGGCGGAGCGGCCCGACAGCGTCGGGACCACGAGCGCGTCCAGGCGCAGCTCGCGGGCGGCGTCGCAGAGGTTGTGGGCGATCGTGTAGGCGGGGTCCGAGGCGGTGCGGTTCACGCGCGTCTCGTTCCAGCGCTCATAGGGGGCGATCGACTCCGCCTGCTCGGCCACCGCCGCCATCATCGCCACCGCCTCGACCGGATAGGAGCCGATCGCGGTCTCCTGCGAGAGCATCACCGCGTCGGTGCCGTCGAGGATCGCGTTGGCCACGTCGGCCACCTCGGCGCGGGTGGGGCGCGAGGAGGCGACCATCGAGTCGAGCATCTGGGTGGCGGTGATCGACGGCCGGGCCATCCATCCCGCCAGCTCCAGCAGCTGCTTCTGCACGATCGGCACGCGCTCGATCGGCAGCTCGATGCCGAGGTCCCCGCGCGCCACCATCACGCAGTCGGCCGCTCTCAGGATCTCGCTCGCCCGCTCCACCGCCTGCGGCTTCTCCATCTTGGCGATCAGCGGCAGGCGGGTGTGCTGGCGCACGTGTTCGACGTCCTCGGGGCGACTGCACGAACGACAGCGCGACCATGTCCACCCCGATCTGCTCGCCGTGGCGCAGCAGGTGGAGGTCCTCCTCGGGCATCACCGGCAGCCCCGTCACGGGCCCGGGGATGTTGAGGCCCTGACGAGAGGCCACCGCGCCACCCACCTCGACCTCGGTCTCGACCTCCTGGCGCTCGGGCGCACCCCGACCACCCGCAGGCGCACCGAGCCGTCGGCGAGGTACATGATCGAGTCCGGCTCCACGGCCTCGGCCAGCCCGGGCCAGGTGACGCTCATGTGGTGGGCGTCGCCGGGGCTGGTCGCCGTCGCCGCAGGGAACGTGAGGTGCTCGCCCGGGGTCAGCTCGACGAGGTCCTCCTGCAGCGGCCCGATCCTCAGCTTCGGTCCGGGGAGGTCCTGCAGGATCGCCACCGGCCGCCCCACGCGCCCGGCGGCGTCGCGCACGCGACGGACGGTCTCGGCGTGCTCCTCGAGCGTCCCGTGGGAGTAGTTCAGCCGCGCGACGTCCATGCCCGCCTCGCACCAGTCGCACGAGCGTCTCCGGCTCGCGGGAGGCCGGTCCGATCGTGGCCACGATCTTCGTGCGACGCATGCTCTCAAGGTATCGGTCCATCCGGGCCACCCCGGGGCGCCCGTGGCGGGCCCCTAAGATCGGCCCGTGCTGGGACCCTCGCGACCGCTTCCCCGCGTCGGCGCGCGGGTGCGCATCGCCCGCTTCGGAGGCGCCTATGAGCCGGCCACGATCGTGGCCGTGGAGGACGACGGCAGGCGCCTGCGGGTGCGCGCCGACGGTGGCGAGGTGCTCGACTTCGTGCTCAACCGTGCGAGTGCGAGGTTCCTGGCCGCCGGGGCCGCCGGCGGGGAGCGCCTGGAGCTGTCGGCCTAGGGGGCCTGCAGCTCCGGAAAGTGCTCGGCGCAGTGCTCGCGCATCACCTCGCGCACCCACGCCCGCTCGGCCGTGGAGGCGACGCGGAAGCGGGCCAGCAGCTCGCGCTGGCGCTCGATCGGGGCTCCCGGCGATGACCCAGCGGCTCGCGAGGCGCTCGAACAGCAGCTCGAGTCCCCTCTGCCAGGCGTCGTCCTGGGTGGCGGCCGCTGACATCCCCTCGCCGGCCATCACCCGCGCGTACTCGCTGCGGGCACCGGGCGTGAGCGAGCCCCGCAGCGTCAGGACGTTGCCCTCCGGGTCGGTGTAGTCGCTGCCGGCGGCGCGCAGCCTGGGCTGGCGCCGCGAGCGCTTGCCCAACGCCCTAGGGCGCCTCGGCGGCGCGTTCGAGTTCGCCGCGGACGTCCCCGCTGAGGGCTCCGGCATGTCCCGGCCAGGCCACCGCCGGCTCCATCGCGGCGAGCTTGCGCAGGCTCGCCCGGGCCTGCTCGGTGTCGTAGTTGTAGAGGTCGTCCGGCAGGTGGGCGGAGGAGTCCCGGCCCCACATGTCGATCAAATAGAAGGCGTCGCTGGTGATCGCCAGGCGGTCGCTCTCGCGCCACAGCCCGATCTGTCCCGGGGCATGCCCGGGCAGCTCGATGACCGTGAAGCCCGCGACCTCGTCGCCCTCCTCGACGGTCCCGGAGATCTTCACGGGCCCGCCGTCCCAGGCGTAGCGGTGGAACAGTTTGTGGAGCTGGCGCTGGGGGAACGGGCAGTCCCTTCAGGCCCTCCGGCCAGTAGCGAAAGCCGCCGCTGCCTTCGGCGTCCTGGACTTCCTCGGGGTGGCACACGACCGGCGCCCCGAGCCCCGGCGCGGTGCCGCGGTGGTCGGTGTGGGCGTGGCCGAGCACGATCTGGCGGATGCCGCCGAGCTTGGCCGCGGCGGTGGCCACGGAGCGGGTCATCGTGCGAGCCCCGGCGTCGAACAGGATCACCTGTCCCTCGTCCTCGATCAGGTACACGTTGCAGCGCCCTGGCTGTCCCTGGATCACCCACACCCCTTGGGCAACGAGCTCGGCCTCGCCGCCCATCAGCCTGCCGCTGACGCGGGTCTTGGCGTTGAAGGCGCCGGTCATGCGCTGTTCCGCGGCGGAGTCTTTGGGCGGCATCATCCCGATCTCGCGAGCGAAGCTCATGCTGTCCGTGAAGGCGTCGTTGGCCTGGATCAGACCGTCCTTGACGGTCAGCAGGTCGCAGCCTTCGAGGTCCACGACGCTGCCCGTGGGGCTGATGCCGGCGAAGCTTCCGGGCCCGGCGAAGGTGCCGCGCATGCGCCAATGGACCGCGCAGCGATCTCCCTGGGAGGTCGTCGAGACGACCTCCATCTGCAGATCCGGGAACGCACCCAGCATCTCGGAGATGAATGCCCGCACGCCCTCGGGGGCGAGCACGTCGAGCTGCCCGCGGACGTTCTCGCGGCCGCCCTCGGCCCACAGCGCGACCGCGCCGTCGAGGTCGCGGGAGTCGATCGCCTCGAAGTAGCGGCGCGCAACGCCCTCGGCCTTGGCGGGCGAGATACGTTTGCGTTTGCCCGCCAGCTCCTGCATGTTTTCGGCCACCTCCTGCACCTTGCTGCTGGTGGCGCTTGAGCTCTCCGTCTGTTCTGCCATCCCCGTCTCCTTCCAGGACCGAGCGAGGGACGTAGTCTAGTCTGCGGCCGGTGGCCGATGTGGCGCGCAAGCGCGAGCTCGGACGGGGGGAGCGCGTCCTGCCGGGCGTCTACCGCCTGCGTCTTCCCCTGCCCTGGCCGGGCGTTCCCCACTGCAATGCCTGGGCCGTGCGCAGCGACGGCGGCTTCGTGCTGTTCGACACCGGCATGCACGAGCCCGACTCCCTGGAGCAGCTCGAGCGGGCCCTGGCGATGTGCGATCTGCGCCTCGAGGACGCCCGCCTGGTGGCCTGCACCCACGCCCATACCGACCACTGCGGCCAGGGGCCGACGATCGTGGAGGCGGCCGGGTGCGAGCTGTGGATGCACCCCAGCCACGAATCGCTGGACCGCATGATCGAGGACCCCGAGGCGCTGTTCGAACGACGCCTGGAGGTGGCCCGCCAGAGCGGCGTCCCGGCCGAGCCGCTGGCGCGCTACGCCGCCGAGCAGGCCCGCAGGCCCGCGGGCAGCGGCATCGCGGGGCCGATCCAGCCCCAGCGGGATCTCCTCACCGGGGTCCCCATCGAGACCGACCTGGGCGAGTGGATCACCTATGAGACCCCCGGCCACGCCCCCAACCACGTGTGCTTCTTCCAGCCCGACCGGCGCCTGCTTGATCTCGGGCGACCACCTGCTGGGGCGCATCTCGCTGTTCTTCGACTATGGCTACTCGCCCGACCCGGTGGGGGAGTTCCTCGGCTCGCTGGACACCGTCGAAGGACTGTCCGCGCGCCTCTGCCTGGCCGGCCACGGGCGCACGTTCGCCGACGTGCAGGCCCACATCCGCGGCAATCGCGGGCTCGTCCAGGAGCGCCTGGACCTGGTGCAGGGGGCCCTGCAGGAGGGCGAGCAGACCGCCTTCGAGATCATCCCCGCGCGTCTACGGCGACGCGCTGGGTGCGCGCAACGCCCACTGGCTGCTCTCGGAAACGCTCTGCTTCCTGACCCACCTGCAGGCCGAGGGCCGGGCGCGGCGGATCGCGGGCGAGCCGGAGCGCTGGAAGGCTGCATGAGCGGGCGCGCGCCGGGGGTCGGCAGGCCCGGGGGCTGCATAATCTGAGAGATGCGCATCGATGAGATCCTCGCCCGCGGCGGCCCGGTGTTCTCGTTCGAGTTCTTCCCCCCGAAGACGCCCGCCGGCGAGCAGAACCTCGAGGCGGCGCTGGCCGAGCTGGTCAAGCTCGAGCCGGCGTTCGTGTCGGTCACCTATGGCGCCGGGGGCTCCACCCGCGAGAAAACGATCGAGATCGTCAAGCACATCTCCGAGCGCTACGGGCTGGAGGCGATGGCCCACTTCACCTGTGTGGCGGCGACCGTGCCGGAGCTGCGGGCGACGCTCGATGAGATGCGGGCGGCGGGGATCGACAACGTGCTCGCGCTGCGGGGCGACCCCCCCGCCGGTCAGGAGTCCTGGACCGCCACCGAGGGCGGCCTCGAGTACTCCCGTGAACTGGTGGAGATGATCGCCGGCGACTACCCATTCGCGATCGGCGCCGCCTGCTTCCCCGAGACCCACGTCCACGCCACCAGCCCCGAGGAGGACCTCGAACACCTGGCCGAGCCAAGGTGGACGCCGGGGTCGACTTCCTGATCACCAACCTGTTCTTCGACAACGACGCCTACTTCGCGTTCCTGAAGCGCGCCCGAGGGGCGGGGATCACGCGTGCCGATCATCCCGGGCATCATGCCGATCACGCACGTCGGGCCAGATCGAGCGGATGGCCGAGAAGTGCGGCGCCTCGATCCCGCCCGCCCTCGCCCGGGAGCTGGACGTGCGCGGCGAGGACGAGGAGGCGGTGCGGGACTTCGGCGTCGCCTACGCCACCCTGCAGTGCGCCGAGCTGCTGGCCGCGGGGGCGCCCGGGATCCACTTCTACACGCTCAACCGCTCGCCCGCCACGCGCGCGATCCTGAGCGCCCTGAAGCTCGCCAGGCCGTGGGAGCGGGCGGTCTACCCCGGCTCGATCTCGAGCGCCGAGGCGACCCGGGGCGAGCCGTCGGCGGCCTCGTAGCGGACGTCCACCGAGTCGTCCTGGCGGTAGGTCCCCACTCCCCACGCGCCCAGCAGCCAGCGCCAGCCGCTGATCTTGTCCTTGCGCAGGTCGCGCTCGAACACGAGCGTGCCCTCGCGGACCTGGTAGTCGCGGCCGAGTTCCTGGCGGACGCCGTTGAGGTACACCTCGAACGTCCCTCGCACCTCCGGTGGGAGCCTCACCCGTGAGCGCGTCATCGCCGCGCCAGTCTAGGGCCGCAGCGGTGCGGTCCGCCGTCGCGGCGGGCGCCGTAGGCGCGCTGGCGCTCGCGGCCGGCGTCGACGATCGCGCACACCTGCTCGGGCTCGGTCGCGAGCGAGATCAGCTCCAGGTCGCGGGGGCCGATGCGCCCGTCGGCCAGCGCCCGCTCGCGCAGCCACGCCAGCAGCCCCTCCCACTCGCCCTCGCCCAGCAGGATCGCCGGGAAGTGGCGGATCGTCGCCGTCTGGATCAGCGTCAGCGCTTCGAAGAGCTCGTCGAGGGTGCCGTAACCCCCCGGGCAGATCACGAACGCGCAGGCGTAGCGCACGAACATCACCTTGCGGGCGAAGAAGTGGCGGAAGCGCAGGCCGATGTCGAGGTACGGGTTGGGCGCCTGCTCGTGGGGCAGCTCGATGTTGCAGCCGATCGACAGCCCTCCCGCCTCGCGCGCTCCGCGGTTGGCGGCCTCCATCAGACCCGGCCCGCCCCCTGTGATCACCGCGTAGCCGGAGCGCCCGAGGCAGCGGCCGAGCTCGCGCACCAGCTCGTAGCTGGGGTGCTCGGGAGGGGTCCGGGCGGAGCCGAACACCGTCACCGCCGCGCCCACGTCCGCCAGCGCCGAGAAGCCGGCCGCGAACTCGCCCGCGATGTCCCGGACCCGGGCGGCGTCGGCGGCCCGCACCTCCGGGGGCTCGTCGCCCGAGCCACAGCAGCAGCTCCTCGTCGAGGGTCATCTCGTAGCCGTCCCCGGTCCACCGGTCCCCGTCCCCGGTCAACCGCTCCCCGCTGTGCTCCCGCTCCTCGTCCATGGGCTGCAAGCGTATGCGCCGGGCTGGCCGGCAACGGGCCCGACCGGGACAGACCCACGCGGCTGTTAGCCGGCTGGCCGCCGCTGCCTCTA
Source organism: uncultured Solirubrobacteraceae bacterium (assembly GCA_963742395.1). Taxonomy (GTDB): domain Bacteria; phylum Actinomycetota; class Thermoleophilia; order Solirubrobacterales; family Solirubrobacteraceae; genus Palsa-744. The sequence continues at coordinate 102,847 of CAVUME010000007.1, read as the reverse complement.
GCCTGCTTGCCCATGCCTTCGGCTCCCCTCAAGCGAGACCCCGCCGGCGAGCAGATCCGCTACGTCGTGCGCCGCTCCGAGCGCGCCCGCAGCGTGAGGGTCAACGTGCACGCCCACGCCGAGGTGGAGGTGGTGCTGCCCGGCACGGGCTCCCGAGCGCGCGGCGGCGGCCGCGATCGAGGAGCTGCGACCGTGGATCGAGCGGCGACTGGCCGAGGCCCGACGGACGCTGGCCGTGATCGCACAGCGCGGGCGGACCGTCCCCTACCTCGGGGCATCCGCTGGCGCTCGTCGCACAGCCGGGCCGGGTGCGGGTGCACCGCAGCGGCGAGAGCCTGCTGGTCCCCGCGTCAGAGACCCGCTGCCCGCACTCGAGCGCTTCTACCGGCGCGCGGCCCGCAGCCGAGGTCGCTCCCGCGGCTCGACCGTGCGACGGCCATCCTGGGGAAGCCCTACGCGGGCCTGTCGATCCGCGGCCAGCGCACGCGCTGGGCCTCGTGCTCCTCGGACGGCCACATGAGCTTCAACTGGCGCCTGATGCTGGCCCCCGAGCCGGTGCTCGAATACGTCGTCTGGCACGAGGTCTGCCACCTCGAGATCAGCGACCACTCGCGCCGCTTCTGGGCCCTGCTGGGCCGGCACTGGCCCGAGTACCGGGCCCACCGGAAGTGGCTGCGCGAGTACGGCGCGACGCTCGTGCTCTCCGCCTAGCGGCGACGCTCGCGTCGGGCGCCTAGCGGTGTCGGGCGCCTAGCCGCGCTGCTCGATCGGCACGTAGTCGCGGTCGCGGTCGCCCGTGTAGATCTGCCGCGGGCGGGCGATCTTCTGCTCGGAGTCGTCGACCATCTCCCGCCACTGGGCGATCCAGCCGCTGGTGCGCCCGATCGCGAACATCACCGGGAACATGGCCACCGGTAGGCCGAGGGCCTCGTAGATCAGACCGGAGTAGAAGTCGACGTTCGGGTACAGCTTGCGTGAGGTGAAGTACTCGTCGTCGAGGGCTCGCTTCTCGAGCTCGGCGGCAACCTCCAGCAGGGGGCTCTTACCACGTACGGCGAACACGTCGTCGAGGTATTTGCGGATGATCCGGGCGCGGGGGTCGTAGTTCTTGTAGACGCGGTGGCCGAAGCCCATCAGGCGCTCGTCACCCGCCTTCACGCCCTCCAGGAAGGAGGGGATGTTCTCAACGCTGCCGATCCTCTGCAGCATCCGCAGGGCGGCCTCGTTGGCTCCCCCGTGCAACGGCCCGTACAGGGCGGCCACCCCCGCGGCGATCGCGCTGTAGGGATCGACGCGGGTCGATCCGACGCCGCGCACGGCGCTCGTGGAGGCGTTCTGTTCGTGGTCGGCGTGCAGGATGAAGAGCACGTCGAGGGCGCGGGCCAGGCGAGGATCGGGCTCGTACTTGAGCTCGGTCATCTTGTACATCATCCCGAGGAAGTTGCTGGCGTAGTCGAGGTCGTTGTCGGGGTAGACGTAGGGCTGGCCCATGTTGTGGCGGTAGGCGAAGGCGGCGAGCGTGGGCATCTTCGCCAGCAGCCTGATGATCTGGGCCATGCGGATGTCCGGGTCATCGATCGTGTTGGCGTCCGGATAGAAGGTCGAGAGGGCGCCCACCGAGGCGACGAGCATGCCCATCGGGTTGGCGTCGTAACGGAAGCCCTGCATGAACTCCTTGATGTTCTCGTGCACGAAGGTGTGGATCGTGATCTGGTGAACCCACTCGGCGAGCGCGTCGAGTGTCGGCAGCTCGCCGTTGATCAGCAGGTAGGCCACCTCCAGGTAGCTGGAGTGCTCACACAGTTGCTCGATCGAGTAACCGCGGTGCTGGAGGATGCCCGCCTCGCCGTCGATGTAGGTGATCGAGCTGCGACAGGAGGCGGTGTTCATGAAGGCCGGGTCGTAGGCCATCAGCCCGAAGTCCTGATCGTCGATCTTGATCTGGCGCAGGTCCAGCGCGCGCACGGTGCCGTCGGTGATCGGCAGCTCATACGAGCGCCCGGTGCGGGTGTCGGTGACGAGCAGGCGCTCCCCGGCCGATGAGCCGTCGCCGAGACCCTCGATCGCGCCGCTGTGGCCCTCGACCGTCGACTGCTCGGTACTCATATGCATCTCCTATCCACGGTTGCTGGAGCTCCTACTGATTATGCGCATGTGGGGCGTCCTCACCGGACACCCGGCGCCCGCCTAGTGGCGCTGGAGCCGGTCAATGGAGACGCTCGCCCGCACGCGGGCCGGTGATCCCGGCTCGGCCACCCCGTGGGGGCCGCGACGTGGCAGGCGTGGCAGCCGTGGGCGCGGGTGGTGGGGGTGCAGGGGACGCGGCCGCGGGCCGATCCCGCCGTCCTGCCCCCCCGCCGTCTCGGGCGTCTGGCGGACCGCCCAGCGGACGATCAGGAACAGAGCCACGATCGGGATCTTCAGCAGGAACATCAGCCAGATGAAGGTCCACGTGGTCACGCCGTCAGGATGTTACCCGCTGCTGACTCAGTGAAAGCTCCTGATGGCCGGGCGCCGGGCAGCCCCCCGCCGGAGCCCGCCCGCGCTCACCCGCGCAGCGTCAGGGGGGCGCCGCTGAACTGCGTCATGGCGTGCAGTTCGTGAATGCGGTCGACGATCTCCTGGCCGCGCAGGCGGGCCACGCGATCGGTGCCGAACTCCTCCACGTTGAAGGACGCCAGCACGCTGGCGTGGGCCATCGCGCGCCGCAGCAGCTCATCGGAGAGCTCCTCGCCGGGGTGGGCGGCGATGTACCCGACGAGGCCTCCGGCGAAGGTGTCGCCGGCGCCGGTGGGGTCGATCACGGTCTCCAGCGGGTAGGCGGGCAGGGCGAAGAAGCTCCGGCTGGTGATCAGGGCGGCCCCGTACTCGCCCTGCTTGGCGACCACCACCGACGGCCCCCGGATACCGGCCGGGGCGTCCTCGGGGGGCGTCCAGGAGAGGATCTCGCGGGCGGCCGCGACGAGATTCGGCTTATCCGTCAGCTGGCGCAGCTCGGCGTCGTTGAGGATCACGCAGTCGACGCTCGTGATCGCCTTCACCAGCGACTCGCGCGCGATCTCGATCCACAGGTTCATCGAGTCGAGCGCCACGAAACGGGCGTGGGGGAGCTGTGAGCGGACGTCCAGCTGCAGCTCGGGCTGGATGTTGGCCAGGAACAGGACCTCGCTGGAGCGCGAGCGCTCCGAGAGCTTGGGGGCGAAGCCCTCGAACACCCCGAGCTGGGTGTCGTGGGTCTCGCGTGAGTTCAGGTCCCAGCCGTACTCCCCGTGCCAGAAGAAGGTCCGCCCGCCCGGCACGTGCTCGATGTCCGAGACGTCCACACCGCGGCCCCGCAGGACCTCGAGCTGCGCCTCGCCGAAGTCCTCCCCCACGGGCCCCACCACCCGCACCTCGTCGAAGAAGGACGCCGCCAGCGAGAAATGCACGGCGGCCCCGCCGAGCATCCGCTCGCGTTCCCCAAACGGGGTCTTGACCGTGTCGTAGGCGATCGATCCGACAACCGTGATCGGCATGCGGCGGGCACGTTAGAGCAAGCGGCTCGCCGCCAGCCGGCCGCGGCACTCCGGTAGCCTGGATTTCCAGGTGAGAGCGATCCAGATGACTGAATTCGGGGGCCCGGAGGTGTTGAAGCTGGCCGAGCTGCCCGTGCCGAGTCCTGGTCCCGATGAGGTCTTGATCCGGGTCAGCCGGGCGGGCCTGAACTTCGCCGACACCCACACCCGCACGAACTCCTATGTCCAGAAGGCGAGCCTCCCGCTGATCCCCGGCGGAGAGGTGGCGGGGGTGCGCGAGGACACCGGCGAGCGGGTCGTGGCGCTGGTCGGCAACGGCGGCTATGCCGAGTATGCCGTGGCGCCCGAGGACCGCGTGTTCGCAGTGCCGGACGGGCTCGACGACGGCAGCGCGCTGGCGATGGTCCTGCAGGGAACGACCGCCTGGCACCTCTACAGGACAGCCGCACGGGTGGCTCCGGGGGAGAGCGTCGTGGTTCACAGCGCCGCCGGGGGCGTGGGATCGCTGGCGGTCCAGCTCGGGCGGGTCTTCGGGGCGGGCCGGGTGATCGCCACCGCCTCCGGCGAGCAGCGGCGCGCCCTGACGCTCGAGCTGGGAGCCGACGCGGCCGTCGATCCGGCGCCCGAGGGCCTCACCGAGAGGCTGCTGGAGGCCAATCGCGGGGAGCCCGTGGACGTCGTCTTCGAGATGTACGGCGGCGAGGCCTTCGACGCCTCCTACCGGGCGCTGGCGCACTTCGGGAGGATCGTCGTGTGCGGCATCTCCACAAACGTCCCCAACGAGGTCAGGACCGGATCGCTGCTGCGCCACTCCCGCGCCGTGGTGGGCTTCTACCTGTTCCACTGCCTGGAGCGCCCGGGCATGTTCGCGCGAGGCGCTGTCGGACCTCTTCGCGCGCGCCGCGGCGGGCGAGCTGAAGGCAGTCGTGGGGGCCACCTACCCTCTGTCAGCAGGCGGGCCAGGCCCAGACCGACCTACGCGAGCGGCGCACGACTGGCAAGCTGCTGCTCGATCCCAGCGCCTGATGGCGCCCGCTCACCGCTCGACCAACTTCGCGCCCTAAGCTCAACCCTTCTCGACCATGGCCAGGACATTCGCCGAACTCGGTCTCTCCGAGCCCCGCCTCCGCGCGCTGGCCGACGTCGGCTACGCGGCCCCGAGCCCGATCCAGGAAGAGGGGATCCCGCCGCTGCTGGAAGGCCGCGACGTGATCGGCCAGGCCCAGACCGGGCACCGGCAAGACCGCGGCCTTCGGGCTTCCGATCATGGAGTACGTGGACCCGCGCGAGTCCACCGTCCAGGCGCTCGTGCTGACGCCCACGCGGGAGCTGTGCATCCAGGTGACCCAGGCGCTGCGGACCTACGGCGCCCACAGCGGGATCGACGTGGTGGCCGTCTTCGGGGGCGCCCCGATCCGCACCCAGCAGGCCCAGCTGCGGGCCGGCGGCCACGTGGTGGTGGGGACCGTGGGGCGGGTGCTGGACCTGATCTCGCGCCACTCGCTGATGCTCCACGACTGCCGCTTCGTGGTCCTCGACGAGGCCGACGAGATGCTCGACCTCGGCTTTCTCGAGGACGTCGAGAGGATCCTCTCGCTGACCCCCTCCAGCCGCCAGACGGCGCTGTTCTCGGCCACCATGCCGCCGCCGATCCGCAAGCTCGCCGACCGCTACATGTATGACCCGGTGATCATCCAGGTCGAGGCCGCGACCCTGACGATCGACACCGTCGCCCAGTTCCAGCTGCCGGTCGACGCCCGCGCCAAGCCGGAGAAGCTGGTCGAGGTGCTGAGGGCGGAGAAGCCCGACCAGGCGATCGTGTTCGTGCGCACCAAGATCCGCGCCGACCAGCTGTTCCGCACGCTGCGCGACGGCGGCCTGAACGTACGGGCCCTGCACGGCGACATGACCCAGGGGGCCCGCGACGGGGTGATGCTGGCCTTCAAGGGCGGGCGCGTGCCGATCCTGGTAGCCACCGACGTGGCCGCCCGCGGGCTGGACATCTCGACCGTCACCCACGTCATCAACTACGACGTGCCCACCTCTCCGGACACCTACGTCCACCGCATCGGCCGCACCGGCCGGGTGGGTCGCTCGGGCCGCGCGATCACGTTCGTCGAGACCCGTCAGAAGCGCGAGCTGGAGGCCATCGAACGTCACATCGGCACCAGCATCACGCAGTGGGAGCAGGGGGCGACGGCGCCCCCGACGCCGGTCAAGGAGCGCCCCCGCCGACACTCCAAGCCGCACGTCTCGCGAACCGACGACGGCGAGGGCTACGTGAAGCTGGTGCTGCGGGGCGGGCCGCTCGGCGGGCGTGACGGTGGCCGACATCGTCTCCGCCGTCACCTCCGCCACGGGCCTCGACGGAGAGGCGGTCCGCGACGTGCTGGTGCTCGACCGCTTCGCCTTCCTGTCCGTGCCGGCCGGCGACGCCGAACGCGTGATCGACGGGCTCGACGGGCGCAGCATCCACGAGTGCGAGCTGTCGGCCGAGCGGGTAGGTTAGGGAGCCATGTCCACCGCCACGATGCAGACCACCGAGGGCGCCGATCACGTTCGAGCTGTTCGACGACGACGCCCCCAAGACGGTCGAGAACTTCCGCAAGCTGGCCGGCGACGGCTTCTACGACGGGCTCACCTTCCACCGCGTGATCAGCGACTTCATGATCCAGGGCGGCTGCCCGGAGGGTACCGGCACGGGTGGCCCCGGCTACACCTTCGAGGACGAGTTCAACGACCACAAGGTCGTCCGCGGAGCGCTCGCGATGGCCAACGCGGGCCCCAACACGAACGGCTCACAGTTCTTCATCGTCACCACCGGCGCCGCCCCGTGGCTGGACGGCAAGCACACGGTGTTCGGCCAGGTGAGCGAGGGGATGGACGTGGTCGACCGCCTCGAGGCGGTCCCGACCGACGGCCAGGACCGTCCGTCGGAGCCGATCGGGATCACCTCGATCGAGCTCTCCGAGTAGCCCCGCCGGCGCACTCCCGCCCCGGCTGATTCGCCTCCGGCGGAGTAACCTTCGATACAGGCACAGCGAGCGAGAGGGAGAGTCAGATGGCCACGGTCGAGCAGCATGTCCCGGAGACGCAGAACGGCGCGCCGGTCGGCGGCCGACGTGATCCCGGTCGAGAACCCGGCGACCGGGCGAGATCGTCGCCACCGTCCCCAACCTCGGCGCCGAGGCGGTCGCCGAGATGGCCGCCCGTGGACGCGCGGCCCAGCCGGAGTGGGAGGCCTACGGCTTCGAGGGCCGCGCACGCGTGCTGCGCCGGGCCCAGAAGTGGGTCATGGACAACACCGAGCGGATCGTGGAGACGATCGTCTCCGAGACCGGCAAGACCTACGAGGACGCCCAGCTCGCCGAGATCGGCTACGCCGGCGCCGCCTTCGGCTTCTGGGCCAAGGAGGCCGCCGGCTACCTCGCCGACGAGAAGGTCAAGTCCAGCCAGCTGCTGGTGAAGGGCAAGAAGCTGATCCTGCGCTACCGCCCGCTCGGCCTGGTCGGCGTGATCGGCCCCTGGAACTACCCGCTGACCAACTCCTTCGGAGACTGCATCCCGGCGCTGGCCGCCGGCAACTGCGTGATCCTCAAGCCCTCCGAGGTCACCCCGCTGACCTCGCTGCTGCTGGCCGAGGGCCTGCGCGAGTGCGGCCTGCCCGAGAACGTCCTGCAGATCGCCACCGGCGACGGTGCCACGGGGGCCGCCCTGATCGAGAACGTGGACATGATCATGTTCACCGGCTCCACCCGCACCGGACGGAAGGTCGCCGCCGAGGCGGCCTCGCGGCTGATCCCCTCCTCGCTCGAGCTCGGGGGCAAGGACCCGATGATCGTGCTCTCCGACGCCGACCTCGAGCGGGCGGCCAACTTCGCCACCTACTACTCGATGCAGAACGCCGGCCAGACCTGCATCTCGATCGAGCGCGTGTACGTCGAGGAGCCGGTGTACGACGAGTTCGTCGCGAAAGTGTCCGAGAAAGTGCGCCAGCTGCGGGTCGGCAAGCCCGAAGGGCTCGGCACGGTGGAGGTCGGCGCGATCACCTTCCCGCCCCAGCTGGACATCATCAAGGACCACGTGGCCGACGCCGTCCAGAAGGGCGCCCGGGTGCTCACCGGGGGCAAGCAGCTGCCCGGGCCGGGGCGCTTCTACGAGCCGACCGTGATCGTGGACGTGGACCACTCGATGAAGTGCATGACCGAGGAGACCTTCGGCCCGACGCTGCCGATCATGAAGGTGCGCGACGCCGACGAGGCCGTGCGCCTGTCCAACAACTCCCACTACGGCCTCGGCTCCTCGGTGTTCACGCGCGACGTCAAGCGCGGCGAGCAGATCGCCAGGCGCCTGGAGGCCGGGGCCGCCAACGTCAACGACGCGATGATCAACTACACCGTGCTCGAGCTGCCGATGGGCGGCGCCAAGGCCTCGGGTCTCGGCTCCCGGCACGGCGCCGGCGGGATCCGCAAGTACTGCTCCCAGCAGGCGATCGTCGTGACGCGCCTGGGCATGAAGAAGGAACCCTTCATGTACCCCTACAAGGCCCGCACCTCGCGCATGCTGGGGCGCATGTTCAAGCTGCTCTACGGGCGCGGCAAGCGCGACTGAGCCGGTCGGGCCGGCCCGCGTAGCGCCGACGGGCTCGCCCGCCCGCAGCGGCATCCCCAGCAGGCGTTCGAGCTCGGCCACCGTCTGCTCGGAGTCGGTGTGGTGGATGACCGCCATGCCGAGCTCCTGCGCGGGCGTGAGGTTGAAGGGCAGGTCGTCGACGTAGACGCACTCCTGCGGCGGGCACGCCGGCGCGCTCGGCGCCGAGCTCGTACATGCGTTTGGAGGGCTTGCGGATCCCCTCTTCGGCGGAGATGACGACGCCGTCGAAGAGCTCGCCGAACATCGAGCGGGGGTAGCGGTGCACGCCCCACGAGTTCGACACCAGCGCCGTGCGGATGCCCGCCCGGTGGGCGCGGCGGACCGCGTCGACCACCAGCTCGTCGGCGTGGACGCCCGAGAAGAGGCCGTCGATGAGGCCCTCGGGAGAGACGTCGAGCAGCGACCGCGAAGCGGCGCTCGAACTCGTCCTCGGCGCAGCTTGCCGGTCTCCAGCTCGATCAGCAGCTCGCGTGCCTCGGGGTCGGATTTGAAGCGCCCCACGCAGCTTCGACGGCTCGATCCCGGCCCGCACGCAGTAGGCGTGGAAGGAGGCGAAGAGGTTCGTCGTCAGCACGCCGCCCCAATCGATCAGCAGCCCCTGCAGCGGTGCCGCCCGTTTCCGTCGGCGCTCGCAGTCCGTGTTCCCGTCCTGCGTGCCGTCCTCAGACCGCGGCTGTGCCATGTGCCACCTCCTCGGCCTGGCGGGCGAGCTCGAGCACCCCGTCGCCGAACTGTCTTCAGGTAGGGGTCGTCGGTGGTGCCCGCCAGCGCGCGCTTGTAGTTGCCCTCCATGAACACGATGCTCTTCCACAGCGCGAGCGTCGTGTACCAGCGCATATCACGCATCGAGCGCCCGGAGAGCTCCTCGTAGCGCGCGATCAGCTCCGCGCGGGTGGGAAAGCCCTCCGCCCGGGTAACCCGCCCGAGATGCTCGCGCAGGCCGCTTTCAGGATCCGCCGGCTCGGTCCACATCATGCACAGGTAGCCGACGTCCGCCAGGGGGTCGCCGATCGTCGCCATCTCCCAGTCGAGCACCGCCTCCAGGTGGGCGGGGGCGCTGGGAGGCGAACAGCGTGTTGCCCGAGCCGGTAGTCGCCGTGGACGATCGTCGCCGGGGGGCTGCTCGGGGAGGTTCTCGGCCAGCCAGCGCGCCGACGCTCTCGACGGCCGTCGATCTCGCGGGTCTTGTTGAGCTCCCAGAGGCCGTTGAAGCGGCGCAGCTGGCGTTCCAGGTAGCCGGTGGGCTTGCCGAAGTCCTCCAGCCCGGCCGCCGCGCCAGTCGACCGCAGTGGATCTCGACCAGCGCATCGATCAGCTGCTCGCCGATCCGCCGGCGCTCGGGCGGCGAGTCGAGTGGCTCGGGGCACGCTGGCGACGATCACATCGCCCGCGACCCGCTCCATCACGTAGAAGGGGGCGCCGATCACCGCCTCGTCCGCGCACACCGCGAGCACCTTCGGAACCCGCGCCGCGGTGCCCGTCCAGCGCCCTCAGCAGGCGCGCCTCGCGCAGCACGTCGTGGGCGCTCGGCGGCAGCGGCGGGCGCGGAGGGCGGCGCAGCACGACCTCGCTGCCGCCGCGCTCGATCAGGTAGGTGACGTTGGAGTGCCCGTCGCCGATCGGGCTCGCCACGACCTCGCCCTTCGCCGATGCCGTGGGCGTCGAGGAACGCCTCCAAGGGGCTCGAGCATCGAGCAGCGGAGGGCGGCTGTTAGCCTCGCCCTCCTCGGGGGTCTGGACGATGTCGTCTGGGGCGATCGGGGTACTCATGGCTGACGGGAACGCTACAAAGACCGCAACCTTGCCTGCGCCGAGGTGTCAATAGCCACCATGCCAACGCGTTCGAAGCACCTCCCAATCGCCCTGCTCGTAGCGCTGTTCGCCCTCTCCGCGGCCGCGCCCGCAGGCGCCTCCCACGGCCAGACCGTTTACTTCGAGGCCTCGACCTCGCTGCTGAACCCCGTGACCCGCGCGAAGTCCTTCGAACAGATGCGCCACCTCGGCGTGCGGGCCCTGCGGGTCGAGCTCTACTGGGGCCGGGTCGGCCCCCGGGCGCCACCAGCGCCACGCGCCCGAGCTTCGACGCCAACCGAACCCCGCCAGCTACGACTGGAGCCTGTACGACCCGATCTCTCGAAGAAGCCAAGCGGCTCGGCTGGCAGGTGCTGCTGACGGTCACCTCGCCGGTGCCGCGCTGGGCCACCTCCAACCTCAAGGCGCCGTACGTCACGAGGCCCGACAGCCAGGACTTCAGGGAATTCATGACCGCTGTGGCCCGCCACTTCGGCTCCGAGGTCGGCACGCTACGCGATCTGGAACGAGCCCAACCACCCGGCCTTCCTGCAGCCTCAGTTCAGCTCCAACGGCTCGCCCGCCTCCCCGCGCATCTACCGCGGCCTCTACCAGGCCGGCTACGAGGGCCTGCAGGAAGCCGGGCCTCGCCCACCCCCGGGTGCTGTTCGGCGAAACGGCCCCCACCGGCTACGACTCGGTCAAGAGCCTCCTGCGGATCGAAAAATCCAGAGCCCTGCTGCACGACGTCGCTCCGCTCGCGTTCCTGCGCGAAGCCCTGTGCCTGAACTCCCACTACCGCAAGGTCGGCTCCTGCAGCCCGCTGCCGATGAGCGGCTACGCCCACCACGCCTACACGACGGCGGTGGCGCCGACCTACAAGACCCCGGGGGCGGACAACGTCACGATCGGTGTGCTCTCGCGGCTCTCGAACGCGCTCAACAAGGCCGCCCACGCGCACGCCCTGCCGGCCGGACTGCCGATCTACCTGACCGAGTTCGGCGTCCAGAGTCTACCCCAACAAGCAGCTCGGCGTGCCCGTCTCGGTGCAGGCCGAATACGACGCGATGGCCGAACAGATCGCCTACGACAACGGCCGCGTGGCCGCCTTCTCGCAGTATCTGCTCCAGGACGACCCCCTCGGCGGGGCGCCCGGGGCGAGCGTCAACGGCGGCACCGTCGGCTTCCAGACCGGCCTGGAGTACGCCAACGGCAAGCCCAAGCCGCTCTACTACGCCTGGCCGCTGCCGCTGGTCGTCAGCAAGCGCCGCCACGGCTACTCGCTGTGGGGCCTCGTGCGCCCGGCCGGCAAGGCCACCACGGTGACCGTGCTGGTGCGCCGCAAGGGCTCCTCCAGCTACCGCACCGCTGCGCACCGTGAAGACCAACGCCGCTGGGCTACTGGAGCCTGAGCTCGACCACGCCGGGGAGGCTCTGGCGCGTGCGCTGGGTGAGCCCCGACGGGCGTGCACTACGAAGGTCCGCCGATCCACGCCCACTGACGGCGGCGCCCGGCCGGCACGCGCCGACGCGGGGCGGCGCGCGGGCCTACGATGGTCCGGAGATGCCGGAGCTGCCCGAGGTAGAGATCACGGCGCGCCTGCTCGACGCGGGCGATCGCGGGCGAGCGAGATCGAGTACGCCCGTGTGCCCGGGATCAACGCGCTGAGGAGCTTCGACCCGCCGATCGAGGCAGCTCGTGGGCCGGCCGGTTGACGGCGGTGCGCCGCCGCGGCAAGCACCTGATCCTGGAGGTCGACGGGCGGCCTGGCGCTGCTGATCCACCTGATGTCCGCCGGGCGCCTGCAGCTGTACGAGAAGCCCGCCGGTCCGCGCGACCGCACCTCGAGGATGCTGCTCGGGCTCGAGAGCGGGCGCGAGCTGCGGCTGCGTGAGTTCGGCTCCAAGCAGGCCGCCTGGGTCAAGCTCCTGCCGCGGCGACGCTCGAGGACGAGGACCCGCTCGCGTCGCTGGGTCCGGAAGCCTGGCCCGAGCCTCCCGCGCTGGGCGAGCTGCTCGACGCGCCGCGGCCGCTACACGCCCTGCTGCGCGACCAGCACGTGATCGCCGGGATCGGGCGCTCGTGGGTGGACGAGATCCTGTGGCGCTCGGAGCTCTCCCCGTACAAGCGCGGCGCGGACCTGGACGAGCGGGAGCTCGGAGCGGCTGCAGGAGCAGATCCCGCAGACGCTCGGCGGGGCGCGTCGACCACTACGAGTCGGTGCTCTCGCTGCCGATCCCCGACAAGCTGCCGATGCCGCTGATCATCCACCGCCACGAGGGCGAGCCCTGTCCGCGCTGCGCCTCGACGCTGAAGTCCGTCCACTTCGAGGACTACGTGATCGCCTACTGCCCCACCTGTCAGACCGAAGGGCGGGTGCTGAAGGACCGCCGGCTCTCCCGGCTTGCTGCGCTGACGGCTGCCGATTGACAGGTCGTGGCTCCGTGCGATGCTGCCCCGCCGGCCGGGGTGGCAGGGGCCGGTGGGCAATGCGAGATCGGGGCAGGGTAGAGCGATCAGGACCGCAGGTCTGGCCTTCGCGGCGGCAGCCTGTCGTGCGCGCTGCGCCTCCCTCGCCAGGCCGGCGAATACGGCCACTGCGTGAAACGAACGGACCTCAAGGTCTTCAACGGCCAGTACCTCGACAAGGGGTGCACCGAGCCACCATCCCGAAAGCCGGGCGGCGGCAGCGGAAACCAAGTGGAACTGGGAACGGGCCCCGGGCGTCCACCCGCCTCGACGCCAAGGGCAAGGCCGTGCACCCTGCAGCTGAGCGGCGAAGGCGGGGCGATCACCTGTGAAAAACACACCTCCACGGGCGCTCAGCAGCTCCAAGGAAGCCTCGATGCAGATCACCTTCACGGCTGCATCTGGTCGGTGACCACGAACCCTGCGAAAGCCGGGCGCAGATCTGGTCGTGTGGCCGGTGTTCGACCGCCTGTGGATCACGGCGAACGCGGACACGGCGGGTCGGCGAACCCGCGGAAGGTGAAGTGTGGAGCGAATTCACCGTCTTCCCGAATGCCGAATTTACCTGCGGGGCTGCGAAAACCTCGTTCGTCGTCTTCGATTCGGCTGGCGGGTGTGACGAGCGGCAAGAGCGTCAACGCGATGGGCAAAAAGGACACCACGGCGTTCGGCGCGGGCAAAGGTGAACAGAACCTCGAACTGTTCTTCGACAACCCGAACACGAGCAAACTCGAACGCCTGCACGCGACCCTGACCGCCGAAGACGCGGTCCTGTTCGCTGAACGGATCGAGGTCCGGCTGTAGCCGCCGGCGGGCGCGACCGTCCGCGCCCGCCGATCCGTCTCCTCGGAGTCCGGCCGCGGCGTGGCCCGCGCTGCGGGCGCCCTCAGCGCTGGTCCGCGACCTGCCCGACTTTCAGCCGGTTCCCGTCGGGATCGGTGATCACGCTCTGGCGCACTGACTGGGTGATCGCCTCGACCGGGCCCGGGACGATGCCGCGTTCGATGACACCGGCGAGGAACATGTCGAGGTCGCTCACGAGCAGCGTGTGGGGCGCCGATCCAGGGGGCTCAGCGTCGTCGTACAGACAGATCCAGCCGTTGTCAGTCAGGCGCCAGGCCGCCTCGCGGTCATTGGGCACGAGGTCGGGCGGCCGGCCGAGAAGCCGTTCGTACCACGCGGCCGCAGCGTCGCGGTCGGTGACCGGGATGCCGGCGAAGAGGTGCTCGATGCTCACCGGAGTCACCGTACCGGGGCGGCGCCCGGGGCGCGCGAACAGGGCTCGGTCATTCCTCCGTACCGAGGGCTCGGAGGGCGTCGTCGGGGCCGTGGAACCACTCGTAGCGCACGATTCTGCCGTCGCGCACCGTCACCAGCGCCGACTCGCGGCCCTCGATCTCCACTCCGCTCGCCCTCGCGGTGCCCCGGTAGCTAACAACCACCGCGACCCGGTCGGCGACGGCCGTGAACTGCTCGGGCTCCATCTCCCATTTGGACCACCCCTCGAGGAGCTGCTCGATCGCCGCGGCGAACGCCTCGATCCCGCGACGGGTGCCCGGCTCGATGGCACCGTCCGGATTGACGTACTCCACGTCCGGGTCGAGCAGGTCCCCCGGCCCTGGGATCTCGCCGGCTGCCCACGCGTCGTAGAGCCGCTTGGCCGCGCTAACGCTCGCCGTGACATCGCCCAGCATTCAAACGAGGACGGGGAGCCTGCCGCGATGGGAGCCCTGACGGTGGCGCTCGAAGTCGATCCGGACAGGCTCGTGAAACGACACGCCGCATACGGCTTGTCGCGCATCCCGGACGAGGCCGTCGCAGGCCCGCTCATCGGCGCGCTGCCTCTGCCGGATCGCGCCACGAAAGGTCATGCGATCCTGGCGCTCGGTCGTCTGCGAGCACGCGACGCGGTGCCCGATCTCGTGCCCCTGCTCCAGGACCGCTACGCACGCATGCTGGTCGCGAATGCGCTCGTGGCGATCGGTGACGAGCGGGGGCTGGAGCCGCTCAGACAGGCCGCAACGTGCCGTTCTCCCGTCCGCCGATATCACCTCCGGAGGCGCGTTTGGGCGCTCGAGACCGCGCTCGGACAGCACCCTCAGGGCTAGCCACGGCTAGCATCCCGCCGCGATGATCGAACCCGGCGACCAGTTCCTGACAGCCGAGACGCCGGGCTCGCGAGGCGAGTGATGGCTGACTTCGGCCAGCTTGTCGATCAATTGCACGCCGAGGCCCGGGTGGCCGACGGGAAGGGCGAGGGCACGGCGGCGGAACGGCTGCGCGAGCTGGCGGACGACGTGGGCGAGATGACCGGCGAGCAGCGCGAATGGCTCGAACAGGCCAACGAGGATGAAGTCCGTGGCTTCGTCCAGGCGATACGGCTGCTCACGGGCGGCGCCGGACCCAAGGCTGACACGTAAGGTCTTTCGCCAGCAGTCGACACAAGGCCCCCCTCCGACCCCCGGCAAGGGCCTCCCGTACACTGAGCCGACTCGACCCTAGGGGGACAGGATGGCCGTTGGACTCCGCATCAAGCTGCCCGGCGTCAAAGCTGAGGAATTCGATCGCGTGGACGCGGCGATCGACGTCCGTGGCAATCACCCGGACGGGCTCATCTTTTCAGCGTCGGGTCCCGTCGAGGACGGTTGGCGCGTGATCGACGTCTGGGAGTCGCGTGCCCACTTCGACGCCTTTGCTGCAGAGCGGATCGGTCCCGCCGTTGCCGCGACAGGCGTTTCAGTGCAGCCTGACATCGCTGAGTTTCCGGTGCACGAGTACGTCTCGCGCGCCAGCGACTCCGCCAAGGAGTAGCCCCCCGCGGCCCTACCGGATCGCGCGGAGCGGCAACGCGAACCTTTGCGGTCTCGGCTGCTGCTTTCCAGGAGCGGCGGCCCGTCTAGCTCGCTCGTCCTTCGCGAGCGAAAACACTGAGGTGCTTGCCCACACGATGCGTAAGGAGAGACACGAATGCCTGCATATATCGTGTTGATGCAAGAGGTCGATGACGTCGACCGGTACCGCGGCGCAGTACGTTCCCGGGGTGGTGCCGTTGCTGCAGAAGCACGGTGCCGAGCTGGTGGTCGCGGGCTCCGATGCCGAGCCCGCCGAGGGTGAGCCGCCAAACAGCACAGTCGTGATCCGCTTCGCCGACGCCGATGCCGCTTGGGGCTTTCTGAATGACCCCGACTACCAGCCGGTGAAGGAGATCCGGTTGAGCACCACGTCGCGGGGGCAGATGGTGGTCGCGCCGGAGTTCACGCCAGCCGCGTGACGGCGTGTCGCCGGACGATGCTCAGAGCTCCATGTGAATGGTGCGGCGTCGCAGGATGTGATCGACGCCGTGGAGTTCGAAGCACCGCCGCTCGCGGCACGGCAGGCGCCTGGCGCTGTCGCTTCGCCATCGCGAAAGCAGAAAGCTCAGGCGCGTCCAGCGAGAGACGCCCGCAAATCGTCCGAACCGGCTGCGTCCAGCTAGGTTGTCGAGACGCCTGCTCAGTGGAAGGGAGGCACTGTCGCTCATCGCGCCGCGGGGCCACGGGGGAGCACATCGTGGGTGCCCCCGAGCGACGTGGCGATGCTCGTGAGGGAAGTTCCTGCTGCTCGTGCGTGCTGATAGGCTCCGGCGCGGTTAACGGCGCTAACCAGCCCAGAGCGCGGCTCAGGGCTTTACAAGGCGAAGGGAGTCCTCTTGCGGCTTCAGGCTTGCTTCGTACGGTTGGGTGTTCTGCTGGTGCTGATGGTCGCGGCGGTGCTCGCCTGCAGCGCGAGCGCATTCGCAGAAACCAAAACGTTCCTGGCCACAGAAGGCTCTGAACGGACCTTCCCGGTCCCTGTGGGCGTGACGCAGATCGAAGTCACCGCCGTCGGCGGCGCTGGCAAGCCGGGCGGCGTGTGCGTCGAGACCCACCTTACCCCGGAGGTGCGGGCGCGAAGGTCACCGCAACGCTAGAAGTGAGCCAAGGCAAAACCCTGTACGTCGATTTCGGCGGCGGCGGGAAAGGCGGAGAAGAACAGTGCGTCAAAGGCGCGGGCGAAGGGGGCGGCGCCTCCGACGTACGCACAGAACAGGGCAACCTGAAATCGCGGCTGATCGTCGCTGGCGGTGGCGGCGGCGGCGGTAGCAGCGTCAGCTATGAAACGTCGGGCGTAGTGTGCGAACAAGCCGCACCGGCGGAAGCGCCAACGCTCTCGAGACGACGCAGCGCCGCCGGCCTCGTGGAATCTGAATGCGGGCTCGGCCGAAACGGGGCGGAAGGCGCGGGGGCGGTGGGGGCAAACGAAAGCGGCGGGGGAAAGGCGGCGCTGAGGCGGGCACGACATGCCCCGGAGCTGAAGGCAGCGAAGGAGTCGGCGGCAACGGCGGACCTCAGTCGCCCAACAATTGTGCGGATGGCGGCGGCGGCGGTGGCGGCTACTACGGTGGTGGTGGCGGCGGCGGCGGCGGATTCGGCGCCGGCGGTGGCGGGGCCGGGTCGAGCTACTACGCTCCCGGCGCGAAAACACCAGCGTCAAAGCCGACACGACCGACCCGCAGGAGGTGCTCATCACCTACGCCACGCCGAGCTCAGGTGGCGAAGAAACCAGGAAGCACGAAGAAGAAGTCGCAGCGGCGGCGGCCAAGCGCAGCCAGGAAGAAGCCGCGGCGAAGAAACATGCTGAAGAAGAAGCCGCGGCGAAAGAAGCACGCCGAAGAAGAAGCCGCGATCGCCGCGCGCGTGCACAGCGCCCTCCTCGCCGTCCTCAGGCCACGCGGCAAAGCCGCGAAGCTCGGCGCGATCACGAAAGCCGGCGGCTACATTGCCGTGTTCGCCGCGCCTACCCCGGGCACCGTCACGATCGCGTGGTACGAGGTGCCGAAGGGCGCCCACGTCTCGTCGGCCAAGCCCGTACTCGTCGCGACAACAACCGCCAAGGTCGGGGCCATAGCCAACGTGAAGGTGCACGTTAGGCTGACGGCGAAGGGCAGGCGGCTGCTGCGTCACGCGCGGAGCCAGAAGCTCACAGCCAGGGCAACGTTCACACCCACGGGCGAGACCCGGGTTCACTGCCATCGGCACGTTCACGCTGCGACGCTCGTGACTGCCAAGCGACCGAGTGAGCGGTGGCCGAGCCGCTACTTTTGCCGACAGCCGCACACCGGCGCAGGTGAGCCTACGGTGATCTGAGGCGAGCCCTGGGACATCGGGAGCATCGTCGCCCGTGCGGCCACGAGGCGGTTGGCGTCAGGAGCGCGAAACGTCATGGCTGCTTTCAGCGGCGAAGCGTTCGTCGCTCCGACACGCTCCAGAGTGTCGCTCAGGACGAATCTCGATAGCGCGGACTGAGGCTCGAACAGATGCCCCCTTCGCCATGGCGAAGGGTGCGGCAGAGCGGGGGCCTGCGGGCGATGGTCATACGATTGCGCCCGTGATCGAACCCGGCGAGCAGGCCCCCGACTTCGCCCTGCCCGACCAGGATGGCCGCGAGGTGAAGCTGTCGGACTTCCGGGGTGAGCCGGTGGTCGTCTACTTCTATCCCAAGGCCGACACGCCGGGTTGCACGACCCAGGCCTGCGGGGTGCGTGACCACAAGCGCGACTACGAGCAGGCCGGCGCGGTGGTGCTGGGAATCTCACCCGACAAGCCCTCGGAAGCTGAAGCGCTTCGAGGAGAACCAGGGGCTCAACTTCACGCTGCTCTCAGACGAGGACCACGCCGTGGCGGAGGCGTACGGCGTCTGGGTCCAGAAGTCGATGTATGGGAAAACGTACTTCGGCAACGAGCGCACAACGTTCGTGGTCGACCCGTCGGGCCGGGTGTCGAAGGTGTTGCGCAAGGTCAAGCCGGCAGAGCACGACGAGCTGGTGCTCGCCGCGCTGGTCGAGGCCTCGCCGCCGACGGTCTAGACGACAGGAGCTCAGGACCGCGGGCTCAGACGCCGCGAGCGGCCAGCGCCTCGAAGTTCTCGTACAGCCGCGGCTCCCCCAGCCGCTCCCGCAGGCGTATCGCGGCCGGTGCCCACCCGCGACCAGATGCCCTCGATCCAGAGCCAGTCGTGCACCAGCTCGTCGCTGAGCAGGCCGTGCTTGACGAGCGTCCCCACCGACTCCCCGAACATCGGCAGCGTGCGCACCGGCCGGTCCGCCAGCGCGTCGGCGGTGTCCGGGTCGAAGGACTCGTCGAACAGCGACGGCAGCATTTCCTCGATTCCCAGCGCCGTTCCCCAGCGGGCGAGCTGGACCATCAGCCGCGCGTCCTCGGCGGTGGGCGGGCTCATGTGCGGTTGTCCTCGGGGGCGGGCCGGCTGGCTCGCCGCGCGGCCGGAGCTAGTGCGGGCGGCCGTTGCTACGGGTGGCCTCGACGGTTTCCTTGAGCGTCTGCAGGGCGTCGTGGCGTGGGCGCCAGCGCAGCTCCCGCCGCGCCTTCGCGGTGCTCATGATCACCGGCTCGCGGAAGGCGGAGATCCACTGCGCCCGGGTGGGTAGGAAGCCGAGCCTCGACACCACCTCGGCGGCGCGCCGAGCGCAGCTCGGCACCGGGACCGAGTACCAACCGAGCTCGTCGGCGAGCTGCTTGACGGTCAGCTCACCGGACCCGGCGAGGTTGTAGACGCCGGGTTTGCCCCGCCCCAGCACCCCGCCCGCAACGCGCTGGCGACGTCGTCGTGGTGGACCAGCTGGAAGGGCACGCCCGGGTCGGGCAGCACGGGGCGCAGCATCGGCACGCTGTCGAGCACGCTCATGAGGGGTCCGGGCAGGTGCTCGGAGATCTGGGTGTAGGGCATGCTGTCGATCAACAGCGGCGCGTTCGGCCCCGCCACGACGCACGGCCGGAACACGTAGGCCTCGTCTTGCTGGCTCCCAGCATCACCGACAGCAGCTGCTCCACCTCGGCCTTCTGGGCGGAGTAGTAGTGCTCGGAGCTGCCCCTCGCCGGCACGTCCTCGGTCAGCGGCTGGGGGTTGTCCGGGTGGAAGCCGTAGGCGGCGACGGAGGACGCGTACACGAGCCGCCTGACGCCCGAGCGGGCGCACGCCTCGAACACGTTGCGGGAGCCGTCGAGGTTGACCCGCCGGCTCTCCCGGGTGCCGCC
Organism: uncultured Solirubrobacteraceae bacterium; assembly: GCA_963742395.1. Lineage (GTDB taxonomy): Bacteria > Actinomycetota > Thermoleophilia > Solirubrobacterales > Solirubrobacteraceae > Palsa-744. Next base: position 83,348 of record CAVUME010000007.1, on the reverse strand, counting down.
CATGATCATGAACGCGAGGTGCACGACCACGTCGGCGTCGCGCACCAGCTCCATCACGGCACGGCGGTTGAGCACGTCGCCGCGGCGGTAGCGGACCTTGCTCCATCCCCTGGCGCGTGGGTTGAACGGCCGTCGGGCCATGCCGAGGATCTGCTTGACCTCGCGCGCCCGCTCGAGCGAGGCGACGAGCGCTTGGCCGATCTCGCCGGTCGGTCCCGTGATGGCAACCGTCAGTTCTCTCTCCGGGGCGCGAGCCGGCACGCAAGCGTTCTACCGCATCGGCCGAGACGATGTCCTGCACTCGCGTACGGGTACCGCCCGGCGCTACTGCAGGCCGGCCCGTGCCTCGCGCACGAGCGTCACGGCCTCGGGGAAGACGCGGGCGATGAAGGCCCGGACCTGATCGGCCTGGGCCTCGGCGTCGCCCTGGAGGTTCACCCGCGCGATCGCCGCCACGGTCATCTGGACGGCCAGGCCGATCGCGTTGTCCGCCCACGCCAGGCGCTGGTTGCCCTGCATCTGGTCTGCGAACTCGGCCAGCCGGCGCTGCAGCTCGTCGGGGTCGCCAAAGATGTCACCGAATCCAGCGCCCTCCATGTCGCGCATCATAGACTGCGCTGCCCATGCCCAACGCAGGCGATATACGCCGCCAGGTACAGGCCGAGTCGGGACGCCGCACGCGCCTGGCGGTGCCGGCCTTCGCCGGCGGCTTCCTGTACCTGCTGAGCGCCATCATCATCTCCACGACGCTCCGCGGAGCCCCCACCGTGGGGCTCATCGAGGGCCTGACGCCGGCGCTCGAAGGGAACGCCAACCCGACTGTCAGCCCCCGCACCGCGGGGGTCAAATTCATCAGCCACCACGCCTTCGCGCTGATCGCGGGCGGGACGCTGGCAGCGGCGGCGGTGGCGATCCTCACGCTGGTCCTGCTGCTGCTCGCCGACGCGACCATCTTCCGCCGCCCCGAGAGCTTCGCGCCGATGAAACCGCTGATCCTCGCGGGCGGCATCGGCGTGGCGATTGTGACGCTCGCCCACCAGATCGTGAGCGCGATCAAGACACACGGGTTCGCGGTCGGAAGCGACCCCACCAACACCGCCGTCGAACACGCCCTCACGACGGCCGCCACCGCGCTGGTTGGCTACCCGCCCCTGGTCGCGGGCCTGGTGCTCGCGATCGGGATGATCGGGCTGATGATCAACGCCCTGCGGGTGGGGCTGCTGGTCCGCTGGATGGCATTCCTGGGCATGTTCACGGGGTTGCTGATCGTGCTGCCGATCGGCGGCGCCGAGCTACAGGTGGTGCCGGCCTTCTGGATGGTGATGATGGGGGTCCTGTTCGCCGGCAAATGGCCCAACGGCGAGCCACCCGCGTGGGAGGCGGGGGAGGCCCGCCCGTGGCCCTCGCGCGCCCCGGCGAGGAGGGGCGCCCCCGAGCCCGCCACCGCCACCGCCGGCGCGGACGGCAACTCGAGCGCCGAGCCGGCCCCGGCACCCGGCCCGGCGGGCGCAGGCGGCTCCTCGCGCAAGCGGCGGCGCAAGCGCGGGCCGGGGCCGCGCAAATAAGCTGCAGGTCTGGGCGAAGAGGGTAGGTACCGAACCATGAGCGATAACGGACAGCTTGTCGGCGAGCAGCTCGATCATGAGTTGGCACGGATGCTGGAGGTGGAGACGTTCCCGCCCCCGGCCGGGGTTCCGCGAGCACGCTCTGCTCAACGACCCCGCCGTGTACGAGCAGGCCGCCCGTGATCCCGAGGCGTGGTGGTCCTCGCTGGCCGAAGCAGCTGGACTGGTTACAGCCCTTCTCGCGGGTGCTCGACGACGATGACCCGCCGTTCTCGAAGCGGCTTCACCGGGGGCACTCCGTCCTCGACAACTGCCTGGACAGGCACGTCACCGCGGGCCTGGGCGAGCGCGTAGCCCTGCACTGGCGCGGGGAGGATGGCAGCGAGCGCTCGATCACCTACGCCGAGATGCTCGCCGACGTACAGCGTCTGGCCAACGCGCTGACGGACCTCGGCGTCGAGCCCGGCGATGTGGTCGGGATCTACCTGCCGATGATCCCAGAGGTTGTCGTCTCGATGCTGGCCTGCGCCCGCATCGGCGCACCCCACAACGTCGTCTTCGGCGGCTTCTCGGCCGAGGCCGTCCGCGAGCGCATGGAGTTCTCCGACGCGAAGGTCCTGATCACGGTCGACGGGGCCGCCCGCAAGGGCCGCACCGCCGCCGTCAAGGACCGGGTGGACGAGGTGATGGGCGACCTGCAGACGCTGCAGAAGATCGTCGTCGTGCAGAGCAAGGGGACGCCGTGCTCGATGACCGAGGGCCGCGACGTCTTCTACGACGAGATCATGGCCGCCGCCGCGCCCGAGTGCCCGGCCGAGCCGATGGACTCCGAGCATCCGCTGTTCGTGCTCTACACCTCCGGCTCGACCGCCAAGCCGAAGGGGATCCTGCACACCACCGGCGGCTATCTGACGGGCGTGTCAGCCACCCACCGGCTGGTCTTCGACCTGCGCCCGGAGTCGGACGTGTACTGGTGCGCCGCCGACGTCGGCTGGGTACGGGGCACTCCTACATCGTCTACGGACCGCTCTGCAACGCGGCCACCTCGGTGATGTGGGAGGGGGCGCCGGACTACCCCGACAAGGGCATCTGGTGGAGATCGTGGAGCGCTACGGGGTCACCATCCTGTACTGCGCGCCCACCGCCATCCGGGCGTGCATGAAGTGGGGGGCGGAGTGGCCGCAACGGACGCGACCTGTCGTCGCTGCGCCTGCTCGGATCGGTCGGCGAGCCGATCAACCCGAAGGCCTGGCTCTGGTACCACACGGTCATCGGCGGCGAGCGCTGCCCGATCGTGGACACCTGGTGGCAGACCGAGACGAGCGGCATCATGATCACCCCGCTGCCGGGCATCACGGCCACCAAGCCGGGCTCGGCCACGCAGCCGTTCCCGGGCGTGTTCGCGGAGGTGCTCGACGAGTCCACCGGCGAGCCGATCGAGGAAGGCCAGGGGCTGCTCGTGCTGACGCGCCCGTGGCCGTCGATGCTGCGCACCCTGTACCGCGAAGAGGAGCGCTTCGTGGAGACCTACTTCAAGCGCTTCGGCCGCGAGACCTACCTCGTCGGCGACGCCTCCCGGCGCGACCGCGACGGCTACTTCTGGGTGATCGGGCGGATCGACGACGTCCGTCAACGTCTCCGGTCACCGCCTGTCGACGGCCGAGGTGGAGTCGGCGATCGTGGCCCACGAGGACGTCGCCGAGGCGGCCGTGATCGGCCAGCACGACGAGGACACCGGGCAGGCGATCGTGGCCTTCGTGACCCTCCAGGGCGAGCTCGAGGGAGACGACAGCACGGTTGAGGGCATCCGCGCCACGGTCGCCGAGCGGATCGGGCAAGTTCGCCGTCCCAAGCGGATCATCTGGACCGACGACCTGCCGAAGACGCGCTCCGGCAAGATCATGCGCCGCCTGCTCCGGGACATCGCCGAGGGCCGCGCCCTGGGCGACGTGACGACGCTGCGCGACCCGGACGTGATGGCGCGCCTGGAGGACCAGGTCAAGGCGCTCGCAGGCCCAGGAGGAGTGAGGCAGGCCCGGACCGGCGAGCGGCGATACCAGCGCCGGCACCGGTGACGATGCGAGGCGGCGTCAAACCTTGTGGTGCTCGGGCGCCCAGGAGCCGTCGTCGGCGGGCGAAGTCCTGGAACAGGCCCGGCGCCTCCGCGAGCATCATCCGGGCGATCTCGTCGAAGACGATGCGCAGCTCCTCCTCGGCGCCCGCGGCGGTGCGCATCTCGATCACGTGGCGCAGGGTGCGGGCGTTGGCCGTCCAGATGATGTCCGTGGACAGGCCGGTCGGGGCGAGCCGGCGCAGCGCCGAGGTGACCTCCTTCTTGACATGGAAGGGGACCCCCTCCTCGTCGATCCCGAGCTCCTCGGCGGCGCTCCGCTGGAACTCCTCGAGCTGCTCGACGATCGAGAGCACCTGCTCGCGCACCGGCTCCAGCGCCGGCGGCACGCGGAAGCCGATCTCGGTCAGGCGCACGTAGCGCAGGCTCTCCTGGCTGAAGGCCGACCCGGCGCGGTGGCGGACGAGCTCGTGCGTGAAGACGCGGCGACGTTGCGCAGCGCGAACGAGTAGTTGGCGTGCTCCAGCACGGTGCCGTGCGCGGAGCGCAGGATGTTCGCGAAGTACTCGCGCTGGTCGGTGCGGACCTTCGTGACGTTCGCGTTGAGGCCCGGCTCCCAGCTGCGGTAGCAGGCGCGGCCGCCGAACTCGACGAGCAGTCTCGCCGCCGTTGGGCGCCCCCGGCTCCTCCACGGCGCCGCTCCAGCCACGACTCACCGCCGACCTCCTCGCAGGTAGCCGCGCATCCCCTCCACGTCGATCGAAGGGCGCGCGATCAGGAAGACGGCTGGGCGTGGTCTCGTGCATCGGGCGGCCGATCCTACAGTCGCCCCCGGTCGCTCCCGGAAGGCTCCGCGGACGCCCCGGCGATGCTTCGATCACGTCCCGGCGAACGCTCTCAGGAGGCCCGGCAATGGCTCCCGCGAGCCCTGCGACGGGCACGGCTGTGGGAGCGATGGTGCGCGGGAGCCGCCGCTGCAGGCGTGCGCCAGCGAGCGGCCGCCGGAACCCCGGCGGTGCTTGCGGGCCGGCTTGTGGGCGTGGCCGCGCGAGGCCGCCGTGGCGCTCCCGCGAGCGGCCTTCCCCCCGGGCGCCCTTGGCGTGGTGCCCGGCCGAGCGGGCACAGGTGGGCGCTTTCGCCAGCGGGCGCACGGGGCGGTGATGCCTGAGGCCAGAGGGCGGGCTTTTGCCTTCTTCGCCGCCGCCCGGCGAGACCGGTCGGTGTGCAGTTCCTGGATCCGCCAGGCGTTGACGTGTTCGCAGAGGATGTCGGGACAGGTGGTGATGGTCCAGCCGCCGCCCACCCACGCCATCGTGGTCACGACCGTGTAGCTCGGGAACGGCCATCCCGGCACCGCCGCGGAGCCCCAGTTGGCGTTGAGGTCGCCGCCGAAGTAGCTGATCCGCCGCGGCTGGCCGAGGAGGCCGCCCGGCTTGTGGGTGCGCAGGTCGTAGGAGAAGAGGTCGTCCCCGCCGACCGTGTCGGCGCCGATCGAGGTGTAGAGCGTGTTGGGGTCGCCGGGTGCGAAGCGCGCGAACTCGTGGTAGACGTCGACCGCCGACTGCCACGGCCACACCGGCGCGAACTGCGGGCTGATGCGGGTCGGGGCGGTGGCGGGGTTGAGTTCTTCCGGCAGCGTCCACAGCTGCGCCGCCGGCATCCCGGTGCTCGTCGCGCGGGTGTCAGACATGAAGATCAGCTGGTTGCTGTGAGGACCCAGCCGTATACCTCGTAGAAAGCCTCCTGGCCGTTGGGGTCCTGCCATTCGACGTTGTTGGAGAGGGTCCCGGCTTCGAGGTTGACGTCGGCCGTGTGCAGGGCCCACTGCCCGTAGGGGGGGTCTCCTCCGGCGCTTTGATCATCTGCGACCACACGATCTTGGTGTCGGTTTCGTTGAAGGCCGGCCAGATCACCCCGCGCTGACTTTTCGTCCCGCCCGCCAGCAGCGTGCTGAGCCTGCCGGTCTGGCGGTCATAGAGCTGATCGCGTTCTGCGAGCCGCGCCCGGGGGATGAGTCCGGCAGCGCCTTGTCCCAGCCGACGGCCGCCGTCAGCAGCACGTAGCGGCCGTCGGGGGTGATTCCCGCCGGGCCGCGGTTGCCGCGCGTACGCCGGCAGCAGCGGTTCTCCCTGGCAGTTGCCGTTGCCGATGTAGGCGTCCCACAGGCCGGAGCCGTTGCGTGAGTACCACACCATCGTGCCGTTGCTCGTGGCGCCCACGGGGGGCAGCAGTTCGAGGCCACCGAAGCCCCCGAATACACGGTGGTCGAGGCCGCCGCCGTCGCCGCCTGTCGCCCGCAGGCCACCGCGACGGCCAGTCCGGCGAGAAGCAGCACGCGAACACGCAGAGCGTCCAACCGCACCGTAGGTATCTCGACCCGGCGGGCGCCACGCGCGACCCCCTCCCCGAGGGGTGGACGATGGTTCTAACCGCTGAGTGCGGGCTCGGTGCGGGGCGGGACCGGGGTGTCGCCCGCCCGGCGAGGGCGCTGTGGCTGGTTGCGCGTGAGGCCGAAGGCGCCGAGCGCGAGCAGGCCGGCGGCCGCTCCGATCGGCACGATCTTGTCCAGCGGGTAGGCGCTGTAGGCGCGCCCGGGCTGCGCCGTGTTGAGCGCCGTGTGGTCGCCGGCTTTGAAGATGCTTTCGAGACCCGCGTGGTCGATCCCCAGCAGCTTCGGCGCGAGCGTTGCGAACAGCGCCCAGCCGAGCAGCACCAGCACGCCCCAGCCCACGCCGGCGGCCGTCAGCCTCACCCGGCGGGTGCCGGCGGTGGCGAGCACCAGGCCGGCCAGGGCGGGCACGAGGAACACCCAGATGCTGCTCCAGCCCCTGTCGAGCCCGTAGGCGGTGGCGATCGTGGGCTGCAGCAGACCCTGGGAGAGGAAGCGCTCCACACCACGGTCTCGTTCTCGTAGCCGACCAGAGGATGGGTGATGGTGGCGATCACCGTCAGCGCGATCGAGGCTCCGGCGAGCGTCAGCGTGGGTGCCGGGGAAGCGCTCAGCGCCAGCCCCAGCGGGCAGGCCAGGAAGGGGATCATGGTGGTCAGGAAGCGGGGCCCATGAAGCCACCGCCGAACGGCAGGTAGTAGCCGGAGTTGTAGGTCGGGTCGAGCAGAGGCGGATCCCGCCGATCGTGAGCGCCTCGGCGCGGCGACCGCGGCGGTAGAGCGTCACCGTACCGACGAGTTCGCCCATGATCAGCACCGGGGAGATCGTCAGCAGGCCGCGGGAGTCGAACAGCAGCGTGGAGGCGACCCTCAGGCTCGGAGCGCTGATCCCGAAAAAGCCCTCCTGCTGTTTTTCGACGTTCGCGTAGGCGAGGTGCGTCCAGGAGTGGAACGCGTAGTGGTTGTAGAGCAGCAGCGGGATGATCCCGATCACGCCGCCGAGGATGTAGGCCCCCGAGCGCGTGGCGACGCCCCGCACCGAGAAGCTGTCGCGGCGGCTGAGCAGGAACAGGCCGAGCACGACCGCCACCAGGAACAGCGGGTACTCCGACGCGACGGCATAGCCCATCGCCAGGCCCGCGAGCCACAGCAGCAGCAGGCTCGGCGGGCCGTCGCGCTCACGCAGCATCAGCCAGAAGGCGGCAAAGCCGAGGAAGGCCGTGAACACGTGGCTGAACAGCAGCGTCGACAGCGGCAGCACGAGCGTCCCCAGCCCGACGATCACGGCCGAGGCCGCGCCGTAGCCGGGCTCGAAGCGGTTCGCCACCGTGAACACCAGCAGCATCAGGAGCAGACCTGGGAGCACGTTGGCCCACAGGCCGATCAGGTAGATCATCTCGTCCCCGGGGTGATTGGGCGGGGCGACGTGGGCGCGCGTCCAGCGTTCGGCGTGCACCAGGTTGAGCGCGTCGTAGAAGGGCAGCGCGAACAGCGCCAGCCCCGGGGCGCGCGCGGAGTAGAAGTGGCCGCTGTGCTTGGGGTATTCGACCTTGTCGCCGGTGTTGGACTGGTACTGCGTGATGGTGGTGCTTTCCTGGTTCAGCGCGCGGATCAGGTCGTAGTGGGAGGTCTGGTTCCAGGAGAAGCTCTGGATCACGGTCGCGAAGGCGACCCCGACGCACACGATCGCCGCGATCCCCAAGCGCCACCTGCGCCGCCTCGCCTGCTGCCTGGCCGCGTGGCCGCGCCCGGACCGGTCCTGCGCCGGGATCTCGCCCGCTGGCGCTATGCCCTCGCCGGCTGGCGCCGTGGCCTCGCTGGATGGCGCCATGCCCTCGCCGGGTGGCGCTGTGGCCTCGCTGGATGGCGCCGTGGCCTCGCTGGATGGCGCTATGGCCTCGCCGGGTGGCGCGCCGGCCTGTCCGTCGCCCTCGTCCTCGCCGCCGGGGGCGGGCGCCCCCGGTTGCTCAGTCGTGTCCATGCAGGGCCTTGGGCCCGGGGCCGATCTCGTAGATGACGACCGTGCCGTATTGCCGGCGGGTGATGCCGAGGCCCGCGACCGGCTTGGCGGCAGCCGCCACCGGGTCGGGCGGCTCGGGGATCTCACTGCCGTGCTCGGGCGGCAGGCCCTTGGGGATCACCGTGTGCAGGACGACGGTCTTGATCCCGTAGTAGCGCAGCTTTTCGACGCTGGCTTTGTCGGGGAAGCCGAGCATGCCGCCCCGCAGGTCGTCCACGGCGGGGATGTCGAAGGTGCTGTTGCCGATGGGGATCTTGGGGAAGCCGTCGGTGGAGTAGTACTGCCACAGGCGATCCAGGACGCCGTTGGTGGGGAGGTCCATGACCGGGCCGCGAAGCTGGGTCTCGGCGGCGGCCGGCTGGGGCACGACCGGGTGGGCCATGTGCCCGGCCCCTTCACCGACGATGCCGATCAGCAGCAGCACTCCGACCGCGGCGGGCACAGCGGCGATCGCGCCCATGCGGCCCGCATGGCGGCGCCCCCACCAGGCGCCGAGCCTGTCGAGCACCAGCTGAGCCCCGGCTCCGGCCAACAGCGCGTAGAACAGCGTCGCGGTCGTGAAGACGCGCCCGGGCACCCGCACTCCGTTCCACCCCGGGGCCCAGTCGTAGAGCAGCCGGTAGGGGTAGCCGGCGTGGTTCAGGCCCAGGCCGAGGGCCAGGATCGAGGTGACCGCCACCCCCAGCCCCAGCCCGAGCCGCAGGCGGGGCGTGTAGGTGCTGCAGAACAGGCCGACTATCGCCAACGCCAGGATCAGCCCGCCGGGGAAGAACACGTCCTCGTTCTTGGAGTGCACGTGAGCACGCATGCCGGCGGTCGCGCCGCCCCAGACCCGGTTCGGCGAGGGGGCCGACAACAGCGCCGGGAAGCTCGAGGAGTAGTTCTTGACTTCCTTGATGGTGCGCGTGGCGGTCGGGTATTTGTGGGAGACCTGCAGGTAGGGGCGGGCCTGGTACACGGCCACCACGCCGAGCAGCGCCATCCCGACCAGCGTCACGGCCAGCAGGCGGCGGGGGATCAACGGCGCATCCGCTGCCGCCTCGCCGCGGCGTGCGCTGCGGGCCTGCTCGCGGCGGCGACGGCGCGCCCACATCACGACCGCGATCAGCGCCAGCGCGGCGATCAGGTAGCAGTACTGCAGCCCGAGCGTGAAGCCGAGGCTCACCTGCCAGGCCGAGACGAGCCAGCCGGCGCCGACCAGCACCCGCGACTCGCGCCGGTAGCCGCGCAGCAACAGGAACAGCGCCAGCGGGATGCCACCGGAGGAGATCACGTGCAGGTGCCCGGCCTCGGTCACCCGGTAGGGGGCGTAGGCGAACGCCAGCCCGGCGGCGGCCGCGGCGATGCGGCGCAGGCCCAGCTCGCGGGCCAGCAGGTAGGCGCCGAAGAAGCACAGCGACCACGCGAACAGGAACAGCAGGTTGTAACGGACGAGCGCGGCCACGGTTCCCGTACCGATCCAAGAGACCGGTCCGTAGCCGAGCAGCGAATCGGAGAAGGCCAGGCTCAAGGGGTGCGGGTAGAAGGCGTTGGCGTTCCACAGGTGCAAGGGGTCGTGGACCAGCGCGTGGCCGACCCAGGCGACCTGCCAGGCGGTGCGGACGGGATCGCCGAGGTCGGGGGCGATGCGGCTGGGCAGGTGCAGGATCAGCGGCCAGGTGACGAGCACCGCGAGCGCGACCCCCGCCAGAGCGGCGAGCAGCAGCTCGGAGAGGGGGAGCTCGGGCGAGGGTGCCCAGCGTGCAACCCGCGCGCGGCTGCGCGCCGGGGGATGCGGCGGCAGCGTGCCGTTGCCTTGATCGGATGGCGGAGCCGGGGTTCCGGTACTAGGCGGGGGACTGCTGGGGGGGCTGGGCACGCCGGCGCTGAACGTGGGCTTGTCTTCAGCCGCGCGGATCGCCGCAGCATACGCAAGACTCAAGCGACCATGAAGCAACTGTGTGGAGGGCCCCGCCCGTGAAGGTCCTTGTGGTCGGCGCCGGCGGGGTGGGCGCGGCTTTCGCCGCGATCGCCCAGCGCCGGCCCGTTTTCTCGCAGGTCGTGATGGCCGACATCTCGCTCGAGCGGGCGCGGGCGGCCGCCGAGCGCCTCGGCGAGGCCGACCGCTTCGGCGCCGAGCGGGTGGACGCCTCCGACCGGGCCGACGTGGCCGCCCTGATCGCCCGGGTGGCGCCCGACGCCGTGCTGAACGCGACCGACCCCCGCTTCAACGAGCAGATCTTCGAAGCCGCCTTCGAGTCTCGCGTCACCTACCTCGACATGGCGATGACCCTCTCGCACAGGCACCCTGACAGCCCGTACGAGCTGCCGGGGGAGATGCTCGGGGAGATGCAGCTGGCCCAGCACGAGCGCTGGCAGCAGGCGGGCCTGCTGGCGCTGGTGGGGATAGGCGTCGAGCCCGGGCTGTCGGACCTGTTCGCCCGTCACGCCGCCGACGACCTGTTCGAGAGCATCGGCGAAGTCGGAGTCCGCGACGGCGCCGACCTGCGCGTGGAGGGCTACGACTTCGCACCCACCTTCTCGATCTGGACCACGATCGAGGAGTGCCTGAATCCGCCGCTGATCTGGGAGCGCGAGCGCGGTTTCTACACCACCGCCCCGTTCTCGGAGCCCGAGGTGTTCGAGTTCCCCGAGGGCGTCGGGCCGGTCGAATGTGTGAACGTCGAGCACGAGGAGGTCGTGCTGATCCCGCGCTGGGTCGAGTGCGAGCGGGTCACCTTCAAGTACGGCCTCGGCAACGAGTTCATCGAGGTGCTGCGCACGCTGCACATGCTGGGCCTGGACTCGACAGAGCCCGTGCGGGTGCGGGACGTCGAGGTCTCCCCGCGCGACGTGGTGGCCGCCGTGCTACCCGACCCAGCTACGCTCGGGGACCGCATGAGCGGGCGCACCTGCGCCGGCACGTGGGTGCGGGGGACGGGCCGCGACGGCAGGCCCCGCTCGACCTACCTCTATCACCTGGTCGACAACGAGTACACGATGCGCGAGTACGGCAGCCAGGCGGTCGTATGGCAGACCGCCATCAACCCTGTGGTCGCGCTCGAGCTGCTGGACCGCGGCGAGTGGAAGGGCACGGGCGTGCTCGGCCCCGAGGCCTTCCCGGCGACGCCGTTCCTGGAGCTTCTGGCCGAATACGGCTCGCCCCACGGCGTGATGGAGCTCGACCCGTCCGACTGAGCGGGCCGCCCGCCGCGGGGAAGACCCGCGGCGTGAGGCCCGCGCAAGACGTCCCGCCGCGGCCGGGCCGCGGGTGCGTGCGGGCCGCTACAGGCCGGTCGAGGGCGGCTTGTCGGTCGGCTCGCCCGGCACTCCACCGGGCGCTGGCTCCTCGCCCGCCTCGGGCGTAAGCAGGTGCGCTCCGTGGGTGACGTGTTCGGGGCCCATCAGGTGGATCGGCGCTCGCTCGACCTCGGCGTCCAGCAGTCCCGCGGGAGCCGTTTCGGTCTTGCGTGAGAAGAACGGGCCGTAGAAGCGCCGCGACACGATTGCCAGCACGAGGCCGATGACCATGCCGATGCCGCCGAACCACAGTGGCAGCGTGAGGCCGAGGTAGATTTTCCCTTCCGAGTTTTCGGCGTGGCCGTAGTAGGTGATCGCCTTGATGCCGATCCCGAACATGATCACGCCCCCGAGGAAGGGCAGCAGGCCCACGAAGATGAACTTGCGTGCGCTGTCGAATATTTCGTGCCGGTAGTACACGAGCGACGCGAAGCCGGTGGAGCCGTAGTAGAAGCAGACCGGGATCCCGAGCGCGACGACAGAGAGTTCGAGCACGGTTTCGGAGATCAGGATCAACGGAACCGCGGTGGCCACCGCCAGGATGCCGAACCCCCAGGTCGAGACGGTCGGGGTGAGGAAGCGTGGGTGCACTCTGCCGATGACCGGGGCGATCGCACCCCACTTGGCCATCGACAGCGTCGTGCGCGCGGTTGGCAGGATCGTCGTCTGCGTCGAGGCCGCCGCCGAGGTGAGCACCGCGATGATCAGGAACCTCACTCCCACCGAGCCGAGCACGCCTTGGCCCAGCGCGTGCAGCACGTCGCTGGCGTTTTCTTCGTTGGAGATGAAGCCGGTGCCGTGGTACGCCTGCGCGCCCGCGGAGACGATCAGGTAGATCACCACGAGCATCAGGGTCGAGACGACCGCCGCGCGTCCGGGCCCCTCGTTCGCGTCCTCGGACTCCTCGTTGACCGCCACGCCCGAATCCCACCCCCAGTAGATGAAGATCCCCAGGAGCATCGCCACGATGAGGTCGCCGAAGTTCATGGCGAAGGGGTTGAACCAGTCGGCCGCCGGCTTGATCGAGTGCACGGCCGCGTTGCCCGAATACACGTCGATGAGCGCGACGATCGCGAAGATCATCAGCATCAGGAACTCGAAGCCGAGCAGCACCTGCTGGATGCGGGCCGACAGCTCGATGCCGCGGTGGCAGATCCACGTCATCAGCCAGATCCACAGGATGGTGCCGACGAGCGCCACCCAGGTGTGGGTTTCGCCGTAGTGCCATTCGAACAGCAGGTAGGTGTAGGTCGACGCGATGTAGCCGAGCGACGCCATCACGAGCAGGTCGGCGAGGAAGATCGCCCAGCCGTTGAGCCACCCGAACGTCGGCCCGAAGGCGCGCGTCGTCCACGCGAAGGTGGTGCCGGAGTCGGGGTCCGCCTTGTTCAGGTAGCGGTAGCCGAGCGAGATCAGCAGCATCGGTACGAACGACGCCAGCAGCACGGCGGGCGCGTGGACCCCGACGCCCTTGTCGGCCACGATGAAGCCGAGCGTGGCCGCGAGCGAGTAGGCCGGCGCCGTCGAGGCCACGCCGATGACGATGTTCGAGACGTAGCCGATGGCGTTGGTCTTGAGACCCTTGTTCTCGACCTTCCCCGTGGCGGGTGCTCCGCATACGGCGGCGCTCTCGACAGCCATCGGACACTCCTCTCCCGGCCGCCCCGAGGCGGCGTGGCATTTGACATAAAGGCTACGAGTCGGCCCGGCGCCTGTACAAGTGGCGCAATCCCCAAAACAACGCCCCCTCACTGTCCATCCTGTACAAGCCGACCACGGGGTCTTGACCGAGGACGTCATTGTCCGGACCTGGGAAGGGGGATATCGTTGTTCAAGGTGTCTAGCGAGACCGTTTGAGTCCGCGGGAGGGAGAGACGAGATGGAAAGCCCAATGACCGTGAACCCCGTGAGCCCTGCAGACACGCACCAGAGCTCTACCGCGGCGCCCGGCGCGCCCGGCCAGAGCGGCGTGGCGAGCGACGGCGACCCGGACCGCCTGCAGCGCAACGCGCGGCGCCACCTGTGGATGCACTTCGCGCGCATGGGCTCCTACGACGAGCAGCACGCGATCCCCGTGATCGCGCGCGGGGAGGGCTGCTACGTCTACGACGAGCACGGCAAGCGCTACCTCGACGCGCTCTCGGCGCTGTACTGCGTCAACGTCGGCTACGGCCGCCAGGAGCTCGTGCAGGCGGCCGCCGAGCAGATGGCGCAGCTGCCCTTCTTCACCAACTGGAGCTACGCGCACCCGCCCTCGATCGAACTCGCCGCCCGCGTCGCGAGCCTGGCCCCGGGCAACCTCAACCGCGTGTTCTTCACCTCCGGGGGCTCGGAGGCCGTGGAGACGGCGTGGAAGCTCGCCAAGGCCTACTTCCACGCCCTCGGGGAGCACAACCGCCACAAGCTGATCTCGCGCAAGCTGGCCTACCACGGGACCTCGATGGGGGCCCTGACGGCGACCGGCCTGCAACCACTGCGGACGCCGTTCGAGCCGCTCACTCCGGGCGGCCACCACGTGCCGAACACCAACTCCTACCGCTGGCCGGAGGGACGCGATCCGCTGTGGGCGGCCGACGCGATCGAGGAGGCGATCCTGTTCGAGGGCCCCGAGACGGTCGCCGCCGTGATCCTCGAGCCCGTGCAGAACGGGGGCGGATGCTTCGTGCCGCAGGAGGGCTATTTCCAGCGCGTGCGCGAGATCTGCGACCGCTACGGCGTGTTGCTGATCTCAGACGAGGTGATCTGCTCGTGGGCACGGCTGGGGCACTGGTTCGGCTGCGAACGCTTCGGCTACCAGCCCGACATGATCACCACCGCCAAGGGCATCAGCTCCGCCTACGCCGCCCTCGGCGCGGTGATCGCCGGGGATCACACGCCGAGCCGTTCCTGCATGGCACGGCAACCTTCGGCCACGGCTTCACCTTCGGCGGACACCCGGTCGCCTGCGCGGTGGGGCTGGCCAACCTGCAGATCATCGAGCGCGAGGGGCTGTGTGAGCACGTCCGCGCCAACGAGGGGGCGCTGCGCGCGATGCTCGAGTCGCTGGGCGACCTGCCGATCGTGGGAGATGTCCGCGGCGCGGGCTACTTCCAGGCGATCGAGCTGGTCAAGGACAAGGACACCAAGGAGACCTTCACCCACGCTGAGGCCGAGCAGCTGCTGCGGGGCTTCCTCTCCGGGCAGCTCTACGAGCGTGGGCTGATCTGCCGCACCGACGACCGCGGCGACCCGATCGTGCAGCTGTCCCCGCCGCTGATCGCCGGTGCCCGAGCAGTTCGCGGAGATCGAGGCCGTGCTCAGACCGGTGCTGACCGAGGCCTCCGAGATGGTGGAACGGTGGAGCTCACCGTCGAAGGCCTGATCGGCGAGCTCGGGCTGAAGCTCGTCTGCGGTCAAGAGCACGGTGACGCCCATGTGCGCTGGGTCCACGCGACCGAGCTCGCGGACCCCACGCCGTGGCTGAAAGGGGGCGAGCTGCTGCTCAGCACGGGCCTTGCCCTGACCGACGCCGCGAGCCAACGCAAGCTGATCGAGCGCCTCGTGGAGAAGCAAATCGTCGGCCTCGGCTTCGGCACCGGCTTCAGCCACCGGCGCATCCCGGCTGCGCTCGTGAAGGCGGCCCGGGCGCACGAGTTCCCGCTCTTCGAGGTCCCCTACGAGCTGCCCTTCATCGCCATCACCGAGCGCGCCTTCGCGCGCCTGCTGGAGGAACGCTACGAACTGCTGCAGCGAAACGTGGCCGGCGACGTGCTGGCGGAGACCCTCACCGGGCACCTCTACCCGGAGGACGTGCAGGCACGACTGCGGCCCTTCGGCATCGGCACGCACGTGGCCGTGCTCGCCTTCCGCCCCCCGGACCCCGCGCTGGCGGCGGCGAGCGTCGAACGGATCCTCGAGCGGAGCGGGTCCCCAGCCTGGTGGCGATCCGCGCCGGCCTGGTGTGCGCGGTCGTCGACGCATCCGATCCCGGCGGCAAGGGCGGGTTCTCGCCGGTGGAGCTCGCGCGCACGATCCGCAAGGAGCTCGTGACGCGCTTCGGCGAGGTCGGCGCGGCCGCCAGCCGGATCGGGCCGACCCAAAGCCTGCGCATGAGCTTCCACGAGGCTCGCTGCGCGCTGGAGGCGGTGCGCCTGCACAACGGCGACGGGCCCGAGGTCGCCGGCTACGAGGACCTCGGTGCCTTTCAGCTGCTGCTGTCGTTGCAGGACGACGAGGCGCTCAGCTCATACTGTCGAAGCGTGCTCGGTCCACTCGAAGACGGCGAGGGTGACTACGGCGAAGAACTGGCGCGCTCGCTCGACCTCTTCATCGAGCACAACGGCCACTGGGAGAAGGCCGCCGGCGCCCTCTACTGCCACCGTCACACGCTGCGCTACCGGATTCGCAGGATCGAGCAGCTGACCGGCCGCGACCTGTCGAACGCGCGCGACCGGATCGAGTTCTGGCTGGCGTTGCGGGGCAGGGAGCTGGCGCGGTGAGGATCGGCGTCCCCACCGAGATCAAGACCGACGAGTACCGCGTCGCGATCACGCCCGCGGGCGTGCGCGAGCTCGCCTCCCGCGGGCACGAGGTGCTGGTGCAGGCCGGGGCGGGGGACGGCAGCGCGATGGACGATGAGCACTTCGTCGCCCAGGGCGCGCGCGTGCTCCCCGACGCCGCCAGCGTGTTCGCCGAGGCCGAGATGGTGCTGAAGGTCAAGGAGCCGCAGCCCGTCGAGGTCGAGATGCTGCGCTCCGAGCAGACGCTGTTCACCTACCTGCACCTGGCCGCCGAGCCCGACCTGGCCCGCGGCCTGATGCGCTCGGGCGCGACCTGCATCGCGTATGAGACCGTCACCGACACGGATGGGCATCTGCCGCTGCTGGCGCCGATGAGCGAGGTGGCCGGGAAGATCGCCACGCAGGCGGGCGCCTTCATGCTCGAGCGTCCCCTCGGCGGGCGCGGGATCCTGCTCGGCGGCGTCCCCGGCGTGGCGGCCGCCACCGTGCTCGTGATCGGAGGCGGCGTGGTGGGCATGAACGCGGCCTTCATCGCGATCGGGATGGAAGCCGACGTGTTCGTGTTCGACCGCTCGATCCCGCGGCTGCGCGAACTCGACGTGGCCTTCTCCGGGCGCGCGTCGACCGTGTACTCCTCCGCGCTCGCGATCGAAGAGATGCTGCCGTCCGCCGACCTCGTGATCGGAGCCGTGCTCGTGCAGGGCGCCCGCGCGCCGCACGTGATCAGCCGTGCGCAGCTGGCGCTGATGAAGCGCCACGCGGTGCTGGTCGACGTCTCGATCGACCAGGGGGGCTGCTTTGAGACCTCACGCCCGACGACCCATTCCGACCCCACCTACGAGGTCGACGGGGTCACCCACTACTGCGTCACGAACATGCCCGGGGCGGTCCCGATCACCTCGACCCACGCGCTCACCAACGCGACCCTTCCGTACGTGATCGAGCTGGCGGAGCACGGGATCGACGCCGCCCTCGAGCAGAGCCCGGGCCTGCGCATGGGCTTGAATGTGCGCGCGGGCGAGATCATCCACCCGGCCGTCGCCGGGGCGCTAGAGCTCAGCGGCGCGGAGGCCTAGCCGGCCCACCCGAACACCCCGACATCGAGAGGCAAAGACAATGGCGAGCACCGCACAGACCCTCAGCAACTTCGTCGACGGCGAGCGCCTGCCCGCCGAGGGGGACACCGAACCCGTGCTCAACCCAGCCACCGGCGAGGAGCTGGCGCAGGCTCCGGTGTCGAGCGCCGAGGACGTCGACCGCGCGGTCGGGGCGGCGCGGCGTGCGTTCGAGCAGTGGTCACAGACGACCCCGGCCCAGCGCGCCGAGGCGCTGCTCGCGCTGGCCGACGCGATCGACGAGAACGCCGATGAGATCGCCCGCCTGGAGGCGCTCAACGCCGGCAAGCCGATCGAGGCGGTCAAGGGCGACGAGCTGCCGGTGATGTCGGACAACCTGCGCTTCTTCGCCGGCGCCGCGCGCTGCCTGGAGGGTCGCGCGGCCGGCGAGTACATGGAGGGCTACACGTCCTTCACGCGCCGCGAGGCGGTCGGCGTGGTCGGTCAGATCACGCCCTGGAACTACCCCCTGATGATGGCCATCTGGAAGATCGGGCCGGCGCTCGCGGCCGGCAACACGATCGTGTTGAAGCCGGCCGAGACGACCCCGATCACGACCGTGCGCCTGGCCGAGCTGGCGGCGGACATCCTCCCCAAGGGCGTGCTCAACGTGCTCACGGGCCCCGGGCGCCCGACCGGGCAGGCGCTGCTGGAGCACCCCGACGTGGACATGGTCTCGCTGACGGGGTCGGTGGAGACCGGCAAGCACGTGGCCCGCACGGCGGCGGAGACGCTCAAGCGCGTACACCTCGAGCTCGGCGGCAAGGCGCCGGTGGTCGTGTTCGACGACGTCAGCATGGACAGCGCGCTGGAGACGATCGCCGGCACGGGCTACTACAACGCCGGCCAGGACTGCACCGCGGCGACCCGGGTGCTGGCCTCCGAGGGCGTCTACGACGACGTCGTCTCCGGGCTCGCCGAGCAGGCGCGCGGGCTCGTGGTCGGCGACACCCTGTCGCGCAGACGACGTCGGCCCGGTCAACTCCCAGCGCCAGCGCGAGCGCGTGGAGGGCTTCCTGGAGCGTCGCCCGGATCATGCCGAGGTCGTGACCGGCGGCGACGAGCCCGAGCGTCCCGGCTTCTTCCTGGAGCCGACGGTCGTGGCCGGTCTGCGCGAGGACGACGAGATGATCGAGCGCGAGATCTTCGACCGGTGATCACGGTGCAGCGCTTCAGCGACGAGCAGGAGGCGATCGCGTGGGCGAACGCCACCCGCTACGGGCTCGCGTCCTCGGTCTGGACCCGCGACGTGGGCCGCGCGCCTGCGGGTGTCCAAGGCCCTGCGCTTCGGCTGCGTGTGGATCAACGACCACATCCCGCTCGTGTCCGAGATGCCCCACGGAGGCTTCAAGGAGTCCGGCTACGGCAAGGATCTGAGCGTGTACTCGCTGGAGGACTACACCGTCGTCAAGCATGTGATGGCAAGCCTCGCGTGAGCGACTCCGAGGCGGAGCTCGCTCGCCGAGCGCCAGATCGCCCGGGTGCTCGCTCCCAACCCGGGGCCGCTCACCCTCGAAGGCACCAACTCCTGGGTCGTGGATCGCTCCCCGGCGTGGGTGGTCGATCCCGGCCCCGCCAACGCGGAGCACCTCGAGCGTCTGCACGCGGCGATCGACGAGCGCGGCGGCCTCGGCGGGGTCGTGCTGACGCACGGCCACGCCGACCACAGCGAGGCCGCGGCCTCGCTCGCCGCCCGCTACGGGGCGCCACTGGCGAGCGGTGGCGGCGATAGCGGCGTGACGCTGCAGGAGGGCGAGTGCTTCGGGCCCTTCGAGGCGGTCCGCACACCGGGTCACGCCCCCGACCACTTCGCCCTGCTGGCGGACGGCGCGTGCTTCAGCGGCGATGCCGTGCTCGGCCACGGGAGCGTCTTCATAACCCCCTACGAGGGCTCGCTGGCGGCCTACCTGGCGGCGCTGGAACGGCTCGCGGCGCGCTCGGACTTCACCATCATCTGCCCGGGCACGGGCCCGTCGTGCCCGACGGCCACGGCAAGCTGCGCGAATACATCGAGCACCGTCTCGAGCGCGAGCGGGCGCTGGTGGAGGCGCTCGACGCGGGGCTGCGCGGCAGCGGGGAGCTGCTGGACGCGGCCTGGCCGGACGTGCCGGAGACGCTGCGCGTGGCCGCTGCCGTGACGCTGGCGGCGCACCTCGACAAGCTCGAGGAAGAAGGCCGCTTGCCGTCCGGGGTGGAGCGACCGGACCTGGAGCAGCTGCGGCTGGGCTCGGTGGCCTGGTGAGCGCCCGCGGTCCGGCGCGGCGGCCGCGGACCCGTCGCGGCGCCCCGGCGACGGCGCCCTCGGAGCTCCGTCCCATAAGGGCCGCCTTCGACTCGCCGTTCCCGCCGATCGCCGACCTCGGCTTCCTGTCGGACTGCCACACGGGCGCGCTGGTCACCTCCGAAGGCTCGATCGAGTGGCTGTGCCTGCCCCACTTCGACTCGCCCTCGGTGTTCGCCGCCCTGCTCGACCGCGGCGCGGGCAGCTGGAGGGTCGGCCCCTACGGCGTCTACGTGCCCGCCGGCCGCCGCTACCTGCCGGGCACGAACATGATCGAGACGACCTGGATGACGCCGCAGGGATGGGTGCGCGTGGTGGACGCGCTGACGATCGGCACCTGGCACGACAACAAGCACGGCTCGAGCCACACGCGCCCGCCCACCGACTACGACGCCGATCACCTGCTGGTGCGCATGATCGAGTGCCTGCAGGGCCAGGTCCAGGTCGAGATCGTGTGCGAGCCGATGCTCGCCTACGGCGCCTGCGCCGCCACCTGGGAGGAGGTCGCGGGCGGCCCTGCCGGCCTGAGCATCCTGGACGCGGGCGAAGGCGAAGGTGAAGCTGACAGCGAGACGACCGTGCGGCTGTTCAGCGACATCCGCATGGGGATCGAGGGCAACCGCGCGCACGGGCGCCACACGTTGACCAAGGGCGAGAAGCGCTACTGCGCGTTGTCGTGGACGGAGGCCAGGGGCGGCCCGCTACACGGTCGAGCAGGCCGAGCAGCGGCTCGAGGCCACGGCCGAGTTCTGGCGCGGCTGGCTGGCGGAAGGCACCTATCCCGACCACCCCTGGCGGATCCATCTCGAGCGCTCGGCGCTGGCGCTGAAGGGGCTGACGTTCATGCCCACCGGCGCGCTCCTGGCCGCGGCCACCACCTCGCTGCCGGAGACGCCCGGCGGGGAACGCAACTGGGACTACCGCTACTGCTGGATGCGTGATGCCACCTTCACGCTGTGGGCGCTGCACGCGCTCGGGCTCGACTGGGAGGCCGACGACTTCATCCAGTACGTCGCCGACATGACGCGGGGAGCGGACGGAGCGCTGCAGATCATGTACGGGATCGACGGCCGCGTCGATCTGACGGAGTCGACGCTCGACCATCTCGGCGGCTACGAGGGGGCGCCGCCCGGTGCGGATCGGCAACGGCGCCTTCAACCAGCGCCAGAACGACGTCTTCGGCGCCGTGCTCGACTCGGTCTACGTGCACGCCAAGGAGCGCGACCACATCCCGGAGCGGCTGTGGCCGGTGCTCGTCGACCAGGTCCGCTGTGCCTCGGAGGCCTGGCGCGAGCCCGACCAGGGCATCTGGGAGGCCCGCGGCGAGCCCCGCCACTACGTGTCCTCGAAGCTGATGTGCTGGGTGGCGATGGACCGCGGCGCGCGGCTGGCCGAACGGCGCGGGCCAGGCCGAGGAGGCCGAGACCTGGCAGGCCGAGGCCGACGAGATACGCAGCGAGCTGCTCGAGCGCGGGGTCAGCGAGCGCGGGGTCTTCGCCAGCACTACGACACGACGCACTGGACGCCTCGACGCTGCTGGTGCCGCTGGTGCGCTTCCTGCCGCCCGAGGACGAGCGCGTCGGCGCCACCGTGAAGGCGATCCAAGATGAGCTGAGCGAGGGAGGGCTCGTGCTCCGCTACCGCCCGGATGAAACCGACGACGGCCTACACGGCAGCGAGGGCACGTTCCTGATCTGCTCCTTCTGGATGGTCTCCGCGCTGTTGCGAAATCGGCGAGCACCGCGAGGCTCAACACCTCTGTGAGCGCCTGCTCGCCTACGGCTCGCCGCTCGGTCTGTACGCCGAGGAGCTCGAGGCCTCCTCGGGCCGCCACCTCGGCAACTACCCCCAGGCCTTCACCCATCTCGCCCTCATCAACGCCGTCATGCACGTGATCGAAGGGACGCAGCGCTAGCGCCGGCGGTGGCGCCTTCGACCCCAAGCGGTCCGTCTGCTGTCAGATTGCGTGGCCATGAACGAGCGACGCTTCGCTGTTTCGCGGCTCTTCTCCTCGGCTCGCCGGCTAAATCGCGAGCCGGCGCTCGTCGCGGCCGCGAAAGGGATGCGCGAGCGCCTGGCGGGCGACGACGGCCACCTCGACCGCCTCTCGACGGCGCGAGGCCGCCCAGCCGACCTCGCCGCCAGAGAGCTGGCCGCGCTGAGGGGCGATGCGCCCGGCCTGGTGGGAGAGGTAGGGCTGACTCGCGCTGCTGGCGTGGCAGAACTTCTCAGAGCACCGCGGTCGCGGCCGGGGCGAGGTCGACGTGGCGATCGTCTTCACCGACCTCGCCGGTTTCTCCAGCTGGGCGTTGCAGGCGGGAGACGGCGCGGCGATTCAGCTTCTTCGCGATGTCGGCGACGCGATCGAGCCGCCGATCCTGGCACGCAGGGGCGAGGTCGTGAAGCGGCTGGGCGATGGGCTGATGGCCGCTTTCTGGGACGCGGGGAGCGCGTCGGCCGCGGCCTTCGAGGCGCAGGCGCGCGTGTCCTCGCTCGAGGTCGAGAACTACGTCCCCTGTCTGAGAACCGGCATCCACCTGGGTCGTCCGCGCAAGATCGGCGGCGACTATTTCGGGGTGGACGTCAACATCGCGGCGCGCCTGGCGGAAGCCGCCGAGCCCGGCGAGGTGCTCGTGTCCGATCGCACGCTGCACGCGCTGGGGGATGCCGCCGTCAGCACGCAGGAACGGCGCCTGGGCGCGAAGGGCGCGCCCGCCGACCTGGTGGCGCACGCGGTGCTGCCCAGCGAGCGCGGGCCGCGCCGGCCGGTGAGCTCGCGGCCTCGCGCCGGCGGCGCCTAGCGGCGGGGTTCGCCTCCACGGGTTCTTCGTTTGTGATGGAGAACACGCCCCGGACGACTGCCTGTGAGCAGAATTCGACGCATAGTTCGAGTACCTCATTCGGCTGGCCGACGAAACGAAACGGGTTTTGGCGTTCGTTGCCTTCCAGTTCAACAACGGCGAACTTGAGTTTCGACTTGGAGGTCATCTTCGCGGCAGGCGTCATGAGGCCGATCGCCTCACCGAACAGCTGCGTCGTGACACCGGCACAGGTGGCTGCGCTCAGTTTCGGGACGATTTCCAGACCGAGAGCGCCCTCCTTCGTGCCTTCTATGTTCGCGGAGATGCCGAGTTCGCCGCCGCGTGGTTCTGTTGTGACTTCGCCCGATGCCGCTCCTTCGCTCGAGCACTCTGGATTTTCGGGCGGTTGCTTGCCTTCTAGTTCCGTCAGTGCGCAGCCCTTGAAGGTGATGACCACGCCTTCGGTTCCGAACTGGAAGTAGTGACCTTCGCCGGAGGCGGAAGTGCATGCGATGTGGGTGTGTTCATGGCTCTGGATTTCGACGCGACGGGCGGTGATAGTGAAGCCCGGTTTCGCAATTTCGGTCTTCCACGCGTAGCGGGCCTTTGAGCCCGTGGCTGACTTCGTGCACTTGGCGTTGCTGAAAGCGGCTCCTTCGCTCTGTTTGACGCAGACACCCATTTCGGGTTCCGCGGCCGCCGCTCCTCCCGCCGCTGCCAACCCCCCCACAACGAAAACGGTCGTTGCAATCGCGATCCTGCGCATGGCTGCCCCTCTCCCCGTGGGTGCTACTGATTCCACCAGACCATACCGGCGCGTTCTCCCTGAAATCAAGGCCCCCGTTGGGGCGCGCCGCGGCGACCTATTAGTAGTCCGGGTCCCCGGGCAACACGATCCGCGCGACCTCGCCCTCCATCAGCACGCGCGGCTCGACCGGCAGCACGTCGCGGCCGCGGGCGTAGTCGAGCAGCTCCTCCACCGAGGCGAAGTCCTGCAGCTGCTCGAGGTGCTTGATGGTGGGGAACACGAGCTCGATCTCGCCCGCCTGTGAGGACTCGAGCGCGCCCGACGGGGTGAACCAGCCGACGTCGACGCACTCCTCGCCGTCCACGCGTGGCTCCTGGCCCTCGGGCAGCAGGGCCAGGAAGAAGTGGGTGTCGAAGCGGATCGTGACGACCGCCGGGGTGATCCAGCGGGAGAACCTGATCAGCGCCGAGGGGTCGGAGATCTCGATGCTCGCCTCCTCGTGCAGCTCGCGCACGGCGGCCGCGCGGTGGGCGTCCTCGCCGGAGCCCTCGACCTCGTCCACGGCACCGCCGGGGAACACCCACACCCCGCCCATGAACCTGGCCTTCGGAGTGCGTCGCACGAGCAGCAGTTCGAGCTTCTCGCCACCACCCCGCAGCAGGATCACGCTGGCGGCTTGACGGGGGCGCACCGGGGCGCCGGTGTTCAGGGTCGTGCCGGGCTCCACCCCGGGGGGCGCGGCGGGCGTACCCGCAGGTGAGGGGGCATCGGCCGTGCCCCCTGGCGAGGGCACATCGGAAGACCGCCTCGCGGCGTCGTCGCTCGGGCGCATCCGCTGAGGCTACCGGCCGCTAGTCTGTGGCGCCCACGTACCAGCAAGGAGAGCTCGCGGTATGAGCACCACGACCGAGACATTGCAGCGCTGGATCTGCGAATCCTGCGGCTTCATCTATGACCCGGAGGAAGGCGACCCCGACGGCGGGATCCCGCCGGGCACGCCATTCGAGGAGATCCCCGACACCTGGTTCTGCCCGGTCTGCGGAGCGCGCAAGCGCGAATTCGTCCTCTACGAGGACTAGACGGCTGAGCAGGGTGCGGGCGCCCGAGGGAGCGCTGGGCACAGTGCGGGCGCGCGAGGCGCTCGGGGGCGACTGGCCGGCGCTGCTGGCCCTCGACGCCGAGCGAGTGTGGCATCCCTACGGCGCGCTGCCCGCGGCGGTGCCGTCGGTTGCGGTTGTGGGGGCCGAGGGAGTGCGCCTGCAGCTGGCCGACGGCCGCGAGGCGATCGACGCGATGGCCTCGTGGTGGTGTGCGATCCACGGCTACCGTCACCCCGCGCTCGACGCGGCGGTCGTCTCCCAGCTGGGGAGCATGGCGCACGTGATGTTCGGCGGGCTCACGCACGAGGGCGCCGTGCGTCTCTGCCGAGCGTCTGTGCGAGCTCGCCCCCGCGGGTCTGGAGCGGGTGTTCCTGGCCGACTCCGGTTCGGTCTCGGTGGAGGTGGCGATCAAGCTCTGCCTGCAGTTCCAGCGCGCCGCCGGAAGGCCGCAGCGGACGCGTCTGCTGACCGTGCGGGGCGGATACCACGGCGACACCGCCGGCGCGATGGCACTGTGCGATCCGGTCGGCGGCATGCACTCGCTGTTCACCGGGCTGCTCGCCCGTCACGTGTTCGCCGAGCGTCCTCCGGACGGCTTCGACGAGGGCGCTGGACGATGACTGGGCTGCCGGTGTGAGCGAGCTCGTGGAGCGCCATTCCGGCGAGCTGGCCGGGATCGTGGTGGAGCCGGTCGTGCAGGGAGCCGGGGGCATGCGCTTTCATTCGCCCACCTGCGTGGCCCACCTGCGCGCGCTGTGTGACGAGCATGGCCTGCTGCTGGTGCTCGACGAGATCGCCACCGGCTTCGGGCGCACCGGGCGCGATGTTCGCGAGCGAGCACGCGGGCGTGTCGCCCGGACGTGATGTGCGTGGGCAAGGCGCTCACCGGCGGCTACATGACGCTGGCGGCCGTGCTCTGCACCGCGGAGGTGGCGCAGGCCGTCTCCGGCGGCGAGGGTGGCGGGCTCATGCACGGGCCGACGTTCATGGGCAACCCGCTCGCCTGCGCGGTCGCGCTGGCGTCGCTGGAGCTGCTGGGCGACGGCCGCTGGCGCGAGCAGGTGACGCGGCATCGAACGGGCCCTGCGGGCGCAGCTCGCGCCCGCCCGGGAGCTGGACGGTGTCCGCGACGTGCGGGTGCTCGGGGCGATCGGCGTGATCGAGCTCGATCACCCTGTCGACGTGGCCGCTGCCACCGCGGCCGCGCTGGATCTGGGTGTATGGCTGCGGCCGTTCCGGGAGCTGATCTACGCGATGCCGCCGTACGTCACCGGCGAGCAGGACCTGGCGCAGATCGGCCGCGCGATGCTCGCCGCCGCGCGCGCCGGGTGAGCGCCGGGGCCGCCGCGCGGACGCCTCGGCGCGGCTCGACGCCCACAGCCAGCCCCGCCACGGCAGCGTGTCCCCGGCCGCGCCAGCGCAGCCGGATCGGGTCGCCGCCAGGTGCGCCAGGGTGTGTACCTCGACGGCCGCCCAGCGCGGCGATCGTCTCGCGATTGGAGCAGCTCCAGCTGCGAGGGCTCGGCGGGCCAGTCGCTGAGCAGCACCGCCACGACCTCGAGCCCGGCCCGGCGGGCGGCCTCGAGCGTCAGCAGCGTGTGGTTGATCGTGCCGAGGCCGGGCCTCGCGACCACGAGCACCCCCAGAGCCAGGGCCGCCGCGAGGTCGCACACGCTGAAGCGACTCGTTCAGCGGCACCAGCAGGCCACCGACGCCCTCGACCAGCAGCGTGTGTCCGGCGCCGAGCTCGCGCGCCCTGCCGAGCAGCCCGCGCGGGTCGAGCTGCGCGCCCGCCAGAGCGGCCGCCAGGTGCGGGGAGGCGGCCGGTCCGAAGCGCAGCGGAGCGACCTCTGCGGTTGCGTCCCGGCCGCCAGCGCCAGCAGCTCGTGGTCGGCGGGCCAGGGCCCGGTGGCGGGCTCGCTCCAGGCCGGTGAGCACCGGCTTGTAGGCGCGCACGGGCTCCCCCGCGGCTCGCATCGAGGCCAGCAGGCAGGCGCTGGCCACGCTCTTGCCGACGCCCGTGTCGGTGCCGGTTATGAACAGGCCGCGCACGCCGGCGTCGGCGGGGCGCTGGCCGCGCGTGACCGGTCTCGCGCTCGACGTCGAACGGCGCCGCCGGCGCGGCCCGCGTCGGCGGGCGCGCCGACGGCACGGGCTCGGCCCCTCCTCGCGGCCGTGACGCATCGCGCTCCTCGTGCAGCGGCCGCCCATCGCTGGGCGCCGGATCGAGCTCCCAGCTCGCGGCGCGGGGCATCTCGCCGGGGTCAGGCCAGCGCGCGCGCCGCGCCAGCGCCGCAGCTCCAGCTCGGCGGCGTGTGCGATGGCCATCACCGCCAGGCGCAGCCGCGCGGTGCCGGCCGGCACCGTCGGCGGCCTGATCGCCTGGGCGAACACGCCGCGCTCGATCGCGTCCTGGCACAGCGCCATCGCGTCGCGCTCCTCGCCGACGATCAGCGGGACGATCTGCATCTCCCCCTCCGGCGACCGGGAAGCCCTGCAGCTCGAGCTCCGCGCGCAGCGCGCGGGCGTTGTCGCGCAGCCGGCGCACGCGCTGGGGCTCGCGCTCGAGCAGCTCCAGCGCGGCCAGCGCACCGGCTAGCGCGGGCGGCCGCGGGGCGGTCGAGAAGATCAGCGAGCGGGCGGTGTTGATCATCAGGCGCACGATGTCATCGGGAGCGCACGCGTAGGCGCCGTAGGAGCCGAGTGCCTTGCCGAGCGTCCCGATCACCACGTCGACCTCGTCCTCGAGGCCCATCTCCGCGAGCGCTCCGCGCCCGCCGGGCCCGAGGCTGCCGAGCGCGTGGGCCTCGTCGACGAGCACGCGCGCGCCGTGGCGGCGGGCGAGCTCCGACGATGCCCTCCAGCGGCGCGACGTCGCCGTCCATCGAGAACACCGAGTCGGTCACGATCAGGTGCCCGGCGGCGGCGTCACGTCGCGGCGGGTGGCGCTGCAGAAGGCGTTCGAGGTGGTCGAGGTCGCGGTGGCGGTAGACGATGGACGTCGGCGTGGGCCAGGCGGCAGCCGTCGATGATCGAGGCGTGGTTGAGCTCGTCCGAGAAGATCGTGTCGCCGCGGCCGGCGAGCGCGCCGACGACGCCGAGGTTGGCGAGGTAGCCGGAGCCGAACAGCACGCACGCGTCGGTGCCCTTGAAGGCCGCCAGGCGCTCCTCCAGGCGCCCGTGGATCGTCATCGTGCCCGACACCAGCCGTGAGGCACCGGCGCCGACGCCCCAGCGCATGGCGGCGTCGGCCGCCGCCTCGGCGCACGCGCGGGTGGTCGGCGAGGCCGAGGTAGTTGTTCGAGCACAGCAGCAGCACCGGGCTGCCCTTCGAGCAGCACGGTCGGCCCCTGTGGTCCGCTGATCAGCCGCAGACGCCGGGAGAGCCCGAGCCGCTCGAGCTCCTCCAGGCGCTCCTCGACGTCGTTCATGCTGCTCCCTGGCGGGCCACCGGGGCGCGGTTCGGCGCACCGTCGGGGCGCGGCGGGACGTCTCCCGCTTGGCCCGGAAGCGCAGCTGCGTGGAGGGGTCCCAGAGGCGCACCGCAGAGCGTGGCGGGCTGCGGCTCGGGCTCCGGGGCCAGCAGCTCCTCGACCACGTCCGGGGTCTCGCCGCGACATCCAGCCGGAGCGGTTGTCGGGGCGGGGGTTGGCGGCGTTGTCGGGCTGGCGGGCGACGTTCAGGCCGAGCTCCTGAACATCTCGCGGTCCTCTCCGGGGTCGTTGCCGAGGGTCGTCAGGAAGTTGCCCATCATGACGCCGTTGATGCCGGCCTGGACGGCCAGCTCCTGCAGCTCGCCGAGGTTCTCGACGCGACCCGCCGCAGAGGCGGAACAGCGCGTCGGGGAGGATCAGGCGGAAGATCGCGATCCACTTCACCGCCTCCCACGGGTCCATGAACTCGCGGTCGCCGAACTTCGTGCCGGGGCGCGGGTTGAGCATGTTGATCGGCACGCTCGTGGGGTTGATGTCGGCCAGCTCGAAGGCCATCTCGACCCGCTGCTCGCGCGTCTCGCCGAGGTTGAGGATGCCGCCCACGCAGGTCTCCAGGCCGGCCTCGCGGACCGCGTCGATGGTGCGCAGGCGTCCCTCGTAGCGGACGGTGCTGGTGACCTCGTCGTAGTAGCTGTAGCGCCGTCTCGACGTTGTGGTGCACGCGCTGGATGCCTGCCTCGCGCAGCGCGCGGGCGCGGTCGGCCGAGATGTGCCCGACGGAGGCGCAGCGCTTGAGGTTGGTGTGCTCGGAGACGAGGCGCACGCCCTCGCAGGTACTTGCTCGAAGTCGCGCTTGGACAGGCCCTGCCCCTGGGTGACCATGCAGAAGCGGTGCGCGCCGGCCGCCTCCGCCGCGCGGGCGTGTTCGAGGATCTGCTCCGGCTCCATCATCGCGTGCATCGGCGTCTCTGCGTCGGCGAAGCGCGACTGCGCGCAGAAGCCGCAGTCCTCGGCGCAGCCGCCGGACTTGGCATTCACAAGCGAGCACATGTCGGTCGAGTCGGCGAATCGCTCCACGCGTGCCTGCCAGGCGCGCCCGATCGAGCGCTTCGATCTCGTCGTGGTCCTCGATCTCGCCGAGCTCGAGGGCCTCCTCGCGTGTGATCAGCGGCGCCACGCGCCGAACCGTATGAGGTGGCGGCGGACGGCTAGTCGGCCCGTCCACGCGGGGGGCGTCGCTCGGCGAAGGCGCGCATGCCCTCGCGCATGTCCTGCGAGGCGAACGATGCGCGGCGCAGCTCGATCAGCTCCTCTTCGACGTCGGCGGGCGAGCTCGCCCTCGGCGTTCAGCAGCTCGCGCGATCACGCGCTTGTTGCCGAGCTGGGACAGCGGCGCGTTGCCCGGCCAGCTCGGCGGCCAGCGTCGAGGCCGCGCTCCTCGAGCTCGCTCGGCGGCGGCGACGCGGTTGACGAGCCCCCAGGCGAGCGCGGTCGGCGCGTCGATGTAGCGGCCGAGCAGGAACAGCTCCCGCGTGCGGGCGGCGCCGATCGCGTCGATGAAGCGGCGCAGGCCGGTGTGGGAGTAGACGAGCCCGAGCTTCGCCGGGGGCATGCCCAGGCGGATCCCGTGCGGCGCCACGCGCAGGTCACACGACAGCGCCAGCTCCAGGCCGCCGCCGATCGTGTGCCCCGGCAGCACGGCCAGCGTCGGGCAGCGGAAACGCCTCGCAGCGCGTCGATCGCCTGCGTGAACGGGTGCGCGACCAGGCGCTCGGCGCGCTCCTCGAACTCCTCGTCCGGGATCTCGCCGATGTCGTAGCCGGCGGAGAACATCCCGTGAGCGCCGGTGACGATCACGCAGCGCGCGGCTGGGGCTGCGCCGCGAGCCCCTCGCAGCGTGTCGGTGATCGCGTCGAGGATCGGGTGGTCGAGCGCGTTGCGCTTGGCCGGGTTGGAGATCGTCAGCCGGACGACG
The DNA here is from genome assembly GCA_963742395.1 of uncultured Solirubrobacteraceae bacterium. Classification (GTDB taxonomy): domain Bacteria; phylum Actinomycetota; class Thermoleophilia; order Solirubrobacterales; family Solirubrobacteraceae; genus Palsa-744. The sequence goes on along the minus strand of CAVUME010000007.1, from coordinate 54,072 downwards.
CCCGTCGGCTGGCTCGTCGACGAGCAGCTTGCCGTCGGCGAGCTCGCTGTGGGATGGCTGCGCTCGACAAGCGCTAGGACTGCGACGCGCATGCGCCTAGTCGAGCACGACGAGCGTGTCGCCCTCGTTGACGGCCTGGCCCTCCTCGCAGCGGATCTCCTTGACCGTGCCGGCGTCCTCGGCCTCGACCGGCATCTCCATCTTCATCGACTCCAGGATCGCGACCGTGTCGCCCTCCTCGATCGTGTCGCCCACCGCGCACTCGATTTTCCATACCGTGCCGGTGATATGAGCCTCAACGTCAGTCATCTGATCCTCCGCGGGTCGACAACACTAGGGGCGGGACAATAGACACCGCGGCCGACCGAACCGTCGCCCCGCGGCGGGCGCTCGTGCGGTGATCGTGGCCGCCCGGGACGAGGCCGGCGCGCATCGGCGGCCACGCTCGCCTCCTGCGGCAGGCGCTGCCGCGGGCGCGAGCTGTGGGTCGCCGACGACGGCTCGCGCGACGACACCGCCGCGCTCGCGCGCGGTGGCCGGGGCAGCGTCGTCTCGCAGCCGGGCGCCGGGCCGGCAAGGGCGCGGCGATGAGCGTCGCCGCGCGCCTGGCGCTGCGAGCGCCGAGTCCGCCGACGGCGCCGAGGCGGTGTTCCTGCTGTGCGACGGCGACCTGGGGGAGTCCGCCGCGCGCTGGCGACGCTCGTGGAGGTGGTCAGCGACGGGCGCGCCGACCTGGCGGTGGCGGCTTTCGCAGCGCGTGAGGGGGGCGGCTTCGGCGTCGCGCGGGGCTTTGCGCGGTGGGCGATCCGCACAGCGCTGCGGGCTGCGCGCGCGGGCCCCGATCTCAGCGGCCAGCGCGCGATGGGCGCGGGCGTGCTCGGGCGCTGCTGCCGTTCGCGCGCGGGCTATGGGATGGAGCTCGCGATGACGATCGACGCGGCGCGCGCCGGCGCGCGCGTGGAGGAGCTCGAGCTCGACCCTCGCCACCGCGCCAGCGGGCGCTCGCCCGCCGGCTTCGCGCACCGCGCGCGCCAGCTGCGCGATCTTCGTGCGTGCCTGCAGCGGCGACGGTGTGGGGCGGATGGGCGCGTAACCTTGCCGCCCGGGCGGAGGTAACCTGCGCGCAGGATGAGCGAGCAGATGAGTGATCTCGCGCCGATGCGCGAGCAGGTCTACACGGACTCTCGGCCCAAGGAGTACTTCGACCGCTTCCACGAGCGCGCGAGGTCGCGCGAACCGGACTTCGTGTACGAGATCGTGCGGGTGCTCACATCGCTCTATGCGTACACGCTGCTGCGCACACGGTCGATCTCGATCGAGAACGTCCCCGGGCGCGGTGCGGTGATCCTCGCCCCGAACCACTTCTCGTTCATGGACCACTTCCTGATGGGCTGCTACATCCGGCGCAAGGTCCGCTTCATGGCCAAGTCGCAGATGTTCAAGAGGCCGCTGCAGTTGGTGTTCACGCACGGCGGCGTGTTCCCCGTGCGGCGTGGCGCACGCGACGAAGAGATGTTGATCACCGCGAACGACGATCCTCGCGCGCGAAGGCGCGATCACGATGTACTGCGAGGGCGGGCGCTCGCGCACCGGCCAGCTCGCCGAACAGGCCAAGCCGGGCATCGGCCGCCTCGCGCTCGAGACCGGCGCGCCGGTCGTCCCGATCGCGATCTACGGCTCCTCGCGCATCCGCAACTGGAAGCGCCTGCAGTTCCCGAAGGTGACAGTCCAGTACGGTGACCCGATGCGCTGGGAGGTGGTGGCGAGATCCACGCGCGAGCAGCAGCAGGTCGTAGCCGACGAGGTGCAGCGGAGATCCGCGCGCTCTACGGCGGGCTGGAGCAGCACGGGCGCAAGGGCATCGTGCGGCGGGTTCGTGAGCAGCGCCGCGCCGGCGCGGCGCCCACCACAGCACCGATCTCGGCGCGCTGCCAGAGCGCGGGCGCGGAAGTGGTCGAAGCTCGCCTTGACGTTGGCGCCGTCATCCGGCGCGTGTTCGACATCTACGTCGATCAGGCCGCCGTGCTGATGCCGGCATCGGCGGCCGTGTTCGTCTTCACGGGCATCCTCGCCCGCGTCCTGATCGCCACCGGCCCCGGGCTCGGCCTGGTTGCGCTGCTGATCTACCTCGTCGCCATGACGCTGTTCACGGGGATGGTGGTGAGCCTCGTCGCCGACGTGCAGGACGGCCGGCGCGACTCCACCGCGGCGCAGCTTCTGCGCGCCGCGTCGCCGGTGCTCGGCCAGCTGATCCTCGTCGGCGTGGTGGCCGCGGTGGGGTCATCGCCGGCTTCATCCTGTTCGTGATCCCCGGCCTGATCCTGTTTACGCTGTGGTCGGTGGCCGCGCCGGTGGTGGTGCTCGAGCGCCCGGACGTGTTCGCGGCCCTCCGGCGCAGCCGCCAGCTCGTGAGCGGCAACGGCTGGCAGGTGTTCGCCGTGATCATCATCGTGGTCGTGGTGGTGGGCGCGGCCGGCTACATCATCGAGGCCGTCGCCGCTCGGCCGGCACGGGCGCGGGGATCGTCGCCCAGGTGTCGTGGGCGTCCTCGAGCGCCCCGCTGTCGGCGCTCGCGGCGGCCGTGATGTACTTCGAACTGCGGGCCCGCGCGAGACGAGCCGGACCCACTGCTCCCCGAGTGAGCGCCTTCTCCACCGCGGAGCTGCTTGCCCCCGGGGCTGCTCGAGGGCGTCTCGATCATGCGGGCCCGCGAGAGCGCTCCGGTCACGCCCTGCAGAAGGCGTTCGCCGACAGCGCTCGCGCGACCTCGGCGGACTGACGGAGGTGTGCGCCGGCCGGGGAGGAGCCTCGCGGAACGCTGCGTGAGGCCGGGCTCCCGGACCTCCTGGTGGTCGACGCCGCCGGCGTGTTCGGCGCCGCGGCGAGCGCCCGGGACGCGCTGGGCGCACGATGCGCTGACGTGGGAGGTCACGAGGGTCGTGGCCGGCGCCCTCATCGAGCGCCGCGGCCGGGGCGGACGTGCTGGTCGCACCCGCGGGGGCGCCGGCGCCGGGATCGCCGACCGCGCGGACGGGCGGACCCGTGTGCGGACGCCGCGTGCGGGCCTGGAGAACCTCGCCCGGACACTGTCGATCGAGTGGTCGCGCTACCACGTGACGACCGTCGCCGTGGCCCCCGGCGCCGGCACGCCGGCGGGCGAGGTGGCAGCGCTCACCGCCTACCTCGCCTCCCCCGCCGGGGCCTACTTCTCGGGCTGCCTGCTGGACCTGCGCGGCCCGCCCGCCTAGCGGCCTCAGCCACGTCATACCGCCGAACACGCCGCCCGTCACGTGCAGCGTCTGGCCATGCACGTAGTTCGACCACGGCGAGCACAGGAAGAAGACGCCTCCAGCGGCCTCCTCCGGCGTCGCGGGGCGGCCGAGCGGGATCATCATTGAGGCCATTTGGCGCATCTGCTCGGGGATGCCGAGCTGGATCGTCTCGCCGTCCTTTTCCATCGTGTTCTCATCGACCTTCGCCTGCGTGAGCCGCGTGTCGATGAACCCGAACGCGACGGCGTTCACGTTGACTTTGAACTGGCCCCACTCCTTGGCGACCGTTTTCGTCAGGCCGACGACGGCTGCCTTGCCGGCCGAGTAGTTGGCCTGGCCGGCGTTCCCGAATGTGCCCGAGGTCGATGAGATGTTGACGATCTTGCGGAACACCTCGACGCCTTCCTCGCGCTCCTTCTTGGCCGGCTCGCGAAGGTAGGGGGCGGCGGCGCGGATCACGCGGAACGGCACCACCGTGTGGATGTCGAGCATCGCCTGGAAGTGCTCGTCGCTCATCTTGTGGACCGGCGCGTCGAGTGTGTAGCCGGCGTTGTTGACGATGATGTCGATCTTCCCGAACGAGTCGATCGCAGCCTTGACGAGGTTGTCCGCGGCTCCGGGCTTGGTGAGGTCGCCGGCGAACACCGCCGTCTCGCCCGCGATCTCGCCGGCGGCCTGCTCGGCAACGTCGTCGTCGAGGTCGTTGATCAGTACCTGAGCGCCCTGTGAGGCGAGCAGCTCAGCCGTGGCGCGGCCGATGCCCCGCGCCGACCCGGTGACGATCGCGGATTTGCCGTCGAGTACTCCCATAGCTGTTGTGTCTCCTTGTAGTGGTGATGTGCGCGCAGGTTATCCCAGCGCAGCCGCCGGGCCTTCGCGCCGCGCGCACCGGCGGGGCCGCCTCAGCGGCCGGAGACGACGCCGAAGTCCTGCGTGTAGATCGCGCCCCGCTGACCGTGCCCGAGAGCTCGGGGAACGTGGGCGGAGACACCGACCGCGGTGTCGCGGAAGCGCCCGTTCAGGATGTTCGCGCGATGCTCGGGCGAGTCCATCCACGCCGTGACGATCGCCCTCGGGGTCGCGAGGTACAGGTGCCCCACGCGATGTTCTCGCCGACCGCGAACGCGGCGTGCGCGCCGCGTATGTATCCCGTCTGTCTCATGCGGCTCAGCGGGGTCTGCCCACCGGGGCCGCGGTGTTCGAAATAGCCGCCGAAGGCCATGCTGAATGTGTGGCGCTGCGCGGCCCTCTGCAGGCGCACGTTCACCCGCAGCGCTTGCTCGCCGCGGTCCACCCGTTCGCGGTTGATGAGGCACAGCACGGCGGCGCGGACCCGCACGATGTTGTGTTTGGTGGGCATCAGCCCCGCGTCGGTGCATGTCCGGCTCGCGGCGTGCGGCGGCGCGTGGGAGTGCGCCGGCTGCGCAGCGCGGGCGTGCCGAGCGGCGACCGCGGGAGCGCCGCGACTGGCGCGGAGGAGGGGTGTGAGGTCCCACGGAGGCGAGGTGGCAGGGGCTTGAGAACAGACGCGTGGATCTGCGCGGGGTGCGCCTGCGGCACTTGGCGACAGGCGGTGGGAGCGGGCCGTGCGGGCTGGATCCCGGGCGTGTGCTCGTGCCCGCGATGGCGGCGGGTGACGGCGAGCAGGCAGAGGCGCCCGCGAGCAGGACAGCGGTGGGAGCGCTCGGAAGGTCTGCACCGGCGCTGTCGGCCCGCAGCGGCGGGGCCGGGAGCGACGCGGCGGCCCCGGCTCGAGAGGGCACCCTAGAGCGCGAGGACGCGGCCGAGGATCTCGCGCATGATCTCGTCGCTGCCGCCGCCGATCGGCCCGAGGCGGGCGTCCCGGGCTGCGCGCTCGATCCAGTACTCGCGCATGTAGCCCGCGCCTCCGTGGATCTGCAGGCAGTCGTCCATGAACTCGAACGCCGCGCGCTGGGTCAGCGAGCTTGGCCATCGTGACCTCCTTCAGCGGGTCCTCGCCGTCGACGAAGCGGCGCAGCGCGTCGTAGGTGACGCAGCGGCAGGTGTGCAGCGAGGTCGCGAGGTCCGCGAGTTTGTGGCGGATCGCCTGGTGGCCCGACAGCGGGCGCCCGAAGGCTCTGGCGCTCGCGGGCGTAGACGACCGTCTTCTCCCACGCGACCTGCATCGCGCCGACCGCGCCGAGCGCCATCGCGAGCCGCTCCCACTGGAAGTTGGCCATGATCAGCTTGAACCCCTCGTTCAGGCCGCCGAGCAGGTTCTCCTCCGGGACGAACACGTCCTGGTAGGCGATCGTCGCGGTGTCCGACGCGTGCCAGCCGAGCTTCCTCAGTTTCGAGGACTCGACGCCCTGCCGCGGTCGACGATCAGGAAGGAGATGCCGTGGTGGCCGCCCTCCTGTGTCGTCTTGACTGCCGTCACGATGAAGTCGGCGCGAACACCGTTCGTGATGTACGTCTTCTCGCCACTTACGAGCCAGCCTCCGTCGACCTTCTCCGCGCGGGTGCTGATCGAGGCCACATCCGAGCCGGCTCCCGGCTCGGTGATGCCGAGTGCGCCGAGCACCTCGCCCCGGATCGCGGGGACCAGGTAGCGCTGCTTTTGCTCCTCGGTGCCGAACTTCCAGACGGGAGGGGTCGCGATCCCGATGTGGGCTCCGATCCCGGCCGCGACGCCGCCGCTGCCGCAGCGCGCGAGCTCCTCGAGCAGCACGGCTTCATGCAGGAAGTCGCCGCCCTGCCCGCCGTACTCCTCGGGGTACTTCAGCCCGAGCAGGCCCTGCGCGGCGAACTGCGGGAACACGTCGTTGGGGAACCATTCCTCGCGCTCCCACTGTTCAGCGTGAGGGGTCAGCACGCGTTCGATGAAGCCGCGGGCGGATGCCCGCAGCTCCTCGTGCTCCTCTGTGAACGGGGGAGGAGCACGTGGGTGGGCGCGCCGCGCGGGCGCAGCGCCGGGACCGCCCGCCTCGGCGGCGATCGGGCTCAGCTCCCGACGCGGTCGCCGCAGGCGTGCGACGGCCTACAGGCCGTATGACCGGCCGATGACGTCGAGCATGATCTCGTCGGTGCCGGCGCCGATCCGGTTCAGGCGCATGTCGCGCCAGACACGCTCGACGCCGTACTCCTTCATGTAGCCGGCGCCGCCGTGGACCTGGATGCATTCGTCGGCCACCTCGCAGGCGATGCGCGAGGCGTGGAGCTTGGCCATCGAGATCTCACGCACCGGGTACTCGCCGTTGTTGAAGCGCCAGGCGGTGACGTAGACCATCTGCCGAGCGGACTCGATCTTCGTCGCCATCTCCGCGAACTTGTGGCGGATCACCTGGAACTTGCCGATTTCGCGGCCGAACGCCTTGCGCTCGTGCGCGTACTGCGAGGGTCTTCTCGAAGCACTTCTGTGCCCCGGCGACGCAGCCGGCGGCGCCGATCAGGCGCTCGCCCTGGAGCTCCCACATGATGTGGTAGAAGCCCTTGCCGACCTGGCCGAGCACGGCGGTCGCGGGCACGCGCACGTCCTGGAAGGCGAGCAGCGCCGTGTCGGACGCGTGCATGCCGAGCTTCTCCAGGCGCTTCTCGCGGATCACGCCGGGTGCGTCCATCGGCACCAGGAACAGCGTGAAGCCGTCGTATCCGGCGTCCGGGTCGGTCTTGGTCACCAGCACGATCACGTCGGCGCGGTGGCCGTTGGTGATGTAGGTCTTGGAGCCGTTGATGACGTAGTCATCGCCGTCGCGTGACCGCCCGCGTCTTGATGCCCGAGACGTCCGAGCCGGCGTCCGGCTCGGTGATCCCGAGGCACAGGATCTTCTCGCCCTTGATCGCCGGGACGACCCATTCCTGCTTCTGCTCCTCGGTGCCGAACGCGAGGATCGGCGGCATCGCCATGTCGGTGTGCACCGCGATCCCCATCGCGAGGCCGCCGGAGTTGGCGTTTGTGATCTCCTCGGCGAGCACGAGGCTGGTGTAGTAGTCGCCGCCCTGGCCGCCGTACTGCTCGGACTTGTCCAGGCCGAGGAATCCGAGCTCGCCCATGCGCGGGAACACGGAGTCCGGGAACGTGGTCTCCTCCCACTCGTCGGCGTGGGGGGCGAGCTCTTTGACCGCGAAGTTGCGGATCGACTCGCGCAGCTGTTCGTGCTCGTCGGTGAAGATGAAGTGCTTGCGGCTCGCGCTGGAGTCGGGCTTCAGGACGCTCTCGGCGGTCGCGGCCATCGTGGGGGCGGTCTCCTTGATGGGCTGGCTGGGTGTCGGGTGGCGTTGCCGCCGGGCATCCGGCGCCGCGCGCTCTCGCGCGCGCGTGGCGACGCGCGCTCTCGCGCGCGTTCAGGTGAACACCGACGGCGCGGTGAAAGTACACAGTAGAGATTCGCACTTCACGACGCGGGCTGCGGCCCGGCTTAGCGTAGAGTTGGTATTGCTATGGGACGGAGAGGGAAGGGGGGAGGAGCGCCGAGCGGCAGGTTGTCCGCCGCGACGTTCCTCGTGCTGGGCGCGCTCCTGCTCCTCGCTGCGATCGCGTTCGTCGCCTCCGCCGGGGCGGCGTCCGGCGGAGCGGTGGTCGCGTCCACGCCCGGGCCCCCGCCGGCGCTGGTGGTGCTCGAGCAGAAGATGGAGGGCCTGCAGATCCACAGCGAGCGCTGGGAAGAGACCTTCCGGGTCACATCGTTGGCGGAAAGTGGCGGAGAGACCTGCGAGCACGGGAGATGTAGCCGTCACGTTTCAAAGGTCCCCGTCTCCCAGGGTGCCCGCCTGATCGGCCTGAGCGGCGGAGACCCCCCCGAAGGGGAGTTCTCCGCCGCGGGTGAAGAAGGCCGCTCGGGCTACATCGTGTCCGGCTCGAACCTGTACGTGTGGGTGCCGAGCTCCTGCTGGCCGGGTCGTCCCTGGATCAGCTTTCCCCTCCCCGTGGGCGCCGTGTCACCCGTCGGCGGGCCCTTCCCCGACAAAAAGGACCCGCACCGCCCCTACGGGGCCCTGATCGACGCGCTGGCGGCGTCCAAGGTCACCGACCTCGGCCCGAGGACGGTGGCCGGGCAGCCCGTGACGGCCTTTCTGGCGATCCGCAGCGTGCCCGCCCACACACTCCCCGTGGGGTTCGCCGCCGCCCTTCACGTGCACCCGCGCCGGGTGATGCCTCGGGTGACCGAACGGCTCGAAGTCTTCATCAACGCAGAAGGTGTGCCGCTGCGGGTCGTCGCGAGGAAGGGCTCGGCGCGGGAAGGCATCGACGTCGTCACCAGTGTGCTGGCGGTGAACCTTCCCCAGCCCCTCGGGATACAGGCGCCCCCCGCCGACCGGACCAGACCCGCGTCGAACGGAAGCTGCGCCTCCGAAGGGAGTACGAAGTGAAGCTGATCACTTAGCGCTAGGATCGCGCGGCTAGGATGGCGGCCGACAAGGTGCTCTACGAGCTGGACGACGCCGGCGTGGCGAGCATCACGCTCAACGACCCCGACACCCGCAACGCCCTCTCCACGGAGCTGCTGGAAGGGCTCACCGCGGCGCTCGAGCGGGCCCGGGACGACGACGGTGCCCGCTGCGTGGTGCTGCGCTCCTCGCACGAGCGCACGTTCTCCTCGGGGGCCAACCTGGGCGGCTTCGCGGCCGACGTCCCGCTCGTGCACAAGCACTTCGGCTCGGACCGCTTCGTGGGCGTGTTCCGCCAGATCGGCCAGCTCGGCAAGCCGACCGTGTGCGCGGCCCGCGGACACGTCCTCGCCGGCGCGCTCGGGATCGCCCTGGCGTGTGACCTGATCGTGGCCGGGGAGGGCGCGAGCTTCGGCACGCCGGAGATCAACGTGGGCGCGTTCCCGTTCATGATCATGGCGCTCATCTACCGCAACGTGCCCCGCAAGAAGGCCAACGAGATGCTGCTCCTGGGCGAGCGCATGGATGCCTCCGAAGCGCTCGCGGCGGGCATCGTCAACCGCGTCGTCCCCGACGCCGAGCTCGACGAGGCCGTCGCCGACTGGGCCGGGCGCCTGGCCTCCAAGTCCCCGGTGATCATGCGCCTGGGCAAGGAAGCCATGCGCCGCCAGCTGGACATGCCCCTCGACGACGCCCTGGACTACCTGCGCGCCCAGCTCACCCTGGCGATGTCCACAGAGGACATCGTCGAGGGCGTCACCGCCTTCTTCGAGAAGCGCGACCCGGTCTGGAAGGGCGCCTGATGGCCGCCCGCGCGAAGGCCGCCAAGGACGCTGCGCCCGCCGGAGAGCTCGCTGCTGCGGCCGCTGCTGGAGGACCTCCAGGAGCGCCGCGAGCGGATCAGGCTGGGGGGTGGGGAGGAGCGGATCGCCCGCCAGCACGGCCAGGAAAAGCTCACCGCCCGCGAGCGTCTGGCGTTGCTGATCGACGAGGGCACCTACGTCGAGCTGGGCATGCACGGGCGGCCCCACTTCTCCCAGCGGGCGATGGAGGGGAAGGACGCCCCGGCCGACGGTGTGATCACCGGCTACGGCAAGATCGACGGCCGCCTGGCGGCCGTGTGCGCCTACGACTTCACCGTCATGGCGGGCTCGATGGGCATGACCGGCGAGCTCAAGGTGACCCGCCTGCGGGAGCTCGCCCTGACCAAGCGGATCCCCTTCATCTGGCTGCTCGACAGCGCCGGCGCGCGCATCCAGGAGGCGGTCGGGTCGCTGTTCGCGGGCTCCGGGCACCTGTTCCGCGAGGAGGTCGTGATGAGCGGGGTGATCCCCCAGATCGCGGCTCTGATGGGACCGTGTGCGGCCGGCACCGCCTACATCCCCGGCCTGGCGGACTTCGTGCCGATGGTCAAGGGCCGCGGCTCGATGGCGCTCGCCGGTCCCCACCTGGTGCGGGCGGCGATCGGCGAGGACGTCAGCCAGGAGGAGCTGGGCGGCTCGCGCGTGCACTGCCGCAAGTCGGGCGTGGGCGACATGGAGGTCGCCAGCGACGAGGAGTGCATCGAACGCATCAAGCAGTACCTGTCGTTCATGCCCCAGAACTGCGAACAGCCGCCGCCCGTGCGCGAGACCAAGGACCCGATCGACCGCGCCGAGGAGGCGCTGCTCGACGTGCTGCCCGAGTCCAACCGCAAGCCCTACGACATGTACGAGGTGATCTCCCGGGTCGTCGACGACGGCGAGTACCTGGACATCAAGGGCCAGTGGGCGAAGACGATCATCACCTGCCTGGCCCGCTTCGGCGGGCGTCCCGCCGGGATCGTGGCCAACCAGCCCCGCCAGCTCGGGGGCATCCTCGACAACGACTCCGCCGACAAGGCCGCCCGCTTCGTGAACCTGTGCAACGCCTTCGCGATCCCGCTGGTGTTCCTGATGGACGTCCCCGGCTTCATGGTCGGCACCAAGGTCGAGGCCGAGGGGATCATCCGCCACGGCGCGAAGATGCTCTACGCGGTCTCCAACGCGACCGTGCCGAAGGTCACGGTCGTGATCCGCAAGGCCTACGGCGCGGGCTACTACGTGATGAACGGGCGCGCGTACGAGCCCGACATGATCGTCGCCTGGCCGAGCGCCGAGATCAGCGTGATGGGGGCCGAGGGGGCGGTCGAGATCGTGATGCGCAAACAGGTCGAGGAAGCCGACGATCCGGCCGCCAAGAAGGCCGAGCTGATCGAGGCCTACCGCAAGATCATCGACGTCTACATCGCCGCCGGCAACGACATGATCGACGACGTCATCGACCCCCGCCACACGCGCGAGACGATCTGCCGCGCGCTGGAGATGGCCAAGGACAAGCGCATCGAGCGTCCCTGGAAGCGCCAGGGGGTAGTGCCCGTATGAGCCACCGAGGAGGAAGGCCGTGAGCGTCGAGGACCCCGTCGTGATCACCTGCTCGATCTCGGGCGCGATCGCCAACCGCGAGCAGTGCCCCGCGATCCCCTACACGCCCGCGGAGTACGCCGCCGAGGCGCGCCGGATCGTGGACGAGGGGGGCGTGATGATCCACATCCACGCCCGCAAACCGGACGGCACGCCGAGCTATGAGGTCGAGGACTTCATGGACATCAGCGACGCCATCCGCGAGGAGGTCGGCGACGAGGTGATCGTCAACTTCTCGACCGGCACGATCGGCGTCCCGGTGGCCAAGCGGATCGAGTACCTGCGCGCCTGCCGCCCGGAGGTGGCGGCGCTGAACATGGGCTCGATGAACTACGCCAAGTACTCACGCTCGCGCAAACAGTTCGTCTTCAACATGGTCTTCGCCAACCCCTTCGAGGAGATCATCGAGCTGCTCGAGGCGATGAACGAGCTCGGCATCAAACCCGAGCACGAGTGCTTCGACATCGGCCACGTCGGCAGCCTCGCACCGCTGATCGACATGGGCGTGCTGCAGCCAGCCGCTGCACGTGGACTGCGTGATGGGTGTGGTCGGCGGGATCCCACCGACCGCCACCAACCTCGCCGCGATGGTCGCCAACATCCCCGCCGGCTCCCACTGGGGCGTGATCGGGATCTCGCGCGATCAGTGGATGCTGGTCGGCGCGGCGCTGACCCTCGGGGGTTCGATCCGCGTCGGCCTGGAGGACAACCTGTATCTGCCCGACGGGCAGATGGCGCGCTCCAACGGCGAGCTGATCGCCAAGGCCCGCCAGATGGCCGAGGACATGGGCCGCCGCCCGGCGAGCGTGCACGAGGCGCGCGAGCTGCTCGCCGTCGCACAGCGGGGGGCGCCGGTATGAGCCTGCCGCTGGAGGGCATCCGCGTGCTCGACCTCTCTCGCCTGCTGCCGGGCGGCTTCTGCTCGCTGCTGCTGGCCGACTTCGGCGCCGAGGTGCTGAAGGTCGAGGACACCGGCATGGGCGACTACATCCGCTGGTCGGCCCCCTTCTACGAGGGCGCCCACGAGAGCGCCCGCTCGGCCCTGTTCCTGGCCCTGAACCGCAACAAGCGCTCGATCCGCCTGGACCTCAAGCAGGATGCCGGACGCGACGCGCTGCTGGCGCTGGTGCGCGACCACGACGTGGTACTCGAATCGTTCCGCCCGGGCGTGCTCGACCGGCTCGGGGTGGGCTACGAGCGCATGCGCGAGGTCAACCCGGGGATCGTCTTCTGCGGCATCTCCGGCTACGGCCAGAACGGCCCCAAACGCGACGCCTCCGGGCACGACATGAACTACCTCGGCCTGATCGGGCTGCTGGGCATGACCGGAGACCGGGGCGGGCCCCCGGTGCAGGCCGCGGGCCAGATCGCCGACCTCGGCGGCGGGCGCCCTGATGGCCGCCTTCGGCATCATGGCCGCGCTGCGCGAGCGCGACGGCGGCCCCGGACGGCCGGGCTCGGGCGAGGGCCAGTTCGTCGACGTCTCCATGTCCGACGGCGCGCTGTCGTGGCTGGCGATGGTGGCGGGCTCCTACTTCGCCGACGGCAACGTCCCCCGCCGCGGCGACCTCCCGCTGGCCGGCTCACTGGTCTGCTACCGCCCCTACGAATGCTCCGACGGCTGGGTCTCGCTGGGGGCGCTGGAGCCGAAGTTCTGGCAGGCCTGGTGCCGCGGGGTGGGGCGCGAGGACCTGATCCCGCGCCAGTTCGAGGGGCCCGGCGGCGAGGCCCACCGCGCCGTGCAGGAGATCTTCGCCGGCCAGCACCCGTGCCCACTGGGAGCAGTTCGCGCGCGACCACGACTGCTGCCTGGAGCCGGTCCTGGAGCTGGACGAGGCGTTGTCCTCGGAGCTCGTGCGCGAGCGCGAGATGGTGGTCGAGATCGAGCAGCCCGGGTGCCCCGAGCCGGTGCGCCAGCTGGGGGTGCCGGTCAAGCTGGGCCGCACTCCCGGCGACCACGCCCGCCTGCCGGGTCCCGCCCTCGGCGAGCACACCGAGGCCGTGCTGCTGGCGGCCGGCTACTCCGAGGCCGAGGTGCAGGAGCTGCTGAGCAGCGGCGCGGCCGCCGGTCCCGCGCAGGAGCGCAGCGACCAGACGCTGCGCGCGTGAAGACAGGGCCGGCGAGGAACACGGGCCGCGGCGGGGGCGGCGCTGCCCGCCGCACGAACGCGAGCGCGAGCGCGAGCGACCGGCGGGGAGGAGCTCGGGGAGCGGCCCGCTGCTGCGCATGAGCGAGCTGGCCGAGCGCACCGGGGTCAGCCCGGGCACGATCCGCTACTACCTGCGCGAGGGCCTGCTGGGGGCGGGCGAGGACGTCGTGCGCACGAGCCGCAACATGGCCTACTACCCCGACTCCTACGTGGACCGGATCTCGCTGATCAAGCGCCTGCAGGAGGAGCGCTTCCTGCCGCTGCGGGTGATCCGCGGTGCGCTGGAGGAGGATCCCGAGCGGGTCAACGCGCTGGTCGAGCTGGAGGACCGCATCATCGAGGGCGCACTTGCCCGCGCGGCCGAGGGCGGCTGGCTGTCACGGGCCGCCACCATCAAGCGCTACGGCGTGCCCCGCAACGTGCTCGACCGGCTCGCGGAGATCGGCGTGCTGACACCCACCCGGCGCGGCTACACCAGCGAGGACCTGAAGATCATCGAGGCGATCGCGAGCTTCCGCGCGGGCGGCTACGAGGAGGCGCTGGGCTTCACCGTGTACGACACCCTGCGCTACCGCGAGGCGCTCGAGCCGCTGGTCGAGGAGGAGCTGAGCGCGCTGCTGGGCAGGCTCGCGGGCACGGTCGAGGTGGAGCGCGCGATGGAGATCATCGCCGCCGGCGTGGAGCCTCTGCGGGAGCTGATCGGAGCGATGCACTCGAAGCTGCTGCTGGATGCCCTGCGCAGGCACCGCAGCGCTACCAGCGCGCCCGATGGTGCTCCATGACGCCCAGCCCCCGCTCGAGGGGCACGTGCCCCGGCAGCGTGCCGGCGAAGCTTCCGAACGGCGCCACGTAGTCACTGGCGAGCAGCAGCAGGTTCTCGCGGCGCCGGCGTTGGGCCTCGGCGCTGAAGCGCAGCTCGCTGCCGTCCTCGCAGCGGATGCTCGAGAGGTCCTCGGCGAAGCTCACCGGCGGTGCCTCGCCGGGCACCGATCGCACCCACACCGCGCGCTCTGATCCCTGCCGCGGGTCGTTGACGCCGCTGACGAGGTTCCACGCCAGCGCCCCGCCGTCGGGTCCTTCGCCGACCCCCGCGCTCCAGTGCCACTCGGTGTGGCGGGCGTGGTGCCCGGCGGTGTCGTCGATCACCGCCCGCGCCTGCACCTCCTGCGCGGGGCCTCCGTCGAGCGCCAGGCGCCCGTGCGCCGCCACCCCCGCCTGCTTGCGCGTCCACACCATCCCGCGCCCGTGCGGGCACAGCGCTTCGATCCCCGCCTCCTCCGCCAGCTCGAGCTCGAGCGACACGCCGCGATCGCGCACCAGCAGACGGCCCGGCTCGAGAACCACCTCGCCGCGGCGCGGGCGCAGGCGCGTGCGCTCGCGCAGCTCGTCCTGCTCGCGGTCATAGAAGCGCCCAGAAGGATCTGCTTCAGCGGGCCCACGTGCACGATCGCCGCACAGGCCATGAAGCGCTCGCAGAAGATCCCCACGTAGCGCCAGCGCTTCAGCGGCCGCGTGCCGTGGAACATCTTGGTGGGCACCGCGGCCGGCCGGTGCGTGAGCCTTCAGCCGTTGTTGCCACGGCGGGTTATTCTCTTCTCTTGCGACCGACCGGTCAATCGCGCCCCGCCGCCCGGCGCGGGGAGGGGTTGCCGTCACCGGTGAACGCCCGACGAGGAGGTGCGCCCTGAGGGTCTCCGCCGTCCAGCTCAACTCAAGCGCCGACCGCGACGCGAACCTGCAGAGCGCCGAGCGCCTCGTGCGCGAGGCCGCGCGCGCGGGTGCCGAGCTGATCGTGCTGCCCGAGAAGTGGCGGTCGATGGGCTCCGAGCAGCAGCTGCGCGAATCGGCCGAGCCGCTCGATGGCCCGACGGTGGCGTGGGCGCGGGGCCTGGCCCGCGAGCTGGGGGTCGAACTGGTGCCCGGCTCGCTGCTGGAGCTGCTGGAGGGCGAGGAGAAGCTCGCCAACACCTCGCTGCACATCGACGCCGAGGGGGAGGTCAGGGCCGTCTACCGCAAGCTCCACATGTTCGACGTCGAGGTGGGGGGCAAGGTCTACCGCGAGTCCGAGCTCGAGCTGCCCGGCGAGGAGATCGTGCTGTCGCACACCTCCGCCGGCGCGGGCCTGGGGCTGACGGTCTGCTACGACCTGCGCTTCCCCGAGCTGTACCGGATCCTGGCCGTGCAGGGGGCGCAGCTGATCACCGTCCCGGCCGCCTTCACGCTGCCCACCACCCGCGACCACTGGGAAGTGCTGCTGCGGGCCGGGCGATCGAGAACCAGCTGTACGTGATCGCCGCCAACCAGTACGGGCCCCACCCCGCCGGGCAGCACTCCGGCGGGCGCTCGATGATCGTCGACCCGTGGGGGATCGTGCTGGCGCAGGCAGCCGACGGCGAGGGCTACGTGCTGGCCGAGGCCGACCTCGGCGCGGGTGCAGGAGATCCGCACCAGCCTGCCCTCGCTGGCCAACCGTCGCGCCGAGTCCTACCGCTGGCCGCAGGAGCAGGCCGTATGAGCGCCCCACGATCCCGCCTCGGGCGGCGGCTCCCGCGCCAAGAACTCCGAAGAGAAGCGCCGCCAGATCCTGGCCGCGGCGGTGCGCGTGTTCGCCCGCCAGGGCTTTCACGCCTGCCGCGTCTCGGACATCGCCGACGAGGCCGGCGTGGCCTACGGGCTCGTGTACCACTACTTCGCCTCCAAGGACGAGATCCTCGACACGCTCTTCCTCGAGCGCTGGAACGTGATGCTCGAGCTGATCCGGGAGGTCGACGCGGAGCTGATCCCGGTGCGCGACAAGCTGCGCGCGATCGCCTCCTTCATCATCGACAGCTACGCCCACGACCCCGACCTGATGAAGGTGATCATCGTCGAGGTGACGCGGGCCGCGAACTCCTTCGGCCAGACCCACCTGGCCGAGATCCGCGAGGCCTACGACCTGATCGAGCGGATCGTCGGCAAAGCCCAGGCCGAAGGGCTGTTCCGTCCCGAGATCGACGCCCGCTTCGCCGCCATGACCTTCTACGGCGCCATCGAGCAGCTGCTGACGGGCTGGATCTTCGGCCTGCTGCCGGAGGGCGAGGAGCAGTTCGAGCGGGCCAAGTGGCTGGTCGTGGAGACGGTCTGCGGCGGCCTGCAGACGCGCACCGCGGAGCGCCTCAGCGCTCGAAGCTGAGCGTTCGCGCCGGCGGGGCCGAAGCGGCCACGGCGAACACCGGTGACCGCGGCTGTGAATAGACTTCCCGCCGTGCAGAACGACGTGGTCAAGCGGATCATGTACTCGGCCCTGCTGACCGGCTTTGCCGCGCTCGCGAGCCTGGTCGCCAACCGCGCGGCGGCCACCGCGTGGCGGCGGCTGTTCGGCGAGGAGCCCCCCGAGTGAGCTACGCCGCGGAGCCGCCCCCGGGCGGCCCGCCGAATGGGCGGCGCGGACAGCCACCCCAGAACATCGCGACCGCGATCGCGGAGGTCTCCGAACGCGCCACGGACCTGGTCCACGAAGAGATCGAGCTGGCCAAGGCCGAGATCGCCGAAAAGGTCGGCCAGTACCTGCGCAGCGCCATCATCGCCGCGGTCGCGGGTGTGTTCGTGCTGATGGCCGTGATCCTCGCCCTGGTCGGGGGCGCGTGGCTGATCTACTGGTGCTGCCCGTCGAAACCTACGAGTACTTCTGGGGCTTCTTCGTGATGGCCGCCCTGCTGCTGGTGGTCGGGGCGATCGCGGGGATGGTGGCGGCCAAAATCGTCAAACGTGCCGCCTCGCCGGTGCCGGTGATGGCGATCGACGAGGCGAAGAAAATTCGCGACACCGTGAGCGCGCCGGAGGGGAGCCTCGGCGCGGGCGCCACGACCCGAGCCCCCGGGGCCGGTCGGAGCGCCGAAAAGCTGATGCCGGTCCGCAGCGCGGAGGAGATCCGCAACTCGATGGAGGCCAACCGCGCCCAGCTGGCGGTTTCCGTGGCGAACCTGCGGGGCGAGGTGACGCGGCTCACCGACTGGCGTACCCACGTCGAGGCCCATCGCCGCGAGATCGTGATCGGCGCCGCCGTCGTCGGCTTCGCCATCAGCGCGCGCATGCTCCGCGGCCGTCGTCGCCGCCGCGCCGAGCGTTAGTCGCTCAGGCCAGCAGCGAGCGCGGCACGCCGCCCACGCCGATCAGCCCCGGACCGGTGTAGGTGCCGATCACCGGTCCGACCTCGGAGACCATCACCGGCTCGGAGTCGAACACTTCCCGGCCCCGCTCGACCAGACGCTCGGCCTGCTCGGGGGCCTGGATGTGCTGCACGACCCAGCCGTCGCTGCCGCCGGAGCTCAGCTCGCGCGCGTAGTCGACCATCCGCTCGAAGGCCCTGCCCGCCGTGCGCACCCGCTCCACGGGGGTGATTTCGTACTCCAGCGAGAGGATCGGCTTGATCCTCAGGGTCCCGCCCAGCCACGCCTGCGCCTTGCCGATCCGCCCGCCCCGGCGCAGGTACTCCAGGGTGTCCAGGCAGAACCAGATCTTGAGCACCGACTGCGCGCTGCGGACCCGCTCGACGGTGGCGGCCTTGTCGGCTCCCGCGCGGGCGGCGGCCGCGGCTGCCAGCGCCAGCAGGCCGAGCCCGCCGCAGCCGGTCTCGCCGTCGATGACCTCGACCCGATCCCCGTCGCCACGCTCCTGCAGCAGCCCGTGCGCCTGGCGCGCTGCCTCGACGGTGCCGGAGATCCCGCCCGCCAGGTGCACCGACACGACGTCGTGGCCGTCCTGGAGCAGCGGCTCCCACACTTCCAGGAAGTCGCCGATCGAGGGCTGGGAGGTGGTGGGCAGCTCCGAATCGGTACGCAGGCGCTCGTAGAAGGCGTCGAAACCGTCCATGTCGAGCTCCCGCACCGGCTGGTCCTTCCAGCCCACGTAGAGGCTCACCTGGTGGATGCCGTGCTCGTCCGCGAGCGCTCTCGGGAGATAGTGCGTGCTGTCTGAGACGACGGCGACCGGACGCATCGAGCGAGCACCGTAGCGCACGGCGGGCGCCGCCCGTGCAGGGCGCGCTGCGCGGCGCGCCCTGGAGGATGAGAGTTAGCTCAGGACCTGCTCGAGCTCGCCCGACTCGAACATCTCGGTGACGATGTCGCAGCCGCCGACGAGCTCGCCGTCCACGAACAGCTGGGGGATGGTGGGCCAGCTCGAGAGGGCCGAGAGCTCCTGGCGGATGCGGGGGTCGGGGAGGATGTCGACGGCCGCGAAGGGGGTGTCGAGGGCCTGCAGCATCGACACCGTGCGAGCCGAGAATCCGCACGCGGGAGCCTCGGGGGTGCCCTTCATGAACAGGATCACGTGGTGCTCTCCGATCGCCTCGGCGATCGCGTCGCGGATCGGGTTGCCCTGCTGCTCGGCGCCGGCCGGGGCCGGTGGGGCGCTGGTCGAGCCGGCGCCCTGGGCGGGGGCCATCGGAACGGGGTCGAACTGGGGGCTGGACATGGCTGTCTCCTGCTCTAGGGGGCCGAAATCGTGGTTGGGGTGAGCGTCTTCAGCGTCAACGCGTGGATCGGTCCGCCGATCTCCTCGCCGAAGACGCCGTAGACCAAGCGGTGCTGCTCGATCCGGCTGAGGCCCGCGAAGGCCTCGGCCGTGACGGTGGCGCGGAAGTGATCGCCGCCCCCGGTGAGGTCCTCGACCTCCGCCCGGGAGCCGGGGATTCCCGTCTCGATCCGCTGCTTGAGCTCATCTGGGCTCGGCATCAGACTCCAGGGTAGCCCCTCTCCGGGCGGTTCGCGGCCGCGCCCCGACACGGCTGGCCCGGTCCCCGAAGGGGGTGCCGAGCCATAGCTATACTTTTGGAAGTCTTGGCCGATAACCCATCACAGAGCCGATGATCACGATCACCGACAAGGGCGCCGAAAAGGTCCACGAGTTCCTCGAGTCCCAGCAGGCCGACATGGCCGTGGCGGGGCTCCGCGTCGGCGTTCGCGGCGGTGGGTGCTCGGGCTTCCAGTACCAGCTCGCCTTCGACGAGCAGCGCGAGAACGACGAGGTCTTCGAGAGCCACGGCCTGAGGCTGCTGGTCGACGGAGACAGCCTCCAGTACGTGCGCGGCTCGATCATCGACTACGAGGAAAGCCTCCAGGGGGCCGGCTTCAAGGTCGAGAACCCCAACGTGGTGGCCGCCTGTGGCTGCGGATCCTCCTTCCGCGTGGCCGAGGAGGAGCAGGTCTCCGCGATCTGACGGGCGCGGCGGGCAGGGCCCACCGCGCACCTCGCCGGGCAGGGCGTCCCGACGCCCGCGCGCGGCGCTTGTGACCGTGCTCGTGTGCGCGGCCTGCGTCGCCTGTGGCTCCACCCACCAGCGGACCACCGGCGTCCCCGGGCCCCTGCCGGGACCCGCACCGGCCCCCGTTCCGCGCCCGGCGCTCGGGATCACCGAGGACAACGCCCAGCTGCTGCTCGCAACCGGCACCGCCGCCCGCCCGCCCTGGGCCAGCTCCGAGCAAACCGTCGTGCGAGCCCGCGGCGAGCTCGCGGCGCTGCGACCCGCCTACGTGCGGCTGCTCGTCGACTGGGCGGCACTGCAGCCGCGGGCGGACCGCCCCGCGGACCTGGCGTCGCCCGTGAGCGGCTGCGCCCGCACGGTCGGGCCGTGCGCTGCCTTTCCGGGGCTGAAGGGCGACCTCGAAGCGATCGCCTCCGCGCGCCGCGCCCGCAACGCCGCCGGCGAAGCCGGCCCCGAAGTACTGATCGACGTGCTGGGGGTCCCGCCCTGGGCGGCCGCTCCGGCCTCCGGCTGTGAGCTCGAAGGCGCCCCGAGCGATGCCCGCGCGCTCGCTCCCGGGGCGATCGCCGGCTACCGCGCGCTGATCGCCCGGCTCGCGTCGTTGGGCGCCTCCGAGGGGGTGCCGCTGCGCTGGTGGAGCCCCTGGAACGAGCCCAACGACCCGACCTTCCTGTCTCCCCAGCGCGAGCGCTGCGAAGCCGGTGCGGCGCCCGTGGCGCCGGCCGTGTATGCGCGGCTCGCGCGCGCGATGGCCGCCCAGCTGCGCCTCAGCGACCCCGCGGCCGCAGTCGTGCTGGGCGAACTGAACGGGCTCACACGCGACTCCCCCCGCGCCACCAGCCTGCAGAGCTTCGTGGCCGCGCTGCCCGCGGACGTCCTCTGCCTGGGCTCGGCCTGGTCGGTCCACGCCTACGCCCGCTATCGCGCCGGCGGAGGCCAGGGCCCCGCCGGGGGCCTCGGCGGCGGGGCCGACCCGGTGGCGGCGTTCGAGGAAGCCCTGCGGCGGCGGGGCGGATGCGCCGCGAGTGCGCCGGTCTGGATCACCGAGACGGGGGCCGGAGCGCCGCACCCGGGCGCTGTGGCCAGCGTCAGCTCCGAACAGCAGCTGCAGGCCTGCCGCGCCCTCGCTGGCAACCTTCAGCGTTGGTCGGCCGATCCCCGTGTGGCGGCCGTCCTGCAGTACAGCTTCCGCGACGACCCGGCCTTCCCGGTCGGCCTGGTGAGCGCCGACCTGCGCTCCCTGCACCCCGTCTACGCGCTGTGGCTTTCACTTGCCCGCCCGCGCGCAACGGGAGCGCCCGTCCCGCCGGGCGCGTTCAACGCCTGTTCGAGCCCAGGTTTGAGTCCCTCGGGGCCCGGGTAGAGATCGGTTGTCACCCACTCGGAACGCCCGTATCAGGGCCGACGGGATGGAGCGACACCAAGGAGGGCGTTAGTCACACCAACGGACGGGGAGTCCAGAGGCAAGGCGTTGCCAGCGTCTGGATCAGTACAGCAACCCAGGGCCTCGCCGACGACGGCAAGGCCTGGTCTCGAGCGACCCGTTTGACAAACGGTCGACCACCAATCGGCAACCAATTCGAGGGAAAAAGGAGCAACAACAGAATGAAGCGTTTGAGCCTTGTCGGGCTGCTCACCGCAGCCCTGTGTGTGATGATCGCGGGCACCGCATCCGCGGCGAAAAAACCCACGAACCTGACCCTGAGCACGGCCAAAGGCGCACTCGCCGCCGGCGCGCCGGTGAAGGCCGAAAGCACCGACCTGATCTTCGAAACGAGCGCCGGGAACCTCGAATGCACGAGCAACGTGATCGAAGGCACCGTCGGCAACAACGACGCCAAGAAGGACAGCGGCTCGGTCACCGCCGAGAAATCGAGCGGTGGCGAACCGGGCGGCCTCTGCAAAACCACGACCCCGTTCGGGGCCACTGAAATCTCAGTCGCGAACCTGCCCTGGACCGACGTGTTCACAAGCAAAGGCGGCAACGAAGTGAAGGGCAAAAAGGTCTCCTTCACATCGACCTTCCCCGGCGCCGGCGGTGCGAAATGCATCTTCGAAGCCTCCAAGGTCAAGAGCAGCTTCACCATCGGTGGACCTGTGCAGCTCGTCACCAGCAAACAGAAGTTCAAGGCCAGCAAGAAGCTCAGCAACCCGCAGTGCCCGAAGGAAGGCACGCTGTCGGGTCACTGGACGGTCACCTCGGGTGGCGAAACGGTCACCTCCGAACTGACCCTCTAGCAGCACGCAGTAAGGAAGTTCTCCCAGTAGGAGCAACGAGCAGATGACAGGAGACCGGCCCGTGAGAGACGGGCCGGTCTCTTTCTTTCGGACAGGACATCGGGGATGAATTCGAACGTGGCAACCGGCGAAGAGCCGGCAGGGGACAGAGAGGGGGGCAAGGCGGGTCCCGCTCGCCGGCGCCGCGGTGTGAAGCTCTCGGCCATCGTGTGCCTCGCGCTGCTCCTCACCGCGCTTGCCGTGGCAGCACCGGCCTCGGCCGCAATCACGCCCTGGGAACTGACCTCCCTGCACGCTCCTACCAGCGTCCCCCTGAGGCCGGGCGTCAACCAGGTGATGACCGTCACCTTCCACGCCAACACCGGAAAATTCCTGCTCGAATTCTCCAACGAACAGACGGGCGAAGAAGGCGAAACCAAGTACCTGCCCTTCGACGCCACCGCCAAGGAAGTCCTGAACGCGCTCGTGAAGCTGCGCAGCGGCGAACCGAAAACCGCCATCGGCGCCGGCAACGTGGTCGTCAACGGCGGCTATGACGCCGCCACCGAAACGGGGACCTACACGATCGAATTCACGGGCCTGCTCGGGGACCGCTACCTCGGCGAAGAAGTCCTGGCGGTGAGCGGGGAAATCACCTCACACGAAGAAGAAAAGTTTGAAAAGGAAGAAGAAAAGGCCGGCGGCACCCGCGAACCGGAAGAACCGGAAGGCGAAGCCGAAATCACGACGCCCGGCTATCACGACACGGTCGACTACCAGCTGATCCCGGTCAACCGCGGCGCCACGCCGATCGCCTCGCCCCCCGAACACCCGCTCACGATCCTCGAGAAGCTGCCGGCCGGGCTGACGACCGTGGAAATGCCCCGCGGCGCGACCCAGTCCCCCGAACGCAGCGGCGAAGAGTGGACCTGCAGGGCGCCCGTGGGCGGGCTGTCCGAAAAAGAACTCGAACGCCGCCAGCGCGAAGAAGAAAAGCACGACCAGGAACTGAAGCTCCCCGAAGGCGCCGGCCTGAGCGAAGTCGAATGCACGCTCATCAACCCGGCCCACCCCGGACCGGTGGTGTACCCGGACGCGTCGGCGCCGACGCTGCCGGTCGAAGCCTATCTCGACACGGCGGCACTGCAGGGAGCCACCAGCATCGAGGTCAAGGCCCACATCGAAGGCGGCGGCGTGGAACCCGCCGAAGTGACCGAAACCGCTCCGCTCTCCTCCCAGGCGGCGCCGTTCGGGGTGCAGAGCTTCACCGCTCGTACGACCGGGACCGACGGCCAGACCTACACCCAGGCCGGCGGGCGCCCCTATGCCGCCACCACGAGCCTGTTCTTCAACACCGACCTGCGCACCAGCCCCGAAGGCTTCACCGAAGCGGCGGTCGTGAGCCGCGCCAAGGACGTCGCCGTGAAGCTGCCGGCGGGCTTCTACGGCAACCCGCTGGCGACGTTGGAAAAGGAAGGCCACCCCGAACGCTGCCCCCAGTCCGACTTCACCGAGGGCGTGCCCGGCGGACCGGTCCCGCACGGCTCGTGCCCACCGGCAACCCAGGTCGGCGAGGTGAGCGTGTTCCTCAAAGAATTCACCAAACAGCCCGAAACGGTGGCGCTCTACAACCTGCAGCCGCCGGCCGGGGTGCCTGCCGAGTTCGGCTTCATCTACTCGAACCTCCCGATCCGCCTCGACGCCCACGTCGTCCACGAAGACGCCAACGGGGGCGAATACCGCGTCAGCGTCGTGTCCTCGGATATCAACGAGGCCTACGACGTGTTCGGCGTCCAGCTCACGCTCTGGGGCGAGCCGGCGAGCCCCTCCCACAACGCCGAACGCTTCAAGAACCTGTTCGAACGGGGCGAAGAACCGGGCGGCCCCGAAGCACCCTTCCTCACCAACCCGGCCGACTGCGCGGTCGAGGCCGAAGCGCTCGAAGCGGGCGCCGCCGACGCCAACCTGGCGCCGGTCACGACCGCGCTCATCGACAGCTGGGAGCAGCCGGGCGGGCAGGACCAGCAGGGCCAGCCGCAGCTGCCGGACCCGAACTGGGCCGAAGCCCAGGCTGTGTCTCCTCGCGTCACCGGCTGCGAAGCCCTGAACTTCAAACCGAGCTTCTCCTTCCAGCCGCGCCCGTCCGCCGCCAGCGAAGCCGAAGCGGAAGCGACGGAAGCCCAGGGACCGACCGAATCCACGCCGCCGGACACGCCTTCGGGCTACACCTTCCAGCTGCACCTCGAACAGCACGAAACCCCCGCCGAACTCGCCAGCCCGCAGCTGCGTGACACGACGGTCACGCTGCCCGAAGGGGTGACGCTCTCGCCCTCCTCCGCCAACGGCCTCGTGGCCTGCACCGCGGAAGAGATCGGCCTCAGCTCGACGGCTCCGGGCGCCTGCCCGCAGGCGTCGCAGGTCGGCAAGGTCACGATCGACTCGCAGCTGCTCGAAAGACCGCTCGAAGGCCGCGTCTACGTCGGCCAGCCCGCGTGCTCCCCCTGCGATGGAGCCCAGGTCGAACACGGCGAACTGGTGAAGCTGTACATCGAAGTCGAAGGCGCCGGCGTGCGCGTGAAGCTTCCCGGCTCGGGGTCGGTCAACCAGAGCACCGGGCAGCTCACGACGACCTTCCTGAACAACCCGCAGCTGCCGTTCGAAAAGCTGACCCTGAAGCTGAAGATCGGCCCCCGCGCGCCGCTCGAGAGCGCGCAGGTCTGCACCACCGGCCTGCTGGCCTCCGCCACGCTGACGCCCTGGAGCGTGGGCGCCACCACGCCCGGCGGGGAAACGGTCGGTGGGACCCCTGCGCCGTCGCCGTTCACCGCCGAAGGCCCGTTCGGGATCAGTCCCTGCCCGCCGAGCCTGCCCTTCGAACCCGGCTTCAGCGCCGGCAGCGAATCCTCGAGCGCCGGCCAGTTCACCAACTTCGACGTCACGATCTCCCGCCAGGACGGCGAACAGAGCCTCTCGGGGATCACCGTCCACACGCCCCCCGGCCTGCTCGGCAAGATCGCCGGGATCCCCCGCTGCGAAGGCTCGGCGGCCGAATCGAGCACCGAACCGTGCCCGCCCGGGTCCCAGATCGGAACCGCCACCTCGGCCGTCGGCCCCGGCAGCGAACCGTACGTCGACTCCGAAGGCAAGGTGTTCTTGACCGGCCCCTACGGCGAAGGGCCCTTCGGCCTGAAGGTCGAAGTGCCGGCCAAGGCCGGACCCTTCAACCTCGGCACGGTGGTCGTGCGCTCGGCGATCACGATCGACAAGCGCAGCGGCGCCATCACGGTCACGAGCGACCCGCTGCCGCGGAGCATCGACGGCATCCCCCTGCGCCTGAAAGCGGTGAAGGTGGACATCAACCGACCCGAATTCATGTTCAACCCGACCAACTGCGAAACGCAGTCGGTCTCCGCCGGTCTCTCCGGCGTGCCCGCCAACCCCGCCGAAGCGGCGGGCAGCGTTGCCCGCAGCGTGCCCTTCACGGCCAGCTCGTGCGCCTCGCTGGGCTTCGCACCCACCTTCACCGCCACCACGGAAGCCAACTGGACCAAAAACGGCGGCACCGGCTTCTTCGTCAAGGTCACCCAGAAACCGGGTGAAGCCTCGATCCGCAAAGTGGAACTGGAGCTGCCCGAAGTGCTCCCCTCGCGACTGCCGACCCTGCAGCAGGCCTGCACCGAACAGCAGTTCGCCAAGAACCCCGCCGGGTGCCCGGAGGCCTCCTTCGTGGGCACCGCCACGGCCCACACCCCGGTGCTGGCGGCGCCGCTCAGCGGTCCCGCGATCCTCGTCTCCCACGGCGGCGCGGCGTTCCCGGACCTCGTCTTCCTGCTGCAGGGCGAAGGCGTCCACGTCGAACTCGTCGGCAACACATTCATCAAAAAAGAAACCCGCAACGGGGAAGTACGTGAGATCACCTTCTCCAAATTCGAAGCGGTCCCGGACGCCCCGATCAGCTCGTTCGAAACCAGCCTCCCCTCCGGACCCCACTCGATCCTCACCGGCTACGGCAACCTCTGCGAAGAGGACCTCGCGGCCCCCACCACGATCGTCGCCCAGGACGGCGCGCGCATGGTCCAGAACACCCAGATCAAGGCCGTCGGGTGCTCGGCGACGGCGGCGCCGAAGCTGACGATCGTCAAGAGCCGCGTGAAGGGTGCCAAGGTGCTCCTGACCGTGAAGCTCTCGGCGGCCGGCACGGTGGCCGTCTCGGGCGGCGCCGTCAAGACGCTGAAGAAGAGCATGGCGGCGGGGCAGCGCCAGCTCAGGCTGACGCTCACCAAGGGCGGCAGAAAGTCCGTCAAGCACCGCCGCAAGCTGAGGCTGCGGGCCACGCTGACGGTCGGCAAGCAGACCACTTCGAAGACCACGAGCGTGAAGCCGTGAGCGCGCTCGCCGCGATGTCGTTCCGCGCGCGCCGCAGGGCGGCGCGGGCGGCGCTCGCACGGGTGGCGCTGGGGCTGGCGTTGGCGGTGGCGATGTCGCTCTGCCAGGGGGCGGCGGCGCGCGCCGAATCGTGTCCCAACGCGGGCTTCCGCGCCGAACAGGGCGTCGCCGAAGGCTCGGCCCACGGCCTGCCCTCGTGCCGCGCCTACGAGCTCGCCTCGCCCGCGCTGAAGAACGAGCAGGAAGTCAACGTGCCCGATCGCTTCGTGGCGGAAGCCTCCTTCCAGGCCGCCGTCGAAGGCGGCGGCATCGTGTACGCGCTCACGGGTGCGATCCCCGGCAGCCAGTCGGGGGGCCTCTACGGCCACGCCGTCTCGACCAGCCCCGCCGCGGGCAGCCCCTGGAGCCCCACCCCGCTGGAACCGAGCAACCGTCTCGGTGGCCTGCACGGCGCCGGTGAGAACTCCGGTGAAATCGAGTCGCTGTCGCCGTCACTTGGCTGCGGGGCCACGCGCACCCGCCTGGCCGCCCCCGCCTTCCCCGAAGAAGCCGAACCGCAGCTGCCGAAGGGGCCAAACGGCGAACTGCTCGAGTCCCCCGAAGAGGAGATCGACAACCTCTACCTGTGGCGCAGCCCCGACGAATACACGTTGATCTCGAACGTCCGGCCCGAAAAACCGACCAAGTCACCGGAAGGGCCCACCTACCACGTGGACGGGATCTCCGACGACTGCTCGACCGTGCTGTTCGAGGACAACAACGAAGGCTATGAGCTGCCGCTGGGACCGAAAGGCGAACCCGTTCCCCAGACCTCGATCTACGAATGGAACGTCGGCTCCTCGCCACA
Organism: uncultured Solirubrobacteraceae bacterium; assembly: GCA_963742395.1. Lineage (GTDB taxonomy): Bacteria > Actinomycetota > Thermoleophilia > Solirubrobacterales > Solirubrobacteraceae > Palsa-744. Next base: position 27,166 of record CAVUME010000007.1, on the reverse strand, counting down.
AGCCTGCCGCGAAAACCAGGCCACCTGCCGACCGGTCGTGGCCTCGGTGCTGCCCGACGGCACGCTCGCCACCGAAGTGGTCGATTCCCACGCCGGCGAATTCTTCTCCGACCTGCACGAGCTCTCCAGCGACGGAAAACGCGTGTTCTTCACCGCCGTCTCCGACGGCAAGGGCCCAGGGGAAGAAAAGGACGCCCACGCGCGCCAGATCTACCTGCGCGAAGGCGGACAAACGACAGCCGTGTCGATCTCGCCCAATGTCCAGCTCCGCGACACGGGTGCCAAGTTCGAGGCCGCCTCCGCGGACGGAGGGCGTGTCTTCTTCGTCGCCAACTATGGCCTCGCCGGCGCCGATGGCACCAGCAACTGCCTGTTGACGAGCGTCAACAACCAGAAAAACGACAAAAACGGCGCCGGCACGGGCTGCGACCTCTACGAATACGACGTGCAGGGCAAATCCCTGAACGACATCTCCGCCGACACCGCCGACGCGGGCGGGGCCGACGTGCGCGGGGTGCTGGGGATCTCCGAAGACGGCTCGGTCGTGTACTTCGCCAGCAGCGGGCAGCTCGTACCCAACGCCGGCAACACGGGCGCAGAAAACGAAGCGACCGCAGGCACGACCCGCTCCGGAGAACCCAAAACGGAAGCCGAAGCGAACGTCTACGCCTACAGCGAAGGCACCCTGCACTACGTCACCACGATCGGCGAAGCCGAAGCCGGCGGCTGGAACCTCGGGCAGAGCCCGTTCCTGGAAGTCGACGCCATCTCCGCCACCAAGGGGATGCACTACTACAACGCCCGCGTCTCATCCAGCGGCGACTATCTGCTGCTGGCCACCCGCCACCGCCTCGGCGCCTACGACAACGCCCAGCAGGAAACCGAAAAGCCCGAATGGGAGGACTACGAGTACTCGCTGCGGTCGGGGACCGTCAGCTGTGCCTCGTGCAACCCGAGCGGCGAACAGCCGATCGCCGACGCCAACGAACAGTTCTCTCCGCTCGGCACCTTCGACGTGGTCCAGAACGGCATCATCCGGCGCAACCTGACAGACGACGGGCACGTCTTCTTCAACAGCCTGCAGCCGCTGCAGGCGACCGCCGGCGGGACGTCGTTCGCGGCCACCAACAAGTCCGTGAACGTGTACGAATGGGCCCCCGCCGGGCTCGAAGGCTGCCAACCGCCGGCCGCCGCCGAAGGCCTCGCCCAGCCGAGCGGCTGCCTGGCGCTGCTGAAGCAGCGGCACCGACCCGTTCCCGAGCTACTTCGAGGGTGCCAGCGCCGACGCCCAGAACGCGTACATCACCACGCACGCCGCGCTCGTGCCCCAGGACCAGGACGGCCTCAACGACATGTACGACGTGCGCGTCGGCGGGGGCATCCCGGCGCCGCCGCCGGCGCCCTCCTGCTCGGCGGAAATGCAGTCCTGCCAGCCGCCCGGCCCGGGGTTGGGAGGCTCGCCGCACGCGAGCGAATCCGGGCTCGGGGGCGGCAACGTCAGCGGCACGCCATCGAAACCGGTGACCGTGGTCGAAGGCACCCACGCGGTCAAGGCCTTCGTCAGGGGCAAGGTCAAGGGCACGACCGCCCGCGTCTCGGTCGTGGCGCCGGCAAAGGGCAAGATCGTCGCGTCCGGAGCGGGCCTGAAGGGTGCGCATGTAGGTGCCGGCGGGGCGGGCACCTACGTACTGAAGGTGTCGCTCACGGCCAAGGAGAAGCGGCTCCTGCGCCACAAGCACAAGCACAAGCAGAAGCTGAAGCTGAAGCTGCGTGTGAGCTTCTCGCCGGCGTCGGGCCAAGGCTCGGTCGCGAGGGTGTCGCTCACGTTCGTCTGAGGGGGCGCTCAGAACAGGAAATGGCCACGCCGCTGTGGCGCGGCCCGGGAAGGAGGAACGAGCAACACATGAAGCGCACTGGAATCGCAGGAATCGCAGGAGCCCTGGCGGTGATCGCCCTGGCGAGCACACCGGCGGGGGCCAGCGGCCCCAAAAACCTGACCCTCAAGACGGCGGCCGGGCCGCTCGTGGCAGGCGACGAAGTGGTCGCGACGAGCACCAACCTGATCTTCGAAACGAGCGCCGGGAACCTCGAATGCACCGAACAACGTGCTCAGCGGGAAGCTCAGCGTCAACGGCGCGAAGAAGGACACCGGCCTGGTCGAAGAGTCTTCGACGGGCGGCGAACCGGGCGGGCTGTGCAAAACCACGACCCCGTTCGGGCCCACCGAAATCTCGACCAGCAACCTGCCGTGGTCGACGATCCTCAGCGCCAAGGGCGTCGACGAAGTCGAGGGCAAAAAGGTCTCCTTCACGTCGACGTTCCCGAACGCCGGCGGCGCAAAATGCACCGTCGAAACCGCCAAGGTGAAGAGCAGCTTCACGGTCGGCGGGCCGGTGGTGATCCACACGGTCAAACAGAAGTTCAAGGCCAGCAAGAAGCTCAGCAACCCGCAGTGCCCCAAGGAAGGCACCCTGACGGGCGACTTCACGGGCACCTCCAACGGTGAAACCGTGGAATCCGAACTGACCTGAGGCAGGGCTGACGTGGGGCCCGGCGGCGCAGCGCAGAAAACGTTTAGCGGCCTGCGCCGCCGGGTACCACACAGTCGTTCAGATCCGTGGAAATGAATCCGTCGGCTGGGCACGGATGTGCGGCGGGCACAGGGAGAAGGAGTCTGTAGACGATGAGACGCACTGGGTTGATGATGTTGGCTGTCGCGGCGCTGTGTGCGGTGGCCGGGCTAGAGGCGAGCGGGGCCTACGCCGAACTTCCGGAAGTCGGGCGCTGCGTGAAGCTCGAAGGGGTCAAGGAAGGGCACAAAACGAAGTTCAGCGGCAAATACTCGAACCGCAAATGCACCAAAACGAGCGCCAGCTCGACGGGCAAGTTCGAATGGATGCCGGGCGCCGGCGAAGAAAAGACCTTTGAAAGCCCGGGGACGCTGGAACCCGCCACGCTGAAGACCGCCGCCGGCACCGCGATCGAATGCAAAAACACCAAGCAGTTCGGCGAATACACCAGCGGCACGACCGAGAAAGACGAAATCAGCCTCTACGAATGCGTCCTCAGCAGCACCGGCGAAACGTGTCAGAGCGTGAGGGCCGAAGAAACTCCGCCCACGCCGGAAGCCGGCACGATCATCTCATTGCCGCTGGAAGGCAAACTGGGCTACATCAAGAAATCGAACAGCAAGCCCGTGATCGGTTGGGAATACAAAGCGAAAACCGGACCCTTCCTGTTTGCCTTCGAATGTGGCGGTCCGGAATTGCCAGGCGTGCCGGCTGCGCCCCCTCCCGGGCAAGTGCCGGAAGTGCCGACGCCGGAAGTGCCGGGTGCGCCGGCTGCGCCGGCTGCGACCGTGCCGACTCTCGTGACGATCGAAGGCGCGTTCATCTCGCCGATCCGCAAACCGGTCGACAAGATGGCCGAAGAATATCTGTTGCATTCGGTGGCGTCCGGCGGCAAGAACTTCCCGGAAATGTTCGAAGGCGGCGCCAAAGCCTCCCTGACCGTCAACATCCTGGAACCGGGAGCGCTCAAAGCCACGACCGAAGCGATCGGGTTCAACGCGGAAGAAGAAGAACAGTCCTTCTCCGAAGAACTGGAGTTCAAAGCCATACCCGTAAGTCAGGTTTGATCCCGACGCGAGCAGGGCAGTACGTAGTACGAAGGACGTTGCGCAGCAAGCAGTAAGCCCCCAGTAAGAAGTCCTTTCCGTTGCAGTACCCCGGGGCCGGCCTCCACCCTCTGAGGCCGGCCCCGTTTCTTCGCCTGCAGGCGGGGCCCGACGCCGCAATGCGCGAGGCCTTTGACGGTTCTCGGGCGGCGATAGCGGGTAGCAGAGCTGTCAACGGCCGGTCAGGCCGTAGGAGGCCGCGGAGGTGCCGCGGCCGCGCTCGATGAGATTGCTCGAAGGAGGATGAGACGCAGGTGAAGAAGGCTGCTGCATTGATGGTCGTGCTGAGCGGGTTGTGCCTGGCGGTGACGGCCGGCGCCAGGGCGGCGCTCCCGGAACTGGGACGCTGCGCGAAGGTGGAAGGGACCAAGGAAGGCCGCAAGACGGTCTACCACGGCAAGTACACCGACAAAACGTGCACTCAGGGAAAGCTCAAAGACGAGCGGGAAGTACGAATGGAGCCCGGCCCGGGCACGGAAACAGAGTTCGAAAGCCCCGGAACGCTCGAACCGGGGACGCTGCAGACGACCGGCGGCAACAAGATCGCCTGCGCCGACTCCAAGCAGTTCGGCGAATTCCTCGGTCCCAAGACGGCCAAGACGGAAATCAGCCTTTACGAATGCAAGGAAACCGCGAGTGGCGAACCGTGCCAGAGCCTGAGGCCCGAAGAAAGCCCGCCCACGCCCGAAGAAGGGACGATCATCTCCAACCCCGTGGAAGCGGAAGTGGGGCTCGTCTCCGGCGGTTCCAAGCCGAAGGTCGGCTGGGCCTACAAGGCCAAATCCGGGTCGGCGCTGTTCCAGTTCGAATGCGGCAAGACGACCGGGCTGGGCACGAAGGTCACGATCGAAGGGTCCTTCATCGGCGTGGTCTCGAAGGTCGTTGACCGCATGGGCGAAGAAGACAAGATGCGCTACACGGCGGCCTCCGGCGAAGCAGTCACCCTCGCAGTTCGAAGGCGGCTCGCCCGACGTGCTGACGGCCACCTTCCTGACTCCGAGCCTGCAGTCCAGCAGTGAACAGATCGGCTACAGCGCCCAGGAAGAACAGTCGTTCTCCGAACCGCTCGAGATCAAAGCCACGCCCTAGGCCTGCCCCCCGGCGGAGCCGGCCCGTCCCCTCTGAGGCCGGCTCCGTCGAACGTTCCCGCCAACACGGAGGGCCGGTGCTCTGCCCCGGGTGCCGGCCCTCCGCTGTTTCGGAGGCGCCTGCCGGCCCCACGTGCTGCCGGGCCTCCACGGTCTCACGGCCGCGCTCTCCGGCCTCACCTGCTGCCGGCGGTCAGTCCGCCGGCGCCTTTCTTCAGGTCGGCTCGTTGTGCAGCGAGCGCCACAGGAAGCGGCAGGCGAGCGTCCGGTAGGGGCGCCAGGGCTCGGCGATCTCCTCCATCTCGGCGACGCTGGGCGGCTCCGCCAGCGCGTAGGCGCGCTGGATCGCGTTGCGGATCCCGAGGTCGCCGGTGGGGAACACGTCGGGGCGCTCGAGCTGGAACATCAGGAACATCTGGGCCGTCCACAGGCCGACGCCCTTGACCGCCACGAGCTCCTCGATCACCTGCTCGTCGGGGAGCTCATCGAGGCGCTCCAGTTCCAGCTCGCCGGAGATCACGTGCTCGCGCCAGCGAGCGCAGGTAGGCCGCCTTGGCCCGCGAGAGCCCGGCCGCGAGGCGCAGCTCTTCGGGATCCTCGGCGAGGATCTCCTGTGGGTCGGAGGGCGATCGCCGAAGCGGGAGATGAGCCGCGTGTAGATCGACCTGGCGGCCAGCACCGACAGCTGCTGGCCGGTGATCGCGCGCACGAGGGCGCCGTAGTGGTCGTCGGGACTCCGGCCGCCCGTCGCGGGCGGAGGGCAGCCGCCCGACGCCGTCGATCAGCTCCGCCAGCACGGGGTCGGCCGCGCGCAGGCGCGCCTCGCCCCGCGGGGGGTGCCCGCCGCGGGCGCTGCGAGCCGCCGCGGGCGCCGCGCCCACCCGCCTTCGCCGCGGGTGCCACGCCTACAGCGCCGGCAGCCCGGCGGCGAGCGACACCGGCTCCCCGTCGAGCGCCCCGAGCGCCCTCTCGACCGACATCGCGATGCACGTGAAGCTGGGCGTGTCGCGGACGGTGTAGCGCGAGGCCTCGGTCCTCGCAGGCGCTGGACCAGGTCCAGAAAGGTGCCGACGTCGTCGGTGTCGAAGGCTACGACGAACTCTTGGTCGTCGAGCCCGAACGAGTAGCTGGTGTGGTTGTCGACACCCGGATATTCGCGTCCCACCTGGATGTGCCCCTGCATGATCCGCCAGCGCTCCTCGGCCGGGAGCGCGTACCACTCGCGCGACTTCACGAACGGGTACACGAACACGTACTTGCCCCGGAACGCACGCGGGACGGTGCGCTCGTCTTCGCAGTATTCGGAGCTCTTGCGCATCCCCAGGAAGGAGTAGGGGATCTCTGCCCAGCGCATCAGCCCGCTCTGGGCGAGCACCACGTGGAACTCGTGGATGCGCTCGAGGTTCTCGGCCTCGGAGATCAACAGCAGCTCCGCGTCGCCGCGGGTGCCGACCAGCGAGAAGCTCTGCAGCAGGTGCCCGTCTGCGAAGTCCTCGCAGGCGGCCGCGAACTCCTGCTTGTCGCGCGTCCTGTCCTGGAGGGCGGTCCGTCGCCAGGCGGGATCGAGCTTCAGGAACGTGTACTTGACGAAATGACGGGCGCTCACCTGTGGCCGATTATCGCAGCCACGGCCCGGCGCCCATCGCACCGGCGACGGCGGCGATAGAGTAGGCCCTGTCGTGCGGATCGCGCTGCTGTCTCCGTACTCCTGGACCTATCCGGGTGGCGTCACCCGCCATATCGACGCACTGGCAGGTGAGCTGCGCGCGGCCGACCACGACGTGCGGGTGCTGGCCCCGTACGACCCCGACGACGAGCTCTCCCGACGCCTGCACCGCGGCGCCCGTCCCCAACACGTCGAGGTCGACGAGAGCTTCGTCTCGCTCGGGCGCACCGCCGGCATTCCCGCCAACGGCGCCGTCTCGAACATGTGCTTGTTCGCCCAGGGGCTCTTCCGGATGCGCGACGAGCTGCGCCACGGCGGCTACGACGTGCTCCACATCCACGAGCCGGTCGTCCCGGTGCTCAGCTGGGACGCGTTGTGCTCGCTCGGAACGCTGCCCCTGGTGGGCACCTTCCACACTTATTCGGAGAACCTCCTCACCAACGGCGGGGCCGCGGTCGGTGCTCGGTGGCCGCCGGCGCATGAACCGCCTGCACGGGCGCATCGCCGTCTCGGAGGCCGCCGCCTGGACCGCGCGGCGCTTCTACGGCGGGCGCTACGCGGTGATCCCCAACGGCGTCCGCATCCCGCCGCCGGCGCAGCCGGAGCCACGGGGCGCGCAGGAGCCGCTACGGATCGTGTTCGTCGGTCAGGCCGTGGAACGCAAGGGTCTGCCCGTGCTGCTGGCCGCCTTCGAGGCGCTGCGCGAGCAGATCCCGGCGACGCTCACGATCGTCGGTGCGGGCGAGGCGGAGGTCGCCCACATGATGCTCGACGGCAATGGCGTGCGCGCGCTCGGCAAGGTCGACGAGCCGCGTAAGCTGGCGGAGCTGCAGGCGGCCCACGTGCTGTGCGCCCCCTCGCTCGGCGGCGAGAGCTTCGGCATGGTCCTGACGGAGGCCTTCGCGGCGGGCACGCCGGTGCTGGCCTCGGACATCCCCGGCTACCGGGACGTGGTCCGCGACGGGCTCGACGGGATGCTCGTGCCTTCGGGCGACGCGCTCGCCCTCGCCCAGGCCCTGCGCGGCCTGGCGCTGGACGAGCCGCGGCGGGCGCAGATGGCCGCGCACGCGCGCGAGCGCGCGGAGCGCTTCGCCTGGCCGGCCGTGGCCGCCGAGGTGGCCGAGTGCTACGAGCGCGCGCAGAGCATCGCCGCCCCCGCCACCAGCCTCGGCGGCGTGGCCGTCCGCTACGGGCTGGCGCCGGCCGACCGCCAGCCGAGGATCCCCGCCGAACGCCTGCGGAGCCTGCAGGAGAAACCTGCCAAACCGGCGCCGGGGGCCCACCGCGGGCCCAGCGGACGCTGCGCCGGCTGGGCCTCGTCGGCGAGCACCCTCGCCGCCGGGGCGCTCGGCGGACTGGCGCTGGAGCGCGTCGGCGTCACCCGTGTGGCCGGCTCGCTGCTGGCCTCCAAACCGGGGTTGGTGGCCGCCGCCCTGGCGGTCATGTGCACCGCCATGTTCGCCCGCGCGATCGCCTGGCACGCGATCCTCGCGGTGCGCGCCCACGTGGCGCGCGGCCAGGCGCCGCGACGCCATGCAGGGGACCTTCATCGGCGTGCTCATGTCCGCCACCCTGCCGGCCCGCATGGGTGAGCCCTCGCGCGCGGTGATCGTCGCGCGGCGGATCGGGCGCGCGCGGGAGACGTTGCCGGTGGTGCTCGGGACGATGGTCTCGCAGACGTTGCTGAACCTGTTCGCGCTGGCCCTGCTGGCGGGCGCGATGACCGCGAGCGCCGACTTCGGCGAGCTCGAGCGCCACGGGCGCTTGATCCTGTTCGCCGCCCTCGGGCCTTCGGGGGCGGTGCTGTTCGCCGCGGTGCTGCCCTGGCTGGCGCCCGGAGCGGGTGGCTACGAGGGCAGGATGCGGCTGCTGCGCGCCACTGTTCGGCGCTGGCTCGCGCGCCTGGGCGACGGCGTGCGCTTGATCTCTCGCCCCCGCGCCGCGGCCCTGGCGACGCTCCTGCAGCTCGCCGCGTGGGCGCTCCAGCTGCTGGCCTGCTGGCTCTTGCTCTACGCCTTCGGCCTCCAGAGCGGCGCCAGCGTGGGCGCAGCCGCGGCCGTCCTGTTCGCCGTCAACGTGACGGCAGCGCTGCCGGCCACGCCGGCCAACGTCGGGGTCTTCCAGGCCGCCTGCGTTGCGGTCCTGGCGGGCGCCTACCACGTCTCCCTCCCGGGGCGATCGCCTTCGCGATCGTGCTGCAGCTGATCGAGCTCCTGAGCGCGCTGATCATGGGCCTGCCGGCGCTCGTCAACGAGGGCCTCTCCTGGCGTGAGGTGCGCCTGCGCAGCAGCCACGCGACGCCGGTCCAGCTGGCTCCGCTGCCGCTGAACGGCGGCCGTCTCGGAGACACGGTCTAGCCCGCCGGGCACGACTTGGGCAGCGCGACCGAGGAGCGCCCGTGCGTGTACCTGCTCAGGTGCGCCGACGGCACGCTCTACACGGGCTGGACGACGCGCATCGAGCACCGTCTGAAGCGACACCGGGCCGGCAAGGCCAGCCGCTACACGGCCAGCCGCCTGCCGGTCGAGCTGGCGGCGGTCCTGCCGATGGGAGACCGCAGCGAAGCCCGCCGCGAGGAGGCCCGCATCAAGAAGCTCGACCGGGCCTCGAAGCTCGGCCTGATCGCCGCAGCCGCAACCCTGCAGGCCCGCCTGATCGCCGGGACCGGCACATTCGTCATGATGGGGGGCGATGGCCAGCCGACCCCCAGGACGCAGCGTCAAGATCGGTGAGGACGAGCGCACCGGCTACTCCTCCGACCGCCCCCGCAGCGGCGGCAAGGTCAGGCCACCGGACCTGCGCGTCAACAACCGTGTGCTGGTGCCGGCCGACAGGCTGCGCTACTCGCCCGGCAGCCTGCTGATCGTCTGCTGCGCCTCCTCCGAGCAGCTCGAGGCCTTCCTCGAGCGCCTGGTCGAGGACCGCGCGAGCGTGCTGACCCGAACCAGGGTCCTGAAGCTGCTGGCCGGGCGCGTGCCCCCGGAGGAGATCGAGCAGCGTGCCGACGAGCTGCTGCTGCTGACGGCCGGCAAACGCCTCGAGAGCCGCCTCACGGTCGTGCTCGGGCTCCAGGACATGAGCGCCGCCGTGCGCGAGCCGTTCGTGGCCAAGGCCAGCGAGCTGCGCCGTCCGCGCCACCTGATCCTGCTCGAGGTGTCGCGGGAGCTCGTGGACGAGGAGGCCCTGGGCGAGCTCAACGAGTTGCGCCGGGCTCTTGACGCCGGCGAGCTCGGCGCCGAGGGCATCCAGACCGCGCTGCGGCTCGGAGGAGGGACCGCTGCCGAGGTAAAGCGCATCCTCTTCCGGCCTCCCCCCCGCGAAGAGGACTAGTACGAGGCCGCGCGAGCCGCCCCGTACGGCGGGCCGTTTGTCGAACATTCGGCTGCTCGGCTCAAGAGCCCCCGGGACCGCCCCGATTCCGGAGGGGTGCACCGCCAGCACAACGCGCTCATCTCACGCCACGCCCCCGCCGCCGCCACCCGCGCACTGTCGCGGGAGACGATCGGCGCCTACGCCTGGCTGGCCTATCTGGTGGGCGCCCTCACGCTCGCGGTCGGCTACGGGCTGGCCCACGCGATGGGCCCGGCGTGGCTGCGCAGCGGGCTCGTCTTCAACCTGATCGGCGGCTCGGCCGTCGTGGCGCTGGTGATCGGCGCGCGCCGCAACACCAACAGCAGCCGCCTGCCCTGGTACCTGTTCGCGATCGGCGTGGCGCTGTTCGTGACCAGCGGCGTGCTGTCCTGGAACTACGAGCGGCTGTTCGGCACCGCGCAGCCCTTCCCGTCGGTCGCCGACCAGTTCCACCTCGCCTTCTACCCGTTCCTGATCGGCGGCATGGTGCTGCTGGTCCGCGAACGCCGCGACCACCGCGATCGCGCGCCCCTGATCGACTCGATGATCGTCACGACCGCGCTGGCGACGCTGCTGTGGGTATACCTGATCGCCCCATACGCCGAGCAGACCGGGTTGTCGCTGCTGCGCCGCAGCGCCTCGGTGGCGTATCCGGCGATGGACATCGTGTTGTTGGGCGTGGTGGCGCGTGTGGCCGCCGGCAGCCACCGCCGCGAGCCTGCCTTCCAGTTCGTGCTCGTCGGCGCGATCGTGCTGCTGATCACCGACGTGATCTACGGCTCGGTGCTGCTCGGCGGCAGCGGCTACGGGATCGGTGGCGCTCTTGACGCCGGCTGGGGCATCTTCTACGCCTGCCTCGGAGCCGCCGCCCTGCACCCGTCGATGCGCCTGCTGTCGGAGCGCGGACCGGTACCCGACACGCGCCTGACTCGCCAGCGGCTGGCGCTGCTGGCGAGCGCCAGCCTGACTGTGCCGCTGGTGATCGTGGTGCGCTCGGCCCTGCACCAGACCGTCGATCTGTACGTCCTGGTCGCCGCCTCGGGGATCATGTTCGCGCTCGTGCTGATGCGCCTGGCCGGGATCGTGCGACCACAACGAGGCGGCCACCCTGCGCGAAGCGGCCCTGCGCAAGGCCGGCGAGAACGCTCGTTTCGGCGCCCAGCCGCGAGGCGGTCTACGAGGCCGCGCTCGAGGCCACCCACGCGGTCGTCGACCAGCCGGTGCGCGCCTCGCTCTACTACGCCGAGGACGAGAACGGGCCCCTGGAGCCGGTCGGTCCCGGCGACGGCAAGATCCCCGGGCTGCCCCGAATCCTGCCGCAGATGCTTCCCAACAGCGTCCACGGCGGGGACTCGAGCATGCGGGTCGCAACCTTCGAGCTGGGTGGCAAGGAGGTCTGCCTGGCGCCGATGTTCGTGCGCGATCGCCTGCAGGGCACCCTGGCCGTGGTCTCCGAGCTGCGTCTCGACCATCCCGCCCAGGAGAGCCTCGCCACGCTCGCCAGCGAGGTCGCGCTCGCGCTGCAGAGCATCGCCGTCACCGAGGAGGGCGCACACCGGCGCTCGGAGGCGCGCCTGAGCTCACTGATCAAGAACTCCTCCGACGTGATCTGCGTCGTGTCCCAGGACTCGACGATCCACTACGTCAGCCCCTCGATCGAGTCGACCTTCGGCTATGACCCCGAGAGCCTCTCCGAGCAGTCCCTCGGCGACCTGGTCCACGAGGACGAGGCCGCGCGGATGGTCGCGTTCGTCGCCTCGGTGGCCGCGCCAGCCGCCGGGACAGCCGGTCTCGACCGAGTTCATCGTGCGCCACGCCGAGGGTCGCTGGCGCGACGTCGAAGTGCTGGCGACGAACCTGCTCGCCGACGAGGCCATCGCCGGGATCGTGATCAACGTGCGCGACATCAGCGAGCGCAAGGCCTTCGAGGCCGAGCTCGAGCACCAGGCCTTCCACGACGTCCTCACCGGCCTTCCCAACCGCGCCCTGTTCCGCGACCGTGTCGGGCATGCGCTCGCCGCCCAGCGCCGTCAGCACGTTCCGGTGGCCGTCCTGTTCATGGACGTCGACGACTTCAAGAACGTCAACGACTCGCTCGGCCACGACGCGGGCGACAAGGTCCTGCAGGAGGTGAGCCGCCGGCTGGAGGACTGCATGCGCCCGGTGGACACCGCCGCCCGCCTCGGCGGCGACGAGTTCGCCGTCCTGATCCACGGGGCGGAGAAGGAGATGCAGGCGGTCGAGATCGCCCAGCGCGTGATGGAGTCCCTGGCGGCCCCGATCGCGCTCGAGGACCGTGACGTGACGATCGCCACCAGCATCGGGATCGCCGTTCAGCGATCCGGCGATGATCAGCGACCGCGACGCCGAGGACCTGCTCCGCAACGCCGACACGGCGATGTACCTGGCCAAGGAAAACGGCAAGGGCCACTACCAGATCTTCCAGCCCGACATGCACGCCCGGCGCTCGCCCGCCTGGAGATCAAGAGCGACCTCCAGCGGGCGCTCGACTGCGGCGAGTTCACGCTGCGCTACCAGCCGATCATGGACCTGCGCCGGGGCGACATCGCCGGCATGGAGGCGCTCGTGCGCTGGCAGCACCCCACGAGGGGCCTGGTGCAGCCGAACGACTTCATCCCGCTGCTCGAGGACACCGGCCTGATCGTCCCCGTCGGGCGCTTCGTGCTCCGCGAAGCCTGTCAGTGGGCGGCGGTGATGCAGAAGGAATGCCCGCGCGACCCGCCGCTTTCGATCGCCGTCAACGTGTCGGCCACCCAGCTGCAGCGCCCCGAGTTCGTGGACGAGGTCCGTTGCGCCCTGCGCGACAGCGGGATCCCGCCCGCCTCGCTGACGCTGGAGCTCACCGAGAGCGTGATGATGCAGGACCTCGAGGTGAGCCTGCTGCGCCTGAATGCGCTGCGTGCGCTGGGGGCGAAACTCGCGATCGACGACTTCGGGACCGGCTACTCGTCGCTGAACTACCTGCGCCAGTTCCCGATGGACGTGCTCAAGATCGACCGCTCGTTCCTGATGGACCCCAACCCGGACAGCGAGGAGCTCACCGAAGCGATCGTCGCGCTCGCACGGATCTTCAAGCTCGAGGCCGTCGCCGAGGGCGTCGAGAGCGGCGGCCAGGTCGCCCAGCTGCAGGGCATCGACTGCGACTACGGCCAGGGCTTCCACTTCGCCAGGCCGCTCTCGCGTCAGCAGATCCTGGCGATGGCCACGGCCGCCCAGGAGCTCCGCGCAGGTGGGCACTGTCAGCTACCCCACACGGTGGCTCTAGCCCGGCCAGCCCGCCGGCTGTTCCTCGTCCTCGGCCTGCTCCTCGGGCGGGTCGGCGTCGTCCAGGTCGCCGAGCAGCGTGGGGTCCTTGGGCTGAGCCGCGCGATCAGTTCGTCGGGCGAGGTCTCGGCCGGAAGCCGTCCCTGGCGCGAGCCGAAGTAGATCGCCTGCGGGTGGTGCGCCACCAGCGCCAGCGTGGACTGCTCGGGGTCGGGCGCGAAGCCGTCGGTGATGCTCATGCCGATGCGCGAGAGATCGAGCAGGCGATCCACCTTCAGGTGCTCGCTCTGCTCGGGGATCGCGGGGTAGCCCCACGAGTAGCGGCGCCCCTGGGTGGAGCGATGGCGAGCATGCGGCGGACCTCGCTGTGCAGCCACTCGGCCAGCGCCTCGGCGGTCTGCACGCCGAGGCCGTGCACGAACAGCTGCTCGGCGTATTCGCCGTCGGCCTCCAGGCGCGAGAGCAGCTCGGTCACCTCGCTCGCCCACGGTCACGGCCTGCAGCGCCACGACGTCGAGCTCCTCGGGCGGGGCTCCATCGTCCGGCCGGGCGGAAGAAGTCGGCCAGGCAGATCCGCTCGCCGACGCTCTGGCGGGGGCAGACCAGGCGCGTGAGCTCGCTCTTGCGGTCCTCGGGGTCGAGCACGACGATGTCGTTGCCGAGCGCGTAGCAGGGGAAGAAGCCGAGCAGCGCCCGCGGGTGCAGGTAGCTCTGCTCGCGCCACATCCGCTCCAGGCGCGGGCGGAAGTCCTCGCGCAGCAGCGTCCGCCACTCCTCGCCCTTCTTGCCCCGGCCGCCCCAGTGGAGCTTGAACAGCACGTGCGTGTCGAGGTGGGGGTAGACGTCGTTGAGGTCGACGGGGATCTCCTGCACGCCCCAGAACGGCGGCGTCGGGACGGGCGCGTCGGTGCGCGCCGCCGAGCGCACCGAGTCGTCGGTCGAGGGCGGGCCGGTGTCGACCACGACGGGCCGTTCGCGGAACTCGCGGGCCGCCGTGTGCAGCTTCTCCACCAGCGCTCCGTGCGCCTGCTCGTCGATCAGCTGGTCCATCACGGCGAGGCCCTCGAAGGCGTCCTTGCAGTAGAAGACGCCGGGCTCGTAGAGCGTCCTGCGAGTCGGGCCCGCCGGGGTACAGGGCGCGGTAGCCGAAGGCGCGGTTGATCGCGGCCCCGCCGATCAGGACCGGGTAGGACAGGCCCCGGCTCTGGAGCTCCTCGATGCACGCCGGCATCTGCTTGGAGGTCGAGACGAGCAGTGCCGAGAGCCCGATCGCGGTCGCGCTGTGCTCCTCGGCGGCGTCGAGGATCGTCTGGATCGGGACCTGCTTGCCGAGGTCCACGACCGTGTAGCCGTTGTTGGTGAGGATCGTGTTGACCAGCGACTTGCCGATGTCGTGCACGTCGCCGAACACGGTCGCGAGCACGACCGTGCCCTTCGTGTGCCCCTCGAGCTTGTCGAGGTACTGCTCGAGCTGGGCCACGGCGCGCTTCATCACTTCGGCCGACTGCAGCACGAACGGCAGGATCAGCTCGCCGGAGCCGAACTTGTCGCCGACCTCTTTCATCGCGGGCAGCAGCACGTCGTTGAGCGTCGGGACCGCGCCGATCTTCTCGACGCTGCGGTCGATCCACTCCTCGACGCCCTCCTTGCGCCGGCGCAGGATGTGGAAGTGCAGCGCCTCCTCGGGCTCCATCCCGGCGGTCGGGTCGGCGGCGGCCGGACTCCTGCCTCGCTCCTCGCCGCGGGACTCGAAGTGGGCGATGAAGCGCTCGAGCGCGTCCTCGCGGGTGTCGAACACGAGGTCGTCGGCCAGCGCACGCTCCTCGGGTGAGATCTCGCCGTAGGGGGTGATGTGGTTCGGGTTGACCATCGCCAGGTCGAGCCCCGCCTCCACGCAGTGGTGCAGGAACACCGAGTTCAGCACCGCCCTGGCCGCCGGGGAGACGCCGAAGGAGACGTTCGAGACGCCGAGCGAGGTCTTCACGTCGGGGATCTGCTGCTTGACGAGCCTGATGCCCTCGATCGTCTCCATGGCCGAGGGGCGCCACTCCTCCTCGCCGGTCACGAGCGTGAAGGTGAGGCAGTCGAAGATCAGCAGCTCCGGGTCCAGCCCGTGCTCCCCGCAGCACAGCTCGTGCAGCCGCCGGGCGATCTCGAGCTTGCGCTCGGCCGTCTTGGCCATGCCCGTCTCGTCGATCGTGAGCGCGATCAGCGCGGCGCCGTGTTCGAGCGCGAGCGGCACCACGCGGTCGAGCTTGGCGCGGCCGGCCTCGAGGTTGATCGAGTTGACGATCGCCCTGCCCGGGATCTGCTCGAGCGCCCGTTCGATCACCTCCGGCTCGGTCGAGTCGACCTGGATCGGCGCCGGCTGGGTGAGCGAGATGCGCTTGGCCAGGATCCGCATCTGTTCGTCCTCGTCGGTGCGCTCGGTCAGCGCCACGCACAGGTCGAGCACGTGGGCCCCGCCCTGGACCTGGTCCTCGGCGATCTGCACGAGCCCGTCGTAGTCGTCGGCCAGCAGCAGCTCCTTGGCCTTGCGCGAGCCCTGCGAGTTGACCCGCTCGCCGACCAGCGTGGGGCGCGGGTCCTGCACCAGCGGCGTGGCGGCGATCATCGAGGACAGGTGGGGCGGCCGGGGCGCCGGGCGCGGGTCCGACCGGCGCGGCCGCCGACGCGGCCGACGATCGCGGCGATGTGGGCCGGGGTCGTCCCGCAGCAGCCGCCGACGATGCCGACGCCGTAGCGCTCGACGAACTCCTGCAGCGCCTCCGCGAGCGGCTCGGGCTGCTCGGGGAAGATCGTCTCGCCGCCGCGGCCCCTGCAGCGGCAGGCCGGCGTTGGGGATGCACGCGACCGGGACGGGGCAGTGCTCGCCGAGGAAGCGGATCGCGTCGCGCATGTCCTCCGGGCCGGTCGAGCAGTTCAGCCCGATCACCTCCACCCTCAGCGCCTCCAGCGTGGACAGCACCGCCGAGATGTCGGTTCCGAGCAGCATCTTGCCGCCGTTCGGGAGCAGCGAGACGGAGGTGTGGATCGGCAGCGTGCGGGAGGTCCGCTTGAAGGCCTCGCGCGCGCCGAAGCACGGCCGCCTTGACCTCGAGGATGTCCTGCGCGGTCTCGATGATCAGCAGGTCGGCCCCGCCCTCGATCAGGCCCTAGGCCTGCTCGGCGAAGATCTCCACCAGCTCGCCGAAGCGGATGTGCCCGAGCGACGGCTCCTCGGAGGCCGGCAGGTAGCCGGTGGGGCCGATCGAGCCGGCCACGAAGCGGCTCTCGCCCGCGGCCCGGCGGGCGATCTCGGCCGCCTTGACGTTGATCTCGAGCGTGTGCTCGGCCGAGGCCCCACTCCTCGAGCTTCAGGCGCGAGGCCTGGAAGGTGTCGGTCTCGACCACCTCCGCGCCGGCCTCGAGCATCGAGGTGTGGACGCCCTCGATCACGTCGGGGCGGTTCAGGACGAGCGCCTCGTGGCACTTGCCGGCCAACCCGCCGTAGTCCTCGCTTGTCAGCTCGAACTGCTCGAGCGTCGCGCCCATGCCGCCGTCGTAGACGACGACGTGGCGGCGTATCGCTTCCAGGAAGTCCCGCATCGTGAGAGCCTAACAACGGCCCCGCAGCGGCGCGGCGCTGGCACGGGGCCCCGGAGGCCGTCGGGCCTCCAGTGAAGCGGCGACTGCCCTCTCGGGACGACCCGCGGCGTCGCCGGACGACGCCCGGTCGCGTCCGGGGCAGCCCCCCTTCGGTCAAGCGTCCAAGGTTGGTTGGGTGCGGGCGCCGTGCCCGTGCACACTGGCCCCCGATTCAACCGCCCGAGCGCTCCCGCGCACCCGCAGGGAGAGGGGAGGCGCCGGCGGAAAACCAAACGCCCGACCAGGGGGACACCGCATGACGCCCGAGCTAGTGACGCAGGTGCTGGAAGACTTCACCGCCCCGTCCGTGCCCGCCCCACGACCGCCGGCAGGGGCCTCCGGAAGGGAGCAGAGCCGGAGCGGACGATCGGTGGCAGGCCGTCGTGCCGTCGTCGGCCTCGGCTACGTGGGGCTGCCGACCGCGATCGCCCTCGGTGCAGCGGGCGCGAAGATCATCGGCATCGACATCTCGGCCGGCGCCTGGAGGAGATCCGCTCCGGCGAGGCGGAGCTGCTCCCGGTCGAACAGGAGCAGCTGGGGCAGCTACCGCAGGACGGCGGGCTTCGTGCTCACCGACCGCGTCGAGGCGCTCGACGCCGCCGACCTCGTCCTGGTCTGCGTGCCGACGCCGATCGACGACCGAGCGCCGCCCGGACCCGCGGGCGCTGGGCGGCGCCTGCGAGTCGGTCGTGCGTCACGCGCGCGCCGGGCAGACGTTCGTGCTGACCTCGACCACCTACGTCGGGACGACCCGCGAGCTGCTCGTCGAGCCGCTCGACGAGCGGGGGCTGCGCGTCGGCGAGGACGTGTTCGTCGCGTTCGCCCCCGAGCGCATCGACCCCGGCGTCGGCGAGCACGACGCAGCTGAACACGACCCGCGCGTGGTCGGTGGCGTCAGCGAGACCTGCCGCCGGCAGGCCTCGGCGCTGCTCCGCCACACCTGCCCGGAGCTGCACCGCGTCTCCTCGCCCGAGGCCGCCGAGATGGTCAAGCTCTACGAGAACACCTTCCGTGCCGTCAACATCGCGCTCGCGTTCGAGATCGCCGAGGCCTGCCGCGAGCACGGGCTCGACCCCGTCGAGGTGACTGAGGCCGCCGCCTCCAAGCCCTTCGGGTTCATGGCCCACTACCCCTCGGCGGGCGTCGGCGGCCACTGCATCGGCGTCGATCCGCACTACCTCCTTCCCCCTGAGAGAGCAGGGCCGCCCGGCGAGCGTCGTCGAGGAGGCGATGCGCAAGCTCGCCGGTCGTCCCGGGCAGGTCGTCTAGCGCGCTCAGGAGATGCTCGGCGCGAGGGCCGCGAGCTGCACGGCTCGCGTGTCCTCGTCGTCGGCGTCTCCTACAAGCCCGGCGTGGCCGACTGCCGCGAGGCGCCGGCGCTCGAGATCAT
This sequence comes from uncultured Solirubrobacteraceae bacterium, assembly GCA_963742395.1. GTDB lineage: Bacteria > Actinomycetota > Thermoleophilia > Solirubrobacterales > Solirubrobacteraceae > Palsa-744. Next base: position 9,083 of record CAVUME010000007.1, on the reverse strand, counting down.
CAGCAGCTGCACGACGAGGGAGCGACCGTCGAATTCCACGACCCGCTGGTGGAGAGCGTGACTCGACGGGGCGCGACGAGCTCCGTGGACCCCGACCCGCGCCGCGACCGCTCGGGCTTCGGGCCCGAAGACTACGACCTGGCGATCGTCGTGACGGTCCATCCCGGCGACGACTACGGCTGGCTGCGCGCGTGCCGGCGGTGCTCGACTGCACCTACCGAACCCCCGGCGGCCGCCGGCGCGAGGTGCCCTAGCGATGACGCGTCAATCGCGCGCTCAAGGTCTCGCCGCGATCTACCTGGTTGGGTCTGATCGTCGCGGTGATGGCGTACAAGGTCGCGTTCCTCGGGCTGATGTTCTCGAGCCCCTTCTTCGGCGTCTACAGCGTCTGCGTGGCGACCTACATCCTCAGCCGCTTCCTCTTCAGCCTCTTCTACCGCTCGCGGCCGGATCGTCGGCACGAGCCGCGGATCGCGATCGTGATGCCCGGCTTCAACGAGGAGGACGCGATCGCCGACTCGCTGCGCTCGCTGCTGGCGGTCGACTACCCGCACGAGAAGCTCGAGCTGATCGCCGTCAACGACGGCTCCACCGACGCCACCCTCGCAGGAGATGCGGAGGGTCGCGGCCGAGTCGCACGGGCGGGTGCGCGTGATCGACTTCCCCGAGAACCGCGGCAAGCGCGCGGCGATGGCGGCCGGCATCCGCGCCAGCGACGCCGAGGTGATCGTGTTCGTGGACTCCGACTCGGTCGTCGAGCCGGACGCGCTGCGCAAGCTCGTGCAGCCGCTCGCCGACCGTCGCGTCGGCGCGGTCTGCGGCCACGCCGACGTGCTGAACGTCGGCGACACCTGGCTCACGCGGATGCAGGCGGTGCGCTACTTCGTGGCCTTCCGCGTCGTGAAGGCCGCCGAGTCGGTGTTCTCCGCCGTCACGTGCTGCTCGGGCTGCTTCTCGGCCTACCGGCGCGAGGCGATCCTGCCGCGCATGGAGTGGTGGGAGAACCAGAGCTTCCTCGGCGTCGACTCGACCTTCGGCGACGACCGCTCGCTGACCAACTGCGTGCTGCGCGACTGGCGGATCGTCTACGAGCGCCACGCCGTCTCGCACACGATCGTGCCGAGCACCTTCCGCGCGTTCGTCACCCAGCAGACGCGCTGGAAGCGCTCCTGGACCCGCGAGTCGCTTCTGGTGGCCGCGTTCATCTGGCGCAAGCACCCGGTCGCCGCCTTCTTCACCTACCTCAGCATCGTGCTGCCGCTGATCGCGCCGATCGCCGCGATCCACGCGCTCGTGTGGGGGCCGATCATGCACGGTGGCACGCTTCCGCTGATCTACCTCGCCGGCATCTACTCGCTGGCGATGGTCTACTCGCTCTACTACGTGATCTTCCAGGACGAGTACAGCCTGGTGTGGGTCTACGGGGTGCTGTTCGTCTTCTTCTACCTGGCGATCATGCTGTGGCAGACCTACTACGCGATCGCGACCTGCCGGACCGCGTCCTGGGGCACGCGCCCGGCGACCGCCGGCGTGGGAGCGGGGGCCCCGCGGTGAGCCCGGCGATTCGCCGGGGCCTCGCCCAGGCCCTCCTCCCCGCCGCGATCCTGCCGGTGCTCGTGCTGGGCCCCGGCCTCGTGCGTTCCCCCGAGACGCTGTGGCGCCGCGTCTCGGCGGAGGTGCAGCGCCTGAGCGAGGGCGGCGGTGGGGGCGGGGCTGCCCACCACCGCCGCGGCGCTGCCGTCGCACGTCGCTCCGCGTCGGCGGGCCACCGGCACGACGGCCGGTGGAAACGGCACAGCGGTGAGGGGTCGCGGGCGACCCCTCTCGCTGGGCCTGCTGGTGACGCTGGCGCGGGTGGCGCTGCCGGCCGGTGTCGGTGTCGCGGCGGTCTCGCTGACGGTCGGCGGGGCGTTGGCCGGAACGACCGCGGGGGCGCCTGCGAGCCACGCCGGCGGCTCCGGGGGCTCGGGCGCGACCCATTCCGGGGGCTCGGGGGCCGCGCACCGGGGCCCGTGCAGCGGTCGCGCACCCGCGCGCCTGCACCTCAAGCGCCTGTCGGGGAGTCAGGCGCGCCTGAGCTGGAGCGCTCCCAGCGCGGCCCGGGGATCGAGCGTGCTCGTGTACCGCGTGCTGCGCGCGGGTCGCACGGTCGGACAGACCTACCAGCCCTCGATGGTGCTGGCGGTGGTGCCCGGGCGGCACACGACCTTCGCCGTACAGGCCCGCTACGGCAACGGGACGCTGAAGTGCACCGCCCAGCTCAGCGAGACGGTGAGGGTGAGGACCCCGGAGGGGTACCGGGACTCGAAGGTCCTCACCCGCACCGCCACCGGCGCCGTGATCGGCTGGCGCGCCGCCCACCGTGGCGACGCCCCGATCGCCGGCTACCGGGTGAGCCTCGACGGCGCCGTCTCGGGGCAGACGCGCGCGCTGCGCTACACGCTGATCCTCAGCTCCAGCCACAGCCACCACGTCACCGTTGCGGCCGTGGACACGCGCGACCGTCTCGGCGCCTCCGGCCGGGCGCTGTTGATCCGGGCACTCGGCGAGGCCCAGGTCGCGGGTGCGCCGCCGAGCATGCCCGAAGGCGTCAGCGCCGCCGACGTCAGCGGCACCGAAGCGACCATCGTGTGGCTGCCCAGCCGACGCGGCGCGGCGCCCCTGTCCGGCTACCGCGTCTACCGCGACGGCACGCTCGTCGGGCAGACGTCCTCCACGAGCCTGCGGCTGACACACCTGGCCTTCCCGCAGACGTATGCGATCACGGTGGCCGCCGTCGACACCGACGGCGCCGAAAGCGCCCACAGCGGGCCGCTGAAGCTGACGACCGCACACCCCGCCCCGACGCCGCCGTCGCTGCTGTCGGCGACCAACGTGACCGACACCTCGGCCACGCTCGCATGGCAGGCGGGCACGGCCGCCGACGGCACCGTCAACGGCTACCTGCTGTTCGAGAACGGCGCGCCCGAGGGCTTCGTGGACGGCCAGATCGTGACCGTCGCGCTGGCCTCCGCGCGCAGCTACACCTTCAGCGTGCGCACGCGCGACTCCGACGGCTACCTGAGCGCGCCCTCGGCCGACCTGAAGGTGGTCACCTCGCACACGCCGCCGCCGGCGCCCCAGGGCCTGGTCGCGGCCGCCGTCACCAGCAGCTCGGCCCAGATCAGCTGGCAGCCGAGCAGCGCCGTGAGCGGCAACATCGTCGGCTACCGGCTGTTCCGCGACGGCATCCCGGTGGGCCAGAGCTCCGCCACCCAGCGCACACTCGAAGGCCTGGCCGCAGGCGCCGAATACACGATCACCGTCAGCGCCGTGGACTCGATGGGGGCGATCAGCGAACCGAGCCAGCCGCTGGCGCTGAACACGGCTCCTCCGCCGCCCACGCACGGCAACGTCCAGGCCTTCCTGCTGGCGACCACGACCGAAAGCTTCACCGACCTGCAGGCCCACTACGAACAGATCGGGGTCCTCTACCCGACCTACTTCCAATGTGGTCGCCGGGGGGACGATCGAAGGCAAAGACGACCCGCTCGTCACCCACTGGGCCACGCTGCGCAAGATCGAAGTGCTCCCGCGCGTGAACTGCCTCAACGTCAGCGCCGAGGAAGCGATCCTCAACAACCCGTCGGTGCGCCAGAGGACGATCGAACAGCTGGCCGAATACTGCCGCTGCATACGGCTACAGCGGAATCCAGATCGACTTCGAGAACGCTCCCCCGGCCGAGCGCGAACCGTTCACCGCCTTCATCACGATGCTGGCCGAAACGCTCCACGCCCAGGGCAACAAGCTCTCGACCGTCGTCACGGCCAAGTACTGGAACGTCCCCACCGGCCGCGCCGCCATGTACAACGACGCCGCCCTCTCGGTCCCGTCCGACTACGTGCTGGTGATGGACTGGGGCTATCACTGGGTCACCTCCGGTCCCGGCTCGATCGACGAATACAATGGTTCAGCCCGGTCGCCAAATACACCGCCACGATGCCCAACCTGCACAAGTTCGTGCTCGCGATGCCGCTCTACGGCGTCGACTGGCCCAACGGTGGCGGGCCTTCCAGTCCGGGGACGGCGCTGCAATACAGCGAACTCACGAGCCTGATCGCCTCGCTGGGTATCACCCCGGAATGGGACAACTCGAGCCAGAGCCCGCACTTCTCCTACAACGCCGGGGGCGTCCAGCACCAGGTCTGGTACGTCAACCAGCACTCCTTGGAAGTACGCGCCGGCCTGGCCAGCTCGCTGGGGATGAAACTCGGGCTCTGGCGGCTCGGCAAAGAGGACCAGACGATCTGGCAGCTGCCGCTGCTCGGCGGGGCGGGCAGTTGAGTCGCAGAGCACTGCTCCTAGCCGCGCTGGCGGCCGTACTCGCCTGGGCGCCCAGCGCCTCGGCCGGCACGACCGGCGCGGCGGCCGCCCACCACCCCCACCACCAAGGGGCGCGCAGGGGCGCGCAGGCGTTCCTGCTCACCACCTCGCCGGACTCGCTCGCCGACCTGCGCGCGCACGCGGGCTCGATCTCGGTCCTGTACCCGACCTACTTCGAATGCACGCCCGGGGGCGGGGGCGTGGTGGGCCGCGACATCCCCGCGATCGACTCCTTCGCCCGCGCCCAGGCGATCCCGGTGGTGCCCCGCTTCAACTGCCAGGACGGGGCGGTCGTGCACCGCCTGCTGAGCGAACCCGGACCGCGCCAGGAACTGCTCGCAAGGCTCGCCGCGCTGGCCCGCAGGCCGGCGTTCGCGGGACTGTGCCTGGACCTCGAGAACGACGGCCCCGGCGACCGCGAAGCACTCAGCTCGTTCGTCGCGGCGCTGGCGGAAAAACTCCACCGTCACCACCGCCGCCTGGCCGTGGCGGTGGACGGGGTCACCCGCGAAGGCCCCGGAGCCCCGTACGCCTTCTACGACGACCGCGCGCTGTCGGCCGCGGCCGACACCGTGTTCGTGATGGCCTGGGGCACGCACTGGGCGGGCTCGGCGCCGGGCTCGATCTCGACGCTCTCGCTCGTGAGCGGCGTGGTCGGCTTCCTCAGCACGCTGCCCGAGCGCTCCCGCTTCGTGATCGGCGCCCCGATGTACGGGCTCGACTGGGCCGCCACCGCCCCCAACGGCCAGCCGCTGAGCTCGCAGAGCATGCGCCCGGCGAGCGCCTTCCAGTACCCACGTGCGGTGCAGCTGGCCCGCTCGGTCGGCGCCCACGTGGCCCGCGACCCGCTCTCGGGCGAGCTCAGCTTCAGCTACGCGGCCGCCGGCGGGGTCACCCACGACGTCTGGTACATGGACGCCCAGTCGGTCCTCGACATGCTGCGCATCGCTCGCCACGCCGGCTTCCAGGTCGGGCTCTGGCGGCTCGGCAGCGAGGATCAGTCGCTGTGGTCCTCGCCGCTGATCACGGGTTAGACGGGCAAGAAAAACCCCGCCTGGGGCGGGGCTCCTTGCGCCACCGCGTTGCCACGCCTGGATGTACACTCGCAGCGTCCGGTTCGTCTACCCGGGGAAGGAGGTCCGGGCCGGAATGCGCCGCAGGAGTGGAGTCGTGGGCTGTGTCGTGCTCGCGCTCGTGCTGCTGGGGAGCCCCGCTACCGTCTCAGCGGAAGTGATATGTGAAGTGAGCTGCCACCAGCACGGCGGCGTTCGAGGGAAGCTCGAAGAAGCCAAGTCCGAGTACCTCAAAGCCAAAGAAGCGGCCAAGGAAGGCTACGAGGAACGGGTCGAAGAGATCCGTCGCGGCTGCGACGAATGCATCGGGTCGCCTCCCACGCGGGCGAAGATCAAGGAAGAGCTCGCCAAGGCCAAGGGCAGGTACAAGAGCCGCCTTGCGCGGGCGAAGATGCGCTACGAAGCGCGCGTGAGCCGGATCGAGCAAGGTCGCGATAGCCAGGCCGAGCTGGAACGCGAACAGCACGAAGAAGAAACAGAACGCGAAGAAGAAGCGGCCGAATTCGCCTTAGCGCCCTAGCGCTTGCACGTTCCCTTAGGCGCCGCCTTGCGAGTTTGCTTGAGACCCGGCGAGAAGGAAACAAAAAGCCCCGCGTTAGCAGGGCCTTTTGTGCACTGGAGGTTAGCGGCTGCCTACTTGATGAACAGCATCTCCGCGTACTTGGGCAGCGGCCAGAGGTCGTCCGCGACGAGCTTCTCGAGCCGGTCGGCCACCTCGCGTACGTCTTCCATCGCGGTCAGGACCTCGTCGCGCATGTAGACCGCCTCCTTCTGGGCGGACCCGTGCGGGTGGTTGTCCTCGAGGTTGGCGTCCTCCAGCTTCAGGAGCGCGTAGTGAAACTCCTTCACGATCGGCGCGAACTCATCCACGAGCTCCTCCATGCCGGAGGCCAGCAGTTCGTTGTTGTGGCGAACCGCCGCCGGCAGCAGCATCGTGCGGGCGATCGCGGACGCGGTCTCGGACTCGATGTTCACGGTCGTGGCGTACTGCTCGGTGAACACCTCGTAGCGGGACTCGAGCTCCCGTTTGGAGAGAACCTTGTACTTCTTGAACATCGCGAGCGTCTGTTTGTCGAGCAGGTAGGGCAGCGCGTCGGGGGTCGTGCGCAGGTTCGCCAGGCCGCGTTTCTTGGCCTCGGCGTGCCACTCCGGCGTGTAGTTGTCGCCGTCGAAGACGACCTGCTTGTTCGCCCCCAGACCTCCTTGACGACGCTCGTGACGGCTTTCTCGAGGTTGGCGCCCGAGCGTTTCATGGCCGTCGCTAGCTTGTCGGAGAGCTCGTCCACCGACTCCGCCACGATCGTGTTCAGGACCGTGTTGGGCCACGCCGGCGAGGCACTCGAGCCGAGCGCCCGGAACTCGAACTTGTTGCCGGTGAAGGCGAACGGGCTGGTGCGGTTGCGGTCGCCGCCGTGCAGCGGCAGCCGCGGCAGCACCGGCGTGCCGAGGCCGAGGAAGGACCCCGGTTTGGAGGACTGGACTTTGCCGGTCTGGATCGCCGTGAAGACCTTTTCGAGATCGGCCCCGAGGAAGATCGAGATGATCGCCGGCGGCGCCTCGTTGGCCCCCAGCCGGAAGTCCTGCCCGGCGTTCGCGATCGAGGCCCGCAACAGCGCCTGATGGCGGTTGACGGCCTGGATCACGGCCGTGCAGAAGAACAGGAACTGGAGGTTCTCCGCGGGGGTGTCGCCCGGCTCGAGCAGGTTCAGCCCGGTGTCGGTGCCCATCGACCAGTTGTTGTGCTTGCCCGAGCCGTTGACGCCCGCGAAGGGCTTCTCGTGCAGCAGGCACACGAGCCCGTAGCGGCGGGCCGTGTTCTGCATGATCTGCATCGTGATCATCTGGTGGTCGGCGCCGACGTTCGAGTTCTCGAATATCGGGGCGACCTCGTACTGGTTGGGCGCGACCTCGTTGTGGCGCGTCTTGATCGGCACGCCCAGCTTCGCCAGCTCCAGCTCGACCTCGAGCATGTAGGCGAGGATGCGCTCGGGGATCGACCCGAAGTAGTGGTCGTCGAGCTCGTGGCCCTTCGGGGGCTGGGCCCCGAACAGGGTCCGTCCGGTGGTCAGCAGGTCGGGCCGTTCGAAGTAGTACTGCTCGTCGATCAGGAAGTACTCCTGCTCGCAGCCGATCGTCGTGAACACGCGTGCGGCGTCATCGACCCCGAGCAGCTCGAGCGCCCGGATCGCGGCACCCGAGAGGGCGTCCATCGAGCGCAGCAGCGGGATCTTGTTGTCGAGCGCCTCGCCCGTCCAGGATGTGAAGGCGGTGGGGATGCACAGCAGCGCGCCGTTCGGGTTCTCCAGGATGAAGGCCGGGCTGGTGGGGTCCCAGGCGGTGTAGCCGCGGGCCTCGAAGGTCGCACGGATGCCACCGGTGGGGAACGAGGAGGCGTCCGGCTCGCCCTGGATCAGCTCCTTGCCGGAGAATTCGGCGATCGCGGTGCCGTCACCGGCGGGCCCGTAGAAGGAGTCGTGCTTCTCCGCGGTCGATCCCGTCAGGGGCTGGAACCAGTGGGTGTAGTGCGTGGCGCCTTTCTCCAGCGCCCATTCCTTCATCGCCAGCGCGACCGAGTCGGCGAGCGAGGGGTCGAGCGTCTCGCCACGGGCGAGCGTGCGCTGCAGCGCCCTGTAGACGTCCTTCGGCAGGCGCCGGCGCTGGGTGGCCGCCGAGAACACGTTGGCGCCGAAGACCTGGTTGGCAGAGACTGTGAGGTCCGGGGCGCCGAGCCCGGCTCCGTTGATGCTCCACTGTGCGGCGGTGACGTTCTGCTGACGGGTCCTTGGCATGGGCCTTTACCGATTCCTCCTCTGTCGGGACGCGCACCCCTATGGGCGGCGGGGCCCAGCCGAACACGTGGGCCCCCGCGCAATCGTAGTGCCAAGGCAGCGGCGGCGGACCGCTCGCCTGGACAAAAACCCCTCGCACCCTTTAGACAACCGGCCAAGCCGGCTGCTGTCAGGAGCTTTCGGCTTCAGAGCGCGGGATGTAGGGGCCCGGCACGACCTTGCCGGTTTCCGGGTTCACGTGCGTGGCCGGGGGCCTGCCGGTGATGTGGGCGGTGACCGCCCCGCGCTGGCTGCCCACCACCAGGTGTGCCTTGGACTTGCCCAAGAGACCCGCCGCGTAGCCGAAGTGCAGCGTGTAGGTACCGGGCTTGACCGGGACGCAGCTCCCACACGAAGCGCGCCGCATGCCCCGGGGCGAGGCTGGGCAGGGCCCAGGTTTTGGTGGCGGCCGTCTGGGCGCCGCCGGGGACGCTCACTTCCTGGCTTTCGACCGGCGGCTTGGCGATCGGGCCCGGGCCCCGTTCGACCACCCAGATCGGGCGGCGGGGGTCGGCGAGCGCGGCGAAGCGCGAGTTGTAGGTCAGCGAGTCGACCGTGACCGCCACTTTCGGGGCTGTCTGGGCGCCCACGTTGCGGATCACGATTTCCAGCTTCACGGGCCGCGCCACCGCCTGCAGGCGCGGGAAGCTCACGCGCGTGACCTTCATGCGATAGGTCGCTTCGGGTTCGTTGGCGTCCTGGCGGCTGCCGCCGGCCGCACCCGGCGAGTGCCGTCATCGCAACGAGCGCAAACGCGATCGACGCGTCGCGAAGCAGACGCGGAGTCAGTTTCGAGGCTCTCCCCGTCGCCCTCACCGT
>CAVUME010000006.1:0-346817 GCA_963742395.1 uncultured Solirubrobacteraceae bacterium | reverse complement strand
AGTTTTCGAACTTTTCTTTGAATTTGTTCGTGCTGTCGACGTACTGGGCTCCGAGTTCGCCGTTGGGCTTGATCCGCTGGAACACGTAGTGGTCGGTGGGGCTGGTGATGTTGTCTTCGGCGCTGGTGGCTTTGTCGTCCACGTGGGCGAGCACGATCAGTTCGCCCGTGGCCGGGTCCAGCGTCATCCCCTGGGGCGCCAGCAGCGCCCTGCCAGGCGTGGTCGACTGGGGCGCCAGGACGGATTCGCCGGCCAGAACACCGCCGGTGGTGCCGCTCGCGGGGACCAGTTTTTCGCCTTCTTCCTTGGTCGAGAAGGCGTACAGGGTGGAGGCGCTGGGAATCCCTGTCTTTTTCGCTTTCCACGATGTAGTCGGAGCCGTCGGATTCCTTGCGCAGGTCGCTGGCCAGCAGGTACACGCGTTCCTTGCTCGGATCCACGACCAGCCCGTTGACGCCCGGCCTGGCCTGTTCCAGGAGTTCGCTCTGCGTCAGGTGCGGGGAGGTCTCCTGGAAGTCCACCGACTGCGGAGTACTTGCCTTTCGAGAGCCGGAACTTCTTCAGCCTGAAGAAGCGCGTCAGCGTCGGCTTTTCGAATTCTTCGAGTTTCTTGGTCGCCTTCGGTTCTTCGAGCACGAAGACGCTGTTTTCTTCCTGTCCATCGACGCCGAGCGCCAGCGTCCTGGCTTCGCTGAGGTGACCCTTTTCGGTTTCAACTTCCCGGCCCGCGGCGACTTCGCCGAAGCGTGTCAGTTCGCCGTACCCCAGCGCTTCCGCCGCGGTGGCGCGGGGCGCGAGCGCGAGCGCGAGCAGCAGCGAGAGGATGCAGGCGCAGGCGCACAGGAACATCGCGGCGCGCAGGCTTCGGACGGGGGTCATCTCAGTTTGATCCTCCGAGTCGGGCTGACACGTTCGACGTTCCCGGGTGGGGAGACGCCGAGGCTCACGCCGGAGTTCCGCCCCTCGCGCGCGCCCACGGAAGTGACTCTGACCGACGGGGCACTCCCACCTGTTGCGAGGTTGTGAAACGCCCTGTTATGAGAATGTGAAGACGCTGCGAGCCCGCCGGCGCCACAGGGGGCACCAGATCCGTGGCGCCCAGTTCACCAGCGGCGCCCGCGCCGCGTGCCGTCCCCGCGCCTGGAGGACCCGCGGACTTCGGCCAATCGCACCTCGCGCGGGCTCCGCCTGCCACGGCGGCGAGCCGAGGCTCCGGCGAGCGCGGCCAAGGCGATGATCCCGAGGATGTAGGCGGGGTTCGGGCTCGGTGTTCGGAGCTGCGGTAGGCGACCGCCTTGTTGGACACCGACTCGGGCGCCTCCTCGCTCTCCTCTTCGTGTTCGGCGATTTCTCCACGGGCGAGGTGACGGCCGAGGTCCCGCTCGGCGGCGAGGGACGCGCCGGCGTCGGGATCGGAGGCGGCAGGAACGGCAGGATCGGGCGATCGCGGCGGGCGAGAGCGTGAACGGCAGCGGCGGCGCCGGGGCGGCCGGCGCCGGTTGCGCCGCCGGCAGCGGCGGCACCGGAACGGGCGGGGGCGAGCCCGACGGTCCGACGGTTTGGGTCGGGGTGGGCTGAGGCGCGGGCGCGGGTGGGACGGGGGCGGTTCGCCCGCGGCCTTGTCCGCTTCCACCGTCCCGCAGGGGCGGCGCACGCTGCCTTCCTGCACGGTCACGACGAGGCTCGCGCTGAGACCGCCGGAGCTGATCGTGACGGTCGTCTGCCCGGCGTTGAGGGCGCAGAAGAGGCCCGATTCGAGGTTCTGGTTTCGGGCCCGTTCGGGAGCGGTTCGTCCTTGGGCCGCCGAGCAACACCGCGTTGGGTTCGCTGACGGCGGTGTTGCGGGTGACGAACGTGCACACCGTCCGGGTCTGGAGGACGGCGTATTCGGGCGCGATCCGGTGCGCGCAGGCGTTGCCGACGCAGTTCTCGGGGATCGGGATGTAGAGGCTCGCTTCGTTGACATTGCGGTTTCGCTGCGAGCGCCCTCCGCGCCCGCGGCCTGCGGGCGAGGCCCGCGAACGACGCGGCCTGGCTGCGCCGCAGCAGCGTGCCCTGTTCGGCTTCGATCGCCAGTTCCCCGACGTTCGGGATCAGCCGCGCCGAGACCTTGTAGAGGCCGTCCGGTTCCTGGGCCTGGGCGTTTACGTGCAGCAGCAAGAAGCCGCTGGCGCCGAGGAAGTCGTCCAGGCGGGCGTTGACGGCCGAGCCGTATCCGAGCGTGCCGGACCCGAATGCGGGTACCGCGCTGCCGTCGAGGGGCCCTTCGATGTTGGCTTCCGGCGCGTCGTAGAGGTAGGCCGACGCGTCTCCGTGGACGATCGCCTGCGCGGCTTCTTCGGCGCGCTGGCTGTGGCCGGCGATCTGGGCGTTGAGGTCGGCGCTGCCGAGGACGATCGCCGGCATGCCGCCGCTGTGGGCCGCTCGCAGCTCGCCTTCGAGCCACGCGCGCTCGTCGCTCCATTCTTCGCCCACCAGGGTCGTGTCGATCGCGACCACGCGCACCGTCCCCGAGGAGCCGCTCGAGCTCCACGCGTAGTAGGTGGGACAGCTTCCGCTCGGGGGCGCTTTTTCGGGCTGGGAGAGGCCCGCTTCCGGGACGCCGCCGCCGAGCGGTTCGGAGAAGCCGCTGAAGGCCTGGCGGAATTCGCACTCGCTGCCCGGCCCGCGATCGGTTTCCGATGCGACGGGGAAGACGGACGGGCCTCCGGCCGAGCGGAGGACTTCGGTGTAGCGTTCGAACTCGCGCGTGTAGTTGACCGGGAAGCCCGGTGCCCGACGCCGTTGGTCACGCGTGGGCCCGTGTACAGGAAGGCGCGCAGCCCGGAGATGCCGTGTGCCTGCTGCAACGCACGCTCGAGCCAGACGTCGGGTCCGAGGCCCGCGCGGGCACGATTGGCACACGCGGCCAAGCACTGGGCTCCACCGCCGACGGCGAAGCTGACCTGACCTTCGGTGGCCTTGATCTGCTCCGGTTCGGTCTGCACGTGCGCGACCCCGATTCCCGGCGGAGGCGTGGTTTCGCCCGGGTAGCGGGCCACGTCGGCGGTGTCGAATTCCAATGCCCGGCGTCGGCCACGCCGCCCACGGCCCACCCCGTCGTACCGCCTTCGCCGATCAGCACCGCCGAGCTCGGGTCTGGCTGGTAGACCATGTCGTAGGCGGGGTATTCCCCGAGCGGGTCCTGGGTGGGGTCGCGGGCATGTTCCTCGTCGCGCCACCCACCCGCCGTCTGCCGCACCACACTGCCGCCGGCGAGTGGGTAGGGCGGCACGAGTTCGGGCGGAAGGCTCGGCGGCAGGGTGCGCTGATCTTCGACTTCCTGCGTGTTCGGCAGGGCGCCGGAGCCGACCACCCGCACGGCCCCTTCTTCCCTGAAGATGGCCAGCGAGCCGAGGCCCTGCCCGGGGTATAGGGCCGTCGGCTGCCACGCACCGGAGCCAGACTGGCGCTCGATGACCGTCGCGGTCCCCGGCAGCCCGCCGAGCGTTCCCGCGACAGCCGCGCCGCCGTCGGGGAGACCGGCGACGGTCCAGGGGATCGCGGCCCCGAGTCGCTTCGCCGGCGGCCTGATCCACGCGCCAGCCCGAGCCTTCGTTGACGAGCACGCCGCCGGTGTAATGCTGCGGTTCGCCTTCCACCTGGGGATGGTTCTTGCGGAACGCCACGAGCGCCTCGTTGCCGGCGAAGGCGATCGAGCTGAAGCTGGCCCCCCGCGCTTCGGCAGGTATCGCCGATTCGGGTTCCTGAATCCAGGTCTTGCCGTATCTGAGGAGGACTCCCTGCTGGCCGACGGCGTAGCCGAGACTGGGTTCGGCGGGGTCGAAGGCGATGCCCAGCAGGTTTGCGTGCAGGTTCACCGGGGTCGCCGGGTCCGGTTCCCACAGTCCGGTTTCCTCCCGCCAGAGCCACATCGAGGGTCGCGGAGGCGCTGCTGCTGATCACCCCGACGGCGTAGGCCCGCTTCGGGGTGGGCCAGGCAACCGCCCGCAGCGGCGGCGTTTCGTGGCGATTGCCCGCGCCGAACAGGGTTTCCGGCTCCCAGCCCTCGCCCGGCAGAGCGCGCGACCTCGCCGTTTTCTCCCACGGCAAGGGCCTGCGAGGAGAGCGCCCCCGGCGGCGCGCCGGGCTGGGGCGCGACCGCCGCGAGGGCGTAGCGGAAGGGGACCGGGTAGTACTGCAGGCGATCGGGCCCGGGGCTGAGGGTGAGGTGGACGGGCAGTTCGTCGTTGCCGAGCCAACCCTCGCGCGGCGATGAGAAGCCGGCCCCGAACCCGCCGCCGACGTCGTTGGGTGGCGCCGAGCCTCCGAGCGCCAGGATGCGGCGGAAGTAGCCGCCTTCCAGGCGCAGCGTGACACCTTCCCCGAAGCCCGTGATGACACGCTGCCCGTAGGGACCTTCGCCCGAGGAGCCCGGCCAGGCGAAGCTCCGCGACGGCCCCTCGGGAAGCGCCTCGGGAAGTTCTTCACAGGTCGCGGAGCCTTCGCCCGGGTCACACCACGCGTGCTCGACTTCCACCGAGGACGCGCCTTCGCCTTCGCTCGAGGGCTTGACGTACATCGTCACCCGCGAGGAAACATCCGAGCGTTCGCCGTCGACCCACAGGCCTGCAGCGGTGACGGTGAGTATCTGGGCGGTCGGGTTGGGCTGTCCGCCCCCCGTGTTCGGGATCGCGAACGGCTCGCCCTGGTCGGTGAGCGGCGACGGGGAGACCTCCTGCCAACGTTCTTCGTCGCGGTGGAAAAGGGCCACGTCGCGGCTCGTCTTGGACAGCTGGGCGATCAGCCACGCGTTGGTGGGCGAGCTGGCGGCGATCGCCAGCACGTGAAAGCCGCCACCTTCTTCGGCCGTCGAGGCAGGAACTTCGATCGCTTCGGAGGTCCAGTGCGTGCCGTCGTAATGGAGCACGTGTTCTTCGCCTCCCCCGCGGCTGGTGGGGACCACGAACGCGCCCGCATGAGCACCTTCGTCAGCGGCGCCGCAAGCGGCGTGCGGCCCTGTTCAAACAGGGTTTCGCCGGCTTTCATCAGCGCTTCGGGACCTGTTTCCGGCAACGCCACTTCGGCGAACGAAGCGCCAGGGCTGCGCAGCAACAGCACGTCGTGCGGTTTGTGCCCGACGATCGCGGTCCCGAGCAGCAGGCCCGCGCCGCCCGGCGTCATCGACCCCATCAGGGGCGAGCTCAGCGGCCTGAATTCCACCAGCGGATTTCCGTCTGCGTCCGCCGGCGCGGGGGCGCGACGCTCCAGCCTGCCTGTGCCGTGTATTGCAGGATCGCGAACTGCGAGGAGTTGACGCGCCCCAGTTCACCGACGCCCCAGGTCTCGCCGGAGGCCTCTTCGGGCGATGAGCCGATGATCGTGACGTCGCGGGCCGGTAGCGAGTCGTCGGTCTGGACGGACACTTCTTCGGCCCCGACGCGCCCGCGGCGCGGGTCGTGGAGCCGCCGCCGGGCAGGACCCCGACCGACAGCGCCACCAGCGCGGCCACCAGCAGCGCCAGCAGGACAGCGAGCCGCCGGCGGCCCCTGACGCGCGCGCTACGTGATCCGGTCCGGCGAGCGGCGCCGTCGGATGCGTCCCTCACAGCCCACCGAGCTGGGCGAAGGAGGGCACTTCGGGCAGCTCGATCAGGCCCGTGGTGACGGTGTTGTTACCGGGGCCGCGCAGCGAGCTCGTCGGCAGCTTGCCGATCAGCTTGGTCTTCAGGTTGAGCTTCGTGGGCCACTGCTTGCGGTTCAGCCGCAGCAGCAGCTCGCGCATCCCGGGCGCGAAGGTCTTCCAGCTCGTCTTGGCCACGACCTTGCGGTGGCGTTCGGCGACCAGCCGAACACGCGCCTTGGCGGAGAGGTGGAAGCGCAGTTCCAGCGTCGTCCCGTCGCGCAGCCGCGAGTGGACCTTCGACAGCAACGGCAACGTGATCTTCGATTCCTTCTGGCCTTTCGTTTCCTGGAATTCGACCGGCGGCGGCACTTCACCGAGCAGGCCGGAGTCGTCTTCGGGGAGCGCGTCGGGCACCGTCTGTGGAACCCCCTGGTCTTCGGGGCGGAAGCTGATCAGGCCCGCGAAGGCGGGGTCGGTGTCCTGGGGGAGGTCGCGTTCACCTTCGGGGGCGAGGTGGAACAGCCAGCCCGCGCTGGTGGCCAGCCAGCAGTCGTGGGTGCCGGGCAGGCGATCTTCGTGGCGTAGCCCTTCGGTCCGACTCCCCGCGCAGCTTCTTCGCCGTCCGGAAGCGCTTCGTGCTGGCTCACGGCGGCGGCCGTCGAGAGCCTTGCCACGGTGGCGAACGATTTCGACCCTTCACCCCGCTGTTCACCTGAAGCCAGGGCCAGCCACGCGTGTTCATGTCCTTCTTCGCCTTCGGCGGCGGTGGGCGGCTCGGCGGCGATCGACTGCACGAGTTCGTTCCTGGAGATGCGACTCGTTCCCTGGTGAACGGGTTTTCGTCTTCCGGGTCGGTGCCGGGGCCGAGCAGCTGGCTCCAGCCTTCGCCGTTGAAGCGCAGGATCGTGACCTCGCCGAGGGAGGATTCGAACGGTTCGGGGGTCGGATCGATCGCCGCCCAGAGGGCGTGTTCGTCGGCGCTCAGGCGGGGGTAGTCGAGCGCCTCGGGCGTCTCGCCGGAGGCGTAGGTCGGCAGCCGCGGTTCGTTCGGTAGCTGGGGGGCGTCGGGAAACAGCGAGATGAAGGTCGGCAGCACGCCTTCGGGCTCGATCCGTGGACGAGCGACGGTTCCGTTGGCGGTTCGGGTTCGCTGAGCAGATCCTGCGGTTCGATGGACCCCCTCGTAGACCCGCGGCCGAAGTGGGCCATCGAGCCGACGGTGTGACCCTGTGGACCCGGTTCCTCGCTGACCGAGCGCCCGTTCCAGTGCAGGTGGAAGTCCCCTTTGCGTTCGTCGGGCAGCGGATCTCCCGCGAACCAGCAGTCTTCGGCGCCGAAGCACGCCGCCGCGTGCATCGCCTGGTAGGAGGTCGGCTGGAACGCCAGCGAGGCGTAGGAGCCGACGATCTGGCCGCCGGCGAAATGACACAGCGTGTTGTCGGCCAGCGGCGGGGTGCCTTCGGCCGTGCTCTGACCCGGGCGCCCGTCGGAGACCGTCCAGAATTCCTCCGCGCCGGCCCAGGCGATACGCCCGTCGGTGGCGCCGCACTGGCTGGCGAAGCCGTGCCAGCCGACGCCGTTGTAGAACCAGATCCCCGGGATGGTGCGCGGGTTTCCGGCCGTTATCAGCAGGCCCCTGTTGGGCGCCCAGAACTCGATGTCGCCGATCTTCCCGAGGCCGATCGGGACCTGCGACCCGACTCCACCCGGCCCGGCGGGCGGCAGGGGCTGTTCCAGACGCCAACTGGCTTCACCGTCGGTTCCTTCTCCTCCTTCGGAGGCCGCTGCGGCCGACGCCCACGCCGCGAGCACCGCGGCAAGCGCGAGCGACAGTGCCAGCACCCGCCGCGTGCGCCTCATGACTTGCGCTTCCTGTTGCGCCGGTGGCCGTGTAGGACCTTGTGGGGAGCTCGGCGGAAGGTGACCTGGATCGTGGTCTGGAGAGGCGCGTGCCCCAGCGAGGAGAACCGCAGGGTCACGGTCGCGTAGAGGCCGCCGGACGCTTCGGCGAGGTGCTCATAGGCGCTCGCGAGCGCCAGCGGGAGACTCACCGGTCCGGCATCGGCGGCCTTGCCGGTGTGGGACGCCACGCTCGCCGAGCGCACCGCCACCCGAACCGCGCGACGCGCTCGCCGGTCGTGCCGGGAGCGCGCCGTCTTACCTGCGAGCGCCGTGACGGCAACCGTGGCGTGGGCCAACCGCCGCGAGCGAGCCCGCGCCCGGGACCTGCACGTAGAGCAGCACCGTTCCGTCGCGACGGCTGGCCGCGGTTGCCGTGATCGCCCAGCTCGGCGCCAGCGCCGGACCTTCGGGCGCCGGCGAGATCTCCTGCGGCGTAGGTACCGGCGCAAAGGCGATCCGCGGGACCACGAACCCGTCCGCAGCCTCGTTGCCGTCGCCGTAGACGAGGTCGTCGTCGGCCGAGGAGAAGGCCAGCTCCAGGCCGTCGCCGGAGAAGCTGGGCGAGCCGGTTTCATCCTGCCTTTCGGGAGCTTCGGTGCGCTGCCCTTCGAAGCCCTGCGTCACCCGCGTGAGCGTGTCGCTGGAGAGGTCGGCGTCGTACATTTCGGTCAGCTCGGCCGTCGGCGCCGGCGGGCTCACGAACGCCGGCGAGCCGAGCGGGAAGATCGTGCGCGCGCTCGCGAACGCGATCTGGGTCCTCTTCCGGGGAGACGCCGAGGTCCACGATCGGGTCGGTGCGGGCCGCGTCGTTGAAGCCGCCGCCGGCGAGTTCGGTGAGCCGCTGGGTCGCCGGTACGCGCGTGGGCCCGCCCTGCATGTCTGCCGTGTAGAGGTCGTCCGTCGTTTCCGCCGAGCGCAAGTCCTTCGCCGCTGGCGATGTAGCGGGCGGTGGCGAGGAACGCGACCCTGCTGCCGTCGGCGCTGAGTTGGGGCACGTAGTTCCACTGCGTCCCCCCCGTCCACAGCCCGGGCAGGCTTCCGGACAGGCCGCCGGTGGTATCGAACGGTCCCTGACACGGATCGGAGAGGCTCGCCGGCACCTGTACGGCGGTCTCGCCGCTGGCCTGGCACGCGGGGGCGAGTGGGTCGGAGCCTCCCGTGATCCTCCGGGTGGGGAGCCGGGTTCGCCGACCCGCCGCCACAGCGGCTCCGTATAGCCTTCGCCGAGCCCTTCGCCGGACAGCACGCGGCCTGCTGGCCGACGTTGACCCCAATCCACGCGACCGTATTGCCGTCGGCGCTGATCGCGGCGCCCCCGTCTCCGCCCGGGAACGGACGCGTCTCCGTGGTGGAGCCCGCGTGCACCGCCCCGGTCGCCTGGCACTCCGGTTCCCCGCTCGGGTTCCGTTGCGTATGTCGCGCTGACCAGTTTCGTGTGCCTGGTGTCGAGGTGGCGCACCAGCACCTGCATGCGCGGCAGGGGCGCCGGGCCGGTTGTCGAGGTCGGAGACCGCCGTCGTGACGAACGCGACCTCGCGTCCGTCGGCGCTGATTGCGGAGCGGCCGGTGGCGAATGAGCCGAGTTCCCCTTTGTTGAATTCCGGTTCGGAGGCGTAGAGGGCGGCCGGGTATTCGTAGCTGAGCCCCGCGCCGAGCCATCGACGGCTGAGGCGACCGTCGAACGGGCACTGCTTCGCCGTCCTGTTCCCAATCGGACCCGCACGGCGCGGCCGTTGGGATGCTCATGTCTCGCACGTACAGTCCGGACCCCGGATGGTGTCGGTCTCTCGTCGAGCCTCGCGCTGTGGTGGTGAAGCTCACGTACCGGCCGTCGGCACTGACCGACGGACGCACTGCGTTGCCGTCGGCGACCTCTGCATCTCGCTGGTTGCGAGGTCACGCCGCAAGACCCCCTGTTGCCGCCGACCACGCCGTCGAAGACGACGTAGCGGCCATTGCCGGAGATGACGGTGTCGTGCGCGTGTTCCGCCTGCTGGAAGTACGCGGGGCCGCTCAGGTGGCCGTGATGCGAGTGTCGTGGGGCTGAAGATGTCGGCGCCCTCGGTGGCGCAGTCCAGATCGCGGCCGCCGCCGTCGCCGCCGCGAGTGCGGCGAGCAGGCCCGAGCAATATCGTACGAGGCGGTTCACGTCACGCTCACGAGCGGCGCACCGTGGTCCCGTAGCCGAGCGGTCGCGCACCTTGGTGACCAATTCGTAGACACCGGCGTGGAGGTAGCGATGGCGTACTCGGGCGTGTCCGTCGCGGGGACGCCCGTCGCCGAAGCTGACCTTGAGCGTCGACTTCTCGACGCCCGAGGCGTCGCTGACCTGGATGCTCATCCCGACGGCCACCTGCGACGCGCTGATGCTCACGCGCGGGGGCCGCCCGCGACCAGCAGTTTGGCCGGTGCGCTGAGGGTCGACTGGCCGTCGCGGTCGGTGGCGAGGATCTGCAACCGGTGACGACCGGAGGAAAGCCCGCGGGGATTCACCACCGCCGTCAGGAGGCTGCTCTGTCGGGTGGGCTCGACGTGGCCGTCGAGGACGATGTTGTAGGAGAGAGGACCCACCGCGCTCGGCGCCGGCAGCCAGGAGACGGTCGCCTGCACGGGTTTCACCCAGCGTTTCGGGACGTGACCACGAACGGCGCCGGCGGCGCCGTGGCCTCGTGAAGCGACGATCGCGGCATTTCCGAACTCGCCCTGGCGGAAGGCGACGATGCCGTCCCCGAGGCCCGAGCGACCGACGGAGAGTTCCCCGACTTCACCGCCGGCGCCGCCCGATACAAGGGCGGTCTGGATCGAGCGGTCGGGAAAATCCTCACGCACCGCCACAGCAGGGTGACCCGGCGACTCTCACTCGGCCACGCGGACACGCCGCCGCCCTGGGGGTTCATGACGCTCACGGCGAACGGTTCGGAGCCGGCGAACGAAGGACCCAGCTGGACGGAGGGAACGGCTTCGCTGGCGCCCCCTTCGAGCACCCTCGGCATCCCGTTGCCGTCGTAGAGCAGGCGCATGCCCTGCTGTTCGTCGATGTCGATGCTCGGTGGGCCCACGCTTGCCGCGGCGCCACCGCCCAGCGCGGGGTCGACGACGCGGGCGCCTTCGAACTCGGCTCCATTCGCGGATTCACCATCAGGGAGGACGTTGAGGAAGATGCGCGGACCGGGGAGGGGCGAGCCCGGCCCTCCGGGCTGGCGGTAGGCGACCTCCGCCTGCCCGAGGCGGAAGAGGCGACGCTCGGCGCGTCCGCGTCGACGCCGACCGGCACCCCGTTGTAGCCGTCGCGCTCACCGGCATCACGTAATCGACGGCGCTGCCGAACAGGCGCCTCGCCCAGATCCGCGCTACGCCTTC
The DNA here is from genome assembly GCA_963742395.1 of uncultured Solirubrobacteraceae bacterium. Lineage (GTDB taxonomy): Bacteria > Actinomycetota > Thermoleophilia > Solirubrobacterales > Solirubrobacteraceae > Palsa-744. The sequence continues at coordinate 335,951 of CAVUME010000006.1, read as the reverse complement.
GACGTCTGGCTCCTGCCACACGACGACCGCCTTGCCGGTCGGCCCGATCGCCGATGACGGCGCGTTTGCCTGCGTGGGCGCCCGCATCGAGGAGGACGGGTTGCGGTTGATCGCGCCGAGGTTCGACCAGCGCTGGCCGTCGAAATGGGCCACGCGGACCTGCTCGACGACGTCGCCCGGGCGAAGCAGCGCGACGTCCGTCGCGAGCGGCTGGACGACCCGGTAGACAACATCGGCCTGTCCGCTCGAGCTGACCGCGAGGTCCGGGCTCGGTGCCAGTCGCTTCTTCGATGTTTGAGTCGATGAAGATCGCGTTCCCGAAGCTTTCGCCGCCGGGTCCGAGCTCGGAGCCGAGCAGCTCGTAGACCGGCTTGCCTTCACGCGTCGCAAACGGCGTGGCCCACACGACGATCAGCTCACCGCCGTTTGCCGCGCCGATACGGGGCCAGCTGGCCGCGAATGGCTCTTCGGTGTCAACCCGTATCGGGCGTCAGCCACTGCCCGTTGACGTAGCGCGAGACGAACACGTGGGTGACGCCGTCGACGCGCTTGAGGTAGACAACACCGCCGGTGCCGTCTTCAGCCATGGCGACACCGCCGAACCGACGATGTTCTCGCTTGGTCCGTCGATGGTGCTCGCGGGCAGGATCACCGCTCGGGCGGCGCCGGCGGGCAGCAGCAACAGGATCGCGACCAGCATCGCGCCCACCGTGCCGGTACGACGCGCGAGCGCCGGCGGAACGGTCGTGCCGGGTCTCATGCCACGGCCGAGGGTATTGAGGACATCCCCCCGACGGTGCGATTCGCGGCGAGGATTCACCGAAAGTTCACGACTGCTCGGCACGCCTTTGAGGCGAGTCGCACATGGTCGTTCAAGACGTCGATTTGTTGACTGCTCCGGCCGACAGGTTGTACGCGCAGCGGAAGTTCTCGGCGTTGTTCACAGGCTCCGAGCCGGCGAATCCCCCCTGCTCGTGGTTGCTGTAGACCGTCACGTACTGCAGAGATTCGGGGAGCGGGTTGGCAGGCAGCTGGACCGGGTTGGCCTGGCCCTGGCGAGGATTCCCGGTGGCGCCTTCGCTGACGCCCTCGAACCCGGCGGCGGCCGAGCCGCCTTCGTCGTTATCAGCGACGAACTCATCTCCCGTTCATCTTTGAGACCGCGTGTCGGGTCGAGGTCGATCGTCGCGGTGAGTTGGGAGTCGTGGATCGTCGACTCGAGCTTTACGCGTTCGGCAGCCCCCAGCAGTTGGGCGGCGGACGGCAGCCACCCACCAGCGTTGGCGCACGTCTTACTCGCGAAAATGAAGTTGTTCTTGCCGAGGTCTTCCTTCTTCAATGCGTACGGAGCCGATTCCATGCAGTACGTCCCGAGGTCCACGGTGTCGGGCGGACAGCTTCCTTCAAGCTGCCCGACGGTCTTGCCCCCTACGCGGGCCGCTTCGTGAACCTTCGGAATCGCGGCAGCCGGGAACTTGCCGTTGTGGCCGAGCACCAGGATCCCGCCGGGTCGCGGCTTTGTGGTCAACGGGTGTCCGGCGACGGCGCTGGCGATCGCGTGTCTCGCCGCGTCGGCGAGACCGGTGGTCGAGAAGACCAGCGCGATACAAGCTACAAGGAGCGCCGGTGAGGGCCTGCGCAGCCTCACGGCGTCTGCTCGGGGTCGCGCCTGCCGTTCAGACGGGGCAGACCCCGCAGCTCCTCGAGCGAGACCTCGTGCACCGTCGAGAGGACCGCATCCAGTGCCACGCCCGAGAGGGTCTCCTGCTCCAGCAGCGCGCTCGCTGTCTCCTCGACGCTGCTCCAGTTGCGCTCCAGGATCGCCGCCGAGCGGGTCTCGGCCTCGCCGACCAGGCGCTGGATCTCGTGGTCGATCAGGTTCAGCGTCTCGGGCCCGACGGACCCGAGGTCCTGCAGCGAGGCCCCGAGGAACACCTCGCCGCCCTTCTCGCCGATCGTCACGAGACCCACGGCCTCGGACATGCCGAACGAGGTGACCATGCTGCGTGCGAGCGCGGTCGCCGCATGGAGATCGTCGTTGACGGTGGTGGAGGTGTGCCCGAAGGCGAGGCGCTCGCCTGCGAGGCCGGCGGTGATCACGATCAGTTGACTCTCGAGGTCGGGCTGGCTCATGATCAGCTGGTCGCGATCGGAGAGCATGTGGGCAGCCGTTCCGAGCTGGCGACCGCGCGCGACGATTGAGAGCTTGCGCGTGGAGGTGGTGTGACCGAGCGCCTCCGTGACGACCGCGTGGGAGGCCTCGTGGATCGCGATCAGCCAGCGCTCGTGTTCGGTCAGGATGTGGTGCTTGGCAGGACCCGCCACGACGCGGTCGATCGCCTCTTCGAGCGTCTTCTGGTCGAATCTGTCCGCGGCCGTCCCGGACGCTGAGGAGGGCCGCCTCGTTGATCACGCTCGCGAGCTCCGCCCCGCTGAAGCCGGGCGTCTCGCGCGCCACTTCCTCGAGCGAGGCGTCGGGTGCCAGCGGGCGCTTACCGCCGTGCAGTCGCAGGATCTCAAGGCGTCCATGGACGTCGGGCGTGTCGATGACCACCTGACGGTCGAACCGCCCCGGCCGTAGCAGCGCGGGATCGAGGATGTCCGGTCGGTTGGTGGCGCCCATCACGACCAGCCCACCGTCCCCGCTGAAGCCGTCCATCTCGACGAGGATCTGGTTCAGCGTCTGCTCGCGCTCGTCGTTGCCCTGGCCGATCCCCGCGCCACGCTTGCGCCCCGCGGCATCGAACTCGTCGATGAAGATGATCGCCGGCGCCGCCTTGCGCGCCTTACGGAACAGGTCACGGACACGCGCCGCGCCGACGCCCACCAGCGACTCGACGAAATCCGAGCCCGACAGCGAGAAGAACGACGCGTCCGCCTCGCCTGCGACCGCCTTGGCCAACAGCGTCTTGCCCGTCCCCGGGGGACCCACCAGCAACACACCCTTCGGGGCTGCCGCTCCGACCTTCAAATACTTGCCCGGGTCAGCCAGATAGTCCCGGATCTCCCTGAGCTCCGCAACCGCCTCCCCCGCCCCTGCGACGTCGGCGAACGTGATCTGTTCGGTCCTGCCCTTCCCCTTCTTGCGGCCCTTCCCCGTAAACGACGAAAACGACGCGATGCCGCCCCCAGCACCTTCGGCACCGAGCCGCGTGAACAGCGAAAACAGGCACACCAGCAGCAGGATCGGGATCAGGAACTGGACGATGATCGTGCGTGTCGACTTCCACGACTGCTGATCGACGGCAAGGACCGCGCCACCAGCGAGCAGTTCGTTGGTGAGCTGCTGGGTCTGAGCGCCCGAGGATGGGTACGAAGCCCACAACGGCTGCATCACCCGCCGGCGCTGCCACCGCCTGCACTGAAGTGCCCTTACGGGCCGAGGCGGCGCTCTTGCGACGCGCTTCGCGCTTCTGTTTCGCCGTCGGCACCGGCGGCGCCGGCGGCAGTGTTCCGTCGCCGACGTAGGATCGGCGTTCGACCCGTTGTCTTGACCTCCACGCGGGCGTCGTGGTCGAGCAGCAGCGCCGTTGCGATGTAGTGCTTCCTGGCGAGCTGCTGCACAGTGCTTAGCGGCACCTGCCGCCCGGCGCTGCTCGGCTGGATCGAGCCGAGCAGCAGCGCGAACGTGAGCGCCAGCCCGATCGATGCGATCATCAGGAACAGCGACAGCGGATCTTTCGCAAGGAAGCGTCCCGTGCCGGAGGCGAATGTCGCCAACCGTCACGAGCGCTGGATTGCGCTTCTTTGCCAGCCCACTTCGGACGGACGCTCTGGAGGCATCCGAGCCACGGCCGTTGCTCGCGGGCGGTTGGCTTTGGGTGGGCTCGTGGGTCATTCTGGTCGGGCTCGTCGCGCTTGGCGCCCGGCGGTTCCTGAGAGCCGGGCTTCTCGGCCGCCGAGATCGGTCTCGGCGCACGCCGACGGAGGCTCCGCCCGTTCCCGAGATGGGATTCGGTCGCGCAGCGCAGTCGGTGCGGCGCCAGCCTCACACGGCCGCGTTCGAAAAGCAACGGCGTTCACAAAAACGACACATTGCCGAGCCGCACCGACGGCGCTGCCCGGCCGCGGCGGCGGGCTGACCGCCGCGCGGCACCACCGGCCATCGTCCCAACGAGCCCGTGGGGGCGCTCCGCCGGCGTGGCTGTGACGGCTCCTGCGAGCGAGCCTCGCCCGCGTTCACAAAAACGAAACATGGCTCGACGGGTTTGAGCGCGACGCTTCCGCTCGGGTTGGCCGCGTTGCGTGACGACCGCATCGATCGGCGGCTTGACTTGTTTTCCCCGCTCGGCGTTCGCGCGAACGCCGCAGGAGCTGATTCGACAACCTTCCACGTTTCTCAAAGGAGCGAGCCTTGCGCGCCCATCGAACCCTCATCGCATGTCTGGTCGTCCTACTCGTCGCGGCGGTTCCGTCCGTGGCTGTCGCCCGCCGTTTGATCATCGGCGGATCCACCTCCGTGCTACCGCTCGATGCAGAAACTCACGGCGGCGTACCACAAGGCCTACCCCCACATCCCCGCCCCGAGCGTCAGCGGCGGTCAGTCGGACATCGGTATCCACGGCGCCGCGGAAGGCCGCTTCGACATCGGCGACTCCTCCCGTGACCCGATCCTGGGGGTCGATCCGCATGGGCTCGTGTTCACCAAGATCGCGCGTGACGGCGTTTGCGTGATAACGAACAACGCCAACGCGATCAGCAACATGTCCCAGGAAACGGTGTACGGCATCTTCACGGGTCGGATCCGTAACTGGAGCGAAGTCCAAGGCGCGAAGATCGGCGGCCCGATCGACCTGTTCGACCGCGACGGTGCCTCCGGTACCCAGGACGCCTTCCAGCACATCTTCCTCGGCGAAACCACGAAGGTCTCGCCCAGTGCCAGCACCGAGACCTCGAACGGCCTCGAGCAGCAGTCGATCGACGGCGACAAACAGGCGATCGGATTCGTATCGTTCGCGTACACGGGAGGCGTGAACGCGGTCGGGTTCGAAGGGATCCCCTGCAACCTGCGCAACGCTCGCTCCGGGCAATATGCCGGCGTGCGTAACTTCTGGATGGTCACGAAGGGGGTGCCCAAGGGCGAATCCCTCAAGTTCATTGCCTGGGTCGTCAGCGGAAACCGGACCGTCGACAAGATCATCAACTCAAGCTGGATCGCGATCCACTAAACGTGGCGGCGCCGCAGCCGAGCGCTCAAATAACCGCAGCACCTATGCAGCAGGCGGGCGCCGAGCTCGCCGCCGCCGCACGCACCGACAGGCGCGCCGAGCTAGCGCTCGGCGCGCTCGCGTTCGGCGCATTCGCGCTGATCGCACTGATGGTCGCGACGGTCGTGATCAAGGCGTGGCCGTCCTTCTCCCACAACGGCCTGAGCTGGTTCGGCTCGGGCGGTGACGTCGCGACTGAGCTGCGGGTAATGCGCGAAGGGACTCCGCTGCCCGGGCACGGGCTCCTCTACTTCCGCGCGTGGCCCTTAATCTGGGGAACGGTGGTGACGACGGTCGTGGCCGTGGTGCTCGCCCTCGTGATCTCCACGTTGGCCGCCGTTTTCCTCACCGAATTCGCACCCGCCCCTGCGAGACGGGCGCTCGAACCGGTCGTCCGACTGCTCGCGGGGGTGCCGTCGGTGATCTACGGGTTGATCGGCATTCTCGCCCTGGCGCCCTGGATCAACAACCACCTGATCAGCAACGGGCGCAAGCAGTCGGTGATCTACGTGGTGCAGCTCAACGGCGCGAACCTGACGACCGCCTCGCTGATCCTGACGGTGATGATCCTGCCAATCATGATCGCCCTCACCGCCAACGCCCTGGCGGCCGTTCCGGCCTCCTGGCGGGAGGGTTCCGCGGCGCTGGGCGTCAACCGCTGGCGCACGATCTGGCGGGTCTCTCTGCGAACCGCTTGGCCCGCGATCGCGGCCGCGACGGTTCTTGCGACCGCGCGGGCGCTCGGCGAGGCCGTGATGCTCGCGATGGTCGCCGGCGGAACCGCGTTTAACGCCAACCCGCTCGACGGGCTGACCTTCTTCTTTGAGCCCGTCAGGCCACTCGCGGCGATGATCTTCCAAGAATCCGAGGGCCTCACAATCGGGTCGCTGAGCCACACGATCTACGCGATGGCCGCCGTGCTGCTGGTGTCAGCGACGATGCTGTCATTCGCCGGGTGGGCCGCCAAGCAGCCACTCAAGCGCTATGGAGTCCGGGGCTGATGGCGAGCCTGCGCCGCCTCGCCCCAGCCAGTCGCGCCGCCCGCGCTTCCCGCGCCGCGCGAGCGGGTCTCGTCCTGGCCGTTGATCGACAGGGCCTGCTACTGGCTCTGCTGGGTCACGGGGATCGGGTTGTGCGTAGTCGCCGTGGCGATCGTCGCGTACATGTTCGTGAAGGGCATCTCATACCTACGCCCGGAACTATTCGTGAAGTCGCCGGCGGCCTCGCTTCGCCAGAACCAGAGCGGGGGCTTTCTCGACCCGATCATCGGGACTCTCATCGTGACCGGGATCGGCACCGCCGTCGCCGCGCCGGTCGGGATCGCGCTCGGCGTGTGGCTGTCTGAGTACCGCAGTCCGCGGTGGCTCGCCCGCGCGGTCGGCTCGTCGATCGAGATCCTGGCCGGCGTGCCGAGCATCGTGCTCGCTCTGTTCGGGCTGCTGATCGTCTCGAAGGGATTCCTCAGCTTCCTTTCCCAGGGCTCGCCCCAAGGGGCACTCGGCGAGTCGTTCCTCGACGCCGGGCTATTCATGGCGCTGCTCGCCTTGCCGTTGATCGTCGCGGCCACCTACGAGGCGCTGGAACAGGTTCCCAACCGCGTCCGCGAGGCCTCCTTCGCGCTCGGCAAGACCCGCGCCACCACGATCCGCCACGTGCTGCTGCCGTCGATCCGCCCCAGCATGGCCGGCGGCGTGGTGCTGGGCATGGGCCGTATCATCGGCGACACCGCAATCGTAACGGTGCTGCTCGGGCTGACCCTGAAGAACGAACCCGTCGGCAGCACCCCGCTACTCGGCACCCTGCGGGGGACCGGCTCGACGCTCACGAGCTACGTTTTCTACAACTCGCCCGCCGGTGAGGGCAACTCGCACGAAAAGGCCTACGCGGCAGCCTTCGTGCTGCTGATGATCGTGCTCGCGCTCAACGCCCTCGTGACCCGGATCACGCGGGGCAGGGAGCCGGGGTCGCGACCGTGGTGGCGCAGGCTCACGGGCAGGATCGGGAGATTCCAGTGGAGCCGGTGATGCCGCCGCCAGTGCGGCGCATCGTCGTAGACCGGGCGCCCACGCGTGGCCGAGCCCGGCAGCCGGGGAACGGCGCCGGTGCCCTTCGAGCTGTAGCGCGCAGGCGTGCGCACCCGGCGGACGGCTCCGGCGCAGGTGAAGGAGCGCATGCGCGTCGAATCGGTGTGGCTGGCGTACGGCAGCAACTGGGTGGTGCGGGACGTCAGCGTCTCGGTGCGCCAGGGCGAGGTGCTCGCGTTGATCGGCGCTTCCGGCTCCGGTAAGACGACGCTGCTCCGCTCGATGAACCGGCTCACGGAGGTGACGGAGGGCGCCGCCCGCAGCGGCCTCATCACGCTCGACGGCACGGACGTGCACGAGCTCGAGGTCAACGAACTACGCCGCCGGGTGACGATGGTGTTCCAGCAGCCCAACCCGTTTCCGATGACGCATCTTCGACAACGTCGCCTACGCGCTGGTCGAGCGAACCGGCCGCCGGCGCAGGCGGCGCACCGCCGAGATCGAGACCGCGGTGGTCGACGCGCTGCAGCGTGCCGGCCTCTACGAAGAGGTCGCGGACGACCTGAGCCGCTCGGCGCTCGCGCTTTCGGGAGGCCAGCAGCAACGCCTTTGCATCGCTCGGGCGCTGGCCGCACGGCCCGAGGTGCTGCTCCTCGACGAGCCGTGTTCGGCGCTCGATCCGATCTCGACGGCGACGATCGAGGAGCTGATCGTGCAACTGCGCGAGAGCATCGCGATCGTGATCGTCACGCATAACCTGCAGCAGGCCTTCCGCGTCGCCGACGAGGTCGCGTTCATGCATCTCGGCGAGCTCGTGGAGTACGGCAACAGCGATCAGGTGTTCGATTCGCCGCGCCAGCAGCGGACCCGCGATTACATCAGCGGGGCCTTCGGGTGAGATTGGCGCTCGCGGCGCTCGCCGCCCTGGCGCTGGCCGGCTGCGCGACCACCGCCGAAGAGAGTGCGCGCCTGGAACGCGCGGCCAAGCGCAGCCATAAGACCAGCGAGACCCAGGCACCCCTGAGGGCGCTAGTGGCCGGCCGAGCGAGCAGCAAGACACAGGTGCAGAGCACTGCCGTGTTGCACACCCGCGAAGGAACGGCGGCGGTGGTCACGGTGCGCAACCTCACGAGCTCACGTCTGCGCAAAGTGCCGATCCTGATCACGGTCAGGGACGGATCGGGCGCATCCCTCTACACCAACAACCAACCCGGCATCTCCTCGACGCTGACGACGATCCCGTCGGTTCCAGCGCACGGATCCTCTACCTGGGTGGACGACCAGGTCCAGGCCGTGGGCACACCGGTGAGCGTTACGGCCAAGCTCGGCGAAGGCCGGACCGCGGGCGACGCCGCGACGCTCACCGTCACTGGACGGCTGGGCGAAGAGAACTCCAACGGAGGAGCCTTGGAAGGGACGGTCGCCAACTCCGACGGGCACTCCTCAACAGGAAGTCGTCGTCTATGCCACGGCAAGCCGGGGCGGGCGCATCGTCTCGGCCGGGCGCGCGGTGCTCACCGAAGTGCCGCCCCATGGCTCCTCCCACTTCCAGGCGTTCCTGATCGGCGATCCCTCGGGGGCGAGCCTGCAGCTCAGCGCCCCGCCGACGGGCTAGAGCCCGCCGGGACTGCGAGCGCCCTTGGCGACAGCGCGCGGCCGGCTAGCGGCGCCCCCGGCGGCGGCGTTGCTTGAGCGTGATCCCCTCGAGCACGTGGGCGACCGTCTCGCACGCGTCCACGGCGGCCTCCAGCGACTCGAAGATGTCCTTCCAGCGGATCACCACCATCGGGTCGATCCCACCTGCGAACAGCGAGGCGACCGCGTCCCGCTGGAGCCTGTCGCCCTCGTTCTCCAAGCGATGGATCTCGACCAGATGGGGACCGAGCTCGGTGCCCGTGCGCAGCGAGCGCAGCGCCTGGGCGATCTGCTCACCGGCCCCCACGAGGACCTCGGTGAACTCGACCGCCTGCTCCATCGGGGCCTCGACGCCATACAGGCTGAGCAGGGCGGCGACGTGCTCGCTGTGGTCGACGATGTCGTCCAGCGCGGTCGCCAGCGCGTAGCCGTCGCCCGCGTCGAACGGCGCCCGCACCCGCCCACGGCCGGCCAAGCGGTGGATGATGTCGTGGGTGATGCGGTCGCCTTCCTGCTCGCAGACCTTCACGTCCTGCGCCAGCGGCGCGCGCTCGGGGTACTCCTTGAGCAGGTCGTTGAGCAGCAGCCCGCAACGCTGCACGTTGCGGCCCGCCTCCTCCACGAGCTCCATCAGCGTGCCGTCCTGGCGGCGGGCAGCAAAGCTCATCGGCCAAGAATATGCCCCGTGCCGTTTCCGGCCTCCCACGGCGACACGCGGTTTACCGATTGTTCACGACTAGATCACGAGTTTGCAACGGGATCCCTGTAGGTCCATGTAACGCTCCGCTCGTGGCGGCCACCCATGCCAGCGACACCTCCGTTGAGACGCTCCACGCCGGGGAGCTCGAGATTCGCCCCCACGAGGGACTGGCCCTCGCGCGCGGGCGCGCATTGACGTTGTCGGTGCGCGAGTTCGAGCTGTTGGTGGCAATGGTGCGTCGCCAGGGGGCCATCGTCAAGCGGGAGGACCTGTATCGCAGCGTTTGGGGCACGGAGCTGCGAGCCCGCGACCGTTCGGTGGACGTGTACGTGAGCAAGCTCCGTACCAAGCTCGAGGCCGCAGCTTCCGGACCGGCAGTTCATCCATACGCATCCCGGTTTTGGCTACCGCTTCCAACCCCAGCCTTCACAAGATGTTCACATGGGCGTGCCCGCCCACTGAAGACACTCTCCGCTCTCCGGTACGAAAGCATCGGCGTCGGGTAGAGGCGCACGACCTGGACGGCACAGCGAGGCTGGCCGCCGGGATGCGCAGTCCAGCGACAATCCATCCAGAGGAGACTCAGTGATCAACTCGAAGATGGCCGCCATCGCGGCCAGCGTGGTGCTCGCAGTCGTGCTCGCCGCGTGCGGAAGCTCGAACAACTCAACCTCGGGCACCACCTCAAGCGGACCATCAGCCACGATCTCCGGCGCCGGCTCGACGTTTGCCGCTCCGGTCTACGAACAGTGGGCCTCCGAACTGAAGAGCTCGGGCCTGACCGTCAACTACCAGGCCGTCGGGTCGGGCGCCGGCATCACCTCGCTGGCGTCCAAGACCGTCGACTTCGGCGCCAGTGACCCGCCGCTGAAGCCCGCCGACCAGGCCGCCATCGCCAAGAACGGCAGCCCCGCGATCCAGATCCCGATGTTCCTCGGAGCGATCACGATCTCCTACAACGTCTCGGGCCTGCCGACGGGCCTGAAGCTGGAAGGGTCCACGATCTCCGAAATCTTCCTCGGCAAGATCAAGACCTGGAACGCGCCGCAGATCGCCAAGCTCAACCCGGGGAGCACCCTGCCGAGCACGGCGATCACGGTGATCCACCGCTCGGACTCCTCGGGCACCACGGCCGGCTTCACCGGCTACCTGACGAAGGTCGATCCCGAATGGGCCTCGAAGGTCGGCGAAGGCAAGACGGTGCAGTGGCCGACGGGGACCGGCGCCAAGGGCAACGCCGGCGTCGCCGGAGCCGTTCAGCAGACGGCGGGCGCGGTCGGTTACGTTGAGCAGGCATATGCCCTGCAGCACAACTTCACGGTCGCATCCGTGAAGAACAAGGCCGGCAACTTCGTGGCGCCCTCGCTGGAATCCACCAGCGCCGCCGCCGAAGGACTCACGGTCCCGGCCAACCTGGGGATCAAAATCTCCAACCCGTCGGGGGCGCAGGCCTATCCGATCACCTCACAGACGTTCGTCATCGTCAACAAAGACCTCTGCAAGGCCGGGATTCCAGGCGGCGAATCTGCCGCCAAGGGCGTGTCGAGGTTCCTGAGCTATGGCCTCGGCCAGGGCCAGGCGGTGCTCTCGAAGGCCGACTACGCGGCGCTGCCCGCCGAAATCCTCAGCAAGTCAAAGACGGCCGCGGGCTCGCTGGAATGCAACGGCGCCGTCCTCGGCAGCGGCGGCTGATGACCAGGCTCCGCACCCACCGATAGGCGACGTGGAGGCGGCCTCTGCAGCAAGCGGCGAGCGCGGTCTGTTGACCCGCTCGCCGCTGGCGCGCCTGCCCGACCGGGTGCTGCGCTGGGGACTGACGGCGCTGGCCGCGGCGATGCTGGCGCTGATCGTCTACTTCTTCATCCGCCTGATCGGCCAGGCGCGGCCGGCGTTCGCCAAAGAAGGCGTCTTCGGCTTCATCTTCGGCAACGACTGGAACCCCGGGGCCGACCACTTCGGAGCCTTGGCGCTGGTGGTGGGCACGCTCATCACCTCGGTGCTGGCGCTGCTGATGGGCGTCCCCGTGGCGGTCGCCACCGCCCTCTTCACGACCGAGCTGTGTCCGGCGCGGCTGCGCAGCGCGTTGACGATCCTGGTCGAGCTGCTGGCGGCGGTCCCGTCCGTGGTCTATGGCCTGTGGGGGATCTTCTTCCTGGCCCCGAAACTGAAAGGGCCCGAGCAGTGGGTCGCCGACCGCCTGTCGTTCATCCCCTTCATCGGTGGCGGCGACGGTCACGATCCCCAACTACTTCATCACCGGGCTGGTGCTCGCGATCATGATCCTGCCGATCGTCAGCGCGATCAGCAGGGAGGTGATGGCGACGGTGCCGGCCGACCAGAAGGAGGCCGCACTCGGGCTCGGGGCCACCCGCTGGGAGATGATCCGCATCGCCGTGTTGCCGTACTGCCGCACGGGGATCGTCGGCGGGGCGATGCTGGGCCTCGGGCGGGCGATCGGGGAGACGATCGCGATCACGATCCTGATCGGCGACTCGACCACGCTCGGGCACCACATCTTCAACCAGGGCTACAGCCTTGCCGCGGTGATCGCCAACGAGTTCGGCGAGGCCGAGGGCACCCACCGGGCGGCGCTGTTCGCGGCCGGCCTGGTGCTGTTCGTGCTGACCCTGATCGTGAACATCATCGCCCGCGTGATCGTCAATCGCAGCGCAAACAGGACCTTCCGCGGACCGACGGCGGACACCCGCGCAGAGGGCGGTGGCGTGCTGCTCGTGGACGCGGCGGCGGGCGTATGAGCGCCTCCGCACAGCCGGCCGGGACGCTGGCCCGCTTCGCCCCCAGCGCCGCCCGGCGACGGCGCGACCTGCTCGCGCGCCGGATCGTGATGGCGGCCACGATCCTGGCCCTGATCCCGCTTGCCCTGATCATCTACTACCTGGTGAGCAAGGGCCTCGGAGCCTGGAGCCCGAGCTTCTTCACCTCCGACCCGACCGGCAACACCTTCTTCGGCGCCTCCAAGATCGGGGGGATCAAGAGCGCCATCGTCGGCACGATCGAGATGGTCGGGCTGGCAGCCGTGATCGCGATCCCGATCGGGATCGGGGTGGCGGTCTGGCTTGTCGAGTACGGACGCAACAGCTGGTTCGCCCAGACCGTGCGCTTCTTCACCGACGTGATGACGGGCGTGCCCTCGATCGTGTTCGGGCTGTTCGTGTACATCGCCCTGATCGTCGGCACCGGCAGCACCTACGCGGGCTACAAGGGCGCGATCGCGCTGGCCCTGCTGATGCTGCCGATCGTGATCCGCTCGGGCGAGGTGGTGCTGCTGCTGGTGCCCAACTCGCTGCGTGAATCGGCGCTCGCACTCGGTGCCCCGCGCTGGCAGGTGATCGGCAGCGTGGTGCTGCCGGCGGCGCTGCCGGGAATGCTGACCGGGATGCTGCTGGCGGTGGCACGGGCCGCGGGCGAGACCGCGCCGCTGCTGTTCACCGCCGCCGCCGCCCACGAAACCTCGCTCAACCTCGGCGGCTTCATGAACTCGCTGCCCGTGCAGATCTACAGCGACGTCACGAGTCCCACCGAAGCGGTCGTCGAACGCGCCTGGGGGGCGGCCCTCACGCTGGTGCTGATGATTCTGATCCTGAACATGATCGCCCGCCTGCTCTCGAGAAGGAACCGACTGGCGTGACGGGCCCTGCACTCACGCTCTAAGGTGGCGAGCATGGACGCCGAGCGCCAGCCGGAGATGCAGGGTTGCGAGGCCGCGCCCGCGCCCGCCGACGCCGTGACCGGCGGTCCCGACGCCACGGCCGGGGCGCCCGCGCCCGCCGACGCCGTGACCGGCCCCTCCGGCGCCACGACCGGTGCGGCCGACGGTCCGGCGGATGGCCTGCGCCAGCGGATCACCGGCCAGTTCGCCGACGCCCCGGACGGCGAGCCCGTCAGCGAGCAGGCCAGTGGGCCCGCCGTGCAGGTCGAGGGCCTGCGTGCCTTCTACGGCGACAGCATGCAGCTGAAGGGCATCGACATCGAGTTCCGGGCCAACGAGGTGACCGCCATCATCGGTCCGTCGGGCTGCGGGAAGTCGACGCTGATCCGCTGCATCAACCGCATGCACGAGGAGATCCCCGGCGCCCGCGCCGAGGGCCGGGTGTTGCTCGAGGGCGCCGACGTGTACGACCCCTCGGTCGACGTCGTGGCCGTGCGCCGGGCGATCGGGATGGTCTTCCAGAAGCCCAACCCGTTCCCCACGATGTCGGTCTTCGACAACGTGGCGGCCGGCCTGCGCCTGACCTCGCGGCGGCGGGAGAAGCTGGACGAGAAGGTCGAGCGGGCGCTGCGGGGGGCGGGCCTGTGGGAAGAGGTCAAGGACCGCCTCGGCGAGCCTGGCATCGGCCTCTCCGGCGGCCAGCAGCAGCGGCTATGCATCGCCCGCTCGCTGGCCGTGGGCCCCGAGGTGATCCTGATGGACGAGCCGTGCTCGGCGCTGGACCCGATCGCCACGCTGAAGATCGAGGAGCTGATCGGCGAACTCAAGCAACGGGTCACGATCGTGATCGTCACCCACAACATGCAGCAGGCCGCGCGCGTCGCCGACCGCACGGTCTTCATGCTCTCCGGCGAGCTCGTCGAGGTCGGGCCGACGCAGACGATCTTCACCAAACCGAGCGACCCCCGGACGGAGGAATATGTCACCGGCAAGTTCGGCTAGCGGGGCCGAGCCTCCCGGCGGAGCCGCGGCCGCCGCCCAGGCTCCGCCGCCGGTCGCAGGCGACGGGCCGCCACCCCCGTGCCCACTTCCAGGAACAGCTGACGGCCCTGGAACAGCACGCCCTCGGCGGCATCGACATCGTCGTCGAGCAGCTCGACCGGGTGCTCGAGGCGCTCGACCACCAGGACGTGGAGCTGGCCCAGATGGTGATCGCCGACGACGATCGCGTGGACGGTCGCTACCTGGAGGTCCACCAGGGGATCCTGTCCCTGCTCGCACTGCAGGCCCCGGTCGCAGGGGACCTGCGCCTGGTGGCAGCCCTACTGCACCTGATCAAGCACATCGAGCGCATGGGCGACCAGTGCGTGAACATCGCCAAGCTGATCCCGCTGTCCGGCCACGAGCCCCCGGTCCACCGGGACGTGCTCAGCACACTCGCACGGATGGGGGCCTTCGCCCGCTCGGAGGTGATCCAGTCGCGCGCCGCCTTCGCCGCCCGCGACGTCAGCCTGGCCGAAGACCTCGTGCGCCAGGACCGCGAGATCAACCGCCTCAACAGGGAGATCTTCCGCCTTGCGATCGAAATCGGCGACGACCCCGACACGCGCGAGTGGGCCCTCTACATGACGCTCGTGGCGCGCGCCCTGGAGCGGATCGGGGACAACGCCGTCGACATCGGCGAGCAGGTGGCGTTCGTGGTGACCGGCCTGTTTCGGGAGTTCTCGGACTCCTCGTCGCGCATGCCCGGCCGCTGAAAGCGGCCTCCGCCGCGGCCCGGGGGCGCAAATAGCGGGTCTTCGGCCGGAGCGCGGTGTGAAGATACTGTTACGCTCGCTGCGGTAGCTGCCACAGCGCCTCGGCATCGCCTACACTGCCCCGCGATGACGCCAAGCGCGCGCGCCGACGTCGAGGGGGGCGGCTCATCGCCTCCCGAGAGCGCAGCCTCCGTAGCGGCCCTGCGGATCGCGGTGCTCGATCGCGACAGCGGCTTCATCCAGGTCCTGTGCAAGCGCATGGACCGCCTCGGCTGGGAGCACCGCGTGCTCGAGGGCCCGGTTCCCCGCGAGGCCGTCGTGTCGATGCGCCTGAGCGCGCTGGTGGTCGACCTGGCCGTGCTCGGGCCCCAGGCTTGGAGCTGGCTGGAGCGTCTCTGCGAGGCCCTCCCGGAGCTCGGCATCGTCGTCTGCACCGGGCCATCCACCGTCGCCCAGCGGGTGCGCGGCCTGCGCCTCGGGGCCGACGACTGGGTGACCAAGCCGTGCCACCCCGAGGAGGTCATCGCGCGCGTGCAGAGCGTCGTGCGCCGGCGCCGGCGCAGCGCCGGGCGCGAGCAGACCCCGCCGGTGCTGGCGGGCGAGGTGGAGATCCGCGCGGACCGCTTCCAGGCCTTCGTGGGCGAGGACAGCATCGACCTCACCCGCCGCGAGTTCGAGCTGATCGAGCTGCTCGCCTCGGCCGAAGGCCGGGTGCTCGAGCGCGAGGAGATCTACTCGCGGCTGTGGGGCTACACGATGGTCCGTGGCGACCGCTCGGTGGACGTGTTCGTGCGCAAGCTGCGCCAGAAGCTCGAGAAGGCCTCGCCGAAGTGGCGCTACATCCACACCCACTTCGGGATCGGCTACCGCTTCGCGGCCGAATCGCTGGAGGTCGTCAAGTCCGAGGACGTGCCCTCGCAGCTGCCGGCCGAGTGGTCAGCCGAGAGCGCGGACGGCGGCCGCGGCCCCGACGGTGCCGGCCTGCGCGATCAGGGCAAGCTCGCGCGGTCGTAGCAGCAGCGCCAGCTCGCCCCCGCCTCCCTCCAGACGAACCACCGCCAGTCCGCCCTTCTTGAGGTCGATGCGCGCGCCCGTCAGCTGCGCCACGACGGTCGAGAGGTCGGGCTCGTGGCCCACCAGCAGCAGTCGCCCGTCGGGGCCGAGCGCAGCGGCCAGCTCGAGCGCGTCGGCCGCGTCGAAGCCGGAGGCCAGTGGCTCGTGGGCGCGAGCGCTGTCGCGCACCCGGGGCTCCTGGCCCTCCAGGGCCAACTCGGCGGTCTCGCGGGCGCGGGCCTTGGGGCTGTAGAGGATCTCCTCGAAGCCCGCTTCCAGCGCCAGCAGCGACGCGCCCGCCGCCCGTGCCTGCGCTTCGCCCCGTGCCGTGAGCCGGCGCGCAGCGTCCTCGCGGCTTCCGTGCGGCTCCGCCTCCGCGTGACGAAGTAGCCAAAGCTGGCGGGCCATGGGCGGTCACAGTAGCGCGACAGCGGCCTTTCACCTAGCTGCCGGGGGCCCTCGGGAAGGCGTCAGAGTAGTAGCGTCAAGGCGATGGACGAGAGCGCCAGCACCGACGCCGCGCGCCTGACAGCGGCAGCCCGGTCCGTGGAGGCGGCGGCGGGAGGCCCGGCGCAAGTGGTGACGCGGGTGGCAGAGACCCGAGGTGGAGGCGCCGGCGACCGCGCCGAGGGTCATGGAGGACGTCAGCGACCCCTCCCTGTACATCAACCGCGAGCTCTCCTGGCTGGAGTTCAACGACCGCGTCCTGCAGCTGGCCGAGGACGACCGCGTGCCACTGCTGGAGCGGGTCAAGTTCTGCGCCATCTACACGACCAACCTCGACGAGTACTACATGGTCCGGGTGGCCGGCCTGCACGACCAGATCGACGCGGGCGTGGAGAACCCCACCCAGGACGGGCTGATCCCCTCCCAGACGATCGGCCTGATCCGCGAGCAGGTGCTGCGTCAGGGCCGGCGCCTGGCCGACTGCTTCGAAGGCCGGCTACGCCCGGAGCTGGCCGTGCAGGGCATCCGCATCGTCAGCGTGGCGGACCTCGATGAGCACCAGCGCGAGCAGTTGGCGCGGCACTTCCAGCGCGCGATCTTCCCCGCCCTGACCCCCCTGGCGGTGGCCCCCGGGCGGCCCTTCCCGTACATCTCGAATCTGTCGTTGAGCCTCGCCGTGCTGGTCCGCGACCCTGCCGGCGGGGAGGGCGCCCCGACCGTGTTCGCGCGCGTGAAGGTCCCGACCGAGATCCTGCCGCGCTTCGTCTCGGTGGAGGAGCCGGACGGCTCGGGTGCGCTGCTGGTGCCGCTCGAGGACCTCATCGCCCACCACCTGGACGCGCTCTTCCCGGGCATGGAGATCCTCGACTTCGACGTCTTCCGGGTCACCCGCGACGCCGACCTCGAGGTCTCCGACGACGCCGCCGACCTGCTGCAGGCGGTCGAGGACGAGCTCCGGCGCCGGCGCTTCGGCGAGGTCGTCCGGGTCGAGGTCGGGGCCGCATGCTCGGAGCAGCTGCGGGCCGAGCTCACGGGCCTGCTCGGGGTCCGCGACGACGAGGTCTACCCGGTCCCGGGCCTGCTCGACATGGGCTCCCTGTGGCAGATCGTGCGCCTGCCGGGACACGCCGAGCTGCGCTATGAGCCGTTGGCGAGCATCACCCACACGCGGCTGATGCGCCACGAGGGCGAGCGTCCCGACGTGATGGGCGCGATGCGCGAAGGCGACTTCCTCGTGCACCACCCCTACGTGTCGTTTGCGACCTCGGTGGAGCGCTTCGTCGAGCAGGCGGCAGCCGACCCCAACGTACTTGCGATCAAGCAGACCGTGTACCGCACCAGCGACGACTCGCCGATGGTGCCGGCCCTGATCGACGCCACCGAGCGTGGCAAGCAGGCGGTCGCCCTGGTGGAGCTCCAGGCCCGTTTCGACGAGCGCACCAACATCCAGTGGGCCAAGGCGTTGGAGGAAGCCGGCGTGCACGTGGTCTATGGCCAACCCGCGCTGAAGACCCACGCCAAGTGCGTGCTCGTGGTCCGCCGCGAGGGTGACGGAGTGCGCAACTACGTGCACATCGGAACCGGCAACTACCACTCCGCCACGGCCCGCCTTTACACCGACTTCGGCCTCTTCACGACCGACGAGGAAATCGGCGCCGACGTGACCGACATCTTCAACTACCTGACCGGCTACGGGCGGCCGCTGAACTACCGCAAAGTGCTGATCGCGCCGGACTACCTGCGCGACGGGATCATCGAGCAGATCGAGCGGACGATCGCCTCCCACTCCCCCTCCTCCCCGGCGCGGATCGCGATGAAGATGAACGCGCTCGTCGACGGTCGCTGCATCCGGGCGCTGTATAAGGCCTCCCAGGCGGGCGTGAAAGTGGACCTCAACGTGCGCGGCATCTGCTGCCTGCGCCCGGGCCTACCGGGGATCTCGGAGAACATCCGGGTCGTGTCGATCGTGGGCCGGCTGCTCGAGCACTCGCGCGTGTACGCCTTCGAGCGCAGCGGCGAGTACACGATCTACATCGCCTCGGCCGACCTGATGCCCCGCAACCTCGACCACCGGGTCGAGCTGGCGGTGCCCGTCCAGGCCGAGGAACTGCGCGCCGAGCTGCTCGACACCCTCGAACGCGCCTTCGCCGACAACCAGAGCTCGTGGGAGCTCGACGGGGAGGGGGTCTGGCACCGTCGCTCCCCGGCCCCCGGTGAAGAGCCCCGCAACATGCAGCTCGAGCTCGCCGAGCTGCACGCGGCGCGCGCCGCCGGCGAGCGCGCCGCCGAGCTGCGTGACGGCGCGGCGGCCGTGACGACCGGCACCTGATCGGCTCGCGGCCGAGGCTCTGCTAGGTGGCGGCCGGGCTCGGCAGCGCGTCGAGCGCGGCCTTGAGCTCGTCGACGGACTGGAAGTCCAGTCCCAGCAGGTGGTCGTGGCGGTGGCGCACGATGCCCTGCTCGTCCACGATCACGACCGCCCGCTTGGTTCCGAGGCGGCCGTGGGCACCGAATTTGCTCGCGACGGCGCCGTCCTCGTCGGCGAGCAGCGGGACGTTGAGGTGGTTCTTCTCGGTGAACTCGCGGTGGGAGTCGACGCCCTGCGCCGAGACTCCCACGACGGTCGCCTCGAGCGCGCCGAAGTCATCGGCACGGTCGCGATAGGAACAGAACTGTTTCGTGCACACGGGCGTGTTGTCGCCCGGGTAGAACAGCAGCACGACCCTCTCGCCGCGATGCTCGGAGAGGCGAAACGGCCCCTCCGTGCCCTGCAGCTCGAAGTCGGGCGCCTGCTCGCCGACGGCGGGATGCTTGGCCACGAGCAGATCCTATTCACCGACACCGGAACGCGCCGAGCGGCCGCCCGGGCTCTGCGAGACTGCCGGGCCGATGAGCCACTCTGCTCCCGGAGTCCCACCCGAGCCGGCACCCTCCTCCGCATCGCCGCCCCCTGCGCCTGCCCAGGCACCGAAGGTCCTCTACGTGCTCGGTGCGGGGCGCAGCGGAAGCACGATCCTCGGGGTCGCGCTCGGCAACTGCGAGGGCGTCTTCTACGCCGGTGAGCTGGACAAGTGGCTGCCCAGGTCGGGACACAGCCCGCTTGCAGGCGAGGAGCGGGATCGTTTCTGGGCGCAGGTCCGCGCGCTGGTGGAGCCCGACGGGATCGCCGGCGGTGGCGTGCGCTCGCTCGAGCGCTCCTCGGAGCTGCTGGACCCTCGCAGGCTGCGCACCCGCCGAGCCCTGCGACCCCGTTACCTGGAGCTCGCCGGGCGCCTGTTCGAGGCCGTCGCCGAGACCTCCGGCGCGGAGCGTCTGGTGGACAGCTCCCACTACCCGATGAGGGCCCGCGAGCTGCAGCGCCTGGAGAACATCGAGCTGTACCTGGTGTTCCTCGTGCGCGACCCCGAGCGCCTGGTCGCCTCGCTGGGACGCGAGGACGTGCCCGAGCGTCGCTACGGCGTGCTGGCGGCCAACGCCTATCTGTGGCTGACCTACCTGCTCGCCAGCTGGGTGTTCCTGCGCCACCCCCGCCGGCGGCGGCTGTTCGTGCGCCACGAGGAGTTCCTCGCCGAACCCGCCACGGTCGTGCGCCGGATCCTGCGGGTCAGTGGGTCGAGCGCAACGCTGGACCGGGAGACGCTCGCGACGGGCATCCCCTTCCAGGGCAACCGCCTGATCCGCTCGCAGTCCGTGACCCTGCGTGAGACCGCTCCCCCGACACCACCGCGCTCGCTCGCTGACCCGCGCCCTGCAGTTCCCGTGGCGAATCGTGTTCGAGCGGCTGGATTCGGCCACGCGCGCGCTTGCGCGCGAGCCCGAGCCCGCGCACGGCGAACACGCCAAGGCATGAGCGGCCGGGGCGGCACGGATGCGCCGGGAGCCGCGCCGTCAGCGCCCGAGCAGAGCCGTGGGAAGCGCACGGGGGTCGTGTACATCATGGGCTCCGGCCACAGCGGCTCGACGATCCTCGGAGTCGCCCTGGGCAACTGCCGCGGCATGTTCTTCGCGGGGGAGCTGCAGCGGTTCCTCGGGCGGGCCGGTACGCCCGTTCTCGGCGGACTGGAGCGGAGTCGCTTCTGGGCCTCGGTGCGGGCCGCCCTGCCGGATGCCCAACAGCTGTACGGCAACACGCCCCACCGCCTGCTGGAGCGCTCCTCGGCGGTGCTCCGGGTCGGCTCGCTGCGCCGCCGCCGCGCTCTCCAGGGGCCCTACCGGAGCCTCGCGGGCAGGCTGTTCGCAGCGATCGCCGAGACCGCCGGAGCCGAGTACGTCCTCGACACGTCCCACTTCCCCCTGCGCGCGCGCGAACTGCAACGCGTGCCCGGTCTGGACCTGTGCCTGGTCCTGCTGGTGCGCGACCCGCAGGCGGTCGTGGCCTCGATCGGGCGACTCGGGAGCGGCCACTCCAGCGCCCGGCGCGTGCTCACGGACCTCAAGACGAACGCCGACCTGTGGCTCACCTACGGGCTCTCGCTGGCGGCCTTCAACGCCCAGCCCCCCGGGCGGCGCGTGTTCGTGCGCTACGAGGATTTCATCGAGCGCCCGGAGGCGGTGCTGCAGGCGATCCTCGACCGCGCCGGCTCGTCGGCGGAGATCCCCGACCTCGACCACCTGCGCACGGGTCTGGCGATCCACGCCAACCGCCTGATCGAGTCCGAGGAGGTAGCCTTGGGTCGCGGCGGCAAGGGGCGCCCGCCGCAACGTTCGCTGCTGACATGGCTGCTGCAATGGCCGTGGTCGCGCGTGTTCGCGCGGCTGGAGCGCGAGTCCGGTCCGCCCCGCTAGGGCGCTCGCGTTCTAGCGGGAAAGCCGTTCGCGGGATCGCTGGAGCATCGGCGAGCTCAGCCACCGCTCCTCGATCCCACGGCTGGCGGCAAGCGCCCCGAGGCCCCCGGCGCGTGAGCCCCGGGCACAGATGAAGGCCATCCGCCGCCGTTCCCGGTAGTCGTCCATCCCCGAGTAGTCGGTCATGTTGTGCGCCAGCGCGACGGTCCCGTAGCCGTGATCCCGGGCCAGTTGCAGGACCGCCCGCGGGCTCGGCACCAGCACCCTCATCTGCTCGGCGCGATTGTCGGGATCGTCGACACGCGAGAGCTCGAAGGTGGCCGACGACGAAGCCGAGACGACCGTGTCGATGACCACCACCTCGGCCCCGGCCGCGTCGAACAGCTCGAACAGCTGCAGCGGCTCGGAGGTGACTTCCATGACGCCCAGGCAGAGGACCACGTCGAAGCTCGCGTCAGGGCCGTGACCGAAGATGTCCCCCGTTTCGAAGCGGTAGCGGCTGCGGTCGATCCCCTTCGCCTCGAACACCAGCTCCGCCTGTTCGACGTATGGCCGATGGCGGTCGATCCCGAGCACGAACCGGGCGCCCGCCTCGACGGCGCTCAGCGACCACAGCCCCGCGTTGCATCCGAGGTCGAGCACGCGCAGGCCGTCGAGCGTCCCCCCCGCGATCTCCTGTAGGGCAGCGAAGAAGTAGCGCCGGCGCTGCTCGTGGCGGTTGATCTGCCCGATCCGCGCGACCGGGGTCGCTATGCCCCCGTCGAACTGGAACCGGTAGTGCCATCGGGGGAAGGCCGCGATCCGCTCTTCAAGCTCTGTGGGCTGCACGGACACATCCAAACACGCCCGCCCCCGGAGCGCCGCTAGCCTCGGGTGGTGCACTCCCTGGCCTCGAGGTCGAGATGGACGATTCGCTGAAGGGGCACCTGCTGCTGGCCGCGCCCACGCTGCGCGATCCGAACTTCGCGCGAGCGGTGGTCCTGATCGGGGCTCACAGTGAGGACGGGGCGATGGGTGTGGTGCTGAACCGTCCCTCGGCCGTGACCGTGGCCGAGGCCGTCCCGCAGCTGGGTGAGGCCGTCGGTGACGACGAGCCCGTGTACGTCGGCGGTCCCGTGCAGCAATCCTCGATCGTCGTGCTGGCCGAGTTCCTGGACAGCTCCAACGCGGGGCTGCTGGTACTCGACTCGATCGGCTTCCCGGCCTCCGACGCCGACCTCGACAGCCTCGCGGGCACGACCGCCCGCAGTCGCGTGTTCGCCGGCTACGCCGGCTGGTCGGCCCAGCAGCTGGAGTCGGAGATCGAGGACGGCGACTGGTTCTCCCACGACGCCGGGCCCGAGCACATCTTCTCGGAGCTGCCCTCCGAGCTGTGGAGGACCGTGCTGGAGAGCATGGGCGGCAGCTACGCTCTGGTCGCCCGCATGCCCCTGGACCCCAGCGTCAACTGAGAACGGTGGCCGCTCGCCGGGCCGCGAGGGGCACCCTCGTGGCGTGTGTGCTGGCAGGCCTGCTGTGCGCGCCGGGAGCCGGCGTGGCGCGGGCGGCCCCCACATCGGGGACGCCACCAACGGCCCCAGCGACGGCGGCCGGACGCAGCGCCCTGCTCGTGTTCGCACCCGTCGATGAGCGGTCGCTGGCGAGTCTGAAGGGGATGTCGGTGGGCATCCTGTCGGCGGCCCAGGGCGGCCCCTCGGCGGCGCAGCTGCGACTCGACATCAGCCAGGGGGCGCGCATCGCCTCCGGCTCCTACGGCTCCCCGCCGGGATCCCTGCAGCTGCTCACATCGGGGTCGGCGACGCGGATCGCGGGCTGGCCGGCCGAGCTGGCGCGGGCCCGGGGCGCACCGGGCGAACTGCGACCGGGGCTGCTCGCCTCGGCGCTCGGCGGCGCGGCATACCTGGCCGCGGTCGGGGTGAGCGGCGCCCGACGCGACCGTGGCCGCTGACGGGGCTGGGCGGGTGGCGGCCGTCTCGCAGGGTGCGCCGGCCACGCTCGTGGCCCGCGCGGATCGGCTGCTGGGGCGCTGGCCACTGGTCGTGGCGACGGTGGGGGCTGGTAGCCAGGGACGCCGCGCCCTGCAGCAGCTGGCCGCCGCCCGCGGTCGCCGGGAGCTGATGATCGTCGTGCAGAGCGACCCCGCCTCGCGCCCCTCCCGACTGCTGTGGGTTGGAGCCGCGGGCCTCGGTGGGCGCCGGTCCGGGGAGCTGACCTCCCGCGACACACAGCAGCGGGGGATGATCTCCAGCACCGACATCGCGCCCACGATCCTCGCCCACGAGCAGGTGGCGATTCCCGCGTCCGTCCAGGGAAGCCCGGTGCGGGTCGAAGGGCGCCTGGACGGTGGCGGACTGCGGAGCACGATCGCGCGACTGGGCGTGATCGGCGGGCGGCGCCTGTCCGCGCTGCTGGCGCTGCTGGCCGCCTGGGGGCTGCTGCTGGCGGCCTGCTCGCGCACCCCGGCCGCACGCCGTCGTGCGCTGCGCATCGGCGCGCTCGGCGTGCTGTGGGCGCCCTTGGTGGCGCTGCTGACGGCGGCGCTCGCGCCGGCCGCGGTGACCGAGTACGCCCTGCTCGTGCTCGGGTGCGGAGCCCTCGGGGCGCTCAGCGACCGGCTGGTGGCCTGGCCGCGCGCGCTGCTGGCGCCGGCCGTCGCCTGCACGGCGGCGATCGCCGCCGACGCGCTGGCGGGCAGTCAGCTGCTGATGCGCTCGCTGCTCGGCCCCGACCCCGCGCTCGGAGCCCGCTTTCACGGCATCGGCAACGACCTCAAGTCGGCGCTGGCGGTGCTCGTTCTGGGCGCCGTGGCCGGCGCCCTGTACCCGTCCTCCAGGGACCGGCGGGCGTGGACGACGATGGCGCTGGCGGGCACAGCTCTGGCCTGCCTGGAGGGCGCCACCCGCCTCGGAGCGGGCGTCGGAGGGGTGGTCATCGTGTGCGTCGCCTTCGCCCTCGCGGTGGCCACGCTGCTGCCCGCGGCACGGGCGCGACGGCGCGCGGAGATCGTGGTGCTGAGCCCGATCGCGGGGCTGATCGCGCTGGCGGTCATCGACCTGGTGAGCGCCCACGGCAGCGGGCACTACTCCGGCAGCGTCCTGCACGCACACTCCGCCGGCGAGCTGCGTGATCTGGTCGTCCGCCGCTACGAAGCCGCCTGGCATGAGCTCCGCCACGGCGCCATGCCGCTGGCCACGCTGCTCGCGCTCGCCGCCGGGGCCGCGGCGCTGCGGCTGCGCTCACGCGTACTGGCGCCCGTCGGCGAGGACCCGGCGTGGAGGGCGGCCCTCTACGGGTCGCTGGCGGCCGGGATCGTGGGTTCGCTGGTCGAGGACTCCGGCCCGCTGCTGCTCGTCACCGCCGTGTTCACCGGCGGCTGCGTGCTGTGCTACCTGTGGGGCCGCCCGCGCCCGGTGCGGCCACCTGTGGAGAAGCCGGTGCGGACGCCGCTGCGCCGCGCCCCAGCGCGGGCCCCCGTCGGCTAGTCCTCCTCCGGGCGCCGTCTGCGAACGAGTAGGACCACGGCCACGATCACCAGAATCACGATCAGGACGCCGCCGACGATGTAGCGGATTTTGTGGTGTTTGGAGGCTTTTTCCTGTTCTTTTTTGGCCGCGTCCGCCGACAGGAAGGTGAGCGGGATCCCCTTCGCGGTGATCTGCGAGTAGTACTTGGGGCCCGTCTTCTTTTCGTATTTGGCGAATACGTGGCTGCCGTCCTTGAGCGTGATCCGCAGCGAGCGCATGCGCTTGTTGACGGTCACGGACTTGATCTGGCCGCCGTGCAGCTGTTCTTCGTACTGAGACAGGCCCTCTTTGGAGTACGTGGGGGTGGTTTCCGCCCGCGCCACGGCGCTTCCGGCGAGCAGGGCCAGCAGCGCAAGGAGCACGGCCAGAACGGGCAGCGGCGCCCTGAGCTGGCTGGTCATCGGCGGTACCTTACATTTCCTCCGCCGGCGTGCGTCGCACACCCGCGCGGGGCGCCCGGTTCCGCTGCCGGGCGGCGCGCCACCGAGGTCGAACGGCGACCCGGACAGGGCCGGGAGCGGCTCCTCAGCGCTTGGCGGCGCGAACTGCCTTGCGGCGGTCGACCATCGAGAGCACGGCCTTGCGCACCCGCACGGTCTCCGGGGTCACCTCGATGGCCTCGTCCTCGCGCACCCACTCGAGCGCCTGGTCGAGGGTCAGCTTGCGGTGGGTGTCGAGCCGCACGAGCACGTCGGCGGTCGAGGAGCGCATGTTGGTGAGGTGCTTCTCCTTGACGGGGTTGACGTCGAGGTCGCCGGCGCGGGCGTTTTCGCCGATGACCATCCCCTCGTAGACCTCCTCCCCCGGCCCCACGAACAGCATGCCGCGCTCCTGCAGGGTCATCAGCGAGTAACTCACCGTGGTGCCGGGCCGGTCAGCCACCAGCGCCCCGGTCGTGCGCGTCAGCAGCTCCCCCGCCCACGGCTCCCAGCGCTCGAACACGTGGTGCATGATCCCCGTCCCTCGCGTCTCGGTCAGGAACTCGGTGCGGAAGCCGATCAGCGCACGGGCGGGCACCAGGTACTCCATCCGCACCCAGCCTGTGCCGTGGTTCGTCATGTGTTCCATGCGCCCTTTGCGGACCGCGAGCAGCTGGGTGATCGTGCCGACGTGCTCCTCGGGAACGTCCACCGAGAGCCGCTCCACGGGCTCGTGGCGTTCGGCTTCGATGAAGCGCTCGACCACGTGCGGCTGGCCGACGGTCAGCTCGAAGCCCTCGCGGCGCATCAGCTCCACCAGCACCGCCAGCTGCAGCTCGCCGCGGCCCTGGACCTCGTATGTGTCCGGGCGATCTGTGGGCTCGACACGCAGGGAGACGTTGCCGACCAGCTCCTGGTCGAGGCGCGCCTTGATCTGCCGGGCCGTGATCTTGTCTCCGTCTTTGCCCGCCAGCGGCGAGCTGTTGACCCCGATCGTGATCGACATCGCGGGCTCGTCCACGGTGATCACCGGCAGCGGGCGCGGGTCTTCGAGGTCGGCGAGCGTCTCCCCGATCGTCACCTCGTCGATCCCGGCGACCGCGATCACCTCGCCGGGGCCGGCCTCGGCGGCGTCGACACGGTCGAGCGCGTCCGTCACGTAGAGCTCGGCGACCTGCGCCCGCTCGATCGCTCCGTTGGCGCGGCACCACGCGATCTGCTGGCCCTTGCGGATCGTCCCGTTCCACACCCGGCAGATCGCCAGGCGGCCCACATACGGGGAGGCGTCGAGGTTGGTCACCAGCGCCTGCAACGGGTGCTCGG
Source organism: uncultured Solirubrobacteraceae bacterium (assembly GCA_963742395.1). Lineage (GTDB taxonomy): Bacteria > Actinomycetota > Thermoleophilia > Solirubrobacterales > Solirubrobacteraceae > Palsa-744. The sequence goes on along the minus strand of CAVUME010000006.1, from coordinate 309,407 downwards.
GGTCGTATTTGGGCGCCGGGATCCGCTCGAGCAGCAGGTCCAGCAGCGGCTCCAGCGTGCTACCTGCGAGCGCCTGGCCGGCGTCGTACTCGAGCGAGGCGATCCCGGCCTTGGCGTTGCAGTAGACGATCGGGAACTCGATCTGGTGCTCGTCCGCGTCGAGGTCAAGGAACAGCTCGTAGACCTCGTCTACGACCTCCGAGACACGCGCGTCGCTGCGATCGACCTTGTTGACGACGAGGATCACCGGGAGTTTCGCCTCGAGGGCCTTGCGCAACACGAAGCGGGTCTGGGGTAGCGGCCCCTCGGAGGCGTCCACCAGCAGCAGCACGCCGTCGACCATCGTCAGGCCCCGCTCGACCTCGCCACCGAAGTCGGCGTGCCCGGGCGTGTCGATGATGTTGAGCTTCACGCCCTTGTAGCGCAGGGAGGTGTTCTTGGCGAGGATCGTGATGCCCTTCTCACGCTCGAGGTCCATCGAGTCCATCACCCTCGTCGCCACGTCCTGTCCCACGCGGAAGGCGCCGGACTGCCACAGCATCGCGTCCACGAGCGTGGTCTTGCCGTGGTCGACGTGGGCGACGATCGCCACGTTGCGGATGTCTTCGCGGTCCTTCAGCACGTGTCGGGCAAGGCTAGCGATGCACGCCGGCGGATCTGAGGCCTGTCTGCAGCCCGAAGCGGGCGAGCGCGGACGGATAGCGCTCGGCGGCGGCGATCGTCTCCTCGAGCGCGGCCGCGAAGCGGCGCAGCTCGGACTCCTCGACCGTCAGCGCGGGCAGCGCCTTGATCACGTTCATGCGATGGCCGGCCACCTGGCAGAGGATGTGGTGCTTGTGGAACAGCGGCGCGATCACGAGCTGGGCGAACAGGCCGGGCTGGCGCCCCTCCACCCGCTCCCACAGACGCCGCGCGGCCGCCCCGGGCGGCGCCCCGAACTCGATCGCCCACATCAGGCCCAGGCCGCGCACCTCGCGCACCACCTCGAAGCGCTCCGCCAGCGGCATCGTGAGCTCCATCAGCAGCTCTCCCATGCACCGGAGCCCGGTCGACCAGACGCTCCTGATCGAGTACCCGCAGGGTGGCCAGGCCGGCCGCAGCCGCGAGGTCGTTGCCGCCGAACGTCGAACCGTGGCGGACGGCCCGCTCCATGCCGTCGAAGACCTTCTCGAAGGCCTGCCGGGAAGCCAGCACCGCGCCGATCGGGACGAAGCCCCCCGGAGAGGGCCTTGGCGACGCAGATCAGGTCGGGCTCCAGACCCCAGTGCTCGCAGGCCAGGAAACGCCCGGTGCGGCCGATGCCCGTCTGGACCTCGTCGCAGACGAACAGCGCGCCCGCCTCACGGCACAGCCGCTGGGCGCCGGGGAGGTAGCCCTCCGGCGGGAGGTTGACGCCCTTGCCCTGCACGGGCTCGACCACGAAGGCGGCCACGTCGCCGCCTGCGAGTGCGCGCTCGAGCGCCTCGAGATCGCCGAACCCGACCGCCTCGCAGTCGTCCAGCAGGGGACCGAAGCCGTCGCGGAACTCCTCGTTGCCGTTGAGCGAGAGGGCGCCGATGGTGAGGCCGTGGAAGGCGTGCTCCGCATACAGCACCCGCCTGCGGCCGGTTGCCGCGCGGGAGACCTTGATGGCCGCCTCGACGGCCTCGGTGCCGGAGTTCGCCGGGATCACCGCGGCGACGCTCGCCGGCGAGCGGGCGATCAGCTGCTCGGCCAGCACCCCGGGCAGCAGCGACGCCCCGAGCTGGGGCAGGTTGGCCGTGCTGGCCGCCATCACCTGCTCGATCGCGGCGATCGCCTCGGGGTGGTTGCGCCCGATCGCGAACACGCCGTAGCCGCCGATCAGGTCGAGGTAGCGCTCGCCCGTCTCGTCGATCAGGTGCGCCCCCTCCCCGCCGGTCCACACGCGGTCGAAGCCGAGCGTCCGCAGGATCCGGCCCATCTGGGGATTCAGGTAGCGATCGCCGAGATCGAGCTCCTCGCCGCGGCGGGATGCCAGCAGCTCTGCGATCGGAGGAATGGCCTGTTCGTCCACGTAATGAGCCTAGCCTGCCCTCGGGTTTAGAATTTCCGCGTTTCTTCCGACGCCATGTTTAGAGGCCCTCAGAAGTGGGTATGATCTGTTGACTCGGACATATTCGTCCGGGTTCGGCTGGGAGGAGGGGAAATGACTTCACAGACGATTTCAACGACACATACGGGGCACACGTCAGCAAGCGCTGACCCACGCCAGCTGTTCATCCGCTGGCAGCGCCACGGCGACCCGGTCGCCCGCGAAGCGCTCGTGCAGCGCTACCTGCCGCTCGCGCGCAGCCTGACACGCCGCTACGGGCGCTCCTCGGAGCCCTTCGAGGACCTGCTCCAGGTCGCCTCGCTGGGGCTGCTGAAGGCGATCGACCGCTACGACCTCGAGCGCGGCCACCCGTTCCAGTCCTTCGCCGTGCCGACCATCCTCGGTGAGATGCGCCGCTACTTCCGCGACTCCGGCTGGGCCATCCACGTCCCCCGGGGCGCCCAGGAGCGCGCCCTGAAGGTGCGTGACGCACGCGAGCGCCTCGCCAACGAGCAGGGTCGGGCGCCGACCGTCAACGAGCTCGCCCAGTACCTCGAGATCGACTGCGAGGACGTGCTCGACGCGCTGCAGGCGATCCAGGCCTACGAGACCATCTCACTCGACGCCCCGCGCCCGGGCGCGGACGACTCGACGGCCTCCTACGGCGACTCGATCGGCAGCGACGACGAGCGCTACGAGCTCGTCGAGCTCGACGCGACCCTCGCCGCCGTGCTGGGGCACATCCCCGAGCGTGAGCGTCTGATCCTGCAGATGCGCTACGTCGAGGATCTCACCCAGACCGAGATCGCCGAGCGGGTGGGTATCTCCCAGATGCAGGTCTCGCGCCTGCTGCGCCGGTCTCTCGAGCAGCTGCGCAGCCTGACCGATGCGCCGGCAGCGGCCGGCTAGGCGGGCCGACACGGCATCAGGACGCAGGGGGGACGCCGCGACTCGCGTCTGCACCCCGTTCAGATGCATCAGAACCGGATCCTCCTGAGACGGTGGCGGGGATCCCGAACGTCCGGCTGAGCCTCTCGAGCAGACCGGAGAACGTGCTGCTCGTGCGTCAGGCCCTGCGTGGCCTGGCGGACATGGTGGCCCTCGACGCGATCGAGCTGAACGACATCAGCACCGCCCTCAGCGAGGCCTGCAACAACGTCGTCGCCCACGCCTACCCAGGCGGAACGGGCCCGATGGACGTAGAGATGCAGGGGTCCGAGGACGGCCTGGAACTGCTCGTTCGCGACCGCGGCTGCGGGCTGCAGCCCCATGCCTCGGAGCCCAGCGAGATCGGCGGGATCGGCATACCGGTGATGCTGGCGCTCGCCGACAGCGTCGAGTTCGCCGGGGCCGACGGCGAGGGGACCGACGTGCGGATGCGCTTCGCGACCCCCAAGGCCGCGCAGTTGGCCGGCGAGGCCTCCAGCCAGGATGCCGCCGAAGAGGTCCTCATCGGGGCCGACGGCGACCAGGACGGCGTCTATCTGGCCGTCGGTCCACCGGCACTTGCCAGCTCGGTGCTGGCAAGGGTCCTGGCAGCGGTGGCGGCTCGCGCACACCTGTCTACCGAGCGCATCGCGACAACCCGCCCGCTGGCCGAGCAGCTCGTGGACCACCTCTCCAATGAGGACGAGATCTGGCACCTGGCGCTGGCCGCCACCGTCGCCCCACGGCAGCTGGACCTACGAGTCGTTTCCCTGCCTGCGGGATCTTCGCTGGGCGAGCTACCGCCGGCCCTGGAAGAGCTGACGGAGTGTCATCGCGTCTCGCGTAAGGGCTCGGTCGAAGTGCTGGCCCTGCGGCTGCACGAATCGCGGCCGGGCCCCGAGCGGAAAAAAAATAACGGTATGCCGGGCGACCATGGCGAGCCGCGCCGGCATACCGCATAGCCACCCCCCTTTCGATGGCGGCGATCGCGGGGGGCTCACGACGCTGCTGAAGGGGGCGACAGCTGGTGGTTGTCGGTTGATACCCCTCCTCACGAGTCCTAAACACATCAATGTCACTTCTTAGCCCGGTCGCCGGGCTCGGGTAGACTTCCCTCGAGGGATGGGTGCGATCGAACAGCTCCGGATCGACGTCCGCCGGGAGCCCGACCGGGTCGTCATCGCCCTTGAGGGCGAACTCGACATGGCCAGCGCGCCTTTGCTGCAGAAGGCCATCGAGGGCGCCGACCTGCAGGACAACGGCATGGTCGTGCTGGACCTCCACGACCTGCAGTTCATCGACTCCACCGGCCTGCGCGTGATCCTCGCGGCCCGCAAGCTGTGCACGGAGCGCAACCAGGAGCTGGCCGTGACCCACAGCTCCCAGCAGGTGGAGCGGCTGCTCTCGGTGACCGGGGTCGCCCAGCACCTGCGCACGATCACCTCCCCCGAGGACCCAACCGGCTGAGCAGCGCCGGCGCCCGGCATCCGGGCCGTGATGGGTCAGGACGCGAGCGGGTCCGGGAGAACCAGGGCGTGGGCTCGCCCCAGCCGGGTCACCCGGCTTCGTCCTGGAGGGTCAGGACGTGGGCACAGGAGGGGTCGATCTTCCCGTCCAGCAGGTCGAGATAGGTGGAGCGCAGGGCCGGCCCGCCGCGCTCGTGCTGGACCCGCAGCCAGCCCTCGGTCCAGCTCACATACGGATGCCAGGAGTCGGCGATCCTGCCTTCCAATCCCTCCCTGCCCCACTCGGCCGAACGCGACGCGACGCGGTCGGGGGCGAAGAAGAACGTCGGGCGCGGCCCAGGGAGGTCGTCGGGGACGTCGCCCATCTGGTCGTGGTGGGTGGCCCCCACGACCGACGAATGCAGCAGCTTCTCGGCGTAGCGGCGGTGGACCGCGACGCGGACCCCGGCATCGCCGCTGATGTCCACGTACACGGCTCGCCCGTCCGGGAGGTCATCGAGCTGCTCGTAGGAGAGCACCGTGTCATAGGCCCCCAGACCCTCGGTGAAGGCCACGCCGCGCGGCGAGGTGAGGCCGAGGACCTGCACCCCATCGCGCAGCGAGAGGAGGTGCGCCAGCGCGCTCGCGGTCCGGCTGGAGGCACTCGAGATGACCACCAGCTCGGCGCCGAAGATGTCCGCCTCGCCGAGGAAGTCGTCGAGCAGCCAGGAGGTGAAGAACAATGGGCGCAGGAGCATCTGGAGGTCCTCCTGGCCGGCCTCGTACACCGGATCCGAGGCGGTTGCCGTGTAGCCGTTGTAGGCCGCAGGGAGCCCGGCGCGGTGGGGTGAGGCGTCGACGAAGCCACGCTCGCTGACGTGGGTCGGGACCACCAGCAGCTCGGTGGACGGCGGCAGGTATCCGTACAGGCGCTCTCCCTCGGCCAGACCCGCGACCCGGCTCTCGGCGACCTCGGCGAAGCCCCACACCGGCATCCGCCCCCATCCCTCCTCGGCGGGGAAGAAGTCCCAGTAGGACATCGCCCGCCCGAACTGGGCGTAGGTGATGTTGTTCGAGGTCAGCCCGAAGTGCTCCACGCTCAGCAGCGCCTGACCGTCGGCGGGAGCGGGCGGGTCGGCCTCGACCAGCCGGCAGCTGTGCAGGTCGTCCTTGTCGATCAGGAGGTCCAGGGCCCGGCCCACACTACCCGGCGGCGGCCGCCTCCTGCATGCCGGGAGGCTCGCCGCAGAGCTCCACCGCCAGGCGCCGCAGCAGGGTGAGCACCTGTGGATCGCGCTCGGCGCCGTCGTCGGCCAGCGCCTCCACGAGCAGCTCGCGCCGGGCCGCCAGCAGGCGCTCGGCGTGCTCGTGCCCCGTCGGCGTCAGCGCGGCCTGCCCGACGGCTCCGGCCCCGGCGCCGTCGGAGTCGGAGTCGGGCTCGGCGGCATCCTGCCCGAACAGGCCGAGCCCGCGCAGCTCCTCCGTCACCCGTGTGATCCGCTCGGGCGGGACGCCGTCGGCCCTCGCCAGCGCGCGGGCCCGCTCGGGTCCGTGCTCCTGGATGCGCACGAGCGCCCAGGTGGCGCCGGGTGACAGCTCCAGCCCGGCCCGCTTGGCCACCCGTTCGCGGAAGCGCATCCGCTCATCGGGGCTCGTCACCCGTGTCAGTGAGCGCTCGATCTCGGCCAGCGAGTCCGGCGAGCGCGGGGCCGCGAGGCCGTCCTCGAGGCCCGTGCTGGTCGCAGGGGCTCCCCGCAGCTTGCGCTCCTGCAGGAACAGGCTCAGCACGAAGCCGAGCGCAGCGGCGGCCGCGGCCACGATGAAGGCGGGCCGCAGCGAGTGGACGTAGGCGTGCTGGTAGATCGACCGCGGCCCGGCAGACAGATGCGCCACCTGGGCGCCGGTGAGGCGGGCGCCTTTGGCCACCTGCGCGCCGAGCGCCCCGTGCAGGGCCGATTTCAGCTGGCCGGTGAGCCGCGAGGTGAAGATCGCCCCGAGCACGGCCGTTCCGATCGCCCCGCCGATTCCGCGCATCATCGTGACACCCGAGGTGGCCGCGCCGAGCAGCTTGTAGTCGACCGCGTTCTGGACGGCGAGCACCAGCACCTGCATGGTGCACCCCAGTCCCAGGCCGAGCACGAACAGATAGCCCGCCGCAGCGGCGGTCGAGGTGCCGACGTCCAGGCGCGTCAGCAGCAGCAGCCCGGCGCTCATCAGCAGCGTCCCCACGATCGGGAACACCCGGTAGCGCCCGGTGCGCGAGATCAGCTGCCCCGAGAGGATCGACGTGGTCAGCAGCCCCACGATCATCGGCACCAGGCGCAGGCCCGCTTGGGTGGGAGAGGCCAGGTCGACGGTCTGGAAGTACAGGGGCAGGAACACGACCGCTCCGAAGAGGGCGAAGCCGACGATCAACGAGAGCGACCCCGCGACCGCGAAGACGGGGTCTCGTATCAGCGAGAGCGGCAGGATCGGCTCGGCGGCGCGGCTCTCGACGAACAGGAACACGGCGAGCAGTGCCACCCCGAGCGCCCCCACCAGCACCACCTGCGCCGAACCCCACGCCCAGGTCGTGCCGCCGAGGCTCGTGACGAGCACGATCGCGCTCAGCCCCGACGCGAGCAGCCCGGCACCGAGGTAGTCGATCTTCGGGCGCCCGCGCGAGCCCTGGGCCGGCAGCGTCACCGCCAGCACAACCAGCGCGGCGAGCCCCACGGGCAGGTTGATGTAGAAGATCCACCGCCACGAGACGGCGGTCACGATCACGCCCCCCAGCAGCGGCCCGGCGATGCTGGCGATGCCGAACACGGCCCCGAACAGGCCCTGGTAGCGGCCCCGGTCGCGGGGGCTGACGACGTCGCCGATCGAGGCCTGGGCGAGCACGATCAGCCCGCCCGCGCCGAGCCCCTGGACCGCGCGGAAGGCGATCAGCTCGGTCATGTTGGCCGACTGGCCGCACAGTGCCGAGCCCAGCAGGAACAGCACGATCGCGCTCTGCAGCACGCGCTTGCGCCCGTAGAGGTCACCGAGCTTGCCGTAGATGGGCGTGGCCGCGGTCTGGGCCAGCAGGAAGGCGCTCGTCACCCACGCCAGGCGGTCGAGCCCGCCGAGGTCCCCGACGATCGTCGGCAGCGCCGTCGCCACGATCGTCTGATCGAGGGCCGCCAGCAGCACCACCAGCATCAGCCCGCCGAAGATCACCCGCGTCCGGGGCTGGGCGACGGGCTCGGCCGCGGTGGCGGTCGCGGTGGACATCAGACCTGGGCCAGAACGGGACTCTCGTTCATCGCGTACGGCGTAGGATCGCGCAGCGGCGGCCCGTACAGTGCCCCGGGTGAGCTCGCGCGACGGGTCCGGGCCGGGTGCCGAGAAGGGCAAGCTCGGACTCGGCGACGTGACCTCCTCCACGGTGGCCAACATCGGCCCCGGGATCGACTTCTACTTCGCCTTCGGCGTGATCGCCGTGACCGCCGGCGTGGGCGCCCCGCTGACGATCCTCAGCGCCGGCATCGCCGTCTGCTTCCTCGCCTTCATCGCGGCCGAGTTCACCCGCATCGAGCCCTCCGCGGGCAGCTTTATCACCTACGTGGAGACCTCCCTCGGGGCGCGGGCCGGGGCGGTCACCTCGGTTTTGATCGCGGTCGGGTTCACGATCGCGATCGCGGGCGTGTTCGCGATGTCCGGCGGGATGATCGCGCTCACGCTCGAGCACTACGTGTCCTGGCAGCCGAGCTGGCTCCCGATCGCGCTCGTGACCAGCCTCGGGGGCGTCGCGGTCGCGCTGCGCGGGGCGAGTCGCTCGACGGTGGTCGTCTCGGCCGCGCTGATCTTCCAGATAGCCGTAATGGTCGCCACCTGCGTGGTTGTGCTGAGCGAAGAGTCCGGATCCCTAACAGCAGCGCCCTTCTCGTGGTCGCACGTGAGCGGCGGCCTGGCCGGCCTGGCGGCCGGTTTCCCGCTCGCCCTGTACATGTTCATCGGCTGGGAAAACGGCCCCGCGCTGGCCGAGGAAACGCGCGAACCGGCCCGCACCATCCCCCGCGCCCTCTACATCTCCATCGCCGCCGCCACGGCCCTGTTCGTGCTGTTCGCCTACACGACCATCGTCGGCTTCCACTACGAGACCGGCTCGATCGGCCGCGCCTCGGTCCCGTTCCTCGAAATGGCCGACCGCTACCTGGGCTCGGCCGCCATCCTCGCCTGGCTGGCCGGCATCTTCTCGGTGCTGGCGACGCTGGTGGCAGCGGCCAACTCGCAGGCGCGGGTGCTGTTCGACGGCGGTCGCTCGGGGCTTCTGCCGGCTCGGCTGGGGACCTCGCGGCCGCCGGGCAAGACCCCCGTCGCCGCGCTGGTCGCGATGACCGTGTTCGGCCTGGGCATCGTCGTGATCTGGTGGCTGTGCCACGCCACCGGCCTGATCGGTGGATCGAGCGACCCGGTCAACCTGTACGCCGAGTGCTCGACGATGGGCACGATCCTGATCCTGTTCGTGTACGTCCTGACCGCGGTGTCGCTGCCGGTGTTCATCCACCGCCGCGGGCGGCGCCTCTCGCCCGTGCGCCACTGCCTGATGCCGCTGCTGGGGGTGCTCACGCTGGCGGTGCCGTTCGCCGAGCTGTTCCAGCCCGGACAGCCGCTGCCATACAGCGTGTTCCCGTACGCGTCGGTGGCGATCCTGCTGCTCGCCTGCGTATACGCCCGCTACGTGCTCGCCCACAACCCCCGCGCCGGCGCCTCGGAGGGCACGGCCTAGGCACCCGCGCCGGCGGCCCCGGCTGCGGCCATCTCGACGTGCGCGCGGCTGTCGCGGGTGCGGATCAGCAGCAGCGTCGCGAGCACACCGAGGGCCGCGATGCCCGCCCCGACCAGGAAGGCGGCCTGGAAGCCCTCGTTGAGGGCGTTGACGGGGCTCGAGCCGCCCGCGAGCACGTTGTGCGTGCGCGAGGTGGCGATCGCGGACAGCACCGCGAGCCCGATCGCGCCGCCGAACTGCTGGGAGGTGTTGATCAGCCCGCTGGCGAGACCCTGCTCGCGCGACCGCACGCCGGCCACCGCCGCGATCGTCGAGGTCACGAAGCCGAACCCCAGGCCGATCGCCGCCAGCAGCGAGGGGCCGAGGATGTCGTCCACGAAGGAGCCCCCGACCGAGATGCCGCTGAACCACAGCAGCCCCACCGCCACCGAGAGCATCCCGATGGCGAGGATCGGCTTGAAGCCGAAGCGCGTCACCAGCTGTCCTCCGAACCCGGCCGAGACGATGATCGCGGCCGACAGGGGCAGGTAGGAGAGGCCGGCGTGGATCGGCCCGTAGTGGAGCACCTGCTGCATGTACAGGGTCACGAAGAAGAACATCGAGAACAGCGAGGCCCCGAGCAGCAGCCCGACCACGTTGGCGCCCAGGACGGTCCTGGTGCGGAAGATCCGGAACGGGACCAGCGGCGCCTTCGAGCGCAGCTCGATCGCCACGAAGGCAGCCAGCAGCACGGCCGAGGCCGCGAACAGGCTGACGATCTTGGTCGAGCCCCAGCCGGCGCTGGTGGCGTCGAGCAGCGCGTAGGCGAGCAGCGACAGGCCGGCTGTGATCGTCACCGCTCCGGCGGCGTCGAAGTGGCGGTGCTCCGCCTCCGAGCGGCTCTCGGGGATCAGCCCCGGGGTCAGCGCCATCGCGATCAGCGACACCGGTACGTTCACCCACAGCACCCATTCCCAGCCCAGTCCTTCCGTGAGGATGCCGCCCAGCAGCACCCCGACGGCGCCCGCCGAGCCCGCCACGGCCCCCCACGCGCCCAGCGCCTTGTTGCGCTCGGCCCCGTCGCTGAACAGCGTCGTCACGATCGACAGCGCCGCCGGCGAGACGATCGCTGCCCCCAGGCCCTGGGCCGCGCGCGCGGCTATCAGCTGTCCCTGGGTGGATGCGAAGCCGGCCGCCAGCGAGGAGATGGCCACCAGCGCGAGCCCGGCCATGAACACGCGTCGGCGGCCGAGCAGGTCCGCGGCCCGTCCGCCCAGCAGCAGGAAGCCCCCGAACGCGATCAGGTAGGCGTTCACCACCCACGGCAGGTTCTGCTCGGAGAAGTGCAGGCCCCGGCCGATGCTGGGCAGGGCCACGTTCACGATCGAGGCATCCAGGACGACGATGAACTGGGCCACGCACAGCAGGATCAGCGCTGTCCAACGTCGTTCGAGGTAGTCGGCTGAGCTCTTCACGGGGCTGGCTCCCTTCACTAGCTGGGGACTCTCGGCGGTGTTGCGGGGCGTCGCATTCGGAAGTCGGATTCCGGTTTCAGCTACTATAGTGAATGATGATTCCGTTTCAAGTGCGTGTTCGACATCAGGCTGGGGGAGACTTCTGAGATGGCCGTAACCGACACGACCAGGTCACTGCGGGCCGACGCCCGCCGCAACCGCGAGGCCGTGCTGGCCGCGGCCAGCACGCTGTTCGCCGACGAGGGCGTCGACGCCCAGATGCCCGACCTGGCGAAACTGGCCGGGGTCGGCGTCGGCACCGTATACCGCCACTTCCCCACCAAGGACGATCTGATCGCCGCGCTCGTGGGCGAAGGCTTCGAGCGCCTCGCCGGGAAGGCGCGCGAGTGTCTGGAGGTGGAGGACCCGTGGACCGGCATCTCGGAGTTCATCCGCTTCTCCGCCCAGATCCAGGCCGGCGACCGCTGTCTGTGTGAGATCACCGGACTGCGCCCTGACCTCACGGGGGCGGCCGCCGAAGCGGCCGGGATGCCGGAGCTGCTCGATCAGTTGGTCACGCGCGCCCAGCGCGACGGAAGCCTGCGCCGTGACCTCACCTGGGAGGACATCCCGATGGTCAGCTGCGGCCTCGGCAGCGCCACCCGCCAGCAGGTGGGACCCGCGATGGGCCGCTGGCCGCGGCTGGTTGAGATCGTGATCGACGGGCTGCGGGCGCCCGGCAGCTCGAAGCTACCGCCGCCGGCGCAGCCGAGCGTTCACTAGGCCGCCGTCCGTCAGGCCCGAGGCCGGCTCGGGCCGCGAAGGCCCTCACCCTTCCGGCAGCACCCCGGGGTGCGCGTGGACGAAGGCGATCCGCCCTTCGATCGCCCTCAGGCTTCCCAACAGCAGCAGGTAGCCTTCCGCGACCCTGCCGGGACCGCTGTGGGGACCGTGCCATTTGCGCAGCTGCCGCCGGGTGCTCTGCAGCCAGCTGGCGAGCGAGGGTTCGGGCGGCGCTTCGGCCTGCACGTTGGTGAAGTCGGGGATCTGCTCGGTGATCCGCTTGCCGTTGCGCAGCAGGACCGTGGCGGTGATCCTGCCGCTGAAGAACTGGCCGTCGTAGACGGCGATCAGCACGTGTGCGGGACCGCTGGGCCGGAGCGTCCTGACATCGCGCGGGGTGACGATCGTCACGGCCGCGACGTCGCCGTCGGCACGCCCGGTGATGATCGTGCGCCCCGGCAGCGTGCGGCGCTTCACCTCGGGTGGCGAGTATTCGCCCGCTTCGCCCGGAAGGCCGGTGCCGGAGGCGCCCTCCGCTTCGAAATGGACCGGTGGCGGTTTGTGTCGCAGTTCCCGCGCCGGGGGTCCGCCGCCCCACCCATCGGGCCCGGCGTGGAGCGTCCCGCTCTGGGGTTCCAGGGCGACCAGGCGCCCGTCGACGATCTGACCCTGGGCGGACTCATAGCCGCTCACGGCGAAGCCCCACGGAGGTCCTCCGTTCGGGTCGGGGGCCCGCGCCTGGGGGACCTCGAGCGCAGCGGGGCCGTTGAACCCCTGCAGCGGGAACCCGGCCACGCGCTTGCCGTTCACGGTGGCGACGATCCGCAGGTGCGCGTCCCAATAGCCGCCGGGAAGCACTGCCAGGAACATCCCGTTGGGATCGACCGGGAGCGCGCGCGGGGGGCCGGCGCCGAGCAGCTCGGGATCGTGCGCCCGTGCTCCCACCATGCCCATCACGACGGTCCGTAGCGGTATCGGCGAGTAGGCGAACGGGTCGCTGACGAAGCTGACGACTTCACCCACGGGAGGGTGCTTGGCGAGCCAGCGCAGTTCATTGCAGCCGCCCTCGCCGGCGTTCAGTTCGCGGCCCGGCTGCAGCACCACCGGCGCTGCCGGCGGCGGCTGCACGACCCTCCCCCCCTCCAGCACGCCGAGCTGGTCGCAGACGAACTCCGACGGACGGCTGCCGTAGCTGGCGCGCGGATCGGGCCGCCCGCGCCAGCTACGGAGCACCCACTCGGGCCCGCCCGCGGGGTCGGGCAGGCGCACGCTCTCGCGCACGCTCGAGGGGATCGGAAACTCCATCGGCGGGATCAGCGTGCTGGCCGGGCGCGGCTGGCGGTAGGCCGGCACGGGGGCTTCGTGCCAGGGCCGGTTGTGCTCGGCGCCGAACAGCGGCGTGGAGTGTCTGTAGGCGTGGACGCGGCCGTCGCGGGTGATCGCCACCAGCGTCAGGGCACTCGGATCCACACGACCGTCCAGCACGGCGAGGAAGGCTCCTCCGCGGCGTTCGATGTGCACCGGGCGGGCGCCCCCGGGGCCCTTCAGGGTCAGCGAGGCGACCCGCGGATCGACCGCCCCGTAGACGAGCGTCCGCGCCGGCGTGTTGTTCCAAGGGAAGCCCGTGTGTTCGCCGCTGCCGGGCACGAACCTGCGCATAAGCACGAACAGCGGTTGCACACCCAGTCGCCCGCAGACCTCGGGCGTGAGCGGCGCTTCGAAGCGGCTCGGGTCGCTGCGACCGAGCTCCTCGGAGGCCTGCGTGCAGTTCTCGTCGGGGTAGGCGCCGCGTTCGAGGTCGGGACCGCCGCTCACCTCCCACGGCGAGCGTCCTTCGGGATCGGGCACTTCCTGGACCGTCGTCTGGGCGAAGCCGAGCCGGCGCCGGCGGCCGGAGCCGTCCACGATCAGCAACCGTGGGCGGACTTCTTCGACGTACCCCGCGTACACGGTGATGAAGCTCCCCTCGGGCCCGAGGGGCAGCCTGCGCGGCCCACCGGGCCCGTACACGGTCACGGATCTGGTGCCCGCGCCGGCGACGCCGTCCACGACGGTCCGCACCTGGCTCGGCATACGGCCCACGAACACCCGCACCCCGGCCAGCACGGGTGCGCCCTGCGTGGAGACGCCGCAGGAATCCACGCCCCCCAGCGGCAGGGCACGGAACACGTGGTCCAGGCCGACGATCCCGAACTGACCGCCGAGCACCTGGCCGACGGCCGTGCAGGTCTCCCCGGCGGCCGTGCGCGACAGGCGCAGGTCCCAGGACGGTTCGTCGGCGCCGGGGTCCGGCGCGTCCAGGCCGGCAAGGCGCTCGCTACCCGGGAGCGGCACACCGTTGGCGGCGAGATCCTGGGGATTGGCGGCGGGCAGCGACCCGCCGCGGGCGATCACGATCGCGGCCGCCGTCGCGCCGGCCAGCGCGAGCACCAGCGCTAGCGCCACCAGTACCGTGCCGCGGGTCCACGCACGGGGCGCCCGCGGGGGCGGACCGAGGCCGCTGAACTGCAGCCCGAGGTCCTCGAGCACCTGTGGCCGGCGCTCGCTCACAGTCCCTCACCCGCCGCCGCTGAGAGCTCCGGCGTTCCGCCGAGTGCACGCAGCCCCCGTGAGACGCGCGCGCGGGCGGCCACCTCGGAGATCCCGAGGTCCTCGGCCACCTCGGCGTAGGAGCGCTCGTGGACGATCCTCAGCTCCAGCGCCCGGCGCTGCTCGTCGCTGAGACGGGCGAGCTGCTCGGAGAGCTTGTGGCGCAGGCCCGGCAGCCCCGCCCGCTCTTCGATCAGCACGAGGTCGTCTTCGTGCATCCTCGGCAGCTGGATCCCGAGCCTCTGCAGGGCTCGACGTTCCACCCGCCCTCGCCGCAGGTAGCGGGCGAGCGTCCTGCGCGCGATCGTGTACACCCAGGCCTGGCGCTCCTGCTGCGACTCACCTCGGACCCCGCGCCAGCCGACATACGCGCGCGAGAACGTCTCTGCGGTCAGTTCCAAGGCGACCTCCGCGTCGAAGGTGCGGCGGGCGAGGAACACGAGCACGCCCTCGCTCTCCCGTCGGTAGAAGGAATCGAAGTCCGCGGCATCCGCCATCCGACAAGCAATGTGCCACCGGCGGGCAAGTTGTGACGCCGGCGGGCAGGTTGTGACGCCGGCGAGCTCAGGCGAAGTAGTGGCCCTCTTCGAGATCGGCGATCAAGCCCGGGCCGGTCGGCTGCCAGGCCAGCAGCTCTCGCGTGATCTCGGCGGAGGCGGGGCTGTCCAGCCCCCAGAAGCCGCCGAGCCACCCTACGTACTCCCCGGCCTGCTCGGGGGACACGGACACGCTGGGAACCCCGAGCTGCGAGGAGAAGACCGTGGCCACCTCGCGGATCGGCACCCCCTCGTCGCCGATCGCGTGCAGCACCGAACCGGCCGGCGCCGACTCGAGCGCGAGACGGAACAGACGCGCGGCGTCGTCACGGTGGACCCCCGGCCAGCGGTTGGTGCCGTCACCTACGTAGGCCGCGGCGCCCTTCTCGCGCGCGAAGCCGATCGCGATCCGGATGAAGCCGTTGTCGCCGTCCCCGTGGCAGGTCGGCGGGAGCCGCACGACCGAGGAACGAACCCCGCGCCCGGCGAGCGAGAGTGTCAGCTGGGCGTTGGCCCGCCTGCGCTCGGGGCCGCTGCTCGGCTGCTCGCGCTCCCCGTTCTCGGTGGCCACTCCGTCGCGCTCGGTGGCCAGGCGCCCGGGCGTGAGTCCGAGCACGCCGGAGGCGATCACGAAGGGCTTGTCGCTGCCGGCGAGCGCCTCGCCGAAGGTCTCGATCGCGCGACGATCCGCTTCGGCGGCGCCGTCGAAGTCACCCGCAAAGGCGATGTCGTGCTTGAAGGCGAGATGGATGACGCCGTCGGCGGAGGCGGCGGCCTCACGCAGCGTGTCGAGGTCGTCGAGCGACCCCTCGCGCACCTCGACGCCCGCGGACTGAAGCGCGCGGGCCGACGCGTCCGAGCGGGCGAGCCCGGCCACCTCGTGGCCGGCGGCGGTCAGCTCGGGGACGACGGCGCGGCCGATCCAGCCTGATGCCCCGGTGACGAAAACGCGCATGGTGTACCTCCGGTGAGTGGTCGCTCGCCCGGCGGAGCGATGCCGGACGAGGCTTGATGTCAGTTGCTGACATCAAGCTAGCACACACCTTGTCAGTCACTGTCATCAAATACCATCGACGCATGGGCCGCTGGAAGCCGGATGCCGCAGGACGCCTCGCGAGCGCCGCCATGGAGCTCTACGGCGAGCACGGCTTCGAGCAGACGACGGTGGCCGAGATCGCCGCGCGGGCCGGACTGACCGAGCGAACCTTCTTCCGTCACTTCGCCGACAAGCGCGAGGTTCTGTTCGGCGGCGCGGCCGAGCTCGAGGCGCTCCTGCTCGAGGGCGTACTCACCGCGCCCGCGGACTACGCGCCGATCGAGATCGTCGCCGCCGCACTGCGCTCGATCGAGGGGCTGTTCGCCGAGCGGCGCTCGTTCGCGCGCCAGCGGCAGGCGATCATCGACGCCAACCCGGAGCTCCAGGAGCGGGAGCTGATCAAGCTCGCGAGGCTGGCGGCAGTGGTCACCGCGGCGCTCGCAGACCGGGGCATCGGCGAGCCCGAGGCGAGCCTTGCGGCCGAGGCGGGCATCGCGGTGTTCCGGGTCGGCTTCGAGCGGTGGATCGCCGGTCCCGACGACGGGCCCGGGCTCGGTCAGGTGATGGACGACCTGTTCGGCGCGCTGCGCTCGGTGACGGCGGCCGGCTGAGCGGCTCGCAGCCGACCCGCTTCAGGCTCCCTGCGAGGCGGTGGCCGGCGGGGCCGCGGAGCCGGAGGTGACGACCCTGCGGCGACTCGACAGCAACACCAGTCCGGCGAGCCCCGCGGCGAGCGAGAGTCCCGCGACGATGTAGGAGGCCTGCTCGTAGGCGTCGAGCGTCGCGCTGGGACCGTGGGGGGTTCCGAGCACGGCGATCAGGATCGCGACGCCGATCGCCAGGCCGATCTGGCGGAGCATGTTGATCATGCCCGACCCGGTCGCGAACGAATGGGCCGGCAGCGCGGCCGCTCCCGTCGCCGTGAACGTGGGCATCGTCAGTCCGACGCCGACGCCGGTCAGCAGCATGCCGCCGAGCATGTCCCCGACGTAGTCGGGGGTCAGCCCCATCGCCAGCGCCCACCAGACGGCGCCGGCGGAGAAGATCGCGCAGCCCGCCGCGATCACGATGGCGGAACCGAAGCGGGCGATCAGCGGCCCGGCGAGCAGGAACGCGAACAGCGGGACCATGATCGGGCCGGGCGCGATCGCGAGGCCCGTCTGCAGCGCGGACCAGTGCCAGACTTCCTGCGCCCACAGCACCCGCGAGAGGAGCATCCCGCCGAAGGCGGCCATGAACAGCAGCGCCACGACCGAGGCGCCCGTGACCGGCCGCAGCCGGAACAGCTCCCGCTCGATGAGAGGGTTGCGGCTGCGGGCCTCGTGCAGCGCGAACAGGGCCAGCGAGACGATGCCGAGGATCAGCGCGCTCGCTGTCCTGGCGTCGCCCCAGCCCCAGCTCCCCCCCTTCACGAGGCCGAGCACGAGCGTGCCGATCCCGCCCGTGATCAGCACCGCCCCGAGGGGGTCCGGCGCGGGCACAGGATGCCCGGGGACCGCGGGCAGCCTGCGCCAGCCGGCGATCAGCGCGAGCACTCCGACGGGGACGTTGACGAGGAACACCCAGCGCCAGCTGGCCGCCACCAGCAGCCCGCCGACGACGGGCCCGGCCGCCGCCGCGATCCCGCCCACGGCGGTCCACGTGCGGACGGCACCGTAGCGGCGCTCGGGCGGGAAGCTCGCCAGGATCAGCCCGAGGGAGGTCGGTGTCAGCAGCGCCGCTCCCGCCGCCTGGACGACGCGGAAGGCCACCAGCATCGGCAGGCTGGTGGCCAGCCCGCAGGCTGCCGAGGCCGTCACGAAGATCGCCACCCCGAGTAGGAACGCGTGGTCGCGGCGGTAGCGCTCGGCGAGCCTCCCGAACAGCACCAGGAAGGCCGCGTACACGATCGTGTAGCCGTTCAGGACCCAGGAGAGGTCACCCAGATCCCCGGCGCGGAGGTGGAAGTCGTGGCCGATCTGGGGCAGCGCGACGTTGACGATGAACAGGTCGAGGCTCGCCAGCACGACGCCGGCGCACACGATCAGAAGCACGAGCGCGGGCTGGGCGTCGCCGCGCGCCCGCACCGGAGGCTGACTTAGTGAAGGCATAGCCAGCACCGTAGCACACTGACTTAGGATCCTGTAAGTCAGCTACAATGAAGCGCATGGAACCCGCCATAGAGATGACCGGATCGCTGGATCCGCGCGACGGCTGGACGGCGGAGCGCTGCACGATCGCCAGGGCACTCGATGTGGTGACGACGCGATCGGCGTTCCTGATCCTCAGGGAGGCCTTCTACGGAACCGACCGCTTCGACGACTTCGCCAGGCGCGCCGGTGTCAGCGAGCCGGTGGCCGCCGCCCGCCTGCGCGAGCTGGTGGACGACGGGCTGCTCGAGCGCCAGGACTACCGCGAGCCCGGCCAGCGGACCCGCCAGCGCTACCGCCTGACCGACAAGGGCCGGGACCTGCTCCCCGTGCTCGTGGCGCTGATGCAGTGGGGCGACCGCTGGCTCGACGAGCGCGGCGGGCCCGTGCAGCTGCGCCACCGCGACTGCGGCGAGCCGGTGCGGGCGGAGCTGCGCTGCGCCGCCGGCCACCCGGTCGCAGACGACGAACTGTCGCTGGCTGCGCGCCGGCGCAGCAGACGTCCGGCGCCCGCCGGAGCCTAGGCGCGGCGCGGCGCGGGGTACGCGGCGCGGCGCGGGGTACGCGGCGCGGCGCGGCGCGGCGCGGGCACGCGGCGTCGGCTCAGAGCCGCGACAGCGGCTCAGAGCACCGCATCGGCGAGGCGCTCGACTTCGTCGGGATCGGTCGAGGTCGGGAAGCAGATGACGTCGTCCGCGCCGGCGTCCTCGAAGGCAGCGATG
This sequence comes from uncultured Solirubrobacteraceae bacterium, assembly GCA_963742395.1. Classification (GTDB taxonomy): domain Bacteria; phylum Actinomycetota; class Thermoleophilia; order Solirubrobacterales; family Solirubrobacteraceae; genus Palsa-744. The sequence continues at coordinate 291,001 of CAVUME010000006.1, read as the reverse complement.
TATTGCTTGACGGTGCCGGCGTCCTTGGCGGCCCCGGCAGCGACCTGCTGGGCGTAGTCGCCGAGGAAGGCGTAGTAGTCGCCGAGGCTTTCGGCGGCCACCCGCTCGGCGTCGGCGCCGAGCCCGAAGTAGAACAGGGCCATCGTCCGCGGGCTCCCGTCACGACCGGCGGCGGCCCACGCCGCAGCCGCCTTCTCGCGGCCCTCGCGGAAGCTGGCGGGCGTGCCGCCGCCCATCGTCCAGCCGTCGCCGTATCTGGCTGCGCGTGCGAACACCACATCCGCTCCCCCGCCGATCAGCAGTCCCGGGCGCCCGCCCGCCCGCGCCGGAGCCGGCCCCACGCCGCGCTCCCCCCGCCAGACCGCCGTCATCTCGCCGAGCTGCTCCTCGGCGATGCGCCCGCGCCGGGCGAAATCGACGCCGCTGGCCTCGTAGTCGTCGGCGCGCCCCCCCACCCCCAGGCCGAGCGTCAGGCGCCCGCCCGAGAGCGAGTCGATCGTGGCGGCCTGCTTGGCGAACAGGGTCACGTTGGAGCGCAGCGGTGCGATCAGGATGTCCGTCACGAGCTCGATCCGCTCCGTCACGGCCGCCGCGGCCGCCAGCGCGATCAGCGACTCGTAGTTCGGGTACACGATGCGGTCGATCGTCCCGAGACTGGCGAACCCCGCCGCCTCGGCACGCCGCGCCCAGTCCACGATCCCCGTCCGGTCGACGCCACGTACTGCATTGGGAAGCCCGATTCCGACGTTCATCGCATCTCCTTGCTCGGCTCGTAGGGTTGACCCGTGACGCATGCGACTCTAGGAACTCTTCCGCCCTGGGCCGCGACGCTGCTGCAGGACGCGCGCGTGGGACACCTCGGGCTGCTCGACGACGCCGGCCGCCCGCGCGTCATGCCGGTCACCTACGCGATCCACGAGCAGGCGGTGTGGACGGCGATCGACAACAAGCCCAAGACCTCCGACCGCGAGTTGGCACGCGTTCGCTGGCTGCGCGAGCGCCCGAGCGCGGCCTTCACGGTGGACCACTACGAGGACGACTGGTCGCGCCTGTGCTGGGTCCAGCTGATCGGCACCGTGAGCGTCATCGAGGGCCCTCCCGAAGGACCCGTCTTGGACGCCCTCTCCGGGCGCTATCCGCAGTATCTGGACGACCCCCCACCGGGACCGCTGCTCAGGCTCGGCGCCGAGCGGGCTCTGTGGTGGCGGGCGGCTTGAGCGACGGACCCGGCCCCGGCGCGGCGAGGCGCGGCCCCGGGTTCAGCGCCACCAGGGACGGCGCCTGGCTTCGGCCACGTGGGCGGCGGGCGCGACGAGTTCGGCCAGGTGCTCGGCGAGGTGGTCAAGGTGCTCGCACAACCACACGCCGTAGTGGGAGCCCGAGGAGTCAGAGACGACTTCGTCGGGGCCGAAGGTGGGGGCCTCGAGGGTCATGGGCGCGTCTGGGCCCGCGCGGCCGACGACTTGGGCCAGCCGCTCGAACCAGCCGGCGAGCGTCGAGGTACGTTTGACGAGGGCCTCCCGAGCGGGCCCCACCAGCGTCCCGTCGGGCGCAAGGCGCGCAACCGAGTAGGCGGTTAGGCGCAGGCGCAGTCCGGCGCCCACCAGCCGCCACAGCTCTTGGAGCTCGATGTGCTTGGTCCCCTGCTCGGCCAGGAAGCCCCGGAGCGCTTCGTCCAAGCGCGTGGCCGCGGTGGCTGCCGCCGCGCCACCGTCAACCACGTCGTCCTGGACGTCGGCCACCCAGCGCACGGCCTGCTCGAGGTAGCGGGCGCCCGTCCGGTAGGCGTCGGCGAGGTCGTCCCCGACCACCGATGCGAGCCCGCGGGGCCAGAACAGCAGGCCGACGGCCACGCTCACGGCGCAGCCGAGAGCGACGTCCTCGATCCGCACCACGCCCACCTTCCAGCCCGCCGGCACGAGCAGGTTGAAGAGCACCGCCACGGTGACCGTGAAGGCGGCCTGCCCGACGGCGAAGGGGGCCGTGCCGGGGGCGTAGGCGGCGACGAAGACGGCGATCGGGAGCACGATCCAGAGGCCGGCCGAGGAAGCGCCGACCGCAACCAGCAGGGCGCCGCCGACGACGAACCCGATCGCCGTCCCGACCAGCGCCCGCAGCGCGGTGGCGCCGGTTGCGACGGCGTTCGTGCGCAGCACCGACAGCGTGCCGAGCACCACCCAGAAGCCGTGCTGGACGCTGGTGAGGTCCGCGACCGCCACGGCCGCGGCGATCGCGGTCGCGCCGCGCAGGCTGTTGATCATCCATACCGAGCGCACGCTCGCGTGGCGGAGGGCGACCCGACCGATGGCGGCCACCCGCCGGCGCGCACGTCCCGCGGCCTCGCCCGCGGTGATGAACGCCTGCTCGCGGCCGCGCTCCAGCCAGCCCGGCGTCTGTAGCCGCGCTGCCACGCCGGTGTCGGCGCCGATCGCCATCGTGGCCAGCGCGATCATGTCCGCGTGGAACAGCACGCGGACCTCCGCGGTGTAGCCCGGGCTGCCCGGAGAGAGCTCACGCAGGCGCGCGTCGCCGCGCCGCCGGGCCTCGGCGAGCAGGCCGAGATCGAGCTCGGCGCGACGGTGGCGCAGCAGCGCCGCCACCCGCTGCAGAGTCTCTGAAGCTGCCGCCAGTAGCTCGCGCTCGGTGTCGCCGACTCGGCTCAGGTCAGGGCGCTCCCCGACCATGTCCGCGACCAGGTCTGTGCACCACTCGAGCAGGTCGATCGCGTTGGCCAGCGCCTCATCCGGTGCGCTCGCGCCCGTGGGGCGATACGGGGTGGCTGTGAACGCGGCCAGCAGCGCGTGCTTGGCCTCCGTAGCCCTCCCGAGTAGGTCATCGACCGCCACGCCGCCCAGCGCCGCGTCGATCACCGCGGCGAGCGACTCCGCGACGTCCGCCGCGGCCGGTCTGAGCCGATCGCCACTCGCGGGCGGGGACAGGAGCATCACGGCGAGCGTGCCCACCACCGACGCCAGCCACCACCCCGCGAGGCGTTCGGGGATCATGTTCGTCGTTCCCGCCGAGGCCGCGGGCAGCACGTACGCGAGCAGGGCGCCGTTGACCCCCGCGGCCGCGTTCGGCCCGGCTACGCCCTGGAAGAACACCGCGAACGCGACCGGCACGGTGACGAGCGCGGCGAGCGCCGTCGTGGAGCTCACCGCCGTCCCGATCGCGATCAGCGCGCTGCCGGCGAGCGCCAGGGCGAGGTGCGCCGTCAGCTTCTCGCGACGAGTGCCGCCGAAGGAGACGAGCACCAGCGTGGCGAAGCCCCCGAAGGCGGCGAAGGTCGCGACCTGCAGGTTGTCGAGCACCTGGTCGGCGAACGCGAACAGTCCCGGCACGACGATCGCGGCCCGCACGGCCCTCAGCGCCGCGGGCACCGACCAGACCGGGCGCCAGCTCGCGGCCACCGAGCGCCAGCTCGACGATCTCCCGGCCACCGTCGCCGAGCTCACCTTCTAGCGGACGCTACGGAAGGAGGCTCGCACCTCGTCCACGAACAGCTGTGGCTGCTCCATGGCCGCGAAGTGCCCTCCGCGGGGAGGTTCGCCGAAGTGGCGCAGGTCGCTGAAGCGGGTCTCGGCCCAGCGGCGCGAGACGCGGAAGATCTCCTTCGGGAACACAGAGATGCCGGCCGGGACGTCGATCGCCTTGAAGTCGCGCTGGCGAAAGCTTTCCCAGTAGAGCCGCGCGGAGGACGCGCCGGCGGCGGGTAGCCAGTAGAGCATCACGTTGTCCAGCAGCTCGTCACGGGTGAGCACGTTCTCCGGGTCGCCCTCGCAGTCCATCCAGGACCAGAACTTCTCCACGATCCACCCGCACAGCGCGGCCGGGGAGTCGACCAGCCCGTAGCCGACGGTCTGGGGCCGGGTCGACTGCTGGGTGGAGTAGCCGGCGTCCCACTGGGCGTAGTGGGCGAAGGACGCAAGCGCTGCCTGCTCGCCCTCGGTCAGCTCGCCGAGCCCGCCCAGCGCCTTCGGATCCGCGAGTGCCATGTTCACGTGGATACCCGCCAGATGCTCCGCGTCCACCCCGGCCAGCGCCATCGTCACCGACGAGCCCCAGTCGCCGCCCTGGGCGCCGTAGCGGGAGTGTCCGAGGCGGGCCATCAGCTGGGCCCAGGCGCCAGCGATCCTTTGCACGTCCCACCCAGGCGCCGCGGGCTTGCCGCTGAAACCGTATCCCGGCAGCGAGGGGCAGACCAGGTGGAAGGCGTCCGCTGGGTCGCCCCCGTGGGCGGCCGGGTCCGTGAGCGGTCCGATCACCTTCGAGAACTCGATGATCGAACCCGGCCAGCCATGCGTCATCACCAGCGGCAAGGCGTCGTCCTGCGGCGAGCGCACCTGCAGGAAATGGATCGGCAGGCCGTCGAGCTCGGTGGTGAACTGCTCGTAGCGGTTCAGTGCGTCCTCGGTGCGCCGCCAGTCATAGCGCTCACGCCAGTGCTCGCACAGCTCCTGCAGATAGGCGAGCGGGATGCCCTGCGACCAGTCGTCCACGGTCTCCGCCTCCGGCCAGCGGGTCCGGGCCAGGCGCTCCCGCAGGTCCGTCAGCCGTTCCTCCTCGATGTCGATCCGGAACGGTGTGATCTCGGCACCGGCCATCGTCGCTACACGCTATGCGACGGCGGCGGTCTCATGAAGGACGAGCTCAGCCGGAATGTTCTGGCCGACCGCGGCGTCTTTAGCAATACCGATACCCGGTGCGTGGCGATCTTGCCTACTCGCTGGCCATCCCGCAGACCCGACAGGAGACCAACCCACCGTGCCCAGAACTTCGTTCCTCGCCCTCGCGGGCGTAGCGCTCACCCTCGTTGCCCTCAGCGGCTGCGGAAGCTCGAACTCGAGCTCGACCTCGAGCACCGTTGCTACGACCACCACGCCGTCCACATCGAACGCGGCATTCATCGCTCCGCTCGGAAGCTTCTCGACCGTCGCCTCGACCGTGCCGGCGAACGGGGACGTGAACCCCTATGGCATCGCGTTCGTGCCCACCACGGTGGGCAAGCTGCAGGCCGGCCAGATGCTGGTGAGCAACTTCAACGCCAAGGAAAGCGCCAAGCAGACCGGTCAGGGCACGGGCACGACGATCGTGCAGGTTTCCACGACCGGCAAGATGACTCCCTTCGCGACCATCGACGCCAAGTCGCTCCCGGGGCCGTGCCCAGGGGGCGTCGGGCTGACCACGGCGCTGAACATCCTGCCGGGCGGTTACGTGATCGTGGGCAGCCTGCCGACGACCAACGGCATGACGGCGACCGCCAAGTACGGCTGCCTGATCGTGCTCAACAGCGAAGGCAAGCCGGTCAGCACGATCGCGAACAACAACATCCAGGGCCCGTGGGACTCGACCGCCAAGAGCGAAGGGGCGAAGACCACGCTGTTCGTCAGCAACGCGCTGAACGGCGGCGCGGCCAAGGGCAAGAAGCCGATCAACAACTCGACCGTGCTGCGCATCGACCTCGAATCCGGCGAAAACCAGGCACCGAAGGTCACCGGCGAACAGGTGGTCGCCGAAGGCATCCCCTGGGTGAACTCGGCCGAAGCGCTGGTGCTCGGCCCGACCGGCGTAGCACTGGCCTCCAACGGCACCCTCTACGTGGCCTCCACGCAGGACAACAGGATCCTCACGGTCCCCGAAGCAGCGACCCGCACCGACGGCGGTCAAAGCCGCTGTCCTCACCGAAGGCGGCCACCTCAAGGAACCGCTCGGGATGGCGCTGGCGCCGAACGGCAACATCATCACCACCAACGGCGGCGACGGCAACATGGTCGAAACCACGCCTGCCGGCCAGCAGGTGGCGGTCCAGACCGCCGACAAGAAGACCGGCGCCGGTTCGCTGTTCGGCCTCGCCGTCAGCCCCGACGGCAAGACCATCTACTACGTCGACGACGGCGAAAACACCGTCCAGGTGCTGCGTCCCACCCAGGCGGCCCCGGCCACGGGGTCGGGCACGGGCGCAGCGGAAAACATCAGCCTCGAAGCCAACCCCGAAGGCCAGCTCAAATACGACAAGACCGCGCTGACCGCGAACTCCGGCAAGGTCTCGATCGCGTTCACGAACATGGCCCCGGTGGAACACAACGTGACGGTCGAATCCTCCTCCGGCGAACCCGTCGGCGCCACGCCCACCTTCACGGGCGGGTCCAAGACGCTGTCGCTGAACCTGAAGCCCGGCACCTACAAGTTCTTCTGCTCGGTGCCGGGCCACCGCATGGCCGGCATGGAAGGGACGCTGACGGTCAAGTAGCCCGCCCGGCGAAGACCCGCCCCGTCGCGGCCGGCATGCGTCAGCCGGCCGTGACGTGTGGCCGGTCGACGGCGCGTGGGTCGACGGGGGCCGGGCGGGCGTAAGGTCGGGGCATGGCCCGCCACGATTTCGGTCCTCGCCGATCCGAATCCGTCGACGCGTACCTACGAGGAACCCGCGTGCTGGCGGCGGTCGCGCTGCTGGCGCTTGTCGCGGGCGTGGTGTCGGACTCGCTGGAGCGGGAATTCTGGACCGACCACCCGCGTCTCGCCGGGCTGGTCGCAAGCGTGATCGTCGTGATGCTCACAGCGGGCGTCGTCAACGAGGTCATCGAGCGTCGCAGTCGGCCGAGCGGTCCGCGGTGCGCGCGCAGCAGCTCGCGGTAGAGGTCACCTCCAGCCGCAGCGCGTAGGCTTGCGCGGACCGATGGAGATCGACTCGATGACATACCTGTCCACCGTCGAGCGCGGCGGCGAGGTGGCCGGGCAGGCCGAGCGCTTCGGGTATGACCGCTGGTGGGCACCGGAGACGGAAGCCGACGCCTTCCTGTCGTGCGCCGTCGCGGCGCAGCAGACGTCCACGATCGGACTCGGGACCGGTATCGCGGTGGCTTTCGCGCGCAACCCGATGACGGTGGCGATCCAGGCCAATGACATGCAGGTGCTCTCCGGCGGGCGTTTCGTGCTCGGACTCGGCTCCCAGATCAAGCCCCACATCGAACGGCGCTTCTCGATGCCGTGGTCTCACCCGGCTCCGCGGATGCGCGAGTTCATCCTTGCCATCCGCGCGATCTGGAGGGCGTGGGAGACCGACGAGAAGCTCGACTTCAGCGGCGACTTCTACTCCCACACCCTGATGACGCCGGCCTTCAGCCCGGGGCCCAACCCCCACGGCAACCCCAAGATCTTCCTCGCCGCGGTCGGCCCCAAGATGACCGAGGTGGCGGGAGAGGTCGCCGACGGCATCTTCTGCCACGGGTTCTGCACCGAGCGCTACCTCCGCGAGGTCACGCTGCCGGCGCTCGCGCGCGGCGCGGCCCGCGGCGGCAGAACGCTCGAGGACTTCGAGATCACGGCGCCGGGCTTCGTGGTGGCCCGCGACGGAGAGGAGGAGATCGCAGCCGGGATCGAGTTCGTGCGCATGCAGATCGGCTTCTACGGATCGACTCCGGCATACCGACCGGTGCTCGACGTGCACGGGTGGGGCGAGCTGCAGGAGACACTCAACGGGCTCACCAAACGCGGTGCATGGGACGAGCTCGCGAGCGTGATCGACGACGAGGTCCTGCACACCTTCGCCGTCGTCGGGTCCCCCGAGGATGCCGTTCGCGAGGTCCAGCGACGTTGCGGCGATGCCGCGACCCGGATCACCCTCCCGGTACCCGAGGGGGCGGACCCCGAGCGCTGGTCGGCCGTGTTCGACATCCTCAGAGCCTCTACGCCGTCCCCCAGCTGACGATGGAGATCTCGTGCGCCTTTGCGACCTCGCCGGACACACCGAGGCACATCGCCGCGGCCGAGAGCCTGGGGTATCGGCGCGCCTGGTGTTACGACTCGCCGGCGCTGTATCCGGACGTGTGGATCACCTTGGCGCTGGCGGCCGAGCAGACGTCGAGCATCGGGCTCGGTCCGGGGGTGTTGGTGCCCTCGCTGCGCCATCCGATGGTCAACGCCGCCGCGATCGCGACGCTCGCAGCCCTCGCGCCGGGCAGAGTGGCAGTGGCGATCGGTGCCGGCTTCACCGGCCGCTACACCCTTGGCCAGAGGGCGATGCGCTGGGCGGATGTTGCCGAGTACGTGCGGGTGCTGCGGGCGTTGCTCAGGGGAGAGGAAGCCTCGTGGGAGGGTGCGGCTATCAAGATGATCCACCCCGACGGTTTCGTCGCCGAGCGGCCCTTGACGGACGTACCGATCCTGATCGGCGCGGACGGTCCGAAGGGCTACGAGGTCGCCCGGGAGCTGGGTGACGGTGTCATCGGCGCAGCCGCGCCACCAGCCGGCGACGGGCTACCGCCGTGGCGGGCGCTGCTCGCCTTCGGGACGGTCCTCGACGACGGCGAGAAGCCGACCGACGAGCGCGTCATCGACGCCGCCGGTCATGGCCTCGCGGTCGTCTTTCACGCCTTCTATGAGCGGGCGGGTGCGGAGGGAGTCGACGCCGTCCCCGGCGGCGGGCGCTGGCGCGAGGCGATCGAGACCATCCCCGAGGACCGCCGTCACCTGGCGATCCACGAAGAGCACCTGGTCGCCGTCTCCGAGCGCGACCAACCGGCGGTGATCGAGGGGGCCGAGCTGCTGCCGATGCTGACTTTGACCGGAGGTGCCGGCGATCTACGCGGTCGCGTCGAAGAGCTGGCAGCCCAGGGCGTCACCGAAGTCGCCTACCAGCCGGCGGGCCGGGACATCCCGGGCGAGCTGGCGCGGTTCATCGACGCCGTCGGCTGAACCGCACCCGACGGTGGCTGCGCCGGCCGGCCCGCGCTAGGGGCGCGCGGCGGTGTCGTCGGCGTACATCGCCTCGATCTGGGCCGAGTACTTCTCGGCGATCGGCTTGCGCTTCAGCTTCATCGTCGGCGTGAGCTCATCGCCGCCCGGTTGCCACTCTTCCGGCAGCACCGCATGACGCTTGATCTGCTCGACCCGGCTGAGGCTCTCGTTCGCGCGGGCGACGCCCGCCGCGACCGCGCTCAGGATCTCCTCCTGACGGGCGAGCTCCGCCGGTGTGTCCGCGCCGGAGAGGCCGTTGGCGGCGGCGAAGCTCGCCGCGGCGACCGGATCGAGGACGATCAGCGCGGTGTTGTAGGGGCGCCGATCGCCGATCGCCACCACGCTGCCGACGAGCGGGCAGGCGGCCTTGATCTTGTTCTCGATGTTCGCGGGCGACATGTTCTTGCCGCCCGCGTTGATGATCAGCTCCTTCTTGCGGTCGACGATCGTCACGTAGCCGTCGGCGTCGATCTCGGCGATGTCGCCCGTGTGCAGCCAGCCATCGCCGTCGATGGTCTCGGCCGTCAGCTCGGGCGCCCCCCGATAGCCGCGCATCAAGATCGGACCGCGCACGAGCAGCTCCCCGTCGTCGGCGAGCATCAGCTCGATTCCCGGCAGCGCGGGTCCCACGGTGCCGATCCGGATCGCGTCGGGCGGGTTGATCGTCGCGATCAGCGACAGCTCGCTCATACCCCACACCTCGCAGATCGGCAGGCCGATGGCAGTAAAGAACTCGAGCACCTCAGGTGCGATCGGCGCGGCGCCGGAGACCAGGTATTCGACCTGGTCGAGGCCGAGCTGGGCACGCAGCGGAGCGAACAGCTCGCGATCGGCCTGGGCATGCGCGTCGACCACCGCCGCGGGCACATCCTCGCCGGCCTGGCGTGCACGGGTCACCTCCACCGCGGTGCCCAGCGCCCGCTCGAGCGCCGCGCGCCGCTCCGGGTCCGGCTCGGCCGCAAAGCCGGCCTCCAGCGCAGCCTTGAGCTTCTCCCACACCCGCGGCACGGCCCCCCACGAGGTCGGGCGCGTCTCGATCACGGCAGCGAGCACCTGGGTCAGGTCGGCGACGAACGTAACCGAGCCACCCGATAGGAGCGAGGAGTAGTGGACGGAGCGATCCGCGAGGTGGGCCATCGGCAGATATGAGATGACTCGGCCCCCGGTACGCGCCGGGGTCACCAGGTCGAGCAGGCGGGCCTCGTCGAGCAGGCTGCGGTGGGTCAACTCGACGGCCTTCGGCGGGCCGGTCGTGCCGGAGGTGTAGATCAGCGTGGCCACGTCATCCGCCGCCACCGCCCGCCAGCCGGCCGCGAAGTCGAAGTCGTCGATCGCCGTCTCCCGTTCGAGCTCGGCGAGCTCGTGTGCGCCCGCGAACGGGCCGTCCACCACGTACACGCGCTCGAGCAGCGGCAGGCGCTCGGCGACCCCGAGGATCCGCTCCGCGAGGGCGGCCTCGGTCACGGCCACACGACATTCGGCGTGGCCCAGGAGGTATTCGACCTGCTCCGGCGAGGAGGTGTTGTAGATCGAGAAGGGAATCGCGCCGAGATGCATGGCGGCTGTGTCCACGAGCACGGCCTCGGGGCGGTTGCCGAGCATCAGCGCGACGGTCGCGCCACTGCCGATGCCGACCTCGTGGAGGCCGCGTGCGAGGGCCTCCACCCGTGCCGCGTACTGCGCCCACGTGATCTCCGGGCCGCCACCGTGGGCGCGCAGGGAGACCTCGTTGGCGTAGTGCTCAGCGGTGCGCTGGAAGGCCTCGCAGAAGGTGTCGGCGTCGTGCGCGAGGCCTGGCCGCGCGGCCGCCCGCACTCTCCCCACGGCCGTCTCCCCCATGCATTGGAGACTACACGCGGATTGCAGGACGGCGGTCGGGGTCGATCCCTCCAAAAGGCCGTGGGCCCGGGCCCCTCGAGGTTGGGTACCTACTCGTCGGCGGCCGGCACCTCGGGCAGCGGCCCTGGAGGAGCGGCCGGGACATCGTCGCCCGGGTTCGGGTCGCTCCCGTCCACGGGTGAGGGCGTGGCGAAGGAGTCCAGCGAGTCCGGCGCGATCAACCAGCCACCCTCCTCGGCGCGTACGAGGCCTCCGTCGGCCAGCCGCGTGAGCCCGAGGCTGACGGTGGGCCGTTGCGCGCCGACCATGCTCGCGAGCGTGTCGTGCGTTGCGGCCAGCTCGAGCCATACCCCGTCGGGACGTACCACGCCCTGCCTGTCGGCGATCGACCAGAACAACGCGAGCAGTCGTTCCTCGACCCTCGGGAGCTGGCTGATCGCCTGCTGCAGGAACGCCTGGCGCGTCTGTTGTGCGGCTCGCTCGAGTATCGAGCTCATCAGCGCCGGCCAGTTTCTGGCCACCGTGTGCAGGCGGGCGTCCAGCAGCACGAGCCTCGCCGGCGCGAGCACCGACCACTCCCAGTTCAGCGGAATCGAGTCGGTCTGAACTCCGTCGAGCAGGACGAGCTCGCGCGGACCGATGAGGCGCGTGCAGCGGCGACCGGACATGTGCAGGTTGATCGCCAGCGACCCACTGAGCACGAGATAGCCGTGCAGTTGGTCCCGCACGCCCGCGGCCTGCCGAAGCCGGTCGAGCTCCAGCGGGCCCGGATCCAGCTCGATGCCCGGGAAGACGACCTGATCGCGGGCCTGTGCGAGGGTCTCCCCTTCGAGTGCGCTGCCGAGGTCGGGGTCCGCGACGAGCAGTCGGATGCCCTGTCCCGGCTCGTTGTCCAGCGGTGAGGGGTCACCGCTGGAAGGCCGGGGCGAGCTGTGCTGATCTCCATCCGCAGACATGGTCGGCGCGGGCAATTAAACGGAACGGGCGCCCGGCGCGAGCCACAAGCAAGGCGCAGCGATCGTCGCGGCGGTCGCCCGGCGTGTGCGGGACGGCAACCCGGGTCCTGGCGGAAGACACTTCTCCGTAAGCTGATTGGGCTCCCGCTCCTCGGGGCAGAGGCCAACCGTTGACGGTGGGATCGAGAACCTCCGATGGATGATCGACGGGCACATTTCCTGACGATGGTGGGCGACGTGTGCGTGGCCGCCGGCGTCGCGGGCATCACGGTCGAGCTCCTGCTCAGCGACGGGCGGAGGGTGACAGGTATCCCCTCCCCCCAACCGGCAGACAACGACAGCCGGCCGGTGGGCGACACGGGCTATTCCAGCCTGCTGCTGATGGATGGGGCGCCCACCCAGCTCGAAGATGTCGTCGAGTTCCTGATCCACAGTCCGTGACGAGAGTCAGATGAAGGTCTAGCGGACCGTCGCGGGGGTTCCAGCCGTTGGCGTGTTGGTTACCAACGCTGGAAATTCGACGTTGCATTCCAACCCGGAGCCTTCGAGGTCGAGGTGCGGGACCCGAGTGTGGGTATCCGCCACGGGGATGAGACGTCCGAGTCGGGCGCGACGAGAACGGAGACGGCGATGGCGGAACGGGACGGCGGCGGGATGTTCTTGAACTGCTCCTACTGCGGTCTTTCGATCCAGATGCGCTTCCAATCGATGCAGATGGAGCATTGCCCGCGCTGCCTGGCACGTGCGCGGCTGCTGCAGCCGCTGCTGCGCTCGCCGCAGCCGTTGAAGGCCCTACAGGGCGAGGGATACCACCGTCGGCCCCGCGCCGATCGGGGGTCCCGGCCCGGATTCGACGCGCGCTGAGCGGACCCGGGTCGCGTCCGAAACGTTGGTTTCCCACCTGCGAGAGCCGATTCCGTTACGGCGCGGCGAGGCCCGGGAACGCTGATTGAGACAGAACATCGACGGCCAGTGACGCCAGAGCCGAAAGGAGACGAATCGATGACAACGGTGGTGGAAGAGCAACGGACGCCGACGCAGTCGCCTCCTTCGGTGCGACGGCGGAATGCGAGCGCGCAGGGAGCCGCCGGCGAGGAGCTGGCGCTCTTCAGGCGCTGGAAGCACGACGGCGACGGCGCGGCCCGAGAGCAGTTGATCGCGCGCTTCTCATCGCTCTCGCGGACGCTCGCACGGCGCTATCGCAACACCTCGGAGCCGATGGAGGACCTCTACCAGGTCGCACAGGTCGGGCTCGTCAAGGCGATCGACCGCTACGACCCCGACCGTGGCTTCCACTTCTCGACCTATGCGATCCCGACGATTCTCGGGGAGCTGCGGCGCTACTTCCGTAGCGCGAGCTGGGCCGCCCACGTTCCACGAGCCGCGCAGGAGCGCGCGCTCCAGGTTCGTGACGCCGAGCGGGCGCTCACCGACGAGCGTTGCTGCTCGCCCACGGTTTCCGAGTTGGCGCAGTTCATGGAGCTGAGCGTCGAGGAGGTCCTCGACGGGATGCAGGCACTGCACGCGCTGGGCTCGGTCTCCCTGGATGCCCCTCGCAGCGGCGATGCGGACAACGAGGACGGCTCCTTCGCGGACGCGATCGGCGTCGAGGACTCCGGCTTCGAGCTAGTCGAACTGGGGGCCGACGTGAGCGCTGCCCTGCGGCAGCTGGAACCGCATCAGCGGGAGATCCTGCGGATGCGCTTCTTCGAGGAGTTGACCCAGAGCCAGATCGGCGAGCGGATCGGCGTCTCGCAGATGCAGGTCTCGCGGCTGCTGAAGCAGTGTCTGGAGCAACTGCGCGAGCTGACGCAGGCACCGACGGAGGCGTGACCCGGCTCCGAGGCGACGGCCGGCGAATGCCGGTCGCCAAACCGAGCGTCGTGCGACAGGAACTCCTCAGCGCCCGGCCGCCAGCAGCACGACGTGCGCCCCGGTGTGGTGGGCGAGGCTGACCATCGCGAGGCTCGCCTGCGTCGCCGGCAGTACCTCGTAGGAACGCACGTGGATCACGAGCGTCGGGGCGCTGCTGTGCGGGCCGCGGTAGATCATCTCGATCGGCATGAACGTGTGAGCGTCGACGATCACGATCGGGCCCGAGTCGCCGTGCGCCGAGCGGACCTGCGTGCGATACGCGGCGCGGGCGCCGACGGTCGTCTTGCCGAGCACGTGCAACCTGCCCGCGCGATAGGCCTGCTGGATGACCCGTACGGGATCCCACTTGCTCACCGGCGCCGAGCGATGTACACGCAGGATCTCCCGCCGATGTTCGGTGGACCAGGCCGACTCGACCCCGCCGCCGCTGACCAGTTCGACGATCTGTCGGCCGTTGGCCTGGACGGATCGTTCACGCAGCGGATCGGTGGTGCTCCAGCGCCGGTAACGGATCCTCGTGGGCCCGGCGTCGCCTTCGAGGAACATGAAGTGAACGCCGTTGCCCGCGATCGTCGCCTTGTAGACGGCCGCAGCGACGTCGAACCCGCCGCCGCCGCCACGTCCGAGCAGCGCCAGGCCGAGCACGACTGCGGCGATCGGCAGCGCGAGCAGGGCGCGCTTGGGGAACGCGCGGCGGACGCGATTCGGGCGTGGCGGCCCACCGCGGTCCGCGGGCGCGTCGCGCTCGGGCAGCGTCGGCAGCGAGGCGATCGGCGGCGCCGCAACGTCCTCTGGGAGTGGGTTGATCGCGCTGATCTGGTCGAGCAGGTCGGTTGGCATCACAAGGCCTCCATGGCGGTCGCAGTGTCGGTGGCGTGGCTCGATCCCTCGCGGGCGAGCGCGCTGGCAAGTCGTCGTCGGGCGCGGTGCAGACGAACGCGTAGCGCCCGCGGCCCGATCTCCAGCACGCGGGCGGCCTCGTCGTTGCTGAGGCCCTCCCACGCGAGGAGCAGCAGCAGCTCTCGGTCGCTCTCGCTGAGCCTGCCCAGCGCCCGGCCGAGCCGAGTTTCGCCGGCCGTCGGAAACGGCGACACGGGGGTCGGCTGGGCCCGGGGCGCGTGCACGGCGAGGCGCTCGCGCAGCGCGCCCTGACGCGTGCTTCCGCGGCGCTGGTTGGCCAGCACGCGGCGGGCGACGCCGAGCAGCCAGATCCGCTCCTGGGCGCCCGGAATCTCCTCCAGCCGGCGCCAGGCGACCAGGAAGACCTCGGCGAGCACGTCGTCGGCGTCCGGGCGGGCGGCACGCCGGCGCGCGTAGCTCAGCACCGCGGCCGCGTGGCCTTCATACAGCGTCTGGAAACGCTTCTCGGGCGTCATCGCGATGTGGATGTCCGGCTCGGGCACATTTGTTACAGCCCGCCCGCCCCGCCGGCGCGACCGGCTCGGCCCTATCCGTCGTCGGCGGGGATCGACTCGGCCAGCGCGGCACGCCCGGCGGGAGCGTCGAACGGGTCGGCGAAGTACTGCGCCTCATGCGTCACGTGACCACCGCTGAACTCCATGATGCTGACCGAGTAGGTGGGCACGCCGTCATAGGTGATCACGCACTCGCTCACCCAGACCTCGCCACCGCCGAGGATCCGGCGGACGGTGAAATGACGCTCTGCCGGGTGCCCGCCGCGTTGCGCCTGGATCCTCGAGCGGCCTCGGAAGCGCTCGCCGGACTGCGGGTAGTCGAGGATCGCGTCCTCCGCGTAGATCGCGTGCTCGGCCACGAGATCTCCGCTCTCGGAGGCGTCCCAGTGCCGCTGGATCCGAGCCCGGGTGTCGGCGTCAGGTCCCAATTGAGTGTTCAACCCGTAGCCGCATAGCCCGAAGCTACATCAGGGCCTCGAACTCGGCGTCGGTGAGCTCGATCTCGAGCGCGCCCAGGTTCTCCTGCAGGTGCGCGAGCGAGAGGGTGCCGGGGATCGGCAGCATCGTCGGCGAGCGCCGCAGCAGCCACGCGAGGATGATCTGACTGGGGGTCGCGTCGTGGCGGGCCGCGATCTCGTCGAGCTCCTCCGGGCCGCCGCCGCGCAGCGGGAAGTAGGGCACGAACATGATCCCCTCCGCCGCGCAGTAGTCGACGACCTCCTCGTGCCTTCGCTCGGTGAGGTTGTAGTGGTTCTGAACGGCCTCGATCGGCACCACGGTGCGTGCCCGCTCGATCTGCTCGACGCTCGCCTCGGAGATGCCGACATGCGCGATCGTGCCGGCATCGCGATGCTCGGCCAGCACCGCGAGGCTCTCCTCCAGCGGTACCTCGGGGTGGATGCGGTGAAGGTAGTAGAGGTCGATCCGCTCGCTGCGCAGGCGCCGCAGACTCTCGGCGATCTGCGCACGCAGCGCATCCGGGTCCGCCTCGGCGGCGCTGTAACCGCCCTTCGTCGCGATCACGCCGGCCGGGGCGCCGGCCGGGAGGGCCTCTCCGAGCGTCGCCTCGCTCTCGCCGTCGGTGTAGATGTGGGCGGTGTCGATCATGTTCACGCCGGCCGCGAGAGCCTCGCGCACGAACTCGACGTTCTGAGGCGTGTCGGTGAGTCGATTGGTGCCGAGCCCGATCCGCGTCAGGCTGGTCTTGCCGAAGGTCAGCGTGGACGTCCTCGCCACAACGGTGCAAGCCTACCCCGACCCTTCGGGCGGGCACGGCGACGAAGCTCGGAACAGCACCATCAGCCACCAACGCCGTCCGCGCGCCTAGCCCACACGCGTGCCGATCTCGGTCGCCGCTTCCGGAACGCCCGGATCGTTGACGGGTGGTGAGAGTGGCCGCTCGAGAACCCGAGCGAGGGCGGACACGACGGCGGGGTCGAACTGTGTCCCGGCGCACCGCTGCAACTCGGCGAGCGCTTCCGCGGGTGATCGGGCGCCGCGGTAGGCGCGGTCGCTGGTCATGGCGTCGAATGCGTCGCAGACCGTGACCACGCGCGCCCCGATGGGGATCTCCTCGCCGGCCAGGCCGTCGGGGTAACCCTTGCCGTCGTAGTGCTCGTGGCTCGAGCGTACGAGCGCGGCTGCCTCACTCAGCGCCGGTGCGCCGGCCAGGATGCGCTCGCCGATGATCGTGTGGCGGCGGACGAAGGCCCACTCGTGCTCGTCGAGTGGGCCGGGCTTGCTCAGGATCGCGTCGGGGATCGCGATCTTCCCGACGTCGTGCAGGAGCGCGGCGTGGCCGATCTGCTCGACCGTGTGCGGCGGTAGCAAGAGGGTTCGGGCGACGTCCTCGGCGAGCACCGTGACGGCATCGATGTGGTCTCCGAGTTCGGGATGGAGCTCTGTCAGCGCTCGCAGCAGAACCTCGCGACTCTGGACCCCGGAGGAGGGTCGAGAGCTGTTCTTCAGTGCGTACATGCGCAGGTCGGCCATCCGCAGCGCCTCGGGCGCGCTCACAGCTTCGGAGGGGAGCACGACGGCGCCGTAGGCCGCCGAGATCGAGAAGCCCTCTCCCTGCTCCTGCACCGCGCCGGCGGAGCTGAGCTCGGCGTGGGCTTTGCCCGCCGGTCCCGCGCTCCACACCGTGCAGAACTCGTCACCGCCGAGCCGGTATGCCGCGCCGTGACCCTCTATTGCGTTCGCCAGGCGCCGTCCGATGCGCTCGAGCAGGCTGTCACCGGCAAGGTGGCCGAAGGTGTCGTTGTAGGCCTTGAAGCCATCGAGGTCGAGTAGCACGAGCACTGCCGGGGCGGCGTTGTCCTCGATTCGCTCGAGGTCCGACATCAGCTTGCGGCGGTTCCACAGGCCGGTCAGGGAATCCGTGAGCGCCGCCGTCTCGACCTGCTTGCGTGCCGCGCGCATCTGAGCCCGCACATCCTCGTTCAGGCGCCACGCCACGAGGCCCGCGGCACCGGCCGCGCCGATGAAGAAAGCGTGAATCGACGCCCACAGCCACGGGTGTTCCCATTCTTCCGGGCGGTCGAAGACCGACTTCGGTTCGATTGTTCCGAAGATGCCGTGGTGGATCAGCACGAACAGGAGCGCGAGCAGAAACGGCATCCAGTCCTCGTAAAGGGTGAGGACGATGATGATCACGAAGAAGTAGAAGTGCAGCACCACGAGCCCGTGCGAGGCGTGGATCATGAGAGCCGCCGCCGCCAAGAGACCAAGCGAGGCGGTCGCCATGCGAAGCCTGCGCGACATGCGCGGCAAGGTCGCGATGGCCGCCATCACCGCGAGCGCCGCGCCGCTCTCGAGATCGTGCAACACGCTCGCGGGCCCGACGGCGATCGCGAAGACGGTCGCGGCCACCACGTTGGCCCACAGCAGCCATGTGATCCCCGCGTGACGGCGCGTCCACTCCGCGTCCGGGAGCAACCCTCCCTGCGGCAGCCGCGCCCGTGCGGCGTGGATCATGCCCGACGGCGAGTGTCCCTGACGCGCCTCGAAGGTCCCGCTCGCGGCCGCCATCGGGATTCGTTCAGCTTGCATGGGCCCCCGTCCCGAACAGCGCACTGAGCAGGATCACCGCCAACAGCACGCCTGGGATCACTCTGCGGGCCCGGCGGGCAAGGTCGAAGCGTCCTGCCAGCAACACCGAGGCCACGGCCGCCACCGTGGCCAACTCCCCGAGCGTCTCCATCAGGTCGGGGAGCCCGACCCCCTCGGGTACCCAGGCGGTGGGAGCGAGCGGGACACCGACGGTCCGGGAGACGGCCCAGAGGGCGGCCGTCCCGAGCTGCAGCAGACATCCGGCCACGAGGATGCCGTCAGATGCACCGCGCAGGATCAGGACCGCCCAGAGCACCTGAAGCGAGGCGATGGCAGCGAAGACGACCGTGTAGAGGTGGTACTCGGCCCAGTGATCGACGGCCGCACCAACGTGGATCACGGCTCCTATCAGGGCCAGCGCAGCCACCATCACGAGCACCGTCTCGCGCTCGGAATACGGAGCCGCGCCGCGACCCGCCACGGTGCGCGGGTAGCGTCCAGTCAGCGCCTTGGAAGTCGAGCCGGTCACGTAGCCACCATTCACAGCGGACCCGGTGTCGGAATCCGTCAGCTTCGCTATTGCCCGCCGGCGGCGCCCCGATCGCGCGGCTCGACGAAGGTTCGGGGATGTGTTGGGCCCCACCCGGACTCTGCTCGGGTAGGAGCGGGAGCCCGGAAGCGCTAGGCGGAGTCGCCGGCTACCGTGCCACCGAGGGCTCGTGCAAGCAGGTCGCGGAGCTGGCGCTGATCTCGAGTTGAGAGAGACTCGATCCCCTCGGGCACGTATGCCATCCGAGCTCGAAGGGCATCGCGCACCTCGACGCCGGCCTCCGTGGGCACGATCTGCTTCACCCGCCGGTCCCGCTCACAGGGCCGCCTGGTGACGAGTCCCCGGGTCTCCAGACGATCAACGATGCCGGTCACGTTGGAGCTGTCACAGGCGAGACGGGAGGCGATCTCGTGCATCGGCAGCCCCTCGTGCTCGTCGAGCTGCATCAGCGCCCCGGCCTGCGCGGGATGCAGGTCGAACTCGGCGGCGGCGGCCCAGAAACGGCGGCGCTCGGCGAACAGCAGACTGCGCAGCAGCTCCCACGCCTCCTCGGCGGGCGATGTCGCACCCGAGGGCGCTGCAGGCCCTTCCGATCTGCGCGATCTCCTGACAGCCGTGCTCACGAACGCCATTATACTTCATCATCTAATCATTTGCCATACTCAACTATTGAGCTAACATGCCGTCGGTGAACGCCTCCACCCCCGCCATCGAGGTCCAAGAGCTCGTCCGCGAGTTCCAGAAAGGGCCGCGGGCCGTCGACGGCATCGACCTGGCCGTGCAGCCCGGCGAGATCTACGGCTTCCTGGGGCCCAACGGAGCCGGCAAGTCGACCACGGTGCTGATGCTCACGACGCTGCTGCCGCCCACGAGCGGGACCGCGTCGCGTCGGCGGCTTCGACATCGTGCGCCAGAGCCCGAAGGTGCGCGCGACCATCGGCGCGGCGCTCCAGGAGGCCGCGCTCGACGCGATCCTCACCGGTCGCGAGCACCTGAACCTGCAGGCGACGCTCCAGGGAATTCCCTCGCGCCGCAGCGCCGGAGCGCACCGCAGGCGCTGCTCGAGCGGGTGGGGCTCGACGGAAGCCGCCGACCGCCGCGTCGGGGGCTACTCGGGCGGCATGAAGCGGCGCCTCGACCTCGCGCATGGCGCTCGTGCACGAGCCGCGCATCCTGTTCCTCGACGAGCCGACGACCGGCCTCGATCCCCAGAGCCGGGCGGCGCTGTGGGAGGAGGTCGCACGGCTGGCCCACGACGAGGGGATGACCGTGTTCCTCACCACGCAGTACCTCGAGGAGGCGGACGCGCTGGCCGACCGGATCGGGATCATCGATCGCGGCACGATCGTCGCCGAGGGCACCCCCACTCAGCTGAAGGCCGAAATCGGGAGCCCGAGCGTCGAGGTCCAGCCTGTGGACCCGGACGCCGGCGAGCGCCTCGCCGAGCTGCTGAGCCGCTTCGGAGAGCCCCAACGCGGCGGCCGGGGCAGCGTGACCGTCCAGCTGCCGGGCGGCGAGTCCGAGCTCGCCGAGATCGTGCGGCTGCTCGACAGCAACCACCTGCGGGTCGAGTCGCTGCAGCTGCACCAGCCCTCCCTCGACGACGTGTTCCTCGCCAAGACCGGGCGCAAGCTCGAGGGCGCCGGCGCGGATGACACGGCACGCGTCGCTGCTCGAACAGGTCGCGCCGTCGCGAGGCGCTCGGCGATGGGCACCTACCGCCAGCGCGCGCTGATGGTCTTCCCGATGCTGTTTCCGCTGATCCTGTTCGCGATCAACGGCAGCGCGCTCAGCAGGGCGACCGACATCCCGGGCTTCCCCACCCACAGCTACCGCGCGTTCCTGCTCGCGATGCCGTTCGTGCAGGGCGCCATGTTCGTGTCGATCTCGGCCGGGCACGAGCCTCGCGCGCGATATCGAGACCGGCTTCCTGAACCGCCTCGCGCTGACGCCCCTGCGCACCGAGGCGATGCTGATCGGGCAGCTCGGCGGCGCCGTCCGTGCTCGCCGTGCGTGCAGGCCGTCGTCTACCTCCTCGTCGGCGGTCGCACTGGGCGTCGACTTCGCCAGCGGGGTGGGCGGAGTGGCGATGCTGCTCGCGCTGTCGCTCGCGATCTCGTTCGCGTTCGCGACGCCTCGGCGGGCTGCTGGCGCTGCGGCTCGGCAGCGGGGAAGCGATCCAGGGGATCTTCCCGCTGCTGTTCGTGACCCTGTTCCTGAGCTCGTCGAACGCTCCCGCGCAACCTGATCAAGACGACCTGGTTTCGCGAAGTGGCCACCTACAACCCGGTCTCCTACCTGGTCGAGGGGCTGCGCAGCCTCGTCATCCAGGGCTGGAACGCGCAGGCGCTCGAGCTCGCGTTCGGGTTCGCCCTGGCGCTCGCGCTGCGTTCTCCCTGGCGCTCGTCGCGGCCCGGCGATGAGGTCGAGGCTGGCGCGGGCATGAGGCGCTTCCTGTACGTCACCCGCGGGGTCGCCTGGCGCTCGATCCACAACACGATCGTCAACCCGGCGATCCTCGTCCCGTCGATCATCTTCCCGCTGTTCTTCCTGGTCGCGTTCGCAGGCGGGCTCTCGCGGGTCAGCGACGTCCCCAACTTCCACTACAAGCCCGGGTACACGTCGTTCCAGTTCGTGTTCGTGTTCCTGCAGTCGGCCGCCTTCGGCGGCGTCTTCACGGGTTTCGCCGTCGCGCGCGACTTCCAGTCCGGGTTCGCACGCAGGCTGCTGCTCGGGGCGCCGCGCCGGAGCGGCATCATCGCCGGCTACGTGGTGGGAGCTTTCGGACGGTGGCTGATCACCGGGACGATCGTCACGATCGCGGCGCTGATCGCCGGCATGCACGTCGACGGCAACGGCAGCGAACTGTCTCGGCCTCTTCTTCCTCGGCGTCGGCATGAACTTCACCGCTGCCCTGTGGGCGATCGGGATCGCGATGTTCCTGCGCACCGAGCAGGCCGGGCCGCTGATCCAGATGCCGGTGTTCGTGGCGCTGTTCCTCGCGCCCGTGTACGTCCCGATGACCTGATCACCGGATGGGTGCACTCGGTCTCGAGCGCTGAACCCGGTCACCGCCGGTGATCGAGGCCGGCCGGGGACTGCTGGCCGGCTCGCCGACGAAGGTCGGGCTGTCGTTCGCGGTGCTCGCCGCCACCGCGGCTGTGATGGCGCTGCTCGCCCGGCGCGGGCTGGCCTCCGCCGAACGCGCCGGCTGACGCGGCGTGGTGGCGCGGGCCACGCCCCGCGAATAAGGTTGGGTCGTGCGGACCGTATGGGCCCTGGCCGGGTTGCTCGTATCGCTGTGGCTCACCTGTGCGACCGCGCCCGCCGCGGGTGCCCACCACTTCGCCTGCGGCCCGTACGGCGGCAACACGATCGCGCGCTCACCGCAGGTGCGTGTGTTCACCCGCGGCTCGGTCTACTACAGCTGCTGGCTGCCAAAGCGCAAGCGCACACGCCTGGGGATCGAAGCCGAAAACAGCCTGCCGGAGACCTCGGGCGGCGTCTCCACGCCCGTTCACGTAAACGGGCAGTACGTCGTGTGGGCGATCGAGGGCGTGGCCGAGGGCGGCGAGGAAGCGATCCTGTTCGCGCTCAACGCGCGCACCGGGAAGATCGTGCACGAACTCGAAGTGCCGCAGCTCATGGAACCCGACCTGGTCAGCTCCGTCACCGACGTCGGCATCGGTGCCGACGGCTCGCTCGTCTACCTGCAGCTGGAAGGCAGCCCGTGCCCGGGCAACCACACCCACGGCGAAGAACACAGCCGCGATCAGGGGCTCGTCGCCTTCGAACCGGGCAACCACCACCACGTGCTCGATTGCGAAGTCGACAGCGATCCCGAATACTCGATCACGCACCTGCGCGTGGTCGGGCAGACGGTGAGCTGGACCCACGCCGGGGTCCCACACTCCGCCACACTTCGGTGAGCGGCGATGAGCGTCTCGACCACAGCAGGGCTGACCTTCGGGCTCGCACAGCGGGCGGCGTCGCTCGACGCGGCGGAGATCCCCGATGACGTCGTGGAGCTCGCGCGCCAGTCGCTACTCGACTGGTTTGCCGTCACCCTCGGCGGCAGCCATGAGGACGCATCGAGGATGCTGCTGGAGATCCTCCCCCGCCGGCGATGCCGACGAGCGGGCTGCCACCGCTGTCGGGCACCGGGTGCGTTTTGGCGTCTTGGACGCGGCGCTTCTCAACGGCACCTCCTCGCACCGCCTGGACTTCGACGACGTCAACGTCGCCTTCCTCGGCCACGCCTCGGTCGCTGTGCTGGCCGCCACCCTCGCGCTCGCCGAGCAGCTGGACCGCAGCGTGTCCGAGCTGTTGACGGCCTATCTGGCGGGATACGAGACAACCTGCCGCCTCGCGGTCGGGCTCGGCCCGGAGCCCTACCTGCGGGGCTTCCACGCCACGGGCACGACCGGCACGATCGGGGCAGCCGCCGCCTGCGCGCGGCTGCTGGGACTCGACCCCGACCGGACCGCGGCCGCGCTCGGCGTCGCTGCCAGCCAGGCGGCGGGGCTGAAGTGCAACTTCGGCACGATGACGAAGTCGCTGCACGCCGGCAGGGCCTGCCAGGGCGGCCTGCTGGCGGCGTTGCTCGCCGCCCGCGGCTTCACCGCGAACCCTGACGCGATCGAGGCGGAGCAGGGCTTCGTCGCTGCCTACGGCGGGGAGGACGACCCTTCGGCGGCGCTCGACGCCCCTTCCTCCGGCTGGCACATGCGCGAGAACCTCTTCAAGTACCACGCGTCGTGCTTCTTCACCCACTCCTCGATCGAGGGGCTGCGGGAGCTTCAGAGCAAGTCGCCGTTTGCAGCGGAGGACGTCGAGCAGATCACCCTCCACGTGACCGAGCTCGAGCTCGGGACATGCGTGATACCCGAGCCCTCGACGGGGCTCGAAGTCAAGTTCAGCCTCCCCCACCTCAGCGCGATGGCGATCCTCGGTCGCTCGACGGCGAGCATCGACGACTCCGACGCCGTCGATCCCGACGCGGTGCTGCTTCGCTCCCGTGTGCTGATGCTCCCCGACGGAGAGGCCGGAGCACCGACCCACGTGGAGGTTCGACTGCGGGACGGAAGCTCCCTGGCGACCGCGCGCGACGTGAGCAAACCGAACCCGGACCTCGAGGCACAGGGCAGGCAGCTGGCCGAGAAGTTCCGGATCCTCGCCGAGCCGGTGCTCGGTCGCAGCGGTGCGGCGGCGCTGCTGCGCGCACTCACCGATCGGGACGTGTCACAGCCGGTACGTCAGCTGATGCGGCTCACCCGCCCCGCCGGCTGAGCAACTCCCGAATCCACCGGTGGGATTCCGGAGGTCCTTCGCGGTAAGCCACCGACATCGATCGAAGAGACGATCGTCGGCGGGTGGACTCGCCGATGCCAATAGGATCGGGTCCCGATGAGCCGCGCTGCGACGACGGAAGCGACGAGGGCCTGATGCCTGCTGCCCTCGTGATCGGCGCCCGCAACCTGGGCATGGCGATCATCGAACGACTGCTCGCCGACGGCTGGGACGTGGCGGGCGGCGCAGTCTCGGCCGAGACCCTCGAGCGGGTTCGGGGCGCCGGAGCGCACGCCGTGGAGATCGACGTCACCGACCAAGCGTCCGTCCTCGCCGCCCTCGAGGAGGTCGGCACTCGCTTCGGGAGGGTCGACCTGGTCGTCAACGCCGCCTCCCCCTACGCAGCCGGCGGCGGGGGCCCGTTCGGGGGCGGGAACCTGGCGGACAGCGATCCCGACAGCTTCGAGCGCTGGGCGACCTCGCCGGCCCGCGGGGCGTACGGCGCGCTGAGCGCCTCGGCGCGGTTCCTGACGGCACAGGGCGGCCCGGCCACCGTGGTCCAGGTGACCGGCGGCTCATCCAGGCGGGCGATGCCCGGACGCGGCCTGTGGGCGGCCGGCGCCTTCGGCGTACGGGCGCTCACGCAAGCGGCCGCGCTGGAGCTTCGCGAGCGGCAAATCCACGTCGCCCTCCTGGTCGTCGACGCCGGCATCGACCGCTCCGGCCAGGGCGACGCCAGCTCCGCCGACCAGCCGAGCCTGGCCGACGCGGTCGCGTACCTGGCCAGCCAGAGCCCCAGGGCGATGACCCACGAACTCCAGGTCACGCCCGCGCTGGACAACTGGACGCCCTAGGGAGACGTCCCGCGCTGTGCCCGGCGCGGGACGATCACGCCTCTCGTCCGCTAATCGCCTATTCGATCGGCGTCAGCGGGTTGCCGGGGGCAATTCCCGAACAGTCCCGGGGTGCCGGCTTGCCGGCGAAGCGGGCTTCGAGCCACGGCAGCGCGCCGGCGAGCCAGGGTCCGGCTGCTTCGAGATGTGCGAACGGTTCGTACTGTTCGTACTGCACCGCTACGCCACGGCCGCAGTACTCGCGCGCGAGCGTGCGCACGTCACCGGCGATCATGATGCCGTCGCCCGGGCCGATGCCCGGCTGGTCGCCGCTCGTGCCCTCGAGCTCGCCGCCGGCGCCCTGGCCGATGAAGAGCGGCTCGGCGGGCGTGCCACTGGTCCCCATGATCAGCTGGTTGGCGGCCTTGACGTAGGCGGGAACGCTTTCCGGATTGGCGTATGCGGGCTTTGCCATCTCTTCCCAGGTGAGGCCGGGGTACTCGCCGACCACTTCGATGATCGACGCCTTCTGGAGCTTTTCGAACAGCTGCAGCCCGTATTCGCTCAGGTAGGGCCTCAGATCGATGTGAAACGCGCGCGCGATTCCGATCAGGCCGATCGGCATCACGCCCGACCAGAGGGCGCTGCCGTTGATGTAGCGGACGTTGTGGGCCGGGTCCACGAACACGCCACCGAAGGCCGCCCCGACGATGCGCCCGTCGAGCTCGGGCGCATACGTCGGTGCCAACTCGGCCGCCCACTCCGTCGCGACGGCGCCGCCGGAGTACCCGATCAGGCCGACCTTGGTTGAGTCCGCCAAGCCGGTGGCCGGCGAGTTGAGCGCGGCCTCCACCGAGTAGAGGGTGTCGAAGCCGTATTCCGGACCGGCGGCCAGGTCCGCGGTCTCGCCCTCGGTGTCGGCGATCACGACAGCGTTACCGGCACTCAGCTCCGGTGCGACAAGCAGCGACTCGAAGTCGGGGATCAGGCCGCCGAGTGCGAGCCCGCCGGAGATCGAATAGGAGGGGTCGTCGTCCGGATTGAGGGAGTCGTAGAAGGACCCGTAAGCGACGAGGTTGGGGGCGCGGAGCCTGACCGGGGGCTCGAGCACCGAGGTGACGTTCACGGTCGGCTGCCCGAGCTCTCCGCGGGAGCGGTACAACAGCTGCACGGCCTTCACCGGGAGCGGCAGGCCGGCGATGTGGGACTCGAGCGTGCGGGTCTTCAGGACGGTGCCGGGAGCGATGCGTGCGAGCGGCTTGCTGCCTTCATATCCGTAGAACGGGTCTTCTTCTGGCGTCGGCACAGATGCGCGAGCGCCCGCTGTCAGGGGACCGGCGGCGCATGCCAGGATCAGGCCCAGCAGGAGAGCAGCTGTAGCTCGCGCCGGCCACCGCCACGCGATGCTCCCAAGCCCTCCGCAGACACAAGACATACCTCCCGATTCCTCCCTTGCTCTCGAACGAAGGCCTCACCGCTCGGCCACGGTTTCGGGACGGGAGTACCCACAACTGCGACAACGCAATCTGGAGCGGGCGCCTTGGCGCTACTTCGCGTCGGCGCCCGAGACGGGCACCAACAAGCGGCAAGCTACCCTCGCGTCAGTCCTCACGATGAACAGCGAAGCTGCGACAGCCACCGCTTTCGAGGACCTCGCACCGCCACCCGAGGTCCCCAGCTCGAGCCTGCGCGGGCGCCTGCTCTGGCTCCTGACGCTCGCGGTCATCATCGTCGTGTTGATCACGCTGGTCCCGGGCCTCGCCAGCCTGCGCTCCCGCCTGAGTCACGGCGATCCGGCCTGGATCGGCGCCGGCATTGTGCTCAAGATCCTTTCGGGCGTCGCGTACGTGTTCGTCTTTCGCAGCGTGTTCTGCCGGGCGATGCGCTTGTCGACCAGCGCCGAGATCGGCTTCTCTGAGCTTGGCGCCAACGCCGTCTTGCCGACCGGCGGCTTGGGCGGCCTCGCGCTCGGTGCCTGGGCGCTTCACCGCGGTGGCATGCCGACCGACCGGATCGCGCGGCGGAGCGTCGCCTTCTTCTTCCTGACCAGCCTTCCCAACGTGCTGGGCGTGTTCATCATCGGAGCCGCCCTCGCCGTCGGCCTGCTCGGAAGCACGGCCAGTCTCTGGCTGACGGCCCTGCCCGCCGCCGTTGCCGCCGGCGCGATCGCGGTGACAATCGGCGGTGCTCGCTTGGCGGGGCGAGCAGGCGAGCGCCGAGCAGCGCGCCGCGGCGAGGACTCGCGCCTGGCGCGGGTGCTGCGAACGCTGGCCGACGGGGTCGAGGAGGCGTTGGCCCTGCTGCGAACCGGAGATCCGTGGCTCTACCTCGGCCTCATCGGCTACCTGTTCTTCGACGTGATGGTGATGTGGGCGACGTTCCACGCCTTCGGCTCGGCGCCATCCCTGGCGATCATCTGGATGGGGTACCTGATCGGCGAGCTGGGCGGCTTGATCCCGGTGCCCGGCGGCGTGGGCGGCGTCGATCTGGGCCTGATCGGGGCGTATGCCCTCTATGGGGTATCGCTCACCTCGGCGACCGCCGCCGTGCTCGCGTACCGTGCGATTGCGCTCGCCGTACCGGCGGCACTCGGCGCCGTCGCCTTTGCGCTCCTGCGCCGCTCCGTTGCCCGCGAGACGCTCGCGATCTCGAGCTGCCTGCCCGGCGAGGAGATCGAGGTCATCGGTCGCGGCTCGGTGCAGCCAAAGCCGCTGGCCACCGGTTAGGGAGAGGGCACAGCGAAGACACGGGCCGGGGGCACGCCCGCGACGGCGTCAGCCCGGACAGCCGCCCGAGGAGATCGTCGCGGCCACGGCGTTGTCGTGCGGGATGCTCACCACGTAGCCGGTGGCGCCTCCGACGCACGCTTCGAGCGTGTCGGACGCCGCTTCGACGTGTTCGGTGAGCGTTGCGCTCTCGCCGGCGTAGGGGCCGGAGGCGAGCAGGGTTCCGAAGCCGGCGGAGGGGCCATCGCGGGTGTACTGCAGCGCCCAGCTGGGTCGCCTTGAGCCGTAGCTGGAGGAGTACCAGCCCTGCATCGGGCTGGTGGCGCCGTCGAAGCGCTGCAGAGATCATCCCTTCCGGGTCGGCCTGAGTGATCGTCAGCTGGGGTTTGCCGCTCGCGGTGGCGGTGAGGGTGGTGGCTGTCCCGGCAGGGGTGGCGTTGGGTGCCAGGTGCCACGTCTGGCTGTATTCGTGTGAGCTCGCGCTCGTGAGTTCGTCGTGCACCAGCACGAGCCCTTGGCGCAGGACGACGACGGTGCGGTGATGGGTGACCCCGGGATACAGCCTGCTCACCCCGCTCGCCCAGGTGACGCCTTCCTTGGACCCGTGGCTGCCGGCTTCGGCGGACCCCTCCGCCTGGTCCTTCCCGTCGACCACCACCGTGTTGTGGGAGCGGGTGCCGTGGAAGTACTCGAGGCTCGGTTCTTCGGTGTAGGTGTACAGCCCAGAGGTCGGCAGCACCTCGGCGCCATTGGAGTACATCGTGATCCCCAGTCGCGTCGAGGTCGGAGTGACTGGTGCGGTAGGTCCCGGCGTTGAAGGTGACGAACGTCTGGTTGGGGAGATTGGAGACCGCTCCCAGCGGCGAGCGCATCAAGAAGAGGCCGGATACTGCGAACAGCACCGTACCGTCGGGCGGCGGCGTACCGTGGGCGCCGCGGGTGTAGGCGAAGTCGAATTCGGGATCGGCGGCGGCCATCGGACCGTAGACGGTGGGGTCCTGGCTCGGCATATAGGTGGTGGCGGTGGCGCCCAGCATCGGCAGGTAGCCGTTGGGCATCGTCACATCGGCGGTGTAGCGCAGCATCTTCGTCGCCGCTTGCAGGTAGGGAGTCGCCAGCGCGGGCTCGTAGCGCTTGGCCCACTGCGCGATCTGGTAGACGAGCCCGAGCACGTACACCTGGTAGAAGGGCGAGTTCTCGACCTCCACGCCGTCGGCGTCGATCGTGTTGGCGAGCATCTCCTTCAAGCGTTCCAGTGCCAGCGTCCGCCATCCGCTCGCGCCCGGCATGTGCGGGAAGTTGTCGGCCAGCAGCAGTAGGGCGGCACCCTCGTTGAAGCCGTGGTTGAAGTCGGCCTCGAAATGGCGCGATTCGGCGAGGAACGCCCCCAGCTTCTGCAGCGAGCGCGCCCAGACCCGCTTCCAGATCGGAGGGCAGCGCGTGCGCGACCTTCAGCTTGACGTAGAAGTTGACCAGCTCCATCGTGCGGTAGGCGGAGGTGTGGTTGTTGTCGAACGTCACCGTGTCTTCCGGGCGGGTGGCGTCGTAGGCGACGTAGGAGCGCAGGATCGCGATCAGCTCTTCGCGGTAGGCGCTGCGACCGGTCGTCTCCCACTCGTAGAGCAGCGTCGCCTCGGGGCGCAGTCCGTAGAAGTAGAACTCCCAATACGCTTCGTGGTAGGGGTCCTCCTGCCAGGTCAGCGGCCAGGACAGGTACGGCAACGGGAAACCGCGCGCCGGCCAGACGTTTTCCAGCAGGTCCTGCGCCGTGGCTTCTTCCCCCTCGTTCAGTTCGGCGTACATGCTCTCCTCGCCGAACGACAGCGGAGCGGGATAGACGGTGGCGTTCTGGACGTGCACCGTCACTTCGGTCACCACCGGCGTCGAGCTCCCGGTCCCCACAGCTTCACGCTGAGCGTGTGCGGCCCGTTCGCCTCTGCGCGCGTGTACCAGGTGTACTGGTAGGGCGCTTCGGCGACCTTGGCGTAGCGGTACTGCCCGTCCACGTCGAACTCGATCCGATCGCCCGGAAGGCCGTGCAGGGCGGCGGTCACCGTGATCGTCCCGCTCACTGTCTTTCCTTCACCCAAGTCTTCGATGGAGGCCAGTGCGAGGTTCCCGTGCCCGTCGTCCACCGGCCCTTCACTCTCGCCCTTCGCTGCTCGCGCTGTGAGCGGCGCCCGTCGCGGTGACGGTGGACGACAGCGTGTCGCCGAGGTCGGCCACGACAGGGGTGTATGTGCTGCCTGGCGCTCCCGTGATCGCGGTGCACGGAGTGTCGGTCGCGTCGGCGTAGTGGGCGGTGACGTGCGCGCGCGCGAGCGCGAGCGGGTAGAGGGCCACGTCGGCGAGGTCGCCGGCGAAGAATCCGCCGTTCGCGCCCGCTCCGGCGCCGAGGACCGTCGGGCCCGAGACTGCGCTCAGCGGCGCGGTCGTGGCCTTGGAGCCGACCTGTGCCCCGTTTACGTACAGGCGCATCGTGGTGCCGTCGTAGCTTGCGAGCACGTAGCTCCATTTCCCAAGAGGCAGGCCAGGCGTGTAGTCGATGCTGGTGCTGTGCCCGCCGCTCCAGCGCTCGAAGCCGAGGCCGGCCTTGGACAGCCACACTCCGGTGCCGGCGCGGGTTGCCGGCGACCGTTTCCTCATGCGCGATCAAAAAGCGGTATGTGCCGTCGACCCGTTGAGGGCGAGCCCAGAGCTCGAACGTGTAGGCGCCCGTGCCGGGCTCGTCGGCGACGCCCGGCAGTGTCACCCCCGACGAGGCGCCGTCGAACGCCGCACCGGTCGCGCCCTGCCCGGCCAACGGCGCGGTCGCAGATGCTGCGCGGGCACCGATGTAGCGCCCGATCGTAGACCCCAGGACGTCGGCGGCGGCCGTGCTCGTGGAGGAGTCGTCGAGGCGCCACAGGTGCGACGCGCCGTCGACGGAGGCGAGCGCGGTGTAGAAGGCGCAGCGTCGCCAGGTATAGGTGAGTTCGTCGGCTTCCCCCAGCGCGGGCGGCGCCGGGGCGGCAAGTGCCACGCCGAGGTGGGCGGGGCCGAGCGATACGGGCGCGGCCGCCGCGCGCGAGGCGTCGCCGAGCGCAAGCGCCACGCACGCGATGCCCACAGCGAGTCCCGCGGCTGCGAAGGCGAACGCGTTCCCCCTGCCTACCGGGACTCCCTCCACCGCTCCCAAGGTATGCGCCTGCCCCTTGACGGCGGGTGAGGGCGGACGCAAGTACGACCGACGGTCAAGCTCGAGACGGACCCCGCGGGTCCAGGGCGAGGGCCAGTCAGATCTCGGTGACGAGATCCTCGATGTCTGCGGGCTCGCTCGACGCTTCGATGTCTGCCAGGGTCCGCTCGCGAGCTTTGGAGATGCGGTTGTAGCGCTTGGAGAACTGACTGGCCGCGAACTCGGTGAACTCGTCCACGTGCAGGCCGAAGGGGGTCACCCCGTCAGGATTGTCCTCGTAGGCCGAGGCCACGATCGCCTCGGTCAGCGGCTGGAGCTCGGTCATGCGCTCCTCGATGACGTCCCACACGGTGTGGTCCTCGGCCACCAGGCGACTCAGGAGATAGACGCCGTAGGCGATGTGGCGCGACTCGTCGCGCTTGATGTTGACCAGGCCCGCACAGAGGCCGGGCATCAGCTCGTTGACCGCGAGCGAGCGGTGGTAGTTGGCGTAGCCGGTCTCCGCGAGGACACCCTCGATGATCATGTTGTACGTCACCGAGGCGCGCGCCATGGCCGCCGGCGACTGGTCCTCGATCAGCGCGTTCATCGCGCTGGGCAGCTCGACATCGAAGAGCTGGATCGAGGCCTCCCGTGCCGGGGGCAGTTCGGCTCCGCCGGTCACCTCGCGGATCCAGCGGCTGAAGAAGTCCATGTGCTTGGCCTCCTCGAACAGGAACGTCGTCAGGAACATCTCCTCCTCGAGTCGGCCCTGGCGGGCGATCGCGAGCACCAGTGGCAGAAGGTCGAGGGTGACCGCTTCCTCGCCACCGAGGAACGCCCCCGTCAGCTGCAAGAGCGCCTCGCGCCGTTCTTCGCTCATCGCCTCCCAGTCCTCGCGGTCCTTGGAGAAGTCGAAATCCGACGGGTTCCAGACGCCCAAGCGCTTGGCCTTCTCGAACAGCCGCATCGGGAACGAATCGACCCGCAGCACGGTCGGCTCGGAGTAGTTGTGTGCGACGACGGTCATGAGATCTCCTCTCCATCGCTGGGACAGACACCCGAGAGCCCAGCCGGAGGATATGCGCTCGTGAACCCCTATGTGTCGCCGTCACAGCGCGAGGATCAGGTCGCGGACGGCGGCGGGCTGGGAGAGGAAGGGGTGGTGGCCGGCGTCGAGTTCCACGACGCTGCCGGCCCGACCGGCGAACTTGCGCTGCAAGTCGGCGGGGGTGCCCCGGTCCTGCGCGCAGACGAGGTACGTCGAGGGCACGTGCTGCCAGGCCGCTGACTGCACCGGCTGCTCGAGTACCGCCAGGCTCTGGCGGGCCGTCCTGTCCGTGGCCTCTCGCTGGATCTCCGGGTCGCAGTCCTGCAGGAACGTCTCGGCCAGGGCGTCCGGCCGGACGGTGAAGGTGCCGCCCTCGGGATCGATGTCGAGGAACGGGGCGGGCTCCTCCCCGCCGAACGAGGAGAGGCTCTGCCCGACCTCGGGCAGGTAGCTGGACACGAGCAGCAGATGGCGCACGGCCTCGACGCCCGCCGCTGCCTCCGCGGTGACGATCCCGCCGTAGCTGTGGGCGACCACGACGGTCGGCTCGTCGCTCGCGGTCAGGACGTCGCCGGACCGCGGCGACATCCTCGGCCAGCCCGGGTCCTTCGCGCATCCGTCGGCTCACCCGTCTCGCCGCAGCTCGGCAGGGCGGGCGCCTCGCTGGCGAGGCCCCGCTCGGCCAGCAGCTCAGCGGTTCGGTGCCACCACCACGATCCGTCCTTCACGCATGCCCCATGCACGAAAACGACCCTCATCGTGACCTCCTCGTCGTGTCTCGATCGACTGTCGAGCAACGATAGACGTACCGATCGTTACGTGAAAAGATTGGGCGATGGGCAGACAGCGCCAACCGCAGATCAGGCAGCGGCTCCTCGACGCGTGCACCGACTACGCGCTCGAGCACGGGCTCCCGGACCGGCTTGGGCCGCTGGCCGCCGCCTCGGGCACCTCGAGCCGGATGCTGATCTACCACTTCGAGACCCGTGACGGACTGCTCCGCGAGGTCCTCGGACAGGCCCGCCGGCGCCAGGTCGAGGCCTTCACCGAGCTCATACGCCTGCGACCCGACGAGCCCTACCCGACCACCCTGGCCCGCGCCTGGTCGGCGATCTCCGGGCCGCAGGGCGAGCCCTACCTGCGCATGTTCGGCCGGCTGCACGACACGCGCGGGAGAACCACTCTGGCCCGGCTTCCGGCGGACCGCGACCACCGACTGGCTCGCGCCGCTCGAGGAGGGCATGCGCAGCCTCGGTCGACCCGAGCTGGCCACCGTCGTGCTCGCCGTCATCCGCGGCCTGCTCATGGACCTCGACGCCACCGGCGACATCGCGCGCACGGACCGGGCCTTCCACGACTTCCTCGCCATCATCGATAGCGCCTGACGTCGAACGAACCTAGGAGGAGCGATGAGCAAGCTCAGATGTCACATCTCGATCTCGCTGGACGGGTTCGCGGCCGGCCCGAACCAGAGCGAGGAGCACCCGCTCGGCGAAGGCGGAATGCAGCTGCATGAGTGGGCCATCTCGTTGAGCGCGTGGCGCGAGTCACACGGCCGGCCGGGCGGCGAGGTCAACGAGAGCACGCGGATCATGGAGGAGACCCAACAGAACATCGGCGCCGGCGTGATGGGCCGCAACATGTTCGGCCCCGTGGGCGGCGGGGATTGGGGGGATGGGCAGTGGAAGGGCTGGTGGGGAGACGACCCCCCGTACCACAACGACGTGTTCGTCCTCACCCATCACCCGCGCGACCCCCTGCAGATGGAGGGCGGCACCACCTTCCACTTCGTCACCGACGGGATCGAGCGCGCGCTCGAGCGGGCGAAGGAGGCCGCCAACGGCGCCGACGTGCGGCTCTGGGGCGGCGCCCATGCCGTTCAGCAGTACATGGCGGCGGGGCTCGCTGGACGAGCTCGAGCTCCATGTGGTGCCGGTTTTGCTCGGCGCCGGTGAGCGCCTGTTCGACAACCTCGGCAACGCCGAGCCGCAGCTCGAGCAGATCCGAGCCGTCGACGCTCCCGGCGTTGCCCACCTCAAGTACAGAGTGCGCCCCGGTCCGTGATCCGGGGCGCGCCCGCTCGCCCATTGCGGCGCCGCCCGGCTGCAGCGGCCCATGACCGGTGGCGCAGTCGTCTGCGCTCTAGTCTTGCCGGCATGGCCGATGTGGGTCGCATCGAGGTGGCCGACGCACCTGATCGCGAGCGCTACGAGCTGTCTCTCGACGGTGAGGTGGTCGGGTTCACGGCCTACCGGGCTCGGCCGGGCCTGATCGCGTTTCTCCACACCGAGGTCGACGAGCGCGTGCGGGGTCGCGGCCTCGGCGACAGGGTGATCCGCTTCGCGCTCGAGGACGCCCGTGCACGGGGTCTCGCTGTGCTGCCATTCTGTCCGTTCGTGAAAGCGTTCATCGAGGGCCATCGGGAGTTCGAGGCGCTCGTGCCCGAGTCCTATAGGGAGCAATTCGGCCTATGAAGCCAGCCCTACTGCGACGGCAGCGGCGCGTGTAGCGACTGGGCCTACGAGCCCAGCGGCTGACGAAGCATCAGGCAGGCTGGGAGCCTGGGCCGGTGCGCTTGGGTCGAATCACCAGACGAACGTACATCACGATCCGGGTCATACGTGATCCGTGCAGCAGGGTGTTTCAACCGACCGCCAGGATTTGACCCGGGGCCCTGCCGGAGGCGTACCATCGAGGACCAGGTGCCTTACAACGCCGAGCTGGGCCCGACCAGGTACGCGGCGGCCGTTGACCGCTACGAGCAGATCGCCTACCGCCGCTGCGGCCGTAGCGGCCTGAAGCTCCCGGCGATCTCGCTCGGCCTGTGGCAGAACTTCGGCGACGATCGCCCACTCGAGAACAGCCGCCGGATGCTGCGTCGGGCGTTCGACCTGGGGATCACGCACTTCGATCTCGCCAACAACTACGGCCCGCCGTATGGCAGCGCGGAGAGCAACTTCGGACGCATCCTCGACGAGGATCTTCGTCCCTACCGGGACGAGCTCGTGATCTCGACGAAGGCCGGATACGACATGTGGCCCGGTCCGTACGGAGAGTTCGGCTCACGCAAGTACCTCCTCTCCAGCCTCGATCAGAGCCTGCGACGGCTGCGGCTCGATCACGTCGACATCTTCTACTCCCACAGGTTCGACCCCGAGACGCCGCTGGAGGAGACGATGGGTGCGCTCGACACGGCCGTTCGCGCGGGCAAGGCACGCTACGTCGGCGTCTCTTCCTACGGACCCGAGATGACCGAACGTGCGGCCGACATCCTTCGGACGCTCGGGACACCGTTGCTGATCCACCAGCCGTCCTACTCGATGCTCAACCGCTGGATCGAGCAAGGCCTGCTCGACGTGCTGGGCCACAACGGGATCGGCGCGATCATCTTCTCGCCGCTCGCCCAAGGCCTGTTGACCGACCGCTATCTGCGGGGCATCGAGGAGGACTCCCGCGTGCGCCGCGGACACTACTTCTCCGAGGGGTTCGTCAGCCCCCAGAACCTCGAGCGCGTGCGCGCGCTCAACGAGATCGCCCAGCGACGGGGGCAGACGCTCGCGCAGCTGGCGATCGCCTGGGCGTTGCGCGATCCCCGGGTGACCTCGGTCCTGCTCGGCGCGAGCCGCGTCGAGCAGCTCGAGCAGAACGTCGCCGCGCTGGCAGGCCTCGACTTCGACGCCGATGTGCTCGAGGAGATCGACCGCTACGCCCAGGAGAGCGGCATCAACCTCTGGCCCCCCTCCTCGTAGCTGAGCGCAGCGAATCAGGCGGGCGCGTGCGCGCCCGCGAGCAACGTACGCGGCAGGCCCGCCAGGGCCGCGATCCCCAGCACCGACCGTGGCTCGTACGCGGCGTTCCAGAGACCGCCGTGCGCGGCCGCTTCACTGAACAAGCGACTCTGGGTGCTCGCGCGGTGAGGGCGGCTGGTGGAGGTCGTGCACGAGCAGGGCGGCCATCAGCACGCGGGTCGTGGACGGTTCGAAGATCTCCACGCCGAATTGGCGGGCGCCGGCGTAGGCCGCCGCGAGGATGCGGTTTTTTGTCACCGAGCGGGTCCATGTCGGGGGCGCGACGTTGAAGGAGACCCGACCGCCATCGGCGTTCGTGACGATGCCGCGCCAGCGTTGCAGGCGCTTGGCGATCGCGTAGTTGGGCCCCTGCTGCTTGACCAGCGCGTCGGCCACGGGCACCCCGTCGCCGTAGGCCGCCGCGTACAGGCGGTTGCGCGAGAGGCCCTTCGCGGGAGCCTGCAGGATCCGGCGGACCCGCCGCTCGCTGTAGGCGGTGTGAGATCGCGCGACGACCTGCTCGGGCACGACGAAAGCGTCGGTGGGAGTCGCCAGGAATGCCAGTGCCGTGGAGGGCCTGCGCTGGAGCGCATCGGTCGCGAGCGCGTCGAAGGCCCCCGTGGCGAGCACGTGATCGCCGCCGTCGGCGTACGCGTGCATTCCGAGGACGGACTCCTCGGCGCGCGCGGACGTGCTCCAGCCAGGCTCGCGTCTCCGGGAGCATGCGCAGCAGGTCGACTCCCGGCGAGCCGTTGTCCATCAGCGGCATGCGCACGGTGCCGGCGCCCTCTCGCGCGAGCTTGCCGATGTGCTCCCACACCTCCGGCCGAGGAAGGTCGATCGCGATCACGTCGGCCCCCCACGAGCACAGGGGTCCGAGCGGGCCGATCGCCGCACCGGCGCCCACCAGCGTCACCTCGCGATCGGGCAGCGACAGCCACTCGGGGTGCTCGGCGACGCGGCCCACGGCCTCGGCGAACGACGGCTCGGTCACCCCGGCCTCGGTCCATCGCTCGAGTTGGCGCATGGAGCGCGCTCCCCTCGAGCTCGCGGCCCTGATAGGGGACGCGAAGTGCTTTGACGGCCGGCGCCGCGCCGCGAACCTCGCCGGTGCCCAGCCTCAGCGAGGGCGCGAAGGCCTCCAGCGCATCGTCGAGGCTCACGCCGCGCTCGTCGCGCTCGAATTCCAGCTGCCTGCGCATGGAGGCGAGTCCCGCGCGAGCGATCGCAAGCGATGAGGTGCGCTCTGCGGATGCGATCGTCAGCTCGCGCAGGACTCCCAGATAGTCGGAGCGCCAGCTCCCGCTGGCGCGAATCCGACCCTCCAGATCTCCATCCACCGAGGCTGCGGCATCCGCGAGGATGGCGCGCCCCGTCGCCGTGGTGGAACGTCGCGCGTCGACGGAGCGGGAACGCTATGCCCGCTCCCCCCGGTGCCCCGGAACCGTCCTGCGTCACGACTCCCTGGTCCGGGCGAGAGGCAGCGTCTAGCGGAACCGTGTACACCTGGGCTGAGCGTAATTCACAAGCCCGGTAGCTTCTGCCCCCCATGAATAGCAATCTGCCCTGGCGTTCTTATGCCTCCAGCACAGATTCCTGGCTTCAACCGCAGGCGGTCGCCGCGATTCGGGCCGATCTCCCCGCGCTCGCCGAGGAAGTCGTGCGAGGCGATCCAGCGCGAGATCCCCGCCTACTCGCGTCCACTCAGCGGGGACTTCGGACGCGGGGTCCGCTCCGGCACCGAGATAGCGCTGCGCCGCTTCATCGGCGACGAAGCCGAGGAGTCGCGCGCCGTCTATCGAAGCCTCGGATACGGCGAGCATCACGCCGGGCGCAGCCTCGATGGCCTGCAGTCCGCCTTTCGTGTCGGCGCGCGTGTCGCCTGGCGGCGCATGAGTCAGGCCGCGGCCGCCGCCGGAGCGAGCGCAGAGGCACAGCGGACCCTCGCCGAGGCGATGTTCGCGTACATCGATCAGCTCGCCGCCGAGTCGATCGAGGGCTACACCGAAGCGCAGCTCGCAGACGCGAGCGACATCGAGCGTCGGCGGGCGGCGCTGTTCGCGACGCTGATCGCCGAGCCCCCACCGGATGAGTCGACGCTGCTCGCTGCCGCCGAGCTGGCGAACTGGAGGCTGCCGCGGACGCTCGCCTGTGTTGCGGTGAGCGGCGAGCAGGCAGGCCGCGCCGGACGGCGTCTCAGCGGGGACTGCCTGAGCAACCAGGACGGCGACGCGATCCACCTGATCGTCCCCGACCCGACAGCACTCGCACAAGAGCTCGCTGGCCGCCGCTCAGCGCCTGCACCTGTGTATCGGCCTGGGTCCCCGGGTCGCGGTTTCAGAGGCGGGCATCTCGTTGAGGTGGGCCCGCCTGGCCCACGAGCTCGGCCACGGGGAGGGAACGGTGGTTGCAGAGGCGCGACTCGCCGACATCGCCCTGCGCGGCGCCAGCGACGTGGTCGCCGCGCTGCGCGAGCGATCGCTCGCACCCTTGGCGGTCGAGAGCGAGCGCAGCCGGGAACGGCTCGAAGCCACCCTGCGAGCCTGGCTCAGACACCGCGGCTCACAGCGCGCGATCGCATCCGAGCTCGCGGTGCATCCCCAGACCGTCCGCTACCGGCTGCGTCGCCTGCGCGACCTCTTCGGGTCGGCACTCGAAG
This sequence comes from uncultured Solirubrobacteraceae bacterium, assembly GCA_963742395.1. Lineage (GTDB taxonomy): Bacteria > Actinomycetota > Thermoleophilia > Solirubrobacterales > Solirubrobacteraceae > Palsa-744. Next base: position 253,076 of record CAVUME010000006.1, on the reverse strand, counting down.
ACCCCGAGCGGCGGTTCGAGCTCGAGATCGCCCTACGCGAGATCTGAGCAGCGACCCGCGGGATATCTGAGCACCAACCGAAGCGGCTCGCGAGCGTCGCAACCGGCGTGCAAGGATTCGCCGGGATGCCGCCCCGCCCGAATGTGTTTGCGGAGACGTTCAGTGTGAAGCGTGGGGATCTGCGCGTCGAGCCCGTCGCGGACAAGGCGGGCGCCGAGCAGCTCGGCGGGACTCTCTATGAGCTGCCTCCCGGCTCCGACGGGGCCCCCCTGCACCTGCACCACGGGATGGAGGAGCTCGTGGTGGTGATCGCGGGCACGCCGACGCTGCGCACGCTCGAGGGAGAGGCCGAGCTGGCGGCCGGCGACGTCGTCGCGTTTCCGCGCGGGCGGCGCGGCGTCCATACGCTTGCCAACCGCTCCGGTGCCCCGGTGCGATATCTGATGCTCTCCACGAAGGTGATGCCGGAGATCGTCGAGTACCCCGAGCAGGGGACCGTTCGGGTCCTCACACGGTCACCGTTCGCACCGCCGGACCCGAACGAGGATCCTGCCGATCGGCCGGTGCTCCTGTTCGATCGCGCAGACGCGAAAGAGGTCCCTCCGCCGAGCTGAGTCCGGGCATCCGAGGTCAGGGGACGCCGTAGGCTTGGGCCGGATGCCACGTCGTTGTGAATGGGCAGACGGTGACGATCCCCTCATGACGGCCTACCACGACGAAGAGTGGGGGCTGCCCTCGCACGACGATCACCACCTCTTCGAACTCCTGACGCTGGAGGGAGCCCAGGCCGGTCTTTCCTGGAGGACCATCCTGCACAAGCGGGAGGGCTATCGGTCAGCGTTCCAGCGCTTCGATCCAGCCCGGGTGGCCCGCTTCAACGCACGCAGGATCGAGGCCCTGTTGGGACGACCCGGCGATCGTCCGAAACCGGCTCAAGGTCGAATCGACGGTGAACAACGCTCGCCGCATACGCGAGGTACAAAAGGAGTTCGGGACCTTCGACGCCTACATCTGGCAGTTCGTCGGCGGCGTTCCGATCGTCGCTCGCAGGCGCCGGCTGCGTGATCTGCCGGCAGAGACTCCAGAGTCCAAGGCGATGAGCAAGGACCTCAAGCGCAGAGGCTTTCGCTTCGTCGGGCCGACGGTCTGCTACTCGTTCATGCAGGCGGCCGGCCTGGTCAACGACCACGTCACGACCTGCTTCCGCTATCGCGAGCTGTCCGAATGATGCGGAGATCGATGTACAGCGAGCGTTCTGAACCGCGACGGCTCTAAGGCGAAACGGTCTGCCGCTTGCGCGAATCCTCCAAGAACGCTTCCATCCCGGCCGCATCGAGAGGGCGCGCGAACAGGAAGCCCTGGCCGCAGTCGCAATCCTCGCGCTGGAGGGTGGCGAGCTGCTCCTGCTGCTCGATGCCCTCGGCAAGGGTCTCGATCGAGAGCGCCTTGCCGAGCTGCACGAGGGTGTGGATCAGCGTCTCGCCCTCCTCGCTTGTCGCTCATCGCGGCGATGAACGAGCGGTCGATCTTGAGCGCGTCGACCGGGAACCGCTGGAGATGGGCGAGCGAGGAGTAGCCGGTGCCGAAGTCGTCGATTGCGACACGGACGCCGAGCTCCTTGATCGCCCTGAGCCGGTGGGCGGTCTCCTCGACGTTGCGCATCAGCGTGGTCTCGGTGATCTCGATCGTCAGCGCCCCGGACTCGAGGCGGCTGGCTGCGAGCGCTGTCTTCGATGTCGGCGATCAGCTGGTCGCTGTCGAGCTGACGTGCCGAGACGTTGACAGCCATGCCGATCGGATATCCGGCCTTGCGCCACGCCGCGCCCTGTGAGCACGCCTGCTGCAGGACCCACCCACCGATCTCTGTGATCAGTCCGGTCTCCTCGGCCAGGGGGATGAAATCGTTCGGGGCGAGGATCCCCGCGTCGGGTGCTTCCAGCGGATCAGCGCCTCCACGCCCGTGGCACTCATGTCACTCAGTGCGAGGGTCGGCTGGTAGGCGAGGAAGAACTGTTCGTCCACGAGCGCATCGCGCAGGTCCATCTCGAGTTCGGCGCGCTTCATGGATCGTGTCCTGCATGCCGGACTCGAACACCGCGTAGCGGTTCTTGCCTTCCCACTTGGCGCGGTACATGGCGATGTCGGCCTCGCGCAGCAGCTCCGGCGCGGTGCTCTGGCGAGCCAGCGCGATCCCGATGCTGGCGCCGACGGTGAAGCGCGCGTGCTCGCCCGCGCCGAGCTTGAATGACGGCTTGAGAGCCTCGAGCATGCGCTCTGCGACCAGCTCGGGGTCGGTCTCGGGTGTCAGCTCCTCGCAGATCACGACGAACTCGTCGCCGCCGAGGCGGCCCAGCGCATCCGAGCCGCGCAGCACACCGTCGAGTCTTGCGGCGACCGCCTGCAGGAGCTGGTCGCCGGCCTCGTGTCCAAGGGTGTCGTTGACGGTCTTGAAGTTGTCGATGTCGATGAACAGCACCGCGACCTGCCCGCTGCGTGCGCGCGCTGCGCGCGAGCATCTGTTCCAGGCGGTCGCGGATCAGCGTTCGATTCGGCAGCCCGGTCAGCGCGTCGTGGGTCGCCATGAACGACGAGCTCCTCCTCGCGGCGCGTGAGCTCTGCGTCGGTTCGCTCGCGCTCGGCGTCGAAGCACTTGGCGATCTTCACGAGGCTGAACTCGAGGCTCAGCTGGACGATCGTCTGTGCCTGCGAGAGTGCCTCGGGTGAGGCCTCCAACTCCGCTGCGCTCTCCTGCAAGCACCTGGACCACAGAGTCGCGCCACCACACGCAGCGTTTCGTCAGCTGGTTCAGCGACGCCGCACGATGAGCCGCCAACTCGCCGTAGATGCAGCCACGTGTCCCTGCCGGCCTCGATCGCCACCTCGACGCCCTCACCGGCGATCCAGCGGGCGACCGCCATCGTTGCGCCCCGGTTGATGCGTTCGAAGCGATCCCTGACGATCGCGATCGACGTCGTCGGCGCGGCCGCGACTTCGCTCTTCGGTGAGCGCGAGCACGTCCGCCGGCACGCGCCTTCAGTGCCTCGCCCAGCGGCTGCACGTCCTCCCTGAGATCGGACAGGGGCGACGGCGGCGCGGGCAACGCCGGCGCGCGGGACGGCTCCTGCGGCTTTGGATTGCCGATTCGCTGCCATCAACAACTCCCTCGGCGCTCGCAGCCCACGACTTGAGTTCGCGCGGGTTCCCTGCGCAGCCCCCTTCCGCGAACGCCGGCCCGGACCGGAGCGACGATTTAGCGCGAGCTAAAGGACTCCCGGGCTAGCTGCGACAGCGGGCAATACTGAGAGGAGATGGCGGAGATCGTCTTCGATACGGCTGCGCTGACGCGGGTGCGCTTCGCGATCTCGCCCACGGTCGAGATGGTCAGAAGCGTCGGCGTGCTCGGGGATCCGGGCCGCCAGGCAATTCACATGCCGTGGGCGGTTCGGGCCGCTGCGGCCGTCGGCCCACTCGACCTGTCGGTCCTACGCGCGCTGCAGGGGTCGGGGATGTACAACCCCGACTTCATCCACCCACTGCCCGCGGGACCGTTCACGAGCATCGAGGACGACCTGGCAACGATGCTCGCCACGCCCCCGCAGCAGATCCGGGCGGAGGTGCTGGAGGCGTACCCCGGCGAGCGTGTGCCACGCGTGCTCGACGGGTTCCTCGAGGAACCGCGCGCAGCCGTCGGCCAGCTCGGCGATCTCATGCGCGTGTACTGGGACCGTGCGCTCGCGCCGTACTGGGAGCGGGTGCGCGCGTTGCTCGAGCACGACATCCGCCACCGCGCGCGCCAGATGGCCGATGGCGGCCTGGAGGCGCTGTTCGCAGACCTCGACCCCCAGGTGAACTGGTCCGATGGCGTCCTGCGCCTCGAAAGCCCGCCCCGAGGAGACGGGGTCCTGTCCCCGTGCGCGACGAGCGTGCTCGAGCTCGACGAGCGCGGACTGCTCCTGATCCCGAGCGTGTTCACGTGGCCGAAGGTGATGCTCGTCAGCGCAGAGCCGTGGCAACCGACGATGATCTACCCCGCCCGCGGCGTGGGCATGCTCTGGGACCAGGACGCCGTCGCTCCTCCAGATGCACTCGCCAGGCTGCTCGGACGCAACCGCGCCGCGGTGCTGCTTGCACTCGACTCGCCGCGCTCGACCAGCGAGCTCGCGGGACTGCTCGGGGTCACCGGCGGTGGAATCTCCCAGCAGCTATCCGTGCTGGCCCAGGCCGGGCTCGTGACGCGCCAGCGCGTCAGACGCCATGTCCTGTACCTGCGCACGTCCGGTGGAGACACGCTTGTCCAGGTGACCTCCAGCGACGAGGCGCTCGAGCAGCCCGCGGCGTGACGCCTCGCAGCTGGGCTCGCCGCCAACGCCACAGCCCTCGCTAAATCTCTACGCCCTGCGCCGAAGCTCGGCAATGCTGCGGGAATGGCCACACTCAACAGCCACACCGCACGCGCGCTCGCCGACGAGCGGGCGCGCGAGCTCAGGGAGCACCGCGTGGGCGCGCGCCGGAGATACCGAGCCCCCGTTGAGCAGGCGCTCGCCGAAACCACCAGCAAGCGCACCCCCCGCATGAGTGCGAAACCCCGCGCCGACAGCTCGTTTGCACTCGGGGCCACCGTGCGTTATCTGCGCCGGCTCGTCGACCCCGATCGGGGCTAGTGCCGCGACCCCGCGAACCCCGGCCCACGCGAGCATCAGGGAACGGAAGTCACGGCAAGTCAGCGGCTCCAGCCGATCGGCGCCCGGCTACGTGCCCGGCTTCTCGTCCAGCAGCACCTCGTACATCTCCACCGAGGTTCGCGCGCCGCGACCGCTGGCCGGCGTGACTTCGTTCAGCGCAGCATCAACTCGCCGCAGGTCGTCCTCTGTCTCACAAAGAACGAGGTTGGCTCCGTGATTGCCCTCGCGATCGACCAGCAGCATCATCCTCGCGACGGCGTCATTGACGTTCCCAAACGGAGTGCCCTCCCCGCCGCTGCGAATGGTGTCGCGAACGTTCGCAGCGAACTCGTCCCAATTTCGGTCGCCTCCCTCGAAGCGCGCGATCCGTACGTACATGCGGCGATCTCCTCTCTCTCAGCCGGTCCGGTCAGTCGCGGCAATCTAATGGAGGATGGCGCTGCGGCCTTGCGGCGAGCGCTCATGCTCGTTGGTGCACGATCAGCACGGACTGCCTGCAGTGCTGCGCGACGGCCCCGGCGACGCTGCCGAAGATGCGTCCGGCGAACCCATGGCGGCCGTGCGACCCGAGCACGATCAGAGCGGCGTCACGCTCGTCGGCGACCTTCGCGATCCCCTGCCAGGTGGGCGCCGATTCGGCCGCCATGCTCAGCGCGCGGAAGCCGGCCTTCTCGGCGAGCTCCGCGCCGTGGGCAGCGGTCTCCTCGGCGGCCTTCCTCACCTCGCTCGCCTGCGCGGCGTTGAGATGCAGCTCGCCGGCGGGCACGAAGCCGACGTCCGCCGGCTGCCAGACGCAGAGGACGAGCGCGTCACGCCCGGGGGAGCAGCTGCCGGCCCGCCTCGTCGATCGCGAGCTTCGCGAGCTCGGAGCCGTCGTAGGCGAACAGGACCAAGCCCGAGTCCACGGGTTTCGTCTGCGCCGAGGTCACGCTCGAGCTCATGTCCGCTCAGAGCTCTCGACGGCCGTCTCCGCCGGTCTGTCCTCGCGAACGACGCCCGGACGTGCACGAATGCCGCCGGCGTCGTCAAGGATCGGAGCGGGCCGCGTCGCCGGCTCGACCCGGATCCGTCACCCCGCGCACGCGCGCCAGGAGCGGCGGCGAGTACCAGGCTGGATCGTCGCCCTCCAGGAACCTGTCGATGTCCGGGGTCTGCGGGCGCGCGCCCCCGAGTGCGTAGATCGCGACGCCGAGCGCGGCGCCCCCGAGCGCCAGACCGAAGCCGATCCAGAGCGCGATTTCGGTGCCGGCTTCGAGTCCTCCGCCCACCGTCACGGCGAAGTGGGCGAGGATCGGCGCGATCATGAACGCGGCCACCGCGCGCAGCAGCTCGACGATCGCAAACACGCGCTGGAGGTTGGCCGACGGCAGCGAGAAGCCGGCGACGAAGAGCGCGGGCGCGACCGTCGCGCCGAGACCGATGCCGGTGAGCCCCGAGCCGATCAGCGTGAGCGCTTCGCTGGGTGGCATCTGCACGCCGAAGACCGCGATGCCGGCTGCCAGGAACACCATCCCGGCCAGCGGCAGGTAGTGGATCGAGCGGCGCCTGAAGACGACGCCGAGCAGGACCGCCGTGATCACCGCTCCCGCGACCTCCGGCAGGTAGAGGAGACCGACGTGAAGTGGGTTGTAGTGCTGGAGCAGCACCACTGCGGTGAGGGCGGTCGCCGAGACCGACGCGGCCGCGGCAAAGAGCGCGACGGTGACTCCGGCGACGGGCATCGTGCTCGTGAGCATCGTGCGGATCGTGAGCAGCGGGTGCTTTGCGCGGTACTCATAGACGACGAGCGTGACGATCAGCGCGAGCCCCCCGAGCAGCGGCACGATCGTCGTCGGGCCGACGAAGCGGTGGGTGAGGAGCTGCGACGCGCCGTAGAACGCGGCGGTGCAGCCGACGGCCGCGAGCGCGATCGCCGGCAGGTCGCGGGGCGAGTCGGGGTCGGCCGGGGGCGCGTCGTCGAACGTGAGCAGCGACAGGATGAGCGCGCACGCCGCGATCGCCGCGACGATCCAGAAGAGCGGGCGCCAGCCGCCCGAGTTCGCCTGCAGCCCGCCGATCGTCGGTCCGAGCGCCACGGCCCCGAAGATGCACAGGTTCATGATCACCGCGGTGATGCGCAGCTTGCTCGCGGGATATCCGATCGCGAGCGGCGGCACCGCCGCGATCAGCAGCAGGCTCGTACACAGTCCCTGGAGCACGCGGCCCGCGATGTACATGTCGGAGCTCTGGGCGGAGGCCGCGAGCACCGACCCGGTGAGGAGCAACGCCGCGTAGACGACGAGCATTCGCCGCTGCGGCAGGTGCTGCGCGAACTGGACTGCGAGCACCGTTCCGATCGCGTAGGCGGCGTTCGCGAGGCCGGAGCCGAGGCTCATCGTCTGAAGGCTCGCGTGCAGGTCCTTCGCGATGATCGGCGTAAGCGGCAGGAGGGCGGCGGAGAGCGCGAGGTAGGGGACGAGCGCGAACAGCACCATCGCCGCAACTGCGGCGTAGCGGCCCGCGAGCGGTCCCTGACGCATCAGCCGCTCCCCTCCGTCTCGGCGCCGCGGTCCCGACGGCGCTCAAGGCGCGGGCCGGGCGGGCCGGATGTCAGTCTCTTCGTGGCGCGGGCAGCGATCGATTCGTTATAGCCAACACGCGCCTCATCTCCTTCTCGTCGCGCAGCTCCGTCGGGCAGCCCCGGCTCCGTCGCTCGACCGCCACGCTTCCAGTAGCGTTGCAGCGATGGAGAGCAGTCTCTCTCGTGCGTCTCTGCCTGGGCCTCGCCCGGTGGGGTCCTGAGTCGATGGCGCCCGCGCTCGTCCTACACGCGTTGCCTCCCTCACATCCGTGCATGACGGTCGAGGCCGCCATCCGCCTGAAGCAACTTCCCTACGAGCGGATCGACCTGTCGATGAACGGCGAACACCCCGCGCGCATGCAGGAGATCTACGGCGCGGGCAACTCCACCGTGCCGGGGCTGCTCGTCGACGGACATCCCGTGCACGGCTCGCGGGCGATCCTCCAGCGGCTGGAGGAGATCGCGCCCGAGCCCGTCCTGTTTCCCTCCGAGGAGGTTCGCGAGGCCGAGCGCTGGGGCGACGAGCAGCTCCAGGACCTCGGCCGGCGCCTGCCGTGGGGAGCGCTGCATTTCCGACCCGAGTTGCTGACCGCGATCGGTGGCGGCGAGCCGCTCGATGGGCCGGGCACCGACTACGCGATCCGCTACATCCACAGCGCCTGGGGTTACCACCGCATCACGGCCGAGCGCCTCGCGGACGATCTCGCCGGACTGCCAGCGAAGCTCGACCACATCGAGTCCCTGGCCCAAGCCGGGGTGATCGGAGGCCAGATCGCGAACGCCGCCGACCTGCAGATCGGCGCGACAATTCGTGTCCTGCTCCCGATCGAGGATCTGAAGCCGCTGCTGGCTGAGACCGCCGCGGAAATGGTCGCGCGACGTCACTTTCCCTCCTTCAGAGGTGGGCTGCCGGCGGGTACCTATCCCGCGGGTTGGGTGCCGCGGCGCACCTAGCAGCCGCCGCGTTGGCGCCGGACGATCGCCGCCGTCAGCCGCCGATGGTCCTATCGAGCAGCGCCGAAAGCTCGGTGAAATGCCGCTCGGCCGCCGCCTCGTCATAGGCTGCCGTGTCGCTCATCGTGTAGCCGTGGGCGGCCCCCTCGTAGAGATCTGAGCGATAACGCACCCCGGCCTCCTCGAGGGCTTGCTCGAGCGCCGCTATTTGCTCGGAGGTCATGCTCGGGTCGTTGTCCGCGGGGCCGAGGTAGAGCTCGGCGGAGATGGCGCCGGCGCTCAGATGCGGACTGTCCTCGTCCTCGCTCACGAGCCCACCGGCGTGGAAGGCGGCGAGGGCCGCGACCCGCTCCGGGTAGGCAGCGGCGATCCGCCAGCCGACTCGCCCACCCAGGCAATAGCCGGTGATGGCGAACGGTGGGCTTGCGAGCTCGCTGAGGTAGTCGAGGTAGCCCGCGCCGTCGCTTTCGATCCGCTCGGGTGTCAACTCGGCCATGGCGGGCCTCAGTCGCGCGAAGAACGGGTCCCGCTGGGCGGGGTCCTCCAGATCGGGCATCTCCATGGTCGACGCCCGGCCGCTGCGATAGAGGACGTTTGGCGCGAGTACGACGAACCCCCACCCCGCTACGCGGTCGACCATTTCCTCGATCCGAGGGCGCAAGCCGAAGGCGTCCATGAGGAAGAGCACGCCAGGGCGACCGCCATCCTGCCCCGGTGGCCGCGACAGGTAGGCGTCTGCCACGCCGTCCCGGGTCCTGATGTCGACGGTCTCGCCGTTCATCGATGCGCGCTCCGATCTTCGCTGGTCGAAGGTGTGCAGCCTAGTCCCCAGACGTAGCTCTCGCGGGGCAGAAGGCCTCTCTCCGAGGACACAGATTTCCTGGTGTGCGGCCGGGGTATCAGCCGAACGTGAAGACGTAGGCGCGTACGCCTGGGTCGAGGAAAGTGATCTCGAAGTCGCGCTCGGCAACTCCTGCTCGCTGGCGGACGAGCTGGTACATCCGCGGCTCCGCGATGGTGCCCTCGCCCGCAGCGTCGACGTCGACGCCATGGGCATCGCCAGGCGGCTGCCCGTCGATGCGCACGGAGAACCGGACCAGAGCCCCGGCCGCGGGCGGCAGCCAGACACGAGGTTGACGTCGCGGGCCTGGAAGCGATAACTGAGTGAGCCGGCGGCCGAGTCGAGTGCGGCTGCCTCGGCGCCGACCGCCCACGCACCCTCGAGCGCCCAGTGGTTGAGCGCAAGGCCACCGTCGCGCGACTGGCTGCGGCGTTCTCCGCGTGCGGATCCCAGGTAGGTCTCGGGAGATCCGATCGTGTCCAGGTCGGCTGCCTCCGAGAGGCCCGTGGCGGCGACACGCACGGCCTGCTCCTCGGCGCCCAGCAGCTGTTGGATCGCTCGCTCGATCTCCTCGTAGGCGCCCTCCCCGAAATGCTGGAAGCGGACCCGTCCTTCGGGACCTACCAGGTACACCGCCGGCCAGTAGTGGTTCTCGAACGACCGCCAGATCGTGAACTCGTTGTCGATCACGACCGGGTAGCCGACGCCGAGTTCGTGCGACGCGCGTCGCACGTTCTCAAGCTCGTGCTCGAAGCCGAACTCCGGGGCGTGGGCGCCGACGAGCACGAACCCGCGGTCGCGATACCTCTCCTCCCACGCCCTGAGATACGGCAGGGTCCGGAGCCAGTTGACGCACGAGTACGTCCAGAAGTCGACGAGCACGACGCGCCCGCGCAGCCCATCCGCCGTGAGTGGCTCGGAGTTGAGCCACACGGTCGCCGTGTCCAGTACCGACAGGGCTCCGTCGGTGGAGTGTGTGGTGGACATCTTGGCCTCCTGTTGTCAGCCCCCGACCGCCGTCAGCTCCGGCCGGGACAGAAACGCTGCCTACCTGCAGACATCGGAAGGTAATACGGGCCGTCCTCGAATGCCGGGCGGGCCGGCGGCCAGCCAGGCGTCAGCTCCTTTTGGGGTGGCGTGATTCGCTCCGGAATCCAGCTGTGGGACCGGGACTCGGCTGGCCGCCCTCGCCGAGATCTGAGCTCGGGACCTCGCCGGCGATTGAGCCGGGCCTGCGGATAAACCCCTACTGGCCCGACGGACGGACGCGGATGACGGCGTGGGCGCAACCAAGTTGACTCGTAGCCGTGGATACGACCAACGCGGCGACCCAAAGGTAGGTGGCGAGATGCACACCCCAGAGCCGGACAAAGAGACAGAGATCCGCGACCAAGCCGACTTCGACAAGGCCGTGGCTCGAGACGGCAAGGTCGTACTCGAGTGGCTCGCCGGCCTCGGAGTCGTCGCGGCGCTGTTGCTGTCGATCATCGCCATCAGCCAGAGCAGCCAACACAACACGGTCACCGTCACGAGTGGCATCGCTCCGGCAGCCACGAGCTCGACGGCGGCCAGCGCTCCCGCCAACCTGCCTACCAAGACGATCAGCCTGGAAGTCGTCCCGGGCGGCAAGTTGGGTCCGGACAAGATCAAGCACGACTACTTCACCAAGACGGAATTCGCCGTCAAGGTCGGACAGACACTGGATCTCCACATCGACAACACCGACGAAGGCGAACACAGCATCACCTCACCCGAGATCGGCGTGAACTCATCGTCAAGCCGGGCGTCCACACGTACCAGATCGTGGTCAAGGAAAAGGGTCGCTTCTCTTGGTTCTGCGTGATCCCCTGCGACGACGAAGCCAACGGCTGGGCAATGCAGCACGCCGGTTACATGAGCGGCTTCATCACCGCAACCTGAGAGTCGAGGCGTGATGCGTGCTCACCGCTCTGGGGCAAAGGGCACGCGAGCCGGGTGAGCGGAGCCAGCCCACCCCGTCGGCGTCCGGGGCTCTATTTGAGTCACCCGGCATGCCTCGAACACGACCCACGCTCCTATATGCCAGAGCACCCCGACACGCCCGAGCGTCTCGTGGCGATCGAGCGGGCCCTTGCTGGACGTGGCTGGCTGGGCTGGGAGCGGCGCGAAGCCCCACCGGCGCGAGAGGACCGGTTGGGACTCATCCACGACAGAGCCTTGATCGAGAGGCTCGAGGAGATGGCGATTGCGGGTGGCGGCGCGATCGACGCGGACACGTTCGTCGGCGAGCCCTCCTACCGCGCGGCGCTACACGCCGCCGGCGGCGCATGCGAGATGACAAGGGCGTTGGTGAAGGACGAGGCGGACGTCGCGTTCTGCGGTGTCCGTCCGTCGGGGCACCACGCCGAACCGGGCCGGGCGATGGGCTTCTGTCTCTTCAACAACGTCGCGGTCGCCGCTGAGTACGCGATCTGCGAGCTGGGCCTGCGGCGCGTGTTCATCCTCGATTGGGACGTTCATCACGGCAACGGGACAGCCGAGACCTTCCGCCGGCGTCCGGATGTCCTGTTCGCGAGCATCCACCAGGGCGGGATCTATCCGGGCACCGGCGCGCTCGCAGACTCGGGCTCCGGTCCCGGGGAGGGCTACACGATCAACCTGCCCGTCCCGGCGGGCTCCGAGGAGGATCTGTGGCTCTCTCTGCTCGAGCACGTGATCCTGCCGGCCGCGCTGTCATTCGACCCGGAACTCGTGCTGGTCTCTGCGGGCTTCGACGCCCACCTTGCGGACCCGCTGGCGAACTGCCGACTGGAGACGAGCTCCTTCGCAGAGATGGCCCGACACCTGCGCGACTTCGCCGAGCGCGCGGGTGCCCCGCTCGGCGCGGTACTCGAGGGAGGCTACGAACCCGTGGCGCTCGCGGAGTCCGTCTGCGCGACGCTGGCGGCGCTCGGCAGCGACGAGCCGCCACGATCATCTGCGCCAGAGGCGCTCTTGACGTCTCGCGCTGCGGCCCACGTTGCGCACTACTGGCCGCTGTGAGTGCCGCAGCGTAGTTTTCCGCACCAGGGTGGCGGCCAAGTCCGGATGCCGCGACCTTGCTTGGTCCGCGAGTGTTGGGACAGCATGAGCGACTCATCTCCAACACTGCGCGAGCCGCGAGGACCGATGTCCATTGACGGCCCCTCGCCGCAGCCGGAGCTCGTCCGTTTGCGGGACGGCTCTTTGGTCACGATCCGGCCCGTGTGCGAGGAGGATGAGGCGCCGCTGCGGATATTCCTCGGCGGCCTTTGCGACGAAGCCCGCCGGCTGCGGTTCTTCGCCGCGCGATCGACACGACCAAGGCCGCCAAGTGGGCGGCGGAGACCGGCACCGATCGCTTTGGGCTCGTGGCGCACGACGAGACCGGGATGATCGTCGGGCACGCTGTCTACATAGTCTCTGGAGCCGGCGCGCGCGGAAGTGGCGGTCGAGGTCGCCGATCACCTCCACGGTCGCGGCTTGGGCACGATCCTGATCGAGCGCCTTGCGGTCATAGCCGAGCAGCGCGGGATCACGCATTTCGTCGCTGAGGTGCTGTGCGAGAACCGGGCGATGCTGGACGTCTTCCGGGATGGCTTCGACGCGCGGGCGGTACGCCATGACGGGCCAGAGGAGCGCGTTGAGTTCCCTACCTCGGGCTGGCGTCTCGCGCACGAACGCTTCGAGCCCGGCGCGAGCGAGCCAGACTAGGGTCACGTGCTCAGAGGTCGAGGGCCACGTGCTCAGAGCTCGACCGATCACCGCCAGGTCGACCGATCACCGCCTGAGCGGCTGCCGCGACTCACGCTGCCGTAAGCAGCGAACTGCCAGTCATCGCGACAGGCGGCTCGAGGCCGAGCAGCGCGAGCACCGTGGGAGCGACATCGGACAGGGTGCCCTCGGCGACCAGCTCTCGCTTACTGCCGGCGAGGATCAGCGGCACGGGGTTGGTCGAATGGGCGGTATTGGGAGCGCCCTCCATGGTCAGCATGTTCTCGGCGTTGCCGTGGTCGGCGGTGATCGCGCATACGCCACCGTGTCGATCGACCTCCGCGACGATCCGGCCTAGGCACTCGTCGACCGTCTGGACCGCGAGGATCGTCGCGGGTATCACGCCGGTGTGACCGACCATGTCGCTGTTCGCGAAGTTGATCACCGAAAACGCCGGCCGGTCGGAGCGGAACGCCGCGATGAACGCGTCGGTGATCTCGCGGGCGCTCATCTGCGGCTTCTGGTCGTAGGTGGGAACATCGCGCTGGGAGGGCACGAGCTCGCGCCGTTCGCGAGGCATCGGTTGCTCGGCGCCACCGTTGAAGAAGTAGGTGACGTGCGCGTACTTCTCGGTCTCGGCGACGTGCAGCTGGGTCATGCCGGCGCGTGAGATCACGGCCGCGAGAGTGTCCTCGGGCTGGGCCGCGGTGAACGCGCTGGGATACGGCCACCCCTGCTGATAGGGAGTCATCGTGGCGAGCCTGCCCAGCGGCGGGGAGCCTTCGCGGCCATGCCAACCGGGGAGTGCCTCACCGTCCTCGCCGAAGCCCGGCTCGGCGAGGGCACGCACTATCTGGCGCATGCGGTCGGGCCGGAAGTTGAGGCACAGCACGCTGTCCTCGGCGCGCATGCGTCCTTCCTCACCGACGAGCGTGGCGGTGATGAACTCGTCGGTCTCACCGCGGGCGTATGCCTCCCGGGCGGCCGTGGGCGCGTCTCCGACGTGGTGCGCAGCGCGACCGTGCACCAGCAGGTCGTATGCCGACTGGGTGCGCTCCCAACGGTGGTCACGGTCCATCGCGAAGTAGCGGCCCACCACGCTCGCCACCCGACCGATGCCAGCGTCTGCGCACCAGTGCTCGATCGTAGCCAGGTGCCGGGCGCCGGAGCTGGGCGAGGTGTCGCGTCCGTCGGTGATGCAGTGGATGACGAGTTCCTCTGTGCCCAGCCGTGCGGCCAGCTCGATCATCGCCCGCATGTGCGCGAGCTGCGAATGCACGCCGCCGTCGGAGCTCAGCCCCAGCAGGTGCACCCGTGGAGCTGCGGTCAGGGCGGAGCACAACACGTCGTTGTCCGCAAGTACGTCGTTCGCGATCGCGTCGTTGATCCTCGTGATCGCCTGCGCCACCACCGCTCCGGCTCCCAACGTGAGGTGACCCACCTCGGAGTTGCCCATCTGCCCATCGGGCAGACCGACGCTCGGCCCGGAGGCGTTCAGCGAGCTGCGAGGGCAGGTTGCCCACAGCTCGTCGAACACCGGCGTGTGTGCCGAGGAGATCGCGTTGCCCGCGCCGGGCGGACCGATCCCCCAGCCGTCCAGCACGACCAGACACACGCAGGGCGCCGGCCGGGCTGCGCTATCGGCAGGGGTCATGGACTCGACCGCCTGCGTGCAGCAGCATCGGGACGTCGACCACGAAGTCCCATGCGTGTCAGCTGGCCTCAGCGCTCGACGACGACGCCGGAGCGTCTCCGGGCGGCGTGCGGCGAGGGAATCGCGCAGCTCATCGCGGGCGTCGGGGTGTGCGGCATGGTCGATGATCAGGCGTGCCTGGGCGCGCTGGCTGCGCCCGAACACGTGCGCGCAGCCGTGCTCGGTCACGACGGCGGAGTGTTGGAAGGAGGTCACCGGGTCCGTGAGACGCGGCACGATCGTCGAGCTCCCGCTGCGCTCGTGCCAAGAGCGCAGCGCGATCACCGCGTGCCCGCCCGCCGAGTGAAGGGCGCCGGCTGACGAAGTCGGGCTGGCCGCCGAAGCCCGAGTAGAGGCGGCCGTTGATGTGGCTGGCTCCGGCCTGGTCTGAGAGGTCGACCTGCAGCGCCGTGTTGACGGAGACCATTGCCGCGTGTGCGGCGATGCGCGAGGGGTCGTTCGTGATCTCGGTGCGGGTCATCCTCAGCCTGGGGTTCTGATCGACCCAGCGGTAGAGCTCCGGGGAGCCGAATAGGAAGGAGCACACGATCGGACGCTGACGGTCCAGCGCACCGTCGCGATCGAGCGCCATCACGCCGTCGCTGATCATCTCCGACCAGATCGCGAGATCCCGCCTGTCCGAAAGTGCGCGCAGTGTCGCGTCGGGGACCTGGCCGATGCCGAGCTGCAGCGTCGAGCCGTCGTCGACGAGGCTCGCCACGAACTCGGCGATCTGCTCGGCGTGCTCGTGTGAGACACCCACGGCCGGTGAGGCGAGATCTTCCTCCACCTCGATGGCCAGGTCGATCAGATCCTCCGCCAGCTCGCTGTCACCGAGCGTGTATGGCATCCGCGGGTTCATCTGGGCGATCACCAGGCCGCCGCGTGCACGCACCGCTTCGATCGCCGCGGGGAGGATGTTGACCTCGATCCCGAGCGACACCTTTCCCTCGCGCGGGGTCGAGGTGTGCAACAGCACCACGTCCGGGGGACGGATCGTCGCGAACAGCCGCGGGACGAGCGACAGGCGCATCGGCAGGTAATCCAGCCGCTCACCGGCGTCACGCATCCCGGGCCCCACGAACGGCGTCTCGAAGATCACGCCCTCCCGCTCGGCCAGGGGCGCCTGTGCGGCGAGCATGAACAGGCGGTAGCGCTCGACTGCTGAATCCAGCGAATCGAGCAGCGTCCGCGGGGTGGCGAGATTGCCGCTGGCCACGACCCGCGGCTCTGGGTCCGGCAGGGCACGGAGCGCCTGCTCGAGCTCCTCTTCAGAGACGACCCGCATTGCCCTAGGCCGTTGCGGGAACCGGCGCCATCACCCGCGCGGCGAGATCCACCAGCCGGCTGGAGTAGCCCCACTCGTTGTCATACCAGGCAACGACCTTCACCTGGGTCGAGTCCATCACGCTGGTCAGCTGCGAGTCGAAGATCGAGGAGAACGGCGACCCGACGATGTCACTCGAGACGAGCGGTTCCTCGCTGTAGGAAAGGATGCCGAGCAGCGGGCCATGCTCGGCGGCGGCTCGAAACGCGTCGTTGACCTCCTGGACGCCGGTTGCCCGTTCTGCCTCGACCGTGAGGTCCACGATCGAGCCGGTTGGGGTCGGGACGCGGACGGCGATCCCGCCCAGCCGGCCGTCGAGCTCGGGGATCACGAGACCGAGGGCCTTCGCCGCACCCGTGGAGGTCGGGACGAGGTTCAGGGCGGCGGCGCGCGCCCGGCGCAGGTCCTTGTGCGGTCCGTCGAGAAGGTTCTGGTCGGCGGTGTAGGCATGGATCGTGCTCATCTGGCCGTGGCGGATGCCGACCGTCTCGTGCAGGACCTTCGCGACGGGCGCCAGGCAGTTGGTGGTGCATGAGGCGTTGCTGATGATGTGATGGCGCTCGGGGTCATAGACCTGCTCGAAGTTCACGCCGATGACGACGGTCGCGTCCAGTGGCTCCGAGCCCTTGCCGGGCGCGGAGATGATCACCTTGCGGGCGCCCGCCGTGAGATGCTCGGCGGCCGCCGAGCGGGTGCGGTAGCGGCCGGTGGACTCGATCACGACGTCCACCTCCAGCTCGCGCCACGGCAGGTTCGACAGCGAGGGCTCGGCGAGCGCGCGGATCGGGTTGCCGGCCACGACCAGCTCATCGCCGACCGACTCCACGATGCCGGGGAAGGCCCCGTAGACGGAGTCGTGGCGCAGCAGATGGGCCAGCGTGCCGGCGTCGGCGAGATCGTTGATCGCCACGATCTCGAGGTCGGAGCCCTGCTCGTGTGCGATGCGCAGGACGCTGCGTCCCACGCGGCCAAAGCCGTTGATGGCAACTCGGGTGGGCATCTTTGTCTCCTGGGCTCGTGGTTGTAGGTCGCGGTTTGCCTGACTTCGGGACCTGACGGTCACGCTAGGCGCGATCAGGAGCCACGTCATGAGGGGTGAGCCCTCTGCCGAGCGGGTGAAAACTACGGATCACGTTTAGTGGCCAGCCCGGTGGTTGTGGACGCTCCCGAGCGGTTGACTGGTCTACACGTCCGCAAGCGACCCACCCGAGGAGCGATGAGCAGATGACCGTCACCCACGCAGAGGCGTCCCCAGTGACCGACGAGGCGGTGCGCCCGTTTGCTCGAGCTGCGCCGCGAGGACGTCGACTACGCCGGCGGCAAGGGAGCGAACCTCGGCGAGCTCACTTCCGCGGGTCTGCCGGTGCCCGACGGTTTTGTCGTGGGCGCTCCGGCATACGCGGAGTTCCTCGTGCAGACCGGGCTGCGCGAGCGCCTGGCGCAACTGCTCGATGTCGTTGACGTGGAGGACACCGCGGCATTGCAGGTCGCAAGTGCGGCCGCACAAGAGCTGGTCTCTCAGACCCCGTTGCCCGAGCCGCTCGCACGCGAGATCCGCTCCGCGTACGAGCAGCTGGCCCACGACGATCCCCACACGCCGGTCGCAGTGCGCTCCTCCGCCACGGCCGAGGACACCGCCGCAACTTCCTTCGCGGGGATGAACGAGACCTTCCTGAACATCCGCGGCGCCGACGCGGTGATCGACGCCGTGCGCCGCTGCTGGCGCTCGCTGTTCGGCGCTCGCACGATCTACTACCGGGGCCTCAACGGCTTCGCACAGGCCGACATGGACATCGCCGTTGTCGTGCAGCGCCAGGTCAACTCAACGCGAGCCGGCGTGATGTTCACCGTCAACCCCGCCACCGGGCAGCGAGACGAGCTCGTCATCGAGGGCTCCTTCGGCCTCGGCGAGGCGGTCGTTTCAGGCTCGGTCTCCCCCGACCGCTACGTCGTCGAGAAGGCCACGCTGGCGATCCGCCGCCGTGAGGTTCACCACAAGGACCTCGTCATCGAGTACGCCCCCGACGGCGGCACCCGCCAGCGCGCTCTCTCCGAGGAGGAGGCGCTGCGCCCGGTGCTGAGCGACGAGGAGGTCGTTGCGGTCGCCGACCTCGGCCGGCACATCGAGGAGCACTACGGCTTCCCGCAGGACACCGAGTGGGCATTCGACCCCGACGGCGCGCTGTGGATGCTGCAAAGCCGCCCGATCACCACTCTCCACGATGCGCCGGCTGCGGATGCCTCGACGGAGACACGGACACAGCCCGAGGCGGTGTTGCTGCACGGCCTCGGCGGAGCACCGGGCAGCGCCAGCGGCGCCGCGCGCGTGCTCGTATCGCTCGCGGACGCGGCGAGCCTGAACGACGGCGACGTGCTGGTGACGCACATGACCTCCCCGGACTGGCTGCCCCTGTTGCGCCGCGCGGGCGCAATCGTCACCGACTCCGGCGGCATGACCTGCCACGCGGCGATCGTCTCGCGCGAGCTGGGTATCCCCTGCGTGGTCGGGACCGGTGAGGCCACCAGCAGGCTACGAGACGGCGAGATCGTGACCGTCGATGCCACGCGCGGAGTCGTCTTGGAGGGTGCTCGCCAACCCGTCGGCGGCGCCGAGCCCGCGCCCGGCGCCTCCGGCGAGCGATCCGTGAGCGCAAGCGCCGAGGCCATCTCGGCAATCGCTCCGGTGACCGCCACGCAGATCCTCGTGAACCTCTCAGAGCCCTCGCAGGTGGCCCGGGTCAAGGGCCTGCAGGTCGACGGAGTCGGTCTGCTGCGTGCGGAGATGATGGTGCTCGAGGCCCTGGCGGGCGATCATCCGCGCACCCTGCTCGAGGAGGGACGGGGAGACGAGTTCGTCGCGCGCATGGCCGAGGGGCTGAGCACGTTCGCGGCGGGCTTCGCGCCGCGACCGGTGACCTACCGCACGATCGACTTCCGCACCAACGAGTTCTCCGGGCTGCGCGGCGGCGAGCGCTTCGAGCCGCACGAGTCCAATCCGATGATCGGCTACCGAGGAGCGCTGCGCTACACGCGTGAGCCCGATGTGTTCGCTCTCGAGCTGGCCGCCCTGCGCCAGGTCTGGGATGCGGGACTGCACAACCTGCACGTGATGCTGCCGTTCGTGCGCAGCACCCGCGAGCTGCTCCGTTGCCGCGAGCTGATCGCCGAGTCGGGTCTGCTCGATCGTCCCGGGCTTCGAGCTGTGGGTGATGGCCGAGGTGCCCTCGGTGCTGTTCAACCTCGAGCAGTACGCCGCGCTCGGCGTCACCGGCATCTCGGTCGGCTCCAACGACCTCACGCAGTTGCTGCTGGGCGCAGACCGTGACAACGAGGTGCTGGCCGAGACCTTCGACGAGCGCGATCCGGCGGTCATCGCCTACCTGCGCGAGCTGATCCCCCGTGCACGCCGGCTCGGGCTGCACACCTCGATCTGCGGCCAGGCCCCCTCGGTGCACCCCGAGTACGCCGAGCTGCTCGTGCGCGCCGGCATCGACGCGATCTCGGTCAGCGTCGATGCCGTTGAGCGCACCCGCAGGCTCGTGGCCGCCGCCGAGCAGCGCCTGCTGTTGGACGCCGTGCGAGCCGACGCGTAGAGCGATGTTCGAGGTGCGCATCCATGGTCGTGGCGGCCAGGGCGTGGTCACGGCAGCCGAGATGCTCTCGCTGGCCGCGTTCGACGAGGGCCGCTACGCCCAGGCGTTCCCGAGCTTCGGCTCCGAGCGCATGGGCGCCCCGGTGGTGGCGTTCTGCCGCATCGACGATCACGAGATCCGCACGCGGGAGCCTGTCATGGAGCCCGACGCGCTGATCATCCAGGACGCCACGCTGCTCCACCAGGCGGACGTCTTCGGTGGCTGCAAGCAGGACGGCTTCATCCTCATCAACACGGCTAAGAGCTTCGACGGGCTCGGTCTGGGCGACTTCGTCGCGGACTTCCAGCGCGGGCGAATGTTGACCGTGCCGGCCTCCGAGCTCGCGCGCGAGCACACCGGGCGCGCGGTCGCGAACGCCGCGCTGCTCGGCGGCTTCGCGGCGCTCAGTGGGGTGATCTCACTCGACGCCGTGTCACGCGCGATCCGCGAGCGCTTCGCCGGCGCGGTGGCAGAGGGCAACGTCGCGGCCGCGAAGGCCGCACATGCATGGGTCACTGACGAGCTGCGGGAGCTGAGCGGTGCCACGCCAGCTTGAGGGCTCACGGGCGGTCGCCGAGGCGGTCGCGCTCTGTCGCCCGGAGGTCATCTGCGCGTACCCCATCTCGCCGCAGACGCACATCGTCGAGAACCTCTCGCAGCTGGTCAAGGACGGCGAGCTCACGCCGTGTGAGTTCGTCAACGTCGAGTCCGAGTTCGCCGCGATGTCGGCGTCGATCGGCGCATCGGCCACCGGCGCGCGCGCCTACACCGCCACCGCCAGCCAGGGCCTCCTGTACATGACCGAGGCGCTCTACAACGCCTCCGGCCTGGGCCTGCCGATCGTGATGACGGTCGCCAACCGCGCGATCGGCGCGCCGATCAACATCTGGAACGACCACTCCGACTCGATGTCCCAGCGCGACTCGGGCTGGATCCAGCTGTACGCCGAGACCAACCAGGAGGCGCTCGACCTGCACATCCAGGCCTTCCGCCTGGCCGAGGAGCTCTCCACGCCGGTGATGGTGTGCATGGACGGCTTCATCCTCACCCACGCCGTCGAGCGCGTCGAGATGCCGACCCAGGAGCAGGTGGACGCGTTCCTGCCGGCGTTCCAGCCGCGCCAGCTGCTCGACCCCGACGAGCCGATCACGATCGGCGCGATGGTTGGCCCTGAGGCGTTCATGGAGGTCAAGTACCTCGCGCACGCCAAGCAGATGCAGGCTCTGGAGCTGATCCCCGAGATCGCCAGCGACTTCGGGCACGCCTTCGGCCGCGACTCCGGTGGGCTGCTGCGCAGCTATCGCACCGAGGACGCCGAGACGATCGTCGTGGCGCTCGGCTCGGTGATCGGCACGATCAAGGACACCGTCGATGAGCTGCGCGGCGAGGGCGTCAAGATCGGCGTCGTCGGGATCACATCGTTCCGCCCGTTCCCGCTCGAGGCGGTACGCGCCGCGCTCGGACACGCGCAGCGGGTGCTCGTGCTCGAGAAGGCGCTCGCCGTCGGCATCGGCGGGATCGTCTCCGCGAACGTGCGCATGGCGCTCGCGGGCATCCAGCTGCACGGCTACACGGCGATCGCGGGTCTCGGCGGGCGACCGATCACGAAGGCATCGCTGCGCGGGCTGTTCTTGGACGCCGCCGCCGAGAAGCTCGAGCCACTGACGTTCCTCGACATGGACTGGGACGTCGTGAACCGCGAGCTTCAGCGCATGCGCTCCTCACGCTCCTCCGGCCCCCACGCCGAGAACATCCTGCGCGACGTCGGGCCCGTGGCGGCGGGCCCCGTATGAGGAGCGCACGAGCATGAAGGCGCCGGCGATCCGCTTCTACCAGACGGGTAGCTTCGCGGTCGGAAACCGCCTGCTCGACGCGGAGCAACGCTCCGTGCAGGCCGGTGAGCAGCGCACGAACTCGATCACCTGCGGGCACCGCGCCTGTCAGGGATGCGGAGAGGCACTCGGCGCGCGTTACGCCCTCGACGCAGCGATGCGAGCCACAAACGGCCAGATGATCGCGGCGAACGCGACGGGCTGCCTGGAGGTGTTCTCGACCCCTTACCCGGAGAGCTCGTGGCGGATCCCGTGGATCCACTCGCTGTTCGCCAACGCGCCATCGGTGTCCACCGGCATCGCCGCGGCGCTGCGCGCGAAAGGCCGCGAGGATGTGCGTGTCGTCGGGCAGGGCGGCGACGGCGGGACCGTGGATATCGGGATGGCAGCCCTGTCGGGGATGTTCGAGCGCAACGACGACGTGCTCTACATCTGTTACGACAACGAGGCCTACATGAACACCGGCGTGCAGCGCTCGGGCTCCACGCCGCCCGCGGCGCGCACAGCCACGACACAGGCGGTCGGCCCAGAACCGGGGAACGTGTTCGGACAGGGCAAGAGCGCGCCGCTGATCGCGATGGCGCACGAGATTCCTTATGTCGCGACCGCCACCGTCGCCGAGCTGCGCGACCTCGAGGCCAAGGTCCAGACCGCGATGGAGATCCGCGGCGCGCGCTACCTGCACGTCTTCGTCCCCTGCCCGCTCGGCTGGGGCAGCGCATCCAAGGACACGATCCGGGTCGCACGGCTGGCCAAGGAGTCGGGCATCTTCCCCGTGTTCGAGGCGCACGACGGCGAGGTCACCGGCGTCTCGAAGATCCGCCGCCAGGTGCCCGTCGAGGACTACCTGCGCTTACAGGCGCGCTTCTCGCACCTGTTCAAGCCCGAGCCACGCCCCGACGTCATCGCTCGCATCCAGGCGGGCGCCGAGCGCAACATCCGTCGTTTCGGCCTGCTCGGCGACTCCGACCCTGCGCAGATCCTCTCCGCTGCCGCGACCGAAGGCGGGCGAGGCTGATGGACAAGCCCTTCGCGATCACCTTGGACGGCGGCTCGAGCCTGGCCAACAAGACGGGCTCCTGGCGGCAGGAGCGCCCGCTCTACGTGCACCGCATGCCACCGTGCAATCACGGCTGTCCGGCGGGCGAGAACATCCAGCAGTGGCTCTACCACGCGGAGTCCGGTGACTACGAGGCGGCCTGGCGTGAGCTGGTCAAGGACAACCCGCTGCCGGGCGTGATGGGACGCGTCTGTTACCACCCCTGCGAGACGGTCTGCAACCGCGCCCAGGTCGATGACGCCGTGGGAATCCATGGCGTCGAGCGCTTCCTCGGCGACGAGGCCATCAGGCATGGCTGGAAGCTGACCGTCGAGGCGGAGCCGAGCGGCAAGCGGGTGCTGGTGGTCGGTGCCGGTCCGTCGGGCCTGTCGGCCGCCTTTCAGCTGGCCCTTCGCGGCCACGACGTGACGATCCGCGAGGCCGGTCCGATGAGCGGCGGCATGATGCGCTTCGGCATCCCGAAGTACCGCCTCCCCCGTGATGTCTTGGACGCCGAGGTTCAGCGGATCCTCGATCTCGGCGTGACGCTCGAACTGAACACGAAGGTCACGAACATCCTCGACGCGATGCGCGAGGGAAGCTTTGACGCTGCGTTCCTGGCCGTCGGTGCCCATATCGGCAAACGCGCGTACATCCCCGCCGGGGAGGCCGCACACATCATCGACGCGGTCACCTTGCTGGCAAGCATGGAGGGCGAGGAGCGCCCGTTGCTGGGCCGTCGCGTCGTCGTCTACGGCGGCGGCAATACGGCGATGGACGCCGCGCGCACCGCCAAGCGCCTCGGCGCGAACGAGGCGATCGTCGTCTACCGCCGCACGCGCGAGCGCATGCCCGCGCACGACTTCGAGGTCGAGGAGGCGCTCGAGGAGGGCGTGATCATGAAGTGGCTCTCCACGGTCAAGCACGCCGACGAGGGCAAGCTCGTGCTGGAGAAGATGGAGCTCGACGAGGACGGCTTCCCGCAGCCGACCGGCGAGACGGAGGAGCTGGCGGCCGACTCGCTCGTCCTCGCGCTCGGTCAGGAAGCCGACCTGTCATTGCTCGACGGGGTGCCGGGCCTGGAGATCGAGGACGGCGTGGTGAGGGTCGACGAGCGCATGATGACCGGCCACGAGGGCATCTTCGCCGGCGGAGACATGGTGCCCGCCGAGCGCACCGTCACCGTCGGCGTCGGCCACGGCAAGCAGGCCGCACGCAACGTCGATGCCTGGCTGCGCCGGGCCGAGTTCGTCCATCCTCCCGAGCCCGAGCTCGCGAGCTTCGACAAGCTCAACGTCTGGTACTACGCCGACGCACCGAAGACCGTCGCGCCGCGCCTGGACGCCATCCGCCGGCAGTCGAGCTTCGACGAGGTCACGCAGGGCCTGGACCAGGGCAACGCGCTGTTCGAGGCGCGCCGCTGCCTGTCCTGCGGCAACTGCTTCGGTTGCGACAACTGCTACGGCGTGTGCCCCGACAACGCGGTACTGAAGGTCGACGAGGGCGACGGCTACGCCTTCGACCTCGACTACTGCAAGGGCTGCGGCATCTGTGTTGAAGAGTGCCCGTGCGGAGCGATCGAAATGATCCCCGAGTCCTTCTGAAACACCTGACCCGCCTGGCACTCACGAGGATCTCGATGCCACGGTCGAGCGGGTGCTGCGGCGCGTGGATCTGAACGTGCCGCTGTGAGACCGACCGGACGGCCCTAGGCCGTCCCCGACGCCGAGCTCTCTCGAGCCCTCAACACCACCTCGAGCAACTCGACGTACTGCCCGAGGTGACGCGGTCCCAGGAACTGGTCGCGGACGCGCGTCTGTGCAGCCTCGCCCATGCGCTCGGCGGCGTAGGGGTCCCTGAGCAGCCCCCTGACGCGCTCACCGAACGAGCGAAGGTCGCGGGGGTCGACCAGATAGCCCGTGCGCCCGTCTTCGATCTGGTCGCGGATGCCCCCGATCCCGGAGGCGACCACCGGGCGCCCCTTCCACATCGCCTCCGCGACGGTGAGGCCGAAGCCCTCCGCCAGGCTCTTCTGCGCGACGACGTCTGAGCGCCGCTGCAGGGCGTTGACGATCACGGCGTTCTCATCGGGATCGTCCATCGGCAGCAGCGCCAGATGCACGTGCCGGCGAAGGCGCCGGGGGAGCTCCGACCAGGCGGCTTCGACTTCTTCGAAGACTTCGGCGCCCTCTGGGTCGTCGGCGACAGCGGTCACGTCGGGGCCGGCCAACACGAGGCGGCACTCCTCGGCCGGCATGACGTGCTCCGCGAACGCGGCCAGCACGCCGAGCGGATCCTTGAGCCGGTCCCAGCGCGAGATCTGCGCAAGCACGGGGACGTCGAGACGCAGCTGCTGCTCCTCGACCATCTGGGCCTGGTTGCAGACCACTCCGACGCTTCCGTCGAGCCGCTCGAAGACGGCTCGGGGGTGCTGGTTTTGATCGCCTGCCAGCGCCGCCGCCCGCAGCACGGCGGTGACGGTGGTGAACCCCATCAGGTGATTCTTGGGGGAGAACGCGTCGATCGACGGGGCGATCACGGTCAGCTTTGATGGGTCAAGGCCCTCCCAGACGTAGGCACTCTGAGAGAACACGTAGGCCTCCGCCTGCTCGACGTATGGGCGCAGGAACCGCCAAGCTTCGCGCGCGCGGTCGTCGGGTGGATCGACTCCGACGTGCGAGCGCCAGATGATCGGAACCCCAGTCCCGAGCAGGCGCGGAATCATTCCCGCCGTCTGCGGATCATGCAGGAGCACCACATCCGCGGGACGAACCGCCGGAGCGAGGAGCTCGGCGTTGGCTGCACAGTTACGCTCGTATACGGACCGCTCGGCGTCGCCCAGCGGACCACCGTCGCCGTCGTGTCCGTGAAGCCGGTTGTGGAGGCGCTTGGTGATGCGGAAGAACTCGGCATCGCCGTCGATCACCACCCAGCGCGCATCGATCCCGCCCCCACGCGCGTAGCCGATCAGCGAACGTAACATCTCCGCGACCCCGCCTCCGCGCCCCGTCGAGTTGGCGTTCCAAAACGTTCTCTCGTGCAGCAGCTCCCGTCCGCGCGTCAGCGTGTGCTCGAAGGCGGCGAGCGCCTCGGGGGCAAGTAGCGTCCGAAATCGCTCGGGGTCCAGCGTCGGGACCGTGACCTCGGCGAGCTCCATGTGTCTCGGGCGGCCAGCTCGGCTACGCGGGTGTCACCGTTGGGCCGGCTGCTCCGCAGCCAGCATCTCCGGCGGGACGAGAAGTACCGAGCACTGCGCATGTGCGACCACGGGCCTGCTGACGCTGCCGACGGTCCGCAGGCCCGCGAGCCGGCGGCTGCTCATCACGATCAAGCCTGCGTCGAGCTTTCGCGCAGCGTCAACGATGACCTCGCGCGGGGTTCCCGGTTCAACGAGCAGCTCGCTGCGTGTTCCCGTCAAGCTGCCGAGCTGCTCCACCTGGTGCTGGATTCGGTGGGGATGCATTCGCGACTCGGCGCCGAGCCCGTGCACGAGAGCGGCTTCAGCGCCCTGCTCCCGCGCCAGCAGGCCGGCGAGCTGCACGAGCCCGTCAGAGCTCTCCAGCCCATCGCTGGCGACGAGGATCCTGCGCAACGCGTGCCCGCTCCATGACGGGCTCAGCCGCGAAACAAGAAGAGGCGCGGCCAAGCTCTCCTCGGCAGCGCCGGTAACGCTGTCGAGGAACATCGCACCGAGCCAGGTCGCGGTGGCCGGCGCACCCAACACAAGCAGCGCGTGTTCGGCCGAGCGTCGCGTGATGAGCTCCGATGGCGGTCCTTCCGGGTAGACCTCGACGCTCGCCCTCACCCCGACGGCCACTGCGGCAGCTTCTGCGCGAGAGACTATCTGGCTCGCCTGCGCCGCCGCGATCGCCGCGCTACGCCGCTCTGGCTCGTGACGGTAGGCGGTGCACAGGAGCAGCGTGAGATGGCCGCTCGGGCCGACGAGCGCGCCGGCGTGCTGGATCGCGCTGATGCTCTGATCAGTGCCGTCGACGGCGCAGAGCGCGTCGGCAAACGCACCGCTGGGAGCGCTCGCAGCGCCCTCGAGGGAGACATCGGCGCCGCTCATCGCCGGCGTCCTCCAGAGCCTGCCCGTCTCGCCTGTGCGCGCCCGCTTGTGCCTGACCCGCACACGGCGAGCAGCTCCGCGAGCGCAGTTTCGATGCCGGCGGAGAGCACATCGATGTCGGGCGCGCTGTCGTAGTCCCCGGTTATGCCGAAGCCGAGATGCCCGTCATAGGAGAAGATCGCTACACCGACTCGCAAGTGTCCTCCGAGGGGAACGTACCCGAAAGCCTCGATCATCCGCCTACCGGCCGCGTACAGCGGCTGCTGGGGTCCGGGCACGTTGGTGGTGACGGTGTTCACGTTGTGCTGGGGGATGTGTGTGGCGGCGCGCTCGGCGAGCGCCAGCAGGAGCGGCGGGGCGAAGCCGGCGAGCGAGATCAGGACCTCGCCGGCGTCAGCCTCATGTGATGCCTTGAGGTCGGCCATTTGCGCGCGGATGCTGTCGAGGCGCGCGACGGGGTCGGCGATGCCGACGGGCAGCTCGGCGAAGAGCGCGGACACGCGGTTGTCGTAGTGGCCGTGCTCGGCGGGAGTGCGGACTGACACCGGCACCAGCGTGCGAATCGCGTCCGGCATCGACTCCTGGCGGGCGTCCAGCAGGTCGCGGAAGCCGCCGGTGATGCAGGCCAGCACGATGTCGTTGACGCTGCCGCCGAGCGTCGCTTTCACCTGCCTCACCTCCGACAGCTCCGCGCGTGCGCAGGACCAGCGGCGATGCGCGCCGAGGGGCCCGTTCAGCGAGCAGTCGGGTGTGGGCCTGGCGACCTCGCGCATGCGCATCAGACCTCGGGCGGCGTCGCTGCCGCGCTCGGTGAGCGCACGCGGCGCGCGCAGGGCCCATAGGGCCTGGAGCGGCCGCACGGCGACCGCGGCGAGGGCGCGCGCGAGCAGCTCCGCCTCGCCCGGGATAGGGGACGCCGTCCAGCGTGGCGGCAAGGAGAGTGGTGTGTCGGGTGCAGGATCGAGCATGATGCTCAGCAGGTCCGCGCCGGCGACGCCATCGACCATGCAGTGATGGGTCTTTGATATCAGGGCCCACGCATCCGGCTCGCCGGGCAGCTCCACGCCCTCCACCACCCACATCTCCCACAGCGGCTTGCCGCGGTCCAGCTGCTGGGACATCACGCGCCCGATCATCATGTGCAGCTGCTCCTCGCTGCCCGGCGTGGGCAGGGCGCTGTGGCGCAGGTGGTACTCGAGGTTGAAGTAGGGGTCGTCGACCCACACGGGGCGCCCTGCGCTGAACGGGACGAAGCGCACCACCTGGCGGTAGCGCGGCACGAGTGGCAGCTTGGCGAGCACCATCTCCTGCAGCTCCCGTGCCTCAGGGGGTGGGCCCTCGAACAACGCGATCGAGGCGATGTGCATGTGGCTGACCGCGTCCTCGACTTCGAGGAAGGTGGCGTCAAGCGCGCTGAGCGGCTGCATCCCGGTGCCGCCTACTGACGCGCCGTGCGCGTTGTGGATGAGCGCCCTTTCGACGCCTTCCCGCGGCCGCGCTTCGGGGGACGCGCGGTGGCCAGCAGCTCGCCGGCGCAGGAGCGCATCGCGTCGAGCATCACGTCGAGGTCCCCAACAGCGTCGCGGTCTGCGACTACGCCGAAGAAGGCATTGCCGTCGTAGCTGACGATCGCTACGCCGACGGCGTGCTCGGCAGCGAGCGGCACGAGCGGGTGGACCTCCCGCAGCGGCGCGCCGAACGCGTACAACGTCTGTTGCGGACCGGGCACGTTCGTGACCGTCACGTTGAACAGCCTTGTCGCGTACAGGGCTCGCGCGATCATGGAATGGACGATCGGGGGCGCGAGCCCGGAGATCTCCATCACGCCAGTGGTGCCGGCGGCCTGCGCCCCCTTGGACTTGAGCGCGCTGGAGCGCGCGAGGATTTCGAAGTAGCGCTCGAGTGTGCTGGGCTCGGCGACGGGGAGGTCGAGGAACAGCGAGGTGATCTTGTTGCCGAGCGCGAGCTGCTCGCTGGCCATGCGGACGTTCATCGGCACCATCGCGCGAAGGCCCTGCGCGGGCAGCGGCTCGCCACGCCCGAGCAGCACCGCCCTCAATCCGCTGGCGGTGATCGTCAGCGCGACGTCGTTGATGGTGCCGCCCAGAGCGTTCTTGATCGCTCGCATGTCATCCAGCGGTATCCGCACGACCTCGAAGCGCCGCCGTGTCCCGATGGGCTCGTTCAGGCTTGTCCTCGGCGCGCCATGAAGCTCCTCCTGCACCAGCAGCTCAGCCGTCGCCCGGGCGTTCGAAAACGCCTTCCGCGGGTGTAGCGCGCCGTGTGCGGCCAGGCTTGTGGCATGCACCGCGGCCGTCAGCGGCGCGAAGCCGTCCACCCCGTCCCAAGCGCGTTCGAGAGCGCCAGGCAAAGCGTTGTGCGGCCGCTGCGGCGCGTGTGTCGCCGGCGCCGTGCTCCCGACCTGCTCGGCGGCCGCAGACTGCTCGGTCACGGCGGAGGGCTCCCCGTCGCTCTCGCCGGGGGCCCGTGAGCGTTCGGGGTCGACGTCGAGCAGCACGTGTCCGACATCGACGGAGCCGACCCCGTCGACCATGCAGTGGTGCGTCTTGGTGGCAAGCGCCCAGCGTCCACCGGCAAGACCCTCGAGCAGGGTCATCTCCCACAGCGGACGGTGGCGGTCCAGGCGCTGGGAGAAGAACTGCGAAGACCACTCGGACAGCTCCCGCTCGCCTCCCGGCGCCGGCAATGCGGCGCGAGCGATGTGGCGCTTGAGGTCGAAGTCGGGATCGTCTTCCCACGCCGGCCAGCTGAGGCCGCCGGTGTGCAGCTGCGACAGGCGTTGTCCATAACGGGGCAGTCGCCCGAGGCGGTGCGCCAAGTGGCGGCCGAGCTGCTCGCGAGTCGGCACGCTTCCACCGGGGGCAGGCTCGAAGACCATGATCGCGCCGATGTGCATGTGCGCGCTGTCGTCGACCTCTTCGAGCTCGAGGAAGGTGGCGTCGACTGCTGTCAGATGCTCGCTCATGAAACTCTCCGTCTCGCCCGGCTAGCTGCCCGGACCTGATGTTGTGGTTCCTCCACTCGTGACGCTACATCCGCCTGCCATCGCCCACATCCGCGGTTAGTACGCTCGGCCCTCGCGGTCTTTCACCGGACACCACGCCAAGCAGCCGGCATGTGTGGCCGCGTGGTTCCTTGGGTCCCGCGGTGGCCCGCGCGGCAGATAACGAGCCGCCAAGGTGCACCGTTCGGCGAGCGTCCGGCTGAGGACCGCTTTCGGCCCTCAGCCGGCGTCGTTCGACAGTGGGTCAGCGGCTCACGCGGGTGCGTGGGAGGCACGCGTGGTGCTCCCGTGACTCTGTAGGCGCGCGAGCGCGGAGTCACGGTTGCGCAGCGCGCCACCGACCGCCAGGATCCCAAACCCGAGTCCGGCCAGAAGGAGCGCGATGCCTACCACGATTCCGAACATCGCGGTCTGCGACGCCATGTAGCTGGTGTTGAGCGCGGTTGAGAGCGCCGTCTCCTGCACCCAGACTTCACGCGCCTGGTTGGGGACGGGCTTGCCGCCCGCTTTGAGTGCCTGTGCTTCCACGTCGGTGCCCTTGCCGTCAGCCGTCGCGTAGCGCGGCATCTGCGAGTAGAGCTGCCCGCCGGTGGCCTCCAAGGCGTGGATTTTCATGTATTGCGCGAAGCATCGGGCGCTGGTCCCGTCTTCGACCGGCTGGTTGGCAACCGAGCAGGTGGGGATCTTGAGGGTGGCCACGTTCAGTCCTGACTTCGCGGCCGCAGCCTTGATCCCCTGCGGTGTCATGTCGGGGGTGCCGACGATCTTCTGTTCGGTCACGCTGCTGTTTACGGTGCTGCGCCCTTCCGCACCGATCACGATCGCGGCGATGCCGAACCCGATGAGTACCACCGCCGCCAGCATTCCTCCTATCTCCAGCATCTTCCTCATTTGCCAACCTCCCACTCGTCGATGTGATCAAACGTTGGGTCAAGTTTGCGCGAGGCCGACTGCCATGCCATCGCCGCAACATACGGCGGCCGCTAAGTAGAAGGGCGTAGTTTCACCGGGTACCGCACCCCGCCCCGCCCCGCTTCGACGCCGGCCGCCGGGAGGTAAGTTTCGATCACGCCACTCAGGGCTACTGCAAGGGCTGCGGCATCTGTGCGCAGGGGTGTCCGTGCGGAGCGGTCGAGATCATCCCCAAGTCCTTTGGGGACAGGTCGATCAACTCCCGGCGTCTGTGTCGGTGCTGATGAGCCCGCGTTCCAGCGCGTAGCCCACGAGCTCGGCGCGGGTGGAGAGCCTGAGCTTCTGTTGGACGTGCGAGCGATGGGTCTCGACCGTGCGCACCGACAGGTAGAGCTGCTGTGCGATCTCGGCGTTGGTGTGTCCGAGCGCGATCAGCCGCAACACATCGACCTCGCGATTTGACAGGTCATCCGGTGGGCCGGGCGGCGGCTCGGATGCGATGCGCGCGCCAAGCCGCGGGTTGAGGTAGCTCTCACCCACGGCGGCCAGCCGCACGGCTTCGACGAGCTCGTCGTCAGCGGCCTCCTTGAGGACGTAACCGAGAGCTCCCGCACCGAGCGCCTCGCGTGCGAACGCGGGCTCCTGCTGCATGGTCAACACGACGATCTGGGTGCCGGGCGACTCCTCGCGAATCAGTGGAATCGCCTCGAGGCTCGAGCCGCCAGGCATGTTCAGGTCGAGCACGAGCACCCCAGGATGATGGCCGCGGACGTAGCGCCGAGCACTTTCGATGTCGCTGGCCTCGGCGACCACCTCGAAGTCGCCTTCGTTGTCGAGCAGCATCCGCAGCCCGCTGCGCACAACCGTGTGATCGTCGGCGAGGACTATGCGGATCGTCTCCGCGGAAGCGCCCTCGCCGGCCAGGGCGTCCTCGCTCGGGGTTGAGTCGTCGGGGCTCATCGCCATGACGGTATCGACTGTCCCCTACGCCTGGCTGCGGGAGGCGATCAGGGGCTCGCCGGCGCCCATCGGGTCGGAGGCTCGGGCGGTGTCCGTGCGGGGCAGCACGAGCAGCGAGCAGCGCGCGTGGCGCTCCAGGTAGTTGGAGGTGCTGCCGCTGACGAGACGTCGCAGCGGGCCGTATCCGCGCGAGCCGACAACGAGGATGTCGAGCTCGTCCCCAAACCTGGCGAGCTCCTCTCCGGCGAGGCCATAGACCGCGCGTCCGTCGACGTCGCCAAGCTCTCTCATGCGTTCGCTCGCCTGCTTGATCACCTCGTCGGCGTAATCCCCGATCGCGGGTGCAACGAGGCCGCCGAAGGTGGCGGATGGCAGCGAGACGACTTCCAGCGCGCGAACCGCTGCCTTTGCGTCCGCCGCGAGCTCCTTAGCCACCGCGAGCGCTGCCCTGCTCTCGGGCGATCCGTTGTAGGCGACACCGACATTGGAGATCGCTTTGTGGTGCTCTGCGTAGCCGCGCGCGGCTACCGCGACCGCGCAGGGGGCGCCGTTGAGGGCGGCGCGCGTGTCGTTGCTCAGCATCGCGCGACCGAAGCTGCCGTGGCTGCAGGAGCCGACCACGAGTAGATCTGCTCCCTGGCGCTCGGCTTGTTCGTGAAGGCCGCGGCCCGGATTGAGTGCGATCACGCTCCGGAGTTCTGCCTCGAGGCCGGCCGCGCTGCGTTCCCGCTCGAGCAGCTCCTCGGACTCCGCCACATCCTCTGCGATCTCAGTGCTGCGCACGAACACGAGGGTCAGCTTCGCGCCGGCGTCGCCGAGAAGACGGGCGAGTGCGATCGCATCGCGGCCGCCCGGCCGGCCGTCAACTCCCACAAGTACGTGCTTGAACATCATCGGTCTCCTTTGGGCTCAAGAGCAGACTACGTGGGGAGGCCGGCACTCGGCATCCGTGAGCGCCACTGCAAAGAGTTGCGGGTTATTACCGAGCGGGCCTGCTGCACGGGCGTTGATTCGCTGCGCAAGCCGAGCGGCTCGTTATTGGCCAGGTGGGATGACGAGCACCGAGCAGGGCGCATCATGGACCACGCGCCGGCTGACGCTTCCGAACGCGTGCAGCCCGGTCGGCCGGCGGCTGCCCATCACCACCAGGGCGGCCTCGGTGTGCTTGGCAGCTTCGAGGATCACGTCCCAGGCCTTGCCTGGTTCAACGTACGGTTCGCCGGCATTTGGAACCGCGAGCTGCAGGGCGCGCGCCTGCGCTTCGATGGCCCGTGGCTTCGATTTCGACTCGGCGCCGGGAGCGTTCACGAGTGTGACCCGTGCGCCCTGGCTCTGTCCGAGTCGCCCGGCGATATCCACGATGTGATCTGAGCCCTTCTCGGCGTCGCTGGCGACCAGGATCTGGTGCCCTCGCAGCGAGCCGGTGAGCGACCCGCGGGCGAAGAGGATGGGGGTGGTGAGCCGGCTCAGCGAGGTCGTGGCCACGCCTCCGATGAGCATGCCACCCAGCCATGAGGTGACGGGTGCGCCGATCGCGAGCAGGTCGTGTTCGGAGGCTCGCGCGAGGATGACCTCGCTTGGGGGGCCGCCTGGATCCACGACGGTGCTCGAGGGAACGCCGGCGTCGTCGGCGATGCGCTTGGCGTTTTTGAGCACGAGGTCTGCCCGGTCGGGACTGATCGCCGCCGTGGCGTGGACGCTGGAGCCCGATACGGCGGTCACGGCCAACAGCGTCAGGTGGCCGCCGGGGGCCACCAGCGAGGCGGCCATCTCGACGGCGGTCGTGCTTGTCCGCGTGCCGTCGACTGCGCAGAGAATGTTCGGGAAGACGCTCATCGAGTCCGGTGTGGCGGGGTCTTCCTGTGCCGACGCTGTCAGGTGGTCGGTTGTCTGGGTCTTGGTCATGGGTGCAAGCTAAGACCTCGCTTCCGTCGGGTCATCCGCACCTTTCCGTCGCCGAGCACAGGGAAATCCCGCAACCTGACATCGAATAGAGACGCCGACTCCTACAGCTGTTGGTGCAGGCCACGACCTGGCCCGCCCATTCGCAGTTCGGCGCCGGGCTGGATGGGAAGTGCCGGGCCGGAAGGAAGAGCGCCCGCGTCTTATCCGCACCCAATCGCGCAGGTCGTGACCTGCACGACTGAGCGGCCGGGGAGCTGCGGCGAGAGGAACTGGGGCAGGCTGCTCCAGGCGATGATCCAGCGGCCGCCGTTTTCGCTACGCAGCGGCACAGCCGACTGCGCGTGCTCGGCGGGCGAGACCTCGACGGGAGCACCGAGCCGATTGCCGCTGGGCGTGACCAGGGCGGCGTAGACGGCGGCACCGGCCCCGAGCGCCGAGAATGGCGGGTTGGGCCCACCGACCCATGTGACGATCGCGCCGCCCGCTCCTATCGCGCCTCCCGCGCTGCTGGCCCACTGCCCGGGCGGCGAGATGATCCTCGCGGCGCTGAACCGATCTCCGTGACTCGATGAGATCCTCACGACTGAGCGGGCCGGCGTCGGTTCGCTGCTCGAGGCGGGCGCTACGAATGCCAGCAGCGGTGGATAGCCCTCGCCGCCCACGAGCGCGACTTCGCCCGCCAGCGGGCCGTTCTGACTCTTGGCCAGCGTCTGGGCCGGCAGGAACTTGCGTCGGTCGGGCGGCCGTACGGCGACCCGGGTGTAGCTCGGTCCCTGTTCTCCGCCCTCGGAGAGCTGGCGGTGATACCAGGCGACGGCTATGCGCCCATTACGGCCGATGTAGGGGGTCGCGACCTGGTTTTCGTTACCGACGGCGGCTGGGCCGATGTCGGAAACGGCCCCCCAGCCGCTTCCGTGCGGCCGTATCCGGACCAGCATGCGGCCCCGCTTGCTGTCGAACACCACGACCATGTCCGACGCAGCCCGGCCGGCGGGCGCCGTCGCGTGCGCGCGGGGGCCGACCGCCGCGGTAACCGCCAGGCCGTTGGCTGAGGAGGAGACCAGTTGCGGTGCAGCAAAGCCGTGACCCGGAAGACGGACGCTGGCCCAGACCTGGCGGTGGCCAGAGCGGGGGGAGCTGATCCAGGCCAACAGCAGTTCGCCGTTGCGGTTGCCGGCGAGGCTGGCACGGCCTACCCAGGCGCTGCCGGCGACAGGCAGCGGGGGGTGGAAGTGGCCACTGACATCGCCGATCGCGACGCTCGGCTTTGCGGTGTTGACACCGGTGCGGTGGAGGATCAGCTGGGCTATCCCTCCGCCGCCCAATGCGACGAGTGGCCCGCTGGCGTAGCTTGCCGGCAGCGCACGCGGCCTGCCGAACGGGCCGGCTGGCGGCGACCCGGCGTAACTCGCGCCGGGCGGCCCAAAGATCTGACGCGTCGGCGGCGCCAGGTCGTAGAAGCGCCAGAAGAGCATGTCCCCGCTGGGACCGGAGGCGAGCCCGACGTTGCTGATCATGTCGTGTGCGGCCGAGACGCTCACCGCGGGTGACCAGCCGGCCGCCAGGGAGGGCGTCGGCGTTGCCGCGACGAGCGCCAGGGCGCCGATCAGGGGCAGCGCAACCGCACCCCATCCGCGCCGCGCTCGCCACCGGCGCGTTCCTCGTTCGCGGGCCCAGCAGTGCGTCATGATTTCCTGCCGACGACGGAGCCGACCACCCGATCAAGCGTGTGCGAGGAGCCGCCGTGTCGCGCGAGCGACCCTCCAGGTAATGAGCGATCGGACCGCCCTTGGCGCTGTAGCTCACGCACCCGCTCTGTGAGGCTGGCGTTCTGGAGTCGAAGTCGAGCGGCCTCACGGCGGGCGCTTGCGAGCTCCTGGGCGAAGACGGGCAGGATCGCTCGCAGATGCTGTAGCCGGTCACGCAAATGGTCGCGCTCGCCGACCGGGTCTATTTCGGATGACACTTGCCCTCCTTTCCTCGCCCGGATGATCTCTGCGTCGAGCAGCATCCTCGGGCGGTTGAGCAGCATCCTCGTGCCGATGGCCGGCGACGGCATCCGCAGATCCCACCTGACCGAGCTGCGGGTTTCCCACGGTCCCGCCGACGACGGGAGCCGCACCTCACGACATCCGTAGGGTCCCGGTCCGGGGGCGCGGCGTTCCACGGACGAAGGTATCTCCGCCGGCGAGCAGTATCTGCCGTGTAGGTGTCCCTGCACTGAACAAAGCGATGCCCGGCTCCCCTACGGCTCAAATCGACCCCTCCCGCCGGCAGTGCGGTGATCGGGCGCTACTACAGGCGCTCGCCACGCCCGCGATGTATCCGGGTGTGCCGCGGGTCTCCGTGCATGAGACCCACGCGTCGTGGGTGTTCGTGGCCGGCGAACGCGCTTACAAGGTCAAGAAGCCGCTGGCGCTCGGCTTCCTCGACTACAGCACGCTGGGCCTCCGTCACAGCGCCTGCCGTGAGGAGGTGCGGGTCAACCAACAGCTCGCTCCCGGGATCTACCTGGGGGTGCGGGCGATCGTCAGGGACGGGGACGGATATCGCATCGCCCCTGACGGCGCACCCGACGCGGTGGAGTACGTCGTTGAGATGCGCACGTTCAGACAGGACGACACATTCGCCGGCTTGATCGCAGCGGGCTCTCTGACCCGAGCGCATGTCACGGCGGCGGCTCGCCTGCTGGCAGCCTTCCATCGCTCGGCGGACGTGGTGGCGGATTGGGACGCCGATCGGATGCTCGCGCTGTGGCGGCGCAACGTGCAGGAGCTGATGCATGTCGGCCCTCCGTCCGGATGGCACGTGGATGTGGCCGCCGGCTTCGGCGAGGCCTTCGTGAGCGCGCACGCGCCCGAGTTTCACCGCCGGGCGCAGGAAGGCCTCGCCCGCGACGGCCATGGGGACCTGCGTTGCGAGCATGTGCTCGCCGGGCCCACCGTCCGCGTCGTCGATCGGATCGAGTTCGACCCAGAGCTGCGCAGGAGCGACATCGCGTTCGACCTTGCCTTCCTGGAGATGGACCTCGAGGCCAATGGACAGCGCTGGGCAGCCCGCGAGCTGGTCAGCGCATACCGCCACGCGGGTATGGACCCCGGTGGTGAGACGCTGCGCTCGTTCTACGCCGCCCATTGGGCGCTCGTCCGTGCGAAGGTGACGCTGATCGCGGCTTCCGAGCACGATGGGCCGGACCGTGTCGAGCAGCTGCGGAGTGCCCAGCAGCTGTGGCTGCTGAGCGAGCAGCTTTGCTGGCGTGGGCGTGCGCCCCTCGCAATCGTGGTCTGCGGACCCGCTGCGAGCGGCAAGTCGGTGCTCGCCGGCGAGCTCTCGCGATGCTCGCAGATGCCCGTGGTCTCCTCGGACGCCGTACGCAAGCGCTTGGCGCACCTCGCGCCGTCACAGCCCGCGCGCCAGGAGCACTACAGCGCCGGCTTCACGCGCGCGACATACGAGCAGCTCACTCGAGACGCGCTTCTCGCACTTCAGCGTCGAGGCGACGTGATCGTGGATGCGACATGCCGCACACGCGAGGATCGCGGGGTGTTGCTCGACGGATTGCGAGCCGTCGGGATGCCCCTGTTGGTCGTTCGCTGTGAGGTCCCGCTCGCGCTGGCCCTGGAGCGTGCCGCCCAACGCCTGCGGCGACCCGCGGCGCGTGTCCGACGCGACCCCGCAGATCGCGGAAGAGCAGTTCCGTGGCTTCGAGGAGCTCGACGAGCACGACGCCACGGTCCTGAGACTCGACACGGCCCAGGTCTTGGACCTGCAAATCGCCGAGATCGCCCGCGCCGTGGACGGCCGCGGGCTGGCTGGTCCGGATTTCGCGCCACCGACTGGCGAGCCGGATCGCCACGATCCGTAGAAACGTGCACGTTGGGCCGGTGCAAGCTCCCGATGTGCGTGCTCGACGGCAGGTCTAGGTTGAAGTAGATAGCGGCAAATCGCCACAAAGCCTCAAGTGCCCTCACCGAACTCATCGCTCGCCGACCACCAGGAAGGAACCGAAAATGAAGGCCCTCGTTTATCACGGTCCCGGAGAGCGCGGCTGGGACACGGTCGCCGACCCCACGATCCTCGACCCGACCGACGCGATCGTACGCATCGACACCTCGACGATCTGCGGCACCGATCTGCACATCCTCAAAGGCGACGTGCCCGAGACGACCCCCGGCACCGTGCTCGGCCACGAGGCCGTGGGAACGGTGCAGGAGGTGGGCGCCGGCGTGAGCACGGTCTCCCCCGGCGACCGGGTGCTGATGTCGTGCGTGAGCTCGTGCGGGCGCTGTCGCTACTGCAAGGAAGGCCGCTACGGGCAGTGCCTGGGCGGAGGCGGCTGGATCTTCGGCCACCTCATCAACGGCCTGCAGGCCGAGTACGCACGCGTGCCGTTCGCGGATAACTCGGTTTACAAGGTGCCGGAGCAGCTCACCGACGAGCAGGTGCTGTTCCTTGCAGACATCCTGCCCACCTCCTTCGAGGTCGGGGTACTCAACGGCATGGTCTCCCCGGGCGACGTCGTGGCGATCGTCGGTGCCGGCCCGATCGGTCTGGCCGCGATCCTCACGGCACGCCTGTACACACCCGGGCGGATCATCGCGATCGACCTCGCCGACAGCCGCCTCGAGAGTGCCCGCCGGTTCGGCGCCGACACCACGATCAACAATGGCAGCGAGGACGCGGTCGCACGGGTGATGGAGCTGACCGACGGCCTTGGTGCAGACGCCGCCTTCGAGGCGGTCGGCGTGCCCCAGACCTTCGAGCTCGCTGCGGAGCTGATCCGTGCCGGAGGGCGCGTCGCCAACATCGGCGTTCACGGCAAGCCCGCCGAGCTGCACTTGGAGAAGCTTTGGATCCGTGACGTCACGATCACGACGGGGCTCGTCGATACGTTCAGCATCCCCCAGCTGATGCGCCTGATCGCGAGCGGTCGCCTGGACCCCTCGCTGTTTGCCACGCATCGCTTCCCGCTGAGCGAGACGATGAGCGCATACGACACATTCGCCGATGCGGCGAACTCCGGTGCCTTGAAGGTCGTGCTCGAGGGCACCGACGGCAGCTCGCCCGCCGCCCGAGTCGAGCGGGTCGCGGCAACCGTGTGAGCACCGAGCGATGCGCGTAGGGCGGGCCCAACGGGCCCGCCCTACGATCTTCAGCCAGGATGGACAGGCACAGTTCGCCTTCTATCGATGGGAGTCCCGCAATGCCCGGTAGCCCAGCCTCCGGTTCAGCCCGCCTGGGTTCGGTCGCCCCGCTATCGGCCGTGGAGCTTCGTCGTCTGGACGCCTACTGGCGCGCGGCCAACTATCTGTCGGTAGGCCAGATCTAT
Source organism: uncultured Solirubrobacteraceae bacterium (assembly GCA_963742395.1). GTDB lineage: Bacteria > Actinomycetota > Thermoleophilia > Solirubrobacterales > Solirubrobacteraceae > Palsa-744. The sequence goes on along the minus strand of CAVUME010000006.1, from coordinate 214,605 downwards.
CTGCTCGAGAACCCGCTCCTGCGGGAGCCACTGCGGATCGAGCACACCAAGACCCGTCTACTCGGCCATTGGGGCACGACACCCGGGCTGAACTTCATCTACGCGCACATGAACCGCGTGATCCGCGAGCGCGACCTCAACGCGATCTATGTCACCGGCCCAGGGCACGGCGGCCCAGGCGTGCTGGCGAACGTCTACCTCGAGGGGACCTACAGCGAGGTCTATCCGCACATCGGTCGTGACGAGGAGGGCATGCGCAGACTGTTCCGCCAGTTCTCCTTTCCCGGCGGGATTCCCAGCCACGTGGCTCCTGAGACGCCCGGCTCGATCCATGAGGGTGGCGAGCTCGGCTACTCGCTCGCTCACGCCTATGGTGCGGCGTTCGATAACCCCGACCTGCTGGCGTGCTGCGTGGTCGGAGACGGCGAGGCGGAGACGGGGGCGCTCGCGACGAGCTGGCATTCCAACAAGTTCCTCAGCCCCGTGCGTGATGGCGCGGTGCTCGCGGTGCTTCATCTGAATGGCTACAAGATCGCCAACCCGACGGTGCTGGCCCGCGTGCCCCAAGCGGAGCTCCGCGCGCTGCTGGAAGGCTACGGCTACGACCCCCGGTTCGTCGAGGGCGATGAGCCGGCAGCGATGCATCAGCTCATGGCCGCCACGCTCGATCAGGTGACCGCCGAGATCGCCGAGATCCAGCGCGCGGCTCGCGAGGACGGTGAGACCGTGCGTCCGCGCTGGCCGATGATCGTCCTGCGCACCCCAAAGGGCTGGACGGGCCCTAAGACCGTCGATGGGCTCCCGGCGGAGGGGTCGTTTCGCTCGCATCAGGTCCCGCTCGCGGACCTGGCGGGCAACCCCGAGCACCTGGCGCAGTTGGAGGAATGGATGCGCTCGTACCGTCCTGGAGAGTTGTTCGACGAGCGTGGCTCGCTGCGCGCCGAGCTGGCCGCGCTTGCGCCGGAGGGTGAGCGACGGATGGGCGCAAACCTGCACGCCAACGGCGGCGTGCTGCTGCGAGAGCTCGAGCTGCCGGACTTCCGTGAGTATGGCGTGGCGGTGCCCGGTCCCACCGCGAGCGTCAGCGAGCCCACGCGGGTGCTCGGCGAGTTCCTTCGCGACGTGATCCGACAGAACCCTGAAAGCTTCCGGATCGTGGGCCCGGACGAGACCGCATCCAATCGGCTCGGGGCGGTCTTCGAGGTGACCGACCGCGCCTGGGACGCCGAGACCCTCTCCAGTGACGACCACCTGGCGCGCGATGGCCGGGTCATGGAGGTCCTCTCCGAGCATCTGTGCCAGGGATGGTTGGAGGGCTATCTGCTGACGGGCCGCCACGGCCTGTTCAACAGCTACGAGGCGTTCATCCACATCGTGGACTCGATGTTCAACCAGCATGCGAAATGGCTGAAGGTGACACGCCAAATCCCCTGGCGCCGGCCGATCGCATCGCTGAACTACCTGCTCTCCTCGCACGTCTGGCGCCAGGACCACAACGGGTTCTCTCATCAGGACCCCGGATTCATCGACCACGTGATCAACAAGAAGGCGGAGATCGTCCGCGTGTACCTACCGCCGGACGCCAACTGCCTGTTGTCGGTCGCCGACCACTGTCTGCGCAGCCGCAACTACGTGAACGTGATCGTGGCCGGCAAGCAGCCGTCGCTGAACTACCTGACGATGGAGGAGGCGGTCGCGCACTGCACCCGCGGGATCGGCATCTGGGACTCCTTCTCGAGCGCCGGCGATCAGGAGCCCGACGTGGTCCTCGGCTGCGCCGGTGACGTCCCGACACTCGAGAGCGTCGCGGCGGCTGCACTCCTGCGCGAGCATCTACCCGAGCTGAACGTGCGGCTCGTGAACGTCGTCGACCTGATGCGCCTGGAGCCTGACAGCGAGCATCCTCACGGGCTGTCCGAGCCGGAGTTCGACGCACTGTTCACGACCGACCGCCCCGTGATCTTCGCCTACCACGGCTACCCGTATCTGATTCACCGTCTCACCTACCGGCGCACCAACCACGACAACATCCATGTGCGCGGCTACAAGGAGGAGGGCACCACCACGACGCCGTTTGACATGGTGATGCTCAACGACCTCGACCGCTTCCATCTCGTGATGGACGTGATCGATCGTGTTCCCGGCCTGGCCGAGCGTGCCGGCCATGTGCGCCAGGAGATGGCCGACGAGCGGCTGCGCCACCGCGCCTACACCCGCGCACACGGTACCGACCCGCCCGACGTCACCGACTGGTGCTGGCCCGGCGCGAGCACTGGCCCGGGCGCGCCCGAGACGCCGGGGTAGGCGCGATCTTGCGTGTCCTGGTCGTCAACGCCGGCTCGAGCAGCCTCAAGCTGACGCTCCTCGACGGGCAGGACAACACGATCGACGCGCGGGAGCTCCAGGCACCGCGCACAGAGGTGGACGGTGACGATCTGCGCGCCGCGCTCGACTCGCCGATGGGCGCGGCGGATGCGATCGGCCATCGCATCGTGCATGGAGGCGAGCGCTACCGCAACGCGGTGAGGATCGACGCGGCCGTCGAGACGGACCTGCGCGAACTCGTCGATCTCGCTCCCTTGCACCAACCCAAGTCGCTGGCCGCACTCGATGCCGTCACCCGGTTGCTACCGGACCTGCCGGCCGTCGCATGCTTTGACACGGCCTTCCACGCGACACTCCCGATGGCCGCGGCGACCTACGCCCTACCGGCGCAGTGGCGCGAGCGCTGGGGGCTGCGCCGCTATGGCTTCCACGGTCTTTCGCATGCGTGGGTGGCGCGGCGCACACCGGAGCTGCTGCAGCGCGACCCCGCGGGACTGCGGATCGTGAGCTGCCATCTCGGGGCCGGTGCGTCACTGTGCGCGATCTACGACGGTCGCTCGCTCGACACGACAATGGGCTTCACACCTCTCGAGGGCCTGGTGATGGCGACCCGAGCGGGCAGCGTCGACCCCGGCATCTTGCTGTGGCTGCTGGAACGCGAGCATCTCTCCGCGGCGGACCTTGCCGACTCGCTCGAGCACCGTTCAGGTCTGCTGGGGCTGGCCGGCAGCGCCGACATGCGCGAGCTGCTCGGACGAGCCGCGGAGGGCGATGGGTCTGCCCGCCTCGCGCGCGATGTTTACCTCCACAGGCTCCGCGCCCAGATCGCAGCGATGACGGCGAGCTTGGGCGGCCTCGACGTGCTCGTGTTCACCGGCGGTGTCGGCGAACGCTCGCCCGAGGTGCGCACGCGCACGGTCGCAGGACTTGGGTTCCTGGGCGCGCATCTGGATGACGCCCGCAATCAGAGCGTGACGACGGACGCCCAGATAGGAGCGGAGCAAGCTTCGGTTAGGACGCTCGTGCTCGCCGCGCGCGAGGATCTCGAGATAGCGCGGCAGGTCAGGATCGCCCTGGGCTCTGAGTAGGGCGTCGCGCGAGTCCTCAGCACCGCCGGCAGAACCCGCGGCGCATCACTGCGAGCGCCGTCAGGCCGGCGTCACGATCGGCGCGATCGGCGCGATCGGCGAACGTCGACGGACCAGCCAGCGACGTAGCTCATCCGCACCCCAGACGATGAACGGGAAGGGCAGCAGGAACGCCAGGTCGCCGAGCGGCAGCGCCGCAGTTCCGAGGAGCGACTGCAGCGGAGGTGCGTAGATGAACACCGCCGCGAGCGCCAGCTCTGCTGCGATCCCGAGCAGCAGGTAGCGGTTGCTGAAGACACCGATCGATCGCAGCGACGCGCGTCTGGTTCTGACCGCAAACGCGGTGCCGATCTGCCCGGCGATCATCCCCGCGAACGTCATCGTCGTGGCCTCGAGGTAGGCGTGGTGAAGGGGATGGCCCGTCGCCGACGGCATCCCCGGCCTGCCAGCCGGCACGATTCAGGACGTAGAAGAAGCCGGCAAGCGAGAGCGCGGAGACCATCACGCCGAGGAACAGCCACGCGCGCACCAGCATCGGGCCCTGGATCACGCCCTCCGAGCGGGGGCGTGGCGGGCGATCCATGCTGCCCGGCTCGATCGGCTCGCGTCCGAGCGCGAGCGAGGGCAGGGTCTCGGTTCCGACGTCGAAGGCGAGGAGCAGCATCACGGTCAGAGGGAGCGGGATCGCGCCGCCACTGAGCGCGAACAGAAGAAACGGTATGACCTCCGGTGTGGCGTGGGCGAAGATGTACTGGACGAACTTGCGAACGTTGTCGTAGACCTGGCGTCCGGCCTCGATCGCGACGACGATCGTCGCGAAGTTGTCGTCGGTGAGCACCATCGTCGACGCCTCCCTGGCGACGTCGGTTCCGGAGAGGCCCATCGCGACACCGATGTCGGCGGTGCGCAGGGCGGGTGCGTCGTTGACGCCGTCCCCGGTCATCGCGACCACGTGCCCTTCGCTGCGTAGCGCCTCGGCGATCTGCAGCTTGGTCTCGGGTGACGCACGGGCGAAGATCACCTCGCGGCCGGTGGCGAGGATGTCGCGGACCTCCTGCTCGTGACGGTGGTCGAACGCCTGTGCATTGACGATCAGGGGATCCTTTCCGCCGATGCCGACCTGCCCGGCGATCGCCGCTGCGGTGAGCGGATGGTCGCCGGTGATGACGATGATGCGAATGCCGGCGGCGTGGCAGCGGGCGACGGCGTCGGGCGACCGCGGGGCGGGGCGGGTCCTGCATCGTGACCAGCCCGAGAAAGCAGAGCCCTGACTCCGCGTCGTCGCGCTCGGGAGGCTGCGCGGCGGAGGTTGTCAGCTTGCGTGCAAGCGCGAGCACGCGCAGCCCCTGCCTGGCGAACCCCTCAACCGCCGCGGTCACGCGTTCGCGGTCTGCCCGCTCGCAACGGGCCTTCCTCGCCGCCTGCCAGCACCGCCGTGGTGCAGCGAGGCAGCACCGCCTCGGGTGCGCCCTTCGTGGCCAGGAAGTCATGGCCTTCACAGGCGTCAAGCGTTGACATCAGCTTGCGTTGCGGGTCGAAGTTGTATTGATGGCGGCGCGCGTGCTCGCGAGCGGCGGCGTCGAAGCTGACGCCGAGGGCTTCGGCCGTCTGCAGAAGTGCGATCTCTGTCGGGTCGCCCGTGTTCTGCCCGTCGGGCTGCAGATGGGCGTTGTTGCACGCCCACGCGACCTGGGCGAGAGGAGCAAGCGCGTCCGTGGTCGGCCGTCCGGTGCTCGGCACCGAGGGGGAATTCGCCTGTGAGCGTCCACACCGCGACCGGGCTCATGCGGTTCTCGGTCAGCGTGCCGGTCTTGTCGGTGCAGATCACGTCGGTCGAGCCGAGCGTCTCGACGGCGCTGAGGCGCTTGACCAGCGCGCCGCGTCGTGCGAGCAGGCTCACGGCGACGGCGAGCGCGAGCGTGATGACCGGCAGCAGGCCCTCGGGCACGTTGCCGGCGAGCAGGCCGACGGCGAAGACGATGCTGTCCTTCAGCGACAGTCCGGCGCCGAAGATCGCCACCGGAACGAAGGCGACGGCCATCGCGATCGCGATCGCGGCGATCAGCCAGGCGACTTTGCGCACCTGTGCTTCAAGCGGGCTCGGCTCCTCCTTGACCCGCTCGGACAGCGCGGCGATGCGACCGAGCTCGGTGTGCATTCCGGTCGCGAACACGACTCCGCGTGCCTCTCCGCCGGTGGCGCTGGTGCCGCTGAACAACAGGTCCCGCGCGGCGATCCGCGCGACGCTCGGGTCGATCAGGTCGGCCGAGCGCAGCGCCGGTGCGGACTCGCCGTTGAGCGTCGACAGATCGACCTCGACGGCGCCGGAGATCATGCGCATGTCGGCGGCGATCCGGTCGCCCTCCTCGACGAGGACGATGTCGCCGGGGACGAGCTCGGCCGCCACGATCTCCGTCGGAGCGCCGTCGCGTAGCACGCGCACCTTCTGGGGCAGGAACTGCGCCAGGGCCTCGACCGCCCGCTCGGCCTGCATCTCCTGGATCAGGGCGAACACGGCGTTCAGGGCGATCACCAGCAGCACCGCGATCGCCACAGTCCTGCTACCGACGGCAAACGACAGGGCCGCGGCGAGCCACAGCAGCAGCGCGAGCGGATGCGTCAGCTGGTGTGCCAGCTCGGCCGGCCATTTCAGTCCGCCGCGCCGGTGCAGCTCGTTGGGCCCGTACTGCAGCAGCCGTCGCTTGGCCTCGGTACCGGAGAGTCCCTGCGGGGAGCTGCGCAGATCGCGCATCAGCAGCTCGACCTGCTCGGTCGGCTCGATCACCGAGGCCCCGTCGGGGCTCGCGGCCGCCTGGGTTTGCTCGGCGGTCAACGCCATCACACGCACGCTAAGCCGCTCCGCGGGCGAGCGCCATCGGGCGCCGACCGCGCGCGTCAGCGGGTAGAAAACCCCGACCCCGCGTCGGCTCCGTGATGACTACTGACCGCCACACGCTGCAATTCGCGGATGGCCGGCCGTCTCGGGCATGTGACGTTGGAGTCCTCCACCCGAGGAGTTCCCGATGAAGGCCGCGATCGTCCACAGCTTCGACCAGCCACTCTCCCTCGAGGATGTGCCGGTCCCCGCGCTGGACGGCAGCGCACCAGCGCCGCGGATGGTCTTCCGCACGCCCGACGTGCCGAGCGGCTCGACCGCAGCGCACGCGTAGCCGCACCTGCCTGAAGCCGGACCCGGACCCCGAACAGATCTCAGAAACCCAAGAACAACCACTCAGGAGGATTCTCATGGCAGTTGCAGTCGAAGCACCAACGATCTTCGCGGCACCCGGACAGGACGGGAGCGTCGTCGAGCTGAAGTGCCGCTATGAGAACTTCATCGGCGGTGAGTGGGTAGCGCCGAGCGAGCGGCGAGTACCGCGAGAACCTCACGCCCGCGACGGCCGAGCCGTTCTGCGAGGTGGCCGACTCCACGCCCGACGGACGTCGAGCTCGCGCTCGACGCCGCGCACGCCGCCAAGGACGCCTGGGGCCGTCGGTCGCCCGCCGAACGCGCGGCAGTGCTGGACGCGATCGCCGACGCGATCCAGGAGAACCTCGAGATGCTGGCGGTCGCCGAGAGCTGGGAGAACGGCAAGCCGGTGCGCGAGACGCTCGCCGCCGACCTGCCGCTGGCGATCGATCACTTCCGCTACTTCGCCGGCGCCGTGCGCGCCGAGGAGGGCTCGATCTCAGAGATCGACGAGAAGACCTACGCCTACCACTTCCGCGAGCCGCTCGGCGTGGTCGGGCAGATCATCCCGTTCAACTTCCCGCTGCTGATGGCGGCGTGGAAGCTCGCCCCGGCGCTCGCGGGCGGCAACTGCACGGTGATCAAGCCTGCCAGCCCGACGCCGTGGTCGCTGCTGAAGCTCGCCGAGGTGATCGAGGACGTCGTTCCGCCGGGCGTCATCAACATCGTCAACGGCTCCGGCGCCGAGGTCGGCCGCGCGCTCGGCTCCAGCAAGCGGATCGCGAAGATCGCGTTCACCGGCGAGACGGTCACCGGGCGGCTGATCATGGGCTACGCCGCCCAGAACCTGATCCCCTCGACGACCGAGCTGGGCGGCAAGTCGCCGAACATCTTCTTCGAGGACATCCTCGACGCCGACGACGCGCTGCTGGACAAGGCGATCGAGGGGCTCGTGCTGTACGCCTTCAACAAGGGCGAGGTCTGCACCTGCCCGTCGCGGGCGCTGATCCAGGAGTCGATCTACGAGGAGTTCATGGGGCGCTGCGCTGGAGCGCATCCGCGCGATCCGCCAGGGCAACCCGCTGGATCCCGTCCACGCAGATCGGCCCGCAGGTCTCCAAGGCGCAGCTCGAGAAGATCGAAAGCTACGTGCAGATCGGCCTCGACGAGGGCGCCGAGCTGCTGATCGGCGGGCACGCCCGCGGAGATGGAGGGCGAGCTGCAGGGCGGCTACTACTTCGAGCCGACCGTCCTGAAGGGCGAGAACTCGATGCGCGTCTTCCAGGAGGAGATCTTCGGCCCGGTGCTCGCGGTGACCACCTTCAAGGACGAGGCCGAGGCGCTGGAGATCGCCAACGACACGATGTACGGCCTCGGCGCCGGCGTCTGGACGCGTGACGGCAGCCGTGCCTTCCGCATGGGCCGCGCGATCAAGGCCGGGCGCGTGTGGACGAACTGCTACCACCTCTACCCCGCCGGTGCCGCGTTCGGCGGCTACAAGTCCTCGGGGGTCGGGCGCGAGAACCATCGCATGATGCTCGACCACTACACGCAGACGAAGTGCCTGCTGGTCAGCTATGACCCCGAGCCGCTCGGGTTCTTCTAGGGATGCCCGAAGCCCACGGTGAGGGCGGGTCAGCGCAACGCCGCCGGTGCTCGAGCTGCTCGAGCGCCTGGCGGCGCGCTACGGCCCGCTGGTGATCCACCAGTCCGGCGGCTGCTGTGACGGCAGCTCGCCGATCTGCCTGCCGGCCGCTGAGCTGCCGGCCGGGCCCCCACGACGTCCTGCTGGGCGTTGTGGGCAGCACCCCCGTCTACGTCGACCGCGATCAGGACGAGCGCTGGCAGAGCCCCGCGCTGCGGATCGGCCTCTCCGATGGCCCGGCGATGGGCTTCTCGCTGGAGAGCGCCGAGGGTGTGCACCTGCTCGCGGTCCCAGTCGAGGATCGCTAGCCGGGCACGATCCCGCGATAGGAGTCAAGCAACGCGCGCCCGACCGGCACCTTCTGCAACACAGGCTCGCGCTCCTCACTGTCCGATCAGGTCGCGCCGCTGGAAGACCCAGATCGCCGCGAGGGCGCAGCTCGCCGCGATCCCCAGCATGATGAGCGCGGCGGCGGCACGAAAGGGTTGCGCCGGCACGAGCCCTATGTGTGCGAACGGTGTCGCCTGCACGAGCCATTTCGGGACGCTCAGCAGGGAGCCGAACAGGTACCACAGAAAGGCGATCGTGACGAGGCCGTAAGAGAGCCCGGTGCTTGCACGGGGGACGATCGCGTAGGCGAGCGCCGCGATGCCAAGGAACATCAGCGCGACGGGAAGACAGTTTGCGCCGGCTTCGAGCATCCCGGTCAAGGAGACGCTGACGCCGCCCGACTCGCCACCAGCCCAGGTCAGCAGACCGGCCGTCAGGGAGATCGCGGCGGCGCCGGCGACTGCGAGCAGGAGCCGCCCGCCCAACCACCTGCGGCGGCCGACCGGGAGCGAGAGCAGCGTCTCGAGCCTCTCAGCGGCTTCCTCGTGACGCGCAGCACCGATCTGCGCACAGACGAACAGGCTGACGGCCAGCACGAAGAACAGGAACACGAACGCCAGATAGCCGGTGGGCGTCACGATCGAGCCCGTGCCGAGCCTCGCGAACTCGCGTTGCAGGCTCTTTGAGATTCCCGCGGTCGATGTGCTGTTTGCGATCACACCCACGATGTACGCAAACGCGCCGACGCTCGAGAGCCATACGACCAGGCTGGCGCCCTCCGAGCGCAGCGCCTGCGCGAGCGGCGAGCGGAGCAGAGCCAGACGCGGCTCGGCGCTCTCATGTGTAGGGAGCACGCCGGTGCCGATGTCGCGTCCGGCGGCGATCCGTGCCGCCGACAGGAGCAGCAATACGCTCGCCGCGGCGGGCAGCAGCAGGACGAGGGGGTGGGCGCCGGTGAACGGGCGCACTTCCTCGGCCCACCCGAGCGGGGTCGCCCACCGCAGCCAGCCGGCGCCGGTGGAGGTATCGGCGATCACTCGCAGCGCGAGGAACAGGCCGACCGCTGCCCCGCCTAGCTCGAGTGCCATCCGGCGTGTCGAGGCGAGCTGGCTCGTGAGCGCGCCCACTCCCGCGAACACGGGCACGACCGATGCCGTCGCGAGCGCGAGCTCGGCTGACCCGCCTGCCGGCAGGCCGGACAGGACAAGACCGGCGAACTCCGCGATCGCGAGGACGAAGCTGCCCGCCGCGATCGCGGCCAGCGCCGAGAGATACGTGGTCCCACGCCCGACCGGAGCGGCGAGCACGAGCTCCGCCCGGCCGGTGTCCTCCTCGGTCCGCAGCGCGCGCACCGCGGCCAGCAGCCCGAAGACGGCGGCGAAGATCGCCAGCGTCCCACCCACACGCCAGGCTGTGTAGCCGGAGACGGTGAGCAGATCGTGCGGGACCCCGTAGAACAGGCGAATCGCCTTGTTGTCAGCGAAGCTGCGGGCGAACGCGAGCCGGCTCGACAGCGACGGGTAGGCGTCGCGATAGCCGACCGGCTGGATATAGGCGATCACCGCGAACAGGTATGCGAAGGCGACCGTGCGGACGCGCGCGTCGCGGAAGGCGCGCCGCGCCAACGCGCTTGCTCCGGCGAGGCCCAGCCGGTTGTTCAATGCCGGGGCGCCGGAGGCCACGACTGTCCCGTCAGTCGCGGAGATGACCGTCGGAGCCGTCGTAGTGGTGCAGGAATATCTCCTCCAGCGAGGGCTCACGACTGGTAAGCGTCGTGACCGGGTGCCCGGCGAGCGCTTCGATCAGCGGACCGACGCTGCCCACGACCTCAAACCGCAGCGCATTGGGGCCGGCGCTCTCTGTCCGGACGCCCGCCAGCGCCGGGAGCTCCGGCGCGTGGCCCGCGAACGTCACCTCCACCGTCTGCGCCCCGAGGTGGCGCAGCTCCGCAAGCGTTCCCTCGTCGACGAGCTTCCCGTCTCTGAGAATCCCCACGCGGTCACAGAGCGCCTCCACCTCGCTGAGGATGTGGGAGGAGAGGAAGATCGCCTGGCCACGCTGCTTGGCTTCCGTCACCGTCTCGCGGAAGGCGACCTCCATCAGCGGGTCGAGTCCCGCGGTGGGCTCGTCCAGGAGCAGTAGGTCCGCGCGGCACGCGAACGCGGCGATCAGCTGCACCTTCTGACGATTGCCCTTGGAGAGCGCCCTGACCTTCTTGTCGACGTCCAGCTGGAAACGCTCGGTCAGCAGCTCGCGGTACGCGACATCGGTCCCGCCGCGCAGGCGCGCGAGGAACTCGAAGGTCTCGGCGCTCGTCAGCGAGGGCCACAAGAAGGGCTCCCCGGCGACATAGGCCACCCGTCTGTGGGCGTTGACCGGTTCGCTCCAGGCGTCAAGGCCGAACAGCTCGGCATGGCCGGCGCTCGGCCGGTGCAACCCCAGCAGCAGGCGGATGGTGGTGGTCTTACCGGCGCCGTTGGGTCCGAGATAGCCGTAGACCTCCCCGTCGTTGACGGTGAGGTTGAGACCGTCCAGTGCCACCGTGTCGCCGTAGCTCTTGCACAGCCCGGCGGTGTGGATCGCCCGTTCTGCGGGATCGTCCTCGGAGCGAGACCCTGAAAGCAGGCGTGGCCGTGGCTGTGCCATAGGAGGAGGATCGGAGGATCGCAGGCCTGGGACATCAGGGTTTTTCCCGCAGGCCCACGTGGAGTGACCGCGAGCCCAGGCGCCGCCGGAATCCCCTCGTAGGTGACGGCAATCAGTGTTTTGCCATAAACGATCGGGGTGTTTTCCCGGTGGTTTACGCCGCACATTGACGACTAGCGTGACGTTATGGCCTCACACCTGCACCTGGCCCGCAGCCCCGAGGATCCCGCCACCACGGCGGATGATGGCCTTATCCGTGTGTTGCTGGCCGACGATCACGAGCTCGATGCGTCGCCGCCTACGGCTGCTCCTCGACGACGAGGACGGGGTGGAAGTGATCGCCGAAGCAAACGACCTGGCGGCTGTCACTCGCCATGTCCAGACCGACGAGCCGCACGTGCTCGTCCTTGACCTGAGCATGCCTGACGGGTCGAGCATCGAGTCCATCGGCCGCTTGCGCGAGCAGGCACCTGACACGCAGATCATCGTCATGACGATGGACGAGAACCCCGTGTTCGCCCAGCGCGCATTTGCCGCAGGGGCACTCGGTTTCGTGGCCAAGGATCTGGCCGACGAAGAGCTTCCGCGAGCCATGCGCGCGGCCGCACGAGGCGAAGAGTTCGTCAGCCCACGAACCGCCGTCGCGGCTGAATGCCCTGCAACGCTCCCTGACCGGGGACGCTCTTTCGCCCCGCGAGGTGGAAGTTCTGCGTCTGATCGCGCTCGGGCACACGAGCGTTGAAATCGCCCGCAAGCTGCATCTGTCGCCTCGCACCGTCGAGACACACCGCGCGAACGTCCACCGCAAGCTGGGGCTCGCGACCCGGGCCGAACTGGTCCGCTACGCGCTACGACGCGGCCTGCTCGGCCCCTGAGCGGCCGTCCTGCGTTCCCCGCAGCGTCGGTAGGCGCGCGCTCAGCAGCGTGCCGTGCTCGTCGGACTCGATGCTCAGCGTCCCGCCGGCGAGACTCACCCGCTCACGCATCCCCGCGAGGCCGAAGCCCTCGGTGTGCAAGATCGGGGTCAAAGCCCGCACCGTCGTCCTGCACCTCGATCAGCAGCTCACCGTCGGATTCCGTGACCGCCACACGCACCACGTCGGCGCGCGCGTGCTTGGCGACGTTGGTGAGCGCCTCCTGCACGAGCCGATAGACGGCGGTCTCGAGATCGTCACTGAGTCGCGACTCCCTTGGGAGAGCCCGACAGCGCAAGCTCGCGTTCGATCTCGAATCCGCTCTGCTCGCGATGGCGGTCAAGGAGAGCCTCGATCGCCGTGCGCAGCCCCAGCTCGTCCAGGGCCGCGGGGCGCAGCTCGGTGATGATCGAGCGCAGGTTCGAGATCTCCCGCTCGATGTGCTCGACGGCCTCGTCCATCGCGGTCTGAGCCCGCCCGAGGTCATCGCCTCGCCGTGCGGAGGAAAGCAGCAGGCGCAGGCCCCCGAGGCCCTGCAGGGTCTCGTCGTGAAGCTCCCGCGCCCACCGCCGTCGCTCGGCGTCCGCGGCGGCCAGCGAGCTGCGCAGGCGATCGCTCTGCACGCTCTGCGCGAGCGCCACGGCGGTCGCGGCGCTGGCCGCGAACGTGCGCAGTATCTGCTCGTCGTCCTCACTGAACACGCTTCCCTCCTCGCCGCGGTCGAATGCCGCCAGGATGCCCACCCCCTCGCCGCGGTGGAGCATCGGCACCAGCAGCGCGGTCTGCGGGTCGGCCACGCCGAACTCCGTCGGCGCGATCCGCAGGCGGGCGGGGACATCGGTTATCCGCTCCGCGCGTCGGCGTTCGAGCACCTGTCCGGAGGTCGACTCGGCGATCGGCAGCCGCGTGCCGCTGCATCCCCTCGACGTGACCGGCGCTGGCCTGCACGACCAGCTCGTGGCCATCGCGCAGCATGATCACGAGGCTGCGCGCGCCCACGAGCGCGCGTCCGCGCTTGACGATCAGCTCCAGCACATGCTCGAGCGCGATCTCTCCGCCGATCGCGACCGCCACGTCGCGTGTGGCCTCAAGCCCTCGAATCGCCTTCTCGGCCTCTTGGCGGCGGCGCTCGCTGGTCTCATACAGGCGCGCGTTGTCGATCGCGACGGCGGCCCAGTCGGCGAGGATCACCGCGGCCTCCTCGTCGCGCTCGGAGAACTCGCCGCCCTCCTTCTCGGTCAGGTACAGGTTGCCCCACGCCTGCCCGCGAACCCGGACGGGTACGCCGAGGAAGCTGCGCATCACCGGATGCCCTGCCGGGAACCCATAGCTCGAGGGGTGCTGTCCCACTTCCGCGAGGCGCAGCGGCTGCTGATGTTCGATCAGCGCGCCGAGCACGCCACGCCCGCGCGGCAGGTCGCCGATTGCGCGCTTCGTGTCCTCGTCGAGCCCGGAGGTCAGGAACTGCTCGAGTTCGGTGCGCTGCTCGTTCAAGATCCCGAGCGCCGCGTAGCGCGCGCCGGTGATCTCCCGGGCGGTCTGCAACACCGTCCCGAGAACCTTGCCCAGATCGAGCTCGGTCACGAGCTCGCGCCCGACCTCAAGGAGGCGGCGCATCCACAGTTCCTCGGAGGAGGCGATGGTCCATCTCTGTACGAGCTTAGTCCTGCCAGAAGGGCGTGTGCGACTGGAGCGCGAAGGGCTGGCGCGGACCGCCGCCGGGTAGAAACCCCCTATGCTACTTAGCCCCACCGATGTCGCGGCCGATTCCCGAGTTCCGCGCGCGGCACGCGAACCTAGTTGTCTGCGGCGCGTCATGAACATCTCAGACCCCAGCACCCGAGCATCGATCGACCCGTGCGCGAGCCCGGCGCGAATGAGCGCGTCGCTGCGCTGTGACGATTGCGGCGAGGTGATCGGCGTCTACGAGCCGCTGGTCAGGGTCCTCGACGGGCGCGCCTACGAGAGCTCTCGAGCGCTCGAGCCCGCCTGCCCGGATCGTGGCGGCGAGCACTACCACCGCGCCTGCTATGAGCGTCTACGATGACGATCAGCCGCTCGTCGGCTGATCCGGTGCCCCGATCGCGCGACCCGATCGGCTCCGTAGTTTTCCGTCGACGATGGCGGATTTCTTCGGCTGGCGCCACTCACACCGAGGGCTAGCTTCAAACCATGACAACACATGGCCCCCATCCCAAACTTCGCGTCGTGATCGCGGGCGGAGGAGTCGCTGCCCTGGAGACAGTACTTGCCCTCCGGGAGCTCGCCCCCGAGCAGACCACCACCACGGTGATCGCGCCCAACGATGAGTTCGTCGTTCGGCCGATGACGGTCCGCGAGCCGTTCGCCTACGAAAGCGCACGGCGCTATCCCGCTGGCGCGGATCGTCCACGACGCGGGCGCCGATCTGCTCGCCGGCGAACTGGACTGGGTCGAGCACGACAAGCATGTCCTGCACACGAAGGCCGGCGAGGCGCTCGAGTACGACGCACTCGTCTTGGCGCTCGGCGCCCGCGCCGTTCCGCGCTACAAGCACGCGCTCACGATCGATGACCGTCGCATGGATGAGACTCTGCACGGGCTGATCCAGGACATCGAGGGCGGCTACGTGGACAGCCTCGCGTTCGTGTCGCCGGCCCGCATGCCCTGGCAGCTGCCGCTGTACGAGCTCGCGCTCATGACCGCCGGACGTGCGTATGACATGGGCGTCGATCTGTCCACCACGATCATCACCCCCGAGGACAGCCCGTTGGCGATCTTCGGCTCCACGGCGAGCGACGCGCTCGCGGAGCGACTCGAGCGGGCGCACGTCAAGACCATCAACTCCGCCTACGCCGAGGTCCCGAGCTCCGGCGAGGTCGTGATCAACCCTGGCGAGCGTCATCTTCACGTCAAGCGCGTGATCGCGCTACCCGAGCTCTACGGCCCATCCGTCCGCGGCATCCCACTGGGCGATCACGGCTTCATCCGCGTCGATCCACACGGCCGGGTACGGGACGTGGAGGGCGTCTACGCGGCCGGCGATGCGATCGACTTCCCGATCAAGCACGGCGGAATCAGCTCGCAACAGGCCGACGTGGCCGCAGTCTCGATCGCAGCGCTGGCCGGAGCGAACGTCGTGCCCGAGCCGTTCAACCCAGTGATCCACGGGATGCTGCTGACGGACGCCGAGCCGATGTACCTGACTGCGAAGATCACCGGCGGACACGGATTCAGCTCGGAGATCTCGGACAGTCCGACCTGGCCTTCGGGACAGAAGATCGCCGCTAAGTATCTCGCGCCGTACCTGGATCAGTTTGACCGCGACCACGTGCCGGCCCGATGACTCACGCCGGCGAAACAGATCGCGCGGTGCGTTGCCTGGTCGTCGGGTACGACCGCACGGAGACCGCGCGCGGCGCGGTCGAGTGGGCCGCGGCCGAGCTCTCGGGCGCCGGGAAGCTGGTGCTGGTCCACTCCTCTCGCGGGCTGCATGCCCCACCCTCACCGTTGTCGAGCAGCGAGGGGCGCCGCGAGCTCGGGCGCGCCCTGATCGACGAGCTGATGCTCGAGGGCGAGGACTCGTTGTTCGACCTCGATGTGGAGGCCGACATCTCAGACCACGATCCTGTGACCGCACTGATCGACGCAGCGACACGCCACGGCGCCCGCATGATCGTCGTCGGCTGCGAGCAGCATTCGCCGTTGCACAAAGCTCTTGGCACCGTCACCAGCGAGCTGGTAGGCCGCTCCCCCGTTCCTGTCACGGTGGTCGGCCCTCATGCGGCGCCGCGCGACACGACGCCATCGCCGGACTCGCCGCGCTCAGGCCGGCGACCCGGCCTGAGCACTACCCCGTTAGCCCCGCGAGCACGGCACACATGGCTCGCGGAGACCAGCTTTCATCACACGTTACGGGGCCTGAAAGTGGCGGTCGTACAGCTCACTGAGATGGCGGCTGGGGACATCGTCGATCCCCGTCCTGAGCTCATCGAGGTGAGCGCGCTCGGCCGCGTCGACCTCGTGCTCGAGTCTCAGGTGCCGCACAAGTGTGGCCACGGCCGTCTGTAGCTCGCGCACCCAGTGCTCGAGCGTGACGATCCGCTCCTCTCTGGTCATGCAGTGCACCTCACCCCGCGACACGGGTCACGTTCCGCACGCGGCCATCGAGCGCAGCGCACGCCTCGCGCGCTGCGTGCCAGAGCGCGTCGTGCTCGGACCTGACGTACAGCGGTCCGCTGCCGTCGGTCAGCAGCCGCGCGGCGAGGACCACGCCGGCCGGTCGCACCTCGCCCTCACGGCGCAGCGAGCATTCCAGATCGAGCAACGCGGCACGCGCGGCGCGCACCTCGGCACGTACGACCGGCACGGACGCCGAGATTCTCGGCGAGGTACTGCGCTCGGAGGAGCGCATCACCTCCTGCAGGCTGTCGGCGAGCGCCCGCCGGTGGCGCCCTGCCGTCAGCTGGCGCGCGCGGAGCTGGAGCTCGGGGCTGCGCGCGGGGTCAATGCCCTTGAGAAGCTCCCCGTCGAGGCGCCTACGGTGGAGTAGGACGCGCGCCTGGAGGCCGAT
The DNA here is from genome assembly GCA_963742395.1 of uncultured Solirubrobacteraceae bacterium. Taxonomy (GTDB): domain Bacteria; phylum Actinomycetota; class Thermoleophilia; order Solirubrobacterales; family Solirubrobacteraceae; genus Palsa-744. Next base: position 197,915 of record CAVUME010000006.1, on the reverse strand, counting down.
CGGCGTGCGGCGCCGACCCAGCGGGCGCGCGGGCGAGGAGATATGGGGGGTCAGTGAGGACATCGTGCGCTCCTTGTCGTGACGTGTGCCTCCATTGTGGATTCGCCACCGTCAAGGTCTCATGACGATTCCGCTGCTCGGCATGACGATTTCATGAAGATCTCGTGTCCAACGCCCTCTGGCTGGGGCCCGGTGCCGACCGCGCGCACCGGGTTCGCCGTCGCGCTCAGCCGGCGACCGTGACTCGCAGGACCCCGGAGTGCAGCCGCCCCCGCCGGTCGACCCCGCCCGCGACGATCACGGAACCGCCGAGCGCCACAGCGGCCACATCCGAGAGTCCCTCTGGGAGCCTTCCGGCCACCGTCACCGTCCCGGACGGCGCAACCGCGAGGATGCTCGCATGCTGCGTTCCTTCACCTTCCCCACGCCCGCCGATGATGAGCAGCGACCCACCTAGCGCGACGCCCGCCGCGTGGGTCACGCCGTAGGGAAGTTGCCCGATACCGAGGACTCTCCCGTTCGCGGGATCGAACGAGTAGACCTCGCGGCTCGCTTCCGTGCCGCTCGTCCCCCCAGCGATGAGCAGCCGTCCGCCGATCTCCGCGGCGGACGCGTACCGCAACGGCTTGGGCAAGGTAGCGACGATACGTGGCTCTCGGGCCGGCTGCCAAGCCAAGATCGTCGAGAGCGGCTGTGTTCCCGTGTTGCCACCGATCACGTACACGGTCGCGCCGGCCGTTACACAGGCCACATCCGAAGCGGGCGTGGGAAGCGACCCAACCTGTTCGGCCGTGCCGCTCGTGCTGACGCGCAGGATGGACGAGAACGAACTCTGCTCGCCTCCGCCGAACAGATACACGACACCGCCGACCTCGCCCGCGCACGCGTCGTGCGTGGGCGTCGGGAGGGAGCCCCCTTCCGTCACCCTCCCCCCCGAGATCCCAAGCACCTCGGACAGCGAGGCTTCTTCGGAGTCGAGCCCCCCGATGAGCAGCGCCCCGCCACCACCCCCGTCGGGGGCAATCGCGGCATCCTGCCGGGGACTCGGCAGTTCACCCTCCCGAGCGACCGTGACCCGTAACGGACCGCGCCGCCCGTTGGCAGCGGCATCGGACCTCGAAACGCGCCGATGTGCAGCGTGCCGACTGCTCGCCCCAGCGCTGACCAACGCGATGACAACGCCGACGCACGCGGCGAGGACGAGGAGAGCAACCGCTCGCCGCCGACGCACGGTCCGCGCCGCACGCTCATGTGAAAGCGGATCCACCCTAGGGATGGACGACAGCCGCGTAGTCCGGCGTGCCGTTTGGAGCGAGCGGGATGAAGTCCATCCCGTCCGGTATGTCGAGGTGGCCGTAGGAAGTCCCGGGATGTTCCGTTGCCCCGTATTTCCACACGATCCTGTTCGTGCGTGGGTCGATGACCAATACGCGGTCGCGATAGTCGTCGTTGACCGCGATGTCACCGTTGGGGAGCGCCATTGCAAGGGAGGGGTGGTTGAGGCGTCCGAAGCCGCTCGAGGGCCCGTAACGCCAGAGGACCCTGCCGTGATGGTCAATGATCAGGATGTGACCCGGATTCGAGTAGTCGGCGAGCAGGATCCGCCCGCCGGGAAGCGGCTGCGGATCGGAGGGGTAGGCGACCGGCGCTTTGTGCGCCCAGAGCAGCCGCCCTTCAGGGCCGATCGCATCGATCCAGTTACCTTCGATCTCGCTCACCAGCACGCCTCCGTTCGGCAGGGGCGTATCGCCGTTGACCGAGGCGAACTGATGCGGCGGGTTGTGGCGGCACACTCCCGACGAACCGTAATGACGCACGATCCTGTGACCGCGGATGAACAGGATGCGGCAGTTCGCGGCATCCGCCACCGTGAACGTGCCGTCGGGAAGCATGTAGGCGTCGTCGGGCGAGTTGGTGTGCGTCGCATCCGAACCGGGTTCTCCGGGGTGGCCGAAAAGGAGCTGCTGCGAGCGACTCTTCAGGTTGATGTGGACGATCGCGTCATCGTCCTCCTCGTTGGAGATGACCCAATGGCCGCCGGGCTCGATGAACGTGTCGTCATCGAAAAACAAATGCCCGCGATCGCCCGGCTGCGGATATCGGAACACGATGTGACCGCCGGGATCGACCACGAGAATCCTGTTGTTGCCGCGATCGGCGATCATCAGATCGCCCGGGAGCCCAGTGCGCAGCGAAGCCGCAGAGTAAGCCGCGGCGGTTCCGGGCTGCGACCCGACAACGTTCTCGGGTGCCCACAACGCGGCGAGTCCGCCGACCGACGCCGGCGCGAGCGGCCCGCCGTCCGAGACCCGTGCCGAACCGGCGCGACGCCTGGTGTTCGCGCGAGACCGACCGTCCGAGCCAAGCGACGCCAGCACCGCGACGAGGACGCCGATGGCGGCCATCGCCACCACGGCCCCTCCGATCCTCAGGCGACGGCGCCGCCGCGCCTGCCGTGCCGCGACGCGGCGCGCGAGTCGGGCCTCATGGTCGAGCGCTTGGGAAGACACTGACTCGCCTTTCAGGTGTCGGATCTTGGCCGTGTGAAACGTGAGCCGCGGCTGCGAACGCGAGGAGGCCGGTGCCAGACCCTCACATCCGAGAGACGGTCGTGAGAGGTCAGCCGTGCTAGTTCGAGAACTCTCTCATGCAGACCAAGAAGACCCCGAATGCCGGCAATTCGCTCGACATCGCCCTCGTGAGCGTCCCGGTTCTTGGCGCGTCGTGACTCACTCAGTAGACGGATGGCTATACCTAGCAGCGCTCAACGCCGTTCGATCGACTCCCGGGGTGAGAGTTCTCTAACGGCCGTCCTTGACCGACGGCCTCAGAGGATGGCCTCCATCGACACGCGAGGAGATACCGCGGTCCTGAGCGCGCGACGTCAAAGCGCGCGATTTGCCGGCTCAACCTTCGGGCGCCGGGCGAGCAAATGATGGCGTTTGATGGTCGTGACAAGGTGAACAGGGCAGTGCGGCATTTTGGGAGCGTCTGGGGGCTGGCGCTCACGCCGGCGCGCGGTCGCTCAGGTAGCCGTGCTTGCGTAGCTCCTTGATAGTCGCCTCCTGACGTTCTGCCAGCGCGCGAAGGTCAGAGCTCATGGTCCGAAGCTCGGCCTCGGCCTCGGCCTCTTTACGCCGGACTGCCATTGACTGACGATTCTCGATTTCACGCAGGCGCGCCTTTCTCGTGTCGGCGTCGATCGGTGCAGGCGTGGACACCTGGTGGCCAAGGGCTATGGGCAGGCTCACGATGAGGCCCTCGGGCAGATTCGCGGGAATCGCTTCGACCCTGGGGTCCCATGCGGCGATTCGCTGGGCCAGCATGTGGCCGACGGCGCGTCCAGGCGGCCACCACAGGCAGCGTGTGGATGGTTCGCGGGTTCCGATCGGGTTCTCAGCGAGCCACCGGTCACGTTGCCCTTTGAGGATCACGCCGGTGAGCTCGGGGGCCGTGTGGCGCTCTCCGTTGCCGGTGATGAGGCTCGCGATCGCCTCGACGGCGGCATCTGCCTGGCGCGCGGACAGGGCACTGTGCTCGAGCGCGGCCGACACGCACCCGCCGGCAGCCCAGATCCGCTCGCTTTGCCACACTCGGAGCGTCTCGTCGATCCCTACGAGGCCGAGCGGGTCGACTGGCACGCCGTGGATCTGCGGCCCTGCCACGGTGGGCAGGGAAATCAGCCGATCGAACTCGAGCTCGGTGGTGTCGGGGTTGACGCGTGGTTGCGCTGGGTCCGTTGGCTTCGCGAGCAGTGAAGCCTGATCGGGCTCCTCAGCCAGCAGTTCGAGGCCGAAAGCTCGGGACCCGCGGCCACCCTTGTCCGGCGCGTCGATGACTTCCACGCCCACGACTACTTTGACGGCCGCGGCCGCGAGCTCCTGCTCGACGAGCCCGCTGGCCTGCGACCCGAACGCCGCCAGCGGCCGCTCCTCCGCCGTGAGCAGCGTGACGCTGGAGTTGTCGGCGCTTGCCGACCATGCGAGGACGAGCGCGAGCTCGTATGCCGGCAGCGGCCATCGCGCACCGCGCGGTACCACGACGGCGACGCTCGACGCCTCGGCAGACGCCATAGCCTGGATCGTCTCGTCGAGGAATCCGGGGTCCGCGCCGCGGGTCCACACTTGTCCCTGGTGCAGCGTGCGAGCGGAGCGCTCACCCGGGGCGAGCAGCAAATAGTCGAAGTGGACCACTTCGCCCTCGCGCGTGATCACGATGCGTTCGCTCTCGTCGACGATGTCGGCGCGATCCGCGATCCATCTCGCGTCGACCTCCTTGGCGACGTCGGCGATCTTCAGGCCGCGCTCGCGGGCAGGGCGAAACGGGGAGTCGGGGTCCATCGGGCGGTAGCGGAATTCCCGATCCGGCGCAACGAGCCGAAGCTCCGCGAGTAGCCCGAGCCGAGCGTGGACCGACATCAAGCCCTCAAGCGCCGCCGTGCCGGCACCCACGACGCAGACCACCGGCTGACCATTCGCGCCCATCAACAACCCTTTCTCCTACTCGGACAATGGCGATGTTTGTCTCGCACAAGGCACTCGCGCGCCGCGCGAGTCGATGTCCAGCTGTCGCGATAGAGCGTGATCGACCGACCCTAGGCCGTAGAGGGACGACTCGCATCGGGGGCGGCTACCCGTAGCGACGCGGTGCAATACCTAGCTGACCGAGCTCCTCGATGAAGGCCGCACGCAGAGCGACGCGGGCCGCCGACCGCGACGGTAGCCCGACCTCGAACCGGCTCGCCTATTCGGTGAGCGCCGGTCCCATCTTGCGGAGGCGATTCGACCCGAGTCGATCGCAAGGAAAAGAGAGCGTGAGCGCCGTCGGCATTACGGCCTTGACGCCGCTGGCCGGTTAGGCGGTCGTTCCTGGCGGAACACTCACGCTCTCTCACCTCGACATCCTCACGGGTGACCGGTTGCAGGTCAACGTGGGAAATGCGCAGCGAACGCACGGGTTAGCCACATGCCGGCGGGGCGCACCGATCAGGACCTTCCTGCAGCGCGCAGGTCGACTCGGTAGAGCGGGCTCCGTCCGCCTACGCCCCTGAGGCCCCGGCGCCGCGAGCGCTTCCATGCCAGCGCCCGCGTCGACTGCGCGCGGGTCGCGCCATCGGCGAGGATCGTGCGTGGCTTGGCGATGTCGACGAGGTGACTCGCGCGGTTGACGGTCGCGCCGAACCAGTCGCCGAGGCGTACAACGGCCGGCCCGAAGGCGACGCCGGCGCGCATCGCCGGGAGCTCCTCGCCCTCAAGTTCGATCCTGGTATCGAGAAGGCATGCGGCGTCCAGCAGCGCGTCGATATCAGCGCTCACGAACATGCCCCCGTCGCCGATCGTCTTGACCAGGTCGACCGGCGGCTGCGCAACTTCCATGCAGAGCGCCGCCATGCGCGCCCCGAGCGCCGCGACCTGCTCGACTGGGGCGCGCTCGCCGAACCTTGTGAAGCCCGAGAGGTCGACGAAACAGACCCCTACTTCGCGAGTGTGGTCGAGGGTCCCCGCTTCACGTTCGGCGCGCCCGATCACATCTCGAGTGGCCTGCTCGCGTAAATGAATTCGCAGCTGGTGCTCGACGACCGGCGCGAGCTGCGGGGCGAGTTGCTCGGCCGCTTCTACGTAGCGCATCCCAAGGTCGTAATCGCTGTCGCCGGGCTCGATCAGAGCGTTGCCAATGAACAGGCGAATCGCGGCGGCCGCCTGCGCCATCGATTGGCCGACCACCCGCGCGACGTCCAGGAGCTCCTTACGCGGCAGGCCCGCGGCGAGGAAGACCGCGAGCGCACGGGCCGCTCGCAGGTCTTCATCGGAGTACCTGCGTTCCCGCGGCTTGGGGTTCGGATGTCCGAGTGCGAGGAGCATCTCCCGCAGGTAGGGCGCCGGGACGCCCGACTTCTTCGAGATCGCCGTGAGGGTGTATCGCCGGCCGCCTGCCAGGGCAAACTCGAGCGGCAGCGTCGAGAGCCTGTCCTCACGCACCGCCTCGCGCAACTGCTCAATGCTCGCGCCGTGCGAATAGCAGTGACGCAGAAGTTTGCGCCGCGCGCCGCGCTCGGCGGCGTCGGTGACCCCCAGGTAGAGCTGCGGTTCGTCGAGCGGATCGGCGTTCGTGCGGGGCATGTCTACTAGGCGCTACCGGAGAGTCCCGCCGGTGCTTGACGCTCCGAGCGAGATTTGGCCCGAAGACGATACTGGCGACGCGAATTGCCATGCCGGTAGTACGCCGACACCGTATCGACGCCCGCGCAAACGTTCGACGACGAAGAAGGCCGGCGTTGAAGTAGCCCACGCCTGCGCGGATGGGTGTTTCGCCGCGTGTACCGGGCGGCAAGTTGCGGATGCCCTCTCCCGTGCGGGGTGGTTCAATCGCTCACATGAACGCAAAGGACACACCAGCCACAGCGCACGTCGGTGACTGGGTTGAGGCTCGGGGTATCCACGGTGAGCCCGCCCGTCGGGGGCGGATCGAAGAGATCCTCGGCGAGCCGAGGCGTGAGCACTACAGAGTGCACTGGGACGAGCAGCACGAGTCGATCGTGTACCCCGCCGACGGCGTGCGCATCATCCCCAAGAAGCGCCGCTAGTCGCCCATCGGCGTGCTCGCCTGTGCTCGCGAGACCTCACGCGAGCGGGCGAGTTGGGTTTGGGCAGCCTCCGTGGCAGTGGGTACCATCACGGCCGAGAGGTCTAATGCCCTGTGCCTGAACTCAGCGGCCGCGAGCTGTTGCACGAGTGGAAGCAACTGATGGACTCCGTGGTCGCAACGGCGGACTCCGCAGCGGGGCGCTCAGACCTTCCGCATGATCTGCTGGCAGCCATACGTCGTCAGCTCGAGCTGGTGCAAGACGTCATCGAGCGTGAGCGGCGGCTGCAGAAGGAGCTGACCGGCCTCCTGGTCGCGCCCCTGGACGCAGTCTTTGACCTGCTCGAGGAAACCGGAGCGACGCTGAGCCGGCAAGCGGAGGCGCTGGGGGCCGCAGGGCGCGCCCTCGAGGAGACCGCTGGGCTGATGAAGCACCAAGCCAAGCTTTTCGAGCAAGCGATCGGCACGCTCCGCCAGCCGGCCGAGCTCGCGAAGGCGGCCACGGAGCTGCGACCGAGGAAGCGTGCGGGACGCAAAGCACACCGCTGACCACCGACAGACGGCAAGCCCCGCCGACGACACGTCAGCCCGGAAAGGGCGGAATCCGCCACCGACCGGGGTTCGTCAGGAGTCCAGGTTCTCGGGCGCCGTCGCGATCACCTGATAGCGGCCGCTAGCCGAGCCGCGCAGCAGCGTCCCAAGGTGCGGCCCGGTGCCGTGGGGCGGCAGCGTGATCTCCAGTTCGACCGTGCCGGCGGCTTGCTCGATGGTCCGAGCCGGGCCGAGCTCCTCGATCAACTCGAGCATCTCGCGGTTGCTCGCGAGCATGAGCGCGGTGAAGCGTCGTATTCCCTCAGCGCGCGCGCGGTCGGCCAGTAGTCCAAGCAGCGCCGTGCCGAGCCCGTGCCCCTGGTGGTCGTCCGCGACCGTGACCGCAACCTCGGCGACCTCGGGATCGCTCGGCCGGCGCACGAAGCGAGCCACGCCGATGAGGGTTCCGTCCGGAGCAACGGCGACGAGCGCCTCGTGGCTGTGGTGGTCGACGTCGGTCAGGTAGCGCAACATCGGTCCGGTGAGGCTCTGCATCGGCGCGAGGAAGCGTCGGTAGCGAGACTCCTCCGACAGTCGCTCGAAGCCCGCGCGCAGGGGCTCGGCATCCTGGGCAGAGATGGGCCGCACGGTGGCGCGCGACCCGTCACGCAACGTCACGACGATCTCGCCCGGGCGTGCGTCGCTTGGGAGATGCGGATGGCGCTCGTTCCCGAGCGACGCGTCGTGCGGCTCGAGCGGCCAATGCTCGGAGTCCGTGAGGACATCGGGGGCGGGCATTGGGTTGCGAGGCGCCTGCCCGTTATCGCACTGGCGCGGCTTCATCCTCGTAGAGCGCGTTGAACACGTCGGCGTAACGCTCGTACACCACTGCCCGCTTCACCTTCAGCGTCGGTGTCAGCTCGCCGGCCGCCTCGGTCAGGTCGTGGTCGAGGATGGCGAAGCGCCTGACCTGCTCGACACGGGCAAAGCGCTGGTTGATGTCCCCGATGACAGCCTGGATCGCCTCGCGCACGCGCTTGTCCTGGGCCATCTTGTGCACACCGGCGCTCAAACCCAGCTGCTGGGCCAGCTTCGGCGCCTCGTCGGCGTCAAGCGTCAGCAGGCACACGAGGTACGGCCTGCGGTCACCGTAGAGCACCGCCTCGGAGATCCAGCGCGTCTCGCGTAGTGCGTTCTCGATGTTCGCCGGCGCGATGTTCTTGCCGCCCGCGGTGATGATCAGGTCCTTCTTGCGGCCCGTGACGGTCAGATAGCCGTCGTTGGAGAGCTCCCCGAGGTCCCCGGTGTGAAGCCATCCGTCGGTGAGCGTCGCGCGGGTGGCCTCGGGGTCGCGGTGGTAGCCAGCGAACACGTGCGGACCCCGTAGCAGTATTTCGCCCTCCTCGGTCACCATCACCTCGCTGTCAGGCAGCGCCTTGCCCACGGTGCCGAAGTGCGGGGCGTGGGCCGGGTTCAGCGTCGCGGTGGCACAGCTCTCGGTCATGCCGTATCCCTCCAACACGCTCACGCCGCAGGCGTCGAAGAACGCCAGCAGCTCGGGGTCGATCGGCGCCGCGCCGACGAGCGCCATCGTCAGGCGCTCGCCGAACAGTCCCCGTACCTTCGCGAGCGCCAGGCGGTCGGCCAGACCCAGCCGCGCTCGCGCCAGGCGGCCCAGCGGCTTGCCCGCGCGCTCGGCGGCGCGTGCCCTGCGTCCCACCTCGAGCGCCCACCCGAACAGCGTCCGGACGTGCGGGCCGGAGCCCTCCACGGCACCCATCACCGAGGTGTGCATCTTCTCGTAGATCCGAGGCACCGCGACGAAGTGCGTCGGCGCGGAAGCGAGCAGCTCGTCGGCGATCTTCGCGGAATCCCCGGACCAGTAGGCGAGCGTGCCACCTACATCGAGTATCACCGTCTGCGCGAGACGCGCCAGCACGTGCGCGAGCGGCAGGAACATGTAGATGACCGGCTGTATGTCGTCCAGTTCCAGCTGGCCCCTGTACATCGCGGTCGCAGACAGGAAGTTGGCGTGCGTCAACATGCAACCCCGGGGCGGCCCGGTAGTGCCCGAGGTGTAGACGAGCGTCGCCACGTCCTCGGGGGCAACCGCCCCTACGCGCTCGTCTACCGCCCGGGGGTCGGTCTCACGCGCACTCGCCCTCACCGCTTCGATCGTCAACGCCCCATCTGCGTTGCCATCGACCCCGATCACATACTGCAGGTCGGACAGTTCGTGCTTGACCCGCGCGATCTTCGCGACCTGTTCGGCGTTCTCGCAGAACACGAGCCTTGCCTGGGAGTCGGCGAGCACGTGCCGGCACTCCTCCGGCGAGCTCGTGTGGTAGATCGGCGCGACCACCGCGCCGGCGCACACAGCGCCCAGCTCGCAGAGAGTCCACTCGGCCTTGGTCGAGCACAGGATCGACACGACCTCGCCCGCCTCGATGCCGAGGGCGATCAGACCGCGTGCCAGCTCGCGGCTGCGCTCCCCCAGCTCCCCGTAGGTGATCGTGCCCTCGCCCCGCGGCGTGGACACGCGCAGGGCGACGTCCGTTCCTCGCTCCTGCGCTGAGAGCACCATGCGCCCCAGCGTGGTCGCGCCGGTTACGCGCTCTGCCACCGGACCCACAGGGTGCGAGGTGGAGCTCATCAGGAGCACAGAAACAGCATCACGGCAAGCCAGCCACGAACGAGCTCATGAAACCACCATAATTGTCCCGCGCTCGCAAAGATTCCGGGCAAAGCCGCAGCGATGTGGGGGCACCGCCACAGCTCAGCGGGGGCCTGGCCGTGATCGACCTGCTCCGGTGGCAACGATCTGCGACGGCATGCTCGGAGGCCGTTGGAGAAGATGGAGCAGCAGAGCCCGGTGCCCAAACGCACGGCCAACCCACGAGTCGTGTCGGCCCAGCGAGCCGCTCGGGTGTTGCGGGACGAAGCGCTCCCCGCTCGCCTGTCGTTGCAGCATCGGAGGCTTGGCGGCGTGGGCGGCGCTTCCCGTGGACGACGGCCTACAGCGCGTAGGGGCCGAAGCGCTCGATCGCGACGAACACAGCCAGCGCGAACATGACGACGTTCAGCGGTACGTGGGAGAGTTCCCCCGGCGGATCAGCGTAGCCGCGGCGACGATCATCGTGAGCGCCAGGCCGCATGCCGCGATCGGCGTGAGGATCGGCGCGACCCCGATCGCCGCGGGCAACACGACGCCGATCGCGCCGAGCACCTCGAGTGTGCCGATCATCTTGATCTGCCTGTCGGTGAGGTCTTCGACGTACGGTGTTTTCTCCTGCAGCGCTTCGCGCGGCTGGGTGAGCTTCATCAGCCCCGCCGCGAGGAAGACGGCTGCGAGGATGCCCTGCGCGATCCAGATGGCTGTGTTCATGTGTCTCGTTCCGGCTTGGCGTTGACGGCGGTCTGATTAGAGGTCCCGTGAGCGCGCCTACTGCGCCCGCACCGGGTTGGAGAGGACGCCGAGGCTGTCGATTTCGACCTCGACCGTGTCGCCGTCGCGCAGGAAGATCCCCTGCGGACCACCCACGCCGGCGGGGGTGCCGGTGGCGATGATGTCGCCGGGCGCCAGCGTGATCGTCCGCGACAGCCATGCCACCGCGCTGGCGACGGAGAAGATGAGGTTCGACGTGTTTCCCTCCTGGACGACCTTGCCGTTGATGCGCGTGCGCAGGGCGAGCGACCCGAGGTCGCCGGCCTCCTCGAGCGTCACGAGGGCGGGACCGCAGGGTGCGAACGTGTCGACCGCCTTGCCGCTGGTCCAGAGCGGTGTTCTGCAGTTGCAGGTCGCGGGCGCTGACGTCGTTGAACGGCATCGCCCCGGCGACGTAGGACAGCGCGTCGGCCTCCTGCACCCTGTTGGCTGTGCGACCGATGACGACGGCGAGCTCGGCCTCGTAGTCGACGTAGTCGGGGTGGGCGGCGGGTAGAACGATCTCCTGCCCGCTGCCGATAAGGGAGTTCGCGAACTTGCCGAACCACAGCGGCGCGGTTGGGATCTCCTGGCCGGACTCTTCCGCGTGGTCGCGGTAGTTCAGGCCCAGGCAGATGATCTTCTCGGGGTCCGGCACCGGCGCGAGCAGCCGCACGCTGGAGAGCGCGATCCGTTCCTGTGCGCCGCTCGCTCGCTCGCCGAGGTCGGCCAGGCCGTCCGCGTCCAGGGCCTCGAGCAGGCCCCTCACGGAACGAGCGGGCGCGTCGAGGGTCGTGACCGGCACGACGTCCCCTCCGACGAGGATCCCGGCCTGCGGGCCACTGCCGTCGTCAAAGGTGAGCAGGCGCATCGATCACTCCGCGTAGGGGATCTCGACGGGGGCCGCCTCGGGCGAGAACTCTTTCGCCTTTGCGCGCTCGTGGATCTCCGCCAGGCCGGCGCCATCGGCGGCGGCCTCGGCGACGAGCGCCGGGTCGACGAAGGTGCCCATCGGGTTGGAGTGGAACTCCTCGCTGTCGCGCATCCACTGCGCTCGACTTCGCCCAGTCCCCGAAGATGTCGCACTGCAGCTCGACGTAGTTGCCGTCGGGATCCTTGTAGTAGTAGGAGAACGTCATCCCGTGATCCAGGCAGATGTCGGGCGTGATGCCGGCGTCGCGCAGACGCAGGTAGCTCGCGTTCAGCTCCTCGAAGCTGTCGTACTCGAACGCGCTGTGGTGCATGCCCGTGCGCGTGTCCTTCTCGGGGTCATCCTTGAAGCCATCGAACGCGAGCAGCGCGACCCTGTGGTTCGCCTGGTCGTTCGTCAGCCACGCCCCGTCGGGCGCCTGGAACTGCACCTTCACGCCGAGCACCGTGCCGTACCAGTCGACCATCTCCTGAAGGCGCGTCGTCTTCAGGTTGACGTGATGGAAACTCGGTTGGATCACTGCCGCGTCGGTCATCTGTTTGCCTCCGATCGTTGGTTGGGTCAGTTCGCTGCGGACGGCTCCTGGACGCCGATCGGCCGCGCGAGTATCTGGGTGAGCGCGCGGGCGAGCTCGCCCTCGGGGTCATCGGCACGAACCGACGCTGCGCCAGGCCACGAAGCGGTCAGGGCGCACGAGGATCGGCCCCATCGGGGCCGATGCCGCGGTGGCGCAGCCACGTGCAGCGGGGGTCGAACAGGTCGCCGTCGACGTGGCCGATGCGCACGGTGTCGATCGGCAGCGAATGCGCGCCGGCGAGCTCGCCCGCGGCATCGCACCAGGCGTCGCCCTGCTCCCCGGCGATCAGCAGGAATCGCCCGGGCGCGACGAGGTCCTTGATCGGCCGCCGCTCGCCGTCCTCATCGTCGATCCATGCGTGCGGCAGGGGCGAGCCCGGCCGGGTGGCCGGCTCGTAGACGCGCACGTCGTCGAGCGGCTCGGGCGCGGCGCTGCCGTCGCCGACGACCGCGGCGGAGTCGTAGGCGTAGCCGTACTCGACGTTCAGCTCGCCGAACTCCATCGAGGAGGCCCGCATCAGGCGCAGCACCTCGCGGCGCAGCTGCTCGTCCTCGGGGCGCCCGCTCCACAACCGCTGCAGTCGCGCCCAGTTCTCCTGCTCGCTGCCGTCAGGGCTGAGCTCGAGCGCCGTCGTGATCTGCAGGTGGTTGACGGCGTTTTCCAGGGAGCGCTGGACGTTGCGAGCGTCGACGGGGCGGCGCTCGGCCTCGTAGGTGTCCAGCAGGGCATCGGAGGCCTGGCCGGCAGATCACGGCCGCGAGCTTCCAGCAGAGGTTGTGCACGTCGTGGATCGCGCTGGTCAGGCCGAGCCCTCCGGTCGGCGGGTGGCGGTGCGCGGCGTCGCCCGCGAGCAGGACGCGCCCGGCACGGAAGCTGGACGCCAGGACGCCTTCGAGGGTCCAGCGCGTGATCATGTGGATCTGCATCGGGTGATCGCCGATGCCCATCGCGGCGCGGATGTCGCTCTCGACCGCCTCGTCGGACTCCGCCCGGGGATCGTCGGGCCGGTAGTTGAGGTGGATCACCCACTCCTCCGACTGCGTGCCCCAGCGCTCGGGTCCCATCGGCACCATCACCACCCCGGTCCCCGCCTGCGGCGAGAGGCACCAGCGCAGGAGCACGTCCTCATCGCCGAGCAGCTCGAGAGAAATCCGCCGTGGCATGGATCGTCGCGGCGCGGCCCAGGACGCCCAGGCCCTCGTAGTCGATGCCGACCAGGCCCGGGACGGTGCGGCCCCCGTCAGCGCCGATCACGTACTGCGCGCGGACGCTGTACTCGCGTCCTGTCTCGCGCTCGCGGATCACGGCGGTCGCCCCCTCCTCGTCCTGGCTCAGGGCGATCAGCTCGTGGCCGAAGCGGATCCGCCCGGGCGAGAGCTCCTCGGCGCGGTCGCGAAGCACCGGCTCCAGGCGGATCTGGGGGAGGTTCATCTGCCGCGTCGGGCTCGCCGACGCCCAGTTCTCATCGGCGCCGCCGGCGCCCCAGCACTCGACGCGCCGGATCCGCCGGCCGTAGCCGTCGCCTCCCGCGATGCCCGCATAGAAGGCCGTCGCGGCCATCGCCGCGGCGGGCGTGCTGCGCCGCTCGATCTCCTGCGCGGCCCCTACGTCCTGGAGGATCTCCATCGCCCGCAGGTTCAGCACATGCGCCTTCGGCAGCCTCGAGGTCGTCGGCAGTGAGCTGACGAGCAGCGTCTCCACGCCCAGGCCGGCGAGAAGCATCGAGGCGGTGAGGCCCGCACCGCCGCCGCCGACGATCAGGACCGGCACCTCCTCATCGAAGGCGCCCTGCTGGTTTGAGGTGGAGCTCGAAGTGGTCATGGCGACGAACATACACAATAACTGAAGCTATCGTCAATACAGAGGATAGCATTCAGTATGATGTGGGCCATGCCCATGAAGTCGACCCCGGGCGAGGCACCGCCCCACTCGCGCGGCGCCTCCCCCGGACGCAACGAGCGACGCAAGGCCAGGACCCGTGCGTCGCTGCTCGACGCGGCGCGCACTCTCTTCGCTGGGCGCGGCTTCGAGCAGACGACGATCGCCGAGATCACCGACACCGCCGACCTCGGAGTCGGCTCCTTCTACAACCACTTCGGCTCGAAGGAGGACCTGCTGGCCGCGCTGCTCGAACAGGCGCTGACCGAGCAGCTGGCCGCCCTCGACTCGCGGCGGGCCGGCATCGCGGATCCGGCCGAGGCGGTCGCAATCGCCCACCGCCACTGGGTACGGCTCACCAGCGATGGCCCCGAGTGGGCATGGCTCGTCGTGCGCCTGGAGACCTCCTTCGAGCTCGTGGCGGCCACACAGGGCGACTCGGCGCTGAAAGACCTGGAGCGCGGCATCGAATGCGGCCGCTTCCAGGTCGCCAGCCGCGAGCTTGCGCTGCAGGCCAGCGGCGGCGCGCTGATCTCTGCGATGCGCACGATGCTCACCGGACATGAGATCCCGCACGCCGACTCGATCCACGCAGAGGGAGTGCTGCGTATGTTCGGCGTGCCGGCCGAGGAGGCGGGCGAGATCGCCCGCAGACCGCTGCCGGACGTGACCCACCGGACCGAGGGGTAACAACAGCGATGAACGTCGACGCCGTGCAGCCGCATCGCATCCCCGGCGCGCACAACCCGTCCACCAACACGTGCGCGCCTACTTTGGAAGCAGCGTGAGTCCCACGATCCCGACGGCGAATAACGCCCAAGGAGTCGTCGACCGACCAACGGACGACGACTCCTCATTTGCATGCGCTTCTCTAATCGGGGCGCCGAGATTCGAACTCGGGACCTCACCGACCCGAACGGTGCGCGCTACCAGGCTGCGCCACGCCCCGAAGAGCCCCAAGTATCACACACGGCCTGCCCCGCAAAGGAGCTTCGGACGCCACCGACGAACCGGTGGAGGCGCCCGGCGATAAGGTCGGCCGGTGCCAGCCGCCGTCGCCGAGCTGATTGCCGAGGCCGACCGGATCCTCGAGCCGCAGCGTTTCGAGGACTACTGCCTCAACGGACTACAGGTTCCCGGCCCCGAGCTCGCGACGAGGATCGTCAGCGGGGTGTCGGCCCACGCCGAGCTGTTCGAGCTGGCGGCCGCCGAGCAGGCCCAACTCGTGCTCGTCCACCACGGCCTCTTCTGGGGCTCCGGGGTGCGGGCGGTGGACGACACGCTCAAGCGCCGGCTGCAGATCCTGTTCGACGGGGGCATCGCCCTCGCCGCCTACCACCTGCCCCTCGACGCCCACCCGGAGCTCGGCAACAACGCCCTGCTGGGCCGACGCCTCGGGGCGGCCGAGCTCGAGCCGTTCGCCCGTCACGGCGGGACCACGATCGGGTTCATCGCGAGGCTTCCCGAGGGGGGCCTCGCGGGCGAGGAGCTCGGCGAGCGGATGCGGGCGCTCACCGGCCGCGAGCCGCTGTGGTTCGACTTTGGACCCGAGCTGATCGAGCGCCTGGCGATCGTGTCGGGCGCAGGGGGCGACTACATCTCCGAGGCGCTCGCGGCCGGCGCCGACGGACTGCTGACCGGTGAAGCCCCCGAGCGATCGATGGCCGACGCCCGCGAGGCGGGGATCCACCTGTTCGCCGCCGGCCACTACGCAACCGAGACGTTCGGCATCCGCGCCCTCGGGGAGCACCTCGCCGAGCGTTTCTCGCTGGCGCACGTGTTCATCGACGTGCCCAATCCGCTGTAGCGGACAGGCCACGGAGGCGAGCAGCCTCTAACATCCGAAACAAGCAGTTCTGCCGTTTTTTCGAGAGGAGAGGAGTCCCAATGGAGGCCACGGCCACCGAGTCCGCGACCGCGTCGCTGACGATCGCTGATCTGATCCCGAGCGCGGCTGCCCGGCACGGCGAGCGCGTGGCTGTGCGCTACAAGCGCGATGGCGACTGGCACGACGAGAGCATACACGCAACTGGCCGAGATCGTGGACGAGGTGGGGCTCGGGCTGCTCGACCTGGGGATCCAGGCGGGCGAGCGGGTCTGCATCCTCTCCAACACCAGGCCGGACTGGTCCTACGCCGACATGGGCGCGACCAGCACCGGGGCGATCGTGGTGCCGATCTACCAGACCAACTCCCCCGAGGAGTGCCTGTGGGTGATCTCCGACTCGGGCGCCAGCGCGATCTTCGTGGAGGACGAGCAGCAGCTGGCCAAGATCGTCGAGATCCGCGACCAGATCCCGAACATCCGCTCGGTGATCATCTTCGACCCGCCCGCCGGAGCGAGCACCAACGGGTCCGGCGCAGAGGCACTCCCGCTCGACGCGATCACCCTTGAGCAGTTGCGCGAGCGCGGCCGCGGGCGCCCCGTCGAGGAGCTCGAAGCCCGCCGCGCCGGCGTCCGCCCCGACGACCCCTTCACCTTCATCTACACCTCGGGCACCACCGGCCCGCCGAAGGGCTGCGTGCTCACCCACGGCAACTACCGGGCGATGATCAAATCGGTCGAGGAAGGCGGCGGGGTCCAGTCGGAGGAGGTCTGCTACCTCTACCTCCCCCTCGCCCACTCCTACGCCCTGCTGATCCAGCTGCTGACGTTCGACCTCGGAGGCACGCTGGCCTACTTCGGCGGGGACACGAAACAGATCGTCCCCGAGCTGCTGGAGGTCAAACCGAGCTACCTGCCGTCGGTGCCCCGCGTGTTCGAGAAGATCTACACGCTCGCCCACGGCGCGATCGAAGCCAAACCGCCGGCCGAGCGCGAGCAGGCCGAGCAGGCGATCAAGCTCGGGATGAAGGTCCGCATGATGATGCTCCGCGGCGAAGAGGTGCCGGACCGGACGAGCGCAAGGCCTTCGAGGAGGCCGACGAGGAGCTGTTCAAAAACGTGCGCGCGATCTTCGGCGGCAACGTGCGCCAGGCCACCAGCGGAGCGGCCCCGATCGCGCGGGAGATCCTCGAGTTCTTCTTCGCCTGCGGGGTGCCGGTGCTCGAGGGCTACGGGATGACCGAGACCTCCACCGCCGCCACCTTCTCCACGCCCGAGAACCACAGGTTCGGCACCGTCGGACGGGCGCTCCCGGGGGTCGAAATCAAGATCGCCGACGACGGCGAGATCCTGATCAAAGGCGCCAACATCTTTCACGGCTACCACAACCGCGCCGACTCGGGCTTCGGGGACGTGGAGGACGGGTGGCTGCACACCGGCGACCTCGGGTCGCTCGACAAGGACGGCTACCTGTCGATCACCGGGCGCAAGAAGGACATCATCATCACCGCCGGGGGCAAGAACCTGACCCCCGCGAACATCGAGAACGAGCTCAAGCAGTCACGCTGGATCTCCCAGGCCGTGATGCACGGCGACCAGCGCCCATACCCGGTGATCCTGATCACCCTCGACGAGGAAGAGATGCCCGCCTGGGCGCGTGAGCACGGCCTGCCCGAGGACATCCCCTCGCTCTCCCAGGCCCCCGCGGTGCACGAGCTGATCCAGGCGGAAGTGGACAAGGTCAACGCCAAATACGCCCAGGTGGAGCAGGTCAAGAAGTTCGCCATCCTCGACCACGACCTCTCCCAGCCGACCGGCGAGCTCACGCCCACGCTGAAGGTCAAGCGCAACGTCGTCAACGACAAGTACGCGCAGATCTTCGACTCGCTGTACGCGAGCTGACGGGCCGGCGCCCGTCAGCTGCGAGAATCCAGGGCAGCGTGCGCACCGATCCAACCGAAAACGGGGGCCTGTTCGTCGGGCGCCGCCCCGGGACCGCCCCGGTGCGCTTCCGCACGCTGCCCAAACGGGGCAGCGAGGCGCGCCAGCGGATCGACGGCTCGCTGGCCACCGGCCTGCTGGTCGCAATGACCGTCCTCTGCCTGTTGTGCTGGGGACCGATCCCGGTGGCCTGCCTGTGGCTTGGCTCGGAGACCCAGTACATCACCGGCAGCGTCAGCCTCGGCATCCTGATCGCCTTCGTGGCCCTGTTCGCGCTCCTGTTCGGGACGCTGGTTCTGCTGCGCCGGATGGACACGATGTGGGTGCTGGTGCGGCGCGCCGCCGGCCACGACCAGCGCACGGGAGTGCTGGGCAGGATCTTCGCGATCACCGCGGTCGTCTGCGCGGCCGCCTTCCTGGCCTGGTTCCTGGTCATCCACGGACCGGGCAACCTCAACAACCGCGGGGGCTGAGCCTGACGCGGGGAGCTCCCGCGGGCTGTGAAAGCCACCCGCAAGCGGGGGGCCCGTGCCCGGGGCGCTGCTAGAAAAGGCGATGTCGTGGGGTTACTCGACTACTACCGCCAGTTCGAAGGGATGTCCGAGGAGGAGGTCAACGCCGGCCTGCGCGAGCAGGCGGCCGAGCGCAAGCGCAACGCGCTCGCCAAGATCCAGACCCTCGACCTGTCCCATACGACCTGGCCCGAGCTCCCCCACCCACGGGTCGTCGGCGCCATCACGTACATCGCCCGCCGTGGCCTCTACCGTTACCCCCACCTCACGGGCACGGAGCTGCGCAGCGAGCTGGCCGAGCGACACGGGGTGCCGCCGGGCCGGCTGATCCTCGGCAACGGCGCCGCCGAGCTGCTGAGCGCGGCCACCCGTGCCCTGATCGAGCCCGGCCAGCGGCTGCTGACGCTGTGGCCCTCCTACCCGCTGTTCCCGCTGATGGCGCGCCGCGCCCACGGGCGACCCGATCGGGTCACCGGCGGGATCGACGAGCTGCTGGCGGCCGCCCACGAGGGCGACGTGCGGGTGATCGCGCTCGCGAGCCCCAACGACCCCACGGGCGAGCTGGTGGCCACCGCCGAGCTGCGCCGGCTGCTCGAGGGCCTGCCGCAGGGGGTTGGCGTGCTGCTCGACGAGGCGCTGGTGGACTTCGCCGACGCCCAGCCCCGGGACTCCTCGCTGGCGCTGCAGGAGGAGTTCCCCCAGCTGCTGGTGTTCCGCAGCTTCTCCAAGGCCTGGGGCCTGGCGGGCCTGCGGATCGGCTACGCGATCGGAGGACCGGGATCGGAGGAGCTGCTGGCCGAGCTCGACCCCGACCTCGGCGTCTCGGAGGTCTCCCAGGCCGGCGCCCTGGAGGCGATCCGCTCCACCACCGAGCTGATCGAAGCCCGTACCCGCGCCGTCTGCGAGCGCCGCGAGGAGCTGACGCGGGCGCTGCGCAGCCGCGGCTTCGAGGTCGCCGAGAGCCAGGCCAACTTCGTGTGGGTCTCCCGTTCCGGAATCTCCGGCGGCGAGCTGGCGGGTCGACTGGGGATCCGCGGGATCGTGGTGGCGTCCGGCGACGCCCTCGGCGAGCCCGGCCACGTGCGCATCACGCTGCCGGTGGTCAGCGCCGTGGGACGGCTGGTGGACGCGCTCGAGGAATCCGTCGAGGAGGACTAAGCGGGCGGAGCAGGACCAGCGGGTGAGCGCGCCGGGCACGACGAGCCCGGGCGGCGGGGTCGCGCTAGCCGGCGGCCGAGCCGGACTGGCGCAGCAGCGCCGAGGTGGTGCCTTCGAGGATCCTGCGCCAGGAGCGGACCTCTTCGTCCTCGTCGTCGAAGTGCTCGACGACCTGGCGTAGGCGCTTGGGAGAGATCTCGAAGCCGTGGCGCTCGGCGATCTCCTGGTAGCGGTCGTATTCGCCTGCCAGCTGCTTGGTGACCGACTCGAACCCGTGGCGGGCGATCTCGACCCGCGAGGTGAAGCTCATCATCGAGGTCTGGAACATCAGTTCGTCGTCGGGTTCGGGCTCGATCAGGACGATGTCCACGCCCGGGTAGCGCTGCTCCCAGCCCTTGGCCAGTTCGTGCAGGCGCTGATGGGCGACGAGCTTGAAGACCTGGTAGCCGATCTGGGCGAAGCCCATGTCGGAGATCCGCCGCGGGCGCACCCCCTTCATGGTCCGCACGCGACCGGTGAAGTCGTTTACGAACGGCACGATCGGGTTGATCACGACGACCAACTTGGCCCCGGCCTGGATGGCGAGGTCGAGGTTGGTGGTGGACACGATGCCGCCGTCGATCAGCTCGCGGTCGTGGACCTTGACCGGGGCGTACACCATCGGCAGCGCCCCCGAGGCCCGCACGGCGGTCGAGATCGGCACGGCCTCGACTCCGCCCACGCCGCGGACCCCGAACACGACCCGCTCGCAGGTGTCGAGGTCGGTGGCCGTCAGGTAGAGCTCGCAGTCGAGCTCATCGAAGTCGTCGGTGCGGCCGGGCTCGGTGAGGACGTTGTGGAGGTAGCTCTCGATCCCGGACCCGTTGTAGATCCCCGAGGGGAGCCCGTCGGCCAGCCCCATCACGACGTCCATCAGCGAAACGCCGCCGGGCTGGGAGAGCATCGAGCGTGCAATCTCGATTGCACGGATCGGCATCGTGACCCCCTTGCGGAGGTAGTCCATGAAGTTGGGCCGCAGGAGGTCTCCGAGGCTGATGTCCTTGAACGGGAGCTTCCCCTGGCGGGTGACCACCTGCATCATCTCCTCGGGGGTCACGCCGTTGGCGCAGAGGGCGGCGATGAAGGAGCCCGCGGAGGTCCCGACGTAGACGTCGAAGTTGTTGACGGTGCTGTTTACGGCCAGCAAATCCAGGGCTCTGAGGGCCCCGATCTCGTAAACGCCCCCTGTGAAGCCGCCCCCGCCGAGGACCAGGGCGGTCTTGTCGCGCCGCCGGCGACGGCGACGCTCGGTCGACGCGGGGCGACCAACCCCACGTGCTGCCAGCGGCCTCCCTGCCCTAGAGGGTCGGCGCTTGGCTGTCGGTTCCAGCTTGACAACCTTCCCCATGCATGGACATTCTACGTGCGCGTGCAACTTTCCTGGGCGGTCAGGCTCACGCTGTTGTCCGGTTTTGCGGTGATCCTGTTGCTGGGATCGACCTCCGTGGCCCCCGCCGCGGACGATCTGGCGACCCTTCAGCGTGATATCGCCGGCCAGCTGCGGGCGGCCGGGCCCCACGATGGCGCCTACGTATACGACCTCAGCACCCACCAGGTGCTGTTCTCCGAGCGGGCCACCGCGATGCGCCCACCGGCCTCGGTGGAGAAGCTCTACACGGCCACCGCCGCGCTCGAGCGACTGGGCCCGGAATACCAGCTCAGCACGACCGTCTACGGGGATGGCCAGATGGCCCCGGGGGGCGTTTGGGAAGGCAACCTCTACCTCTACGGCGGGGGCGACCCCACGTTCGGCTCCAGCGGCTTCATCGCCCGCCACTACGGCGGCATCGGGAGCCCTGTCTCGGCGCTGGCCGGGCAGCTGAGGGCCGTCGGCATCCGCCGCGTCAGCGGCCAGGTGATGGGCGACGAAGCGGCCTTTGACAGCCTCCGTGGTGAGCCCTCCAGCGACTACGCCCCCGACCCCTTCCTGGAAGGGTCCCTCAGCGCGCTGGCCTTCAACCGCGGCGAAACGGGCAGCGAACGCGGGACCCACGCCCCGGCCGCCTACGCGGCCCGCCAGCTGCGGGCGGCGCTGCGGACCGACGGCATCCACGTGAGCGGCTCGGGCGGGGCCGCGACGGCGCTACCGCCCGGCGCGATCCAGCTGGCCTCGCTGCCCTCCCCCACGATCGCCCAGCTCGTGGGGCTGATGCTGCCGCCCTCGGACAACTTCTTCGCCGAGATGCTCGTGAAGGCGATGGGGGCCCGACTCGCGGGAGCGGGGACCACCCCGGCGGGGGTGCACGTCGTGTCCTCCGCGGTCGCGTCGCTGCTCGGGGTCCACCCGCTGATCTACGACGGCTCCGGGCTCTCGGAAGCCGACCGCACCTCCCCATACCAGGTGGGCGACATGCTGGTGGCGCTGTATCCGACCCCCATCGGAGCGCTGCTGCGGGCGCGGATGGCGGTGGCCGGGCGCAGCGGGACGCTGGAAACGCGGATGCGCAAGACCGCCGCCGCCGGGCGCTGCGTGGGCAAGACGGGGACCCTCACGGGGGTCTCCAACCTGGTCGGGTACTGCCCCTCCAGCAACGGCCACATGCTGGCCTTTGCGATCTTCACCGACGGGATCGAAACCGGCGCCGCCCACATCTTCCAGGACCACATCGCGATCACCCTCGCGGGCTCGGCGCCCTAGACCCCCCGGGCGCTCGCCCTAGCTCCCCCCGAGCAGCTTCTCCAGGCCGGCTTCGTCGAGCACGGCCACGCCCAGCCGCTGGGCCTTCTCGAGCTTGGAGCCCGGGCTCTCCCCCGCCAACAGGTAGTCGGTCTTACCCGACACCGAGCCCGTCACGCGTCCCCCGGCGGCCAGGATCCGCTCGGTGGCCTGCTCGCGGGAGAGCACCGGCAGGGTCCCCGTCAGCACCAGCACCTTGCCCGCCAGGGGGCCCTCGGAGGGCGCGGGCCCGCTGGCGGCGAAGCTCAGCCCGAGCTCGCGCAGCTCGGAGATCAGCTTGCGCATGCGCTCGTCCCGCAGCTGGGCATGGATCGACTGACGGCCATCTTCTCCCCCACCCCCGGGGTCTCGGCGATCTGCTCCGGCGTGGCCGCCATCAGCGTGTCGATGTCGCGCATCCGCTGCACGAGGTTGCGGGCGGTGACCTCGCCCACCTCCTCGATCCCGAGCGCGAACAGCACCCTCGCGAAGGGGCGCTGCTTGGAGGCCTCGATCGCCGCCAGCTCCTTGCGGGCGGAGATCTCGCCGAAGCCCTCGAGCTCCAGCAGCTGCGCTTCGGTGAGGCGATAGAAGTCGGCC
Organism: uncultured Solirubrobacteraceae bacterium; assembly: GCA_963742395.1. Lineage (GTDB taxonomy): Bacteria > Actinomycetota > Thermoleophilia > Solirubrobacterales > Solirubrobacteraceae > Palsa-744. The sequence continues at coordinate 175,262 of CAVUME010000006.1, read as the reverse complement.
GCCGTGTGCAGCAGCCCCCGCTCCTGCAGCAGCGCCACGTGCTTCTCGCCCAGCCCCTCGATGTCCATCGCCCCCCGCGATACGAAGTGCTTGAGCAGCTGCCACTGGCGGCCGGGGCAGACGGGATTGGGGCAGTAGGTGAAGACCCCCTCCTCGGGCTTGACCGTGGGGGTATCGCAGTAGGGGCAACGCGCCGGCGGCCGCGGATGGGGCGGTCGCTTGGCTTGCTCGACGACGTGGGGGGCCGGGGAGACGACCTGCGGGATCACGTCCCCGGCGCGCACCACGATCACCTCCTCCCCCTCGCGCAGGTCCTTGTGGACCAGGTCCTCCTCGTTGTGGAGGGTGGCGAGCTTGATCGTGACGCCCCCGACGGTGACCGGGGCGAGCACCGCGTAGGGGCGCAGGTCGCCGAACTTGCCCACGTTCCACATCACCCGCTCGAGCGTCGTGACGGCGGTGGTGGGCGGGAACTTCCAGGCGATCGCCCAGCGCGGCTCTCGCCCGACGGTCCCCAGGCGCCGGTGCAGGGCGAGGTCGTCCACCTTCACCACCGCTCCGTCGATCTCGAAGTCGAGCTCCCCCCGGCGGCTCTCCCATTCGCGGCACTGGGCGATCACCTGCTCCTCGGTGGCGAGCGTGCGGATGCCGGGGTTCACGCGGAAGCCGTGCTCGGAGAGCCACTGCAGCGCCTGTGAGTGGCGCTCGAAGTGCAGCCCCTCGGTGACCCCCACCTGGTAGCACCAGATCGACAGCGGCCGCTTGGCCGCATCGTGGGGGTCGAGCTGGCGGACCGTCCCGGCGGCCGAGTTGCGGGGGTTCATGAAGGTCGACTCGCCGGCTTCGGCGCGGCGCTCGTTGAGTGCCGTGAAGTCCTTCAGCGACATGTACACCTCGCCCCGCACCTCCAGCAGGCTGGGGGCGTCGCGGACGCGCAGGGGGACGGCCCCGATCGTGCGCAGGTTGTGGGTCACGTCCTCGCCGATCTCGCCGTTGCCGCGGGTGGCGCCCCGCTCGAGCACGCCGTCCCGGTACAGCAGGCTGATCGCCAGGCCGTCGATCTTGGGCTCGACCACGTACTCGAAGTCCTTCTGCTCGATGCCCTCGCGGGCGAGGTGGTTGCGCATCCGCTCGACCCACGCCCGCAGCTCCTCCTCGGTGCGGGCGTTGGCGAGCGACAGCATCGGCTCCAGGTGGCGGACCTTCTCCAGGCGCCCGACCGGCTCGCCGCCCACGCGCTGGGTGGGCGAGTCGGTCGTCGCCAATGCCGGGAACTGCGCCTCGATGCCGCGCAGCTCGTCGAGCAGGCGGTCGTACTCCTCGTCGCCGATCTCGGGGTCGTCGAGGACGTAGTAACGACGGGAGTGATGTTCGAGCTGCTCGCGCAGCTCGCGCGCGCGCTCGCTGACCTCCCGTGGCGCCTTCGCCGACGCACTGGCGGCGCCGGAGCCTGGACTCACGGCATCCTCACTGCGTCGCTTCCCGCACCGCCGGGTCGAGCAGCGCCTGCAGGTCGAAGCGGGCGAGCGCCTCGATGCTCGGGCGGTCGGTGAGATCGAAGTGGATCGGGGTGATCGCGATCCTCCCCGCGGCGACGGCGGCCAGGTCGGTGCCCGGCGACGTCGTGGAAGCCGGGGTCCGAGCCGTAGATCCAGTAGCGGCGGCCGCTCTCCTCTTCGCTCTCGAGCTTGAGCTCGTCGCGGTAGATGCGGTTGCCGAGGCTCGTCACCTCGACCCCCACGGGCGGGGCGGCCGGGACGTTGATGTTCAAGAGGCTGTTCTTCGGCAGCGGGATGTCCTCGATGCGCTCCACCAGCCGGGCCACGAAGGCGGCCGCCACCTCGAAGCCGAAGCCCCCGTCGAAGCGGTAGTCGAGCGCGCCCGCGCGCGACTGCTGGGAGACGGCGATCGCGGGCAGCCCGAGCACGACCCCCTCCAGGGCCGCGGCCACGGTCCCGGAGTAGGTGATGTCATCGCCGAGGTTGGCGCCGTGGTTGATGCCGGCGACGACCAGGTCGGCGGCGAAGCCTTCGACCAGGCCGAGGCTCGCCAGGCGCACGCAGTCCACCGGCGTGCCGTCGGTGGCGTAGCCGCTGCTGCCGTCGGCGAACGGGACCTCGGCCACCCACAGCGGCCGCCGCGTGGTAATCGAGCGGGCCATCGCCGAACGGTTGCCGTCGGGGGCGATCACCGCCAGGCGGACGCCCTCGACGCCGACGAGCGCCCGGCGCAGGGCCTGCAGGCCGTCGGCCTCGATGCCGTCGTCGTTGGTCAGCAGCACGTTCAGCATGACCTCACCAGCATAGGCGCCGCTGCGGCCCTCAGGGGCCGTAGGAGACGCCCGCCAGCGCCAGCCCGTGGGCCGGGGCGGTGCGCCCGGCGGCGCTGCGGGGAGCGCCCTCCAGCAGGCTCACGAACTGCTCGAACTCGCGTCTTCCGGAGGCCACCTCGAGCATCGTGCCGACGAGCACGCGGTTCATATGGCGCATGAAGGAGTCGGCCTCGACCCAGAACTCCAGCAACTCGCCCTCCCCCACCCATTCGGCGCGCATCACCTCGCGCACGAAGCGCACGTGCTCGGTGTCGGTGGGGGTGAAGGCGGTGAAGTCGTGGCGGCCCACGAGGGCGGCGGCGCATTCCGCCAGCGCCGCGCGGTCGACGTGCCCGAACCACCAGTAGGCACGGCCGCGCTCGAACGCGCTGCGGGTGCGCCGGGCCAGCACGCGGTAGCAGTAGGTGCGGCTGCGGGCATCGCGGCGGGCATCGAAGCCCGGCGGGGCGGGCTCGCTGGCGAGCACCGCCACGTCCTCCGGCAACAGCCCGTTCAGGCGCAGCGGGTCCACGGCCTCGTGTTTGTAGCTGGCGACCTGAGCCCAGGCGTGGACGCCCCGATCGGTGCGCCCGGCGACCCTCAGGCGCAGCGGCCGGCCCTCGCCGTCACGCTCGCCCAGGATCGTCTGCAGGGCCCGCTCCAGCTCCTCCTCGACGCTCCGCTCGCCGGGCTGGCGGGCCCAGCCGCAGAAACCTGCGCCGTCGTACTCGATCGTGAGCTTGGTGACCATCCAAAGGCCGCCCGCGGCGGCGCCCGGCGGCCTAGACCAGCTCGATGAAGACCATCTCGGTCGCGTCGCTGCGCCGCGGGCCGAGCTTGAGGATGCGCGTGTAGCCCCCCGGACGCTCGGCGTAGCGGGGGGCGAGCTCGGCGAACAGCTTGTGGACCGCGAACTTGTCCTGGGAGAGGGTCGAGAGGGCCTGGCGGCGAGCGTGCAGGTCGCCGCGCTTGGCGAGCGTGATCAGTTTCTCGACCTGCGGGCGGACCGCCTTCGCCTTCGCCTGGGTGGTTTCGATCCGCTCGTGATCGATCAGCTCCTTGGACAGGTTCATCAGCAGCGCCTTGCGGTGGGCGGAGTCGCGGCTGAGCTTGTTGCGTGTCTTCTGGTGGCGCATCGGTCGCTTGCGGGGTTCGGTATGGCGGGGGGGTCTAGTCCTGGCGCAGGTTGAGGCCGCGCGAGTGCAGTGTTTCGATGACCTCGTCGATCGACTTTTTACCGAAGTTGGGGATCGCGTTGAGCTCCGCCTCGGACTTCGAGATCAGGTCGCCGACGGTCTGGATGCCCGCCCGCTTGAGGCAGTTGTAGGAGCGCACACCGAGCTCGAGCTCCTCGATCAGGATCCCGTACTCCTCGCCCTGCAGGGCCGGCTGGGCGCCAGCCGGGCCGACCGTCAGGCCGTGGCCGTCGAGCTGGCCACCGGGGGCCGCACGCAGCTCCTGGATACGGTCGGCGTCGGTGAAGATCGCCAGCTGGCTGATCAGCAGCTCGGCCGCCTCACGCAGCGCCGCCTGAGGGTCGATCGAGCCGTCGGTCTCGATGTCGAGGGTGAGCTTGTCGAAGTCCGTCTTCTGCCCGACACGGGCCTGCTCGACGGCGTAGGCCACGCGCCGCACGGGCGAGAAGATCGAGTCGATCGGGATCACCCCGATCGGCTGGTCGGCCGACTTGTTCTCCTCGGCGGGGCGGTAGCCGCGGCCGCGGCCGATCGTCATGTACAGCTCGAGCTTGGTTTTTTTCTCGAGCGTGGCGATGTGCAGGTCGGGGTTGAGGATCTCCACGCCGGCGGGCAGGTCGATGTCCTTGGCGGTGATCTCGCCGGGGCCGGTGACGACCAGGGGAGCCTCCACCTCGCTGGCGTCGGAGTGCATGCGGCAGACGACGCCCTTCAGGTTCAGGACGATGTCGGTCACGTCCTCCTTGACGCCGGCGATGGTCGAGAACTCGTGGGCCACGCCCTCGATGCGAACGCTGGTGACGGCCGCGCCGGCGAGCGAGGACAGCAGCACGCGCCGGAGGGAGTTGCCGAACGTGTAGCCGAAGCCGCGGTCGAGCGGCTCGATCGTGAACGTGCCGCGGTTCTGCTCCACCGACTCGCTTGTGATCCGGGGGATTTGGAAGTCGAGCATGAGAGTCCTAACGTCGTTTTGGTCTGCCGGCCGTCTGTGGCACGCCGCCGGCGGCTGTTGCGTGGGCCCGCGTCCCTCGGGCCGCGAGCCGTGGTACTGCTACTTCGAGTACAGCTCGACGATGAGCTGCTCCTGCACCGGGGCGGCCACCTCGCGCCGCTCCGGCTTGCGAAGCACCTTGGCCGACAGCGACTCGTGGTCGGCCTGGAGCCACGCCGGTATCTGACCGGTGAGCTCGGTTGCGTCCCGGATCACCTGGGTGGCCGGTGTGTCCGCCTTGATCGCGATCACGTCGCCCGGGCGGACCTGATAGCTGGGGATGTCCACCCGCCTGCCGTTGACCGTCCAGTGGCCGTGGCGGACGAGCTGGCGCGCCTGGCGGCGGGAGGCCGCGAAGCCGAGGCGCACGAGCACGTTGTCCAGACGGCACTCGAGCAGTGCGAGCAGGTTCTCGCCCGTGATCCCGGGCTGGCGCGAAGCCTTCACGTAGTAGCCGTGGAACTGCTTCTCCAGCACGCCGTAGTAGCGGCGGGCCTTCTGCTTCTCGCGCAGCTGGACGCGGTACTCGCTCTGTTTGAGCCGTCCACGGCCGTGCTCCCCGGGCGGGTAGGAGCGGCGCTCCACGCCACACTTGTCGGTCAGGCAGCGCTCGCCCTTCAGGAACAGCTTCTGTCCCTCTCGGCGGCACTGCTTGCACTGGGGGCCGGTGTCGCGGGCCATGGTCTAGACCCTCCGCCGCTTGCGGGGGCGGCAGCCGTTGTGGGCCTGGGGGGTCACGTCCTTGACGCCGGTCACCTCGAGTCCGGCGGCCTGCAGGGAGCGGATCGCGGTCTCGCGCCCGGAACCGGGGCCCTTGACGTAGACCTCGACCTTCTGGAGCCCCTGCTCGAGGCCCTTGCGGGCGGCCGCGTCGGCGGTCACCTGGGCGGCGAAGGGGGTGGACTTACGCGAGCCCTTGAAGCCGGCGCCGCCCGCCGACTCCCACGCGATCACGTTGCCGGAGGTGTCGGTCAGGGACACGATCGTGTTGTTGAAGGACGTCTTGATGTGGGCCTGTCCGACCGGGATGTTCTTTTTCGGCTTGCGCCGTCCGCGTGCGCGTTTCGGGGCTGCCGGCATTACTTCTTGCCGGCCTTCTTCTTGCCGGCCACCTGCATCCGCTTGGGACCCTTGCGGGTGCGCGCGTTGGTCTTGGTCTTCTGGCCCCGCACGGGCAGGCCGCGGCGGTGGCGCAGGCCCCGGTAGGAGCCGATGTCCTGAAGTCGTTTGATGTCCTGCGAGCGCTCACGGCGCAGGTCGCCCTCGACGGTGAGCTGGTCGTCGATGACGTCGCGCAGTTTGGCCACCTCGTCCTCGGTCAGGTCACGGACGTAGGTGTCGGGGCTGACCCCGACGTTTGAGAGGACCTTGTTGGCGGTGGGGCGCCCGATCCCGTAGATGTAGGTGAGGCCGATCTCCGAGCGCTTGTTCAGCGGCAGGTTCACGCCAGCAATACGTGCCATCTCGCCCTCCTAGCCCTGACGCTGCTTGTGGCGCTTGTTCTGGCAGATCACCAGCACCACCCCATGGCGGCGGATGATCTTGCATTTCTCGCACATCGGCTTGACCGACGGTCTGACCTTCATGATCCCTTTCGGCGCTTGAGTTCCGGCGGCACGGCTCTGGCTGCCGTTGCGGCAGCCGCTACCGAACCGAGGATGCGCCCACCTCCGAGGCCTACGGCTCGGACTCGGGCACGACCCAAGATGGTAGCAACCGGTCCGCGGGGACGGGGTCCTCCTCAGCCCGCGCTGGTGAGCTCTTCCGCGAGCGGCTCGCCGGAGCGCTCCTGCGGCGGCAGGTGCCAGGGCGTGAGCACCCTGGGGCCCTCGGCGGTGACGGCCACGGTGAACTCGAAATGGGCCGCCAGCGACCCGTCTTCGGTGTTGATCGCCCAGTTGTCGGAGGCGATCCGCACCCCCGGCCGCCCGGCCGTGGTCATCGGCTCGACCGCCAGCACCATGCCCTCCTCCAGCAGTGGACCCCTGCCGGCCTTGCCGTAGTTGGGGACCTGGGGGTCCTCGTGCATGTTGCGTCCCACGCCGTGACCCACGAGCGAGCGAACGACCGACAGGCCGGAGGCCTCGACGACCTTCTGGATCGCGTGGGAGATGTCGCCCACGCGCCTGCCGGGAACGCACTGGGCGGCGCCGGCGTGCAGCGAGCGGGCGGTGGCCTCGAGCAGCCCCTCGGCGGTGGGGTCGATCTGCCCCACCGGGAAGGTCCGGGCGGCGTCGGCCACCCAGCCGTCGAGGGTCACGCCCACGTCCACGGAGATGATGTCCCCGCCCTGCAGGCGATAGGGCCCGGGAATGCCGTGGACGATCATCGCGTTCGGGGAGGCGCAGATCGAGGCGGGAAAGCCGCGATAGCCCTTGAAAGTCGGGGTCGCTCCGTGCGAGCGGATGAAGCGCTCGGCGATCTCGTCCAGCTCGGCGGTGCTGACGCCGGCCCTGATGGAGGTCTCGAGCAGGTCGAGGGTGGCCACCAGGACCAGCCCGGCCTGGGCCATCTTCTCGATCTCGGCTGGGGACTTCCGGATGATCACCGGATCGAGCTTAGTGATTGTTCAGAGCTGCTCCTCCAGTCGCAGCGTGGCGACCGTGGCGCGCATGTGGGCGTGGACCTCGTCGGCGGTACGTGTGCCGTCGATCCGGCGTAGCAGTCCGCCGCGGTCGTAGAAGCCGACCAGCGGCTCGGTCTGGGCGTGGTAGACCTCCAGGCGCCGGCGGATCGTCTCCTCGCGGTCGTCGTCGCGCTGGATCAGCCGCGAGCCGTCCTGGTCGCAGACGTCCTCGTGCTTGGGCGGATCGAACTCGACGTGGTAGATGTGGGTCGGGTTCTTGACGCACACCCGCCGGCCCGCGAGGCGGCGTACGACCTCCTCGTCGGGCACCTCCACCAAGAGCGCAGCCGTCAGCTGCCGCTCGCGCTGCCCGAGCGCCTGATCGAGCGCCTCGGCCTGCTGCTCGTTGCGGGGGAAGCCGTCCAGCAGGAAGCCGTCGGCGGCGTCCTCCTCGCCGATCCGCTGGAGGATCATGCCGATGATCACCTCGTCGGGGACCAGGTCGCCGGCGTCCATGTAGCCCTTCGCCCGTTCACCGAGCTCGCTGCCGGCCGCCACCTGGGCGCGGAGCATGTCGCCGGTGGAGATGTGGGGCAGGCCGAAGTCTTCCACCAGCCGCTCGGCCTGGGTGCCCTTGCCGGCACCGGGAGGACCGAGGAGGATGAGGTTGAGGTCCGCCACGAGCAAGGGAGAGAGTACCCCCCTGGTGGCGACGGGGCCGTGCTGCCGCGGGCGGCTGCAACGGCGGATGCGGGCAGGGACGCACCGTCCCCGCCACGCGCGGGGCTACTTCAGGAAGCCCTCGTAACTTCGCATCATCAGCTGGGCCTCGAGCTGCTTCATCGTTTCCAGGGCCACGCCGATCACGATCAGGATCGAGGTTCCGCCGAAGTAGAAGTTCTGGTGGGTGCGGGCGATCAGGATCGCCGGCAGGGCCGCCACGGCTGCCAGGAACAGCGCTCCCGGGAACGTCAGGCGGGCGAGGATGCGGTCCAGGAATTCGGCCGTCGGGCGCCCCGGTCTCACGCCGGGGATGAAGCCGCCGTACTTCTTGAGGTTCTCGGCCTGGTCCACGGGGTTGAAGGTGACCGCCGTGTAGAAGTAGGTGAAGATGATGATCAGGATCGACTCGCCCAGCACGTAGTGCCAGCCGTTGGGGGTGAAGAAGTCCGACACGTGCTGGCCCCAGCGGGTTTTCACGAGCTGCCCGACGGTCGGCGGGAAGGCCATCAGGCTGGCGGCGAAGATCACCGGGATCACGCCCGCCATGTTCACGCGCAGGGGCAGGTAGGTCTGGCCGCCCTCTGACATCCGCCGTCCGATCACGCGCTTGGCGTACTGGACGGGGATCCGCCGCTGGCCTTCCTGGACGAACACGATCCCGGCCACCACCGCCAGCACGAGGAACGGCATCATCACCTTGAAGACCTGGTTGTTGGTCGTCCACCAGGCCTGGATGCCGCTCGGCAGGCGGGAGACGATCGAGGCGAAGATCAGCAGCGAGATGCCGTTGCCGATCCCCCGCTGGGTGATCAGCTCGCCGATCCACATCAACAGCACGCAGCCGGTGGTCAGGCACACCACGATCAGGAAGATGTGGGGGGCGTTGAAGTCGCGGACCACCGATTCGCCCGCCTTGGCCTGCAGCGTGTGGAACAGGAACACGTAGCCGATCGACTGGGCGAAGGCCAGGCCGACGGTCAGGTAACGGGTGTACTGCGTGATCCGGGCCTGGCCGACTTCGCCTTCCTTGGAGAGCTTTTCCAGCGAGGGCACCGCCACCTGCAGCAGCTGCAGGATGATCGAGGCGGTGATGTAGGGCATGATGCCCAGCGCGAAGATCGCCAGTTTCGAGAGCCCGCCGCCTGAGAAGAGGTTCAGCAGGCCGAGGATGTTGGAGCCGCCGAACTCCTTCTGGATGTTGTTGACGGCACTGAGATTGACGCCCGGCACCGGCACGTGGGAGCCGAAGCGGTAGATCAGCAGCATCCCGGCCGTGAACGCGATCTTCTTCCGGATATCGGCGACCTGGAAGGCGTTGAGGATGGTGGCGAGCATGGCCGTGTTCGGACGTGCGGTTGGATCTTCCGCGCGGAGTGCCCGATTCTAGAGGATGGGCCGGTAGGCCCGGAGGGACTACTCGACGACCGTGCAGGTGCCGCCGGCGGCCTCGATGGCCTGGCGGGCGCCGGCGCTGAAGCCGTGGGCCTGCACGTTGAGCGCCTTCGTGAGCTCGCCCTTGGCGAGGATCTTCACGGGAATCCCCTTGCGGGTGGCCAGGCCGTTGCTCTTAAGAAGCTCGAGGGTCACCTCGGTGCCGGCGTCGAAACGGTCCTCCAGGGAGGACACGTTGACCGGCTGGGTGTGGGTGCGAAAGGGCTCGAACGGCATCGACTTCTTCATGTGCGGGCCGCGCAGCTTTCGCATCCGCATGTGGATCGGCATCTGGCCGCCCTCGAAGTTCGCCCGGCTCTTGCTGCCCGAACGGGAGCCGGCCCCCTTCTGCCCGCGCCCGGAGGTCTTGCCTTTCCCTGACCCTTCACCGCGTCCCACGCGCTTGCGCGGGCGGCGGCTCCCGGGCAGGGGGGCGAGGTTGTGCAGCCCGATCTGCTCGTCGCGCTCCTCGCGCTCCTCGGCGGCGGGGCTCATGAGCCCTCCTTGACCTCGACCAGGTGGCGGACCGCGTGCAGCATTCCGCGCGCCTGGGGGGTGTCGTTGACCTGCACGGTCTGGCCGATCCGGCGCAGGCCGAGCGAGCGCAGGGTGTCCAGCTGTTTGGAGTTGGCGCCGTTGCGGGAGCGCCGCTGGGTCACGGTGAGGGAGGCCATCATGCCCCCTGGGTGCTCTCGGGCTGGGCCTCCGGAGCCTGCTCGCCGGTGCCGTTGGCGGCGGGCGCATCGGCCTCGAGTGCCTGCACGTCGGCGGCCTCGCCGCCGACTGCGCCCTCGGCCGCGACACCGCCGCCTCCGAGGCCGAGGACCTGGTTGATCGTCAGGCCCCGCAGGGCGCCCACCTCCTCGGGGGTGCGCAGGCCGCGCAGGCCGGCCACCGTGGCCTTGACGAGGTTGATCGGGTTCTGCGTGCCGAGGCTCTTGGAGAGGATGTCGTGGATCCCGGCGAGCTCGAGCACGGCGCGCACGCCACCGCCGGCGATCACGCCCGTACCGGGGGCGGCCGGCTTCAGCAGGACCCGGCCGGAGCCGAATATCCCGGTCGTCTGGTGGGTGATCGTGGACCCGTGGCGGGGCACGCGGAAGAGGTCCTTCTTGGCCCGCTCGACGCCCTTCTGGATCGCGAGCGGAACCTCGTTGGCCTTGCCGTAGCCGACGCCCACGACGTCGCGTTCGTCACCCACCACGACCAGCGCGGTGAAGGAGAAGCGGCGGCCGCCCTTGACGACCTTGGCGACGCGGTTGATCTCCACGACGCGCTCCTGGAGGTCGAGGCCGGCCTGGTCGACGGTTCTGTCTACAGAGGGGGACATGGCAGAAGGGGGAGGGTAGCGTCCGTGGCCGGGCGAAACGCCTAGACCTCGATCCCGGCCTCTCGGATCGCGTCGGCGAAGGCGGCCACGTGGCCGTGGTACTGGTACCCGCCGCGGTCGAACACGGCGCGCGAGACCCCGGCCGCCTTGGCGCGCTCGGCCAGCAGGGCGCCGGCGCGGCGGGCGGAGTCGCCTTTGCCGAGCTTGCGCAGCTCGGGCTCGTACCAGTTGACGGCCGCCAGCGTGTTCCCGGCGACGTCGTCCACGAGCTGGGCACAGATGCCGCGGTTGGAGCGGAACACCGATATCCGGGGGCGCTCGGTGGTGCCCGAGATCTTCGCCCGTACGCGCCGGCGGCGGGAGAGGCGGCGGTTCTCCTTGGTCTTGACGCTCATGCCCGCTTGCCCACCTTGCGGGGCACGTGCTCGCCCTCGTAGCGGATCCCCTTGCCCTTGTAGGGCTCGGGCGGGCGCTGCTTGCGGATGATCGCGGCGGTCTCGCCGACGAGCTGCTTGGAGATCCCTTTGACGACGATGCGGGTCGGCTGGGGAACCTCGAATTCGATGCCCTCCGGAGCCGGGATCGGGACCGGGTGCGAGTAGCCCACGGCGAGCTCCAGGTTCTTGCCCTTCATCGCCGCCCGGTAGCCGACGCCCTGGATCTCGAGGCGCTTTTCATAGCCGGCGGTGACGCCCTGGACCATGTTCGCGACCAGCGTCCTGGTGAGACCGTGCAGGGCCCGGTGCTCGCCGCGGTTGGTGGGCCGCCGGACGAGCACTTCCTCCCCCTCCTGGACGACCTCGATGTCGCGGTTGACGCGCTCGCTGAGTTCGCCTTTGGGCCCGTTCACGCGCACGCTCTCGGGCTCGATCGAGACCGTCACGCCCGCGGGCACCGGGATCGGCTGTCTTCCGATTCTCGACATCGCCGCCCGGCTACCAGACCTGTGCCAGGACCTCGCCGCCGACGCCCGCGGCGCGGGCGTCGTGGCCGGTCATCACGCCGCTGGAGGTGGAGATGATCGAGGTGCCCATGCCGCCCAGGACCTTGGGTATGTGGCGAGCGTCCACATAGGTCCGCCGGCCCGGCCGCGAGACCCGCCTCAGCCCCGAGATCGCCGAGCGGCGGTCGTCGGTGTACTTCAGGCGGATCTGGATCAGCTGGCCCGCTTGTTCGTCGTGGGCCGGGATCAGCGTCCAGGAGTCGATGTAGCCCTGCTCGTCGAGGATCCTCGCGAGCTCGCTCTTGAGTTTCGAGGCCGGGACCTCGACCGTCTCGTGAGCGGCGCGGATCGCGTTGCGCACGCGCGTGAGGAAGTCGGCTATCGGATCGGTCATGGACATGGCTGCTTGAAAGCTCTCTAACTAGTTGGGCCTACCAGGAGGACTTCGTCATCCCGGGGATCTGGCCGTCGTGGGCCAGCTCGCGCAGACAGATGCGGCAGATCCCGAACTTCTTGTAGACCGCACGGGGGCGCCCGCAGCGGGTGCAGCGAGTATAGGCCTGGGTTTTGTACTTGGGGGGGCGCATCTGTTTGACGCGCTGGGAAGTCTTTGCCATCAGTCGCTGCTCTCCTCTTGTTTGGTCTGCCCATCCTCGGGCTCCGTCGCCTGCGCCGGGTCCTGCCCGCCGGGCTCGGCCTGTGGGGCCTCCGCCTCGGCCTGGGCCTCGGCCTCGGGCGCCTCTGCCTCCGGGGCCTGGGCCTCGGGCTCGCCGGCCTGTGGCTCCTGCGCGGCCTCCTCGGCCTGCGGTCTCCGCGGCCTCGTCCTGCGGCGGCTCGGCCGCGGCCTCCTCGGCGGCTGCGGCCTCCTCGGCGGCCCAGTCTCCTCGGCCTGCGGCTGCTCCTCAGTGTCCTGCGCCTCAGCCTGGGCCTGCTCCTCCTCGGCCTGCGGCTGCTCCTCGGCGGCCGGCGCCTGCTGGGCGGCCGGAGTCGGGTGCCCCGAGCCGCCCTCGACCGTGCCGGAGACGTCGAGGGTGTCGAACCCGCGCGGGCGGCGGTCGGCGGCGAAGGGCATCCCGAAGGCGTGCAGGAGGGCGAAGGCCTCGGGGTCGGAGGCGGCGGAGGTGGTGATCGTGATGTCCATGCCGCGGACCGCGTCGATCGCGTCGTAGTCGATCTCGGGGAAGATGATCTGCTCGCGGACGCCCAGCGAGTAGTTGCCGCGGCCGTCGAAGGAGCGTGGGTTGAGCCCGCGGAAGTCCCTGATCCGCGGGATCGCGATCGAGATCAGCCGGTCGAGGAACTCGTAGCCGCGGTCACCGCGGAGGGTGACGGCGACGCCGACGGGGTTGCCCTCGCGCAGTTTGAAGGCCGCGATCGACTTGCGGGCGCGGCGGACGCTGGGATGCTGCCCGGCGATGGTCGCCAGCTGCTCGGTGGCGGCGCGAAGGACTTTCGAGTCCGTCTTGGCGAGGCCTACGCCCATGTTGACCGTGATCTTCTGGAGCTTCGGCGCCTGCATCACCGACGAGTAGCCGAAGCGATCGATCAGGGCCGGGCGGATCTCCTCCAGATAGCGGGTCTTCAGACGGGCCGGAGGTGCGGTTTGGGTGGCTGCCATCTGTCCCCTACTCCAGCCGTGCTCCGCTGGCCTTGGCGACCCGCACGCGCTGTCCATCCGCACGCTCGATGGCCACCCTCGTGGGGTTGCCTTTGGCGTCGAGCAGCATCACGTTGGAGACGTGGATCGGCCCCTCGCGCTCGATCACGCCGCCCATCCGCTGTTCGGTGTGGGCACCGGCCACCTGGTGGGGTTTGGTGTGGCGCTTGATCATGTTCAGGCCCTCGACGAAGACCCGGTTCTTGCGCGGCTCGACGCGCAGCACGCGGCCGGTCTTGCCGCGGTCCTTGCCGCTGATCACCTTCACGCGGTCGCCCGTGCGGATCTTCAGCCCGCGACGAGGCCCGCTGGCCTTGGCGGTGCTCACAGGACCTCCGGGGCGAGCGAGACGATCTTCATGAAGTTGCGCTCGCGCAGTTCGCGAGCGACCGGCCCGAACACGCGGGTTCCGCGGGGGTTGTTCTGATCGTCGATGATCACGGCGGCGTTCTCATCGAAGGCGATATAGGTGCCGTCCTCGCGCCCGATCGGCTTCTTCGTGCGAACCACGACGGCCGTGACGACCTCGCCCTTTTTGACCGCCCCCTGGGGGTTGGCCTGCTTGACGGTGGCGGTGATCACGTCGCCGACGAAGGCGTAGCGGCGCTTGGAGCCGCCCTTCACGCGGATGCAGAGGATTTCGCGGGCGCCGGAGTTGTCGGCCACCCGCAGCCGGGTCTCGTTCTGGATCATCGAGCCCGCTCCAGCACGTCCACCAGCGCCCAGCGCTTGGTCCGCGACAGGGGCCTGCTCTCGACCACCCGCACGACGTCGCCCTCGTGGGCGTCGTTGTTCTCATCGTGGGCGTGGACGGTGCTCGAGCTGCGCACGATCTTCTCGTAGCGGCGGTGGCGGCGGGCGATGTCGATGCGGACCGTGATCGTCTTCTCGGCCTTGTCGGAGACGACGATCCCCTGACGCATGCGGCGGGTGCCGCCGGACGGGGCGTGTACGGGCGGGAGCTCCTCCGCGGCCGGGGCACTCTTCCGGCGCTCGACCGCTTTGGCGCGTTCCTGGACGCGGCGGGTGCGCCGGCGGGCGGCCTTGCGGCGGCGCTCCTCCAGGCGCTCTGCGTGACGCTCCTCGGGGCTGCGGGGAGTCCTGGCCTGCCCGCTGTGCTGCGAGCGGGTGCGCCGGCGGCGCTCCTTGGAGGACAGCTGCTCCGCGGGTGGGGCGGGCTCACCGGCATCCGCCGCAGCGGCGGGCTCGGCGCCCGCGGCGTCCTCGCCGGCCTCCGCGGCTGCGGGGGCGTCCTCTGCCGGGGCGTCCGCGGCGGGAGCCTCGGCCTGGGGAGCCTCCTCGGAGGCGTCCTGGGGCTGCTCGGGCTCGGGGGTGTCCGGCTCGTCTGGGGTGTCTGGTTCGTCAGCCATGTTGATCTGGGTTCCTATCGGGCTTTTATCGTTGGTCGGCCGCGTCGAGCTCGCGCTCGCGCGTGACGGTCAGGGCGCGAGCCAGGTCCCGCTTGGCGCGGCTCAGGCCTGCGGTGTCGTCGAGTTCACCGGTGGCGTTCGCAAAGCGCAGGCCGAAGATCTCTTTCGAGAGCTCCGCCACCCGCTTGTGCAGTTCGTTGTCGTCTAGATCGCGCAGCTCGCTCGCCTTCATCGCCACCGGCTCCTAGTCCTCGCGCAACACGAACTTGGTCTTGACGGGGAGCTTGTGGGCCGCCAGGCGGATCGCTTCGCGGGCCAGCGGCTCGGAGACGCCGGCCAGCTCGAACATCACGCGGCCGGGCTTGACGACGGCCACCCAGCCTTCGGGGGAGCCCTTGCCCGACCCCATGCGGGTCTCGGCCGGCTTCTTGGTCACGGGCTTGTCGGGGAAGACGTTGATCCAGACCTTCCCGCCACGCTTGATCTTGCGCGTCATCGCGACACGAGCGGCCTCGATCTGGCGGTTGGTGAGCCAGCCGCCCTCGAGCGCCTTCAGCCCGTACTCGCCGAACTGCACGTGCACCTGCCCGCGCGAGGTTCCGGCCCGGCGACCACGGTGCTGCTTGCGGTGCTTGACGCGCTTGGGCGAGAGCATCAGCGTCCACCCCCACCAGGGCCGCCTGGACGTCCCCGTCCGCCACCGCCTGGCCCGCCACGTCCGCCGCCGCCTGGCCCGCCGCGTCCGCCGCCGCCTGGTCCACCGCGTCCGCCACCGCCTGGTCCACCGCGTCCGCCACCGCCTGGTCCGCCGCGCCCGCCGCCGCCTGGTCCGCCACCGCCACGGCCACGGCCATCGCCGCGGCCCCGGCCATCGCCGCCACGGCCACGGCCGTCGCGCTCAGAGCTCGGTGGTGCGGGCGCGGACATGTCGGTGAGGTCGGCGCCGGTGTAGCCCTCGGGCATGATCTCGCCCTTGTTGACCCAGCACTTGACCCCGATCCGCCCGAAGGTGGTACGGGCCTCGTAGAAGCCGTAGTCGATGTCGGCACGCATCGTGTGCAGGGGGACGCGCCCGTCGGCGTAGCTTTCGGTGCGGGCCATCTCGGCACCGCCGAGGCGGCCGGCGACCTGGATCTTCACGCCCTTGGCGCCGGAGCGCATGGCGCTGGTGAGGGCGCGCTTCATCGCGCGGCGGAAGGCCACACGATTCTGGAGCTGCTCGGCGATCGACTGGGCGACGAGCTTGGCGTCGAGCTCGGGGCGCTTGATCTCGAGGATGTTGACCTTGATCTGCTTTTTGGTCATGCGGTGCAGATCGCGGCGCAGGGCGTCCACTTCGGTGCCCGACTTGCCGATCACGATCCCGGGACGGGCCGTGTGGATGTTGACCTCGAGTTCGTTGGCGTCCTTGCGGATCGTGATTTCCGAAAGCCCGGCGTGGGCCAGCTTGTTGACGATGTGCTCGCGGACACGAACATCCTCGGCCAGGAACTCGGCGAAGTGGCGCTCGTTGAACCAGTTCGACTTCCAGTCGTGGATGTAGCCCACGCGCATCGCCTCTGGATGAACCTTCTGTCCCATCTGCAGTCTCAGTCTTTCTTTCGTTTTCTCGAGTTTGCGGCCACCGGCTCCGGTCTGATCGCCAGCGCGATCGTGAGGTGGCTCGTGCGCTTGGCGATCGGCGTCGCCCGGCCCATCGCCCGCGGCCGGAAGCGCTTGATCGTGGGCCCTTCGTCGGCGTAGGCCTCCCGCACGACCAGGTCTTCCTCGAGCAACTCGTGGTTGCTTTCGGCGTTGGCCACCGCCGACTCCAGCAGCTTGCTCCAGTCGCGGGCGGCCTCGCGCGGGGTGAAGGCGAGGATAGCGCGGGCCTCCTCAACGCTCTTGCCGCGCAGGTGCGGGCACACCATGCGGGCCTTGCGGGCGGAGGTGCGCACGTAACGAGCGTGGGCGCGGACCACGCGCCGGCGGGGGCCCGTTCCCGGTTTGCGGGGCGGAGCGGCAGCCGGGGCTTTGGCTTTGTCGGCTTTCTCGGCCGGGGCTTTCTCGGCGGCTGCTTTGCCGCGAGCTTTTTTGGCAGCGGGCTCCTGCTCGGAGTCGTCCTCGTCGGCCTGTTTGCGACGCGGCCGGCGCACGCGTTTGCGAGGCGCCTGCTCGGCGGCCGACGCGTCGTCCCCGCCGGCGGACGGCTCCTCCGCCGGCTGCTCGGCCGCAGCGTCGGCGTCGGCCTGCTCGGCCGCAGGCTGGTCCGCCTCGGCCTCGGCGGCCGGCTCCTGGGCGGGCTGCTCGGCGCTCTCGGCGACGCCCTCGGCGGGCGCGTCCTCGGTGCGCTCGTCGGGCTGCTCGTCGTCGGCGGTCATCTCACCCTTCCGGAGCCGGCGTGGCCGCGGAACACGCGCGTGGGGGCGAACTCCCCGAGCTTGTGGCCGACCATCGCCTCGCTGATGAAGACGGGTACGTGGCGCTTGCCGTCGTGGACGGCAATCGTGTGGCCCACCATCTCCGGGAAGATGGTCGAGGCGCGCGACCATGTGCGCAGCATTTTTTTGTTGTTCTCGGCGTTCAGGGCCTCGATGCGGCGCATCAGCCGCTCTTCGACCCACGGGCCCTTCTTGCTCGAACGGCTCATCGGCGACCCCTCACAGGCTGGTGGCTCATCGTCCCTTGCCCTTCCCGCGACGGCGGCCGCGGACGATGTAGCGGTCGGAGGTCTTGTTGCGCTTGCGGGTGCGGTAGCCGAGCGTCGGCACGCCCCATGGCGTGACGGGGTGGCGCCCCGCCGTGGTCGATCCCTCGCCGCCGCCGTGGGGGTGGTCGACCGGGTTCATGGCCGTGCCCCGTGTCTGGGGGCGGACGCCCATGTGGCGCTTGCGGCCGGCCTTGCCGACCTTCACGTTCTGGTGCTCGGGGTTGCCGAGTGTGCCGACGGTGGCACGGCACTCTGCGCGGACCATGCGCATCTCCCCGGAGGGAAGGCGCAGGGTGGCCATGCCGGCGTCCTTGGCCATCAGCTGGGCCGAGGCCCCGGCGGAGCGGGCCATCTGCCCTCCGCGGCCGGGCTGCAGCTCGATGTTGTGGACCACGGTGCCGACCGGCATGCGCGCCAGCTCCATGCAGTTGCCGACGGCGATTTCGGCCTCATCGCCGGAGCTGACCATCATGCCCACGGCCAGCCGCTGGGGGGCGAGGATGTAGCGCTTCTCGCCGTCGAGGTAGTGCAGCAGGGCGATGTAGGCGGAGCGGTTGGGGTCGTACTCGATCGCCGCGACCTTGGCCTCGACGCCGTCCTTCTTGCGCTTGAAGTCGATCCTGCGGTAGGCACGCTTGGCCCCCCCGCCGCGGTGGCGGGAGGTCTTGCGCCCGTGGGCGTTGCGCCCGCCGCTCTTGTTGAGGCCTTCGGTGAGGCTCTTCTCGGGCTTTGAACGGGTCACCTCGGCGAAGTCCGGGTAGGACACGAACCGCATTCCGGGGCTGGTGGGCTTGGGCTTTCTGATCGGCATCGGCTGGCTCTCCTACTCGTCGAGGGCCGCCAGGCCCTGGAAGACGGGGATGTTCTCGCCGGCGCGGATCTGCACGATCGCCTTCTTCCAGCGGCGGGTATTGCCGCGTGGGGTCGTGCCCCGGCGCTTGGGCTTGCCCTTGACGCTCATCGTGCGGACGTCTACCACGTGGACGTCGAAGAGACTCTCGACGGCCTGGCGGATGTGGGTCTTGTGGGCGTCGGCGTGCACCCGGAAGGTGTAGCGGTCGAGCGCCGCGAGCACGTAGCTCTTCTCCGAGACGACGGGACGGATGATGACCTTGGTGGCGTCCATCAGCCCTCCTTCGCCCCTGCGCCGCGACGGGTGGCTCCGGTGCGGGACAGGAGCCCCGCGATCGCCGGCTGGGAGACGAGCAGCGTTGCCGCCTGGAGGAGGTCGCTGACGCCGACGTCCTCTGGGGTCAGCACGGCCACCCGGGCGAGGTTGCGAAACGACAGCGCGGCGTCGCCCTCCTCCGGGGTCAGCACCACCAGCGTGGGGCGCTCGCGGGGGACCGTCGGCTCCCAGTCCTCCAGCAGCTCGGCCGCACGGGCCGTGCGGGGCGCGGTGAAGGCGCCCTCGGCGAGGATCGCCAGCGAGCCCCGATCGGCGTGCATGGAGAGGGCGCTGCGCAGCGCCCTGCGCTGCTCCTTGCGGTTGACCTTGAAGGTGTATGAGCGCGGCTGGGGGCCGAAGGTGGTGCCTCCCCCGGTCCACAGCGGCGAGCGGCTCGAGCCTGCGCGGGCGCGGCCGGTGCCCTTCTGGCGCCACGGCTTGGCGCCACCGCCGGATACCTGGGCGCGGTTCTTGGTGGAGGCGGTGCCACGGCGGCGGGCGGCCTGCTCGGCGCGCACGCTCTGGTGGACCAGCCCACGCGTGAAGCGCTCGCCGAAGGCCTCCTCGGGGAGCTGGGTCTTGGCCGAGGCGGTGCCGCCGAGGACGGGGGCGTCAGCCATCGGAGCGCACCTCGACGACCGAGCCACGGGGGCCGGGGACCGAGCCCCGGACCAGCAGCAGGTTCTCGGCTGCGTCCACCCGCACGACCTCCAGGCCCTTCTGGGTGACGCGCTTGTTGCCCATCTGGCCGGGCCCGCGGATGCCTTTGAGCACGCGTGAGGGGGTGGCCGAGGCGCCGATCGAGCCGGGCGCCCGCACGTTGTGGGAGCCGTGGCTCTTGGGCCCGCTCTTGAAGTTGTGGCGCTTGATCGTGCCCTGGAAGCCCTTGCCCTTGGAGGTGCCGCGGATCTTCACCCGTTCGCCGGGGCTGAAGGCCTCGACCGTGACCGTCTGGCCGAGTTCGGCGGGGGCCTCCTCGCCCTCCTGCAGGCGGAACTCGGCGAGCGAGCGCATCGGCGGCGCATCGGCCTTGCGCAGGTGCCCCAGGCGGGCTTTCGTCAGGTGCTTCTCCTTGGTCGCGCCGAAGGCGAGCTGGATCGCCGCGTAGCCGTCGCGTTCGGTGGTCCTGACCGCCGTGACCGGGCAGGGACCGGCCTCCAGCACCGTCACGCGGGCGACGTTGCCGTCCTCGCCGAAGACCTGGGTCATTCCGAGCTTTCTGGCGAGGATCGAGGGCATGGCGTTCGAGGGCTGGCGGGACGAGGGCTTCAGGTGGCCAGGCGGATCTCGATGTCGACACCCGCCGGGAGGTGATCCAGACGCTGGAGCGAGTCCACCGTCTTGGGGGTCGGCTGGTGGATGTCGATCAGGCGCTTGTGGGTGCGGATCTCGAAGTGCTCGCGGGAGTCCTTGTCCTTGAAGGGGGAGCGGATCACGCAGTAGACGTTCTTTTCGGTGGGCAGGGGCACGGGCCCGGACACGCTCGCGCCGGTGCGGGTCGCCGTCTCGACGATCTCCTTCGCGGCGGACTCGATCGCGGAGGTGTCGTACGCCTTCAGGCGGATACGGATCTTGTTCTGGGTAGCTGCGGCCACTGTTTGTCTGGGCTTCTCGTTTGTGTGGGGTTTGAAGTTGTGGTGCTGTGTCCTGCTTGCGCTACCGGGGGAGGGCTCTGGCCGAGCGCCGCCCACCCGCTGGGCAAACGGCCGCCGGCGCCTGGTGGCGCCGGGGCCCTAAAGGGCGGCGTCGCGGCCACACCGTATCCGGCGGGCTTTCGCGAACTGTCGTATCGGACTCTCAGTATGCGCGCAGACCGGTTCTCCGCCCTGCGCGCGGGGTGCTATTTGATGATCTCGGTGACCACGCCTGAGCCAACCGTGCGACCGCCCTCCCTGATCGCGAACCGTAGGCCCTGGTCCATGGCGATCGGCTGGATCAGCTCGATCTCCATCTGCACGTTGTCTCCCGGCATCACCATCTCAACTCCGTCGGGGAGCTTGGCGAGGCCGGTCACGTCGGTGGTACGGAAGTAGAACTGTGGCCGGTAGCCGGTGAAGAACGGGGTGTGACGACCACCCTCCTCCTTCTTCAGCACGTACACCTCGGCCTTGTAGGTGGTGTGGGGGGTGATGGATCCGGGCTTGCAGAGGACCTGACCGCGCTCGATCTCCTCGCGCTTGGTCCCGCGCAGCAGGCAGCCGACGTTGTCGCCGGCCTGGCCCTCGTCCAGGATCTTGCGGAACATCTCCACGCCCGTGACGACCGTGCTGGTCGACTCGTGGATACCCACGATTTCGACCGTGTCGCCGGTGTTGACCACACCCTGCTCGATACGGCCCGTGGCGACGGTGCCACGGCCGGTGATCGAGAAGACGTCCTCGATCGGCATCAGGAACGGCTTGTCGAGCTCCCTGACGGGCTCGGGGATGTAGGTGTCCAGCGCGGCGGCGAGCTCGAGGATCTTCTCCTTGGCGCCATCGTCGCCTTCGAGCGCCTTCAGCGCCGAGCCGACGATGAAGGGGATGTCGTCGCCGGGGAAGTCGTATTCGCTGAGCAGCTCGCGGACCTCGACCTCGACCAGCTCGAGCAGCTCCTCGTCGTCGACCATGTCGGCCTTGTTGAGGAACACGACGATGTAGGGAACGCCCACCTGGCGGGCCAGCAGGATGTGCTCGCGGGTCTGGGGCATCGGCCCGTCGGCGGCGGACACGACCAGGATCGCGCCGTCCATCTGGGCGGCCCCCGTGATCATGTTCTTGACGTAGTCGGCGTGCCCGGGGCAGTCGACGTGGGCGTAGTGGCGGTTCTCGGTCTGGTACTCGACGTGCGAGGTCGCGATCGTGATCCCGCGTTCCTTCTCCTCGGGGGCGTTGTCGATCTCCTCGAAGCTGCGGGCTTCGGCGCCACCCTTCTCGGCCAGGACCGTGGTGATGGCAGCCGTCAGGGTCGTCTTGCCGTGATCGATGTGACCGATCGTGCCGACGTTGACGTGAGGCTTGTCGCGCTCGAACTTCTCCTTAGCCACTTTCTGTCTCGCTCCTGTATCGACTTGTAGGTTCGCCCCGAGAGGACGAACCACGGAAATCTATCTAAATCCTGCCCTACCTTGAATGCTCGCTGGACGCCCCTACCGCCGGGGAGCCGTCCACGGCCGCGGCCTCTATGCCGGGACCGGCTCGCCGGTGCGCTGCTCGACGATCTTCTCGGCGATGTTCGGGGGGACCTCTTCGTAGGCCTCGAACTGCATCGTGTAGGTGGCCCTGCCCTGCGTTTCGGAGCGCAGGTCGGTGGCGTAGCCGAACATCTCGCTCAGCGGCACCCGCGCGTTCACCACGAGCGCGTTGCCGCGGCGCTCCTGGCCCTCGACGCGCCCGCGGCGGCGACTGAGGTCGCCGATCACGTGGCCGAGGAAATCCTCCGGCGTGACCACCTCGACGCTGAAGATCGGCTCCAGCAGCACCGGTTTGGCGCGTTTGGCCGCCTCCTTGAAGGCGTAGGAGCCCGCCACTTTGAAGGCGATCTCCGACGAGTCCACGTCGTGGTACTTGCCGTCGACGAGCGTCGCGCGCACGTCCACCATCGGGTAGCCGGCCTTGACGCCGTTCTCCAGCGCCTCCTCGATGCCCTTCTTGACGGCGGGGATGTACTCGGAGGGCACGGCGCCGCCCTTGATCTTGTTGACGAATTCGAAGCCCTCTCCGGGCGCCGGCTCGAGGTCGATGAAGACGACCCCGAACTGTCCCGAGCCGCCGGTCTGGCGGACGAACCTGCCTTCGATCTTCTGCACGTGACCGCGCACGGTCTCGCGGTAGGAGACCTGCGGGCGACCCACGTTGGCCTCGACCCCGAACTCGCGCTTCATGCGATCGACGAGCACCTCGAGGTGCAGCTCGCCCATGCCGGAGATCTCGGTCTGGCCGGTCTCCTCGTTGCTGCGGACCTGGAAGGTGGGATCCTCCTCGGCCAGGCGGCCGAGGGCTACCGACATCTTCTCCTGGTCGACCTTCGTCTTGGGCTCGACCGCGACCTTGATCACGGGCTCGGGGAAGATGATGTTCTCGAGGTGGATCGGAGCGTCGGGGGCGGCGAGCGTGTCGCCGGTCATGACCTGCTTGATGCCCACGGCGGCGGCGATGTCGCCCGCGCAGACCTCCTCGACCTCCTCGCGGTCGTTGGCGTGCATCATCAGGATGCGCCCGACGCGCTCGGTGCGTCCGGTGCCGACGTTGAGCACGCGCGAGCCCGACGCCAGCCGTCCCGAGTAGACGCGGAAGTAGGTGAGCTTGCCGACGTAGGGGTCGGCGGCGATCTTGAAGGCGAGCGCAGAGAACGGCTCGGAGTCGTCGGCCTTGCGGACGACCTCGCGCTCCTGCTCCTCGCCCTTGATCAGTTCGGTGCCCACCACCGGCGGCACGTCCAGCGGGGAGGGCAGGTAGTCGATGACGGCGTCGAGCAGCGGCTGCACGCCCTTGTTCTTGAACGAGGAGCCGCACAGGACGGGGGTCAGTTTGGTCGACAGCGTGGCCTTGCGGATGGCGGCCTTGAGCGTCTCCTCGGGGACGTCCGCTTCCTCGAGCAGCAGCTCGAGCAGCGCGTCGTCGTAGTGGGAGACCTCCTCCAGCAGGTGTTCGCGGCCCGCCGCCGCCGCTTCGGCGAGGTGCTCGGGGATATCGAGCTCTTCCTGTTCCTTGCCGAGATCGTCCTTGTAGACGATCGCCTTCATCGCGACCAGGTCGATGACGCCCAAGAAGTCTCCCTCCGAGCCGATCGGCAGCTGGATCGGCACCGGGTGTGCTCCCAGGCGGTCGATCATCGTCTGCACGCCCTGCTCGAAGTTGGCCCCGATGCGGTCCATCTTGTTGATGTAGGCGATCCGCGGGACGTGGTACTTGTCGGCCTGGCGCCAGACGGTCTCCGACTGGGGCTCAACGCCGGCGACCGAGTCGAACAGCGCGATGGCGCCGTCGAGCACCCGCAGCGAGCGCTCCACCTCGACCGTGAAGTCGACGTGGCCGGGGGTGTCGATGATGTTGATCCGGTGGCCCTTCCACTGTGCGGTGGTGGCGGCCGAGGTGATCGTGATGCCCCGCTCCTGCTCCTGCTCCATCCAGTCCATCACGGCAGCACCCTCGTGGACCTCGCCGATCTTGTAGGTGCGGCCGGTGTAGTAGAGGATGCGCTCGGTCGTCGTCGTCTTACCGGCGTCGATGTGAGCCATGATCCCGATGTTGCGGGTGTTTTCTAGAGAGAACTTTCGTGCCATCTGGATGGTGGGAGTGGGGATTTGGGCGGGGAAGCGGGTTTCGGCTGAGCGGGCAAAAAAAGGGGCCCCTCGGGCCCACGCGCGCAGAACGTCTGCCTGGACTCGTTCCGCGTCGTTATCGTCTCGAGATCTCCATTGCTTGAGCGGCGCGAACTGCGGGTTCAGCAGCAACTTCGACCGTCCCCGCGTCGCAGCACGAATATAGCAGAGGGGATGGGGGCCTCCGGCCGCTGCAGGCCCGCTGTCGCAGGCTTTTAACAGGTCTCAGGACGGGAGCCTCCGCGGCTATGCGCCGAGCGGCTCGATGCCCGTCTCGCCACTCGCAGCAGCGCGCTCGGCGGCACCCTCCTTGGCGCGCATGCGCGGGCCCTCCGCGCGCATCAGGAGCACACACGGGATCAGCGCAAGGGCGGAGAGGGCGAGCGACCACGTGTATGCGGTCCCGAACGCGGCGGCGAGTTTCGCGGGCGTGTGGATGGCGCCGCTGGAGCGCTGCAGCACGACCGCCAGCACGGTCGTGCCGATCGCCCCGCCGAGTCGCTGCACGACGTTCAGCTGGGGGCTGGCGTCGGAGAGCTGGTCGGGGCGCATCGATGCGAAGGCGACCGACATCGCGGGCACGAACGCCAAGCCGATGCCGACACCGCGCACCACGAGCACGATCGAGATCCCGAGGATCGAGGTCGTCGTGCCGATGAAGCACAACGGGATCGTCGAGAGGCACAGCACGGTCACGCCCGCGAGCGCCAGACGGCCGCCGCCGAGACGTTCGGTGAGCCGCCCCGTGAAGGGCATCACCAACAGCATCCCGAGACCCTGCGGGCCGACCAGCAGGCCGGTCACGAGCACGCTCTCCCCGCGCACCTCCTGGTAGTAGAGCGGCACCAGGATCATCGCGCCGAACAGCGCTGCGCCGAGCCAGAAGGTGGTCGAGGACGCGGCCGCGAAGACCCTGTTGCCATACAGGCGCACGTCCAGCAGGGGGCGCTCGACGCGCAGCGCGTGCAGGCAGAAGATCACCGACAGCACGACCCCGAGGACGATCGGGACGAGCACGTTCGGGGAGCCCAGGCTCGCGCCGCTGCCGAGCTCGCTGAGGCCGTAGACGGTCGCCGCCGAGCCGGCCGGCAGCAGCACCAGGCCGAGCACGTCGAGCTTGCCGGCGGGACCGGATTCGGTGTGGGGGATGATGCGCCAGCCGGCGATGAACGCGATCACGCCGATCGGCACGTTCACGAGGAAGATCCAGGACCAGTGCAGGTTCTCCAGGATCAGGCCACCGACCACGGGCCCCAGGATCGGAGCGAGCATGGCCGGCATCGAGACGATCGGCATCACTCGCCCGATCCGCTGAGGCCCTGCGACCTGGGCCATGATCAGCATCGCCAGGGGCATGATCATGCCCCCGCCCGCGCCCTGGAGGATGCGGAACAGCACCAGCTCGGGCGTCGTGGTGGCCGTCGCACACAGCGCCGAGCCCGCTGTGAAGAGCACGAGCGAGGTCATGTACACACGCTTGGCGCCGAAGCGCCGCGCCGCCCAGCCGGTGACCGGAATCACCGCGGCCAGCGAAAGCAGATAGCCGGTGATCACCCACTGGATTTCGGAGACCGTGCTGTGCAGGTCGTGCCCGAGGGTGTCCAACGCGACGTTGACGATCGTCGTGTCGAGGATCGACATCACCATGCCGAGGATCACCACGCCGGCGATCTTCCACACGTACGGCTCGATCGGCGCCCGCTCGGCCTTCGCCGGCGCGCTCGGCTGGCTGGCGGCGCTCATCCCGGCGACGTTAGTCGCCGTGAAGCCGATTCTTGAAGTCCCGCGCGCCCGGGTGCTACCAGCGGTAGTGGGCGAACGCCTTGTTCGCCTGGGCCATGCGGTAAATGTCGTCCTTGCGCTTGTAGGCAGCGCCCTGCTGGGAGAGGGCGTCGAGCAGCTCGTTGGCGAGCCGCTGGGCCATCGTCTTCTCGCGGCGCTGGCGAGCGAACTCGACCAGCCAGCGGACCGCCAGCGTGCGGGCACGGCGGGCGGGGACCTCGACCGGGACCTGGTAGGTGGCCCCGCCCACGCGGCGGGAGCGGACCTCGAGCGACGGCGTGAGCGACTTGACCGAGGCCTCGAGCGTCTCGATCGGGTCTTTCTCGCTGCGCTCGCCGATCAGCGCGAGGGCGTCGTAGACGATCCGCTCGGCGACGGACTTCTTGCCGTCGAGCATCACCTTGTTGATGACCTGCTGGACGAGTTTGGAGCGGTGGATCGAGTCGGCCTCTACGGGGCGGACCTGGGCGGCTGCGCGTCGGGGCATCTACTTTTTCTTGACGCCGTACTGCGAGCGAGCCTTTTTGCGGTCGCTCACCCCGGCCGCGTCGAGCGTGCCGCGGACGACCTTGTAGCGCACCCCCGGGAGGTCCTTGACGCGGCCTCCACGGACGAGCACGACGGAGTGCTCCTGCAGGTTGTGGCCCTCGCCGGGAATGTAGGCGGTGACCTCGATCGAACCCGAGATGCGCACACGGGCGACCTTGCGCAGGGCGGAGTTGGGCTTCTTCGGGGTGGTCGTGTACACGCGCGTGCACACGCCCCGGCGCTGCGGCGCGGCCACCTTGCGCTTGCGACCCTTGCCGGACTTCAGTCCGGGCGTGGCAAGCTTCTTCTTCGGGGCCACCCGCCCGTTGCGGACGAGCTGTGAGGTCGTGGGCATCGGGAGCGATGCTATCAACGCCACGCCGGACGGGCGGCGGGGGTGTCGGCGCTAGGCGGTCTCGGCTGCGGCCGCCGCGCGCAGCGGCGCCGGCATCAGCGCCGAGGCGACGATCACGAGCACGAAGGCGAGAGCCTGCAGTACGACGCCGGCCGGGCTGGCAGCGATGGGGTCGCCGAAGACGGCGATCCCGCCGGCGATCCCGGCGATGTTGGCGGCCGTGCCCGTGACGGCGATGACCGGCACGGCCTCACCGTCCTGAAGCGCCCTGGCGGAGCTGTAGAAGGCCACGATCGAGGCGAGCACCGCGACCGCCAGCCATGGGCTGGTGGCGAGGCCGACGAAGCCGTGGGCGCCGGTGATGCCGGTGAGGGCCTTGATGGCCGTGTCGGAGACCCCGAACAGGACCCCGGAGGCGGCTCCGAGCATGACCCCGTGGTGCTCCACGGCGCCGCCCATGCGGGGACCCATGATCAGCAGGCCGCCGATCGCGAACAGGCCGGCCTCGAAGCAGATCATGGCGACCTCGGAGAACTGGGAGTGGGAGCCGTGCATCGCCGGCAGGGTGACCCCGAGCAGGATCAGGCCGCCGGCCATGGCGAGCAGGCCGAGCCACTGCCTGCGGCCGACCTTGAAGCCGAACATCCGCTCCGCCATCACGGCGATGAAGACCATCCCGGCGGCGAGGGCGACCTGGACGACGGACATCGGCGCCAGCGACAGCGCCGCCACGTGCAGGCCCCAGCTGCCGACCGCGATCAACATGCCGATCGCGAACCACTTCGAGGAGTACAGCTGCCGGGCCGAGCGCAGCGGGTGGGTGACCTGGACCTTGGCCACCGAATTGGCGCCGCGGTACTTGTAGAAGAACCCGAGATTCGCCACGAAGGCGCACGCGAGCGCAAGGAGGATGCCGAGATCTAGGGTCATAGGAGGGGCCGTGAGTGGGCGGGAGGAGGAGCTTGGTTGACCCATCGGCCCGACACGGCTACTGCTTTACTGCCCGAGGGCGGCCTCAGCGGATCAACTTCGCGGCGGTAGGGTACCCGACGCAACCTCTGTGCAACCTAAACCTGGCGAAAAGGCCCAAATTTCAGGGGTTTCTGCCGGCTCGCCGGCTCCGGCGCGGAGCGCGAGCAGCGGCGCCCGGCCGCTCTTGATGGTGGACATCGACGGGGTCATCTCGCTGTTCGGGGTGCCCGACAAGGACGACACTCCCGACACGCCGCGGGGGAGCCTGCACGCGGTCGACGGCACGGTCCATTTCCTTTCGGCCACGGCGGCCGCACACCTGCTTGAGCTCTCCCACCAGTACGAGCTCGTGTGGGCCAGCGGCTGGGAGGAGCGGGCCGATGAACACCTGCCGAGACTGCTGGGACTGCCCGCCGGGCTGCCGCATCTGCGCTTCGGTCGTGAGCCCGGGAACTCCGGCGCGCACTGGAAGCTCGAGGCGATCGAGCGCTTCGCCGAGGGCCGGCCGCTGGCGTGGGTGGACGACTGCTTCAACGAGGCCTGCCACGCTGGGCCGCCGCCAGGACGAGCCCCACGCTGCTGGTGAACACCGAGCCCCGGGAGGGGCTCACCGAGCGCGAGTGTGGGCTGCTGCGCGAGTGGGCAGCCGAGCTGGCGAGCGCGCTCGGAGAGCACGGGCGGGCGGAGCGCCGGCGGCGACACTCAGGCCGCGCCCGCGGGGGCCGGCGGGACCGCGGAGGCAGCCGGGGCCACGGACGCCGCCGGGGCCACGCGGGCGGAGATCGCTTCGGAGACCGCCGCCCCGTAGGGAGCGGCGCCGGCGAACAGCGCCCGCAGCCACATCGCGGGCGCGGGCGCTCCAGCGGCGGGCAGCGTCCACTGGCCTTCGGCGTCGGTGACCATCTCCGCCACGGGGTTCTCGGCCACGATTTCGCCGCGGCGGGTGACCGAGCGCGCCTGCAGCGTCAGCGGCTGGCCGCCCAGGGGAGTGCCGTCGAGCAGCGTGAGCGTGCCCAGCAGCCCTCCCGCCCAGGTCGTGATGGTGGCCTGCGTGGGGGTGCCGGCGAGCGCGTGGGCGCGGGTTCGGATCGCGGGCAGCTCGCCGTAGAGGGCGTCACCCGGGGCAGTCGGTGGAGTCGGCGTCGCGGTGTCCCGCGACGCGCGGCAGCGAGACTTCGCTGCCGGCCGGATAGCGGCTGTAGGCGGCTCCGGCGGGGTCGACGGTGACGACCACGCGGCCGAGGACCCCGACGCCGTGCAGCGAGAGCTTCCACGACAGCAGCTGCTCCAGCCAGGTGCGGGCGGCCGGCGAGATCGGACGGCTGCTGTAGGTGCCCAGCACGGCCACGCCGGTGGAGCTCGCGTTGTAGCCCCCGGCGTGGGCGCCGACCACGGCCTCGTCGATGCCCCCGGCGCGGGCCTCGAACAGGCGCCCGAAGCGGTCGAGCGCGAAGTTGTAGCCGATGTCGTGCCAGCCCCGAACCTGGCGGTGGAACACGTAGATCGCCCGCAGCATGGCGGGTACCTCGCCGTGGGAGTAGCCGTTGGGGCTGTCGGTGTGGTGCACGAAGCCGAGTTCCACGGTCCCGTAGGCCGGGACCTGGCTCGGCGGGCAGCGCCCCTGGGCCCAGAACTCGCGGGCGATGATCGGCGGCTGCCCCGGCCCGGCGGCTAGCACGGGCGCGGCCAGCGGCACCGCGGCGGCGC
Source organism: uncultured Solirubrobacteraceae bacterium (assembly GCA_963742395.1). Classification (GTDB taxonomy): domain Bacteria; phylum Actinomycetota; class Thermoleophilia; order Solirubrobacterales; family Solirubrobacteraceae; genus Palsa-744. Next base: position 146,241 of record CAVUME010000006.1, on the reverse strand, counting down.
TCGCGGCGCGCGGCCCACGTGCGGCCAGCCGTGCGGCGCCGGCTCCGTCGCTCACGTCGACCGCGTACAGGCGCGCCCCGCGCACGGTGTGGGCGCTGCGCAGCTGGAGGAGCCTCGTGCCCCCCGTCCACAGCGGCTCCCCGAGCACTCCGGGGGTGGCCCCGGCCGAGTCCTCGTGGCCGGCGGGAGCTGCACCGACCCAGCGGCTGAAGGAGCCGTCGGGGGTCTGGAAGCGAAGCTCCGGACGGGCTCTGGGCGGATCGCGCCAGCCCAGCGCCAGCAGATCCGCCGAGCCCTCGAGGGCGACGGTGTGCAGGCCCGGGCCGAGCAGTCCCAGGGCCTGCTCGCGCAGCAGGCCGGCCGGCCCGGACGGCTCGCTGGAGCCCCCCGAGGCCGCTGGGGGCGGGGTCGCGCCGAGCGTGGCGGCGCCCAGCGCGCGGGGAGTGCGAGCGAGCGCCGCCAGGGAGCCTCCGGCGGCTCCCAGCAGGCTCCTGCGCGTCAGCCCGCGATCACCCATCGCCGTCTATAGACACCGGGGGGCGCGAAAGGTCGCGCCCCCCGGTGTGAGAGCTCTCTTACTCCTCGCTGGCCGGGAGGCTCTTCGGGGATTTCCAGCTCCGCGAGTTCCTCCGCGAAGCCGGGGTCGGTGCCGCCGGCGCCGATCTTCTCCAGCGAGGCCAGGTCGGCGTCGAACTCCTGGCCGTAGCCGCCGTCGAGCTCGTCGCCGACCGACAGGCCGAGCTCGGCCGCGATCTCGTCCTGGTCGAGCAGCCCGACGTCGTCGATCACCCGGGGCAGCGGCTCGGCCGGTTCGATCTCGATCCGCCGGTAGCGCTTGAGGCCGGTGGCGGCCGGGATCAGCTTGCCGATGATGACGTTCTCCTTGAGCCCGTTGAGGCGGTCGATCTTGCCTTCCAGGGCCGCGTCGGTGAGCACCTTCGTGGTCTCCTGGAAGGAGGCCGCCGAGAGGAAGGAATCGGTGTTCAGGGAGGCCTTCGTGATCCCGAGGATGATGTCCTCGAACTGGGCGGCTTCGCCCTTCCCGTCGATCACCGCGGCGTTCGCCTTGGCGAACTCGAAGCGGTCCACGAACTGGCCGGGCAGGTAGTCGGTGTCGCCCTTCTGGTCGACCCGCACCTTCTTGAGCATCTGACGGACGATCAGCTCGATGTGCTTGTCGTCGATGTCGACGCCCTGGGACTTGTAGACCTCCTGGACCTCGCGCACGAGGTACTGCTCGGTCTCGGTGCGCCCGCGGATCGCCAGCAGCTCGTGGGGGTAGACCGACCCCTCGTTGAGCTGGGCGCCCGCGCCGATCTTCTCCCCCGCGCCCACGAACAGGCGGGTGCGGCGGGGGAAGGCGTGGCGGTGCTCCTCGCCGGCGTCGTCGGTGATCACCACGGTCAGGGCCTTGTCGGTCTCCTCGATCGAGACGACCCCGTCCTGCTCGGCGATCTTGGCCAGACCCTTCGGCCGGCGAGCCTCGAACAGCTCGACCACGCGGGGCAGGCCGTGGGTGATGTCGGCTCCGGCGACGCCCCCGGTGTGGAACGTACGCATGGTCAGCTGGGTGCCGGGCTCGCCGATCGACTGGGCCGCCACGATGCCGACGGCGTCGCCGATCTGGGCCAGGGCGCCGGTGGCCATCGCGCGCCCGTAACAGGCCTGGCAGACCCCGCTGGGAGCCTCGCACTTGAGCACCGAGCGCACCGGCACGCGCACCTCGTTGCCCTTCTCGTGCTCCTCGCCGAAGGCCGCCACGATCTCGGCCAGCTCCGCGCGCCCGATTTCGGCGCCCTGCTCGGTGAGCATGCGGTTGCGCTTGGTCGTGATCGGCTGGGCGGCGATACGCCCGACGAGCCCCTCGTTGGGCTCGCCGTCGGCCTTGAACACCGACATCTCGATGTACTCCTCGGTGCCGCAGTCGGCCTCGCGGATGATCACGTCCTGGGCGACGTCGACCAGGCGGCGCGTCAGATAGCCGGAGTCGGCGGTCCTGAGGGCCGTGTCAGCCAGGCCCTTTCGAGCACCGTGGGTGGAGATGAAGTACTCCAGCACCGACAGGCCCTCCATGAAGTTGGCCTTGATCGGGCGCTCGATGATTTCACCCTTCGGGTTGGCCATCAGGCCGCGCATCCCGGCCAGCTGGCGGATCTGCTTGAAGGACCCGCGGGCACCCGAGTTGGCCATCATGAAGATCGGGTTCAGCGTGTCGAGGTTGGCGATCATCGCGTCGGCGACCTCATCGGTGGCGGCGTTCCACTGCTCCACGACGGCCTCGTGGCGCTCCTCCTGGGTGATCAGCCCGTCGTCGTACTGGCCGGTGATCTCGCCCACCAGGTGGTCGTACTTGTCGAGGATCTGCTGCTTCTCGGGCGGCACCACGACGTCGTTCTTGGAGATCGTGATCCCGGCCTGGGTGGCGTACTTGAAGCCCAGGTCCTTGAAGGCGTCGAGCACCAGCGAGATCGTGGTCGCACCGTAGTTCTGCACCAGCAGGTCGATCAGACGCGTGGTGTCGCGCTTCTTCATCGACTGGTTCACGAAGGTGTACTTGGAGGGGTCGAACTCGTCCCCGAGGGCCTCCGCGAGAGCCCGCTCGATGCGGTCGTTGTAGATGATCCGCCCGATCGTGGTGAGCACGTGGCCGAACTCGCGTCCGTAGGGGCGGAACTCGGCGATGTCGTGGAGCTTGACCACGCCACCCTCGTAGGAGAGCTCGGCCTCCTGGGCGGTGCGGAACACGTGCGGGCGCGGCTCGTAGGTGGCGCGGTCGATCTTCGACAGCTCCTCCGCCTCGAGCCCGTAGGTGAGGTAGTAGGCCCCCAGGATCATGTCCTGGGTGGGGGTCGCCAAGGGTGCACCGTGGGCCGGGCTGAGGATGTTGTTGGAGGACAGCATCAGGATCCGGGCCTCGGCCTGGGCCTCCGCCGACAGCGGCAGGTGGACGGCCATCTGGTCGCCGTCGAAGTCCGCGTTGAAGGCGTGACAGACGAGCGGGTGGACCTGGATCGCCTTGCCCTCGACGAGCAGCGGCTCGAACGCCTGGATACCCAGCCTGTGCAGGGTGGGGGCGCGGTTGAGCAGCACCGGATGCTCGTGGATGACCTCCTCGAGCACGTCCCACACCTCGGCGATCATCGAGTCGACCATCTTCTTGGCCGCCTTGATGTTCTGCGCGGACTTGCGCTCGACCAGGCGGGCCATGATGAACGGCTTGAAGAGCTCCAGGGCCATGATCTTCGGCAGCCCGCACTGGTGGAGCTTGAGGTAGGGGCCGGCCACGATCACCGAGCGCCCGGAGTAGTCCACGCGCTTGCCCAGCAGGTTCTGGCGGAAGCGTCCCTGCTTGCCCTTGAGCATGTCCGAGAGGGACTTCAGGGGGCGGTTGCCGGGGCCCGTCACCGGACGCCCGCGGCGGCCGTTGTCGAACAGCGCGTCGACGGCCTCCTGGAGCATGCGCTTCTCGTTGTTGACGATGATCTCCGGGGCGCCAAGGTCGAGCAGCCGCTTGAGGCGGTTGTTGCGGTTGATCACCCTCCGGTAGAGGTCGTTGAGGTCGGAGGTGGCGAAGCGGCCGCCGTCGAGCTGGACCATCGGGCGCAGCTCCGGCGGGATCACCGGGACCGCGTCGAGAACCATCATCTCCGGTTTGTTGCCCGACTGGATGAAGGCCGAGACGACCTTCAGGCGCTTGACCGCGCGGGCCTGCTTCTGGCCTTTGCCGGTCTTGACTTCGTCCTCGAGTTTCTCCCGTTCGTCGTCCAGGTCGACCTGCTGGAGCAGGTCGCGGATCGCTTCCGCGCCCATCCCGCCACGGAAGTACTCGCCGAAGCCGTAGGGGGAGCCGAAGCGCTCCTTCAGCTCACGGAAGGTGGTCTCGTCGTGCTCGATCTGCTTGGGCTCCATCGTCTTGAAGAGCTCCCACACCATCCGCATGCGTTCGGCGGCGTCCTCGATGTAGGCCTCGGTGTCGGCGATGTCGGCCTCGAAGGCCTTGTTCAGGTCCTTGAGGTGTTTCTGGCGGTCCTCGTCGGACAATTTGGCGACGTTGATGTCGAGCGCGTCGGCCCACATGTGGTCTTCGTCGTTGAAGTTGGTCTGTTTGCCGTTCGTCAGGTACTTCTCCCGGCGGGCCAGGGACTCGCGCAGTTCGAGCACCCGCTCCTCGCGCTCGGCGGCGTAGGCGTCGAGGACCTTGTTGACCTCCTTCTCGAGGTTGTCCAGGTCCTTCGCACGGGCCTCGTCGTCAACCCAGGTGACGATCGAGGCGGCGAAGTAGAGAACCTTCTCGAGTTCCTTGGGTGCCATGTCGAGCAGGTAGCCGATGCGACTGGGGACGCCCTTGAAGAACCAGATGTGGCTCACGGGGGCGGCCAGGTCGACGTGGCCCATGCGCTCGCGGCGGACCTTCGAGCGGGTCACCTCGACCCCGCAGCGCTCGCACACGATGCCCTTGTAGCGCACGCGCTTGTACTTGCCGCAGTAGCACTCCCAGTCCTTGGTGGGGCCGAAGATGCGCTCGCAGAAGAGCCCGTCCTTCTCCGGCTTCAGGGTCCGGTAGTTGATCGTCTCGGGCTTGGTGACCTCGCCCGAGGACCAACTGCGGATCTGCTTGGAGGAGGCGAGGCTGATCTCGATGGCGTCGAAGTTGTTGATGTCGATCATGTGTGGTGCTTTCCTCGCGTGTTGAAAGGTGTTCGGATGACGGTGGTTGGGGGGATTGCGCCTACTCGGCGGCCGGCTCCTCGGCCGGCTCCTCGGTGGCCAGGCTCTCGAGGTCCACGTCGCCGTCCATGTCGACCAGCGCCTCGTCGCTGATCTCCGCGGCCTCCTCCCCGGCGTCGGACCCGTCACCGTCCTTGGCCTCGCCGGATGCTGCGTCGGTGTTGTCCTCGCCGGCGAGCTCCTCGTCGCTGGCGTCGCCCGCCAGAGCACGGACGCCCGAGAGGTCGATCCCGAGCTCCTCCGCGGCTCTCAGCAGGTCGTCGTCCTCGTCGCGCATTTCCGCGCGCTGGCCCTCCTCGGAGACGACGTTCACGTCGAGTGCGAGCGACTGCATCTCCTTCAGCAGCACCTTGAAGGACTCGGGGATCGAGGGCTCGGCGATGTTCTCGCCCTTGACGATCGCCTCATAGGCCTTCACCCGCCCGACGGTGTCGTCGGACTTGATCGTGAGCATCTCCTGCAGGGTGTAGGCAGCGCCGAAGGCCTCCAGCGCCCAGACCTCCATCTCGCCGAAGCGCTGGCCGCCGAACTGGGCCTTGCCGCCGAGCGGCTGCTGGGTGACCAGCGAGTAGGGCCCGGTGGAGCGGGCGTGGATCTTGTCGTCCACCAGGTGCAGCAGCTTCAGGATGTACATGTAGCCGACCGTCACCTGCTCCTCGAAGGGCTCTCCGCTGCGGCCGTTGAAGAGGGTCATCTTCCCGGACGCCCGCTCGCCCTCGCGGCGGGACTTGTCGATGTCCATGCGGATGCGGCCCTGGTGGGCGTCCTGCCACTTCACCAGCGCGGTGTCCACGTCCTGGACGGTGGCCCCGTCGAACACGGGGGTGGACACGTACACGCGCCCGTTGCCGCCGCCGTCGTGGGCGCGGTTGTAGGCCTCGGTGCCGTCGTCGTACCAGCCCTGGGCCGCGGCCCACCCGAGGTGCGTCTCGAGGATCTGGCCGACGTTCATGCGGGAGGGGACGCCGAGCGGGTTGAGGATCACGTCCACGGGGGTGCCGTCCTCGAGGAACGGCATGTCCTGCTCCTCGACGATCTTCGAGATCACACCCTTGTTGCCGTGACGGCCCGCGAGCTTGTCGCCCTCGGAGATCTTGCGCTTCTTGGCGACGAACACGCGCACGAGGTCGTTGACCCCGGGCGGCAGGTCATCGCCGTCGTCGCGGCGGAAGGTCTTCACGTCGATCACGACGCCGCCCTCTCCGTGGGGCACCTTCAGCGAGGTGTCGCGGACCTCGCGGGCCTTCTCCTTGAAGATCGCCCGGATCAGCTTCTCCTCGGCCGTGAGCTCGGTCTCGCCCTTCGGCGTGACCTTGCCGACCAGCAGGTCGCCGGACTGGACCTCGGCGCCGATCCGCACGATCCCGCGGTCGTCGAGGTTGCGCAGCGACTCCTCGGAGCGGTTGGGGATGTCGCGGGTGATCTCCTCCTCGCCGAGCTTGGTCGTGCGGGCGTCGATCTCGTACTCCTCGATGTGGATCGAGGTGAGCTCGTCGTCCTTGACCAGGCGGCGGGACAGGATGATGGCGTCCTCGAAGTTGTAGCCCTCCCAGGACATGAAGGCGACCATCAGGTTCTTGCCGAGCGCCATTTCGCCGCGGTCGGTGGAGGAGCCGTCGGCGAGCACGTCGCCGGCCTTGATCTTCTGGCCGGTGGTGACGAGCGGCTTCTGGTGGATCAGGGTGCCCTGGTTGGAGCGCATGTACTTCTGCAGCTCGTACTCCTCCTTCTTGCCGTCGCTGGTCGCCACCACGATCTGGTCGGCGTCGGTGTAGTCGACGGTTCCGGCGCTCAGGGCCAGCAGCACGTCGCCGGTGTCGAGCGCCGCCCGGCGCTCCATCCCGGTGCCCACCAGGGGGGCGTCGGCGGTCAGCAGGGGCACGGCCTGGCGCTGCATGTTGGAGCCCATCAGGGCGCGGTTGGCGTCGTCGTGCTCGAGGAACGGGATCATGGCCGTGGCCACCGACCAGATCTGCTCGGGAGAGACGTCGACGAGGTCCACGTCCTTGGGGCCGACCGTGACGTACTGGCCGGCCTGCGTGCGGCAGAGGATCTCGGTGCCCTTCAGGCGGCCGGTCTTGGCGTCCACCGGGGTGTTCGCCTGGGCGATCAGCAGCTCCTCTTCCTGGGTGGCGTCGAGGTGCCGGACCTCGCTCGTCACGACCCCGTCCTTGACCACCCGGTAGGGGGTGGTGACGAAGCCGTACTCGGAGACCTCCGCGAACGAGGACAGCGAGCCGATCAGGCCGATGTTCGGACCCTCGGGGGTCTCGATCGGGCACATGCGGCCGTAGTGGGTGGGGTGCACGTCGCGGACCTCGATCGGGGCGCGCTCACGGGTCAGGCCCCCGGCCCCGAGGGCCGACAGGCGGCGGCGGTGGGTGAGCCCGGCCAGCGAGTTGGTCTGGTCCATGAACTGGCTCAGCTGGGAGGAGCCGAAGAACTCCTTCAGGGCCGCCACGACGGGACGGATGTTGATGATCGTCTGCGGCGTGATGGTGTCGGCGTCCTCGGTCGTGAGGCGCTCGCGGACCACCCGCTCCATGCGGTAGAGGCCGATCCGGAAGGCCTCCTGGATCAGCTCGCCGACGGTCCGCAGGCGGCGGTTGCCGAAGTGCTCGTACTCGTCGAGACGGTCGGCCACCGGCTCGCGGGGCATGCTGATGGCCTCGGCCGCGTAGTCCTTGATCTCGATCTCGCCGTCCTCGGGCACGCCGAGGCGCTTGGGCAGCGAGACGAGCTCGCGGACGAGCGCCAGGATGTCGTCCTGGGTGAGCGTGCGGGTGTCGATGTCGACGTCCAGCCCGAGGCGGGAGTTGAGCTTGTAGCGGCCCACCCGCGTGAGGTCGTAACGCTTGGGGTCGAAGAACAGCTGGTTCAGCAGCGCCCTGGCGTTGTCGACGCTCGGCGGCTCTCCCGGACGCTGCTTCTTGAACAGCTCGATCAGGGCGCCCTCTTCGGTGCGGGTGACGTCGGTGTCGGAGTCGATCGTGTTGCGGATGTACAGCGAGTTGTCGAACAGCCGCAGGATCTCCTCGTCGCTGGCGTAGCCCATCGCCCGCAGCAGCACCGTGACCGGCAGCTTGCGCTTGCGGTCGATGCGCACGAAGACCTTGCCCTTCTTGTCGATCTCGAGCTCCAGCCAGGAGCCTCGGGCGGGCATCAGGTTGGCGATGAAGACCTGCTTCTCGCGATCCTTGGGTTCCATCAGGTAGGCACCCGGGGAGCGCACCAGCTGCGTCACCACGACGCGCTCGGTGCCGTTGATCACGAACGTGCCGCGGTCGGTCATCCAGGGGAAGTCGCCCATGAACACGGACTGCTCGCGGATCTCGCCCGTCTCGCGGTTGATGAAGGCGACCGTCACGGTGAGCGGTCGCGCGTAGGTCATGTCCTTCTCGCGGCACTGCTCCAGCGAGGCGACAGGTTCGTCGAAGGTGAACTCCCCGAACTGCACGGCGAGATTGCCGGTGTAGTCCTCGATCGGGGAGATGTCGTCGATCGTCTCCCGCAGGCCGCCGGCCTGGGGGTCTGTCAGCCAGGCGAACGACCGACGCTGGATGTCGATCAGGTTCGGGACGTCAACTGTCTTATCGAGACGCGCGAAGCTACGGCGCGTACGGAGAGCGTCTGCAGCAGCCAAGAAATGACTCCTTCGGAGGGCGATACACGGGCAGAGGAGGGCGCCGAAGCGCGACTATCCAAGATAGCACAGGCTATCCGCGCCCCGAAGGGCCACCGGCGCTCACGGACCCCGCCCGGACGCTCGCGTATGTGGCGCGACGTCCCTCACGGGCGGCTGCGGCTATTGGCCAGCGGGTCGCACTTTACCGGAAAGCGCGCACAATTGGGGCGTCCGGGACAAATCTCCCGAACGCCCCGGAACGCGTGGCGCCGGCCCTCGGGCCGGCGCCGGCAACGTCTGGAGCCTCGCCGGGGGCGGGCTGCCTACTTCAGCTCGACGGTGGCTCCTGCCTCCTCGAGTTCCTGCTTGAGCTTGTCGGCCTCCTCGCGCTCGATGCCCTCCTTGACGGGCTTGGGCGCCTCGTCGACGAGCGCCTTGGCCTCTTTCAGGCCGAGACCGGTGGCCGCGCGAACCACCTTGATGACCTGGATCTTCTTGTCACCGGAGCCGGTCAGCAGGACGTCCACGGTGCTCGATTCTTCGGCCTCAGCGCCGCCGTCGCCACCGCCCGCCCCGCCGGCGGGTGCGGCGGCCGGAGCCGCCACCGCGGCGGCCGATACCCCGAACTCCTCCTCCAGCGCCTTGATCCGCTCGGCGAGTTCGAGCACCGAGATGCCCTTGAGCTCCTCGATCCAGTCCTGTGTGCTTGTTGCCATCGGGTGTCAGTCCTCCTTGGTGTCGTCCGCGGCGGCGTCCTCCGGGCCGGACTCGGCCTCCGCGTCCACTTCGTTGTCGTCTTTTTGCTCCGGCTCCTCGGCCGGGTCAGCCTGTGTGTCCTGCGCGGGCGCCTCGCTCGCCGCGGGCTCGGGCTCGGCGGCCTCCCCCTGCGGCGCCTGCTCCTCGGCCGGCGCATCCGCCTCGGCGGCGGGCGCCTGCTCCTCGCTCGGCGCCTCTGCCTCCGCGGCCGGCGCCTGGTCCTCGCTCGGCGCCTCTGCCTCCGCCGGCGCCTGCTCCTCGGTGGGCGCCTCTGCCTCTGCGGGGGCCTCGGCGTCCGCGGCCGGGGCGGGTGCCTCGCCGACCGGGATCTCGCCCGACTCCTTCTTGGTCTGAACCTGGCCGAGGGCCACGGCAAGACCGCCCAGCAGCGCCGAGAGGGTTCTCACCAGCCCGCTCACGGGCGAGGCGACGAGCCCCACGAGCTGTCCGTAGAGGACTTCTCGGGCGGGCAGTTTGGAGAGCGCCCGGATCTGTTCCACGTCCAGGGGCGAGCCGTCCATGACGCCGCCCTTGAAGGGCAGCAGCTGGATCGTGCGGGCGTAGTCGGCGATCGCCTTGGCCGCGACCGCGGCGTCGCCACGGACGAAGGTGAGGGCGGTGGGACCGGCGAGATAGTCCTTCAGTGCCTCGACGCCGACCTGATCGGCGGCGCGCTCGGTGAGGGAGTTCTTGACCACCGTGAAGGTGGCGTCGGCGGCGCGGAGGTTGCTACGCAGCTCCGCAATCTGAGCCACGGTGATGCCCCGGTAGTCCACGGCGAAGATCGCCTGGCTGTCACCGATGTGCTCCGCGATGTCGGCGATCGCGGTCGCCTTCTGATCTCTGTTCACGGGTCTCGTTCGCTGTCGGGGGAAGCTCGTCGGCCCGGGAGGATCTCAGGCGGACGAGTGACAGCGACCGGAGGCCGCGTGCTACTCGCCAGTGCCTGTCCCGGTCTTCTCCTGCTCGGTGCCGGGGGTCTCGGGCGCGGCGAACGCTTGTAGTTCGGGCTGGAGTGTAGAGGCTCGGCGGTCCGGGCCGCGACGCCGTCCTTCGGCGGAGGCCGAGTGGGACCTAAGCGGCGGCGGGAGCGGCTTCGACGATGTCCCGGGTGCGGCTGGGGTCGACTTTGACCCCGGGACCCATCGTCGTGGCCACGGTGATCGAGTGCAGGTAGCGGCCTTTGGCGGCCGCGGGCTTGGCCCGGACCAGCTCTTCGATGACGGCCGCGTAGTTCTCCAGCAGCTTGCGCTCCTCGAAGCTCGCCTTGCCGATCACGAGGTGAACGATGGCGCTGCGGTCGGTCCGGTATTCGACCTTCCCCGACTTCGATTCCCCCACCGCCTTGGCGACATCCGTGGTGACGGTTCCCACTTTCGGGTTGGGCATCTTGCCGGCCGGCCCGAGGATCCGCCCGAGCTGACCCACGATCGACATCATGTCCGGCGTCGCGATCGTCATGTCGAAGTCGTCGAAGCCCTCGCGGATCTTCTTCGCGAGGTCCTCCCCGCCGACGTGGTCGGCGCCGGCCTCCTCGGCTTCGCGGGCAGCGTCGCCCTGAGCGAAGACGGCGATCTTGACGTCTTTGCCGATCCCGTTGGGCAGGGCGATCGTCCCGCGCAGCTGCTCGTCCGCGTGGCGGACGTTGAGCCCGGTGCGGACGTGCATCTCGACCGTCTCGTCGAACTTCGCGCTGGCCAGCTGGGAGACGAGCGACATCGCCTCGGCGGGCTCGTACTCGCGTTCGCGGTCGACCTTGCCCAGCTGGTCGGAATAACGGCGTCCGTGGCTCACGAGGCCACGTCCACACCCATCGAACGTGCGGTGCCGGCGATGATCTTGGCGGCCTGGTCGACGTCGTGGGCGTTCAGGTCCTGGAGCTTGCGCTCGGCGATCTCGCGCAGCTGCTGCTGGGTGATGATCCCGACCTTGTCGCGGTTCGGCTCGGCCGAGCCCTTGTTGATTTTGATCGCCTGGCGGATCAGCACGGCGGCCGGCGGGGTCTTGGTGATGAACGTAAACGAGCGGTCCTCGTAGACCGTGATCACGACCGGGATGACGGTGCCGGTTTCGCTCTGGGTCTGAGCGTTGAAGGCCTTGCAGAACTCCATGATGTTGATCCCGTGCTGGCCCAGGGCAGGGCCGACCGGCGGGGCGGGACTCGCCTGCCCGGCGTTCGCCTGCAGCTTGATCGTGGTTAGAACCTTCTTGGCCATCGTCTAGAGCTTTTTCACCTGGTCGAAACCTACCTCGACGGGGGTCTCCCGGCCGAAGATAGATACCAGCACCTTCAGGCGGGCGGCATCCTCGTTGATCTCGGAGATCTCGCCGGAGAAGTCCGACAGCGGCCCGGAGACGACCTTGACCGACTCGCCGATGGCGAACTGGGCGCGTGTGCGGGTGGCGGTCGCGACCTCCTTGTGCAGCAGGCGGTCGACCTCGACCTGGGTCAGCGGCACCGGCTCCTGGGAGGCACCGACGAAGCCGGTCACCCCGGGGGTGCCCTTGACGACGCCCCACGAGTCCTCGTTGAGCTCCATGTTCACGAGCACGTAGCCGGGCATCGTGCGCTTTTCCACGGTGACCTTCTGGTTGTCCTTCATCTCGGACACGGCTTCGGTCGGGACCACCACGTTGCGGACGGCACCCTGCTGCCCCAGCGAGATGAGCCGGTGCTCGAGGTTGTGCTTGACCTTGTTCTCGTGCCCGGAGTATGTGTTGACGACGTACCAGCGAAACATCTAGGACTTCCTCAGAGAATGAATTCGACGATTTCCTTGGCCACCAGGTCGGCGAGCCCAAGGTAGAGACCTGCGATGGCGACGAACCCTATGACCACGGCCGTCGCCTGTGACACTTGCCGGCGGTCCGGCCACTGGACCCGCTGGAGCTCGGCCCAGCTGGCGCGTAAGAACCCTACCGCGCGGCCGCCGGTGTGCGCGATCGCGTTCCCGGAGCGCTGGGGGGCGAGCTCCCCGCCACCACCACCGACAGGCCCTTCGCCTTCCCCGCGTCCGCCGCCACCCGGCGGGCGGCGAGGGGGCTCGGAGGGCGGTCCGCCGGGAGGGGCGCCTCCGTCGGAGGGCTCGGCCCCGTCCAGCTCGCCGTCGGCGCCCAGGGCCTCCTGCTCGAGCTGCTCCTCCTCGCTCGGGGCGAGCGGCACCCCGCCGGCACCGGCGATCAGGGCGGCGTCGAACTCGTCGACCTCGGCACCGGCGTGGTCGAGTGACCCGGGGAGGTCGCTGCGGACGGTCTGGCCGGGCGAGGGCTTGGGTGAGCCGTCGGCGGCCTCACGCCGGGCCAGCGCGGCCGCGCCGCGGCGCCCACGGCGCTGCTTGGCGCGTTTGCGGTCACGGGCCATGGGGGTGGTCCCGGGTTAGCGGGTCTCCCGGTGACTGGTGTGCTTGCGGCAGAAGCGGCAGTACTTGCGCAAGGTCATCCGGTCCGGGTTGTTTCGCTTGCTCTTGTTCGTCTGGTAATTGCGATGCTTGCAATCCTCGCAGGCGAGGGTGACAGCGATTCGCACGTCTCCACGAGCCATAGGTCAGAAATCCTGCACGGTCGGTGTTTTGGCCCAGGGCGAAGAAAAACCCCGCCCAGGCGCGAGGTCAAGATCAAGTCTAGCGTGCTCGAGGGGCCGTGTGGACGGCCCACGGTCCCACGCGCCAGGCGGCGGCACCGGGAGCGCGAACGGGAAGGCGACGATCGCCCGGCGGCGAGCCACCGCGCCGGTCAGTGGCTTTTCAGGACGCGATCGACGAGGCCGTACTCGAGCGCCTGCTGGGCGGTGAAGAAGCGGTCGCGCTCCATGTCGGCGCGCACCTCCTCGGTGCTGCGGCCGGTGTGCTCGGCGTAGATTTCGTCGATCCTCACGCGCAGGTTGAGGATCTCGCGCGCGTGTATCTCGATGTCGGTGGACTGACCTTCGAAGCCGGCCGACGGCTGGTGGATGAGGATGCGCGAGTTGGGCAGGGCGGCCCGCTTGCCGTGGGCCCCGGCGGCCAGCAGCAACGAGCCCATCGACATCGCGACCCCGACGCACATCGTCTGTACGTCCGGCTTGACGAATTTCATCGTGTCGTAGATCGCCAGGCCCGAGTAGATGCTCCCGCCGGGCGAGTTGATGTAAAGCGAGATGTCCTTTTCGGGGTCGTCGCTCTCGAGGTGCAGCAGCTGGGCCACCACGAGGTTGGCGACCTGGTCGTCGATCGGGGTGCCGAGGAAGATGATCCGCTCGTCGAGCAGACGCGAGTAGATGTCGAACTCGCGTTCGCCGCGGGCGGTGCGCTCGATGACCATCGGGATCAGCGGCATGGCCCCCACCCTACTAGCGGTCTCGACGTTCCCAGGCGGCGCCGGTCCCTCGGCGCTCGGTGACGGTTTCAGATGTTGACCGTGCGCATGCCTTCCGGGTCGTAGCGATCGCCGGCCGCCGGTGGCAGCGCGTCGGCGATCTCGCTCACCTTCGCCTGGTCCAGGACGACCTCGGCGGCGGCAACGTTCTCCTCGAGGTAGCTCACGCGCTTGGTGCCGGGGATCGGCACGACTTCGTCACCGCGGGCGAGCACCCAGGCGAGGGCCAGCTGGCCGGGGGTGATGTCGAGGTCGGCGGCCAGCTCCTTGACGCGCTCGGCGAGCTGGAGGTTCTGGCGCAGGTTGTCGCCGTTGAAGCGAGGGCCGTAGCGGCGGAAGTCGCCCTCGTCGAGCTCCTCGGGGGAGCTGAAGCGCCCGGACAGAAAGCCCCGTCCGAGGGGCGAGTAGGCGACCAGGCCGATCCCCAGCTCCGCCAGGGTGGGCATAACGTCCTGCTCGATGTCGCGGGTCCAGAGCGAGTACTCGCTCTGGACGGCCGTGATCGGGTGGACGGCGTGGGCACGGCGGATCGTCTCCGCCGAGGCCTCCGAGAGCCCGAGGTAGCGGACCTTGCCCTCCTGGACGAGCTCCGCCATCGCCCCGACGGTGTCCTCGATCGGGGTGCGGGGGTCGACGCGGTGCTGGTAGTAGAGGTCGATGTGCCCGGAGCCGAGGCGCTGCAGGGACGCCTCACAGGCCGAGCGCACGTAGGCGGGGCTGCCGTCGATGCTGCGCCGGGGCGGATCGGCCTCGAGCCTGATCCCGAACTTGCTCGCCACGAAGAACTGATCGCGGCGTCCCGACAGGGCCCGGCTAAGGAGTTCCTCGTTGGTGTGGGGGCCATACATGTCGGAGGTGTCGAGGAAGTTGCACCCGAGCTCCAGGGCACGATCGATCGTGCGCAGGGCCTCGGCTTCGTCGGTGCTGCCGTAGAAGGCGGACATGCCCATGCAGCCGAGGCCGATGGCCGATACCTGGGGTCCGTCGGGTCCGAGGGTGCGTTGCTTCATGGGGCCCTCCTCTCAGGGTCGCCTCTCACCAGGGGCGGACCGGTATAGCACCTCGACGGGGGTGCCAGATCGGCGCCCATTCCGGCGCCGGGGGACGGGGGCGGGGCGCGTAGCTGCAGCGCGCCCCATAATGGCCCTCGAGGCGCCCCGTGTTCCCGCTCAACCTCCCCAACCTGCTGACGGTCGTGAGGATCATGCTCGTGCCGGTGCTGGTGGTGGCCCTGCTCGGTAACACCCCCGAGGGAGACGTGCTGGCGGCGATCGTGTTCGCCGCCGCCTCCGCCACCGACTTCGTCGACGGCTACCTGGCGCGGACACGCAACTCGGTGACCAACTTCGGCAAGCTGATGGACCCGCTCGCCGACAAGCTGCTGGTCGTCGCGGCGCTGATCTCGCTGGTGTCCCTGCACCGCCTGGCGGCCTGGGTCGCGATGGTGATCATCACCCGCGAGCTGGCGGTGACGGTCTTGCGGATGGGAGCCAGCCAGGCCGGCGTGGTGATCCCCGCCAGCATGTCCGGGAAGGTCAAGACCTGCCTGCAGATCGCCACGATCCTGGTGATCATCGCGGTGCACGGCAAACCCCTGTGGGTGAGCGCGCTGCTGTACACGACCGTGCTGGTGACGGTGCTCTCCGGCCTGGACTTCTTCTTCGGCCTGCGCCGGCGGATGCAGCAGGTGCAGGCTCAGGCCGGCGGCTGAGGCCCGGAGCGACCGTCCAGCCACTCCTCGAGGGTGGTCTGGTGGGGAGCCGCCGAGCCCGAGGCGATCTCCCCGCGCAGCTCCCCCAGCAGCCCGCTCCGCTCCGCAACGACGCTGTGCTGGTGGATCGTCTCGAGGTTCTCCTGGTGGGCCAGCACGAAGCTCGCGTCGTCGAGCTCGGCGAAGCGGGCCACGACCCCGGCGATCATCTCGCGAACGCAGTCCTCGACGAAGCGGGGGCGGCGATGGGCCTTTTCCACCACCTCGACCTCGTCGGAGCGCTTCATCAGCTCGTAGATCTCCGAGGACATGCTCGACTCGGCGATCTCCAGCAGGTCGGAGGCCTCGATCTCGGCCGTGCAGTCCTCCAGACAGCCGATGTGGAGCGTGGCCAGCCCACGCTGGTTGTGGGTGGCCACCGGCACCGTTTCGAGCACGACGTCGATCTGCTCCGGGGTGAGCTCCTCGGCGAGGCGCTCACGGGCGCGGGCGGCGATCAGTTCCTGGGCACACGGGCACGCGGTCATGCCGGTCGCCGAGACGCCGACCACGCGCCGGGTGCCGTGGGCGAAGGCGACGGCGCGCCCGTGAAGCGTGTAGATCTCCTGGGTCTGGACGCCGGACACGGGGGCCGGCTTGTTCTCGGGGTAGCGGGCGGCGACGGTCACTTCCGCCCGCGCGGATCCCTGGCGCTCGCGGACGAGCTCGGCGATGTCCTGGGCGAGCGTCTCGGCACGGAAGGGGGCCTCGCTGAGGACGACCTCCCCGATGGCCCCGTTGACGACCTCTTCGAAGCGGGACATGTGAGCCCCCTTCTGGACCGCGCTGAGATCCACGAAGCAGTCGAAGCGCGCGAGGAAGAGCTCTTCGCGGATGCGTACGACCTTCTCCACGCCCGTGACCCCGACGCGGGAGAGCCCGACCGCGACCGCGGGGGTGCGCGCCTGCACGTCCCCTCCGGTTCCGAGCGAGGGGAGCTGCGGCGTATGCGTGACACCCGCGTGCATACGCGCCCAGCGTAGCGAGGCCCGAGCGTGCACCGGCGGGCGGCGCCGCTGGAGGCGCACAGCGGGAATCTGAGCCGTCAGCTACCGTAGGCGGCACGCGACGGGGAGTGGCCGACGCGAGGGGAGAGGATGGTCGTTGGTGGGATGACCGACAAGGTGGATGTCGTGGTGGGGCCGCCGTTGGGGGCGACGGTTGAAATCGAGGAGCTGCAGAGCCTGATCGGGGAAGCCCACGATCGGGGAACGGTGTCCGCGGGAGCACTCAGCGCGGCCGTCGAGGAGGCCGAGCTGTCGGTGCAGCAGACCGGCGAGCTGATGAGCTACCTCGAGGAGCACGGCATCGAGGTCCTGGACCCGGGTGACGGGCCGTTTGAGCTGGCCTCGACAGACGGGGGGCACGGCTCCTCCGCCGAGCGACCGGCACGCGGCGGGGTCGATGGACGGCGAGCAGGAGGTCGGCGGGCAGGACGGGGAGCGCGAGCACTCCGAGCAGGCCACGGCCGTCCAGTTGCGACTGCAGGAGCTGCGTCGGCGAGACGTCGACCTCACGATCGAGCCGAGCCTCGACTCGCTGCGGCTGTACCTACGTGCGATCGGACGTGTCCCCCTGCTCAGCGCCGAGGAGGAGGTCGCTCTGGCCAAGCGGATCGAGCGCGGCGACATGACCGCCAAGCAACACATGGTCGAGGCCAACCTGCGTCTGGTGGTGTCGATCGCCAAGGGCTACGTGGGGCGTGGCCTGACGCTGCTCGACCTGATCCAGGAGGGGTCCCTCGGTCTGATCCGGGCGGTGGAGAAGTTCGACTACCGACGCGGGTACAAGTTCTCGACCTACGCCACCTGGTGGATCCGCCAGGCGGTCACCCGCTCGCTCGCCGACAAGGCCCGCACGATCCGCATCCCGGTGCACATGGTGGAGCGGCTGAACAAGTTGATCCACGCCGAACGGCGGCTGGTCCAGCAGCTCGGTCGTGACCCGAACTCGGCCGAGCTGGCGGCCGAGCTGGAATGCACGGTGCCGGAGGTGAGGGAGGTGATGCGCATCACCCAGCAGCCGGTGTCGCTCGAGAAGCCGGTCGGCGAGGAGGACGACTCCGCGCTGGCGGACTTCATCGAGGACGACTCCGCCGAGTCGCCTTTCGAGATCGCCTCCGAGGCCCTGCGCAAGGAGAACGTCAACCGCGTGCTCGCCTCGCTGCCGGCACGGGAGCGCGAGGTGATCGAGCTGCGCTACGGCATCGTGGGCGGCCGCCCACGCACGCTCGAGGAAGTGGGACGGGCCTTCAACATCACACGCGAGCGCGTGCGCCAGATCGAGAACCGCACGTTGAAGAAGCTGCAGTCGCTGCCCGACGCGCAGCAGCTGCGCGAGGCTTCCTGACTCCCGGGGCCTAAACTGACGGGCCCCGGCGGGGTTCCCGAGCGGTCAAAGGGGACGCGCTGTAAACGCGTTGGCTCTGCCTTCGCAGGTTCGAATCCTGCCCCCGCCATAGATCTCCTCGCCGCCCGGCGCGCCTCCGACCCTCCCCTCTCCGGGTTCGTCGGGTCCCGGGGTGGGACCGTCCCCGAACCCGTGACGCCCTCGGTGTTAGGACGCTCGGAAAGCGGGTAGCGGTCATTGGACCGGTTACGCCCACGGTTGGATCGTGTTGGCGTGGTGGTAGATCGGGACGTTCGGCGACGAAGGAGGGGAATCATGATCGG
This sequence comes from uncultured Solirubrobacteraceae bacterium, assembly GCA_963742395.1. GTDB lineage: Bacteria > Actinomycetota > Thermoleophilia > Solirubrobacterales > Solirubrobacteraceae > Palsa-744. The sequence continues at coordinate 128,357 of CAVUME010000006.1, read as the reverse complement.
GAACAGAGGGCAGCTGGGCTCACCGGCGAGGGTGGCCCGTAGAACGCTTCCGTCAGCTCTGGGGGCGGCAGTGCTCGCGCTGGCGATCGCCGCGGCGCCGGCCGCGCAGGCGAAGCCGGTGCCGAATCCCGAATTCGAGCCCTTCGCGGACTGCCCGGTGGCGGTCAAGCACGTGTTCCAGTGCGTCGTGGCCACGACCACCAGCGGGGAGTTCGAGCTGGCCAACAAGACGGTCCCGATCACCAAGCCGATCGTCCTCCAGGGCGGCATCATCGAAGGCACCCACGTGCTCGTCCCGGCGGCGGACGGGAACACGCTCTCACGCACCCCCCTGACCGTCCCGGGTGGCCTCACCGGGATCGAAGGGCTCCCCCTGGGCGGCGAAGTGATTGCCGTCACCGAACTAGCCGGGCCGGTCGAACTGTTCGCGGAAAACCTCACCGGGCTGGGACCCGCCGTGAAGCTCCCGGTCAAGGTGAAGCTCGAAAACCCGATCCTCGGGGAAGCCTGCTACGTCGGCTCGGAAGCCGAACCGATCCTCCTGCAGCTCACCACGGGGACGACCAAACCGCCGCCGCCGGCCAAACCGATCAGCGGCAACCCGGGGACCGTCGAGCCTCAATCCGTCGCTGACCATCATCACGATCAGCGGCACCTCCCTGGTCGACAACACGTTTGCGGCACCGGCGGTGAGCGGGTGCGGAGGTGCCCTGCTGAGCCCACTGCTGGACACGGCCGTCGACCTCCAGGTCGGCCTGCCGGCCGCGGCGGGAGCCAGCACGGCGGTGCTGAACGGAACCCTCCAGGAGACATCAGCGAAGGAAGTCAAGAAAGCGAAAGTGGTGCCCAAAAAAGCGAAAGCGGCGCCCAAGAAGGCGAAAGTGGGGGCACGCGGCTGACGGCTCCGACGCCGTGATTGCACGGGTGCGGTGTTGCGAGTAGAACTCGACCGCAGGCCCCGGCGCCCGCATCTCGGGCTCCGGTGGACAACCACGCAGCAGAAGGGAGCGTCCATGGAGTCTTCCCAGCCCGTGAGGGTCCTCGTCGTCGCCCATCAGACCGCTGCCACCCAGCCGCTGCTGGACGCGGTCAGGGAGCGAGCGAAACAGGGGCCGAGCACCTTCACGCTGCTCGTTCCGAATCCCGCCCACGGCCTGCACAAGGTGGTGGACGCCCAGGACCAGGGCCCGGCCGAGGCCCAGGGAGTCCTGGACGAGGCGCTTCCCAAGCTGAGCGAGTCTGCCGGTAGCCAGGTCGAGGGCCTCATCGGCGACCCGGACCCGGTGGCGGCGGTTCAAGACGCGATCAACCTGCGCGGCTTCGACGAGATCATCATCTCCACCCTCCCCCACCGGATCTCCCGCTGGCTGAAGCTTGACCTGCCCAGCAAGGTCTCCGGGATGGGATTGCCGGTACGCACGGTGACGCCCGCGGACGAGTAGACCCGCGGACAGCCCGCGGGACGGGGCCCCGATCGCACCCGCGAGTCGACGGCGGTGCGCCGGAGCCCCCTGGAGACCACGACGTGCCGGAGGGCTTGGCGCCCGGGTTTCGCGTGCCGCGGGCCCGTGCAAGCGGCGCTCCACCCCCGGCCCGCGGCCGCGCTACGATCGGTCGCTACCTGCCCAGCTAGCTCAGTTGGTAGAGCACTTCCATGGTAAGGAAGGGGTCATCGGTTCGAGTCCGATGCTGGGCTTGGCAAAGGGCCTGCTAATCCGCTGTTTCTCGCTCTCGCGCTGAGCGCCGGGCACCGGGTGGGCCACAGATGGGGTCACATGAGCAACGGTGCGCGTCCTAGGACTTGATTACGCTCGCGCCGTGCTGGAGAACGTCCTCTACTACGGCGACAACCTCGACGTTCTTCGACCGCACGTCGCAGATGAGTCCGTAGACCTCATCTACCTCGATCCGCCGTCCAACTCGAACGCGGGCACCACGTAGACCGCCGCTGGCTGCGGCGCAGGGTGCTCGACCCCGCCACCAGGCCGCCGGGGTGCCGTTCCACACCTTCCGGCACACCTGCGCCTCGTTGCTGTTCGCTGCTGGCAAGAGTCCCAAGCAGGTGCAGATGTGGCTCGGGCACACGGACCCGGCGTACACGCTGCGCGTGTACGTGCACCTGATAGACGACGGCCTGGGCGATGCCGACTTCTTCGACGCTTCGGCGTGGGCGTCGAGCACCGGCGCGGAGGAGGGTGCGGCAGCCACTCCGGAGGCGGCGACGAGCTGATCGACCAGCCCAAACCTCGCGTGGGCCGTGGCTCCAGCGTGACCCCAGGCGCGTACGCTTTCGCACCGAGTCGTCATGTTCGGGCTGGATCAGGAAATCGCATCCTTGGCATCAGGGACGCCGCTCGTCGCCCTCGCGGTCGCGCTGCTTCTTGGCCTGCGACACCCGTTGGACCCGGACCATCTTGCCGCCGTCGGCGCTATGGCACGCGACTCACGTCGGCGCTCGGCGCTGATCGGCCTGTGCTGGGGCGGAGGCCACGCCACGACCGTTCTGACCCTCGGCGTCCCCGTCGTGCTGTGGGCCGCCGCGATGCCGGAGAGCGTTCACGAGATCACCGAGGCGCTGATCGGCGTGGTCATCTTCGTACTGGGGCTGCGGCTGCTCGTTCGGCACCGGCGAGGGAAGTTGCACGACCATCCACACCGACCTCCTCGCTCGCTGCGCGAGGCATACGGCGTCGGCGTCGTACATGGGGCAGGCGGCAGCGCGGCGATCGGGCTGCTGATACTCGGGGCGATTCCCGCTCACGCGGTGGCGCTCGCCGGGCTTGTCGTCTTTGCGCTGACTACGGCTCTGGCGATGGGCGCCGTCGCCGCTGGCCTGGGTCGGGCCATGCGCGCGGTTCCCGCGGAGCCTGTTGGCTGCTTCGTCTGCGCGTTTGGGGCTTGGTATATCGCTGCGGCCGCCGTTGGCGCTCCGTACCCCTTCTGAGGCGTGGCTCGCCCTGCCGAGGCTTACGACTGGCCCCGGACGGTGGGGCCACAGCGGGGCCACACGAGCCACGCGAAGGTAGACAAACCGCGACCCGGGCCGAGGCCCAGAAACCCTCAACCTGCAAGGGGGACGCCCAAGGCAGGCAAGCCCAGGCAACCGCCGGGCATAGATGGTAAGGAAGGGGTCATCGGTTCGAGTCCGATGCTGGGCTTGGCTGTCGACCTGCACATTTGCAGGCATTTTGGGTGACGCCGCACTGATCAAACCCACCAAACCCGTCAGGAGCGGGTACGTTGCGGGTACAAGGTGCTCGATGCGCTGGCTCTAGCTGCTCGCCTGCTCCGGCTAGACAGCCGGCCATCAATCCTTTCCGCTTTCCCCTCGTCAGACGCCCGCTTCGCCATGGCGAAGCGGAAGCGTGGCGAACGGACGGCCGAAGCACCTGAAACTCGTCCGATCCGGTAGCACGAGCGGCGATTGACCAGACTCTCGCATCGACTTGGAAGCAGTCGCGTCTGCCTGCTCGTAACTCCCTCGGCGTGTCAGAGCCGGGCGTTGCACGATCGTGTTACGTCTTGCTGCGGTTGGTGAGGCCCGCCAGCAGAGGGATGAGCACTTGCGCGTTGAGGGTTCCCCAGCCCGTTACTGGGTCCCATCCGGGAGCGGCCGGGTAGCCGTTGGTACCGGTCGTGATGTCGTGAAATGCTTTGTGGTAGCTGGAGCTGCGGCCGATGCGGTAGATGGTGGGGTTGACGAAGCCGAGGTCGTGATGAGCGTACTGGTCGGCCAGCGCCATTAGTCCCCCCCAGAGCGGCGCGGAGTCGCTGGTGCCGCCGGGCGCTGTGAGGGATGCCTCGCCGCCGGCGGTTTCGACCCGCGCCATGCCGCCTTCTTCGGCGTCGCCGGCCACGTCGGGCGCGCCCCTCGTCTTCGAGGTCCCGGGGACGCCGTCCTGATAGGCGGGACGAGCGTACAGGTGGCTGAAGCCGCCACCCGAATCGCTCCAGGCGGTCTCGTCGATGTAGGCGCCGGTCTTGCGATTTGCAGTGAGTGTGGTGCCGCCAGCGCCCAGCACGAGCGGGTCGGATGCCGGGAGACTGACCTCCTTGACCGGTGTGCCCTTATTGAAGCGATTGACGCTGAACTCGCCTCCGTTGCCGGAGCTGCCGATCACCGTGACGTGATGAGCGGCCGCCCCCAGCAGGATGGAGTGCATCTCGGCCACCTGAGCCGCCGTGAAGTAGTGCTCCCCCAAACTCCAGCTGATCGAAGCCACGTCGGTCTCGGACACAGCGAGCCGCAACCCGGCGAGCATGTCCGCGGTGGCGTTCGCGGCGCTCGCCCCCCAGTTGGAGGGGAAAAGGACCACCCGCAGGGTGGCGCCAGGGGCGACCGCGTGCACGAACTCGGTGTCCCCGACCTCCTCGCCAGTAGCCCGCCACGGCGAGGCTGGGCCAGCGAGGCTCCTCACAACCTCGATCTGCGCGGCGGGCAGCCGGTACGTGCTGTCGAAGCTGTCTAAATCCTGACGGATATCGCTGGCTTCTTCGTGGGGGCGCGGGACAGGTACAAGCACCGTCACCGTCTCGCCACGGCCGTCGATCCCGCTGTCCAGCAACGGCTGGATGCCGTACGCGACCCGGAACTGGTGCGGGGTGTAGCAGGGAGCAGATTCGCAGTAGAGAGCCGCGCCGGTCGGCGCGGCGACGGTCGGCCCGGAGCCGCTCGCCACGGTCGTGACCGTGGCCGGGCCGGTCGCGCCGCCGCGGGTCGCCGCGGTCGGGCTGTGCGAGCCTCCGCCGCAGCCCGCAAGCGCCCCGCTCACGAGGGTTGCGACGGCGAGCAGCCACGCTCGCGGTAAGCGAGCCAGCCGCTTTGCGCGGATGTTGTCTTGCATCTGGTGTCCAGGCCTGCATAGATGGTCGCACGTGCATTTGAAGCCAGTTCCGCGCCAGTCTCGCACCAGCGCGGGAAGCAGGGCGCGATGCCCATTTCCCCTGCGCGAGCAGGGAGCGGTCGATGCAGCTCGTCTCATCGGCTGCTCTGGACGATGAGCGCTCGTCCGTGGTCGAGCGTGTAAGAGGCGCGCATCGCAGCGAAGGCAGGCGTGAGCGAGCCCTGGGTCGAGGCTTCGATGGGAAGCTCGCTCTTGTCTGGGAGAAGGCGGGTTCGGCCGTCAAGCAATTGCGTCGACTCGCACGTCTCGTCGAAAGCTAGGTTCCGCGATGGTCCTCGCGGAGATCGTGCCCCGACGGCTCTAACGACAGTGATTCCTGGACTGCTCAATCGGCGTAAGGTTGGCGCCCGTGAGCGCGGTCAACGACGTCAACGAGGAGACGCTCAGGCGCCTGGTGCAGATAACGGCCGAAGATCAGACGGTTCTGAGCCTGTATCTAGACCTCGATCCGCACCGGTTCGCGACGGCCGCGGCACGTGCGAGCGAGATCGACTCGCTGCTGGATGGCGCCCATCGGGAGACCGAGTCCGGGGAGCGCTCGCACGCTGAGCGCCAGGCACTCCGTCGGACCCTGGAGCAGGCCCGCGGCCTGCTTGCAGAGCAGTCATGGGCAAAGGGGGCACGTGGCCTCGCCCTGTTTCTGTGCGAACCGCTGGGGCTCAGAGAGATGCTGCGACTGCCCCATCCGGTGTTGAGCACGTTCGTAATCTCAGACGCTCCATTCATCGCACCACTGACCGAGTTCGGGCCCGTGGGGCGTGTGTGCGTGGCGCTCGTGGACGAGCGCTTCGCGCGCTTCCTACGGGGCTCGGCCGACCGGCTTCACGAGGTGCTCTCGTTCGGCGATGACGTCCACGGTCGCCAGGATCAGGGCGGCTGGTCTCAGGCGCGCTACCAGCGTTCCCGCCACGAAGACATCAAGGCGCATCTGCGTCACGTGGCTAGCACGCTCCAGCGGCTGCTGCAGGTGGCTCCCTACGAGCGTCTGCTGATTGCCTGCACCGAGCAGCTGTGGCCTCGCGTGGTGGAGGAGCTGCACTCCGACGTGCGCGCGCGGTTGCACGACGAGCGCCTCTCGCTCGATGTCAGCGACGCCGGCATCGAGGACGTTGTGGAGGCGACGGAGGCTGTGCTAGCCGAAGAGCGCCGTGCGCACGAGGACGCCGCGCTGGCGGAGCTTCGCGAGCATCACGGCCGCGACGGAGGCGAGCGGGCGGCGGTCGGGCTCGAGGAAGTGCTGAATGCGCTGGTCGAGAGGCGCGTAGCAACCTTGCTCTTCCTGGCGGAGCTGCAACCGTCCGGGGTCCTCTGCCCTCGGTGCGATTGGATGGGTGTCGCCGGCGAGAGCTGTCCCATCGACGGCTCTCCGCTTGAGCCCCGCACGAACATCGTCGAGGACGCCGTCCAGTCGGCCGTCCACCAATCCGCCGAGATCCTTCGATTGCATGACCGCCCCGAGCTGGGCTCCTTTGGGGGAATCGCCGCCACGCTGCGGTTCTGAGTTTGCGAGCGTCTACCAGCTTGCAGACGTCCTCAAATCACGAGGGCTATGTTCCTTCCCATGAGACGCGCCGGACTCCACGGAAAGCACGGAATGCAGTGTTCATCGGCGACCGGACGACCGCACGAACGCCGCACTCGTCGGCGTTGCCGGTGCTTGTCGTCGAGACTACGCGCCGATCTCCGCGAGGGCACTGCTGGATCAACACCGCGCAGGAGACCGCCGCGGCGGCGCTCGCGAAGGCCACCATCAGCCCATCACCCGTGTTCTTGACCTCACGGCCCCCGGCCTCACCGACGGCATCGCGCAAGAGGCCAAAGCGTCCGAGCAGCACTCGACGCCGACTACCCCGAGCTCGAGGTGAACTACGAGCCTCGGCGACAGTCAAGCGACGACGCCGTGACAACATGCCCACGTTTGCGGCCCAGAGCACCGTCCAGTCTCACTGGTAAACGAAGCGCGACACCCCTCGCTTCCCCTTCGTCTTTCCGACCTTTGCAGTCACCTTGACGGCGCCTCGCTTCGCCCCAGCCGGTACGACAGCCGTACACCTCGTGGTCGAGGTGCAGTCGACGTTCCCGGCCGCGCGCTTGCGGAACGAGAACAACGTGCCCCCCTCGCCGGGCGCGAACCCACTGCCGCTGATTTCTACACTCTCGCCGCCCTTCTGCAGGCCCTGTGATGGGGCGAGCAGGCTGACAACCGGCGGGCCGTAGAGGAACCGGGCCCTCTTCGCCGCCGTGCTCGACCCGCCGGCGGTGGTGATCGAGACGGGGGCCCAGCCCGCGGTGCCGGGTGGTGACGTGGCCACGACCTCGGTGGACGACAGGATTTCAAAGGCAGCGCTGATGCCGCCAACGCTGACACTCTGCGCTTCGCGAAGGTGCGTCCCGCTGATCGCGAACATCGTCCCGCCCCCGCTCGGCCCGCGCTTGGGCGAGAGCGCCATGATGGTCGGCACCGCGGGAGGAGCCACCGGGACGTAGGTGAAGGTGTCGCCTCTCACCGCAGCGCTGCGCCCGCGGGGCGTGGTGACGGTGATGTTGACGGTCCCATGCCCCGGCGGCGCGATCGCGCTGATCCGTCCCAGGCCCTCGACCGAGAACGTCGCGTCACGGCCCCCGAAGCGCACCGTTGTCGCATCGGCCAGGTCGGTGCCCTTGATATTGACCGGCGTACCGCCTGTTTCCGGACCCCACGCGACACGCTGGCCGGAGCTCTGGTTCGCGTGTCGTTCTTTTTCTTCTTCACGCCTTTCTTGTTCTTCTTCGCGTCGTTCTTCTTCTTCTTCGCGCAGTCTTTCTGCTTGTTCTGCAGGTGTTTCTTCCCCGCCCGGGTGTTCTTCTTCGCCGGAGTGTTCTTCTTCGACGGGCGGTTCTTCCTTCGGCGGTTCGCCTTCTTCCGGTTCACCTTCGTCTTCGGTCTCTTCGATCGCCGGCAACAGGGGGCCGAGGGCGGCACTGGATTCGCCTCCCGCGCTGACTGCCACGATCGTCACATCCGCCAGGTCCGGCACGTGCACCGGGACCGTGCTGCAGTTCGTGCCACTGTCATCTTCCCCCACCCCGCACAACTCCGGCCACGTTTCCACCCCGAGCGTTCCGCCGTTGTTGGAACCCCACGCCATCAGCGTCCCGTCCGCGAGCAGGGCCAGCGTGTCGTCCCAGCCGGTCGCGATCTGGCGCACACCGCTGACACCCGGAACCGGCAGCGGCCGCGTCGAGCAGGGCGCGCCGTTCGTGCAGGACTCCGGGCCCGTCGAGGTGCCCTGGCCGAGCTGTCCGAGCCCGTTCCCCCCCCACTCCTCCACTGTGCCGTCCCGCAGCAGCGCCCCGCTCAGCGAGCCGCCCGCGCTGACCTGAGCGACGTTTTCGAGCCCCGGCACCTGGATCGGCCGCCAACCGTTGGCATCGTCACCCTGGCCGAGCTCGCCGGATCCGCCGCTGCCCCACGCTTGGACGTGACCGTCCGCCTGAAGGGCGAGCACATGAGCGGAGCCTGCCGCGAGCTGAGTGACTTCTTCGAGACCGTCGATCGGCGTGGGGCGAAGGACACATTCGCACCACGGGATCCGCCCGCCGCTCAGACCGAGCTGGCCTGACGCACCGTACCCCCACGCCACCACTGTCCCGTCTTCCAGCAGAGCAAAGGCCGAGGAGTTCTCCGCCGCAATCGCGCGCACGTGTTCCAATCCCGGAACCGCAACCGCCACCCGGCTGCACGGCGCCGGCGAGCCTGCATAGTGCTCCGGGCAGCGTTCCGGCCCTTCCAGGTTGCCGATCCCCAGCTCGCCATCTTCGTTGTCGCCCCACGCCATGACGGTCCCGTCCTGCAACAGCGCTAGCGAGAAGTCAGCCCCCCTTGCGACCCCCTTCACCGGTTGCGGCAGATCGGGGACCGTCTGTGGTGACAGGGCACACGGTTCGGCCGCGGCTTCACCCTCGGTGCATTGTTCGGGCCCTTCGTTGCCACCGTCGCCCAGTTCACCGAAGCCGTTTGCCCCCCAGGCCCGCACGCTGCCGTCTTCCATCACCGCCAGAGCGCCAAAGTAGTTCTGAGCGATGCTGCTGACGCCTTCCAGTCCCGGCACCGGCAGCGGTTCACGAGACCCCGCCCCAAAGCCGACGATGTCCAGTTTGCCGACCCCGAGCTGACCGTAGGTGTTGAACCCCCACGTCATCGCTCCCCACGACGCATGGGCGGGAGCGCTGAGCACCACAGCCAACACGACGCCGATGGCGACCGACGCCCCCAGTCGTCGCAAAGTCGAACCCCGCTTGCCCCTGCCCACCAGCATTTGCGCAGGCGGGACCCTATCGGTGTCCGTCCCCGGAAACACGCCGGTAAGTGACGCCCGCTATGGTTCGCTGCCTATGAGGTGGGCTCCCCTCGGTCTCGCTGCGGTATGCATCTTGGCCGGCCGTGCAGAGCACGGAGCACCGGCCAGTGCGGTTGCCCACTCGCCTTCCCCGAGCACACGAGCGGCGAAGTACGCGCGAGCGTCAGGAGCGGCGACCTACGCGCAAGCCTCAGGCCGGTATCCGGAAGTCGTCTTTCGCGTGCCGAGCGGGTCGATGGAGCCGACGCTGCCGATCGGCTCCCGAGTCCTGATCAGGCGGATTCCGATTCCCTTCAAGCTGCTCGGCGAAACGCTCGGGCCAAAGCCCGGATGGATCGCCGTGTTCCACCCGCCGGAAGGAGCCGAGTCCGAGCAGTGTGGGCCACATCGAAGCGTCGTGAAGCCTGGCGGGGCCGCCTGTGACGCGACCAGCCGCCGGCAGGAGTCGATCGACTTCATCAAGCGGATCGTCGCCGGACCGGGCGAAGAAATGTACGTCAAGGAAGGCCACGTCTATCGCCGTGCCCACGCGGGTGAACCGTTCGCGCGCGAGAGCGACCCGTACATCAGAGACTGCGGAGCCGTGCCGGCGTGCAACTTCCCGACGCCGATCCGGATACCCAGCGGGCAGTGGTTCATGATGGGCGACAACCGCGGTGAATCGGACGACAGCCGCGACTTCGGCCCGATCCCGAGCTCGTGGATCGTCGGCGTCCTCACCGGCATCGTCCAGCCGACCACGCCTGAAGGCACGACGCGCCAGCCGCCCGGCTGACCGTTCGTCCACTTCGGGGCCGGCCACCCGAGGCTCGCCCTCCGGGAGGCCGATTCGTCCATGGTGGGCGTTTCGGATCGGACTCGGGCAGAGAGTGGCGACCTCGCAGTCTTTGAGGGGGTCCCGGCCGCGGTCGCGGTGCTGGGCGAGAGCGGGACGGTCGAGCGTGCCACCAGTGCCTTCGTGGAGCGATTCGAGGTGCGCGACGGGTCCTTGACCGGATGCCCGGACGAGGTCGGCCTGATCGCCGCGGGCGAGAGCGACCACGCGAGCGTGGTGCTCGACGGGGTCGAGGGCGACGTTGTCGCGGTGGTCGACGTCCACGGCCGGCGCACGGCCGTGCTGACGATCCCGATCGCCCGCGAGGTGGAGGACCTCGTGCCCACCGGCCAGATGCTCGAGGAACCGGTCGACGAGAGCCCCGCGATCGTGTGGCTGAAGGACCTGGACGGTCGCTACCTGCACGTGAACAGCCGCTACATCGAGCAGCTCGGGACCGAGACCGAGCTCGTATACGGCCACACCGACGCCGAACTCACCGCCGCCGCCTCGATCGAAGGACTGCGGCTGGAGGAAAAGGACACCGCCGGGCAGGAGCCCCTCGAGCTCGAGTACATGATCGGCGCCTTCGAAGAGCGCCCGGCGTTCGCGGCTCTGCGCTTCGCGCTGCGCGACGGCGACGGGCAGCCGACGGCCATCTGCGGCGTTGCGGCCCCGCTCGCGGAGGCCTCGCTCGCCCGCTCGGAGTGCGAGCGCCTGATGAGGATCGACCGCTGGCGGCGACTCGACGCAATGGCGATCCGCCAGGAACTGCTCGACGACTGGGGACTCACGCTGGCCGACGGAAGCTCGGGTCCTCCCCTGGACCGCGACGACCGCGTGGCGGCGGTCCTCGTCGAGCGCGACGAGGCACTGGCGACGCGCCGCGCGACTCGAGCGGGAGCTGGCCACAGAGCGCGAGCATGCTGGACGGACTTCGGGCCGAGTCAGAGCTCGCCGCCCAGCGCGCCGAGGAGCTCGACGGCACGGTGGCGGCCGAGCAGGCGCGAGCGTCGAGCTCGAGCAGGTCGCTCACCCGCGCCGAGGACCGCGTCGGTGAGCTCGAGGACGAGCTGAGCGGGCGCCCGCACGGCGCTCGAGGAGCGAGTTCAGCAAGCGCAGGAGCTTCAGGCCCACGCGTCGGAGCCGGACAACCAGGACGTCCACTGGAGCACCGCCTCCCAACGCGCCCTCTCGGCCGCGCTCGGCGGCCTGACGGAGTGGCGCTCGGTGCTCGAGCACGCGGCCGAGACGCTCGGCGCAGAGGGCGGATGGGACGCAACGGTGGCCTGGTGCCGCGACGAACCACGGTGGTCGATGCGCTGCGGGGCGATCTGGATGCGCGAGCCGGAGGACCTGGCGGCGTTCGAGAACCGCACCTGGCACCACCGCAAGGACGCCTCCACCGGCAGAGTTCGGTCGCGCCCGCAACCGCATGGCGACGACCTGCGTGCTCGAGTTGCGCTCGGCGGAGGACCCGCTGCTGAGGGCCGCGGCGGAGGACGGCATGGGCTCGGCGCTGCTGGTGCCGATCAACGACGGCGGCGACACGATCGCGATGCTCGAGCTGCTGTCCCGGAGCACCACCGCGCCCAACGCCGGAGCTGATGGTCTCCCTCGAAGCCGATCGCCCTGCAGCTCGGGGTGGTCGCGCAGCTGCTGAAGCTCGCGGACGTGCCCCGCTGGCGTATGGGGCGGCGGTAGTCGCCCGCCTCCCGTCGCGCGCTGCGGCACTTCCTCACCGCACAGCGATAATCGCACGATGCACCCGGCCCTGGTGGGGTTCGGTCTGGGGTTCCTCGTGGCACTCCAACTCGGGCCCATGTCGCTTTTCCTGATTCGCTCGACGTTGCGCGCCGGCTGGCGCGTGGGTCTCGCGATCGGGGTCGGTATCGCGGTCGTGGACGGGACCTACGCGGCAGCCGGTGCCGCCGGGGCGGCGCCGTTGCTCGACATCGAGCCGGTTCGCCTGCTGCTCGGGATCGCCGGCGGCGCGCTGCTGATCGTGATCGGTCTTCGCACCCTGCACGAGGCCTTCCGGGTGAGGCTCGGCCTCGAGGCCGGCGACGAGATGGCGGACCCCAGACGGGCGTTCCTGGCCTCCGTCGCCGGCACGGCCTCCAACCCGGCCACGATCGCTTCGTGGGCGGCGATCTTCGCCGCGGCGAGCACGGCGGGGGCCGCGCCCACGACCGGTGCAGCGGTCCTGTTGATCGCGGGCGTGGCCCTCGGCAGCCTCACCTGGGTCAGCGCGCTCGCGAGCGCCGTGGCGATCGCCCGCCGCGGGCTTGGGGGTGCGGGCGGCTCGGCTCGCGGACGCCGTCGCCGGCCTTGGGATGCTCGGCTTCGGCGGCGCCCTCGTGTACTCCGCGACCCGCGAGCGCTAGGCCCGCGGGTCGATCCCGCTCCTGGTTCAGCCGCGCCCGTATCCGTGCCGGCCCGACCCGCTCGGAGCCGGGGCCGCCGTGCCCTGCGCCGGCGAAGCCCGGCTCGGGGTGGCCGGGACCACCCGACCCCGTCCCCGGCAGCCCGGGGGCGCCGGAGCCCGTTTGAGGCAGGAAAGTGATGTTCGGATCTCGCGCCGCTTCGAGCGCCGCCAGGATCGATTTGGTGGCTTCTTCGAATTCGGTCAGGGCGACGCGGAAGGTCTTGCACGCTTCCTGGACGGCCGTGCGGTAGGTCTTCCCGGCTTCGTGGGCGGAGGTCCAGAAGGCCTTCAGCGCTTCCTGGCAGGCCGGGCTGAGTTCGGTGTGCTCCCAGAAGCCGTGTTCGTGGTGTTCGGTGAGGGCGGGACAGGCTTCGTCGAGCTTCGTGCGGTCGGCCTTCAGGGCTTCCCAGAAGCGTCTTCGAAGCGGCTTCGACGCGCCTTGCGCTTGACGGCGAAGGCCGCCGCCAGCTTTTCGCACGCCGCCACCAGTTCCTTGGTCTGGGCTTCGCTGAGGACGCTCAGGTCAGACTCCCGCGCCCGGTCGGGGCGCTTGAAGGCGTGCACGTGATCGCTCACGGCAACGCCCGCCTGGGCGCACACGCCGCTCACCTGCTTGGACTGGAACTCGTCGTGGCGACGGAAGTGACTGCTGCCTCGATGTGCCTGCGCCGCACTCGCGAGGGTCATCGGGGCCAGCACGCACACTGCCGCGAACAGGGCCATCACTCGGGGTCGGATCAACATCGAGAACCTCCTGGGGGCTCGTCAGTCCCGCCGGACCCGAACCTACTCGGCATCGGATCCGGCGAGCTTTACACGGTCTCCGCGGACCACCCCCGGACGTCCAGAGGCCCCGCTGTGGGGACTCCGGGCACCTGTGGAGTGGTCCGGGCTTGGGCGGAAGTACCCGGCTGCCGCGGCCCTAACCACCGCCCTACGACGTACGTCCGAGGCCCTGCTTCGATCGGACCCCCCGGCCGCTCCCGGCGCGCGGCGAGGGAACCGTTCAGGCGAACAACAGGCTCAGCCGCGCGCGGCGGGGCGTCTCAGCTCGGACATTCCTGACCGCCGGCGGTGAAGCCGCTTTCCAGGCACGGTTCGATCAGAGGTGTCTGCCAGCTCCCGGTCCCTTCCAGGATCGGTTCGATGTCCTGCGGTTCGGTGGCATACAGACGGATCACGACGTGGAATTCACCGGCGGGAGCGGGCAGCCAGTTCTCCTTCTGCTGTTCGCTCGTCGGTTCCGCCGCTCTGCATGTAGACGTTCAGCGAGCCGTCTTCGTTGTAGTGCACCTGGGAGCGGTTGCCGAGCGCGTAGCGTTCGAGCGGGTTGCTGACGAAGAAGCCGTTGGCTTCGTACATCGTCAGCGACCAGAAGGCTTTCACCGGGAACGGGAAGTCGCTCGCGGGGAAGTGCACCACGTAGCGTTTGCTCGCCCGTTGAGTTTCGCCTGCGTGTCGTCGGTGAGCGCGAGCGGATAGATCGAGACGTTGGGCGCGAGGGCGCCGACGCCCGAGCCTGTCGACCTCGGCGCGCAGCAGGTAGTTGGTGCCGTATTTGCCGGCGCCCACGACGAGCCAACCGTTGTGCTGGGCGAAGCCGCTCGAATAGGCTTCTTTGACCGCCAGCTGGATCTGTGATGGGACCCGCGAGCGACGGCTTCTTCGAGGCCCGCGGATCACTCCCTTGCCGTCGTTGCCCTTGCTCGGCTTTTTGCCGGGCCCGATGTTGACGGCGGCGAGTTCTTCGAGGATCGCTTTGTCCGCTTCCGGTGGAGTGAACTTGCTTCAGCGCCTTTCCCAGAGCCCTGTAGTAGCAGCAGCCGCTTTTCGTGTTCGCCGGTTCCCGGGACGTGGGCGATCGTCGGTTCGATCACTTCCTTGCGGGGTGGCTTCGGTTTGTATTCGAATTCTTCCTTCAGCCAGCTCTTGTACGGAACGATCTGCATCTGTTCCTCGATCGGCAGTGCTTCGGTGTCGCTCGGGCCTTCGACAACGACGCGCCCGATCAGCCAGACGCGGTCGTAGGGCGCGTGGATCACCTTCAGGCCGTCGACTTCTTCCATCCCTTCGTCGGCGCCCGGCCCCGCCACGAGGTAGTCGCCCGGCGGGAGCAGGCCCGAGGCCTCGGTTCCGACGTTGGCGAAGTTCTCCGTCCACGGCGAGACCATCTCGACGACGTCGAAGCGGCTCGCGGCCGGCACGTGCAGCACCATCGGCTGCTTCTTCAGTTCCAGCCAGCCGGTCGCGTAGAGGGTGTCGTCGTTGGGTGCCACCACCACGCTCTCGTTGGTCGTCACCAGGTGCTTGAAGTGAGAGAACTGGTTGACGGGCGCGTAGCCGTTTTCGGTCGCCACCGTCACGCTCGTAGAGGTGTGGAAGATCCGTTCCGTGTCCAGCAGCGGCTGGCCGTAGACGTAGGCCTTGCTGCCAAGCTCGCGGCCGCGTTCGAGTTCCTGGGTTTCGGTTTCCGCCATCGCGCCGCTCGCGAACACCGCGCACCAGCCGCAGGCAACCGCCAGCAGCACGCCAAGCACCACCATCCTGCGCATGACCCCTCCCCGCTCGAACTTCTTCCGGCGGCATCTCCCCCCTTGGCAGATGCCGCGTCGGCAGGCCCTCATCGTACTAGACGGCTTCCCACCCGAGGCCCCGTCCGGCGCGCCCGCGGGCGCCGGCACGGGTCTGCCTCGAGGCCCGCCGGCGACCGTCAGTAGAGGGCGGCCGCCAGCCGCCGGCGGGTGGCGCTCGCGAGCGGATCCTGGGGATCGAGCGCGTCGAGCTCGCCGAGGATCAGGCGGCGGATCTCATCGCGCTGGGGCTGCGCCGAGGGCAGCGCCTCGAGCAGCAGCTCCAGGCCCTGCTCGAGCTCACCCCGGTCGAGGGCCGCGAACGCGTCTTCGAACAGCCCCTCGCCCTGCAGCCGCAGGCGCGCCGCCAGGCCGTCCGCCCGCAGGCTGCCCTCGACGGTCTCCAGCAGCTCGAGCGCCGCCTCGGGCTCGCCGCGGTCGATCAGCATCCCGGCCAGCGCGAGGGCCGCGTCCGGGCGGCCCAGGCTGCAGCTCCAGGGCGCGGCGCAGGTCCTCCTCGCTGCCGTCCTCCACGAGCTCGTCCGCCGGCGAGGGAAGCAGGCCGTCGAAGAACCGCTCGACCGCCTCGCGGCCCTGGGCGCCGACGAACTCATCCACCACCCGACGCGTCCTTGAAGGCCTTCACGGCGGGGATCCCGCGGATCTGAAAGGCCTGCGCCAGGGGCTGGTTGGCGTCGGTGTCGAGCTTGGCCAGCACGACCTTCCCCTCGCGCTCCGCGGCGGCCGCTCGAGCAGCGGTCCCAGCTGCCGGCAGGGGCCGCACCACTCCGCCCAGAAGTCCACCACCACCGGAAGGCTGCGCGAGCGATCGATGACCTCCGCTCGAAATCCCGTTCGCCGACGTCCAACACGGTCACGGAGGCCAGCTTAGAAGCACCCGGGCGCACGCCGGCGAGGCCCTCAGCCGCTGGCCAGCTCCTCGCAGCGCCCAGGGCGTGAGCGCCTCCCGCAGCCACGGCGGGATCGGCGTCTTCTGCAGCGACTCGCGATCCACGAACACGTGGCGCATATCCCCCTCCACGAGCGCCTCCTCGTCCCGCAGGACGCGGTGGCGGGTCACGCAGGAGGTGTTGCCCAGCCGCGAGATCACGACCTCGAGCAGCAGCTCGTCGTCGAATCGAGCCGCCCCCAAGAAGCGCGCCGAGGCTTCTGCCACGACCATGTCGATGCCCCGCTCGAGCATCGCCCCGTAGCTGCCGGCGGCCGTCCGCCAGAGCTCGGTCATGGCGATGTCGAAGTACGCGAAGTAGTTGGCGTTGAAGACGATCTGCTGCGGGTCGCACTCGGCATATCGGACCCGCAGCGGGTGGGTGAAGGGGGCGCGCGGCACCACGGCAGACTACGTCAAGCCACTAGCATCGCCGCTCGTGGACGACTACCGCTCCGCCTCGCTGAACGCCTGGTCGACGGTGGCGCCCGACTGGGCGCAGCTGACCGACAGGATCGACCGCCAGCTGGGGCCGGCCGCCGATTGGATCGTCCAGGCGCTGGCCCTGCAGCCGGGCGAGAGCGTGCTCGAGCTGGCCGGCGGTCCCGGCACGCTCAGCATGATGGCCGCCCGCGCGGTGGGCTCTTCGGGCCACGTGCTGTACAGCGACTTCGCCGAGCCGATGGTGGACGCCGCCCGCGAGCGGCTCACCGCCGAGGGGCTCACGTGGGTCGACTGCCGGCGCATCGACGCCGAAGCGATCGACCTCCCCGAGGACTCGGTCGACGCCGTGGCCTGCCGGATGGGCTACATGCTGATGGCGGAACCGGAGGTCGCGCTGCGCGAGACCGCACGCGTCCTGAAGGGCGGCGGCAGGCTGGCACTGGCGGTGTGGGGCGACGCCGCCTCCAATCCGTGGGCAGCCGTGCCGATACGCGAAATCGCGAGCCACCTGTCCCTGCCCACTCCTGCGCCCGACGCACCCGGACTGTGGAGTCTCTCCGGCGAGGGGCGCCTCGGCGCCGCGCTTGCGGGCGCGGGCTTCGACTCGGTGCGAGATCGAGACGCTCGACGGCACCACCGAGTTCGACTCCGCCGACCACTGGATCGAGATGACCCGACGGCTGGCCGGTCCGCTGCGCACGCTGTGGGAGAACCTCGACGAGCCCACCCGCACCGCCGTGGAGGCGCTGATCCGCGACGCAGCCGCACCCTATGAGGGCGCCGACGGCCGCCTGGCGGTGCCCGAGCGGATGCTCGTGGCCAGCGCGGTGGCGCCCGCCGGCGGGACCTCCTAGCGATGCCGGGACGGGCGGCGGAGTGGCTCCAGGGCGGGGCGTTCTTCGACTGGACGCCACCGGATGGCGGGCGCGGCGCCGCTGCGGATCTTCCACACCGAGCTCGGCGACGCCGACGCGCCGACGATGGTGCTGCTGCACGGCTTTCCGACGAGCAGCATCGACTGGTATGACGTGGCCGGACTGCTCGCGGGCGAGCACCGGGTGTGCATGCTCGACTTCCCGGGCTTCGGCTTCTCCGACAAGCCCCGTGACGGCGGCTACGCGCTGCTGCGCGACTGCCGGCTGCTCGAGCACTACGTCGGCGAGATCCTCGGGGCGGCCTCCGGCACCGTGATCGCCCACGACCGCGGGGACAGCGTGGCGCTGACCTTCGCGCAGCGCTGCGGCTCCGGGGAGACCGGCTTTCGAGCTGCGACGGCTCGTGCTGAGCAACGGGAACATGTTCCTGCCGCTCTCGAACCTGACCCAGTTCCAGCGCCTGATCCTCGACCCCGCCTCCGCGCCGGCGGTGCTCGAGGCCCTGACGCCGGAGATGCTCGCGGCCGGCATGGGCCAGAGCACCTACACCCCGGCCCGCTCGCCGCAGGACCCGGAGGTCGTCGCGCTGGCGGACACCTTCGCCCACAACGACGGCATCGCCGTGCTCCACGAGACGATCCAGTACCTCGTCGAGCGCTCCCAGAACGAGCGCGGCTGGCTCGAGGCGCTCGCCGCTTCGGAGCTGCCGACGACCCTGGTGTGGGGCCTGTACGACACCGTCGCCCCGCTTCGCGTCGCCGCCCACGTCTGGAACTCGTTCCTGGTGGAAAAGCCGGGGGCGAACGAGTTCTGGCTGCTGCCCAGGGCCAATCACTACCTGCAGAGCGATCAGCCGAAGGAGTTCGTGGAGGTCATCGAGAGGTCCCTGTCAGGGAACCCTCCGGAGCCCGGAGCGCTCAGCGACGCCCCCGGGGCACCGCTGTTCGTCGACCGCTCACGCAGCGGGCTGCCGTCGGCCGCGGAGGTGCTCGCCCAGCCCGCCTCGCTGGAGACGCTCGAACGGGACGCCGCCCGGCTGCAGGGCTGATATGGGGAGGCGTTTGTCAAGTCGGCAGGGGTGACTCGCCCGGCGCTGAGCGTCGAGAACCTGCGCGTCCAGCGGGGAGGCCGCGAGGTCCTCCACGGGCTCTCCCTGGAGGTGAGTCACGGCTCGGTGACAGGGCTGCTCGGGCCGAGCGGCTGCGGCAAGTCGACCCTGATGAGGGCGATCGTCGGTGTCCAGTCGGGTCGCCGGCGGTTCCGTCACCGTGCTGGGCCATCCCGCCGGCGCCGGCGAGCTGCGTCGGCGCGTGGGATACGTGACCCAGGCGCCGTCCGTATACGCGGACATAACCGTCGGCGAGAACCTCCGCTACTTCGCCTCGATTGTGGGGGCCGACCGGGAACGGATCGCGCAGACCATCGCGACCGTCGGCCTGGTCGGACACGAGCGCCAACTCGTCGGCTCGCTCTCGGGTGGGGAGCGTTCCCGTGTGTCGCTCGCCACGGCGCTGCTGGGCGGGCCCGAACTGCTCGTGCTCGACGAGCCGACGGTGGGTCTGGACCCTGTCCTGCGGGCTGAGCTGTGGGAAGCCTTCCACGAGCTCGCCCGGAGCGGGACCACGCTGCTCATCTCCAGCCACGTGATGGACGAGGCGAGCCAGTGCGACCGGCTGCTGCTGATGCGAGACGGTGTGCTGCTCGCGCAGAGCACCCCGAGGAGCTGCGGCGGAGCACCGGCGAGAGCGACCTATCGCAGGCGTTCCTGTCGGTGATCCGCCAAAGCCAACCCGACGCTGCCCGGCACGTGCGCGACGCGTGAGCGCGCGAGCGACCCTCGCCACCGCCCGGCGGGTGCTCTGGCAGATCCGCCACGACCCGCGCACGATCGCGCTGCTGCTCGTGGTCCCGACCGCCCTGCTGGTGCTGCTGTACTTCGTCTTCGAAGGCCAGCCGCACACCTTCCAGCGAATCGGAGCCCCACTCTGCGGCCTGTTCCCGTTCATCGTGATGTTCCTCGTCACCTCGATCGCGATGCTGCGCGAGCGCACCTCCGGCACGCTCGAGCGGCTCATGACGCTGCCCCTCGCGAAGGGCGACATCCTGCTCGGATACGGCATCGCCTTCGGGCTGCTCGCGGCCCTGCAGGCCGTGATCGTGTGCACGGTCGGCTTCGCGATCCTGGGCCTGCACGCCGCCCACGGCGCGTGGCTGGTAGCGCTGCTGGCGGTCGCCAACGCCCTGCTCGGGATGGCGCTCGGACTGTTCGCCAGCGCCTTCGCGCGAACGGAGTTCCAAGCTGTCCAGTTCATGCCGGCGCTGATCTTTCCCCAACTGCTGCTGTGCGGCCTGTTCCTGCCTCGCGACCAGATGGCCCCGTGGCTGCACGCGATCTCGTGGCTGATGCCGCTGACCTACGCCTATGAAGCCCTCGCCCGCGCCACGGCCCCCGCCGCCCTCGGCGCCGCGATGGCGGCCGAGGTGCTCGCGCTCACCGGCTTCACGCTGGCGGCACTCGGGCTGGGGGCGCTTACGCTCAGGCGACGGACGGCATGAGCGGCGAGCCGGCCGGCGTCTCGCGCGGGCGCCGTGACCTCCCTATGCCGTCAGCGCCCGCTGCTTGATCTGTTCGAACTCGGCCTGCGTGATGGCGCCCGCTTTCAGCAGCTCCTCGCCCTTGGCGATCTGCTGGGTCGGGTCACTGCTGCCGGACACCGTACGGACGTACTGATCCATTTCCCGCTTGGCGGATTCCTGCTGACGGATCGAGCGTTCGCTGATGCCCTTGTGCTGGGAGATCAGATACACGAACACGCCCAGGAAGGGGAGGATGACCACGAAGATGATCCACGCCGTCTTCGTCCACCCGCCGATGTCCTGACGGCGGAACAGGTCGGCGAACATGGTGAACAGGATCCAGATCCACACGACGAAGCCGAAGAAGATCACGATCGTCCACAGGACTTCGAGGAGCGGATAGCTGGTGGCGAGCGACATGTGACCCCTCCTTCTCGATTTGGGTGCTCCGCGCGGTCCGGCCGCCGACGGTCGCCGCCGGCCCTCGCGCCGCGGATTCTAGGCCTCCGGCGCCGAGAGTTCACGCTCCCCGGCGCCGCGGTTCGGGGACGGCGGCGGGCCGCCGTACCATCGGTCGGCGCTGTGGCCGGCGGCGGACCCTACGGCCCGGTGAAGCCCCCGGCGAAGCAGGCTTCTTCTTCGCAGTCGTCGCCCGCCATGATCGCCCCTTCGAAGAAGTCGGAGACCGTTTTCTCCTCCGTCCCCGGCTCGCCCCGCGGGGCGCCGTGGGGATCCTCGCCGGCGAAGTTCGGGATGTTCGCGTAGGGCGGCGGGTTGGTCCCGATCGATTCCCCGGAGCCGACCGGGCTTTCGCGTATCGGGCCGATGTCGTAGTAGTAGATGGCCGAGCCGGGGTACGGCAGGGGGTGGATCTTCTTGACATCCCACAGCACCGCCGTACGCGGCCAGCGCCCCGGATACAGGACCGGCTTGTGCGCCTCCGCGCCGATCGTGCGGGCCTCGACATCGGACTCGAAGTTGGTCACCTGATGATCGCCCAGCGCCACGTTCATGAGCACCTCGTGTTCGGGCGTGTCGGGCAGCGGGTCGGAGGTCATCCGCTCGGCGTAGCCGTCGGGCTCGCCCCGATCCCACAGCATCTGCATCAGGTCCAGCACGAGCGGCTGGGAGGCTTCGTTGGGATAGGAGGACTTGAACGCGCCCGCGAACGGCAGGAAGTCCACCGAGCGCGGGAGCAGCACCGAGTAGTTCATCGACGGGACCCCGAGCTCGGCGCGGGTGAAGTCCGGTGAGACGGCGGTCAGGGCGCCTCCCATGATGCCGCCCTGGCTGTTGCCGTTGTAGTAGAGGTGTTTGGTGTTCAGGACCGAGCCGCTGGCGAGCGTGCCGTCCTGGTGGAAGGCGGGGTCGGTCGTGAAGCCGCTCGGGCTTATCAGCGCCCGCCCGAGGAAGAGCTCGTCCAGCAGCCCCTGCTGCAGGCGGTCGGGGATCGCCGGGAACTCCGAGACGTTCTGCAGCGCCGCGATCACGGTCGGGACGTCCGATTCGGCCATCCCGATCTCGTCGGTCGCGCAGTGCACGATCTTGTAGTTCTCCGAGAGGCTTCGCTGGGGGCCCGCGGCGACCTCGTCGGCGTTCCCGAGCAGCCCGTGTCCGTACAGCGCCGGGCGGCCCTGTTCGGGCGCTCCGGTCGTCACCGACAGCGGGATGATGCAGTCGAAGTTGGCCGTCCAGGTGCCGTTCTGGACCGGCGCCCCTTCGCTGTCGAGCACCATCCGCCCGCCCGATTCACAGGACGGGAACAGGAAGCAGGGAACCTCGAAGGTCCCTTTCACGCGCCGCGCGATTTCGCCCGGGACGGGTTCGTTTTCGATGTTCGTGACCTGGAAGCCGGGCGAGACCCCCGCGGGGATGCCGTCGGCGAGGTCGCTGTCGCCGAGCTGGGCGAAGGCGTCGTTGCGCATGTCGAGCTCGCGTTCGGTGTTGTTGGCGTCGCTGGCCACCGTGAAGTCCCACGCCAGGTACAGACTCGAGCGCTGGATGCCCGCCCCTTCGAGCTTCGAGAAGAGTTCTTCGAAGTGGGGCCGGCGGGCGTTGACGGCTTCCTGTTCGCTGGGGACGTCGTCGCGGTAGTAGCGGAAGCCGATGGGCGCTTCGAGCGCTTCGTGGGCGGCGTTCTTGAGGTTGCGCATGGCGACGATGTAGCGGTCCCCGGAGGTGAAGTTGACCGCCGGGTGGATCTGGAGGAGGCGGTAGGCGGGATTGGCGGCGACCGAGCTGATCTCGACCCAGATCGGCCAACGCTTGCCCGTCCGGGCGTCGATCACGACCACCGGGGCGTTGGGCCTTTTGTACTCGCCGATGTGGTTGATCGGCACCGCCCTGCTGGCCTTGACGTCTTCGGTCGATTCGAGGCCGGGCACCCGCGCGAGGATCACCGAGCCCGGGCTGAAGCCGTCGGAGGCGTTGTAGGGGGCGGCTTCGATGTGTTCGCCTTCCGCGTTGGCGGGCAGGGCTCCGTCGCCGAAGTGAACGCGGCGGCCGGTATGGCTGGTCGGATCTTCGACCGTGTAGTAGTCGTCCGGGAACGGGAGCATGCAGACGCCGGTCCCCGGGTCGGCGATGAACTCACAGCCGCCTTCGGTGTTGACCGGCGGCAGCGTGTCGTTGCGGGCTGAACCGCCGCTGCCTCCGAGCGGCCTGGCCTGCGCGGCCGGGGCCATGAGGACCACCAGCACGAGCGCCGCCGCCGCCAGAACCGTCGCGAGCGCCGCGGACCGGATCGAACCGATGCCGCCACGTCCCTTGCCTGCCATCGTCCCCTCCTGGCCACCGCTCCCCGCTCGGGCCCGGCGGCGTCGCCCCAGACGTCCGCCGAACCTTATCGCGTCTCCCACCAACCTTGTCTCACGGAGGGCGTTGTTGTTGTAGAACTCGTAATGCACGCAACCTGGGAGGCTGGCTTCGTGCTGAGGTGGGGCATAGGGGGATGTGTGGGGGTGCTGGCGGTGCTGGCGGCCTGGCTTCCCACGCCCGCGGCGGCGGCCGGCGAAGGCTGCCCCAAAACCCACGGCGGCCCCGCGGCGCTGGACTGGGGCATGAACGCCTCCGAACAGCTCGGCTCGGGCTTCTCCAGCGGCCTCGAGAAC
This sequence comes from uncultured Solirubrobacteraceae bacterium, assembly GCA_963742395.1. GTDB lineage: Bacteria > Actinomycetota > Thermoleophilia > Solirubrobacterales > Solirubrobacteraceae > Palsa-744. Next base: position 105,346 of record CAVUME010000006.1, on the reverse strand, counting down.
TCCGCCCAGCCGGTCGAGGGGTTGACGGGGGCGACCCAGATCAAGGCCGGCTTCAAGTTCGGCCTGGCGATTCTCGGCGACTGCACCGTGCGCTCCTGGGGCACCGGCAACAAGGGCCAGCTCGGCAACAGCCTGCAGCAGACCGAGACCCATCCCGTGACGGTCACGGGTCTGAGCGAAATCAAGGAAATCGCGGTCGCCAACGCGCACGCCATCGCGCTGCACTACAACGGCACCGTCTCCACCTGGGGCGCGTCGGAATTCGGGGAGCGCGGGACCACCGAAAAGGGCTTCGAACGGACCGCCCGCCAGACCGAACCGTCGGTTTTCGTGCCCCGCGACCGCCCCACCGAAGTTCCCACGCTCAAAAACGTCAAGCAGATCGCGGCCGGAGGCACCCGCGACTACGCGCTGCTGGCCAACGGCGAGGTGATGGCCTGGGGCGATGACCAGAAGGGCCAGCTCGGCGTCGAAGAGGGCCCCTCCGAAGAAGAACACTGCTACGGCGAAGTCCACGTCATCAATCCGATCCAATGCAGCACGCTGCCGCGCCCGGTGAAGGTCGCCGGGCTCGGAGTGCTGACGGGCGTGGAACGGATCGGCGCCGGCGAAGAAGCCGCCTACGCCGTGCGCGCCTCGGGGCACGAAGTGCTGGCCTGGGGCGGGGGCAGCAAAGGCCAGCTCGGCAACGGTGAAGACAACGAAAGCGCCTCCCCCGTGAAGGTGGCCTTCGAACCGCCCGCTCCGGTGACCGAACTCGCGGGCGGCTCACAGCACGTGCTCGCGCTGCTCGCCGACGGCGAGGTCTACTCCTGGGGCGCCGACGGCCTCGGCCAGCTGGGATTCGAAACGGGCGGCGAAGCGAACGAAACCTGCGGCCGCCAGAAATGCAGCATGACCCCCCAGCCGGTCGGCGGACTCAACCACGTGGTGGCCGTGGCGGCCGGTGGCGAAGGCGTCAGCTTCGCGCTCAAAGAAGAAGAAGACGCCAGCAAGGTGATCTACTCGTTCGGGGCCAGCGGCTTCTTCGAACTGCTCGGGCTCGGCAACCAGCCGTTCACCAGCACCTCTACGCCCACCCCGATCGAAGGCCTCTCCTCGGTGCGGGGCATGTCGGCGAGCGGCACCACGGCGGTCGCGCTGCTGCAGAGCGGTACGCCGGTCCCCCCGCGCATCGCGCTGAGCCCCTCCGAAGGGTCGCTCACGGTGACCTGGAAAGTGCCAACCGAACCGTACAAACTGCGCTACGTGCCGGTCGGCACGCGCGAATTCAGCAAAAGCCAGGAAAGCACCTGCAAAGGCGAATGCAGCGTGCAGTTCACGGGGCTGAAACCGGAGCCCTACCAGGTGATCCTGAAAAGCCCCGAAGGCAAAGAAGGACGCGAAAAGACCAGGCGCATCATCGGCACACCGGTGGCGCCCAAATCGTGGCCCAGCGACCTGACGCCGCCCACGATCAGCGGCAAACCGGCGACCGAAACGACCAAGAAACTGCGCCTCGGCCAGACGCTCACGGTCGCGCACGGCGAATGGTCAAACGAACCCACGTTCACATATCAGTGGCTGCGCTGCGAGGGCAACGGCGAAGCGGGTGCCAGTGAAGAATTCGGCAGCGAATGCGAACCGATCACGACCGGCAAAGGCCTCGCGACGGGCGAAACCTATGAAGTCCAGGCACAGGACGTCGCGCGCACGATCGCGGTCAAAGTGGAAGCCAAAAACGCCTCCGGATCGAGCGTGGCGGTGTCGCAGCCGGAACTGATCCTGGCGGAAAGCGAAGAATCCGAACCCCCCTTCCCCACCCTGATCTCGCCGCCCACCCTGAGCGGCATGGCCGTGGAAGGGCACACCCTGACCGTGCAGCACGGCTCATGGGAAAACTCGCCCACGGCGCTCGAAGACAGGTGGTACCGCTGCAAAGGAGCCAACAAAGAAGGAATCGGCGCCACCTGCTCGGCGATCACGGTGCTAAACGGCAAAGGCGAAAAAGAACCGGTGACCGGTGAAACCTACGTCACCAAACTGGCAGACGTCGGACTGTGGGTCGAGGTACAGGAGCACGCCGAAAACCCCGGCGGCTTTGAAATCTCGGCCTCTCACGCCCTCCAGATCGCGCCGCCGGCGGCGCCGGTCAACAGCACGGTGCCCGCGATCACGGGCACCGTCGAACAGGGCCAGATCCTGGCGGTGGTGGAAGGCACCTGGACGAACGCCGCCAACAGGCGCACGTGGCAGTGGCTGCGCTGCGACAGCGCCGGACTGAACTGCAAACCGATCTCTGGCGCCGAAAAAGCGACCTACACGATCGCCCCCGAAGACGTGGGCCACAAGCTCGAGGTCAGCGAAACCGCCTACAACGACGTCGGCGCCAGCCAGTCGGCCGCCTCGAGCCCCACCGAAGTCGTGCCCAACCCGCCGCCTGCCCCACCAGAAGAACAAACCCCGCCGACGGTCACGGGCACACCCGAACAGAGCGCCACGCTGACGTCACATCCGGCGACGTGGTCGGGCGAAGTCAAGCACCTCGCCTACCAGTGGAAGCGCTGCGACAACAAAGGCCTGAACTGCAACCCGATCGGCGGGGCCGCCGAAACCACCTATGTACTGCGCGGCCTGGACGTCGGACACAAGATCGCGTTCAAGGAAACGGCCACCAACGCGGCCGGCTCGCACATCGCCAACTCGGCCGCCACCGAACTGGTGACCGGCGTGGTACCCGCCCCGCTGGCCGCCCCGACACTCCAGGGCACCGCCCAGCCCGGACAGACGCTGCGGGCCTTCAAAGGCAGCTGGAGCGAGGAACCGACCGGCTACGAATACCGCTGGACCCGCTGCAACAGCGCCGGTGAAGGCTGCGTGGCGATCGGGGGTGCCACCAGCAAAAGCTACGTCCCCACCGGCGCCGACGTCACACACCGGCTGCGGGTGGAAGAGATCGCCCACAACGCCACCGGCGCGGGCCCGCCGGCGAGCTCGGCGGCCAGCGCCCAGGTGCTTCCGCAAGCACCGGTCGTGAAATCGCCGCCGACGATCACGGGAACACCCCAGCAGGGAGAAACGCTGACCGCGAACGCGGGCGAATGGACGAACTCCCCGAGCGCGACGGCGTTGCAGTGGCTGCGCTGCGAAACCGACGAATGCGTACCGATCCCCGGTGCCACCGGCTCCGAATACACGCTCACCTCGGCCGACACCAATCTGTCCGTCGCCGTCAGGGAAACCGCCAAGAACGCCGGCGGCTTCGGGGCCGCGGTCTCCGAACAGGACCCGGTCGGGGGAGCCCCGCTTCCGTTCGTCGGCGGACTGGAACCGTCCAGCGGTCCGACCGAAGGCGGCACCGTCGTGAGGATCACGGGGGGTAACTTCGCGGGCGCCACGTCGGTTGCCTTCGGGTTCAACACCGCCACCCAGTTCACGATCGAAGGGCCCAACACGATCACCGCCACGGCGCCCGCCGGTAGTGCCGGGACGGTGGACGTGACGGTCACCACCCCCGAAGGCACGAGCGCGGTGAGCTCACACTCGCAGTTCACCTACGGCGCTCCTCCCCAGGTCACCCACATCGAACCGAAGGAAGGCTCCCAGGGCGGCGGCACCAGCGTGACGATCACGGGCTCGAACCTCGGCGAAGCCACCGGGGTCAGGTTCGGCGCCTCCTCCGCTCAGAGCTTCGGCGTGCAGTCCTCCACCTCGGTGACGGCGGTCTCCCCGGCCGGGACGGGAACCGTGGGCGTGACCGTCAGCACCCCCTATGGCACCACCACCGCCGGCGCCCACGAGCAGTTCAGCTATTTGCACACGGGCGTCGTGCCGGTCGTGAAAAAGCTGTCGGCGAAAAAGGGCCCGGCGGCCGGCGGCACGCTCCTGACGATCTCGGGATCGACCTTCACGGGTGCCACCGGCGTGCTCTTCGGCCAGACCCCTGCGAGCGAATTCGAAGTCCAGTCCGACCAGTCGATCTCCGTGGTCTCGCCGGCGGGCGTCAGCGGCACCGCCGAAGTCACCGTCACAACCAGTTCGGCTCCAGCGCGCCGGTGAGCGGCGATCGCTTCAAGTACGGCAAGCCGACGATCTCCTCGATCAGCCCCTCGAGCGGACCCAAAGCCGGCGGAACGCGCGTGACGGTCACCGGCAGCGGTTACGCCCCCGGCGAAGGCACCACCGGCTTCGTGTTCGGCAAAGGCCTCGCCACGGACGTGGAATGCACCTCCACGAGCGAATGCACCCTGCTCACCCCGAGCGACACGAAAGTCCAGACCGTGAAGGTGAAAGCGGTCGTTGCCACCAACAAGAGCAACGCCAAAGAACCCGCCGCGGTCTACGCCTACCACTAGCGGGGAGCGGCCGCGCTAAGAGGGTGCGGGCGGTGGCGGGTCCTGCTGCCCGGCCGAACGGGTCTGCTCGTCCTGGAAGGGCGGGTATGTCTCTGTCAGCAGCATCAGGTAGGCGTCGGAGCGGGCGATGTAGGAGTTGGCGAGCACCATCAGGTCGAACAGCCCGCGGGGCAGACCCCCGGTCACGAGGATCACGAACCACGCCCCGATCGCCCCGATCTCGAGCATCAGCTGCATCACGTAGCGCACCACCAGGATCGGGATCGCGAGGATGATCCTGAACCCTGTCTTCAGGCGGCTGTAGTGCTCGAGCTCGTGGAACTGCATCCGCACCGGGTATGAGGGGTCCTCGGAGCCCCCGAACGACGGGTAGTCGTCACTCAGCAGCGCGACGTAGGCCGTCAGCCGGGCGAGGAAGCGCACCCACCCGGCCTCGAATTCGTACAGCCCCTGCGGGTAGCGCCCGGTGAAGACGATCGCGAACCACGACACGATCACCACGACCGTCGCCGCGATCCCGTACACGTAGCCCCAGATCAGGAGCGGGATCGCGAGGATCAGGCGGAAGAACGTGGTCAGACGCGAGCGGCTGACCGAGTAGTCGACCGAGAACTCGACGGGGTAGCCCACGAGTCCAGGGTAGGCAGCCAGGCGGACGACGGGCCGCAGGGGCCGGGCGAGCGCCCAGCGCCCTCCGGCCCCCCGGCACGCTCACTCGTCGATTCGCTCGCCCTCCGGAGCCCCGCAGAACTCCCGGATCGCCCGATGGGTCCGGCGGGGACGCTCGATCTGCGGCACGTGACCACAATCGAGCTCGAGGTGACGGGCGCCCGGGAGGCACCTCCTCGACGTGGCGTGCGAAGGCGATCGGGACGAGCCGGTCGCGCTGACCCCAGACGAACAGCGACTCGGGCCCCAGCTCGGCCAGCCGCGGCCAGAAGCCCTTGCGCCCGTGGGGCTCGTCGAGGTAGATGTGGCGGGCGGCCGCATAGAAGGCAGCGCGGCCGGCCGGCGTCAGGTACGCCCGCAGGAACTCGTCCACACCGGCCGCCGTCCAGCCCTGCTCCGCGCCCGGGATCACCCGCCGCACGATCGCCTCCACGAGCGGCCGCGGTGCGATCTGGAGAAGTCCCAGCTCGGGCCGGGTGAGCCGCATCAGCGGCACCAGCGCGGCGCTCGCTGCGCCACGCCAGGGCCGGGCACAGCAGCACCACGCGCCCGACCCGCTCCGGGTGGCTCATCCCCAGCTCGAGCGCCACGCGGCCCCCCAGGCTGTTGCCGACCAGGTGCGCACGCTCCAGCGAGAGCGCATCCATGAGGGCGACGATCGAGCGCGCGAAGTAGGCGGGGTCATAGGCGGCCCCGAGCGGCTTGGACGAGTCGCCGAACCCGGGGAGGTCGGCGGCGATGACCCGGAAGTGCGGGGCCAGTTCGGCGACCGTCGGCAGGAAGGAGCCCTTCGTGCCGCCGAGACCGTGGATCGCGATCACGGGCTCACCGCTGCCCGCCTGGATCGTGGAGATGCGCGGGCCGCGCGTGCGGACCATCTCGAAGTGGAGCCTGGAGGACCCGGTGCGACCGCTGGTGGCTGCCAGGAAGCCGATGCCGAGGTGCATGTTGCGCCTCACCGACAGCCGCCCGGCCCGGAACTCCCCCAGGCCGTGCCGCGGGTCGGCGCCGATCAGCTCCCAGGTGGCCGGCCCAGCGCTGATCAGCGCGTCGGCCGGGCTCCTCGCCGAGCGTGATCCGGGCGCTGCCGTCCTCGAGCACCGCGTCCCACTCCCCCACCCCCTCGACTCCCAGGCGCACCCGCGCGCGCCTCTGGAGCGGCTCGAAGATGCCCGCGTCGTAGCGCCCCGCGAGCTCGTGCAGGTACCGCGGGGCGAGCTGCTGCAGTGTTGCGTCCTGGACCGCCATCAGCGACCGGCCCATCTCACGAGGACCGCCGACACGCTAGCCTCGGCCCGCCGATGGTGATCCACCCGCTGAGCACGGGGAGCGTGAGCGTCAAGCACGCGTTCCTGTTCCCGAGCACCGGCGTGCGCCGCCAGCTCGACCTGTTCCTGCCCGGGCCGTGGTCGGAGCCGCTGCCGATCCACTGCTGGGCCGTCGAGCACGAGGGCCGGGTGCTGCTCGTGGACACCGGCGAGACGGCCGACGTCCGCAACGTCCCCTTCGCCCGCTTTCAGCTGACCCGGGAGCAGGAGCTGCCCGGCGGCCCTGGCCGCGGCCGGGATCGACCCCGCGGCGATCTCCGAGGTCGTGCTCACACACCACCACGGCGATCACGTGGACGGTCTCGTCCACGTCCACGCTCCGGTGTCGATCGGCGAGGCGGAACTGGGCTTCATCGGCCAGCCCTTTTCGCGCCTGATGCGACGCGTGCTTCGTCAGCCGCTCCCGGCGGGCTTCGCGCCGGCTCCCCTGACGCTCGGCGACGGGCCCTTCGGGGCGTTCGCGAGCAGCCGCAGGCTGAGCGCCGACGGGCGCATCGTGGCGGTGCCGACACCGGGCCACACGCCGGGACACATCTCGGTGATCTGCGTGGACGATCACGAGCGCCACGTGATGCTGGCGGGCGACGTCACGGACACGCTCGAGCAGCTGCACTCGCGCCGGGCGGACGCGATCGGTCCCGATCCCGCCGTCCACCGGGCCACGCTCGAGCTGATTCTCGAGCACTGCCGTCGCCATCCCACGATCTTCCTGCCGTCCCACGATCCAGCCTCGACCGCGCGGCTGGCGAGCGGCGAGACGGTGCTCGCCTGAGGCCCCGGCGCGCGCCGCGGACCGTCCGCCGGCGCACGGCACCCGCGGGTCAGTCGAGCTGTTCGACGATCTCGTTCGCACGTGACCACTGTCCCGGCGCGACGACCAGGTAGATGTCCCCGCGTCCGCGGGAGTCCAGCGGATGGTCGGCCACACAGGCGGCCTCGACCTCGAGGCCGCGCAGCTGATCCCGCCACGCCAGCGCAGTCTCGCGATCCTCGAAGGTGCTGATCGTCTCCCAGTCCTCGAAGCGGGGGTCGGCGATGGCAACCTGCGGTTCCCGCGATGCGCGCCTGTTGAGGCGTGGGAGGCGCAACGCGGCCGGCCTCAGTGGGCCTTGAATTTCTTCGTCTTGCCAGTGCTCGTGCCGGCTGCCGTGGAGGCGCTGAGCCGGTAGTGGTAGGCGGTCTTGGGCGCGAGGCCCGTGAGCTGCGCCGTGACCGCGACGGCTTCGCTGCCCGCCCCGGGCGAGGGAGAGCAGGGAGCGCTCTGGGTGAGGGTCGCGCCGGTCCCGTATTCGAACACGCACGAGGTCACTTCCGCGCCACCGGGGTTGACCGTCCCGTTGAGGACCGCCGCCCCGCCCGCGACTTCGGTGGCGTGGCCGGTGACGGCGCTCGGCGGCACGACCACGCCGGGGCCACCGAAGGCGCCCAGCGCGATCGGCGCGCCCACCCCGGAAGGCCCGTCGAAGCCGGGGGCGGCATCGCAGGCGGTGGTTTCGATGCAGTCGACGTCTCCGAGCTGTTCGTTGGCTTCGGGCTCGCCGCACGGGCCCGCCGCCTCGGCGTCGCAGTAGCCGTTGCCGCCCTGGGTCACATCGAACAGGTCGCCCGCGTTGCCGAGGTGTTCGTAGAGCGTCTCGGCCGGATAGCTCACGCCGTGGCTGCCCCCGGCGAGCCCGTACAGGGCGCTGATCAGCGGCGAGGACAGCGAGGTGCCGCCGATCGTCATCCAACCGGTTTCGGCGAAGGCTTCGTATTTGTAGCTGCTGTAGATGTCAAAGCCCGTGTACGGATCGGCGACCGCCGAGACGTCGGCCGAGAGCCGGTGCGTGCCGCAGCCGCTGGCCGCCCACCCGGCCGCCTGCCTGCTGCCAGGCGGGGGCCGTGAACAGCGAGCTGCAGCCGCCGCCGGTGGCAGAGAACTGTTTGACGTGTTTGAAGGTCCCGTTCGAGCTGGGCTGGCCGCTGTCGTTCCAGACCGACTCGCTCTTGCGGGCGCCGCGGCCGGTGAGCTTCAGCGAGGTCCCCCCGGCGGCCACGACCGTCGGGTAGACCGCGGGCGCGTCGGGGTGTTCGGGGGCCGGTTCCAGTTCCTCGACTTCATCCCAGTCGAAGTAGCCGGAGTCGCCCGAGGAGGCCACGATCACGACGCCGGGGTGGTCGTAGGCGGCGATGTCCTGGGGGCTTTCTACTTCTTCTCCTTCGAAGGAGCCGTAGGAGTTGGAGACCTCGTCGGCGCCCAGCGCCACGGCCTCGTTGACCGCCGCGGCGAGGTCACCGTCGCTTTCGGAGTTGGCCTCGACGAGCAGGATGTTGCAGTTCTGACAGACGCTGTGCACGGTCTCCACGTCAAGGCTCATCTCGACCGACCAGCCGGATTTGTCGGCCGGCGGGAGCGCGCTGGTGCTGCCGGTCTGCCCGACCTTGGTGAAGCAGCCGTTGCCGGCCGTGCACGCCGGCAGGCCGTATTCGGAGTCGAACGTGGCGAGGTCTTTTTCGATCTTCGGGTCGTCGAAGGCATCGACGATCGCGACCGTCTGGCCGCTGCCCGTGGCGGTGGGCGAGACGGAGTAGGCGCTGGCCAGGTCCGCCGGGGTGAGGCCACCTGCTGGGCCCTTCGAGCGGGCTCCGGCCGCCACCACGTAGGGCAGCGCGCCCGGGGAGCCCGGGCTGGCGGCCTTCAGCTTCAGCGCCAGGCACGCAGCGCGGCCACGGCCCGGGGCGCGGCACAGCCTGTGCACCTTCGCGTAGCGGATCTGCGGCTTTTCGGCACTCGCGGCACGCGAGGCCGCGGTCGCGGCACTCGCCCACACGGCCAGGCCGAGGAGACCGCAAAGAAGCACTGCAAGGCCACTTCGGGCCGGATGTCTCACGAGCTTGGTCCTACCCTCCCTCGACTGCCCTCACGCCTACTGTAGAGGGCCCGGGCGCTCCCGGCGAGGGTTGAACGCGGGCTCGCAGCCCCACTCGTGCTCCCGGCGAGGGTTGAACGCGGGCTCGCAGCCCATTCGTGCTGCCGGCGCGGCGCCGGCCGGCGCGCGTTCGTCAGCCTCGTCAGCCTCGCTAGCGCTCGATCGTGAGCATCAACACCCGGCTCGGGCTCACGGCGAGCGTGATCGAGCCCCCCTTCGCGCGCACCCCCGGGAGGTTCGTCGGCTGCGTCCAGGTGCCATCGGCGGCCACCGCGGCACCGGCCAGGCGCACCCCCGAGAGCGACGTCTGCGCCGGCGCCGTCAGGGGCAGGATCCGCGCGTAGCGGTAGGCGCTGCCGACCTGCAGGCGCACGTAGGCGCGGCGCGTCCCCGGCGGGTCGTCGTCGACGATCACGGCCCGCAGCGAGCCGTCGGACGCCAGGAACGTGTTGACCTGGAGGTTGTGCCCGTGCAGCGCGCTCACTTCGGTGGCCAACGGGCGGTCGCCGATCAGCCCGCTCAGCATCAGCAGCGCGTACCACTCGGGCTGCGGGACCAGCTCTCCGCTTTCGATCGCCTGCTGGTTGGGGGCGCACACCGGGGTGTAGCCGAGGCAGTTGTTGGGGCTGCCGTGGAGGTTGATCCCCTGTGCCCCGAGGCTCATCGCCTGGGTCACGTAGGCCGCCGCCCACAGGGCACCCGCGAAGGTGTTGCTGATCCCGGCCACCCCTCCACAGGAGACGGTGTTGGCCTCGTCCAGACGGAACGGGATTTCGCCGGCCTGGGCGATCGACAGGTAGCGCTGCAGCGAGAGCACCTCGAGCGCCCGGATCTGGGGGCTCAGGAGGCGTTCGATCGTGGGCGGGGGCGGTCCCTGGCAGCTGAGCGGGTAGTGGTGTCCGGTCAGCAGCGCCGGCGGCTGGTTGACGACCGCACCCAGCCCCCAGGTTTCGAAGGCGCTCGAGCCCGACACGTCGGGGCCGGCGACCGGGATGCCCGGGGCCGCGGCTTCGATCGCGGCCCGGTAGGCCGCCACCTGGGCGTCGTACTGCAGGAAGGTCCACGGTTCTTCGCGCAGCCCCTGATGCCCGTAGGAGTTCGGCTCGTTGCCGAGCTCGAGCGCCTCCAGCGATTCGCCCAGCGCGGCCCTGGCCGCGGCGGCCTCTCGCGCCGCCCGTTCCGGTTCGAAGTGCCCGAAGTTGAGGGTCAGCAGCACGCGCCAGCCGCTGCGGGCGGCGAGCGCGCCCAGGCCACGCAGGTCCCCTTCGCCGATCGTCGCCGTGGCCCACGCCGGCCGCGGATCCTGGGCATCGACCCAGGCCACGTTTTTGTCGGCCGTCACGCCGCCCAACCGCATCACCCCCGGACCGAGCGAGCGCAGCAGCGTGACGAGGTCCCCGTTGTCGGCGTACCCCGCCAGCTGGCTGAGGCTGCCGACCTCGAAGGACAGCCCGAGGAAGCCGCTGGGCACCGCCGGCCCCGGAAAGGAGCGTTCGATCGCGACGCTCGTCAGTGGTGGCCCCGGTTTGCGGTGGTGGCGCTTGTGCTTGGCCGCACCGGCGGGCGCGGCGCCCACGAGCAGCGCGAGCAGGGACGCCAGCGCGAGCAGCAGCAGCCGGCGGCGGGGGGACCGCGGGGCCTTCGTGTGGGGCGCTTGCATCCGCGGGTCATTATCGGCTTGCGCCCGCCGGTCCGCGCCGAATGGCCCGGACCGCCCACCAGCCGCGCCCGGGTGACCCGGGGGGCGGTGCCCAACCGCCCCCCGGCTGACGGGGCCGGGCGCCCGCGCGCCGCGAACGCGGTTAGGATTGCGTCCCATCGGGGTCGAGATGAGCTCTGCAGAGATGGACGCGACGGTCAGGCGAGCGCTCCCGGCGGTCGCCGGGGAGCTTCAGCAGACGATGGCCTCCGTGCCCGGATGGGCGCTCGCGGAGGGGTCCTCCGGCGTGCGCGCGGGAGACCTGCAGCGGGCCGTGTGCAACGCGCTGCAGGCACAGCTGGGTTCGGTCGCGATCATCGACGGGCCCCTCCCGGAGGGCGTGAAGGACTGCTGGGCGGGGTGGCTCGGACGGGTTGACGTCCTCGCCAGGCCCGACGAGGACACGGAAGTGTGCTTCGAAACCCAGCTGTGCGGGGCGGAGAAGCTCTATGAATCGCTATGGGACGCGCTCAAGCTGGCACTGTTCACTGCGCTGCACGAGTCGCTCAGCGGATATCTCGTGTACGCGGCTCCCGAGGGCGGCTGGGCGCGCGAGGGCCAGCACCCGGAAGTGCTCTTCGAGGATGAGACGATCGGGGTCGCCGAGCTCCTGCACGTTCGCTATCCGGAGCTGTGGACGGCCTGCCTCAGGGGCACGCGGACGACGCGCCCGGTGAGCCTCCCGTTCGAGATCCGGACCGAGCCGATCGTCGCGGCCGCGATCAGCGCCCCCAGCTCCGACTGGGAGCTGCGCTGCGTGCGCATCCAGGGCCAGGCCGGATACGGCTGGACGACCTTCGACAGCGACGGCTGGCCGATGCTCGCCCAGGCCGACCAGCCCGCCGCGCCGGCCTGAGCGCGCAGCTCGGCCGGCGCCAGGGCCTAGGCGGGGGCGCCCAGGCCACTGGAGAAACGCAGCCCGGCGCGGGCGAAGCGCTCTAGGCACTGCGTCCCGAGCGCGGCCGACGGCGTCAGGCAGCCCCCCACCGAGGGCGTGGCGCCGTCCTCGGCGAGCAGGATCCCGGCCTCGCCCAGCAGCCGGGCGGTGGCCAGGTAGCCGGGGTGGCCGTCCGCATCCAGGATCGCGTGCAGCTCCCGCCCTCCGCGGGTGAGCCCGGCGGCGGTCATCCGCCAGCGCCAGTGCTCCAGGCGTGCGCCCGTGGGGCCGAACCCGGAGCTCGGCCCCAGTTTCGCCATCGCACCCGCGACCGGCCGCCGGACAGAGCCGCCCGAGCGCGCGAGCAGGCGCATCCCCGCCATCGTGGCGCCGAGGCTCGCTCCCGCCAGCCAACGCGCTGGGAACGTGACCGGGCGGCCGCCGATGGCGATGCCCTCGCGATAGCGGAAGGGCTCGAAGGTCTGTGCCCGCTCCTGCGCCCGCAGCATGGCGCTGCGGTGGATGACGCCGGGGTTGATGAAGGGCGCGGGCGCCATCGGGGCGATCACCGAGCCGTCGTGTCCCCGCCGCGGGGCGAGCCCGATCGGGCTGCGGGCGCGGACCGAGGCCGCGGCGGCCTCGTCGGGGATCAGCACCGCAGGGTCGAGGGCGAGCGCGGCGTTGTCCTCGCCGGTGAGGATGGCCATGCTCTGGAAGGTCCCGCCGGACACCATGTCGGAGGCGTGGGGCCTGCCGGGCGGGGAGGTCATCTCGACCTCGAGGTCCACGCTGCGCAGGGCGTCGCCCCCCTCGGCGGCCGCCAGCTCCGCCAGCTCGGCCACGAGCAGGTCCGCCGGGAGGGCCTCGAACCCGCAGACCTGCACGAGCTTGACGCCGGCCTTCACGGCTCGCTCGTGGTGGTCGTCGATGATCTGGCGTACGAACGGCAGCTCGCCCGTCAGGTCGGCGTAGTGGGCGCCCCCGGCCACGCAGGCGTCGATCACGGGGCGGCCGTAGCGGGTGTAGGGGCCGACGAGGTCGAGCACGACGCGGGTCCTGGAGGCCATCGCCGCAAGGCTGTCCGGGTCCGACACGTCGGCACCGAGGATCTCGGGCGCGGCGACCCCGAGCTCGTCGAGGACGCGCTGCACCTTCTGCGGGTCGCGCCCGGCCGCGGCCCACTTCAGCGAGCCCTCTCCGGCGCGCTGCGCGAGGTAGGCGGCCACGTTGCGGCCCGTCACCCCGCCGGCCCCGAACACCACCAGGTCGAGCTCCGCCGCCATCAGACCGAGACGTTCTCGAAGATCGCGCTCATTCCCTGTCCGCCACCGATGCACATCGTCTCCAGCCCGTAGCGGGCGCCGCGACGGCGCAGCTCGCGCAGCAGGGTGCAGAGGATGCGCCCGCCCGTCGCGCCGATCGGGTGTCCGAGCGAGATCCCCGAGCCGTGCACGTTGAGGCGCTCGAAGCCGTCGGGCAGCTGCCACTCGCGCAGCACCGCGAGCACCTGGGCGGCGAAGGCCTCGTTGAGCTCGATCAGATCGATGTCGTCCATCTTCAGGCCCGCCCGGTCCAGCGCCTTTGCGGTCGCCGGGACGGGCCCGATCCCCATCGTCTCCGGCGGCACGCCCGCCACCGCCCAGGACACCAGCCGCGCGAACGGCTGCAGGCCCAGCTCGCGGGCGCGGTCGGGGTGGGTCACCAGGCACACGGCGCCACCGTCGTTCTGGCCGCTGGAGTTCCCCGCCGTGACGGTCGCATCGGGATCCGTGGAGGCCATCAGCGGTTTCAGCCGCGCGAGCTTCTCGAGCGACGTGTCCGAGCGCGGGTGCTCGTCGACATCGATGACCCGTGGCCCTTCCCGGGTGCGCACCTCGACCGGCACGATCTCCTCCGCGAAGATTCCCTCCTGCTGAGCGGCGACCGCCCGGCTGTGGGAGCGCAGCGCGAACTCGTCCTGCTCGGAGCGGGCGATGCCGTACTGGCGGCGCAGGTTCTCGGCCGTTTCGATCATCCCGCCCGGAACTTCGTGGTGGACCCCGCCGGCCGTGACGCGCGGGCGGGCGAGCCGGTCCTCGAGCGCCACGCGCCCGCCCTTCACGCCCCAGCGCATGCCGGTGGCGTAGAACTCGGCCTGGCTCATGCTCTCGGCCCCGCCGGCCAGGACCACGTCGGCCGCGCCCGTCTGGACCTCCATGCACGCCAGCGTCAGCGCCTGCAGGCCGGCCCCGCAGCGGCGGTCGATCTGCAGCCCGGGCACCTCCACCGGCAGGCCCGCGTCGAGCGCCGCCACGCGTCCCAGCGCGGGCGCCTCCCCGTTCGGGTAGCCCTGGCCGAAGACGACGTCGTCGACGGCGTCCCCCGGGAGCGAGGTGCGCGCCAGCAGCTCCTCGATCACCCGCGAGGCGAGCACGCCGACGGGGACGTCCCGGTAGACCCCGCCGAAGCCTCCCACGGCGGTCCTCAGGGGTTCACAGATGACCGCCTCGCGCATGCGCGACCCAGCCTCTCACAAATCCGCTGCCGGCAAAGCTCCTGCGGGCAGGGCGAATTCCCCGCGGGCGACGGCCACCACGGCACCCCCCACCTCGACCGCCTGCAGCGCCCCCTCGTCTCCTATCGCGCACGCCTGCAGCAGCGACGGGCGCCCGATCTCCGCTCCCTGCTCGATCTCGATGCGCTGACCGAAGGCGATGCGGCCGTGGCGCGCGAGATGGACCGCCAGCGGGCCCGCCGCCGAGCCGGTGGCGGGGTCCTCCGGCACCCCGATCGCGGGAGCGAACATGCGCGTCTTCCAGCGTTCCCCTGAAGGGGCGAAGCAGCTGACGTTGAGCTTCCCCAGCTCGGCGACGGCGCCCAGGTCGGGGCTCAGGCGGGCGACCTCCTGCGCCGTTGCCAGCGCCACGAGCACGTGACGGGGACCGTTCTCGTAGCACTCCACCGGCAGCTGCGAGCCCTCCACGCCGAGGGCATCCAGCAGTGGCCCCGCCTCCTGGAAGGCGCTCCAGGTTGGGATCGGCTGCTCGATGGTCCCGCTCAGCGACCCCAGCTCGCCTCTGCGCACGCGGGCGCGCACCTCTCCCATCCCGGTCTCGAGGCTCACCGCCTCCCGCTCGAGGGCGAGCGCGACCAGCACGGCCGTGCCCAGGGTGGGATGACCGGCGAAGGGCAGCTCGGCCGTCGGGGTGAAGATGCGAATGAGGGCATCCCCGGCGTCGCTCGGGGGCAGCACGAACACCGTCTCGCTGAGCGCGAGCTCACGCGCAATGCGCTGCATCTCCGTGTCACCCAGCTGCCGTCCGTCGATGAAGACGGCGAGTTGGTTGCCCTCCAGCGGTGTGTGGGTGAACACGTCGAGCACCACGTAGGCAAGCCGCCGGGCCGGCGCGCGATCGCCGGCGTCGGCCCCGGCGGACGCGGCCAGCGGATCGAGGGCCCGCAGGCGACCGATGAGCTCCTCGCCGTCGGCGGGCGGACCGGCTGCCCCGGCAACCGCCGGGTCGCTCACAAAGCGGCGTCTCGCAGCCGCACGCCGCCGATCTCGACCTCCGGGGCGCCTCCCGGCAGACCCCCGGGGAGCTCGATGGCGATCTCTCTCAGCCCTTCCGAGGTGACCTCCGCGGCGGGCTCGAAGGCGACCCACGAGCCGCCCATGAGCAGTTGTGTGGCCCCGTTCGCCTCGACGGGAACGCCGAGCACACCGGCCCAGCGGACGGCAGTGGCCTCCGGGTCGCTCACGGCCAGCGTGACCCCGGCGAGCCGGCCCGGCGCCCCGCGCCCGGTTTTTTCGGTCCACTCCGGACCTCCCCAGCGCCAGCTTCCATAGGGCCGCGAGCCGTCGATCGAGACGATCGCCCCGCTCATGTCGGCGGGGTGCAGGTGGGTGCCGGAGATGTCGGGCAGGTCCATCTCCCAGACGGTGCGGATGCCCATCTCGGCGGCTCGGGCACGGGCTCCATCGAGATCCTCGAGGTCGAACATCACCATGTAGCCGGAGTCGCCGCCGTGCCGCTCCAGGTAGCGCCCCGCGGCCGTATCGGGCTGGGTAGGAGAGACCACCTCGAGAAAGCAGTCACCGAGCGCGAACACCGTGTTGGCGAGACCGAACAGGCCGACACCCGGGTCGCGGAAGGGCTCCCCCAGGCCGAGGGTCTCGCGCAGGCCGCCAGCCACGACCTCGAGATCGCCCGCCGCCAGCACCGCCTGGCGCAGCCTCACACCGCTCGCTGGGGCAGCCCCGGTCATCGTGAGCAGCAGGCTACCGGGCGGGCCCCGGCGCGGGCCGCCGGCGGGGAGGTGGCTTGAAGCGCGCGCCGGTGGGGTACTCTCGCCCCGATGGCCCGCTCCCGAGCAACCACGATGGTCCTCGGCCTGCTCCTGCTGCTTTGCCTGGCGGCGCCGCAGGCGGGCGCTGGCGGCGGCTCCCCAGGCGCACACCGAGGCTGCGTCGAGCGTGGGCTACTCATCGGCGGTCCTGAACGGCTCCGTGACCAACGACGGGCAGGGCGGCGCGTACTTCTTCCAGTACGGCCCGACGGGCAAGTTCGGCCTGACCACCCCGATCCAGCCGCTCGCACCGTCGACCGCAAAGGTGCACTGAGCCAGGCCATCACCGGCCTGCAGGCCTTCACGACCTACCACTACCGGCTGGTCGTGACGGGGGCCGCGGCCGCCAACACGGTGGCCTTCACGACCCCCAAGATCCCCCTGTCGGTGGCGATCGTGGCGGTGCCCAACCCCGTCACCTACGGATCGTCCTACACCGTCGAGGGCACGCTCTCGGGCACCGGCAACGGCAACCGCCAGGTGGTGCTGCAGTACGCCCCGTTCCCGTACACGGCCGCCTTCTCGCAGTCCGGCAACGCGCTCATCACGAGCCTCACGGGCGGGTTCGTGTTCCCTGGCCTGGGGGCCACCGAGAACACGAAGCTGCGGGTCTCCACCGTCGGCCTGGCCCCTGTCATCAGCCCGCCGATCATCGAGTACGTGGCGGTGCGGGTGACGATCCACGCCCACAGCACCAAGCGGCGGGGCTTCGCGCGGCTGTACGGAACCGTGGAACCCGCCGAGGCCGGCGCCCTGATCGGCTACCAGCGCGTGATCCCCGGTCACCGCACAAAGAACGTCGGCGGCACCGTCGTCAAGGCCCAGTCAGCCGCAAAATCCGTCTTCAGCCGCGTGGTGAAGGTCCACAAGGGCCTCTACCAGGCGCTCGTCAAGGTCTCCGACGGCGCCCACGTGTCGGCCATCAGCCGGCCGGTCCTGGTTCGCTAGCCGCCGTTCTTCTGCCGTTTGCGGCGCGACAGGCGTCCCGCCAGATGGCCGATCACTATCCCCACCAGCAGCGTGATCAGGATCACGATGATCAGCGGCGCGCTGCCCGAGCCGACGATCCAGTTGACCTTGACCTGATTGAGGTTTTTGACCGCGAACAGGATCACCGCCAGGACGAGCACCAGGATCGCGATGGTGCGCGAAAGCTCTCCCCGGCTGCGGCGCTTGGCCTGCTTGTCGCTCTTCGAGGCGGGGCTTGGCTGTCCCGTGGTTCCGGCCATCCCGTGGTGATGGTACCCGCGGCCTGCACCCCCGACGTTGCCGACGGCACCCGCCCCCGAGCAGCTGCGGGTCGCGGCGGGAGCCGCCTTGCAGGCGACGCGAGGCGCTCAGCCCCGGCAATACCATCTCCGCGATGAGGACACGCTCGACCACAGCGCTTGCTCTGGTGCTGCTCGCCGGGGCGACGCTCACCGCCTGTGGCGGGTCCACCAAGACCGTCACCGCCGAAAGCCAGAGCAGCTCCAGCCAGTCGCCGCCCTCCACGAGCTCGACCGGCACCACCGGTACCAGCGCGCCCTCGAGCAGCGGTGCCACGGGCGAAAACGGCTCCGGCTCGACGGGCCAGAGCACGACGCCGAGTCAGACAAGGACGGCCACCGAGCCGCAGTTCGACCAGGGCCAGAGCCAGACCGCCCCCCAGGAAGCCCAGCAGGCCGCGACCGTCGTGCGCGCGCATGGCTACACGCCCGACAACCTGTCCGAATATCACCCCAGCCAGACCCTCAGGACCCTCGTGGGTACCCGCAGCGGCTCGGCCGACGGCTACGGCCAGCAGGTCTTCTTCTTCGTCGACGGCCGCTTCATCGGGACCGACACGAAGGAACCCAGCGCGTCGCTGAAGGTGGTGTCCCAGGACGACACCGAAGCCGTCGTGGCCTACCGGCTCTACCGCCCCGGCGATCCCCTGAGCTCCCCCTCCGGCGGCCAGGTCCTGGTGCACTTCCAGCTCAACAACGGCATGCTGGTGCCGGTGGGCACGATCCCGCCGGTCCACTCCTCCAGCGCCCCCAGCCGGCTCTAGGGGCCCGCCAGGGCCGGGCCCGAGCCCAGGCTGCGGGCCCGGGGCGCCGGGCGCGAGCCCGTGCGGGCTAGGCGCGCCGCAGCAGACGCCGCCACAGCGCAGGGGGGCGCGGCTGGGTGGCGAGCCACTCCTCTCGCAGCGGCAGCTCACCGCGCTCGCGTGCCCGCATCACGCAGCGAGTGTGGGCGTGTCGGCGCCGTCGGGTGTCACCTTCGGGCGCAATCAGCATATGCTCGCTTAGAGCGGGAAGATGCTGGGAACAGAACGGACAGCGATAGGTCGCGGGCTTGCGGTTGGCCGCGGGTCGTACGGTCCACCATGGCGCCGTCGGAAGCCGTTGCACATGCCAATTGTGGCGCCGCTGACAGCGACCCTGGCGGCGGGCGCGGCGATCGGCCTCGGCCTGACGCTGGCGCGGGTGGGACGCGAACGTCGCGAGGCACGGGATCGCGAACGCACCCGCCGCCTGGGCGTGTTCGCCGACGAGCCGCTGTCGGGCGGGCTCCAGCGGATGGCCACCGAGCAGCTCGACCTGGCGATCGAACAGCTCTCGGCCGGCAACGGCGCCGGACCCCCGGAAGCGGCGATCCACGAAACCCGCAAGGCGCTCAAGCGCCTGCGCACGATGGCGAGGATGCTCGAAGCGGCGCACGGCGAGCAGGCCGTCGCCCAGGAGACCGCTGCTCTCAAGGACGTGGCGGCCCAGCTGTCGCCGGCCCGCGACGCCGAGGTGATGCTGGCGACGCTCGATTCGCTGATCGAGCGTCACCCGCGCAAGCTCGACCGGCGTGGAGTGCGCCGGCTGCGGGCCCGCCTCGCCGAGGAGCGCGATGCGGCCCGGACGCAGACGCTCGGGGACCCCGTCCGCATGGCTCTGGTGACTGCTGACCTGAGCGCGTGCCGGCTGCGGGTGCAGACGTGGCAGCACCCCAAGCGCCGCGAGCGCGAGCTGCTGGAGCCTGGCCTCAAGCGCCTGTACGGCGAGGGCCGCCGGCGTTTCAAGCGGGCAAGCGGCGCCAAGCGCGAGCGCGCCGTTGCGATGCACGAGTGGCGAAAAAGCGTCAAGGACCTGCGCTACCTCGGCGAAATGCTGCAGCGCCGGCCCTCTTCCCCCGGGTTCGGGCGCGCCCTTCCGGGCGCACCGGCGGCGCGCAAGGGGCGTCCCGACCGGGCCTCCGAGCCCCTGCGCAAGCTGGCCCGCCGGGCCGACGGGCTGGGGGAAATACTGGGCGAGGAGCACGACCTCGCGGTCCTGGCCGAGCGCGTGCGCCGCTCGCACGGCAAGCGTGCCGAGGAGCCCCAGCTGGGCCCGAAGACGCGCAGGGCGTTGCTGAAGGCGATCGCCAGGCGCCGTCGCACGTTGCAGCGCCGGGCGTTGAAGCAGGGACAGAGGTTGTACGCGACCCCGACGAAGAAGTTCGTCCGCAGGACCGGGGATCTCTACATGCGCGCCCGCCGCAAGGCGCTGCGGCGCACCCGGAAGTCGCTCAGCTGACCGACAGGATCGTCAGCGAGCGCGTCCCCCGGGGCAGCGAAACCGCGACCTGATCCCCACTGGCGCGTCCCATCAGCGCCGAGGCCATCGGCGATTCGGCCGACACCCTTCCCTCCCCGGGCGCGGCGTCGCGGGAGCTGACGATCTGCCACTCCTGCTCGCGGCCGTTCTCGTCGCGGACCACGACCGTGGAGCCGAATCCGACCACGCCACCGGTGGGGGCGGCGTCCTCGACCACCACCGCATTGGCGATCTTCTCCCTCAAGCGCAGGATGCGCGTCTCGAGGTGGGCCTGCTCGTTCTTGGCGTCGTGGTACTCGCTGTTCTCCTTCAGATCGCCCCATTCGCGGGCGGTCTTGATGCGGGCGGCGATCTCGCGGCGGCCGTCGCCCTCGAGCTCCGCCAATTCGGCGTGAAGGGCCTCCAGGCCCGCTGCCGTGGTGAGGTTGGCCGGCTCGTTCACGAGCCCCACCCTAACCGCACGCGCTCACGCACACCGGCCCGGCCGGCGCCACCCCGGATCAGAAATACGTGCTCGGCGGGGAGGACAGGAGAGCGTAGATCTGGACGATGGCGCTCTGCACGAGCAGCTGGGCGCCCGCCGGGGAGCCGGCCACGAAGACGTTGTTCTGCAGCCGCAGGTGGGTCCAGGCGTAGTCCACGTAAGCCTGTGCGATGCGCGGCCCCGGGGGGTCGTGGGTGACCGAATCGAGGTACAGCAGGTTGCGGAAGTAGACCGAGGCGAAGAAGGGGATTTCTTCGCCCAGCAGCTGGGGCGTGAAGTGGCTCAGGGCGGCCTTGGCGGTCTCGCGGGCCTGGTACAGGTAGGCGCCGTTGTGGGTCGCCTGGTAGAGCAGCGTCCCGGCCCCGATCATGCTGCCCTGGTTGTAGCTCCAGAGCCTCGGTTCGACCACGCCCCGACGGCCGATGTGGTCTGCATACAGCCCTGCCGGGGTCAGCAGGCAGGTCCTCACCCACGTGTACGCCTTTTCGGCGAAGCGCAGGTATTCGACGTTGCCGGTGAGCTTGTACAGCTGCGTGGCGAGCTCCGCCGCGGGAGCCGTCGTGACGGTGTTGCGTTCGCCGTTTTCGGTCAGGTTGGAGAACGGGATGCCGCCCGGACAGCCGAGGTTCGGGGCTTCCTGCCAAGCCGGCCATCTCGAAGGCCATGATCCCTTCGGCGCTGCCGAGCAGGGCCGTCGAGTGGCTCATCTCATAGAGGCGCACCAGCTCCAGGCCGATCCAGTCGTTGTCGTCGTAGTACTTCGCGCCACCGGGCCCGGCGGGCGGCGCGACGGTCCCGTCGAAGCCCGGCAGGGTGCTCGTGAAGGTCCCTTCCGGGGCACCGGAGTTGTCGGTGTCGAGGTAGCTGTTCAGCCCCTGCAGGCGCGAGTGCAGTTCCGGAGACAGGTTCACGCCCAGGTGGGGGATGAAGGCCATGCTGACGGTGGCCGCGAGCGCCTGCGAAAAGGGCCACAGAAAGGAGAAGGGTTCGCCCACGTACAGCGCCGAGCCCCTTATGTAGTAAGCCTTCTGCATCGCCCGGAAGCTCACCAGCGCCCGGGCCGGGTCGCCGTGGAGGACCGGCTTGGGCGCCTTCTTCGCTGTGCCCGCGGCCGCGTGCGCCCGCGCCGGCGCGCCTGCGCGGGCGACAGACAAGGGCCGCGTGGCGCCCGCGGGGTATGGCGAGCGTGCCACGCTGCCCGGCCCCCGCGTGTGCGGGTGTGCGGGCAGCGGATGTGGCTGGCGTGGCCGTCGCCACGAGCGCGAGCGACCCGACCAGGGCCGCCGCGAGGGGACGCCAGAGGCGGGTGGGTCTCATCGAGAAGCCCAAACAGCCGGCGAGAGCATTCGATTTGGTCCCTTCCAGTCCCGGCGGGGAGATCCCTGCCGCCCAGCGGCCCGTCCGCGCCCCTCGGGTCGGGAAGCTGAGCGGACGCCGTGGTCTTCGACTACGCGGCCGTCGGCCACGTGACGGTGGACATCCTCCCGGGGGGCGAGCGCCGGGTCGGCGGCACGGCCCTCTACAGCGCCCTCCAGGCCGCGAGGCTGGGCCTGAGGGCGGTCATCGTGACGTGCGGGGTCCCGGATGAGCTGGAGCCGCTGCTGGCCCCATACGCGCGCGAGCTGGAGCTGAGGGTGAGCGCCGCCGAGCAGACCACGACGCTCGAGACGGCAGGCGTGGGAGCAGCTCGCCGCCAGCGCCTGGCTGGCTGGGCCGGGGAGATCACGCCGGAGCTCGTGCCGGACGCCGCGATCCTGCACCTGGCTCCGGTGGCGCGCGAGATCCCATCCGCCCCGTGGGGCGAGGAAGGGTTCGTGGGACTCACCCCGCAGGGGCTCGTGCGCCGCTGGGATGGACCGGATTCGGCGGTCGAGCTTGGACCCACCACACCCGAGCAGGAGACCCTCGGCGCCCGCTGCGATGCGATCGTGCTCAGCGCCGAGGAGCGCGACGCCTGCGTTGGGCTGATCGCCACCGGTCTCGATGCCGGCGCGGTGGTGGCGGTCACCGCGGGAGCCGCGGGCGGGCAGCTGATGCTGCCCGATGGGCGAGAGCTGCCGATCGGTGGCCCGAGGGTGTCCGATCCGTCCGACGACCTCGGCGCCGGCGACGTGTTCGCGGCCGCGCTCTTCGTCGAGCTCCACAGGAGCGTGCCCCCCGACCGGGCGGCGGCGTTCGCGGCCGCCGCGGCAGCGGTGAGACTCGACGGGAAGGGGCCAGGCGCGATCGGTGACCGGGCGGCGATCGAGCGACGCCTGGCGAGCTCGGCGTACTGAGGGGCCCGCGCCAGGGGGCGCCACGGGCTCCCCCAGCCTCAGGCGTTACATCTAGCGCTGTCCCGCCGGGGCGCTGGCGGCCGTCAGCAGCTCCTCGAGCCGCCCGAGCTCGACCTGCTCGGGACGACCGGCCACCCGCGCCGCCAGCAGCAGGCTGCCGGCCACCGGGGGAGCGGCCGTGCCGGAGATGCGGGCGCCCGGGGCGACCTTCGCCACCTGGCGGCACAGCGGCCCGGTGATCACCTCGCCGGAGTGGAACACGCTGCCGATCAGCCCGAGCGGGAACTCCTCATCGGCGAGACCCGTGCGCTCGACGACCGCCGCCACCTGCTGCCCGAGCTCGCGGGCGCCGCGCTCGTAGATCTCGCGCGCGACCTCGTCGCCGGCGTCGGCGACCTTGCCACAGCGCACGGCAAAGGCCGCAATTTCCGGCTTTGTGAGCGGCCTGGAGTACACCAGGCTGGCGAGCGCCTCGACGCTCGGCACCTCGAAGAAATCGACCAGCGCGGCGCTCAGAGCCGTGGGCGGACCGGAGGCCTCGCGTTGGCGCAGGGCGGCCTTGATCGACTGCACGCCCAGCCAAATGGCCCCGCCCTCGTCACCGAGGACGTGCCCCCAGCCGCCGGCGCGCCACGGGCCCTTCGGGCCGACCCCGAAGACGTTCGATCCCGTGCCCGCGATCACCGCCACGCCGTTTCCGCCCCCGGTGGCCACCGCCCAGGCCCCGACCACGTCGTTGACGACCGTCCAGGACTCCGAGCGGGTGCGTCGCAGCTGCTCGGCGACGGCCGGCGTGTCGGTCCCCGCCACCGCCAGCACGGCCCCGCCGAGATCCTCGTCGGCGATCCCCGCGTTGCCCAGGGCCTCGTCGGCGGCGCTCAGCAGCGCGCGCACGGCGGCCTCCGCGCCGATCGCGTCCTCGTTGCTCGACCCGGCGTGACCGAGGTGGACGGTTTCCGAGTCGAGGTCGAGGACGGCCGCGAGCGTCTTCGTGGCTCCGCCGTCGATGCCCAGCAGGAAGCTCCCGCGCGCGCGGGGGGCCGTGCCGGTCAGCTCGGGCGGCAGGACGACGAGCGATTGGCCCTCCATGACGGGCCATCCTGCCACGATCGCCGCCGTCAGCCGGGCGAATCAGAACCGGCGAGGGCCCGGGAGGGGCGCTGTAGTGTGCTCCGGCAGGGATCCCGGAAATGGGTGGCAAACGGACAAGGATCGTGATGGGAGCAGTCGCGGTGGCGGCTGTGGTGATCGGGATCGTGCTGGCCGTGAGCGGGGGCTCTTCCCACAAGCACCCCCGTGCGGGCAGGCGCGCGGAACTCGCGGGCGGGGGCGCCGGCGGAGGCTCGGGGCGCTCCAGGAGCTCGGGCGGCATCAACGGCGGTGCTGCCGCCGGCGGCAGCGCGGCAGGCGAACCGGCGGGAGACTTCGGAGCCGCGTCGGCGTACGTCGGTGTCAGCAAGGCCAAGCTGCGCAAAGAGCTGAGCGCCGGCCGCTCGCTGGCGGCGGTCGCGGCCACCACCCCGGGGCACTCGGCGCTCGGCCTGCTGGAAGCGATCATGCGCCCGCGGGTGAGGAGGATCGAAGCGCAGGTGGCCGCCAAACGGCTGTCGAAGGCCAACGCCCAGCGGCGCCTCCAGCGCATCCGCAAGCGCGTGCAGGCGCGGCTGGCCCGCTCGACGACGTACAAGCCCACGGTTGCGATCGCGGGGCAGTATCTGGGCCTGTCCCCCGCCGCGCTACGCGCCAAGCTGCACGGCGGCCACACGCTCTCGCAGCTGGCGGATGGGACCCCGGGCAAGTCCAGAAAGGGGCTCGCTGCGGCGGTCATGGCCGTGCGGATCAACGAACTCGTGCACGGCGTCGACGAAACCTCGCAAGCGACGCTGCGTCACGAAAGCGCTCTCCTGCATGCGCTGGAAGCGCGGGTCCAGATGGAAATCCAGCGCGCCGAGCCCGCCGTTCTTGTGGCCCCGGCCGGCTGACGGCGGCCCCGGGAGGCCGACTTCGCGCGCCGGCGAGTAACGTTGGGCTCGTGCTCTCGGCGCCTCCTGGAGCCCACACATGACCTCCTGTACGCACCTCGACACGATCACCGTGTGGGAGCTGCCCGAGAGGGTCGCGGGCTGCGAGGACTGCCTGCGCGAAGGAACGAAGTGGCTGCACCTGCGGATCTGCCTGGTCTGCGGGCACGTCGGCTGCTGTGATGACTCGCCACAGAAACACGCGACCGCCCACTACCGCGCCGACGGTCACCCGCTGATCCGCTCGCTCGAGCCGGGCGAGGACTGGAACTGGTGCTACGTGGACGAAGTCGGGATGCTGATCCCGGACATCCATGGCCACACCCAGATCCCGCCCTCGCCGCTGCTCGCCGGCTGAGGACTGAGCAGTGGCGAGCGACTACGACGTGATCATCCTCGGCGGTGGCTCGCCGGGGGAGCATTGCGCCGGGGCCCTCGCCGAGGGAGGCCTGCGAGTGGCGGTGGTCGAGCGGGAACTTGTGGGCGGGGAGTGCTCCTACTGGGCGTGCATCCCTTCGAAGACCCTCCTGCGACCCGGCGAGGCGGTGCACGGTGCCCGCGAGGCCGCGGCCAGCGCGGAGGTGGACGTCGAGGCCGCCTTCGCGTGGCGTGACTTCATGGTCTCCGACTACTCCGACGCCGGGCAGGAGCGATGGCTGGCCGACAACGGGATCGATCTGATCCGGGGCACCGGCCGGCTGGCGGGTCCGGGGATCGTCGAGGTCGACGGCGTCCAGCACACGGCCGAGCACGTCGTGCTCGCCAACGGCGCCGATCCGGTGGTGCCGCCGGTGCCCGGGTTGCGCGAGCTCGAGGGCCTCTGGACGAGCCGCGAGGTGACCTCGATGAAGGCCGTCCCGCGGCGCCTGGTGATCCTCGGAGGGGGCCCGGTGGGGGTGGAGATGGCCCAGGTGGTGCGCCGCCTGGGCGGCGAGGCCGTCGTGGTCGAGATGTCCGAGCACGTGCTCTCCCGCGAGCCGGCGCCGCTCGGGGAGGCCCTCGGCGAGGCCCTCACCCGCGACGGCGTCGAGCTGATGCTGTCGGCGAACGCGACCGGAGCCAGGCGCGATGGGGATGAGTGCGTGCTCGAGCTGGACGACGGCAGCGAGGTGCGCGGCGAAAAGCTGCTCGTGGCCACCGGCCGGCGACCGCGGGTGAAGGGGATCGGCCTGGAGACGGTCGGCGTGGAGCCCGACGCCCGCGGGGTCCCGGTGGATGCCCACCTGAAGGCGGCCGAGCGCCTGTGGGCGATCGGCGACGTGAACGGCCTGTGGCCGCTGACCCATGTCGGCAAGTACCAGGGCGAGGTGGTGGCGGCGAACATCCTCGGTGAGCCTCGACGGGCCAACTACGAGGCCGTTCCGCGGGTCGTGTACACAGACCCCCAGGCGGCCGCGGTCGGCGCCTCCGCCGGGCGCTTCAGCGCGATGGTCCCCCTCTCGGGCGTGTCCAAGACCGCCGCCTACACGCGCGAATACGCCGAGCAGAACGGCTTCTTGACACTGCTCAGCGACGGCAAGCGGCTGACGGGCGCCTTCGCGCTCGGCCCCGAGGCGGGCGAGTGGCTGCAGCAGGCCACGCTCGCCATCCGCGCCCACACCGCGCTCGAGGTCCTGACCGACACGATCCAGCCGTTCCCGACCTTCTCGGAGGTGTTCGTGTCAGCCCTGAAGAAGCTCCGGGGAGAGATCGCCGCGGCGACCAAGAGCGTCGGGGCGGGCCCGCCGATGATGGGCTGAGGGCGGCGCCGGGCGGGGAGACGTCAACGGCCGTAACCTGGAAGCGCACACCTAGCCAGAGGAGAAGAGGATGGCAACCACGGAGAAGCACACCGCCGGCACGAGCGACGACTACGCCGCGATCGCCGAGCTCCAGGAGATCGTCGAGCGCCAGCGCGCCGCCTTCCTGGCCGACCCATTCCCGTCGTTGGAGGAGCGCCAGGAACTGCTCGGCGCGCTGGCGGGGATGCTGATCAGCCACCGCATCCAGGTCCAGGAGGCGTTGAGCAGCGACTTCGGCGTCCACCCGCCGGTGGCGGCCGACCTGATCGAAGTCCTCGGTCCCGCGGGCCGCGCCGTGTATGCGGCCGAACAGCTCGCCGGCTGGATGGCGAGCGAGCCCCGGCAGGCGGACCCGGCGCTGTATGGGTCGGGGCGCGCCTTCGTTCAGCCCCAGCCCAAGGGCGTGATCGGGAACATCGTTCCGTGGAACTTCCCGTTCGACCTCTCCGTGGGGCCGCTGATCGAGATGCTGGCCGCTGGGAACCGGGTCGTAATCAAGCCTTCGGAGTACACGCCCGCCTGCGCAGAGCTCCTGCGCGAGATGGTCCACGCCACCTTCGACCGCGAGCGCGTGGATGTCGTCGTCGGGGGCCTGGAGCTCGCCCGCGCCTTCACCCGCGTGCGCTGGGATCACCTCCTCTACACCGGGAGCCCGGCGATCGGGCGGGAGATCGCGAAGGCCGCCGCCGAGCAGCTCGTGCCCGTGACCCTCGAGCTGGGCGGGAAGTGCCCGGCGATCCTGACCGCGGACAGCGTCGATGCGGAGTCGATCAAGCAGGTGCTCGCAACCAAGGCGATCAAGAACGGCCAGATGTGCATCTCGGTGGACTACTGCCTCGTGCCACGCGAGCAGGTGGAGGACTTCGCACGGCTGGCGGCCGACCACTTCCGCGAGGCGATGCCCGGCTACTGCTCCTCGGACAGCTGCACCGGGGTCATCTCCAGCCGCCACCTGGAGCGGATCGAGGGGCTGCTCGAGGACGCACGGGCCCGGGGGTGCGACGTGCGTCCACTCGAACAGGCTCCGGGCGCCGACCCACAGGCCCGCCAGCTGCCGATCTCGCTCGTGATCGACCCGCCCGACGACCTCGCCCTGATGCAGGAGGAGATCTTCGGCCCGATCCTGCCGATCAAGGCCTACGACACGCTCGATGAGGCGATCGGCCACGTCAACGCGGGCGAGCGGCCACTGGCGCTGTATGTGTTCGCAAAGGACGAGGGCGAGGCGGATGAGGTGCTGCGTCGCACGACCTCCGGCGGTGCATGCGTGAACTCCGCCGCCGTCCACGGGGCGCTGCCCACGCTTCCCTTCGGCGGCATCGGCCAGAGCGGCTCCGGGCGACACCACGGCATCGAGGGATTCCGCGAGTTCTCCAACCTCCGCGGGGTCTTCATCCGCGGCGAGGGCGACATGATCGAGGCCTTCGCCCCGCCGTACGGGCCGACGGCGCAGGCGGTGGTCGACGCGGCCTTCGGCTAGCAGCTCGACTGCCTGCAGGCTAGGCGCTCGACGCGAGGGGAGGATCGGTGTCGTCGTAGATGCGGGCGGCGGCGAGCCTCCCATCAGCGCCGCGCTCGTATACCGCGACCCCGGCCTGGGGGTTCAGCTCGGTGGTGCCCCAGCGGACCACGTTGTACTCCAGGGCGCAGCAGTGGCCGTCGTCGATGACCGTGCAGTGCTCGAGTGGGATGCCGGCGCCGTTGGAGAACAGCAGCTCATAGAACGCGCGTAGGCCGTGGCCACCACGGTGGACATGGGGCTCACCGGCGGGCTCACGGGCGTACCCGTCGGCTTCGAAGGTTCCGAGAATCGCCTCTGCGTCGCCCGCCGCCAGGGCCCGTTGGTACTCACCCACGACGTCGGCCAGCTGCAGCCGCGGGTCGGCCTGGAGCAGCGGGGGGCGGTTGAGGTGGCGTCCGGACAGGGCCCAGCTACTGAAGTAGATCCTCACCTCCACCATCCGCCCGTCCGGCGCGAGGTCCGAGACGACCGCGAAGGGAAGCTCGATCGGGTCACCCGGGCCTGCGAGGCGCACGACGAACTCTTCGAACCCGTGCCCTCCCGCGACGGCGTGTTCGAGGAACTCGGCGGTGAAGCCCCGCTCCCGCAGCCACGAGCTCGTCTCGGACACGAAGGCGGCAAATGCATCTCTGCCCCGGACGCGTCCGCGCACGGGGTCGTGGAGCTGGGGCTCGCCGGCGAAGGAGTCGACCAGCGCGTCGACTTCCCCCGACATCAGGCCGGAGAAGTAGGGCACCCTCGGAGGCAGATCCCGAAGCCTCTCCTCCAGCCGCTCGCGCGCCGGCGCCGAGAACAGCTCGGGGCTCCACGGCATCAGGCGGCAGTGTACGGGCCGGGCGCAGGCGCTAGTTGTAGGTACCAAGAAGGTTGGTGCGCTCGTTGAGGCGAGCGATCGGGGGCTTGTGGCCGAGGGCTGAGTGTTTTCGGTGATGGTTGTAGTGGAGGAGCCATCCGTCAAGGGCTGCGGTGCGTGTGGCCGTAGGGGAAGCGATAGTCGGGTGGGATGCGCTGGTAGCTGAGTCCCGAATGCTCGAGCTCGAGCGCCCTGCCGGCGGCACGAAACTCAAGACCCGGGGCGCCGTTGAAGTTGGACCCGAGGTCCTCCAGGTCAGCTCTGAGGTTCGTGAGCGTGAACGGCACGGGCCGCGATTCTAATGTTGGACCTCGTGGGTCCGGGCCCGCCGGCAAGCCGGTGCAGAGCTTGCGCGGTTCGTCGAGCGCACAACGTGAGCTATACGCGGCGGTCGTTCAGCGCGTTCTCGAGCAGCCCGAGGACGACTCCCGAACACTGCATGACGGATCGTTGCCTGGCCGAAGGCCCGGCGGTTGCCGGCGAGCTTCGGCAGCTCCTTACGGGCAGGGTGATAGCGGTCGACCAGCGCGACCATCGGCCAGGTCGCGACGTGCTCGACGAGGCCCACCAGCAAGCCGCGGAGGACCGCTGGCCCCGGCAGGGACGGCTTGAGGCGCGCGTATGCGGCGCCCAAGATCGCGCCGTTCTGCACGTGGAGCGCCACGCCGATGGGTTGCCAGTCGTCACCGCGCGTCACGAGCTTGCCCAGGATCTCGACGTCGTCGTACTTGGAGTCGAAGAGGCGTTTGTCGAGTGGCTGCTCGAGCGTCATCACAACCGCCGCGACTGCTCCGGCGACCGCCCCGCGCAAGCTCGTTTGCAGCATGGTCTGATCGTCTCCGCCGACCGCGGATCTCAAAGGATCGGGCGCACGACGAGCATCTCCCGGGTCGAAACAAGATGCGCCAGGTCGTCCGCCAAACGTTGGACGTGTTCGCTCGCCTGTTGCTCCCAGCGCTCGACGTCGACGATCTCTGCGATGAGCACGTAGTCGGCTTGACCGATCGCCTGTCCGGGCACGTCCGCCGGCCGCGTGAGACGCCAGTCCGACATTGTGTCCAGCGACCCGCTGACGATGTCTCGATCCTCCGCCATCAGACGCTCAAAGTCTTCGGCCAGCTCCGGCGAGCGCAGTTGAAACCACATGAGAAGGGTCGCGGGAGAACTCATCCACGGAGCGTAATGCACTCGCCGTGGCTCGCTCTACTAGGCGCTGGCGGCTGACTCAGCCTCGACGAGCTCCGAGCGGCCGGCGCTGCCGTGGCGAAGCGCGCCCGAGAGGATTCGAACCTCTGACCTCCGGTTCCGTAGCTTGCGGCTGGAGCGTTGTGGAGTCCGAGATTCGGGTCTAAAGGGGCCGCTCGGGGCCTCACGAGTGTCGCCGAGCTTATGGGGCGTGTTCACACCCTGCTCGCACCTCGGGGCGTGCCCCTTGACTCTGTTGAGCCGCACCCCGTGTCGCTTGTGGCTGCCTGCTCAGGGGCCTGGCCGAGCCGCCCGCGTAGCGACCGGCACTCGCGATACGTAGTTAGCCGCCTCGACCCTGCCGTGTTTCCCGGTGGTCCGGAGGCACGCCGAGTCATACCTTTGGATCATGATTGGAACAGCGATAACCGAAATGTCCTGGGTCTTTGCGGTCGTGTTCATCTCCGTCTTCGGTCTCATGCTGGCGTTCGCCGCGATGTGGTTCACGTCGCACCACCGCCCGTAGGCCTTTGTGGAAAGCAGCCCGGTCCGCGACGCACCGGCTACAGCCGCCGGTGACGAAAACGGCGACGCGAGCACGTCGCCGTCAAGAGCGTGGTCCTCTCCCCCGCAGCATGTGGCGGCAACCAGCACACCGCCACATGCTCTGCGCGAACGGACTCCGGGGGTCAGTGTTCGACCGCTGGAATGGCGATGGGCGCCGGCTCGGCCTGCGGCGTCGGCTCGCTGTCGACACCGGTGGCGATGGGCGGAACAGTCTCCGGCCGCTCGCCGATTCGTGCGATGTCGAGGGCGATCAGGCCGAGGTTCGCACCGGCAGCTGCTCCGATGATCGTGGTTATGACCGCGATGAGCCCGGTTGTTGCGTTGAACCCCAGCAGCGCGCCGACGAGGGCGCCCGTCAGTGCGACCCAGATGCCGATCGTCGTGGCCTTGGCCGGCCGGTCGCGGTTGACCCAGGCGAAGTAGGTGCCGAGGCCGATGGGCGTGCCGATGGAGAGAACGGCCATGAGCTCGCTTTCGAGGGGGACTGTCGGGAAAGCCACCAGCACGATGATCAGGCCGATGAACCATCCGCCGAGGCCGAGGACCAGCAGGTAGACGGAGCGCAGGATCGCGCTCGCCTTGCGCCCGAAGCCGCCGCGCTTGTGCGTCCGCCGCCACATCAGGAGCAGTGACAGGATCGTGAGGAGTCCGAAGCCGATCATCGCGCCGGCGATGGCCTTGGCGGGTCCGGTCTGTGTGGATTCGGGCGTGAGTTTAACCGCTTGAGGTTTGTACAGCGAGTGGTCGACCTTGCCTGTGTCGAAGTAGGTGTTGATCAGGTGCGTGCTCGCCTTGGTCTGTTCAGTCCAGAAGGAGGTTGTGTGGCCGAGGCCAGCGAGGATGACCTGGTGCCCGTTGGGCAGGTAGGGGAGGAGTTCCTTGGTCGCGTTCTGGGGCGGGGTGGCGAAGTCGAGACTGCCGCCGATCAGGAGTGTCTGCACGTTCGATGTCTGGACATGGGTGTATTCGTTGTCGGTCGGGTTGGCCGGCCATGCGTGCAGGAGGCCTCCGCCGCCGAAGAGGAATTCCGTTCCGGGAGGGAGGCTCCGCGCTCGATCCCGAGGTTGTCTCAGAGATGCTGGGTCGCAAACGCACAGACGATCCACTGAACGTGCTGACCGCGCGGGAGCGCGAGGTGCTTGCCCTGATGGCAGAGGGTCGCAGCAATCAGGCAATCGCCGAGATACTCGTGATCACTGAGCGCGCCGTCGAGAGGCACGTCACGAGTATCTTCGCGAAGCTCAACCTCGCCCCGGCCCCCGAGGACCATCGCCGCGTACGGGCCGTCCTCGTGTTCCTCGGTACGTAACCCAGAAGAGGCGCGGCAATTCGTGACGCGTCGCATGACTGGTGTACATGGACCTTAGTGGTCACCACTCCAACCCTCCAAAACCCTGGAGCCTTTGCTCGAGCCTGCACGCGCGGACGACAGCTCATGAGTTCTCGGGCGGGCCGGGGGCACACCGGGAGATTTGAAGCATGTCGGGCGACGCCGCCGTCGCTGCTGCTTTGCGAGACATCCAAGGTCTCCGCTGCGACCGAGCTCACGCTCGCTTGGGACGCCAGGTTGTAGCGCCGCCGCAGGGCCGACCCGTCGAGGTAGTCGCCGGTTCTCCCCCGGGAAGACGAGGTCGTCGTCGCCTGTGAACCATTCGCGGCCGGCGAGCCGGGCTAGCGTCTCCGCCACTGCTGGCGCGAGCGGGACCGAGCGCACCTTGCCTGACTCGGGGCTCGTCAGCGCGCCGCCGGCGTAGCTCGCGCGTACGCGCAC
The DNA here is from genome assembly GCA_963742395.1 of uncultured Solirubrobacteraceae bacterium. Taxonomy (GTDB): domain Bacteria; phylum Actinomycetota; class Thermoleophilia; order Solirubrobacterales; family Solirubrobacteraceae; genus Palsa-744. The sequence continues at coordinate 73,196 of CAVUME010000006.1, read as the reverse complement.
CGTATCTGGGACACGGTTACTTTTCGCAAGTGTCCCGGCGGAGCCGATTTGGCTCTGTCACTGGCGTGGCGAAGCGCGCCCGAGAGGATTCGAACCTCTGATCTTCGGTTCCGTAGCAAGCGCCGGGAGTGTCGTCGGGCGTCGTGGAGTCCGAGATTCGGGTTCCGAGGGCCGTTCGTCGCGCTACTAGTGGTGCTGAGCGATGTGGGTCATGTTCACACCCTGATCGGCGCGGTCAACGTGCGCGGAACCGTGGTGTATTGACCCTGCCCATGGGCGATGCGCTCCCGACGACGCGCTCGAGGATGGATGGGCGACAATGGCGCCATGGATGACGCGACGACGCTTGGATGCGACTTCGCGCGGGCGCTCGCCAACAAGGATTCGCAGCGCCTGCTCGATTTGATGCACCCTGCGATCGACTTCCGAGCGATGACCCCCAGCCAAACCTGGGAGGCGACCAGCCCCGACGACACTCTCTCGATCATCCTGGGCAGGTGGTTCGAGGAGACCGACGAGATCGAAGCGTTGGAAGGGCTTGACAGCGATAGCTTCGCCGACCGAGAGCGGGTCGGGTATCGGTTCAGCGTCAGCAACGCGGAAGGCCGGTTTCTCGTCGAGCAGCAGGCGTACATCTCCGAGCTCGACGGTCTCATCGGCTGGATGCGTGTGCTGTGCTCGGGATACCGCCCCGTCTCGTAGAGCAGACACAGAGCTGCCGAGCGTCCGCCCACCGCCCGGAGGTACCAAAGGCAGCGGGGGCTGCGGCTTGGCTGTGCGTCGCTCGCGAACGAAGTTGTTGGAGGTCGCCTGTGCTGCCAGAGCCCGCCGCCGGAGCGATCACGCCGACGAACGCGACCACGAACGGGACCGGTAGGAGAGGCAGCCACCGCACTCGTCGAATCATCGACATCGCGACCTACCCGCGACGGCGAGTTCGCGAGCACCCGCGCGGCATCGCGAAGCGCGCCCGAGAGGATTCGAACCTCTGACCTTCGGTTCCGTAGCTTGCGACGCGAGCGGTGTGGAGTGTCGTGGAGCCCGAGATTCGGGCTTTCGAGGCCCGTCCCTGGCCCTACGAGTGGTGCTGAGTGGTGTGGGGCATGTTCACACCCTGTTCGCACCCCCAGAGCCTCCAGAGCGGCCCCTTACTCCTCCAGACCCACGGCTTTGAGGGCCTCGGCCGATGGCGGCTTGCAGCGTTCTCCTGCGACACCGCCTACTTCTCCAGGCCGAGATCGGCGAGGGCACGGTCGCGGTCGAGGTAGCGGACCATCCTCGTGACCTTGCCGCCGTGGACGTGGAAGAGCCATGCTCCCGCGGCCCGCATTTGCTCAAGCTCCAGCCCGCTCGTCTTGCCGCGCCCGCTGAGATGGTCGAGCACGAGCAGGCGCTGATCGTCAAGCTCGCGATACTCCTCGGCCTCGAGGCGGAACTGCTCCCACGCGCGCAGCCAGCTGCGGAAGCTGTCCCGCATCCCGACGAGGCCCGTCGAGCTTCCGCGTTCGGGTCCTTCGACGTCCACGAACTCGATCTCCGGATGGGCCCAGTCGCGCGAGCTGTAGTCCCCGCGTTCCCAGTCCGCGTAGATCGAGCGCACAAGGTCCAGGTTCGCCGACATCCCCCGCCCAGTATCCCGCAGGCGAGACGAGGGCCGTTGCCGCCTCTGTGAAGGGCTTTACCCGCCGCAACGGGGCATCCGAGAGCGCGCCCGAGAGGATTCGAACCTCTGACCTTCGGTTCCGTAGGGCCTCGGATGCCCGCGGATCTGGCTTGATTACACGGATTTCGCTCACGTTGCCTCAAGCTCGCACGGTACAGATCTGTTAGGTCGGGGACCTCGTTCGGGACACGTTGACGAAACGAGCGCGGCGAGGTGAGCACGCGCGGCCAAGACCGGCCCAGACTGGTGCTGTTCGCGCAATCCGGCAGCGCAGGCGTATGACGGCCTAACGCGAGCGCTGACTAATCTGCGCTAGGCGCACCGCTATGAGCTTCTTTACAAGCGCCTTTGGCAAACGGCGGTCAACCGGGAAGTGCAGCGAGCTCTTCGTCATCGCGTAGCCGTCAAGCTGGTCCTCAAGTTCCCCGAGGACCGAACCGCTGAACGGCAGGTAGCTCAGGTGGTTCTTGAACGCGGCGAAGCCGGCGACGGTCTTCCCGCGCACACGGAAGGCGGGCACACGATAAGAGATCACCTGTTCCGCTTCTGGGACAACCTCGAGGATTGTGCGACGGAGCGCCTCAAGCGTGCTGCGCTTGGGCTCCTCGACACCACGCAAGTAGCTGTCAACCTCCTCGGCGGACATCGCCACGAAGTCTAGGCTGCCCGAGGCTGGCAGCGTTTACGAAGTAAGTGATGCACGGCTCCTTTTCGCGCATAGCGGCAACCAGCGGACCTGCCGGAGACCGCCGACCCCCGGGGTCAGGCGCCAGCAGCTGACTCGGTCTCGACCAACGCCGCTGCACGAGGCTCGAAGGCGCCGTATCCGTGCTCGCGTGAGAGCTCGAGCGCGCGTGTGGCGTGCTCTCGTGCGCGGTCGGTGTCGCCACGCTCGGCGAGCGCTTCGGCCCAGCCGAGGTGACCGCGGGCGCTCCACAGCGGCATGTCGTTGGCTTCGTGAAACTCGCACGCGAACGCCAGGTGCTCGTCGACCCGCTCGTGCTCGGCGAGGACCGACGCGAGCAGGCCCAGGTACAGTCGCGTATGTCCAGCGCTGAATAGTGTGTTCCAGTCGACTTGGTCAGCGCACGGCTGGATGCGGTCATAGAGGATCGCGGCGGCCTCGCGGTCGCCTGTCTGGGTCGCTGCCTCGGCGTAGAGTACGAGCCCGGTCAGCTCATCTGCTGCGGGCCGGATGTCGGCGAAGCGGTCGCTCGCGGCCCGCGTGAGGATCCTCGCGGCGTCCTCGCGACGGTCAAGCCAGCACAGGCTGGATGCTAGGAGCGCGCGCAAGGCAGGGATGCCCGGATTGGCCTCCACACTTTGCTCGAGGATCGCGATGATCTCCTCGCTGCGCCCTTGGAAGACGCGCAGATAGAACATCTGTATCCCATATAAAAGGAGAGCATCGGGCTGCTCCGCCTCCTGTCCGGCCTGAAACGCTCGCTCAACGAGGCGCTCGCCGCCAACCAGGTCGCCTCGCATCAACGCTAGCGCCGAGATCACCCACTCGGTCTGCCAGACGACTGTGGGCCGCCCTAGCTCTGCTGCGATCCGCTGCATGCGCTCGAGCGGCGCGTGAACGCGTGCGAGCTCCCCTCGTTGGACACAGCCGATAAGCTCGCGGTTGGCTGCCTCCCAACGAAGTGCGGGATCGTCCAGCTCGTCGGCGGCCCTGACGAGCTCATCTACAAGGGTAGCTCGCAGCCCGAGCGTCTGCGCGCCCTCGAGCGCGTTGTCCGCGCTCCACAGCACATAGGCCAGCGCCCGCTTGTCTCCAGCACCACGCGCGAGCTCGATGGCTTCTTCTGCGAGCGCCCAGCGGTGTGCGACGTCGGAGTCCCAGGCCAGCTCCTGCGCCTGCAGTGCGAGCAAGCGGGCGCGTCGAGCGGGATTCGGGGGATCGTCGAGCTCGATCGCGCGCTCAATCGCGGTAATCCGCTCGTGATCGACTGCGCCAATTGTGCTGGTGAAGCCTCGGTTGTTGGCCAATGAGGCGCGGGCAGCGAGTTCGCCGTCTTGTAGCTCCGAGGCGATGCGCGATGCCTCCAGGAGGGTCTCGCGGAATGCCGCTACGCCTGTCTGAAGTTGCGCCTCGCCGAGCCCGATCAGCGCCTCGCAGCGCTCCTGGCCGTCTGTGTCGCCCGCGAGTTCGATTGCGTCCGTAAAGAGCCGCACTGCCTCGGCCGGCGCGAGATTCTCAAGCGCTTGCTGCCCAGCCCTCATCGCGTAGTCGGCCGCCTTTGTCTTGTCGACCGACACGGCTGCCAATCGCCAGTGCAACGCGAGTTCCACCAGGTGCGCATCCGGGTCTTGCCCATAGAGCTCCTCCAGTGCTTCAGCGACGCGATGGTGCATGCGCGCGCGGCGCGTGGCACTGAGCCCGTCATAGAGGGTCTGGTTTATGAGCGCGTGGACGAAGCGGAAGCGCCCAACCTGCTCGGATGACTCGGACAGAACCGAAGCGGCCATCGCGCCCTCCACCCGATCCAGCAGCCCGGCCTCCTCGATAGCCAGTGCAGCGGAGAGAAGCCGCAGATCGAACTCGCGGCCAATCACCGCTGCGATCCTGAGTGCCTCCAGCGACTCCCCACCCAGGCGCTCGATGCGACGCTCGATCACCTCGCGCACGCTCTCTGGCAGTGCTATGCCGGCCGACCTGTCGACGCTCCATCGGGAGGTTTCTTCATCGAACACGATTGCACCGGACTCCGAGAGGCCACGCAGGATCTCTCCCACGAAGAACGGGTTGCCACCCGTCTCGGCTGCAATCTGGGCGGCGAGCTGTAGCGCGTCGGTATCGAGCTCGTGCGCAGCCATAGCCGTCATGAACTCGGCCACCTCATCCGGACCGAGGCCGTGCAGGGCGATCCGCTGTACGCCTTGCAGAGGGCGCAGATCCGCAAGCACTGCGACGAGCGGATGGTCCTTGCCGAGATCCGAGTCGCGGAACGTTGCGATCAGCTGCAGCGATCCCTGCTCGTGGGTGCGCAGCACGTGCTTGAGCAGCGCCAGCGACTGCGCGTCGGCCCAATGCAGGTCGTCCAGCACTACGCATAGCGGCACGGTCTCCGCGACCTCTGCCAACAGCCCGGCGACCGCGTTGAACAGCAGGTAGCGCTCGGTCTCCGGATCGGAGGCTTGGGGTTCAGCCAAGTCGGATACCCGACTCTCGAGGTTGCGCGCGAGACGGGCAAGCTCGCCCTTGTGCCGCTCAACATGCCGGCCCAATAGCTCGGCCGGTGCGCTCTCGACGAGCTGTGAGCAGACCCCGATCCACGGCTCGTAGGGAACGGCGAGCTCCTCGGTGCACGCACCCCACACGACGGCGAAGCCCTCGGCGTGCGCGTCATGGGCGGCGTAGCTGGCAAGCCGCGTCTTGCCGATCCCCGGCTCGCCGGAGAGCAGCACCACCTGGCGCTGACCCGAGCGCGCGAGCTTCAGCGCTTCCTCAAGCGCTGCGCGCTCCTCGACCCGGCCCACGTACTTAGCCGGCGGAACCGATCGCAGCAGCGGTGGTAGCGGCCAGCGAGTAGGACCTCCCGCCTCCTCAACGAGCGGTGCCCAAGAAACGGAGAACGCCTCCACGGGCTCCTCAAACCCCTTCAGCTCGAACTCACCCGCCGAGGCGAACTCGATCCCATCGCAGCGGCCAGCAAGCGTCTTCACGAGGCCCGAGATCAGGATGCCATCCGAGGGAGCCTGGGCGCACAGCCGAGCGGCCTCGATCGAGGGCATCCCGAAGTAATCCCCGTCCTTGACCGTCGACTCGCCCGCCCCGAGACCGATCCGCACGTGCAGGGCCTGCTCGGCCTGGCGGTAGCGGCGCTCAAAGCCCTGCTGCATCGCCACCGCGCAGCGCACCGCTTCGGAGGCCGACGGAAAGGCGAACATCAGGCCGTCGCCCGTGGTCTTTACCTCTTTGCCCCTGGAGGCGGCGAGCGCGTCGCGCAGCAGCTCGAAATGCTCTTCGCGCAGCTGATCCGCACGAACGGGCCCGACCGAGTTCGCAAGCCGCGTCGAGCCGACCAGATCGGTCAGCAGGATCGTCGCAAGATCGACCGACTCCGCCACCAACAACCCCCTAGCTCATGTGGCCCGAAAGTACCACCCTCACCAGCCCGAAGCATGCCGCACGCACGCTTCCCCTATCGCGTGAAAGCGACAGTCGGGGGAGCCCGGGGGCTGGGGGCTGGGGAGGCTGAGGGCATGAAGCACGAGCTCCGAGCGGCAGGACGGTGCCGGATCCGGCCCGGCCCGTCAACCCCTCCGGGGTCGCGGCCTGCCGGCCGCTTGACTGGCCGGTCCGGTTCCGGCGATGTCTCGATTAGGTCGGCAAGCCGACCTCGCCTCGAGCGGAGGCAAAACGCCCAGTAAGCGTCTGCTGCCTGGGAGCCGATCCGGGGGTGCCCATCGGGAGCGCCGCTATTCCACCGCGGAGCGGATCGCCTCAACAGCGACCCAGCCAACGCCGAGGCTGCCGGCGCACACGCACACCCTCAGGGCCTCCTCAGGGTGCGGACTGGCCCGTGGATTTGACCGCGGATTCCGTGTCCACTGTGAACCCCCATAAACCCTGGCCGGATGTGGTCGTTTGGTTCTCGACCCCGCCCACACTTCGTGCACCCGGGGTCGAGAACCAAACCAGCAAACAGAGGAGGGAGTAGAACGAGGACACAAGAGCAAAGGAAAGACAGGACAGGCCAGGGGGAGCAGTGCCGGCAGCAATGAGGAGCCGGCGACGATGACGCGAGAGCAAAACGAGATCAAGGGCGGCGGTCAGGCAGAGCGGGCTCGGTGCCGGTGCAAAGTCGGTACTAGATGATCGGGAGCGCGAGCGAGGCCTATGAGCGCCAGCGACTCGCCGAGCCGCCCAAGTGGCGCAACGGCGACGAGCGCGGGCCGGACCAATTTGAGGCCGACGCCGCCGATGAAGGAACTCCCGGTCGGTGAGGTTCGCGGGCCGCGCTACGCTCGCTGCCCGACGGTCATGGAACGGATTTCCTAGCGCACGCCGTGACGATGTAGCCGGGGCCTCGCGTCGCGCCGACACTCACGCCGCGACCTCAACCTCCGGTGGCGGAAGCATCTTCAGCAGATCTGCCGGCAGCCGCTGGCTCGCTTGCCAGAACTCCAAGCCAACAACGAGACCAGTGCTTGGGTCGACTTCACGCAAGCCGGATGAGGTCTCTTCGGCTACCACGCGGTTTGCGTCGTAGTTCTCGAAGCGGACCCAGGCGATGTCCGCGTCCTTGTCGTAGTGACCGTCCAAGCGCATGAGAACAGGCTACCGCCGCCTCCAGAGCGTCACGATCCGCGCACGCGATGCGTCGCCGCCGTCGGGGTGCTCGTACACGACCACGAGGTTTCCCCACGTCACGCGCCAGCCCGCAGCTCCCGCGTTTTTGACCCGCTGTCCGTGGCGCTCGAATACGGTCCGCTCGACCAGCTCGCGTGTATAGCCGAGTCGTCCGGCCTTTTCGAGCGCGTGAAGCGTCCACCGCGCCGAGTACGGCCTCTACCTCACCGCTCGCGATCCAGGAGCGGCTCATCACTGGGCTCGATACGAAACGCCTCCGCCACAAGCCGCGCGTCCTCCGCGCGCGGAACGAAGTGCAGGTAGCGCATCGTCGTCTGCACGTCGGCGTGGCCCATCCACTCCTGCACACGGCGGATGTCAACCTTGGCGATCACGCGCGTACCGAACGTGTGCCGCAGGTCGTGGAAGCGCAGCGGGCGGAGTCCGGCATGCCGCAGCGCGAGGTTGTACCGCCGCCGCAGCGCCGACCCGTCGAGGTAGTCCCCGGCTTCGCCGGGAAAGACGAGGTCGTCGTCGCCGGTGAACCATTCTCGGCCGGCGAGCCGCGCGAGCGCCTCGGCCACTTCTGGCGCGAGTGGAACGGAGCGCACCTTCCCCGACTTGGGACTCGTGAGCGCTCCGCCCGCGTAGCTGGCGCGAACCCGCAGGGCACTGCCGGCAAAATCGACGTCCCGCCAGCGCAGCGCGAGCAACTCCCCGCGCCGCAACCCGGTGAAGGCGGCCGTCAGGAAGATCGCCGCGTCCTGCTCGCTGGCGGCAGCGCGAACGAGCGCCCACACCTCCTCCGGACTGAAGACCTCGATCTCACCCGATTCACGGACCGCGTGACGCTCTACCGAGCTGGCGGGGTTCCGCGGCAGGCCCCACACCCTGCAGGCGCGCCCGAGCACGCCGTGGAGGAGCACGAGGATCCGGTTCTTGGTGCTGTTGCAGAGCGGCCGTCGGCGGCCCTCGAGCTGCGCGCGCCAGCACTCGATCTCGTGCGCGGCGATGTCCTCCAGCCGCCACTGGGCGAACTCCGGCAACAGGTAGGAGCGGATGATCGAGCGGTAGCCAACAAGCGTGGACGGCTTCAGGGCGCGGTCGTGCTCGGCGTAGCGCAAGAACTCGGCGGCCGCGTCGGCGAACGTGGCGCCGGTCCGCACCATCCCGGGCAAAGTCCCGCGGCGAGCCTGGTCGAGGAGATCGCGGAGCCAACCTTCCGCGGTGCGCTTCGTGTGCCATCCCGCCGGCGGGCGACCGCGGCCCGTCCAGGCTGGTCCGATCTTGCGCTGGCGCTGGCGGCCGTCAGGCAGCCGGTACTTGGCGTACCAGGCCGGCCCGCGCTTGCGCTCGACGCAAAACACATAGCCGCTGGGCGGCCGGATCGGAGGGTGATGCAGCCCCGTCATGTCCCGAAAGGCTCTCCGCCCTTGGGACATATTTGGGACACGGTTACTTTTCGTAAGTGTCCCGGCAGAGCCGAGTTGGCTCTAACACTGGCGTGACGAAGCGCGCCCGAGAGGATTCGAACCTCTGACCTTCGGTTCCGTAGACCGACGCTCTATCCAGCTGAGCTACGGGCGCAGGGTTCCGAAGTGTAGTTGGCTGCCGACGGCCCGCCGCCGGCCGCGGCGGGGGCACGGCGGGCGGCGGGCCCAGGGCCTCGCCGCAAGCCTGGGCCGCCTACTTGAGCGGGTCGGTGACCGGACCGGGCAGACGCTTGTAGACGGCGAAGAAGTCGCGGTCGTCGGGAGACGAGGTAGCGACTGGGCGACTGGTTCGGCTGGGGCTCGACCAGTCTCGGGTCGAGCCCACCGTGGTGGGTGTAGGTGATCAGCGTGTGCCAGTCGGGGTTGATGTCGAGCTCCATCGCCCGCACGGCGCCGACGTGCCGGAGGATCTTCGCGATGCTGATGACGGTCTGGCCGTCGGCGGCGACGAAGATGAGGTTGCCGCGGCGGTCGATCCCCACGCCGGTGCGCCAAACGCGGGTGACTCCGCCGAGCGTGTATCCCCAGGCTTTGCTGTTCGGATCTTCGTTCAGCTCGGGGTTGAGGCGTCCGTTCCATACGATCGGAGCGAGGCTCTGGCGGGCCCACGCGACGTCCGGCCCCGCGTTCGGCCCGCCGCTCCAGTTGACGATGTCGACGCGGCCGTCGCGGTATCCGACCACCGTGGCCTTGCCGTCCTTCAGCGGCTCGTTGACGTGGCCGTTGACGTTGGAGCCGTTTTCGCCGTCTTCGTAGGTGAAGCCGCCGTTGAAGGTGGCGAGCAGGCGCCAGCGCTGGCCGTAGGGCACCATCATCGGCCCGCGGCAGGAAGCGTTCGGCGGCTCGTAGCGCCCCGGGTAGTAGCCGATCGCCGTGCGGGTGTGGTCGAACCAGGCCACGTATGCGAGCAGCTCCGGATATTCGACTTCGGGCCGGAAGGTCGTCACCAGGACCGGTGGGCCGCCTTCGACCGCCGGGCCCGTCGCTTGCCAGACCCCTTCGCCCGCCAGCGGGTGGGCGAAGACTGACTTGATCGGCGGCGGCAGGGCGGCGACCCGGCTGTGCCGCGGCACGCTCAGCCCGACTGCCGGCAGGCTCTTCGGCGCCCGTCCGCCCTTCTTCGGCGCGTTCGCGGTGAAGTAGACGTGCTCGACTTTGTCGACCAGCGAATTGCCGAACGGCACGTCGGCCCTGATCCACTCGACGCTGCGGGCCGTGAACCTCTCGCTCGTCGGTTTGAGCATCCAGCTCGCGTACGAGATTGCGGCCCAGCAGAACAGGCCCACGAAGGGCGTCGCGATCAGCAGGCGTCACCGTCGCCGCTTGCGCCGGGCGGCGGCGTCACGGCGGCGCTCGCGGCGCGCCTCCAGGTCGGCGAGCGGATCCGGGCCCCGCACCGGGTCGGCCGCATCCGGCCGATCCCTCGTGCCCGAAGGGGCGCTCATGCCGCGCGCAGTGCTCTCGCCCGGAGCGCGATCGTCGAGATCGTCAGACATGTCTTCCAGCCCGACCTCGGCCACCGGGCTTGCGCTGGCGCGCGTGCACAACCGAACGGTCCCCCGCACCCATAAGTGTGCCGTTAGCGGGGGGTGAGAATGCCTTCATCGGAGCGCCGCCCGGCTAGTTCGCTGTCGTAGCTACTCGAGCCTGCTTCAGGTTCGACTGGTGCGGGCCCGATAGCCAGCTCGCATCGGGCCCCAGACGCGGGTCGAGGGGCTCCTCTCCTCGCCGCAGCGCGTCGATGTAGGCGCGATCGGCGGCGAGCCGGGCCACCACCTCGGGACCGTTCGCAACGGCGCCGTGGCCGGGGACCACAACATCGACGTGCCTGGCAGCCTCCCCCAGCCGCTCGAGTGCCGTCCCGTAGGCGCCCACCTGATCGGGGCGGCGAGAGTCAAGCAGCGGGATCAGGACATCGGAGAGCATGTCGCCGGCCAGCAGGACGCGACGGTCCGCAAGCAGGACCGCGGCGTGGCCGATTGCGTGCGCCTGATGCTCGACGATCTCGCCCGGCACGGGTCCGCCGTCCGCGGGCAGCGCGCTGACGAGCCCGATCAGCTCCAGAGGAACACCCGACGCGCTCTCGGCCGCCATCGCCTGCGCGGGCTCTCGGGCTTCACCGGCAGCCTGGGCACCGGCGGGGGTGGCGTAGCGCGGCACCTCGCCGAAGCGGGAATGCCAGAGCAGGTGGTCCCAGTGGGGATGGGTGGAGAACCCGGCGACCACCGGAATGCCGAGCCCGTCCAGGTCATCGGCGAGCTGGTTCAGCTCGGAACCGTCGATCCCGGGATCGACCAGGATCAACCCATCCTCCCCGCGCACCGCGGTGGTGTTGGTCCAGACCCACGCACTCTGGCGGACCCAGACGCCGTCGGCCACTTCAGTCAGCATCGGTCCAGCCTTTCAGGTGTCTGCCCGAGACACGTGTCCGGGATCAACCGAGACTTCACAGGACGGAGAGGGAGGGATTCGAACCCTCGAACGAGGTTAACCCCCGTTACGCGATTTCCAGTCGCGCCCGTTCAACCGCTCCGGCACCTCTCCAGTGGGCCGTCGTCCGGCTGACATCGCCGGCGCGGGACTCGAAGGCTACGACACCCACCCGCGGGAGGCGGTTGCTAGGCTCCCAGCGATGATCCTCGCTACCAGCGAAGCCTTCACGAAGACCTTCGGCCTCGCGGCCACGTTCCTCGGGATCCAGGTGGTCGTGACCGTGATCATCATCTACATCGCCGTGCAGATCCGGGGCGAGCGGGCCCAGAACCGGGAGTACACGGCCTCCCGCAAAGCGCCCCCCGGGTCCTGAGCAACCGGTGGGGACCGCGCCGGTGGCCCCGTCGCCGCGACGACAGCCCTACCCCGTAGCCGCCCGCGAACTGCTGCGCACCAGCCTGCTCGACGCCGCCCGTGAGGAGCTCCGCCAGCGCCGCTGGGTCGACGTCACGATGGCCGACGTGGCGGCTGCGGCCGGCGTCAGCCGCCAGACGCTCTACAAGGAGTTCGGCTCCCGCGAGGAGTTCGCCCAGGCCCTCGTCCTGCGCGAAGCCGACGGCCTGCTGGACGCGGTGGAGCAGGCCATGCATGACAACCGCGAGGAGCCCGCCGAGGCCCTGGCGGCCGCCTTCGACGTCTACCTCACCGCCGCCGCCGAGAACCCGCTCCTGCGAGCGGTCGTCAGCGCCGACGGTGCGGCCGAGCTGCTGACGCTCCTGACCACGCACGGCGAACCCCTCCTGGAGCGCTCGTCCGAGCGCCTGAAGCGCCTGCTTCGTGCAGGCTGGCCGCTGATGCACGACGAGGACGCCGAGCTGTTGAGCGAGTGCCTGGTGCGACTGGCGATCAGCTACGCGGCCCTACCGAAAGGACCGGCCAGCATGAGCGCCGCCTCGGTGGCTCGGCTGCTGGGCCCATACGTGGAGAGCCTCGACCGCCGCGCAGCGATCTAGACAGTCCGATCCGGCAGTCACCGCCGCCGGGCCCTATCTGACATCGGACGACCGGATCCGGCTGGGTGCGCGACCGGCCTCGCCGGGCCTTCGCGTGAGCTCCGGCGAGCATCTCTCGCGATGCGCTCACCACCATAAGATGCCCCCGGATGAAGCTCGGACTGCTCTCGACCGCCCGGATCAACGAGCTGCTCGTCGCGGGGGCGCGACTCACCCCGGGAGTCGAGGTGGTCGCCATCGGCTCGCGCGAGCCCGGGCGGGCCGAGGCCCAGGCGCGGGAGCTCGGCATCCCCCGCGCGCACGGCTCCTATGACGCGCTGCTCGCGGACCCGGAGGTGGAGGCCGTCTACATCGCGCTGCCGAACTCCCTGCACGCCGAGTGGTCGGTGCGCGCGTTACAAGCCGGGCGACACGTGCTCTGCGAGAAGCCCTTCTCGCGGCGACCGGACGACGTCGCGCGCGCGTTCGACGTGGCCGATGGAGCGGGCCTCGTGCTCGCCGAGGCGTTCATGTGGCGCCACCACCCGCAGGCACGCCGGCTGGTCGAGCTGCTCGATCAGATCGGCGAGCTGCGTCTGATCCGGGCCTCGTTCTCGTTCCTGCTCGAGCGCCCAGGCGACGTGCGCCTGCAGGGGACACTCGACGGCGGGGCCCTGATGGATGTGGGCTGCTACTGCGTCAGCGCCGCGAGGCTGCTCGCAGGCGAGCCGCTGGCGGTGAACGCCCAACTGGTCGGAGGCGGCGATGGCGTCGACGTGCGCCTGGTGGCCTGGCTGCGTCTTGCGGGCGACGTGCTGGCGACGGTCGACTGCGGCCTGGACATGGCGGCACGCGATGAGCTCGAGGTGACCGGTACGCGCGGCGTGTTGTGGCTCGACGATCCCTGGCATGCCCGCACGCCCGCGATCGAGCTGCGCCGGGAAGGCTCGCTCGAGCACATCGGAGTCGAGTCCCTGAACCCTTACGCGTGCGAGCTCGAGGATTTCGCGGCCGCCGTGGCCGGCGAGCGCCCGCCGCGCTTCGGACGCGAGGACGCGCTCGGGCAGGCGCGCACGATCGCCGCGCTCTATGAGAGCGCGGAAGCCAACCGACCAACGGAGGTCCAACCATGAAGACCAGCCTCGGAATCTGGGCCTTTGGGCCGATGATCACGCGCTTTGTTCCCGGCGGCTACCAGCCGGGGCATGCCTACGACGCCGAACCGGTCGCCGCAAAGGTGCATCGAGCGGTCGAGGGCCTCGGCGAGCTGATCGACGGGTACGAGTTCCATTACCCCCAGGAGCTCTCACACGAGAACATCAGCGACGTTCGCGAAGCACTCGGCGAGCACGACATCTATTGCATCGCCGGCGGCCTCCACCTCGACCCGCGGTTCGGCCGTGGTGGCCTCGTGAACCCAGATCCCCACCTCCGCGCGGAGGCTCGGAGGCTCGTGTGCGAGGGCGCCGAGTTCGCCGGTTCGCTCGGCGCGCACATGATCATCTGGCCCGGGATCGAGGGCTACAACTACCCGTTCCAGACCCCCTACGTGGATTCCTGGCGCTGGCTGATCGAGGGTGTGGGCGAGGCGGCCGGAATCTGCAAACGGCACGGGGTCAAGCTGCTCCTGGAGCACAAGAACTCCGAGCCGGCGATGAAGATCCTGATGCGCAACATGGGCATGACCCTGTTCGTTGCCAACAAGCTGCGCGCCGAGGGGCTCGACAATGTCCAGATCAACATGGACTGGCAGCACCTCTTGATGAACGGCGAGCACCTGCCGGAGTACGCCGCCCTCCTGCACTCGGAGGGACTCCTCGGCCACCAGCACGGCAACTCTGGATGGGGGACGTTCGACGACGACAACATGCTCGGCACGACGGCGTTCATGGAGACCGTCGAGTTGGCGCTCGAGCTGCGCCGCTGTGGCTATGGCAGCAACGGGGAACGCCTCGGTCTGGACCTCTACCCCTACACGGAGGATCAGATCGGCGCGGTGAGGCGGTCAGTGATCCAGTGGAACTTCATCGACTCGGTGGCCGCACGGATCGACGACGAGGCGCTGCGGGAGGCGCAGGTGCGCAAGGATGCGGTATCCGCCTACGAGCTCGTGTACGCGGCCCTGGGCGCCTGACCGCGCAGCGGCGGCCCCCGAGGCATACGTGAGCGTTTTCGGGCTCGACGTCGGCACCAGCGCCGTCAAGGGACTCGCCCTCGACGGCGACGGGCGCGTGGTCGCGAGCGCGCAGGCCGGATACGAGCTCTCCACCCCCCGGCCCGGATGGGCCGAGCAGGATCCCGAGGACTGGTGGCGCGCAACCGTCAGCGTGCTGGACCAGCTGCGGGCGGCGGCCGGCTCCCCGCTCGGGATCGGGCTCTCCGGGCAGATGCATGGCCTGGTCGTGCTCGACGCCGACGATCGCGTGCTGCGCCCGGCGATCCTCTGGAACGACCAGCGCACGGGCAGCGAGTGCGCCGAGATCGAGGCCGTGCTGGGGCTCGAGCGTCTCATCGCCTTGACGGGCAACCGCGCCCTACCGGGGTTCACGGCGCCGAAACTGCTTTGGCTGCGCCACAACGAGCCGGACGTGTTCCGGCGAATCGCTCGGATCGCACTGCCCAAGGACTACGTGCGCATGCGTCTGTGTGGCGAGCACGCCACCGACGTCGCGGACGCCTCCGGCACATTGCTTCTGGACGTCGCCCGCCGGCGCTGGAGCGGCGAGATGCTCGACGCACTCGAGTTAGAGCGCAGCTGGCTGCCGGAGCTGCTCGAGAGCGACCAGGTCAGCGGCAGGACCCCCGAGGGCGTACCCGTCGCCGCCGGCGCCGGTGATCAGGCCGCGGGCGCGCTCGGTGTCGGCGTGGTGCATCCGGGGCCCGTGTCGGTCGTGCTGGGGACCTCGGGCGTCGTGTTCGCGGCACTCGACCGCTTCGCCGCCGACCCGCAGGCGCGCGTGCACGCCTTCTGCCATGCGGTGCGGGACACCTGGCACGCAATGGGGGTCGTGCTGTCGGCGGCGGGCTCCCTGCGCTGGCTGCGGGCGATCGTGGGCGGCGACTACGAGCTGCTCACGGCCGAGGCGAGCCGCTGGCCCCCGGCAACGGAGGGACTGCTGTTCCTTCCCTACCTGGCCGGTGAGCGCACACCCCACGCCGACCCCGACGCGCGCGGAGCCTACGTGGGGCTCAACCTCAGGCACGACCGCGGGGCGCTCGTGCGCGCGCTGCTGGAGGGCGTCGCCTTCGCCCTGCGCGACTCGCTGGATCTGATCTGCGAGCTCGGCAGCCGCCCGGAGCTCGGGCGCGTGTCGGGCGGCGGCGCCCGCAGCGACGAATGGCTGCGGATCCTCGCCACCGTGCTGGAGCTGCCGTTGCAGCGCGTGGTGGTGGACGAGGCGGCGGCCTTCGGCGCCGCGCTGCTCGGGGGCGTCGCCTGCGGCGTGTGGCCGGATGTCCACACCGCGGTTGCGGCCACCGTGCGCCCGCAGGAGACGATCGAGCCCCAGCGGGAGTGGGTCGAGCCCTACCGCGTCGCGCGTGAGCGCTTTCGAGCGCTCTACCCGGCGCTGCGAGCATGCCGCTGACGCCGCGAGCCGACGCTGCGATCTTCGACTTCGACGGCGTGATCATCGACTCGCTGCCCGCGGTCACGACGGCCACCAACGGCGCCCTCCTGGCACACGGCTTCACGCCGCGCAGCGCTGCCGAGCTCGAGCGCTTCATCGGCCCGCCGGTGCTGAGCGTGTTCGCCGAGCTCACGGGGGCAGCCCAGGAGTCAGAAACCGTCGCGGCCTGCGTCGTCACCTACCACGACCTCTACAGGCGCGTGTATCTCGACCAGACAAAGCTCATCGACGGGGTCTCCGAGGTTCTGGCCAGCCTCGCGCTTCCGCTCGCGCTTGCGACCTCGAAGGCGCACGAGTTCGTCGCGCCGCTGCTCCAGCACTTCGGACTCCAGTTCGCGGTTGTCAGCGCGCCCGTGCTCGCGGAGCCGAAGACGGAAACCGTCGCCCGCGCCCAGCGGGCGCTCGGTGCACCCGATGCCGTCATGGTCGGCGACCGCCACTTCGACGTCGAGGCCGCACACGCATGCGGCCTGCGGGCCATCGGCGTCACCTGGGGCGTCGGCGACCGCGACGAGCTGAGCGGCGCCGAGGTCGTGATCGAGCAGCCCACAGAGCTCCTCACGCTGCTCGCCTAGAGCAACGGTCCACGAGCTGCGCGCGAAACCCAGGGCCGGAGCCGTGGTTCGGGTTCCCACCTGCGACCATGCCCTCCCAGATGGAGCAGCGACGGATCGAGCGATTGGACCGCACCGTCAGCGTCGTCGGCCTGGGCACCTGGCAGCTGGGCGCCGACTGGGGGAGCGTCAGCCCGCAGGACGCCCACGCCGTGCTGGACGCGGCCGTCGATGCCGGCATCACCTTCTTCGACACAGCCGACGTCTACGGGGACGGGCGCAGCGAGCGCTTCTGCGGGGAGCTCCATGGACGCCACCCGGAGGTGCTCGTCGCCACGAAGATGGGGCGGCGAGTCGAGCAGCTTCCCGAGAACTACAACCGCGCGGCGTTCGGCGCGTGGAATGCCCGCTCCCGCGAGAACCTCGGGGTCGAGCGGATCGACCTCGTGCAGCTGCACTGCCCTCCCGACGAGGTCTACGGCGACGACGCCGTCTTCGACGCGCTCGATGAGCTCGTCCGCGAGGGTCACATCGCCGCCTACGGCGTCTCGGTCGAGACCTGCGCCCAAGCGCTTCGGGCGATCGATCGCCCCCACGTGGCGACCGTGCAGATCATCCTCAACTGCTTCCGGTTGAAGCCCCTCGAGGAGGTGCTCCCCGCGGCGCGGGAAGCGGGCGTCGGGATAATCGCCCGCGTGCCGCTCGCCTCGGGTCTGCTGTCGGGGCGCTACGACGAGCACACCGCCTTCTCGTCGGACGATCATCGCAACTACAACCGCCACGGCGAGGCGTTCGACGTCGGCGAGACCTTCTCAGGGGTGCCCTACGAGACCGGGGTGGCGGCCACCCGCGAGCTGGCCAAGCTGCTGGATCCCGGGATGACGCTCGCGCAGTTCGCGTTGCGCTGGGTGATCGACCAGCCGGGCGTCAGCACCGTGATCCCCGGCGCCCGCAGCGGCGAGCAGGTGCGCCAGAACGCCGCTGCAGCCGGGCTGGCGCCGCTGCGGGAGGACCAGCTCGACGGCGTCACCGCCGTGTATGACCGCCTCCTTCGCGAGCACGTACACACACGCTGGTGAGGGGCACCTAGACGCGCAGGGCCCAGTCGAGCGCCTCCTCGAGCACGCCCTGGCCCTCGAGGAAGTCGACGACCGTGTAGCGCGCACGCAGCCGGCCCCCGTAGCGCAGCCCGGCGCGCAGCATCGCCGCGTCGATCCCCAGGTATCCCGGCTCGCAGCCCGGAATGCCGGCCCGGCGCAGCGCCTCGGCGACCCCGTCGAACCGCGCCAGGGACGGCTCCAGGCGGGCACGCACGGCCGCCCACCGTTGCGGATCCTCCGGCCAGGAGTCGGGCACCGCCGCGATCAGGCGCTGCTTCTCCGCGACGGCCGCCAGCACCGCCCGCGGGGGCTCTCCGAGCCACGCCCGAGCACAAGCGTCGAGCGGCTCGGCGACCGGCTCCGGCGCGCGTGGCAACGACACGCCGCCCCCGAACGCGAACTGCTGCAGGCGCATGGCGAAGGCGGTCGCGTAGCCGACCTGGAGCCCGTGCAGGGCCCGGGGGCGTGCGCCCCGCAGCGCGAGCAGGTCCCAGAAGTGGGAGGCGTGGTGCTCGCAGCCGCTGGCGGGACGCGAGCTGCCGACCGTCGCCATCGTCTCCCCGGATGCGATCAACGCGCCCAACAGCCGGGCCGTCGCGTCGAGGTCTCCGCCGAGCAGCGCCTCGATGTCGAGCTCGGGGGGCGGCGGCAGCTCACGCCAGGCCTCGCCGTAGAGCAGGTGTGCCGCCAGCCAGTCCACCCGTGCGGTGGCCTTCCCGAGCAGATCGCCGATGCCGGCGCGCGTCATCTCCGTCGGTGCTGCGGCCGCTATCTCCGGGTCGGCGAAGATCGCCGCGGGCGCCCGCGCCGGCACCGTGAACTTGACGCCGTCGCGCTCGAGCGCAGCCACGCTCGAGGCGTAGCCGTCCATCGACGCCGCCGTGGGGACGCTGACGAACTCGCAACCCGCGCCGTTTGCGGCGTGGCGGACGATGTCCGTCAGCGTGCCCGAGCCGACCGCCACGAGCCCGCTACGCAGTCGCGCGCGAACCTCTGCGGCCGCGTCCTCCGTGGCGTGTGTGTCCGCCGGAAGGCGCAGCACCTCGGCGCCGAGGTCCCGCGCCACGCGCGCACCCGCCACAGCCTCGGTGTTGGCATCCATCACCACCAGTGCCGGTCTCGCCACGTGCGCCGGGAGCTGGCCGAGCGCTCCCCGTGCGAGGAGTATCACTGCCCGTAGTAGGCGTGCGGTCCGTGCTTGCGCTCGAAGTGCTTGTGGCGGATCGCCTCGGCGAGCGGCGGCGCGTCCGGCGCGAGTACCGTCGTCAGCAGCGCGAGCCGGGCAACCTGCTCGAGCGTGACGGCGGCGTCGACCGCCGCGGCCGGTGAGCTCCCCCACGCGAACGGACCGTGACCCCGCACGAGCGCGCAACAGTCGTGCTCGGTGGTCGCCTCCACGATCAGACGACCCGTCGCGCCCTCGTAGTCATCGCCCACCTCCTCGGCCGTCAGCGCGCGCGTCAGTGGGATCGGCCGGTCGCTGAGGTCGGCGTGGGTGGTCCCGAGCAGCGGGATCTCACGCTCGGCCTGCGCCCACGCGGTCGCCCATGTCGAATGCGTGTGCACGATCCCCCCGATCCAGTCGTAGGCCCGGTAGAGCTCGAGGTGGGTGGGGGTGTCCGTGGACGGTCGTCGATCACCCTCGACGACGCTTCCGTCGAGGTCCAGGACCACAATGTCGGTGAGCGTCATCGAGTCGTACGGAACGCCGCTCGGCTTGATCGCGACGAGGCCGCGGTCGCGATCGATGCCGCTGACGTTGCCCCACGTGAGCGTCACCAGCCCGTGCGCGGGCAGCGCCAGGTTCGCCGCGAGCACCTCCTCGCGAGTCACAGCTCCTGCACCTCCAGGTCGAGCAGCTCGCCGACGCGCCGCCAGCGCCCGGCGTGCTCGCCGAGGTTGGTGACGAAGTGGTGCGGGCCGCCGAGCCTGAGCCAGCCATCCATGAAGTCCCTCACTCCCGCGTGTGGGCGGAAGTGGAAGTAGGGCATCTCGACGTTCGGCAGCTCGGGCGTGTCGAGCACGTCTCCTCGTCCGACCAGCAGCCGGTAGCGTTCGCCTTCCAGGGGCACGAGTGCGGCCGTCGTCGCCGGCCCCGGCTGTGCCGAGAACAGCGTCGTAGGTGGGTTGCCGAGGCCGCCGATCCCCAGCTCACGGTCGATCAGCCGCACCGGGCGATCGTCTCGGGCGACCTTCCAGTTGCCCTCCCCCATGTGGCTCACCAGCACCGAGTCGAGCTCGAAGTCCATCGCGTAGAGCTCGCTGAAGTGGGCGTCCCCGATCAGGGTCTGGGCGGCGCACATCAGGCTCGCCGTGTTGGTATCGCCCTCCGCCGCATACCCATAGCCGTCGGCCATCAGGTCGGACGCAGCCAGCAGCGGCAGCTGCTCGAAGCGACCGTCGCCTCCGATCGAGTCGAAGTGGGCCGAGAACCCGTCGTAGCCCTTTTCCTCGAGCAGATCACGCAGGGCGAGCTCGAAGCGAACGGCGTAGACGTGCGCGGCGTGTGGCAGCGCGGGGTCGATCTCGAACCGGCCGGTGTGCTCTGAGACGAGCTCCCCGATGCGGTCGTCGCTGACGCCCTCGATGCGTCGGTAAAGGCCGCCGAGGTCCTCGGCGATGACCACCGGCCCCAGCCGTCGCAGCATCGCGGGCGGGTCATACAGGATGTCCCCCATGCCGTTCATCGGGTAGCCGAACAGCGCGATCCGGGTGGAGCGAAGCGCGGTCACCGTGGCCGCGGCGCGCGCCCAATCGGCGAAGTCGGCCGCGAACCCGTCCGAGTCCCATTCGCCGGTGATGACGGAGAACGGCCGTGCCCCGCGCACGAGCGCGTTCGCCTGGTCCTGCGCGCCGTGGATGCCCTGGTTGTAGGTGAGGTCGGCCATGTCCCAGGAGGCCGTGACCGCGCGCTCGGGCTGGATGTTCGCGAGCAGCAGCGGCAGCGGGGTCTCCGCCAGCGCCCGCACCGTGCGCATCGCGGGGCCGTAGGTCAGCATCACGATCGCGATCCCGTCGAGCCCTCGGGCTCCGTACTCCTTGACGATCTCCTCGACGTCCTCGCGGTTGCGGGCGGGCCGGATGAACTGCACGTCCGCGACGTCCGCGAGGCGCCCTGCGACCGATTCCGCGTAGGCGGCCTGCCGCTCGGTGATCCCGGGCAGCATCGCGTCATAGAGCTCCTGCATGATCCCGAGCAGTCCGATCCGCGGCTTCACGAGGCCTTCCTCTCTGCGTGGATGTACTTCAGCGCGTGCAACAGCTCCGCGTGCGAGCGTCCCAGCCGCTCGTACAGCTCCCGATAGACACGGTAGACGCGATCGTAGACCTCGCGCGCCTTCGCGTCGGGCACGTAGCTGTGCGCGAGCGGGGGCCGTGTCGCGGCGATCGCAGCGGCGATGTCGGGGAAGTGGCCGGCGGCGAGGGCTCCGAACAGCGCCGCGCCCCGGGCCGGCACCTGCGCGGAGTCGGGGACGCTCACGCGCAGCCCGCTGGTGTCGGCCAGCAGCTGCATCGTCAGCGGGCTCTTTTCGGCGATGCCGCCGCAGGCGACGATCTCGCGGAGCTTCATCCCGTGTTCCTCGAAGTTCTCGATGATCCGCCGGTTGCCGAACGCGATCGCCTCGAGCAGCGCACGGTAGATCTGCTCGCGGGTGGTCTGCAATGTCAGCCCCGCGAGCACGCCGCTGAGGTCGGCGTCGGCGAGGATCGTGCGGTTGCCGTTCCACCAGTCGAGCGCCACGAGCCCGCTCTCCCCGGGACCGATCGCGGCCGCCGCCCGCTCTAGCTCCGCGTGCTCGCAGCCGGGCGGCGCGAGCGTCTCCAGGAACCAAGCGAGCATGTCGCCGACGGCGGCCTGTCCGGCCTCGTACCCGTAGAGGCCGGGGAGGATGCCGTCGCGCACGACGCCGGTGATTCCCGGTAGGCGCACCTCCACCGGGTCCACAACCAGGTCGCAGATCGAGGTGCCGACGACCATCACGAACGTTCCGGGCGAGTCGACGCCGGCCCCAGGGACCGAGACGAAGGAGTCGACGTTCCCGACCGCCACCGCCACCGTGTCGAGCAGGCCGAAACGCTCGGCGAGCTCTGCCCGCAGGGTTCCGGCGCGGGTGCCGAGCGGCGCGAACTCGGTTCCCAGCTTCGCCGCCGGGTCGTTGAACCCGGGGTAGGCCGCCTCGAAGTACTCGACGGGCGGCAACCCCTCCTCCTGCGACCACATCGCCTTGTAGCCCGCGGTGCAGCTCTGGCGGCGCTCGTTGCCGGTCAGCTGCCAGACGATCCAGTCGGTCGCCTCGATGAAGCCGTGGCAGGCGTCATACGCCTCACGGTCCTCGAGCCACAGCTCGATCAGCTTGGGGAAGTACCACTCCGAGGAGATGCGCCCGCCGTAGCGCCCGAGGAAGCTCTCGCCGCGCGCTGCCGCGACGTCGTTGAGGCGATCCGCGACGGGCTGGGCCGCGTGGTGCTTCCACAGCTTCGGCCACGCGTGGCGGCGGCTCCTCCAGCGCTGCTGCTTGAACAGCGGCTGCCCGTCCGCCGTCACCGGCAGCACTGTGCAGGAGGTGAAGTCCACTCCCAGCCCCACGACCGCCTCGCGCGCGGCCGGCACCTGCTCGAGCACCGCCGGAATTGCAGTGTCCAGCACGGCCAACCAGTCGTCGGAGTGCTGCAGGGCCCAGTCGGGCGGCAACTGCTCACCGCTGTCGGGCAACTCGCGGTCGAGCACTCCGTGCGCGTAGCGGACCTCGCTGACCGCGAGCTCCTGGCCGCTGCCGAGCTCGAGCAGCACGGCACGCCCCGACTCCGTGCCGAAGTCGACGCCGAGCGCGTATGCGCCGTCGGTCACTGCGAGGAAGTCGTCGGGGCGGCCCGCGCCGCGGCGTCCTCCGCGATCGCCGCCTCGCGCGCGGCCTGACGTGCGCGCCGGTACTCCTCGACGACGATCTCGTTCAGCTCATCGACGGACGTCTCCGCCACCGGCTTGTCCAGCGCGATCACGCCATCCTGGAGGAGGTTCACGCGGTCGCATGTCGCGAACACGTGGGCGTAGTTGTGCAGGATGATCATCACCGAGACGTCGCCCTCCTCCCTGATACGGTCGAGTAGCTCGAGGATCATCCCGCCCTCCTTCGCCCCCATCGCGGCGAGCGGCTCGTCGAGCAGCAGGATGTCGGCCTCGCCGTAGACGGTGCGGGCGACGGCGATCGCCTGGCGCTGACCGCCGGACAGGCGCGCGACGGGCACGTCGAGCCGCGGGATGTTGATGCCGATGTCGTCGAGCGCCTTGCGCGCCTCCTTTCGCATCTCGGTATTGGAGAGGAACGGCAGCGGCGCGTGCACGCGCTCGCGCCTCAGGAACATGTTGTGGTAGACGGACAGCTCGTCCACCAACGCGAGATCCTGGTAGACGGCGTCGATCCCCTGCGCGCGCGCGTCGTCGACGCTTTTCGGCTCGTACGGCTCGCCGTGCAGGAACATCTGCCCGCCGTCCTGCTTCTGGAAGCCGCAGATGATCTTGATCAGCGTGGACTTGCCCGAGCCGTTGTCGCCGAGCAGGCCCAGGATCTCACCCTTGCGCAAGTTCAGGTTGACGTCGCGCAGCGCCCTCGTGGGGCCGAAGCTCTTGGAGATGTGCTCGACGCGGAGCACCTCATCGCCGCGAGCCTCGCTCCGGGCGGGCGCCTCGCCGGGCGGGACCGCCTCCCCCAGTGGGGCCGCCTCGCGGGGCAGGGCCGCCTCGCCGGGCACGGACGCCTCGCTCGGGGGCTGCTCAGCCAAGGCCGGACCCGGTGCGGGCGCGCTGGACGAAGACGTTGATCGACATCACCAGGATGATCGCGAGGCCTATGTAGAGGTCGAGGTAGTCGGCGCTCACCCCCTTGATGATCAGGCCGTCGTGCACCACGCCGAGGAACAGCGCGCCGATCAGGGCGCCGACGACGGTGCCGGAGCCGCCGCGCAGCAGCGTGCCACCGATCACCGCCGCAGCTATTCCCTGGAAGAGGATTTCGTTTGAGCCCGACGGGTCCGGCGTCGCGGTCACGGAACGCACCGCCTCGAGTATCCCCACGAAGCCGGCGCAGGTAGCGCACACGATGAGGTTGCGGATCATCACCAGGCGGACGCGCACGCCGGCCTCGGCCGAGCCGAGCCGGTTGCCGCCGACCGACACCGTGTATATGCCCCAGCGCGTGAACGTCAGCACCAGTTGCAGGAGCGCGACGATCGCGAGCGCCCAGATCAGCTCCGAGTAGATGCCGCCACCGAACACCTGGGCGAAAGTGGTCACGTGCAACGGCGAGGTGCCGGGCGTCGACACGGGCGCTGCGTGCGAGGTCACGAGCGTCAGGCCGTCGAGCACGAACAGCATCCCGAACGTCGCCACGAACGAGGAGATCCCCACGACCGCGATGAAGAACCCGTTGACGAGGCCGATCAGCGCGCTGCCGAGCAGCGCCACGATCACCGCGGGGACGAGCGGCAGGCCGGCGTTGGCGAGTTTGTAGAAGATGAACGGCGTGATCAGGTAGACGGCGCCGATCGAGAGGTCGATCTCGCCGTTGATCATCACGAACACCTCGCCCGCGCCGAGGATCGCGATCGGCGCGAAGTACGGCAGCAGCGTCTTGAAGTTGGACCCGGTCGCGAAGTTGGGGGTGGTCGCCGCGAAGTACACGATCGTCACGATCGTGACGATGATGATCGAGCCCTCGCGCAGGGTCAGGAACGCGCGGCCGAGCTTCACCAAGCTCGCGCCGAGGGTCCTCCGGGTGCCGGCCGGACCCTCGGACGGAGCTTGTGCCGAAGCTTCGCTTCCGGAGGCGATCGCCACGACTCGAACCTAGACGACGGGCTCTACGAGACCCCCGCCGTCGAGGAGGTGCCCTCGTAACGACTCTTGGTCGTGACGTAGGGCTGGACGGTTGATTTGTCGAGGAACTTCAGCCCGGTGTCGACGTCGGCGATGCCGGTCAGGCCCTTCGACGCCTTGTAGAGGTACAGCTCGAGGATCGGCAGGAAGCCCTGAAGGTAGGGCTGCTGGTCGATCGTGAACTGGATGTAGCCCGAGGACAGCAGTTTCTCGGTGATTTCCAGCAGGTCATAGCCTCCGCCCTTGACCTTTTCTTTGGCGCCCTGCTTCTGAATCGTCTGCGCGACGCCCTGCGTCGAGCCCGCGTCGACCGCGAACATGCCCTTGGTTTCGGGGTGGCCCGTCAAATACGATTCGATCACGGTGAGCTCCTGCGGGACCGCCGCGCCGCTGGCGATCACATGCGGTGTGATCGACGGGTGTTTCTTGAGTGTGGCCTGCGCGCCTTCGATCCGGGGCTGGATGTTCAGCGAGCCAGGGGTGGCGATGAACAGCGCGACGTCGCCCGAGGGCACGAGTTCCGCGATGTGTTCGCCCATTTTCTGGCCCGAGACGAACAGATCCTGGCCGATGTAGGCCAGGCGCGGGTTGGTTGGGGCGTCGGCGTTGTAGGCGACGACCGGGATCCCGGCGCTGAGCGCCGACTGCACCGGCGAGTTGAACGCCGTCAGGTCGACCAGCGAGACGGCGATACCGTCGACTTTGGCGCTGACTGCGCTGTTGACGGCGTTGACCATCTGGCTGACGTTGCTCGTTTCCGAGCCCGTCCACGCGTACGTACAGCCGAGCAGTTTGCAGGCGTCCTGGATGCCGTACTGGGTCGGGACGAAAAACGGGTTCGTCGTCACGTGGTTGACGAAGGTGAATTTGTAGCTTTCGGTCGTGCCGAAGATCGTGCTCGCCCCGCTGCTCGAGCTCGCGCTCGAGCCGCAGGCGCTCAGCAGCGCTCCAACCGAGCCGGCGGCCGCCCCGGTCAGGGCCGTGCGGCGCAGGAACGCGCGCCTGTCGAACCCCGGCCGTTCGGCCTTCTGGTCGTCGTAGTCCAAACGCTCTATCGCTTCGTGAGCGTGGTCCTCATCAGACATCTCGCGTCCTCCTCTCGGACTGATTCCGGTGCGTGCCGAGCACCCAATGCGCCGTTGCACACTACCTTCTCGCTTCCCCGGACCGTCGTCAACCTCGACGAGAGCGGGAATACCGCAGATCTGCTGCGGAATTTGCCGCACCTCCAGCACCAAGCCGGCGAGCCGGAACGAGCGCCGCATGCGAAATTGGTACCGGCCCTACCCGCTCGTGTGGGCGCTGGCGGTATACCTTCGCAGCATGTCCGACGGACGTGAACGGCCGCTGGCATCACCGTCCGAAGTAGCAGCCCGCGGGCGGCCGGCGCCGGCGGATGGACGTTCAGAGGGGGAGCGGCGCTACGGCCCGTTGCTGCTCGCGCGCACCACCAAAGAGGACGGTCGAGCGCTGATCCTGTTCAGGCTTGCACCGCCACCCACCGAGACGCCCACGTGAGCGAGCTGCGCTTCAACGAGCTTCGGGGCGAGGAGGTCGCGTACGCGATCCACCGCCAGGAGCGCACCTTCCTGCCGACCCGCGAGCACTGCCCGTTGTGTCCCACGCGACCCGGCGGGCCGGCCACCGAGATCCCCGCCGAGAGCTTCGAGATCGTGGTATTCGAGAATCGCTTCCCGGCCTTCGAGGAGCCCAACGGGACGGCCGAGGTGGTGGTCTACACAGACGACCACGACCTGTCGCTGGGCAGCCTGCCTCCAGCCCGGGCGCAGGCGCTGATGTGGGTCTGGCGCCAGCGCTACGAGGAGCTCGGGGCGCGCGAGGAGATCGACTACGTGTACGTGTTCGAAAACCGGGGCGTGGAGGTGGGCGTCACGCTCCACCACCCCCACGGGCAGATCTACGGCTACCCGTTCCTGCCGCCGGTTCCGGCGCTCGAGCTGGCCGCCGACGCACGCCTCGACGGCTGTGCCGTGTGCCGGCTCAACGAAGCCGAGCTCGCCGATGGACGACGCGTGATCCACGAGGACGAGCGCGTCGTCGTGTACGTGCCCCGGGCCGCCCGCTGGCCGTATGAAGTCCACGTCTGCATGCGCGAGCACCGTCGCAGCCTGTCCGAGTGCGAGCCCCACGAGCTGGATGCGCTGGCGGGCGCGCTCCAGCGGCTGGTGCGGGGCTTCGACGCATTGTTCTCGAGGCCGTTCCCGTATGTGATGGCCGTCCACCAGGAGCCGACCCGCTCCGGGGAGCGCCTCGGAGGGCACCTGCACGCGGAGTTCTACCCGCCCCTGCGCACGGCCGAGAAGCTCAAGTACCCGGCCGGCTCCGAGCAGGGGGCCGGGACGTTCATCTCCGACGTCCTGCCCGAGGAGTCGGCCGAGCATCTGCGGGCGGCTCTCGCCCGTGCCGGTTGAGCAGATCCGTGCCGGTTGAGCAGGCCCGGGCCTTCGCCCCCGGGCGGGTCAACCTGATCGGCGAGCACACCGACTACAACGGCGGCCTCGCCCTCCCGTTCGCGATCGCCCAGGGAGTCACGGTCAGCGCCAGCGCCCGTGCGAGCCGCGGCCCCGCACAGATCCAGGCGAGCGCCCAGGACCTCGGCGAGCGCGACGAGTTCACCGTCGGGGAACGGGCTCCGGACGGCGGCTGGCGAGCCTTCGTGCGCGGCGCCGCGGGCGAGCTGGCCCGCAAGGGCTGGGTGCTCCCCTCCACCCGGCTTGAGATCGGCGGCGACCTGCCCCGCGGCGCCGGCCTGTCCTCATCGGCGGCGCTCGAGGTCGCGCTGTGCCTGGCACTGATCGAGCTCGCGCGCGAGCCGCTTCCCCCCCGCCCCGACCCACTCGAGCTGGCGCGTCTGTGCGCTCGCGTGGAGAACGACTGGGTCGGGGCGAGGACAGGGCTGCTGGACCAGCTCGCGAGCCTGTGCGGGGAGCCCGACCACGCCGTGCTGATCGACTTCCGCACGCTCGACGTGCGACCCGTCCCGCTTGCGCTCGGCGCCTGGCGGCTGCTGGTCCTGGACTCCGGCGAGCGTCACGAGCATGCGAGCTCCGGCTACAACACCAGGCGCGAGGAATGCGCTCGCGCCTGCGAGCTGCTCGGCATCGAGCACCTCAGCGAAGCCGACGAGGGCGCGCTCGTCGCGCTGCCGGAGCGACTGCGGATGCGAGCCCGCCACGTGCTCGGCGAGGACAAGCGCGTGCGGGCCGCCGTGTTGGCCCTGCAGGGCGCCGAGCTCGAGCGTCTCGGATCCCTGCTCGACGCCTCCCACGAGAGCCTGCGGGACCTGTACGAGGTATCGACGCCGGCCGTGGACGTCGCGGTCACGCTCCTGCGCGAGTCGGGCGCCGCCGGAGCCCGCATGATCGGCGGTGGCTTCGGCGGCAGCGTGCTCGGGTTGTTCCCCCCGGGCGCAGAGCCCCCGCCCGGGACCCTCGAGGTCCGCCCCGCTAGCGGGTGCACGCGTGCTCGACGCCGGCGCGAACGCGCCCTGACCGCGACACGCGCAAGGGCTGCGGGCGAGTGTCCAACGGAGCCGGGCGGCTACAGGCGCGCGCAGAGGAGGGCCGCGGCGAGCAGCGGCATCGCCAGCGACATCGCCATCAGGGCACCGTCGAGCGGGTCCAGCAGGCTCTGGACCGACAGCGGCTCGCTGATCCCGTCGCTGCGCTCGCGGGTACCCGTGACGGATGTCGTGCGCCGGCGCAGCTCCCGCGCCGGCGCCGACAGCCGGCGTTGGGCGAGGCTGACCGCCAGGCAGGCGAGCGCGATCAGCACCCCCGCCGCTTCCAAGCGAAGGGCGTTGACGAAGAAGCCCGTGAGCGCGGGAAAGGCGCCCCAGCCGATCGCGAACCAGAGGTCGCTGTGAAAGCGCCCGCCTGCGAGCTCGAGGTTGTACGCCGGCAGGAACAGCCCGCCAGCGATCACGAACGGGATCAGCCAGGCGGAGACCGTGAAGATGCCGGCGAGCCCGATCGCGAGCGCAGCGAGCAGGCTGAGGACCGCGCAGCAGAGCAGGAAGCGGTCGCTGAACGACGTCCCCAGAGGCCTGTCGTGGAGCTCGTCGAGCGCGTGCGCCGCCACTCCCACCGCCAGGCCGAAGGCCGCCAGGCCCCAGAGCAGGCGCGAGACGTGGACCGTCGGGGCGAGCGCCGCCCCGATCGCGAAGTAGCTGAGATGCCAGAGCGTGTACGGGGGATGCAGCAGCGCCACCACGTCGCCGGCGCGACCCCGCCCGCGCGCATAGAAGGCCGGACGCCCGGCCTCGGCGGCGAGCCGCGGGGAGGCTCCAGCCGCGGCCCGTCGGGCGGCCGCCGACCCGGCTTGTCGGGGCGGTACGTCAGCCACCTGCCGGGCCGCCCGGCGCGCCACGTTGCTCACTCGCTCCCGGCCGGCCGGCGCGCCTTGTGCGCGCTCATCACCACGCCCGCGCCGAAGCTCATCCTGCGCAGCGTGACGTCCTCGAGGCCGGCCTCACGCCAGTAGCCGATCACGCGGTCGGCCGGGTGGCGCTCGTAGAAGCCGCGGATGCTGGGCCCGAGGAAGCGGCCCACCTGCTCCCACTCGCGGGAGAACGCCCGCCCGAGCAGCGGCAGGCCGATTTCCGTGAACAGCCGCCAGGCGCCCCTCGCCGGCGCGAAAGGAGGGACGCCGAACTCGACCATGCCGATGCTTCCCCCGGGGCGCAGGACTCGGGCCAGCTCGCGCATCGTCGCGGGCGGATCGTCGACGTAGCGCAACAGGTAGGTGAAGCTCACCACGTCGAAGCTCTCGTCGGCGAACGGGAGCCGCTCTGCCTGCGCCTGTAGGAGCTCCACCTCCGCTGCGGGCACGTGGGCAAAGCGGGCACGGGCCGCAGCCAGCATCGCCGGGCTCTGGTCGACGCCCACGATCGAGCAGTCGGCCCGCGCGCGCAGCTCGGCCGCCACCAGACCGGTCCCCGTGGCCACGTCCAGCACCCTCTCGCCGCCGCGCAGGCCGAGCTCGTCGACCATCGCCGAGCGCCAGCGCGGGTCCTGCCAGAAGCTGAATGCAGCGGACAGCGCGTCGTAGCGGCGCTCCAGCCCGTCGAAGAGCTCGAGCGCCTCGAGCTTGCGAGGCGACGGCGAAGCGTCGGAGCCGCCCGCGATCCCGACGGACTCCGCATGTGGGCTCTGGGGCTCGGCGATTTCTGAAAGGCTAACCACCCTCGCTCGTGGCGGACCAACCGACGACAACATCCCGCGTGATGCTCATCACCGGCGCCTCCAGTGGCATCGGTGAGGCGGCCGCCCGGCGGCTCGCGCGTGAGCCCGGCGCCGGGCTGGTGCTGGTCGCGCGCCGCGAGGACCGACTGCGCCGCCTGGCCGACGAGCTCGGGCCGGAGCGCGTCAGCTACGTGGCGGTCGACCTGCTCGAGGACGACGCTCCCGAGCGCGTGCGCGACCACGTGCTCGAACGCCACGGTCGCCTCGAGCTGCTCGTCAATAACGCCGGCGCTGCCTGGCGGGCGCAGTTCGCCGACGGCGGCTACGAGAACGTCAGCCGCACGATGGCGATCAACTTCGATGCCCCCGTGCGCCTCACCGAGGCGCTGCTGCCGCTGCTGCGGGCCGGGGCACCGAGCGCGATCGTGAACGTCGCCTCGACCGCCGGCCGCGTCGCCCGACCCGGCACCGGCGCCTACAGCGCCTCGAAGTTCGCACTCGCCGGTTGGTCGGACGCGCTGTGGGCCGAGGAGCGCCGACACGGCGTCCACGTCGGTCTGGTGCTGCCCGGCTTCGTCGTCACCGAGGGCTTCCCCCAGGCGGAGCTCACGGGACGCGCGGCGACTCGCTGGGCCGTGTCCACGCCGGAGAAGGCTGCCGAGGCGATCGTGCGGGCCGGACTCGGACGGCGTCCTGAGGTCTACGTTCCATGGCCGTATGCGATCGCGGCGGCCCTGCGCGTGCTGGCGCCGGCGCTCGTCCGGCGGGTGCTCGGAGGAGGGCAGGGGAGCGCGTTCGTGCCCCGCACCGCCGCCCAGGAGGCCGAACACAGCACCAACGGGGCGCGCGCGATCCCCTGATCCTGGGCCGATGGGCGCGCGCGACCCCCTCATCCAGGCCCGAGGATCGGTGCGGGGAGCGCCCGAGCGCTAACCCAGGCGCGCGACGATCAGCGCCGGCAGCGTCGGGGTACGGCTGCCGCCCAATGGCTCGGCGGTGACAAGCACCGCCCTGACCCCCGAGATGCTCCCCGGAACCGCAACCGTGGCGCCGCCGGAGCCACTGACGCTGAACAGCGCATCCGTCGGTTGGGGCGCGCCGCCTCGC
Source organism: uncultured Solirubrobacteraceae bacterium (assembly GCA_963742395.1). Classification (GTDB taxonomy): domain Bacteria; phylum Actinomycetota; class Thermoleophilia; order Solirubrobacterales; family Solirubrobacteraceae; genus Palsa-744. The sequence continues at coordinate 42,848 of CAVUME010000006.1, read as the reverse complement.
TGCACCCACACCTGGTAGGTCCGCCGCGCCGGGACCTGGGGCATGCCGTTGACGAGCAGCTCGGCCCTGCCGCCGCTGACCCGCAACGAAGCGCTGGCACCGGGGGCGAGCACCTGGGCGCGAACCAGCCGCGAGCCCCCGCCCCCGCCCGAGCCCGCGAGCGCGAGAACCGCCAGCACGATCGCGGCCGCAGCCAGGGCACCGACGGCGCCCACCGTCCGACGGCGAGGCGCGCCGTTTTCCGCACGCCGCGCTCGTCGCGAGCGCCGCACGCTCGGCTCGACCGCGCCCGCACCGACCTCGCCGCCGCCGCGGGGTTCGCCGCCTGCCGGGACCTCGCGATCGCCGGCTCCGGCTCCGGCTCCGGCTCCGGCTCCGACCGCGACCATGACCCGCTGCTTGAGCTCCGGCGGGGCGGTCAGCTGAGGGGCCGCGAGCGGGCAGCGCATCGGCCGCCACCTGCAGCCGGGCCACCTCCTCGCGGCAGGCGGCACAGCCCTCGAGGTGGACCGTGAAGCGCTCGTGCTCCTCCTCGGTGAGCGCCCCGAGCACGTACGCGGCCGCGTCCTCGCAGAAGGCGTCGTGCCCGTCCGTTCCCGTGAGCGAGCTCATCTGCAGCACCTCCGCGGGTTGCGCGAGCGTCGATCGCATCTTCGCCAGGCCGAGGCGCATGCGACCCTTGACGGTGCCGACCGGCGTGTCGAGCAGCGATGCGATCTCCACATGGGTCAGCCCGCCGAAGTAGGCGAGCTCGATGACCCGGCTCTGCTCCTTCGGGAGCTGACCGAGCGCGTCCCGGACTTCACGGGCCTCCTCGCGGCGGGCGACCTCGAGGTCGGTGCGCTCGGCGGCCGGGAGCTGCGCCTCGATGCCCTCGTCGTGCACGACGCCGCGGTCGCGCACGCTGCGGCGGCGGATCGCGTCGATGGCGCGGTTGTGGACGATGCCCAGGACCCAGTTGCGCACGCTGCCGCGGCCACGGTCATAGCGGGCCCGCGAACGCCACAGCGAGAGAAACGCCTCCTGGGTGACGTCTTCGGCCAGCGCCCGCTGCCCGCAGATCCTCAGGGCGAGCGAGAACGCGGCCTCGGAGTGGCGGTCGTAGATCACCTCGAAGGCGTGGGCGGCGCCTTTGTAGACGAGCTGCATCAGCTCCTCGTCGGCCAGCACCCCGAGGGACTCGGCCGCGGGTTCGCCACCCGAGGGGCGCAGCGACTTGAACATCACGACAATTCTTACGCTGTAGGCGCCCGGCGGGATCACCCGCTAGCGCGGGTCTCGCCACATCTTCCACATCGGTGGCCCGGCCGTCAGGCGGATCTCCTCGGTCACCTGGAAGCCGTGACGCGAGTAGAAGGCGATGTTGCTCTCCTTCGAGGACTCCAGGTAGGCGCCCACGCCGTCCGTGTCGCAACGTTCGAGCACCGGTCCCATCACGGCCGACCCGAGCCCCTGGCCCTGGGCGCTCGGATCGGTACCCAGCACGGCGAGATACCAGTGGGGCGGATCGTGGGGATGGCGCTGCTCGAGTTTCTCCCAGCCGATCGCCGCGATCGGCATCTGCGTGATCAGACGCGGGTGCATGAAGGCGGGGACCATCGCGGCGACTTCCCGCAGCGACATCTTCCAGCGCCCCGGGGGCGCCCACAGCGCCGCGCAGCGGCGCTCGCTGTCGGTCCACACCTCCTGTTCGCCCAGCAGCTGGTACATGCGGGTCCCCTGGAAGCGTTCGAGCGCCTTCAGTCGCAGCTTGTCGACCCGAAAGGCCCAGGCGGCGACCGGATCGTCGAGGAAGGCGCGCGCGAGCACCGTGGCTAGTGCGGGCACGTCGTCCTTGGTGACGCGACGCAGCTCGGGTGCGGAGACGGCCATCGCCATATTCTCCCCGGCCGCGGCGGGAGATGTCTGGACGCTAGGCTTCGGCGCCCATGAACGACGCGACCACGCCGCCGGAAGCGGCATACCACCTGCTGCTGGACCCGACCGAGGTGCCCGTGGCCGCGAGCGCTCTGCGCCTGTTGATCGCCGACGAGGCCCACCAGCCCGAGATACGGGGCTTCGCGCGCGACGTCCTGGCCGAGCTCGAGGCCGAGCCGGACGAGTTCGGTGTCCTGTCGGTCGCACTCACGCCCGGGCAGCTGAAGATCACCCACACGGCGGTGCACCTACTGCTCGACGACCTGCAGCGAGGCCAGAACGACGAGCGCCAGGTGCTCCACTCGATTCTCGGCAAGCTCCCCGACGAGCACGCGATCCGCGCGATCCAGCTCTAGCACCGTGCCCGCGCCCGAGCGCGAGCGGCGCGCGCGCTCGTTCGGAGCCGTGGCGCAGGAGTACCAGCGCGGGCGACCGTCCTACCCCCGTGCCGCGATCGAGTGGGCCCTCGGCGAGCGTTCGCTGACGGTCCTCGACCTGGGCGCCGGAACCGGGAAGCTGAGCGCGGCCGTGCTCGACGCCGGCCACACGGTGATCGCCCTCGAGCCGCTGGCGGAGATGCGCGAGATCCTGCGGGCGACGCTGGCACAGGTACAGACGCTCGACGGGCGCGCCGAGGATCTGCCGCTGGCCGACGGCAGCGTGGACGCCGTCGTGGCCGGCGCGGCTTTCCACTGGTTCGAGCAGGGGCCTGCCCTGGCGGAGATCGGGCGGGTGCTGCGCAAGCCGGGGGTCCTGGGGCTGCTGGGGAACTCCTTCGACACCTCGCTGCCGTGGGTGGCGGAGCTGCGACGGATCCTCGGGCGGCCGGCGATCGAGCGCCCCCGACATTGGCCCCCCATCGAGACGCTCCGGGGGCAGTTCTCCGAGGTCGAGGAGCGCCGCTTCCCGCACACGCAACAGGTCGACCTCGCCCGCCTGCGCGACCTGGCCGTGTCGCGCAGCTCGCTGGCGATCCAGGACCCGGATGGGCGGGAGCTCACGCTCGGGAAGGTGGACGAGCTGTGGGAGCGCCACCCGGAACTCGCCGGGCGCCGAGAGGTGAGCCTGCGCTGGCTGGCCCGCGTCAGGCGCTGCCGGACGCTGCGCTGACGCCGCTGCCCGCGCCCGGACCCGAGGGCACGTGCTGGGTGATGCAGTGGATGTTGCCCCCGCCGAGCAGGATCTCCCGTGAGGCGATCCCGACCACCTCACGCCCGGGGAAGCACGCGCTCAGGACCTCGGCCGCCTGCTCGTCGTTGCGCTCGTCCAGGAGCGGGTAAACGATGCGGCCGGCGGCGGGATAGAAGTTGACGTAGGAGGCCGCCAGGCGCTCGCCGGGGGTGCGGGGGCGCACGCCGGGGCTGCGCTGCAGGCTGACGGCCTCGTCCCGCTCCAGGTACAGCGGCCCGGGTGAGGGGATGTGCACGATCTCGAGCGCCCGCCCGCGCGCGTCGGTGGCGGCTTCCAGCCGCGCCTGCGCATCGCGTGAGACCTCGGTCATCGGGTCCTGCGGGTCCTCGGCCCAGCTCAACAGCACACGACCGGGGGCGACGAAGCACGCGAGGTTGTCCACGTGGCCGTCGGTCTCGTCCTGGGGAAGCCCTTGCCCCAGCCACATGACCCGCTCGGCACCGAGGTAGTCGAGCAGCAGCCGCTCGATCTCCTCGCGGCCCAGGGCCGGGTTGCGGTTCTGGTTCAGCAGACACTCTTCGGTCGTGAGGACGGTGCCCTCGCCGTCGCAGTGGATCGAGCCACCCTCCAGCACCAGCGGTGCGCGATAGCGGTCGGCCCGCTCGACCTCGAGCACCTTGGCGGCGACGCGCTCGTCACGGTCCCAGGGGCTGTACAGGCCGCCCTGCAGGCCTCCCCAGGCGTTGAAATGCCAGTCCACCCCTCGCCTGCGCCCGTGCTCGTCGAGCACGAAGGTCGGCCCGATGTCGCGCAGCCAGGCGTCGTCCGTCGAGAGCTCGACCACGCGGATCGAGGGCGCCAGCACCGCTCGGCAGCTATCGAAGAGGTGGTCCGAGACACCCATCGTGACGGGCTCGCAGGCGCTGATCGCCGCCGCCACCTCGGCGAACGCCTCCTGTGCGGGCCCGGCCTGGAGTCGCCAGAAGTCCCCCCGCTCCGGCCACGCCATCCAGCAGCCCGCGTGCGCCAGAAACTCGCCGGGCATGCGAAAGCCGTCGGCCGCGGGGGTGCTCGCCGACCGTGACGCTCATCCCCGCCTGTATATCGGATCCGGGGCCGCCTACCCGGCCCGAAGATCGGGCAAACGTCCGCTTTTCGGCCAACAAATGCGTATTTGGCCCGAAGTTGCCCGAAAAGGACGCCAACGACAACGCCCCGCATTCCGCGACAGGGCGCCAGATGACGAACCTGAGTGCGCCTCCCGCGATGCTCGATTGCCCCATACCGCCCAACTCCCGTCGTCGGGGACCGCATCCCGCCCGATGCTTGGCCGCCTGAGATCGATCAGCTTCGGTCGCAAGACCGTGTGGAGCGGGGTCGCCGTCACGCTGGCGGTGGCCGGCACGATCGCCGCGGTGCTGGGTGCCCGCGCCGTGGCACACTCCGACGCGGGTCGCGCCCGAGAGGTCTTCCACGTGGGCTCGGCCGAGGTCGCCTCGACCCTGGGGCTGGCCATCCAGCACGAGCAGGACCTGGTCGCCGACACGAGCGCCTTCGTCGCCGGTGACCCACACGTGTCCCCGGCCGGCTTCGACCGCTGGTCCGAAGCGGCGGGAGCCATGCACCGCTACCCCGAGCTGCAGGATCTAGGGCTCGTCGCGCTGGTGCCGGCTTCGCACCTGAAGGCCTTCGAAGCGCACCTGGCCGCCAACCCGATCAGGCCCCTCGGCCCCAACTCGCTGGGCCCGAAGGAACGCTTCGAGATCCTGCCCGCCGGAAAGCGCCCGTACTACTGCTTCGCGGTCGCGGGACTGGAACGCACGCTCGCGACCTACCTCCCGGACGGGGTCGACTTCTGCGCCCTGGCTCCGGAACTGATCGCCGCACGCGACTCCGGAAGGGCCACCTACGCACCGGTCCTCGACGGGAACAAGAACGAGCTCGGGGTCCAGACGCCGGTCTATGCGGGCGGCGGTGTACCCACGACCGTGGCCGCGCGACGGAGGGCGTTCGTGGGCTGGCTCGGCGAGCTGCTCGAACCCGGCGTGGTGCTGGCGCGGGCGCTGCAGACGCACCCCAACCTCGCTGTGACCTTCCATTACAACGAGTCTGGGTCGAAGATCGCCTTCAGCAGCGGCTACCGACCGCCGCACCCGCAGAGCACCACGATCGACCTGCACAACGGCTGGTCGGTGCAGACGTTCGCGACGCCGCCGTCAGCCAGCATCTTCGCCCACTCGAACGCGCTCACGATGCTGGTCGGCGGGATCCTCCTGAGCGTCGTCATCGGCCTGCTGGTGCTGGTGCTCGCGACCGGGCGCAGACGCGCGCTGTCGCTCGTGCACGAGAAGACCCACGAGCTGTCGCAGAAGAACCGCGAGCTCGCCCACCAGGCCCTGCACGATCCGCTCACCGGACTCCCCAACCGCGCGCTGGTCCTGGACCGGGCCGAACAGCTGATCGAGCGCACGGCACCCCAGCTGGGCCACGTCGCCGGGGCCCTGTTCATCGACGTCGACGGCTTCAAGCACGTCAACGACAACTACGGCCACGCGGCCGGGGACGAGCTGCTGAGGACCGTCGGAGACCGGCTGCGGCGGTCGGTCCGCGAGCAGGACACCGTGGGCCGGCTCGGCGGCGACGAGTTCGTCGTGCTGAGCGAGCTGAAGGCCGGCGAGGCGACGCTGAACGTGCTCGCCGACCGTCTCACCGAGGTCCTGCGCGAGCCGGTCGAGCTCGAGGACGGGCGCAAGATCTCCTCGCGTACGGTGAGCATCGGGGTCGCGATCGGCGCCTACGCGGATCCGGACTCGCTGCTGCGTGACGCCGACCTCGCCCTGTACGCCGCCAAGGCCGCCGGCAAGGACCGCTTCGTGCTCTACGACGCGAGCATGAGCGTGGGCGACGAGGACCGTCCCCAGCTGGAAGCGGACCTGCGTACCGCAGCCCAGGACCCGCGCGGACAGTTCAAGCTCCTCTACCAGCCGATCTACGAGCTCAAGAGCGCCAAGGTGGTCGGCGTCGAGGCCCTGATCCGCTGGCATCACCCGGACCGCCGGATCGTGCCTCCCGACAGGTTCATCCCGCTGGCCGAGGACACCGGCCTGATCGTGCCGATCGGGCGCTGGGTGCTCGAGGAGGCCTGCCGCCAGGCAGCCACTTGGAACGAGGAAGGCTTCAGGCTCGGGATCGCGGTCAACGTGTCCGCCTACCAGCTCGGGCGCAGGGAGTTCGTCGACGACGTCCGCCGGGCGCTCGTCGAATCGGGCATCGAACCATCGCTGCTGACGCTCGAGATCACCGAGACGATGCTGATGTTCGACCTCGAGGCGACGAGGGAGAACCTGAACCTGATCAAGGCGCTCGGTGTGCGCATCGCGATCGACGACTTCGGCACCGGCTACGCGTCCCTCTCACAGCTGCGACGGCTGCCGGTGGACATCCTCAAGATCGACAGGAGCTTCATCGCCGCGCTCGACAACGGGGGCTGGAGCCGCGAGCTGCTGCGCGCCAGCGAGCTGCTGCACGCGATCCTCGGTGTCAGCCAGGCCCTGTCGCTGTCGGTCGTCGCCGAGGGGATCGAGGAGGAGAACCAGCTCTCACGGCTGGGAGCGATGGGCTGCGAGATGGGTCAGGGCTTCTTCCTTGGCCGGCCGAGCTCGCCCGAGGACATCAGGAGCCTGCTGAACCCCGGGCCGGGACGGCCGTCGGGAATACCCGAGATCAAGGTCACCGAGCGGCGCAGGCGCACGCTCGTTCCTTAGCTCAGAGAGCGATCCGCATCAGGTCTTCGGCGACGAGCAGCTCGCCGTCGTAGGAGTCGCGCACGAGCGCGACCGCGTCGTCGAGCTCGTCCTCGAGCGTGGGGAACACGTGCGTGACCAGCAAGCGCTTGCAGCCGGAGTCGCGCGCCACCCGACCGACCGCGCTCGGCTTCGCGAACAGGTGGCCGTTCTCCGTTTCGCGCTCGGGCAAGGCGAGCGGGTGGATCAGCAGATCGCAGCCGTGGGCCAGCTCGACGAGCGGTTGGTGGGCGCTCTGGACGTCACCGCTGTGCACGACCGCGAGGCCGTCGCACTCAACCCGGTAGGCGACGGCGGGCATTTCTCCGTGGGGCACCGCCACCGAGGTGACGGACACGCCGGCGTGGTCGAGCACGTGCCGCGCCGCGGCCCCCTCGAGCTCGCTCGAGGTCTCCAGGGGCCCGATTCCGAAGCCGTCGAACGAGTGCAGGTAGCTCCACGCCCCATCGGCGCCGAACAGGGCCTCGCAGAAGCGGCCCACTCCCGGCAGACCGCCCCTCGGCGTCGGGCCCACCACCGTGAGCGTCTCGCTACGACCCTCCAGAAAGGCCGAGAAGACGACGGGAGCAAGGCCGCCGCTGTGATCGATGTGCAGGTGCGTCAACAGCACCAGGTCCAGCTCGCGGGCGCCGATGCCCGAGCGACCGAGGCGCTCGAAGGCGCCGCCCCCGGCGTCCATCAGCACGCGCAAGCCGTCATCCGTGCTGAGCACGTAACCCGAGGAAGCACGTCGTGGGTTGACGAACGGGCCACCGCTCCCGAGCACGAGGAGCTCGGTCATCGGCCTACCCTACTCGCGCACCGCGAACTTCAACGCCGAGCGGTTTCCGGCAGTGGGCGTGAAGGTGACGTGGGCGGTTACCTTGTGCTTGCCGGCGGCGCCGTTGATCGGCACGGCGACGGTCATGTCGCCTTCGCCGCGCACGCGCTTGTGCATCGCCGCCGTGCCCGGGAGGCTGATGCTGACGCGTCCTGACCGGGGCGCCCAGATGCGCACGATCAGATGGGATCCCTTGCGCTTGTGGGACAGCAGCAGCACGGGACACCCGCTCACGGTCAACTTCGTGGTCGGAGTGAGCTTCGCTCCGTTCTGGGCGATGATCGTCGTGGGTGCCAGCAGCTTGCTGCCACACAAACGGCCGTTGGGGGCGAGCGCCGAGTTGGGGCCGGTGGGCAGGTCCACGCTGACGCTCGTGATCGGCACGTCGGGCAGGCTTTCGAAGGTCGAGGTGGTGACGCTGGAGCGGGCGATGTGGGTGTGGCCGACGAGCACCACCTCGAGGTTGTCGCCCTTCAGCACGAGGTCGAGGTCCGGGAACTGGGCGTTGCCGTGTGAGACCAGCCAGGCGGTGCCGGTGAGGGGTGCTGGGCAACACGGGCGTCTTGACCGTGACCGTGCCGACACGAGCGGTCGACTGGCAGCTTCCGGGCGGCAGACCGCTTTCGAAGCTCGCTGCCAGGCACGCTTTCTGCAGCGTCGACCCGCGCGCCACCAGCCGGCTCGGGAGTTGCAGCTGCAGCTCGCGGATGTTCGCCTCTCCGGCCGGCTGCGTGACCGTCACCGCGATGCTGGCACCGCCGGCTTTCGAGGTCTTCGCCCCGCTGCTCGCGCGCAGTTGGGGCTTGAACGCCAGCGCGGCGCAGTCGACAGCCTGGAAGGAGCTCGAGAGGGCGGCCTGGGCGCCGAGCGTGGAGAGCGCCAGCGATTCGGTGGACAGCGGCGCACAGCTCGTCGGGTTCGACGCGAAGTGTGCCCGATTGACATTCACCCTGATGTCCTTCAGGCGCAGCGGAACGCCGCCGACGACGCTCGGCAGGGTCGTGGTGACGCTCACGCGCCCGTCGTAGAGGCCGACCGAGATCGCCGAACGCGTGACCACCTCGCCGAGGTCATAGGGACCTGCGACCGCCGGCACGACCACCGAGAGCCCATAGGGGGCGCCGCCGTACGGGCCCGTGAGGTAGACCTCGCCGGGCAGGACGTACGGTTCGCCTCCGGCGCCGGCTGCCGCCCCGACCGTGCCGATCTGGCTCGCGGCCGGACACGTCCCTGCGTTGGCCTGGGCGTCGCTGCACAGCGGCACCGAGGGGATCGCGCCCACGAGCCCCGGCGGCAGCGTGACGCTGATGCGGGAGAGGTACTGCTGGGCGTCCGCCCGCGCGAGGTCGAACGTGAAGGGACTGAACGCACCCGCGCGCGGATTTTCGGGAACCAGCGTCTGTGCGAGCGAGAACGGCAGCGACGGTGGGCATCCGCTCACGGAGAAGCCGCCCACGGCGGCTTCCATCGGGCTCTGGCCGGTGTACGGCTGGACCTGCGCGCCCGGGGTGCGCCGGACCGCACGCGAGCGGGTTGGCCAGGGGCGCGCGGGAACCGCCACGGAGGTGGATCACGAAGTCTTCGAACGGGACCTGCGGTGCGCCGGAGAAGGTCGCGATCAGGCGTCCCGTCAGGGCGTTGGCGCTGATGCGCCCTTCGAGGCGCAGCCCGACCCCGTACTGCGGGGCGGTTGCGATCAGGAACATGCGGTACTCGCCGCCCGATTCCGGTCCGGCCCCCGCTTCCGGGGCGCCCACGTAGACGCCGCCGGTCAACGAGCCGTCGGGGATGCCCGGGGCGTTCACGGCCACCGAGCCGACGCTGGAGGCTTCGGGGCAGCTGCCTTCCGCGTACTGGGCGTTGCTGCAGGCGACGAGCCCGTTTGCCGCCGACGGGTCGAGCGTGAGACCTTCCGGCAGCGTCACCTGGGCGCCCTGCACGTCGGGCGAGTTGGGCTTCGATGGCGCGTGGGTCGCCTGCGGGACGTGAAGGTCCGCCGTGACCCCATCGGGCTGGTCGGAGCCCGCGTCTTCCGCGCCGAGCGACAGCGACGGGTTGAAGGCGAGCGTGTCGCAGCCCGTCGCGGCCACGGGCGTTTCGTTGCCGTAGGGGAGGAACGCCCCGGGCGCTTCGTAGGAGTCGACGTGCAGGTAGGTCACCGGCTTGCTCGTGCACGTGCTCGGCAGCGTGATGAACGCAGTGGGAGCACCGACGTGGCTGTGTTCCTGCGGGATGCCCCAGAAGATCAGCTTGGACTCGATCACTTCCGGTTCCTCAGGGAGGTTCTGGATCTTGAAGAACTCGTGGTAGTCGCCCGTGGGAACGCCGCTGCTTTCGCTCGTTTCCGCTTCGTGCTGCCAGCTGATCCCGCCTTCGAGGTAGATCTGGCCGCGTAGGTCGTGTCCCAGCGTGGCGAGCGTTTCGAGCGTCGGGCTGTTCACTTCGACCCCGAAGCGGGCCGGCTCCCCCGGCCGACGCTGCATGTTGTAGACGGGGAAATGTTCGGTCACGGTGAGGCCGAGGTGCAGCAGTTCCAGCACGTTCGCGGTGCCGACGGCTTCGTCTTCACCGACCTGGCTCCCGGCCGGACAGTTGAACTGGTCGAGCTGCGCTTCGGTGCACTGTTCGGTGGCTTCCGGGTTGACGGCCAGCCCGGGCGGCAGATCGACACGCACGTCTTTGACTTTTCCGGTGGGCGCTTCGTGGCCGACGCCCACTTTGGTCGCGGCGAAACGAAAGTCCGTGATGCCGAAGTCGGGATGACCGGCGGCCTGCGTGTAGAAGCGCGACGTCGGGCCCGAGTCTTCGCAGTTGACTTCCCTGCAGGTGCCCGCTTCCCACTTGGAGACCGAGAGCGCAGCCAGCGCCGACCCGCCGGACATGACCGCCGCAGCCGCTATCGCGAGCACCACCGCGAGCGCCGCGCGCGCCAGCAATCGCCTCGCCCTGGGGGCGATCTTCACGCCGGCCACTTCCGCGTTCCGTGCGTGCACCACGACGAGCCCTTCAGGAGTTCGCGGCCGAGGTCGCGGTGTCGCTGCTCGAAGCGAAGGCCGCCGCGGCCGACACCGAATATCAACCTCGCCGCCAGCGCTCCGGCCAGCAGGTACACGAGCGCTGCGATGCCCCAGTTGACGCTGATCGCCCGCTTGGGATGGCCGCCGAAGCGGATCAGGTCCGCTGAACGAGCCCGCGAACAGGTTGGCGCTCTCGTGGATGCCCTTGACGATCGCGTCGCCCGTATTTGCCTTCACGTCCGCCAGCAGGATCGCCAGCGCGAGCACGAGCGCGATCATCACCGCCGCGGTGATCAGGACCAGCGCAAGCATCACCGCGCCGGCGCTCACGCCGCCGACCGCGGCCGCTCCCGCGTTGCGCATGCGACTCTTGACAGGTGGGGTTCGCAACTCCATCCCCTATGCGTTACCCGCACCCCGCCTCGCTACGCGCGGTTCTCCTCCGACGGGGCTGTCGGCAACGTTCGTTGCAGACGCCACGAACCCCACCGAACCACCCCCCCGCCGGGCACTGCGTCCGGCACTGAGACGCAAACGACGAAGGCCGCCCTCACGGACGGCCTTCGGGTCTCGGTCGGCCGGTTTGCAGGGCTTCTGCAAGTCCTACGCCCTGGTCGGCCTCGATTTTCGGAGCGACGGTCTCGGACCGGAACCCCAGAGCTCAAGCGTACCACGGTCTCGTGGCATACGCAACTATCTCTCAGGGCCGCCTGCGTCGCCGTACGGCCTCGTCGCGCTGAGCAGCGCGGGTCCCTCCTGCTGTGCGCGACGCCGTTGTTGGCGGCGATGGTCACGCCGACGAACACGGCGCAGGGTAAGGAAGCCCTACCCCTGGGAGGCCTTTCCGGTGGCGCTGCCCAGGGCGAGGATGGTCTTACAAACCAACTCGCCCTTCAGGAGGCAACGAAATGCTCACCAAGACCCGCACCACGCTCATCGCCCTCGTCGCTTCGGTGAGCTTCGCGACCGCAGCCGCAGTCCCAGCCGTCTCGCAGGCCAGGCCCAAGCCCATCAGCGCCGGAGCCAAAGCGGCGCAGTGCGAAGCTCTCAGGCACAGTGCTGAACGCTCGCACGAAGCCGGCGAAGCGGCCGAAGGAAAAGGCGAAAACGACTGGGCGAAGTACTACTACGACCAGGAGGAAAAAGCCCAAGGAGAAGCGGGAAACCTCGGCTGCGTGTGGGAGATCGAAATCGACGCCACGAAAGTCGCCACCAAAGTCAAAGCAATCAAAGTCCCGGGTGCCACGGTCCCGGTGACCGGGAAAACAACCAAGTCCACCCCCACGACCTCCGTTTCCGCCGTCTCCGCCAAATAGCCCCACCACCCCCGACGAGTCTGAGAACCCCCGCACCGGCCGGGGTTCTCGGTCGTTGCGGGCACACATCTCGCGAGAACCGCAGTGAGGTTCAAGCGGCCGGCGTCGCGTGGATGTCAATCGAGCGACGTCCTGCTCGGTCGCTTTCACCCACCGGGCGAGGCGTCCTACGACCGGCGGCGGGGACGGTCCTTCGAACCCCCCGCTCGAGACGATGAGCGGAAGCGGCGAACGTGTAGTTGAGGTGTCGTCGTGCTGCCGGCTGTCGACGGCTGTCTGAGATCCTCGCCGGACGTCAGCGTGCCGCTGACGCGTCCGCTCGCGCGTTGTGAAAGAAGCCGACGAACGTGCAGCGTCTCGCCGGGATGCGGCGTGATGGGCCTCGTCGCCGCGAGCTGTGGCGAGCTTCGGCCAATCGTTGGCAGGTGAAGCGCAAGCCAGACCGGCTGAGGATTGGTAGTCAGGCGGGACCCTGCTCGGTGATCGCGTCAACACGCTCGGGATAAAACGCGACATGCCCCCTGATCTCCGCGACAGCCGCAAAGGGAGCCTCATAGGTCCAGGCCGCGTTCACGGACTTCACGCCGCCGACCGGGACGCTGTAGTAGCTGGCGTCGCCCTTGTATGGGCAGTACGTAGCGTTGTCGGTCGGCTCCAACAGCGAGGCGTCAACGTCGCCGATCGGTATGTACTGGACGGGCGCGTAGCCAGCCTCGCGGAGCGTCAGGGCGTGCGTGCTGTCGGCAACTACACGCCCGGCGACCGTGACCAGGACCCGCGCCGGATTCAGCCCGATCGTGATCGGATGATCGGGCCCGGGCTGCTTCACCTGCCTGTGTGCCATCGCCGGGTCTGCCATCGAGATGTCCCTTCGGGTTCGAGTTTGGGCGGTACCTGGCGCCAATGTAGATCGGGTATGGCGCCGACCCAGCACGCTCCGGAAGATCCCAGCCCAGAACTGCGCCGACCTCGAGCAATGTGACCGAAAACGACGAAGGCCGCTGCGAGGCGGGGTGCCAACCTCCCCATCAATATATCTAAACGTATATAATCTCATCGTGGACCCGATGACGATGATCCGGGACGCGCGATACGCCGCGGGCATCACGCAGGTCGAGCTCGCCGCGCGAGCTGGCACCACGCAGCCTGCCGTCGCCGCATATGAGTCGGGCGCCAAGAGACCGAATCTCGCGACACTCTCGCGGCTGCTCGACGGCTGCGAGCACGACGTGGAGGTGCTGGCGCGCCCACGCGTGCGGCGGGGTGCCGCGTCACTTGCTGAGCTCTCCCCCACGATCTCCGAGGACCTACTCGGCGACCGGGAGAGCGACGCGGTGCGACTGCTGTTCGGGTTCGCCGACGATTTCCGGGGATCCTCGCGGCCCGGGCGCATCGCACTGATCGCCGAGGAGCCACCACCGACCGGCGACGCGCGATTCGACGCTGCCCTCGCGGGGATCGCCGAGTTCTTCGCCGCCGAGGCCGGGATCGCTGCGCCGGCATGGGTAGACGGCCCCGGGCGCTTCCTGGAGCCCTGGTGGTTCGTCGCGAGCCGCCCGGCGTTCGACGCGTACACCCTCGCCAACACCCCGGCACTGTTCGCCCGCCATGGCGTGTTCATGGCCCGGGAGGTGTTCGACCGTGCCTGAGCGTGAATTCACAAAGGCACGGATTCTGCACGCGCTCCAAGCACTCGGCGAGGAGCTGACCCGCGAGGGGGTGCGAGCGCAGATCTTCATCGTCGGCGGCGCGGCGATGGCGCTCGCGTACTCGACCAGGCGCGTCACCAAGGACATCGACGCCGTCTTCGAGCCCAAGCAGACCGTCTACGCCGCCGCCGCCAAAGTGGCCGAGGAACTCGGACTGCCCGAGGACTGGTTGAACGACGCGGTCAAGGGTTTCCTCCCGGGCCCGGACGAGGCGCCTCGCCCCGTCCCCGCCATCAAGGGCATTGAGGTGACCACGGCATCCCCCCGGTACCTGCTCGCGATGAAGCTGATGGCGATGCGCTTCGGGGAGGACGACGAGGACATCGAGATCCTCCTGCGCGAGTGCGGCATCCACCACGCCAAGGGGGCGCTGGATGTGCTCAAACAGCTCTATCCCGCGAAGGAGCCGCCGGCGAAGACGCGGTTCTTTCTGGAGGAGCTGCTCGGGAGCTAAGCCTCTCGGGTCGCAGCTCGCTCCTGCGTTGCGCGACGAGGAGGGAGCACCGTCTCCACCAAGCCGGTGAGGACGTCGTAGACGTGCCCGGAGACGGTGACGCCCGGGGAGATCGCGGGCGCGGAGCGCAGGCGCTCGACGTCGACGGTGACGGTCGCGACGGGGTCCAGGACGACGTGCTCGTGCAGAGTCGACTCCTCGACGCCGATTCGCTCGGCGTAGCGGCGGCGGAACGTGTCGTCGGCCAGCGCGCCGGTTCCGCACTGGTTGTGGTGGATCACGGCGACCTCAAACAGCGGGCCGTCCGGCAGGACGTTCTCAGCGAGCTGGCCGATGAATGCGACGTCGTTGATGACCTCCGGGGTGACGCGCCCGCCGACGTTGCGCAGGACCATCGCCTCGCTGAGCGCCAGGCCGAGGAAGTGCGCGGGGTCGGTGCGCGGGTCAAGGCACGTGATCACGAACAGGCGCAGGTTGGGGAAGACGACCGCTCCCTGGTGGCCACCGGCGGCTGCGAAGGCGCGGTTGCGCTCGAGCGCCGTATCGATGGTGGCCGTGCCTGGCCGGCCGGGGCCGGCCAGCTGAAACCCGGTCGCCCGGCCCACATCGGGGCCATCGGGGCTCACGCTCGTGGTGGGTTGCCGGCTGCTCATGATGTTCGTCTCCTGTCGCTTTGGGTGGTCAGCTACGGGCCGCCGGCGCGGCGGGCGAGCGGATCGCTTGCACCGCCGGCGCGTGTTCGTCGCTTGTCGTGGGCTGGGCTGGCAGCAGGGCCAGCGCCATCAGGGCGCCCGCCGCGGCAACGCCCGCGGCGAGGTAGTTGGCGGTGCTGAAGCCGTGGAAGAAGGCCGAGATAGCGGCGTTGTGGATGGCCGACGCGAGTACCGGATGCCCGCCGTGGGTCAGCTTCCCGGCGACTATGAGCGCGGCACCGACTGATGCGTGCGCGGTCCGGCTGATCGTGGCCGGCAACCCGGCGGGGAGTGTGCTCGTGAGCCGACTGGCGTACAGCGAGGCGTAGGCGCTGCCGATGACGGCGACGCCGAGTGTGCCGCCGAGCAGCCGGTTGGCGTCGTTGACCGCCGACCCGACGCCCGCCTTCGCCTTCGGCACGACGCCCATGATCGCCTCGGTGGCGGGCGCGCTCGTGAGGCCCATGCCCGTACCGAGAACGACCATCTGGGCAGCGATCGTCCCGTAGCCGGTGGTGGCCGACGAGGTCGAAACCCACAGGTAGAACGCGGCCATCGAGAACAGACCGGAGGCGACGATCAGCTTCGTCCCGAGCCGCACCGCGAGCTTCGCGCCGAGGATCGAGGAGATCGCGACGAATGAAGCGACCGGCAGCAGGCGTACGCCCGTCGACAGCGGGCTGTAGCCCTTTACGAACTGGAAGAGCTGGGTGACGAGGAAGATGAACCCGGACAGCGCGAAGAAGGAGATCGCGACCGACGCACTCGCAGCCGTGAAGCGCGGATTGCGGAACAGGCCCACGTCGAGCATCGGGTGATCCGTGCGCCGCTCCCAGGCCACGAACGCCGCCGCCAGCCCGGCCGTCAGCGCGAAGCCGGCGAGCGTCCGCGGGCTGCCCCAGCCGTGGTCCGGAGCCTCGATGATCGTGTAGACGAGCAGAGCGACCATCGCGGTCGATAGCCCGAAGCCCAAGCGGTCGGTGCGGGGCGCGTGCGGGTCCCGCGAGCTCGGCACGTAACGCGCGGCGAGGGCGCCTGCCACGGCCGCGATCGGCGCCATCGCGAAGAAGATGCTGCGCCAGTCCGATACTTGCAGAAGCCAGCCGCCGACGATCGGCCCGAGCGCGATCGCTACACCCGTGATCGCGCCCCATAGACCGATCGCTCGGGCGCGCTCGCCACGCTCGGTGAACACGTTGGTCAGCAGCGACAGCGTCGAGGGAAACACCATCGCCGCGCCGACGCCCATCACCGCACGCGCGGCGATGAGCGTGCCCGGGCTGTTCATCAGTCCACCCGCCACGCTTGCCAGGCCGAACACCAACAGGCCTCCGAGAAGCATCCCCTTGCGCCCGAACCGGTCCGAGAGGCTGCCCGCGGCCAGCACCGATGCCGCGAACACGAGGTTGAACGCGTCCACCACCCATTGCAGCTGGGAGTTCGATGCGTGCAACTCCCGCACCAGCGTCGGCAGCGCGACGTTGACGATCGTGGTGTCGAGGTTGATCACGAACGCCGCCAGCAGCAGCGAGATCAGGACTAGAGGCTTGCGATTCACGGGTCCTCCTCGGGGCTAGCTTGCGTCACGCAAGGCAACCTAGCGAGGAGTCTGGCTTTTGTCAAGCAAGTCAGGTATTCTTTTGACTGTGCTCCAACGCGACTATCCCGATCAGGTCTGCTCGATCGCCCGCTCGCTCGAGATCGTCGGCGAGCGCTGGACCCTGCTGATCCTGCGCGACGCCGTTCTCGGCCTAACCCGCTTCGAGGAGTTCCAGGAGAAGCTCGGGATCGCTTCCAACGTGCTCACCAACCGCCTCAAGCTGCTGTGCGACGAGCAGGTCCTCGAGCGCGTCTCCGACCCGGAGCGTCCCGGACGGCCCAAGTACGTTCTCACCGACAAGGGACGCGAGCTAGCTCCCGCCCTGATCGTGCTCATGAAGTGGGGCGACCGCCACTACCCGACACCGAACGGCCCGCCCCGACTCACGCTCCACGCCGGCTGCGGGGGGAGCATCGGTCGAGACCTCCGCTGCGATCGCTGTGGCAAACAAGCGGGGCCCGGCGAGATCGAACTCCCCCTCGGCCCCGGAGCGCCGCGCGGCGAGCACACCAGGCGTTGAGCACGGACGCGCGCGGGCCGGTTCAGCCCCGTTTGCACCTCGCTCAGGGTTCGGACCTCACGACGAGGGCCGGCCTTTCGGACGGCCCTCGGGGTCTCGTTCGGTCTCCGGCGTGGGCCTTGGAGGGGGTGTTACCTTCCTGTCGGCCTAGACGGCGGGGGCGGGATTGATACACAAACCCGCGACCGGAGACGAGCCGAGCACGATGGGCGATCGTCCACAGACTCGAGGAGTCGATCTTGCTCGGAGAGCCGTTGCGGTACTAGAACGGCATCCCAACCGCAGCGCGCGGGACACCACTCGTAAATCCCTCCCGCCCTACGCGACACCGGTCGGCGCCCGCGCGGTGACCGTCCGCTCCTCGAAGATGAAGCCAGCTTCCAGTGCGCGACGCACGGGGCAGGTCTCGGCTACGCGCTCAAGCCTGCGCTGCTGATCGGGCGTGAGGTCGTCGGGAAAGTGCAGGTCGATCGCGAAGCGCCGCGGAGTGCTGTCGGGGTCGTAGTCGACGTCGACGGCAGTCTCGCCGATGTCCCAGCCGCGGTTCTGCGCGTACACGGCGATCATCGTCGCCACGCACGAGGCAAGCGTCGCGGCCAGCAGCTCGTGTGGGGCGGGCCCTTCATCGTTGCCGCCGAGGCGCTCTGGCTCGTCGGTAACGATCTTGTGCCGGCCATTGACGTCGACTTCGTGCTTGAGGCCGTTGCCCGCGCGGCGGGCTGTCGCGGTCATGGCCATCAGAGCATCAGCCGTCCGCGTTTGCTGGTCGTCGGGAGCATTCGCTGTGGACTACTGAGCATGTCGTTCCTCCTCTGGGGAGTTTTGACCTAAGCGTTCCTCGGCGAGCATCGAACTCCATCCGACGCAACTACCCGACGCGATCCGTAGCGGATACCCATACAACGACAGTAGTATACAACGATAGAGTTGTGCTAATGTGGCCACATGCCCACCACCACTGACATCCCCCACCCGCTGCCGGCGCCGCTCGTCGAGTTGATCGCAGAGCGATTTCGCGTCCTCGGCGAGCCGATGCGTATTCGTCTCCTGGACGCGCTGCGCGAGGCTCCGGCCACCGTCCAGGAGCTTCAGCGCGCGACCGGCGCGTCCCAGCAAAGCGTCTCCAAGCATCTCGGCCTGCTGCTTCGCAGCGGGCTGGTGAGCCGCAGCAAGGAGGGCAACTTCTCGCTCTACGCGATCGCCGACGAAGGCGTGTTCGAGCTGTGCGAGCAGGTCTGCGGCGGTCTGCGCCGCCAGCTGGACGAGCTCGACTCACTACTGCCGGGAGGAGCCAAGCAATGAGCGCAACCGCATGCACCCGCTCGTCGCCGAGAAGAAACCGGCGCCGACGATTCTCGCTGGCCGCTTGAGCGAGTGCTGTTCGCGCTCGCCGGCAGCGTGACGCTGCTCAGCGCTGCGCTGGCGGCGCTTGTCTCTCCCTGGTTTCTCCTGCTGACGCGCCTTCGTCGGGGTCAACCAGTGGCTGTACGTGCTCGTCGGCGCGTGCCCCGCCTCGTTGGTCTTGCGCCGCCTGTTCTCGCTGCGCTCCGTCCTCTACCCCCGCCAGGAGGCACGCTCGTGAGCACCACCACCGCGCCGCCCTGCCGCGGCTGCCCGCCGGGCCCGCCGATGAGCACACAACGCGCGTCGGGCCGATCGGACGCCTCGGGCGCTACACGGCCACCCACTTCCGCACGGTCCTCGCTCGGTTGGGCAGTAGTCGCTGTGGTGCTCGGCTTCTTCGCACCGAAAGTCGAGACGGCTCTCTCCGGCGCGGGCTGGGAAGCGAGCGGCTCGCAGTCGGTGCAGGCGCGCAAGCTGGTCGAAAAGGACTTCGCGGGCCTCGGCAGCTACGGCCTGATGACCGTCGTGTACTCGCCGACTGAAACCGTCGGCGCGCCGGCGTTCAAGTCGGCGATCGCGCGGGTCGAACAGACGCTCCGCACCAACGGCGCCGTGCGCACCGTGGTTTCGCCTGCGCCCGGACTGTCGATCTCCCGTGACGGCCACACCGCCATCGTCCAGGCGGGCGCCGCGAAGAACCCCAACGAAATGGTCGCTGCGGCCGACAAACTCAAGGGAACCCTGCACGGGCTCTCGACGCAGCACGGTGGTCGTGAACCTCACCGGCGCCGCCGGTATGTGGTCTGACTTCAACGCGGCCAACCGCTCGGCGATGCTCAAATCGGAGGTCATCTCCTGGCCGGTGACGCTCGGCATCATGCTGCTCGCGTTCGGATCGCTCGTGGCCGCGGGCTTGCCGCTGATGCTGACGATGGTCGGCCTGCTCTCGGCCGCCGGGATGCTCTACCTCGGAACCAAGATCACCCCGATCTCGATCTGGGCAATGAACTTCGCGCTGATGTTCGCGCTCGCGCTCGGCATCGACTACGCCCTGTTCATAGTGATGCGCTTCCGCGGCGCGCTGTTCGGCTCCAAGATGGACGCCGAGGAAGCAACCGCCGTGACGATGGACACGGCCGGCAAGGCCGTCCTGTTCAGCGGCGTGACGGTCCTGATCTCGCTCACCGCGGTGATGCTCGTGCCCAGCCCTGCCTTCCGCAGCATGAGCCTCGGCATCATGCTCGCCGTCATCTTCGTGCTCGCGGCGACGCTGACACTGCTGCCGGCGGTGCTCGCCAAGCTCGGCCCGAAAGTCGACAAGCTCGCGCTGCCGTGGGCACACAGCGGCGAGCACCGCTCCCGGCGCTTCGCGGCATGGGGCGAGCGACTGTGGAGTCACCCCTGGCGTTACGGGATCCCTGCGCTGGTAGCACTGCTCGCGCTCGCCTACCCGGTGACGCAGCTGAAGACCTCCATGCCCTCGATCAAGGTCGTCCCAACCAGCGACTCCTCACGCATCGGCTACAACCAGGTGCAGGCCGCGATGGGACCCGGCGCGACCGGCCCGCTTCAGCTCATCACACCCGCGGCCGATGCCGCGAAGGTCACTGCGATCGCAAAGGCAGACCGGGGCATCGCCCAGGTAATACCGTCCCAGCCGGGCAGCAACGGCCTTGTCCTGGTGACAGCCATCCCCAGCCAGGACCCGTCAAACCCCGCCGTCGGTACAACGATCAACCGGCTGCGCAGCGAGGTGCCCGCCGGCACCGTGCTCGGCGGTGCCGTCGCCGAAAACCACGACCTGCAGAAACTGCTCTCCGCCAAGACCTCGCTCGTGATCGGAGTCGTGCTGGTGCTCGGGTTCCTGCTGCTGCTGTTCGCGCTGCAGGCGCCGCTGCTCGCTGCGGCCGGCGTGCTCACCAACCTGCTCGCCACCGGAGCCGCATTCGGCGTCTCCAAGTGGATCTTCCAGGACGGAGCAGCTGCACTCGCTGCTCGGGTTCCAGCCGCAAGGGTTCCTTGACGCCTGGGGCCCGGTGTTCTTCTTCGCGATGATCTTCGCGATCTCGATGGACTACACGATGTTCCTGCTCTCCTCCGCCAAGGAGCACTGGGACCACACGAAAAGCGCCAAGGACGCGATGGTCAATGGGATGGCGCACTCCGGACGCGTGATCTTCGCCGCCGCAGCGGTGATGGTCGCGGTGTTCTTCACATTCGCGCTCTCCGGGCCGCTGCCGCCAAAGGAGATGGGGATCATCCTCGGGGTCGCGGTGCTGCTCGACGCGGCGCTCGTGCGGCTGCTCCTGCTGCCGGTCCTGCTACGGCTCATGGGTGCCCGCGCCTGGTATCTGCCCAAGTGGTTGCGCCGCGTCCTGCCCGACGTGCGCTTCGGACACTCGTGAACCATCGGCGGGTCCGCAGTTTTCCGCAGTCACCACGGCGGCGGATCCCACCTAGAGCGGTGAGCACCAGCGACCAGGACCTCGCTACTGCTGCCCGCATGGCAAGGTACATCCGTGACGGGCTTCTGTCCCGTAAACGCCCTCCAAATGACCTTTCTAGAGGGGGAGCCCTCGGCCGGGATAGCGGGGGCGGGATTCGAACCCGCGACCTTCGGGTTATGACAGGTTGGATGTCACCGTGGTTTCGGAGGTCTGCCCAGCGCCGCGGCCTTGGTGAGGTGTCGAACACTGTCGGCGGCGCGCCGAGATCCGCTCCGTGGCCGTCCCCTTAGGTCGGACTTACCGCTCTCGCCTCACTCGGCAGCATCGTCTTAGCCGCGCTCTGTCAGCTCGCCGAGGACTTCTTGGGACTCGGCAAGGCTGGCCGTCAGCATTTGACGCGAGACCTCCAAGAGCTGAAAGATGCGCGGGTCATGGACGCTGTAGTAGACATTGGTGCCATCGCGGCGGGCATCCAGGATGCCGTGTTTTCGAAGTACGCCCAGGTGCTGGGACGTCCCGCCTGAATCCATCTGGAGCTCGCCTTGGAGTTCACTGACGGTCCGCTCGCCGTCTTTGAGAAGCTCGAGGGTGCGGACGCGAACAGGGTGGCCCAGGATGCGAAAGAATTCGGCCTTGACCTGGTAGACGGCCCGGTGCTGAACGGCCTCGACCGCGCCGGCGCTCCGCGAGCGCGGGCTCATGCCGAGACGCCTTGGCGGCGGGGTGCGCTCAAAGCCTCGCAGGGGCCATCATGAGCGCCAGGCGAATGCGCGCGACCATGCGCCGGGGGTGGGTCGACCCGCGTCGGCGTTTCCGGGGCGCGCTCGACTTCGCTGACGAACGTGCAACTGGGCATCGCCTTGCTCATCGGCTTAGCGTACAAGGCAAGGCGCCGGGCTAAATCCGGCCGAGCCGTCGCGCCTGCCGGCGTCGCCAGCGGCTTGACATCCGGCGCGGCGGCGCTCACCGTCGCAGCCTCCCGCGGCAGATCAAAGCGATGAGCACGCATGCGGGAAGCGTCAGGGCCGCGGCCGCGATCAGCTCAAGATCACCGACCGGCGGCACCAGCGCGAGGGGAAGTGCAACCAATGCCAGCAGCGCCCCAAGCGCGAGTGCCACCGCGTGCCGATGTACGAAGCGCAGGTCGGGACGCCGGGAGCGGCGCGCCGTGGGCGTCGCGGCGGCCACGTGGCCCGGCGGTGCGGCGCTCATTCGAGCATCTCGATGAGACGTTGCTCGAGCCTGTGCACCGCGTCGCTCGCCACAGACGCGGGTGCGTTGTCGTAGAGGACTGCCAGTGGCAGTGCGTCCTCCTCACCGGCGATCGCCTGTGCGACGAGGCCTACCGAGCCCTCTGGCGCCGGGTAAACGTCGCGGCGTACCGCGCGCGGCAAGCGCAGTCGCATGGCGTTGAAATCCCCGCGGTCCAGGATGTAACTGCGTATCCGCCGGCGGCGATCGCAGGGCGAGAACTGACTGCTCGGGTGAGGGGTCACGGGTCTAGTCCCAACCCTGGTACATGACAAGGCGGTAGGTCTCCCACGCATCGGCGATGCAGTCCAGGGCGACCTCGTTTAGGGGTCCATGCTCGCCGACGAGAGCAAACGCAACAGCGAGCGTGGCGGGCTCAACGTGCTCCAACAGCAACCTTGCCGCGGAGGCGCAGTCCGGCCCGCCGTCAAGGATCCTCCGCGCCAGACGAGCCTCGTAGACTTCGGAGACGACTCCTACCTCGCTGGCTGGCGTCATGGGTTCCCTCGGCCCGGCTGAACCGGGGAGCGCAGCTGGGCGTCGAGCGCCCAGATCGCGGTCAGCGCTCGCGTCAAACGGCGCATCGCAAGTTGCTGGCTACGCAGAACGGCGTCCAGCCCGCGCGACTCGAGCGCCCGGCAGATCTCGCCGACGAGCTCGACCATTGCTTCATGCTGGCGCCTCCATGCCCGCTCGTGGTCAAATGCCCCGGGGTACTGGCTCAAGCCACAGCCGGCCAGCGCTCTGCCGGCGCGCGAACCTACGGCGGTCCCCACCCGCTCCTGCTCACCGAACGTCCCGATCGTAAGGAGATCATCCAGCGACTGCATGATCAGCCACAGGCCCACCGCCAACTCGACCCACCGGGCACGCAGCGACAAGCGCGCATCCGCGCGCTCGCACGGGTCGCCGTGGCGCAATGGCCCGAGCCTGATCGGCTCAGTCGGCGCGACGACGCCCAGCGTGTCGCTCAGCCATCTACCAACCTCTCCGTCGAGGATCTCGCCCACATCGGCGCGGCGTCGCGCTGCCGCGCACTCCACCTCGCAGACGAGCGCGCGCATCTGGCGCGCGAGTCCGAAGGGCTGTTCGGAGCGCGCGCGGCACGTGGCACCTGTGTGGTCGAGGTTCAGGGCGAGGCGCACGGCCAGGGACGCCAGATCGACCGACGCGTCCTCGAGGGCAGCGAGCGCGTCCGCCGGGTCAACCGAAGGATCTAACACGTCGTCAACGGCCGCACGGGCTGCGCAGGCCGCGAGTGACACGCTCGAGCGATTGACGTGCAGCGACAGCTCAGCCGCACGTATATCGCGGCCTGCCTCGACGAGCGTGTCGTGCAGCCGCGAGAGCAGATGCGCCTCGCGTGGACCGGCCGCCGGCCCGAATGCCTCCCACACCCGGGCGCTGCACTCGAGCGGCACGACCGCGCAACGCAACACCGACAGAGGACTCGCCCGCCAGCCCGCCCACAGTGCGAGCAGATCGGTCTCCACGGCATCGAGATCGCGCCTGGCGCAAGCCGCCGCCCGATCACGATCGACCTCGCGCCCGATCAGGTCTCCCGCGCCGACGCGGCTCCACAGCTGGCCGAACCGGCTCAGCCAGTCGGGTGTTCCTGCCCCTCCCGGCTGCCCATCGGCTGAAATCGGGAGGCTGAACGCGTGGAGAGGTGACTCCGTCTGAGCCTCGTTGAGCGACCTCGCTTCCCGGCCCGCCATGGTTCTGCAATCTATCATCTTCTAAGACGATAGATTTCGGCTCAAGCACCCAGACTGCCCAGGAACGAGTCCCGTGGACCCCGTGACAACCCGATCAGCGACCAAGCTCCCAAGCGACCTTGACGGCACCCGCGATAGCTACGAGGTTTACGTCAACGGCGTCCTCCAGCGCGAGGGCAGCGACTTCGACGTCGACGGCCGGGTACTGATCTTCAACCGGCCGCTGCGCAAGGACCGGATCTCGGGCTGGCGGTGGTTCCTCGGCGCCTGGGGCGTGGGTACCTACCGACAGGACGACACGATCGACATCCGCTACGAGGTGGACGGACACGCACGCGTAGCGCACGCGCTGGATGTGACGCCCTTCGCCGGCTAAGGAGAAGCGCGCCAGCACTGTATGTGCGGCTGGCGTCCCGATGGGAGCGGCGTGCCGACGACCTCCCTAATCTCATAAGCTTGTAAGATTCGGGGATTATGTGGTCCTCTCGCCTCGGCCAATCTCCGATCTACGCCTTGAAGGCCGACTTCTTCAGGGTCTTGGGCCATCCGGCTCGGGTGCGGTTGCTGCAGCTTCTGCGCGATGGTGAGCGCTCGGTCGGGGCTCTACAGGAGGAGCTCGAGCTCGACTCGAGCGGGACGTCCCAGCATCTGGCGGCATTGCGCGCGCAGGGCCTCGTGGTGGGCCGTAGGGAAGGCACGAGCGTCTACTACCGGGTCAAAGATCCCCGCACGCTGGAGTTGCTCGAACTCGCGAAGAGGATCATCTCTGCGTCGCTGGAAGAGAACCGTGCGCTCCTGGATGACCTCTCGGGCGAGGACTTTGGCCCACGGCCGGGTCTCGGCTAGCTGTGGAACTACTCAACTGGGTCGCGCTCGCGGGCGTCACGACGCTCGCGTCGGGCGGGCTGCTCGCATCGATGAAGCGTCGGTTGCGCAGCGGCCTGGCGGTTCAGGTGGCCGGGATGGCACTGCTCGGCGTCGTGGGCGTGGCGGTGCTCATCGACGGTGAGGTGCTTGGCGCATCGTTTCGCAACACGATCGGCTTGGCCTTTGGACTTGATCCACTCAGCGGCTTCTTCCTTGCGGTTCTTGCCCTGACCGCGGTCCCGACGCTGGTGTTCGCGCGTGACTACCTGCCCGCGAGCCCCGGCGCACGGGCAATCGGCGCGTTGATGTCGGCGTTCCTGCTGACGCTCGTCGGCGTGCTGGCCGCGCGTTCGGTGACTGGTTTCCTGGCGTTCTGGGAGTTGATGACGTTGGTGCCGGCCGCGGCGATGCTCGTCGCGAGGCGCGATGCGACCGTGCGTTCTGCGACCTACGCGTACCTCGCGATCACGCATCTCGGTGGGGCGGGAGTCTGGATAGCGCTAGTTGTCTTGGTGCACTACGGCGCGATCGGTGACCCGTCGGCCCTCGTCAGCGCGGGGGGCGACGTCCAGACGCTGGTGGCCGTCGCGGCGCTGATCGGGTTCGGCACGAAGGCGGGTTTCGTCCCTCTGCACTCTTGGCTGCCTCGCGCGCACCCGGTTGCTCCCGCGCCGTTGTCTGCGCTGATGTCGGGGGTGATGATCAAGGTCGCTCTGTACGGGCTGATCCGAGTCGAGTTCCAGTGGCTCGGCGCGACACCTCAGTGGCTGGGTCTCGCGTTGCTCGCGATCGGCCTCGTGTCGTCACTCGGTGGCGTCTTGTGGGCGCTCGTGCAGCACGATCTCAAGCGGCTTCTGGCCTACCACTCGATCGAGAACGTCGGCATCATCGCTTTGGCTCTGGGCGCATCGGTGTTGTTCGCCGATGGCGGCAGCCCTATGTGGGCTGCGATCGCGTTCGGCGCGGCGCTTCTGCACGTGGTCAACCACGCGATCTTCAAGTCCCTGCTGTTCCTTGGCGCCGGGGCGTTGGAGCGCGCAGTAGGCAGCCTCGATCTCGATAATCTCGGCGGACTCCTGCGGCGGATGCCTTGGGTCGGGGGTGCGTTCCTTATCGGCTCGATGGCGATCGCCGGGCTGCCGCCGCTGAACGGCTTTGCATCGGAGTGGCTCGTCCTGCAGTCGCTGCTGCACGTGGCGTTCTACCACCGGCTTGGCGTTGCCCTCGCGGGCGCGATCGCCCTGGCCGGCCTGGCAGCCACGGCGGCACTTGCGCTGCTGTGCTTCGCGAAGGTCATCGGCTTGGTCCTGCTCGGTCAGCCGCGACGAGCCGAGTGCGCCGTGGCGGTCGACCCGCCCGTCGGGCATGCGGGCGGGGATGGCGGTGCTCGCCGTGCTGTGCGTTGCGCTCGGCCTCGTTCCTGGACTGGTACTGCCAACGCTTGCCGCGCTTTCGCCCGGAACGCACGTTCCCGCTCTGACGCGACATGCGGGCCTGGTGATACCCGGTACCGGCTCCT
Source organism: uncultured Solirubrobacteraceae bacterium (assembly GCA_963742395.1). Classification (GTDB taxonomy): domain Bacteria; phylum Actinomycetota; class Thermoleophilia; order Solirubrobacterales; family Solirubrobacteraceae; genus Palsa-744. The sequence continues at coordinate 16,723 of CAVUME010000006.1, read as the reverse complement.
ACCTTCCGCTTGCACTCGCCCTGGCGCTGGCCGTCATCACAACGGTGCTGGTGGCAGCGCGCGGGAAGCGTCAGGCGGCCCCGACGCCGAGCTGGGCCTGCGGGCAGCCGGTCGTCGGCGCGCTCGCATGGACCTCGGCGGGATTTACGAAGCCGCTGCGGCTCGTACTCGAGGCCGTGCTTCGACCGCACCGGGAGATCGAGGTCACCCGCGCCGGCGGGCATGGTCCAGAGCGTGACCTATACGGGCCACGTCCCATCGCTGCTCGACACGACGCTGTATGAGCCGACGGTTCGAACAGGTCTGCGCGCTGCCGCGGTTGCCAGGCGCCTGCAGTCGGGCAACGTGCGCACCTACGCCGCATATCTGTTGGGACTGGTCATCGGCCTGATCGTGCTGGCGCACGCGGGAGTGCTCGGATGAGTGTGCCGGCAGCGCTCGTGCAGATCGCCGGCGTTGCGCTGGCGCCCCTGCTCCCGGGCTCAATCCAGACGCTTAAGGCCCGCCTGCAGGGCCGGCGCGGACCCTCGCCGCTGCAGCCGTACCGGACGCTCAAGCGCCTGTGGGGCAAGAGCGCAGTCGACCCGGATGGAACTGGCGTCATCTACCGGCTCGCTCCCCCGCTCGTCGCGGCATGCCTGCTCGCCGCGATCGCGATCGTCCCCGTCGCCGGTCGTTCGGGGAGCTTCGGTCTGGGCAACGACGCGCTCGTGCTCGTGGCGCTCCTGGCGCTTGCCCGCTTTGCCCTCGCCGCCGCGGCATGGGACACCGGCAACGGGTTCGCGCTGATGGCCTCGGCGCGCGATCTGATGATCTCGGTGTTCGGCGAGGCGCTTACTGGTGCTCGCGCTGCTCGTCTCGGCGCTGGTCGCGCACAGCACCGATCTGCTGGCCATGAGCAGCGCGGCTGCGGGCGGACACATCTGGAGCACGCCCGCGCACTGGTGCGGCGCACTGGCTTTCGCGCTCGTGATCCTTGTCGAGACCGGGCGCCAGCCGATCGACAACCCCGACACGCACCTCGAGCTGACGATGATCCACGAGGGGCCGCTCCTGGAGTACGCCGGTCGCGACCTCGCGTATCTGCAGTGGGCCGTTGCAGCGCGGCACTGGATCTTCCTGATCCTCGGCGCGCAGCTGTTCCTGCCGCATCCGCGCGGCTTCGCCGCGGGCCTCGGCCTCGCCGTCGTGCTCGTAGCCGGTCTGTGCGCGGGCCTCGCACTCGTCGAGACCGCCGAGGCAAAGATGCGCATCCTGCGTGTGCCGGCGCTGCTGGGCATCGGCTGTGCGGTCGCGCTCGCGGGAGCCGCCATGTGGATCGGCGGTGTGGGCGCATGAGCAACGCGCTCGTGACGACCATGCTCGTGCTCGGCCTGGCAGTCGTCGTCGTGCGCAGACGCACGGTCGCAATCGTGCTCGTGGCAGCACAGGCCGTCGCCCTCGGCATGATCGCCGCGGGCATTGGCGGCGGCTCCTCAGCGGACCCGCTCGTCGGGGCATTTCTGATCGCGACGAAGGCGCTCGCGCTGCCCGTGCTCCTCTACGTGCTGATCCGGCGAACGCCTGAGGCCGGTCCGGTCGCCGCGGCCGCGGGCCCGTTCGTGCGCTTTGCATGCGCCGGCGCGGTCGCGCTGTGCGCTGTGCTCTTCGTGCCGCCGCTCGGCCTCGGCGACCCCCACGTCGAACACGTCTCGGTCGCGCTCGTGCTCGTCGGGATGGCGATCGTCGTCGTCCGGCGCCCGATCTTCTTCCAGCTGCTCGGACTCGTCGTGGCGGAGAACGGCCTGTCGCTGCTGTCGGTCTCGGTCCCCGGAGGCCTCTCCTACCTGATCGAGTTCGGCGCGCTCTTTGACCTCGCGCTGATCGTGACCGTCGCCGCGGCGTTCGTCCGCGAGATCCACAGCGACACGGGAACAGGAGACACCGAACTGCTGCGGGGGCTGCGTGACTGATCTGGTGGGGAACCTGGTTCTGCTCGTGCCCGCGCTCCCGTGCGCGGGCATGGTCGCGGTTCTGCTCGCGCGCACGCCGCGCCAGGCCGACGGGCTGGCGGTCTGCGCGGCGATCCTGACCGCGGCCGCGTCGATGGCGCTGGCGGCGACGTTGCTCGCCCGCGGAGGGGACAGTCCGCTGCGTGGCCAGTGGTACCTCGTGGATGGGGCCAGCGGAGTGCTGCTCGCCGTCATCTCCGTCGTGGGGCTCTGCAGCGCCCTGATCTCTCCCAGCTTCCTGCGAACCAGCGGTCGCAGCTTTACGACGGCCACGCGTTCGCGAAGCCTCTACTACGCCGCCCTGTTCCTGTTCTGGGCGGCCTTGCTCGCCGTGCCGATCGTCGGCAACCTCGCGGCCGTGTGGCTGATCGTCGAGGCGACGACCGCCGCATCGGCGTTGCTCGTGGCATTCAGTGGCCGGCGCGACGCACTGGAGGCCGGTTGGAAGTACCTGCTGCTCACGACGCTCGGGCTCTCGGTCGCGCTCCTCGGGATCATCATCCTGGCGATCGGGCAGGCCAACGCCGGGCACCACGGCCTGCAGGCGCTCGACTGGCACGCCCTGCAAGGGGCCACGCACGCGCTTCCGAAGACCCCGACGCTGACCGCATTCGTGCTGCTGCTAGCGGGCCTCGCGACGAAGATTGGCTGGGCACCTGTGCACAACTGGCTGCCCGATGCGCACAGCGAGGCACCCGCACCGATAAGCGCCCTGCTCTCCGCCGCACTGCTGCCGAGCGTCGTACTCGTCGCCTGGCGTGTGAAGGAGACGCTCGAACCGTCGGTGGGCGCGGCCACGACGCGTGACGTGTTCATCGCCTTCGGCTTGGCCTCGATGCTCGTCGCCGTGCCGTTCCTGTGGCGATCGCTCCCGTGGAAGCGTCTACTCGCCTACTCGAGCCTCGAGCACATGGGCATCATCGGCATCGGCATCGGCTTCGGGACCCCCCTCGCGATCGCGGGCGTTGTTCTTCACGTCGCCGGCCACGCGCTCGCTAAGGCGCTCGGCTTCTACGCCGCCCTGCCCCTGCTACGCATCGATCCCAAGGCCGCCAACAAGGCCCCCGCAAACGTGCTCGGCGAGAGCCCCGCCACGGCGACAGCGATGGGCGTGAGCCTGGTCGCGCTCTCAGGCATGCCGCCCTCGCCGCTGTTCCTCTCGGAGCTACTGATCGTTCTCGGCGGCGTCGCCGCCGGCGATCTGCTCGTCAGCGCAATCGCCGTCATCGCCCTGGCCCTCGGCTTCCTGGGACTGCTGCACGCACTCATAGACGGGGTCATAGGCGAGCCGGGCCGACGTCACCGACGCCGCCGATCGCGAGAGGAGCGACCGATCCTCGCCCTGACCGTGGTCCTCAGCGCCGGCATGCTGGCGTGCGGATTCGCCGGCCTGTTGCTGCCCGGCTCAGGGTTCGTAGAGACCCTCACGCGAGGTGTGCTCTGACCGACCATCAGCCGAATCGAGCCAGGCGCATGGCGAGCGGCGATCGAAGATGCGCTAGCCGCAGGGGAGCAGTTCGGGGGCGCCTGGGCCAGTGAGCACAGTGGGCCCCTCGCTTGGCACATGCTGTTCGTCTCACCGCACGAACACCGCGTGATCACGTGCGCAGCGACAGCCGGCGAGGTCGAAACGGCGGTCGATCTCGTGGAGGCCGCCGGATGGGATGAGCGCGAGGCCCACGACCTCTACGGCCTGAAGTTCGCGGGACACTCGCCGCTGCGCGCGCTCGCAGCACATCCCGAGGACCCCGAGCTGTGGATGACACCCGTGTCCGGCGACGGCGTCCACCAGGTTGCTGTCGGCCCCATCCACGCCGGGGTCATCGAGTCCGGGCACTTCCGCTTTCACGTGGTGGGCGAGCGCATCCTCGCAATGGACCCACGGCTGTTCTATAAGCACCGCGGGCTCGAGCGAGCTGCCGAGGGCCGGCAGGCCGCCGCAGCGCTCCCGTACGCCCAACGCGCCTGCGCCGCCTGTGCGGTCGCCAACAGCGTCGCGTTCGTGCACGCGGTCGAGGACGCCAGCGGAGTGCAGCCCGACCGTGAGCTGCGCATCAACCGCACCGTGCTCCTCGAGCTCGAGCGCCTCTACAACCATCTACACGACATAGGAGCCATCTGCGCCGGAGTGGGGTTCACGCCCGGAACGCTCGCATTCGCCGCACTGAAGGACCGAGCACAACAGATCAACGCGGCAGCGTTCGGACACCGCTTCCTCTTCGGAACCCTGCAGATCGGACGTGGAGCGCTCGCCCTCGACTCGGCCGGGAGCGAGACGGCGAGAGCGGCAATACGCGAGCTGCACACGGACACCACCGCGGCATGGCGCGAGCTCGAGTTCACCACGTCGCTACAGGCACGACTAGACGGCATCGGCTTACTGGGCCCCGGCGACGCGCGCCGACTCGGCGCTGTCGGTCCTGCGGCACGCGCAGCAGGCATCCGCCAGGACGTGCGCACCGACAGTCCGCGCCTCGCCTACGACGAGTTCACGCCAGCCACGCTGCACGAACCGACCGGCGACGTGGGCGCGCGACTGAGGCTCCGAGCGATCGAGCTCGAGACCACCTACGAGATGCTCGAAGATCTGCTGGCAGGAGCGCTCGCGAGCGGCACGAGCCACCAAACCGGTGCAACCTCGCCGCTGGGCATAGGGCGTGTCGAGAGCCCGCGCGGCGCCACGATCTGCGCCGTCGAGCTGGACGGTCCCTGCGTGACCCGTCTGCATCTGCGCACGGGATCCTTCGCCAACTGGCCAGCGCTCGCCCACGCCGCCGTCGGCAACCTGCTGCCCGACTTCCCCCTGATCAACAAGAGCTTCGAGCTCTGCTACGCCTGCGTCGATCGCTGATGTTCATCCTGCTGCGACAGCTAGCCGCGATCCGTCGCGAAGCACGCCTCGAGCGCGGTCCTGCGCGGTCGCTGGCAATGCGCCATGTCGACGCCGGGTCGTGCAACGGCTGTGAGCACGAGCTCGGGTCCGTGACAAACCCCTTCCACGACCTCCAGCGCCACGGACTCGACATCGTCGCCTCCCCACGGCACGCCGACATCCTGCTCGTCACAGGGCCGGTTACCACGAGAATGGCCGGCCCGCTGCAAACCGCCTACCAGGCAATGCCCGAACCGCGCCTCGTCGCGGCGCTCGGCGACTGCGCACTCGGGTGCAACATTCTCGGCGAGACCGCTCAGATCGCCGGCGCCCTCGAAGAACTGCTCCCGGTCGACATCCGCATTCCGGGCTGTCCTCCAACGCCCGAAGCGATCGCCGATCACCTGCTCCGCGCCCTAGCCCACGACGGCAAGCAGAAGAGCTCAAGAGCAAGCCAGTTAGGACCAGTGCGCTAGCTGCGTCCTTGACGCGGGCGCCCCGTCGTCCGCCTGAATCATCCGTTACCCGAGCGGTCGCCCGATCCGCCGCGCTTCTCGAGGTTGAAGATCGTCTGAGGCAGCTTGGGCACGGAGCCCGGCTTCGGCGGCTTTGGCTGCGTCGCACGCGCCCGAGCGGCTTTTCTCGGTTGCTCGGACATCACCTACGAGCCTAGCGCCGCCGCGATCGCGAAGCCAGCCGTCTCGAGCACCAGCGAGACGAGCGCCAATGAGAAAGACAACGCCGAGGCCTCACGACGAAGGCCGCCCGGGATGGGGACGGCCCTCGAGGCCTCGGTCGGCCGGATTGCAGGGCTCATGCAAGTCCTCCGCCCTGGTCGGCCGGGATAGCGGGGGCGGGATTCGAACCCGCGACCTTCGGGTTATGAGCAGGCTGGATGGGGGTGCGGTGAGGCATATCTGGCTTTCTGAAGCCAAATCATGTCCAGCAGATTCCGCCGGATTTGCTCAGATTGGTACCGCATTGGTACCCGACCGGACCGGTGAGGAATAAGGACGGGTGCTGCCTTGACGCCGAGTCGGTCATTGAGCGAGCGGCACCGCTGTTCGTGAAGCGTGACGAGCTGCGTACGCCGGAGGGCCGTCGCAACGTTTTGGCACCGGGTACACGCCTGAGTGACCGCTGGGCAGCGCCGCCGACCACCCCATGCCGAACCATCCGGCCCCGGCCCGATAAACGGGCCCCAGATAGGCCCTGGTTGTCTCTGTAGAGCCAGATCCACGACCGTCCCGTCGGTCGGATCTCGAGCCGGGCTGGGTCCCGCGGGGGTTTGGCTGGGGATGTGTGCGCTGACAAATCCATCGCACAAACCTCCGGTCAAAACCTCCGGTGATTCCTAGACTGGCGGCGTGATCGCGAGGACTATCCGCGCCAGCACGATCCTCATCCGGAATAAGCGCATCCCCCGTCCGATCCGGTTCATCGGCGGGATTGCCCTACTGCCCATCCCTGGCCCGTTCGACGAGGCCGCTCTGGTCTCTATCGCCCCCGTGTTCCTGACTTCTACCGGAAGCACGTGCGAGAGGCGTGGCGCTCGGCCTAGTCCTCAGCTTCTCTTCGCGATCCTTGACAACCATCGGCAACAGACAAACCCGTAGCGGTCGCACCAAAACACGTCGGGCAGAGGCCACAACACGTCGCCGGAGCGACCTCAAGCCACCGGGTCAAGAACGGGAACAGCGCGATCAGCTTGAGGCGCAGCATCTACTCACGAGGATACGCCGCGTTCGGGGGTCTGCGGATCAGACGCCGACTTCCTTCCTACGTGGCGAATAGACCTCCGGTTGCTCGATGCCCGATCGTCGACCTCACGCGGAATCTCGCCGAGCCGCTGTGTTACGGGGCGTTCGTCGCGATCCTCAGCCCGTCTCCTTGCCGAAGCGGTAGCCGACCGCGTACACGGTGTGAATCGGCGCCGGATCCGCGGCGTCGCCGAGCTTGTGGCGTGAGATAGCCGATGTACACATCGACGACGTTGTTCGCCGGATCGGGCTCGTCTCGCCACACGACTCTGAGCAGCTCGTCGCGGCTGATGACGACCGCTGTTTCGCATCAGGTGCGAGAGCAATGCGAACTCCGTCTCGGTAAGGGCGACTGGCTCCGCTCGGCCTCGGCGCACAGTGCGCGTCGAGCAGATCGAGTTCGAGGTCCTCGCGCTTCAGACTCGTTGCTACCCGCGGCGCGACCCTCCTCAGCCGAGCACGAATCCGCGCCGCCAGCTCAATCACAGAGAACGGCTTGACGAGGTAGTCGACCGCACCCGCCTCCAGGCCCGCGATCCCGTCTTTCGTCTCGCCGCTCGACGTGATCAAGATCACGGGTACCTCGGGCTTGGCCTCGCGGAGCGTGGCCAAGACGTCCATCCCGTCGCGCTCCGGTAGCGTCCAATCGAGTACGACCACATCGACGGTTTCCCGCAACGCGTGTTCCTCGCCGCGCCGTCCGTCGTACTCGACGCTGACTGAGAAGCCTTCGGCCTGTAAGCCGCGCCGCACGAACTCGATGACCCGCGGTTCGTCATCGACCACCAGCACGTTCGCCGGGGCGTGACGGCGGGGCGCTGAGCGCTGCTGCTCACCCTCGCCCGTCAACCTCAGGCTCCTCGCCTCGTAGGGGGTTTCCGGTCTGCGGCGTCGGGTCGGCCCGTTGCCGGCTCCGGTGGCGGTGCTCGGCCTCATCGTGGGTGGTCGCGGGATGCAGCGCGTCGTCCTACTGCTCGCGCAGCAGTGCGCCGATGGGGCAGGCGCCGCAGGCGCAGCGCCGCGATTGCGGCGGCCAGGGCGCTGGCGAATCGCGGCGGCGACGAGCCGCGCCGCGAGGTCCTCGACGGATCGCGAGATGGTCGGGTGGAGGGTCGAACACGTGCTGCAGCTCGCTATGAGCATCATCGCCATCAGCATCCCGAGCACCGCGGCGAGCAGCAGGCTGCCGACCAGGACGAGGGCTGCCTCGCTCCACACGAACGCGCCGATGCGTGGCAGCGTGGCCCCGAGAGCTGCCATCGTCGCGAACTCGTGGCGGCGTTCGATCACCTCGAGCGCGAAGAACGGCGCCATCGCGGCCGCGGCGAGCGCGATCGTGAATGCCCCCTCGATCTGGCTGATGCCGTGCAGGTCGACGCTCGTGATCGCGCTCGCGGTCTGCGGCAGCTGTTCGGAGATGCTCCTGACGGAGGTGCCGTCGGTGCGTGTGGCCTTCGCGATGGCGCGTGCGGCTGCTCGCGGGTCACCGGCCTTGGCGAAGACGACATTGGGCCCGCCGGCATGGTCGACCGACTGCAGGTAGCGGAGGTTGGCGACCATGAACGAGTCCCGAGGGGCGGAGGGAAACTCCTGCACGATCCCGGCGTAGTGGAAGGGCACAACCGTAAAGCGGCCGCTGTGGTGGTTGAGAACCCGCAGGTTCAGCAGGTCGCCGAGCTTCAGGCCGTAGTCGGTTACCGTTTCCTTGGAGACCAGGATCGCGCCTGGCGTGCGCAGCCGGGCGATCGCCTGGTGCGCGTTCGCGCCGGGGAAGTGAAGTCGCGCGCGTCGTGGCTTGCGCGATCGCGGCTGGTTCGACGCCGAAGGTATCCTGGAGGTCGGGCCCGACGTACGAATGAGTGATCGACCGCGCTAGTGGCGCTACGCCCGGGACCGCGGCGATCCTTTGCGCCAGGTGATGGCGGGCGGCGATGCCGGGAGTGCAGTGACGGCGATGTCGGCGCCGAGTGTGAGCTGGGCGTCGACGGTCGGCTGCTGGTCGTAGGTGGCGGTGAACACCCCCGAGGTTGACGCCGAACGCCAGCAGCAGGCCGACGACGAGCAGCCCGCGGTTGATGGCCGCGCCGCGGCGTCCGGCGCTGGCGAGCAGGAAGCCGGGCGTGTCGTGGGCGCGTTCGCCGGCGGCCCTGCGCGCGAGCCAGCTCAGGGTGCGTCCGCGCAGGCGCACGAGCAGCAGCGTGGCGCCGATCCACAGCAGCGCGGGCGCGAAGAGCATGTACACGACAGCGACAGCGTCGGGTTGGAGTCGTATCACGATACTTCAAACGCATTTGGATGCAGTAGGTGCCATTGCCGCAATCATAGCGCGCGCCATTCAACAGCATGAATCCGATGGCACCTATACTCCTGAACTTGGCGACAATGGCAGGTCCTGATGATGCGGCTAATTGCCAGTTGCGCTTGGATTATCGTCGTTACTTCGGCTTCGGCCTATGTGAGCTCAACGTGGAGATCCCGGGCTGCCGATAGCGAAACTCCCGTGAAAAGGGTGGGAGATCTCGAACGAAAAAAGACAATGCCAATTAATGTTCCGATGATCGCGAACGGGAATGTCGAAGGGTATATCGTCGCACAGTTCATTTATCTCGCAGATACTAAATATTTGCAGGAATTGTCCGTTCCACCTGACGATTTCATAACCGACGAGGCTTTTCGTGAGCTTTATACTGGCAAAGTGGATTTTAGCCATTTGCAAAAATATGATTTGCAGGGCCTGACCAAAGCGCTCGCTCAAAAGATCAATCAGCGTCTGGGGAGGGAGATTATCAAGGACGTTCTCGTGGAGGAATTTACTTATGTGCCGAAGCGGGACATCTCAAGATAATGCAGAGCGTTTTTAGCTTAGCGGCGCGACGAAGGGCGGTACCCGTTTTGCGCGATGTTCGCGGTCGCGACGGTGAGCTAAAAACGGATTGGACTAAGCCGCGGGCCGCCGCACCGATCTATGGGGATTGTTTCCGCGGACCGGATCATCAAGGTGGTAATTGCTCACCTCCCGGCGGCTATGTTGACTGCACCAGAGATGCTCCGGCGAGGGTGAGACGGATTGCTTCGAGGGCTCCGATGGAACGTCGGCGGGCGGTTTCGACGACGGATCGGATGTCGGCGTAGAGGGTGGCTCCCCATTCACTGCGAAAGCCATTGGTGATCTTTCGATAGACCGCGCAAGGTCGCAGGGCTCTCTCCGAGCCGTTGTTGGTCGCCGTGAGGTCACGGTTGGTCACGAAGACGAAGAGATGGCTGCGGACCTTTTTGATGATTGTCCGGAGCTTGTTTCCGGCCTTGTGGGTCGGGATCAGGCTCATGAGGCGATCAAGCCGCCGGTTGAGATCGGCCTCGTATATTTTGAGGGTGCCGTCGGTAAGATGTTCGCGCCGGCGTCCGATGGCGCAAGCGCGCTTGAGGAGGCCTTTCAGGCCGGGCGCGAACACCGCGTCGCCAGCGTCGATGGCGTATTGGACATCGCGGATGAGATGGGCGAGGCAGACTTGGTGCTCGCGCACGGCCCAACCCATCTGGCCGCCGTAGCGATCCGAGATCCAATAATCCGGGCGCCAATCGCCCAAGAAGGCCTGCACGACTGCCTTGGATCGGTGTTTGGCGGCAATGAAGATGGCGCTGTCGGCGTGATGGAACACCCAAAGCCACCAGTTGGCCTTACCGACCCTCATCCCAGTCTCGTCCGAAGCCAACGCCGTGCCGGCCATGAGCCGCGCCTTGATCAGGTTCGTCTGCGCGGCGAAAGGCTCGCGGCTGGCATTGAGAATATTGACCAGGGCGCCCTCGCTGATGTCCAGGCCGAACAAGTCGCGCAGCAGGTGGCTCAATCGCGCCAGTGGAATGCCCTGGACAGCACGCAGATAAAGCACAAAGGCGCGCAGGTTCGGCCCGAACGGCGATCCGGGCAAGCCCTCGGGCGGCTCGGCCTTGAAGCGCTTGGCGCAGCACGGGCAGACGCCGCCAAGAAGTGAGACCTGGGTCACGTCGGGCTTGATCGGGGGGATTTCGACGCGGTCATAGGTCTCGCAGACGACCCCGGAGACATCCGCGCCGCATCCTTGGCAGCGGCAGGCAAAGACATCCCGCTTCGAAGTCGGATTGGGATGAAGCGGACGATGAGCCCCGGCATGCGGCTTGCGCCGCTTTCCCTCGGACGTCTTGCTTTCCTCGCCCGAGGCCTTGTGTCCCTGGCTCGGCGGTGTGTTGGAATTTTCAGGCGTCTTCGGCGGCAGATCGAGTTTGGCACGCAGTGCCGCGTTGTCGGCGCGCAGTGCTTCGACTTCCCCGGTCAAACGTTCGATCGCCTCCGCCTGCGAAAGAATGAGGCGGTCGTCCATGCTTTCCAGTCGATTGTTGGAGATGGCCACGCGGTGCGTGTAACGTCCGACATAGTCCAAAACCTGTTCAGGCCCAGCGAAGGGCCGCTTGGCATGGACGACCCATTTCGCGTTCCAGAGCGGAGCCAGGGTGCGCAGGAATGCACGCCGCTCCCAAAGCGGCTCGAGAGTATGGAAGAACTTCAATTTGCCTGCATCAAAGGCCGCGGTGAGATATTCCAGGAACAACCTGCGGAACAGACACGACAGGACCGCTACGGGTAGGAAGAAGCCCTTGCGGCAGCTGATCCATCGTGCGCCATCCGGGGAGAGCCCGCCGCCGGGGATTACGCAATGCAGGTGGGGATGATGAAGAAATTCTGGCCCCAGGTGTGGAGCACGGCGAAGAAGCCGATCTCCGCGCCGAGGTGCTTCGGATCGGCGGCGATGATGCGCAAGGTATCCGCCGCCGCTCGGAACAGAATTCCGTACACCAGTTCCTTGTTCTGATAGGCGATGGCGGCCAGCTCTTTGGGCATGGTGAACACCACATGGAAGTACTCAGTATCGAGGACCTCCGACCGCCGGTCGTCCAGCCATCGCGCACGGGCCAGCGACTGGCATTTCGGGCAATGCCGATTTCGGCAGGAGTTATACGAGATGTTATCGCCCCAAAGGCGATCCGCAGCGCGTGAACGTGCACGACTTCGAGGACAAGAAGCTCGGCAAGGTCGTGCCCTACGGCGTATACGATGTGACCGCCAACACCGGATTCGTCAGCGTCGGGATCACCAGCGACACCGCCGAGTTCGCCGTGCAGTCGATCCGTTGCTGGCTCGAACGCATGGGGCGACAGCGCTATCCCAATGCACGTGAATTGACGGTCACTGCCGACTGCGGCGGCTCAAATGGTGCGCGTGTGCGCCTCTGGAAGCTCGAACTGCAAAAGCTGGCCGACGAGACCGGGCTCGTGATCCGCGTCCACCACTATCCGCCCGGCACATCGAAATGGAACAAGATCGAGCACCGGCTGTTCTGTCACATCACGCAGAACTGGCGCGGCCGGCCGCTTACGGATCGCCTTGCCGTGGTCGAGTTGATCGGGGCGACGACCACCAAGACCGGTCTGAAGGTCGAAAGCGCGCTCGACACGCGCAGCTACCAGAAGGGCATCAAGGTCAGCAACGCCGCAATGAAATGCCTCGACATCACCGGCGATCAGTTCCATCCTGAATGGAACTACACAATCAGGCCACGGCATTCAGCGAATTCGTAGCAGTTATTGTTCGGAGCATCCTTACCAACTATCGCATTTTGCACGATTCTCACTGGATTTGGAGTAGCAATCCTAGGCGCTTTGAAAACCGGATTTGGCGCGTTGAACAAATTTTTTGAATCTGTGCTTGAGAGAACCGCCAAATCATCGGGTGCGAATTCACGCGCAAATCGTCCGCAGCAACCAAGGAAAATTATTGAACGCGTCTGGTTGAAGGACCGTGCCTATGTGCTGTTCATGGATGGGAGCGTGGAAATAGTGACAATGTTGGGACGGCGCTTGTTTCCATCGCTTCAGGATGCACAGGAGTTCATCGCTTAATGTGTCTATATGTTCTGGACAGGCACGCGCTTTTGTCTCTTGTAGCCAAAGGATTTGATCGGCCTTGGAAATGATCGGAAACAAACAGCACAGACGAATTGGCTCGACGAAAGCGCGTCTACCCCAACTTGGCAGCCAGCGGAGGAGCACCGTTACCGATACGGCAGAACGCCGGCTCTCAAGACAGTGTTCATCGGAGAATATAAATGCCATTCCCGCCGAGGTGCTTGCCTTCACGGTCGATCATGGACTTATCGCGGCGGGCGTTGCTGCGGCGATCGGTTCGGCAACCTTCGCTACTATCATGATCAGTCAAAACAGCCTTCCGGAGATGCTTAAGGGATCCGAATATCCTGAAGTCTTCGAGCGGTCGCGCGCGGCCCCATCGCTCGGAAGTTCACGCCACCAACCCGAATGGCCGGCCTATCGACTATCGAACCATTGACTATAATGTCACCGGTTCGATTTCGAAGGGCGACAGTGGAATGGCCGCACAAATCACACCGCCCACTTTAAACAACGACGTGAACGCGGTATCCGCAAGCGACAGCACAAACAATACCTATGTCTTGCGCTTTGTCCACAAGGAAGCTGCACTTCTACAGAGCAACCGCGGTTTCTACGTTGCAAGGCGAGGCACGATGCTGCCCGGTGCTGGCAAGGTTCTGTCGATCGCAGGGTATGGTGATAAGTGGATCCTTGTTACAGCGAAAAAAACTTTTGCCGAAGCCGGAAATAATTTGCCGTAGGTGAGATGTCGTATGGCATTGCGACTGCCAGTCCATCGAACTATTGCATCGTTGGCTCCATTTGACTCCAACATCAGTCTCAATATGATTTCCAGGTCATATGATTTTCTGGCGATTCGTTCCGAGCGATGGGCTTTGCCCCCATGGACCCGGCTTGGGTTAGGATTCTCTTGTGATGCTTGACGGTGAGACGCATCATTGGCGGGTGATTTTCTCTTTGCATTCCTTCAGTGTTGCGGTGGACTCGTGGATGATTGGCTCGTCGACGAGAGTTCAAGGTGGGTTCAGCGGCCCATAGTTCAGGACTGCAAGGATGGCAAATTAAAGAAATGAATGTGCCGTTAAGGAGCTTTAGACCCGCCGCGCCGAGCTATCGCGCATTGTCGAGCATGAGCATGGTGATCCGCCTGACACCTGCTACAGCATCGAGAGCGCAAGGTCCGGTTATAGCCTCACATTTTCGGAAGCTCCGGACACACGGCAAACAAAACGGGTCAACTTTCCTTGTTTGGCTTTTGAGCTTCCACATACAAGCTTTCTTCGCGCCGCACTTCCTGGTCCTTAATTAGCTTCTCGTCAGTGCCGCAGCCAAATTCGATCTCTCGAATATTTGTGAACCCGCATTCCGCAACCACTTCCATCATCAGGCTTACATCCCAAACTGATCGGTGTTCGAAATGCTGGGCCGCCACTGAAACTGCCACCGGTCGCCGTTGATATTTTGTCCTTCAGATGTTCAAAGCTGATGAATTTATCTATGTCCGGCACGGAAATCCTAAGCCACGCACCCGGCTTTAGCGTGCCATAACACTCGCCAATTGAAAATATTGCGTCTTTGTAACTTAAGTGCTCAAGGACATGTTCCGTAAAAATTCCGTCCCAATAATTATCCGGGCATTTCCACGGCTTGGTCGCGTCCATGACCCACTCCGGCCGAGAAAATCCGTGCCGCATTGACCCACTCCGGATATCTAACCGGCCCGCAGCCATGATTTGGAATTATGAGAAACTTGGAAAGATTTGGCTACCCAATGTTGGTATGTCCTGACACCGAGAACGCCTACGTTCGATGGAGCTCTCGCTGATCAAACGCACGTCTTTGCCCGCCCAAGCGTCCATTTTGACACGAACAGAATTAGTATAAACTATGTGTTTTGGTTCGGGAAGTCGCACTCAACACGACCAGGCCGGCCGCTTTCTTCCAGAGAAATCTCAAAAACAGCGAATTTCGGCCTCTGCCTCGGCCCGGTGCAGATCAGCCAGCATGGATTTCGATTGCTCGCTCGCGCGAAACATCGTTCCGATCTGACCATGCACCTGATTCATGCTCGCCACAGTCTGGGCGGCCACATAGCGGTCATAGGGCAGCAGCGACGCAATGACATCGATCGAACAAGAACAGCGCCTCAGCATATCAGGGGTTTCACCATTGGTCTTCATGCAGACGAAAACATAGTCGGCGCGCGCCTCGGTGGGGTAATCGTTGGTGTCCGCCGCGGCTACGGACACACATGCGGCAAGGATCAGAAGGATAGCGCCAGCGCGCTTCATTGTTTTGCTTTCGCCTCTCATAAAATTGATGAATCAAGGCAACCGGTTTCGTGAACCGCAGCGCCTAGCGTGCCTCCTTTCAGTGCCGACAAGCCTCGTGGCGCCGCCGCTGGTTGCCGCGCTGTCCTTATGTATGGGCAACACCCTCCGGCGCTAGACTGGGTTGCAATTATGATCCCAAATTTCCAGCATAGGCAAAGGATTGCGTTGCTCTGGATATGCTATCCGGTTGCGGTCAGAAATTAGATTTTGACCAATTACGCTACAAAAGCAACCCAGTTGCGGCTATCTCTTGCATATCCACGAATTGTGCATTTGACTGCGCGCCGAACACCCCAACAATGTCTCGAGCGGCATCACTGAAGAGGACTGTACCGATGATGTGAGAAAATACCGAATGCTAAATGTGATCGAGGAATTCACTCATGACTGCCCATAGGCTTCAAGACCGCTTCGATCACGCCCGCAAGCCCATAGAGGAACGGCGATATCAAGCCTTTCAACGCCCGTCTGCGCGATGAACTCCATGCTGGTGGAGATCATCATTGAATGCTGGCGACGTCATGACAATGAGGCACGGCCGCACGGTTCTTTAGCGTTAGCAAGCTGCCACGCCTGCCGTCCCCAGTGTGATTGAACAGTGCAACACTGGCATCTTGAAGTCTAGCTTAACCGCGACTGTAGACCATTCTCCAAATGCTTCCCAGACGGACCGCGCGCGGGCTGCATCAAATTTCCCCTAAGTGCTCTCTCACCATTATTCACTTTTATTTTTCGCGGCTTTGAGCCACATTGCGGGTCACACAACCGTGATAAGGCTCACCATGCCACAGCTTGCCGGGACAGAGGATTTCGCAGCCTATCTCGATCAAACGGTGGAACTGGACGCCCGTTTGGGCGGAGCCGCCCAAGTTCTTCGCGCAATCGCGGCGGCCTCCATTGAAATGTCTGAGCTGATTAGTCTCGGACGTCTCTATGGCCAGCTTGGGGCCAGCCGCGCCAGCACGAATACTGACGGCGATGTTCAGAAGGAACTGGACGTTCTCGCCAACGACATATTCGTTAGCGCTTTCAGGCAGGCACCTGTGGCGGCCATTGTCTCCGAGGAGCTGAGTGAGCCGCTGGTTCTTGATCCTGCTGGATCGCTCGCGGTTGCGATGGATCCGCTCGACGGCTCATCAAATATCGATGCCAATGTTTCGATTGGCACGATCTTTTCGAATTCTTCCCGTGCTCGCCAATGCGAGCAGTGCTGAGGCCCATTTCCTGCAACCAGGTCGGATGCAGATCGGCGCCGGCTTCGTCATTTATGGGCCACAGACCTCGCTCGTGTTCGCTTTAGGAAGCAATCAAACCCAAATCTTCACTTTGGACCGGCGCGACGGCCGGTTTTATCAGGCGGTATCCGCTCCCATCATCGCCAGGGAATGCGCCGAATACGCCATAAACGCCTCCAACTACAGGCATTGGGACGCTCCGGTCCGGGCGTTTATTGACGATTGCGTGCAAGGGACAGAAGGGCCGCTGAAGCGCAACCACAACATGCGTTGGACAGGCTCGCTCGTCGCCGACGCCTACCGGATCTTGCTACGGGGTGGGATTTTCCTTTATCCCGGCGATCACCGAGCCGGTTATCAGGACGGGCGGCTGCGGCTCCTTTACGAGGCCAATCCGGTTGCCTTTATCGTCGAACTCGCGGGTGGACTTGCGACCGACTGCCTGCGTCCCATCCTTGACATTGTCCCTTCAGGCATTCATGCCCGTGTGCCACTCGTCTTTGGTTCAGCGGCAACGGTCGAGCTCTTGACATGCTATCATGGCGATCCGCAATTTTCCGCCGACCGCGCACCATTATTCGGCAAACGC